>NZ_JQAK01000001.1:1679363-1684892 GCF_000757605.1 Candidatus Paracaedibacter symbiosus | reverse complement strand
TCCCGCAGATTTAGCGAGGTGAGGTTCGAGCAACTCTCAGCCAACTTGATGATGGCTGCATCCGTGATCTTGCCGCACCCCCGCAGATTCAGTGATGCCAAATTCGAGCAACTCTCAGCCAACTTGATGATGGCTGTATCCGTGATCTTTTCACACCCCCGCAGATTCAGCGAGGTGAGGTTCGAGCAACTCTCAGCCAACTTGATGAGGGCTGCATCCTTGATCTGCCAACACCCCTCCAGAGTCAGTGAGGTCAGGTTCGTACACTTCTCAGCCACCTTGATGAGGGTTGCATCCTTGATCTGTGGCCACGCCGACAGAGTCAGTGAGGTCAGGTTCGGGTAACTCTCAGCCACCTTGATGAGGGCTGCATCCTTGATCTCTCGACACCCCCATAGATCCAGCTTGGTAAGGTTCTTACACTTCTCAGCCACCTTGATGATGGCTGCATCCTTGATCTTTCGACACCCCCATAGATCCAGCTTGGTAAGGTTCTTACACTTCTCAGCCACCTTGATGATGGCTGCATCCGCGATCTTTCGACACCCCGACAGATCCAGTGAAGTCAGGTTCGGGCAACTCTCAGCCACCTTGATGAGGGCTGCATCCTTGATCTGTCGGCACCCCCCCCAGATCCAGCGATGTCAGGTGTGGGTACTTCGTTACAAATTCTATGAGCTTCTCAGCTGTGATGGAATCCTTAACCCTTAAATGTCTTCTTGTTAGATTTTCCAAACTATTAAAAGCATGAGATACCAATGCAGCTTGTTTGGCAGAGTTCGAATCTAAAAATTGAAAAATGTGATAATTTACTTCCAATGGAAGCCATTCAAAAGGGTTATCTCCAGTAGTATGGACGGTACTTTCAGCAAAGTTAGAGCGTGGGGGGTTATTAGGGGACTCTATGGCAAGCAATGGTTGTATTCCATGATCGACCACCAAAGCACCTACAGCTAGACTCTCAGGTGATGTATCGTCCTCTACCCTTTGCCTCGTTAGAAACGGTTGCCTTTGCTGGCCGCAATCTTCAAGGTCGGCTGCTATTTTACCCATAGGATTGGGATTATCCATAGCCAAAGCTGTGCTCTGCCAACAAAGATTTATGGCGCTTAGCAACAATAAACCCCTAATTTTCTTATAGTTATTCCCCGTAACGTTTTCTCTTGCGTAATTGTAATTCTTCATTTCAATAATATATAAAAAGTGCTTTTTATTATCGCCCGTGCCCCATTGACGCTGTCTAGTTATCCCTGGCAACTCTGAAAATATGGTACGCATCTCTATGGTAAAAATTATGCTTGCTAAATTGGTTTAATCTTTTCCCAGACAAGTTCTAAAGGAACCCCAAATATAGGGATGAAATCTAGAGTGTGGTTATTAAAAAATTAGATTTCTGAAGTTGAATTCTTTTTTAAAACTTTCATCTCAGTGAAAATCTCTTCAGTATCTAAAAGTTTTATCATGAATTTTTTGCCCTGATTATTTATACAATTCACCGTCAGCTCCTTTCCTTGGGAATGATATTCTTCCAACCCCTCATAAAAAAACAAGTCGGAACTGAAAGAGCTTTACCTATTTCTAAAAGCCGGCTCGCCGATATCCGATCAAATCCTTTTTCGTATTTGTGAATTTGCTGGGAAGTTACCCCCAACATTTTTGCCAATTCATACTGTTTTAATCCTAATAGTCGACGCCGTTGCTTTAATTTTTTTCCAATATAAACATCAATAGGGAAAGAGTGTTTGTTACTATTTTCAGAAGACATATTTATATTTCCTTCACAAAAATTTAACGATTCTTTCTATAAGGCTTTTGTGCTGCGGACAGGGAAGGTAATATATTCTCTCTATAAATCCTCAATCGCTTCTTCTAAATTCGGAGGTTCTCCTAGGCCCTTTTCATAAACTTGACCTAGATAATATCATTCCCAAGCATTTTCTTTATTATGGGTCCTTCGGAAAAATTCCACTGCTTTTTTGGGATCTGTTAAAACCTCTACTCCATCCTCATAGTAGTGTCCTAAATGATAGAACACCTATGAGCTACGAAAACGAAAAGCTTAATTGACGAGCAAGTTTCTCTCAATCTTTCACAGAGGCACCTGCCGTTCCATCCCGGTCATGATTTAATTATTACCAAGAGGTGATGATTAGCTATCCTGAAAATTTACCCGAGGAGATGATTAGAGGGAAAAATACTCTAGTATTCATCTTTATAAAAACCTCTTTATACCATTCCATACTTTTACTGCTTTAAATAAAATCCAAGCTTTTAAATTTGGATGGTATTATAATGTTAAACACTAATAATCCTTCTCCTTTCTTTCACTATAAATACCTATAAATACCTAGAGGAAATAAATGGTGCCAGGTTTACACCAAGAGAAATAGATATTATTTCATTTATTATTAGCGGAAGACCTGCCAAAAAGATTGCATCTCTTTTATCTCTATCTCCTAAAACAGTCGAGAATTACATCCATAATATTATGGTAAAATTGGGATGCAATTCCCAAGAGGGTATAAAAGACTTTATAGAAAACTCAGATCAATTTTCCTCTTTAAGAGGCCATTATAACAATCTTTGCATAAGAGCCGAATTTGAAAAAACGCTCGACAATATCAGGAGCCTTGTAAAGGAGCAAACTTCTGTTTGCTTATTTCTATTAGACGATAACCAGGAAAAACCCAATTTACTCTTTAATCAATTAGAGCGGCACTTGACGCTTTCAGTCCTTCATCTATTTATAGGAGCCAAAGATCATTACATTGCTGATCTTGCTAAGACAGCCAACCGGTGTCGTCAAGTTGTTGAGATGGAGATGTAGTTATTGTAAGATTCTTGCAAAAATAAGAGAAAGTCCTTGATTATGCGAGATCATTATAAAGGATACCGTATTCCTAAAAGTGTTATCGGCTTTGCTGTTCGCTACTATTACCGTTATAAAATCAGCTTAAGAGATTTAAGCGAAATGCTTGAGGATAGAGACCTATCTGTCACTTATGAAACCATTCGAAATTGGTGCCAAACTTGGGGACCTGTTTATGCCAGAGATATACGTCGGAAAAGAGGATCAGCTTTTAAAGACAAATGGCATATTGATGAGGTTAGAGTAAAGATAAAAGGGGACGTCTTTTGGTTATGGCGACTGATTGATAGCGAGGGAGAAGAGATTGATGTCCTTTTACAAAGGAGAAGAAATACCAAGTCAGCTATAAGATTTTTAAAGCGAGCGCTTAAAAAGTTTCAAAAGTGTGCCAAGCGCCCAAAGATTTTTGAGCAGTATGGGTGCTTTTCTTAACTTTTTTAAAGTAGGACGGTATAAGCAGAGTGCCAAAGAGTATCGACAAAATTTATTCAATCTTTAGATATCTTTAACGAGATTGTGGCTTCACACCACCATTATGCCAAATAAGAGAGGGGAAGGAATCCCTATTTTATTCCCTCTAAACAACTTGACGACACCACCATGATCCTACTTTCTATCATTGTTTATTTTTCTCTAAAGGTACCATTTCTACAGTTAACAACGAGAGAAATTACATTTAAGCTACAAAGTAATATTGTTAATAATAGAAATAAATATTTATTGATTAATGAAGTTACAATATTATTGGTATTTTTTTTAAACTAAGTAATATTGTTGGTGGTTTATAATTTCCTTTTAAACAAGCGATAAGTATGATGATTCCCTATTTTAAAGTCTGCCAGTTGGACGGTGATAAGTATTACAGGGGAGACGGACGAACGAGGAGAGGGATTATTATCTGCAGGTGGTATACGAATAGGGAATGAAAAGCTATTAAAGGTACTGTTGTAAAAATTTATTCCTCCCGCTTATAGTAAAGAGGAATGAATAAAGAGATGTTAGGCAAATTGGCTTATAGGAAAATTTGAGTTATACTGTGAACTAAGTAAAGAAAAGGAGGAGTTCCTTTACTTAAGTTAAAGTAGGGGAGGGAGGTACTTAAACTATTGTATTTACTTAATTCAAAAAAGTTAATTAATATAGTTAACAAATCAGCGTAACCGATTTATTATTTTAGTAGAGTTTATTTACTGATAAAAACCGTGAAGACACTATAGTATTACTCCATTTATGAGTAAAAAGCTAAATAGATAAA
This sequence comes from Candidatus Paracaedibacter symbiosus, assembly GCF_000757605.1. Lineage (GTDB taxonomy): Bacteria > Pseudomonadota > Alphaproteobacteria > Paracaedibacterales > Paracaedibacteraceae > Paracaedibacter_A > Paracaedibacter_A symbiosus. Next base: position 1,680,768 of record NZ_JQAK01000001.1, on the reverse strand, counting down.
TTTTTTGCTACTAAAGAAATATTTAAAGTCATACCAAGCGCTGTAGCAGCACGATCAATCGTATCTAATGTTACGCTGGGATTACTTGGATTGAGTAGCCGATCAACTGCTGAGCGGCTAGTATGCATACGTTTTGCCATTTCTATCTTTGTAACATGTTTTACCTTCATGGCTTGCTCTATTTGCCAGGCGATAATACGCTTATGGGCAATAGCTGTTACTTCCATAAGCTCATTTTCAGATTCAAGTAAGTCGTCAAGGGTTGACCCTAATCTTTCTTTGTTGATATCCATCATTTGTAAAGCTCCTTTTTTCTATCTAAAGCTAAGCTAGGTTCTTTTTGTGGGGTTTTTTGGATTTTCTTAATAAACCCATGCAGTAAAACCATAGTGTTTCTTTCAATACAGAAAATAACTCTTGCAATGGATTTATCTAACAGATTAGATCGAACTTCGTATAGCCCATTGCCTAGTGGCCTACATACCGGCATTCCGATAGGCCAGCCAAACTCAACTGTTTTAATATCAGCACCAACGATCTTTCTATTACCTGATACTAAATCTTTTAGCCATTCTCTAACAGGCTCTCTACCAGAGGAAGCTTTAAAAAATATAGCAATTAATTTTTTATCTTCTATACTCATACTATGATATGTACCATAAATGGTACATATCAAGCAAGAAATAAATGTATTTATAATTTAAAGGCATCGTGGCCAACAGGCTATTATAAAAAGAGTTTGTGAAATAAGGGTAGGGCGGAGCTTTATGTATTTAGAGTATGCTTTAACCAGACAAACTTTTGTCTCTATACCCCTCAAAATAGCTAACCGTAATTTGACACGAATGGGCCCAATCCCCCTTGATCGCCTCAATGCCAGATTTTGCTCACAAATTAGAAATCTTAAAGTCAATTCCAGGTATTGGCGACATTGTCGCCTTTGAAATGCTGATTCTTTTGCCTGAATTAGGTACCCTAACGCGACGCAAGATTGCGGCCCTTGCAGGCTTAGCTCCTATAAACAGGGATAGCGGCAAGCAAATTGGATACCGGCGGACAGGTTTTGGCAGAGCAGGCATTAAGCCCTCCCTCTTCATGGCAGCTATGGCTGCTCGAAATTCTAATTCTTACCTAAAGATTTTCTACCAAAATCTTATTGCGAAAAGCAAAAAGAAAATGGTTGCTCTAACTGCTTTGATGCGTAAAATCCTTGTCATTGCTAATGCTAAATTAAAATCTTTAGCATTGGCTTAAATATAGTTGATTTTCTATTCTATTATTCAAGTGTTTGTGCGATCTATGCGCTGCAGATTTGAGCAAAAATCGATGGTACTTTCTATAGCTTCTCCGTAATAACTTCGTATAGCATACATTATACGAAGTTATACGACTGTTCAGAAGGATG
>NZ_JQAK01000001.1:1328626-1679265 GCF_000757605.1 Candidatus Paracaedibacter symbiosus | reverse complement strand
GGTATATGCAGGCTGCGGAAAATGATTGTTGGGCAGCAATAGGTAGGCTAGGAATTGAGAAATACCGCTTAAGTAAAAAAAAGAAGATTTATCGTATAACTTCGTATAATGTATGCTGTACGAAGTTATTACGATGCTGGGAATATGGTCCGTATCTCTATGCTAAAAATTATGCTTGCTAAACTTGTTTAGACTTTTTCCAGACAAGTTCTAAAGACGCAATCTGGTTTTAAAGAAAACCGTAACGGCTCCCAAAAATCGAGCCAGCCTAATAGATAAAAAAGAAGAGAAAAAAACTTAAAATTTAAATTAGAACAATCATAATTAAGATTATAGCTTTTACAAGTTAACTAATAATAATGAGGAAATCTATGGTAATCTTAAAAATGCTGCCTCTATACATGTTGACTTGTACTTTACCTATCTATGCAATGGAACAAGAAGGATCACAACCTCTTTCTACTGCCTCCCATAGCCCTAAAAATAGTACAGTAATCCAAACTATTATTGCTGAACCTAGCGAGATAACACCCAACATAGAAAATTTAAGTATTAATGATAATACAGCTGTTGCAGAACCAATAGAATTACCACTGCCAGAAGCATTGAATACAGAAAAGCTTTTCATATTCCCATCTATAACAGAAAAAAAGAATCTTCCTTCAGCACGTCCTGATGACACAAAAGAAGAATTGAATGGGCCTAAATTAATAAAACAAATTCAGTCTGCAACTGTTCTCTTTACAAGAAAGACGGGCAGAGATTTTTTCGAAATAAATGACGATGTGGAAGACCTTATTTCCCATGTAATGAAAACCAGCGAGGTTCCCGTAATACAATTTAGAACCCTGTCAATTGATGGAGGGGGTATACGCGGCTATATTCCAGCTTTGCATTTAGATTATCTTTATAGGCAAATGAACAAACGTGATCTTCATACAGTTTTTGACTATATTGGAGGCACCTCAATTGGCGGAATATTAGCTTTGGGACTAACAGCACCAGTAATAGAGGAAGGAAGACCTACCCTTGATCCCCTCTTAAGTACTGACGAGTTAGTAAAACTATTTTCTGAACATGGAGAAAAGATTTTTTCACTTACTGGGGACACAAAAAATTATAGTTTTTACAATTACCCTGCTAGGCTGTGGGGTGGAGCATATTGGTTATATAAAAATTACTTAGGGCATCATATTAATGTACCTCAATATTCAGAAAAAAGCTTAACCAGCTTATTAAAGGAAAAATTAGGAGAAAACACCTATCTTGATCAAACCCTAACGAATACTTTAGTTACAGCAGTAGATATTGAAGGAAGCGGAGATCATTCTCCTTCTCGCCCATATATTTTTGATACACTTACTGCTAAAGAGTTGCTAGCTCGCGACAATCTTAGAATCCCTTTGTGGCAAGTGGGACGAAGCACTTCGGCAGCACCAACATATTTTCCTGCTTATCGTGTTGGCCTTCAAGATAGGCAAAAACACACTATTTCTATGCATACCTTCGTGGATGGTGGGTTATTAACCAATAATCCTTCGGCTCTTGTGGTTCGTCATTTGGTCAAATGGGCGCAACAACAAAAAATGATAGCTTGGCAAAAGAATATTATCATGCTTTCTCTAGGCACAGGTTACAAGAAAGGTGGGCTTTATTTTCCCCCAAATACAGGGGACGCCTTTGCTGCTCGCCCTACAATAGATACACTCATGAATGTTAATAGTATGAATGTTGATAATAGTATGCTGGACCTGTTAGGGAAGCAAAGTTACACCCGTATTAATCCTGAGTTCGATGTGGAGATTGAACTTGACAAGGTAGAATACTTACCAGCTCTTGAGGAGGCAGCTAAAACTGGTTACGCAGTAATTGATGAATGGCTAACTGAAGGCGAAGGGCGGGAAATCCTAGAAAGAGAAAAGGAAAGCGAAGAATCAAATATTACTTCTTAAATAAGAAACAATAAAAACCCACTAAGATTAAGTGTCCCTTCGCTTTTAATCTTAGTGGTAATTAAGAAGTTTTTACTTAGTAAATTATCCTAACAATTAATAAGGTAAGTTTTTATGTACCTAATAATATTAATCTGTAGTTTAGCTTTCATATTTCCCTTTGAATCTCAAGGCATGGAAAAGTTACCAGAAACAAAAAAAGAGGGACTTAAAAATGATAATAATCCTTGGATCACTAAGAAATACGATCTAAAAAAGAAGGAAGAGGGTACAATACTTCATGGAGAAAAAGCCCCAAAAGGCAATTACGTTCCCTGTAATTTAAAAGACCTAAATGAAGCAAATTTCCGCATTGTTAATGATGCAGTTGGAAAAAATGGTGTAAGAGAACAAAAAGTCCCTCATAAACTTTCCTCTCAAGCTGACGATGGAGAAGAAATAGCCCCTATTTACCTGAGGGTTAATAACTCCCCTCCCCAAAAAGACGATAATACTGAAAGCCTCTTAAAAAAAAGTGAGGACAGAAGATCAAGAATATATTCTACATACCTTTGCCCTTATAGTTTCTATGGCATTCTTGTAGTTACTTTTGATAATCCAGAAGAACAATACATATCCACAGGGGTTTTAACTGGTCCAAAACATGTTCTTACTGCAGCCCATAGTATTTTTTCTGGGACTAAAGGAGGATGGGCGACAAGTGTAAAGTTTTATCCTGGGAGAAATGATGAGCAGACACTCCATAGGGATGGAGATGAAGATATAGGATATGAAGCTACTGATTTGATATGTTACCAAGGTTGGACAAAAAAATTAGGTTCTAATGACGCAAACAATCAATCCTCTCTTCCTGACAAGCAAATAATAAAAACCTTTGACATAGGTATGGTTATATTAGACCAAGAAATAGGTGAAGATTTTGGTTGGGCTGGCCTTTTTGCAGCGCCTGATAAAATACTTAGTAAAAAGAAAATTCAATTGCCTGGTTATCCTGGGGACAAAGGTGGGGCGCAGTTATGGACAATGCAAAACACTGTTGGTGAACTTTTTCAAGAAAGAATTGCCTATGCTATTGATTCCAGCAAAGGCCAAAGCGGTAGCGGTGTTTGGACATCTTTGCCTGGGAAAGAAGGTTATTACCTTGTTGGTATTCATGCTTATGGGGAGGAAGAAAAAGGAAAAGGCAACATTGCAACCCGTATTTCATCGCAAAAATTTCATAATATACTAGCCTGGATGGGAGATTTTGGCTACCTCCGTGATCCTGCGGTTTTTACTCATCCTCTTCTTTTTGATGATAAAAGAATCAGAAATATTGAAAAAAAAGCTGACAATAAACAAAGCGAAAACCGAAGTCGATATCAATACTATATGGGGGTGTACTATGAACAGTGTATGAGTAACACAACAGAAGAAAGTGAGAGAGCTAACGCTTGGGAAAAAGCAAAGGATTGGTATATGCAGGCTGCGGAAAATGATTGTTGGGCAGCAATAGGTAGGCTAGGAATTGAGAAATACCGCTTAAGTAAAAAAAAGAAGATTTAGATACTGTTGAGAAAGCCCTAGATAAATTAATATGTCGAGAGGATGCTGAGGATCCATGCTTAATGAATGATAAGACAATTAATTATTTTCTTTTCAAGAATGCTATAAAGCTGTTTTTAGAGGACAATGAGAAGATAGAATTACCCCTTACTTTTTTAAAAGCTCACAAATACATACAAGAATGGAAAAGACTAAATTTTGAAGATGAAGATGGAGAGTTTGATAATGCTTTAGGGGTTATTTATCATGAAGGAAGAGGAGGGGAGCAGAATTATCAGAAAGCCCGGCAAACATATGAGATTGCAGAAGCAAAAGGCAACCCAGCAGCAAGCCGTAATTTAGGTCATATGTACTATTATGGTGAGGGAGTAGAACTAAACCATGAAGTAGCTTTTATGTATTTATGCCGCGCTTTTATGCGTGGATATAAAGATAGCTTCGTACTGAACGCCCTCTGGAAAATCTTGGAGATTGAGAATAATGCTTACTTACAATTATCTGGTCCCGAAGCATTGTATCAAAATTTGAAAACAATATTCTTAAAAAAACCTGGTGAATTCTCTGCTGAGGAAAAAGTTTGGCTAAGTCGGAAAGCAAGCCACTATCATAATTCGCAGGCGAGTAACTATGGAAGAAGGAACTCTAACCACAAGGTACATAAAAAAAATGCAAATGAGCATTTTAAGGAGGCAAAAACGCCTATTTACATTCCTTCTTCTAAGAAAAGTTATTCTCAAAGAGGTGGCTTTACAGGAGACTTTATTAAAACTCTTGGTCTTTATTTAGGCTATCGAGATGAGTTCTTAAGCTGCTGGGCAGATAGTAAAGATAAAGGAAAAGAACGAATTTCTAATGTTGAGGAGCAACAAGGTATACAGGAAAACATGATAGAAAAGTTTAAACGATATTTATTTGCCCAGTTTAAATTTAAACAGATTAACGCGGTGAATTTTAAGAATAATTTGTATATGCCATATGCAGATGAGAATGGCTTTATTTGGCTATTTGTTTCTTCTGACCAGGGAAAGAGCTGGCAGAGAAACTTACCTGCAGAGTCCGTAGAAGAGGATGATTGGATTGCAATTAGAGAGGGATTTTATATTCCTATTAATAGTCCAGTTCAGATGATTCCTTTAAATGATGGGAGGCTATGTTGTGTTTTTATAGACTCTGAGAAAAAAGTACGCCTGACTTATTCAATTGATGGAAATACTTGGACTCCATGTAAAGAAAAGGAAATGCTACCAGGAGGAAATCAAAAAACAACACGTAAAATAACTCATTTAAAGATATTAAGCTTTAAAGATAAAACTTATATTTTCTCATTAGATAAAGGAGGGGATTCTACTTCAGTCTTGCGGTACGCATCTCTTGAAGATGAAGTAAGTCCCCTAGATACAGATGAACAGCAGATTTCTTGCCTAGATTTAGTTAACTATATGGATAGGCTCTGTCTTGCTTATGCTACAAAAGAAGGTGCTATTAAAGTATTGTTGCTTGATCAGCAAGATGAAGAGCTTGTACAGGTAAAAAGCTTTGGGCAAGCTGCTAGAGGTGTAAGTCAATTCAATCCTATTACTTCTTTAATGTTTGCTAACTATAATAATACACTATACTTGGGAAGTTTTGATAAATTTGGGACTAATCAACTATTCCAGCTAGACGAGCAAAGTGAGCAAATAATAAATATTAAAGACTGTAATTTACTTTATCAAAGCCTAATGCAGGAAGCATCTTCTTCAGAAAAGGACGAACAAAGTGAACAAACAATAAGTAATGAAGACTGTAATTTACCTCATCAAAGCCTAATGCAGGAAACATCTTCTTCAGAAGAGGACGAACAAAGTGAGCAAACAATAAGTAATGAAGACTGTAATTTACCTCATCAAAGCCTAATGCAGGAAACATCTTCTTCAAAAACGTTAGAATTTTACCATAAATTAGGGGGTAAATATGGCTTAGGTGTTGGTTTTGGTTTTTTGGCGTTAAGTGTCCTAGGTGTGTATTACCAGGTTGGTTAATATAAGTTAAAATAAACAGTAATTTTTTGTTATCCCTATTTATAATTTTGGGTAGAATTAAAATATAATTATTCTTTGGGGAGGAAAGCTATTATGTGGGGTTATTTATTAGCTACTGTAGGACTGTGTTTTTCTGCTAGCTTGGGTGCAGCGATGGATATCCCTGCCCATGACAAACAAAAAAGATATCCACAAGAATGGGCTTCAGTCGTTCATTCTTTAGAAAAGAAACATAAAAGTTCTACTCGCCATACAGTCAACTTTTCAGACATAATAGGAGAGATAAAAGAAGGGGACTACACACCATGTGTAGATTTTTCTAGAAACTTAAAAGATTTTATGCCTGATGAATTAGATAAAAGTATACCAGAAGAAAATATACTCCATAAGAGCTATGATAGAAGAGAAAAAGTAATAAATACATCTCTACCTCCCTATTGTTTTCATGCCGGACTAGAAATCGCATTTCCTAACTCTGACTCATACTTAGGAACTGGCGTTTTAATAGGCCCCAAACACATACTGACAGCTGCACACAGTATTTTTAATGCGCATCGAGGGGGATGGGCAAAAGAAATTATAGTAAAATTAGGTCAAAATGGGGGCAAAATTTTTAATAAAATGAGGGCTTCACAGCTGATCTGCTTTAAAGGATGGACAAGATACCCGGTCCCTGACCCAATTTATAATATAGCAATGATCATTTTAGAAAGAGATATTGAACCAAAAATAGGGTGGTTTGGTTTATTTCCTGCTCCAGATAAATTTCTTAAGAATCACAAAGTCTCTGTAACTGGGTATCCTGTAGATAAAGGGGGAACTCAAATGTGGACTATGAAAGGAAAATTAATTCACTCTCAACCAGAAAGATTATACTACGATATTGATACTACTGAAGGACAGAGCGGTGGAGGTGTGTGGATATCTTTAGTTGACAAGGGCTATTATCTTATTGGTATTCATGCTTATGGTGAAGCGACAGAAAGTCAGGAAGTTGCAGAAGAAGGATATCAGAGAGGTAATATCGCCACGCGATTGTCTGTGACAAAATTTACTCATCTCCTTTCCTGGATGAAAGAGAGCAATTTTAAACCTAAAATTAATAATTATTTCCAACCCTCTTTAATAAGAAAAGCTTCTTACCTAAAAAAGCTTATGAAAAGCGCTCAAGAGAACGATGCAGAATCTCAATATAAGCTTGCCAAGCATTATGAGGCAGAGTGCAACTTAGTTCAATCATTAGAATGGTATCAAAAAGCGGCCACCCAAGGGCATGTTCACGCGAAAGGCAGGCTAGGGGCCGCTTATCTAAGGAATTCAGAAACTAGAAAGGAAGGCAAAACCTTACTTCGAGAAGCAGCTCAAGCAGGCAATATTTATGCCTTACTAAATATTTTAGACTTAGACAATAATCCTTTTACAGAAGACACTTATTTAGATTTTTTCTATAATTGCTTCCAAGCTTCTTCTAACTTATTGGAAATGGGTACTTATGAAAATGAAGCATGGATGAATAATATGATAGGCGTCATCTATCACGAAGGTAGAGGTGGAGAACAAAACTACAAAAAAGCCCGGCAAGCATACGAGATGGCAGAAGCAAAAGGAAATCCAGCAGCAACTCGTAATCTCGGGTATATGTATTACTATGGTGAAGGAGTTAAGCAAAATTATGTTAAAGCCTATAAATACTTGGCTCGTGCTTTTATGGAGGGGTATCAAGAAAGCTTTGTACTAAATGCCTTGTGGGAAATTCGGGATAATTATCCTGCAATAAATGTAGAGGTACCTGGGGTTTTATCTTTGGATCAGTATAAAAACCTACCTACTGAGGAACAACTAAAAACATGTCGATTTTTAAGTCATTACTACCAGGGTAAAAGAAATGACTATTCAAAGAAAAATCCCAAGCACGACGAATATAGCAAGCTAGCTAACGATTATTTTGCAATGGCGGGAAAAAACTTATATGCTTCTCTTCCTAGGAAAGAGTATCTTGAAAGAGGTGGCATAACAACATCTTTTGTTAAAACTCTTCAGCTTTATTTAGCCTATCGAGATGGACTCCTCGACCCCTCATTTCAAGGCCCTCATAGAGTAGAGATAGCATCCAAACTAGGCCCTTTACTTCTTAAAGACAAAAGAAAAGGCACACTGTCCCTGGCTGATATTAAAGAACAGGAAACTACAAAGACAAGTGAAGAACAAGACAAGTTTAAACATTATTTATTTACCCAATTTAAGCTTCAGCAATTAAACCTTTGCTCTTGTCTAAATAAATTATATGCTCCATGCGTAGATGAGAATGGCTTTATTTGGCTATTTGTTTCTTCTGACCAGGGAAAAAGTTGGGAGAAAAATTTACCTGCAGAGTCCGTGGAAGAGGATGATTGGATTGCAGTTACAAATGGGTTTCCATGTCCTATTAATAGTCCAATTCAGATGATTGCTATAAATAAAGGCTTATATTGTGCTTTTGTAACAGCTAATTCAAGCATCAGAATGGCTTATTCAGAGGATGGCCGACAATGGAAGTTACAAAAAAACTTAGAGCTTTTACGTAATGCTGGTTATAATAAAAGTATTACTCACTTTAAATTGATAAATTTTAAAGATGAACTTCATGCATTTTGGATGGAAAAGGCGCACGATATGGCAATTCTGCGCTATGCTTCTTTTGGTGAGGCTGGTTATAGTGATTGGTATCATATAGATCAAGTAAAAAAAGTCGCAAGTATTTTCCCAGAGTGGTTACCAATAGAGCAAATGGAACCCATATGTTGTATGGATGTAATTAACCATAAAGAACAGTTTTATATTGCGTATGTCGAAAAAGAAGATTTAATTAAGATTGGAATACTTAATCAAAAATACAAACAGATCGAATCATTAAAGCGCTTTGAAAGACCTGTCAACGACATAGGTAAACTTAAAACTATAACTTCTATAAAGTTTATTGAATTTTTAAACAATTTATATTTAGTGTATGCAGATAAGGAAGGCCTAATTTACCATGAGGACCTTGAAGATTTAAAAAAAATTTACAAAGGTAATAACACTACAAATGAGGACAATAAAGTTCTCCCACCGACAAATTCACTAGAAGAGATGCATAATCAAGAAGCATACTTTCCCCGGTGTTTGCTTTCATAATTTCAAGGGTCCGTCGCATTTAGAAAAGCAGGCTATAGCTATCGCTTATCTTTGCACCGTCATCAACTTGTCTGTTTAAAATCCTGCAAGATAATACTCATCAAGGGGTGCCGTCAAGTTGTTTAGAGGGAATAAAATAGGGATTCCTTCCCCTCTCTTATTTGGCATAATGGTGGTGTGAAGCCACAATTTCGTTAAAGATAGCTAAAGATTGAATAAATTTTTGTCGATACTCTTTGGCGCTCTGTTTATATCGTCTTACTTTTAAAAGGTTAAGAAAAGCACCCATACTGCTCAAAAACCTTTGGGCATTTGGTACACTTTTAAAACCTCTCATTTGTCTCTCTTTTTCTCGGGTCGGCTGATGATCTAGCCCCAGATTGTAAACTGCCGCGCTATTTTGCACTTTTTCGGCCGAATTAATTTGCCAATTTTTTATAAACAACAAACAAGCTCTAGCATTCACTATCATAATTGGGTATTGAAATTGATGCTTATCGTGTATATGTAATTTTTATGCTTTCTATCTTTTAATTTAATAAGAATATTTAAAATGCGAAATCTAACTATTCTTTATACTAGCCTTAGTGTAGTTGCCTCCTTTGTTTTTTCTTCTGTACAAGCATCAGAAGAACTAAGCAAGGAGCAGAATCCCCAAGCCTTAACGACGCAAGTTATCCAACAATCTGACGAGGAATTATATCAAGAAGCTCTCAATTACCGGAAAGATAATAAATTCAAGATTGATAAGAAAGATCCTGATACATTAAGAAAAGCGGAAATTCTTTTTCTACCTTTAGCAGAGCGAGGTCATTTTAAAGCCATGCATAATGTTGCGACGATCCAGTATGGAATGGGAAATTATCTTTCTGCTTTTAAATGGTTTCGAGAAGCAAGTAAGAGCGGGATAGAAACCTCTTCTGGAAATCTTCAAAAAATGAAAAAACTAATCGAGGAAAATAAGTTAAAGTTTAAATCAATAAAAGAAGAAGAAGAAATAAAGAGTCTTATCCGGAAAATGGCTTTTAAAGAGAGGTGGGGAGATGAGAATCTAACAGTTCTTGATATCCTACCTACCGAAATAATTGATTATATTTTAGGTTTCTTCGCATTAGACAAGGTTCCTCAATTCGAGTCTGTATCAAAGCCACTCCGCGATATAATTGTGATGAAATTCAAGCATATTGGTGAAAAAACAGTCCATCCACATGATATTTTATATTTTAAGTCTCTCTATGGGAACGACACACCAATAAATTGGAAAAGACTAGCGATTTGTCATAATTGGGTGGAAAGGGGTTGTTTCTTGTTAAGTAATATGTACCTGAGCAATAAGAAAATTGGGATTTCTTTACTAATAAGAGCGGCAAATAATGGGTCAATAAGAGCTCATAAAAAGCTGATAAGAAAGATTTTACCAGCAGTCTCAAAAGAAACTACGCAAGTACGACAAGAAGCTAAGGAGTTGTCGTTAAGATATTTATCTCTATTAAGGCCTATCCTTCCTTCTATCGGTTTGTCACCTAGTGAAGAGGAATATTTACAAGCTAAATATTCTATTTTTCTAGGTACCGATGAGCAGGAGTCTATAGAAGCTTTTACCCGATTAGCGGAGAATAGCCATCCTAAAGCTTTATATAAGTTATATCAACTTACAAAAGATCAATTTTATTTGGAGCGTTCCTCAGAGGCTGGATATGCTTCCGCACAGTTTGGTTTAGGAACTATTATGCAATCAAAACGCAGCATTCAGGAAGCTAAAAGACTGTATACCTTAGCTGCTGATCAAGGTTGCACCCCAGCACAATATAATTTAGGTGACTTAATGGAAGATGAGGGAAATAATGAGGAAGCTAAAAGGCTTTACACTTTAGCTGCTGACAAAGGTTATGCTCCAGCTCTATGTAATTTAGGCAATTTAAGGAAGAAAGAGGGAAATAAAGAGGAAGCTAAAAGGCTTTGCACCTTGGCTGCTGACCAAGGTCATCCCCCAGCTCTATGTATTTTAGGCCGTTTAAGGAGGAAAGAGGGAAATATTAAAGAAGCCAAAAGGCTTTACACCTTGGCTGCTGATAAAGGTAGTGTCTCAGCTCTATGTAATTTAAGCGGTATGATGATAGATGAGGGAAATAAAGAGGAAGCCAAAAGGCTTCTCACCTTGGCTGCTGATAAAGGTAATGCTCACGCTCAATACAATTTAGGTGCCTTACTCTACAATGAAGGTGATATTGAAGAGGCTATCAAGCTACTCATTTCATCCGCCAAGCAAGGGAACCCTGATGCTAAGAGAGCTTTAGAACGCTTTAATATAGATTATTGATAAGGGGGACTCCCCTTTTTCTTCCTATAACATATGGTTATGGTTTTCAGCTTTAGTTGGCTCTTTACCGTTTATAGTGAAATTGCAATGAGGGACGGTAATGGTTTAAGGTAGGAGCAAAAAGCAAAAGGTCCCGGAAAAATGACACAAATTGGGGTTGTGCATCGGAATGACGGATATTTGACAAACCCGTCTATAGACTTATTGATTTTAACAACAGTGCCAACCTATTTATCCTCTATATCTTGCAGCTCTTCAAGAATCATGCCCTCTTCTTCCAAAGCCTCTCGTGAAGCTTTTTTTAGATGTTCTCTAAGTAATTCCTCATCGAATTGATTAATATCTTTTTTTGTTGCTCAAGAAACCTGCTTTTTAAAGATGTCTTTTGCTCAACCTGTACCTCTTCCTGATTAGTTTGCATTCTATCTCTGTCCTTATTCCCTATTTCATCTGTAGTATTTATAGGCTTCTCAATAGAGAGTTCCATGGAGTTGACGAGAACAATGGAAGCAGGATAAGCCATTAAAAAAAATACACTTAAAAAAAGGGATTGTTTATTGTTCATGATTTCTCTCCACAATTCTTTAACCACTTTAATTATAAATTACCATTTTTTATCCCCAGTAAGTAGGAGAGCATCCCAAACCCGGGGGTCATTAGGGAAAGCAAGGAAAAATATTTTATAATTGTTAATTTAAAAGTATACAGGCTTATTTTTATGAATTTCTAGGCAAATTGAGGTCATGTGAATTTAACAATAATCTATTTCTTTTTGCCGTCACCCCCAAGTTTGGGATGGTCCCCAAGCTGGTGTTCTTGCAAATGGGGAGCTTTTGTTAAGGACATAGCTCGTTATCCGAACTTTATTTTTTCTTACCTTACTCTATTTTTGCATTCTTGTTAAGTTGACGATGCCCCTGACACAGATAAACTTTTTAAAACGGATCATCGTCACATCATATCTGAATTAATACACTTAATTTAATATTTTTATAGATAATACGAAAACTTGTATTTGCTTGGGTCAAAATTTTGCAATTCTATATTTGTATTAATAGTTAACATAGTATCATCAGAACTAGAAACTTTTTACCTCAAAAGCAACAACTTAACAAACCTCTCTGTTTGTTATACAATTACCTTATACTTTAATCCTACCTACACAAAATTCCTAATGGCCCCCTTTATTTATATAAACAAGGCAAAAAACCCAATTACACTATTTCCCATAGCTATTAATTGGGTTTTTCCAGATTTACTAGCTTAAGACTCTGCTTCTTCGGTTGCTCCTGGCTCAACAGTTGCATCATAGTTTGTCAACAAGGTGCTAGGTGCTACTACTGAGCTTGTAGGCTGTATTATTGATGAAGAAGTTATTATTGAGCTAGTGGTTCCTTCATTTTGCTCATCAAAATTCATTCCTCGTCGGATGGAAGTTCCTTTGGTTTCAAGTCCAGCTCGGCGCCTTATAGCTGTTATTGTTTTATCTGCATTATCTAACTCGTTTGTTGGAGTAATGGGTGAGCCAGTGTTTACATACGTAATGCTAGGGAGATTAGCCTGCTGATTTCCTCTTACACCTCCAAGATTTTCAAAAAGAAATATAAGTTCGTTTACAGATGTTTTAGTGTCTTTTCTAACTGCTTTCTGATGGTATGTGGGTAGATCACTAAGATTTATATTTTGGGAAGCTTTCTGTCTAAGTATGGTTTGATTGTTTGAATTTGTAAAATGACTTCTAACATATGCAAGATAATAAGGACTGCCTTTCATTAATTTGTTTACAAAGAATTCATTGAAGTCATTTAATTCTTTTTCTAAAACAGATTTTTCATCTTCTACCCTTGCTATCTCTTCTGTCAATCCACTAGCTATCTCTTCTAGTTCACTAACTTTATTTTGGTACTGCTCAAACCTTGAAGTAACTTTAGCTAGAATAACGCTATCAGGTTCTTCTTGATGTGAGCTTGCGAAGGCAACAGAAGAAATAAATAAGTTAATTAAACTTAAAGTAAAGTACAAACCTAATTTTTTTTCATTTCTAAATTCCTTTCTTATATAAGAGATTAATTTTTTAGCTTTTTTAAGTTTAAGGACACTTTAAGAATACTGCGGAAATTAACTATATCTATCCGTCAAACATACCTAAGATAAGTACTTAAGTAATATTTTGGGAACCATTCAAAAGTTGGGGCTGCGACACGAGGTCTTTGTTGAGAGCTGTTCTCCCTTGAATAAAGGAGAGGACCACCTGTACCACCAGGTGAACCTAAGGACATGAATAAAGTCGCACACAATCTCCTGGCGGATCTTGTTTTATATGTAAGAAACAGAATCAGCCCTGCTATTGTGTGGATGTCGGAGCTACTTTGAGAGTTATGACCGTCCGCTCAATGGCGTCTTGTACCCGTAATAAAGTCTGGTCTTGGGGCTTGTGGTTTTTATATTGATGGATCGTAAGATACCTCGTTTAGGAGATTATACATTTCAAACCACCCCAACTATAGCAGCTCCGGCAATGGCCTAAGCCCCATATAACCGGAGGTTTTACAATGAGCAAGAAAAAAAGCGCTAGTGCAAAAGGGTTGGAAATGATTAATCTTGATGCGGCAGGTATAGATATTGGCTCAAAAATACATTACGTTTGCGTCCCAGAAGATAGAGATAGTGTACGCATAAGATCATTTGGCAGCTTTACTGAAGACATAAATATGATGGCAACATGGTTAAAGAAATGTGGAATTAAATCTGTAGCTATGGAATCTACAGGTGTTTACTGGATTCCAGTATACCAAATACTTGAACGCGCAGGATTTGAAGTTAATCTTATTAATGCTCAACATGTAAAAGGTGCACCTGGACGCAAAAAAACTGATGTCGAAGATTGTGGTTGGTTGCAAAAATTACATAGTTATGGATTGTTGAGAGCTTCATTTCGGCCTGATGATCAGATTTGTGTTCTTCGTAGCTATATACGTCATCGAGCACGTTTAATTGAAAGCGCGTCAAGCCATGTTTTGCGTATGCAAAAAGCTTTAACGGAGATGAACATACAGCTCCATAACGTAATCAGCAATATTACTGGCGCTACTGGTACAGCTATTATTAATGCGATTCTTACAGGTGAACGTGACCCGATTAAATTAGCCAAATTACGAAATAATGGGATCAAAAGCAGCGAAGACGTTATTGCCAAATCATTGAATGGTGATTATCGGCAAGAGCATCTCTTTGTATTGAAGCAAGAGTTTGAATCATACAATTTTTATCAAAAACAGATAGAAGACCTTGATAAAGTAATTGAGGTTTATTATCAGGAACTTGACAAAAAAGAAAATAAAGAACCATTAAAAAAGAAGAAGCGTAGGTTATCATCTTCAAATATTCCTAAATTTAATCTTAGGGAAAGCTTATATGCGCTTATAGGTGTAGATTTTACGGCTATTCCTGGTCTGAACGAGCTTACAGTGCAAGCTATTACAGCAGAAATTGGCACAAACATGAGCAAATGGCCCACAGAAAAGCATTTCACGTCATGGTTGGGTTTAAGTCCTGCAAATAAAATTAGCGGTGCAAAAATATTGGGGAGTAAAACCAGAAAGGTAAAAAATAGTGCATCTAAGGCATTTAGATTGGCAGCCTGCTCTGCAGGGAAAACTCAAACGGCAATTGGGGCATTCATGAGGCGAGTAAAAAGCAAAGCAGGAGCACCGAAGGCAATTACGGCAACTGCCAGAAAAATAGCATGTTTATTTTATAGATTGCTTAAATACGGCCAAGATTATGTTGAGCAGGGTATAGAATGCTACGAAAAGAAATATAAAGCAAATTTAGTGGGGAAATTGGAAAAACTGGCAAAACACCTCGGATATGATTTGATAGAAAAGATAGAAAAACAAGGATTTAATATAGGTGTTTCTTAGGAGGAGAGCTGTCCTGACAATGTAGCGAAGCATAGTAATGCAGGATAGGAATCGTGAGAGGAATATCCTCCTGAGAGCCGAACTTGGGATAGCGCTAGGTAGCTGGTATGGTGAATGTAATGTGAACTCACGTAAGGATCGTAATTTGGGAACAGGTGCAACGGCTGATACACCTGACCTAAAAAAAAATAGGAAAAGAGATAAGAATGAGAGCTTCCCTAATCTCCATTCGTGGTTAAGACATCTCTCGGTCTACAGTGGGCACCTAACCCAGTATGCTTTTGACAAGGAAACGTGGCAACCTTGTATAGTTCCCAGGTATTCCCTGGGAAAGCGCGTCGTGAGATGAGCTGGTAACTATGCAAGAAAAGGAGATGAGAAAAAGCGAAGGCTACGCTGTAATGGCGCAGATATTGGTTTAAATGTTACCAAGCACGAAAGTGAGCTGACGTCTCATTGGTCTTTAATCGTGAGAGAATTGGCAGAACCGATAGAATGAAGAAAAGCAAATGACAGTAATGGAAGCTCCACAAGCTGGTGCATCTTCAGCATACGATAAAGACTGGGATAGCATTGATTGGCAACCAGTTATCGCTCATGTACATCGGCTGCAAATGCGTATCGCGAAAGCTTATCGGGAAGGGAAGAAAGGCAAAGTAAACTCTTTGCAAAGGCTTCTTACCCATTCGTATTATGCTAAGCTATTAGCTGTAAAACGAATTGTCCAAAATCGAGGTGCAAAAACACCAGGTATTGATGGAACTGTCTGGAGAACATCCAAACAGAAAATACAAGCAGCAAGATCGCTCAAGCGTAGAGGGTACAAAACCCAACCGCTAAGGCGTATCTATATTCCTAAGAAAACAAAAGGCACGTTTCGCCCATTATCAATTCCAACGATGGAATGTCGAGCCCAACAGGCACTTCACCTGCTTTCACTCGAACCCATCGCAGAAATGATAGCAGACAAAAATGCTTACGGTTTCAGACCTCTACGATCAACCGCAGATGCGATTGCCCGGTGTTTTGATGCACTGGCTCGAAAGGATGCTGCTGAGTACATCTTAGAGGGGGACATAAAAAGCTGCTTCGATAGTATATCAGGAACATGGTTACAAGATAATGTACCCATGGATAAACGAATGCTCAAGAAGTGGCTTGCTGCTGGCTACATAGAAAAAGGGCGATTTTACTCTATGGAAAACGGTACGCCTCAGGGTGGGACAATTTCGCCAGCACTTTTAGTCATTGCGTTAAGTGGCCTAGAAACAGTAGTTAAGGCTGTCGCTAGAAGACAAGATAAAGTTAACATATGTATCTACTGTGACGACTTTATCATTACAGGCGCAACAAGGGAAGTGCTAGAAATAAAGGTCAGACCAGCTGTAGAAGCCTTCTTGCAAGAAAGGGGTTTATCTCTTTCACAAGAGAAGACGAAGATCACTCATATCAATGAAGGAATTGATTTTCTAGGAATGAATATACGTAAGTATAAAGGTAAGTGCATCATTAAACCTGCCAAAAGCAATGTTAAACGATTTCTTACTGAAATTCGAGAAATCATAGAGAGCCGCGCAACAGCAAAGACGGAAGAGATTGTCCAACGTCTGAATTCAAAGATTAGAGGCTGGGGAAATTACTATCGTCATGTTTGTTCAAAGCAAACCTTCAGCTATGTAGACGCTCATATCTTCTTCACTCTATGGAGATGGTCCAAAAGACGACATCCGAATAAAGGCAGAAGATGGATTAGAGACAAATATTTTCTACGATACCAACAGAGAAACTGGGTGTTTTCCGTGAAAACTAAAGATAAGAATGGAAATCAAACTTACCTAAGGTTGATGGAAGCAAGCAAGATTCCTATACAGCGGCATATCAAAATAAGAGCTGAAGCCACTCCCTATGATCCAAATTACCAAGAGTATCTTGGCAATCGATTAATAAAGCGTAAAGGTGATCAGCCTAAACGCAGAAGGTTGGGCTTGTTATGGGAAAACTTGTTAAAGGTACAGGACAGAAAAGCTGGATCATCAAGAAATGGTCTTATAAAGGCTTGAGCCTCGTGGACAGAAATGCCCACGAGGGGTTCTTAGGAGAGTTGGGCTCAGCAATGGGCCCTGCTTATCCGGCGTGACGGCAAAAAGAAATATATTATTGTTAAATTCACATGACCTCAATTTGCCTAGAAATTCATAAAAATAAGCCTGTATACTTTTAAATTAACAATTATAAAATATTTTTCCTTGCTTTCCCTAATGACCCCCAGGTTTGGGATGCTCTCCAAAATATCTAAAGCGAATAGAGTTAAAATTCTTCCTATATTCATGAGTTTTTCTAACATTGCAAAGCTTTTCTAAAAGGTTGCTTTGAAACTTATGCTAAAAATAAAAGGTAAATAAACCGCACTAAAAAATTAGTAATTTATCCTTCTATAAAATGGCGTTTTTGAGAAAGGAGATTTTTTATCCTATAGATGCATATGCCAATTAGCTATCAAAAAACTACGCCATTTAATTCTCAAGTTTAATAGAGTAGACCAGTCAGTTTCCTGAGCTGGCCCCTCGTTAGAACCACATCATGCCCTATTAAGGCAATGGGCTCACGATAACTTCATTCACCTGGGTGAGATGCTTAAACCATACAATGTACAATGTGAATTGATGGAAGTGGAAAACGCTTTATAAACAGTCTAAAGTGTTCCCAGTCAAAGGATCGACGTTGGCTCCGTCGATTCAGCCACTTAAACATAATTCTCGTGGCTTTATCGATGAATGTCTGTACGCCCCTAAAGTTGAAGCTCACCCCATAGTATTGAATGTGACCTCGTAGTTTTGTACACAATGCTTGCCAAATTACCTTGAGTGGATATTGATTCCGTATTCTCTTCGCCCATTCGTTAACACGCTTAAGCTTTGCACGTAACCGTTTACCACTCGTCCTTATCTTTGGAACAATCGTGCCACGGCGTGATTTCCCTAAGTAAAAGGTAAATCCAAGAAAGTCAAAGACACCTTGCCTGGTACCTTGCTTGCTCTTGCTCTTTGAGAACGAGACAAGTTTTGTCTTTTCCTCATTAAGCTCAAGCTTGAACTTGGCAAGCCGTTTGATCATGACTTCCCTAATCCGCACTGCATCTTTCTCGTAGCGGCAGCAGATCACCAGGTGAGTCAGCATCGGGAACTTCCCCCAATGCTGCTCGCAGAACGGTGCATGAACCTCTCGACTCACACCGCTCCCATTATCTAACCGGTGATCCAAGACCTAATCTCCAGTGAACAAATAATCCAGACTCGCGTTTTCTTACACGACCCAGCCAATTCCTTGCTCTGTGTCTATGCCTTTGGAATCTTTTGTATTTCCTCATAACCCATCGGATCAGATAACGCTCTATGTTACGCAAAAATGGATACATGGCCGATTTGTAGTATCGTCCATAGTAATTTACCCATCCTTGTACATAGGCATTGAACATCCTTGCTAGGTCATCAATGTTCTTGTCACTTCGCAGATGAATCTTCCAACTTCGGATTTCTTTTCTAATCCGATTTGCAGCTTCTTTGCTAATCGCGGGCGTAAAGTTTACAAAGCCCTTCCCCATCTTGTTCTTTGACAGACGAGGACGAAATGTGTACCCAAGAAAATCAAAACTTTCGTGCTCGTAAGAGCCCTTGCGATCCGAATCCTTACAATACACAATCTTTGTCTTCTCTGGATGTAACTCAAGACCACATTCTTTCAATCTGTTCCTGATTCCCTCCAGCACCTTTTCCGCTTGCTTTAGCGAACTACAGTGCGCCAAAATATCATCTGCAAAACGCTCATACTTTACATTAGGAAAGTATCTCCTCATCCACTCATCAAACGCATGATGCATGAATATATTGGCTAGCAAAGGGCTAGCAACTCCCCCTTGGGGAGTGCCTTTCTCCCTTTTGATCAGTTCTCCATCTTCTGTTTGTAAAGGGGCTTTTAGCCATCTCTCAATGTAAAGATGAATCCACTTCTCCTTTGTATGGAATTTTATTGCTTTCATCATCAATGAATGATCTAAGTTATCAAAGAAGCCTTTGATATCCAGATCAATACACCAATCCTGCCGCCAACAACGCTTCCTGGCTACTCCTACCGCATCCAATGCTGATCTCCCAGGACGATATCCATAAGAATCTTCATGGAACTTCGGTTCGACTATATTTTCCAAGTAGCTCTTAACAACTGCTTGTGCAATTCGATCCGAAACGGTCGGAATTCCTAATAAACGCTTACTGCCGTCAGATTTCGGTATTTCCACTGCCCTCACTGGTGGAGGAAAGTAGGTACCCGATGACATTCGATTCCATAACTTATAAAGGTTATCCTTTAAGTTTAATTCGAAATCTTCAATAGATTCTTCATCAACCCCAAAGGCCCCTTTGTTCGCCTTAACTCTTTCCCAAGCGGCCATTACGCTTTGCTTGGAAATACAAAATGGTTTCGTCTTACTCACTTCGTTCCTTCCATCTTCATGGTTGACTCAATAGTAAAACCAGATAACTCGACCCCTTCGCTCCATTAGCTTTCACTAACTTCCTCACTAATACGAGTCAATCCGCCCCTGTGCTCTGCTTTGGTACTCTAATCCTTGTGGGGCTTCCACTTGGATGTCTCCCTTTGCATCAGAGCACAAGTTCCCACGTTCCATATAAGAGCCTGAGTCAAGTTCATGCCACCTCTATGCCGGAGACCACTTAGCCAGTAAACAGGTTTCCGCTAAGCTTATCCCGAGTTAACGACTCCCCCTCGGTTTTGATCTCATCGATACGCTTTCGACACTTCAGCAGTGGTTTAATCGCTTCATCTCCTTGATTCTTACCTGATATCTTGCAAGATACCTTTTCTCTAACGCTCACCACCCTGGCTTTTGACCAGCGCAGCTTAGAGTGGTTTGAAGCCTCTTCCTGCAAAGCGGCTTCGGAGGGCCTACCTCCATCTCTCATACAGTTGCACACAAATTCAAATCATACTTCTGGCTTCATACAATCCTTCTTTGTGCTCGTGGCACACAATCATCACAGTACCTAAAAAGGCCAATCTTGTTCCGACAATGCTTTTTAACCACTTCTTCGAACCATTCATCTATCACATAGTGAGCAAGTATATTGGCAAGTACTGGGCTTACACAGCTACCTTGAGGTACTCCTTCATCGGATAGTATTAGTTCACTTTCTGACAATACACCTGCTTTAAACATTCGGACAATGTAGCGTATAAAACGCTCATCTTTAATTTTAAGTCTTAGAATATTTTCCAATATGGAATGGTCAATTGTGTCGAAAAACTTGGCTAAATCTACATCAATAACAGTGTCTACCTGTTCTTTATATAGATAATTATGTAGTGCTCGTATAGCATCGTGACACCCTATTCCTTGCCTAAATCCAAAAGAACATGACAGAAATATTAGCTCATATATGCTTTCCAAGATACGCTGAAACTGTTTTTGAACCAGCTTGTCTTAAAAGTTACTTATCCCCAATGGACGGTATTTACCTGGCTCTCCAGTCTTGGGTATCTCTACGCGCCTTACTGGAGATGGCCTATAGCCCATACGTTTCATTCGGGTAGTTAAATCTTCAAGATTAGCTGTAAGATATTCACCATATTGTTCTTTTGTAACTCCATCTATTCCTACTGCTTTCTTTACATCCAGTAAGTAATAGCATTCCTGCAAGGATGCGATATTGACGTGATGCATTATATTGCTAAACGTCTTTGTCGAGTCACTTGCAGACAACCAAGCTATCCTCTTAAGTTTTGTTGCCGTATCTATCTGGAATTCTGTTGTTCCCATTTACGTTTCCCTTTCGATGTCAAGTTTACCTGGAAGCCTTCCCTCCCGTGGCATTACCCACGCTCAGCGATACTATGCTTCCTCTGACTCCCTAATTATCATCTTGTGTTCCTTGCCATTCAGACTTGTCGCTCAATACGCGTCCTTTGCGAATAATTAGGGTCTCCCACGTTCACTTTATGGCTTTAACAACATGCCGTGCTCTACGACCCCGAGAGTGTTGAAAACGCATTGCCCGTAGTACGCGCTTCAATATTGCCTTCTGATATCTGAAAATCATCGGCCACTCTAATTTGACCTTAACGGAGCTCAATCACTTCAGCTTATGCTTACGGCCTGCTGTTTCCCTACCTACGCTTAACATCAGATGTTACCATATGAGGCTCAAGGCTCAGTACATAGTAAGATGGGGCTTCTTTTCTATCACGGTACTTCCAACCGTTAGTCACAAAGCGCTTCGTGGCGCACTCAGATTAGGTCTTAACTTTTACACTTAATAGGATCCAGATATTGGTTTTTCATGGACTTCTTTCCTTTTGTCATAAGCTCTAATCCTTTAGCCTTAAGCTTTTCAGCCAGGGGGCCGCTAATGTATCCCTTATCTCCAAAAAGCCATCCGTTTAAGCCATGTGTTAACTTTTCTACGACTTTACGGTCATCGACATTTCCTGTTGTCAGTTTGAAACGGCGCCGTCAAGTTAACTATTGTGAAGATGCAAAAGATGTTCTCAAGTGGACTCATTTGCGTCTAATGAGTCCAATTAAACATATCTTTACTATCTACAAAAATTAACTTGACGGCGCCGTTTTTAACCAAAAACAAACAACTCGAGACTCCTTTAAAATTTGCTTGCTAAACGGGGGGCATTACAATGAGACATTTAAAATAAAAGAAATATCGGCTTTTTCAACAGCCCCGAGAGGTTAGCTTACCCCTTTTTAACTTTAAAATAAGGAATGACCTAGTGTCAGCTATTTAAGGACTGGGAAAGTTAAGGTAAATTGAGTAAATTCACCTTCAACAGAGTCGCAAGTAATATCGCCACCTAGGTGTTGCATCACCATTTTACAAAAGGCAAGTCCCACTCCTGTTCCATGGTCAGTACGGCTATAAAACTGATTGAAAATATGAGGTAAACTCTCTTTGGAGATGCCTTTTCCGGTGTCTTTAAAGTGTAGTTTATTTACCTGTTGCCCTTTCTCCGTCCATATTGAAATCTTTCCTTTTTTAGCGGCCTTGACATAGTAAAGAGAATTTTTAAGCAAGTTAAAAAACACATGCTTTAGAAGGTCTTGGTTTGCTTTGATCTCAAAATCTTCACCTCTTTCTACGGAGATCAAGTTCCTTTCTTGATTTGTCAATGAATAGGCATTGAGCGCAATCTCCACACAATCCAGCATGGAACATTTCACAAGAACAGCTTCTGGTGGGTTTTCTCGTAAATTCATGAGGAGCATATCAATGACATTAGAAGCGCTTCCAGCAATTGTTTCTAGTTTTGTCGGCATGCCTTCAAGAGATTGTAGCTTGTTTTTACTAATGTAGGGAATGTTTTGATCTTTTTCTTGTGCAGTTTGCTGAGTGTTAATAAGAGTTGGTAGATGCAATTTCAATCCATTTACTATGTGCTTCACGGCCGATAAGGGAGTTCGCATTTCATGTGCTATAGCTGCTGCCTGCATTTTGAGAGATTTTTGCTTTATATTTTGGATGTTTTCTTTCCTTTGAGCAAAAATGGCGGCTATAATTGCTGCCCATAGGTAATTAACAAAAGCACCACCCAGAACTTCCATGTTCAAGTAAGTTGGCCCTGCTACCAAGTAATGAGCAAAAGCTCCTAGTGAAACACCTATTAATAAGAAAAGAATAAATGTTATCCAATTTGTTATTAACACTAGCCAGACCAATCCAATACTAATATTGGTGAGCCATGAAATAGAGTTGATATTCTCCAAGAACATATAGGTACCAAAAAACGGAAGACAATATATGACAGTTAAATGCCAGAATAGAGGAATAAATTTTTCTAGCTTATTAGGCCACCTTTCTACAAAAGTAATGCAAAGACAGAGGATAAAAGCAATACTTCTAAGAAAGAGTGACTCGTAGTTTCCTTTATTTAAATATTGAGGGAGCAGATAAAAAAGAGGAAAGTTAATAACACTAAATAAGCCAAATATTTTGATAATATTCAAAGATACTTCTGACTCAAGTAGGAGAGAACGTTTAAAAAAATCAAAAATAGATCTCATATTAAATTGACCCTGCTTTAGCATGATTAGCTACGCTTAATATTAAACAGCTTATTATAATAAGACATATAGCTTATCAGTAAATATTTAACTAAAAAATTTATCGGTATCATATTTGGCTATACAAGATAGGGTAATATTTTATCGTTTAGTTTTTCTTCCTTTATAAAATGGATAAGTTTTTTCGTAGATGATTTCCTTTAAAATAATCTTTGAAATAATCTAAGCTCTCTTCAAAATCATCAGAAAATTCAAACATCATCATCATATCAGGACTTAATCCGAAATTTGTTTCCAACCTGTCATAAACATAATTAACCCTATTATGAATAAGATCCCTTAATACTTCATCCCAGCCAGCTTTAGGAAGCTTCATAGACCGTTCATAGGCACCACACATATAATGGCGAATAGCTTCTTCTATGCTTTCCTCTTTTGTAAAAGTTTTGATTAGTGAACGTTCTGGTTTGAAGATATTGTTTAACTCATGAGGTAAACCAAGTATTTTTCTAGCCATGGAGTCCCCCAAAAAGGGTGACTGGTGGAATCCGTCTCTATAAGTCCCTGTTAACAGCCAAAGACCGTTTATAGATGTCTCACCTATTAAAGGAAAAGTATCAATGGTTGCAGGGCGATTTCCTGTATAGTAAGTTTTTATATCAGATTTATGTAAGTTTTGGTTTATCTGTTCTAAAGCACATTCTAAAAGAAAATGGGTAAAGCCAGCCTTATGATGAGTTTTAGGATTCATATAAACATTATTTGTAGCTCCAATATATAAATTCCCCTCTCCCTGAGGCATTGCATGTAAACCACAGGCACCAGAGCGATTTGGAGTACGGATAACATGTTGAACAATGTTATTGTTATCTTGATTGACAACTAGAGAGCATCCCATGCCACTTAATAATCGAGGGATATTTCTTGATATTTGAGGAAGAGTATCAATTAACTTTTGACTGTAGCTGCCCATAGCTAAAACAAATGTTTTTGAGCTAATGGATTCTCCACTTTCGATGTTAATAGAAGTGACAGAATTACCTCTTACATTAAAAGACTTGGCCTTTTTATTTATAAAAGAAATTTTATAATGGTTAGTTGCTATGTCTTGTAAGGCTCTCATAAATTTCCCTGAGTCTATACATCCTTCATTAGGTAGATATAAAGATCTTAATGGACGACAATCTTCCAAAGGATGTAATCCAGGTATTTCTGCAGGATTAACTTCTTCATAGGGTTCATTGTGTTCATTGAGAGCTTTAAGAATGGAGTAAAAATTTTCAGAATCTAATATGCCAGACTTTGAGTTAAGGATTAGGAATGTTCCCTTTTGATAGGTGATCTGGTCAGGAACTGGAAGAAAATCATTTATTTTCTTTATCCAAGAATCCCACCGTTTAGAAGCTTGGATTGAGAGGTTAAATTTTTCTTGACCAGCATATGATTTTAAAGAAGTAGAGGTGATTTCAGCAAAAGCATTTAACATTGCTCCTGCTGCTACACTGGCTCCCCCCTCTTTGTTTTCTGGGCCAACAACCCCTATTTTTAATGATGGATCTAAAAATGCTAGGGAAAGAGCCGTAGAAAGCCCTAAAATCCCATTTCCAATAATAGTAATATCGTAGGTCATTTTGTTTTCTTTTTATTTTTTAATATCAGTGAATATTTTTAGTTTTATTAAAATAGGCATCTTAAATTATGATGGTCCCATCAATTAATGTTATAGCTATTGCATTTAACATGGATGGTCAATAAGTATAATTTTAGATCGTTTCTCTATAATTTTGTGCGTGAATGGTAAGAAAGGTTTGTACAATGCTAAGGCTTTTGAATTCGCGTTCTAGAGCTGGGAAATGGTAAAACAGTTATGAAATTACGCTTTAACTCTACCTTTTTTGAGGACCTTCTGGGCGGGTGTGTAAATAATCATAAAGTTCATTAACGACACGGCTTTCTGATAAAGCTTTGGGGTATGTATAATAGATATCGATGGAATGAGTCAGCGTTTCCGGCAAGATAGGAATCAAAGAGGATTGGCTTAGATTGGCGACGGTGTTAGGAAGGGGGCCAATGCCAAGTCCGGCTTCAATGGCATGCGCGATCCCAAGGGGACAATCAATAACTATAGGTTGTTTTGTTTTAGAGATTGAATTTAAGGGCCAATTAACAGGAGCATAAGGAAAGAGATAATCTCTGGAAAAGGAGATGAGATGATGGGATTCAAGGTCGCTAGCTTGCTTTATCGATCCTTTTTCCTGAAGATAGGATTTGCTGGCATAAAGGCCAATGTCATAGGTCATCAAATACTTTGCTATAATATTCTCATCTGGTTTTGAAAGTGGCCTGATATCAATATCAATCTTTCCTTCATTAAGGTCGGGCGCCTCTGTCAAAGTTTTAATTTCTAGAGAGATGTTAGGATGAGCTTTAATAAAGGGTGCTATTTCCTCCACAAACCATGAACTACTGATAAAAGGGGGAAGTGATAAGGTAAACTGGCCTTCCATCTTATTGGAAATTTTTCCCATTTCTATGAGGCAATGTTCATATTCCGCAAAAAACCTTTTAACGGTTTTAAGAAATATCTCCCCTTTTGGTGTCAAGGTAAGATGTTTGCCTTTTTTTGTGAAAAGCTGGTGCCCTACTTCTTCCTCAAGAGCTTTGATAAGTCGATTAACCCATGAAGCGGTAACATTTAGTTTGTTAGCAGCATTTACCGTAGACCCTAAGGTTACTGTATAGTAGAAAGCTAAAAGTTGATCCTGATCCATGAATCATTCATTTTTATTGTAAGCTGGAATAAATGTATCCTTTACCTTCAAGGTTTACAAGGATATCCAAAATAAATCATTGAGATAGTCCTTTACGAAACCTCTTTCATTTTTTCTTTCTTATAAAGTTTAAAAGTAGGTTTTTTCTATAAATAACTCAATATGTTCTTATAAGGAAAATTATACATATTTTTTCACTTAGTGTTTAGAGGTGAGATTTTATTAGAAAGGCTAAGTTATGGTAGTAAATATAAGTTGCCAGACGAAACATAAATAACTATTATGCCCTTACAATATGTACCATTTAAGAACATATTGTAAAGGCTTAAAAAGATATGTTAGGAGCCGGAATGAATAACTTTACAAATAATTTTTTTATGAATGATCCAAATTTGTTTTGTGCTTTAGAAGAGAGCGTCTCTTCTTGGGAAGAGCTAACATTTTCTTACCATCTTGGACATAATTATTCATTTCATGAAAACATACTAACTCTTTCACAAAAAGAAACCGGTTTTTCTGTCTGCTTGTCTTTGGAAAATGACAATGAGAGCCTAACTCTTAAAACATTTAGTTTGGAGACAGGCGAGCTTTTAGGAATGCGAAGTTTGTCTTTGTATGATGCTGCAATGGTTGAAATTGTATTACAAGGGTTAGAGCTTCTTTTCTTTATTGCTGATTACTTTGATGAGGAAGCAATAAGGCTCATTTTGGAAAAGAAAGATGCTGAAAACTTATCACCTTTTGATTCTTTTTTTACTTCTCCCTTATATCAGGATGGCCGGGTTCTCTTGATGCTCCCTGCATCTCCTGAAGATTATGATCGGTTTGTTGAAAAAACAGAAAATCTAAAAACCATAATCCGTAAAGAGTTATGGAAAAGGCAAAAAGATGATCTTTTACTTAAACATTATCTTCAAAACGAAACAAAAAATGACCTTTTTCCCCTAAAAGCTAAAAGCCAGGAAAAAAAGCTAGTTAGTTCTAACAGAGAAAACGTAATTCCTTTTCCGATTAGGGAAAGAAAAGCAACTATAAAGAAGGCTATTCAATAAGAAAGACAGATATAAAAATGCCAACGAAAACTTCCTCCATAGAAAGCCTGATAGGCAAAAAACTCAAAGAACGTCGCAAGCAATTAGGATTACCACAGCATCATGTGGCAAAAGCTCTTGGGGTAACAAGCCAGCAAATTCATAAATACGAAAATGGTTTAGATCGCATTCCGGCAAGCCGTCTTCTTGATCTAGGTCAATGCCTTTCTGTTCCTATCACTTTTTTTTATGATGGATTAGAGAAATATGAGGAGTCTGGAAAAGAGATTCTTGTAAAGTGTGTCAATCCCAAAGGCAAATTCATTCTCAAGATGATAGGAGAAAATTATTTGAATGGTGTTACCCATGGCCAGGAAATCATTGTAGCTCCTGATTCTAAGCAAGCCAAAAAATGGTTTATAAAAGCAGCTGAGCAAGACGATAATTTTAGAGCATGTTGGTTATTGTATAAACTATGCGAAAAGAAATTAATTCCCTGCGAAGGTCCTTCAGAAAATCCTTCGAAGCGCATCAGAAGATGAGTTAAATGCCCTCGCTGAAACAGTAAAAGATTACCCTCTTGCTCTTGGGCAGTCTGCTTTGTTCTTACACCATCATAAAGCCATCCCCATAAAATCCTACATTAACCTCTATTTTTTTTCTGGATCGTTTTTACGGGGCAGGGTCAATAGCAAAATATCAATCCCTGTTAGTTCGAGGCCATCAGTAATATATAAATTACCCGAACAGAGCTCTAAACATCAGGGCTTTTGCAGGTGCGCCAGGAGAAGCCCTGGTCACAAGGGTGGTATCAAACTATCCAGGGGGCGTCGTCAAGTTGATGAGCTTGTGGGATTGACAATAAATATCCAAAACTTTAATGTAAGAGAAATTTTTCCTATTTTTATTGGTTTAATTTCCACTCGATTGGGATTGAAATAATAAAAAGAGCGTACTTATAGATTTATCCCTATGAAAGTGTCGTTGAACATGGTGTTGATTATCTAAATTTCTATATCGACTATTTAACATTAACACCTGTTCATAGAATGATATTCATATTATTTTTCGCATTAAATTAACTAAATCATTAAATTAACTAATTCAAGGAACCTAGCAATGAAAAAATTCTTAGTTTTATTTGGTCTCTTGTTATTTTCAAATTGCCTTTCTTATGCTTCAGATTTTGAAGAAGAAAGCCTTTGTTATACTGAAAAAAAATATTGCAAACATTGTGATCATTATCATTATAAACACTACCATCCTGATGATCTCAGTCAGTTTGATAAACTTAAAAGAGTCCTTAAATTAGACTACAGTTCTTCAAGTATTGCGGATTCTAGTGTTCAAAATGATCAAGTCATACATTTAAAAGAAATTCTGCATAGAATAGATATGCAACTCAAAAGTATCAACAAACATACTTCTAAGTTTCAGGTGAAAATAGATTTGTCTGAAAATTATTTAAGAGATGGAGGTCTCAAAGAGCTCAGGAACTTTATAAAAAAAATAGCCTATTACAAAAAAACTTAGTGAAACTAGATATTAGCAATAATGAAATCACAGAAAAATCTTTTGAATATTTAGAAAACATTTTGCAAAATTGCATAAACACAATAATAGATATTTCAGCTAACCCTATTAACATAAAAAGTTATAGGAAAAAATTCAAAGATAGTCCTATAAAGTTTGCTGCTTATTAGGAAGTTTGTCTTATGAAAAAAATAATTGCTTATGCGCTAAAGACTATAATAATTTTATTAGTTATTTGCCAACCTACATTTTGTTCTACTAATGATGAGTCAGATGAATTAGTAGAAGAAGGATGGAGACTCCATAGCACTTTTAAAATCCAAGCCAAATTGGGAGAAAAAACTTTTGATTTTGACTTGTCAGAGGAGCATTTTGCTATGGCGCATATTCTACGCCCTTATCCTTCAACTGATAAGGTAGGAACTAAAGGTGAGGCAAGTGATAGGTACCTTTGTTTATTTAGCTTTAACCCTGTCTATCTTCAAGATAATCAGCTAACCTTGGGCGATTCTGTTGTTTTAACACAAGAAATTTTTGATCATAAGGCCCAGTATCCTCAATTAAAAGGAAAGGAAAGAGTATCATACAATGAAATAGGATTTTTAAGTGGACATTGTGATGTTGACAAAACCAGAAAAAATGAATCGAACAAAATAAGCTCTGAATATATATGTTTAATATCCGAGCAGCAACGAGAAAGCGTTACAGCTACCCCTTTCGCCCTAAAGCTTGCGCAAAGGGTTCATATTAATCCAGATCGTTTGAGGCAGGCTATCAATTTCAGATATCCAGAGACTACAGAAACTCCACCGTGCTTTGCTGGTGGAAATTATCAAAAGCTTGTAGAAGCAAATGCTGTAACTAGAATAAACTTAGAATCATTAGTGTTAGCAAGAAAGAAGATTCTAAATAATATAAAATCTTCCCTTGAAAGAGGCAACAGATATGAGGCAGGCAGGTTTATTGAGCGTCTTAACCCCAAAACTAGTGATAGAAATGATGACGAGAAGATCTTTACTGAGTTTTCTAGCAACCCAAAAATGAATAGTTATATGTGTGCTGAGCAAGCAGCCTTAGATTTTCTTGAACATCCAGAAGTTCAACAATATTTAATGAATAAAGTTAATACTAGTGACTCTGTTAAAGGAGTAATTATAAATGTTCATTGTTCTCATACCCCTTGTTGTTCTTGCGCAGCTGTATTTGCAGCAGAAATTCAAGAGGGCGGGACTCTAAAAAGTATTTTCAAAAATAGAAGTATATTTCTTATTTGCTCGACTCAGCAATGGTATAAGAGGCCAGAAAAAGTAGGTATGATTCAGTATAATAATACCAAGTTCCTTCATGGTGCTAAAACCTCTCATATAGATTTATCCCTATCTATAGAAGAAATAGAAGAAAATCTTATAAGAGACATTGAAAGTTCTCAAAACAAAGCTTTAGAATTTTGCATAGATGAAAATAAAAACACCCCTTATCCTATAGTACAATTAGCATATAATGAGAAAAGTAATAGCTTTGGCATAAAAACAAATAAACTGATGATAGAAAATTATGTTACCGTCTTTCTAGAAAAAATAATTAGATTAAAAAATGCAACCTATTTGAGAACCTTTTATAATTTGTCTAAGGTTAAGCCAAGTAATGTTTTTGATGGTACCATCAACTTAACTGAGTAAAGGTCAAACTATTTTACAAAGTTTAAAAGCTGGACAATCCAAGGGCGTCCATTTGTTGTCGGACCTTTCACATTCCCAGAACTACTTTATACGACTATTTAGATAGGGTTAAATCTCAAAAGAAAAATATATCACTCTTGAACGGTCAATTAGATCTTCAGATAACGGATAGAAAAAACGATCCTTTTTCTCTTGTAATCAAATTGGAGAATGACATGCAATACAAATGCTAATTTTCTACTAAACAACTATGTAACTTAGTTCTCAAGTTTACAAAGTGATGTTTTAACCTTTTCCAAAACCTCTTGATTATTAAAGATCCATTTTTCTGAGAAGGGAATTTCTACAAACGGTGTTAAGGTGATCTTCCAATTTTCTTCTTTTCTTACACGGTAACTACTAACACCTTTTGCCAATTCCCCTAAATTGGTTTTTCCTTTTTATTCTTATTGTAAATATGTTCCTTACATATTTTTACATATATTTTTAATTGTCTATGTTGAAAAATATTTCCTTAAAAAACGAATAAAATAGCGTGTGATATTCTTCTTGAAATAGTTAAAAAAATATTAAATATCTCCTTACTTCCCTTTCATCAATAAAGCATCTCTAGGGGAGCTTTACTCATCAAGCTGAGAATCAGGTACAAAACTGTGCAAGAAACGGTGAATATATATTTTGAGAGATAAAGGTATAAAAAACAGGCAAACCCTGGGTAGGGTTGGAAAATCCACAAAAGGATTTAGTCTAATACTGTTGCTACAGCCTCTGTCTGCCTATGGGATGGAAAATCCTGACAATTGGGGAGAAAAAGTAAATACCCTTTTTACTGTTGTGGCGTTAGGCTCTGCGCTGCCTCAACCTATAGTTAAACTTAATGAATATCCCTTAGATCATAGGGGAGAGCAATTAGGTGTTGCATTACCTCCTAACGCTAACTTAATTCACTTAGATTTGTCCCGCACAGGTTCAAGAGGAGACCAGCTTCATCTGTTTTTACAAAATTTCCTAGATCTTCCAACCCTTTCAACTTTCCTTCTAGCAGAACATAGAAATATGGATGCAAGTGTAGCTCCTTTGTTTTGATTTTTATTAAATAATTAAGAAGTTAGGGTATCTGGACCTAAAAAATACTTAAAAATAAGGAAACCTAATTATGAATACTTCAAGAACTGTCAAATCCATACTTTGTTATTTATTGATAAGTACCTCAACCTATGCCATGGAGGAAGGATCTTCCCCTTCTTATGTGATGGAGACGCAAAGAAGTGCTTCTCTCAAAGGAAACCTCATACCTGCCCATCCTGAAGAAGAGTTGGCCAAGATTATTGCCAATGCTGCCAGTAGGGAGGAAGACTTTAATCAAGCAAGAGAATGGGAAAAAGAAGGAACATTAGAGGGATATCAAAAAGCAGCACAGGCCTATCAAAAAGCTGGGATGAGCGGTTATACTGAAGCTTTTATCCATTTAGGATACTTATATGAGCAAGGGAAGCTGTATAAGGCACGAACTATCGAAGAGAAACGCCTTCTTGATGCAATTGCAGGGTACTATATTGAGCGAGGAGGAGCTACCTTTCTTGAGGGGCAGCAAGCCCGCTTTCATTTTGCTGATGACTTGGGTGAAGAGGAAGAAAATGAGGAAGAGGGGCGAAGTTCTACTCCGTCCTTAGCTGATATTGAAACCGATGAAACCCTCCCTCGTGCTGAAAGATTTTTTAAGATCGGCCAATGGTATGAACAACAACGTAAATCAGAAGAAACCGCTGCTGAAAAACGCCTCAGATACGCTTATGCAGCCCGGTACTATGAGGAAGCGGCTCTATACTATCTTTATCCTCAAGCTTTTACAACTTTAGGTCATATGTACTATTTTGGTAGAGGCATTGACATTTCAGATATGCCTTTATCTGCGCGTCTACAGGCAGAACAGTATTACAGAGGTCACGATTATCAGGAACGCTTTGATCCTGAATCTCAGTTTATGATGGGCTTTTTGTTAGAACAAGATCAAACCCCTGAAGCTGACCATGAAGCTGGCTTTTATTACCAGCAAGCAGCTAGCGCAGGACACACTGCTGCTGCGTTTCGCTTAGGCGTGAGAGCTGAGCATGGGCAGGAAGATTTGTCAGATATAGCCAGATTTTATCAACAAGCAGTAACATATTATAATCAGGTTTTAGAAGGTAAAAAGCCCTCTTCTCAGATAGCTCAGCTGGTTGGCATACTTGAGAATCTAGAGAATAAAATCAAGGTGGTTAAAAAACTGCAACAAAATCCTGAAAATTTAGAAGTGCCTGTCTATGGACTTTTAGAGACGGTATTTTGTGACCATCTTCGCCAAACCTTGCCAGATGTTTTGATACCCTATTGGGTAGATTTATCGCTGGCACGATATGCCCATGATCACGGGCTTGCCTATAAAACTAATCCTGGTGAAACAACCCAAAGAGTTAAGGATATTGCGACACTATTAAGTGGCTCACGAGCAGCTCAGCTTATTCCTGGCTTAACCTCCCACGAACAAAAGATGCTCAATGTCCAATCGTCCAAGAACACTTTTCATAATCCTGCTGCTCAGCAAATGCGTATGATGCAAATCAGGCAATATTTAAGCCAGGAAGATGAAAACTGGCGAGAAAACCCCCAAGGTCAAACCCAAAGCCATGTTCATAACTGGCTTCAAAAGGTACAAGCCTTGGCCGATGGAATTAATAATCTGTACAGCCCTTTTGAAGGAGAGGCCTTCTTAACAACCCTTTTGGCCCGCATTCAAACTCTCCCCGCCACAGATCATACCCTCAATCCTTCTGTCAAGCTTTGGCCCCAAGAGTATGAAGAAGCTTTAACCAACGCTTTGACAACAATGAAGCAAGAGAGTCAAAGTATCTTTAAAGCTTTAAAGCTGCATGAGCGATCCTTGTCTGAACAGCTTATGGTCTATAAAAGCTTACAAAAGATCAAGCAACATATCGGCGCCCCTTTCTCTGATGAGATTTTGAAAGATATCCTTTTAGCTCGCTCCCTTCTAAAAAAAGATTCCAGGGACCAAGATCAAGTAGAAACCATTGTTAAGCATTTTTACTCTGCACGAGCTTTAAAAGAATATGCCCTTTCCCACGACTTATCTCTTGAAGAGGCACAAAGAGAACTAGATAAAAAAGCACAGACAATACTTAAGGTCTTGAGTCCTCAGCTTCATGATTTTTCTCTGTTAGGGTACGATGTGATTACCAGGCTTGCTCTTGCATCTTCCTCTGAGAGCTGGATAGAAGCCTCTCATAATTATCGTGAGCAGTTGCGTATTTCACTTAACCAAGACGGCTTTGATCAGGCATGGTTAACAGCAGGGCGCCTTGCTCCCTCTTACCTTTCAGGACAAAATAATCCTCAAAGTATATCACTCACTAACTTATATGAGCAAGCCAAAGCTTACATTGATCAACAGCAAGCCATAGTTCCTTCAGATCAACCCTCTCTGAATCTTTTAAGTCTAACCTATGAAGATCCCTACATAGGACTTTATGGCACTATTGTCTCAGACGCCCTTAAAAATCTCCAAGATGAGGCCCTTGCTACACAAGAGGATTCCCTAGGCGTATCAGGACAAGAGTTATATGAGTTCATACTCGATCGAGACATTTTAAATATTCGCCAAATTATTAGTCAAACTCCTGGGATAAAGGCTTCTTATGTGAGAGCCATTGATAATATCATCCGTGTTCTTGAAGATTCCAGCCGCAGCCTTTTTCAGAAAATTGATCGTAAACAAAACTTCTTATTTACCCTTGTTAAAAGTGCTGATTGGCACAATTCAAGCCCTGAAGATATAGCAACAGCTGTTTTTGGAATTGTGAAGGGTACTAAGGGACGATGTCCAGATGGGCAAGCTAACTTCTTTCAGACATGGATTCTTGAGTATATTTTAAATAATTTAACCCTAGGAGATCATCCAACAAATCTAAAACTAGGGGTTAGACTTAGCGTATTACTACAAAACTATAAAAACAGCTTTATAGAGAAACATACATCCCCTTTTACATTAGGAGGCAACCCTCGTCTAAATGCCAATGAAGATCGCACAGCGATGAATACTCTACTTACTCAAATGTTACGGTTACCTTTAAATCTTACAGGATCTTACAACACAGTGCTTTATCCCCAATTTGCTGTTCGCACATTAGAAAATAAAGAAAGAGCTATACAGATTCTCAATATGATGAAGCGCTATGTAGAAGGTGGAGAAATCAGCTATCAGGATCATCGCGTCACTCAGACTGGTGGAAGACGTACCCACCATGATATTGATGAAGATGGAACCCCTGAGTTTTATCGATTCAGTCGCTCTTTTGCGCCATTAACTTTAAAGAATTTAGGAAAGGTTATTCGTGAATCTTTTGTTTTACCTAAAGATAGAGAAGCAATCCCTGACCCCTTACCTGGTTTACTTTCTGAACCTCGCCTAAGCTTTGTCTTATCCGAAAAGCTTATTGAAAGCTTCTTGCAACATGATCCAGTGTTGGCAAGCTTTTACACTACCTTTATTAACTCCGGCTACAGCCAAGGCAATATCTTTTTTGATGGCAACGCTGCTTTTGAAAAGGGATATCACCTAAAACATATCCTCAAGGATGCAGCCATCTTAAGAATATTAGAGGTAACAGGATACGCTAAGGTGCCTCAGGGTTTTTATGAAAACCTCCCTGAAGATTGGCACTTTAGTGATTAACGAGACGACCTTAACTGATTAACAGAAAAATAAGAATAAAAGGGGAAGAAATGAGGACAAGGGCAGTTATCTACCAAGCATGGAGAAAAGGCATTGCGTTGACCACCGCCCTTTCTCTAGTACTTTCCCAAACGTCTGCGTGTTATGCCATGGACAGAGCCGAGGAGGAATCAGAGGGGAGCGTTTCTTATATAAGGGCAATGCCTCCTGCTGTCTTGGACACGACGGCTCAACGGCTTGAGGAGGAGTTATTCTCCTCCATGCGTGATCTGACACATCAGTTTATGGCTTTAACAAGGGCACAGCCTTTATCCACTGCGTCCTCAGACCATGTCATTGTTCAAGGCAGATTTCTTACTCCCCATGTATTAACCCAAGAGCAAGCTCGGCTTATCCTGGGCATTAATGAGTATGGCTTGCCTGTACCAAAGTCTGACCTATCCTCCTTTGATGCCCAGTTTCAGATTCAGATGGCAACCCTTCAAGAGCCTTTACCTATCAGCACTTGTTTAAGCCATTATCTTTTCCATAAGCTTCTTACAGGTCAAGAAGGTGTCATCCCAAGTACCATTTTAACGTTACAAAACGTTCAGATCCTTACGCCCTCCCAAGGGCCCAGCATGTCTTCTTCTGCCACAAGGTCTACTTATCTGGGTATGCAAGAGCTTACCTATGCCCTTAAACCCCATCCTTTTGTCTTCATGCTCCAACCCAAGGGCCATGAAACATTGAAGAAACTCTTATTTTCCAATTCCTTGGAGGCTCAAAACTTTTCTCCTGTCTGGACAGGAGCTATGCTCCTCTCCAGCTTCCTGATCCATCCATCGGAAGTTTTGGCTGAGGATATTGTCGTCCTCCAAAACGAGGAAGGAACACCTCTTCTTTACTATCCGCCCAACCCTCTAACGCCTTCACCGATTTCTTTTTCCAAAGCTTCCTCACGCCATTTCTTGGATGTCAGAAATGCTTTGTACCAATTGCCAGAATTTATGGATCAACCGATTGACCCTCTTTTAAGAGCTCATCTATCAAGCCTTGATCCAAGTGTATTTGTCTTGAGGTGGCTTAACCTTTTGCAACAGGAAGAAAAACACCATAGGCGACTATTGAAGGATACGGGTCTCAGCCAGGATCACCAGTTGGATCTAGGGTTACCTTTAACTCTTCCTCCAGGCTTGAGTGATAGTTTTTTAAAAACCATCTCGTCTTTACAACAAGCCCTTAAAACAGCTTCTTCCTATCAAAACCTATTTGAAACCTATGCGCCGCTAGTAGCCCATACCTATGGCCGACTCAAAGAACTGTTTCCCAACACTCCTTGGCAAGGCTTAGACCTTGTTAAAACTCAACAAGATGCCCTTACGGGGCGCATTCTACCTGCCCAAAGCCTTGAAGAAGTATTGGACTTAACCGCCAGTCTTGCAAATGGAAATCATGTGTTTGAAGCTTTGGAAGAAGAGCGCTTTCCTTTTGCTGGCAGCATCCTTATTCAGTCCCTGCCTGAGGCCATTCACAAGGTCATTGAGAAACTTCAATTCAACACAATCGAACGCAAAGATCAGCTGGCTCTCCTTTCCCTGTTAGGAACCTCCTTTAAGGACCAAACCTTAAACCACGCCCAAAAACTTAAAGGTAACTTTATAGAACCAGGTCTCTTGGATTCTTTTCTGTACGATGCTCTAGATCAAGCTTCCATAGAGCTTCTGGTGGCCTTAGGAGCCAATGTCAACACCAAAAATACCCAAGTACATAGCCCCCTTTATGCTCGCATTCACAATCTCAAGGAAGATGAGCAAGAAAAGGCTTGGCCCCTGTTGGAAACCTTGGTTCAAGGAGGGGTGGACCTTCTGGCACAACCAGAGGTAGGCATCTTTGAGGTGATGTTGGAAAAGAACCTAGATGTTACCTTGACTCGCTTGCTTGAACAAGCCACAAAGCAATGGAAACCTTACAAACCTTTGGATATTAACCCCCAGATTCTTTTATCTCGGTACCGCTCATGGGTAAGAGCGGGGAAACAAAATGAAAACCTAAAGCAAGCTTTCACGCTCTTAAGTCAAATGAGCCCCATCAATGCCTGGCACCTGGCTTTAGAGGATGTTCTGCCTCTTCCACAGTCTCCTGAGCTTACTTATGACACCCTATTAAGCCTGGCCCAACAGCATCTAGACGATGAAGATGACAGAGATGATATTCAAAGAATGATTGAAAGAAAAAGACCTCTGGAAACTATCAAGGTCAAGCTGGAAAAACTCTTAGGCAGAAGCTTAAGTGACCTGCAACCTACAGGCAAAAAGCTACAAGGTATATTTATGGGTGAGCGCAGCTTAAGGCCTGAAATAGAGGCTCAGTTATTTGACGAACAGGGGCAAGTAAGACGCAGTAACACCCATGGGCGCCGTGATGTAGCACGCGTAGAGTATCAAGGCAGAGTCCTGTACTTTAAGCATTTACCGGAATTACCAGGGTTTGAATATGCCATGTATCGCTTGCATGAGAAGCTCATTGGCCACGGCATTGCCCCTAGTGAGTTGGTTAAAGTTGGTAATCAGACTTTCCTAGTTAGCCTCGGCATTGAAGGCCAAAACCTTCATGATGTGATTAATAATACCCCTGAACTCTTAAGTAAGATTGAACCTCGTTCCTTATCAGGCATGATGTTGATGACCATGCTCACCAATCCTGAAGATGCTAAGGCCGATAACTTTATCTTGGCTCCCCTACCCTTTCAGAAAGATCAGTATCAGTTGGTCAGTATTGATAATGACCACTCATTCATGCCCACTTTAGCACGAACCACTGAGGATCCACGTAAAGCGGTCCTGCAGGTCAAGTCTATCCTTTATTGCTTGGATCAGATGCAGCAGTCTGTATCCCAGGACATCCAAGCGCTATTCCATAGCCTAGATCCCTATAAGGTGCTCAAAGGGTGGCTTGAAGAGCTTAACCAGCTGGATAACTATGAAAAATTATTTTCTAATGAGGAAGCAAGGTCTTTAAGTACACAAGGATGTGTGGTCTCTATTCCCTTTAAGGCCCAGATGGTTGCCCAGGCCTATGATAAGATGGTGCGCCTTCAAGATATGTTTGTCCCCAAATCAACGACCAGATCGACTAAATCCCTGAGCCACCAACAAGTTCTCTTACAGCTGGAGCCATTGTTGGGAAAGCGCTACGGTGTCGGATTTTCAAAACCTCAAAGTGTGGCGGAGCGGTTTAAATTGATCAATGGACGGTTCTATAAACAAGGGGATACAGGGGCCTATATATCAACAACCACCTCATCTGTGTTGTTATGCTCCTTAGGATTACCCGCGGAGGCCAACCTTATTAATACTGTAAGACGCACGGGAGAGCTGAGTATTACTGGAGCCCTGGAAGAACTGGAAGCCATTCGCCTTGAAAGAGACCGAGAGCTCCTAGGAGGTGACCGGGCTGTTGAGCACCTAAAATTGCTCAAAAGTGAAAATGCGCGGAGTCTGTATTTATCCCGCCTT
Source organism: Candidatus Paracaedibacter symbiosus (assembly GCF_000757605.1). Lineage (GTDB taxonomy): Bacteria > Pseudomonadota > Alphaproteobacteria > Paracaedibacterales > Paracaedibacteraceae > Paracaedibacter_A > Paracaedibacter_A symbiosus. The sequence continues at coordinate 1,641,025 of NZ_JQAK01000001.1, read as the reverse complement.
GATTTTAAGGAATTGGGCCTTGCGCAGCAACAAGCCTTGCTAAGGGTGCTTAAAGACAGTGATCCCCGGCGGCTTACTTTTAAGAATTGTATAGCGCTGACCCTTCAGATATTGCTTGAAGATATCGGCGTGGGTAACCTGACCCAATTGGTGATTGACAATAATCCTACCCTGGATGATGGGTTTATTAAAAAACTACAAGAACACAACCAGGCCTTAAGGCGCCTTGTTTTGCACAATTTACCGCAGCTTATCACTATTCAAGCGATATTTCCGGAGTTAGAGTATTTATGTGTGGAGGGCTGCCCTAATTTAAAGGCATTAAGTATTACCAGTCCCAAGTTACGCAAGCTCATAGCTCCTCACAACCCTACGTTGGAGAAACTTGCCGTTGTCCAGCCCGAACCCACTCTACGCTTGTTGGATTTGAGCCATAATGCATCATTAAAAGATGAGATGCTGGAAAGTCTTTTAGCTACTCAGGCAAAGCTAAAGTCCCTCAATGTCAAAAACTCTCTTGGTATATCTTTCGCTGAGATCAGAAGTGCTGATCCTACTTATCCCGTAGAGCTTCTGAGAGCATTAACGCCAGAAGATTCTAAAGTCTTACTATCCCCTATTGCTCGCCTTCTAGCTCAAGATCCAAAATTCTGTACGCTGAGCTTACAGCCAATCGGGCTTAATGCTGCCAAGGCTTTGACTGAAGTCTTAAGGCACAACACTACTCTCCAAAAGCTCATAGTTAAAAATATCATTAACGATGAGGAATCAATAGAATGGGATAAACTGGACCCTTTTACTCTTATATCTCTTGTTAATCCTGAAAATAAAAGAGCGAGAGCGAGAGCTGCAAGAGCTGAATGGGTAAGCCAACTCGCTGAAATTTTAAGGGAGAACAACGCCCTTAAAGAGTTACATTTAGAGGGCAACCGCATAGGACCTAAGGGCGCCCAGGCTTTGGGTGAAGCCTTAAAGCATAATACGACTCTTCAAAAACTATCCTTACCGAACTCCCATTTATATATAACAGACCACTCCATAAAGACTATAAAAACTTTATCCAGTGGGCAGTTTCTACGCAGGGATCTTCTTTCTGAAATGTGGGATTCCTGTCTCGGAGCACATGGAGCATCTTATTTGAGTGATGCCCTTGAGCATAACACCACCCTCAAAGTACTAGACTTATCTTTCAATCTTATAGACAGGGGGGCAATGGAGTTAGCTCGGGCTTTAAAACGCAACAGTACCCTCCAAGTACTAAATTTATCTTACAACTTTATAGTACCACCCGACTCTTGGTTGTTTGGAGCATTAAAAGAGAATAAAGCCCTCCAATCGTTAGTCTTGAAGGAGAACCTTATAAACCTTGGAGAGGATCCAGGCTTTTTTGAATCTATTAAATATGCCCTAAGCCACAACACCACTCTCACAAAGCTGGACTTGAGTGATAACTACGTCGACTATAAACAGCTCTCCTTAATAAACAAGCTTCTTAAATCCCGACGCTCTGCTGTTGCCTCAAACGCCTCTCCTAATCCTCAGGAAAAAGGACCATGCCGCCCTATCTATTTACAAGGCACATGGGAAAGTGTGAACTTTTCTCTTCTCCCTGCCTCCATAACTTCTCCCGACCTTCTGGATCTGTTGGCGTTGGACCGCGGATATGGGGTCCAGCAGTTGCTTAAGGCAAAGCATGTATCTGAATATCGAGAAGCTTTGGCACCTGATATTCAAAAGGCTTTTTTGAAGAACTTATTCCCTCCCGCTTTTATGCATGACTCTTATGCCCAGGCTCTCTCTCAAGAATTCTTGTCAGGTCACAAACAACCTGACTTTGACCAACGCCTTCAAGCCTATGTTGAAGACCCTAGCACCTATACTACTTATGTGCGTTTTGTCTTAGGCAAAGACACTCCTTGGCAACATCATTTCCAGGAAGCAAGTCTGAGACTAATGGCCCAGCTCCATGGCTTCTCTTACATAGTCTGGCAAAAGGATCCATCTTCATCAAACCTTAAGGTCCTTGAACAAGTCCTCACCCAACCTCCTCTAAAGCATGTTTTGTATAGCCCTTCCCCCGCAGGAGACCTGTTTGGGCAATATGAACTGTTACAAGAGCACAAGGTACAAGGTTCTTTAACTTTCCCCACAACACCTGCTTTTGAAGATGAGACCCAAGATATCCCTTGCCCTTGGTTAACACCGGTGGTTGAAGACGCATCGGTTCCTGCGACTTTCCTATTTCAAAGCTCAGACTTACAAGGTCTAAGTCCTGATCTGAGGCGCTTACTAGAGCCCTTAAGAGTATCCACGCCCGAGCTCACATGCCTTGGGTTAACCTCCAATGATACACATCATCTGGCACAGCTGTTACAAACCAACAGCACCTTGAGACGCTTGGTACTGCCCGCCTGTGATATGGGAGATGAGGAAGCCCAAGCCTGGGCCCGTGTGCTTGAACAAAACAAGGCCTTAACCTTCTTGTCCTTCGCCCAAAACCACATCCAAGCCCAAGGCATAGATGCTTTAAGACACGCTCTGCAACAAAACTCCACCCTAACCCAGCTACGCCTTACAGGCAACCCAGGTCTTAATGCCCAGACGGGCAAAGCCATCCAAGATCTGTTAAGCCTCAATCAAGCACGCCAATACAGAGCCTATATAGGCAAAGAACAACCCAAGGACATCTCCATCTCCCACATGGGGGCGCCAGGAGTTCGTTTACTGCTGAAAAACCTCAAAGACATGCCCTTCTTAACAACTCTCAGCCTGCAGTTTACCCCCTTGTATGAACCAAAAACTCTACACAGGCTGAAAGAATTCTTATCTGTGGCGCCTCACCTTAAGCAACTCATTCTCTTAGATACTCATTTAACCGATGAATCCCTACATGAGATAAGGGACTCTCTTGCCTATCATCCACAGCTCACATTACTTGATCTACGGGGCAACCGCCTGCAAGAAGCAGGTATTCAAGCTTTATGTGATCTCATAAGACAGACATCCAGTTTACGTCATCTGGATGTGCGGTGGAATTTTATGGAGGAGGCGAAGATGTCCACGTTGGTAGAGGCGTGGAGGTCCACCAATGCTTTACAGACATTGATGATGGACGTAAGAGAGAAATCCCCTCTTTACCAACAGATCGGCCAACTAAGGCAAGAACACCAAGCTGCACAGGGATTGCCGCTTACGGATCGTGGAAGAATTCAACGTATCCAAACAGGTTTTCAGGTGACCTTACGTGGGGTAACCCAACGCATGAAAGTACAAGAGGTTAAAGGAGATGGTAACTGTGGCTACTCTGCCCTGAAAACTACCCGAGAAGAGGTAGCACAAAAACTATTAGAGCAGGTGGCAGATCCTAACATCCGCCACATCTTAGGCGTCGAAATAGAGGACAACTTTGATCTGCTTCCTCCTCCCCTCAAAACAACTACCTATCGGGACTTACAAAAACGCCAGCAAGCCCTAGACGTACAAAAGCAAGAGAAGATTAAGAAACTTAATGATGCTTTAAGGAGACCTGAGGGAGATCGTTGGAGCCAAGACAAATTGTTAAAGGAATACTTTACATCGCAAGAATCTTTAAAGGAAAACGTCATTGCCCTCATGCAGTCACTGATTGAGCTGACATTACAAGAAGAAAAGTTGATGCAAGAAAAGCAAGAATTTTGCTGCCATGAAGACACATTAAGACTTTACATACAGCATTACATCAGACCGTCAGCTGAGGAGTATGCCAATCAGTACTATCCTGAATTGAATTGGCTCACCTTCTCACCACAATTTGATCATGGTTATTACCGTTTGGGTACTGTAGGTGCCTTAGCCCGTGTTTTAGGTTGTAATGTTGCTGTTTGGAATAGCGAGAATCTATCTCTCGCCCACGAGTATTACTGGAACCCTAACGCTTCAACAATACATCTGCTGTTTAATGGTCGTAACCATTTTGATCGCTTAACTATCAATACGGATTAAAAAATGACACAGCTTGGCAACTTGTCACATTGGTGAATAAAATGATGCACCGTTTGAGTAAACAAGATAATAAACAATCATAATGATATTTTAAAGCTATAGACTTAACACATTACTTTACTTGATTTTTTAATAAGTTACCTTTAATTATCACTAAGGATGAAGGATGGAAGTTTTAAAATCCTCTCCATTAGATTAGGTGGTATGTTTTCTCCAAAATACTGTGTTAGCTTATTTTCACGCTCTGCTCTTTTTAAAAAATTAATTGAGTCTGCATCTCTTTTTTCAGCCGCCTCTATATACCATTTTAAAGCTTCCAAGGAGTTTTCTTTTACACCTTTCCCTCTCCATAAACGACTTGCATACTCTTTTTTAGCAATTAAACAATCGCCCAAAGCACCTAAACGTAATAAAGCAGTACTACGTTCAGAGTTATTAACCATCTTATCAGCCAGGGCATATTTATAGGTGAGATGCGCTAAAGTTTCTGGATTGATTTGCTTTATATCTTCCTCCTGAAGCATATTTAAATCTTCAAGTGGTAATTTAGATAATTTCTCTGCATCAATAGTATTTAAATTTAATCTAGATGGATTAATTTTCATAGAGGGAGCTTTTTCATAAGAATGCCATAAAGGAGAAATGGAAGTATTGTGATGATGCGGGGGGCTGGCAAAATCAACCGGTTCATTGTTTGAACTTCCATAACAAGAGTTTCCCATAAGAAAGAGACTACTTAAAAACAACTTATATAATTTCATAGTAATAACCTCCTAGAGTTTTTTCAAATAAAGACTATAGCTTATTTGCTTCTTTTTGGATAACTCGATTTTCAACTTTTTCTACTTCGATAGGCTGATCATCTTGTTTTTCTTGCTCTATCATAATTGCCTTTTTTGGTCTATCAAAAGTAGTGTTAGCACTAACTTCCACTAGTATTTTTAATCCATTTTTGGTGACCTTGGCCACGTTATATTGAAGAAGTGTCGCCAAGAATTTAGGATTCTCCAATATCCTAAAATAAGTTCCTGAACACCGTCGGCAAGCTTCTCTTGTAATGCCCCCAGTTTAGCAAGCGAATATTAAAGGAGCCTCCTGTCGTTTGAATTTGGTTAAAAATCTCTGTTCAAAGGTATTTGGTGATGTATACCCAAGCGTTGAATGCAAATAAGCCGCATTGTAGTGTTCGATCCATTGGTTTAGCTTATCAATAAAAGCCGTTGGGCTAGTCCATTCCTTCAGCCAAACAAACTCTTCCTTGAGAGTACGCATAAATCGCTCAGTATCTGCATTACCTTTAGGATTGTTGTAGCTGGTGAAAGCCTGGTGAAGTCCCAAAGCACGGCATGCCGCCATAAAGCTAGTATCCTTGTTTTAAGTTCTCTTGCTTAAAGGAGTTTTGATGCTAATAGGTTACATGCGCGACTCTAAGGCAAATGGATCACAGTTACTTGATTTGCAACGTGACTCTTTGCTTCAGGCTGGACTAGATCAACCAATTTGTGCTTCATGTTAATGATATTTTCCAGGCTGTGGCGGAACAAATCTTGGCTCAAATCTCTTAATATTTTGGTGGCTGCATTGTTTAAATCTGATTTTTATTTTGCAAGGTTTTAGGGGGATATACCCTTCTTTTTTGCAATTATTTTATCAGATTTTACCACAAAATGCAGCTGTTTCCCTGCCTCCATATCCTTTTTAACGGAAGACTATTTAAAACTTTATAGGAAAGAAGATTGAAGATTTCCACAAAAGTTCTTGGCCGTCCATTATTTTAAATTTTTGCTCTTTTGCTTAGTCATTAAGAAGTGTTCGCGAGCCTCTATTGCGGCATGTCCTTCTCGTATCCCCTCATCTGAGATCTTTTTAATCTCGGATATCAACTCATTTTTGTTAGCAAAATGGCAATCAGGATCCTCGCTAGCTTTAAGAAATATATGCGCTAGATCTCCTTTTTGTGAAAAGTTTAATGTGTGCCAGCTTTGAATAATAGAAGGATCTTGGGAATACCTACTTGCTTTAGTAAATTCGTCATTGCTTAAATAAAATTCAAGAACCCTTACCCATGCTTGATAATTTGAAGGGTTATAAAAAATGGCTTGACGCAATAAATTAAGGCGCTTTTGCAAAATAGCATCATACGTAACCTCAAAATTTAACATGCTTGGACCCTTCTGGGTTGTATAAGTAATATGGCCTTTCAAAGGAGAATAGCTAACCCAAGTAATTTTGCTGCTAAATACGAGCAGGTGAGTATAAGTTTGCGAAAGTTGATAATAAGCATCGGAAAGTAACTTGTTCGTTTCTTCATCGTAATAAAGGCCTGACCCATTAGTTTCGATGCTAGCAATAAGCGTTGTAATAATATACTCTGCAGCGTAATCACCAAAATCAGTTGTAAGTTTAGGATTGTATGGATGGTTAAGGTGTCTAAAAGCATTGGCAATGGATAAAATTTGGCTCCCTGATAAATAAGAATTAGAGGAAAAAAGCTTATCATCAATAAGAGTGTGTAATTCTGCAAATGTCAAATTTTTTGATTCCCACTCTTTAAATAAAGTATCGAACAGGGCATATCCTTCAGTTATTCGTTTCTTTTTTTCAACCGACCATTCTTCTTTCATCGTAAAGCTTTTTTGTGAAAGAGATCCGAATTCAAGATTCCTTCCTTCTGAAGTGGAAGTCCATATATCATTAAATATATTTAACTTAAAAGTGGGATACTGGGTGAAGCTTAAGAAAACTCTTTGATTATAAGGTAGCTTTGAGATATCAATCAGGCTGCTTAGATAGCTCTGGTGAAGAGGTTGTTGAACGCCATAAGGCTGTATTAATGGCATATTAGCAATATTTGCGTTGGAACCTTGTGAGAATCCGGTATCCATTGCTAAAGCTGCTGTTAGGGTCGTCCCTGTCAGGATCGTCCCTAAGAATAGATTCCTCATAAACATAAAATGCTGCATTTTAATCTTGCTCTCTCTCAAATAAATTCCCAGAATACAAGTTAATATTTATTGTAAGAGTGTCAATATGAATACTTAAAGAAGAATTTGTTTAGCTGAAAGAATGAACTAGACCAACGGACCCTCTAAATGCAACAGCCCCATAATTCATCAGTATTCCATTATAATAATCAATGTAAGGTAGCTGCAAGATATGCTAACCCCAGATTAAAACTTTTTAGCTTTTTAAGTATCGATAAAAGATAGCACGAGATATATTAATGTTCCGCAAATGTTGTACACTATAGCTTACTGCTAATCTGTCCAATATTTGGGGGCCACCTCTGTACTAACCTCATTTAGCTTGGTTTATCTGACAGAAGCCTTTGGGCATTATGGCTTATGGGTAATTATGATTCCTATTACTGTCAGTTTCTTATGGAGAGTCCGTCATTTTGAAAAACTGGAAAACTTACTTGAAAATTCTAGAAAAAGGTCTTTATGCCAGAGAGTTTTAAGCCAAATTCTTTCTAAGAAAAGCAGAATCGCTAGTTAGTTAGTATGATAATAAATGTCTACTTTTCTTTATTTAAACTAAACATAAATATATTCACCTTTTAGGTTGACAATATTTAAATTGAATTCACCTTATAAGTTGATATAACAAGTATATATTTCAACTTATAGAGTGTTATCTCGTGCTTGATTTACTAAGAAGACAAATTGATAAGCAAATAGAAGTAGTAAAAGATCTAAATATTATCGAACGACCTCATTTAGGTTGGATTCGTGCTATACGTGAATCTCTTGGAATGACACGCGCAAGCAGCTCTCCAAGAAAATAGGGATTTCCTCACAATCTATTGAGAAGATAGAAAAATCAGAAGCATCAGATACCATATCTCTAAAAACTTTAAGAAATGCTGCTGCTGCTCTGGATTGCCGGTTAGTATATGTTCTTATTCCTAAAGAGCCGCTTCAAAAAACTGTTGAAAAACAAATTATAAAAAAAGCAACCAACATTGCAGATACTATCTCTCATTCCATGAAGCTGGAAGACCAAGGAACAAGCTAAGAAGAACTATCAGAACAAATCAAAGACATTATTGCAGATATTAAACGTCGCAAAAATATCTCTCTTATTTGGGAGGATGATGAATGAAATTTGTCTACGCAGAAGGAGCAACTCCCTTTAACCAAGATGACTCTGCCCAACTTATACCCAAACATATAACAACCCAAACTCAGCTTAACGAATGGGAACAAGCAAATATCATAATTGCCGAAAAATGGCTTTTTTCTCGTAAAAGAAAAGACCTTCTTACTATTGACTTCATAAAAAAATTACATCTTAAAATGTTTGATAAAACATGGTTGTGGGCGGGAAAGTTTCGGCATCATCAAACAAATATTGGTTTGCCATCCTTTCAAATTCAGCCAACTTTAAAAATTTTATGTGATGATGTGCAATTTTGGATCTCTAATTATACATTTCCTATTGATGAAGTAGCAATACAGTTTCACCACAGACTTGTTCATATTCATCCTTTCCCAAATGATAATGGAAGGCATTCTCGATTAATGGCTGACGCCTTGTTAATTCAAATGAGTACATCACGCTTTAGTTGGGGAAGAAAGAATTTAGCGCTTTCATCTGATACACGGCACCAATACATAAGCACTCTTAAATTAGCAGATAAAGGTGATTACCAACACCTTCTTAAATTCGCAAGAAGTTAAATGAAATTAAGCCATAGGTTGAGGTAAAACATCCTGTTTAGCTGGAGATACCGACTCATTTTCTAGTCCTTTTTTACTCGGGACTATAGCTTAACATCCTGTCCGAATTCTAGAGCCCACCTCTTTAGCGTTATAGAAAGTTTCTTTAATGTAGGGGGTAATTCTTTGCATATTCCGCAAATTGTTGGTTCTATAAATAATGAATTTAAGACTTGCTTGACAATACGTGGCTTTATCTTGAATTCTACAATCAGAGAATTAAGTGCCTTTCGTTTAAACAACGGGCTGTTAGCCGCGTAGCAAGAGTAATCGTGATGTCAGTGCCTAAACATATAGTACCCTTATTTATTATTATTTTAATTGTGGGTCTTCCTCAGTTAAGCGAGACAATATATACCCCTGCCCTGCCAGAATTAGCTAGTAGTTTGAAAATTACAGATGCTTTGGCTGAATATACTCTTACGACTTATCTTATAGGATTTGCTTTTGGCGTTCTTTTATGGGGGAGTCTCTCTGATAAAATAGGAAGAAGGCCTGGTTTATTTATGGGATTATCTGTATATATTTTGGCTTGTGTTGGATGCTGGTTAAGCACTTCAATTGAGTCTCTTCTTATCATGCGTTTTATCCAAGCCTTTGGTGCAAGTGTTGGTTCAGTCTTAGGGCAAGCTATTGCGCGAGATGCTATTACGCCTGAAAATAGAGGTAAAGTATTTTCTAAAGTAAGTATCGCAATGGCTTTTGCGCCAGCTGTTGGGCCTATTCTTGGAGGAGCAATAACTCAATATTATAGTTGGGAGTCAGTATTTATCGCTCTCATTTTTCTTACCTTATTAATAATTGGCCAGATTTATTATTATCTTCCAGAGACCAACCTTAATATCAAAGCAAATAAGGGTAAAAAAAGCCTTTTTACCGAATGCTTACAAAAAATTATTTTTGATAAAAGAGTTTTTGGGTTTGGCTTTATTATTGGGTCAGTGAATGGAATTTTATTTGGATATTTTGCTGAATCTCCATTCTACTTTATTGAATCAATGGGGATGAATAGTGCGCAATATGGAATGATGGCCTTCTTTATTTGTTTCCCTCTTGCTTTAGGAGGAATGATTTCTAAAAAGTTGCATTCCTTTTCTTATACCTCAAATGAGATTATTAATTTAGGTATACTTCTCTCAACTTGTGGCGCCGTCATATTTTATACGCTGACAACGTTAAATATAATTGTAACTGGTTTTTCATATGGTTTGATTGGCCTATCCCTTTTATGTGTATCCATTGTTATGACGGGTATAACAATGATTATTCCAAACTCTTTGAGCCAAGCTCTAGAAGACTACGGTCAATATGCAGGAACTGCTGCGTCAATTTTTGGATTTTATTATTATCTTATAATTTCAGGAATGACAGGTCTCATGGCATTTCTCCATAATGGTAGCCTTGTAAGGCTACCATTGTTCTTCCTAATCCTAACCGGTTCAATGTATGCCGTCTTTAAGGTAACAATTGAATCAAGGAAAAACGTTAAACTAACAATAAATTAAAAATAAATGTATACTAAAATATTTTCTATTATTCTAACTAATGGTACCATCCTTATTATTCCTGGTCTAAACTTCGCGGTTATTACCAGGAATACAATCAATGATGGTATCAATGCTGGTATAAAATGCGCTTTAGGAGTCTCACTATCAATTATGGTGCATGTAGTTTTATCTATATCTGCCATAAATGGTGTTGTTTCTTCTCATTCTTCTTTGTTTAATGCAATAAAAATCCTAGATCTTTATATATTTTTTGTCGTTGCATAACTCCTCATATTTCTCTAATCCATCATAAAAAAAAGTGATAGGAACAGAAAGGCATTGACCTAGACCAAGAAGACGGCTTGCCGGAATGCGATCTAAACCATTTTCGTATTTATGAATTTGCTGGCTTGTTACCCCACAAGAGCTTTTGCCACATGATGCTGTGGTAATCCTAATTGCTTGCGACGTTCTTTGAGTTTTTTGCCTATCAGGCTTTCTATGGAGGAAGTTTTCGTTGGCATTTTTATATTTGTCTTTCTCGCTAAATAGCATTTTTTATAGCTGCTTTTCTTCTGCCAACAGGAAAAGCAATCACATTTGCCTTGGAAACAACGTGTTCCTTTTCGGGGCTTTGAACCTTAAGAGAAAAAAAAACAATCTAAAATTATACTTATTGACCACCATGCCTAAATACAATACGTATAACATTTATTGATAAGGTCATCTCATTTTAAGATGCTTATTTTAATAAAATTGGATGTTTCACATAGATATAGAATTCCTATAATAAAAAAATAAAAAAATGAAGGGTTTACAAGAAATGGAAATAAATACTTTAATATCCAAAGATTCTAAAAAAACTCAAATCCACTATAAAATCTTAAATGAAAATTTTTATTCTTCTATTAGAAGAGAAATTACTGAAAAAAGACTATCTTACCTTTCTGAAGCTTCTAAAAAGTTACCTCTTCCTTCTCTATTTGGCAAATTCACATCCGATAGTCATTATCTGGCAACCGTAGATTTATTCATAAAAGCAACTGAGGAAACTCGGAATCGAGGAACATTCTTCCTTAAACAGATTATCCCTTCTCTCCAAAGTTATGGTAAACTTTTGGATATAGGCCCTGGAAACGGTATGCTAACGAAGTGGGTTGGGAGAAAATTTAAAGACATAACATTGATAGATCCAGTCCCTCAAGTTTTAGAAAACATCTTACCAAGCTTTTTTTCTAAAAAAACTGCTTTAAAAAAAATTAATCAATCATTTTTGCAAACTATTCTTCCTAAAAACTACTTTGATCTTATTATACTATCGCATGTTATATATCATTTCCCCGAAGAAAAATGGATCGATGTAGTAAAAAAGGCCCTAGTCTCTTTAAAACCAAATGGAATATTAGCAATTGTAATTAACAGCGGATTAGATAGAGAAAAGCTGGGGGATAATTTTAAGGGTAAAACTTACCCCATTGAAGATCTTATTCTTAAAAGCAGCCAATTAAATAAGAAAATAGAAATTTTTTCTTCAAGAGAATCCTTTTACGCTAAAGACTTAACAACCATGCTTCATATTTGTGGGTTACATCTTCATGACCTTAAAGGAGAAGCAGTTCAAAATGATTTAGAAAAATATATAAAGAGTAACTATTTGTTAGGAGAAGATACATATAAAATGGAAATGTTCCAACATTTTATTATTATTAAAAATGACCCTATTGAAAACTATTGATAGAAAAATTATGGATAAAGCTAAGGATGAAAACTATCCTTACTTTATCTATGCGTTGTTTCAGACGATAAGTAACCCTATATATTACCTGCTATGGTATTATTTTGATAACCATACTTATGATAGTTTTACAGTTAGGCTAATTATTAATCTTTTATGTATTCCTTTACTGTTTCATAAATTCTGGCCTACAAAGATTTTAAGATTTTTGCCATATTATTGGCATGTTACTATTCTTTATTCCTTGCCATTTTTTTTACATTTATGCTTTTAAAGAATAATTTTTCTTATGAGTGGTCATTAAATTCTTTAACTGGTTTTGTGCTATGTATTATCTTTATTGATATTTCTTCTCTATTATTTCTACTACCAATTGGAGTTGGTCTAGGAATATTATTTTATGATTTCTCAACAGACCAGCCATTTTATCCCTTAGATCGTATCCAACCTGTATTGATAACCTATAGCTCTATAATTATATTTGGTAAGCTATTTGTTATTAGGAATAGTGTGGTTCAAAAAATCAAGCAACAATCCCTCAAAATGCAGGCAGCAGCCATAGCACATGAGATGCGGACTCCTTTAGCTGCAATTTCCCATTTAGCTGATGGACTGAAAATCAATCTACCAATACTTATAAACACTCAACAAACGACGCAAGATAAAGATGAGAGCGTAACCTATGTTCATAAAAACCAATTACAATACCTTGAAGATACCCCCACAGAACTAGAAGCCGTAACAAAAAGCGCTTTTATCGTCATTGATATGTTATTGATGAATTTACGAGAAAACCCATCAGAAGCTGTACTTGAGAAACATTCTATATTAGATTGTGTAAAGAATGCGCTTGATGCCTATGCGTTAACAAAACGAGAGAAAACTTTGATTTCACTTGATATTGCTGATGACTTTGAAATTATGGCAAATTCTCATCTGCTAAAGCATGTCTTTTTCAACTTGCTTAAGAACTCCCTTCATTATATTAAAGCCGTCCGAAAAGGGAAAATTGTGATATGGACAGAAAAGGGAGAACAGGTCAATAAATTATACTTTAAAGATACCGGTAAAGGCATCTCCAAAGAAAGCCTGCCTTATGTCTTTAACCAATTTTATAGCCGTACTGACCATGGAACAGGGGTTGGACTTGCCTTTTGTAAAATGGTGATGCAACACCTAGGCGGCGACATTACTTGCGACTCTATAGAAGGTGAATTTACTCAATTTACTTTAATATTCCCAGTCCTTAAATAGCTGATAATTATTCTTCTTTTGGGTTAAAGAAACCAGGGGGCCGTTAGCCCCCCTCTTCTTTCATCTACTCCGACTATATTTCTCAAAAGAAAGGACTTCGGAATGGGTTACATAATCTGCATCAGGAACATAGGCTACATAATACGTTTGATTTCCTTTCACTTCTTGAACAGGATAGGCATACTTCTCCCATTTTTCAGGCTCTGGGTGCATTTCGCCTCCACAGAAAGGCAAGCAAACCATCTTTCGTTTTTCTTCTAAATCTTTAATTAAAGAAGAAGATATCTGTTTTGTCGAAGTCATTTTATCTTCAAGGATACCTTGGAATTCTAATTGCATTCTTTCGAAGATTTCTTCTGGGTATGTAAATAAAGCACTTGGCTTACCTTTTGGCGAAAGAAAAACAAAGCTGCCAAAAATTTCATTTAAGTAATATTCGCAAAAATTATGCTTTTTTACTAATTCATCAAAATAATCAATAAATGCAGGATCGTAAAAAGCTGTATCTCCTGGATTTTCAGCAGAATACTCTCGCAAAATAGCTTCAACTGATACATCTGTAAGAGATCTAAAGTATTTTAGCTGACTTTCTTTCACAAAATCATTAATGGCTGCAGATGGATCAGGGTGATTCTTTGGAATATATCCATCAATAATACCTTTATTAAAAGCTGTTATTGCCAAGCTTTCATCTGCTGCTCCTGTATATAAAATTTTGCGAATATATGGATTTTGCAAATTTTCGCAGAACTCCAAACCTTTCATGCTTGGCATCTCATAGTCGACAATGACTGTGGATATTTCTTCATAGCGTCTAGGATTATAAATAGTTTTGTAAATCTCATCGATTTTACGATCCTGAATAGAAAAGCTTGATTCCGAATTATTAATCAGCTCTAACGCTGCTTCAGGACTATCAAAATAATCATAGCTTGCTACATTCTCATCAAGGATAGGCACCAAGCTCTCTAGCAGCAATGTACTGTCATCAACAAAGATAACTTTCGTAGGATAATAACAGCATAAAAGAGATTTCATTTTTTTTCTTCCATTCCTCACGCATATAATTCTAGTTTTACATAAAATAATTAACAAATAATAGATTTAGTAGAAAAAATCACTTCCAATTAAATATAACTCTCCAGAAAAGCATATTATCTAAAATATATCTTGCTCTTTAAAGATCTTTTTTAAATAGTCTCCAAATGCTCGAACGCTCTTTACTTCCTTTAGTTCTTCAGGAAAAATATAATATATTTTCATCACTGGACCAGGAACATCGGGCAGAACTTGCCTTAAATTTCTAGTCTTGAAGCCGGTATAATCCGAAGGTGCGGAAATAATCCCCACCCCCTCCTCTGCAAGCTTTAGTCCTCCTAGGAGTGAATTTATCTGTAAGGAAGCCTCTCTACCATTTTCTAATGTAGTCCCTATTTTTAAATGCCAATTGGTGTCTACTAGGATGTTTCCATAATCCTCTACCTCTATTAATGAATGATTATCCAAATCTTCCACTGTTTCTGGCTTGCTATACCTGCTCAAGTATTCAGGGCTTGCATAAAGCTTGTATTCAAGACGGGTAATATAATGATGAACTAAATCAGGCCTGTTTTCTATATATGGATGGATAAGTATATTTTCGCCAGAAAGAGCCAAATCTATCCCATTATTGGCTTCTTCAAGAATAATTTTGAGTTTCGGGAAACCTTTCATGAAATAACAAAGTTGAGAAGATAAATACATGGATATGAAGTTAGAAATACTTACTACTTTCAAGTGTCCATCTATGTCCTCATTTGATTGCTGCAAAAGAAATTGTAGGGGAGCAATTTCCCTAAAAACTTTTTCGACAACGCTGAAAATCTCTTCCCCTTTAGGGGTTAAGCTAATCTCTCTACCATCACGAAAAAACAATTGATCATCCAGAGTCTTCTCCAGGTCCCTTATGCTTCTGCTAACAGCAGATTGATAAACCATCAAATGACGGCCTGCTTTTGTAAAGCTTTTAAAGTAGGCTACGTAATAAAATATCCTTAGTTTATTCCAATGTGGGAAATCAGGTGACGAGGCATACAATGCAGTTCTCCTATAAATTTTGATCTTTATAAATCAAAAAACTAAATACTGGCTTTAATAGGATTTCCCTAAGCAGCTAGCTTCAATATAAATTTTATTTTAAACCCCCAATTCGCATAAAAATCCCCTCACTCTTTTTGTTGAAAAAGAATGTTAAATTTTTTCAAAATGGTAATTTGCTATTTTATTTTTTATTACAGATATAAATAGTGATTATAATTTTTGACCAGTTACCAAATAGATAGTCACTATTTTTGGTATGTCAATATGCCCTATTCAATATGACAAATAATCATAGCAAGCAGGCAGCAGCATCACATAATCTTTTTCAAATTAAACACCTTAGAGCATCACAACCAGCCTTAACATGAATATCTTTGGCTAGAGATTTATAAGATCAAAAAATGAAGCTGCCATGCAGCAACTATGTATTCGAATTCCAGATCAGCGTTTAGGCTGGACGTGCACTTGTTAAGAATGAGACGGAAGGGGGAGAAAAAAAACCACTGCAATGGGTGGGGGCAACAAGATCTAAATTACCTAATCGCTGGAGAGTATAACACTAATCAACTATTAAGCTCTCATACGGTAATCTTTATTCATAATTAGTTAGCTCTCTCTTAATATCGTCTAAAAATTCATTATAGGAAGGCACCACTCCTTTATCATAAGGGGTATAAAATATTGAAACCATGTCTATGAATCTCACACTATTAACACTACGCCCTAAACGATCAAGTTTCCAAGCCACAAATGTATCGCCTTCCCGCAGCTGCTCAAGTGGTTGATTTGCCATCCTTCTCTTTGTAGGGTTACATGAATACGACGATAGCCATAATGCACACGGCTATAAGCAATATCCCTTATCTTTTGCTTTAATACAGCCTGCTGATCTCGGCGAGATTGATAGTAGTAAACGGAACGCTGAAATACGAAAACACGGCATATTCGCCTACAGCTTACTCCATAAAGCTCTGCCAGCTCATTGACAATAATCCGCTGATCGGCAGGCTTTAACCTTTTTTTGATAACACATCCTGAAGCATCTTCTTATCTAGGGCTAAGTTCGGCTACAAGTTGCTTCAATTTACGGTTCTCTTCTTCAATTAACTTTAGGCGCTTCACTTCAGAAGGCAATAACCCTCCATATTTACTTTTCCACCTATAAAACGTGGCTTGGGAAATGCCTAAATGCCTTGTTACATCTTCAACGCTTGTTCGTTCCGTTTGATGTAAAGCTAAGGCTATTTGTTCTTCTGTAAATGTCTTCTTCATCGAAAATTCTCCTTATCCTTTGTTGCTATTATATTGAGAATTTTCTCAAATCCCTGGTCCAGGTTTTTTTTTGGGGGGGGGGGGGAAGACCAAATTATTCAACAAGGTTCGGCGTTATATTAGGTAGGGTCCCCTAATCCGAGCTGTTTAAGAACATGCTCATATGCGTCAAGTGTTCCTATCCAAATTAATCCTCCTTGTGAAATGGCATTAAGTTGCTTTGTAAACTTATCTCTCGTCTCTTCATCACAATTTTTTAAATGTATCATAATTGCACGGTTGAAAAGGAAAGTTGCGTTATTAGCGTCCTCATTTAATGGATTTGATGCATCATATCCAGCCCAAAAATAATAGTATCTTGCCATTCTTAAGTACATGTTAATATCTTCGTCATAAGGTTTTAGCTGGTCATCACCTTCTTTATCTTTTTCATATAATTCTTTTAAAAAATTGAAAGCTATCCTTTCCTTTCCCTTTAATATTCTTCTGTAATCGTAATATTCCGTTGTTGAAAAGAATGTGGGCTGAGAGGAAGAGCATTTTAATGTGCAGTTGACCCTAGGAAAAAGGGGGCTTTCCATAAGAAATTTTTTAAAATGAGCAACTGCTTTTTGACGGTTTCCTTCTTCTGCTTCAGTCCAGGCGTCCATTGCTTGGTTCCATTGCTGATTGATTATTGTTAAAGCAGGACCTGGTGCTAAAATATCTCCGTCATAGGTAGACAGACTCCCCTTAATAAGTCTCCACAATCCTATTCCATAGCAAGCCGTACCTCTTTGAAAACTTGGTAAAGTGCTTGCTATTTCGTTTGCCTTATTATAATATTCATATGCTTTATCTAGATTTATAGGCAATACGGATAATTTCTTTCCCTGACTAGTGGTTATTCCAGTAAGATGCGCTTCATAAAGGATAAGGTTTGCCTCTATAGACCCAGACAAGCTTGTTGTTAATATATCAAGAACTTTTAAAACTTCCTTTTTTGATTTACGTGCCTCAAGTCGCTCGTCTAAATAATGGGCTACATTCTTATCTAAGGATAAATCAGTGCCTACTTTCTGTTTCTTATAAACTTCTTTTATTATTTTAAAATTCTCGTATATGTTATCCTGGCATTTCTCGGCATTCATAAATAAGTGTTTTTGAAAGACAAAAGAAACAGCTGACAGATCATATGCCTTAAAAGCTGGATCTAACCACTTATTCCGAGGAGGACGCGATTCTCTGTTAGAACGCTTGTATTGTGTCTTGTATTGTGTAATTCCGATAGCTGCATGAGCACGGGGACGACCATCACGAAAGTCACTCAAAAACTCATCCATATTTTTATACTGCCCACACTTTACTATTTCTTTGAAAACCGGTACAAGACTGTAGACAGCATCTCTTGTTTCATGGGAAGCAAGCAGCAAATTTGCCAAATCTTGCATCGAACAATAAGAAAGGATTAAGTCTTTAGGTTCATCGGAAAGATATACTTTGCTGTTATCATCCTGAGAAGTGGGCTGGGCAAAGAAATTACAATAATATTTTTCTACCAACTGGTTAAACAAAGCTTCCAGATCGCTTAATCTGTTTTCATGGTCGTCCCCCAGAATTAATTTTCTAATTTCTGGCGTAAATTTTTTTAAAGAATCTAGGTTTTCCCTATATTGGGCAATTTTATTATATTTTTCGCTGCCCTTATATTTCTCTTTGTATTCCTCGCCATGTTGTTCTTTTTCGTCAAGTGCAGCCATGATTTCATACGCTTGGGTTCTTTGCCTTTTATGCTCTTGAGATCCTTCTTCCTCTTTTTCTATCTTTATCGAACTATAGGGCCTTTTTGGTGCCCTGGGGAGGCGTTGTATCATCCACTTCCATAGCCATGGTCGTCATTGGTGCAACAGAGAGAAAGGAAATTAAGATTTTTATTGGTATTTTCATTTGAAAAAGTTCCTTTTTTATTAAGATCAAAGAAAAAATTACAATTATATACGGTAAAAATTTTTCTTCCCCTATATATAAATATAAAAAAAATGAGTTCAATAAGTTTATGAATTATGTCCTGTATTTTTAACGGAAAAGGCAACTTTATATGTATAAAACTGATCTCTTTTTCTTATGAGTATAGGTTCTATATACCTTTTATTCTAAAAGTTTAGGGTAAACTTACCTAACATTTCGGCATCTAATTCATGCTTAAAGCTTGATAAAATTAATAAAGGTGGTTCGATTGGCGGTAAAAGTCTGTCCATTCTTGCTTGGGGGCCATTAATTATCGTTTGTAAAAGGGTTGTTTTCAAGCTTTTATATTTTGAAGCATACTGTTCTATAAGGTGTCGAACTAAGGGTGCAACGCTATAGTTTGCACTCAATTTCTTACACCAGTCTACTGCACAAACTATAATTTTAAACCTAGCTGTAGTATCAGCTTCTAACGTGTATAGGCGATCATAACTATTAAACAATGAGTTAATGTCCTCAGAGTCTCCAATATTTTTTCTTAATGATAATATCCGTTCATTTCTCTCAATAATATTGAGTAATAATTTTTTTGATCAGCAACATCTTCCGTCAGTTCCAAAGACGATTGAAAAATTTTAAGATACACAGCATTATATAATATTTGATCCTGAGAAGGCAAATCAAATTTACGGAACAAATCAATTGCGTGGGTATGAAAGGAATTATAAGTAGCCAATAAATCTTCAAAACAAGCTAGCCTATCGGTTGGATCCTGATATGCGATATCACCTATTTTGGCCAAATATTTTAATAAATTCACATGTTTACCAAAGCAACGAACCTCAAGAGGACGCTTCAGAATAGCATGAAGAAGATGTTTTCCTAACGACAAGAATTTTTGGTTCTCTTTTAGAGTTTTGCTACCAGCCATGAAGCCCCTATACATATAACTCACAAGTTGCAAACCTTTATCCGTTTCAGCAGCTGTTAGACCTTTATTTGCTTCTGAAAGTCTAAGTAATTTTTTCAGCTTCTCTTTTGAAGTTAAATTTTTATCTAGCAACCAATTTGGCAAATCAGATGAGGAAGACCACCCCTCAGTACGTCGACGTTTTGTTCTTTGTGGAGCTACCTCAAAATAAGTCGTTTGATCTAAAATAGATATATGCGCGTGGAGATTCCTTTTACTTCTTGTGTTAGTAGAATCAACCTCCATGCTAAAGAGAGGTGTGGAAATAAGTATGAACAAAAAAAGAAATTAAACTTCATTGGGCATTATCCATTCTAAAATTAATGTTAAAACTTTTGTGTTTTAAGATTTTTTATTTTATATCTCTTACGTAATTTGAATAAAATAAATGCTAAAGTCACTAATTTTTTGATAATATTGGCTCTTGGACGGGATTCTAGCAAAAAAGGACACCATCATGGCGATCTATTAGTTTGCCGTTAACTTAATTGAGCCATTAAAAAGTACACGCAGATCCCCTTGTATGTTGGCTTTTTTCTTGGATTAAGTGAAGGTGATCTTGTAACCATTTAATGGACTGGAGGAGTTTGCCGTCTATAAAAAAACCCACCTTACCTCGCGGCAGTATGGGTTGAATTAAAAATAAGAAAAATAAATTTAGAGGGAAGCTTGGATCCACTCAACGATTTTACCTTTTGGTAAAACACCAACTTTGGTAGAAACAGCTTGCCCATCTTTAAAAAGAGTCAATGTGGGAATACTGCGTACGCCAAATTGAGCTGGAACATTTGGGTTTTGGTCGATATTAATCTTAACGATTTTAATTTTCTCACCCATTTCCTTGGAAACTTCTTCTAAGATTGGCGTGATCATCCTGCACGGACCGCACCATTCAGCCCAAAAATCCACAAGAACGGGAGTACTTGACAAGAGAACGTCTTGATTAAACGTATTATCGCTTGTTTGATGTAATGATGACATTTATGCCTCTGCTTAATAGGTTGCTTACTCTTGTATAAAATATAGCACACTAACCTTTAGAAGAAAGTGGCCTTTTTTTCTATCATACTCTTCGTGGTTCAAAAACCGAGAGTTTTAGGCATGAGGTTTGAGCAAAATTTTGAACTCAAAATGTCCGCCGAGAGCCTGCTCTACCGAAGGAAGTTTTAAATCAAAAAGGCGCCAAAGGTCATAAGCTAAAAAACCGGTTTTTGGATTATGATGAATATAACAATTCTTCTGGAACATAATGCAAAATAGGCCCGGCTGTCCACAACAAGTAACACTCAATATGATGATTTGGATAGATAGTTGCCATCGCTGCTGCATACTCACGTAGTTGCGCTAAAATGGTGGGATGGGTTGCTGTAACCGATGAGGGAAAGCTTACCGAGGTTTTAAAATCTAGAATTTTAATTATGTTTCCCGTCATCACCACCCGGTCAAGGCGCAACAATGTTCCATCTTTGGCTGCAATTTCCATTTCTGCAATCGCTCTTCCCTCACAAAATGGCAGTAGAATCTCGTGCCGCAGCGTCTCTAAAATCCTCGCTAACGACACGTCGAAATCAGGTAAACTATGCTTCTTTAAATACGCCATCGCCGTCGCTTTTCGAGATGATGCCGGCAGATCCATCAATAACTCAAATAATCGATGAATCAAAACCCCACGTTGCATTGCCTCTGTCTGTGGGGGGGAATCTTCAGCTTCCACTTTTGTAATTTTACGATGTTTGACTGGTTGCTGTAGCCAATTCTGCGCTGTGATCGCGCCGTCCCCTCTGGCCTGATAGTCTGATATCGATTTTACATCTGTGGGAATAGCGTAAAACTTTAGCCATTGGTACCAAGACGCTTCAGGGATTTCACTATCCCCATAGCCAGCAAGATAAAGTTGATCTTGCGCCCGAGTCAACGCCACATAAAACAAACGTTTATCTTCTTGCGCTTCTAACTGTGTTACTTTAGCTTTCAGCTCGCTGGTATAAATAGTATCTGTGTCGTTTCGGGGACGCATCAGCATAAACTGTGCTTCGCCTACATTATCGAACTCCCATAATAAGCGGTCTGGCATTGTTCGCGTCTTAAACTGTTCCACAATGAAAACAACTGGCGCTTGCAACCCTTTCGACCCATGTACAGTCATCAGTCGAATTTGATTTTGAGAATTATCTGCGCCATCTCGCTTTATATGTTGGGGGGTGTTTTGTAAGTCACCTAAAAACTGTTGTAAGGTTGCCAAGTTATTTTCAGACGCTTTAAAGGCATAGGTCAAAAACTCGAAAAGCGCATCATCTGCTTCCCGACCAAAGTGAGATCTAAATTTTTGAAGCCCCTGTAATTTAAATAAAATCAGATGATAGAGCTGATAAGGAGTGAGATAGTCGACTTCTCCCAACAGTCTTTTCAAAAAATCAAATACCACCTGAAGTTTAGCAGAATCCGTCTGACGTCGGCTCAATTCTTGCCACAAGGATTCTGGTCTATCAGCAGCCAACTGCATTAATTCGTCTTCGGTCAACTCAATCAGGGGCCCTTTCAACACGCAGGCCAAGGCAAGGTCATCCTGAGGCAAGAGTAAAAATTGGCTAAGCGCTACCAAGTCTTGCACAGCTAAGTGACTGTTCAGCAAAAAGCGATCCATCCCTGCCACAGGGATTCCCTGTTTTTTGAGAGTACGAATGAGTTGGGGTGCCAACTCCCCGCGCTGTTTAACGAGCACCAAAATATCCTTAGGTTGGATCGGTTTCCCCGTGGCAGATAAGATTGCTTGACTGCCCAATAACTCTTGAATTTTCATGGTTATCTGTTGACATACCTGATCAAGCGATGTTTCCAAATGGCAGGGTTTATCAGGAATTGGCCAAGGCTCTAAAGATAAGGACTGCTTTGGCATCAAAACAGCTGGCAATAAATAAACACCTCCTGGGGCCCCGCTCGGCTGAGGGGCCCGAAAGGGCAAATGCTGGGTTTGTGCTTCACGAAACTGGATGTCCAGCTGATGATCCGGTTGATTGACAATCCTATCAACCACCGATAGAACTTCTGGAGTTGACCGAAAAGAGACACAAAGATCAATATCCAACCAAGTTTGACCAATGGCCTCGCATTTTTGTCGATACCAGTCACGCAGGGTAATAAAGTCGCGGGGACTTGCGCCTTGAAAACTGTAGATTGACTGTTTTACATCGCCCACCACAAAAATTGTGCGATGTTTTTTATGGGGGGTCAAAAAATCTTCTGTCAGCGCTAAAATGACACGCCACTGATCTGGGTTAGTGTCTTGCGCTTCATCCACCAATAAATGCTGAATCCCACCATCGAGTTTATAAAGAATCCAAGGGGAGATTTCTGGTTGGGTTAAAAGATTAATTGTCTTTTCAATCAAATCCTCATAATCCAATAGATTTTGCCGTTGCTTAAGGAGTTGATACTCCTGAAAAATAGCACTTCCTAAAGAAAAGAGACACGCTGACTTTTGCGCTAATTCGAGTGATTCTAGGGTTTTGTTCAGCCGATAAATTTGGGTAGCTTCTGCCTCATGCGGTACCTTTAGCTTTTTAAGGTACTCCCCTTTTTTGGTAAGATAGAGGGCTGCATACTCAGAAAATAACTCAAATTTTTTGGTCGCTTCGGCAATAAGCCACTTCTCCAATACCGGATGAGGATTGTCAGCTAAAATTGCCAAGAGCTGCTGTCGATCAGAGGGGGTTAATTGATAAGCCTTGGTAAAATAAGATTTTTTAAGTTCTGGGTCGAGGAGATTTTTTTGAATCTCTACTCCTAACTTATTACATAACGCCATTGCATACGAGGCCATATCCGGATACTTTTCCATAACGCGTCTAAAATAACGCCGATTGTCAACCATTTCTTGGAGCGCCGTCTGAAAAGATCCATCCTTAAAATGGGAGACTAAAATTTCTGTCAAGCTCTGCTGAGTTTGACCCAGTGCATTGGTTAACGCGCGGCGTTTTGCTTGGTCCAACAGCTCAGCACTTTGGACTTCATCCATGATATCTGGGTTCGGGGTAATTCCTGCTTCCAACGGAAATCGATTTAATAATGTCTGGCAAAAACCGTGAATAGTGGCGATTTTTAAGCCACCTGGCGTCTCTAAAGCAAGGGTGTAAAGTTGCCGGGCTCGGGCTAATTGCTCCAATGTCGGGGCTTTTGCCAATAATAAGGTTAAGGTTTTCTGGAGCTTTGCTTCATCCTGCAAAACCCAATCTTGCAATGCCCCTAAAAGACGTTGCTGCATTTCAGCGGCTGCAGCCTTAGTAAAGGTCAGACATAAAATATGCTGAGGGTCCACACCGCTTAACAATAAAGCGAGCAGCCTGTCAATCAGAACTTTGGTTTTACCGGTTCCCGCCGATGCACTCACCCAGGCACAAGCCAAAGGGTTGGCTGCCAATTGTTGTTGGTGAATTGCTTGATCTAAAAGTTCTTGAGTCATAGGCATATACTCTTTGGGATTAAAGAGGAAAGATCATAGTTCGATTGTTTTTTAGATTCTGCGCATTTCTTTTTATGCAAATACTTGATGTGATGACCCTAATGGTTAGTTGGTTCGACAATCAGTCCCACAAAACGCCTGACGATTGGCAACATAATAAGAACACTGGGAAATGCAATGCTCCAGGCAAGCCCCCAGGAACTTAGCCAAATAAAGAATACTCCTGATTGAAACCCACCATTCTTGATTGTGAGAATGGCGGAAATAATTCCAGAGATGAAAAAAGATAAAATAAACGGCATTACAATTCCAAGATAGCGTGCTGGAATTTTTTTAAAGTGTAAGGATTTTTGAGTTTGCTTAAAAGTGCTCATTTTACTGCCTTTCTGGAATCATCTCGTTAACGTGACTCCCCAACATAACAACCATTATTATATTTTATGGTGTAGTGACTATTTTTCCATTTTTCAAGAGAAATGAAGAATTTATCGAGTCTCCCCGCCTCAGATCATTCTTCCCCGCCTTCACCTTCTTTCCGGATATTTCATTCATTCACCTTACTCACTCATTGGCAAAAGCATAAGCTTTGTTGGCCTCAACTCTGTCTTTAAAATATTCTTATACTAAGTTACCTCTTTCCCTTGACCAGCCTTTATTTTACTCCATATTTTATAAAGCTAAATTCCGTATCTTGACTGGAAAGTTCCTGCCAAACTCTCATAACGGATACGAAGTTTAGCACAGGTGTTCTTTTTTGAGAGGGAGGTCAATGCCATGGTAATAGAGTCTCATTTAAAGCAACTTCTTGAACGGCATTCTAAACTTGATTATAAGATTCATGAGATTGAGCTGACAAATACGGATGATGTCTCTGTACATGAGATGAAGAAGCAGAAGTTAAAGATTAAGGAAGAGATCGAGCGCCTTAAACTCTATAATAATTCGGACTCAGCTTTTATTCACAAAAATGGCCACTTTAAAGGAGTACATTAACCTTATTTTTTTATGCAGTAGTTGACAAATATGGCTAGCTACTCGTTCAGCCTCACGTAAAGGGTGATAAGTCGCTTGACTTAGGTTATCATGAATCGTGGCAATCATGTTCATCGATAACAACTTTTGATAAAACTCGGCAAAACCGTAAGGCGTAGCATGGTTGAGCTTATAATGCAAAACTGGTTTTCCAGTAGAACAAGCCTTTGACAAATTAGCGATTTCATCACCCACACAGACGATAATATCAGCCCAAGCAAAAGCCCCAATCAACGGATGATCCTGATCTAGAAAAAAGGCAGGTGTTTTTTGAATGGTATCCACTTTTGCCTTCAGGCGGTGATCTGGATCAAGGGTTTGGCTAATAATTAACGTCCCGCCAATTTTATTTTGTAGCTGGCTCAAATCATCGGCAATATGCGCAACTTCAGTATCACTTAACAACACTGTCTGCGCCTCATCACCACCGAGCACGAGAATCTGGGGTGTTGGCAAATGATCAAAGGTGTAAGCGTAGTTTTTTTTACTTAATTTTTCTGGTTTGATCCCATTTAAAAATCCCGTGATAGGAAAGACATTGCTTGCTTGAATCTTTTCATGTTCCGGTGCAATGATAAGATCAAAACTGGCGTGTGAGATTTCAGGACGATGCACATTAATAAGGAAACTCTTATTATGGCTGCGTTGTTTAACCATCATTGCGATCGCAGCAGTAGAGGGATGACCATTAATGATAATATCGGGCCAAGGAGCAACAAGTTGATCGGCTCCATGCTCAAAAAAAGAATCATGAGTATACCCTAAAAAAGAAGTAACATGCCGCCACAATGGTTTAAGGGTTGCTGATTTAAACTCAAAGTGGCCAGAAAATTCTTGGCCTAAGCTTTGAATTTGTTCATCATTCTCACGAATGCCGGAGTGAATCCCCCATATTTTCATAAAAAACATCCCTTTTATCGTCTACATTCCATCGTAGAGAGAGAATCTTCTTAACTCAATTATGAAACGAATTTACTAATAATCCGTTCATGCGCTATATATTATTAGTATACACTCAAAATACTTAAAAAGATGATTTTTCATTCATTAAACCTTGAAAAGATGGAAAAGTTAGCACGGCAAATTGCCTTGCGACTTCATTCGGGTGTTTCTCTCTGTTTGTGGGGAGATTTGGGAGCAGGAAAAACCAGCTTTGCTCGGCAGATCTTGAAAACCCTAGACCCCTCTTTGGATGACATACCAAGCCCGACTTTTACCATCGTACAACATTACTCGACGATGGCAGGAGAGATATGGCATTGTGATTTTTATCGCCTTAAGCAAGCAGAAGAAATTTTTGAGTTAGGCATGGATGAGGCATTTCATACGGGAATTTGCCTGATAGAGTGGCCAGAAAAAGTAGGCCCCCATTTGCCAGAGAATCGCATTGACTTACATATAAAAATTTGTCCCGATGCAAGGCGCGAAATTTCCCTATATCTACGAGGTAACATCAGTGACACTTTCTTTGATATCGAAATTTGATATGGCATCAAAAGTACGTGAACAACAACGCCAGGCATTTCTCGTCGCCCATAATTATGATCCTGAGCATTTGGTGTTTTTAGCGGGCGATGCTTCCCCACGACAATATTATCGCTGGCAGCAGGATGGAAAGTCTGTAGTGTTGATGGACACCCCTTTAAGTGAAAAGCCAGAGCAATTTTGTAAACTTGCCACAACTTTGTATGATCGAGGGTTATCGGCTCCAGCAATTTTAGCGACCGATTTTGATAACGGGTTTATTTTGTTAGAGGATTTTGGTGATCAAACCTATACCCGTGCCTTAACCTCAGAAAATACACCCGCTCTTTATAGAATTGCAGTAGATGCCCTCATTCATCTTCATCGAAATTTTGTGCAGAAAGAAGCCTGTGTTTCTGAGTACACGGCAGCCGAACTTTTACGTGAAGCTTTGTTGTTTTTGGACTGGTATTACCCCGCCACCCAAGACAAAGAAGCATCCAGTGCGACTCGGAAATCCTATGAATCGCTGTGGCAGCAAGCATTTACAATCGCACTGCGACAGCAACCAAGTTCCCTTGTTTTACGCGATTATCACGTGGATAATTTGATGCTTTTGCCGGGGCGTGATACCCATCAACAATGTGGCTTACTTGATTTTCAAGATGCCTTGTGGGGACCTGTAGGCTACGATCTTGTCTCCTTAGTTGAAGATGCCCGACGTGATGTTAATCCCGCCTTAAAAGAGGCTTTATGGCAGCAATATGGCGCTGCCTTTCCTGAGCTTGACCTTGAGCTTTTACGTCGTTCCAGTGCCGTAATAAGTGCGGGTCGTCATTTAAAGATTTTGGGGATTTTTACCAGACTGGCGATTGGCCAGGGCAAAAAACATTATCTAAGTTATCTGCCACGGGTTTGGCGATTACTCGAGATTTCTTTGGCAGAAGCTAAGCTTCCCAACCTCACCGCTTGGTTTAGTGACCATGTAACACAGTGGAGTATCCCGCATGTTGATTGATCAGGCCATACTGTTAGCCGCAGGGTTTGGCAAACGATTACAGCCCTTAACCTTAACAACACCTAAACCTCTTTTGCCGGTTCAAGGCACCCCCATTCTAGCACATTTGCTGGATCGGTTGCGCCAGCACGGTGTTAAAAAAGTAGTAGTCAATACCCACTATCTTGCGCAACAGTTAGAAGATTATTTAGCAACAGTCAAAACCCCCAACATTCTCATTTCCCATGAGCCCGAATTACTCGAGACAGGCGGCGGCGTCCTGCAGGCCCTCTCCCACTTTGAAGGACACCCATTTTTTTGCCATTAATGCCGATATTTGGTGGCAAGAAGATGAGAGTATATCGCTGCTACAACGCTTAGAAACCAGCTGGGATGACGCTTCGATGGATGCATTGTTGGCAATCATCCCCAAAGAACAAGCCATCGAGTTTTCAGGGGCGGGTGACTATCACCTAAAAGAGGAGTCTAGACTGACATTTCGCGAGGAAGGACGTGCGGCACCGTATATTTTCTCAGGCGTCCGTATTTTACATCCCCGATTATTTGAAGGGGTATCACCTGGTTCATTCCCGCAGCTTCTCTTATTCCATAAGGCAGAGGCAAAACATCGTCTTCATGGAGTTATCCATAATAACCGATGGTGTGATATGGGATCCTTCGCCGCCTATCATGCTTTAGAAGACCATCTTCGCTCATGACTATTTATAATATCGACGTAGGGCGACCTTTTCTGCGAAATTTAGCCGCCGGCATTATTGATCGCTTTGGTGGCGACCCGATAGCGATGGGGCAAACAGTGGTGCTGCTGCCAACCAGGCGAGGCTGTTTATCGCTGAAAGAAATCTTTAAACAAAAAGCAAGCGAAAAATCTTTGATTTTACCGCGCATCTATGCCCTCGCCGATTTGGAACAAGAGCCCATTCTGCCAGGGTTGCCTTTTGATATAGATATAAATCCTCCTATTAAAGTGATCTCCAAATGGCAGCGGCTGGGACACCTCACTCAACTTGTGCAACAGTTTTTACAGCAGAAAAATTTGTGTCATACAACGCAAGCAGCCTATCCTCTCGCGCAAGAGCTTGCCACATTACTGGATGAGTTTTATATCTCCAATGTTGAGTTAACCAAATTAGAAACGTTGGTGGAGGATGAGTTTTCAAATTACTGGCAACAGAATTTGGCATTTTTAAAGATTATTTCCTCCTATTGGCCAGCGATTTTAGAAGAAAACGGATTGAGCGAGGCAGCGCAATTTCAGCAGCAAAATTTAAGATTCATTGCCACCCATTGGCGACCCTCTTTTCCAGTAATTTTGGCAGGGACTACAGGAACCAGGCCCGCTACCGCCGAACTTGCCCGCAAAATCCTTGACTTTCCTCAAGGGATGGTGGTCTTACCAGGGTTTGACCCGCATGCTAGCTCTAATGTTGGGCCGACGCATCCTAACTATACTTTGAGTCAATTTGTGAGTTATTTGGGCGGGCCAGCAGCCAAGATCCAGCCTTGGCGGGAGGTCCCTATCACTCTTGCAAAAACACAAATTTTACACCAAGCAATGGCACCCCTTTTAACGGCGACAGATCACTTGCCACCCCTTGTGGGATCTGCACCTCAAATCATCCTGATCCCTTGCGCAACAGCTGATGAGGAAGCGCTTGTGATTGCCACAATTTTAAGATCAGTTTATGAGCAAGAAAATGAAACTGCAGCGCTGATTACGCCAGACCAAGGTCTCACACGGCGGGTGCAGGCTTATCTTCAGCGTTGGGATATTGAAGCAAATGTCTCCGCTGGAACGCCTTTGAGTGAGACCGTTGTTGGCACTTTTTTAAGTCTGATCGGCCGCCTTGCATCGGACATGGCTATCACCGATTGGATCGCCTTATTAAAGCACCCGCTCTTCTTAAAAGGGGAGGATCGAGGCTCCCATTTAGGGCGCGTTCGCCAATTAGAATGCGAGGTTTTCCGTAAAAAACGGGGCGTCAAGCTGGGAGATTCTCATCTTGTCCCAGAGCCATTACGAGCCTGGTATGATGGGATTTTAGAGTATATTGCACCCGTACTCTCTCCGCCAAAAAATTGTCTTTTTCCAGAGTGGTTGGCCCTTCATTTAGAGGTTGCCTTGGGATTGGCGGGGCCCTCTCTTTGGATGAATAATGATGGTGAAGTAGCCCATACTTTCCTAAAAGAAATTCAGGCAGAAGCAACAGCATTCCCACCGATGAGTTGGAAAGATTATGCGGCTCTTTTGGGGCGTCTCCAAGCTCAAGTTTCTGTTCATCGCCGACAAGGGATTGGCTCCCCGTTGAAGATTTTAGGAACCCTAGAAGCAAGACAAACTGAGGCTGATGTGATGATCCTAGCCGGTCTCAATGAAACGGTTTGGCCCCAGGCAATCGATGAGGGACCGTGGCTTTCCAATCAAATGCGACTCAAGTTAGGACTTTCGTCCCTCCAACGTCGCCTAGGCCTGGCAGCGCATGATTTTTGTTTGGGTTTTTCAGCAAATGGCGTTTATCTTACCCGCTCAGAACAGCACAATGGCAGTGCGACGGTGCCAAGCCGTTTATGGCAACGCGTGCAAACGGTTCTTAAACAATATCAATTAACTTCCCCAGAAGGGGCTAAACTGAAAGCATTGGTGCGTCAGCTGGATCAATCAGACACCATAAAGCCTGGGATTGCTCCCCAGCCGCAACCGCCGTCTCACGTTAAACCAAAGCATTATTCCGTGACCGATATCGAGCGCTTACTACGGGACCCTTATAGTGTTTATGCAAAAAACATCTTAAAACTTAAAAAGCTAGAGCCTTTGGATCAACCTTTGACGGCCCGCGAATGGGGTCAACTGGTGCACCAGGTCCTCGATTTAACCTTCAAACGTCACCACCCACGTGAAGGCGCAGCGTTTGTTGAGGCAATGAAACAAATTGGTAGAGATATTTTTACCCCCTATCTCGAGGACGTCGTCGTAAAAACATTCTGGTGGTATCGATTTCAACAGATTTGTGATTGGATTGGCCAGATACCTGGCTTAGCAGATACTGCGAAAATCGCAACCGAAGTGCGTGGGCAAATAGAGCTTATGATCGGCACACAAGCAATTACGCTTACCGCGATTGCCGATCGGATTGACACCTTGGGCGGCGGTAAGTATCAACTTGTTGACTATAAAACCGGCATGCTGCCCACGGAAATCGATATTCGATTAGGCTTTGCCCCCCAACTGGCCCTTGAAGGTCTCATTTTAAAGCGCGGTGGCTTTGGCGCCCTGCAACCGGATGAGCTAAACGCCGTCTATTGGGAGCTGAAAGGCGGGCTTGATGGAGGCACCATTAAGTTTCTCAAAGATTATGGAACGCTGTTAAGTGAAGCGGCTAATGGCCTTGAAGCGCTTCTTAGTTATTTTCATGGGGAAGGAGCGGTTTATCTTTCCTGTCCATGGGGGGAGGAAAAAGTTAAGTTCAATGACTATCGCCAGCTCGCCAGAGTCGATGAATGGATGTAAGGTCGTCCTAAGACTGAGGAACTCTGGGTCTCCCCCACCCCCCTTCAATCTGAGTAAGTCTTCTCCACCGCTGAATTTCCGTTGCATGACCTCTTTGGCATGATGCCCTCCTGGAATGAGAGACTTACGTCCCCACTCACTTGATTTGCGGCGGCAAATTGATTTTTTCAATCAGCGCATTCAGCTCTTGTTTTGCAGACAGATGTGACAGCGTCATTGGCGTATTTGTCTGCCGCATATCCAACAAGGTGAGTCCATTTAAGAATAGTTCTCTGAAAATGACACGCTCGCCAAATCCAGGCACTAGGCGAAAGCCGATCCGTTTAGAAAGCGCCTGTAAAACGCGCTCCATTTCTTCCTTGTTACGAGAGTGAATGCTGCTGAGTCGATTTCGCATCACAATCCAATCCATTTTACCGCCATCACGAATCGCGCGTTGCTTTTTTTGATCCCAAACCATTTCTGAATAAGTACTCGGGCGTAAAATATCCAGGGAATCGGGATTTACCCGAACCAGCATGTCTAAGTCAATAAAACTATCATTTAAAGGGGTAATTAATGTATCTGCATAAGAATGGGCCAGCCTAGACAGATAGGTGTCACTTCCCGGTGTGTCAATCACAATGAATTCGCAATCGCGCAAAAGCTCTACAGCCTGAGCAAAACGCTGCTGCTCTTCTTCTTGAGCGGCTGTTACGCTTTCTAAGGCGCTTCTATAAATGGGGTAATGGCGTGGCATCGACAACGCCAGCCCGGTTTCCCGAATGTGATTATCTCGATTTTCAACATAGCGGGTAAGCGTTCCTTGCCGCGCGTCGACGTCTAACGAGCCAACAGTGTATCCTTGATGCAAGAGCGACGTCACCAAATGCATTGCAGCTGTTGACTTGCCTGTGCCCCCTTTTTCATTCCCCAGAACAATAATATAAGGCTTAGATTCTGTGACCATATCTAACTCACTGTAATTTATATAGTTTTACTTTACGTCAAGTTTTTTCAAAAAAAACTGTGCTTTGATAACTCAATCTTTAATTTATTTTGATATTTTCATATGTAACGCATCCTTTGAAGCGTATCCAGCGGAATATTAGCTTGAATTTTTTTGCTAAAGCCCATAAATTCTGCTTATATACCTAAAATAAGTGTAATGGGCTTGTTTATTCCTGAAAAAGGAAAACAGCTTTTTATACTTAAAAAATCATTACCTACCTGAAAAGGGAAAGGAAATCAGACTCGGTGGACATTATAAAAAAGATAGAAGACATTATTGAACAACCTCTTATTGATAAGGGATATGGTATCGTGCGCGTTTTGCTTTCCGGAAATATGCGCCGCACCTTGCAAATAATGATCGATAGATTAGATGGGGTTTCCGTTGATGTGGATGACTGCGCAACGGTTAGTCGCACTGTTTCTGTTTTACTTGATCAATACGATCCGATTGAGGGCGCTTACACATTAGAAGTTTCCTCACCTGGACTTGATCGTCCACTCGTTAAACTTAAAGATTACATCCGTTTTCAAGGCGAAGAAGTTATTGTCAAGACACACGAAGCCATTGATAATCGTAAAACTTTTATTGGGCGGCTTGAGTCCGCCACTGAAACTGAAATAACGTTGACTTTAACAAATGAGCCCAAACAAGAGAATCTGCACATTACGATTCCGTTCTCAGACATTAAATCAACACGTTTACATATAAATTTTGACAGTCATAACTGATCAGAGGATAACGACAGTGACTACAAGAAAAATTAAAACTACGGATCATACCAGCAACCTACCTCGCCATGAACTTTTGCATGTTGCTGAAGCTGTTGCGCGTGAAAAAAGCATTGACCGTGAAGAAGTCCTAAGCGCTATGGAACAAGCCATTCAAAAAGCGGCAAAGGCCAAGTATGGTTATGAACATGATATTCGCGCGGTTGTGAATCGCAATACCGGTGAAGTGTCAATCTTCAAAGGCATGACCGTTGTTGACGTTGTTGAGGACCCACACACAGAAATTTCGCTTACTGACGCAAAGCTTGAAAAAGAAAATGCCGTTGTTGGTGATGTACTGGAAGAACGGCTTCCGCCTGTGGAATTCGGTCGGGTTGCTGCCCAAAGCGCGCGTCAGGTCATCTTCCAAAAAGTGCGCGATGCTGAACGGGCACGCCAATATGAAGAATTTAAAGACAAAGGTGGTCAAATCATCAGCGGCACAGTCAAACGCGTTGAATTTGGCAATGTTATTGTTGATTTAGGACGAGCTGAAGGTATTTTGCGCCGTGATGATATTATTCAACGGGAAACATTCCGCTCTGGTGATCGTATCCGCGCTTACATTGCCGACGTTCGCCCTGATGCACGCGGCCCTCTTGTTGCCCTATCCAGAACTCACCCCCAGTTTATGGCCCGGCTCTTTGAACAAGAGGTTCCTGAAATCTATGATGGTATCATTGAAATTAAATCAGTTGCGCGGGACCCGGGTAGTCGTGCTAAACTTGCCGTATTCACTAACGATGCTTCCATTGATCCAGTAGGCGCTTGTGTTGGCATGCGTGGTGCTCGTGTTCAAGCCGTTGTTACAGAGCTTCAAGGGGAAAAAGTTGATATCGTTTTATGGTCAGCCAATCCTGCAACTTTTGTGGTCAATGCTTTAGCACCTGCTGAGGTGGTAAAAGTTGTTCTGGATGAAGAAAATCACCGGGTTGACGTCGTGGTGGGTGAGGATCAGCTGAGCCTCGCTATTGGCCGCCGTGGTCAAAATGTTCGCCTTGCGTCTCACCTGACTGGCTGGAACATTGATGTGTTAACCGAATCCCAAGAAGCCACACGCCGCACCGAAGAATATGCTTCACGCACTCAGTTGTTTATGGATAGGCTGGATGTTGATGAAATGATCGCCCAGCTTCTGGCAGCAGAAGGGTTTAATACGCTTGAGGAGTTGATTTTAGCTCCTATTGACGAACTAACTGCTATTGAAGGTTTTGATGAAGATATCGCCCGTGAGTTGCAAACACGTGCAATTGTTTATCTGGAAGCAAAATCAAAAGAATCAGTGGCTGCCGCAAAGAAACTTGGCATCCAAGAAGATCTTCTAAGCATTGAAGATATTACTCCGGAAATGTTTGTCAAACTTGCCGAAAATGGAGTTAAAACTCTTGATGATTTTGCGGACCTTGCCGGTGACGAGCTTGTTGAAATTGTAGGCCCCGCCATGTTAACAATTGAAAAAGCGAATGAAATGATCATGGCGGCACGC
Source organism: Candidatus Paracaedibacter symbiosus (assembly GCF_000757605.1). Classification (GTDB taxonomy): domain Bacteria; phylum Pseudomonadota; class Alphaproteobacteria; order Paracaedibacterales; family Paracaedibacteraceae; genus Paracaedibacter_A; species Paracaedibacter_A symbiosus. The sequence goes on along the minus strand of NZ_JQAK01000001.1, from coordinate 1,606,851 downwards.
GCGCATTGGTTTGAAGATGAGCAACAATAATGCAACACTGATTTTGGGTACTCCCCACTTTTGAGATAATGAAAAAGGGTAAAAAGAACGTAATGACTGAAGAATCAAAACAAACAGAAAAAAAGACACTCACGCTCAGCCTCAAACCTGATGCGAAAAAAAGCAGTGATTCTGAGCAAGTTCGTCAGAGCTTTTCTCACGGCCGCAGCAAGACTGTCGCCGTTGAGGTAAAGCGCAAGCGCGTTCACCCTGGTGACTCACGATCTCAAGGAGGAGCTGGTTCAAAAGGACAATCTGGCAGATTGACAGAAGGCGAGCTTGGAGCCCGTATGCGGGCGCTTCAAGAAGCAATGAAGAATCAATCGCAAAACGCCACTGAGCAAGAAGAAGCCATTCGCAGAGCCGAGGAAACTCGAAAAAAACTTGAGGAAGAGCGCATTCGTGTGTTTGGAGAAGAACGCCTAGCTCAAGAAGAAAAAGATAAACAAGTAGCCCGGGAAAAGGAAAAGCAAGTAGCGCCCGCGCCAAAACAATCAAAGCCTGAACCGCGAGCACCACAACAAGCTGCGCCCCAGATTGAGTTGCCTCCTGCAAAGGAAACTTCTGAGTCCCATCGCCCATCCCAAAAACAGCATCCTCGCCCAATTGATGAAGATGATGAAGAGGAAGCTGGTAAAAAAAGGGCAGCTGCCAAAGTTGTTGAAGCTAAAAAGCTGGTACCGACCTCACCCCGCCGTGATGGTGAAGCCCCCCGTAAGTTGAATCGCAATGTGATTTCACGAGCCCTTAGTGGCGACGAAGAGCGTAGCCGCTCTATGGCTGCTCTAAAACGCGCACGACAAAAACAAAAATATGCCGGACAAGCTGCTGCTGATACAATCAAAATCGTGCGTGAAGTTATTATTCCTGAATTTATCACCGTTGGCGAACTGGCAAATCGTATGGCTATTCGCTCTGGTGACGTGGTTAAATCCTTGATGAAACTCGGAATGATGGTCACTATTAACCAATCCATTGATGCGGATACAGCTGAACTGATTTGTACTGAATTTGGGCATACGCCAAAACGTGTCTCCGAAGCTGATGTGGAAACTGGGCTGAAAGGCATTGAAGATAAGACCACTGATCTTTTGCCACGTGCACCAGTTGTCACGGTTATGGGTCACGTTGACCACGGAAAAACATCACTGCTTGACGCCTTGCGCAAAACCAATGTTGTCTCTGGCGAAGCGGGTGGGATAACCCAACACATTGGGGCTTATCAGGTCCAACTTCCTCAAGGGAAAAAGATTACCTTTATTGACACACCCGGTCACGCTGCCTTTACCGAAATGCGGGCCCGCGGCGCCAACGTTACTGACATCGTTATTTTGGTTGTGGCTGCAGATGACGGCATCATGGAGCAAACTAAAGAAGCGATCAACCATGCAAAAGCGGCGGGTGTGCCCATTATTGTTGCCGTCAACAAGATTGACAAACCGGATGCAAATCCAGAACGCGTTCGTAGTGAACTTTTGAACAGCGGCATCGTCACCGAAGAGTTTGGTGGAGACGTGATGTGTGTTGAAGTATCTGCTAAAATGGGCTTGAACCTTGACAAACTAGAAGAGGCGATCCTCCTTCAAGCAGAAGTTCTTGAACTTCAAGCGAATCCAAATCGCAGTGCTGAAGGTGTGGTTGTTGAAGCAAAAGTTGATCGCGGTCGTGGAACAGTGGCGACAATTTTGATTCAGCGCGGAACCCTTCAAGTTGGTGATATTTTTGTGGCTGGCACTGAAATGGGTCGTGTTCGGGCGCTCATTAATGATCAGGGCCACAAAATTGACATTGCCACTCCAGCGATGCCTGTTGAGATCTTAGGTTTTAACGGTGTTCCTTCTGCAGGTGATGAATTCTTTGTTGTTGAAACCGAAGCTCGTGCCCGGGAAGTTGCTGAATTCCGCTCTCGCCGCGAACGGGATGCAAGAGCTGTTGCTTCTGTTCGCAGCTCCATGGAACAAATGATGTCCCGTATTGCTGCTGGAGAGGCCAAGGAGTTAGGTGTTGTTATTAAAACTGACGTTCAAGGATCGCTCGAAGCCATTGCTCAAAGCCTCGGCAAACTATCGACAGAAGAAGTTGGCGTGCGCGTCCTTCATGCGGCTGTGGGTGGTATTAACGAAAGCGATATCGTGCTCGCCCGTGCGTCTGGTGGCGTCGTGATCGGCTTTAACGTCCGTGCCAATCCACAGGCGCGTGACCTTGCCCGTCGTGATGGAGTTGATATCCGTTACTATTCAATTATTTATGATGTGATTGACGATATCAAAGCTGCAATGTCTGGCCTTCTTTCACCAACGCTTCGCGAACGTTATCTCGGTTCTGCGGAAATTCGTGAAGTCTTCATCAATAGTAAGGTTGGTAAAGTTGCTGGCTGCTACATCACTGAGGGAATGGTTCGTCGAGGCGCTAAGGTTCGGTTGTTGCGTGATAACGTGGTTATTCACGAAGGAACGCTTAAAACTTTACGCCGCTTCAAGGATGAAGTTCGTGAAGTTAAAGAGTCATATGAGTGTGGTATGGCCTTTGAAAACTACAATGACATTCGCCAGGGTGACATTATTGAATGTTTTGAAATTGAATCGGTGGCTCGCCAACTCTAATGAAAAAAAAACCTTCTACTTCGCAAAACTTGGTGCCAACAAAGGCACCAAGTAATCGCCAAAAACGTGTTGCTGAAGAAATTCGTCAGGTGCTCGCTGGGATTATTTCTCGAGGGGATTTCTTCTCACCCGAGCTTCGCGATCGTTCCATCACCGTTACGCAAGTAACGGTATCCCCTGATTTACGCAATGCGTTGATTTTTGTGATGCCTTTAGGGGGGGAGCATATCCAAGAAACATTGACACACCTTAAGAAATACCGAGGTGAGCTGCGTTATTTGCTTTCCAAAGAGTTACAGCTCCGGTATGTTCCCAACCTAAAATTTGTGCTGGATGATGCTATTGAACAAGCAGCTAAAATTGGCGAATTATTTGCTAAAATTAAAACGCCAGATTCAAGTAGTGAGGAAGAAATAGAGTAAGGGTTACGGAGTTATCCTTTTAGAAAAGCCTGCCATTTTTAAGAAATATAATTTATCCCCAAGATGACTCTCGGGGAGTATTGAAGGAAACCTACTGTTGTGAGTTTTCCTTTCCATCATTCAGTCGTTTAATAAAAAGTTTGGGACCAGCTCTCTGAGTTATCAGATTGATATTTAGAATATCTATCAAGTATTTCTTTAATCACTTTTTTATCTGCTGCTTCTTCAGGTGCCTTAAGGCTTAAAGTTGCATTAGCTTGATAAAGACCACTTATGATTTTTTGTAACCGTGCATCTTCTTCATGATGTATTTTTGCAATCTCCTCGTCTGAAGTATTTTGAGCCTTTAAAGCTTTATAATCAATGATATGGCGATTTTCAGCTTGGCGCTTTAACTCTTCCGCTTTTTGAGTTTCTTCTGATTGCCCCATCGCTTCTCGCAACATAGCATCTTCATTTGTGGACGTTTGAGGTTGCATTGCCAATGCAGGCAGAGCAGTCATAACTGTTACCAATAAAATTCGATTTAACATAATCTATACTCCAATATAAAACTTTATCGCTAATACAAGGTAGCAAAAACATATTAAAAGAAACTTAACCTATCAAGGCCTCCTCTACGTAAGTCACCATATTACCTCTATTCATCTTGAATGGAAATGGGGGTTTATGCCCATTATTGTAAAGAATATCCTGGATTTATAGAAAACAAGTAATTATTCTAAAAATATAGATAATTCTCAAGTAATTCTGGATGAATGGTAGAAACAGACAAAAAACCATTAGCAGCACCCCCCCATCAACAATGGTTGCAAGCCCTTAAAAGCCGGGACTTATTGGAGACCATTGGCTGGTTACTCGCTATTATAATGCCTCTATTTGCCTATCACTTTCTCCCCCCAATTAATCCGATGCACGCGCAGGATGAGCCTAAGATTTTTCTTTGTGTTATCTCATGTGCCTCCGTCATGTGGGCGTTTTCTTTACTACCCGAACTTGTGCCGATGTTTTTCATTATTTTAACAACAGCAATGCTTTCGTTGGTGGATCCGGCTATTATTTTGTCTGGATTTTCTTCTTCAACCTTTATCATTCTCTTGGGAATTTCGGCTCTGACTGTTGGAATTATGCAATCTGGCGCCTTAAAACGTTTCATTCTTTATTTTATGCAGACATCTTCATTTCAAAGGCTGAACACTGTCTTTTTTTGTAGCGGGGTTATTGTCTCCCCTCTTTTGCCCTCTATTATCAATCGCTGCCAGTTACTGGGAGCACTCCTCTCAGATATTAGTAGTAGTATTAAAATTACGCCAGGCAGCAAACCATTTTTAAGAATGTTCACTAACGGTTTTTTTAGCATAACCCTTTTTTCAAGTTCATTTTTAACAGCGTCTTTGATGAACTTTATTATATTTTCGGTTCTTCCGATTCAAGAACAGCAAACATTTCAAAGTGGGGGATGGTTTTTAGCCACCATTGTCTTAACTGTTTTCCTGCTGATTAGCTATTTGATCCTTTTTTTCTGCTTTTTAAGGTCCAGCGATAATGTAGTGATCCGCGAAGCAGATATTTCTGAAAACTTAAAACGGATGGGGCCGATTAAAAAAAGTGAAAATTTTACCACACTTTGTTTAATTGCCCTTTTTTTGGGGATGCTAACGGTAAACTACCACCATATTCCCCAAAGTTGGCTGAGCTTCAGTATTTTGTTTTTATTGCTTGTCTTAAATCACGTCAATATTAACGATTTTCAACGTAATATTGATTGGTCTTTTATTCTTTTCTTGTGCTCTTTAGTCAGCCTTTCTCAGACCTTTAAGAGCTTAAAACTCGATGTGTGGCTTTTTGAAGGTTTAGTGAATCATTTCCCCGAAATGCTTGTAAGCCGAGTTACTCTTTTTAGTTCAATGATTGCTATTACCTTAATTTTACGTTTTTTTCTACCGATTGGTGCCGTAGTTGCACTTCTTATCCCGAGTGCCATTTCAATTGCCTACCGAGTAGGTATTAGTGCTTGGCCTTTGTGTTTCACAATTCTTTTTATTGCTGATATTTGGTTTCTTCCCTATCAATGCACTTTTTATAAAGTTTATAAGAATCCTTTTGGTGAGGCTTTTTCCTTTGAGCGAAAATTTCTGCTCTTTAACGCTATTATGAATATTTTCAAGATTCTAGCTATCCTAACGAGCCTTCCTTATTGGAAATATTTAAGCATTATATAGGATAGATCATGTTAATGAAGTGTATTTTAAGATTTAAAAGATTTGCGATTTTTAGCTTTTTGATCCTTCTGTGCGGATACTTAGTTTATATGAACTTGACCCGTAAAACAGTCTTAATTTTGCATAGCTATGATGAGGATTATGCCTGGGTTCGCGATGTTAATATTGGTATTGAACGTGTTCTTGGCGATAAAAAAAATGTTCGGGTATTTCGCCATTATATGGACACAAAAACCCACCCAGATTCTAAATATAAAATAATGGCGGGCGCTATTGCCCGGCGAGTTGTTGATTACATAAAACCTGACGTTGTCCTCGCTTCAGATGATGATGCGCAACAATATGTGATGAGGCACTATAAAAATCGCGAGGATATGCAAATCGTCTTTATCGGTGTTAATGCAAAACCCGAACAATATGACTATCAAAACGCCATTAATGTCACTGGCGTTTTAGAGAGAATCCCTTATGAAGCGGTTAAAAATGTTGTGGAGATTATCGCCAAACAACATCATATTAAACCACCTTATCGGGTGATTCATATTTCAGATCGCTCTATTATCGTGAAATATGATGATATTAACATGCATGAATATCCGAATTGGGCTCCCGTTAATCTGTTAAAATCTAATTTAGTTGGGACCTTTAATGAATGGAAAGACGCTATTCATAAAAGCGCTGATATTGCTGATATTATTTTAATTTCTAACTATCGAAAAGTTTATGAAAATGACCAAAAACAAAAATTTGTTCCCTTCAAAGAGGTAATGGAATGGTCCTATAAAAATGCGCCCCTTCCTATTATCGGTATTAATGGTTTTGTCTGTGAGGAAGGAGCGGCATTAGCGATCGCCACCTCCCCTATTGAACAAGGTGAAATTGGGGCAAGGATAGTGGTTGATATTTTAAGAGGGGAGGTTTCTGCAAAAGATATTCCCTTCCAAAATAGTTCTTTTCCAATGATTTACATTGATGAAACCAGATTTAATCAATCTGGCTATGAACTCCCACAGCTTTATGTCGCCTTTGCTAAAGCTACAAATAACTTTTTTGAAGCAAAGCATCACTGGGGATCTAGACAGAAATAGCATGAGGCTTCTTGCTATTCCTGTGCTGGGACACGCATTGTCACTTTAGTATTTTCAACAAGATTTGCATTGGGGTTGAGGATGAGTTTGTCAGTCCCCTCTAACCCTTTTGTCACCTCCACAACTTTTCCTAAATCACGACCCAAATCCACAGATTTGAAATGAACACTGTTTTGGGGCGTCACTGTTGCCACAAAGGTGCCTTCTGGCCGAGTTAAAATGGTATTAGAGGGGACTTCAAAAATAGGCCGTAAAGATTTAATAAAAAAGCGAATGATACAATACATCCCTGGATAGAGCTTCCCATCCTGATTATCCACATCGACCTCCACAAGAAGCGTCCGCGATGTAGGGTCAATCGCATTGGAGGATCTTGAAACCTTTGCTTGAAGGGGCGAGTCAGGAAATTCCAAAAACTTCACTTCAACCCTGTCGCCCTCTTTGATACTCATGGCATTAGTTTGGGGGACATTGACAAAAATCCGCAATCTACTTTGGTCAGAAATCTCAAACAAAGAACTACCGCCCGTGCTATCTGCCAGCACCAAATCGCCACGATCAATTTTGCGACTGGTAATTGTTCCTGAAAAAGGCGCGGTAATTTCCTCAAAATCTTGCAACGCCCGTAGACGCTCAAAGTTGGCTTGCTGGGCTTTTAGGTCTGCTTGCGCGGAATGATACAATGCCTCATTCTGATCATAAGTCTGTTGGGGGGTATCATTGGTTTTGACAAGCTGTGCCGCACGGGCCATGTTCAGCTCTGTCACTTTTACTTGTGCTTCAGATTTTAAAATCGCTGCTTTTGCCTGATCAACTTGCGCATCTAAATCTGGGGCTGAGATTTCAGCTAACAGGTCTCCCTCCTCCACAACACTTCCGATATCAAAGTACCATTCGTCAAGATAGCCATTGGTTCTGGCATAAAGCGTCGCTTGTTGCAAAGCTTGTGTTGTACTAGGTAAGTCGAGGGGTGTTGTTTCCGGTTGTGGTTTTGGTGGCACAACATAGACTACAAATCCTTTGTCTTGTTCCTGTTTTGGCTTAAATAATTTAAACCCAGCCCCAAAGAAGAGGAGCAAAACAATCCCACCCACACCCAGAGCAAGGGTTTTGCGCGTTGTGGAAAGGTCATGATAGTTTATACTCAAAATGCTTGAGGATATATCATTAAAGGTCTTCTGTATCAAGTCCCGTATCATTTTGTACCTGTATGCGTTTGAGGATTGTATAAACCATTGGAATAAAAAACAGCGTCGCCGTGGTTGCAAAAAGCAACCCACCCACAACGCTTCGACCAAGGGGGGCATTTTGTTCACCACCTTCCCCAAAGCCAATCGCCATCGGAATCATGCCCAAGATCATCGCCGAGGCAGTCAGAAGCACAGGGCGCAGTCGCGAATAAACAGCTCCTAAAATCGATTTATGGACACTTTTGCCTAAAGCCAATTCATCATTGGCAAAGGAAACAACCAAAATACTATTCGCCGTCGCCACACCTGTTGCCATAATAATTCCCATGAGAGCAGGCACACTAAAGGTTGTGTGAGTGATAAAAAGCATCAGCATGGAGCCTGCAATACAAATGGGAATTGCGGTAATAATAATGAAAGGATCAATCCAGGATTGGAAATTTACAACCATTAAGAGATAAACCAAGATAATAGCAAATGCCAGTCCCAAACCAATATTTAAGAAGGATTGGTTCATGCTTTCCACTTGCCCAGCAATGGTAATTTCATTGCCTGGTTTAAGCTGTGATTTAACTGAATCAATAACTTGTTGGATTTTTGTCGCTGCAGTCCCTAAATCGATACCATGGACGTTGGCATACAAATTGTACATAGGGTTAAAGTTGTAGCGACTGATATTGGCGGCAATATTACGGTATTTTAGCAAAGATAAATTGCGCAACAAAGGTTGAGTTTTCATAGACTTAACGGTCATCAATGGTGTATTCCACAAATCACCGGCAGTCCGCACCATAAGCTGAGGCGTTTGTACCGCAACGGTATAAGGAATCCCTGCCGCATAATCGGTCCAAAAGTTGGGAAAAACGACCGTGCTTGAACTTAAAGAAGTTAGCAGATCAAAAGCAATATCATGTTGGGTCAAACCATATTCAATAGCGCGACTTCGGTCAACATCCACCAACACACTCGGCAAATCGAGAATTTGGCGCTGCACGACATCAACAATGCCTGGAATTTTGCCGATTTTCTCTCGAATTTCTTGCATTACTTTCAGATTATTTGCACTGTCTCGTCCGGCGATTCGAATATCAATGGGCGAGGGTAATCCAAAGTTCAAAATTTGGTTAGTGATATCTGGGGGTTGGAAAAATGCCTCTAAATGGGGAAACTTCTCGCGCATCATATTACGGATTTTATTCTGATAATCGAGAGTAGAGCCGTGACCTTCTTTCAAAGAAATCAAAATTTCACCATCAAAGGCTCCCACAGTAACAATATCCATAAAGCCAAGGTTAATGGGGTCTGATAAACCGATATTATCAATGATCAAATCAAGTTCTTCTTGAGGGATGACTTCTTTAATCGCCTTTTCAACCTCAATAAAGATTTTAGCTGATTCCTCAATACGTGTGCCTGTAGGGGTTCTCAAATGGAGTTTAATTAATCCTGCATCAACATAAGGGAAGAAATTCCGCCCGATCACAAAGGTCAGTGCCAAAAGAATCACCACCACCCCAGGAATGATTTTTAAAATCACGCGACGATTAATAATTGCCAAACGCACGGCGTATATATACCGATCTCTTAATTTTAAAAACTCTCTTTCAAACCAATCCGTCATCACCGTAATTTTTTGAGTCAATGTACTTTGATTATCTGGGTTATAGGTGCCATCAATATGATCTTTAAATAAATACTGCATCATTGACGGAACAACTGTTCTTGATAACACATAAGAAGCCGCCATCCCAAAAATCACTGCCATTGCCAATGGAGTAAACAGATACTTGGCAGGACCTGTTAAGAAAAAGATCGGTACAAAGACGATACAAATGGATAATGTAGAAATAAAAGACGGGAACACAACTTGCTCTGTTCCATCTAAAATAGCTTTGCGAAAAGATTTTCCTGCTTCTACATTTCGGTGGATATTCTCAACAACAACAGTGGCATCATCCACTAAAATTCCAATGGCCAAACTGAGTCCTCCAAGGGACATCAAATTTAAACTTTGGCCAAAAATATTCAAAATAATAATAGATGTTAAAATCGACAAAGGAATTGAGATCAACACCACAGCGGTATTCCGAGTACTCCCAGTAAAAAGAAGGATGAGAAGCCCAATCAAACAACCTACGGTAATCCCCTCAATTAAGACGCCCCGAATGGCGGCACTTACGAACAAAGATTGATCAAATAAAGGACTGATCTTAAGGCCTTCAGGCGCGGATGCTTGCATGACCGGTAATCGTTTATAAATCTCTTTCACAATATCAACAGTAGAGGCCCCACCAAGTTTAAGAATTGTCAATAACACACCCGTATCGCCTAAGCTTCGAACGATGTTGTTTTGGACCGCATAACCATCGCGGACAAACCCAATATCGCGCATGTATACGACAGCATTATCCACATATTTAAGGGGAATATTATTAAGGTTATCAGACAATACTGGGCTACTGTTCATAGAAACGGTATATTCCAGCATATCTTCTTTAAATGTCCCTGAAGGAGTCGTTAGATTTTGAAGATTTAAAGACGTGTTGATATCGTTTGGCGACAATCCTTTAGATTGTAATTTCAACGGATCAATATCAACCATAATTTGACGAATTTTGCCACCAAAAGGAAGCGGCAACCGTAATCCCACCACCCCAGTCATTTGGGAGCGAATCGTCACCCGACCATAATCGTAAAGCTGCGCTTCATTGAGGGTATTACTGCTTAAGACGAGCTGTAAGATAGGCACACTTGAGGGTGTATAAGTGGCAATGAGCGGTGGCTGGGTCCCCGTTGGCATACGCTTGAGGATTGTCTGCGAAACCGAAGTCACTTGAGCGAGAGCTGTTGCAATATCCACTTGTGGTTGAAAGTAGACGCGGATCAAGCCAACTCCGTTAAGGGTTTGCGATTCAACATAGCTAACATCGTCAACGTTATTGGTTATGGATAATTCGCTGAAGGAGGTGATTTTGGCGGCCATTTCATCAGCTGGCAAACCCGTATAAGTCCAAAGAACAGTGACGACGGGGATATCAATGCGCGGCAGCACGTCTGTCGGCATCCGCGAGATTGAAAAAAAACCAAAAATTAAAATAAAAATCCCTAAAACACCAAAGGTATATGGACGTTTTAAGGCAATCTGCACAATTCCCATTCAATCACCTTCTTCCTTATCCCCAAGATACCTGAAGAAACCGATTTCTGGTTTCGCATCTTTTGGCTCAATTTTATCTTGTCGCTCCTTAAAGAGTGCCGACTATTAGCGTCACCCCAAAATAAAATTTGCCTCAAATCTGCTAACCATAGTCCCGTTTCTTCAGGTATCTTGGGTACATCCTAAAGGATAATCGACAAAACCTTAAAGTTTCGTAAATTTTGAGGGTTAAGTGATCGGAAATAACAGGATAGCCATGATAAAATGATACCAATTCTCCTCAATTTCGATTAAATTCGCGATATAATATTTTTTTAAAAAAATGAGCAGATCTATGATTTTAATTACCGGGGCAACAGGCTTTATTGGATCAAACTATGCGCATTTACTTGCCACCCAAGGTGAAGAAATCGTGGTCTGCGATTGGTTTGGCCATCACCATAAATGGAAAAACTTGAGTGGGCTTAACTTGGCTGATATTGTTGTGCCGGAACAGGCGCTCGAATGGTTGAAACATAATAAAATTTCCCTCGTCGTCCATATGGGAGCCATTTCCACCACGACTGAGTCAGATGTGGATTACTTACTAAAACAAAACTTTGAATTTTCAAAACAATTGTGGAATTGGTGTGCCGATGCCCAGATCCGCTTTATCTATGCTTCTTCAGCCGCGACCTATGGCGCTGGGGAGCATGGATTTGTCGATGATAATTCCATCGACTACTTACAAAAACTACGCCCTCTCAACGCCTATGGCTGGAGCAAAAACCTCTTTGATATGTGGGCCGTTACCCACACAGCACGCGGCCATCACCCCCCTCAATGGGCTGGCTTAAAATTCTTTAATGTATATGGCCCTAGAGAAACCCACAAAGGCCCACAGCGCAGTGTGGCGCATCAACTGTATGAGCAGGCTGGGCGTGGTGAGACGATTAAACTCTTTAAGTCCTACAATCCGTCTTATCCAGATGGCGGCCAGTTGCGGGATTTTGTCTTTGTCGATGATTGCTGTAATGTTATTGAGTGGCTAAGACAAACTCCAGCGGTGTCTGGTATCTTGAATGTTGGTACAGGCAAAGCGCGAAGCTTCACGGATATCACTCATGCCCTCTCACAGGCTACAGGACAAGAGGTGAAGGTGGAATTTATTGATATGCCAGCCCAAATCCGTCAGCATTATCAATATTTCACCCAAAGTGACATGACGCGCTTGCGTCAAGTCGGCTATCCACAAGAGTTTACCTCCCTTGAACAAGGTGTGGCTGAGTATGTGCGCTTCTTAAAGGACAATCCGGGGTTTTAAAAAATACCCAGATTTAAAATGAGTAACAAACAATGTTAAAAAAAATAATGATATTATCCCTGTGTTGCATTCTTTTATTGTCACTTCAAGGAAAAGTCGTCCAGGCTAAACAAGTAAGGCTACCCTCTATTGATTTTATCCTCATTGAAAAGAAAAAAGATTGATGACAGTTTATCATGGCGATAATCCCCTGAAAACTTATAAAATTGCTCTTGGATTCTCACCTGAAGGTCACAAACGCCAAGTGGGGGACGGGAAAACCCCCGAAGGAACTTATCGTATTGAATTTAAAAATAAGAATAGTCAGTTCCATCGTTCCTTGAAAATATCCTACCCTTCCCTCACCGATGCAAGGTCTGCCAAGCAACGCGGTGTTCGGCCCGGTAATGATATCATGATTCATGGCCTTGGAAAAGGGTTTGCCTTCCTTGGTAAAATTCATTTTTTAAAAGATTGGACGCGGGGTTGCATTGCTGTGACCAATCAGGAAATAGAAGAAATTTATGCTTCGACTCAACCTGGCACAACAGTTAAAATTGTGCCTTAGAAGCTTGATGAGCTAAGAAAGGAAATAAAGTTGACAAAACTATCCTTAGAAAAAACATTCACAAAAACGGCTCCTCCTGTTGAAACATTACTGCTTATTTGTGAAAAATGTGGCAAAAAGCAGATCCAAGCTGACCAGGAAAACCCCTCTTCGCTTTTACAAAAAAGCCTAAAGCTTAAGATCAGAGAAAGCTTAAAACCCGGAACAGCGCGGGTCATTACGACCAGCTGCATGAACATTTGCCCTATTGATGCGATCGCCATTGGTCATATTGACGCCCTACCTGGGAACACACAAGCGCAATTTTATCTATTACACGAAAAAGATATTGACGCCGCAACAACACTCCTCTTTGACCAATTTTTAGAAAGAAACCAACCTTAATGTGGCTTGATCCACGTTTAGAAGCAAGCTCCTCCTTTATTATAGATTTGGAGCTATGTCAGGTGCGCCTGAGTCACAATGCGGCCTTCCCCTGGATTTTACTGATCCCAAAAGGCAATGACATTGTTGAGATTATTGATCTGAACATGGTTGAACAGCAACTCCTCATGCAGGAAATTGCCCTTGCAAGTCACGTGATGCGCTCCCTCTTCAGCCCCCACAAGCTTAATGTTGCCAGCCTTGGAAACGTCGTGTCGCAATTACACGTTCACATTATCGCCCGCTTTGACAACGACTCTACCTGGCCATACCCTGTGTGGAATACCGTCAGTGAAGCCTATCCGCCTTCCAAACAAAACGAACTTATTGCTCAATTAAAAGCAGCATTTACAACTATCGATTGATTCCCCCCTATAGGATTAATCTTTCTTTAAAGAGTTTTGAGTATTCTTTGCTCATATGGTCGCAAAGCTTCTTCCCCCATGTCTAGATTACTTCTGTATATTACTCTCCTCTTTTCTTTAATATGTGGCAGCGTGGATAGTAATGCGACTGATAGCTCAAATCTAATACCAAATAAAATCAGTAGCAAACCAAAACCATCCTTTCCATAACAAACCTTTAGTCCTAACGCCACGATTTTTACTCAGGCCGCAAGAACTGGTGCTGAGACTTCTAAAGCAGGTCCTTCCACCTCTCATGCAATACAAGACGCTATCTAGATTATTGTTCATGCGGTAGGACAAGGAAATTGTATTTTGGTTAAAATTCCTATGGAGAATAATCAATACGGTTATATGCGCGTGAATTGCAGATGGATATCTTCATTAAAAGTAAGAAAAAAGATTAACACAACACAAAAAAGCCCTCTACAAAGAGGGCTTTTATATAGTAATTTCCTCGGATCATAGAACAGGAAAGGGAGAAAAGCCTCTACTCTCCTACGCCATAAACCGATAATACTTTAATTTTTTGCACTACGTTCGGCGCGTTTACGTTCATTCGGGCAAAGAAACGCCTTACGGATACGAATATTTTTTGGTGTCACTTCAACGCGTTCATCATCTTGGATATAAGAGATCGCTTGCTCTAATGTCATCAGCTTTGGGGGCGTCAAACGAATCGCTTCTTCTTTTCCTGAGGCACGGAAGTTAGTGAGCTGTTTTGCCTTCAACGGATTGACTTCGAGGTCATTATCGCGGCTATTTTCCCCAACAATCATTCCCATATAAAGCTGGGCACCCGGAGCAACAAAGAGTGTTCCTCTTTCTTCCAACGCATTCAATGCATAAGCGACCGCTTCGCCATCCCCATTAGAAATTAACACACCATTACGGCGACCTTCAACAGCACCACGATAAGGCCCATAATTGTGGAAAACACGGCTCATAATCCCAGTTCCGCGGGTTTCGGTTAAGAATTGACCGTGATATCCAATCAAGCCTCTAGAAGGCGCTAAAAAGATAATACGGGTCTTACCGCCGCCTGAAGGACGCATATCAATCATTTCTGATTTACGTTGGTTCATGGAATCAACCACAGAGCCAACAAATTCTTCATCCACGTCAATCTGAACTTCTTCAATAGGTTCAAGGCGTTCACCAGTTGTCTCATCTTTACGATACAACACGCGGGGGCGACTGATGGAAAGTTCAAACCCTTCACGACGCATCGTTTCAATTAAAACGCCCAACTGCAATTCACCCCGGCCAGCCACTTCAAAGGCATCTTTATCTTCCGTTTCAGTGATACGGATCGCCACGTTACCTTCAGCTTCACGCATCAAACGGTCACGCACCATCCGTGAGGTAAGCTTTGTCCCTTCACGACCAGCCAACGGTGAGTCATTGATGGAGAATGTCATTGCCAACGTCGGTGGGTCAATCGGTTGTGCAGGCAAAGGAACATCAAGTTCTGGCACGGCAATCGTATCTGCCACGGTTGCTTCTTGCAAACCAGCAATCGCCACAATGTCACCTGCTTCTGCAGTTTCAATTGGTGTGCGTTCCAATCCCCGGAAGGATAACAACTTGCTAATACGTCCTGTCTCAATGACTTGCCCTTCACGGTTCATCACTTTAACCGCCATATTAAGCTTAGCCACACCCGTTTGAATACGACCGGTGAGGACACGGCCAAGATAAGAGTCATATTCGCGGGTTGTCACCAACATGGAGAACGGTTGCGTTGCATCAGCTGTTGGTGCGGGCACGTGATTGACGATCAAATCATACAGGGGAGTAATGTCTTTTTTCTCATGCGCCATATCCATAGCCGCCCAACCGCCACGGCCAGATGCATAAACAACAGGAAAATCCAGCTGCTCATCATTAGCATCCAACGCCAAGAACAACTCAAAAATCTCGTCCAAAACTTCATCAGGCCGCCCGTCAGCACGGTCAATCTTGTTAATTACAACGATCGGACGCAAGCCCAACTTTAATGCCTTTCCAAGCACGAACTTTGTTTGGGGCATCGGGCCTTCAGCCGCGTCTACCAATAAGACAACTCCATCAACCATGGAAAGAATACGCTCAACTTCACCACCAAAATCTGCGTGGCCTGGGGTATCAACGATGTTAATCCGAGTGTCATTCCAAACCAACGATGTACACTTCGCCAAAATGGTAATGCCGCGTTCACGTTCCAAATCATTGGAATCCATTACGCGTTCAGCTACTTGTTGATTTTGCCTAAAAGTACCACTTTGCTTCAGCATTGTATCCACAAGGGTTGTTTTCCCGTGGTCAACGTGAGCAATAATGGCGATGTTACGAATCGTGGTCATTAATCCATATTCCTGTTAAATGAGCTTAAAGTCTTTATAAAACGAAATGTTGCAAGTTTTCTATTATTAATTCAACTCTTTAAGAATTGAGCGTATTTACCTCGCTATTATCCCCTCCCCGGGGCCACCAGAAGATAAATTCGCAACACTATGTTCTTTAGTCTACTAAATATATGCTATTGCTTTAAAATTATACAACCTGATTCTTAGATTTTGTGCACAAAATATGGGCGAATTGCTTTAATTTGCCAATTTTGCAAGGTTATAATCACATAAATCCGCCAGCACACACCGATAACACTCAGGCACCCTCGCTTTACAAACATATCGTCCATGTAAGATCAACCAGTGATGGATATCCATTTTATAATGCTCTGGTACAACTTTTTCCAATTTTAACTCAACCTCGAGAGGCGTTTTGCCAGGCGCAATGCCGGTTCGATTACAGACGCGAAAAATATGAGTATCCACCGCAATAGTCGGCTGATGAAAAGCCACATTCAAGACCACGTTTGCGGTCTTGCGCCCTACGCCTGGCAATTGCTCTAATTGCTCGCGTGTTACTGGCACCTTTCCGTCAAACTGCGTCACTAAAATCCGCGCGGCCTCCATCAGATTTTTTGCTTTGGCATTATGCAAACCAATCGTTTTTATATAAGAAACAAGACCATCTAGCCCAAGCTTCACCATATCTTCCGGCGTGTGGACTACCTCAAAAAGTGCCTTCGTTGCCTTATTGACTCCAACATCAGTAGCTTGCGCTGATAACGTTACCGCCACCAAAAGAGTATACGGATTGGTATAATTTAGCTCCGTTTTTGGATTTGGCATCGTTGCTGCCAATCGGTTAAAAGCTTCCAGTCGTTGAGTATCATTCATAGTAGTCACCCCAAACTTTTAAAGGCTTCACATGCACGAACCAGCTCCGCGCACAAAGCAGGCTCACTGGCTGAATGGCCTGCATTCGGGACAATGCGGTAATCTGCCTCGGGCAACTCTTTTGCGACGAGATCTGCCGTGATAATTGGGCAGACAATATCATAACGCCCTTGCACAATAATTGTCGGAATATGGCGAATAAGATATAAATTCTCAAACAGAAAATTGTCTGGCAAAAAGATGTTATTGGTAAAATAATACGATTCCATCCGTGCCAATCCCAGGGCTACAGTGTCATCCAAAAACGTCGTAACTGTTTCAGGACTGGGCATCAGTGTCGCACACGCGCCTTCATACCGACTCCACGAAAGAGCTGCCGGCATATAAACCTCACGGTCCGTACTCATCAACAGCTTGTGATAAGCTGCTGCTAAATTATCTCGCTCAGATTCACAAATAAACTCAGAAAAAGTCCGCCATTCTTCAGGAAAAATCGTCTTCATGCCATACATAAACCAGTCGATTTCTTCACGTCGACACAGAAAAATACCGCGTAAAATAAGCCCTAAGCACCGATCTGGGTGATGTTCCGCATAGGCAATCCCCAAAGTTGAGCCCCACGAGCCTCCAAAAACAATCCAACGGTCCATCCCTAACAAGGTGCGAAGTTTTTCCAAGTCAGCAATCAAATGTGGCGTTGTGTTCTCACGCGTCTCCCCCAAAGGGTTAGATCGTCCCGCGCCGCGTTGATCATAGACCACAATCCGATAATAATCCGGGTCAAAAAATCGCCGCGCCGAAGCGTCTGCCCCAGCCCCCGGACCTCCATGAATAAAGACAACAGGCACCCCATTTGGATTGCCGCACTCCTCCCAATACATGTCATGGAGATCGTCAAGTTTGAGGTAACCTGTACGATGAGGCTCAATGGCTGGATATAGTTCTGACCGCATTTATATACTGCTCACCTCTCAAATTTAATTATTTCGATGAATAATTACGAATTCGCTCAATTTCCCGTTCCACCATTGCTTCAACAATTTGCGCAAGATGTTGATCTAACCATTCTTTAATCATTGGTCGAGCCAAATTTGAAATCAACGTATCAAGGGTTAAAGCACCCAGCATTTGTTGTTCGCCTTTAACTTCTGCCAACTTTGAGAGAGCCATTGCTGCCGCTGAAATCGTTGATTCAGAACTCACGCCACTTTCCGTTTCAGCATGGTATTGTGGTTGCGGATGAGGCTCTTTTATTTCGGGATGCGGCACACTGTGTGGCTCTGAGGTAAAAGTTGTTTCTGCCCTCTCAAAAGCAGGTGTACGGGGTATTTCTTGTTGTTCACGCACCATTTCTGGCGGGACATATGGTGAATTATAATCGTCCCCCTTAGCGGTTGATTGTTCCGCAACAGGTGAACGAGCTGACAGCAGTTCAGGCTGCTCTTTGAAAATGGACCGTCGAGTCTCAGGTATTTCGCGTGGCGCGTTTTGATCTTCTGTGACATACCGACGAATCGAGGCTAAAATTTCGTCCATTGTCATATCTTCTTCGTCATCATGCTTTGTCACAGTTTTTTTTCCCCAACCTAACACCATTATTCATTCCTTTGGCTTTATAGACTTTTAGTTTCAAAATACTCTGATTAAAAAGTGAATGGAATAGTTTTTTAACTATAGTTGACGCCAAGATAAAAAAGCGAGGTTATGGTTTTAACCCCGCCCTCTCTATCACACTTACAAAGAGCTTCTAATTTCCCTATAATGCAACGTGGGGTCGTAATGTTCAACCTGTAGTTGCATATACTGTGCTGTTAACATTCCCATCAATACCAAAATCTGATAGGCAGATTCATACAAGCTTTGCTCAGCTTGAACCAGAGCCAACTGTGCATTGAGCAATTGGTTTTGGGCATTCAAAACGTCAAGCAAGATCTTGGAACCGACCAACATTTCCTGCTTTGTCCCTTCAACGCTGATCTCATTCGCTCGTACCTGTTGTTCATAGTAAGGAATATTATCGCGAGCAGCGACAAAAGTCTGATAGATCTGAATCAACAATTGTTCAATCCTTCGCCGTGCTGTTTCAATTTGGATTCGGTTTTGTTCCGCAGTCTGAATCGCCTGACGCTTTTGCGAACGGGTGGTCCCGGCTTCATATAAAGGAATTTTTAGATTTAAGGTAACTGCATGATTAATGGTAGTTTCATTGCTCACTACGTTACCTCCTTCAGGAACTCCAACCAATCCCCCGGACGTTCTATTTTTTGTTGGACCCGACGTCCCTTGCACATCGAGGCTTGGCAACAACCCTCCATTAATTTGGTCGACTTTTCGGCGAGCAGCAATTTCAGCAAACTGGCTTTTGAGGACTGTGGGGTTATTTAACCTGGCCCGATCCAGCGCCTCTTTCACCGTTTTTGGTAATCCCTTTGGTACTTCTGGCTTTTCAAGTTTGCCAGGGACACGACCAACCACTTGCTCATAGGTTGCGACTTTGGCAGCAAGGTTCGCTTCAGCGGACTGACGTTTAGCTGTCGCCTCCGCATACTGAGCTTCAGCTTGGGCAACGCTGGTCCGGGTTTCTTCTCCCACGTTAAATTTATCTTGTGTTGATTGTAAGGTTACTTTGAGGAAGTTTTCATTCGCGCGCAGTACTTCCAATTGCGCTAATTGAGTGATCAATCCTAGATAGGCTTGAACAGCTGCAAACAAAGTCCCTTGCTCTGTTTCTATAAGAAGAGCACGTTGCGCCTTAATATCCGCTATAGCACCAGCAATCTGAGCCGTGGTTGCCCCGCCATTAAATAGGTTTTGTGTTAATTGTAGCTGGGCAGTTTGCGTTTCACTACCCTGAACAGGACGCGTGCCTGTTTTCCCCTTCGAATAAGTTTTTGTATACCCAACTGATCCCGTCGCTACTAAACTTGGCCGCCAGCCAGCTTTTGCCTGCACGACATTTTCATCAGCTGAACGTACCGCAGCACGTTGAGCCAAAATATCTGGATTTGTTTTGTAAGCTGATTCCATTGCTTTCACAATGCTATCCTGGAACTGGTTGGCCTTTGAAACTCCCAAAAGCTCCCCGCTCCTGGCTGCAATTGTGGCAAAGGTCACCAATGGTGCAGCTTTTATCTTGTCCTCTTTGGTAGCGTCAACTTCTGCAGTTTTCGCAATTGGCTTGTCCTCTTTGGTAGTGTCAGCTTCTGCGGTTTTCGCAATGGGCTTGTCCTGTTTCTTCGCAGGTACAGCCAAAGCAGCCCCACTTAGAACAGTTGACGTCAAAAAAAGAGTTAATGTCTTATAAAATATTGTTTTTTGTTGGTTGAGAGGCATCATCCTAGTAACGCTCCATTGTTGGGTTTATGTCCCGTGCCCAGGCATCGACACCACCTTGTAGACTCACAGCCTTAGGATAGCCACATTGTCCAAGGAGAATCGCTGCCTGCTTACTTCTTACTCCATGATGACAGATAGTAACAATCTCTTTGTCATCTGGCAATTGGGTAGTGAGTTTATCTAAATCATTTAAGGGAATGTTGAGGCTATTCGGCAAGTGGCAAATCTTAAATTCCCATGGTTGACGAACATCTAATAGCACATAATCCTGGCTTTCACTCAACATCAATTGCAGATCTTGGGGAGAAATTTCTTGAACCACGCTCAACCTCACTATAAAGAAAATGTCTTAGGACTAGCAAACCCAGCCAACGTCGGGACATAGGCATCAAATACACAAGTAGATGTGATAGCCCCATTGTTCTTACGCCAAATGCATCCGCTTCCCATTAAATGATTCTTGTTATATACGGCAACCACAGAACCACCCTCTGATAATTGATCAAACACCTTTTGCGGAATAGTTTCAACCCCTCCTTCAATTAAAATAAAATTGAAGGGCGCTTTCTCTGGCCAACCATCCGTCAGAGTTCCCTGCTGAATCCGCGACAAATAGTCAGGCTTCTCCTTAAAATTATCCCGTATCATCTGGACAAAATCCTGATCTTGCTCAAGAGAAAAAACCGTGGAGGCAAGCTGCGATAGAATCGCTAGACTATAGCCTGTCAGACCACCGATAATTAAACAACGATCCGACTCTTTCACCTCAACTAAGTTTATTAACCGTGCCAGTGTCAATGGTGACGTAAAAAAACGCTGATTTCCTGCTTGTAAATTGGAATCAATATAAGCAAGAGAGTGATATTGTGGTGATAAAAAGTCAGCCCGATCCTTACTCTCAAATGCTTGAAGCAAGTCAGGGTTTAATACCTTATTGGGCCTCAGCTGCCCATGAATAAAATTCCTCATAACATCATCGGAATTTTTTTTACCAATAATTGCTTGCATACTCGTAACTTCTCTTGACCTTTGCGTTCAAGAGTACTATACGGTAAAAAGAGAAGAGATCATACCCTGCTTTTTTAAGTTTTTAAACTTAATTTAGCTAAATTAAGTAGGCCGGATGGCAGAGTGGTCATGCAGAGGACTGCAAATCCTTGTACGTCGGTTCGATTCCGGCTCCGGCCTCCATTCATTCTCTTCCTCTCCTTTTCTAGCATCTTTCTTTTAATGCATTTCTTCACAGAAGAAATACTGGGGCTCAATCGCACTTTGTAGCATTTCTAAAAAAACCATACTTTCCTGCTTAAAAAAATATGCTTTTATGCTTAAAAAAGTGTTGCATAAGCTCATCCACTCATGTATAAGATCAAATTACCTCAAGTCCCCATCGTCTAGAGGCCTAGGACACTGCCCTTTCAAGGCGGCAACACGGGTTCGAATCCCGTTGGGGATACCACTTAAAACTCTAAAAACCTTCCTTAGTCCGACTTAGAGTTTGTTCCTGAGATACTTTATTATCAACTGCTCCAACACCTTGGCTGGCTAGCCAAATAGAAAACAATGTAATAAAAGTTTTCATTTTTTATCCCTTTCATCTTGGGAAAAATACTCCAGAGCAACTCTAATCCATAAAAGCAAAAAAGCGCCAAAGCATCCTAATGAGCTTGAATCCGACCCAAGAAATATGAAAAAGAAAAGATTTCTTGGCTACTGCGGATGTATAGTGAATCTCATTGACATTCGGAAAATTATAGCTATGCAATATTTATCAAAAACAAGGGAGAAAGAAAGAGAAGGGTTAAAGGTTTATTTTGTGCCTTTGTATAAAGCCAAGCGCGCGTAATAAGCTTCCTTTTCGATTGATAGTGGAGCGCTCTAATGGGCAGCATAGGGAAGAATTGTCGGGTGAACAGATAGCGAGTAAACGGGATGAGAATCCATATTGCCAGTATATGAGTGGGTGCCATCACTTTACATACAAGCTATGCCCGGCTAGACCAATTTACCATTAAATATGCTTTCATATGGGAAGTTTCAGATCTATTCTCTCGTTGCCCCTAGCTCTTTAACCATCAAGAATGATTTTTGGCCCGTAAACACCCCTTTTGTTACTGCATAGTCCCCAACCAGATTAAACCCAGCCTTTTCATAAACATGCCTTGCCCGTGGGTTGTTTTCCTCCGGATCAATAATGAAGGTATCGGCTGATGGGTCAACTTGGGACTTATAAAACTCAGTAAATGCTTTTAAGGTGGGGGCTGCAAGGCCCTTACTTAAATAATTTTTATTACCGATCCCAAAATCAATACAAATTGTCTTCCCTGTTTTTGATAAATGGGCTCTGTGTAGGTCGGATAAGTCTTCCTGAGAAGTCAGTAAGTTGTCTGTTAGGATGAAACAAAAGGGCTCATCATTTATGATGCCCATCCAATAGATTATCGTCCCGTAGAAATAATTGGAAGGCTCTTTACGACCGTTAATAAAATTAAGGATATCATCTTTATGCTCCTGGCTATTATCCCAGAATTCTTGCAGATGAGGTTCTGCAAGCCAATCAAAGATGGTCTTTTGATGGGCGCGGCTGATGACCTTTTCAAAATGAATAGTGAAGCTTGGATTCTGAAGAGGCATAATTTCTTTTCCTTAAGATGATAGCTTGAAAAGCAGCCAAAATCTGTTATTTCTCATAATTAAATTGACATAAATCATCAAAAAAAGCATTTAATTACTTGATTGATGAAATAATTTTATTGATAATTCCTATAGCGATTGGTTAACATCACGCAGAGTTTAAAAAATACCCCTTTAACTTACGACAAAAAGTTCCTATCTATCTTTTAGGAATAATTTTGTGCACGGAGATGATAAAGAATGCAACCAGTGCCTAAATGGTCAGACTCACAGCCACTAGTGCCATCAGGTTCTTCTGCTCCTTCTGTCTCTTCATCTTCCAACCATCCTAGATCAAGCAAGAATACCATGATCCCACTAACTGTATGGCTTTTGGGCGCCGTGATGTGCCTTATAAATATATCATTTGTTGTCATTTATAGCCTTTCAGCGCTGTACCTCAATGTGTCCTTAGGGGTAAGCACTATGTGGATCGGTCTCCTGGAGGGCGCTGTTGAGGCAAGCTCCTTTGTCATGAAATTGTGTTCTGGCCTTGTGAGCGACTATCTCAGACGCCGAAAACGCATCATGGTAATCGGATACTTCTTCACCGTGATCAGCAAACCCATCCTGGCACTTTCCACCAGCTTTGGTGTTGTCTTTGCCGCCCGTTTGTTTGAGAGACTTGGAAATGGCATTCAGGCAACACCACGTGACGCGATGGTCAGTGACGTTGCCCCAGCCAATCATCGGGGAGCTAGCTTTGGATTAATGCGAAGTTTGGGTACCGCAGGATCCTTCTGTGGTGGTTTGTTAGGGGTTGCTGCCATGTGGTACACTAACAATGACTTCCAACAAGTTTTCTGGATTGCCAGTATTCCCGCCTTATTCGCTTTTATCATTCTCATGCTCTTCATCAAAGAACCCAAACAACACGTCACTCCTGAAGGAAATATCATTCCCCTCCGCTCTGAGAAGCGCCCCATTCACATTAAAGATATTTTTCTTCTCGGCAAACCTTATTGGATGCTGATGATTGTCGTCAGTATTTTTATGGTTGCCAGGGTGAGTGAAACATTAATGGTTTTACATGCACATAATAATTTCGGGTTGGAAAAAACTTTCGCCCCTTTCATCATGAGTATGTACAATCTCACCTATAGCTTGTCTTCCTATCCAAGCGGTCTCCTTGCTGACCGCTTTGGTCGTCATGTGGTCCTGTTTTTTGGAATTGCGGCACTGGTGTTATCAGACTACTTCCTCTACAGTGCCTCAACCCTTTACGGTGTCTTTTTAGGTGTATTTATCTGGGGTATTCAAATGGGTGTAGTCCACAACTCCTTCGTTACCCTCATTGCTGATTACGTTCCTGAAGATTTGCGCGGCACCGGATTTGGTTTCTACTACCTTATTGGAGCTGCTTCCTCAATTGTGGCGGGTTTTGGTGGCGGCACAATCACGCACCACTTTGGTGTTGCCACAACATTTTTTACCAGTATGATTGTTGCCCTCTTTTCTTTGATCGCTTTATTAATTTTCTCTATCAAAACGAAGAAAGTGGTAGCATCAACAGCAAAATCGCAGTAGTAAATAGTTATATTTAATTTTAAGGAGGATTGAATGGCAGTCCCACTTATGCCAAAAGCAACGGCTGTATGGCTCATTGAAAATACCTCTCTGACCTTTGAACAGGTTGCTGAGTTTTGTGCACTTCATATTTTAGAGGTTCAGGCGATTGCCGATGGAGAAGCCGCTACGGGTATGATCGGCTTTAACCCTATCACCAGTGGTCAGCTCACTGCGGATGAGATTAAGCGTTGTGAAACCGATCCAAATCTTTCACTGACGTTAACGCCCCCTCTAACCGCTGACTCGGTTTTGGGTAAAAAAGCATCGCGCTATACCCCTGTATCTAAGCGTCAAGATCGGCCTGATGCCATTGCTTGGTTACTTAAGTATTACCCAACACTTCCAGAGACACAAATTTGCCGCCTGTTGGGAACGACGAAAAATATGATTGCTGCTGTTCGTGGTAAAACCCACTGGAATAGCACGAACATTAAACCACGCAATCCCGTTCACTTAGGTCTTTGCACCCAGGCTGAACTTGACAAGCTTATTGCTCACATCGCTCAAGAGGAAGCAACAGAAGAAATTGGTTAAGACCTGTGCTCCACCTCAACTTAAAATAAACCTCGCTGCGGCGGGGTTTTTTAATAGCCCTTCATTCTTTCTTTGCCTTTACTTAGCCAAGCTAAAGCAGCAGACCGCCCTCTTCTCCAGACATGGAATGATAGAAATTCCGAATATCAATTGGATTCACTATATATATCTCAGCTTGGTCTATGGCGCAGAGGTGGGAAGCCATCAACTGGTTTAGCGTTTACCCTAATACGATGATTGAGTTTTATCCTTACAATTTGGTGTTGATCAGCATTATTCCAATTTCAGCGACTAAGTCTCTTAATGTTATTGAGTTTTATCAGGATAAAGAACTCAAAGACTATGAATATGGGGAAGCACTGCGTCAGCTTTTAAAGATTCTTATATGGAAACAGCGGTTGAAGACGATAAGGCGTGCCTGCAAATCCAGATGGTACGCAATTTATTATTCCAAATTGGCATTCATAAAACTTCTACAGTTCACTATTCCCCTTCATTATACTATGCCTGCGGCTAGGTCTTCATTATTGAGGCGAAACAGTCGTAAAAATAAATTTTTTGTTTAATAACTCACCAAAAAATTCATATGGCCGTAAAAATTGTTTCAAAAATTACTTGTACAAAGAAAAAAAGGTTCCTATATACCTTTTAATAGATTAGTTAACCGTATTTTGCGTTAACAACATCCCAACTTCAATGAATTGGTAACATTATGAGAAAAAATCTCCTCAATATCTTACTTGCTGGAAGCGTTTTAACAGGTTCAACTTTTGCTGCGGAACAACAAGACATTCTTAACTATTTAGCTGGTAAAAACCCGCATGCTCAAATGGCTATGTCCGACCGCGGGTTTGGTAACCGACTTTGGGATAACGCGAAGCAACGGTTGACTGAATTTAAAGATAGCTCGGTTTTTTGTTATGAGGCTGGCAAAAAATGTTTTACTCATGGAGATGTTGGCACTGTCATAACTGAACTCTTTGAAGCCAGTATGAAGTCAACATCTGAACAATTCTTTAAAAAATATTTTCATGGCAAGCAAGATAGCAGTGAGTTTAATGTCGAGGCTTTGCGTCCCCTCGTTGAAAATGTACAAAACATCTTCTGTACAGCAATTGAAGGGCTCATCATGAAGCAACCGCTTTATGCCTATGATCACAGAACAGGGACCAAGCTAAAAATATATGAGGACAAATCGGTCTTTAAAAAGCTCTTAGGCGCCCTTGTACCTGATGCTGTTCCTTTAAAAGGTGTGATGCTAAGCCTGGCAGATGCATCCCCTATTCGCAACTATGTTGTGCGCAAAATAGACGAACTGACCATTGAATATATTTTAAAATGTTACAAGCTATGCACCGGAAAAACGGTTAAAGGGTCTATTACCGATATTCTTAATAGTTGGAAACAATCAACCCCCCGCGAAAAAACCTCAACCTCTGAAAATGTGGCCGCAACTGCCGCAAACAGTGTTATTTCAACTGGGGTTCAATCACCGCAAGCGCTTGAATTCAAAGAGTCCCCCGCGGTACAGCAAGAAACAAATGATCAAATATCTGAACCATTATTCCCTTCATCCATTCTTATGGAAGAGACAAATGAATCACTCTCAAACTCATTTATTTTTGAAGATGTCAATGAGGAAGTTTTAGAAAAAGAATTATCCTCTATTTGGACATATTTGGAACCTCGCGTGACCCATATGTTACGCAATGCCGTAACTGAAATCATGCTCCCAATGTTTAACAAAGCATTGGAAGAGTTAACGTTAGAACTGCAACGTAAAGTTGTTCCACAAGGGAATACGGTAGGTACTATCTTGACGACAGCCGGAATAACCGGTTCGACGTTATTGTTTGGGCCAAATGCATTGCTCATTGCGCCTTTCACTGCAGTAGGCGGATATTATGCAACGATTTTTGGAACTCAAGTTATTACTAAAACGCTCGTTGACTATGCTGAAGAACACAAAGAATTATATACAAAATATTACCTTGATTCATTTCTCTCAGAAAGCAAAGGTGAACACTATCTCTATGGATTAAATGCTATGCCAATTGAGGCTGAAAAGGATATTTTCTTGAGAGATTACTATCACAAAGCTATTCAGCATGAAGAAGGGTTAGCCCGAGCTGTTCTCAATGATTTATCCAAAGTATCCTATATTGGCGCTCTTATTAAAGGAGTGTTGGCATCGGCTCAACCAAGTCCTCCCGTGATTGCTGAGCAAACAAATGACGACTATGCCTCTTTCCTCCTGGGTAGAATTCTAGCCAAGTTAGAAGTAGGCAAAACGTTAACTTCAGAAGACACCCTTTTGCTGCAGAATTTGCAAAAATATCCATCCTATGCAATTAAACAGAGTGTTTCTGAAGTGGTCAAACAGTGGAAAGAAAGCAAAAAAACAAACTTTAGCACGTATAGTAAAGAGCAAAAAGAGCAGCAGGAAAAGGCTGAAAAGAACCTTATTAATACTTACCGCTTATATCACCATGAAATTCCAGCCGATATTGCTGGTGCCTATCAATTTGCTGGCAGCTCTGGTTGGGAAGAACAATTTGAACTCGATTACATTATCGTTGAAAAAGCTGTTCAAAATAACTTTGCCTCTCACCTAAAAACATTTTCCCACAAGGATCTTGATATTTTAAAGCGTGCAACGAAAGATTTTCACTTTCTCTCGGGCTTCTTCCAAACATACCTTGACAAAAAGGCAACTGAGGAGGAAGTAAAACAATTCTTGGAATCACGAGAGTTCCTAGAGGCGATGATAGTTCAGTATATCAAGCATTTTGGTTCCACCTATGTCCCTAAAAATAAAGAGGAATTTCAAGCATTAAAAGATTCTTCTCTTGGTTTTGGTCTGTCAGATATTGAATTGATTGAGCTGCATCGTCATATGTCTCAACGAGACATTGAGGAGCATCTAGAACAAAGTGATCTGAAAATCCAAGCAAAAGAGCAAGAACTTGCCATAATCAAAAAGCAAGTTGAAGCAATAGTAACTGAAAATAAATCTAATATTTTGCGTCATTATGCGACTCAACTCACCAAAGAATTGAATTTGGATGAAGTTGTGCGCTGGGCTTATGAGAATGCAAAAGGTAACCTTCCTAATTTCAAAAAAATGGCTGAAAATAGTATTTTAGATGAGTCTCAACACAACTCACTACCAGGCTATAATCCTGAGCAAAAAAAATTGGCTATGGTTCAGGCAGAATGGCTTAAAGATCGCGCGTTGCTCAATCTCCCTATCGGTCAGAACTTCAGAAATCAATTAAAAGGATTCTTAGGATCGCAGGAACGAACTCTTGTTTACTCCATAATCATGACAAATGGTTTTTATCCCTACTTGTTGGCAAAGAATATCCACTTCAACAGCTTGAACTATTCAACAGACGAGTTTGTTATGTTGAATCGTATTGGCGGAAACGAAAAGGCTGACATTACTGTGCCAACCCCCATAATCATTCCTGGCGGTGATAAGGGCGACATTGAGGTGACTGCCTATGATCTTGATTGCTACGCGTCCATTCCAACAACTAAGTCTGAGCAAGGAATCTTTAATAAAGTATACCTAGCCGGAATTTTAAATATGGTGCACAAAGGTGAACGCATTAAAAATATCTTCGCTATGACAGATGAAGAAATTAACTTAATTCACCAGGCGATCATCGACTTCAAAAAGAAAACACTTTCTGAAGCTGAGGTGTTAGAGTTTGTTGAAAATGAACATGCGCTCCAAGAATTGATGATATCTCAAATGCCACAATTAGCGAAAGATCATGACTTATTCTATAGCTTTACACCATTGTATGAGAAGCTCATAAAAGAGAAAAAACAAGCTGTTGCTAAGATTACGAAGCAACAAGCAAAAAAATAGTGGAAAACCACTAGCCCTCTTAAGCATTGTTCTCCTAAAAAGAGACCTTGCTTAAGTGAGAAGTTTCGGCTTCTTAATTACATTATTCGCAACCAGCGACTATAGAGGAAAAAAAAATGAAAAAGAAAAAACTACTTAGTTTAACTATACTAGCAGTTCTTCTACAAGGAACAGCTTTTGCAAATTACACAAGCTCTGATCTAATCATAGAGATTAATTCAATGGAAGGAAGTATGTCTATGACAAAAAGTCTATGCTTCTCTCCTTTTGATGATCTTGAAACCTCAGACCTAAGCAAGAGTGTGATGGATGCTAAAGTTGATGGCAATCTGCTTTACGAAAATCTTGATAAGCAGGAAGCGGGAATGGTGCGTGTAAAAAGCATTAAAGAAGCTGCGGCCGTTAATGCCGAAATTGCTAAGCAGTATTATGGTCAACGAGAACTGGAAGCAAATGCGCAGAAGCCAAGCTTTAAACACAAAGCAGCCACTGTCTGGAATGCAGCAACTACTCAAGTTAAATCATTCTTTTCAAGCATCACCACAAGCATTCTCAGCTGTTTCGGCGTCCGTTAATGTTTTGGGTCTCTTATAGGCCCTAAAAAACAGCCCTCTCTTAACGGGGAAGGCTGTTTTCTCCAAGCCTAATAAAACTACTGTAAGCATAAAGAGGGGGGAAATTATGTCTCAAGCAAACAGTCTACTGATTGAGGAAATTGTAACTGCATCTACCTCACGCCGTCGTTTTTTACAATCGCTTAGCCATCTTGGATTGATGTCTATTGTGGCAGGGTCAGGTCTTCTTATCCCCAAACGTCTCTCTGCGCCAACATTGCCTGAAGGGTTTGCACTGGCGACACCACCTACAGCCCCTATCATAAAAGGACCGGAACTTGCTCTCTCTCTCCATAATACGCATACTGGTGAGACTTTAAAAAATCATGTATTTTGGGCGGAGGGGAATTTTATCGAAGAACAATTACGCACGATTAATCATCATTTCAGAGACCATCGTACGGGTGATGTCCATGCCATTGACCCAGAATTATTAAGACTACTGACGACGATCACAGACCTCGTGGATACGAAAGAGCCGATTCATCTAATTTCTGGCTATCGTTCTCCAAAAACCAACAAAATCCTTGCTTCCCAAAGTTCAGGTGTTGCCAAAAAAAGTCAGCACTTATGTGGCAAAGCAGCAGATATTGTGATTCCAGGGCGCAGTTTAAAGCAAGTTCAACACGCTGCCAAATCTCTAAAAGTGGGTGGAGTCGGCCGTTATGCGACTTTTGTCCATGTAGATACAGGACGGGTTCGCTCCTGGGGCCTTGCTTAGGAAGGCCCTAGGCTTTTCTGTAGATCTAAAGGCCTTCTGTGGAAATAACCATAATAAACAAGTAAACAGCGATACTCGCCGCGGCGCTCACCGTAAACCCAAATTCTGCTCCCATCATTATACTCCCTTTTATGCTTTTGTAGCACATGTGAATTCAGTGTATCTTGTTGTTATCTGGTAAATGTGCTACTCACAATCAAGAAAAAAATGTTAACCTTGGTTTAAAGGTTAACATGGTAAACTTAAGGTAAAAAGAGGACAAATGTCAATGTACCAAAATAAAAGAAAATATATACTCCCCTTTTTAGTCCTTGGTGTGTTCCTCGTCCTTGCCGTTATGACCTATTTCAAGGTGGAAGACATTACCCATTGGCCAATCTATTCCAAGGAACATATTTTAAGAAATATTAAACAAGTCAAAAATCGTCCATTGGTAGAAAAGCTTTTTGAAATCAATGAATCTGTTAAAGAGGTGATTGACCAAAAATCAGGGTCTGTTGAAGATCCACAAAAAAGGGCTGGCTTAATTCTGCTGACTAAAATTTGTAAAGATTCCTGCAAAGCAATTCGCTGCCGGGTTGATCCTGGTTTGGGACAAGCTTGCCGGCAAAATTGCCCGGAAGGTAAAGTTGATTTTTGCATTCTAGCAACTAAACGCTTAGCTGATGAGCCAGAACCTTCCGAAAAAAAGTGACGTATAATAAATTGGATGGGAAAACTGACATTTTCTTTACAAGGATTTAGCATACGACAGTAAGGGAGAAAAATACCTCCCTAATGGTTGTTATCTTTGTTCTTAACGTTCTAATAACCCGCTAATAACTCGCAGTTCTGGGTATCAGTTATTAGGGTCGCCCTCCAGAACGGTGATGGAATCCCTGCTGATTTTGCTTCCTCCACTAAAAGTTTGGAATCAATTATACTTCCTGCCTTTGAATCCTGAGGTATTGCTGTCCCTCCCGCGAGAGGGAGTAGGTCAATTCCTAAAGGACACACAGAAACTTCAAATACTGACTCCACTGGTGAGCTAATTGTTTTACAAGAAGCACAAACATCATCAGAGGCTTGCATGCATTTTGTACCCCATTATTAATAAACTACGAGTACAAGCAAAGGCATTATGTTATACAGTGGAAACCCTCCGCTCAGGTGATGCATTACTATATAAGATTGACTCTGGAGAATAGTAATTCAGAAAAATAGGTGCCTCTAACAGGGTACCCACCCCTCCTCTATCAGTTTTATTTTTCGGCCGGCGTCACTTCAGCTTTAGTATTATTAATAATCACCGTTTGCGCTGAACTAGGTGGAGTGATTTTTTCCGTTTCTAAATAGGTTTTTAGTTTTTGATTAAACGCGCGAACAAATCGGTTTTTAGGATCTGGTTTAATTCGAATGGAGCCAGTTATCACAAAGCCAGCATCTGTAAACCGGTCAATCCCTGCAATACTCACAGGATCAATCACCATCCGTTGGAAGAAAGGATCAGCGATAGTATCATTATAAGCCGCCTGCAACACTTCACGCACTTTGCTCATTTCTGTCTCATAGGGAAAGGGAAGCTCAATAGTAATGGAGGTATAATCCCGCGATTTATTGATAATGTTAGACACTTCCGAAAAAGGAATCGTCTGCAAGGCCCCTGTTGAATGACGTAAGGAAACCCCTCTTAAAGAGAGTGACTCAACGGTTCCCGTATGCGGTCCAATAACCACCACTTCCCCAACGGCAATGTTTCCTTCCATCAACGTTAAGATACCATTGATTAAGTCTTTAACAAGGCTTTGCGCACCCAAGCTGATAGCAATACCGATCACGCTGATACCGTAGATGATTGGCATAATTGGAATGCCCACTTCTTCTAGAATCAAAATAATCGCCGTAATTGCTAGTACCCAATGGCCAACGCTTTGTAAGATGGGAGTAATGGTCTTAGCAAATAAGCTTGGTTCAATTTTCCGGCCATTAATTACTTTTGCCTGAATATGACTCGTTGCAATGTAATTCGTCCAAATCCATAAAAGGCGAATGATGGCAACAATCAATACAATCGAAATAGCGCTTGCCAAATAAGGATGGACAGTTTTGTTGGCAATCAGTCCAAAGGGATCCGCCCCCCATGTTTGAAATAACAAAATAATATAAATTGTGTGAAGCAGGAATTGTAAGAAATTAATTAAGGCCATTCTAGGTTGGGCTGATAACGACAGGAAAAGTCGACTATCTTCTTCGGCGACTTTGCGCTCTAACCAGCTATGCAGCTTTTTCAAGGCATTTCGCAGCCATAAAGTGATCGCCGTTATAAATACTGTCAGCGCCGTAGCACTAGCAACAAATAAACTGTGCGTCGTCATCCCAATAAAATAAAGGAAAAAGCTTAACACTAAGGCAAAAGAAATAAACCAATGCCAATAGTTACCTAGCAGCTGCACAAGCTTAATGCCCATCATTGCGAGATTTGAGCAGTTTTCATCTTCAAATTCAAACTTAGCTATACCCCAAAAACGGATCTTCCAAATCGCAAGGATCAGTAAACTCGTCACTCCAAAACTTAAAATTTTGAGCCAGACTTGGTAGATCTGATCACCCGCCCCAAGAATTACTCCAAGTTCTGCAAAGATAATTCCTGTCACTAAAATTTGCGCAATCGCTAAGGCAAATTGATAGGAAGAAATATACGATTGACGGTTTTTCTCCGTTGCTCGCATATGGCGTGAGGCAAATAAAATCCGTAATACCATAAAAGAAGTGCGAATCATCACAATGGCTGTCACCCACATAAAACTGGTGTCCAATGCATCGCCTGAGGCTATGGGATAGTAGAAAAGAACGCTATACGCTGAAATACCAAACAAAATAACTGGCAAACTGTTGCGGAAAATATGCTGCGGAAAGTTATAAAGCGTGTAAGTTTTGGGCCGATAAAATTTAAATTTTGCCATCATCCGCCGGATGATATTTTCAACAGCAGCTCCAACGGCAAAGGCGACTAAAACTGTCAGCATAATATTCAATGCATTTTTGGCGTTGCTCTTTTTCGGAAAGATTATGCGCAATTTGGGTAAAGGTTTCTGGTGCCTTGGCAATAAGTCTCAAACTATCCAATAAAAATTCAGAAGTTGTATCAATAATGGAAGTGAGAAAATCAGTAAATTGCCCTGGAATTGACTGTTTCTTCTCGTTTTCAGCCTGGATATAGGCAAGAGCTGACAAGACTTTAATCACCTGATCACGATCTTTTTTAGTTTGCAAAATTTGAATTGCTGTTTTGAGATCTGAAACTTTAATTGATTGGGTTAGATTTTTTGTCGTTTTATTATCTGTTTTTTTCCCCGTAAGGCCCGATAAAACATCAAGGATTTCAGACATTTGTTGCTGAGAATTTGGGCTTACTTCTCCCTCCTCTTCCGCAATACTCATTCTACCGGTCAAGAGCACGATGATGAGAATCAAGAAAGCTTGCTTTAAATATCTGATAATCAAATGATTCATATTACATCCTCATTGCTCTTTTTCCAAACTGTCACTGGGAGGAGAAAATACTCCGTAGCAATCTCCCTTTCCAGTTGCAAGAGATCGCCCCCCCTCTAAGGGAAGGCTCCCAGTGACAATAAAGAAAGAGCCTCAT
Source organism: Candidatus Paracaedibacter symbiosus (assembly GCF_000757605.1). GTDB lineage: Bacteria > Pseudomonadota > Alphaproteobacteria > Paracaedibacterales > Paracaedibacteraceae > Paracaedibacter_A > Paracaedibacter_A symbiosus. The sequence goes on along the minus strand of NZ_JQAK01000001.1, from coordinate 1,573,274 downwards.
CAACAATAAGGCAATTTAGCTATCACCCTTTGCTGGTGTTTTATCTTTCAGATCGTCTTCCAATTTAATGGTAATATACACCATATCACTGCGACGATTCACTAACAGAGTCATATTTTGGCGCTTATTTTTCTTCGCTTCCTCAATTTGGTTAATGAAGTCTTCAGGTTTTTTTATTGGCGTTTGATTGGCCTCAGTGATCACATCGCCTGGGCGCAGACCAGAAGAAGCAACCGCACTGTCAGATGAAACATTAACGACAACAATACCTTCTACATTTTCGCCAATTTGGAATTGCTGTGCAAGCGAGGCAGTGAGTTTAGAAAGCTTGAGTCCCAATACCTCTGTCAATTCAGTTGACGGAGACTTTGTCCCTTTGCTTTGTTCGCTGGTTGAGCTATCTGTCGATGTTTCAAATTCGCCCAATTTTGCGGTAACATTTACCTCTTTACCTTTACGCCACAATTTTACTGGCACGGATTTGCCCACTTCAGTTTCACCCACAATCCGAGAAAGTCTATTCTTCTCATTAATGTCTTTACCATTAAATTGAAGGATGATATCTCCTGGTTCAATACCAGCTTCCACGGCAGGTCCCTTAGGGGTAACGCTAGCGACGATCGCCCCCCTTGCCTTGCCAAGACCGTAGCTTTCCGCCATGTCATCAGACACATTCTGAATGCGAACCCCAAGCCAACCACGCTTCGTGCGACCAAACTCAATGAGCTGCTTAACAGTTTCAGAAGCCAAAGACGCTGGAATTGCAAAACCAATCCCAACATTACCACCACTAGGGGAGAAAATAGCTGTGTTAATTCCGATCACGTTACCCTTCAAATTAACCAATGCACCACCTGAGTTGCCTTTGTTGATGGAGGCATCATGTTGGAAAAAATTATCAACATATTCACTAATGCGGCTGCGTGCATCGGGTTTTAAATCGATATTGCGGGAGATATTTGAGAGAATCCCCGCTGTTACAGTGCCGCCTAAACCGAATGGATTCCCAAAAGCAAGGACCCAATCCCCCACTTTAGACTGAGAGGAATCTTCCCACTCTAAAGGGATTATATTACGCTTTTCCTCGGGAACAGAATCCAAATTAATTTTCAAGACAGCTAAATCAGTACGCTCGTCTATTCCTTGAAGCGTTGCCTCAAGCTCTACATTATCATGGGTAATCACGGTAATCTTTTTAGCATCGGCAATCACGTGATAGTTAGTCACCACGTAAGCAATCGTGGCGCCATCTTTAACAGCTACTTTAATAACAAAACCAGACCCGAGAGATTGAACGCGGCGTGGTTTATCCATTTGATCAAAGAAATCTTTGAAAAGTTCATCCAACGGCGACCCTGGCGCAAATTGAGGCATATTACTTTTATCTCGGCCTTCAATCACTTGCGTTGTGGAAACATTCACCACTCCTGGAAGTACTTTTTCAGCAATAGCGGAGAACCCTCCAGCCAGATCAAACTTAGCATTTAGCTGATTTGCCGCAGCTGTTATTTCAGTCTTCGCGTCTGACTTTACTTCAGCCAGGGACTTGCTCTTATCAGTTTTTGATTCAGAAGCTTTATCAGCGTCTTGTGCTGCCTTATCATTAGCCTTAGCAGCTTCTGTTACCTTTTCTTCCTTTACAGGCTTTGAGGAAATAGCCAGCGCCTCGGTTGCTACCAATGGTCCCACACCAACTGTTAGCTGTAAGGCCAGAAAAATCCCTAATTTTTTGCAGTTCATCATATATTTACCCCTCTTTTATTTTCCATACATCCAGAATACTTGAAGAGACCAGGTTATGGCCAGCAGATTTGAGCCCACTTTTATCGTGGCGCATGGTAAAGAGTCACTTCTTTTTAACGAGCGCCAATTGATAAGTGAGCCCAAAGGTAACCAAGCCAAAAACCGGCTGCTTCAGGTATTTTAAGCATAACTCTCTAACGAACATTTTTTTCCGGATTGCTGAAATACTTAAACAATTCACTTTCAGTTGATAGAATCATTATCGAGTCACTTTTCAATGTCTTCTTATAGGCTTCAAGTGAGCGATAAAACGTATAAAAATCCGGATCTTTACCAAGAGTCGAAGAAACAATTTCTAAGGCTTTTGCCTCGCCTTCCCCTTTTATTTTCTGTGCCTCTTTTTGTGCTTCAGCCAAAATAATCGCTCGGTCTTTTTCAGCTGTAGAACGAATGGTTTGTGCTCGCTCTGCGCCTTTCGCCAAATTTTCTTTGGCAATCCGCTCCAGCTCAGAATTCATACGCGAAAAAACAGCTTTACGGTTTTCAATAGGAAGTTCCGTTCGAATGATTCTGATGTCAATAACATCCATTCCCAAAGGTTCCGTCAGTAATTTAACTTCTTGGTGGATTCGCTCCATGGTTTTGGCGCGCTCTTCTGTCAGCAAGCTCCTCAATGGGATTTTACCGATAACATTACGCACCGTACTACTGATCAGCGCCTCCAATCGCATCGCCGCCCCTTGCTCATCCGCAGGTTTGATGGTTCGGAAAAACACCACTGGATTGTTGATACGATAACGTGTGTATGTGTCAACCACAATTCGTTTTTGATCACCGGTGGTAATGGGAATCGCCGGTAAATCAAAATCTAATACGCGCTTATCGTAATATGTCACATCTTCAATAAATGGTATTTTTAACTTAAGGCCAGGTGTATCAACGACCCTTTTAAGCTCGCCAAACTGCAACACAACGACCTGACTTCGCTGATCGACAGTAAAAATAGAACTAACGAGTAAGATCCCAAATATACCAAGAGTAACAAGGCTAAAACCTAAATATTTCTTCATTGTTTTGTTCCTGATTCTTTAGCAGTTGTGGCAGCTTCGTTTTTTGCCTCCTTTGACATTTCTCGTAACGGCAAATAAGGAAGAACACTATTGCCAACTTTTGGATCAATAATAATTTTATTAGTTTCAGATAAAACTTGCTGCATTGCATCTAAGTAGTATCGCTTAATCGCAATGCGGGGGTTCTTTTGATAGGCTTCATAGACTTGGCCAAATCGTGAGGCTTCCCCTTCTGCTTCAGCAATTTTTGTTCCACGAAACCCTTTAGCATCCTGCTTGATCTTTTCTGCCTCACCTCTTGCCCGTGGGATAATATCATTGCTATAGCCCTGGGCCTCATTACTCATCCGATCGGCGTCAGTCAGTGATGCCTGAAGACCGTTAAAAGACTCAATCACGTCGCGGGGTGGCGCGACATTTTGCAGCTGGATCGAGACGATCTGAATCCCCATTTTGTATTGATCCATTAATTTTTGCAACAATGTTTGCGACTTTGTACCAATCGTATCACGTCCTTCTGTCAACGCTGCCTTGGCTGTTGTCTGACCAATCACTTCACGAATAACGCTTTCGGCTGCTACTTTAATAGTGATTTCTGGATTACGTGCTGTGAATAAGAATTCAGTGACATCTTTAATTTTCCACAAAACGGTGTAATCTGTGTGAACCATATTTTCATCACCGGTCAAAATCAAAGTTTGCTCTGCCTCAGCATCATTGCCACGCCCTTCGCGCAGACCACCGCTAATGGTATTAACAGCAGCCACTTTGGTAATAATGACGTTTTCAACAGGTGAGGGCAGATGATATCTTAAGCCAGGCGAAGATATGCGAACCATCTCCCCAAACCTAGTCACAACGGCAAGCTCACCTTCTTGAACGCGGTAAAACCCAGTCAAGCCCCATAAAACAGCAAGAGCCACCATCCCTAAACTAAGCAAGGATAAGGACAACTCAGGCCTCCCCTTGCCACCACCGCCTTGACCAAAAGTTTTTTTGATTCGCCGTTGAAATAAATCGATGGTCTCATCAATATTTATTGGTTTTTTGGATTGTTGATTGGAAGGCTTCCCCCAAGGACCAGAGTCCTTTTGGCTGTCATCATCCCCAGGGCCTTTTCCCCAGGGTCCTCCTGCCATTTTATGGATAGCTGCCTTGAAATTAGAGAGATAATCCTTGATTATCCCTCGATGGAAATTCGTATTTTCGGTCATAATAAGTATACGCAGCCAAATTCTTAATTTTAATTTTCCCTGATTTGACTATATAACAAAGCAGCGACGCGAACAATGAGGACAAGAGAGATGATACGAGAAGATCTGCTTCGTGACTTTTTAAACACGGTTTCTATCCCAGAAACCAACGAACCGCTCTTTAAATATGCGCTCGTCCCTTCCATAACAGAAGATAGAGTGCAATTGATGTTCGAGGTGCCTGCGTCTTTATTGACCAAAGTACAGGCTCTCTTGCCACAAGTTGAGTCCTGGTTAAAACAAACATTTCCGACACATCAAATTTTTTGTGGGATTACGGCTGAAAAAACCGCCAAGATAAAAACCAAGTTAACACTGGAGAAAGTTGAACACATTATCTGCGTCGCGTCGGGAAAAGGCGGCGTGGGCAAATCAACAACTGCCTTGAATCTTGCCATTGCTCTTCAACAACAAGGAAAGCGCGTTGGTATTTTAGATGCGGATATTTACGGCCCCTCGCTACCACAAATGCTGAATTTAACTGAAAAGCCTAGCATCACCTCAGCAAAAAAACTGATTCCACTTAACCAATATGGCCTTCAAGCATTATCGATTGGGTTAATGATTCCAGCAGACAGCCCTGTCATTTGGCGCGGCCCCATGGTGCAAGGCGCGCTCATTCAATTATTGAAAGAAGCCGACTGGGACGTGGATATTCTGGTGATTGATATGCCCCCCGGCACAGGTGATGCCCACCTCACCCTTACCCAACAAGTTTCTGTCTCTGGTGCGGTGATTGTATCCACGCCGCAAGATGTCGCCTTGATTGATGCTAAACGGGCGATTTCGATGTTCCAGCGTGTTGCTGTGCCGATTTTAGGGATTATTGAAAACATGAGCTTTTTTGAGTGCCCCAATTGTCATCATCAAAGCCATATTTTTCATCATGCCGGCGCTAAACTCACGGCGGAGGCGTTAGACGTTCCCTTTTTGGGAGAGATTCCCATCGATATTGATACCCGCATTGGTGCCGATACAGGAAAGCCCATCACCGTCTTTGAACCAGATCACCTCTGCTCAAAAATTTATCGTCAAATTGCCGTAAAAGTTCTGGAGCAGTTATCCCAAACAAGCTCTAAACACATTCAGTTTGAGGTTAGTTAACGAGAGTTATGGCATATGAGGAAATTGGCACCTAGTAGAAAAAAACAACAAAAAACCCACGAGAAAGGGGTTATCTTTATCCCTAACGATTCCCAGCAACTAGCGAATTTTAGCAGTGCCCTTTATGATGCAGCCATGATTGAGTCGTTATGTACTCCTCATGATGTGTATATCTCCCCCACCTCAATTTCGGTTGAAATGGGAAAAGCAGAGTTAATGATCTCACTTGGAGACGCGTGTGTCATCAAGGGAATCGCGCAAACAACAGTTGTTCCTTGTCCTGGTTCAGAAGATAATTGGACTCGTCCGCCGTGGAGAGTAATAAAACTCTTCACCAACGGTAAACCTAGGCCTGTGCCATTATATTGGCGACCGGCCGTGGTTGTCTCAAACAATTTAAAAATTCGCCCTTGATCTTCAGTTCGGATGCCAACGCCTGTATCCTTGACAATAAAACAAATCTCTTCGCCATCTTCTCCCATATGCTTTTCAGCAATCAAGTCAATCCTCCCACCAGAAGGGGTAAACTTAATCGCATTGACCAACAGGTTAAATAATGCCTGTTTAAGACGACGTTCATCCCCGTAAAAAATAGAAATCTCCGTATCATTATGACAGACAATTTCTAATCCATTATCGTTAGAACGGTTAAAGATCAGAACAATCAAACTCGACAAAAAATTCTTTAAATCAATAGGATGGATCTTCAGCGTTAATTGTCCCGCCTCAACACTGGCAAAATCAATGATATCATTGATGAGAGAGAGGAGTCGCTGCGAAGCATCATTAATCCCATTGCAATAATCGATTTGTCGTTCATTCAAAGCGCCAAAATATTGATTCATCAGAATTTCAGTAAAGCCAGCAATCGTATTGAGCGGCGCCCTTAATTCATAAGAAACATGGGAAATAAATTCTGACTTGAGGCGATCGGCCTGTTCCAAGGCATCATTACGCTCATGCAATGCTTGTTCAAACCGCCAACGATCCGACACATCCAAAAAGCTTAATAAATGTGAGCCATCGGGCAAGGGGACATAGGAATATTGCAACATGCTTTGATCTGCTAGACTCAAGCGATCGGTGATGGTTTTGCGTTCATTAAAGAGAACAAGCAAGCGCTGCCTAAACTCCTCCCACGCTGAAAATCTATCAAACTTGTGGCGAATCACATAAAGGATTTCTCCAGCATGACGGCCAGGAGCAAGTTCAATCGGATCAATATCCAAAATCCGGGAAATCGCCTGATTTGACAGTCGCAAACGATTATCACTGCCCAGCACAATAATCCCTTCATACAAGTTATCGATTGTCTCTTTTTGTACCGCAATCAAGGTGTTATATCGCCGTTCCAACGCCAGCTTATCCGTCACGTCATCGAACATAAACAACAAACCACCAAGAGGATGAGGCACGGTCATAATCCGCAATACATGTCCATCGGGCTGATGCATCATCTCCTGTAGAGGGGTGATCAAAGTGTTGAACATCTGAAGTTGTGCGTTCTTAAACACAGCAAAATCCGTATATTCCGGCAATTTGCGTCGCTCGCGCAAATCTTGCAGTACCTCACCATAAGTGGGCTTTTGATAAAGCCATTTTTCATCAAACTGGAAGAGCTTTAAATAAGCATGATTAAAAAATTCCAACCGCGTATCTGCCGCATAAACCGCCACTGGTGTTGAGAGGTGATGCAATACTTCCTGGTGAGCCGCAATGTGTTTAGCCAGTTCGGCAGCTGATTCTTCTATATCCGTAAGATCGAGAGCGTATCCAATACTTTCATGCTTGTCCACAAGCGGTACTGTCGTAATTTCAATCATCCGGCGATGCCCTTCAATCACCAAATGCGCTCTTCTTGCTTGTGGTTGGCCAGTTACTCCGGCCTTTAAGGCCATTTGGTAAGGGCTACTACTTTTCTCTATTTCAATAAGTTCACGCCCCTCTTGAACCACCTTTCGCGGAACTGTGTCGAGAATCCCTGCATAAACCTGATTACAAAACTCAATTTTATTGCCTTTGCCACGATACCAAATCGCAACAGGGACCATGTCGACCAACAGGCTAAGGCGTTGAAAATTTTGAGTTAGTTGGTCTAATTTTTTTTCTAACTCTTCCCTTTTAGCCTGATCAGAGGTCACATCTGTAAATGATAAGACGCAAAAGCAAGTCCCATTTTCAACAAATTCTGCTCCCCGAAGGCGAATCATTGTTTGCTCGTCAATAAGGTACAGACACTCAGAAAAAGCAGCGTGATTTTTTTTCAGATTTCCAATAAGCGTATTGAGTTTAAAGGCGTCTTGTGAGGCAAATTGGTTGATAATATCTTGTAAAAAAATGGGCTGGTCACTGTTGAGACCTAAGAGATGGATTATTCCATAGGTTGTTTCTACCGCTTGCGTTTCATCCTGCCACCAGCACCGAGCCTCATTTGCCGTGTCAAGAATGGTCTTTAAGGTGGTTTGCTCCCCTTTCAACTGATCAATGTCTCGCCGCAGCTGTCGCCATTTACGAATCAGCGGGGTTGCCACAACGGCAGCTCCAACGGTCATTGATCCACTAATCAATTGGGACAATGACAAGACACTTAAATCAATAGAGGCAATGACCGAATAAAGTGCCACATCTTTCCTTTCTCATCCAAAACTGGTTAGGCTGCCTTCTCACATGTTAATCGGTTTATCGAAAGCCGCAAGTGCTGCCTCTTTTAATGCCTCAGAAAAGGTCGGATGGGCATGACAAGTACGCGCAATATCCTCAGCAGATGCGTGGAACTCCATGGCAAGGGTGGCTTCCGCAATCATATTACCAGCCTGTTCTCCAATAATGTGTACGCCCAACACACGGTCAGTTACTTTATCGGTTAAGACTTTGGCAAACCCGGTTGTTTCATGCACCGTCTTCGCACGTGAGTTAGCAAGGAAGGGGAATTTGCCAACCGCATAATTCACAGCATGAGCTTTCAGCTGCTCTTCTGTTAGCCCCACACTTGCTACTTCCGGGGAGGTATAAATTACCGCCGGAATCACATCGTAATTGACATGCCCATATTTGCCGCACAAGATTTCGGCGACGGCAATGCCTTCTTCTTCGGCTTTATGAGCCAACATGGCGCCGAGAATCACATCTCCAATAGCATAAACACCAGGACAGCTCGTTTGATAGTGATGGTCCACTGGGATGAAGCCACGACCGTCAACCGCCACGCCAATGGTGTCCAACCCTAGGTTTTGCGTGTAGGGCCGGCGCCCTGTGGCCACCAATACAGTATCGCAACGAATGGTCTCTGATGGCGCATTCTCCCCTGTTGCAGAGGCAATGTGAAGCTCAAGCTCTTTGCCTTTAGTGTCAATCTTCATCACCTTATGCTGCAATTTAAAGCTAATCCCTTGAGTGGTTAAAGCCTTGTGCAGCGCTGTACCTACTTCATGATCCATCATCGGCACGATGCGATCAAAAAACTCCACTACAGTCACTTTAGCTCCAAGTCGCGCCCAAACAGATCCAAGCTCAAGTCCGATATACCCCCCACCAATCACCACCAAGTGTTTTGGCACTTGGGATAAAGATAAGGCGCCCGTGGACGATACAATGCGTGTTTCATCCACGTCAACACCGGGGATAGAAGCTGGTTCGGATCCTGTTGCGATAATGATCTTGTTTGCCTGGTAGGTTACAGTCTCACCTGCGGCGAGATTGACCTGAAGCGTCGTGGGGTTTTGAAACGTTGCTGTCCCTTGAATGTAGGTAACCCCATTTTTCTTAAAGAGAAAACCAACGCCTTTGGTGAGTTCGGCCACTACTTTATCTTTATTGGTAAGCATGGTGGGGAGATCAAGGGCAACGTTCCCAACTTTAATACCAAGCCCCGCAAAGTGATCTTTTGCTTCCACATACTTATGTGAGGTATTCAGCAGCGCCTTTGAAGGAATACAGCCAATGTTCAAACAAGTACCACCAGGAAGTGGTTTTTTATCTACAACTGCTACTTTTAAGCCTAGTTGTGCCGCCTTAATCGCCGCTACATACCCACCAGGACCAGCACCAATAACAATGAGGTCAAATACTGTTTCTGACATTTTATAGTTCCTAGATTTCTAAGAGTAAGCGTTCTGGGTTTTCAATATTTTCTTTGACACGAACCAGGAATGTTACCGCTTCTCGCCCATCAATCAGTCGGTGGTCATAGGAAAGGGCAATGTACATCATCGGCCGGATTTCAATCTTACCATCAACGACCATTGGGCGATCTTGGACTTTGTGCATTCCCAAAATACCTGTTTGGGGCGGATTCAAAATCGGTGTTGACATCAAGGAACCAAAGACACCCCCATTGGAAACGGTAAAGGTGCCCCCCGTCATATCATTCATACTGAGCTTACCATCTTTGGCTTTAAGCCCAAGCTCACCAATTTTTGCTTCGAGTTCAGCAAAAGACCTCATATCGGCGCCACGCACCACAGGAACGACCAAACCTTGAGGTGCTGAAACAGCCACACCGATATCATAGTAGTTTTTATAAATGATATCTTCACCGTCAATTTCTGCATTAATGGCAGGAATTTCTTTCAGTGCCTGAATCGCAGCCTTAACAAAGAAGGACATAAAACCAAGGCGAACACCATATTTTTTCTCAAATTTTTCCTTATACCGCGCCCGACATGCATTGACCGCGGTCATGTCAACTTCATTGAAAGTCGTCAAAATTGCCGCGGTGTTTTGCGCCTGCTTCAACCGTTCAGCAATCCGTTGGCGCAGACGCGTCATGCGGACACGTTCTTCTTGCTTATCACTGTGATACGTTGGCACTTCCATTGGTTGCACTGCTGTTGCCGTTGCCAAATGGGTTACCACATCAGCCTTGGTCAGGCGATTATCTTTTCCTGTAGCGGCAATTGTTTCAGGCTTGAGATTGTTTTCTGTTACCAGTCGGCGCACAGCTGGAGAGAGAGTATCCGTATTGGCTAGCGATGTTGGTTGGCTTTGCAGAGCTGGGGCCTCTGCTTTAGGCGCAACCGGTGCTGGTGCCACTGTGGCTACACCACCTACTTCAACAACTCCTAATATATCACCCACCAAAACAGTTGCTCCTTGTTGCTGGGCGATTGACTGTAAAACGCCATTAGCAGGCGCCGTTACTTCTAAGGTCACTTTGTCAGTTTCCAATTCCACAAGAATTTCATCAGCCACAACGGCTTCACCTGCTTTTTTCGTCCAGCGGGCAACGGTTGCTTCACTCACGGATTCCCCAAGTGGTGGCACTTTTACTTCACGATTTTCTGGCATTCTTGTCTCCAACTATAATACTGAAATTTTACTAAAGCTTTTTTCATCACGGATAAGCGCATCGTGGACTAATTGTAGCTGCTCTGCTTCATGGCGTTTGCCATTCCCCGTTGCGGGTGAAGCTGCTTCCACGCGCCCTGCGTAAAAGAATTGAGTCTGTTTTGATCCGATCCGACGTAAAATATGATCTAACCGTCGATCCAGGAAATTCCACGCTCCCATATTCATTGGTTCTTCTTGACACCAGATAAATTCCGCTTGCGCATAGGGTTTCAACGCCTCAATCAAATACTGTTCTGGGAAGGGGTAGTATTGCTCTAATCGCACCAGTGCCACATCTTTGAGATTTAAAGAGTCGCGTTCTTGCAATAATTCATAATAAACTTTACCACTACACAAGACGACACGTTTGGCCTCCTCCGGTTTGACTACTTTTTCAGGATAAACCGGTGTGAATTGAGTGCCTGTCACCATATCGTTAAGGGAGGACACCGCATGCTTGTGTCGCAGTAACGTTTTAGGCGCCATCACAATGAGGGGTTTGCGTGTTTGCCCCAGCAACTGACGTCGCAATGCATGGAAATAGTTTGCAGGCGTGGAGCAATTGACAACCCGCATATTACCTTCAGCACATAGTTGTAAATAGCGCTCTAACCTTGCCGATGAGTGTTCTGGGCCCTGGCCTTCAAAGCCATGAGGCAGTAACATCACCAATCCAGAGAGACGATTCCATTTATACTCGCCTGAAGAAATGAACTGATCGATAATCATTTGTGCTCCATTGGCAAAGTCACCAAATTGGGCTTCCCACAAAACCAACACATCAGGATCAGCCAAGCTGACACCATATTCAAAACCCAAGACAGAAGCTTCTGCTAAGGGGCTGTCGATGACTTCATACTTAGCTTGGGTCGCACTGATATTATTAAGCGGAACGTATTTTTCTTCTGTTTCTTGATCCACCCAGACAGAATGGCGATGGGAAAAAGTACCACGACCAACATCCTGGCCACTTAAACGAACTTTATACCCCTCAGTTAACAGAGTTCCAAAAGCAAGTGCTTCACCTGTTGCCCAATCAATAGTCCCATTGGCAATAGTCTCATTAGCAATATTTTCACTGGTCTCTAGTTGCTCTGCTTTTGTTTTTATAAGGCGGACCAATCGTTGATTAAGAACACGTTTTTCAGGAAGAGTAACGAGAGCCTTACCTACTTCCTTTAATAAACTCATCGAAACACCCGTTTCTGGGGCCATATCCTGCATTGGATTTTTGTTGTCGGGTGTCTTAATTTTCTCCCACACGCCTTGCAACCAGCCTGGATCAGAAATGATTTTCTTCGTCACTTCTGCACTTAATCCCTCAAACTCTTGTCTAAGTTCACTCTCATAATTTGTTATAATATCCTGAACCACATTGGCACTAACATTTCCCGAATTCGTCAAGCGAGCCGCATAAAGTTTAGCTGTGGGTTCGTGCGCCGCAATAGCCTTGTACATTAATGGCTGGGTAAAACTTGGTTCATCAATTTCATTGTGACCATGGCGACGATAACAAATAAGATCAATCACTACGTCTTGGGCAAATTGACGTTGGAAATCTGCCGCCAGCCTTGCCACCCAAACAACGGCTTCTGGATCATCCGCATTCACATGGAAGATCGGCGCCTGAATTGCTTTGGCCAAATCTGAACTATAAGGTGAGGAGCGTGAATGGGGCGGACTTGTGGTAAAGCCGATCTGGTTATTAGTAATGATATGCACTGTCCCACCTGTCCGGTAGCCTTTTAGGGCGGAAAGCTCTAAAGTTTCTGCAACGAGACCTTGACCTGCAAAAGCAGCATCTCCATGCAGGAGCACAGACATAATACGGCAGCGCCCTTCGTCACCACCAGCGTCTTGCTCAGCCCGCACTTTACCCAGGACAATGGGATTCACTGCTTCCAAGTGAGAAGGATTTGGCATCAATGACAATTTCATGGACTTGCCATTTATCTGACGGATAGAGGAAAAGCCAAGGTGATACTTAACATCCCCTGTTCCTTGAACGGAATTTGGATCCACATCTCCTCCTTGGAAATGGGCAAAAATCATGTGGAACGGTTTTTTCAAAATATTCGCAAGAACACTTAAGCGACCACGATGCGCCATACCAAAGACAATTTTTTCGACACCTTGATTGCTAGCGCGCTCTAAAAGCGCATTTAAGGCTGGAATTAAACTTTCCCCTCCTTCCAAGCCAAATCGTTTGGCGCCTGGATATTTCACATGTAAAAATCGCTCAAATGAATCGGCGGCAACCAGATTCTGCAAAATCTCTAGTTTATCGGCGGCATCAACTCTGGCTGTGCTTAACGTACTTTCCACACGTTCTTGAATCCAACTTTTTTGCTCTGGATGTTGAATATGCATAAACTCGATACCAACAGTTCCGCAATAGGTTTGCTTCACCTTGTCAATAACTTGCCGAAGGGTAGGATTAATAAGACCGAGCACACCATCCAAAAACAATGGCTTATCTAAATCTTCGGCTGTAAAATCATACCCTTCCATTTTCAGCTCAGAATGCTGACCCCTGTTTTCCAACCCCAAAGGATCTAAATTTGCATTCAAATGCCCCCGCACCCGATAGGCTCTTACTAACATCAAGGCCCGAATCGAGAGACGAATTTCATCAACTGAAGCAGTCCCATTAGCTGCTTCTTGACCTTGATGCTTTGGCTTCGCCCAGAGGGGCGGGCGATCATCGAGGGCTAGATAATCTCGCTCTTCAGCACTCAATGAGGTAAAAAATTGTTGCCAATCTGCCGTCACACTATTCTTATCTTTTAAGAAGTGCTGATATAAATCGATGACAAATGAAGCATTGCCCCCATTTAAAAACGTTTCTTGTAGAATTTTTTCTCGACTCATTGTTTGCCTCTAAGCATTAAGCATCTAGTTTACTATATGTGAGTATCAGGTTGACTGCGGTGATAAAGGGGCAATCGCCGTTCTATCTCAGGAACCCCCTCGCGGTATGTCAGAAAAGACCAAACGTCAGTAGTTAATAAAATCACAGCATCTTTGGAAATGTGGCCTATTGCTTCCAGCTGGTGGAAAACTTCGCCTACTTTTGATTCACTCTCGAACGTTAACCCCCGCTCCTTACGCAGCCACAACACCATATCGCGGGCCCAAAATCGGTAGGTATAATTGGGATCTGTCTGACCTGATTTAAAATTTTTCCAAACCCGCAAAGAATCTTCATGCACATGGGGACAGCGTTTTTTGAGAGACGCCAACGCGGCTTCAATATCGGCTTGTGTCACTTTTTTGGATTCTGTGATCAGAGAAGTTGCTCCCTGTTCAGAAAGGACTGTTGGCTCAGCAAGGGCCTCACCACTTACCAGCTCCGCACTCATCAATCCTATACTCATCGTGATTGGAAATGCGGATTTATACCATCGAGATATATGGCGACTTTTCTCTTGGCCCTCTTTAAGAGGTGCCAAGATAATATTGAGCCCATAGATCGATAGGAAGAAATTCGTCGTTTCAGTCATGATGAGTATATTATCCAAAAAAGTGCGCGCATTAATGGCTCGCCCTTTTTCCTTGGCTTTCACCTTTCATGGATTTAAGCATTGTCGCGCCCAAAGAAGCTGGGGAATCGGCAACATCAACACCCGCAATACGAAGCGCTTCCATCTTTTCTTCAGCAGACGCACCTGCCCCTGAAATAATAGCCCCCGCATGGCCCATTCGGCGCCCGGGAGGCGCAGTGACACCCGCAATAAAGGCAACCACCGGTTTATAGCGGCCTTTGGCATATTGATGTTTGATGTATTCCGCCGCGCGTTGTTCATCATCTCCACCAATTTCACCGATAAACAGAATACCTTCCGTAGCCGCATCATCCCAGAATAGCTCAAGAACTTCGGTGAAATTCATGCCTCGGACTGGATCGCCACCAATCCCCACGCAAGTGGTTTGACCCAGACCCGCTGCGGTTGTTTGCGCCACTGCTTCATAAGTCAATGTGCCAGAACGGGAAACAATCCCAATCTTACCTGGTGTATGAATGAAGCCTGGCATAATCCCAATTTTACATTCCTCGGGGGTGATGATTCCTGGGCAATTTGGGCCTATTAGGCGAACGGATTTTCCTTTGAGAGAGCGCTTTACTTGAATCATATCTTGAACCGGAATCCCTTCCGTAATACAAACGACTAGCTCAACGCCCGCATCTGCTGCTTCAAAAATCGCATCTGCAGCATAAAGGGCCGGCACATAAATCACCGAGACTGTCGCCCCCGTTTTACGAACCGCATCCCCAACAGTGTCAAAAACAGGAAGATCTAAATGCGTTGTCCCCCCCTTACCCGGTGTCACGCCGCCCACAAGTTTAGTACCATAGGCAAGCGCTTGTTCAGAGTGAAATGTCCCGTGTTTACCAGTAAATCCCTGACAAATCACTTTAGTATGACGATTAACCAGAATAGACATTAGGCAGCCCCCCTTATGGATTTAACAACGCAGGCTGCAGCCTGGGACAAATCGTCTTCAGAAATAATTTTAAGAGTTGATTCTTTAAGGATTTTTTTCCCTAATTCACCATTTGTTCCTTGCAAACGCACCACCATCGGGACCGAGAGATGTACTTCTTTGGCCGCTGCCACAATGCCTTCAGCAATCACATCACACCGCATGATGCCACCAAAAATATTGATTAAGATCGCCTTCACATTTTGGTCAGCCAGAATGAGCTTAAACGCGGCGGAGACTTTTTCTTTAGTAGCGCCACCACCAACGTCCAAAAAGTTGGCTGGCTCACCGCCATGGAGTTTGATAATGTCCATGGTTGCCATCGCCAGTCCCGCCCCATTGACCATACACCCAATACTGCCATCAAGTTTGACATAGCTTAGTTCATATTCGTGCGCCTGAGTTTCTGCGGGGTCTTCTTCATCCGTATCCCGAAGCGCCTCTATATCAGGATGGCGAATCAGACCATTATCATCAAAGCTCACCTTTGCATCCAAAGCGATCAGATTGCCTTGCGTGGTGAGGACCAGTGGATTGATTTCAATCTGGCTACAGTCAAGTTTTACAAAAGCCTGATACAATCCTGCTACCATTGTGATCATCTGCTTGATGGCCTGAGCTTCCAGCCCCAAGGCAAATGCTACTTTACGGCCATGGAATGGCTGGAATCCAGAAACGGGATCAATGGAAAAAGTCACAATTTTTTCTGGCATCGAAGCAGCCACTTCCTCAATATCCACGCCACCTGCTTGAGAGGCCATGACGGACACAGATTCTGTTTGGCGATTGACGATCATACTGAGATAAAATTCTTTATCAATATCGCAGCCTTGTTCGATATAAACTTTGCGAACCAATTGTCCTTTAGGCCCCGTTTGGTGAGTCACCAGGGTTTTGCCAAGAATCTTGCTTGTAGCGGCTTTTACTTCATCCAAAGATCGGGCGAGAATCACGCCACCCGCTTTACCACGCCCACCGGCATGAATCTGGGCCTTAACAACCCAAAGGGAGCCGCCAATTTCATCCGCTACTTTCACAGCTTCTTCAGCGGAAAAAGCAACTTTCCCTTTGGAAACGGGAATACCATATCCCCCCAATACTTGCTTTGCTTGATACTCATGTATATTCATTATAGGGAGTCCTTTAACTTGCCTGGCTGGTGATTTTTTGAGTATCAGCGATAAGAGATCTCACCCCAACAACTGATTTAGCGAAGGCATCTTTTTCATCCGCTGTGAGATCAAGTTCAATCACCTTTTCAACCCCACCAGCGCCAATGATCACCGGAACACCAACGTAAAGGTCAGAAACGCCATATTCGCCTGACAACCAAGCAGCACACGGCAAAATACGCTTTTGATCATGCAAATAAGATTCCGCCATCGCGATTGCCGAAGCCGCTGGCGCATAAAAAGCAGAACCGGTTTTAAGAAGGTTGACAATCTCACCACCGCCATTACGCGTCCGATCAATAATAGCATCGACCTTTTGTTGGCTAATCATCCCTTTTTTAATGAGATCAGGCAAGGCAACGCCAGCAACTGTCGTATAGCGCGGCAGTGGTACCATAGCATCGCCGTGACCACCCAAAACAAAAGCTTGGATATCTGAGACAGAAACTTTGAGTTCATCGGCTAAGAAATGACGATACCGGCCGCTATCCAAAACACCAGCCATGCCAACAACTCGGTTATGGGGCAGCCCACATTCTTGCCACATCACCCAAACCATGACGTCCAAGGGATTGGTGACAACAATCACGAAAGCGTCAGGACAGTAGCGTTTAATATTGCTGCCGACGGTACGGATAACACCAGCGTTAATCGATAACAGATCATCGCGGCTCATTCCGGGTTTACGCGGCACTCCAGCCGTAATAATCACCACATCAGCCCCTTTAAGGAGAGAATAGTCATTGCCACCGGTAATATGGACATCAAGACCATCAACCGCTGCAGCCTGGGATAAATCAAGGGCCTTGCCTTGAGGAATTCCTTCGGCCACATCGATGAGAGCAACGTCCCCTAATTGCCGTAAAGCAATTAGATGCGCCAAAGTCCCCCCAATATTTCCACTGCCAACAAGGGCGATTTTACGACGTGCCATTACACTCTCCTTTAATTAATTTTTCGATCCGATTTTATATCCAAAATATCTGAAGAAGCCGGTTGCTGGCTTCACATCTGCTTCCCAAAATCATGTTCCTTCAAGTATTTTGGATAGATGAAAAAACCTGGCCTAGAAACTGTCCGCCAAGTGAAATACCTTCCAGATCAATGCTATGTCCTAAGCCATGGCAGGTATGTGTTTTCGGCGTAAATCCTAAATGATGGAGCTGATTTGCACTTTCTCCCATCATCGCATAAGGAACAACCATGTCTGCCGTTCCATGCACGAGAAGCACTTCTGCTTTAGAGACACCAGCCTCAGGCGCTGACAATGGTGGATAGAAAGCCCCAGAATAGCCCAAAACTGCCTTCAATCCAGGCAAATGAAACAGCATCTCTAATGCCAACATTGTTCCTTGCGAAAATCCTACTAAACTCAGGTCCGATGATGTTAAGTCACGACTCCTTAATAAATGCTCAAGATACTCGCACAAAATAGGTGCTGCTCTTTCTAGACCAGCTCGCATATTAAAAGGATTAAAATCCGTCAAGCCAAACCATTGATACCCAAACGGAACTGACTCGCAAGGCTCATGGGCGTTGGGTGCATGAAACTCAACATCAGGCAGAGATGCTGCCCACATATCGGCTAAATCGATAAGGTTATCCCCGTTCGCTCCGTAACCATGCAATAGTACTACTAATTTTTTGGGAGAAACACCCGACTTAGATTTTTTTTGAGGACCTGATAACACGGCTGAAGACTCAATTACTAAAATTTTATTACATTCTTTCTCATCCTACTCCTTTCTATAGATGCCTTCAAGACAGTAAAATAATCCCTAAAGAAAATAATATTGCTGGCGTAAAGGGATACTCTTTCTGGCCATACCAGCGACGCCAAAAGACAGCTGTTACTCCTCCAAAAAAACCACATAAAATCAAAAATATGGACATTTTATCCATTGGCAGCCAGGCAAAACAGCTCGGGATCAACAGACAATCAGCCAGCCCCAACATCTTTTTGTGAACACAATAAAAAAGTCCACTAAAAGCCAGAAGCATTAGTAAGAAGAGATAAAATAAGTCAGGATGGGTGATAACACCATAAGCAACAGACGTCACCATGAATAGGAGGATTAAAAATAAAGGAATTGCTTTATCCCGCCAATCATAAAACAAAATCAGGCATGCATTCAGGACCACCACCATGGGGAGCCCTTGTAAAAAAACGGATATCAATGTAGAAGGCAAGTTTTTCCCCCATATTATAGTAACTTTAGATGGTAGACCCATAAGTGATGGGCCATCGATTTAAGATTAACTATTATCCACAGTATCTTCCTCATCCTCTGACAAATATTCTCCCGAGGGATTTTCCAGAGTATCTAATTTTTTTATCTGTTGAGAAAGCAGAGATGAAGCGGGAGAAGCAGGTGCTTCCTGCACTGCCTTTCTCTCAATCGTGGGGGAGGGAGTGTTTGAACTATCACTCCTTGATTTTTGAGAAGAAACTGAACTAACTGATACCTTTTTCAAGATTGCCATCTCAGGAGTACGCGCTTCTGAAGTTGATACACTAGATTACTTCCTAATTTGTTGTCTTTTTGGGAATTGCAATTGGCTGAGTTTTGTTAGTTGGATAAGAACCTTGTTCATTCTCATCTTTCTTTTCCTCATCTTGATCGTTATTGCTCGTTAAAATGAATCCTTTACCCATTGGAAAGTCAACATCTGAATTTATATTAAATAAATCTGAGCGTATGGTAACGGGGGTTGGAATTTCGTTATACCCAAATGTTTTGCTTAACAAGTCTTGATAATAAGAAATTCCTTTATCATTTCCTGGTTTTAACAAGACAGATTCATGCTGGCTTAATAGCTCAAGTGTTACCACATATTTTTCATATACAGATAAAATCAGTAAAATATCAGCCCTATTTTTATGTTTATTTTCTTCATCTCGTTCTTTTTTATATTGTTTTAATTTGCTCTCATAATCAGCAGAGGCTGCCCAATCTTTCTTGGATAAATTTGAATCGCCCCAAAGTTTTTTACGTCTTTTCTTAGCCCCCAAACTTGTAATACTACGATCCAGGGGGCCGCCTCCTCTGGTATACTTATATTGATCGCACAGTATAGCACCCAGCTTTTCTTGTAGGCCATTTTCTCCTCCAAGAAAATTTAAGCCTTCCTTTAAATCGTATTGAATCGTTTTATAATTCGGTAACTCAACTTGATTGGCTAAATCATTGATAACCCCAGTGATAGATTGAAGACAAGCATAGACATAATCTACCTTTAAAGAAGCAATTACCATCTGATTGTAAAGCCGCAAAGCAGTCTCTTTATGTTCCTCCAATACATGCTGATCCAATCCATTATAACTGGGGCTCATTGGTATCGTCTGCTCAAGTCTTCTAATCTCTTTTTGAATGATGTCGTGGGCATCTCGAACATTTAAAAGACTTATCTGTTCCTTAAACTGCTCCTCAGGTTTTTTTGGAACTTCGAGGTAGGAACCGCCAGCCTTGATAGCTCTTCCTACCCAACCAACCACTTGAGATCCAGGCCCAAGCCAGTCCATACCCTGACTTGGCATCACTGCTCCGGTAAAAAAAATTGATAAAACAGGTAATAAAGTAAGCAATGATAATCTTTGTTTTTTTAAGTGCATGAGACCAAACTCCCCCTTCTGATGAAATTTCAGAAAACATATAGTGCCTTATAATAAAACTAAATTATATCAAGTTAAAAAAATAAATTCACAAAATTTTAATATAACTGCAATCTTTTTTTAACGATATACTAATATTGTTAAGAAATTACTAGATTCTTGTAGAGCGATTCATGCTGAAAACTTATTTTGCTGTTGGATTAGGCGGCGCGCTTGGCGCCATGTCACGGGTTTTTCTTTGCCATATTATCCCAGCCAGCCTTTGGCGTTATTTGCCTTTACAAATTTTAACCGTCAATGTGCTTGGTTGTTTTATCATGGGATTGCTCACAGGAATTATGAGTTTTTATTGGCAACCCAACCCCGCTATAAAATCATTCCTCACCACTGGCTTTTTAGGGGGATTTACCACCTTCTCTTCTTTTTCGATGGAATTTGGTTTACTTATTGAACGAGATCTTATCTTCCCCGCTATTTCCTATGTGATTTTAAGTGTTGGTCTTAGTCTTATCTGCTTCTTTGTTGGGCTTAAACTGGTTGAAATCCACTCCTAAATTGCCTACCTATATATTAGGCAACCAAATTTAAGAAGCTTTTCCAAATGGACGTTGATATTTCTCTCCTTGACTGGGCAGCAATAATGGCACGATACGACACTTTTCTCGTCGATTTGGTCGGGGTGGTCTATAATGGCATTGATGCTTTCCCAGAGGCGATTGCTGCTTTAAATCAGTTCCCTCAAAATAAGAATCTTATCTTTGTTTCAAACAATCCACGCCCCTCAGAACTCTCCCTAAAGAAATTACAAAGCTTTAAGGTGAAACCGTCGTTTACTGTTGTGACGTCGGGTGATTTTACCAAACACAATTTGGACCTTGACCAAGAGGCTACCTATTATCACTGGGGGACAGAACGAAATACGGACATTTTAAAGGGGATTGATATTAAAATAACGGATACCCTTCCCCAAGCTGACAAAGTGCTTCTCACCGCCTTCATTGAGGCTGAGGAGGACGAATCACAGTTTGACGCTTTAATCGATCAGATCCTCGCGCGCAAGCTCCCAGTTTTTTGTGCCAACCCTGACCGGTTTGCTTTTTATGGTAAGGAAATACGTAAATGTGCGGGTTACTTTGCCGATAAGCTCATCGCTAAAGGCGGAGAGGTGACGATGTGGGGCAAACCTAATAAAAGCCTCTATGACTTTGTCGGCACTAAATTTCCAGAAGCAACTGTTGATAAAAAAAGATGTCTGATGATTGGCGATACGCTGGAAACAGATATTTTAGGTGCCCAGCACTATGGCATAGATTCTTTGCTCGTTTTGTCAGGCATAACAGGCGCATTGCGGCAAAAGAAGATGCTTTTCTCTCACGCACCTTTAGCAGACATTCATCCAACGTATATCTGGAATCATTTAGGTTCGGCGGAGCCAATTTATGTACAATAGCTGAAAGGGGAACCAAACTAGGCAGTGCCTAGATGCTAGATCCCTTTAAGAGCAAATACATCATCACGCAAAGAACACTTCCAGTAGCAAACACATACCTTTTTTTAATTCCATATTCTTGCCAAAGAGATCTCCAACTCCCTCGTCTTTCTTCCTCCTCTGGCGCCTCATCATTTAAGTTTGAGTGAAAAGACGACCTCGAAACTGGTGAGTTTAGAGGATCGTCTTCTAGGAGAACTGAATTTAATTTCAGAGATTTTGAATCACTGGGCTTTAGGTCATCTTTGTTGCTATCTTTCTTTCTTTCTTTTTCCGTTAAAGTTTCTATTTCTTTTTCCGTTAAAGTTTTTATTTTTTTTTGAGTTACTCCTTGCTTTCCGGTGTTGGTGCCTTTTGTGGCTGATGCCTCAGCAGGTATGACTTCCACACCGGTGGCAGTGGAAGAAGTACTGCTCTGCTCGGCAAAGTCTTGCCCCTTAACAATGGATTGAAGTACCCCGCCGCTAATATCATTGGATGGCCTAAGAGAACCTCCATTGGCTGCCAACGGGCTATTATAGATAAACCTGGATGACTCAGAGTCCAACATAGAAGAGTTTTCCTCCCTTCCGACAGATAATTGTCCTCCTAAAGCGTTACGTAAATCACTTAGATCATGGAGTAATTGAGCAAGTTGAGCCGAAGAGTCAGAGGATTTGGAAAGAGAAGGAGTAACCTCACTTAATTGAGGGACTCCTTCTAATTCAGCCTTGCTGTCAACACTAAGATCAACATTAGAACTATTGTCTATGTCATTTTTTTTTGAACCGTCTTTGCTACCGGTTTTTAGAGATGCCTCTTGCTTTTCAATGCTACTAACCACCTCATTGGTGAGCCCCGTCATAGCATTTTGCGTTACTGCTGTTTCGGGTACTTCCTCTCCTACTGCTTGTGTTACTGCAGGAGGTGCAGCATCAGTTTGTGGATCATCTTTTTTTTCGACTATGGGTTGTGTATCAGTTGTGGGTTGTTCAGAAGAAACACCCCGATGTTGCTCCTGACCGGAGGATGTTTCAGCACTAGGTTCAGTTGTGGGTTGCTCAGGAGAAACACCCTGCTGTTGCTCCTGACCGGAGGATGTTTCAGCACTAGGTTCAGTTGTGGGTTGTTCAGAAGAAACACCCTGCTGTTGCTCTTGGCCGGAGGATGTTTCAGCACTAGGTGTGGTTTTTGAAGGCTTTACGATAGGTTTCATCGAATTGAATTTCTCTTGATCTTCTTTACTAATTTCAAGATAACCTAACAAAATATCCAATGCCTTTTCATAGATCTCTAGCTGAGATTTTTTAGCTTCACCCACCTTAATAACCACTTCTTTTTTACTTGAAACGGCCTCCTTTAAAGCGTCATACATTGTTTTTTCAGCAACCAATTTAGCCTGGGGATTTTGGGCCACCATTCGATCTAATGTAATAAACTCGGGATATTTTGCACGATCAGTAGTGCTCCAAGAGAATATACTTACAAGCGTTTTTACTCCCCCCGAAAAACCTTTATACATAAAGATTTTTTTAAGCATAGCATCTAGATCTGCTAATGTCTTTGAATTGGCTTTTTCTAAGCTATCAAGGGCCCCTTTACTCTCTGCTTCCAGGTCAGTAATTTTCTTATCTAATTGCTTTATCTCTGTTTCATGCTCAGCCTCAGCTTTAGCAAGATCTGACTTGAATCCATCCAGTGATTCTTGCCAGAGGGCTATATCTCTTTTATTTTTGGTAGGCTTTTGATTCTCTTTGGCCACCAATGCTTCAGTAGTATTAATTTGGTCTTGGAACTTATCCTGTATTAATTTAAAGGTTGCTTTTTTTTCTATTTTTTCATTATTAACGGTTATCTTTAGGTTTTCTAATGAATCATCACATTTTTGTTTTTCTAACTCAAAAGCACCTTTACCTTTTTTCTTTCAATCTCGACCAAGTATCGATAAGTAGTAGCAGTCCCCATCATACTATAAAGCCGATCAAGTGTTTGTGCGTCTTTTGATCTTGCTTTCTTAACTTTTGTCTCAGTGGAGCCAATTAATGTCGCATCGAGCAGACCAAACAAAGTCTCAACAATTTCTTCTGTGCTCTTGTTAATGGCTCTTACTAAACTATTTTCACCGCCGTCGCTCAGCTCTAAAAGTAAATCATTTAATAATTTTGGTCTATTTCTATCGGTTAGAATTTGAGCCATCACATTAGTAGCTGCACCAAAATTGTTACCAGACTCAGCAGTCAAATCTCCAGTAGGTGAAAAAGTACTGGGAATAATTTTTCTTACTTTTCCATTATCGCTATCTTCTTCAGCAAGCTCTTTTAGCTTCTTAATAGTGTTTGCCACTACATCTTGGTCGCGAACATCTTCTTTTTCCGCTGCAATGGTTGATGGAGCAGAGATAATGGAAATGCACAGTGGCATGGCCGCTGTTAAAAACAGTCCCAGGATCGGTGTTAGTCCTTTATTTTTATTTGAAGCACGCATTCTTGATTTCTCCCAAATAATTAAGTTCAGTCAATCCAATTAGCTATTTTCAATGGAATTTGGCGTTTTCCATCCCAATTGGAAATCATCTCGTGGAACCGTTTTTAAAATCCACTTACCAAAGCCTAATGCAATTTCAAAACAAAGTTAAGAATAAAATTATTATTTTAGTAAAAATTTTACCTTAATTTAGTATAATACGGCAAATCTTTAGTATTATTTGGGTCGGATGCCCCAGCTGGAGAGAGGCAGTGTGACTTATAGCGAGTTGAGTTGGGAAATATACATTTTATAGCGCGATTTTGGAGGAATTTCGAGTCATAAAAACCATGAGTAG
The DNA here is from genome assembly GCF_000757605.1 of Candidatus Paracaedibacter symbiosus. Taxonomy (GTDB): domain Bacteria; phylum Pseudomonadota; class Alphaproteobacteria; order Paracaedibacterales; family Paracaedibacteraceae; genus Paracaedibacter_A; species Paracaedibacter_A symbiosus. The sequence continues at coordinate 1,549,217 of NZ_JQAK01000001.1, read as the reverse complement.
CAGTCTCTCTTTAAGGTTTTTAAGACAACGAAAGCACGCCAAAAATCAGCTTAGAAAAGGTAAGTTTTTGAACTCAATTCACTATTATATAGCCGACCGGATTTTACCAACGATCTGTCTATTCCAATTGTTAATCGGAAATTCTAAATAATTGGTAAAGTCTGCAATATTAGAAATAAGTTGAAGGCGGGAGAGCAATGACATCAAAGCCACTTCGGCCGCTTTTAAGTTACCATCATCGATTTTAAGAGCAATTCCCCACTTTCTTTTGGGGATTGCCGCTGAGAAAACGCCATCGGCACCCATCTTGACAAGAACCTCACCGCCTGTCTTTTCGATAATATCCGTGCAAAAGCGCCCGGTTCCGGCTATTAAATGAGGATACTGTTGCATCGCTTCCACCACGCGGGCGCATGACCGTTGTAAGGATTCACGCATATTCTTAGGGTCAACCAATTTGGCCATTGCCATGGCAAGCCCCTGGAGTTCCATTCCAATGACCGGAATCTGACATCCGTCAAATCCTTTAGGGGCCAAATCCACATCCGTTCCCGTCATCTCTGCGATGAGTTCATTGACCTTTTGTTGAGTTGAATGATTAAAGTCCGTATACCCTTTTAATGGAGCCTCTAAAAACTTCGCCAAAGTTAAGAATCCCGCATGTTTACCAGAGCAAGCATTATGCAACGTTGTGGGCTTTTCACCTCGAGCCGCTAATGCTTTAGCACTTTCCCTCCCCATAGGAGCATGAAGCCCACATTCTAAATCCCCTTGCGTTAAGTCTAATCGATTAAGCCAGGCGTGAACGACCTCCACATGCTGCTCCTCACCATTATGAGACGCGCAAGCAAGAGCTATTTCTTGTAAACTCACCTTATATTGATCAGCAGCCCCGGACTCTAACATTGCTAGGACTTGGATAGGTTTTAGAGAAGAGCGTGGATAAATAGTCTGGCGGAAATGACCAGTCGCAGTGATCAAATCACCCTCTGAATCCACTACAACATAACTACCGCGATAGCTATTTTCCACTAAATCGCCCCGAATTAAATTAACGAGAACTGGATTTGTATTCATTATTATTTTCTCTATTATTTTCTGTTAACTTACTATCAATTGTGAAGTTAACTATATCACAGCCCCATATAAAAACCTAGGTTCTGATAGAGCGCGCTATCGGCAGAAAATTTGAGTTCACAAATTCACTCAAACCCTATGGCTAAAATTCCTGATTTTCGTGTCACGAGGGGTATAGCTCCCTGTGTTCAGTGATAATTTTCTCTCCCAAAGATGTCAAAAAATCTGATAATTGTTCAATCATAAAAACAGATCGATGCTGCCCACCTGTGCATCCAGCCGCAATTGTCAGATAACTACGGCCAGATTTTTTAAAACCATAGATGGTTGGAATAAGCATTTGTTGAATTGATCGATACACCGTTTGCCAAGCATAGTCATTATTTAAAAACTCAACTACAGCTTCATCTTTTCCAGTCAAAGGGCGCAAACTCTCTTCATAAAAAGGATTTTCTAAAAAGCGAGCATCCAGCACAATATCTGCATCGGGCGGAATTCCGTGACGATAGGAAAAGGACATTAATCGGATTTCAAGATTAGGTGAATTTTCTTGGGCAAAAATATTGTTTAAAATACGTGTGAGAGTCATGGAGGTCACAAAAGAGGTATCGATGATGTGATCTGCATAGTTAACAACGGGCGCCAAGAGTGCTCGTTCACGCTGAATCCCCTCAAGAAGCGTTTTACTCCCCAATGGATGCCGATGTCGAGAGACATTATACCGTTTTATTAAAATATCATCTTGGCATTCCAAAAATAATAATCTAACGACAATGCCGTCACGGATTGAAGCAATCATTTCCATGGTTTTTGTTGCACAGCCAGCAAAGGATCTTAACTCAAAACCGACGACGAGGGGAAGTTGAACATGCCCCGCTTTAATCCCTTTTAAAAACTCAGGAAACAAAAATGCTGGCAAATTATCAATAACTGCGTAGCCAATATCTTCGAGAACCTTTAAAGTTGTAGAGCGTCCTGCCCCCGACATTCCGGTGACAAAAATCAAATCGACATTTAATTTTTTCTGCGTCATATTGCCCACCTTGATTTTGGGAACGTTTTTGGACGAGGATCATTTTAAGTCATTTTTTAAGCGATAATACCTTTAAAGTGTGCCCTACTCATACTCTTAATTCAAGAAATTTGGAAGGCTGCACAAAAAAAGCAAAAATGAGATCGCTTCGGATATGTTTCAGGAACTTGTCCTAGGTTCTATGCACCTAATTCGCGCAAAACACTGCCGGAAAAATCTAATTTAAAGATTGCGCTCCCCTGCGACAAGTTGTCTCTTATATGGATCTTTAGAAAGGAGTATGAAAGATCTACACTCAAAATACTTGAAAAAGTCGAGTTCTGGCTTCTTCAAGTATCTTGGGTATATCAAGAAAATTGACTAATTTGAGGTAATGATGCAACTTAAAACTTTCCTAAAAACTTTAGCCCTCTCCCTCATTCTGCTTTCCCCCGCCTTCGCTGACGTGATTGTCGGGAAGTTAACTTTGAGCAACGCCTGGGTTCGCGCTGGCACTATGGATAGAAATACAGCCGCCTATGTGACAATCAACAATCCTTCTCTCACAAAAGATAAATTAAGGAGTGTCACTTGCCAGGCGACGAAATTTACAGAACTCCATGATCACATTAATGAAAATGGCGTAATGAGAATGCGGCCAGTAGAGGCAATTGCTATAGGAGGCAGCACCGTTGAGCTTAAGTCAGGAAGCCTTCATATTATGTTGATGGGCCTTAAGAGAGATTTAAAGGATGGGCAAATTGTTACAATGACCCTTGAGTTTGAAAAAGCCGGTAAAGTCGATGTCGATTTTGCAGTGGTTGATCCCACAAAAAAAGCATCCTAAAGGAATTCTGCTGACCATTGATAGCCTAGAATGAATCCCAAGCCTTCGGTAAAAGGCTCAGGCATTTCCTTACTCTCAGACATCATTGCGCGGAAATTGCCCCATGCGCTTGGCTCATTCGCAATGATATCTTGGAGATTTCACATATAATCACGAACATATAATCATGATAAGTATAGCCAATCTAGTATAGATTGGCTAATCTCCCCACCGTGATTATGTTACTTGCTGCAGTTGGCGAACAATAAAGCTCAACAACCCAAAATCAGGACGAACAGTACCACCAACACCTGTCATCAGAGATTGTACTTGAATAAGATGGGTCTGATTATCATCAATCCAGCTTGTTGCATCGCCATTCTTTGATCCTGCCAGTGCCTGTTGCAAAAGTGACATTGCTACCATTCCCACATCATTCAAGAGACTAAGCTGAGCACTCCGTTGCCACTCTGTTTCGATAGCCAACTGGTGGATCATCGTTTCCAACCAATCAATCCCCACGGTTGATTTAATATTGAAATAGGTTTTAGCCGTCAGCAAGACATCTTCTTTTCCAGAAGCAACTGAAGCTATTTCTAAAATAGACGGTAAAAAGAGAATCGTTGCCAATTGTTGGGCGGTGAGCCGATCAACACCTTTGGTTTCAAGCTCGTGGATGCGAGCCTGCATCTCGATGACTTGTTTTGCCGAGAGCGTGGCAGGCAGATGGTGCACCAACTGGTCAATCACGTCTCTACTTGGCACTGAACATTGAGTCCCTAATAAATGAAGAACAGTAACACGCAGGCTTTGAGCAATTCTTTGATACGCATCAAGTTGCACATCTGAGATCATTTTCTCGTCGAGGACATCGATACGGGCCCATAACTCATTTAAATTAAATAAACGATTGGCAGTGAAGAAAGCTTCCACCACTTGGTGAACCCGCAAACCGCTAGCACTACAAATCTCGTGAGTAAAAGTAGGCCCTACACGGTTAATCAATTCATTTGCTAAAACAGTTGCGACAATTTCGGCGCGTAAAGGATGGCCTAAAATACCCCTTTCAAACTGTTCACGTAAAAGCGCAGGGAAGTAAGCAGATAGCAAAGGGTTAAAGATATCTTTAGTGACGTTGCCAGAATAAATCAATTGGTTATATAAATGAATTTTTGAATAAGCAAGAAGAACAGCCAGCTCAGGCCGGGTTAACCCTTGACTTTTTGTGCGACGGCGTTCAATTTGCTCGTCATCTGGCAAAAATTCAATACTCCGATCAAGCCCTGCTTCAGCTTCTAAAATCTTAATGAGCGCCTGGTAAGAGCTGAGTGCCGACACATCTACTCTTTCTAATATTGAGAGAATTAATGTCTGACGATAGTTATCCTGTAAAACAAGCTGAGCAACCTCATCCGTCATGTGGCGCAGGATTTGATCTCGTTTTGTCCGTTCAATTTTTTCTGGCAGCGCGTTAAAGAGAATTTTAATGTTCACTTCGTGGTCCGAACAATCAACTCCTGCCGAATTATCAATTGCATCTGTATTTATACGCCCCCCATTTAAAGCATATTCCACACGTGCCAATTGCGTCATCCCCAGGTTTGCCCCCTCTCCAATCACTTTAGCGCTTACCGATCTCGCATCAACCCGGACATTAAGATTTGCAACATCCCCTACTTCAAGATTCGATTCGGTGGTTGCCTTAATAAAGGTTCCAACCCCCCCAAACCACAACAGATCAACCTCTAGCTTCAACAACGCTTTAATAAGCGCATCGGGTGAGTATTGGCTCTCAGATAACCCAAAAGCACTTCGCGCTTCAGGGGTTAAATAGATAACCTTCTCATCACGCGCAAAAACGCCACCCCCTTTAGAAATAAGTTTAGGATTATAATCTGACCAACTGGAGCGGGGCAACTCAAATAGTCGTGCCCGTTCCTTAAAAGCAATCATCTCATCCGGATGAGGATCAAGGAAGATATGACGATGGTCAAAAGCGGCAAGTAAGCGTATTTTCTCGGACCGCAACATACCATTCCCAAAAACGTCCCCTGACATATCTCCAATACCAATAACGGTGAAGGGCTCATTTTGAACATCATGCCCCATTTCACGGAAGTGCCGCCTCACTGATTCCCAAGCACCCCGGGAAGTAATCGCCATTTTTTTATGGTCATAGCCCGCAGAACCACCTGAAGCAAAGGCATCGTCCAACCAGAATCCATATTCTTGTGAGATAGCATTCGCAATATCAGAAAATGTTGCAGTCCCTTTATCTGCAGCCACCACTAAGTAAGGATCATCCTGATCATAACGAATAACTTGCGCCGGCGGCACCACATTGCCATTCACCAAATTATCCGTTACATCTAAAAGCCCACGAATCATCGTTTGGTAACAGCAGATGACTTCTTGTTGCAGATCATTACGATTAACAAACTCAGGTTGGCGCTTAACAATAAAGCCGCCTTTTGACCCCAGGGGAACAATTACCGAGTTTTTCACCATCTGTGCTTTCATCAAACTTAGAATTTCAGTGCGATAATCTTCATAGCGATCAGACCAACGCAAACCTCCACGCGCAACTTTGCCGCCACGCAAATGAATCGCTTCCATACGGGAAGAATAGACATAAATTTCAAATAAAGGGCGGGGTTGCGGCAAATCTTCAAGCTCAGCACAGGTGAACTTAAAGGAAACATAATCTTTCTGGTTCCCCTGATCATCCAATTGATAGTAGTTGGTACGAACCGTTGCTTGCAATACATTTAATAAGCGGCGGAAAATCTTATCATGATCGAGACGCGTCACATTTTGTAATTGGGCTAAGAAATCCGCCTCAATGGCTTCGATTGGCCTTAAATTTTCTCGGTTGACTTGGAATCGACCTTCAAAGCACTCAACCAGCAAAGCACTTAAGTGAGGATAGTCTGCTAAGGTTGACTCAATGTACCCTTGCGAGTACGGCAATTTAATCTGTAACAAATATTTGCTATAAGCCCGCAGCAAAGTCACTTGACGTACCGTAAGTCCTGATTTCAAAATTAATTGATTAAAGCCATCGTTTTCAGTGGTTTGCTTCCAAATCTCTTGGAATGCTACTCCTAAGAAAACTTGATTTTTATGCCAATTAGCGCTGGTATCAAGATGAATATCAAAATCATGGATGTGAAAGTTCGTTTCCATTTTTTGAATATGGTAGGTAGTCTCCGATAAAACTTTAATACCAAAATTACTTAGGATTGGCAGAAGAACGGCCAAAGATAAAGCCTCACCCATATGATAAATTTTGACTTTTAATTGATCCGTCTTGGTCTGGTAAAGACGTAAATCAACACCATGCGAAGGGGTTAAAGATTCCAAAATTAAAATGTCAGCAAAGGCATCCTTAATACTAAAATGCTCCTGATAGGCTCCAGGGAACCCATGCCGATAGAGAGATAATGTTTGAGAAACAGCTTCTTCTGATGATTCTTGCTCGTTGTACTTATCAAATCGGTCAACCCAGCTTAAAGAAGCCTCCGACAATTCAGTTTCTAATGCATCAATATTGATATCAACATGTTGCGGTTTAATATAATTCAGCACAAAAATGATCCGCGCATAGGGCAGGTCACCTACTTGGGCTACACTAGAAGCCATATCCCCTTTTAGGCGATCACAAACGAGCTGGCCCAAACGCTCTTTGAGGCTGAAAGAATAACGTTCCCGTGGCAAATAGACCATTAAAGTTAAATAGCGACCATACAGATCATGACGGGCAAAAACAGCAACATCACCGGGCCGCTCTTGCAGCTCTGAAACCCGGCGGCAAATATGGGTGAGTTGATCCTGATCATGATAAAACATTTCATCACGGGGAATACTATCAATAATCGAAATAAGACTTTTGCCATCATACCAGGAAGGATCCACATTAAATTTGCTGAAAACAGTTTGCGCCTTTTTTTGAAGCCAGGGAATGTCAAAAGCCGAGATATTAAATAGCTCTTTTTTAAAGATCCCGATAAATTGGTAAACCCCTTGGATTTTACCTTCTTCTGACCAATCCAAGACCTCAACCGAATCAATACGAGAATGACGATGAATAGGAGAACGATGACTGGTTTTTAAGACAGATACCGATGGGAAAACAGCATTAGGGGAGGATTCTTCGTCTGGAAGAATCTTAGCCCGAGCAATGGCTGGCACCAAATCGTCAGCAGAGGCAATTAATTCATCCCGAAACAATCCTGTGATCTGACCTATCCCCTCTTCTTCTAAACAGAAAAAGGAATTATTTGTTTCTGAAACTTTTAACTTAAAATAGCGACCGCCTAAAAAGAGGAAATATTTACTGCGCAACCAATCAAGAAAATCCTTTGTCTCCTTGCTGTCATCCGGACACCATTTGGAAACATTTGCTAGATTGAGGCGCGATTCAATATGCTCAAGATTGCGATGCAAGGTCGCTTGATCATCCACAACCCAGCACAGTTGTTGCAACATGCGGTTGAGATCAGCCTCAAACTGAGACAACTCAACGTCAGAAAATTTATATTTGGCCATAATAAAAATGACAGATTCAAACCGTACTTTACCTGATTTTTGCGTCGCTTCATGATAATCGGGGTAAATTTCTTGTAAAATACCAGACTTATCTCGTTCTACCCCAATAACGGGGTGCAATAAAATCTGTGGCTTGAGATTCCAGCGCGCCAAAAACGACTGCAAGCTATCGATGATATAAGGCCGATCCACATTCACTAAAGTTAAAAACAAACGGGGTGTCTTATGAAGGGAGACAGCTTCACGACGAATAGAAACGATCGGGGCATTTATCAATGGCTTGCAAAAGCTTTCCCAGGTCACTGTAACAATTTTCTCCAAGTCCTCATCGGCCAATTTGTTTAAGAGATTAAAAGGGAGGCGGTCAAACAGCAAACCTGAAAATTGTGTTACTTCTGCAATACTTTGATCAGGAATATGTGTAGCAGCAGCCAAATTGGCGATGATTTTTTGTTTAAACTGATTGAGCATCATCTCGGGAACCTAACTTGTCGTTTTATAATAAATTTGAGTGTAGCATAACAAATCTTACTATAAAGTTGAACTAGCTTCTGTGCGTATAATCCATTCACAAATGATCTTGAGACATTTTTAGCCGAAAATGGTGGTAAATTCGATGGAATATTTTATTTATTTGTAGAAATTTGCAAGCAAACTTCTGTTAATCGATTTACGGAAATGAGAAGCGAAAAAACTTTAGACGTGAAAGTTATTTTAGGTGACAAACGAAAAGGATTTCACCGCTAAGAAGCCATTCGTCCTTATAAGAAAACTCCTTCATGTTTGCTGGGGTTGCCTAAACATAAAAGAGCTTTCAATCACCATACTAGACCTCTTGTTTTTAAAGGCAGCATTTAAACCGCTATCTGATTTAGTTACTAAATAAAAACCCTAAATCACTGAACATGTCTTTATCTTGCATATTATTAAGTTTTACCTTAAAAGAATCAATTTTTACTTCTAAAATAGCGAGGTTCACTAACTCATTGTCTGTTTTATAGACGGACATCTGCTTATGAGAGGATACATCAAGCTCCGTGACCTCCCCCCTTTTTTTCCACAAAAAGTCTTACCTCTCCACAATACGCAGATAAAGAAAACAGACATAGTCTGGTAATTGTTAAAAGCTTTTTTTATTTTATTTTGCCTAAATCAATAAACATGAAATGCTAAAAATAGTTCTTGTGATCCTTAGCATCCAAAAGATAAAATAAGCATGGTCAATAAAAATTCAACGTAAATAAAACGTAAATAATTTGATGATAGTTTACGGACCGATGAAAAAAGGGGATAGTCATGTATGAATGGAGCGGGCGAAGGGATTCGAACCCTCGACACCAACCTTGGCAAGGTTGTACTCTACCCCTGAGCTACGCCCGCTTAAGAAGAGATTATCACTACCTTTTTTACCTATTTCATCAACTTTTTGCAATAGTTTTTTTAAACATTTTATTGAGAACTTATTTATACCTTGTTTTTATTAAATTTTCCCCCTATTAAACCCTCCTTAAACCTGGCATTCACCTCCTTTTATATCGCTTCTGTTATATTAGCTCTTGAATTTGAGGCTAAAAATGTCCATGTATGGTGCAACCAAAGAAATCTAACTTTTTAAAACTATGTTGGCGAAATTAAAAAACATCACGTCTACAGATCAATTACCGACAGAAATCCCCCTCATTTTGCTACGCGGGGCTGTTTTGCTGCCTAAAGCCCATCTCCCTGTTCCTATTTTTGATACTGTTCATCTGTCTTTAGCTGATGAAGGATTAAAAGAACAAAAGTTAATTGGCCTGATTCAACCAAATGCTTCCTTAAGAGAAACTCCTAATTTTGATGATTTAGATCTTTTTTCCATTGGGACTCTTGCTCGCATTACAGAGATTGACGAAATTACCAATGAAAAAATGATCGTGACCTTGGAAGGGATTTGTCGCTTTAAGCTTGTGGAAAAACGTGAAACAGACGAGGGATATCCCATCGCTAAGGTGACTTATGAGCATTTTTCAGCAGATTTAGTGGAAGAAAATGACTTCATGCTGGATCGAGACCGCCTTCTCAAACTATTGAAACCTTATTTTGAAAGGTTGGAAATTAACCTTAATTGGGATGAAATTAAAAAAGTATCCAACCAAAAATTAGTTACAGCGCTAACAATGGCTTGCCCGTTTCGCCCCTCCGAAAAGCAAATTTTATTGGAAACACAAAATCCTAAAGATCAATCTTCAGTGATTACAACTTTAATTGAAATGGCGGTCTATTCGAGTCAGAATGACATTATCACTTATCATTAAGAGAGACTAAAATGAAACCAGCTGTTGACCCTAAACTTCTTGAAATTCTTGTTTGCCCGTTAACTAAAACCAGGCTCACCTATGATAAGGAAAATAATTTATTGATTAGTGAGGCAGCAGGACTTGCCTATCCAATTCAAAATGGAATTCCCATTATGCTCATTGACGAAGCCAAAATTATTGATGAAGCAAAAGCCGAAAAATATCGCCATTTTTTAAACGAAAATTCCCATGCCTAAACTTACCCATTCTTTTGAAGTTTGGCCGCTTAAAGTCACCCTAAAAAAGGAAGGATGTATCCTTGAAATTGAATTTGATGACGGGGAAAATTTCCATTACCCAGCTGAATATTTAAGGATAGAAAGTCCTTCTGCTGAGGTTCGGGGGCACGGGATGGCACAAAAACGCCTCATCGGTGGTTGTAAATATGTAACGATCACTGCCATTGAATCTGTTGGCAATTACGCCATTCGTATCCTCTTTGATGATGGCCATAGCACAGGCATTTATTCTTGGTCGTACTTACATCAATTAGGTCTCAATCAGGCTAGTAATTGGCAGCGTTACTTATATATGCTCGAAGCTTGGGGCCTCAGCCGCGAGGCTTGATAAAAGCGGTTGAGCTGTAATTCAACGCTTCCTTTTGTTTTATTAACTGATTGTTGTAAGAGTCAACTCTCAACCAATACACAACAACCGCTCTATAAGGCTGATTAATCCCGCCTGCGGCCTCTCGCTTCATACCTTGCTCTACAGGAAGGTCTTAGGCACTCTTATTGCGCGAGAAGGGCGAGAATTATGGATCTTAACTGCGGCCCATTGTGTCAAGGATAAAGGTCTGGATGATTCGAACTTTCCCGCAGATTTATTAAAGAGACTCAACATCCTATAAGAGAAAAATAATAAAGTTACCGAAAGAATGGTGGAGTTTTGTATTTTCATAGTAAATCTCCATTACAAATACGGCTTTAAAAACTGCCCAGTATAACTTGTTTCACATTGAGCCACCGTTTCTGGAGGACCAGAAACAACCACCTGACCACCGCCATTGCCACCTTCTGGTCCCATGTCGATAATCCAATCGGCGGTCTTAATCACTTCGAGGTTATGCTCAATCAAAACAACCGTATTACCCTGATCGACCAATGCCTGTAATACCTCCAGCAATTTACGGATATCCTCAAAGTGCAATCCCGTAGTTGGTTCGTCTAGAATATAAATTGTTTTACCTGTGGCTCGGCGGGATAGCTCTTTGGCAAGCTTAACGCGCTGCGCCTCACCGCCTGAAAGTGTCGTTGCCTGTTGACCCACATGAATATAACCAAGCCCCACCTGTTGCAATGTTTGAAGTTTTTCCCGCACGGACCGATGCGCATCAAAGAACTCCACTGCTTCATCGACTGTCATATTCAAAATATCGGCGATGGATTTTCCTTTGAAATTGATTTCCAAAGTTTCACGGTTATAACGCTGGCCATGGCATTGATCACACTGAACATAAACATCAGGCAAAAAATGCATCTCAATTTTAATAACACCGTCTCCCTGGCAAGCTTCACAGCGCCCCCCCTTCACGTTAAAGGAAAAGCGACCAGGCGCATAGCCACGGGCTTTACTTTCTGGTAGCTGCGCAAACCATTCACGTATCGGCGTAAAACATCCAATATAAGTCGCTGGGTTAGAACGTGGCGTCCGACCGATGGGAGACTGATCAATATCGATGACTTTATCTAAATGCTCGGTGCCTGAGATAGACTCATAGGCCCCCGCTTGCTCCCGCAGACCATGGAATTGTTTTGCCAATGCTTTATATAAAGTTTCAATAATCAGGGATGATTTTCCACCACCAGATACACCTGTTACGCAAGTGAGGGTTCCTAAAGGAATCTCAACAGAGACATTTTTAAGGTTATTGGCCTTTGCCCCGATAAGCTTAAGAGTACGACCCTCAAGACCAGATCTGCGCTGGAGAGGCACAGAAATCTGACGCACTCCCTTTAAATACTGACCCGTCAAACTTTCAGGATTATCAATCACCTCTTGCGGGGAACCCACAGCGATAATTTGTCCCCCATGTTGCCCTGCTTGCGGCCCCATATCGATGACATAATCAGCCGTGCGAATCGCATCCTCGTCGTGCTCGACCACTACCACCGTATTGCCGATATTACGTAAGTGTTTAAGGGTCTCCAAAAGGCGGTTGTTGTCTCGTTGATGCAAACCGATGGAGGGTTCGTCTAACACATACAACACTCCCGTCAGGCCAGAGCCAATTTGCGAGGCTAAACGAATACGCTGACTCTCTCCCCCAGAAAGTGTCCCCGACGAGCGGGAAAGAGTCAGATATTCTAGACCAACATTGACTAAAAATTCAAGACGGCTATTAATTTCTTTCAAGATTCGATGAGCAATGTCCTGTTGTTTTTGGGTAAGATCCAACCTCTTGAACCAATCGGCCGCATCAGTGATGGAAAAATCACAGACCTCGCCAATCGACAAGCGATTAATCTTGACGCATAAAGCTTCCGGCTTCAAGCGGTGGCCGCGACAGACCGTGCAAGGATTGGTTGTTTGATATTTGGCAAGCTCTTCACGCATCCAATCGCTTTCTGTTTCTAACCAACGCCGTTGCAAGTTGGGAATCACCCCTTCAAAGCTGCGCATTGTCTCAAACTTGCGATAGCCATCGTCGTAAGTCATAGCGATCTTTTGCCCCTCAGAGCCAAACAGTACAATCTTCTGCAAATCTTGTGGCAAGTCTTGGAACGGCTGGGTAATGCTGGCGCCAAAGTGCGTCACGATAGAGTCAAGCGCTTGCATATAAAATTCATAAATGTGCGCCTTTTTGCCGGCGCCATCACTGGACCACGGTGCAATCGCCCCCTGTTTAATTGACAACGCCGGATCCGGCACTACCATCGTAGAATCAAAGGAAATCTCAACACCCAAGCCATCACAAGTGGGACAAGCCCCGTGCGGGCTGTTAAAGGAAAACAGGCGTGGTTCTATTTCTCTTAAAGTGAATCCAGAAACCGGACAAGCAAACTTTGATGAAAACGTGCGAATCTCGTGGTTATCCGCATTTTCAAGGTAGACCAGACCATCGCTTAAGGCCAAAGCCGTTTCTAATGAGTCGGCCAAACGCGTTCTAATTTCACTAGCAATGGCGAGACGATCAACAACCACTTCGATATCGTGTTTGATTTTTTTATTGAGCTCCGGCGCATCATCAAGGTCATAAACAACACCATCAATCTTGACGCGCTGAAATCCTTTTTTACGCAAATCCTGCAGCTCTTTTTTATATTCGCCTTTCCGACCTCGAACAATGGGTGCCAGGATTAAAACACGTGTTTTTTCTTCCAAAGTCAAAATTTGATCAACCATTTGGCTCACCGTTTGCGCTTCAATCGGTAAACCTGTGGCTGGCGAATAAGGAGTCCCTATACGGGCAAAGAGAAGGCGCAAATAGTCATAAAGTTCTGTTACCGTCCCGACAGTAGACCGGGGGTTTTTAGAAGTGGTTTTTTGTTCAATAGAAATTGCTGGACTTAAACCATCAATGGAATCCACATCTGGTTTTTGCATGAGCTGGAGGAATTGGCGCGCATAAGCAGATAAACTTTCTACATAGCGACGCTGTCCTTCCGCATAAAGCGTATCAAAGGCCAGGGAGGATTTGCCAGAGCCACTCAATCCGGTAATCACAACCAATTGGTCGCGAGGGATATCAACGTTTAAATTTTTTAAGTTGTGTTCGCGTGCGCCACGAATCGTGATGTACTTGCTCATTTTAAATCTCTCTTGTTGCCGCGCGACTGAGGCGGTCATTAATCGCAATACCTAACCCCCAATAAGGAATAGGTGCAACTGCGATGGCACGGTTGACAGGATTATCCAACAGTCGCATCATGCGAAATAGATTAGCTGCGGCTTCTCCTAAATCACCTTGCTCGCTTAAGTTTAAATCGCCCTCGACGTTGCCAAAGCCGAGCATAACCTCATTTGCTTGTTTTTCCAAGACATTGAGACGCATCGGGATAGATGGCGCATAATGTCGCTTTAGCATTCCCGGTGCGGTGATCGCCGCGCCTACTTCCGCATACCGCATCTGGCCAAACACCTTATTTAAATCTTCAAAAGTTACACCACCCGGACGCAAAATTGTCGAAGTTTCCGAAGTTAAATCAACAATTGTTGACTCCAATCCTATCCTGGTTTGACCCCCGTCAATAATTAATGGAACGTCATTTCCAAGAGAGGCCGCCACATCCTCTGCTGACGTTGGACTAATACTATTGGATTTATTAGCACTGGGTGCAGCAAGTGGTTTACCATAAGCCTGGATCAATTCTTGCGCAATAGGATGGGCAGGTAGACGCACAGCCACACTATCTAAACCAGCAGTCACCAGATAAGATAGCTTTGCACCCGATTTACGCTTCAAAACAAGCGTTAAAGGGCCTGGCCAAAAAGCTGCTGCCGCCTTGGTCAATAAAGGAGTAACTTCGACGTAATCTGCTAATTGCTCCAAAGAGCTCACATGCAGAATTAAGGGATTAAATTGGGGCCGCCCTTTTACTGTAAAAATCTTAGCAACAGCCGCGTCTTGTTCGGCATCGGCGGCAAGGCCGTACACTGTTTCTGTGGGAATTGCCACAATATCACCCCGACGCCATAAATCGCAGGCAGCCTCAATAATTGCAGATGTGAGTTGTTTAATTGTCATGAAGAATTCCTTATACCCATTTCACATAGGGATATTCCCGTCAAAATCAAGACTTAAGTGACTTTTCCTTCTCGAATGCATCCCTCTCTAATGCCTTAGAACTACTCACCATTCACATCTTAGATTCATCCTTGCGGGCGAGCGTCCGCACTTGTGGCAAGATCTCCCTTACCTAATTCTCGAGAAGAGTGCCATCACGCAGCCCATCTTAACCATCACAATGATACCCTGGCGCTTGGAGAGGGGGTACACCACCCCCTCTTTCTTCGAAGGCCGAGGGAGAACAATATCTGGAATGAGGTATCTTAGCGTTTGAAAAGCCCTAATACCCCGTTTGAATTTGCTCTAATAGCTGTTTAACAGTGGGCACAAACCCATTGGCATAGAAAGGGTCTTTGGCAAAGCGATAAGCTTGGTGTCCAGCAAACATCAATTGGTGGTTAATATCATCACTATGGCTAATGGTTTGCAGTGTTTTTTGAATACAGAAAGAACGTGGATCCGCCTTCTTACCAGTGCTACCTGCTTCATTCTGGGCCCAGTTACTGAATGCACAAGCCGATAAACACCCCATACAGTTAATTTGATCTGTCAAAATTTCATTTTCAGATTCTTTGGTCACAAAAATCAGTGTGGATTCTGGAGTTCGCATTGCCTCCATGAAACCAGCAGCTACCCATTTTTCCGCGTTTTCCTTGTCACAAGACGTCAAATAAACTAACCGCCCCCGCGCGCCCACTGGAAACGCCTCAGTGTGCTCACCAAAAGCGTGGGGTGAGTACGCCACCTGCCGCTCAGAACGCAAGCGCAAATCTTCCAGAAAGTCATTACGCACTGCTGAAGAATAAAATCCAGTCGGGCTAAACCGATTCAAATAGACATCCCCTGCTTTCAGGTTGACTAACCGCTTCTTCCATTCGGTTGAGATTGGGCTTTCTTGGGTTAACAAAGGACGTGTTCCATATTGGAAAGCGATAGGTCCAAGCTCAGGATTATCAAGCCAATCTTGCCATTCACTGAGCCACCAAACGCCCCCAGCCATGATAATCGGCACATCACCTAACCCCACTTCACGCATGGCTTGGCGCAACGCCAGGACACGAGGGTAAGGTTTTTGCGGCACGAGAGGATCTTCGGTATTGGACAAGCCATTATGTCCCCCCGCCAGCCATGGGTCTTCATAAACCACGCCGCCTAAGTGATTGGGAAACTTGTTATAGGCGCGCTTCCATAAAATGCTAAAGGCCCTGGCAGAAGAAACAATCGGATAATAGAAAACATCATAATGAACACAGATCTCTGCCAATTTATAAGGCATCCCTGCACCACAGGTCACTCCATGAACGAGCCCCTTGGTTTCCGACAAAACGCCGTGCAAGATTGGCTCAACTGCGCCCATTTCCCACAATACGTTCATATGGATACGACCATTGCCCTTCGATCGCTCATGCGCGATCCGAGCTTGGGTGATCCCCCCTTTAATAGCATATTGGATAAGTTCTTCATGACGTTCACGGCGCGTTTTACCATGATAGACGACAGGAATTAGATTACCATTCTCGTCATGGGCGTCCGCATTCACTGCGGAAAACGTTCCAATCCCTCCCGCAGCAGCCCATGCTCCTGAACTTTCACCGTTAGAGACAGAAATACCCTTACCACCTTCAACCAGTGGCAGAACATCACGACCTGAGATTCTTAAAGTATTTAATTGTTTCATGGGTATGCCCCTTATTTATCATCCAGGAGTTTTTATTTGTTTACTTTTAGCCAATTTTTAGCGCAAAAGGCAATAGTTTCTTATTTTCTGACAAGTTTATTGACTTTAATGAGAGCATTTTGATAAATCTCAGGTGTTAATTTCTGCGCCACTTCATCCCTGTATAGTGCAGCGTCTTCAGTAACATCACCTAAATCATCCAGATTAAGAGCAGCTAAAGCTAAATAAACAAAGGCATCCTCTAAATCTTGTGGGGTCTTCTCACCATTTTTCAGCATAATCCCATAGTTAAACTGGGAAGGACCATAACCGCGATTCGCCGCCAATTGATAATATATCAAGGCTTTGTGATGGTCTTTAGCAACAAATTCGCCATGCAAATAATAGCCTGCCATCGCATCTAAAGCCACAGGCAGCCCAGCACTGACTGCTTGTTGCAACAGCTTCCACCCCTCTTTGACATTCTCAGGTTTAGCGCTAAAAAGCTTAATTTGGGAAAGATAAAAAGCAGCTTCTGAAGATTTCTTTTCGGCTTCAGTGCTTAACAGTTTTTCTGCCTCTGTAAGATTACCGTACTGAAGCAAATGGACAGCCTCATCAACCGCAGGCGTCGCTATGGCAGCCTGTGATAATCCAGCCCACAAAATTCCTATAAATTTTATCATCTTTATTAGTTACACCAACTAAGCAATGCCTTCTGACCAGAACAATAGCGGATTTTGATCACTAAAGCACGCTATTTTCACAATACTTTATGGATAACTTCTTGACAATTTTGCAAATAAATATATTTTTAATAATCTAAAATTAGTTATTTTTACAATTAATAACAAAGAAAGGTTTGCTGGAATGGCATCGTCTACCCGAATTCAGGACATCAACGCGCAAATTCACTTTCTCCAATCTCGTAAAAGAAAGTTGGAAGATCGTCGTAAAGATCAAATTACAACCATTCTAGCCCGTTGTGGAGCAAGTAATCTCCCGGATGATATTCTTGCAGGCGCGCTTCTTGAGGCAGTACAAGCGTTCACTAAAAATGATTCACGCATCCCTCAATGGCAACAGGCAGGTCTGAAAATCTTAAAACCAGGTCGTGGCAAGAAAAAATCCATTATAGGCAGTTAAGTAAGAAAAATAAAAAGTTGCTGACAAAGCAACTTTTTTCACTTACAAGTACTAAAAAAATTAATTAAAGTTTACCCTAGCCTTGCTTTCTAAGCTTATCTTATTTTTCTATGCTCTCACCTTGACTAGTATGGCTCAAGACCCCTCAACAGGAGAGGTCATCAAGCACAAAATCGAAGAGCTTCAGTCAATTCCGGCAGACTCCCCGAGACCTGCACCGGCCTATAAAAAAACACCTAAAAAACAACCACCCATCCCTCATAAGATGAAGCAAAAGATCTCCATCTCCATCAGTGATACTCTTCCTTTAAAAGAAGCCTTATTAACCCTTTCAGAACAAACAAAGGTGGATTTACAACTTGATCCCACCATCAAACACGCCTTGGTATTTTCCGCCCGCCAACGTCCTTTGATTGATATTATTCGTGATATTTGTGAGCTTGCAGGGTTGCGTTATCGAATTATTGAAGGCAGCATTCGCATTGAACAGGATACCCCCTACCCCGTCAACTACAATGTCCAGTTTTTGAATATGACACGCTCCAGCAATGCGCAGGTTTCCATCGCCACAGACGTATTTTCCAATGCTAAAGAGATCAGGAGTGGTCTAGATAATGGCTCTAATAGCACGGTGAGCGCTAAAAGTAATAATGATTTCTGGGAGGAAGTTACCGGCAATCTAGAAACAATCTTAAACGATGAAGACGGTAGCTCCTTTACCATTCATCGACAAGGGGGTGTCATTTCGGTGCGGGCTAACTCCAGGCAACACAAACTGATTGAACAGTATTTAGAAAACTTAAAGCGCGCTATTTCAACGCAAGTTTTGATCGAAGCCAAGGTTATTGAAGTTAATCTAAAAGATGAATTTAAAGCAGGCATTAATTGGCATAAACTTGCCGGTGGGGTCTTTCGCATGGATACGCCTTTGGGGGCTATTGGGCAACATGGAACGCATATGGACCCCGGCATGATGCATAAAGAAGTCCTTTCCTTTGGCGTTCGGAATCATGATTTCACCGCGATTATCAATGCGATCCAACAATTTGGCTCTTGTGAAACGTTATCCAGTCCGCGCTTAACAGTACTCAATAACCAACAGGCTATCTTGAAGGTCGCCCAAAATCAGGTCTATTTCCGCCTCAAATATGACAAAGAATATAATCTTAACATTGAACGAGAAAGCATTAATGTCTCAAGTGACATTCAAACCGTCCCTATTGGCCTAGTAATGGCCGTCCAGCCATCAATTGATCATGAAACGGGGGATATTGTGCTGTCCCTTCGTCCCACCATCTCACGACTCACACGCTCGGTCTCAGATCCAGCAGTTGATATTGCTCTTGCCAATTCAGGGGATCATTCTCTCCATCACACAAAATCCCTTATCCCCGTAGTGGAAGTACGTGAAATTGATTCAGTTTTACGGATTCCGTCAGGCGAGATTGCGGTGCTTGGCGGCCTGATGGAATCACGCAATAATGTGGAGAATACCAAGTTACCTATTGCCGGCGACATTCCTCTCTTTGGAAAACTCTTTACCGCTCAATCTGAAGTCACTGAAGTTGTCGAACTGGTGATTTTGTTGAAAGCAACTATTGTTCAAGACAACCACAAGGTACCCCTTGCCGACGTGCGCTTGATGGACGAATATAGTAAGGATTCCCGCCCCCTTAATTATCCTTAACCTCGTATGGCATCGAGAGTTTTGTTTTCTGACAAGTTAAATTCTGGCGAATAATTGGAGTTTACATAAATAAAATGAAGCTTGCGAGTTAGAATTGAGCTCATCAAGGAGCCAAACTCGACAATTCCGAAAGAGGGTCACTGTTATGTTGTTGCCTAAGCCACATAGCCATGTAAGTGCCATTGAGAGCCAATAACTCTTGGTGAGTGCCACGCTCAATAATTTCCCCCTGGTCCATTACTAAAATTTGATCCGCATCCACAATGGTGGAGAGTCGATGGGCAATGATAAGGGTCGTATAGTTCTTGGAAATATCTTTTAAGCTCGCCTGGATCTGCTTTTCTGTGCGTGTATCTAAGGCAGAAGTTGCTTCATCAAACAAGAATATTTTGGGTTGCTTTAATAATGTGCGGGCAATCGCCACCCGTTGTTTTTCGCCACCTGACAATTTAAGGCCACGTTCACCAACGTGGGTTGCATATCCTTCAGGCAAGGCCTCAATAAAATTGTGAATTTGAGCTGCTTCGGCTGCTTCAATAATCTCTTCGTGTGTCGAACCAGGACGACCATAATCAATATTATAGTCGATAGTATCATTAAATAGAACTGTATCCTGAGGCACCACCCCGATTAAGCGTCTCAGGCTTGTCTGGTTGACATCACGGATATCTTGATCGTCTATGAGAATTCGCCCTTGAGTTGGATCATAAAACCTAAATAAAAGCCGGCTAATTGTTGATTTCCCGGCCCCGCTGGACCCCACAATGGCCACGGTCTTTCCTGCTGGAACTGTAAAGCTTATCTGCCTTAAAATCTGCCTGTTAGGGTTATAAAAAAAATCGACATTTTCAAAAACAATTTTCCCATTCTTAAATGTAAGATCGGGGGCATTCTCCTTGTCATTAATTTCGCATGGCACATCCATCAGTTCAAACATTTGAGTGATATTGACTAAAGCAATTTTAACTTCACGATAGGCAAATCCCAACATAGAAAGCGGGGTGTATAGCTGAATCGCATAGGCATTAATCGCCACCAAATCACCGACAGTAAAAACTTGATTCTGCACCCCAGAACCAGCATAAATCATCACAAAAACTAAACCAATAGAGATAATTACTGTTTGTCCAATATTCAATAAAGAAAGGGAAAGACGATTTTTAACGGCCGCAACTTGATACCGCTCCAAAGCGTGGTCAAAACGAGTCGCTTCATGATTTTCGTTATTAAAATATTTGACAGTTTCATAGTTTAATAGACTATCAACCGCTTTCGTGGTGGCTTCATTATCGGTCGTATTCATTATGCGAACAAATTGGATACGCCATTCAGTAACCAATAAGGTAAATGCAATATAGATAATCATTGTTGTTAATGTAATAAGAGCGATGTAAACGTCATATAAATACCATAACACTCCCGAAACCATAAAGATTTCAACAGCAGTCGGGACAATGTTAAAGGTCAAAAACGACAAGAGACTTTCAATCCCCTTCGTCCCGCGCTCAATAGCCCGACTGAGGCCACCTGTTTGCCGGTCAAGGTGATAGCGTAACCCTAATTTATGCACGTGCTTAAAGATATTCAGTCCTACATAACGCACAGCTTTTTGGGCAACGGTTGCAAAAACACCATCCCGAATTTCCGCAAAGGCCGAAGAAAGAAGACGCGCCACACCGTAAGCAACAATCATGAAAACAGGAACAATCACCAAGCTGCCATAAGGGGGCGAGAGCGCGTCAACCGCTTCTTTAAAGAAAATTGGAATCAGAAGAGTCGCTAATTTAGCTAAGATCAACATCAGGCAAGCAATGGAAAAGCGAACTTTTACCTCTCGATCCTGTTTTGGCCACAAAAATGGCCAAAGACGTTCAAGGATTTTTGTATCTGCTCTTAGGGTTCCAGCGCTTGGGATCTGTGTACCAGCCATGTTTAGGAATCTTTCTATAAATGTTCCCGCAAAAATTCTTGCCGAGCGAGTTCATGACATTCGTTGAGCTTTTTATCCACATCATCAAGAGTTATCGTAATCCCTTTGAGATTAAGGTCAGTCATTGCTCTCCGTAAGAGGTTCGTATCATTGATTTCCTCCGTAATTAATTGACCGATTTCTTCAATATAAAGACTTCTTAAGTGTTCGTCCAGGTCCATATGCTCAACGATCCACTTTGCAAAAAGTTTATTACGCAAAGCAATTACCTGAAAATAAATCTCTTCTTGATGCATGAAATAATTTTCGAAAGCCCGTTCTCTCTCACTAAATATTGACATATATCCACCTTTACTTTTCGTACAGTCACCAATCTAGTATGCGCTGGATTTGGTTAAAATTTATTAACTGCTCCATCAGCAAAATTGGGTATGCATAACCAAATCAATCAAAGGTGATATTAAATTTTCAGTAAAACAACCTAAACTCAGGCTCCGGGATTGCGATAGGACTCATCTGACGACAAGCCAATCTAATCAAATAGAGGATGATGGGGGGATAGAAATTCCCAATATCAATTGGATTCACTATATAAGGTGGCTGGGTTCATTAAAACAAGGAGCATTCCTTCGTGGCAATCTCCTTGCTGCGTGCCTGAAGGAAGGAGAGCCCCTAAGTCACCTAAATGGTCCTCGTTTTAACACTTTGAGCATTAGAAATTCTTGCCTTTTTCTGCCTCTTCGAGAGTCTAGGCCATTGCGCCTGCGAGGACCTCAACATTTTTATGAATTAATAAACGTTTGACTCGGCGTGGGTCTGCTTCCAAAATCTCAAAAGTAATATTTTGGCTAGGATGTGAAATAAGCTCTCCCCTAGAAGGAACATGGCCAACAAGGGAAGTTACCAGCCCACCGATGGTTTCAACCTCATCTTCTAAGTCTTCAATTGTCAGATAGAGATCGAAAGTTTCTTCAATTTCCTCTAACATCACACGACCATCCGCAACAATTTGACCGTCGGGACGGCTAAATAAACGTTGTTGCGTGGGTTGATCTTGGGCATCTTGGATGTCTCCAATAATTTCTTCCATCAAATCGGAGAAAGTTACCAGCCCATCAATTCCACCAAATTCATCAACAACGAGTGCCATTTTAGTGCCGGATTCACGCATTTTAAAAATCAAATCCAACGTCCGCATAGCCGGTGAGATAAACAACACATCTTTCAGGATAGACCGAAGCTGCAAAGGTTTACCCGAGGACTTCCATGCAAGAACATCTTGGATTTGCACACTCCCCACCACTTCATCCAAAGTGTTGCGATACACAGGCAATCGCTGAAGCCTGGAACGAATAAACGTTCCTAACAATTCTTCTTCCGTTGCATCAAAAGGAATCGCAATAATATCCACCCGAGGAATCATCGCATCTTGAGCTGTGAGATCTCGTAAACTTAAAACATTACCAAGCAATGTCCGTTCATCTAATTCAATGGAGGATTCACAATTGTCGCTTTCTTCAATAAGCTCTTCAATTGTTTCTCGCAGGGAGCTTTCGGTATCAGCACGAAAAATGTAACGCCACTTTTTTTTGATCCAGTGGGATAATCGACTTAGCGGTGAAGGGTCAGAATCAGGATCTTGCATAGTACTCAGTTGACTCATGTTAATTATTAAATTTAGTTATAATTATAATACGCCCGGGGAGAATGTCCACCCCCGTTTGCTTTTTAGTCATTTTATACTGATTTTTCACTCTCACTCAAGAGTATTTTATTGATAAGGGTTTGCAATTCCTAATACGTCAAGAATTTCGATTTCCAGAGCTTCCATTTCTTCAGCCTCTTCATCGGTGATATGATCAAACCCTAAGAGATGAAGCATTCCATGGATCAGCAGATGTATAAAGTGGTCCCTAAATAGCTTTTTCTGTGTTTCAGCTTCCCGTTCAATCGTTTCATACGCAAGGGCAATATCACCCAGTTGACATAATTCATCAGCAAAAAAAATATTAAACTCGTCTTCAATATCAGCAGAAAAAGAAAGGACATTCGTGGGTTTGTCCTGCCCACGAAAATCCTTATTGAGCCTTTGGACTGTGGCATCATCGGTCAGCCTGACATTGACCTCTACATATTCACTAATCAGTTCCTTTTTTAATACTATCTCAATGATTGACATCACTAATTGAGAATAATCGAGAGATTGCTTTTGCCATACATCTCCATCAATAATTAGATTGATTTCGTGACCGTGGGTAATATCACATGTTTGCGGCATACCCATTTTCTCCGGTTTCTTTTTTTTCTTGAGTGTCTTTTTCATAAGCGCCAACAATAAGTGAGACGAGGTAATGTCTGACCACGTCTTTTTGATCAAACTCAACAAATTTAATTTCTTCCACTGGCTTCAAGATACGCATGGCTTCCTTCAAACCGGATTTAACACCAAAAGGCAAGTCAATCTGGGTAATATCCCCTGTAATCACCATGCGGGAGTTATTGCCAAGGCGTGTTAAAAACATCTTCATCTGCATCGGTGTTGTGTTTTGCGCTTCATCCAAAATAACAAAAGAATTACTTAATGTTCGCCCTCGCATAAAAGCAAGCGGTGCCACTTCTATTTCACCGTTAGTTAAGCGTCGCTGCACTTGCTCAGGTGGAAGCATGTCGTACAGTGCATCGTAGAGCGGGCGTAAATAAGGGTCGACCTTTTCGCGCATGTCGCCGGGCAAAAATCCTAGTCTCTCCCCTGCTTCCACGGCGGGTCTTGAGAGAATAATTCGCTCAACTTTTCCTGACATTAACATCCATACCCCCACAGCAGCGGCAAGATAGGTTTTGCCCGTGCCAGCAGGGCCAATTCCAAAAACAAGATCGTTAGTTTTTAAGCATTGAATATAGTCAGCCTGATGGGCTGTCCGGGGGAAAACCATTCGGCGTTTAGTGGCAATGGAAATCTCATCGGTTGTCCCGTAATCTGCCTCACTAATGGCCACTGTTGCGCTGGCCATACGGATCGCGGACTCCACCTCCTCGCTATCAACCGTGAACCCTTTTTGTATCTGCGATTGCAAGTAAAGCAGCGCCCCTCTCGCATAGGAGACTTCTGGTTCTGGTCCTTTAAGCTGAATGGTATTACCCCGTAAGATGATAGAGATACCTAAACGTTGTTCAATTCTGGAGAGATGCCGATCATGGGGGCCGGCAATGACCATTAAAACAATATTGTCATCAAACTCAAGATGTGTGGTAGCGTCTTTGTCTTTAGTCAAGTTTTCCTCTACACGTTTTGTGGATCAACCCTAGGTTCTGTGATCAAAATTTAAAAAGATTATTTTGTGATATCTTTAGCCGAAAATGAAGCTAAGTATAGCCAAAATGGACCCCTTTCAATTTTTGTGCATAGAGCCTAACCTAAGCAGCAGAGGCAATTTCTGTTGTGAGAATTGTTCCTGCTATACTATTAGGATGAGCTTCTTTTATCTCCACGTCAACTATTTGTCCGAGTAATCTTTCAGGCGCAAAAACGGCAACCGATTGCATGTAAGGAGAACGGCCCATGAGCTGCCCTTCAAGGCGACCTTTGCGCTCTAAAAGAACGCGAACTGTCTTGTTGATCGTCTGCGTATTAAACTCATGTTGATGTTGATTGAGAAGAGCTTGTAACTCTTGCAAGCGTTCAGCTTTAACCGCTTCTGGCACTTGATTTTCCATCACGCCTGCTGGTGTCCCTGGGCGAATGCTATATTTAAAAGAATAAGCCTGCGCATAACGAACCTTCTCCACGATATCCAAGGTTTCTCTAAACTCAGCATCGGTTTCCCCAGGAAAGCCCACAATAAAGTCAGAGGCAAGAGCAATATCAGGACGCGCCTCTCGCAACCGCTCCATAATGGCAAGATAGCTTTCTCGGGTGTGCTTGCGATTCATGGCCTCTAATACACGGTTGCTCCCCGCCTGAATTGGCAAATGCAGATACGGCATTAATTGTGGTACATCCCGATGCGCCTCAATCAACTCTTCTGTCATATCCGAGGGGTGAGAAGTGATGTAGCGAATACGCTCTAAACCTTGAATCTCCCCAAGTTCACGGGCTAGACGACCTAATCCCCATTCACCCGAGCCGTTAAGCGCCTCCCCATGATAAGCGTTCACATTCTGACCAAGCAACGTAATTTCTTTAGTCCCGAGCTGCACCAAATGCCGTGCTTCTTCTAAAATTTCTCGAACGGGCCTAGAAAACTCAGCACCACGCGTATAAGGCACAACGCAGTAACTGCAGAACTTATCACACCCTTCTTGAACCGTGAGGAAGGCAGCGGCGCGACTGATTTCTGTTTGCGGCAAGGCGTCAAATTTGCTTTCCATGGGGAAGTCGGTTTCAACGACCCCGCGACCTTTGCCTGTCTTTTTATCCGCAGCTCTTGTGGCTCTGGCAATCATTTCTGGTAAACGGTGATAGGTTTGAGGACCAAAAACCATATCAACAAACGGAGCTTGACGCATAATCTCAGCCCCTTCCGCCTGCGCTACACATCCACCAACTGCAATGATCATCGGCTCTTTTTTACCATCTTGGTTTTTGCGATGGTCCTTCAGACGTCCCAGATCAGAATACATCTTTTGTTCCGCTTTTTCGCGGATATGACACGTATTTAAAATAGCTAAATCAGCCTCTTCCGGTGAAGAAGTCAGTTCATATCCAAGCGGACTTAAGATATCGGCCATTCGTTCAGAATCGTAAACGTTCATCTGACAGCCATAGGTTTTGATATAAAGTTTTTTAGCCATAATCGTATCTTATTGTTCTATATAATAACTCTTAGGGTTAGTATTCACAAAGCCTCAAGAATTGCAATAATTTAATTAGCAAGAACAAAGTAACCGGAAATTGAGGAGATTGGCTAAAACAAGAATGAGCTTCTCTAGTTTTTTTGGGAGAGAGTCCCTTCCCTCAAAAAAACTACATTCTAATTCTTCCATTTAGAGGACCTTGTGGGCGAGAGCGTAAATGTTCATAGATCTCTGCAACCACTCTACTGCTTGATAAAGTTTTTGGATACATATAATATAAATCCATCGGGTAAGTTAAAATATCTGGCAAAATGGGCACAAGAGGAACTCTACTCATTTTGGCTGCCGCATGCGATACCGGCCCAATTCCCAGGCCATTTTCTATGGCTCTAAGAATCCCCATATAAGAGTTTATAGGTGTCATTTTTTTCCAAGCAGTAATATGAGGGAGGTGCCAGTTTAGAGGCGCATTATGGGGAATCAACAAATTATGTTGAAAAGCAAAAATATGATGTTTTTCAAAATCGCTTATCCTTTCTGGAAGTCCTTCTTTTTGGATATAGTCTCTCGTGGCATATAACCCCATATCATGGGTTGTTAAATATTTATATTCCACTCCTTCTTCTTTTCTTCTGAAGCTGCGAATATCTATATCTGCCTCACCTAATGTAAGATCAGGTGGATTATCAACCGCTGTAAATGAAAGGGAAAGCTGAGGATAGGCTTTCATGAAATCAGCGAGATCATCAAAAATCCACGAAGCGATAATGGAAATTGTTGCCGATATATTATAATGGCCTTCCATTTTTTGAGACATTTCGCTTAGTTCTTTGAGAGATAGGTCATATTGTGAAAGGAGCCGTTTGACAGAAATCAGAAAACGTTCGCCTTTTTTTGTGATGGCCATCCGTTGGAGAACGACAGAGAATAATTCATGACCTATCTCCTTCTCAAGACTGTCAATCAACCGACTAACAGAGGAAGTGCTGGTTCCTAACTTTTCAGCAGCTTTTTTGACCGAGCCTAGGGTAGCTGTATGATAAAAAGCGAGTAACTTATCCCAATTCATAAGTAGTCCGTTTTTTAATATGATTTAAAGGTAATCTATCTGTGATTTCTTTTATTTGCAAGATTTCTCCCAGATTCTCTTGCCCTTTAATTTACATAAAGATGTTTATGAGACATTGTCAGCCAAAAGTGAGACGGAATGAGGAGATAAGGGCCGAGAGTCTCCTCCCATCTAAAGCACCTCATTAATCTCCGTTCAATATAAGGAAGAAATAAATAAAACACACTTTTCCTGAGTGGCTACGTACTACTGGTCAGTGCGAGAAGCGCATACTCCAGGGCAATCTCCCACTTTATTTTGGAGGAGATTGCCACACTTTCTAATAAAGGTTCAAAATTACGTTTTTGCAAAAAAAGGCATGCTTGGCTGCTTTTCTTGTATTGAGTTGACCCTATTTATTTATGAATACAGGGCATTCAGTGGGATGGACGGGTTTGTTTTCAATAAAAATTTCTTGCATTTTTTTCTCTTGTTATTAAATTATTATTTTAAGTTTATGCTTACACTATTAAGCGGCCTTGCACGGCCTCTCAAACGAGAAAATTAGTTATTTTTTCTCAGCTCCCCTAATATATACGGGTCGACCGTTCCCTTATCTCCGTAACCCCCTCCTATAAATAAAATAGGTTGTTCCGTCGACGAGGTAAGGTTTAAAAACTTTTCTGTTTGGGTATCTCCAAAAGCCCCTGTTAGCCATGTTTCAAGGCCAAGAGCTGTTGCTGTTAAAAGAATTGACTGAGACGCATGACCTATATCTAATAAGACCACACGGTAGCCGCGAGAATGGGGATATTTCCACCATCCTTTTTCAAAACGCGCTGTTAAAAATATCCCAAAAGATAATCCTTCCGCAAAATATTGCCCATAGAGAAGCTTGACAAGATCCTCTTCTTTAACGTCAGCTTCTACCAACGTTAGATGATGCTCAACCGAATCATAGTGATAAATGCCAGGGATTAATCCATCAACTCTTAAAGCTATTATATACGCCTCTTCGGGATGTAGGCCGCCTGCCGAAGGAAAGGATTTGCGACGTCCCAAAATTTGGAGTCCATTATCTTCTAAATCTGACCACTTTTCATGAATAGGCCCTAAACTGACATAAAGAAGAGTGCTTAGCTGATCGAATGAAATTGCTTCTCCTTTAAAAGATCGACAGGTCTTACGCTCCCGCATCACTTCAAGAAATTTATTCTTATCAAGCAAAGAAAGATTAGGCTGAGGCAAAGAAACGGTGTTGCCTTCTTTTTTTATGTGAAAAGTGGGGGGTTGAGAAGAAATAGATTGGCAATAAGTGAGATAATTCTCAATCCAGTCTTCCTTGCTTAAGGTCATGAGGTTATCTGAAATATTCTTTGTTCCTATATGATATATTTTAGAAAGCTCATCCCATCCCCACTCACCAACCTCCTCAAAGGGTTCTTTGGCAATAAGATGAGCGTCCTCTAATTCATTATCTAAAGGAGATGGTTGACCAACGTTTCCTGACGACCATAATCGTAATCTATCTGCATGCTCTGGTTCTAAGGAAAATTGCTTATGATGCAAGTAATCCCAAACAATAAATTGCCCATCTTTTACTAAAAAAATAAATACGGATTGATATACATTAAAGTTAAGCCCTCCTTCTAAATGCCTCATACGTGCCTTACTATCTTATTTTTAGAATTTGTTCAAGAAACCAATGTCTCTTAATAAATGAAACATGCTCACTCAAAAAACGTAACACATCTATAGGATACAAGGTTTAAAACTCCTTTATACCCCTTTAATCACTATTAGGATACGTGAAAAAAATAAAAAATAACAATGGACGAAATAATATATTGCAATTATAGCAATATATTATTACATAAACAGCAACAAGTACTTTTAATGCTAACTATTAGTATACGCTCTGTTCAAAGACAGTAGATTTTGAAAATCCCCATTTAGGAGAAAGATAATGACCCCATCCTTGCAAAACCATCTTAGCCAAGAACTAAAGGCCTATCTTGCTTCAATTCAAGACAGTGGATTGGTGTTTTCTTACACCCTTGGCACCTCTTTTTCTTCGGAAGGAATGAGCCTGGTTTTGCAACAAAAAGAAACCGATTTTACTTTATCCATGGAATGGCAAGAAAAAGGGGATCGCCTTTTGATAAAAAGCTTTGCCCTTAAGGATAACAAGCAATTGGAAAACTTGAGCAGCGCGCTTTATGATGTGGCAGGTTTGGAGATTGTCCTGCAAGCTTTGGATTTACTGTTCTTTTTGGCCGAACAACAAGACCTGAACACGGCTCTTTTTATCTTAAACAACGACGAGGCTAACCACCTTACTCCTCTTGAGGGCTTCTTTAAATCCCTCTCTTCTCAAAGTATAATGGGAAGTAGAAAAGTTACCCTCACCCTGCCAACAACTCTGGATGCTTATGACTTGTTTGTCGATCAGGCGGAAAATATCAAAACCAAGATTCAACAACAGTTGTGGCAAGAACAAACAGATGATTATTGTTTGAGAGGTTATCTTCAAAGCCATAAAAAAGGGGAATCATTTTCGCTCAAAGATCTTATCCCTCAAGAAACAAAACCACTTTCCCCCATGGGACAAATTATTGTTTTTCCTAAATTTGCTAAGCGTGGGTAAAGAGACTTAAAGCACCTGAAAAAGCCGGTTTCTGACTTCGCATCTAAGTCTGTCTTACTCTCTCTTCGCTCAAGTCTATTTGAAGAAATGATGCATAAAAGAGAGGCAGATTACTCAAAAATAACGGTTGCGGTTGCCTGCACGGCCAACCCTTCGCCGCGCCCCAGAAACCCTAGCTTTTCTGTGGTGGTCGCTTTGATACCGATACGCTCTGGAGAAATCTTGAGTAATGTTTCTAGTGAGGCAAGAAACTGTTCCCTATAGGGTGAGAACTTTGGTTTTTCACCAATTAGTGTTATATCGACGTGATTAAGACGCCCACCTCTTTGCTTCATCCGTTCCAAAGCATAAAGTAAAAATCTGGTTGAATCAGCTCCGCGCCATTGAGGATCGGTCGGCGGGAAATGAGTGCCAATATCCCCATCTCCAATGGCGCCAAAAATGGCATCGGTTAAGCTATGCAACGCCACGTCCGCATCAGAATGCCCTTTAAGAGCAAGAGTTCCTGGAATAAACACCCCTAAAATCATCATTCCTCCCCCCGGGATTAACTGATGCACATCAAAGCCACTCCCAACACGTACATCAGGTGAAAATTTTGTCATCATGGTAAGATCCTCTGGGTAGGTGATTTTAATGTTTTTAGCGTCCCCTTGGCAAACAACAACTTTAAGACCTAACGCTTCAAATAAAGAGGCATCATCAGTAAAATGAAATTGCTCTTTAAACTGCTCATGTGCGTTTAATAACATGGGGTAGTGGAAACCTTGTGGCGTTTGGGCTAACCAAAGATGATCGCGGGAAATAGTCGCCGTAATCCGCTTCGTTGTATCTGTTTTTTTCACCGTATCACTGACGGGTAGCGCGGGGATACATCCAGCATTTTCGTTTAATTGATGAATAACGCGGTCAATGAGTTCTCCAGATACAAAGGGGCGCGCTGCATCATGAACCAGAACGAGGTCAGGCTTTTTATCCTTCAACGCTTTGAGCCCAGAAAAAACAGAAGCTTGGCGTGTGTCGCCTCCCTTAACAGGAGCGAGAAGTTTAGCGTGGAGATGGATGCATGCCTCATAATGCGCCCCGTCATTCTTACCAATCACTACTACCACATCCGTGATTTTAGAATGGTTTAAGAAAACCTCGAGCGTTTGACACAAAATAGCCTGGCCATTTAAATAATAATATTGCTTGGGCAATTCACCGCCTAAACGATTGCCCGAGCCACCAGCAACAATGACAACAGCAACTTTCATGGTCTATATCTATACCTCTTCTCTGGAAATCCAACCACCACCAAGGACGCGATCACCGTCATAAAGAACGCACGCTTGACCTGCTGAAACGCCATATTCCGGCGTCACAAACTCAATAACAGCTTGATGGTTACCCCGAACAGTAACCTTTGCCTGAAGCCCTGGTTGAGTGGAGCGAATCTTAGCATTTGCTTCTTTTCCGGTGATAAACTCAGATTTATCTGTCAGCCAGTTCATCTCATTGATCAACAATCTTGTTTTCGCCAACGCTTCTTTGGGTCCAACAACCACCTGACGATTTACAGGGTCAATCTTAACTACATAAAGCGGATCAGCAGCCGAGATACCAAGCCCCTTACGTTGCCCAATGGTATAGTTAATGATCCCTTGGTGCTGACCTAAGACACGCCCTTGCCCATCAACAATCTCACCTGGATCAAGAGCACCTGGGCGGAATTTCTCTACAACCGCGGCATATCCTCCAGTTGGCACAAAACAAATATCTTGGCTATCCGGTTTATCGGCAACAACCAGACCAAACCGACGCGCATGTTCTCTGGTTTCCGTTTTTGGCATGCCGCCTAAGGGAAAGTGGAGATAGTCGAGCTGCTCTTGTGTGGTGGTGAATAAGAAATAGCTTTGGTCGCGCGTATGATCATGGGCGCGGTGCATTTCAGCCTGACCATTGTGGACGAGACGACGCACATAATGGCCGGTCACGAGAGCCTCTGCACCTAGTTCCTTTGAAGTGGTCAAAAGGTCGCGGAATTTGACACGTTGATTGCAGCGCACACAAGGGATTGGTGTTTCACCTTGCAGATAGCTGTCCACGAAATCATCAATAACGTTTTGCTTGAAGATATTTTCATAATCCAAAACATAATGAGGAATGCCTAACTTATCGGCAACCGTTCTCGCATCATAAATATCCTGCCCTGCGCAACAGGCACCCTTTTTATTGACCATCGCCCCATGATCATAAAGTTGCAGCGTGATACCGATCACCTTATAACCAGCTTCTACCATCAGCCCAGCTGTGACGGAAGAATCAACTCCTCCCGACATAGCTACCGCCACCAGTGCCCCGTCAGCAACACCCTCAAGTTTTATTTTTGTCGACATTTTTTAGTTTTTACTTAAAATTTATAAATTATACCCATAATCCCATCGCTTCAAGTATTCTGGGTATACCATTAACGTAAGCACTATCCTATGAAATCTCAAGCAGCTTTTATAACGCTTCATGGCCCAAAATCAACGGATATTCCCGTGGTTTAAACAATTGATAGTGCCACCACTCATTGAGGTATAAATCCCACCCCGCACTCATCATGATACCAAGCAACAAATAGCGATTGTGGGCTGCTTGTTTGGAGATCATTATCGTACCGTGGTGAGAGGCAACTTCAAAGCTATCAAAAGGAGTCCCCATATCAAGCTCATTACCCTTCTCATCGATGAGAGTTAAATCTACCGCGATACCCCTTGTATGATGCGAGCCACTTTGTGGGGGAGCAATATAGTTTGAATCAGGACAAATTGACCAAAGTTTTTCTTGGGCTGCTTGCGGACGATAGGCATCTAAAATTTTAAAGCGCAATCCTTGCGCTGCAGCTAGTTCAATTGCCACCTCTAATCGAAAAAGCGCATCTTGGTGGAGAAAACAGCGCGGTGACGCATAAATAACCTCCGCCGTAAAATTATTAGGTGTTGCATATCGCATATCTAACACAATATTATGTGTTAATTCCGTAATTTCTATTAACGACATTTTATTTGCCTTTGTGTTTAAGAGAACCTCATGATGGAATTTGATCCCACAATTCTTGCCTTTGATACAACGGGGACTGAAGATTCAATCTCGTTATATCATAAAGGTGTGACCACAAGCAAAGTTTTACCAAGGGGGGGCAGTCAGTTGCAATCCTCCATTTTGGTGCCCAGCTTACAATCATTATTGTTGACACAAAACTTGAGCTTCAAAGACGTAAATTTTCTCGCGACAATTTCTGGGCCAGGTTCCTTTACAGGGATCCGGATTGGTCTTGCCACCGTCCAAGGATTGTTGATTGCCGGCCACTATCATCCAGTAGTGCCAACATTGTTGGAGCTCCTGGCCTTTGCTGCAATTGACAAAAAAAATCCATCAGCTAAAATCTTAAGTATTGTTGACAGCAAACGTGGCGATTACTTTTGTCAGACATTTACGACCCAGCTGGCCCCTTGCGATGAGGCCCAAATGCTGACTCTTGCCGAAATTCAAAACTTCAGCAAGGACATCTTATTGGTAAGCAATAAGGCTGTTTCGGAGCTGCCAGATCTGTATGTACCACAAGAATCTGTGGCCGCCTTACTCATCCAATTTTGCCAACATCAAGCAGCGGGCGAGAGAGGAGACCGGTATCAAAAGGTAGTTCCCTTTTACATTCGCAATCCTGAGTTTAAAAAGCAAAAACGGTTTACTTGAATGCTATTATCTCTCCGCGCACTCAACTACTCTGATGCGCCGCTATTGGCTGCCATTCACAAAAAGAGTGTGGAAAATTTATGGAATGAAGCGGAGTTTCTAACACTCCTCCAAAACCCTTGTTATGGCGGATGGTTGGCTGTATGGCAAGACCAACCCATTGGTTTTATTCTGGGAAGCTTTATACCCCCCGATGCAGAAATCTTAACCTTTGCGGTTTTACCAGAGCGGCGGCGTCAATCAGCGGGCAAACAACTTCTGACGCATTTTTTACAGGAATGCCCATCCAGTGTTCATACCATCTTTTTGGAGGTGGACCGTACGAATTTAGCGGCCATCCACCTTTACAAAAAATTAGGATTTAAAACCGTTGGCTCTCGGAAAAATTACTATCAACATACAGATGGAACAACCACCGATGCCAATGTGATGCGATTTAAAAAGATTTAATGAGCCTCAGTAGGGGATTGATCAACATTAACCTTTTTTAAAAAAGGCATAGCCAAAATCATTAAAAAGAAAATAATCGCCAATAACAAATAAAGGTTGTTAAAAGCAATAACTGTGGCTTCTCGTTGAGCCATTTGATAGATGAGCTTCACCGCTCCCAGATCATTATCTGGTACAGAACCGATATCTCCAAGCTTGGCACTAAACCCTTCATAAACTTGAAGAGCTTTCTCACTGGTGGCAGTGACATTTTGCCGCAAAATACCATAACTTTCTTTAGTCCAGTTAATCCAAAAAGTATTAAAGACAGCTAAGCCAATCGCACCGCCAAGGTTACGCATGAGGTTATAAATACCACTGGCATTTTTAATAGCGCTGACAGGCAACGTCCCAAGGGCAATTGAATTGATGGGCAAGAAACACAACATTAAGGAGAGACCCCGTAAAGCCTGAGGCAGGAAAAACTCCCAAAAAGCAGAATCAGAGGTTTGCGCCGAATTCAGCAATGCTGACATTCCAAACATGAAAAAGCCCATCCCGAGCATTATTCGCAAATCCATCTTTTTGGATAAAAAGCCAGCTATAGGGGCGGAGAAAAACTGAAAAATACCCGTTATTGTGACGTACATTCCTATCTGGAGACTATTTAATCCTCGCACAACACCCAGCTGTAGCGGCAACAAATAAACCATGACATAAAGACCAAGACCAATAATAAAACTAAATATACAGCCAACCGCAAAGTTAAAATTTTTGAAGGCATAAAAATCAATGACCGGGTTTTGAATAGTGAGTTCGCGATAAATCAATAAAATACCACTGCTGGCTGAAACAATAGTGAAAAAGATAATTTCTGCGCTATCAAACCACCCATCGCGCACGCCCTCTTCAAGAATATATTGCAAGCAACCAAGGCTAACGGCAATCAACAAAATCCCGGGTATATCTATTTTTTTAAAAGGTTGAGGTTAGGCTTGTCCACGTCCACAAAATACCACGTGACTAAAGAAACAGCAATCCCAGGAATAACATTGATTAAGAAGAGGTAATGCCAAGAGAATTGGTCCGTCAAATATCCTCCCAAAATAGGGCCAGTGGTCGGCGCAATGGTAACAACGCTGCCAACAATAATTGTTAAGCTCGCCTGGAGGCGTTTGGGAAAGGTTGTGTAAATAATACTAAAGACTGTCGGGATCAGAATGCCGCCAAAAAAACCTTGTAAAGCGCGGAAAACAATGATTGAGCCAATACTCCACGAACATGCAGTGGCCACACTCATAACCGTAAACATAAAGCAACAGCCAGCAAATAGATAGCGAGTAGAGAAGATCTGTACCAACCAACCTGTGAGCGGAATAACAATTACTTCGGCAATGAGATAGGCTGTTTGTACCCAAGTGATTTGATCGGAGGTAGCGGAAATACCCGCCTGGATTTCAGCGATGGAGCTGGCCACGATTTGAATATCAAGGACCGCCATAAACATCCCAAAAACCATCCCGACAAAGCCGATCCATTGTTTGGTGGTGGGCTCAGGAATGTCGTGCGTTGCTGTAGGTGCACTTGCCATGGGTTAACTCGTTCTTACATGAACAATGCTTGACATTCCTGGTTTCAAAATGGACAGATCCGTCCCTTCCTGAAAACAAATTTTAACTGGAATACGGCGAACAATTTTCGTGAAGTTCCCTGTGGCATTTTCGGGGGGTAGAATACTGAATTCAGAGCCACTCGCCGGCGCCAAACTATCTACTTTTCCTTGGAATGTTACTCCCGAAAAACTATCAATGGTAATTTTTACTTTTTGTCCTGGTTTCATGTTGCCAATTTGGGTTTCTTTGAAGTTTGCTTCCACCCAAATTTCATTATCTGGAATAAGATAAACTAATGATAAACCTGGGCGCGCTAATTGTCCCACCTGGACGCCACGATTACCAATAAGCCCATCTTTGGGCGCCACGATTATTGTATTTTGCAAATCAATTTGAGCCAGATCAATCGCCGCTTCAGCCTTTTTAGATTGAGCCTTAGCTTCACTCATTTGTGCAGTGATAACTTTGAGTTGAATGGTCGCCGCCTCATATATAGCTTGGCTTCTTTGAACCGACGCCACAGCATTCTTATGATCAGAAACCGCCTGGTCGTTCAATTGCTCAGAAATCGCACCATCTTTAATTAAGGATGTTGTACGCTTAAATTCTTTTTCGGCCCGAACAAGCGTTGCTTTCGCGGCATTGACACCAGCTTGAGCCTCTTTAATCGTTTCTTCTTGCGCAAGATGTTGATTTTCCAAGGTTGTCAGACGTGCCTTTAACGATTCGGCTTCAGCCTGTGCCCCATCCAGTTGAGCCTTAAAATCACGCTGGTCGATTTTAGCAATGACATCACCCTTTTTGACATGTTGGTTATCTTCAATCAAAACATCTGTCACATAGCCTGCTACTTTTGGGCTAATGATGGTCATATTCCCCTTAAGATACGCGTCATCGGTGCTTTCCATACCTCGGATAAAGAAAAACCAATAGAGGAGACCAAGGGTAATTACCCCTAGCACAATCAGAACGAGTCGTTTTTTAATTTCGTGCGAAAGTGGCATTTTGTTTACTTGATAAACTAAACTGTTTAGTTTAACTTAGTCTTAAAGTTAACAATTAGTCAATAAGTTTAATGAATGAGGTTAGGACGTATCGGCGTTTGGGGATGGGGATGATTTTGAGAGATTTTTATCTGAGAATCTTTCCAACTTTTGCCAGATGCGTTCCTTTCCTTCAAAAAACTAAAAAAAATTTGCAGGAAAAAAGGGTCACAATGGACTCCTATCACCAAATGTCGATACGTCCTAAGATATCTCGAAAATATGAGTCAATATTAAATGCGGCCACCCGCGTTTTTTCAGAAAAAGGCTATAGTATTGCCAGTATGGAAGAAATTGCAGCAGCCGCCCCCGTGTCCAAAGCGACTCTTTATTCTTACTTTAAAGATAAAAAACAGCTCTTTGCCGAAATGATTTTAAATCGATGCGGCCAACTCGCCCAAACCATTGATAGGGCGGTGGATACAGAAGTAGATTTACACAAGGGCTTACAGAAAATCGCCCGCCAATTTAATGAGCTCACCCAATCGCAAGAATCCGTTTGTATTCATGGCCTCATCATCGCCGAAAATAAACAATTCCCTGAATTAGCTGAGGTATTTTATTCATCGGTGAAAATGATTATAGAATCATTGGCAAAATATTTAGAAAGCGTAGCCGCCCAGGGCAGCCTTACATTTGCTAACCCTCGCCAATCCGCGGTGATGTTTTTGAACATGTTAAAAGGCGAATGTTTTACGAAACTATTGTTAGGAATACACTCACCACAAACAAAGCAAGAGCAAGAAGAACTGATTGATGCAGCTATTCATGTTTTTATTCAAGGTCATGTGTCCCCCTCAGGGGTAAAAACATGAATTCTCTCGATGTTATAAATTTATCTCTCCAATCATGATGAGTCTAAAATGCTAAATT
Source organism: Candidatus Paracaedibacter symbiosus (assembly GCF_000757605.1). Taxonomy (GTDB): domain Bacteria; phylum Pseudomonadota; class Alphaproteobacteria; order Paracaedibacterales; family Paracaedibacteraceae; genus Paracaedibacter_A; species Paracaedibacter_A symbiosus. The sequence continues at coordinate 1,512,099 of NZ_JQAK01000001.1, read as the reverse complement.
CTCGTGCCATCGTTTTTTTTCCATTGGCTCTATTGCTGTCATCTTGTACCGTGGGTCCTGATTATGAACGCCCGTCAGAAACAGGTCCCAGTGCCTGGATAAACGGGGAGGCAAATAAGGCAGAAACAACAACAGCGACCGCTGATCATACGTGGTGGCATTGTTTTAATGACCCCCTCTTAAGCGACTTAGTGGGTCAAGCTTATCAGCAGAATCATGATATTAAGATTGCCATTGAACGGTTGCGTCAATCCCGCGCAGAATCGGGGGTAGCATTTGGTGATCTGTTCCCCCAGCTCGCAGTTTCAAGCCAGGTTGAGCGTGAACGCAACACTGTTACTGCCTTTCCGGTAACAACACCGTTTTCAGCATCTCAAGCTCACTTCGATATGTCGTGGGAAATCGATTTGTTTGGTAAAAATCGCCGCAAGTTGGAGGCACAAGAAGCTCTTTCTGAGGCTACGCTCGCCAATCTAAAAGCGGTTCAAGTATCCATTGTGGCGGAGGTTGCCCGCAACTATATTGATTATCGCTTGAACGAAGAATTGCTGCACATTACGGAAGAAAATGTGAGTACTCAGCAACAAACTGTTAACTTAATAAAGAAACAATTTTCCGCAGGTCAAGCAGCGCGTTTTGATTTCTTACGTGCCGATTCACAGTTAAAGACAACACGGGCACAACGACCCAGATACGCTGCCGCTAAAGCAGCAGCTCAGTATCGAGTAGAAGTCTTGCTAGGCTTGCGACCAGGCGCATTAACCACCACTTTAAGTCCAAAAAATAGTGTGCCTGTCGCGCCGCTTAAGTTTGCCTTACAGTCCCCGGTTGCGGTGATTCGCCAACGGCCCGATGTAGAGGCTGCCGAACGCCAACTCGCCGCCGCCACAGCAATGGAAGGCGTTGCGATCGCTAATATGTATCCGCATATCTCGTTGACTGGGTTCTTTGGTGCTTTGTCTGCCGGATCCTTAGGATTTGGTGTAAGTTCATCAGATACCTCCCGGTTATTTTCTGGGGAAAACCGTGCTTGGTATGGAGCAGGCGCTGTCTCGATGCCTCTCTTCACCTTTGGTAAAATTCAAAACGCCATTGAGTCAGCCAAATCAGAAGGCAAGCAAGCACTCTACATCTATGAACAAACGATCTTAAAAGCGCTGTCGGAAATTGAAACAGCACTCAAAGACTTTGACCAAGAACAACAGCGAACCCACTCTTTGAATGGGGCCGTCACTGATACCAAACAAGCTGTCGATATCTCGCACAAGCGTTATGTCCAGGGATTAACTTCCTTGTTGGAAGTATTGGATGTGGAGCGCAACCTCTTTGCCTTGCAAGAACAACTTGCTGAATCACGGGCGACTCAAGCCGGAAATCTCATTCGGCTCAATAAAGCGGTTGGGGGTGGTTGGCAAATCATTGTTGAAAAAAGCGTCGAAAAAGCAAATGAAGAGAAATAATCTTAGGAAGTCACTTCGAGTGATAAGATTTCTAGCCTCAGGTTTTGGCACTGGCCATCTCCCTTATATGCCCGGCACGTGGGGAAGTTTGGTTGCTATCCCGTTTGCCTGGCTTTTAGCACCGTTTGGTTGGCAAGGAATGCTAATTGCCACAGTCATTAGTTTTTTGCTAGGATGGGGGCTGTCGAATAAGCTGCTGCTTGACTCACCGGAAGACACAGACCCAAGCTATATCGTCATTGACGAAATTGCGGGGCTGCTATTCACTTACTGTCTCGTACAGCTAGTTAAGAGTGAGCTTTCTTCAGGGGCAATAGCTCTCGGATTTCTTATGTTTCGTCTCTTTGATATTTGGAAACCCTTTCCCATTGGGTGGGTGGAAATAAGGCTGGCAAGTTCTCCTAGAACTTCTGGCTTAGGGATAATGGTTGATGATATAATTGCAGCGATACCGGCAGCAGCACTTACCATTTTAGTCCTTTTTTTCTAAATTGCTTGAGATTTAGAAAAAAGCTGCTTATACCTAAAATACCTTAAGAAGGCGGATTTTTCAGGTGTTTTAGATATGTTTATTAGATATCTATTTTTAATTTGTGCGTGAGAGGAAAAAACGATGTCCAGTTATCAATATATTTATGTCATGAAGGGAATGACGAAAATATTCCCCGGCGGTCGTGAGGTTTTAAAAGATATTTGGTTATCCTTTTTCCCAGGTGCAAAGATTGGGATTATCGGCCCCAACGGGTCGGGGAAATCAACTCTCTTAAAAATTATGGCAGGGCTTGATACCGACTTTAATGGCGAAGCTTGGGCCGCCGATGGGGTCAAAGTTGGCTATTTGCCTCAAGAACCTGAACTTGATTCCACTTTATCAGTGATGGACAACATTTTATCTGGCTTGGCTGAAACCAAAGCATTGCTAGATCGCTTTGACCAAGTCAGCGCTCGTTTTGCTGATGAGCTTTCCGATGAAGAAATGAACGCTCTCATCAATGAGCAAGGGGAACTACAAGAAAAGATTGACGCTGCCGATGCGTGGGACTTATCCCGCAAAGTGGAAATTGCAATGGATGCATTGCGCTGCCCTGCCGGGGACGCGGACATGAGCAAACTTTCGGGTGGGGAAAAGCGCCGGGTGGCCTTATGTCGCTTGCTGATGCAAAAGCCAGATATGCTATTACTCGATGAACCAACCAACCACTTGGATGCCGAATCCGTTGCTTGGCTGGAACGCTATCTGAAAGACTATAATGGTACAGTGGTGCTCATCACCCATGATCGTTACTTCCTCGACAATGTGGCCGGATGGATCCTTGAATTGGATCGTAGCCAAGGCATTCCTTACGAAGGTAACTATTCTAGCTGGTTGGAACAAAAACAAAAACGACTTGAAGTTGAAAGTCGCCAAGAATCCTCACGCCAAAAACAACTGGCGCGGGAGTTAGACTGGATCCGCCAGTCACCAAAAGGTCGCCAAAGCAAGAGCAAGGCTCGTATCCAGGCTTATGAAAACTTGTTGAATCAAAATTATGACGAGGGCAAAGGTGATGGCGCCATCTTTATTCCTGCCGGTGCCCGTCTTGGGGATGTGGTGATTGAAGCAGAACACTTGCAAAAAGCCTTTGGTGGTCGTTTGCTCATTGATAATCTTGATTTCCGCCTCCCACGCGGTGGTATTGTTGGTGTCATTGGTCCTAATGGCGCTGGTAAAACAACTCTCTTTAAAATGATTTCTGGACAAGACCAGCCTGACAGCGGCACCCTTCGTCTGGGCGAAACTGTGGTCCTTGGGTATGTTGACCAATCCCGCGATGCTTTAAATTCAAACAAAACTGTTTGGGAAGAAATTTCCGGCGGCAATGATGAAATCACCCTCGGCAAACGCACGATTCCCAGCCGCGCCTATTGTGGACTGTTCAATTTTAAAGGGGCAGACCAGCAAAAGAAAGTGGGACAGTTGTCAGGTGGGGAGCGCAACCGGGTTCACCTTGCCAAGGTTCTGCAAACAGGCGCTAACGTATTGATGCTCGACGAGCCCACCAACGATCTTGATGTGGAAACCTTACGCTCCCTCGAAGAAGCGCTCCTCGATTATGCTGGTTGCGCCATTGTCATCAGCCATGATCGCTGGTTCCTCGACAGAATCGCCACCCACATTTTAGCCTTTGAGGGCGATAGCCAGGTTGTCTGGTTTGAAGGGAACTATGAATCTTATGAAGCCGATCGCAAACGTCGCTTAGGGGTCGCCGCGGATCAACCACACAGGATTCGTTTTAAGCCACTTGAACGCTCATAAAAAGTTATAGTTAGTGGCAGAAAAAAGGTCAAAATGGATTGGGGTAAGATAAGTTCCCCCAATTTACTTATCTCTCACAAGGAGCAAATGCCCCATGGTAATCTCCCTGTTTTATCTTCCTCGAGAGTCCCACGGTGCGCCGTCAACCTCACAATTGTAGGTTAATAAGAAAAATGCATAGTTTGCCTATTTCCTAATATTAAACTGGTGGTACGTTATTTGAAAAAAATAAACTATGGGTTTATTAACCCAATGAGATGCCTGGTTTTTGGGCTTTATTAAAAATAATTTTCCAATTCTATTTTAATTTTTGTAAAAAATCTTGCAAAACTGTCACACTTTCTTGTCAAGTACATGAAAAACCTCAGTTTCACCTTGGAGTGTTGCTCAAGCAATGCTATGACAAAGGCAACATTATTTTTATTTCCGTTTATTGAGGTTTATCTCGTGTCTAATTTTGATGAAATTGATTTGCAAATTTTAAAAGATCTCCAAAACGATGGTCGCTTGACCAACGTTGAATTGGCCCGTCGCGCTGGCATTTCTGCCCCTCCTTGCTTGCGTCGCGTACGTGCCTTAGAAGATCTAGGAGCGATCAAGGGTTATCACGCTAATGTAAATGCTCCTGCCTTGGGATTTGGTGTCTCCGTTTTCGCACAAGTGGGTCTCAGCAGCCAAAGTGATGCTGATCTGAGAGCTTTTGAAGCGAAAGTAATGGAATGGCCATTGGTTAGAGAATGTCACATGGTCGCTGGTGATGCTGACTTTTTATTGAAAATTGTTGCGCGCAACTGGGATGAATATCAACAATTCCTCTCCACTGAATTAACCGTTACGCCCAACGTTAAAAACATAAAAAGCAAATTAGTTGTCCGTAGCTCAAAATATCTTCCAGGCGTTCCCATCGAAGAAGTAAAAATCGGCTAAAAGTTAAATAGGAAATTCGCTCCCTATTATAGAGCCTCACCCTGAGGAGCCCTTTCATAAGTGAGGGCTTCTCAGGATTGTAACCAGTGAGCGACTTGTGTTTTGTAGACCTTAATAAACCACTGGTCCACCTCTTGCCCATCCTCAAGTGTTCCTAGCATATAAGGAAATAGCCCTTCGTGTGTCTGGCTCGGATAAAATGCCTGAACAAGTCAACGTCGTGGGGTGGGATCGCGTAACATCTGCCGTGATTTATCTTTAAACTCAAGCACTTGGGTACCAACTGAATAAAAAACTCCCATAGGTTTAGGGAGTATTACCTCTTTGGCAAAACTGCTAGTTGTAAATAAAAAAGAGAAGAATAGGAGAGTTATCATTTTTTACACCAAAGGATTAAGGAGAACAAGAGGGGCGCCCCTCTTATCTCAGTTACTGCGATTGAGCACCCAAGGAATCAATGCTTGAAGAATGCCGCCACCGTGGGGAAGTTGTTCAAGGAGATGTAAAGCATCACTCACTAGCTTCGCCAGCAATTCTTTCGCGCCATCCACCCCTAAAAGATTAATCAGATTATGTTTACAAGCGTCTTGCGCCACAGGTTTACCTGTTGTTGCTGTATCTCCTTCGACGTCTAACAAATCGTCGGTAATCTGAAAAATAAGACCAAACAACCGGCCAAATTGTTTGAGAAAGTTGATTTCTCCTTCTGAGGCGCCTGCAATAATCGCAGCAGCCTGACAGCTTGCGCCAATCAAACAACCTGTTTTTAGCTGCTGCATATCTAAAACAGCGTCGACATCATTGTTCTCTTTTGGAAAGAGATCATACATTTGCCCAGCAACCATTCCTTGGGCGCCAGATTGACAAGCTAACATTGCCACCAATTCAGCTCTGGTTGAGGGCCCAAGATAGGCTTCTTCTGCAATCACTTGGAACGCCAATGTCATCAAGGCATCACCCGCAAGAATCGCTGTTGGGACATCAAATTGCTTCCAGACACTAGGTTTACCCCGTCTTAAACAGGAATTATCCATGTCAGGGAGATCGTCATGAACCAAGGAATAGCAATGGATCAGCTCAATTGCTGCAGCTACTGAATCAACTTCTTCATGAGGGACATCATAAATATCCGCAACTGCATACGCTAAAAAGGGCCGCAATCGTTTGCCGCCATCCGTTAAAGCATACGCCATCGCCGCGTCTAATTTTTCGTGAGATTGAGATTTTTCTAAAAGGGTTGTGAGATATCCTTCGACACGCTGTTGAACCTCTCGTAAGCGCTGCTGAAAATCTAATTTTTCTGAAGATTTGGTCATAAGATTACTCTGATATGATTATGTTTATTCAGCATCGAAGGGAGCGAGAGAGGCTCCCCCAGGCCCAGTTAAGACGACCTGATCAACACGTAGTTTTGCTGCTTGCAACTTTGTCTCACAATGATTTTTCAAAAGCGTGCCCCGCTCATAGGCCTGAATCGCTTCTTCAAGAGGCAACCGTCCTTCTTCCAGGCGGCGCACCAAAATTTCGAGCTCCTGCATAGCTTGCTCAAAAGAGAGTTCGTCTACACCGTTTGTCGTTTTTTCTGTCATTAGCTTTCTCTATGTCACACCTAGGTTCTGTGAACAAAATTTAAGTATAACTATAAAATCCTTTACCGCTTTTGCGCCCTAACCAACCTGCATTCACATAATTGATTAATAGTGGACACGGACGATATTTACTATCACTGAAGCCTTGATGCAAGACTTGCATGATAGCAAGACAGGTGTCGAGGCCAATTAAATCAGCCAGTGCCAATGGGCCCATAGGCTGGTTAGTTCCCAATTTCATTGATATATCAATATCTTGCACCGTTGCTACACCCTCAAACAATGCATAAATTGCTTCGTTAATCATTGGCATTAAAATACGATTGACAATAAATCCAGGGTAATCTTTTGACACCACCATGGTTTTATTAAATTCCGCCACCAAATCAGACGCGATTTGAAACGTCGCTTCAGACGTTGCAAGCCCTCGTATCACCTCAACCAATTGCATCACCGGGACAGGATTCATGAAATGGAGTCCCACCACTTTGTCTGGTCGACTGGTTGCCGCGGCCAGCTCCGTAATGGAAATAGAAGAGGTATTCGTTGCTAAAATGCAATCAGAATTTACCACTTTATCCATCTCAGCTAGCAACTTTTGTTTAAGGGTGAGATTTTCTGAAACAGCTTCAATTATCAATTTGACCTTAGAATCACTCAGCTTTGACGTATAAGAAATATTGGCTTTCGCATTTTCCCATTGAGACTGGGTAATAAGATTTTTTTCAACTGGCGATCTAGATTAGCGGTAATGGCTGCTTCAGCTTTTTGGAGTTGCCCCTCAGAAATATCAATAAGCTCAACCTGGCACCCTGCTAATGCGGCCACATGAGCAATGCCATTCCCCATTTGCCCAGCTCCTAAAACTGCAATCTTTTCAATCATTAAGCACTCTACCTTTCAACCTCTATCCCGATCATCACCTGGCACCTAAGTGGTGGAATGACAGAGTATAAGCTCTCTACTTCTTAAAACTTTGAGTCAATTGTGGAACAACCTCAAATAAATCCCCAACAAAACCATAATCAGCAATTTGGAAGATGGGCGCATCGGGATCTTTATTGATCGCAATAATAGTTTTGCTCTCTTTCATTCCAGCCAAATGCTGAATTGCCCCCGAAATACCAACGGCGATATAAAGCTCAGGCGCAACCACTTTTCCAGTTTGCCCAACTTGATAGTCGTTTGGAACATATCCCGCATCAACAGCGGCACGGGATGCGCCAACAGCAGCACCTAAAGAATCGGCCAATTCGTCAATAATGTGGAAATTTTCTTTGCTTCCCACACCACGGCCACCAGAAACGACGATACGCGCAGAGGCAAGCTCTGGACGTTCACTTTTAGATTCTTCCAATTTAATAAAGCTGGAGGTCGTGATTTTGTCGGTGAATGCCCGCTTCTCAATGTTAGCACTACCTCCCATATCCGCTTTGTCAAAAGCAGTGGGACGGACCGTCATCACCTGCTGTTTATCCTGACTTTCCACAGTCATAAGAACATTGCCTGCATAAATTGGGCGTTCAAACACGGTTGGAGAAGCAACCTTAATCACATCAGAAATTTGCATCACATCCAATTTAGCAGCAATTCGTGGCAATAGATTCTTACCAAAAGTAGTCGCTGGTGCCAAAATGTGTGTATACTCTGACGCAATAGTTAAAATGGCTTTTTCGTAGGCTTCGGCAATCTGGTGCGATAAAGCAAGACCATCGATTTGGATAACCTTTTTAACGCCTTTAGTTTGAGCAATGTTACTCGCCAAACTATCAATATTGTGACCGCAAATCACCACATCCAAATCCGTGCTAATTGCTAACCCTGCTGTAATCGTGTGGAGGGTGGCAACCTTAACGGATTGACCATCTTGCTCAGCAATAATTAAAACGCGCATTAGATCACCCTCCGAATTTGTTCAACAATTTCACTAATATCAGACACTTTTTTGCCCCCTTGTCGTAGGGGAGGCTCAGACACTTTGACAACTTTCAAGTGTCGTTTAGAGTCAATGCCTATACTGTCTAAGGAAATTTGGCTGAGAGGCTTCTGCTTTGCTTTCATAATATTGGGGAGCGTTGCATAACGGGGAGTATTCAACCGTAAGTCGGTAGTAATGATCGCAGGCAATGTCAATTCAATTTCTTCTAAACCGCCATCAATTTCGCGCGCGACTTTTACTTTATCTCCCACAAGGTCAAGCGCTGAAATGAACGTTCCTTGCGGCCAATCGAGCAAGGCAGCTAACATTTGCCCAACCTGGTTACAATCGTCATCAATGGCTTGTTTACCCAATATCACTAAATCAGGTTTTTCTTCACTCACTACATGTTTGAGAGCCTTAGCAACAGTGAGAGACTCTGGTGATTCTTCGGATTCTATATGAATAGCACGATCAGCCCCCAGAGCAAGCGCCTGCCTTAAAGTGTCTTGTGCTGCTTTTGAGCCAAGACTCACCGCCACAATTTCATTAATCGTCCCTTTTTCTTTAAGTCGAACCGCTTCTTCCACGGCAATTTCATCGAAAGGATTCATCGACATTTTGACATTCACGATATCAACATCGCTCCCGTCACTTTTCACCCGAACTTTGACGTTGTAATCAACCACGCGTTTAACAGCCACTAAAACTTTCATTATCCCTCCACGGCCTAGCGATTGTCTCCAGGAATCCACAAGATATCATTCAAACCATTATGATTTGCGGCCCGGGCCATGACAAACAATAGATCCGACAATCGATTTATATATTTTACTATATCTAAATTTAACGGAAAATTTTCGTTTAAAGCAACTATATCTCGCTCAGCGCGACGTACAATTGCTCGGGCCATGTGTAAATATGCCGCAGCTGGGCTCCCCCCCGGCAAAATAAAAGAATTAAGTGGCGCTAGCTGCTCATTGAGGTTGTCAATCTGTTCTTCAAGCCATTCCACCTGTGTTGCAGCAATTCGTAAAGCCGGTTGAGCAAGGTCAGGCATACACAAATCTGCCCCCACATCAAACAAATCATTCTGGATGCGAGTTAATATAGCTTCAGTCTCTCTATTCCCCTGCACCCGACAAATCCCGATACTTGAATTTGCCTCATCAACACTTCCCAGCGCGGCGATGCGCAAATCAGATTTGGAGACGCGTGCCCCCGACCCCAGAGATGTTTTTCCCTTGTCGCCTCCGCGAGTATAAATACGAGTTAATATAACCATGCTAGCGCCCAAACCATAAGATTAAGAAAAAAATGCCTAGGGCTATTGCCTGTAGCAGAACGCGCCAGCGCATAGCTTCATTGGAATACTTAATGTCAAATTCCCCTCCTTTAAAAAAGCTAATCAAGCCAAATCCCAGTGCGCCCACAACTGCAGCTAACGCAATAAACATCAGAATTGTAAAAATGAGCCACTCCTTCTTGCTTAGATATTTTGCGGATTCTCCACACTACCAAGAACGATACCAGAATCACCTGCGCTAAAGTGTCGCAGTATTTCCTCTTAACGGCTGCTTTAAAAAGAAATAAAATTTCTAAAAACTCATTTTTTTAAGATCAAATATTCCAAATCAATTCCTACTTCTAATTTTTTACTTGCGTCTTACCCAAAAAACATTACATTGTTGGTAGCATGTCTGAAGATTAATAATCATTAATTTTGAGATTGATCCACAATATTTGAAAAAACGGAATTATGTCCAACTGATTTTCGGCTTCTTTAAGTATTTTGAATATAACTAACGAAATGGTTCTAAAAAAACAAAAAAATAAAGAATCATCTCCAAGTTCGTTCGAGGAAATTAGAGTTATTCTTGAACCTACTTAACCTAAACTGTTAGCATGGGGGAACTCCTCCCCAAAGTGAAAGGGAATGTTAATTATGAGCATAGCTGTCGAGCAAATAGACAAAGATAGCGAACTTCAACACCTGGAAACTGACAAAAGATCTTATCCTTCTGAAGTGATTGCCTGGACCATTTGGGGCTGCGCTGCCTTATTTTATCTCTATGAATATGTCCTACGTGTTTCTTTTAGTGTTATTACCGATGATTTGATGCGTGATTTTGGCGTTCAAGCCACGACTCTAGGGGTTTTGGTTTCTTGCTATTATCTCGCCTACGTACCACTTCAAATTCCATGTGGGGTTATCGTTGATCGATTTGGCGTCAGACCTGTTGTCACCTTTTCTGCTCTTCTTTGCTCAGTTGGCAGCTTACTTTTTGCTTACAGCAACAATTTATTTATTGCTGAGATTGCCCGTTTCCTGTTGGGCGCTGGATCTGCTTGCGCTTACCTTTCCTGCACCACTGTTGGGGCTAACTGGTTCCGTTCAGAACGCTTTGCCGTTATTGCAGGTGTCACAATGATGATGGGGACCTTTGGAGGGATGTTTGGAGGTAAACCATTCGCTATCCTAGCCAATGCTGTTGGTTGGCGCGATGCTATGCTCATTGCCGCAGCTGTTGGTCTTGGGGTTATGGCGGCTGCCTGGATTATCATTCGCGATCGCCAACCAGATCAACACTCGGTAAAATCCACTGCCATGATTCCAGCTAAAAACAATTTATTGCATGGGTTAAAAGTGATCGCTAAAAACCCCCAAAGCTGGTTGATTGGGGTTTACGGTGGCCTAATGTATGTGCCAATCTCGGCATTTGCGGAATTGTGGGGTGTCCCTTATTTAATGAAGGCACATGGCATTAATAACGAAACAGCTTCCTTTGCCAGTGCTATGGTTTTCCTTGGGATGGCAGCCGGAAGCCCCCTTGGAGCGATTCTCTCCAACATGATTAAAAGCCGGGTTAAAGTGATGTCTTGGTCGGCCATCACAACAATGGTTACTTTTTGCTGTGTCGTTTATATTCCCAATCTATCGTTAACAGTGACAAATGTCCTCTTATTTATGTCAGGCTTATTATGTGGGGGACAAATTCTTTATTTTGCTGCAGCTAAAGAGATTAATCCCGCCGAATATAGTGGGACAACGATTGGCTTTACCAATGCGTTGGTCATGTCCAGCGGCATTATTTTCCAACCCCTTCTTGGCGTTATCCTTGACTTTGTTTGGGATGGAACGATTAGCCATGAAGGAACCCCAGTCTATGATCTTGCTCATTATCAGCATGCCCTCACTGCTGTACCAATCTGCCTGCTTATTGCCTGGTTAATCATGCTCTTTGTACGTGAAACCTATCAAAACGAAGCCGCCTAACCGCTTCCAATAATAAAAAAACAGGAGAAGAAGTAATTCTTCTTCTTCGTATCTCTATTAAGGAACTTTAATAATGGTGAATTTTATTTCAAGCCATACTGACACATCAGAGGCCACAATCCCTTCTCTAAAATCCTGGATGATTTGGATTTGTGCGAGTCTTTTTTATTTTTATGAAATGATTTTGCGCGCTTCCCCAAGTGTTATGACAGACGATTTAATGCGTGATTTCGGTGTGGATTCAACAGCACTTGGGGTTTTAAGCTCATTCTATTATTACGCCTACGTTATCCTACAAGTTCCTTGCGGCATTATCGTGGACCGGTTTGGCACTCGACGGGTGGTTACATTTTCCACTCTGTTGTGTGTGATTGGCAGCTTGTGCTTTGCTTATAGTGATTCATTGCCACTTGCTCAGCTGGGCCGTTTTTTGATTGGTGCGGGCTCTGCCTGTGCGTTTATTAGTTGCCTTAAAATAAGTGCCGATTGGTTCTTGCCAGCACAATTGCCATAATCGCTAGTATGACGAATATGATGGGGACTGTTGGAGGCATGTTCAGTGGCCCTCCTTTCGCGTTCTTGATTAATAATTTTGGTTGGCGTCAAGCAACAATTATCGCCGCTTACATTGGAATTGGTCTTGCCTTTTTATGTTGGATTATTATTAAAGATCGGCGCCAAGGCTCTCTATCGAATAACAATAAAAACCCTCAGTCACACTTCTTAGTCGATCTCCTTTATATTGCGAGGCAACCTCGCCTTTGGATTTATGCTATTTTTGGTGGCTTGACGTATGTACCAATTTCAGCATTTTGTGAGCTATGGGCAGTCCCTTTCCTCATGAAAAAATATGGGATTACCAATGATATTGCTTCTTTTGCGAGTGTTATGTTGTATCTTGGTATTGCTATCGGCAGCCCAATTGCCGCTCAGATTTCTGATCGCTTAAACAATCGTGTGAGCGTGATGAGCCTGTCTGCCCTCTTTACCACCGTTATCTTCTTAAGCATTCTTTATATCCCCAATTTACCCCTCAATTTCATGTTCGGCATGCTCTTTATTGCAGGCGCTTTTAATGGTGGCCAGATTTTAAGTTTTGCGTGTGTTAAGGATGCTGTTCCGAATCGCCTGAGCGGCACAGCGATGGGCTTTACCAACGCAGTTGTCATGATGAGTGGGATTATTTTCCAACCTCTTCTTGGAATACTTCTTGATTTTTCTTGGGATGGGACCCTAGCTGCCGATGGAACGCGGGCTTACACCATTGATTCCTACCACGTAGCGATTTTAGCAGTACCGGCGTGTCTTTGTCTAAGTTGGATCTTGCTACGCTTTGCACGACACCAGCCAACTTCTCCCGTTTCATAAAAAAGGCTCTGAAAAAAGGCCTTCTTTCCCATTCTCGTTCGCAAGATTTTTTTGTCTAAATCTCTAAAATTCCAGACTAATTTTCTCAGATGGCCAACAAAGCGAGTTGGCTCTCCCTGAAGAAGCCAAGCGGAAAAAGGAGCCCAAAGATGGGATGATAGGAATTCCGCATATCAATTAGATTCATTATACCATTAAAGGTAGCTCAATCGAGTAGCAAACAATCTTTCAATCTTGGTAATTGTCTCTTTTGTGACGACTAATATCAGACGATCACCAACACGAACTGTAGTTTTGGGAGGTAAGATAAAGGTTTGATTTCCACGCCTGAGGCCTGCTACTAAAATATGCCCTTTAATATTGATGTCTTCCACAGAAAGCCCGATGACGTTACTTGATTCTTGGGCTTCGGCTTCAATCACCTCCACGTCACCATTGCGCAATGAATGCACCGAACGAAGTTCCCCCTGGCGTACGTATTGCAAAATAGAGGATACCGTAATTGAATGCGGGCTGATAATTGCATCGACCCCCATAGAGGTCACAAGCGAAGAATAATCCATATTATTTAATAGCGTCATAGCCCGAATAGCTCCTTCTTTTTTAGCAAGGAGTGAGGCAAGAATATTCACTTTGTCATCCTGGGTTACTGATATAATGGTTTCGGCCTCTTGAATGTTCGCTTCTTTCAATAGCTCAACATCAAGCACATCGCCGCATAAAACCTCTGTGGTTTTCAGCTGACGTGCCACGTATTCAGCCCGCTGGGGATTTTTCTCAATGACCTTAGTCTGGAAATTCTTCAGGGTCTTTTCAATCTCAGCAGCCAGGGTTAATCCTATACTACCACCTCCCATGATTAACACGCGTCGACCATAGTGATGTTGAAAATTAAAAGCTTCCATAATTTGGTGTATTTGGTCTCGATGGGCGATAAAATAGACTTCATCGTTTAAGAGAAGGTGCTCATCCCCACTTGGAATAAAGAGGTCACCACCCCGATAAATACAAGCAATGATAAAGTCAAGTTTGGCAAATAAATTAGGAATAAGCCGCAATGGTGTATTTAAGATTTGAGAGAGTTGGCCACAACGCACCCCAACCATTTTTAGATCTTCACCCAAAAGAGGAATTACATCAAAAGCGCCCTGAACACGGATACTACGACTAATGGCCTTAGCGACTTCAACTTCTGGCGAAATAATGTAGTCAATGGCAAGGTGAGCCGGACGAAATAAGTTTACCCAATCGGGATCTAGATAACTTTGGTTCCTGATGCGGGCGATCTTTTTTTGTACATTAAATAAAGAATTAGCCACTTCACAGGCCACAATATTGACTTCGTCGGATGCTGTAACAGCTACAAAAAGATCTGCTTCTGGTGCTCCTGCTCGCTCCAATACCTCTGGATGGGAAGCATAACCCACAATCGGTTGTACATCAATCGCATCACTGATACGACGAAGTAGGTCCTCTGATTTATCGATAATCGTAACGTCATTTGCGCCAACAGCTAAATACTTCGCAAGGTTAAAACCAACACGACCCGCGCCAGCTATAACAACTTTCATGCAATCTGTACCTCAGTTGCTGACTCAGGTTCTTCATCGTGACCTCGACCTTCATGCACCCCTAAGGCTCTTAGTTTTCTGTGCAAAGCCGACCTTTCCATCCCCACAAAGCGGGCTGTCTTTGAAATATTGCCCCCAAAACGATTAACCTGTGCTAGTAAATATTCCCGTTCAAAGGCCTCACGTGCTTCTCTAAGTGGCATGACAACAATGCTTGGGCTACCCAAATAGTTAAAGGAAGTGTCGGAGCGAATTTCCGGCGGTAACATATCTACAGTCACAGGATCTTTGGCGCCACCTGGTGCCATAATCAAAATCCATTCAATTATATTGCGTAATTGCCTAATATTACCAGGCCACTCATACGATTGCAGAACAATTGTCGCCTCTTCACTCAAAATCCGTATCGGCCTGCCGTGAGTCAGTGCTGCTTGCTGCATAAAATATTGCATTAACAAGGGGATATCTGTCACCCGCTCTTGAAGTGAGGGTATGATAATAGGCACCACATTCAAACGATAGTATAAATCTTCACGAAAATGACCATCTTTAATCGCCTGCAAAATATTAGTACTGGTGGCTCCAATAATGCGCACATCCACTTCAATTTTTTGATGATCCCCTAAACGACAAAAAGATTGATCTTGTAAAACACGAATTAGTTTACTTTGAGTAGGAAGAGGTAAATCAGTAATCTCGTCTAAAAAGAGTATGCCTCCGTGAGCTTGTTCTAATAGACCTATTTTACGCGGTACTGTTGGGTCTAACCCCATAATCTCAGTGCCAAAAAGCTCTGCCTCGAGACGATCAGGATGTAATGAGGCACAGTTTAGAACGACAAAAGGCCCATTGGCACGACGGGACAGTTGGTGAATTTTGCGAGCCACGACTTCTTTACCTGCCCCTGAAGGACCATTAATCAAAATACGACTATTCGTTGGGGCTGCTTTTTCAATTTGTTGGCGAATCTGAATAATGGCTTGTGAGTTACCAATTAAATCAAGAACACCGCCTGATTTTAGCTTGAGCTCCGCATTTTCCCGGCGCAGCTTAGCTGTTTCAACGGCTCGCTGCACCACGAGAAGCAATCGTTCGGCATCAAATGGCTTCTCTAAAAAGTCATAAGCTCCGCGTTTAATGGCAGCGACGGCTGTTTCAATGGTGCTATGGCCACTAATCATAATTACTGGAACGTAGGGATGATCCCGTTTAATAATTTCCAAAATCTTAATACCATCACGTTCATTATCACCAAGCCACACATCCAAAATGACTAAGCTTGGTTGACGAAATTTAATCGCATTCAGGGCAGAGGTGCCATCTGCTGCTTGGCGCGCCGCATATCCTTCATCCTCAAGAATGCCTGCGACTAATTCCCGAATATCGGCTTCATCATCAACAATTAAAATATCCTGTGCCATCAGTTATCTGCTCGCTTTGTTGGACTTAAAAACTCTATAACTACTTTAGCGCCACCAAGATGGCTATCTGTTAATTCTAATTTTCCACGATGATCTTCTACAATCTTAGCCACAATTGCAAGACCAAGACCCGTCCCTTTTGAATGGGTGGTATAATAGGGCTCTGTCAATCGTTCACGCCCCTGCACTGGAAAACCTGGACCATTATCTTCAATAACTACGCGGCATTTTGAACTCGACTTTTCAATACTAAGTTGAATAATTGGCTGTCCAGGTTTATTGCTTCCTGCTATTTCGTCTAAGCTTACAGCATTGATCGCATTTTGCAAAACGTTTGTTAAAACCTGTCCCAGCTGATCTGCATCACAATCCACAATTAATGAGTCATCCACCACGTTAAAAATAAACTTAATTTCTGGGTGAGCTTGACGTTGCAAGAAAATTGCTTGGCGCGCTAAATCAATAATGTTTTCTGGTTTCATTTCTGGATCTGGCATCCGAGCAAAAGACGAAAATTCATTGACTAACTTACCAATTTGAGAGACTTGGCGAATAATAGTATCAGTACAAGCCTGAAATGTTGCCGGATCATTGGTAATTTCTTTTAAATAGCGCCGTTTTAGGCGTTCTGCTGATAATTGAATGGGGGTCAATGGATTTTTAATCTCGTGGGCAATCTTGCGGGCCACGTCTGACCAAGCAGCTTTACGCTGTGCCGAGACTAGTGGCGTTACATCATCAAAAGTAATGATGAAACCCCGTTGTTTTTTGTGGGATTGATCCACCACAATCCCCGTTTGCAAAATCGATACCATATTGCCGCGTACAATTGTGACTTGCTTTAACAGAGGGGCATCTGTTTCAATTTCATTTTCCATGAGTAATTGGATAAATTCTGGACTTATTTGTCTTAAAGAGCGGTTTTTTGGATCAATTTTTACATCTAAAAGTTCGCGTGCTCGACCGTTCATTAACACGATTTGAAAGTTCTTATCAATACTCATAACACCTGCTGAAATACGCGCCAAAATCGTTTCCATAAACTGGCGCCGTTGGTCAATTTGGGTATTTGCTTTGATGAGATCTTGGCGTTGATTCGCAAGCTGATACGTCATTTTATTAAAAGCTTCAGCCAAATTCCCGAGCTCATTATTCATCGAGCCTTCAGCCGTCACGTGGACATCCAAATTGCCCTGACTCACCTCTTCAGCAGCCGTAATCAACCGCATAATCGGCCGCACAAATAGGTTTGCCACCGTCAACCCAGCCCAGGCTGCAGCCAACAACAACAATAATGCGACCATGGAGAAAAATAAGACAAAGGTGATTTGTAGACCTGAGCGCTGGGCATCAAGGCGATTATATTCAGCAATAGCCCCTTTTGTTTGGGCAACATGCTGCAACACAGCAGGATCGACAAACTTACCGATATAGAGATAAGTTTCCGTGAGATCATCGAGCTTCATAAGGGCTCGAACTCGGTCCCCCCCCTCACTTGATACCACAACAATTTCCCCCAATTGGGCCCGATCAAATGAGTTACTGATGACCTTTTCGAATTCAAGGGCAAAAGTAAAATACGCCCGCGCCACCACCTGCCGGTTGACATCAAAGATAATGGCTTCATCGATCCCACGTTGTTCCGTGAGCTTGGTCAGTTTTTCTGCTAAAATCTCTGGCACATATACTAATGCTGCAATTTGGGGGCTCAGTTGTGCTGCGATTTCTTGAGCATCATGGGAAATTGTTTTGGAATGTTCATTGAGATAGGCTTCAGCAACAACACGGGCTTCACTCAAAGCAGAACGTACTGGCTGACCAAACCAAGCATGTAACCCCACATTAAAAAAGAGAGCTGAAAAAATAGTCACAAAAATGCTAGGTGTAATCGCCACAAAAGCAAACAATGCGGAAATTTGGACATGTAACCTTGAGCCAACGGAGCCACGGCGACGAGCTACCCATAGTTCAATAATTCTCTTAGCAACAACAACCGCCAACAACATCATGAGGGTAAGATCAAGATAAATGAGAGGCAATACACGACTTGATTTATCAGCAAATGGATCAGAACCGGTGAGAACTATATAGGTCGCAAAACCCGATAAAATTGCAGCAATGCTTAAGACAAGACCTAGACGACGCAACAAAAAATCACTCTGAGAAAGAGCCAGTATTTTGTTGGTAAGCTGTTGAAATGGTGATTTATAAGGCAATTGCATCAACACGTTCTAAAGGTTTGTCAAATCAATTTGTAAATCCGTTATTTTTTTGCGCAAGGTATTACGATTAATTCCTAAAATAATGGCTGCTTTCTTTTGGTTACCATTAACCAGCTTGAGCGTTGCTCGCAACAAGGGACGCTCCACTTCTTGTATGACACGATCATATAAGCCATTACCTGGCATAAGCCCCTCGTGAGCGGCAAAATAAGTTGCCAAAAAACCTTCAACCATTGCGCCTAGGCCACGTTGCTGCATAGACAAATTGTCGTTAGGTACGGCGATTCCTTGAGTTTCCTCAAGATTTTCATGAATACGAATCGGTTGAATCATTGTTGATCTCTTCGTCATAAATCTTTCAGACATAAAGCGGCAAATAAAACTTATCGATTAACTCAAACATCGCTACACTTGAATCTGCTTGATTAATCGCGACTCTAAAGTCTGTCGACCCGGGCAATCCCTTACTATACCAGCCGACATGTTTGCGAGCAATTTTCACACCTGTACCCTCACCATAATGACTCATCATACTGTCAACATGACCACGCAGTAACTGATGCTGTACCTCTATTGTGGGATCTGCCAGTTTCTCCTTCGTTTTCAAATAGTGCCCCACTTGATTGATAAACCAAGGCCGCCCGTAACAACCACGCCCAATCATTACCCCGTCGGCACCACTTTGATCTAATAATGTTACTGCATCATCAATCGTCACCACGTCACCATTGCCAATAACAGGGACTGAGACAATTTCTTTTACGCGCCTGATAAAATGCCAGTCAGCCCGACCATTATACAACTGACAACGAGTCCGCCCATGAATCGTGATCATTTTGACGCCGCATTCTTCTGCTATCTTTGCAAGTTTTGGCGCATTACGACTCGCATCATCCCATCCAGTTCGCATTTTCAAAGTTACAGGAATTTTAACAGCTTTAACAGTGGCTTCAATAATTCTTGCCGCAAGAAGTTCATCACGCATCAGCGATGATCCAGCATGACCATTTACCACCTTCTTCACCGGACAGCCCATGTTAATGTCAATAATGTGCGCCCCCCGATCTTCATTAAGGCGTGCTGCTTCAGCCATTACCTCAGGCTCACACCCAGCTAATTGCATTGCCATTGGTTGTTCTTCTGGAGATTTTTTCAATCATCTTCATCGTCTGACGGGTATGCCGAATCATGGCCTGACTCGCAATCATCTCTGAAATAACAAGCCCTGCCCCTTGCCTCTTTACCAAACGGCGAAACGGCATATCGGTCACCCCTGACATAGGGGCAAGCAATACTGGCATAGACAATTCAATGGAACCAATTTTAACTGACATATGAATTTTTCTATTTATTGAATCTTAATTTTCAAAAACATACCCAAAAACACTTGCAGAGTCACAATTATGGCCAGCAGATTTGAGACGACTCTTATCTTTGTGCGCCGCGAAAGCTGCGCCCTCTTTAAAGGAGCTCCAAGGTAAAAATGAGCCCAAAGAGGCAAAGCCAAAAACCGACTTCTTCAGGTGTTTTGAATGTATACTACACAACTCCTAGCATGTGATCAAGAATTAGGCACGATATTTTTTTAACCCAAGTTAATTATTTAATAAGAACGCACAGTAAGAAGTAAACGATTTGACAGATTCCGTGATCATCACCACGTACTTTTGAAGAAGGAGTTGTGAGCCATGACTTTTAAATAGAGAGAGAACACGGCCCTGGGTTGACTTTAGAATGGCAGCAATAAACGTCTTGGAAAGGGATCCCCTATAACGGCCAGAGCAATCTCCTCAAGAGCAAAACCGGGATATGACAACAATGCTTTGGAGAGGATTTCCAATCTTAAAATCATTAGGTGGACAGAACCTAGTAAAATAAAAAAATAGCGCGGGCTTTAACTCCCGCGCTCTTCTTTTAACAGCGATCCTTAGCGGCGATCGCCAAACAACCGCAGCAATGACATAAATAGATTGATAAAGTCTAAATACAAGGTCAAAGCCCCCATAATCGCAACTTTACCAATGGTTTCACCAGCTGCACTTGAATAATAAGCATCTTTAATTTTCTGTACGTCATAGGCAGTCAGACCAGTAAAGATAACAACACCTAAGACAGACACGACGAACTGTAATCCTGTGCTTTGCAAAAAGATATTCACCAAACTTGCAATAACGATTCCAAACAGGCCCATGATCATGAATGATCCCATGGAAGTCAGATCTTTTTTGGTTGTATATCCATAAAGACTCATACTAAGAAACATCGCCGCGGTGATAAAGAAAACGCGTGTAATGCTTTGTGATGTATACAGTAAGAAAATCGTCCCCAATGAAAGGCCCATTAGTCCTGAATAAACCCAGAACAACAATTGGGCCGTCGATTGGCTTAAATTTTGAATTTGATAACTTAAGTAAAACACCACACCCACCGGCGCTAACAAGACAACCCACTTCAATGGCGTCATGTAAAGAATGTGTACCAGCTCTGGTGATTGTGCCGCAGCAAAGGCGATAAAGCCGGTTAGGGCAAGTCCCAATGCCATCAGATTAAATACACTTTGCATATAACTGCGCAGACCTGAATCTAATTGCGTTGCTTGACCATGTCCCTGGCGGATAACTGTTTTATTTCCGTATGGATTTTCCATAACAACCTCTTTCAAATAGATATCTTTTTTAATAATATACACTACTTGCGTTATAATATCAATCTTTCGCCATAGCAGTAATACTTACTAAGATATATGTGTTTTTGACCAACCAAAATTCTAGGAATAACAATAAATCCCCAGCTTAAAAACAATCATAATTACAGCAAAGAAATTCTGCAGCAGATCTTGCCTCTTTAGCAAATTTAAAATGTGGACAAATTTTCCCTTGCCCTAATTCATCAATTGTTTTTTCAATAGCTGTATTTAATAGCTCCCCTGAAAGAGTCAGTAGAATAGGAAGGACAAGGAGCCAAATGGCTTAGGCCTTCTATTAGAGAATATAGGAAAGAGATTGCCACACTCGCTAACGGTCGTTCGCAGTAACGGATTTGCAATTTCAGTAACGATTAGTATATACTCATTTAGCGAAAAGAGTTAGACTCAAAACATAATATATGAAATTATTGTTAAATAGTGTTAGCATTTCGTCCTGTCCTTTATCTTATTGGAATTTTAATTAGCATCTTTGCTGTCGCAATGCTGCTTCCACTTATCCTTGAATTACTTGTCTTTAAAACAGATGGGTGGCAGGAGTTTGGCTTTGGCGCTTTTTTTGCTGGATCCCTTGGCCCCCTTCTTGCCCTTGCCAATTATTCACCAGAAAAAATTGAACTGCGGGTTCGCGAAGCTTTCTTGCTTACGACCTTAAGCTGGGTGGCAACATCCGTTTTTGCGGCGTTTCCCATGTATTGGTCTTCTCTAAACTTAAGTTTCATAGATGCCTGGTTTGAAAGTGTCTCTGCCCTCACCACTACAGGGTCAACAGTCATCACATATCTTGATAATGCACCAAAGGGGGTTTTATTGTGGCGAAGTCTGCTGCAGTGGCTGGGAGGCACTGGGATTATTTTGATGGCCTTAACGATTCTACCGATTCTGCGCATCGGGGGAATGCAACTATTTCGCAGTGAATTTTCTGATCGATCAGAGAAAATTTTGCCCCGCGTCTCTCAAATAAGTAGTGCTATTCTCTCTGTCTATTTACTCTTCAGCGTCTTGTGTTTCTTGAGCCTAAAACTCGCTGGTATGGACTATTTTGATGCTGTCTGTCACACCATGGCGACGGTTTCGACGGGGGGGCTTTCTACACACAATGCTTCATTAGGTTTTTATAACGACTTTTTGATTGAGACAATCACCATCATTTTCATGATTATTGGGGGGATAACCTATATTCTTTACATTAAGTTATGGCAGGGAAACTTTAAGGCGATCTATAAAGATTCACAGTTGCGTGTGTTCTTGTGTACAATGCTTATCGCCGGAATTGGTATTGCTCTATGGAACTGGCAGCAGACAGAATTGGGTCTCGGTAAAAGCTTAAGAGAAGGTGTATTCACGGCCGTCTCCATTATGACATCGACTGGGTTTACAACTATTGACTATACCCAATGGGCCAGTTTTCCACTATTTATTGTGTTTATCTTAAGTATAATTGGTGGTTGTACGGGCTCAACCTCCGGCGGCTTAAAAGTCTTCCGTCTACAGGTTTTATCTGCTGCAGCGCACGTTCATTTAAAGCAACTGCGACGTCAATATGGCGTGTATGTTCCCACTTACCAAAACCAAAAAATTTCAGAAGCAGTCGCCATGTCGGTGCTCACTTTTGTGAGTCTTTATTTTTTAGTCGCTCTTGTGATTGTCGCCCTACTTACTCTTTTTAATCTGGATATTGTCAACGCGTTTTCTGCAGCCATTGCTGCCATTAGCAATACTGGCCCCGGCATTACGGAACTCATCGGCCCGAGTGGCACGCACGCTCCCCTTCCTGATGCTTGTAAACTTATTCTAATGGCAGGCATGATTTTAGGCCGTCTTGAAATTCTAACTGTCTTTGTCCTCTTCATGCCATCATTCTGGCGAAGTTAGAGTTCCTTTATTTAACGGAAGCGAGATGAGCCGTTTTTTCTATTGCCTGCACACCAGTTAAGACTTTACAATTTCGTTTTCACCAAACTCATATTGACGACCACAAAATTCGCATGTTACATTAATTTTATCATCCATAACCATATCTTTAAGCTCTAGGGCGCTAAAACTCATCAGCATATGTTGGATTTTGGAAGAAGAGCAGCGACATTGGGAAATATAAGTCTTGGGCTCATGAACACGCACGCCATTTTCCCAGAATAATCGATATAATAGATCTTCATTACTAAGCTGGCGATCCAACAGCTCTTTTTTCGTCATACTCCCCACCAAGCTCATGGCATGAATCCATTCATCATCCAGCTGTTCCTTCAGATCAATTGAAATGTGGGTTGGCAAGGGCAAGCGTTGAATCATTAGCGCCGATGAAGCAAGAGTTGCTTCAGTCACCCCTTCGGAACTTGCTAATACAATCCCCGTTTCTAGTTGCTCAGATTGACGAAAAAAATGATGAGTTGCATCGGCTAAATTCGCCCCCATAAGCTCCACAATTCCCTGATAGCGAGTATCCTCTTGCTCTGGCTCAAGCGTAAAAGCAAAATGGCCTTCCCCAAAAAGGTGGCGCATATTTTTATCCCCGGCTTCGTCTAAACTTTTAATTTTTTCTTGGTCAAACTTGGCGCAAGCGCGGACGTGCCCTTCCTTATTAATATCGACAACCAATAGATTTAAAGGGCCATTTCCGGTAATTTGTAAAGTGAAGAGCCCTTCAAATTTAAAGCAGCTGACAACCGCCACCGATAAGGTAGTTGCCTCTGCCAAATAGTAATTCACGAGAGCAGGATAGTTATGATGTTTAATTATATCTCTCATCAGCTCATCCAAACGCACTAAACGTCCACGAATATTAGATTTTTCTAGGTGGAAGGGGATGACACAGTCAAATTGATCAATCATTTTTATATCCGCTCGTTACTCGAAAAGTTACCATTTATTAAATAATCTTTTTACCTCACGTTCTATCTTAGACGCAACTTTTGAAATCTCCTTCTCGATAAGTTGCCCCTATAAAGCGTAAAGCGAATTTGTTAAGTAAGGCTTATTTTCCTTTTTTCTTATATTCTCACAGCCATACCATGGTGTCAAAAATGTGTCGACATAAATTTAGACGATGTTTTTGTGATTTATTATTGAAAATAACAACTAATTTTTAAAAAAATAAAAAAATCTGTCGGCAGAATGAGATAACTCTGATATCACTATGATAAAATTTAGTTTGGGAAATTTTAGGTATTCCAATGAAACAAATAACAAACTTCTTAATTCCAATTTTAGTGGGCATTTTAATTTATCTCTGTCCTATGCCAGAAGGGATGGATCCACGCGGTTGGAAACTTCTTGCGATCTTTGTCAGCACCATTATCGCCCTCATCTGCAAACCGCTCCCCATGGGCGCCGTGGCTCTGATGAGTATGGCAGCGACGGTACTTACTGGTACATTAAAACTTGAACCCGAAGCTCTGGGTGGGTATGGATCCTCAGTCATTTGGTTAGTGATCTACGTCTTTTTCATCGCTCGTGGGTTTATCAAAACACAACTTGGCACTCGTATTGCCTTTTTCTTTGTGAAATTGTTTGGCCGCAAGTCACTGGGACTTGGCTACAGCTTGGCAGTGACTGAGCTCCTTATCTCGCCATTTATCCCCAGCAGTGCTGCGAGAGCCGGGGGTATTATGTACCCCGTCGTCCAAGCGATTTCTGAATCATTGGATAGCCATCCCGATGGGAAAACTAATCGACGCATCGGGGCATTCTTAAACCTCGTCTCCTATCATGGAAATCTTATAACCAGCGCTATGTTCCTAACCGGGATGGCGGCCAACCCCATGATGCAGTCTTTTGCAGCGGCTCAAGGCGTGACGATTACCTGGAGCAACTGGGCGCTTGCCGCGATTGTACCTGGTATTTTGAGCCTGGTTTTGATTCCTCTGTTAATCTATATACTCTATCCTCCAACGGTTAAAACTTTTGACAATGCTGTGGAAATTGCACGCCTAAAACTCCACGAGATGGGCGCAATGAGTCGGGGCGAATGGATCATGACGGCCATCTTTGCTTTCATGTTGGTCTTGTGGATTTTTGGCGAAAGCTATGGCATTAGCAGTGCTACTACTGCCCTCCTGGGTCTGTGTTTATTGTTAATCACCAAAATCCTTACCTGGGATGATATTTTGGGTGAAAAAGAGGCGTGGCATACTCTTATTTGGTTTGCCATTTTGGTAATGATGGCCAAATATCTCCAGGTTTTTGGGGTAATTGCTTGGTTTAGCAACATGGTTTCTGGACAAGTTATCGGTCTGGATTGGGGTTGGGCGTTTGGCGCACTGGTTTTGATTTATTATTATAGTCACTATCTATTTGCCAGCAACACATCTCACGTCAGTGCCATGTATGCTGCGTTCCTTGCTGTTGCGATTGCTGCAGGGGCACCTCCCTTATTGGCCGCGCTCAGTCTTGGCTTCTGCTCCAGCTTATTCTCTGCCATGACGCATTATGGTGCGAGCAGTTCCGCTATTTTCTATGGTTCCGGCTATATTCCCATTGGGACCTGGTGGGGGATTGGTTTTGTCATCAGCGTTGCCAACCTTCTCATTTGGTTTGGTATTGGGAGTGCCTGGTGGAAAGTTATTGGTATTTGGTAAATTTATTAGAGAAGTTAATAGTATGCTCAAGAAAATAATCTCTTATTTGACACTGTTGATAGGTTTTTGTCTATCAACAGTTAACGCAGAACCTATCACCGCAATTGTTTTGCAAACAAGTCTGAACAAAACAGATAGTCGGAGTGACCTTATCGGTGAAATCCTTTATGACAAAGCAACTAAAGCCGGATTTAAAGTGGAAAAAATCTCCCTCAAAGATTTTCCACTTCCCTTATGCGATGGTCATGGAGGCGCTGCCTTTGATGACCCTAACGTTAAAATATTGCATGCTAAAATTAAAGAAGCGAAGGCCATTTTTGTAGCTTTTCCTGTTTATAATTATGCTGTTTCTGCTGGCACTAAAAACCTATTTGAACTCACGAGTCATCCCCATAAGGATATTCTTTCAGGTGATGCGTGGGGAGGGAAAGTGGTGGCTTTGATAGGATCGGCAGGGTCGCCTAAAAGCATGCTCGCCCCGCTTAGCTTTGCTGACAGCATTATGACTGATCAGAAATGTCATATTGTCCCCCATATCACCATCGCCAATGCCGATGATTTTAAGGATAAAAAGCCAACCAAAGAGCTGGATGAACGGCTAAATAAGATAGTAGAGCAGGCAAAACAGCTAGCCACCATGCATTAATATCTAATAGATCTCTTTCGAGATCGAGAATTTTGTTTTCTGGCGAGTTAAATTTTGACGAGCAACTGGCGTTTACTTAAGTAAATAAAGCTTGCGAGTTAAAATTTAGCGACGCTAGATTCTGTGTACCTAATTCCCACAAAAATGATTATGAGACATTTTTAGCTGAAAATGATGTCAGGTTTCGATGTTGCCGTTTATCTACTTCGAGAAATTTAGTTCGAGAAATTTAGGAAAATTTGCAAGCAAATAGGGCCAAAATGAAGTTGGGGAAATTAGGTACACAAAGCCTAGGGAGTAAAAAGCGATAGTTTCGAAAAAAGTCTAATAAAAAAAGGAGGGATTTACCCCTCCTCCTTCTTTAATAGCGATGAGATAAATTTACGCCTCTTCAGCAGCGGCTGATTCATCACCATTTGCCTCCGGTGCATCTCCAGCAGCAGCGACAACGGCGTCATTCGCCACAGCTTTCATACTGAGTTTAACTTTACCGCGATCATCAAAACCAAGAACCTTGACTTTGACTTCCTCGCCCACCTTAACAATGTCGCTCACTCTATTAACCCGTTCAGCGGCTAATTCACTAATATGAACTAAACCATCACGGCTACCCATAAAGTTAACGAACGCACCAAAGTCCATAATCTTTACAACTTTACCAAGGTAAATTTGACCAACTTCTGGATCACATGCGATGTTACGAATCATGCTTTTGGCAATTTCAATTGACTTATTGTCATAACCAGCGATGTTGACGGTACCTTCTTCCTCAATATCGATGCGGGTACCGCTGACCTCACAGATTTCACGGATGGTTTTACCACCCGGGCCAATCAAGTCCCGGATTTTGTCACGGTTAATGCTGACAGTTACCATCTTCGGCGCGTTATCACTCACTGCGGTACGGCCTGCGGTAATCACTTTTGCCATCTGATCTAAAATGTGCAAACGACCTTCTTTTGCCTGACCTAAAGCAATTTGCATGATTTCAGGAGTAATACTGGTGATTTTAATATCCATCTGCAACGCCGTCACGCCTGCTTCAGTTCCAGCTACTTTAAAGTCCATATCACCCAGATGATCTTCATCACCCAAAATGTCGGTCAGAACCGCAAAGTCTTTGCCTTCTTTGATTAAGCCCATAGCAATACCAGCCACTGGGCGCGGCAACGGAACGCCAGCATCCATCATGGACAAAGAGGTGCCACAAACGGTCGCCATGGAAGAAGAACCATTGGATTCAGTAATTTCTGAAACAGTACGAATGGTGTAAGGGAATTTATCTTTTGCTGGCAGCAATGGGCGAATTGCGCGCCATGCAAGCTTGCCATGGCCAATTTCACGACGACCTGGCGCACCAACGCGACCTGTTTCATTCACTGAAAAAGGTGGGAAGTTGTAATGCAACAAGAAACGTTCGCGATATTCACCTTCAATACCATCAATGATTTGTTCATCTTGGCTGGTTCCAAGGGTTGTGACAACCAAAGCTTGGGTTTCACCCCGTGTAAACAAAGCACTACCATGGGTACGGGCTAGTATACCAACTTGGCAATCAATGTTCCGCACGGTTGTTAGATCGCGACCATCAACACGGGTTCTTTTTTTAAGGATGTCACCACGCATGATTTCAGCTTCAAGTTGTTTGAAGGCGCGAGAAAATAGCTTTTCGTGATCGGTCTCAATTGCCAACTTTTCTTTTGTTTTCATCTTTACAGCAAGAATATCAGCCAAACGTTCTTTTTTCGTTGGGATGCTGTAGGATTTACGTAACTCTTTATCTGCTGCTTTTTTCACTTTCTTGAACATATCAATAGCTTCTTTTGATTCAGCTGCAACGTCCCAGACGTCTTTTCCAGCTTCTTTTTTCAGCTTATCAATCATTTTCAATATCGGTTGAAACGCCTTGTGGCCGAAGACAACTGCCTCTAGCATCAATTCTTCTGAAAGCTCATGTGCTTCAGATTCAACCATCAACACCCCTTCGCTCGTACCAGCAACAACCAAGGCTAATTTGCTAATTGTAGACTGTTCTTGGGTTGGATTGAGAACAAATTCACCGTCAATATAACCAACATTCGCACCAGCAACCGGGCCTTGGAAGGGAAGACCTGAGAGAGCCAGGGCAGCAGAAGCACCAATCATGGCCAATACTTGACAATCATTTTCCTGATCATAACTGAGAACTGTACAGATAACTTGAACTTCGTGAAAAAAGCCTTCAGGGAACAGAGGGCGAATTGGGCGATCGATCAATCGGGATGCCAATACTTCTGTATCACTCGGCTTACCTTCGCGACGGCCAAATCCCCCGGGGATGCGGCCAACAGCAAAGGTTTTTTCTTGATAATGGACACTTAAGGGGAAAAAATCGATATCAGGTTTTACGGTTTTCGCACCGACAACGGTACAAAGCACTGTGGAGTTGCCATAAGTTGCCAACACCGCACCATCGGCTTGACGAGCGACTCGACCTGTTTCAAGGATTAACTTGCGACCTGCCCATTCCATTTCCTGACGAGCAATTTTAAAGAATTCGGACATATATTTTATTTCCTAACATAGGTTTTCTTGATTGAGAACCTTCAAATTTTGGGGAGACATTCTAGATCCTCCCAAATCTAATAACAAAAGGGAAGTAAAGCCTCAAAGACCCTAGCTTCTATGCAACTACTCCACCCAAAGACAATTTTGAGGCGTTTTTGGCTGTAAATGATGCCAAATTTCGAGAGAATATTTTATATACTTCGAGAAATTGGGAAAATTTGCCAGCAAAAAGGGGCAAAATGGTTTTGAGAAAATAAGGGACACAGAACCTACTCCCTTTTGTTCTTTGATAAGTTTTATAAAGCCATGTAACTAATCTTAATGGATTTTTGAACATGGCTTTAATCCTTATCGGCGTAAGCCTAAACGGCCAATCAAAGTTTGGTAACGATCTTGGCTTTTCTTCTTTACATAATCCAACAAGCGACGACGTTGACCCACCATAAGCAACAAACCGCGGCGGGAGTGGAAGTCTTTCTTGTGACCATTCATGTGATCAGAAAGATTGCGAATTCGTTCTGTCAAAATCGCAACTTGGACTTCAGGAGACCCTGTATCGCCTTGCTTTATGGCATATTCATTGATCAGCTCTGCTTTGCGTACAGCTGTAATCGACATCGTTTTTTCCTTATTTTGAAAAATTAAACACGCGTATGGGGAACAGTTGTCCTGCTTTGGTTTCAGCCAGACTTACTTCCCCTCCAACCCCTGTTAATAAGCAGATGGAAGATTCAGGAAGAAGGCCGCTATCAGGAATTGCCTGCCCTTGACGGATTTTTTGTTCTTCGCTTTGCGATACAGATACCGCCGGGATGTCGTCCAGAACGGCCCTAATCGGCAAAACACACGAACTTACTTGCTCAATATGCTCTTTTTCTTTGAGATTATCCAGCGAAAAAGCATCGGTTAAGGTAAATTTCCCCACTTTTGTGCGTCTGAGCGTTGATAAATACCCAACAGTTCCAAGAGTTTGCGCTAAATCTTGGCCCAATGTCCGCACATACGTCCCCGTGCTGCATAAAACGCGCAATCTGGCGGCATCGGGAAAGTTTGACTCCAATAATTCTAATTCGTAAATTATCACTTGGCGGGGTTTCATCTCTGGCACGATGCCTTGCCGCGCTAGAGTATAAGCCCGCTCGCCATTGATTCGCAAAGCTGAATAGATCGGAGGAATTTGGGTAATCTCGCCCCGAAACTGCTCCAGAGCCTGCTCAATAGCCGCCCGTGTGGGCCGCACGTCAGAGGTAGTAATCACTTCACCTTCTAGATCCCCTGTGTCCCGCGCTGCACCAAAAATAAGCTCAAACTCATATTCTTTAATATTTGTATCGACATAAGGGATCGTCTTCGTCGCCTCGCCAATGGCAATGGGCAACACGCCAGTCGCAAAGGGATCTAGTGTTCCAACATGGCCAATACATTTTGTCTTACAAAGTCGCTTTAGAATTCCCCCCACCCTGGTAGAGGTAAACCCTGCTGGCTTGTCAATGATCATCCATCCGTTCATCATGTTAGCGCCCAATCCTTACATCATGGTAGATAGCAACAGAGAGCAGCAACCCTTGCCCCATGAGCAATGTTAACATCGCAGTTCCACCATAAGAGACAAGAGGCAATGGCACCCCAACAACTGGCAGCATTCCCATCACCATAGCCATGTTAATAAAGGCATATAAAAACATGGTTGAGGTGATGCCTATGGCCACCAGCCGACCAAAATGGTTGCGCGCTCGAAGGGCGACGAAAAAACCGTAGGCAAGGAGCATAACATATAAGGAGACGAGAACCACACCTCCCACAAAACCAAATTCCTCACTAAACATAGTAAAGATAAAGTCTGTTTGTTTTTCTGGCAAAAAGTTGAGGTGGCTTTGGGTGCCATTCATATAACCTTTACCAAACCAACCGCCAGAGCCAAGGGCAATTTTCGACTGACTCACATGATACCCTGAGTTGCTAGGATCACTTTCTGGGTCAAGGAAAATAAGCACGCGCTTGCGTTGATACTCATGCAACATAGTCCACAAAATTGGCACTGCAGCAGCCACCAAACCTCCCGCGGCGATAAATTTCCAGAGGCGAACACCAGTGACAAAAAACAATATCGCCCCTGACATAATCAGAATCATGGCTGTTCCTAAATCGGGTTGACGCATCACCAGCAAAGTTGGAATGGCGATTAGAAGAAGCGGAAAGAGCAGGCGCGAAAATCTCTTTGTTTCAGCCAATGAGGTAAGCTGAAAATACCTCGCCAATGCCAAAATAAGGGCTATTTTCATTAATTCAGAGGGCTGCAATTGAATTAGATAAAGGTCAATCCAACGCTGGGCACCCATCCCAATAAATCCCATTAACTCCACACAAATCAACAGAATGAGAGACACCACATAAAAAGGATAGGCTAAAAACATCCAGGTACGAATGTCAACAAGGGCAACTCCCAACATAATGACAATGCCAACACTAAACCGTATAATTTGCTTGCCTGCCCAAGGCATAAGGTGGCCGTCGGCTGCTGAATATAACATGGCAAATCCAACGCTGGCAATCACACAGATGAGAAAAATCGCCGAATAGTTAAGTCTTTTTAATTTTTGAGAAATTGAAAGCATCCTATGCCACTCGCCCCTTCAAACCCACGGCTCGTCATTGCAAACGAGCACCAGCGAGTGGGATGATCTCCTTCCCAATTCTCGAGGAGATTGCCACGTTACTTCATTCCTCGCACTGAGGTCTCTGGCGTGACATATCTGAAGTTTAAAAGTAGAAAAAATCATATATTTATATATCTTTAATTAATTGTTGAGTTGCAATTAAAATATCGCGCGCAATGGGCCCAGCAACCTTGCCGCCACTCACCCCATGCTCGACCAAAACAACGGTGGCAAATTTAGGGTCATGCACAGGGGCAAAAGCCACAAAAAAGGCATGATCACGGTGATGCCAAACCCACGAACCTGAGTTTGTTTGGCCTAAGGCACGTTCTTTTTCTGTAATTCGACGGACCTGCGTTGTGGCGGTCTTTCCCGCCATTTCCATCCCCACATACGGAATGCGCGACGCATACGCTGTATTGCCTGGGACATTAACTACCTGATCCATTCCTTCCGTCACCAGTTTCAAAAACTTGGGATCAATATCAAGGGAAGGAAAATTGGCCTCTTCTCGCTTTAAAAACGTCGGCATGACACATTTACCAGACGCCAGACGCGCTGTCATTACCGCTAACTGCATCGGCGTTGCCAACACATACCCTTGGCCGATACTCGCATTATAGGTCTCTCCCAGACTCCACCCTCGCCCCAAAACCATTTGCTTCCAGCTACGCGAAGGAACCAACCCTTTTTTCTCCCCAGAAATCTCCACTCCTGTGATATCACCAAAGCCAAAACGTTTGGCCATTGCTGCAATCCGATCGATTCCCATAAGGCCAGCCACATGGTAAAAAAACGTATCACAAGATCCTGCAATCGCCATTTGCAGGTTAACAGAACCATGCCCTCCCTTACGCCAACAATGGAATTTATGGCTGCCCAGGTTTACATGACCGCAACAATGCACAGCTGTGTGCTGGTCCACTACACCAGATTCTAGTGCCGCTAGCGCAACAACCATCTTGAAAGTGGACCCAGGAGAATATTGTCCGGCAATTGGCTTGTTTATCAGAGCTTTATAGGGGTGATCCAGGAGTTCCTTCCATTCTTTTTTGGGAATCCCATGCACGAAGAGGTTATTATCAAACCCAGGCACGGAGACATAGCTTAAAATTTCGCCACTTCTAACATCAAGGACAATTGCCGACCCGCTGTTATGTTCTTGCATTCGGTTATAGACTGTTTGCTGCAAGCCTAAATCAAGAGATAGCTCTACACTATGTCCAGAGGTCCCTTCAGCTGTCGCCAATTCGCGTACCACTTTACGCACCGCATTAACTTCCACTTGCTTGATGCCTGGCACCCCGCGTAAATCTTGCTCAAGGCTTTTCTCGAGGCCACTCTTGCCAACTTTAAAACCTGGCAATTCGAGGAGTGGATCCCCATCCAAGTCAGCCTCTGAGGGGGTTGCCACATACCCAATGAAGTGAGATGTTTCAAAAGGATAAGGATAAAATCGATTCCGGCCTTCTTCAATCATCACTCCCGGTAAATCTGGGAGATGCAGCTCAAGCTTCGTCACCTCTGCCCAAGAAATATTTTCCTTGAGAGTGACCGGAATGAATTTAGGTTTGCTTTTGATATCTTTAGCAATAGCGCCAAGATTCTCATCCGATAATTTCAAAAGAGGCTGCACCACTGCCAGAGTTTCACGCCAATCGTCTGCCTGATCGCGGACAATCACGGCACGGTACACATTGTGATTGGTGGCAATCACCTGACCTTTACGATCAAGGATCTGACCGCGCAAGGGGGCAATTAAACGTGAATGAATCCGATTTTTATCGGACAGCGTTTTATAATGCTGATTAGACAAAATCTCAAGGTAATACATACGGCCAACAATAGTTGACAATAACAAGGCTTGCGCCCCTCCTAAAATGAAGGCACGTCGGGTAAATAAATTTTCCTTATCATTATCAATCAAACTTAATCACCATCTCTCGCTCGGTGTTTAAAAAAGTCCTTTTTTTGAGGATCTATAACATCAAAATTATGCTACTAATGTTATATCATCAGCTCGATAGAAGAACGCCTGCTGGTATTAATATCTATCGACTCCATGTCCATATTAACCACCGCTGACTAACATACTAGTATTTGATAAATCAAGCTAATCTTTAAATGAATAGTCAATATATTTTTGAATAGCCAAACTTAAAGAACAAACAGCAGGATAAATCAAAAGACTAAATCCCATAAACTTTAATAATGGCGTATAGGACAGCCATTCACCCTTAAAATACGATAAAATAAACCATTTCATATGGGAATAAATCAATAAATATGCTGCGTATCCAGCAAAGATAAATCCAAATGACTCTTGTAAAATATACCGCCTAAACGCTTGGATAAGGGCATATAACAGCAAAATTTCAAAAATTGAGATTCCTAAAGGATAACCATAAAGAGCATCTTGAAATAAGCCAACAAGAATAAGGCCACGCAGTTGAATCAGATCAGGCCTATAAACCAACCATAAATAAAGTGTCATAATGAAAAAATTAGGACAAAAGCCAAGACTTGCCCAAACTGGAATAAAAGAAAATAAAACCAATGCCATAGATAAACAAAGGACGATGAGAGCTTTTATATTAATTTTGTTTAATAGTGATTCTGGTTGATGCATCTTATTAATTTTTAGTTTGTTAGGGTCTAGGTGCTCACAAGGAGAATGCCACAGAGCGCGCTCATCGCAATGACTTAAAGGACGTAGAATTTTCTTGATTACAAGCAGGGAAAAGCCTGTCTTTATTTCTTGCTTTATTTCTTCCTGACTGAAGATCCCTGTTATACTACTCAGTATCTTCCTGATATTGAGAAATGACTAAGACAAAATCAAGATCCTTAATCGTTGCAAGCGATGTTGCCGTCACTTTAGTTCCTTCAATTGATTTGACAACCGCTACCGGGATACCTGGGGCAAAAACACCACCGACACCAGAGGTGACTAATTCGTCACCCACACGAATCGATGCCGTATTCTCAATATGAGACAGAATAAACTCACCCTTACCTGTGCCCGCTAAAATGGCATGATCAGCGGAAGAACCAATCTGCACTGGCACACGAGAACTCACATCAGTAATCGGCATAAATCTTGTATTCTTTTCACCCACTGAAAGGACCCGACCAAGTAAATAACCAGAAGTTGTCAAAATTGGGTTGTTTTTCTTCACACCATCCGCAATAGTGGCAGCAATAAAATAAGTGGCCGAATAACCATCATAAACGTGATGAGTAATTCGCGCTGTAACAATATCTTCCATCACAACGGATTTAACGTTTAAAGCGTCTTTTAATTTGAGGTTTTCAGAGTGAACCTGGCTATGATTGTGATTGTGGCGTACTAAAAAGTCATTCTGTAGTTTTAAGGATTGATTTTCCATCATTAAATCAGAATGTGAACGGAAAAAATCACCAATACTCATCATCCATCCATAGGGTTTGGCAAGAATTTCCGTGACAGGGGCCACAAAATTAACCATCGACTCTTGAACTCGAACGGCTACTGAATATTGCTTGACTTGTAAGAAAATCGCCAGAAAAAGAGTGGCTAAAAAGAGAGAAATCTTAACCCTACGGCCAATCCTGCTTAGCCGTCTTGACGTAGAATAGGAGGAATGGACAAGCGTCGCTCGACGCCCATCCCCTGTTTTTAATCCGACTACTGATAAAAGTCTCATCACAGTCCTCCTCTACATTATTAATTTAATCTTAATAAATTAATAAAATTTTACAACAAATTAATACATGTTAACAAGAACGCTTTGAAGTGCTCTCATTTCTTCCAAAGTTCGGCCGGTTCCCCGCACCACACAACTTAGTGGATTTTCTGCAATAAAGACTGGCAGACCTGTTGCCTTTGCCAACACTCTATCCAAATTCTTCAACAAAGAACCACCACCCGTCATTACAATACCTCGATCAACAATGTCAGCGGATAATTCAGGCGCTGTATTCTCAAGCGCCGTCTTCACCCCTTCAACGATCTGAGCAATTACATCATTCAAACTTTCAGCGATTTGGCGTTGATTAATCTCAACTTCAAGGGGCGTCCCATTGGTCAAGCTACGCCCCTTAATAGCCATAGTAATACTCCCGCTATCAGGATTAATCGTGGCAGACGCAATCTCTTTTTTGATTTTTTCAGCAGTACCTTCCCCAATCAGCAAATTGTGCGTCCGGCGGATATAGTGGATAATTGCATCATCCATTTTATCGCCACCAACTCGAACGGAACAGGCATACACGATCCCACCTAAAGATAAAACGGCAACTTCTGTTGTTCCCCCACCAATATCAACAACCATCGACCCGGTTGGCTCCGTCACAGGAAGCCCAGCACCAATTGCAGCTGCCATTGGTTCTTCAATCAAAAACACTCGGCGGCCACCCGCACTTTCAGCGGATTCTTGAATCGCACGACGTTCGACCGCTGTTGACCCCGAAGGAACACAAATCACAATTTGAGGGGCGGCAAAACTGCGGCGATTATGGACTTTACGTATAAAGTGCTTGATCATCTCTTCGGCAACTTCAAAGTCAGCAATTACCCCATCCCGTAAGGGACGAATGGCCTGAATATTACCAGGCGTCCGGCCAACCATTTGCTTGGCTTCTTCACCAACAGCAAGCACTTGACGTTTTCCTTTAGAAGTGGCAATAGCAACCACAGAGGGTTCATCCAGAACGATCCCACGTCCCTTGACGTATACCAACGTATTAGCCGTTCCAAGATCAATTGCCATATCAGCGGATAACCTTCCAAGAATCTTGTGCAGGATTTTCATTTTTTCCCCAGGTACATAAGTAAGTGCATTAAATAATCTTATTTAGAGTTTTAGGCCTTTCTACCCATCCAACGCAAGAGGATTTATTAAAAATAGTTTAACAAAAAAAGGAATAATTCTTATCTGTTTTGAATTAAATAAGAGCAATGCAATCTAAGAAAATTTGGCAATCCATATTTTTCCTAAATAACACACCAACCCTAGGCCCACTATAGCCTTGTGGCAACTTTGTAAGTGAATGTAAGAAGGAGATTGCGAGGAAGTATTCGCTCCTCATAAATGAGAGAGAGGAGGTAAATTTTATTAAATTTTCTCTCCCCTGGAACTTAGAGCAAGCACATGAAGAGGCGGCTGAAACTTTTAAGCCGAAATGAGGTAAAATTTCGCTGGAATATAATCAACATACCTAAACAAATTGGAGGATACCGAGAGGCAACGAGACACATATTACGAAAGGTGCCTACTGCTTAAGGTTGCGAAAAACTATTGACCAGACTCCCTGACAGCAAAAACCACCCATCAATCAATACAAAAAAAATCACCTTAAATGGCAAAGAAATCATCACCGGTGGCAGCATCATCATCCCCATGGACATTAAGACAGAGGCGACCACAAGATCGATAATTAAGAAGGGAATAAAGATCAAAAAACCAATTTCAAAAGCCCGCCGAAGCTCACTAATCATAAAGGCTGGCACTAAAATCTTAAGCAGGGTGGCTTTGGGCTCTATCACTTGGTCTATCTTAGCCAAATCCATAAATAGCCTTAAATCCTGCTCGCGCACGTTACTTAACATAAACTCTTTAAAAGGCTGCACGCATTTTTCAACCGCTTCCTCTTCCTTAATTTTTTCCGCAACCAACGGGACAATTCCCTCTTCATAAGCTTTTTCAAAGGTAGGCCCCATAACAAAGGCGGTCAAAAACATTGCCAAGCTAATTAATACCATATTCGGCGGGGATTGCTGCAAGCCCATTGAGTTCCTTAAAAAAGACAACACTACCACAATGCGGGTAAAAGAAGTCACCATAATAATGAGGGAGGGCGCTACACTTAAGACTGTAAAGACAAGAAACAGCTGAATCATCCGCCCACTGAATGACCCATTGGCATTCCCTAAATCTAATGTCAAACTTTCAGCAATACCTGGAGTGATGAGAATAAAACTCAACCAAACGCCGATAATTAATTGCCTATAAAGTGTTATCATCTGCGCTCCCTAGCTTCTGCTTACTTAACAATAATTCACCTTGATTTCCCAACAGTACCAGATAGCTATTATGATGATCTTGAAATCGAATCACACTCCGCTTGGGATCGATTACCATTCGTTCCAACACCTTAAGCTCCCGTTCTTGGCCATAAAAAGTAAGCTTTCCACCGGCAAGATGCTTTTGTGCTAGTTTTGCCATTAGCAAAACCAAGCCCACAACCAGTCCTAAAATAGCAATTGTTTTGACCAGCACCATTAAGTCCATTTAAATCATCCGGCCTTTGGTGTACGCTTTCATTCCTTTGAGCCGCAACTGAGTATTGTCAATATTTTGACGCAACCCCTCAAAACGATCTTGTAATTGCTCTAATTTAAGATTGAGCTGATCTGCAAACAGTCTCATTTGGGCTCTTGCTCTTTCTTGCTCATCCTCAGTAAAATCTCCAAGATTCTCTAGCAAGGCGCTAAGCCTATCTTGTTCGTTTTGAAATACAGTTGTTAAGGTTAATTCTTCCGGCATCGACAAAAGTGATGTTTGTAGCTCCAGAAGACAGTGCATAAATTCGTCAAATACCATATTTTACCACCCTTAAACCTCTCTTCAAACCTCATTGTATATAATTTTATTTAAATTGTATACTAGGTCCAAATTCTACGCTTAAAAAAATTCACTCACTCTTATTTAAAAAAATAGCCAATTAGAGTTTGCGTCAAGCTTTTGTGGTATGTTAACGTTTAACCATGCATTCAGAATTACACTTAACAGAAATTGCCCTTGTTGTGGTTGCAGCGCTTGCTGGGGGCCTTGCCCTTGTGCGCCTTAAGCAACCTCCAATATTGGGATATATTTTAGCCGGAATCATTCTTGGCCCTTCGGGCCTTGGACTTGTGGAATCGCGCGAGTTTGTTTCCACCTTGGCAGAACTTGGTGTTCTGTTACTCCTTTTTGTTGTTGGGATGGAACTCAACTTACGTACATTTAAAAAGGCGTGGGTGATCACAACATTATGTACAACGCTTCAGATTGCCACTGCCCTTACGATCACTTTTTTATTAGCCCCCCTGTTTGGTTGGTCCGTTGGAATGTCTTTGCTTTTCGGCTTTGTCATGTCGCTGTCCTCAACGGCTGTGGTCGTCAACATGTTGGAAAACATTAACGAATACCGAACAGAGGCGGGACAATATGCCATTGGCGTTTTGATTGCCCAAGACCTTGCTATCGTCCCGATGATCTTGATTTTGCGCAACCTCGGCAAATCGGTATTTGATCATGGTCTGATTATGAAACTGGTTTTATCGATCAGTTTAATTATTGTTCTCATTGCCTATCTTTCACGCAAACAACGAGTTCGCATTCCCCTGACTCAGATGATTTCTGGCATTAAGGAATTAACCCCCCTTGCATGTCTAACTTTTTGTTTTGCTGCTGCTGCTATTTCCGGTTTAATCGGCTTGTCGGCTGCTTACGGCGCCTTTTTAGCCGGACTTGTCCTAGGGAACACCCATGAACGCCTTATCCTTTTGGAGACAACGCAACCAATTCAAAGCACGTTGTTGATGGTTTTTTTCCTCTCCATTGGCTTGCTATTGGATATACATTTTATTATTGACCATTGGGGCATGGTCTTGGTGCTGCTCTTTGTGATTACAATTGTTAAAACGGCCCTTAATATTGGGATCTTACATCTCTTAAGGTTACCTTGGTCTCAGTCTTTTTTGATCGGTGTTGTTCTGGCCCAGCTGGGGGAATTTGCCTTTTTGCTCGCAACGGTTGGCTATGAAACCAAGATCATTGACAGTTATGGGCAAAAGTTGATTATTGCTTTGACTGTTCTCTCTCTAGCTTTCAGTCCTGTCTGGCTGTCTATCGCCCGTCGTCTCAAACTGCGGGCAACGAATGGCCATCCGGGTTTATTTCGTTTAATCATTCTGTCGATTGGTGGGGGAGAATCTGGTTGGTATTCTCGTCTTAAAACAAAAACAAAAAAACCTATTCCTGTCACAATTGATGAAGAAGACTCCTAATTTCGATTTAGAATCACAATATACGGGCATTGTCGTAGGAATCGATGAAGCTGGTTGTGGTCCTTGGGCTGGCCCTGTTGTCGCGGGGGCTTGTATCTTTTTAAATCAAAACAACCTAGGAACTTTATTAAATTTGATAAATGATTCAAAAAAGTTAAGTGAAAAAAAGCGCGAGGCCATCTTTGAACAACTGATGCAACTGCCCCTGGATGAGTTTCGTTATGGCATCGGCATTGCCAGCGTTGAAGAGATTGATACCATCAATATTGGGCAGGCTACACGCCTTGCAATGCAGCGAGCCGTAGCCGAACTGAACCCAACACCAACCATCGCTCTCGTTGATGGGATTAGGAAACCGATCCTGCCCCAACAAGTCATCCCCATCGTCAAGGGAGACCAAAAATCCTATTCCATTGCCGCCGCCTCAATTCTTGCCAAAGTCACGCGCGATCGTCTTATGCACCAACTTGATGAAGAATTTCCCGAGTATGGCTGGCGCCAAAATGCAGGGTATGGTACGGCTAAGCATCACGAAGCGCTAAAGCACTTCGGCGTCACCCTCCATCATCGGCGCAGTTTTGCTCCCATTGCCGCATTGTTGAAATAGAGCGAAGTTAATATAAAAAAGACTCATTACTCCATAAGATTGAAGTTCCCTTCTATCCATAAAATATTCCCATCTTCCGCAAAAGGTTTACAAAAGATAGTCAAACTGTAATTCATACAGGGAGAATTCTAGGTTCTGTGCACCTCATTCACGCAAAGATGATTTTGAGATATTCTTAGCTGAAAATGATGCCAAATTTCGATGTCGTCGTTTATCTCCTTCGAGAAATTTGGAAAAATTTGCAAGCAAATTAGGGCCCAAATGAATGATGGGGAAAGGAGGTGCACAGAACCTAAGGGATTTCGTATAGATTTATCACGCCTACTTCCTTTCATTTAATTCGTACTATCCTATAAGCAGAAGCTGAGGAAGTATGACTAACTATGCGTATCATCGACATTCCAGAGTTTAAAGATAAGACTTACGTTCTTGCCATGCCAGAAACAACGCCCTTGATGGAAGCGATAGAAGCGATGGTTGCAAGGAATGTTGGCTCCGTTGTAGTGATTGAAGGAACAAAGGTTGTTGGTATTTTTACCGAACGTGATCTTTTGATCAAAGTGAGTGGCAAGAAAAAAAAGGTAGAAGAGCTAAACCTTGCCGCTGTCATGACCAAGAGTCCAAAGACAGCTTACATGAACGATACCGTTACTGATTCAATGCGACGAATGAGTCAAGGGCGTTTTCGACATTTACCGATTGTAGATGATGAAAAGAACTTGATAGGAATTGTCTCGCAGGGAGACTTTGTGGCCTATACGTGGTATGATTTGTTTAACCAATTGCGCGATCGTACCAAAAATTCTTTTCTGACCAACACTCAATTATGGATGCTGGTTTTAGGTCCTCTTATCTATATCTTGATATTAAAGTTCTTTATTATGACACAGTAATTTCAATTTTATCCAATTTTTTAAGAAAAGGTAAAGAGATAGGATGATGTAAGTTATAAAAAACACTTCCTAAGAAAAATAGGAAGTGTCTCTTTTAAAGATATAGTGAGTTTAGTTCTGAAAATTATTCCCTTGATCTTGTTCCTCACCATTATCCGACATGTTATTATCTTGCCCATTATCATTATTATTCTGGCTATTTTGACCATTATCATTGCCAAAATTATTAAAATTATCGGGCGCTTGTTGGGTGTTTTGCGGCTGTATCCCAGGATTTTGGCGCATTCTATTAGAGTAGTTTTGCCCTGCCATCCTGGATTGATTAAAGCTTGGGCTCACAAGATCTTGTTGCTCTGCCTTCATCCCTCCCTGCGCAGAAGGATTTTCTATTTGCATTTGAGTTTTCGTCGTCACGCCGGGAATTTCAGCCACTAAAACTTTTTTGGGTATCAAAAACTCACTACTAATCACAATACATTTACTGTTATTACAAAAGTTGCTGGCTGTGGTTTGACGATCAAAGATAAAAACCCCGTCGTGTAAGGGAATAATCTCAAACCGATCTTTCTTGTAATGACTAAACATAACAGCACCCACACTTATCAAAATGGTGATGCACAATAATAACATGGCTCTGATCAGGCTCATCATTTCCCCCTTACCCTCTCGATCGCTGGGTAGATATGGATTATAATAATAATTACGTTTTTTTCCATCATACTATGATAATAGGGCAAAAACTTTAATTTTTTGTAAAGGTTAAAAATACACCCAAAAACACTTAAAGAAACATGTTCTAATAGAGTATTTAAGAAGAAAAATGACAACAAAAGAAAAATACCCTTCTTCAGCTCATTTTAAAATGAAAAAAAGTTCACACTAATAATTAACTCTGCTAAGCTTATGAATAGAAAATGGTTACAGAATTTTAAAATCCCATGTTGAAAAAGCTTATCCTAAAATTTATTTTTATACTTTGTTTCGCGATTCCTGCAGTTGCCGAAGAATCAATTATTAATTTTGATGAATTCGATACCTATGTTGACCAATCGATGAAGGATTGGTTGGTTCCAGGCGCTGCCATTGCAATTGTGAAAGAGGGGAAGATTGTTCATCTCAAAACTTATGGGGTACGCAGTATAGAGTCCAAAAAGCCAGTAACTCCCGAAACTGTTTTTTATGTGGTTTCCCTCACCAAAGGCTTTACAGCTGCTCTTCTCTCCCGTTTGGTTGATGAAGGAAAAATTCGCTGGGAGGACAAAGTTAGGAAATATTTACCGGACTTTAAACTGGCTGATGATGCAGCATCTGAAGAATTTACCATTGAAGATTTACTTTCACAGCGAAGTGGTCTTCCTGGTTTTGCCGCAGATAGTTTAGTTGAAACGGGTTGGACAGCCCCTGAAATTTATAAGGTAATTTATAAAATTCCGCTCAAGAATCCTTTCCGTAGCACCTATGACTATCAAAATGTGTTCCCAGGAGTTGCAGGATGGATTGCGGCAGAAGTCACTGGCAAACCCCTTTCTGAAGTGTATGATGATTATCTTTTTCAGCCGCTTCATCTTGAACACACTTCCATCGGTAAAGATGGATTAACGGGTGGAGAATCTTGGTGGATTCGCATCAAAAAACACGTTTTAAGCTATTTTGCCAACAAAGTAGACCAATATTGCCAATTGAATGGCAAACCAATTGAGATTTTGGGCGGAAATGAGGCTATTTATTGCTTCGAAGCGTCCCGCGGCATCAACGCATCTATCACTGACATGGCAAAATGGATGATTTTTCAACTAAATGGCGGCATCGAAGACGGTAATCCCCTGATTTCTCCCGCCAATATTGAACGCATGCGTACCTCGCATATTAATGTCGGTGCACCTCAGGGTGGGAAGCTCTTTCCTAAAGAACGCGTCAAAAATATCGATTATGGCATGGGTTGGTTTATTCATGACTACAATCGTCTGGATGTTATAGGACACATGGGAGGAATGGTTGGCACAAGATCACTCATTGCGCTTGCTCCCAAAGAAAAAGTTGGCATTGTCATTCTCTCCAACATGGGCGGCATGCGGGTGAGCTTATTCCCTGAAGCCATACGATCTAAATTCTTCGACCTTTATCTAAAGTTGCCTGACCAGCATGACTGGAGCACAGAACTCCTCAATGAGACAGGTGCATCCCTAGCAAAAATCAATAGCGCCCGCCTTACCTATCGTTTACAGCATCCAGCAGCGATGCGCGATCTACAAGATTATGTGGGAGCCTATGAGAATGACCTCTATGGCACCCTTGCTGTCACCGCTGAAAATGGTGAGATTTATCTCAACTATCGAAAATTAAAGGTGGCCTTAAAGCATTGGAATGGTGATAATTTTAGCTTCCAACCAAATATGTTCTCTAAAACTTATTCGGGGACAGATATTGGTGATGTGATGTTTAGCTTAGCCAATCCTTCAACCGGCATTGACTCTGCAGTAGGGATTAATTTGCTTCATGAAGGTGTGGAGAATGTGTTTTATCGTAAAGATAAGTGATATATAATTTCGTCATCCCAGCATAGGCTGGCATGACAAATAGCGCAGGATCTAAAACTAGGCTAACAATGGATCAAGCTTACCTGCTGCCTCTAGAGCATATAAATCATCACAACCGCCAACAGGCTGATTGTTGATAAAGATTTGTGGTACAGTGCGCCGACCTTGCGCTTTAGCAAACATTTCTTCTTGTAAATGAGCATCATGGGTGATATCAATTTCCTGGAACTCAACTCCTTTTTTCTTGAAAAGGTTTTTCGCCTTAACACAATAAGGACAATAATCTTTACTATAAACAATAACTTTAGCCATAAACTTTCTCCTTCTTACTTTTAAAATTATTTTAAACGCCTTTCACCACTCTGGCCAGAGTTAAAACATAAACATCTTTTGCCCCTGCCCTTTTTAAGCTTTTAATGCAGGCTTCGAGGGTAGCCCCAGTCGTCCACACATCATCAACTAGTAAAATAGATTTTTTCTTGAGTAGTGCTATATCCTTAGAGTCAATTTTAAAAACAGATTTCACATTTGCTGCTCGCGCTTTACGGGATTTTCCATGCTGCGATTCTGTGTTTTTGCGGCGCTGCAAAATATTTGTTAACAGAGGTACGCCGCTATGGCGACTTAACTCCCGGCCTAGCAATGTTGCCTGGTTATATCGTCGCTTAAACAGTCGCCAACGATGCAAGGGAACGGGAATAATCACGTCGCTTTTAAGCAATAGATCTTTGCCGCTGCGCGCAAGCCACAATCCTAAAGGTTTTGCCAAATAGGTAGCATCCCCATGCTTTAGTTTTAAAATGAGATCACGGATTAATGAATCATAGCGAAATGCCGCTCTGCCTGCAGCAAACAAAGGGGGTTGATGGAGACAGTCCCCACAAATCAGATGGGACTGTTCGACAACAAACGGATGCCCACAACGCTCGCAAAAAGGGGTAGTAATGAATTCAAGATTTTTCCAACAGGGGCCGCATAACTGATTAGTACTATTAGCGTGATCGCCGCAACTAAGGCAGCGGGCGGGAAGCAACAGGTTTAACCCCAGGCTATTCCAATATTTAAGATGGACAAGGATTCTACTTGATAAAATAGACAATTTTTCCTACAGTTCAACAAACAAATTTAGAGGTGATTTAAACGTGATGATAATAAAAATTTTATCCAGTTTGTCAATAATAACAGTTTTGACAAGCGTTGCAAATGCAGTAACTGCGCCCCAACCAACGACACCAACAACTGAAGCGGCACCACCAACTTTAGACAAAAAAAGATGTTGAAGTCATTATCTACTCATCCAAGAGTTGTTATTATTGTACCGCTGTTAAAAAAGAATTAGATGGGAAAAAGATCCCCTACACAGAAAAACTTGTTGATAACAATCCAGCCCTTCTGAAGGAACTGGAGACAAAA
This sequence comes from Candidatus Paracaedibacter symbiosus, assembly GCF_000757605.1. Lineage (GTDB taxonomy): Bacteria > Pseudomonadota > Alphaproteobacteria > Paracaedibacterales > Paracaedibacteraceae > Paracaedibacter_A > Paracaedibacter_A symbiosus. The sequence goes on along the minus strand of NZ_JQAK01000001.1, from coordinate 1,467,437 downwards.
ACCGGAAAAAAACGGTTCCGCAAGTGATGATTAATGGCCGCCATGTCGGTAGCTATCTCGACATTGTTTGGGGGGATTTAGATGATATTCTGCGAAAAGATGAGTCTGCTGCAGCCAGTAAATAGTTTTTTGGCTTGATGTATACTCATGTGATTAAGTATTATCCTCTTAAATTACTCGCCATTGGAAGGGCCAAAGCTTCGAGCAATCTCCTCAATACATAAGAAGGAGATGGCAATAAGACTTAGGTTCTGTGCCATGCGATTGTATTAAAAAAGCAGTCGATATAACTGCTTGTATTTGTAATAAAATCTTATTAACCAAAAGGAACATCCACCATGCGTTGTTGTTGTCGCATTTCTTTTCTGAATACTTTACCCATTATTTATAAAATTGATTTACCGAGATTATCATGGCCAACAAATTACAAAAATTTACTAAGTATCTAATTCCTCTAGCTGCTTTTTTTACTTTTTCTGCGTTTTATCTTTTTCCTAATAGTAACTCTTCTGACCTTCCGATTATTGCCATCACTCAAATTATTGATCACCACACGCTCGATGAAGTGCGCACAGGCATGATTGATGCCCTCCAACAACAAGGCTTTAAAGATGGTGAAACTGTTCATATCGTTTATGAAAATGCCAACGGGAATGTTTCTGTGGCCACCGAAATTGCCAAGAAATTCCAGACACTAAAGCCCGCTGTGATAGTTGCGCTTTCAACCCAAAGCGCGCAAACACTGATTTCTATAGCCAGACAAGAACACGTCCCTCTTGTGTTTACCGCGGTCACCGATCCCGTGGCAGCAAAATTAGTAACAGCTTACGACAAAACTGCCGAGGGGGTAACCGGTATCAGTGACTATATGCCAGCAGACCCCCAATTAAAAATGATACAAGAGTTTGTTCCTCCTCTCAAAAAACTGGGTATCCTTTATAATCCATCTGAGGTAAATTCCGTCAGCATTTTAAAACAAATGGAACAAGCAGCCAACGCGTCAGGAATTGAACTTGTCTATGCTGCCGCCAATAATACCGCTGAAGTTGTGGCTGCAACAAAATCTCTGCTTGGTAAGGTTGACGCTATCTATTTTCCCAATGATAATACAGTAATGGCCGCCGCATCAGCGGTAGCAAACATTGCCAATCAAGAAAAAATCCCTGTTTTTGCGAATGACTCAGCTTCTGTGGCAAGTGGTGTTCTAGCGGCTGTTGCCTATGACCGTAAAGCTATGGGTGGTAAAACAGCAGATATAGTAGCAGGCCTACTAAGAGGCAGAATGACAGCGGATTTTCCTGTTACTCATGATGTCCCACAAGAAGTAGTAGTGAATAGTACCACTCAAGCGCTTTTAAGCATTGCCATTCCTGAAAACTATCGCAACCAGATTCGTCTGCTTTCATGAGGTTGGATGAATCTTTATTAGCGTGGTATGATGCGACGCATAGGCACCTTCCCTGGCGAGCCAATCCCGGAAAGGCACCCAATCCCTATCATGTACTCTTAAGTGAAATCATGCTGCAGCAAACCACTGTCGCTACGGTGATTGACTATTTCCATCACTTTATCAACCGATGGCCCACGTTAACTGATTTTGCAGCTGCCACAAAAGATGAGGTTTATCATGGCTGGCAAGGACTCGGCTATTATTCAAGAGCCCGTAATTTACATCAATGCATCCAAAAAATTGTCGCCCACCATCAAGGACAAGTCCCTCAAGATTTGGAAACATTACTCTTGCTACCTGGCATTGGTCCCTACACTGCTGCTGCTATTTCAGCTATCGCCTATAATGGCCCAGTGGTCCCCGTGGATGGCAATATCATCCGCGTCTTTTCACGACTGCTCCATTTAGAGACTGAACTTCCTCAGCTACAACAAGAAATACGTGAAGTAGTGAAAGATTATGTGCCGCCCGCTAGGTCTGGTGATTTTGCCCAAGGATTGATGGATCTCGGTGCGACTATCTGTAAGCCGCAAAAACCTCTTTGTCAGGAATGCCCCATTCAGCAGCATTGTCGTGTCGCGGGGCTTCAGATCGCGGGGTTGCTTCCCCGTAAAAAAGTAAAAGCAGCCAGACCCGTCCTTCATGGTATTACCTTTTGGTATGAAGATAATGAGGGTCGTATTTGGTTGCGTCGCCGTCCAGAAAAAGGTCTCCTCGCCAATCTGATGGAATTTCCTGGTACCCCGTGGCGCCCAGAACCATATGAAGCATTTATCGACGTCCCGCTGCATCTAACGACTACGCAGTGGACGGTGCTCCCTAAACAAATTATCCACACCTTTACCCACTTTCAACTCCGTCTCACCGTTGTCAAAGCCACAGGCGAAGATCAGCTAGGTGATATTCAAGTTATGCCACAAGACTTTAAAAACTATGCACTGCCCACTCTGATGAAAAAGGTAGCAGCCATGGTGGTAGAAGTAAGTGGTTCGGACTAATCCCCTTTATACAAAATAAGACAAGGCCCAGTCAATCCAGGGAGTGAGTCGCTCAAGATCTTCTGCCTCCACCGTTGGACCACACCAAATGCGGAAAGACGCCGGTGCTAGGTAGTGATTTTTAATCTCTAGCGCTACGCCCAACTCTGCCAACTGCAGACAAATTTTTTGAATGATTTCTGCCTGTTGTGCTTTAGAAACAGTGCTCTCTTTAAGTTTAAAGCATACCGAGATTGGTGAAGTGGTGGCCTTATCTGTTGCTAAATACTCCAAATGCGGGTGATTGTCTAACCAAACGTCCAATACCTTAAAATTACTAAGGGTTCGCGTGGTAAGCGCCTTTTGGCCACCTATTTCCTTAGCCCAGCTAAGAGCCGCCAGATAATCTTCTGCGCAAAGCATAGAAGGTGTATTAATGGTTTTTCCAATAAAAATGCCGTCAATTAATTGCTTGCCTTTTGTGAGCCGAAACAACCGTGGGATCGGCCAGGAAGGTGTATAGTGTTGCAGCTGATCAAGGGCACGCGGACTCAAAACCAGCATGCCATGCGCGGCTTCGCTCCCCAATCCTTTTTGCCAGGAAAAAGCAGTCACATCCAACTTATTCCATTCCAACGGTAGGGTAAAGGCTGATGAGGTTGCATCACAAATGCTTAGTCCCTCACGATTTTCTGGAATCCAATCAAGGTTGGGCACGCAAACGCCCGCGCTGGTACCATTCCAGGTAAAGACCACATCACGCTGGGGGTTATACTGAGACAAATCTGGCAGCTCGCCAAAATCAGCCTCAAAAATCCGTCGATCTTGGATTGCGAGCTGCTGCACGACATCAGTCACCCAAAGCTTACCAAAGACATCCCAGGCAAAAACATCAACTCCCCTACTGCCCAAGAGCGTCCATAAAGCGGCTTCAATCGCACCAGTGGCTGAACCTGCCATGATGGCGATTTGGTAGGACTCTGGCACCTCTAAAATGGTGCGAGTCAAGTCGGTCACCTCCTGTAATCGCTTATTTCCTTCAACTGAGCGATGCGATCTTCCCAATAAAGCATTGTCTAAATGACCCCAGGTCCAGTCAGGGAATTTTTTCGTTGGCCCGGAACCAAATAAAGGGGATTGTGGTTTTTGAAATGGTTGTTTGATTGGCACTGCTATTGTTTTCATGGTTTTCCAGTCCTTTTCTAACGCAGTAGATATCTCCCATCGGGATCGTTATACGCTCAGTTCAGCAGCTTTTACCGTATTAAGCAACAAATTTGCGATGGTCATTGGCCCCACCCCCCCTGGAACAGGTGTGATGAACGATACTTTAGGAGCAACACTGTCAAAATCCACATCACCAACAAGTCTTGTTTTACCCTCAGCCAACTGCAGGCGGTTGATGCCTACATCTAACACAATCGCCCCTGGCTTCACGTAATCAGCTGTCAAAAACTGCGGCTTACCCACAGCGCTGATGAGAATATCTGCCGCTGCACAAATGTGTGCCAACTTTTTTGTATGTGAGTGCGCCAGTGTGACGGTGGCATCAAGGTTGGTCAGCATGGCCGCTAAAGGTCGGCCGACTAAAATAGAACGCCCAATAATAACAACATTGGCCCCCGCAATCGAATCGCAACAACTTTGCAGTAGTTGAATACATCCTTGGGGTGTGCAGGGTGAAAACAAAGGACGCCCTTGATTAAGGAGACCTTGATTATAGGGATGGAGACCATCCACATCTTTACGGGGCAAGATGGTTGAAACCGCTTTATGTGCGTCAAGATGGGCGGGAAGAGGGAGTTGCAGGAGAATTCCATCCACAGTCACATTCCCATTTAAATGCTGGAGGGTCTGCTGAAGCATCTCCTCGCTCATATCTGCTTCAAATGAGTGTAGAAAAGAGGTTATGCCCGCCTGATGACAGGCTTCGATCTTGCGATTGACATAAATTTCACTTGCTGGATTATGGCCAACCAAAATCACTGCCAGGCCAGGGGCTCTCCCCTGGCTCTGCGTAAAGGCATGCGCGCGTGTAGCTGCCTGTTCACGCGTTAGTGCTGCAATTTTCTTCCCATCAATCAGCTCAACCATAGACTATTCAATCATTACCTAGAGGAACTTTAACATTTAGATAAACTTCAACATTAATTTAGCAGCCACACCTTGGACAAAGACAATCAATAAAAGGAGAATAATGGGTGAAATATCCATACTTCCCATGGTGGGTAGTACCCTACGGATTTGCACTAAGGCTGGCTCAACAATACGGAATAAAAAGGTGTGAATATTATATATCGCTTGATTATAACGATTGATGATATTGAAATGCTCTAACCATTCCATAATCACGTAAATCATCACAGCCCACCAATAAAGATTCAAGGCAATTATAATCACACTAAGGAGAGGCATTAAAATAATATCCATCTTATATACCCTTTACGCTACTTTAGTAGGTTTAACAATTACATGACCACCTAACGCCATTATTACCTCAGAAACTATGTTTTTGGCAACTAGTCCTGCGGTTTCATATTGCGCTGCTGGCGTGTCGTGGTCAATCAATACATCGGGTAAGCACATTGGGCGGAACTTAATTCCTCGATCAAAAACCCCTTGCCGTGCCAAGGAATGCATCACTTGGGTAGCAAAACCACCCGTGGCATTTGCCTCTACTGTCACTAAAACCTCATGATGCGCTGCCAACTGCACAATCAACGCTTCATCTACCGGCTTAGCAAAACGCGCGTCAGCCACTGTTGTGGAATAGCCATGAGCTGCTAAAATATCAGCCGCCTTTAAAGCTTCTGGCAGACGACAGCCAAGAGATAAAATCGCGACTTTCGTTCCTTCACGCACAATGCGCCCCTTACCGATATCCAAAATCTGGGCAGGGACAGTTAAATCTACCCCAAGTCCATCTCCACGCGGGAACCGAAACGCGGACGGACGATCCTCAATAGCAAGAGAGGTTGCCACCATATGCTTCAGTTCAAGCTCATCAGCCGGTGCCATCAAAACAATATCAGGCAAACATCCAAGATATGACAGATCATAACTTCCCGCATGGGTTGCCCCATCGGCTCCCACCAGTCCAGCCCGGTCGATGGCAAAACGAACAGGGAGTTTTTGCAACATCACATCGTGAACCACCTGATCGTAGCCGCGTTGCAAAAAGGTTGAATAAATGGCAACCACAGGCTTTAAGCCTTCACAGGCAAGGCCTGCAGCAAAGGTTACCGCATGTTGTTCAGCAATCCCGACATCAAAGCAACGATTGGGGAATTGCTTAGCAAAAAGGTCAAGCCCTGTCCCGGATGGCATGGCAGCAGTCACTGCCACAATTTTGTCATCCTTGGCTGCCAGTTCGCAGAGGCTTGTCGCAAAAACTTTGGTATAGCTGGGTGCAGTGGCTTGGGGCTTTTGCTGAGTTCCTGTCACCACGTCAAACTTAGCCACACCATGAAATTTGTCGGCTGACGATTCGGCCGGCGCATAACCTTTACCCTTTTGAGTGACAATGTGAATGAGGACAGGACGATTTTCTTCCATATCGCGCACATTGGTCAATAAAGGAATCAGATGCTCTAAATTATGGCCATCAATGGGCCCTGCATAAAAGAAGCCAAGCTCTTCAAACAATGTGCCACCAGAGATCATCCCCCGCGCGTATTCTTCAAAACGTTTGGCGGCAAGCTCCACGGGCGCTGGCAAGTGACTAACCAAGTCTTTCGCCATTTGCCTGATGGATTGATAGGAGCGGGAGGAAATAAGTCGAGAGAAATAGTTGCTCATCGCACCGACAGGAGGGGCAATCGACATGTCATTATCATTTAAAATCACAATCAAACGACTATTTAAAGCACCGGCATTATTCATCGCTTCATAGGCCATGCCTGCGCTCATGGAACCATCCCCAATCACCGAAATCACATGATTTTTCTTGTGACCTAAGTCACGCGCGACGGCAAAGCCAAGCCCTGCAGAAATCGATGTGGAGGCATGAGCTGCACCAAAAGGATCATAGACACTTTCGCGACGGTTGGTAAAACCAGAAGGCCCATCTACTTGTCGCAACCCTGACATTTGCTCTCGGCGGCCCGTCAAAATCTTATGGGGATAAGCCTGGTGACCTACATCCCAAATCAAAATATCATCAGGCGTATTAAACACATGATGTAAGGCCACTGTTAGCTCAATCACACCAAGGCTAGCCCCAAGATGGCCACCAACTTTCGAAACAACTTCAATAGTTTCCGATCTCACTTCATCTGCCAATTGGTGCAAGTCCGCAACCGACAAATGCTTCATATCGCAAGGTGTCTTAACGGTGTCTAAAATGGGGCGCTTATTCAAACTAACATACTCCTTTAGCAGTCGTTCATTTTTTTCCGTACAACCCTCAAGTCATGGGCCCAACGAGGGAATCGCATTTTTATTCTTAACTGTCCTATCCTTAGGTAATAATCAATTAGGCGATGCGCAATAACGCATCTTTAATTTTTTCAATTGTCACTTCAAGATTTGAAACTCGTTCTTTAAGCTCATCAATGACTTCTTGTCTAGCTTTGGCCATAAAGTCCATATTGGAAAGGCGCTTTAAGCCTGTCTCCAGCTCCGTTTGTACTTTTTGCATTTCTTTGTGCAAGCGTTGTTTTTCGGCTTCCAAATCAATACTTTGCCCTAATGGCAAAATAATGGTGGCAGCACCAAGAACAAACTGAATCACGCCTTTTAAGTTTTCCGACTGACCGACCCCAACCGACAACTCAGAAATCTTTGCCAAACGCTTGATGATAATCTCATGACGCTTAACACGTGCCTCCAACTCAGGCGTTGCTTCAAAAATCTGTAAAGGAATGGGCATTCCAGGCGGCACGTTAAATTCTGTGCGCCGAGAGCGAATTGCTGAAACCAATTCAACCAACCAATTCATTTCCTCTTGGGCCGAAACATCAACATACCGCGCATCAACAGCTTCACGCCCATATATTGGCCATTCAACAGCCATCAACAATCCTTCACCGCCACATTGTTCCCATAATGTTTCTGTCACAAAGGGGATAATGGGATTCGCGATTTTCATGAACTCCATTAAAATCCAGGACGCGGTTGCCCGGCTTTCTTGAAGCGCCTTTGCCTCCTCCACGTTCGCAAAAATTGGTTTTAAGAATTCAAGATAGAAGTCACAGTAAGTGCCCCACAAGAATTTATAGAGATCCGCTGCCGCTTCATCAAATCGATAGGCCTCAATCGCGCGGTAAACCTTGCTTGTTAGAGTCGCAAATTCGCTAACAATCCAGCGATTTACGGGCAATTTAGCCGTTAATGCGTCAAATGCCTTTTGATACACGCAAGCATTCATTTCTAGAAAACGCGCCGCATTCCATAACTTTGTCATAAAATTACGGGAGCCTTGAATCCGCGATTCACCTAGCTTTAAATCCCGGCCCGGCACTGCGAGTGAGGCCAAAGTATAACGCAAGGCATCGCAACCATATTCATCACTCAAGGTAAGTGGATCAAGCACGTTGCCCTTCGATTTTGACATCTTGGCACCTTTTTCGTCGCGCACCAAAGCATGAATGTAAACAGTCTTGAATGGCACCTGCCCAGTAAAGTGCAAGCCCATCATCATCATCCGCGCTACCCAGAAAAAGATAATGTCAAAGCCCGTATCTAATACGTCCGTGGGGTAATAACGCTTGAGCTCCACAGTCTCTTCAGGCCAACCAAGCGTGGAAAACGGCCAAAGGGCTGACGAAAACCACGTATCCAATACATCTGTTTCTTGAACAAGCTCAACTTGATGACCATAATGTCGCATCGCTTGTTCATGCGCTTGGCTTTCCGTCTCGGCCACAAAGATTTTTTGATCTGGGCCAAACCAAGCAGGAATTTGATGCCCCCACCAAATCTGGCGTGAGATACACCAAGGCTGAATATTGCGCAACCATTCAAAATAAGTTGAATTCCAGTGATCTGGCACAAACCTTGTGGTTCCGTCTTCCACCGCTTTAATTGCCGGCTGAGCCAATGTATAAGCATCCACAAACCACTGATCTGTTAAGAGCGGCTGGATTAAAACACCTGAACGCTCGCTAAAGGGCTGAGCATGAATGATTGGCTCAATCTTCACCAACAGCTGTTGCGCTTCTAAATCTTCTAAGACCCTTTTACGCGCTGCTTCAACACTTAACCCGCGATACGCTTCAGGTACATTCTCGTTCATATGCGCTTTAAAGTCTAAAATGCTGAGCATTGGAATATTGTGGCGTTTACATACTTCAAAGTCGTTAAAATCATGTGCCGGCGTCATTTTTACTGCCCCTGAGCCTTTTTCACGATCACAATACTCGTCAGCAATGATAGGAATCTGGCGGTCCGTTAGCGGCAACTTAACCATTTTACCAACCAAATGTTGATAACGTTCATCTTCAGGATGAACGGCGACTGCCATATCGCCCAACATCGTTTCCGGACGAGTGGTTGCGACCACAATAGATTCACTTGGGTTGTCCGCCAATGGATAGGCGATATACCACAAATGACCTTTGACCTCTTGGGAAAGTGCCTCAAGGTCAGACACAGCTGTTTGCAACTTGGAATCCCAGTTGACTAAGCGCTTATCACGATAGATAAGCCCCTGATTGTAAAGCTCAACAAACACTTTACGTACCGCATGGCTTAATCCTTCGTCCAGTGTAAAGCGTTGGCGTGACCAGTCGGGCGTAATTCCTAAACGACGCTGCTGTTCAACAATAGTATTACCGGAATATTCTTTCCATTCCCATACTTTTTCAACAAACTTATCGCGCCCTAAATCATGACGACTGACACCTTGCGCTTCCAACTGGCGCTCGACAACCATTTGGGTGGCAATTCCTGCATGATCTGTTCCGGGTTGCCACAATACATCATAACCGCACATGCGCTTAAAGCGGATCAACACATCCTGAAGCGTATATGTCAATGCATGCCCCACGTGCAACGTTCCAGTCACGTTGGGCGGTGGCATCATGATGGTATAAGCAGGTTTCAAAGAGTGTGGATCACAGGCGAAAAGGCCCGAAGCTTCCCATTTTTCGTATAACGGACCTTCAACTGTTTGTGGCGTAAAGTGTTTGTCTAACATCGTTCTAATCAGCAATTAAATTATTATTGGGGCTTTAAATTCTCTGAACAAAAATTGAAAGAAGTTCATTTGAGCTGATTTGGCCGGCGACTTTCACCAATTTTCTCGACGGCGATAAACTACTCCTTCGAAACTTGGTTTCCTTCTCGGCTAAAAACATCCCAAAATCATCCTCATTAAATTTTGCTCACAGAACTCAGAGCGCAGGAATATTTAGCTTAAAAGCACATTCTGGACCTTTTCTGCTCAAGGTCGCTCCGCTCTAGTCTATAAGTACTAGCTTATTTTTATTTTTTTCGCAACGAAACGCTTTTCATCCGACACTTCTTAACGTAAAATAAAATTAAGATCAGTACAGTGAGCAAAAAATGTTTTTTCAATTTCTCCCGAGCGCAAGCGCCCTCATCTTGATTTCTGCGTTTTTCACCGTAGAAGCACGGCAACCTATCCCCTCTCCTGATGCCCCTCAATCCCCTATTACTGACTCTGAATCTTTTCAATCAACACTCCCTGCTGTTATATTTGGTAGCGCCGACGCACCCTTAAAAATTGTGATGTTTCATTCGCTTAACTGTATTCACTGCAAAAAATTTAAAGATGAAGTTTTACCAGAAATTGAAACTCGATTCATTCAAAAAGGGCTTATTCAATTCACCATGGTGGATTTCCCAACTGACCCTTCTGCTCTTGACGCGGCAAAAATTGCTTGGGAAGCTCGAAATGTTGAGGCTTATCAAAAGGTAAGCCATATATTGGTAAGCAATTACGAGACCTGGGCTGGACAAGCTGATTGGCAAGATCAAATATGCAAAGTTGCCACCAACCATCACTTAATGACACAAGCCCAATGCCTCAGTGGACTTAATGACGAACCATTGGGTAAGGAAATTTTGCGCACCGCTTTTGAAGCGCAAAAAAAATACCACATTGACTACGCCCCCGCATTTCTCTTTAACGGAAAAGTAAAAGAGACAACCGGCCTTCTTTCAATTGCTGATATTGAAAATGAATTAAAGGCATTAAAAATCAATTTTAGGATAGAAACAAAAGCCGCTACAAGGGGCTCTAATTAACACCACCGAACCAGAGGTCTCTATCTAAAAGTTTGACTTTTTCTATACTGGTTTTAAGCCATCACTATATAATTTAGCTCATAAAAAAAATTGGACGAAAAGCGATTTCTGTTTGCTTTTTAAGCACGGATAATATACAAAGTTATCATTTATAAAAATGAAATTAAAGTTATTAATCACCTATTATTTCATCTCAATTGTACGGCATTTTAAACTCAGTTAAAAATAAAAAGTAGGTTTATTATTCAAACTTCAATCGTCCTCAAACTTTCTTTTATCTCCGTTTTGGGATATGGAGCTGCTTTTGCCCTCTATGAAGGAAGTAGCAACTTCTTAAGCGGTTTGGGTATCTACGGGGTAAAAGATACTCAACTTTCAGACTCCCAGCCTAATCATTCTATGGACGTTTTCTCTCCAAAATCACCAGAGACATTCTCTGCCCACTTTGGCCCTTCCTCTCTTAATATCCCCGAGGATTTTAAAAAGTTTTTATTTGGAAAGTCGATCGATCAAACATTACCTCCTGCTGGTTTTTTTGCTATCAAAGACTTAAAGCATTTTATCCAAGCCGACGCCCCTCCTTTTACTCATAAAAAATCCCATGGCCAGAGGTTATACTCGTCTCATCACCCTTTAATAAAAGGGGAGAAAGAAAAAGCTGAAACTTTTTCCCCTAATTCATTAAAAATCACCTCTTTTCCTGTACACAAGATGTCTAAGGATGTCATAACTCATCCTCAAGTGAACTTAAGAAAAGGTTCGCCTAAATATTCGCCACGGAATCACATATTTTCTAAAAATCCCTCGAGCGATTCCCCTGAAAAAGACGCTACAGGAAATAAGACAGGAGACGATTTAGACCAAACAATTATTTCTCCTATAGAGACTCTCCATACAAATACGCTTGATGGGGGGGAAGAATTTCCTCTTTCTATTCATGAAGGGGATGCTTCTATGTCATTTCATGGCCCTGAGGTGGAAGAATACTATTCTGTTGGGGAGACAGGAGACGATTTAGACCAAACAATTATTTCTCCTATAGAGACTCTCCATACAGATACGCTTGATGGGAGGGAAGAATTTCCTCTTTCTATTCATGAAGGGGATGCTTCTATGTCATTCCATGGCTCTGAGGTTGAAGAAGAAGTATCTTTTACTCCTTTAATACCCCAAGAAATAGCCACTTCTAGGGAAGAGCAAGAGGCCCCCCCCTTCTTTCAACTGCGAAGCACTTCAGCGTCAACTCACCCGTCTCGGAATTCGGAAGAAATATCTCGTCCCTTTTGTCTTCCTCAAAACTTAGTCAATTCGGTGGACTTACCACCGGTATTACCCCTCTCTCAGGTTTCTCGCCTAGAAACCGTAAATCAAATATCTCATTGGCTTAATTCGCAAAATCTATTAGATGATTCTCGCGCTATCGAGATACTCGACACCCTTGATCCTTCTCTACGAGAATCCGTGACACACAAATTAGCAATTCTTCCTCCCAGCATAAATTATCAGGCCAGCTGGAATGCCGCGCACAATGAGGAAAAAGCTTTAAATCAGAAGTTACATGCTTGCCAGCGTCGCCAGCAATTTTTAGAATTGCAAATTGCGCAACGCGCTCAAGATCGAGATTTTTCTCTACGGAGTCCGGATTTAGAGGAAGTATATACCTATTATGATCAGCACTTTCTTGAATATGATCAGCTTGTCTCACGTCTAGGTGAGGCTACTGTCGAAAACCGCGGCAACTGGTTAAATACTTTTAAAGAAAATCACCCCACTTTTAAGAATAAAAAACTCGCTCGTATAACACAAATGCATCAGAAAGCCAAAGAGAGCTTCGATCAACTCATTATCTTATATAACAGTCTTTCAGAACCCCAACGTAAGCTGCTGATAAGTAAGCCAATTAACCGCGTCTTATTTATTGGCAATGCGCTCATGGAAACCGATTATAAATCTTCGGCACTTGAAGGATTAGCACCGATCGAATTATTAGCGCTTTCTCACCAAATGAGAGAAAAGGGTCAAGATAAAAATACAGAGGCCACTCGAAAAAGATTCGAATTTTATACAGCGCTGTGTGAGCTTACTGAAAATCTTTATACAGATTTAGCCCCTGTTTTTAGTGAAGATGTTATACTTCAACCAAATTTTTCATCCGAAAAAAAGCCTTTTGCTTTTCTGGAAGCTCAAGAAAAAATGCAACGTAAAGCCCAGCTTCGCAATATCCAGTCAGAAAAGTTTTTAAAACAGCAGTTTCAAATTATCAAAGATAAAATTGAGGCTCTCGACGCCGACAAACAAAAGTTGTTAGTGGAAAACTTGAAAGAAGCCTATAATCGAGTCTATAACGCGGCTTACGCAATTATAGTTGGTAAATATCCAGCTGTAAAAGAGGATGTGGAAACATTTATTGTTCATGGCTTAAATTTGAAAGACTTAACTCATCAAGAATTACTCGCTTTGCGTTATGTACTTGAGCAAAATAGTAGTTTATTGCAGCCGCTCCAAACCTCCAGTAAAACTAAACATTTTTGGGAACAAATTCTCACCAAAACAGAGCTACTCTATAAAGATACATCCTTGCATAAAAGCGAAGAAGTTTGCATCGGATTCACAGAGCATTTTAAAGAAGAAGAACCCTTTCATAAACTGCGTCTTTTAGAGGAAAAATCCACGCCTATACCGGTCACCCCCCAACCTATAAGTTCTAAAAACACTGGCATGGTAAAAGAATTACAAAGAAGGATCGGCTCCAGAGGAAATGACACTCCTTCCTCTGCGTCAGTTGTTGAATTGGCGCCACCCCCACCGCCACCACCAGCACCAACTGTTGGCGCACCACCGCCTCCACCTCCTCTTCCTCGTGGATTATTGACATCACCCTCCTTGTCAGTAGGACCAGTGAATGCTGCACCACAAACGGGAATGGCAATGATGCTTGAAGAATTAGCAAGAAGAGTTAGACGAATAGAGGCCACACCAGAAAATATAGCTTTACCGACTTCTATCCCTATCGATCAGCCAGCAGTTAGCCTTGAGGAATTAGTAGAACAATTAGTTAAACTCAGCCAAACTCAACAAAAGGTAGATGAAAAAGACGAAGAATTAGATACCCTTTCTAATAGATGGGGCAGAGGCTACGTTGATATAAGTGACGGTGTTTCTCTAGTTCCTCAGCAAAACCAAATCGATTTAATTGCTGAACGAGTAGAACATTACCATCTTTCTCAAGAATATCTCCAGCTTTTACAAGGAGAAGAGTCTGCGGATAACATCAGAAGAATGAGAGTTCTTGAGCTTATCATAGAAGGTAAAGACGTAGCAGTACAAGCCCACACTCGACTACAGGAGAAGAGCAAAGAGAGATATTATGCTGAAGCGCTTCGCCCACTTCGCCAACGGTTAGTAAGAGTGATCAATGACTTTTACAGTGCAGCGGAGACGAAAGAAATAGTGGGGAAGGCAAAGTCATTCTCTCATACCATTAAAACTGACTTTCTTTTTACAGAGCTTTTACAATGTGATTATAAAAAAATCGCTAGCTATGAAAAAGAGATCAAAACAATGAAGATCCCAAACAATCCTTTTATAAATATGGCTTTAGCATCCGTATTAGCAGGGGTTACATTGAAAGATCAATCGGCTCAGGACAACATAAATCGCATTCATCAAATAGCTAAAAATTATGAGTACAAAATTGTAGAGTATATTAATAGCTTATACTTAGAAAATATAACCAAGAGTTATGAAGAATTAGAAAGTATTACACTCCTATCTGAGAACCCCTTAGCTCAGAAGCGATTAGATAAATTAAAATGGTCGCTCAATCTTTTCACTCGAAATCCTTTGGACTTTTCTGATGATTATTGGGATAAATCGAAGCTAGATAATTTACCTTCTTGCCTTATTGCAGCATTATATGGGCATCTTACTAATTCTCAGCATGAATTGCCACCTTCGACTAAAAAACGGATTTCATTTTTAGACAAACTCGTGGCTACCTACTATCGTGAGGGTTTACCTTGTATGGTTGAAGGCATAACGGAACTCTTTGAATCTTCTACTCAGTTAGATGTCATTTCTAATACACGCGCAACTAAAGGGAAAAAGGTGTATGAAGCACTCAATATTGATCTCAACCAGCAGCGGCAAATTCTTCAAAAAGCGAGAGACCGGGGCTTAAGAGAGCAAGAACGATTAAATCCCTCATCGACCTTAAGGAGAGCGTCCAACATCCCTCCGGCTCCTCCATTAGAAAGGCCGGTTATTAGCACTCCTCCTTCCCCGCCGCTGCGTCATTTTGGCATGCAAACAGGGGAAAACAGGCCTGATAGGGAAGAAAGATAGAATGCTTTTCAGAGGCTAATTAACCCTCAAGCTTACTAAAATCTGCCACTTTACGCGTCTGATCAATTAACTGCTGCAGTAAGGCAAACCGGTTGAGACGTACAGTCTCAACATCATCGTTGATTTTCAAAGTGAAGAAGTCATCCACAACTGGACGCAGCTCAGAGAGCAGCTGCATCAACTCAAGATATTGGCCCTTTTGCAACAAGACTGGCGCCTGATGCGCAAGTTGGTCCAACTGCGACAACAGCTTCTTTTCTGCTGGATCAAATAACTGCAATGCAACTATTTGATGATTGGAAAGGTCAATCTCACTTTTAGCCAAAATCCCTTGAGCTCTCCTAAAAGCTGCCTGCAAAGAAGTCCCTGACTCGCTTTCTAGAAACTGATGAAGACTCGCTGCTCGCTCAGCCAAAGAGCAAATATTTTCATCACGGTGTTCTGCCTCCAGTACAGCAGCGATACAATCATGACGGATTCCAGCAGCCCGCAAAGCATGCGCCAGCCTTTCCAAAATAAAATCAACAACTTGATCTACTTGAAAACCCTTAGCAAACACGATATTTTGTTGCGTATAAAGCATCGCTGCAAGATTTAACTTCTCGCGTAAATCGTAATCCTTTAAGTGATTTTCCCGGATAATTCGAATAATCCCAAGAGCTGCGCGACGCAAGGCAAAAGGATCTTTTGACCCTGTTGGTCTTTCCCCAATTCCAAAAAAACCAACTAGTGCATCCATTTTATCCGCCAAAGCTAACTCAATTGCAGCTGTATTTTGGGGGAAAGAATCGCTCGCGCCCACCGGTTGATAATGCTCTTCAATTGCCTGGGCAATAGATTCTGTCTCCCCTTGAACTCGGGCATAAATTCCCCCCATAATCCCTTGGAGTTCAGGAAATTCCCCCACCATTGAAGTGACAAGATCAGCTTTACACAAAATAGCGGCTCGTTTTGCCTCTGCTGAGTCAACCAGAGCGGCAAACCGCTGAATGCGCTGCCCAAGTGTGCCTAATTTCGCATGAAAGGTAATTTTATCAAGCTTTGGCACCAATGTTCCTAAGGCACTCTTACAATCTTGGTCATAGAAAAATGCTGCGTCACTAAGACGCGCACGCAACACTCTTTCATACCCACGTAACATATCTTTCCCACCATCCGGTGGCACTGTGTTGGCAGCAAAACCAAAATAAGGGGCGATGTTCCCAGCTTTGTCAACAAAAGTAAAATACTTTTGATGCACCCGCATAGAAGTAGAGAGGACAGGTTTTGGTAGCCGCATAAATTCCTTATTAATTGTCCCCAACATCGCTTTCGGATATTCGGTAAGCCCTGCTACTTCCTGCAACAATTCTTTATCGGGCTCCAGCACGCACTCCTTTTCTTGCGCCAATGCTATCAATTTCTCTTCGATGCGGTGTTGCCGTTGCACATGATCTAAAACCACATAAGCTTTGGCTAATTTTTCTTGGTAATCAGTAAAAGAATGAACCATTAACTCTTCCGGCGCCAAAAAGCGATGCCCATAAGTTTTATTGGAGGCCGTGATACCAAACTCTGGCACATCAAAGAAAATAGTCTTGCCATCAAGCAAACAGAGTAGTGAGCGTACTGGGCGCACCCATGTTAATGTTGCTCCTGGCCAACGCATGGAGGTTGCCCATGAAAAACTACGAATAATCCCCCGTACTAGATCAGGAATTAAATCTGCTGTTGCTTGGGCATTTTGTGTGATGATCACATACCAATAATCGCCTTTTTGGAGACATTGATCTTGCGTCACACCTGCCGACTTTAAAAACCCTGCCATGGCAGCTTCAGGCGCATTAACGCGAGGGCCCCGTCTTTCTTCGGTAGATTTTTTAGTCTGTCTTGCCAATCCATCAACCACACAAACAAGGCGACGCGGTGTTACAAAAGTTTGAACAGAGGTAAAATCAAGCGCGCGTTCTTTAAAGGCGGTTTCCATTGCAGCTTTCAATTCATCTGCTGCCTTTAACTGCATGCGAGCTGGAATTTCTTCTGAAAAGAGTTCAAGTAGTAGTTCTGCCATGATTTATTCTCCAACCCATACTTGACAACAGCCCTTTGCCAAAGCCCGCACCCGTCCAATATAGCCAGCTCGCTCTGTCACACTGATGACACCACGAGCATCCAACAAATTAAATAAATGGCTTGCCTTAATACATTGGTCATAGGCTGGCAATGGTAGCTTGCGTGCCAATAACTGTTCACATTCTTGTTCAGCATCCTTGAAATGTTGCTGCAGTATTTCAATGTTTGCCTCTTTAAAATTGTATTCAGAAAATTCTTTTTCATTACGCAGATAAACATCGCGATAGGTAAGTTTTTTAGCGCCTTCCTGACCATTCCAATTCAGATCAAAAAAACTATCCACCCCTTGCATTACCATGGCTAAACGCTCTAATCCATAAGTGATTTCTGCACAGACAGGGGCGCAGTCAATACCACCAACTTGCTGGAAATAAGTAAACTGAGTGGCTTCCATCCCATCACACCAAACTTCCCACCCTAAACCTGAAGCCCCCAATGTTGGGCTTTCCCAGTCATCCTCTACAAAACGGATGTCATGGTTGTTAAGATCAAAGCCGATGGCCTTCAGTGATTCAAGATATAGATCCTGCGCATTTTCTGGAGCAGGCTTCAAGATCACCTGGAATTGGTAGTAATATTGGAGACGGTTCGGGTTTTCACCATATCGACCATCACTGGGCCTGCGACTTGGTTGCACAAATGCCGCATTCCACATTTCTGGGCCCAAGGCCCGAAGCGTTGTTGCCGGATGGAAAGTCCCTGCACCTACTTCCATATCATAGGGTTGTAAAATGACACAGCCCCAGTTGGCCCAAAACTGTTGCAAGTTTAGGATCATCTGCTGGAACGACTGTTTTGGCTGCATTTTATTTACCCTTTTTCATACTCAAGTAATGGTCACCCTTCGCCCGTATCATCACTGCGAAGGGGCGACATAGGCTGCAGCAATCTCCTTCTTTATAAGGAGATCCCTACGTTGCCTAACATTTCCTCGGGATGACAGCACCGAAAAATTCAGTAATGACCATCTATATACATTTATTTATAATGAAAGTAACGAAATCAGCTATAAATAGCAAGAATTCCCACAGGAATTCACTTAACGATAAGGGGGAAATATTTTGAGAGGAAAATGATGTCAAATTTCAATATATTACACCTCGTTGAGAGGATCGCATGCTCTGTTGCAATGGGTTAAAGTGAGAGGAGTTTCCCACTAAATTTACTCTATGTACC
This sequence comes from Candidatus Paracaedibacter symbiosus, assembly GCF_000757605.1. GTDB lineage: Bacteria > Pseudomonadota > Alphaproteobacteria > Paracaedibacterales > Paracaedibacteraceae > Paracaedibacter_A > Paracaedibacter_A symbiosus. Next base: position 1,449,167 of record NZ_JQAK01000001.1, on the reverse strand, counting down.
CAAAATACCTTAAGAAACCGGATTATGGCCAGCAGCGCTGAAGCGGCTTTTATTTTGGCGCGAGGCGAATAATAAGTCCTCTTTAAAAAGCGCCAAGATAAAAGTGAGCCTCAAATGCAAGGTCAGAAACTAGCCTCTTAAGGTATTTTTAAGGAGCTCCTCTTAATAATCGCGCTGAAGACGCTCCCGACGCTCGTGGCGCTCTTGAGCTTCAATCGTCAATGTAGCAATGGGACGTGCTTCTAGCCGCTTGAGATTGATTGGCTCACCTGTCTCATCACAGTAACCATAGGTCCCTTCTTCGATACGGCGCAAAGCTTCCTCAATTTTATTAATCAGCTTGCGTTCACGATCACGGGCACGTAACTCAATTGTGCGGTCTGTCTCGTTAGCTGCAGAATCAACAATATCAGGTTCAGCTTGAGGATCTGTTTGAAGATGGTTGATCGTCTCATTAGATTCTTTTAAAAGTTGCTCCCTCCACGATAACAGCTTGCGGCGGAAATACTCCAGCTGCAATGGATTCATGAAGGGTTCATCGTCCTTAGGACGATAGGTTTCAAGCAGAGAAAAACTCATAAAAAACTCCGGCGAAACAGCTTACATTATCAATTATAATGCGACAAATTATCACCTCTGTCCACAAATTTGTTTAAAATTTTACTCTATTTATTTTTAAGAAAGTTTAATTTTATGTATTTGTAAAAACAGCTTTCAGCGTTGATAATGCTGAGCAAAAACCCCCGACTCCCATCCAAAAACCCAAACTTAAAAATATAACCTCGCAAAAAAGTCCATAAAGACCGAAAAATAGCTTTAAACAAACTCGCAGATTTCCCGTGATTTTTCATATGGAGCGCCGAAAGGGTTGAATAGGCATTCATTTTAGCAATAACCCCTTCGAGTGAGGTAAAAGAATTATGCCAAATAACGTCTTGAATCTTACCAATCTCCCCGTCCACGATGAGGGATTCATGAACCGGTATCTCTTTAAAGCGGGCTTTATTTCTTTTAAATAATCTTAAAGGATAATCAGATTTCCAATCGCCATAATACAAATATTCACCGCAAAATTGAGTAATTCGTTTAATTTTATAGGCGTCTTTTGCCTGAGGATTATTAATTACTTCTTGAATTTTCTGAATTAACGCTGGGGATACAACTTCATCTGCGTCTATGGACAAAACCCAGTCAGAAGTGGCTTTATCAAGTGCTCTATTTTTCTGCACGCCAAAACCCGGCCAATCAGTGACAAACACGTGAGGTGTATATTTGCGACACAACTCAACAGTATTATCTTGGCTTCCTGAATCGAGAACAATTATCTCAGCGGCAAAGCACACTGACTCCAGACATTTTTGAATGTTCTGTGATTCGTTTTTCGTAATCAGAATCACTGAAAGAGTTTTGTTAAATGACATTAAACCTCTTTTTTAAACCCAAGAATTTTGTTTTATGACGAGCAACCTTTTGATGCAGCAACTGGAGTTTACATAAGTAAATGAAGCTTGCAAATTAAAATTTAGGGACGTCAGCGAGTTATAGGCGACGGTTTTCAAGAGGTCTATCAAAGACATCTTGCATCGTATACAGCCCAGGTTTCTGATTGATCAGCCAGCGCGCCGCCTGGATCGCTCCTTTGGCAAACAATTGGCGATTCAGACTTGTGTGCGATAATTCGATGATGTCATCATCACCTAAGAACCGCACTGTATGTTCGCCAAAAACACTACCGCCACGCATCACAGCAAAACCGATATCTCCTGCTTGGCGTTTTCCTTGACGGTCCATCACTTTGACTTCATCAAAATTAAGGGTACGCCCCAAAGCAGCTGCCTTACCAAGGCTTAGAGCTGTCCCCGATGGTGCATCCCTTTTTTGCCGGTGATGAGTTTCAACAATTTCGATGTCGTAATCCAGATCCAGCTGTCGGGCTGCAATTTTAACGAGATTGGAAAGAATCGTAATGCCCATACTCGTATTAGAAGCTTGTAAGAGAGGAATAGTAGTTGCTGCTGCTTGAAGCGCTTCAAAATGAGAGGTCTCCAATCCTGTCGTACCAATAACAAGGGGTTTTTTATGGTAAATAGCCTGCTCAAGATGTTCTGTCAATGTATGGGGTGTTGAAAAGTCTATCAACAAGTCAGCATTCATAAATGCGGGAGCTAGCACATCACTGATTTCAACGCCGTAAAGTTTTTGTCCCCGTTGGGGGTTGGTGGAGGAAGTCACCCCTCCTATCAACGTTAAATCAGGTGCATCTGCGATGAGTTCAGCCAAATGGTGACCCATTTTACCCGTGATGCCAATCAGAGATATTTTCATCGACAACCTTTTTTATGGTGGCGTGAGATCAACTCTTCCCACTTAAATCGTTCCAAAATTCTTTGACCTTTGTAAAAAATCCAGAGGACTCAGGGTTATTTGATTCATGTTTACCGTGTTTTTCGAATTCCTGAAGTAGTTCACGCTGTTTTTTACTCAAATTCATCGGCGTTTCAACCGATGCTTCGATATACATATCACCACGTACAGTGGTGCGCAGAACACTCATTCCCTTGCCGCGCAATCTAAATTGGTGACCACTTTGGGTGCCAGGAGGAATCTTAACTTTTGCCCGTGTGCCATCAATCGTTGGTACTTCAATTTCCCCCCCAAGAGAGGCTGTTATCATGGTAATGGGGATGCGACAATAAATGTCTTTGCCTTCACGTTTGAAAATTTTGTGCGGACGAATCGTGATAAAAACATAAAGATCACCACTTGGGCCCCCTCGCATCCCTGCTTCGCCTGCCCCGGCAATACGGATCCGCGTACCATCATCAACTCCACCGGGAATTTTGACATCAATTGTCTTTTCTTTACGCACTCGACCTGTGGCATTACAACTTTTACAGGGTTTTTCAATCATTTGGCCCATGCCATGGCATTGAGGGCACGTCTTTTCAATAGTAAAGAAACCTTGCTGGGCACGAATCCGACCACTGCCCCGACACATCGTGCAGTTTACTGGCGCTGCGGAGTTTTCTGACCCCGACCCTTTACAAGGCTCACAAGGAACACCCGTCAAGTAGCGGATTTTAGCAACAGCACCTTTAAACGCTTCATCAAGGCTGATTTCGTAATTATAACGGATATCTGAACCGCGCAAGTTTGCCTCTTGTCGGCCACCGCCACCAAAACCACCCCCAAACATTTCATCAAAAATATCGGCAAAAGAGGAGGTAAAATCAAACCCACCCGCCCCCTGATGACGGGCACCGCCACCACCTTGAGATTGATCAAAAGCCGCATGTCCGAATCGATCGTAGGCGGCTTTTTTTTGCTCGTCCTTTAAGACGTCATAAGCCTCTGTTGCTTCTTTAAACTTTTCTTCTGCGGCTTTATCACCCGGATTTCGGTCAGGGTGATACTTCATCGCAAGCTTGCGGTATGCCTTTTTAATCTCGTCTGCGGATGCAGTGCGAGCAATACTCAGAAGTTCGTAATAATCTTTTTTGGCCATCGCAGTTATCTTTAACGTTATTTTTTGAGGTGCTTTAGGTTCTGTGAAAACAGGTAAGATGCTTCCTCACCTTGATTTCTTAAAACGTCATTGCAAGCCTTCGTCAGAAAGCATAGCAACCTCCTCGAATATATATAACAAGGAGATTGCCACGTCACTTCGTTCCTCGCAATGACAAAATAATCTTGACGACTATTTATACCCAAAATATTTGAAGAAGCCAATTTCTGACGTCGCATCTGAGACTTTCTTAACCCTCACTTAGGTATGAGAAGATTAAAATACTCTCAGATTCACTTTTATCTTGGGTATATGTCTTAACATTATTTCTTTGAAGAATGATCGTCTTTGACGTCTTCAAACTCAGCATCAACAATTGTACCTTCTTGAGGCTGGTCAGTTTCCGGCTGTGGCGCAGCTGCACCTGCTTCAGCTTGCGCTTTGTACAATGCTTCGCCCAGCTTCATTGAAGATTGCATCAACGCATCAGTTTTGGCCTTAATTGCCTCTGCATCATCGCTCTCTAGAACTGCTTTCAAGGCAGCCAGATCAGATTCAATCGTGGCCTTATCTTCGGCAGAAATTTTATCGCCATGTTCAGTCAACGTCTTTTCTGTCGCATTGATCATGGTTTCAGCCTGGTTTTTTGCTTCAACGGATTCACGACGTTTTTTATCAGTCTCCGCATTGGCTTCGGCGTCTTTAACCATTTGCTGGATTTCATCTTCATTCAAGCCACCAGAAGCCTGGATGCGAATTTGATGTTCCTTATTGGTCGCCTTATCTTTGGCTGATACTTGGACAATACCGTTGGCATCTATGTCAAAAGTTACTTCAATTTGTGGCATGCCACGAGGTGCTGGCGCAATTCCCATTAAGTCAAATTGACCCAACATCTTGTTATCTGCCGCCATTTCACGTTCCCCTTGGAAAACCCGAATAGTCACCGCTGTTTGATTGTCTTCAGCTGTTGAGAATACTTGGCTTTTCCGCGTTGGAATTGTCGTGTTCCGTTCAATTAACCGTGTGAAAACACCACCCAATGTTTCAATTCCCAATGACAATGGCGTTACATCCAACAACAAGACGTCCTTAACGTCACCCTTCAAGACTGCACCTTGAATCGCAGCGCCAATCGCCACAACTTCATCTGGGTTCACGCCGCGATGCGGTTCTTTTCCAAAGAAGCTTTTAACTGTCTCCAAAATCTTTGGCATACGAGTCATCCCACCAACCAAGATCACTTCATCAATCTCAGAAGCAGAAACGCCCGCATCTTTCATCGCTGCTTTGCAAGGCAAAATTGTGCGTTCAATCAAATCAGCCACCAATGCTTCAAGCTTAGCGCGCGTCAATTTGATGTTAAGATGCTTTGGACCTGAGGCATCAGCTGTGATAAACGGCAAGTTAATGTCAGTTTGAATGGCTGAAGAAAGTTCAATTTTTGCCTTTTCAGCTGCTTCTTTCAAACGTTGCAAAGCTAGGCGGTCTTGGCGCAAATCAATGCCGCTTTCGCGCTTAAATTCGTCAGCTAAATAGTCCATAATGCGAGCGTCAAAGTCTTCCCCACCAAGGAATGTATCCCCATTGGTTGATTTAACTTCAAAAACACCATCGCCAATTTCCAAAATGGAAACGTCAAAAGTTCCACCACCAAGGTCATACACCACAATAGTACCAGTGCCTTTTTTCTCTAGCCCGTACGCAAGTGCTGCTGCTGTTGGCTCGTTAATGATACGCAACACTTCCAAACCAGCGATACGACCTGCGTCTTTAGTTGCTTGACGTTGAGAGTCATTAAAGTAAGCTGGCACCGTGATCACTGCTTGAGAGACTGATTCACCCAAATAGTTTTCTGCTGTCTCTTTCATTTTTTTTAAAATCATGGCGCTAACTTGGCTGGGGCTGTACTTTTCACCATGTGCTTCGACCCAAGCATCCCCATTGTCAGCCTTAATAATCTTATAAGGAACCAATCCGATATCTTTTTGTGTCATTGGGTCATCAAAACGACGTCCAATCAAACGCTTAATCGCAAACAATGTATTTTCAGGGTTGGTCACGGCCTGACGTTTAGCCGATTGTCCCACCAAAATTTCACCAGATGTTCCAGAAAAAGCCACCATCGATGGTGTGGTACGAGCTCCTTCTGCATTTTCAATAACCTTCGTGTTTCCATCTTCCATAATGGCAACACAGGAGTTTGTCGTCCCCAAATCGATACCAATAACTTTAGACATTGCTACCTCTTTTTAAAATTTATTACGCTACTCATTTTTATTAAATTAGCAGCCGAACAGATACTCTGCTAACAAATATAGAAGTCTTTAACAAAAAAATCAAGAGAGGAGGGAATTTTGTCATCACATTCCCTATTATAGTAACTTTAGTTCGAAAGCTGACATCTTATAGAATTTTTTAAAATAGCAGAAGATCGTCAAAAATTACCTCACAAAATGTCAACTTTCAGCTAAGTTTACTATATTCCTTACGCCATTGTATCCACTTTGGGCGCAGTTGCCGATACTGGCTTAGCAACCCCCACTAAAGCGGGGCGCAGCAACCGTTCATGTAAAACATAACCATGCTGCAAGACCTGAATGATTTTGCCTGATTCATGCTCTCCTGTTTCAACCTCAAACATAGCCTGATGGAAATTAGGATCAAACTTTTCATACAAGGGATTGAGTTTTTTCACTCCTTGGCGCTCCAAGATTGACAACAACTCTTTTTCTGTCATATCAACGCCTGTCACAAGGGACTTTGTTGCCTCAGATAATTCTTCTGTCGGTGGACAATTATCCAGCGCACGCCGTAAATTATCAGCCACACTCAACAATTCACGCGCAAAATTACTGATTGCAAACTTCTGCGTATCTTCACGTTCTTTAGCAGCACGGCGGCGGCTGTTTTCTCCCTCCGCCAATGCGCGCATCCATTGATCTTTCATTTTTTCTAGCTCCGCTTGGAGCGATTCAACTGTTACCGTTTCAACTGATGCACCATCAACAGTTCCAGCTTCTTCAGCCGTACCAGGGGTTTCAGATTCAGGTTTTTTTTGATGTTCTGACATTAGAAAACTCCTTAGAAAATAAAATATTTTTAGATATATAACGCAGCAGATGGTCCTCGATCCTTAAGAAAAGACTTTAAGAATAATCTTACTCCGAAAGATTGAGGCTATTTGCTTTTTTAAATACATCGATTAGGGCCGTAAGTAAAAGTAAATCTTCCTAAAATAATTTTATCTCTCCTCGCCCCTCGCGCATTTTACGAACAATCACAAAAACTACTCAACCGTGACCGACTTGGCCAAGTTCCTTGGCTGATCCACATCTGTCCCTCGTAATACAGCCGTGTGATAAGCTAAAAGCTGCATAGGGACCGCATAGACAATCGGTGCCACAAAAGATGAGCACGTCGGCATTTTCAACACTAAGCTGTCGATATGGTTAGCTTCTAGAGCTTTTTGTCCTTTGGCATCAGTTAAACAAATCGTCTTTGCTCCACGCGCTGCTACTTCTTGAACATTCGACAGTGTCTTTTCAAACCATACATCCGTTGCCGGAATATTGACAACCACCGGTACCGTATTATCAATTAAGGCGATTGGACCGTGCTTTAATTCGCCAGCCGCATACCCTTCAGCATGAATATAAGAAATTTCTTTAAGCTTTAAGGCCCCTTCTAAAGCGACTGGAAAATTTGTCCCACGCCCTAAAAATAAAACATCCTGGGCCTTTTCAAGGACGAGTGCAACTTGATGGATATCAGTTTCAGTTTGTAACGCTGTCATCACTAAACCTGGCGCTGTCATCAGTTCAGTGACTAACGCCTTTTCTTGACTCTGCGTCAAGTGCCCCCGTTGTTTGGCAGCATAAATCACAAGATTTGCCAAAACTGTCAACTGTGCTGTAAAGGCTTTGGTTGAGGCAACGCCAATCTCAGGCCCCGCATATGTCAGCAGTACGTCTTGCGCGGTTCGAGCAATAGAGCTTTCAGGAACATTCACAATTGCAACTGTTTGCTGACCTTTTTCTGCTGCCAATGTCAAGGCCATTAGGGTATCAATCGTCTCACCTGATTGTGAGATCACCAGAGTAATCCCCTCCTCAAGAAAGACAGGATCGCGATAGCGGAACTCTGAGGCAATATCCACTTCCACTGAGATTTTGGCATAGGTTTCAAACCAATATTTTGCCACCATTCCAGCATAATAAGATGTGCCACAAGCAACAATCGATAACTTAGGCGCCGCCATCCAATCGGCTGTGGTTGAGAGCTTTGTTGCCAGCGCTTCACTATCCACATACTGTTGCAACGTCTTGCCAATCACCATTGGTTGCTCAAAAATTTCCTTTTGCATAAAATGAGCGTAGCTACCCTTTGCAACCGCATCTGCTTTGAACTCAACCACCTTTATAGGGCGAGAAATTGCCTGATGGGCCACATCATAAATCTGATAGGATTTTGCTGTAAGTTCAGCATAATCACCATCTTCAAGATAGATCACCTGATTGGTCCAGTCGGATAGCGCCAACGCATCGGAGCCAATATACATCTCGTCTTTGCCAATACCAATAACAAGTGGACTCCCTTTACGAGCCACCAGCATTAAATCTGGGAATTGCCTCAAAATAATCGCCAACGCAAAGGCACCGACAATGTCGCCTAAAAGGGATTGTAAACACTCAAGGGGTGTTTTTCCTTGTTTGAGATAGTCGGTGAACAGATGAACCACCACTTCTGTATCTGTTTGACTATTAAAAACATAGCCTTTTTGCTGCAAGCCAGCTCTCAGTTCTGCATGATTTTCAATAATTCCATTATGAACCACCGCCACATATTCATTGCTATGCGGATGAGCATTAGTTTGATTCGGCACACCGTGAGTTGCCCAGCGGGTATGGGCAATTCCAACATTTCCTTGAACAGGGTGATGTTGAAGCAAATCTCTTAAACTTTGGAGTTTACCAACAGCACGTCGAACCTGAAATTGACCGTGATCAATTGTAGCAATCCCTGCAGAATCATAACCTCGATACTCAAGACGCGATAACCCGTCCATAATTCTTGGCACAACGTTCTCAAAGCTATTAATTCCGACGATCCCGCACATACTCTATCCCTTACTTTTTTTATAATTTTATTTATAGAACCTAGACTTAACCCAATTTAATATAATTTTCTGCTTTTCTCTGGCAATCCCTAAAGCTTGCCCAGGCACATCTTTGGTGATCACACTACCAGCCCCAATCAAGGCTTCGTCCCCGATGGATATCGGTGCAACCAAGGCACTATTAGACCCAATGAAAGCACCCGCCCCAATCGTTGTTTGGTGCTTAGCAACCCCATCATAGTTACACGTAATAACCCCTGCACCAATATTGGCTTTTGTTCCCACCACTGCATCTCCTAAATAGGTGAGATGCTTGGCTTTGGCGCCCGTGCCCAGTCTTGATTTTTTAACCTCAACGAAATTACCAACCTCAGCTTTATCTTCCAAAATTGTGTGGTCACGTAAATGGGCAAACGGTCCAACTTTTGTGTCATTCCCCAACAGTGTTTTAACCAGATGGCAATTGGGATAAATTGTCACATTTTCGCCGACCGCGACGCCCTCACCAAAAAAGACATTCGGATAGATCGTCGTGTCCCGACCAACAACGGTGTCATGCGCAAAATAGACTGTATCGGGATCAAGCAATGTCACTCCCGACAGCATCATTTTATGGCGCAACATTTGTTGATACTGCTGTTCCGCCTGAGCTAATTGAGCCCGATTATTAATACCATGAAAAAGAGTGGAATTGGCAGCTTCAACCACATAGCTTTCAATACCATGACTTTGGCCTAACGCCATAATATCTGTTAGATAGTATTCTTGCGCTGCATTCTGGCAGGACAATTCTGGTAATAGCTTCTTAAGTGTCGCCAGAGAGGTTAAAATAATCCCCGTGTTACATAAGTTGATTGCTCTGATCTCCGGCGTCGCCTCTTTAAATTCAACGATACTGATAAGCCTTTTACCTTCCGCGACAATCCGTCCATAGTGGCCTGGATCGGTCAAGCGCATTCCCAAAACACTGATGCTGTCTTTATGGTGTTGTTGATGCTGCTGAAAAAGAGCTTGTAGTTCTGCCTCTTGAACTAACGGCACATCCCCACACAAAATCAATACATTGCCATCGTCACATTGAAGTTGCTCTAGGCCAGCACGTACCGCATCACCCGTCCCTCGTGGGTGATGTTGTCTCGCCACTTTGGCAGGACGTCCCCCCGTTACAGCGAGTGCATCAAGCTGAGGCGAGACAACAACAACCACCTCTTCAGTCAAAGCAAGAGCCACATCAAGAACGTGATGCACAATGGGTTTGCCCGCCACGGGATGTAAAATTTTAGGGGTGTTAGAGACCATACGCGTTCCCTGCCCTGCGGCCAACACAATAACTGAAAGCATTTTCTCACTATCTAATAAATTATTTTTTTACAGACTAGCACAGTTTTTCTCAAAAAATCCCTCATTATTTATTACATTTTATTGCAGTTTTATCCTCAAAAAACTTGAAGATACGAAGACAAAAGCCCTGAGTTTGAGTGGTGAAGAGATTGCTCTTTGTAAGGATGTAGACGAGAGAACTTATACTCTATTTAAAGCAATTTGTTGAAATTAAAGCTATTGAACCTTATAAATACCCCTATTAAACTGTGGCCCTAACCTTCCTAAATCGGTCTATATCCACGTGAATATAGAAGGCGTTCATGATAATTATTATATACGATTTGTAAAGAAAATCTCCTTTAAAATTGCACTATAAAAATGTCAAATTTTTTAGTTAGTTTAATTTTGGGCTTAGTGTTTATTACCAATACTCAAGCAGTAATGGTTGTCCGCGACGGTGATAATCCAACAACTCAAGCAAGTTTGGTGAAGACAACCACTCATATTTGCCCCTTTTTTTACCGACGAATAATAGCCTCAATAGTATAAAAGCACCTCCAAAAGCTTCTCTTTAAAAAAATTTTTCATAATTTTGTTAATAAGAGTGAGCCTTTTGGGCCCACATAAAAGCCGCCTCAAATCTGCTGGACGTAATTTTCAATGCTTGAGAGACGGCGAGCGTATTGAGTTATGATTGCGTAGCCAAAATCAAATTGACCAAATAATCGGTCGGTTTATGTTTATATGTACCTGAATAAAGATGGGGATTTCGTATATAAGCAACCAACCACTGCCAGCTCTCAATACCTAATTGCCTGCAATTTTGATCGTTCTTAATCGCGGACATAAATCTCAAAAAAGTCTCCTTTTGTTCTGGATAATGGGCGCCCTGATCTGTCAACCCCTTCCCATTACAAACGCGACCAACTTTGCGGGATGCACTGGCCGTTGCAGCCCAAAGATAGCCCAAACCATAAGATCCTTTGCTTGTAAGATCTTTTGATGTTTCTTGTTTTAAACTTCTAAAGAAGCTTGCGGACAGCGTTTCTATTTGTTGATTGAGAAGAAAAGCAGCCATCGCCGTCTTGTCAGGCAATGAAGATGGCCCCGCCTGGAAAGTTCGATCAACCTCATTAGTCGCAATAGTTGAAGAGGAGCTTGCTATCGTCGAAACAAATTTATTATCAGGATCAATTGCCTCGAGTACAAAACGGTAAAAATTAAAGTCTTCCTGAAATTCCCTTAATCTTTCAACGCGTTCATTCCAATACTCTTTATGCTCTTTACAATAATCTTTTCCTTGAGCAATCGCCTCTTTATCTTCCTGTGTATATGATTCCGAGATAGGGGTTCGGTAAAATCCTTGACTCGCCTCTGCCGCTTGGGCTCTTTTTACCCATTTCTTTTGAGCGGATGTGCATAGAGCTGAAGCTTGTTTATACTCCCGGGTTCGCGGTGTTTTGTTTTCTTGTTCCCCAAAATAATCCCGCAATGTCATCAAATCCGTATCATAATCACCTGCATGGCCAATCTCCATAAAAAATATGACAGTAATAATTAATTTAATCATCCGCATTTTCGAGAGCTCCACGATGTGTTATATTACCATAAACAGACGACCCTTAAAAATTAATTAAACAATAAACCCTCAATTTAGGCAATAAAATTACAATACGATGGCCAATAGATTTTACGAAAATTATGATATCTCTGAAAGTTTACGCGAAAAAAGTTATCCTCATTACTTTTGCCTTTTGACTACTCCTAGAAAATTCCAAGACGCACTTGCCTTTATTTGGGGGATTGCAGCAGAAATTCGCTTCATCCCCTTAACTGTCACCAATACCTTAGCAGGATTCATGCGGTTAACGGCTTGGCGGGATCGTTTGCAAACTTGGCAACAGGATGAACTTATTGATTGGTTGAATAGTTACGAGGTTTTTTTTGATGAATCATTAATCATTAAGAAACAGTGGCCAGAATATATTAAAGGGGAAATGTTACTCATGAGGCATTCGCTTTTACTGCTGCAAAAGGAACCCTCTCCCGAAATAATTGAGGCAGCAGAAGCTTTGGGTAAAACCATAGGCTTGATTTATTTACTGCAAAGCGATCGCAAATTTGGCTTTGAGGCTGATGCGCCCTTTAAATCCCGCCTTACAAAAGTAATTGAAGATCACCTAGCAACCTTAAACCGGTTAAGAAAAATCCCTAAAGAATGTCGTAGTTTGTTTGCCTTAAGTGGTTATTGTCACATGTGGTTAAAACAATACAAAAAAGCCTACCATCCGGTTACTCTCACCCCGCTTAAGATTTCTTTAGCCATCTTGAAACAGAAATTATACCCAACATACTTGAAGAGGCGGGATTATAATCAGCAGATTTGATGCGACTTTTATTTTGGGTAGAAAGTTTTTTGGTGTAAAAATTCCTTGGAAACCCATATACTTAAAAGTAAATCACTCTAAGTCGCGACTAAATTAAAATGAATTTTGACTGTTATTCCTTTTGCACTGGCGACACCTATGATATTGACCCTTTAGCTAAAACGTTGCGTGAAAAAGGACTTGATCCAAAATTTTATGACAATGTGATTTACATTCATCCTCCTTCCGAAAATGAGCAAAACCACATCTTTTTCTTTCCCTATGGTTGCGTTGTTTTTTGGGGAGTTGAGCCTAGCGAAAGTCAGTATTACCTTGATATAGCTAAACAACATGTCACCAAACCAATCCCTCGCGTCATTACTGATCAATGTTTTTATTACTATGGTGTGGAAACATCGATTATTGAAGAAAGTGATGAGTTAATTCTTGAACCTGGCGACCCATTGGTGCTTTTGTCCTTCTCCTATGCTCTCTCCCAATCAGTAAAATTGACAGCCTTTGAAGAGTCAATTGACAATATCATTCAAAAAACGAAACACTTGCCTGAAGAGATGGCACAAAAAGGCACAACCTCTCTCTCCCGCCGGAAACTCTCTAAAAGCATTGGCGTGCTATTTGCCGAACGCCATTCCATTAATCTGCACAATGATTTACTGGATACGCCTGAGTTTTTCTGGCGCCGCCCCGCATATGAGCCTTATTACCAAATGGGGATTACCTATTTAGATATTAGCACCAGAACCAACATTTTGAACCAACGTCTGGCAGCTTTACATGAATTATATCAAGTCCTCTCGGATGAGTTAAAGCATCTCCACTCCTCCAGACTTGAGCTAATCATTATCTATTTGATTGTCACCGAAGTGATCCTGGTGATTGTGAAGGATATTTTGAAGCTCGTGTAAAATGTAAAAATCAGAGAGTTCACGCGTCTTGTAACACATGAACTCTGGACACACGGCAATGAAACGGTAATTACCAATAAGGAGGAGGATTAGGTTCTTTGCCCCTAACCTCTTTACAAAATAAACTTAGACAAATCAACGTTTTGCGCTAGGTTTCCCACTGTTTTTTGCACATCATCGCCCGAGATTGTCACCCTTTGGCCTGCCATATCCGGCGCTTTAAAGCTTAATTCTTCCAACAGTTTTTCCATAATTGTATGGAGTCGGCGTGCGCCAATATTTTCTACATTTAGGTTCACCGATGCCGCTAATTCTGCAATGGATTCAATCGCATCTTCGGTAAATTCAAGGTTTAGATTTTCCGTTGCCATCATCGCCTTTGCCTGCTTAATCAAATTGGCTTCTGGCTCTGTCAAAATACGAACAAAGTCATCTTTAGCAAGGGCTTTGAGTTCAACCCGAATTGGAAGACGCCCTTGAAGTTCTGGCAACAAGTCTGAAGGTTTAGCAATATGAAAGGCGCCAGAGGTCACAAACAAGATATGATCCGTTTTCACCGTTCCATGTTTTGTCGCCACATTGGTGCCTTCGATCAATGGCAGCAAATCTCGCTGCACCCCTTCCCGACTGACATCGGCGCCTTGGCGTTCGCTGCGCGCACAAATTTTATCAATTTCATCGATAAAGACAATACCATTTTGCTCAACCATCTCAATGGCTTCCCGCACAACTTTTTCTTGGTCAAGAAGCTTATCTGCCTCTTCCGCAATCAAAATCGCCATTGCGTCTACTACTTTGAGTTTGCGCGTCTTCATGCGTGAGCCAAAGGATTTGCCCAACAAATCTCCCAAATTCAGCATCCCCATTTGGGCCCCGGGCATTCCCGGAATATCAATGGACGGCATGGTAGCAGATGCATTATCCGCCACATTAATATCGATTTCTTTGTCTTGGAGTTGGCCTTCATGAAGCATCTTACGGAACTTAGCTCTCGTTTCAGGGCTGGCCGTCTCGCCCACTAAGGCATCGAGGACTCGTTCCTCCGCATGCACTTCGGCTTTGGCATTAACCTCAACCTTTTGGCGTTCGCGCGTTAGATTGATCGAAATCTCTGTCAAGTCACGAATGATCTGTTCCACATCGCGACCAACATAACCAACTTCGGTGAACTTTGTGGCTTCTACTTTAATAAAAGGAGCCTGTGCCAATTTCGCCAAACGGCGGGCAATTTCTGTTTTACCAACACCAGTTGGTCCAATCATCAAGATGTTTTTAGGCAGCACTTCTTCTTTAAGTTCCTGATTGAGCTGCATTCGACGCCAACGATTCCGCAATGCCACTGCGACTGCACGCTTTGCATCATCCTGACCCACAATAAACCGGTTGAGTTCGCTTACAATTTCCCGAGGTGTTAAGGCTGTCATATATCTAAACTTTCTAGCACAACATTATTATTGGTATAAATACAAATATCGGCCGCGATGCCCAAGGCCTTGCGTGCGATTTGTTCAGCATCAATCCCGTCCATATCAACTAAAGCTCGTGCTGCTGAGAGGGCAAAGGCACCACCTGAACCAATACCGATCAACCCATCTTCTGGTTCCAATACGTCACCCGTACCAGTTAAGATGAAGGAGACGTTTTGATCAGCTACTGCCATCATGGCTTCTAAACGACGAAGATAGCGATCTGTCCGCCAATCTTTCGCCAACTCTACGCAGGCTCTGGCTAATTGATTCGGATACATCTCCAGTTTGGCTTCTAATCGTTCAAATAAAGTAAATGCATCCGCGGTGGCACCAGCAAAACCAACGAGAACTTTGCCTCCAGCAAGGCGACGAACTTTACGTGCCTGAGATTTTATAACAGTTGCGCCCAGAGTCACTTGACCATCACCGGCAACCACAATCTTGTTTCCTTTACGAACGGAAACAATCGTTGTTCCTCGCCATTGGGGAGGTGTTGGGTTATTCATGACACTTCCTTTCGATAAAATTTGTTTATCTGATGTTTATGCCCGCCATTCGTAATTACTAGGTTGTGTAAACAAAATTAATAATGAATTTATTTCAATTTTTGTTCGCAAAATCTATGTTATACCCAAAGCAATTAAAGAAGACGGGATTATAGCTAGCAGATTTACGGCGACTTTTATTTTGGCGGCCCGCGAAAGTTGCGCCTCTCTTCAAAGACGGCCAAGATAAAAGTGAGCTCAAGGTTGTTTTGCTCTTATGGGAGCGTGGTATATTTTGGGACATTTTTTAGCTGAAAATGAAGCCAAATTTCGATAAAATAGTTTATCTACTTCGAGAAATTTGAAGAAATTTGCAAGCAAAAATGACCAAAATAGACTTGTTCAAATAGGGTCAAAACAACCTCAAATGCAAAGCCAGAAACCGCCTTCTTCAAGTGCTTTGGGTATAAATCAACTAACAAAGAACGGAGGCATCATCATGTCTTATAATTCTTCTAACATATTTGCGAGGATTTTGCGCGGAGAAATTGCATGCGTCAAGATTTTTGAAAATGATTATGTGCTTGCCTTTAAGGATATCCACCCCAAAGCTCCCTATCATGTCCTAGTTGTGCCAAAGGGTGAGTATCGCAATTTTCATGATTTTCATGCCAACGCTCCTGCAATAATGATTGGTGAGTTCTATCAAGCCGTGCGGCAAATTATCGAGCAATCTAAGCTCAATCAAGATGGTTATCGCCTGATCACTAACTTTGGTGAAAATGGTGGCCAGGAGGTTGATCATTACCATGTTCATATTCTGGGAGGTAAAGCCATTGGCCCACTCATTGCAAGTTGAGGACAGGATAAGCCTCTCCCCTTTTTAAAGCAGTCAGCAAAAATTTTAGCTATAATTCATTTTACACTGGACAATAAAGGAGATTTTTTCTATACAAGGTGTATCGCTTGTGCCCGAATAGCTCAGTTGGTAGAGCAAGGGATTGAAAATCCCTGTGTCGCTGGTTCGAATCCGGCTTCGGGCACCATCGATTTCAAAACCATCTTTTATTTTACGTTCTTAATTCCCCTGTTTTTGGCCCTCATTTTCTACCCGCCACACTCTAATTTAGTTGAAAAGTTGAGAGCAAAATTTCTTGTTTAACTTCCCTTTGAAATACCTAGGTCCTGTCCTCTGTCTCCATGGTTGGGCGTGAAGGGAAATTTGCCAAGCAAAAGAGACTCTTTTAGATTGGACGGAGATAGCCTCAGATGGTAAGCCATAAATCACTATCTTCACTATTTTGGCTATAGCTGTCCAGAACCTAGCTGTTTCGTTTCTTTAAAGAATGGAAAATGTTATATTCCGAAAATTAATTCTTTTTTAATATTTCAACAACTTAAGTTAAAACGTGCGCGGATTTCTCTTGATCTTATTGACTGAATCCGTTAATCGAAAGATAAGGGAATATACCTAACTTTTAAGTTGGGTGGATAACATTTAAACGGAAATGAAGCATTATGGATCAAACAGCCTTGCAGACTGTCAACAGTTTACCTCTTGCGGCAGCGCACGAAGCCGTTGCCCCTAATCTGTCGATGATGGAGCTTTTTTGGAACGCTGACCCCATCATTAAATTGATTATGTTGGGATTAATTGCCGCGTCATTTTGGTGCTGGACGATTATTTTCCAAAAATACCTACGTTTGCGCAGCCTCAATGCGGCAGCTGATGATTTTGAGGAATCGTTTTGGTCAGGTGGGGCACTCGATGATCTGTATGATCGGATCAACAATCGGCCCCAAGATCCTCTCAGTGCTATTTTCTGTACAGCGATGCGTGAATGGCGTCGGTCGATCTCTAAAGGTTTAGCGCGGATTTCTGAAACTAAAGGTAGTCTGCATCAACGCATCGAACGGGTCATGCAGCTCACAATTGGTCGGGAAATGGATCACCTGGAAAGGCATATGGGTTTTTTGGCTTCTACCAGCTCGGCTGCTCCTTTCATTGGATTGTTTGGAACTGTGCTGGGGATTATGAACAGCTTCCAGTCTATTGCAATGCAACAGAACACTAACTTGGCAGTGGTGGCTCCAGGGATTGCTGAAGCATTGTTTGCAACAGCGATCGGATTGGTCGCGGCTATTCCAGCGCTGGTTGCTTATAACAAGTTATCAAGCGATATGAATCGTTATGCGAACCGCTTGGATAACTTTGCGAGCGAATTTAGTGGTATTATTTCGCGTCAACTCGAAGAAGAAGTGGCTTAGCCGATGGGTGTAAGCGTAAAAAGCAATAATAAGTTTCAGCGCCGTCGCCGCGGTGGAACTCCCTTTACCGATATTAACGTGACACCAATGGTGGACGTGATGTTGGTGTTGTTAATTGTTTTTATGGTCACAGCGCCGATGCTTACCGTTGGCGTCCCTGTGGATTTGCCAAAAACCAAAGCTGCCAAACTAACTGATCAGGTTGAACCCATTGTCATTTCCGTTGATGCAGCAGGTAAATCTTTTTTGCAAGAGATGGAGCTGGAAGGCGAAGCGCTTGTCGCGCGATTAATGGCAATTACAGGGAGTAATCCAGATGCGCGCATTTATGTGCGCGGAGATAAGGGATTGGCTTATGGTCGGATTATGGAAATCATGGGAGAAGTAGCTGCGGCTGGGTTTACCAAGGTCTCTTTAATCGCTGAAATGCCGATGGGATCAGCTAAATCTCAAGCAACGGTCAAACCTGCCCTCACCCAAGGCCAAGTCTCCCCCCAACCAAAGCCTGGCATGGCAGCTCCAAAACGAGTAGCACCTAACCCAGCAATAGCACCTGTCAAAACAAAGCCGGTAGCACAACCAGCAAAGCCTGCTGTGAAAAAAGGACAATAACAAGAATGAAGCGGCCGGCAACTTATTCTGCATTGATGCACTTGGCAATATTTGTCTTGCTTGCGGTTGGGTTTTATAATCCGTTTAAACGGACGTTGGCTGAGCAAAAGCCGCTCATGATTGAGTTTGTTAATATTTCGGATATCAGCCAAGCACCTGTTTTAGCACCTCAGGATGTTCAAGAACCAGATCTAGAGCCTGATCACCCCTTAGAAGAGCAAGAGCCCGTTAGAGAAGAGCCAAAACCAGAACCACCCGTCAAGCAAGAATCCTTACCCGAACAGCAAAAAGAAAGCACTCCGACGCCAGAGCCGGAAGCTCCGAAGCCCGAACCTATTGCAGAGCCTATCCCTGATCCAAAGCCAAAGACCGAGGAAAAAAAGGAAGAAAAGAAACCTGAGCCACCTCAAGAAAAGCCGATTGACAAACAGGAAGAAAAAAAGGAACCAGCGAAGGAAAAGGTCGAAATCAACTTGGAGAAGAAAAAGCTTAAATCAAAGGTTGAGGATAAAAAAGACGATAAGAAAAAACTTGATGATCTCTTTAAAGATGTTTTGGATGATGTGATTAAGGATGATAAAAAAGCAAAGCCTACACCGAAGAAAAAGGGTGGTAAAGTAAAGGGCGCACCTGCTGATAAAGTGGGTGATGTGGTGACAGGTACTGAAATTGATGCCATCCGGCGTCAGATTGCTCGATGCTGGATTGTTCCCAATGGCGCTCGAGATGTCCAAGATCTTATTGTTGATATTGAGATGAAAATTGCTAAAGATGGGACGGTGCTCGAAGCAAAAGTATCTGATAACGGACGGATGGCGCGGGATCAACGCTTTAGGGCTGCGGCTGATAGTGCGACCCGTGCTGTTCTTGATCCAAAATGTAATCCATTGCCTTTGAACCCTGATAAGTATGAGGAATGGAAAGATTTAGAGATGAGCTTTAACCCCAAAGATATGTATTAACATCGGCCACCTCTTTGCATTGAATTTATGTTAAGAGCGTGCCGCTTTGAATTCTCGATTTTCCTGGTATTTGTCTTATAATCTGGGTAGTTTGAGATTAGATATCTGTAATTGTTACGTTAATAGGTGATATGATGCGTGCGTTTAGAAATTTAGTTGCGGTGTTTTTCTTGGCAGGATGGGTTGCTCCCGCCTCTGCCTTAAAGATTGAAATTACCCAAGGTCAGGTCAAGGCAACGCCGATTGCGATTACCAGTTTTTACTCAAGCTCTAGCAGTCAAAAAGGTAAAGAACTTGCTGACATCATCACCTATGACTTAAAAACTAGTGGTCTATTTGAACCGATTAATCCTGCAGCTTTTGTCCAAGATCCAGCAGCCCTTCAGCAAGGGCCACGATTTGCGGACTGGCGTATACTCAACGCTCAGTGTTTGCTCTGTGGCACTGTTGAAGAATCCGGCGGCCAGATCAAGGTTCAGTTTCGATTATTTGATGTTTTTAAGGGGGAGCAATTATTAGGACTTGAGCTTAAGGTTGACAGTGCTAAATGGCGTCGCCTAGCTCATATGATTGCTGATGAAGTTTATAAACGAATCACAGGCGAAGAAGGTTATTTTAATACAAAACTCGCCTTTATTGATGAAAGTGGTCCCAAAGGTAAAGGTCGGGTGCGTCGTCTGTCTATTATGGACTACGATGGTGCTGATGTGCAAAGCCTCACCACTGGTAAAGATATGGTGTTAACGCCACGATTTGCCCCTAACAATCGCCAAATTGCCTTTTTATCATATGAACAAGGAACCCCTCAAGTTTTTCTTTACAATTTGGATAATAAATCGCAAAAACTTCTTCATACTTTTGAGGGATACAGCATGAGCTTTGCGCCGCGATTCTCCCCCGATTCCAATGAAATTGTGATGAGTCTCCAACAAGGGGGCAGCTCTGCTATTTATGTGATGAATCTACAAACCAAAAAGCTCACCAATTTGACAGCCCATGATGCCGTGACATCTGCTGCCTCCCATCACATTGACACCTCACCTTGCTTTTCACCCGATGGGAGCCAAATTGTCTTTACCTCTGATCGCGGTGGAATGGAAAATTTATACGTGATGGATAGGGGTGGTGCTAATCCCCATCGTATCAGCTTTGGTCAAGGTAAATATTCCCAGCCCGTCTGGTCACCTCGTGGTGATTTGATTGCCTTTACAAAATCTTATCAAGGAACCTTCTATATTGGTGTGATGCGCCCTGATGGTTCTGATGAACGTACCATTGCCTATGGTTATATGGTGGAGGCACCGATTTGGTCTGCCAATGGTCGAGTGTTGATGTATGCCAAGGAAGAGCGTAAAGGCCGCGCCCAGCTGTTTGCCATCGACTTAACCGGTCGCTATGAGCATAAGATTAAAACACCACGTGAGGCCTCTGACGGCGCTTGGTCGCAATTGCTGAACAAATCAGCTTCTGACACAAAAGAAATCCCTCCAGCAGCATAAAGTAAATATATGCTGAAAAATTAGTAAAAAGAAAGTCTCGCAAGGGGGCTTCTTTTTTTATTAACTTTTTTCATTTTCTTTATTAATCCGCAAAACCACGATATCGTTGAGATAGGAAACTTTACCCCTTATGTATCCGTCTTAGATGTGCACCATGCCTTTTGTGAGAGCATGAGATCCGATGAAGAGACGCCGATAACAGTATATCTAGGGGCAATTTTTGAGGTAAAAAATGGTCGCGAATCAGCATTTTTTAAAGAGTCCAATAATGCATTGGCTGGATACAGTTTTGGTAACAGTTAATGCCCTTGTGATTACTCTGTTTAACATGGCAATTTTTGTCCCCTATCCGGAGCTCCACCAATTCTTAAAGGCACTCATCCCTATTTTTCTTTATGTGTTTGTGTGTGAAGAAATGATTCGTATTATTGTTTTTAGGGGTAAGTTTTTTAAAGATCACCGCAATTTGTTTGTTGTTGCAGTTCTGGTGGCAGCGGTTAGTTTACAGATCCCTGATCTGACAATTTTGTTATTATTCAATTCTTTACGGGCACTTCGGTTGCTCAGCTCCCCGAAAACACGCCATGTGATTGACACCCTGTTTCATTCGATTCCAGGGGCGATGAATTTGCTCCTCTTAATCCTTATTGCTTATTTTATTTTTGCAGTCCTGGCGACAAATTTATATGGTGAAAAAGTGCCTGAACTGTGGGGAACGATTCCGCAATCCCTTCTTTCTCTTCAGCAAATTATGCTGGGGGATGATTGGGGCAATAATTTGCGGGCAACATTAAAATTCTATCCCTATGCGTGGATATTCTCGACTGCTTTTTTGATTGTGGTGACTTTTATTCTCCTGAATGTTTTTATCGGTGTGATTGTAGATGCCATGCAAACAGCAGAAGAAGAGGGAGACTCTGACAGCGATCTGAACGCTCTTAAAAAAGAAATTAAAATGGTACGCAAAGATATAGAGATAATCAAACAAGCTATTCTCAAGGAGTAAAACTTTTTTATTTTTGGTGATTATACTGTTTTTTTCTTTTCTTCAACTAGTTTATTAAATAGGATGAGATAAAAGAACAAAGGAAAGGGATCTGTATGGCTTTAGATCCTGAAGCAGTAATCAAGCTACAACATGAACTTGATCGCCTAAGAAAACATCATAAAGACCTTGATAAAGAAATCGATTCTTTATCACAGGGGTCTCTTACTGATGACTTAAGGGTACATCGGTTGAAACGCGAAAAACTTTACATCAAAGATTTGATGTTGAAAATTGAAGCATTGTTTGTGCCCAACATTATTGCTTAATCATTTTTTAATTATCCATCCCTTATACTAGCGCTAGTAGTTGGTCTCTCAATGCTAGGGTTTTATCCATGTCTAAAATTATTCTTTTGCTTAGCTGTGTAATGGCGTTAAGTTCTGCTGTGTATGCCAATGAACGGGATCGAGCAGCAAGAACCTTTGGACATCAAATGGATAATTTATCCAGCTCTGATGATTCTGAGGATCAGGATCAGCAAAATGTCGATAATAATAATGGTGATGATAACCAGAATAATCAACAAGACAACCAAAGTAACCAAGATCAAAATGGCCAAGAGAATAGTGATAACCAAGAGAATGGTAATAATGAGGCAAATAACCAAGGAGATTTTCAAAATACCGATGGTGATAATGGAGAAAATAATCAGTCAGATAACCAGAGTGGTCATTCTTCCAAAAAAGGCCCCCAGGTTACCTTGAGTCAGAAAGTCGCTGATTTAGAAGAAGATATGGGAAGGGTGATGTTGCGTCTGGATCGCCTTGACCAAAAGCTGGGTAATAAAAAAAGCGCGACACACAAGAAAAAGCAGATCACCCTAAAACTAGTAGCAAAAAGTCAGCCCATAAAACCACTCACAAGGCAAAACATAAAAAAGCAGCAGCTTAAGCTGGCAAAATTACTATCCCTTTTTGCCATTTAATATTTGCCACTTAAGGCGAAGGGCCTCAAGGCGTTTTTCTGTGAGGGAAACAACTTTTTCAAAGATAAGTTCATCTAAAGTTTCAACCAAGGCTGTAATCGTATTAAAGGAGGTGATTTTGGGAAGCTCCTCATCAAGGGAAATAGCATCCACAAATTGATCAAGAGAATTTTGGAAGCGAGGGTCATCAAGCTTTATTTGGTTATCAATCGCCCATTGGAAAAGCCCTTCCAGATCGCTTAAATTTTGTTCCTTTGAATCTAACAATTCTTCCAATTTATTAGAGAGATCCAGGATTTGTCGGTCCAATCCTTTTAAAGCTGCAGGAGACCGCATCCAATCTTTAATTTGAATAATATTGTCGCTCACTGAAACTCTCCTGCTAGATTATTATTAAATTTCGGAGGGTGATAGGCGTCGGTTATTGTTATTGTTCTTCCGACGCTTGTCTTATAAATATCAGTAAAAATAATTTTTTCAAGAAGAATTTACAAATTCTAGGCTTTTACTTTTCTGGCGCGCTAAAAAAACTTGAAAATATTGCAAAACTACAACAGATAAGGCAACTATCTTCAAAATACCTTAAAAAGCTCATTTCTGGCTTTTTAGTACAGCCTTTCTTGATCTTCTTTGAGTTTGGAGGAAATCAAAATAACCTGGCGGTTACTTTTACTTTGGCGCTCCTTCATGATGGTTACCTACCGGCATGGCGCCACAATAAAAGCTGACTTACATCTGCTGGCCATAATCCCCTCTCTTTAAGAATAAAGGATATAAAATCTATAATAAAATCAGGAAAAAAATTCTTTTCCCCCAATCCGCGTGTCTTGCTCTATCTTAACAACGAAGATGGCATCCTAGCAGCAGATCCATTAAATTTTTGGAATTTGTGAAGAATGATGTTCGATAATCATCCATCCTTCTGGCATTTTCGAATAGATAAAGGTAAACCTGGCGGGAACTTCAATTTTGGTTCTATCCCGTTCAAAACTAAAAGTGTAAAAACCGCTATTAATAGCAAAATCTTGCCAGATGCGCAAATTGGAATCAATAATCTCTACCTGAAATTTTGGGTTGAGCATCAAAGTGGCAAAATACGCGAAATAATCTGGTCGACTTTTCGCAATATTTGGCGCGAGAGTTGGTAACAAAATAGCATCAGCTTTATAAAATGTGATCACTTTTTCTACATCATTTTTGTTGATCGCGTCACACCATCCCGCCAAAGCTTGCCGAAGATTTTTTTCTTCATTCATTGGGAGTTTTCCTTATTTATTTATTCGTAGGTACTATAAAAAAATTGATTTAATTAGTAAAATTTATTAGTTTTATTAAAACAATAAAATTTCTTTATATATAGAGGGGGAAGATGTATCAATTTGGCTATGATTTAGATATGAGCTTGTTGAAAACTTTTTTAAAAGTAGCCGAAACAAGCAGCTTTACCAAGGCCGCTCATAGCGTTGGTCGCACTCAAGCAGCCATAAGCCTGCAGATCAAGCGGCTTGAGGAAATCGTCGGCAAATCCTTACTTCAGAGGGCTAACAAGAGTGTGACGCTGACGGCAGCTGGTGAGACAATGGTGACATATGCCCGACGAATGCTGAACATCTCTCAAGAATTAAAAAACAGATTTGATGAGCCGGATATTGAGGGTGAGGTACGCCTGGGAACACCCGAAGACTTTGCAACCGCCTATTTGCCCCAGGTTTTAGCACGCTTTGCTCGCAGCCATCCTCATACTCAACTGAACGTGGCGTGTGATCTGACCTTGCATTTGCAGCAAGGATTCGATCGAGGTGATTATGACATGGTCTTACTCAAACGCGAAGCGGAGACAATGACTGCAGGGGTAATGGTGTGGCATAAACCCCTTGTCTGGGTGTCAGGAGAGGCGGCTCTTGAAGGTAACCTGATTCTTCCCCTTGTACTGGCCCCCCAGCCGTGTGTGTACCGCCATCGTGCCTTTGAAGTATTGGATAAGGCGCATCGCCAATGGCGGGTTGTCTACACCAGCCCTAGTTTAGCTGGTACAATTGCTGCGGTTAAGGCGGGGCTCGGAGTCACAGTTCTCCCCAAAGACATGGTGCCAGAAGGATTATCTGTCTTGGGGGAAGATAGTGGCCTCCCAAGGTTACCCCATGCTGAAATTACTTTGCTTCTACGGGATAATCTCTCTAAGGCTGCAATGATGTTGGCCAAACACATTATCCGTAGCTTAGAAAGTTTAAGCCCGAATCATATCCATAATACTTAAAACTGCTTGGTATAATCTCGCTTCTTCAAGTATTTCGTATAAGAGCCGAAGCTTGGCGATAGTGAGCGTGGCAAATAGCTACAGCTAAGGCATCAGCGGCATCAGCTTTGACCAAGCCACAGCCAGGCAGGAGGCGCTGTACCATCATCGATACTTGTTCTTTACTCGCATGTCCTACTCCGACAACAGCTTTTTTGACTTTGTTGGCTGAATATTCCCCGATAACAAGATGCGAGGTGGCAGGCGCCAGCAAAACAACACCCCGTGCCATCCCTAGTTTGAGCGCTGAGGCTGCATTTACGGCATTGACAAAGGTTTCCTCAACCGCAGCTTCATTAGGGCTAAACTGTCCAATGATCTCTGTAAGCCCTTGAAAAAGGCAGTTAAGGCGTGTTGCGAGTGCGAGTGGTGGTGGGGGAGCAATAATACCATGGGCAATATGGCGTAAACGATTGCCTTGGCTTTCAATGATTCCCCAGCCTGTATGGCGCAGACCGGGGTCGATGCCCAGGATGCGAGTAATTCCAGTAATCTGCATTAACCTAAACGCGCCATAATTTCGTCAGAAATTTCAAAATTTGCATAAACATTTTGCACGTCGTCATTATCTTCTAAAAGATCAACGAGTTTAAATATCTTTTGGGCAATCTCTTCATTACAGTCGACAGTATTCATAGGGCGCCAGATGAGTTTGGCTTCAGCTTGATCACCGTAAGCATCACCTAAAGCGTCGCGAACAGCAGCAAACCCATCTAAAGAGGTGGTCACTTCAAACGTGTCATCAATTTCTTCCATATTATCAGCGCCTGCTTCAACTGCTTTTTCAAAAACCTCGTCAAAGGAACCAACCGCTTTAGGGAAGCGTACTAATCCAATATGATCAAACATAAAGGCCACGCTGCCGGTTTCACCAAGGTTGCCGCCGTGCTTGGAAAACGCCGCTCTCACTTCCGAGGCAGTACGATTACGATTGTCAGTCAAAGCCTCAACGATGACAGCTGTGCCGCCTGGGCCATAGCCCTCATAGCGGACTTCTTCAAAATTGGTTGTGTCATCACCACCAAGGGCTTTTTTCATCGCGCGTTCAATGTTATCTCGCGGCATGTTGGCAGCTCTAGCGGCGCCAATTGCCGCGCGTAAACGAGGATTAGAGTTCGGATCTGGCAAACCTGACTTTGCCGACACAATAATTTCACGAGCAATTTTTGCAAACATCTTTGCACGTTTTGCATCCTGTGCACCTTTACGATGCATAATGTTTTTAAATTGGGAATGTCCAGCCATTGTTCTTCTTTAAGTTAATTTAAATCTATACTCAAAATACTGGAAATATCGGGATTATGGCAAGCAGATTACAACGCAATTTTAACAAGTTCCTCCTCCAGAGGAGCTAATTCCTCGGATTGTACTATACGTGGATTATGCTCTAGCGGGCTCAATTCATCCAAACTGGGGGCGCTTGAGTCAAGTTCCTTAAATTTGCGAGCAGTGACAAGCACGCGGCGTTCTAAAGTCCCAACCGTTTGATTATAGCTATCCACAGCTTGACCCAAGTGTCGTCCTAAACGATTAACGTGGGTGCCAAGGTCACCAATTCTCTTATAGAGATCCCGCCCTAAGTCGCTTATGTGGCGGGCATTTTCAGCGATTCCTTCTTGGCGCCATCCATACGCCACGGCACGAAGTAAAGCAATCAACGTTGTTGGGGTTGCCAAAATAACCTTCTCCTTAACGCCCATTTCAATAAGGGCTGGATCCTGTTCAAGGGCAGCGCTGAAAAATGTTTCACCAGGAAGAAAGAGGACGACAAACTCAGGGGTGTAATCAAATTGCTCCCAATAAGCGCGTTGACCCAGAGCTCGGATATGAGTCCGTACTTGGCGGGCGTGCTCTTGCAGTTTTTCAATACGGATGACCTCATCGGAGGCTTCTAAAGCCTCAAGATAAGCTGAAAGAGGGGCTTTAGCATCCACAATCACCTTTTTGTTGCCTGGCAAATTAATTACCATGTCGGGACGCAAGCGCCCAGTTTCTGTTTGTGTGCTGACTTGTTCTAAGAAATCACAATGAGAAATCATTCCAGCCATCTCGACCACGCGTTTTAATTGCATTTCTCCCCATTGACCGCGAACCGATGGAGCACGTAATGCCTTGACAAGGTTGGATGTTTCATGACGGAGTTCTTTTTGGCTTAAGACGAGGTCGCTGACTTGTTGACGTAAGACTTCATAAGCACCGACACGCTGCTTTTCTAAATCGTGGACCTTGCCATCAAATTTAGTCAAGGCATGGTGCATTGGCTGCAACATCTCAGCGATCGATTGTTGACGTTGGCTCAAGTCTTGCTTGGCAGTCGCTTGAAACCCTTCGAGGGTGGTTTTTGCTAAATGCAGGAAGTTTTGATTGTTAGCTGAAAGCGCTTCAGCAGAAAGACTCTTAAAAGTTTCTGCAAGTCTAATCTGCGCTTTTTCCAACATCTGAAGTTTTTCTTGAGCTTGCTGGCGTTCATATTCTAGACTTGACAGCAACTCAGCATTTTTACTTTGCAACTGACTTAATTGTCCCTGGTAATGGGTATTGAGAGCTTCGATTTTTTCAAGGCGAAGGGTTTTTTCTTCCAAGGTTGCTGTTTTGCGGCATTCAAGGCTGAGGTCTTGGATGAGCGTAAAAGTTGTTGCTTTTTCTCCTTCTAAATCTTGACGGAGTTGATTTAGGCTAAAATGAAGCCGTTCAAGTTCTGCATCAGCCCGTAGGAGTGTTTGGCGCCATTGTCCGCGCGTTAACAGCCACACGGCTGTTCCAGCGCAAAGCATGGCTAAAAACGTGAAAAATATTGTATTTAAGTCGATCATCGGTATAAAAGAGTAAAAAATTTATAAGTCATTAGTTTCACACTCTAACACAGATTAAAAGGCGGAAATTATTATGCAAGCATTTTTAGGGATTTTTCTGCTCTTGGGGTTTTGTTGGTTTTTCAGCGAAAACAAGCAACAAATCAACTATGCAGCTGTTTTTAAAGCCTTGGCTTTGCAGCTTGTTTTAGCGGTACTTATTTTTAAGGTGCCAGCTGTTAGCTATCTTATTTTGAAAATGGCCAGTGTTATTGACATATTAAAACAATCAACCTTGGAAGGGACAAAGTTTGTTTTTGGTTATTTAGGTGGTGGTGAAACGCCTTTCCACGCTAATCCAGAGTCTGCAGCCAGCCCATTTATTTTTGCACTTCAGGCATTACCGGTGGTGATTGTGGTCAGTGCTTTATCAATGCTGCTATTCCATTGGCGTATTTTACCCTTAATTGTTAAAGGAATTTCTTTTGTCTTGCGCCGCGTTTTAAATATTGGAGGCGCCCTTGGAACAATGGCTGCGGCTAAAATTTTCCTGGGGAATGTTGAAACCCCTCTTTTGGTGCGGCCCTATCTTAAAAATTTTAGCCGTTCAGAAATTTTTACCATGATGACTTGTGGGATGGCGACAGCAGCAATGAGTTTAATGCCAGTCTATAGTGATATTTTGGCAGGCGTCGTCGAATTCCCGATGCAACATTTGATTGCGGCAACTCTCTTGAACATCCCCGCGGCTATTGCGTTGTCACAAATTATTATCCCTAACACTGAGCCCGTTACCGAGGCGGAGGTGACGGTTCCCTATAATTTTAGTGGCCCGATGGATGCCATTTCCCGCGGGACGACCGATGGTCTTTCTATCTTCTTAAATGTCATTGCCATGTTAATTGTTGCGCTTGCCTTTGTCAGTTTGACCAATACAATCCTTGGCTATATTACGCTTGGCGAAGGTTCCCCCCTAAGCTTAGAGAAAATATTTGGGTTTGTTTTGGCGCCTTTTGCGTGGTTGATGGGCGCTTCGTGGTCAGAAAGTCAGATTGTGGCTCAATTGTTGGGCGTGAAAACAGTTCTCAATGAAATAATCGCATTTTCCCAATTAAAAACCTATGCAGCATCCTTAAGCCCAACAACAGTTTTGATGATGGTTTATGCCTTATGCGGCTTTGCCAATTTTTCAGCCATTGGGATTGTGTTGGGGGGGCTTAGCGCCATGGTACCAGAACACCGACAAACAGTCATTTCTTTAAGTTTTAAGTCATTGATTGTAGGGGCCTTATCAAGTTGCTTGTCAGCCATGATTGTGGGTTTATTGCTCAAAGTCGTAGGATAAACTCGCATTTACTTTCATAAAAATGCATTTTTTAATTGATTGTTAGTTTATTTTAAATAAACAATAAGAAGTGAAATAATGTTTTTTTATGGAGAGACTCGTGAGAAGAAAATTTTCCTTACTCTGTTTGGTTTCCATTCTGACATCCATTAGCCCCGTGGCGATGGATGTCCCTTTCCGAGATGGTGAGCATTCAGGTAAGAAGCAATCACAGCTGAGCCAAATTCGCCAACATTATAGTTTGCCTATCGGCAATTCATATGGAATTCCACAAACACTTCGCACCGGCCATTTGGCCGAATTGTATCAGCCCCTAGCCCAAGAAATTAATTTTGATTCAGTTGACCTTGCCTCTCTCGACTTACTTCAAGTAATGAGGGAGCTTCCGTTAACGCCGCATCAAATAAATGAGTTAGTCTCAGAAGAAAAATGGAATACATTTTTAGCCACAATGCAGGAAGAACATGAGCAACTCAAAAATTTATTGTCTGCAGTCAACGGCAAACCTGAGAACCTTTCTGAAGAAGATAAAGATCGATTTGAAACCTTATTCGTGCGCCAGACAAATACCTATCATGCTAAACTATTTATCACCTCCTTGCGCGAAGCCTCCCTTATCGTTCCTCAATCATTTTATATGCAATGTCCCGCCAGTTTAATTGTTGCTCAAGGATTTTCAAAGGAAGATAGTAATTACGATTTAGCAATAAAGTATGAAAGATTAGGGCTCATCGTCAAAGATATTGGTGACTATTTACCAATAAGTAAACGACATTTTTTGATGGGCGAATCATTTGCTGAGGCGGGAGGACACTTTTTTGCTGAGGCGGAAAGATCTGATGATCTGAGTAAGACAGATTTATTTCTTTCCTCAGGAATTTGTTTTGGGTGGTCTGCGATGCATTGCGGCCCAACCGAGGTTAACGCAAAACTGGTACTGGCTCAACAGTCAATGCATGCTGGGTATCACTCCTTACCTGCAGCCTATGCCAAGTATCAAACACTTATTACTGAATTTAACCAAGGTGTAAGCAATTATCAGCAGGCAGACATTGCCAAAATCAAAGAACAGCTAGATTCTTACTTAGGAGTGATTATTCCTTGGGCGCGCAAGTTTGATTCTGATTGGTATGGTCAATTGAGAGCTAAGTATTTTCAAGATATACGGATGCGACAGGCAAATGAGTCCACAATATAAAGTCCTGTCGCTTAACTTATAAATGTAAAGTTGTTATAAAGTTTTTAAATCTTGGGCGGGTTATTTGCCTAAGATTTTTTTATTTTCAAATAATTCTTTTTGCGTGTTCTATAAATTGAAATAGAATAGATTTATAAATTTTACTTGAATTTTTTACTTGAATTTTTAGGTTTTGGTTTTTTAGAGAAATACCGAGGTCTTTGCGATATCTACTCTTAAATATTTCTGCAATAGGAAGTATAAAGAGAATGTTTATATGTTGCATTTTGTCTACACTCAACCAATTTCAAATAAAATTTATGAGCTTTTATATTTCTTGCAAATAAATTGTTTGTTAAGGTTTAATTGGTTTAATATTCATTGTAATAACAGTGAACGAGGGAAAAGAAAGTTATGCGTAACAAAATTTTAAGCATTTGTGCACTGGGTGCCATCCTGGCTGCTTGTGAATGTGCTCCAGAACAAGAAGTTAACGTTGGATTAGCTCCACAACCAGGTACACCTGAAGACTTCAAACAAAACATTAAAGATCGCGTTTTCTTCGCGTTCAATAAGTCAACAATTTCAGCAGAAGCTGGTCGTGTTCTTGAAGCACAAGCTGGTTGGTTGAAGACTTATCCAAACACAACAGCAACCATCGAAGGTCATTGCGACAACCGTGGTACACGTGAATACAACCTTGCTTTAGGTGCACGCCGTGCGCACGCTGCTGCAAAAGATTTGACTAAGTTGGGTGTTGATAAAGCTCGCTTGAAGACAATTTCTTATGGTAAAGACCGTCCGTTTGTTGCTGATGCTCAAACCGAAGATCAACACGCACAAAACCGTGTTGCTGTCACAAACATCAACTAAGCTTTATAGCTCATAGTTGGGTTTTTAAAAAAGCCTCTTCACCAATTGATGAAGAGGCTTTTTGCTATTTGAGGAGGAGCCCCTACTGGAGAAATAGGCTGGGCATCCTAGCTTATATGAAGGAAATTAATGAGGGTGATTTCGAGATGTTTTTAGTTTAAAATGATGTCAAATTTTAAGAGGGTATTTTAAGGGAGTAGTTTATTTCTCAGTATACGACAGTAACCAAAGAGACTTCTTTCAACTTTCCTTCACAGAGTCTACCCTTGGGAGAAAGGTACAATATCCCCTCAAAAGAGGCGAGAGAAATAATAAGTTGCCTCTCCCCCCAAAAGAGACAACAAACCTGTCGCTTTACTTATTCTGGCGCAGCGTCTGGTTCGGAAACAACATTTCTTGGAATCAAGATCAGATGTTGACCAAAAACACCTTTCGTCATCCAACGGCGCAAAAGATAGTAATTCCCACAGAATGACACAATAAATCCGACACCCTTAATGGTAAATCGTAAAGGTGGCATTGATTCTACCAAGGCTGGATAAACGATGAAGAGCAGCACCTCAAAAACAATTGAAATTAAGAAACTGACCAAAAAAGAACTACCGCAATAAACCAGAATCAACTTCAATCGTCGTCCAACAGTATTTGGTTCAGAGAAGACTATTTTAAATGTTTTATAGTCAATACCATTTAATTGTTTGTGGGGTAAATAGAAGAATAGATAAGTGCCAATTATACTACAAATTCCAACAAAAGCAAACGTAGGCCATGAATAAATCTGAACTATTTCTAAAGATTGACCAGCGATGGAGATACTAACTGCAATTAAACTAAAAACAAAACTATACAAAGCAGCACGCCAAGCAATAGACCACCACACCTTAAGGGGATCATACCAAGCTAATTTTACAGTTGTGTCATCCATTTTTATTCCTACCACATTTCCACATTTTATTGAAGATATAGGTTAGATTCATTAAAAACCAACGAATTCCTGAGAAGTTCATTATAGTAAGTTTAGGGGGGAACTTCTTAAAATTCGGTTACACTTCCTATATAGTATAAGGATGTAATAAAGCAATTAAATTTATTAAATAGTTGCTGGATGCTTAATTTCTCAAAGACTTAGCAGCTGCCACCGCTGTTTTCAAGCTCGATTTGGACCACTCCGTAAAACAGGTATAGTCGGTCGCCTGATGACGCAGCCAGGTATACTGCCGCTTTGCATAATTGCGACTGCTTTGTTTAGCGCGCTCAATCGCTTCGGTTTGGGACAACTCTCCCCGCAGCGAGGCCATCAATTCCGGCGCACCAACAGCACGTAAAATAGGGCTATCCTGTCGCACCGGCGTTTGCATTAATTGGCGCACCTCTTCGAGAGCGCCATCAATCATCATCTGGTCAAATCGCTGATTAATATTGGCATAAACATGAGCTCTATCCGGCAACAGAGCAAATTTCGCAAGTGTAAAATTGGCCTTCTTCAAGGTTTTTGCCTGCCATTCATAAATTGATT
Organism: Candidatus Paracaedibacter symbiosus; assembly: GCF_000757605.1. Lineage (GTDB taxonomy): Bacteria > Pseudomonadota > Alphaproteobacteria > Paracaedibacterales > Paracaedibacteraceae > Paracaedibacter_A > Paracaedibacter_A symbiosus. The sequence goes on along the minus strand of NZ_JQAK01000001.1, from coordinate 1,416,661 downwards.
TTCCCGTGGCGAGACGTACTTCTAAGGCGCGCGTAAGGCGCTGTTTATCAGAGGGGTGAAGTTTTTGTGCGGCAATGGGATCATATTGAGCAACAATGCTAAAAAAATTATCTTTTTCAGCAAATTCACGCGCCTGGAGACGTACCGCTTCTGGAACAGCTGGAATTTCTGAAAGGCCATGGGCCAGCGTGTGGAGATAAAGTCCCGTGCCGCCGACAAGAATTGGCATCCGTCCTTGGTTGCGGATTTGTGTGATTAAATCACAAACTTCGTGATACCACCAGCCCGCAGAACCCAAATCTTGGTCGCCCAGAATTTCATATAAATGGTGGGAAATAAGAGTTTTATCCGCATCCGTAGGACACGCAGTGAGGATGGGGAGGTGCCGATAAAGCTGCATGCTATCAGCATTAATAATCTCCCCCTTAAGGGTGCGAGCCAACTCGATCGCAGCTTTCGATTTGCCGCTCGCCGTTGGCCCCGTCAAGATAATTGCATCAACCATTATTTAGGCTAATTTCTTTCGCATAAGTATCTACCGCAGGAACTTTCTCTTTCAGGATAGCACTTTTTTCCAGAAATGCAGCAAACTTTTCGTACCGTGCCCTATCTAATTTTTCAGGCGCTGCTTGGAGTAACTCACTGACTTTCAAGAAAACCTTGTGATTCAGATCCGTATCCTGCTCTGGGGCATGCGCTGCATAAATTTTCCAAGCTTCTTCAGGATTTTGTTTGATAAACTCAGTACTTTGCTTTAAAGCCACAAGGAATTGCTTGAGTTCTGGCTGATCTAGCTTGTCTTTATGCGCTACCAAAATTACCTGTTCAAAAGGAGGAATGCCATTGTTTTCATAATAAAAAACATTTGTTTTAAATTTGTGTAGGTGAATATCTTCCAATTCATAAGTCCTGTAAGCACTGAAAATAGCATCGACTTGACCACTGAGCAACGCTGCTGGCATTCCAGTAATAATGGGTACCAAAGTCACATCGTCAAGTTTTAAACCATTGTGTTCTAAAATTGTAGCGATTGCCAAAGTAGAAAATTCAATAGAACTGCTGGTAAAACCAATTCTCTTTCCTTTCAAAGATTTAATATCTGGGCAGTCTTCACTGGTGATCAAGCATTCCAGCGGCCTATCAATAATGGTTGCAACGCGCACAATTGACAGTTGCTGATTTACTATACGTACCACATGAGCAGATTGCTTAGAAACAGCCAGGTTACCCTTCCCTGCAGAAACTTGTTTACTTCCTTCTTCTGAGCCACCCGCACTCACAAGCTCAACATCAAGACCGTGTTCTTTGAAAAAACCTTTCTTTAAGCCAATCACCAACGGCGCATGATGAGGGTTTAAAAACCAATCAAGATAAATAACATACGGTTTTGCAACTGCTCCTGCTGGTTCTTTAGGCACTTCAGCATGACTTACACTCCCTGCTGCAATAACCAAGCTAAGAAGACACTTAAAAATCTTATTCATGAATCACTCCGCCAAAATAGGATTTTACGTTGCAGCCAACAGACAAGTTGATGAAACAACAAACTGTAACCAATAAGGATAAAAATACAGGAAAACATCAAATCCAACTGTAAGCGGCCACTGGAAAGCATCACCAGATACCCCAGCCCATGGGTCGCCCCAATCCAATCCGCAGCAATGACGGTCACAGGCGCGTGGACGGCCGCAATGCGAAACCCAGCAACTAAATACGGCAAAGTATAAGGCAACTTGACTTTAAAGAAAAAACGCCCAGGTGTGGACTTCATTAGACGCGCCATATCACGATAGCCTTCTGGGCAACGCTCAAGTCCTTGCATCATATTCGCTGTGATAGGAAAAAATGACGATAGCCCTACAATCAAAATCTTCGTGATAAGTCCATGACCAAACCACAATAAAAACAAAGGGATGATCGCAAATATGGGCACTGTTTGGAGACTAATAAGTGATGAAAAAAGAGTTGTGCGCAATCGTGGCACACGCTCAGCAATAAAAATCATCACCCCTGCCAAAAGTATTCCAACCAACAAGCCTGAGACAATCTCTAACAAGCTAACAAAGCCATGCCAGGCAAGAAGATTACTATTCTTAATAATGCTGGAAGCCACATCGAGTGGATGGGGCAAAATATAGGCAGGCATCGCTAAAAGAGAACACAAAACCACCCAAGCACTCAGAAGGCAGATCAGATAAATTGAAACTTTGAGATTTAGCCGCATAAAATCGCCTCCATCAGTCGATTGAGGTCGGGCGAATTCCCGATCTGTGCAGGGGTAGACGGCGTTGTAGTAGCCGTCAACTCAAATGGCACTAATGTTGTCGGAGTCTCTTGAAATAAATAGATTTGCTGACACAGGGTAAGCGCTTCGAGGGGGTCGTGAGTCACAATCAAGACGGTTTTTTCTGCCAATAAATTCTGGGTGAGAGCATATAGCTCATACTTAATTTTGGTATCCAGCGCACTAAAGGGTTCATCTAGAAGAATAAAATCGGCTTTTTCATACAATGTTCGCGCAAGTGCCACCCGTTGCCGCATGCCCATGGAAAGCTGCATTGGATAGCGATCTGCATACCCTTGAAGCCCTACTTGTTGTAACAGATTTATTGCCTGATTTCGGTCAATAGTATCTCCTCTAAAGCTTGCTCCTATAGTCACATTCTCTAAAATTGTTGCCCATGGCAAAAGGTTATCATTTTGCGCCAATAGAGCCACTTTAAGATCTTTGAGGAAAAATGGTTGCCCTGCTTCAAGACCAGAGAGGCAACGCAACAAAGTTGTTTTGCCGATCCCACTCTTGCCTAGAAAGCCTGTCCAGCCCCCCATCACTAAATTAAATCTCAAATCTTGCCAGATAAGTTGGTTGCCGCGACAAAATGTCCCGAGATCAATTCGATGACTCGGCCAATCCTCAGATTCCCTAGCTTGTTGTCGGACAACCTTCATACTAATCCTTTTGGGCAAGAAAACCTTATATTTAAAATTTAATTAATTCTTTACCAAATTACCACAAGAATTATCAGGAAAATTCTGGGTAAGCACAGTTTAACCTTTTTGCAACAGGAGCACCAAGAATATCTATGTCAATAGAATTACTTTCTTATACAGCAGCATCTTTGCATCAAGATATTCTTATTCATCTCGTTTGATTAAATCCCTTCCATCATTTTATACCTTGCTGATCTCACACAATTTTCGCATGGTGCATGTTCACTGACCTTGCTGTATAAATCTGGATCAATTCTCTTGATGCTTTCTTTATGTAAGGCCAACAAATCTAAAAGAGCATTTTCTTGCTCCTTATCTTCATTTTCAGTTAATACCTTGCCAAGTAAACACTGCCATCCGTGCACTATAACAAGTGGAGAATGTTTGGGTTCCGGAAAGCGCATACTATTATCTTCTTGCTGTTGAGGCAGCAGATTGAACATCATCTTAAGAGCATTTTCATAGAAACCAGAGACATTTTCATTAAGATAAGGCTTAAATTTTAGCCATAAAGCATCAAAATTATAAGGAACTACTTCTTCTTCATTTTTTATCACAGGTAATAACTCAGTTGCGTGAAGACGACCTGTGTTGATAACTTGGCGTGTTGAGGTTGAGGGCTGATGTTCCCCGGAGAAATCATCTCGTAAGTCGCTATCCATAGCGCTGGAACAACGGAACAGTGCAACGAAAAAAAATAACGTTAAGATAGAAAAACGGGGGAACATTCTAATAACCATACTGACAATTCCTGTTAAAAAAACTTATTAACGAATTATTAGCAGAATCTACATCCCTATTGAGTGTCAGCTCGATTTACATAAGAAGAGTTTGTCTGAATATCTACCCAACTTATTGTTGCCGTCCAAATGGATCTCATTGATTCTGTCAAGACTATTACTGATACTAGTTTTGCGCTCAGACTGGAAGCATAAAAACGAGGATAGCCACTTTTTTATTATTTAGCTGACCAATTGAGCTATGATGAGGAAACTATTTTTTGCTAAGCGTCATCTCATCGAATCATCGAATTTATTTATGATGAAGCCTGCCACTATCAACTGAGCAAAGCAACTCACCTCGATCTTACTGATACTTCGTCTATGTTAATTCGTCAAGATCCTCCCTTTACCATGACTTAGATCACCACGTTATCCCTCATGCTTAATGCGAATGATTTTGTTCGCAGAAGTTAGAAAAAACAGATGACATTATCGTTATTTCTGCTAAGGTTTGCGGAAAAACAAACTATATTATATTGATATTCTCTCATGCTCGCAAAAGTCTCAACCGTTGCTTTTCAAGGCGTTCAGGTTCAGCTGGTCAATGTCCAAGTGCAGATCAGCGCTGGTCTTCCGGCCTTTACAATCGTAGGCTTACCTGATAAAGCAGTTGCTGAATCAAGGGAGCGAGTTCGCGCTAGCTTTTTATCGATTGGGCTGGATCTGCCGGCTAAAAAAATCACCGTCAATTTGGCCCCCGCGGATTTACAAAAAGAAGGCTCCCATTATGATCTGCCTATTGCCATGGGATTGATGGTGAGTCTGGGGGTTCTTTCCTCTGATGATCTAGATAACTACCTAATTCTCGGCGAACTTGGACTTGATGGGTCCATTACCAAGGTTTCTGGTATCCTACCAACGGCAATTGAGGCGTATGCCCAAGGAAAAGGTATCATTTGCCCTGACGCTTGTGGTAAGGAGGCCGCTTGGGCTGGAGATATACCCATTTTGGCAGCTGCAAATCTCCTCAACTTGGTAAATCATTTCAAAGGTACTCAAGTTTTAGCCCAACCACATTCAGAGTTCCGCCCTATTGAGCAGACAACCACGCTTGATTATAAAGATGTAAAAGGGCAAATTATCGCCAAAAGAGCGATGGAAATAGCAGCTACCGGGAGTCATAATGTCCTGATGATTGGTCCGCCTGGCGCTGGAAAATCAATGCTGGCGGCTAGACTCCCCAGCATTTTACCATCCCTTTCGGTTCATGAAGCGCTTGAGACAACGATTATTCACAGCCTTAGTGGCCAATTGAATGAAGTTGGTTTAGTTCAAGAACGCCCTTTTCGTGACCCCCACCACTCCGCCTCCCTTGCCTCTTTGATTGGCGGTGGTCTTAAAGCAAAACCGGGCGAAATTTCTCTGGCCCATCACGGAGTTTTATTTCTTGATGAATTGCCTGAGTTTTCCAGAGCAACCGTTGAATCCCTACGGCAACCTCTTGAAAGTGGACGAGCAGTAATTGCCAGAGCCAACGCCCACATCTCCTACCCTGCAGACTTTCAGCTAATCGCTGCGATGAACCCTTGTCGCTGTGGTTATTTTGGAGATGCGGAGCGTCAGTGTCACCGTGTCCCTAGATGTGCGCAGGACTATCAGTCAAAAATATCGGGACCGATGATGGATCGCTTTGACATCATCTTGGATGTCTCTGAGGTCAAAGCAACGGATCTTTTTGATAAAAATGAAGGCGAACCTTCTGCTAAAATTGCCGCCCGAGTTAATCAAGCGCGTGCCTTTCGACTTCAGATGAATAGAAAATTTAAAATTAATAATCCAGCGATTAAAAATGCCAGTTTATCACCAGATTTAATTCAGGAAATTTGCAAAATGGATGGTAAAGCAGAAATAATATTAAGAAAATCAGTTGAAAACTTCAGACTGAGTGGTCGATCTTATCATCGCATCTTACGCGTGGCGAGAACAATTGCAGATCTTGCATATTCGGAGATTATCACAACAACACACCTAGCAGAGGCTCTTGGTTACCGCAAAGTTTCCATAACATCGCCCTAAACCGCTGGTTGTATTATGCTTATGGAAGAAAGAATCCATTCGCTTTTGCTACTTTTTCTGTTATAAAAGTGTGGCGGTAATATTATTTCAATTTGTTTTTGACACGTGATGATTCAAACAGTACGTCTATTTTTTCAAAATTATCCATCGCTATTGCTCATCCTTAGTGGAGCTATTTCTGCGCTTGCCTTTGCACCAACTCACTCACAATTTTTTGCGTTTATTGGTTTTTCAAGTTTTTTCTATCATCATGTGAGAAAACTTGAGAATGTCAAAACAGCTTTTTGGCGTGGTTGGTTTTTTGGGATAGGTTTTAATATTGCCAGCCTCTATTGGATTGGTAATTCCTTTAGCACTGTTGATCTTTGGTATCTTGTTCCCCTGGGAAGTATTTGCCTCCCCTTGACGTTGGCTTTCTTTCCTGCAGTGGTTACTGCCTTAACCGTTAAGGTGACTGATGCTAAAATGGGGCGATTTTTTGCGTTTTGTCTATTCTGGTCCTTAAGCGAATGGCTTATGGGGTGGATTTTCACTGGCTTCCCGTGGACCCTTGTAGGTTATATGTGGGATTTACCCCAACTTCAAGCAACTGCCTATATTGGTATTTATGGCCTAAGTGCACTCACAATTTTTATGCTTATCAGTCTCGGATCAAGGCGAGGTAGCTTTATAGGTTTGTCTATCCTCATCTGGGGTTGTTTGTGGATGGGTGGCAATCATCGCTTGAGCCTCTACCCCATCCAAGAAACAGGCGTCAATATGCGTATTGTTCAAGCCAGTATTTCTCAAAAAGAAAAATGGCAAATAGAGCATTTTGAAGATAATTTGAACAGATGGATTGCGTTGTCAAATTTGGAATCTGAACGTCCACTCAAGGCAATTATTTGGTCTGAGTCAAGTGTTCCAACATTTGTTGCCGACTATCCAACAATTCGCTACGCCTTAACTGAAGCCGTCCCTCCCGACGGTTATTTAATTATGGGTGCCCCTCGTAAAATGGTGGATAGCGAAGGGATGCACTATTATACAAGCACTCTGGTTCTCAATGATAAGAGTGATATTGTCGCCACTTACGACAAGTCACACTTGGTGCCGTTTGGCGAATACATTCCCTTTAAAAAGGTACTTAAGTTTTCAAAATTAACTGCTGGTTCGACTGATTACTCTCCCGGTAAAGGTCTTATGAGCCTTCAGTTACAAGGCATCCCCTTGTTTGGCCCCTTAATTTGCTATGAAGCAATTTTTTCAGGAGCCGTAGTAGCCCCTGGGGTAAGACCCGAATGGCTATTAAACCAAACAAATGATGCTTGGTATGGAAAATCATCAGGTCCTTATCAACATTTGGCCATTGTTAGAACGCGCGCGATTGAGGAAGGACTCCCTCTTATTCGCAGTGCTAACAATGGAATTTCAGCCGTTATCGACCCAATGGGACGAATTGTACACCGGTTGGAGCTAGATGAGATAGGATTTATTGATTTTGACTTGCCTAAGCCATTAACAATACCCACTTTTTTCTCAAGATATCAATATCTTGGGTTCTGGCTGATTGTTTTGGCTTATGCAGCCTTAACTTTATTATTTCGCAACAAAAAAGACTAAATTTAACGATGACGAACAAAACGACGGACATACTTTATGGTGATTCCAGCGAGGAAGTCAGCAAGATTAGTGATTCGGTCTTAAATAAAATTGTTGGAACTCGATTAAAAGATCGACGACAATTAATGGGATTGAATCAAGCTGAACTCGGAAGACGATTACATATTTCAGGTCAACAAATTCATAAATATGAAGCAGGAATCGATCAGCTCTCTGCTTCGAAAATTTATGAACTAAGCGGTGTTCTTCAAATACCAGTTAGCTATTTTTTCGATGAATTGGAATCCCATCATTTAGCAGAATCAGAAAGTAGTGATTATCAACCTCGCGATCCTGAAGAAATTAGATTACAAAAATACATAAATATTTACAAGGATTTTTCCGAACCTAAACTGCAAAAAATGCTATTTGAAGTGACACGGCTCTTTGCTGCACAGCTTAGATTATTAGAATTCCACAACGGAAAAACAAAGCCGCCCCCCCGAAACAAAGTTACAAAAAGCGCCCAATGAAAAGATTAATGTTATAAAATATTGTGGATTGTTTAAACATTTTCATTTTTAATGACTAAAGAGACTCGTTAATCATGGAATGAAAATGTTTCATTATCCTTTAGTGCTGTGTTTTATCCCAAACAATGTAAAGAACCTGGTTTTTTTATGTTGTTTGGGTATTTTCTTATCTATTTTAACCCCCACTTGCGCAGGTGATTTTTTTGTCAAAAACTTGTCGCCAGAGTCTTCCCCTCCCCCATTAAATTCCCAAGACCAATTACCGCGAACCCACCCGCTTGTCTTGGATATTGATAGCTCTCACTTTAATGCAGACGAAGAAAGTTTAGATGAAAATCTGTCGGATAGAGAGAAAGTAAAAGCAAATTTTGAGGCTAAGTTAGAAGAACATAAATATGACTACCAGAAAATTAGCCAAGAAAAACAAAATCCAGAACAGGTTTTTAAGGCTGCTTTTTTAGACATTCACAGTGTTGCCCCTATTGAAAAGGCACACAAAGTTTACGATACTCGATATCTTAATGATCAATTAGAAAACCTGCTTATCCATTATCGTAATCGCAGCCAACTCAATAAAATATTAACGAAGTGGAATATCCGTACAAGTTGTAGCGCTGAAGCGATTGATATTCTCTTAAATCTAGCTAAAGGAATGAACCTTAAACCTAAATCTTATCTGGTCAATGGATTTCATTTTCTAAAAGAAGCAGAAGCTTTAGGATCTGTTGAAAAATCTTTTATCAAACTTTTAGTAGTTAAAGAGACAGGAGAGGAAAAAAAGAAATTTTGTGAGGCGATCTGCTGGTTACTCGCCGCCCAATATCATTATGATCGATCTCTATTTACCAAAGTAATAACTGCTCTCAGCTTTCGTATAAGTCAGACCAAAAGTTCATTGGAAACCATTGAACAACTCAAAAACTTAATAGGGGCCGACCTCTCAACCTCCTCTGATAATTTTGATGGCTCATGGCAATCTATGGTGGAGGCAACCGACAGAGAATGTAAAGAATCTCTTTTGAATATGGCCGGCTACTATCTTGATTATTTGGGATCCCCTCTCTAAAGTTCCTTTTCTTATTTCTACAAAATAAGGGTTCCCTGCTTTGAAACTTGCAATTAGGGGGTAAGCAAGGATAAGTTAAAGATAAGATGAATCGACAAAGGTTCTCTGGCACCTAATTCACCTAAAGAGGATGCGGAGGCATTTTTTGCTAAAAATGAGGCAAAATTTGATTTGCAAGAATGAGGGGCGAGAGAGCTCAATAATTGACTAAATTTATGATGACTATACGCGTTCGTTTTGCCCCAAGTCCCACTGGCTTACTTCATATCGGGAATGCCAGAGCAGCTCTTATCAACTGGCTATTTGCTAGGAAGCATCAACTCCTCGGCCAAGAGGCTGAGTTTATGCTTCGCCTTGATGATACCGACATCGGCCGTTCTGAAGACCACTTTGCTGACGCCATTGAACTGGATCTCGCCTGGCTTGGCTTGACACATACTATCTATGCTAAACAATCGAGTCGTTTTGATTGCTATCTCCAAGGGATGCAGCAGCTAATTGCCGATGGTAGGCTTTATCCTTGCTATGAAACGCCAGAAGAACTTGATTTCAAGCGCAAACGCCAATTAGGCCGCGGTGAGCCACCGATTTATGATCGTACTGCCTTAAGACTAACGGACGCAGAAAAACAAGCTTTTGAGGCCGAAGGCAGAAAGCCACACTGGCGGTTTTTGCTGAAAGCCGAAGATATTATTTGGGATGACTTAGTCCGGGGTCGCACCGAATTTCATGGCCAAGCCTTGAGCGATCCTGTCTTAGTGAGGGGCGACGGTGCTTATCTTTATACCATTACTTCTGTCATTGATGACATTGATTTTAACATTAGTCATATCTTGCGTGGTGAAGATCACGTCACCAACACAGCCGTGCAAATTCAGTTATTTGAAGCGTTAGGTCGACCTGCGAGCACGATTCAGTTTGGGCACACAACTTTGTTAATGGATGTTTCAGGGGGCCCACTTTCTAAGCGTCTGGGAAGTCTTAGTCTGCAATCCTTGCGCGATGGCGGCATTGAACCCATGGCGATTAATAGTCTCTTAGCGCGTCTTGGCACCTCACAGCCAATTGAGCCTCATTTGCATTTAGATGAACTAGCCAAAAGCTTTGACCTTGCCACTTTTAGTCGCACGCCTCCCCGCTTTGATATGCATGATTTAGAGACACTGAACCATAAAATCTATCAAATCACTCCTTATGAGGCGATTAAGGACCGTTTGGCGCAATTAGGTTGTGCTGCTGTTGATGCCGATATTTGGGCCCATTTGCGCGGTAATTTGCGCCACTTAGACGAGATTCGGGACTGGGTTGTGGTTTGTTTTGGTGAGATTCAGCCGGCGGGAACGGATAAAGACTACCTTCACCAGGCCCTCGAGCTATTGCCGCCCACTCCCTGGGATGAAACAACATGGAGCACTTGGACCACCGCCCTTAAAACAGCGACCGGGCGTAAAGGCAAAGAGCTATTTATGCCCTTACGCCAGGCAATTACCGGGTTTGACCATGGCCCGGAAATGAAGTTTTTGTTGCCAGTTATTGGTCATGACACCGTGAGAAAACGATTAAGTCAGGTTGCCGCATGATCTCTTTAAAGCTTTATAATTCGCTGACACGGCAAAAAGATTTATTCACCCCTCTCAACCCCGATTGCATTGGGATGTATGTGTGTGGGCCAACCGTTTATGACTTTGCCCATATTGGCAACGCCCGGCCGTTTGTCGTTTTTGATATTCTCGCCCGCTTTTTACGTTATCTTTATCCAAAAGTGGTTTATGTCCGCAATATCACGGATGTGGATGATAAAATCAATGCGGCGTCGCTTCAATCGGGCGAACCAATCGGCGTCATTACTGCCCGCACGATCAAAACTTTCCATGAAGATATGCATGCTATTGGCGCTATTGCTCCTGATATCGAACCTCGGGCGACGAACCATATCCCTGAAATGATTGAGATGATCAAAACACTCATTGACAAAGGATATGCTTATGTTGCGGGAGATCATGTGCTTTTCAGCGTTAAACAATTCCCACGATATGGCCAACTCTCCAACCGCAATTTAGAGGATATGCTTGCCGGCGCCAGAGTAGAAGTCGCTCCTTATAAGCAAGAGGCCAGTGACTTTGTTTTATGGAAGCCGTCGGCTCCAGAAATCCCTGGATGGGATAGCCCGTGGGGCAGAGGTCGCCCTGGTTGGCATATTGAATGCTCTGCCATGGGGGGAAAATATCTCGGCGCCACTTTTGACATTCATGGGGGTGGTATTGATTTGATCTTCCCCCACCATGAAAATGAAGTTGCTCAAAGTTGTTGTGCCAACAATACCGAGCGTTTGGCGAATTACTGGCTGCATAATGGTCATGTCACTGTAGACGGCGAAAAAATGTCCAAGTCTTTGGGGAATTTTTTAACAGTGCGTGATTTGCTGAGTGACTATGCTGGTGAAACTTTACGCTTTGCTTTGATAATGAGCCATTATCGCCAACCGTTGGATTGGTCTGCAGCCCAGGCGAAGCAAGCTAAACAAGCTCTAGATAGACTTTATCTGGCTTTACGCGGCCTTGATCTTGCTGAGTCGGGTGATGTATTACCCGACGCTGCCCTTTTAAATGCCCTTGCAGATGATTTGAACATTCCTTTAGCGTTAAGCGCTCTGCATGAACTTGCTAATCAGATCCATAAAACGGATGATCTTCAGGAAAAAACAGTAATAGCTAGCACTTTGAAAAAAAGTGGTTATTTTTTGGGCTTATTGCAACAGGACCCAGAAATCTGGTTCCAGCAAGCAACAGCTAAAGAGCTGGATGCAGCCACCATTGAATCGTTGATAGAAGCGCGCCGACAAGCACGCGTCAATCGGCAATTTCAAGAGGCAGATCGTCTGCGTCAAGAATTATGGGATCAAGGAGTTATTCTTGAAGATTCTGCTGCCGGCACCACTTGGCGACGAATGTAAAAGTCTCGATGCAATCTATCCAGCAACAGCCTACATTTATCCTGGTTCGGCCACAATTGGCGGAAAATATTGGTGCTGTTGCTCGAGCAATGGCTAACTTTGGGCTCAGTCAATTGCGGGTGATTAATCCCTTATGTAATTTATTGGATGAGAAAGCCGTGGCCACAGCTGCGGGCGCAGAACACCTTCTCCATCAAGCTTCTGTGTTTGATTCGATTGAGGCGGCAACGGCTGATCTCCAATGGCTTTACGGCACGTGCGCCACGCAACGACATATGATTAAGGAATATATTCCCCTCCCCTTAGCAATGACCAAGGTAATGACCCAACTCGCCCAACACACAGTTGGCATTCTTTTTGGCCCAGAACGGACTGGTTTAGGCAATGATATCCTCAGCCGCTGCCATCAAATAATCCAAATTCCGGTAGATCCAGACTTCTCGTCTATTAACTTAGCCCAAGCAGTGATTCTGACGGGTTATGAATGGTTTAAGCAAACACAAGATCTTCACATCCTCCTCAATTGTGGGGAAACAACACTCGCCACTCAAGGAAATTTACAACGATTTCTGGATGATTTGGAGCAAGCTCTTGACCGTGCGAACTACTGGCGTGAACCTCATAAAAAACCTCTCATGTGGCAAAACTTACAAAACATTTTTACACGCCTCCAATTAACCGAACAGGATCTTAGATCCTTACGCGGCGTTTTCCAAAGCCTCACACGAAATCAGACTAAATAGTCCTGATTCTAAATAATTAAGACTTTTAAGTAGATAGGCTCTATGGCTCTATGCACCTTTCTGGAAGTAGAGCTGTTTTGGGTGCAAGGAAATGCTGAAAAATTAAAAAAATAAGGGGAAAACAATTTTTTTTAATGTTAACCTATTGTTAAATTTTGATTTTTAATAAAAAGGTCTTGAACTTTCTAGTAAAGATGCTTAAAACTAGAACAAATCATTGATAAAAAATGAAACTTAAAGGATTTTCGTGTTTATTCAAACTGAAGCAACTCCGAATCCCGATAGCTTAAAGTTCATCCCAGGACGTATTGTTTTGGAAACGGGAACGGCCTCTTTTAATAAAGGGGATGATTGCACAAAATCACCACTAGCGAAAAAGATACTTGATGTCCCACAAATCACAGGCGTTTTCTTCGCTAATGATTTTATCACGGTGACCAAAGAATCAGCAGCTGACTGGTATGCCCTCAAACCATTAGTGCTTGGCAACATTATGGAACACTTTGTAGCCAATCTTCCCATTTTAATGGAAGGTGCTGCAGCGCCCATAGCCATGGCGGATTCTGATGATCCGCTGGTCCAGCAAATTCAGGAACTGATTGATACACGAGTCCGTCCTGCTGTGGCTCAAGATGGGGGAGATATTATATTTCACTCCTTCGACAATGGGGTGGTATACCTCAAAATGCATGGTGCCTGCTCAGGTTGTCCAAGTTCAACTGCAACTTTGAAATCTGGAATCGAAAATATGTTGAAATATTATGTGCCAGAGGTCTTAGAGGTTCGCGCTATAGAAGAGTAGACCAGATGAAAAATAGTCATATGATTCTAGGTCCTGTGTACCTAATTCAGCCAAAGATGATTTTAAGAAATTTTTGGCTAAAAATGAAACCCAATTTCAATGCCGTCGTTTATCTACTTCGAAAAATTTGGGGAAATCTGTATGCAAAAATGACCAAAATGAATTTGGGAAAATTAGAGACACAGAGCCTGAGCTTGATATTGATAACACTTGTTAGTATGACAAATAAATGCGGTGCGAAGCCAACACAACCTCATTTAACGCGTGATGTTTGCCGATACCACATTGATGCACAAGAAAAATCAAAGGGGATCGAGCCAGGATTGCTTGAAGCGATTGGGCATATTGAATCAAAACTCGCCCCTTTATCAGTTAATGCCAGTGGGCGCGGTTACACGTTTAAAACTGTTGCAGAGGCTGTCCGTTTCATCAAAGACAAGCAAAGCCAAGGTTGCCGCAATATTAGTGTTGGTCCAATGCAACTCCATTTACCCTCACATCGGCGTCATTTTAACTCCATTGAGGAAATGCTCGATCCACAAAAAAACATCGGCTACGCCGCCAAATTATTAACGCGCTTAAAACGGCAAACCGGCTCAACTGAAAAAGCGGTGAAGTTATATCACTCGGCCAACAACCCTATTGCAAATGAAGCTTATAAAAATCGTGTCTTTGGAGCTTGGGCTAAAATTCGCAAAAGAAAAACTGCCTCAGGGGTAAAGGAAGTTCCCACAAAGTTTGATAGGGAAGGCCAGAACCCTACAAATCTTCCAACTAAAAAACAAATAAAAAGCCAGTCAAAATCAAATTCAGTCCCGCAGCAATGGCCTCTAAAAAAGAGTGATATTTGACTCCCTCTTCAGCCTCAGTACCGCAGCTTCCCTCAGCTGTCAGTTCTCTTTCAAGGTTAAGTAATGGGGTAAAGGATGTCGGAAAGTGGGGAATCCTATTTTGCCCAATAAACTTAGTTTGATATAAGAAACAGAGAAAACCAGGGGATTTTAACGTTTGTGCGGCACTCTCAAGGAGTGACAGATTAGCAAGGAAAATCCCTTGATTCCCTTACATCAAATTAGGGACACAGAGCCTAAACTTAATTTAATAGAATACCGGCTTCACACCATTCTTCAACAATATTTTTCGCGCTGCATCAATCATTTCAGGATTTTGTTTTATATAAGTAAGAGTCTCTGTTTGCAATTTCGTAATGGACGCAGCATCCACTCCATCCAATGCTATGTTTTCTTGAAAGGAGGTATTCAGACGAACATATTGTTCAGTTGAGGGATAAAGCCTTCTCATATCTTTATCAGCTGTATTACTATCCACATTCATCATAACTGAGCTGATTGGCTCGACCCACTTTGCAACGCCCCAATCTTTGACGGTCTCAAAATGTAAAGGCTCATAATAAGTACCTGTCCCAATTGAAATGGTTTTTAGCTGTTTAAAAACATCCCAACCATACTCTTCCTGAATTAACAAAGCTGCTTGATGACTTGCTTCATTAATAGCCAATCCTCCATCCACTAAAGCATTGCCATTATCATTAACGGCTTTAAAGTAGGTGGGAGCCGCCGAGGTTGCTCGTGCCGCAAACCACACTGCATAATCAGCTGCGGGATCTTTCCTCGCCGAATACGTTGAGAATGCTTTCAAAGACCCTTGCGTGATATCGACACTATAGACCACAGCATCAGCTGCTTTAATGTCACTGAAATGTATGTCATGGCCATAAAAATTTTGTAAAAGGGGTTCGAACTTCTCCACACTATATTTCTGGTCAACAAGACCAAATAAAGATCGAAAAGTGTGCCTCCAGCTGGTATAAAAAACTTCGCTGCCCTTTTCTGTATAGATTTTTAAGATGTCTTCAATAGGTTTATCCATAGAAAGCCCCAAGGCAATCATCCCCCCAGTTGAGGGCCCAGCAAACAAATCGACATATTTCGTCAAAGGTTGTGGCAGACCATCTGTCACCGATTTTAAAACTTCGAGGGAAAAAATCCCACGGATCCCACCACCATCAAAACACATTGAGACCTTACTTGGGCGTGTATCACCTAAATAATCGGGAAGCTCAATTTCATCAGCAAGGGCGGGAAGACAAAAAATGCAGGAGAATAGCAGGGATTTCAAAGACATGAAGAACTCCTTTCGCCTTTTTGTTACTAATATCCCCAAACAACTCATCCTAATTCTAGGTCTTCAAGTTGTTTAGGTATAGACATCTAGGCTATGACGCCTGGACCTAACTTGGTAACAATAATGCGAAAAAGTTAATATTTTGGAAAGATTAGATCATATATTTTGGTAAAAACTTCTTAAAGTTAACGAATTCCTCTCCAGAAAAGAAAAGCAATTAACAGAGTAAGGACAATTGAGACAATGAGATACCCAGCAGTTGAGTCAGGATAAAATGTTTTTAACCAGGACAGAAGTGCTATTATCGTCCCCACAGATGAAACATATTCAATAAGAGCCTGTTTATCCTGCTCATTAATACGATAATTAAAATATGAAGCTTCAATACCTTCCAATTTAATTTAATATAGGGAGAGTCTTAATCATTGGAGAAATTTAGCTATCAACCTAAACTTCCAGATTTTTTAATTAATATTGACGAAATTCCAGATGATTTTTTCAAAAAAATAGCTCAGAATCATCCTCAAAAGAATTTTAGCAAGGAAACATGGTGGTTATTCGCATTGGCACACGCTCAAGCCCATTAGCATTAAAACAAACAGAATTAGTTATCGAAGCTTTGGTTGCTAAAAACCTACTCACAATCGAAGAGTGTGAAGTGGTCCCCATCAAAACCACCGGCGATATGATTCAAGATCGCCCGTTGTATGATATGGGGGGCAAAGCCTTATTTGCCAAAGAAATTGAAACCGCCTTAATGCAAGGTGATATCGACTGTGCTGTCCATTCTCTTAAAGACATGGAATCGATCTTGCCACGCTCGTTGGAAATTGCTGCGGTGCTGCCTCGCGAATCACCGTGGGATGTATGGATTAGCCGAGAAAAAATCCCTCTCGAAGAAATGCCAAAAGGGTCTGTTGTTGGGAGCTGTTCCCCACGCCGAGCCGCACAGCTATTAAAGCTGAGGCCGGATTTCACAATTAAGTCGATTCGGGGTAATATTGGTACCCGGCTCCAACAGCTAGAAGATGGCAAGTATGATGCCATTATCCTTGCAGATGCGGGGCTACGGCGGCTTAACTTACGAGAAAAAATGACTGAACGACTTCCTTTAAACTTAATGGTCCCCGCCGCAGGCCAAGGAATCATTGCCATAGAATGCCGTCAGACAGATGTTAAAATCAGGAGTCTCTTAAGTCAAATCAACCATGCGGAAACTTTTTACCGCATGACAGCGGAACGTGCCTTACTTAAAGCCTTGGGCGGAACATGCCGGACGCCCATTGCTGCCTTTGCTTCCCTTAGGGAAGAGGGGATGATACATTTAACAGGTGTCCTTGCCACTGAAGATGCCACACAAATGGTCCGATTTGAGTCAAGGGGACAAGACCCAATTTACCTTGGGCGTGAAATTGCAAGAGAACTTCAAACACGTCTTATAAAAAATTGAGATGATTTTAAAACAAAAATGACGCAATATATCTAGGTTCTGGGAACAAAATTTAATGAGGAAGATTTTGAGCTGTTTTTAGCCTGAAATAAAACCAAATTTCGATAAAGTAGTTAATCTACGTCGAGAAATGAGGCGAAATGGGCAGGCAAAAACAGCTAAAATGCACTTCTTTCAATTTTGATTCACTGGGCTTAAACAACTGAAAGTCGCAGAGGGAAGAAACATGGCATGCATATTGCTGACACGACCACTGGATGATGCAATAGAATTTGAAAAAAATTTGCATGTCCCTGTCTTGAAAGCACCGTTGCTTGAAATTGAATTGATTCCCCAACCACAAACACCCACAGCATCGGATTACACAGGGCTCATTGTAACGTCTGCCAGGTCTTTGATGATCTTTTCGGAAATAAATTCCTTTTTACAAAAACCTATTTGGTGTGTTGGCAACAAAACCGCTTTAACAGCAAAAAAACTAGGCTTTGAGACAATTTATACAGCTAAAAATTCCGCCGAAGAGCTTTGTCAACTGATTGTGAATAAAACCTCTCCTAAAGCGGAAAAATTGCTCCATATTTGTGGGGAAAGCTTGCATTACGACGTGGTGGAGTGTTTGCAAAAAAAAGGCTATCATGCGGAGAAAATAATTCTTTATAAAACAATTCCCACGCCCCATTTCTCGCAAGATGTCCTCACAGCATTTGCTGCCAATCAGATTAGGATAATTCCTATTTTTTCCCGTAAAACTGCTGAAGTGCTGGCCAAAGCTATCCAGCTTCATAAACTAGAATCTGTTTAAAAAAAATCACCCTTGTGGCCTGCGCTGCTCAGATCGCGGAGCCATTACAAAAACTAAAATGGCAGCAAGTGGTGATAAATCAGGATTTATCAGCCTCAATGCTGGAAGAAATTTATCGAAAAACGGAAACAGGAGGGGAAACCGGCATGTCATTAAAAAAAATAATCCCCTTGCTGGTAGGTACAGCAGTTGTGAGCACGGTTTTATCATTGGTATGTTTTTCCTTGAGTATGCCCTATTTTACTCCTTCGCAAGAACCCATTGATATTCAAAAAATTGAACAACGGCTTATGGCAAGCATGCGTACAGAAAAGGCAAAAGATCTGGGACAACATGAGGGTAAATTGACTGAGCTTGTGACAGAGATTGCCACCCTCAAACAAGACGTTGAAGCATTAAAAGCAACCTCAATGCAAGAAAAAACAGAAATAGTGGCAACCGACAACCACCTTAAAGCCTACATTGTTGTCGGTGAGGTAGAAGAACAACTGCGATCTGGCAAAGTGGATCCTCTCTTGTGGCAAGAAATGGAAAGATTTCTCAGCGATAGGCACGTGCCCCTACCTGAAACTTTAAGGGAACTGAAAAACATGCCTCCCTCCAAACAAGAACTCTTGGATGATCTTAAAAAGCTAAACGTAGCTGCCCCCCCAGCCGAAACCCAGAAGATATCCCATCCTTGGTTGGAAAAGGTAGAGCATTATCTCGGCCAAATCATCATCAGCAAAACTGCATCTCCTCCTGAATCTGAACCCCTAACCACTTTCGAGAGCCAAGCATTATTCAGTGTAGAAACAGATAATATAAATGACATTAAAACGATTTTAGCCCTTGAGACGACCCCAGACACTGTAAAGGAAATTCTAAGACAAGCAGAGACGCGTCTTAAGATTCTTCAGGGATTGAAAGAAATAAAACGATTGTTAGTGCAACCGGCCCAAGCTAGTAAGGAATAAGTCATGTCATCAAGATCAATTATGAAATTTGGCTTTGTTATGGCCATGAAAATAGTCCTTTTGGCCGCAGCACTATTTATTGTTGCGCGTCTGCCAGGAAAATCTGTGGTCAATTATTATGGCTATTCTGTGGAGTTAAATACTGGTCTTTTAGTGGGAGGAGTCATTATCTCCTTCTTATTTTTCCACCAATTTTTAAATTTTTGGAAATGGTTGCGCCGCTTACCGACTACTCTTAAAACGGAATGGGAAACAAGACGCACGGCAAAAAGCACACGTTTAGTCTTAGAGGCCTTTAACATCATGGCAGCGGGTGATCCCCAACAAGCTTTAAAACTCTTAGACAAAGCACGGCAGTTAAATAGCAGCGACGTCTTTAATGCTATTTTTACCGCTCAAGCGGCCTATAACCAAACGGATGATGCAGAAACAGAGCGCCGCTTTTCAGACCTTTTACGACGACGAGAAACACGGTTTTTGGGGTATAGAGGCTTAGTCTTGTTAAAAATGAGACAAAGCAAACAAGAAGAAGCGCATCAATATTTGCAACTCGCCCTTAAAGAACAACCAGATTCTCCGTGGGTTTTAGGTCAATTATTTAACTGGAATGTTAAGCATCTCGCTTTTTCAGGGGCAACCACTATTTTAGAACAATTGCAAATCGGCGGGCACTTAAACAAGGCAGACACGCAGCGTAAGAAAGCAGTTTTACATTGGGTAAAGGCAGAGCATAGCTTAAAGGAAAGTGATTTTGAAGGTTTTTACGAATCGGTTCACGAAACATTGAAACTTGCGCCAGACTTAAATATGGCGACCCTCGCATTGGTCAATTATTATGATGAGTCCAACCGCCATTCAAAAGCTTGGAAATACTTAAAGAAAGGTTATAAGGCCAACCCGCACCCTGATTTTTTGACTGCCCTCAAACAAATACTTAAGCAAACGCCTGCCTTAGAGATATATCAACGGGGTGAAGAGCTTACCCAAGAACAAAAAAACATCCAGTGACTTATTGGTTGCTGGCAAAGTTGGCTCTGGATGCGAGTCTCTGGGGACGAGCTCGACTGCATTTAAGCGCTTTGAAACAGATTCAGCCAACTCATGCCTATTTTGAACTTCTGGCTGAATTAGAAAAACGCGAGCATCCTGGTAAAATGGATATACTGGAAAGTCTTTATAATCAAGCAGCGCTCGCTTCACGAGACCCTGTTTGGATATGCCAGGATTGTCATGTTGTGGTGCCAAAATGGCATGCATTTTGCCCATCCTGTCAGGCATTTGATCAAATCACCTGGGGTGAAGAAGAAAAGATTAAACAATGTGGCAAGAAATCGCCTATACCGATGTTACCTAAGGTATAATAATTTGAGGACACTTTGGTCGGAAGGGGAGTAACAGTCTTGAGAGTCAAGGGAGTTATTTTACTTTTTCAATTTTGCCGGCAATTTCCGGAGGCATATAGTTTTCATCATGCTTTGCCAGAAGCCGGTCGGCTTTAAAGTTGCCATTTGGCTGCAACTTTCCCTCCACAATCACTCCTTGTTCTTCACGAAACAAATCGGGAACAATGCCCACATAGGAAACAGGGACAGCTTGCACGTTGTCCGTTACAACAAAGGTGGTGGTAAGGGTTCTAGGCTCTTTAGTAACAGAGTTTTTCTCAACCAAACCACCCAGACGAATTTGACGAGTATGATCGGGATTTGACAATAATTCTGAGGGCGTTACGAAATACATCATGCTTTCCTGGAATGCAACAGCAACGATAATGCCAACGCCTACTATGCCAAGAAGACAGATTACTAAATACCACACGCGATGTCGTTGTTTTTGAGTCATGAATGCGACAATTTACTGAGAAGTTGGCGTAATTGTCGATCCCGGTGAATGATAAATGTTGCCCCAGTCCCAAAGATGAAAAACCCTGCTAAATAGGCTAAAAGAACATAATCAAATTGCTGCATAAGGCCTCTTTAATTGCTGTGCTAAAAGTCGGCGATAATTCAATTCGCTACGCAACCGAATCAAAAATAAGGTGATTGACAGACATGCCAATGCCACTGTCATCACAAAAAGCGGTACCAACATTTGCCAGTGGATCGCTGATTTGGCAAAACGCATCACGCTTGCCGGTTGATGCAACGTATGCCACCAGTCAACCGACCATTTAATAATGGGTAAATTAATCGACCCAATGATGACGATAAAACCCGCAATCCGATCGTTCTGCGAAACACCTGTGTGAGTTAACAATAAATAGGCAAGATAGAGTAAACCTAAAATCAACATTGACGTCAACCGAGCATCCCAAACCCACCACGCCCCCCACGTTGGCTTGCCCCAAATGGAGCCAGTGATAAGGCTTATCAAACAGAGGCACAAACCTATCGGCGCCATTGCTTTGGTAACAAGGGAGGCCAAGGGAACTTGCTTAATAAAACCATAACCAGAGATAATCGCCATCAAAAAATAAGTGGCCATCGCCCCCCAAGAACAGGGAACGTGCAAATACATAATGCGAACAGTTTCTCCTTGTTGATAATCCGCCGGCGAGCCCCAAAAGCTTAAAAACAACCCTAGGCTGAGAAACAATAAACTGCAACCAGCAAACCACTTAACATAATGGTTGATAAAGGCAAGCAATTGTTTGGGACGATGATTAAAATTTAATACCATAGCACCCTTTAGGAACTTAACGATAAACGAACAATCGTTGGCACCAAACCTAAATTAAGGGCAACGCTCACGATTGATACTCCAGCATACAGCCACAAATGCGACGATGCAATTGTGTTTGTTGTCACACCTCCTAGAATGACCTCCCCAATTAATATCTGGGGAATGAGAAGAAGAATTGCCATAATCATCCCTACCAGAGTTTGGCTAATATCGTGGCTTCCTGCCAATAGCAGTGCCATACTGCCACTCCAAAGCGCCGCAATCATGGCATTGGTGAGGCTAATTCCCAAAAAAACAGCTGTTCCAGAAAAAGGCAGCACTGGCATCATAAGATAAATTAAAACAACAGCTGGTAAAATAATTTCAATTAAAATGAGAAATTGGCGCACAAGGTAATAGGAAAAACCAAGCCCTTGATTAGCTAACCACTTCTCTAAAAAACCATCATGCACATCGCTGCTACAGCTTGGTGCTACCTGCATAACAACAGTGATCAGACAAATTCCCTGGAGAATGAGGAGTTGAGTGAGGACAAGCGTTGTTGCCATCGGAGTGGCTTTAACCATGGGCAGCAAAATGAGTAAATACAAAATTAGAAAGACAAAAACACTGCGGAGTTGCTGACCTACAATTGTTTGGCATGAGGTGAGATTTCTGAATAAGAATGACCAGCTATACATCCAGAAAAACCTCCTGAATGGCAGGATGTTGAAAAGGCAGAGAGCCATGGTGCGCCATCAAAATAGCTGCTCCATGGTTAACTTTTTCTGCCAGCAGCTGCCAGACTAAATGGCATGAAGCAGGGTCAAGGTTATCCAAAGGTTCATCTACAATGTATATATTAACTTTTGGTGTTAAAAACTGCACCAATGCAATACGGCGTTTAAGGCCTGCCGATAGCTGGTGAAATGGTACATCAAAATAGGCTGTCATCCCCAACGACTCTGCGAGGTTTTTGGCTGAAGTTTGACCATTCGGGGGCAAGCTTTGGATCATCCCTGCCAATGTTTGTGTTGGTTTGATCCCGTTGAGATGACCAAGATAGCTATAGGTCCCCGACAATGTGAGAGTGCCGGTTGTGGGGGTTAATAATCCTACACAAAGCTTTAAGAGCGTTGTTTTACCACAACCATTTCCTCCCCGTAAAACCAGCCATTTTGCTGTCCCTACCTCCAGATTGACATCATGCAAAATCACCTGCCAATCGCGGTGGAATGTCAGCCCTTGAATGTTGAGAAGCGCGGTAGTAGGGATCAAAATGATCAGAGGTCCCTTCTTGTTAGTATATACTTATCTTTCAAAATCTTTACCTTGCCCTTTATAACCTCGTTCCCTTACATACTTAACAATCATTGTTTTTGTTGATCTCCATATTATCAAGCTATATTTATTCTTTCTATCCAGCAAATGTGAGTACCGTCTCAGGTGTTTCTTTACATTTTTTGGCAAGACGAATAATGTCATCAATATGGACTTGATCGGCAGGGTCCGTTACTTCCTGGCGAACACACAATAATTCCTCAATGATCGCATCCATATCTTCTGCAGCGAAAACAGAATAATCATCAATTTCCACTTCAGCTAAATAAGGAAAATCTGGATTATTTTCTCCTTTTACTAGGTAATCTGCATTATTACCTTTTGTAATTTTTTCTATCAATTTACCATCTTGGTTTTCTAGTATAATGGAAATACGCATTGTTTTCTCTTATTAAAATTTAAATTCACCAGGATACGCATTCACCAAATTACCATATTTATCTGTGAGAATTGTAAGCGTTGGGGTGGGTTTTTCTCCATTTTTCTTTGGTAAATTACCTATAATTTTCCCTGTCTCTACCTCTCTTGCGAATATTCCGCTATCTGGAGCAATTCTTACGGGAGCTTGAATCGTTGTTTTATCCTCTAAGATTGATATTAACTCTTCGCGTGAGATTGTAAATTGGGATTTATTGTCTTTTCCAGCACCACCATGTTTTCTCCAGGCGGTTTCTATCTCTGAATTTTTATTGGTTCCATCGCCTTTGCGAATATTTATCCTGGTTTTGACCCGACCTGGAATGATCTGATTGCCTGAACTCTCTATGGCTGTAGGTGTGTCAGCTATTTGGCTCTCGCCAACCTTAAGAGCTTTGAGTTTTTTCCCCAACTGCTTGGTGGTGCTTTTGGCAGCTACTTTGGCAATCTGGGTGGCGCCTGTCAAGAGGAGAGCATCATCAATCGCATTGTGTATACTGCGAGCAGTATATTTATCGGTCAGACCTGTTGTGCGTAATGCCTTTTCAACCGTCTCCCCAACAACATCGCTAATGGCGCCCATCCCCTGGAGAAGATTTAAACTAAAGGCTAAATCAGCATGTTGTTCTGCATAGGATTCCTTTAAAAACTCTTTTGCTTGCGAGGTTAATTCATGGCCAACTTGAACTTCAAGATTACGAATACGCTGTTCTGCATAACTGGAGGGGGGGCCGTCCTGAATTGTGCCTGTAAACTCACCCCACGTTTGACCGAGACGCGTGGTTTGATCCATAAGAAGAGAAAATGCTAAGCCATTTTCTCGTATCATTATGAAAAGTCTGTGAAAACATTTGAAGTCTAAAAATCAATACAGCGGCCATTCTTTTCCCAATCACCATAACGGGTGGGATCTTTTTTAGGAGGAGGTGCTGCCGGCTCTTGGGTTGCTTCAGCATCCGATTCTTTAACCGGTTCCTCAGGCAGAGTATTACTTAACTTATCCATGGAATTATGCTATCCATAAAGTATATCTACTATAGTTTTATCGTATCTTGCCGAAATTAACCACGGCAAAGTTTTTTATAGAGTTTGTACACCCATGGCCCATCCACTCATTGCTCCCTCAATTCTGGCCGCCGACATTCTGAATCTAGAGGCTGAAGTCACGGCGATTACCCATGCTGGAGCGGATTGGATCCATGTTGATGTGATGGATGGCCACTATGTGCCAAACTTAAGTTTTGGTCCCGAGTTAGTGCGCACCTTAAAACAAAAAACAACACTCCCCCTGGATATTCATCTGATGATTCAGCCGGCTGCTCCCTATATAGAAGCCTTTGCCAAGGCAGGCGCCTCTGTTATAACGGTCCATCCTGATTCCGATATTCATATTCATCGGACGCTGAAAGAAATTCGCCGTCATGGCATCAAAGCCGGTCTTGCCCTTAATCCTGGGGTATCACTTGATGTTTTAGATTATCTATTACCAGAGATTGATTTGATTTTAGTAATGACGGTGAATCCCGGATTTGGGGGGCAGCGTTTTATTTCAGAAATGCTCCCGAAAATTAAAGCCGTCCAAGAAAAAATAAAAACCGCGCCCCACCCTATTTTGATTGAAGTAGATGGCGGCGTGACACCTGAAATAGTTCCAAACTTGCATCAATTAAATGTTGACGTCCTTGTCGCGGGATCAGCTATCTTTGCTAAGGGAAAAAACAATTATAAAAATACCATCCGTCAACTTCGTGGGGAATTATGAGTTCTTTTTTGCACTTAAAGCGCTGGAAAATCTATCCAGAACCTAGCTCCTTATTTCAGAATTTAAACAGACGCTTGCGCTTTGTTACCCAAAAAACACCGCTCTATCATTTGGCTTTAATGGGTAAAGCCCCTCAACGTCTCACAACAATTCCAACAGACCCTTGGCCAGGACAAACACATCTGGGACGTAAAATTTTAGAAGGGACTTTCATTCTCGGCCAAGAAGTCACCACAATTCAACAATTATGGTATCCCCATGGGTTATCAGGTGAGGCACTTTCTGATCTCCATAGTTTTGATTATTTACGTGATTTGCGGGCGATTGGTGACAATTCGTCTAGAAGAATGGCGCGACAACTGATTTTGCATTGGATTGAACGCAACCAACATTGGCGAACCCTTGCCTGGCGCCCTGAATTGATTGGCTTACGATTAAGTAACTGGTTAGGATTATACGACTTTTTTGCCGCCAGCGCTGACGAGGGATTCCGTAGTCAATTTTTCAAAAGCCTAATGCGACAAACGCGTCATCTGGCCCGCACCTGGGAATATGCACCTACCGCCACCCATAAGCTCTTTGCCTTACATGGACTAATGATGGCGTTGGCCTCTTTAAATCATGAGACGCAGCGCCTGCCAAAATTAATTCAAAAGTTGGAAAATCTCATCCAGCAGCAAATATTACCTGACGGCGGGCATTATAGCCGCTCTCCTTACTTACAATTAATGGTATTACGATTGTTGATAGATTTGCGGTCGCTCTTGCGTCAAATTCAACAACCCATCCCTGAAAGCTTGCAACAAATCATTAGCAAAATGGCCCCCCTTGTTCGCCTGTTTCGCCATAGCGATGGACATTTAGCCTGTTTTGGCCCCTATCATTCGGGCAACTCTAATCTCATCGATATGGTTTTATCCCTTGCCGATGTCCGCGGTCGCCCTCCCATTCGGGCCGACCATACAGGTTATGAACGTTGTACCAGCAAATCCGGGATGATTTTGATTAACACGCTGCCCTCCCTTTGCAAAACGCCTGGAGAAGGGTTGGAGCCTGGTATGGGGCTGTTTAATTTTGAGTGGAGCTCAACAAAACAACGCATTATCACCTATGGTGACTGTGTGGCACAAACATTTTCAGGGGAAATTTTATCAGCGATTGCCGATCCGGGACAGCAGATTTCCACTCATCAAACGCATCACTCCCAAGGCATTGTCTTTGAAGGCAGCTATCAGCATTTGCATAAAAATGAATACTTTGGCTTTGAACAAACTTTGTTTCTCAATAATGATAGCTTTGATTTTAGAGGCGAGACATCCATTCGGACCTCGCAAGCCTGTCTTATCGCCTTACGATTTGTCTTCCATCCAAGCCTGACCCTTCACCGAATCAATACCAAACGTATTATGGTCCAATCGCCCCATGGACCACGCTGGTTGCTGATTGCCTCAGGTCATTCGGATTTACAATTGGAACAGCTGACTGATGAATCAGAGAGTTCGATACTGATGCTGCTCGGCCAGGTGCAAGGCAACGATCAGATGACCATTCGCTGGGTATTTTCCCAGATGGAGTAGGAGTTTTCACTTTCTCCTGTTCCTATGGCAGAACGGCGTTTCGAAGAATGAGGTAACGTGACAATCTCCCCGACAATATAACAAGAAGATCACCACGAGACCTCCGGCTCCTCATAAGGATATCCAAATTACCATTTTAGACGATTTTACAAGCCTCCTCAAAATCAAAGCGAGGGCTACGGGGGAATAGTGCGCTGGCATCACCGTAGCCAAGGTTACAAATGAAGTTGGACTTAAAGGATGTCCCTGTAAAGAATGCTTCATCCAATTTTTGACTATCAAAACCTGACATTGGACCACAATCAAGACCGCAAGCGCGGGCAGCCAACATCAAGTATGCCCCTTGCAAAGTGCCGTTACGAAACGCTGAGATGTTGATAAGGTCGTCATTGCCAACAAACCAAGATTTAGCATCTGCATGGGGGAAAAGCTTTGGGAGTTGATTATAAAACTCATAATCTGAAGCAATCAGAGCAGTGACCGGGGCTGTCATCGTTTTGTCAATGTTCCCTTCTGCCAAACAGGGTTTTAATTTTTCTTTGGCTTCTTGAGACTGAACAAAAACAACCCGCATGGGCGAGCAATTAGCACTTGTGGGTGCCATCTTGGCCAAATCATAAACTTGTTTTAAAATTTCAGGCGCCACTGGTTTTGGCAGCCAAGCAGAATGGGTCCTCGCTTCACGGAAAAGAATATCAAGAGCTTTATCGTCAATCATGTTTATCTCCAATAGATATGTTAATTTTACCCTCATTATGAGAATATTTGGTTTTTAGAGAAAGACTATTTTCTAAACCTAATTAAATTATGTATAATTTTACTATAGTACGCCCTGTGTAAATTGTAAAAAACAAAGAAAGCTCTCCTAAGCTGTCATCTTACACACTGCGTTATAGTTTAAGTAACTGAGGCATTTTTGTGAAAACACCTGTTTCCGAAAAATTTTTGACTTATTATCATCGGGAACTTTCCTATTTACGGAATGCTGGTCAGTTATTTGCTGCCCAACACCCCAAAATTGCCAGACGCTTACAGTTGTCGCACAATGAGTCACCCGATCCACATGTAGAGCGATTATTGGAATCGTTTGCGTTTTTAACGGCTCAACTCAGTCAAGAAATTGACGATCGGCTCCCCCAAATTGCAGCCGCCTTGCTTGGGGTGCTTTACCCGCATCTGATCAATCCAATCCCCTCAATGTCTGTAGCACAGTTTGTTGTAGACCCCACCAAAGGTAAACTCACGAGCGGATTTGACATTGCTCGACATACACCCGTTTTTTCCTATGCAGAAGAAGGGGTTGCTTGTCGTTTTCGCACTTCCTACGCCGTGACTTTATGGCCAATTGAAGTGGTGAATGTGGATTTTGTCCATGCTGATGAATACGCTATCCGTCACGGTACCAAGGCAAAAAAATGGTATTTGCGACTGAAACTCAAATCCCAAGGGCTTAATTTTTCTGACCTTGATTTAAAAAGTCTGAGGTTTCATATTTCTTGTGACAGCGCTTTGGCCTTTACGATCTATGAATGTTTATTTGCCCAAACGCAGCACCAGATTTTGCAAAGTGTGGATGGCCATATAGCGAGTATTTTGCCAAATCAATCGTTGGCTCAAGTCGGTTTTAACGTGAATGAGTCCATTCTGCCCTCCCCCGACCATTCTCACCCCTCTTATCAGCTCCTCCATGAATATTTCCATTTTCCTGAGAAATTTTTATTTTTTGATATTAATAATCTGGATCTAAAAGCAGGTGGTGAGACGGCTGATTTATTGATTGGGATCGATAACCACGACATCATCGGCAAGATGGATCTTAAACCAAGCTATTTCAAATTGGGTTGCACCCCGATTGTCAATTTATTTAATAAAATCACAGATCCTTTACGTCTGGATCATCGTCATTTTGAATACCGCCTGGTCCCCGACCAACGGCGTGAACGCACAACGGAAATTTATTCAATCCAACGCGTTGCCTCAACTATTGATGAGAATCCGACAACCGTTGTCTTTACACCCTATTTTTCCTTTAGTCACAATGAGCAATTCAAAAACGCATCAACCTATTGGTTATCCCGTCGGGTAAGCTCTGAAAAGCGCGAGGTGCCAGGCACTGATGTTGTGTTGTCTTTTGTTGACTTAGATTTTAATCCTAAGCTACCGCCACAAAATACTATCTTTGCTCATACTTTGTGCACCAACAGATTCTTAGCCGAACAAATACCCTCTGGTGGGGTGTTACAACTGGAAGACAGGGCGCCCGTCAGCCAGATTGTTTGTCTCAATAAACCAACAAGCCAGATTTATTCACCCGAAGATGGGGAGACTTTATGGCGACTCATCTCGCAACTTTCCGTCAATCATTTATCGCTCACTGCGGGATCAGCTTCTGTCAATGCTTTAAAGGAGACGTTGAGGCTTTACTCGCGAACGACACAAAATTATGACCATGCTGAAATTGATAGCATTCAGGACATTGTCACTCGTCACACCACCCGACGGATGGGAGAGGAAGCCTGGCGAGGATTTGTGAATGGCTTGCATATCACAATGACTGTGAATGAGCGTTCTTATACGGGTGTCAGTGTTTTCTTGTTGGTCTCCGTGCTTCGGCACTTTTTTACGCTCCAAGTCTCAATGAATTCATTTATTGAACTGCAGCTTAATAGTATTCAACGTAATGGGGAGTGGATGAAATGGCAACCGTTGCGCGGCGATCAGATTATTCTTTAGAATCAGATCTTTACCAAGAAACCTATGAGTTTGAGTTTTCCCAAGCCATCCGTATTCTGGAAGGTTTGAATCAGAATTCAATTTCTTTTGGTGAGGGAGATGACCCCCTTAAAGAAGCCTTACAAGTTAAATCACGGCTGACGCTAGCAGTGTCGTCAAGTGATATCTATAGCGTCACAGCACCCTTAGGAGGCGACCACCGTCCTATCCTCACTGTTAACTTTTTAGGTCTTGCTGGTATTCAAGGACCGTTACCAACACCCTATACCGACTTGGTGATTGATCGTGTTCGTCACAAAGATACTTCTAGCCGTGATTTCTTAGATATTTTCAACCATCGGCTGGCTTCATTTTGGCACCGTGTTCGTAAGAAAGTCGTGCTCGGGATGGAACAAATCCCGCCAGAATCAACGGTTGCTGGCAAAACATTTTTAGACTTGCTGGGGCTCAATAGCCACTATCTTCGCCACAAATTACGCGTGCCGGATCGTTCCCTTCTTACATTTGCCCCGCTTTTCTGGCAGCGAACCAAATCAACAGCAGGTTTGCAACAACTGCTCAAAAGTTATTTCCAAACTGAAATCCATATACAAGAACTTCAAGGACATTGGCGCCAAGGTGCACTTGAGGACTTAAGTCTGATGGGGACACAGAAGGGACAGTATAACGTTCTTGGTAAAAGCGTCATCCTTGGCAAACGATCCTGGGACCAGGCAGCGGGGATCCGCATCTTTTTGAAACAGTTAAGTTGGAAAAAGTATCTTACTCATTTGCCAGGACAACACGGTCATGCAGCCTTGGCCAGTCTCACAAAATTTTATGGCGGGATTGACCATAAATTCACCTTTTACGCAGCGATCAAGCGAGAGGAAATCCCCCCCACTCTCCTTGGGAAAGTGGCACGCTTAGGACAAATTACCTGGCTTACGCGGGGCAAAGGCCAGGGATTTGATAACAATCCTGTTATGCGGTTATCTTATGATTCTGAATTCACTCTAAGAGCTTAACCCCAATTCTGATACACGCACATAAAACCAAGGCATGCACCATAGGCGCAAAGCTAGCCCCAGTTTGTTGCCACAAGAAAAGGCTAATTGCGGGCGCACAGCCGGAGAAAAGAACTGAGCCCAATGAATGACCAAGACTCACAAATCGGTAACGAGCCCCTACCCCACTGCGCGATAAAATAAGAGTAAACCCCGGAATAAACACAAGGGCGAGAGAGGTTGTCAATAGCAGCCATAACCACAAATTCACCTGGTGGTAAAATAGTTGAACCCCCAGAGCCAGGATGAGTGGCGTTGTGATAGCAAGCCCTAGCAAGATGACTTTTTTAGGACACCAATGATCGGCAAGCCAGGCCGCAGCAACTTGCGCCCCCATATGAACCAGCAGCAATTGGGGCGTAAATTTCTGCATCTGGGTACTTGGGAAAAGTGGCAAGACGTTACTTAAAAAAGACCCCAAATACACAAAAAAAATTTGATTTAATCCGCCGACACCACCACACAACAAAATCGTCCCCATGAAAGCTTTTTTGGAAAAAACTTGTGATTGACGTTCTTTTAAGGGTTGAGTTTGATAGATAAGGTAATCAGCGGACTCAATCAAAAAATGGCGCATAATAAAGACTATTATCCCCAAAACGCCCCCAATTAAGAATGGAATACGCCACGCATTTGCTGTCGCCAATTGCGGGGTAAGTGAGACGGCATAAGAAGCCAAAAAGACCCCGAAATAGGATGCGAGGCCTACTAAGCAATTAATTAAAGTCGGCCGATCTTTCAGAAAAGTCTCATAGAGCATGATTCGAATGCCATCGGTTTCGCCCGATAAAAAGATTCCCTGGAACAACCGACAACCGATCAAAATTACTGTGGCAGTCACCCCCCAGTCTTGATAGGTTGGCAAGATCCCAATCAAGATGGTTGGGATAACAATTCCCAGCATTGTCCATTTCAACGCAATTTTGCGGCCGAATCTATCTCCAATCCATCCAAAAATGAGAGAACCAATAGGTTTGGCAAAAGATCCTAAGGCAAAAACAATATAGGTTTTAAGAAGGGATCCACTGGAATCATCTGCCGGGAAATAAAGTTGACTAATGAGAGCAGCTGTAAATCCATACAGGGTGTAATCATAATACTCAACAATTGTGCCCAAGAGAGGCAGCCAAAAACCTTTAGTTGTGGGAAGCCTGAAATAGCTAACGAATTGGCGTTTTTTAATAATTGTGTTCATTCACTCTTCCTCCGCTGGTATGAGCCAGATCAGGTTATAAGGGTATTTCTCAGCTGCAAGGCAGCACCCCTGGTGTTTTCTTAAAAAGACAACCTGACTATACCTTTCATTTATGTAAGTTACAATGAGATTATAGGTAGGTGAAAAAGTGTTAAATCGAAATAAAACTTCACATTTTTAACTGAATGTATAATATTAGCAAATTAAATTGAAGCGTTGTGATGGTATAGAACGTAGCTTTAGATGAGAGTTGAAGTCCTAAAACACCGTTAACAGAAGACAAGCCTTTAAGGTTTTTAATGCGACGGAAAATCGCCAAAAATCAGCTTAGAAAAGTTAACTTTTCCATTCAATTTATTATAAATGAGGAGAAAATTCGATGTTTCAGAAAATGTTTCTTATTCTAAGTGTTGCGCGCGCGACTATTTATCAGCCCCATGCCATGGAGCCCAATTCAGAAATAATCACAGACACACAAACGACGCTGATTCCAAAGAAAATCCCCTTTGTCATACACAACACAAGTAGTACTCTCGAATTTCGTCAGAACCAAAGATATTCGCTTATTGACTCTCCATTTATAGAAAAAGATCTTGGCACTTTAAAAAAATTGCGGTTTCGCGTCATCCCAGGAGCTATTACTGAAAACAAAAAAATATTTACTGAGTGGATGAATTATAACTCCTGTTTTAACCCAGCAACCCAGATGTTATCGACACGTGCCAGCACTCTCATTACCTTGCAGGATCCAGCATCTGTGACAAAAATTTCAGAACAACACTATAATAATCTTGGTAATAATAATCTCCTTCCAAAAAATATCTCTATTACCGAAGATCTTGCTAATAGCAAACTGTTAACTGTTATTTATTCCTTTGATATCTCAAAATTTATCCAATCAACACCCGCTGGGGGAAAATTGTATCAAAAGATGTGTTTTGCTAAAACATTTATATTAGATGTCAGCATGTCTTCGATTGAAAGCATCGATTTAACCTTTTACGGATTTAAAAATCGCCTGGATACTCCTAATATGTCATTAACAATCAATAAGACGCAAACGAGGTATACTTATGGCTATATAAATGAGTATTCCAATTAGGAAACCAATACTAATCAACTTGTGCATGCCGATACTTTTGCGTGGACAAGCGAGTTATTATTCCCTTTTAAAATAACTTGTAAGAAAAATAATATTGATTTTACAAAAGAAAACTTTGTTGGGTATTTACAAGGTATTTTCAACCAGAAAGTCTTCTTAAACTATCGGCCGAACTCCACATTCATTACGACAGCTGTTCAGACGTTGCCCGCTTTTAACCAATAGCTGTTGAGGGATTCAGAGGCACAAGGGATAGATTTTATAGCGCAGTTTTGGGAAAAATTTCTCGTCTTAAAAACCGTCAATAGCTGGTCCTCTTTAAGGTTTTTAAGACGATGAAAGGACGTGAAAAATCAGCTAAGAAAATGCTGTTTTTGGACTTAATTCACTATACGTCTTTGGAAGAGTTAAAATTCTTAACGTTTTTTGAGGTGCTGGCGCTGGTGTTGCTTTATTTTTTGTTTAATCTCTAAAATACTGGTGCGTGCGGCATTCACCCCTGCTTTGTAAACATAAGGATTTAAGCCCTCATCAAATGTACCAACAGAGGCCAGTGGCACATTAATAACATAATCTGCTGTTTGAGTGACTAATCGCCCCTGCTGAAGATAACTGATTTCCAAAGACCGTTTCAAAATCCCGAAAACATGAGAGGGCACTTCGTCTGATAATTGATCACCAAGATTGACAGCAATAACAAAATCAGCCCCAATTTTCCGAGCAATGTCAACCGGCACGGCATTAGCAACCCCGCCGTCAACAAAATAGTTACCCTGAATATTGACAGGCAAAAATACGCTTGGAAAAGCAGCAGAAGCCCGTACAGATTTATTTAAATCACCAGAAGAAAAAGCTGTAAGTTCCCCTGTTTTTAGATTGGTCGCCACCGCCACAAATGGCATCTGTAAGTCCGCGAAAGTTTTTGCAGTGAGATTTTCTTTCAAAAACTGTTTCATCGCCCAGCCATTACTGAACCCATAGGGTAAATGTGCCAATGAGATATCAAGCAAATCGTCCCGCTCAATCTTTAACAGCAACTGTTTTATATGCGCAAGGTCAGGCTTATCCGCATACAGTGCTCCTACAATTGCCCCCGCACTGCAGCCAACAATAAGATCTGGCTTAATCCCAGCCGCAGTTAATTCTTCTAACACTCCAAGATGAGCAAGACCCTTTGCTCCGCCCCCACCAAGGACAAACGCCACCTTAATATTGTCATAATGCGGCAGTGCTGGGCGATAGATCGATGCATTATTATCTAGGTTAATCGTTGTACAACCACTTAAGACCAAACAACAAAAGGTCATAAAAAATCTGGAGAATTTAGACTGTGTGCCTCTCATAAAAAGACGGCAAATGAAATCTACGAGAAGAAACATTGGAGGGGATGATTTTTTGAAATGAAATCTGCTCACAGAATACTAAGTTTAAAAAATAGCTTAGGGAAAACCCTAAGCTATTAACCTTGACGTGCTTTAAAACGTGGGTTTTGTTTGTTGATGATGTAAGTTCTGCCGCGACGACGAACTAATTTACAACCTTTATGACGAGACTTTAGTGTTTTTAGGGAGTTTGCGATTTTCATAACAAAATACTCAAAATTAAATCATTAAACTCTTTTTAAGGGATAATCAGGCTTATGTCAAGTCTTGGGTTGCGAGCTGTGGCAAATAATGTCAAATTTTTTGGCACCTGTGGCAAATTTAGCTGGAAATTCTTAAAAGTGTTGAAATAAAGTAGAGCCATTTTGTTTCAGCCACTCTCTTGCCTGTTTATATTGAGGGAAAAGCGCAGCAACGACTCGCCAAAAATCAGGACTATGATTGAGATGAACAAGATGCGCTACTTCATGGGCACCCACATATTCAAGAATAAAAGGTGGCGCCAGAATCAACCGCCACGAAAAGGACAACAAGCCATCCTGGCGACAGCTTCCCCAACGCGATTTATAATCTTTAATTTGTATGCCTTTAAAACTGACTTCAAGACGGGTTGCAAAATCAGAGCAGTGTTTTTCAAGTTGTTGCAGCGCCTCACGCCTAAAAATAGGTTTGAGACGGACTTTTATCAGATCAGAATCCATGTTATGGCAGATCAGCTGCTGCTCATGATTAAAGGCAACATTTAACCTTTTATGGGAAGTTGATTGAAAAACAAGTTGATAGTTTTTCCCCTGAAAAAGAATTTCCGAAGCATGGGTATTTGTCTTCGAAAAGGTAGCAAGTTGAGTTATTAACCACTCTTGATGCTGCCACACAAACGCTGTGATTTTTTCTAGCGATAGACGCTTAGGAGCCATGACAACAGGCTTCTTTTTTAGCCGATCAATACGCAGACGCAGTGTCTTTGCTGCTGCATGGCGTTGCACGGTCACGGTAATATCGTTGATTTTGATAATTTTTTGTGCGTCTGAGAAAGCCATTTAATAGAGTAATTGTAAGTGGAGAATTGACATTTTATAGCGTAGTTTTGGATGAGAGTCCAAGCTTTTAAAACAGAGAAGAGTCAAAGCTACTTAAGCCTTTTTAAGAAAATAGATGATCACTAAAAATTAGCTTAGATTTTTTCATCCCTCCTTCACTCAAGAGAGATATGGAGATATTTTTAGCCGAAATAGATTTAGGTGCATTGGAGGCACAAAGCCTTGTCTTTTTCAGTTTTTCTTCATACTGCGCAATAAAACTATTGTGAATTCTTATCTGTTTAGTTATGTTTGTACCCGGAGAGGTGGCCGAGTGGTCGAAGGCGCACGATTGGAAATCGTGTATACGGCAACGTATCGAGGGTTCGAATCCCTTCCTCTCCGCCAGAAATAGAGAAAATACAAGAGTCAAGATTAAAAGCCGACGCTGCGTCTTGAGTCTTGTATTTTTTTGTTTAAGAGTTGGAATAGGATGATAATCCTCGATATGCCCTTTCTTTCTGCTAAAGATAACTTCTTTGGAGAAATCTCCCCCTGATGATGACATTTATCGCTTTTATTGGTGCTGCAGTTGCTGAAATCACTGGATGTTTTGCCTTTTGGTATTGGCTTAAATTAAATAAATCTGCTATGTGGTTAGTCCTTGGGACGGTTTCTTTGTGGTTATTTGCCTATCTCCTCACTTTGGTTGAATCTGAGTTTGCTGGCAGAGCTTATGCGACATACGGGACAGTTTATATTTTTGCCTCGATCCTTTGGATGTGGGTTATAGAAGGAAATACGCCCGATCGCTTTGATATTATTGGCACGTTTGTGTGTGCGATTGGTGCTCTTATCATTTTTTTTGGCCCTCGAGGATAATCAATACTTGATTCTCTGCCTGAAGGATATTTTATATTCACATGTGACACTCGTATTTCTAACAAATTAATTCCTCATCTATTAGAACCGCAATATAAACATTCAAAGTCTCTGCTGCAGTTTTACACACAGTATTCTCATCATTTTCCGCAGTAAATTGACTGGAAAACAAAAAACAATGATTATATAAATATGGAAAAACTAATTAAAAAACTAATGGAATTCCTTATGATTTCTATTCACAAAACAGCACGTCTTTCTTGCCTAACTCTAAGCCTTTTTTTTGGTGGAATGCTAACCTCCACGCCAACTTTTGCCATGGATAGGCAGTGGGACGAGCAATCTGAAAAAAAATTTCAGCTTTTGAAGGAAATTCGTTATCAACTCCAAGATAACTTAGATTTAAATAAGTGGGATTTAGAGAGCCTTCGGGAAAATGTAAGAAAATATATAAAGTTAACCTCTACAGAAGAAACAGTCCCACATATCGATTTACTTAGACAGGCTGGTAACGAGCTAAAAGACTTCAGTGATAGCTTATTAGCATTTAGTACTGACCGAGTGGAAGATTGCCGCCATTCTTTAGAACAATTGACCACTTCCACTCAAAATTCAATCTCTTCAAAGCAACAGATTACAAATTTAAAACTTTTATTGGAGAATCGTTTACACACCAGTCTTGTTAATCAAGAAACAGCAAGAGACTATCAACAAACAATTAAGACATATCTTTCCGACTCTCTTGAAAGTCCTATGCCCCTCGACAAGGGAAAACTAGGCCAGTTTATTCCCTTCGCAGAATATAATGGCCTCACAGATTTATTGACGGAGATATACTATTATGCTGAAGAAAAAACGCTAAGTGATCAGAAAATCACTGACATTTATTACGAAGCACTTAATGATTTTGGTTTAGAAGAAATGATGAAAAATTTTTCATGTATCTTCTCTTTAGCAAGGGTTTTTGAGGAATATTTAATTAGTCGTACTGGATTTCTTCTCTCTCGCCAAATGACATTACAAAAAGGATCCACCCCATCAACCAAACAAAAAGATCAAGATTCATTAGATAAGCTTGACCGTGAAAAAGTAGAGATAGCTTGTACATTGTTTCAAAATCTTACCGAACCTCTCGCAATCATCTATAAAACATTGAAGCAAGTAAGTGGAAATAAAAATCCAGACTATCTATTATCGCCAGAAATCAAAGAATTACTTGCAGCATCACCAACACTCCTTCCCTATTTGCAGGGACAAAACGATGTGTCTGTAGACCCCGATTCATGTCTTGCTGATGTTGTATATTTTGATAGACTCAAAAATAAGACCATCATTGAAATTAAAAACAGGCTTGGAATCGTTCTTGCTCCACCACTAAAAAATTTAAAGCGTAATGAACGGCGCGAGATTGAGCGTCAATCAAAAAAAGAGGCCAAGAAAAAAGAAAAGCAACCATTATCTAAATCAAAGACTCAATCAAGTCTTACCCAAATTAAAGCAAAACAACTGCAACTAAAGGCTCAACCAAGTGTTGCTAAAATTACACCAAAACAACCCCCACAAAATCAAGTAAATCAGCTGGCGAAAAAACATGCAGTACAACCCATTGCACCACAATCAAGCTCTTCCTCACCAAAGGAACAACTAGATCTCACTCCTCGCCCACTAAAATATGAAGCAGTATCGTCCTCCAATTCTGTCACCTCTTCTTCAAAAGAAGAGATAAAAGAGCAACTAATCTCTCCCAAACCTAAACGGTGGCGCGGTGATGTCGTTGTTAGACGCCAAAAAGAAAGCAAAACGTTAGATTTAACGAGCGCTACTAAGGATTTAAATCTAGAAGTAGAACAGAAAAACACTCCCACTGCGACATCTTCAAATGTATCAGAAAGTAGCAGTGATTACGAAGTAACAACCTTTGTCACTCAACAAAATCTGAGTAAAGAAAATCTTAAAACTTTGGATCTCCTCTGTGATAATACCACCCATCCTAACACCATTTCACGGGATGGTTTCTTCAAGTTACTTGAAAAACTTGGAATTGCAGTGAAAGGAACTACTGGGAGTATTTATAGCCTTAAATATGAGAATAAAACCAAACTAATGCATATTCATGAGGAATTAGGACGCAATGTAACGAAACGAGCTCGCTTGGTCTTAGAATATTTTGGATTTTTGACAAAATAATAAAAAGCCCCCTCCATTGGGGGCTTTCTCTTTATCTAGAATACATTTAGCTTTACGCGGCACCTAATAACTTTAAAACGTAAGGCAAAATACCATCGCTCTTAAAGTAATCAACTTCATCTTGGGTATCAATACGGCATTTCAGATGAATGGTTTCCATCTCACCGTTGGGGCGTGTAATTTCGCATTTCACCGCCATACCTGGCGTAATCCCTTTTTCAAGACCCACCAAATTGATTGTCTCAAAACCAGTGAGACCCAAAGTTTTACGGTTGACGCTCTCTGGGAAAACAAGGGGTAAAATTCCCATTCCAACAAGGTTGGAACGGTGGATACGCTCAAAGCTCTCTGCAATGACTGCCTTCACTCCAAGCAACTTTGTTCCCTTCGCTGCCCAGTCACGAGAGGAGCCAGTCCCATACTCTTTTCCAGCAATCACCACCAACGGTGTTGATTCTTGACTATACTGCATGGCTGCTTCATAGATAGAAATAATTTCGCCGGTAGGACCAAAACGCGTATAGCCGCCTGTCTTTTCTGGAACCATTTCGTTAGCTAAACGAATATTGGCAAAAGTTCCGCGCATCATGACTTCATGGTTACCACGGCGTGACCCATAAGAGTTAAAATCAGGAATATCGATGTGATGCTGGGTCAGATATTTGCCAGCTGGGCCATCTTTTTTAATACTTCCTGCCGGCGAAATATGGTCCGTCGTTACACTGTCCCCCAACAATGCCAAAACTTTAGCCCCTTGAATGTCACCTATGGCTGTTTTCTGATGCAGATTGGTAAAGTAAGGTGGATTTTTGACATAGGTGCTGTCGTCATCCCAACTAAAAGTTTCACTAGGTTTCGCAGCAATTTCCTGCCATTCAGTGTCGCCTGTAAAGACGTCAGCATAGCGAGATCTAAACATTTCGGGGGTGAGGAATTGATCAATGGACTCTTGAATTTCTT
The DNA here is from genome assembly GCF_000757605.1 of Candidatus Paracaedibacter symbiosus. Classification (GTDB taxonomy): domain Bacteria; phylum Pseudomonadota; class Alphaproteobacteria; order Paracaedibacterales; family Paracaedibacteraceae; genus Paracaedibacter_A; species Paracaedibacter_A symbiosus. The sequence goes on along the minus strand of NZ_JQAK01000001.1, from coordinate 1,377,580 downwards.
TGGAGGTTGGCCAAATATCTTTCAAGTACACAGGTTGGCCATCCTTTGAAATACCCAACGGTTCTTTGGTGATATCAATGGCCATCGTACCGGTCAACGCATACACAATCACCAAAAGCGGTGAAGCTAAATAGTTGAGCTTTACATGCGGATTAATACGTCCTTCAAAGTTACGATTGCCCGACAAAACACCAGCGACACTCAAATCATTTTTCTCAATAACCTCAGAAATTTCTGGGTTAAGAGGACCTGAGTTACCAATGCATGTCGTGCATCCATAACCTACAAGGTAAAAACCCATGCTCTCTAAATCTTTAATGAGGCCTGATTTTTCCAGATAATCACTGACAACTTGTGAACCTGGCGCCAAAGAGGTTTTGACCCATGGTTTTGGTTTGAGCCCCAGTTGGTGCGCTTTGCGCGCCACTAAACCCGCACCCAACATCACCGATGGATTAGAAGTGTTGGTACAGCTGGTAATTGCGGCAATCACCACGTCCGCATTCTTCAAGGTGTAATCTTTTCCTGCAACGGGGAAGTCAATCTCAACAGACTTTTGTTCAGTCGCCAATGTTTTAATACATGCGTCTTTCGCCTCACTCACATAAACGCGATCTTGAGGACGTTTTGGTCCTGCCAACGTCGGCAAGACATTACCCAAATCAAGTTCCAATAGCTCATCATAAAGGGGGTCAGCGGCGGTGTGATCATGCCATAACCCTTGTTCTTTCGCGTAAGTCTCCACTAGGTTGATACGTGCCTGATCGCGACCTGTAAATTTCAAATAACGCAAAGTTTCTTGGTCAATAGGGAAAAAACCACAGGTAGCCCCATATTCAGGCGCCATGTTGGCCACGGTTGCTCGGTCAGCGATGGTGAGGTGCTCAAGTCCTTCGCCAAAAAATTCAACAAATTTCCCAACCACACCTTTGGCACGTAAAATATTGGTGATAGTTAACACCAAGTCAGTGGCGGTAATGCCTTCAACTAATTTACCAGTTAATTTGAAACCAACAACTTTGGGAATGAGCATGGAGAGAGCTTGACCCAGCATCGCAGCTTCTGCTTCGATACCTCCAACACCCCACCCCAGAACCGCCAACGCATTGACCATCGTCGTATGGCTATCTGTCCCAACCAACGTATCCGGATAGGCAACAAGAGTGCCATCTTCTTCCGTGGATGTCCACACACACTGAGCCAGATATTCCAAGTTAACCTGGTGACAAATTCCAGTTCCTGGTGGGACTACCCGGAAATTTTTAAAGGCAGTTTGGCCCCATTTTAAAAAAGTATAGCGCTCTAAATTGCGCTTAAACTCCATCGCCACATTCTTTTTAAAGGCATCTTCTCGGCCGTAATAATCAACCATTACCGAATGGTCGATCACCAAATCCACAGGAATTAATGGATTGATTTTTTCAGGATCACCACCCAAGGTTTTCAGGGCATCACGCATTGCGGCCAAATCAACCACCGCGGGAACACCAGTAAAATCTTGCATCAAAACACGTGCGGGGGAAAAGGCAATGTCGGAAAAAACTTTATCTTTTCCTGGCAGTTGGCAAAGCGCCTTGATATCTTTTAGCTGAACGCTCTTCCCATTTTCAGTCCGCAATAAATTTTCTAGCAAAACGCGTGTTGAATAGGGAAGTTTACTGATGGAAGAAAGACCCGCTGCCTCAGCTTTTTTCAAGCTATAATAGGTATAACTTTTGCCTTCAACAACAAGGGTAGAGCGAGTACCAAGACTATCTAAAGAGCGCACCATAAAAGACCTCATGTGCTAAAAGTTTAGTGATTCAAAATGCTGACATCGGGAAAGTATAAACCGACGTTAGTTAAAACACCCTTAAGACTTACCTGCTTGCCTGTCAAATTTAGAATTTCTATCCAAATCTTGCTTTGCGTCCAAATTTATACTTATGGAAGAGCGTAAGCATAATTAGGATAAATTTCAATAAAAGTTTATTTATTTGCCGGGGCAAAGAAAAAATTCTTGAAATAGACTGTAAGATTATCGGTTTTAGCTTTTTCTGTCGTAATTTTAGCCGTTAATTCTCGAGCAATCTTCAAAATAGCATCTTGATTTAAAGGTTGATCAGGAAGCCAACGATCACAAATCAAACTATAAAGTTGCGTCATGTACGCATCAAAGAGAATCGGGAAAAGAGGTTTTAACGTTTCAATAGAAGTCCCATCTTTTGTTGCAAGTTGGATTTCCAAGCGCAAATATCCATACACTTTGCTGGCCTTGATAATGGGAATTATCATTGGTTCTAAAGTCTTAAAATTACTTGCATCTGCCGGCCCAGCCATCATCGCTCTTGTCGGCATAGGGGGAGCTTCCTCTCCATTGGCAGGACTGGTGACTTCAGCAGCTTCACCCTCTTCATCGGCCATCACGATGTGGGGACAGCTCAAAAGAGTAATACTCAAGAATAGCTGTAAAAACTGCATCATTGCGGAACCTGTTTAGATAAATTATCAAGTGAGGCGTTGACAAAAGCTGGTTCTTGTCCGGAAAAAAAAGCTTTTGTTACATTAACATACTCATTAATGATAACGGGTTTTGGCGCATTTGTATTCCCCAAAAGCTCATAAGTAGCCGCCCGTAAAATTGCTTTCACGACAACTTCCAAACGCTCAATTGTCCATCCATTTGCCAATATGTTACTAATCAAAAGATCAAGTTCCTGACGTTTCTCGTAAACCCCTGAGACGATCTGTTCAAAAAGGTCTTCATTTACTTTGACGGGAAAAAGTTTTTCTTCCTTAAAACGGTGTGCAATAAATTGGCCAATAACAGCTCGTGGACTAATAGGTTCAATTTCCAATTGGTAAAGCGCTTGTACAGCCGCTAAACGAGAGGCAGTTCGGGCCCCAAAAGCCCGAGTTTGTTTCGTATCCATTATTTTTCCAAGACCATATTTTTTAAGAGGTTATCAGCAAAATCTTGCAGCTTGGTTAATTTTTTCAAGCTCAAGGCGGTAGAGTTCTAATTCGTCATCATTACAACGAGGTATTTGAAGGGGATTACCCTCGACAAAAACACCCTATGAAAATGGCAGGGGAATACATAAGTTATCCCATGAATTAATGCGTTTATAGCGATTGATGGTCTGCCCGCGGGTCATCCTATAAATAAACCTTAAGGAGAGACTAAGGAGAAAGGAAAAAAATTCAAGAAAAACACCAGAAGGAGTGATTTTTTTAGGCAGCTTTTTCATTCAGTATCCTCGTCCAACCGCGCTTGACGATGCCACAATTTATAATAATGTTGTTGTTGTTGAAGCAACTCATGGTGTGTTCCTCGCTCAACAATGCTACCATTTTCAAGGACGTAGATCAAATCAGAATCAACAATCGTTGACAAACGATGCGCCACGACCAAGGATGTTTTCCCCTGCATCAAGGTAATAAAAGCATCTTGAATATGTTTTTCAGACTGACTATCAAGGGCGGACGTGGCCTCATCCAAAAGTAAAATTGGTGCATTTTTTAAAATGGCTCTTGCAATAGCAATTCGTTGGCGTTGGCCGCCCGATAGGCGTGTCCCATTTTCACCTACCAATGTCTCATAACCCTCTTTTAACTTCTCAATAAAATCGTGGGCACCAGCTGATTTGGCAGTAGCGATTACTTCTTCTTTGGTTGCTTGAATATTACCATACAAAATATTGTTATAGATCGTATCATCAAATAGAGAAATTTCTTGGCTCACAAGAGAAATATTATGCCTTAAATTTTGCAAATCATAGTGAGTGATTGGTTGGCCATCAATTAAAATTTCCCCTTTTGCTGCATCATAAAAACGGGGGACTAAATTAATAAGAGACGATTTCCCCGACCCACTACTACCTACAAAGGCAACTTTTTGGCCCCTGAGAATTTCTAAATTAAGATTCCTCAAAGCTTTCTTCCCATTCGGATAACTAAAGGAAACATCTTTAAAAGTAATTTCCCCTTGGAAGCGTGGCTTAATAATGGGCTCATTCATCGACTGAATCTGAGTAGGCGCGTCAATAATTTTAAAAACACGCGTCGCCGCAATGATCCCTTCTTGCAAGCTGTGATTGACGTTACTGATCCGTTTTAATGGCTCATAAGCTAAAAATAGTGCGGTAATAAAAGAAACAAAATCACCCGTCGTACGTGTGCCATTCATCACTTGTAAACCACCATAAACAAGAATCGAGCTAATAATCAAACCTGCTAAAATATCAATAATAGGATTACTTAGAGCCCGCGTTTGGGATGATTTAGTAATTAATCCCACAATAGCATTGGTTTGTGTCTGCATGCGCCTCACTTCATAAGCTTCCATACAATAGGCCTTAACAACGCGAATACCTTGGAAAATTTGTGATAAGTAGCTGGCGAGCGATCCATGTTCATCTTGAGCCTTATCAATAACCCGTCTGAATCGTTTATTGAGTTTTGCCAAGAATAAGGCCACAATCGGGATCAGCATCAGCGATACAGCCGCCAAGAGGGGATCGCGAACAAACAAAAGTGTCACCAAACATACAAGATTTAAAGTATCTCGGGTAAACGAAATAATCACGTTACTGACAGTGGCACGCATCAAATTCACATCATTCGTAAAGATGGAAATCAGACGACCCGTTGCGTGTTGCTGAAAAAAAGAATAGTCAGTGTTGATCAAATGTTGAAACAGACGGTTTTGAATATCTGAAATCACGCGTTGCCCTAGGTTTGTCATTGTAACGGCTTCCCCAAAAGCCGCAACACCCCTGCAAGCAAAAACAGCAAAAATAGCACTACATACGTATACAAGAGCCGTTTTATCGTGGCTCACAAAAATGTCATCAAAAACTGGCTTTAAAAAGTAGGGAATTGCCGCATTGGAAAGCGCTGACAGAATCAAAAAGCCAATTGCCATAAAGAAGTGGGTTTTGTAACATAAGATATGTTCGCGCAATAACCGTCTGAACAGTTGACGCGTTTGCGGATTTAACAAAAAATTTTTAAGGCTTTTCTTCATAACAATTATTTAGCTTAATTTTTGACGGATTGACTAGTAAAAAGAGAATAAAAAAGGTAATAAAATCCCTATGAACCTAAATCAGCGTCTTCTTGATTGGACTAATTGGCTAAAACTAACGAAGCGATTTTCTTCCCACACACTCTATGCCTATGAGCGAGACTTTCGTGAATTTCTGACATTTATGGCGCAGTATAAAGCAGAAACCCTCCTTGAACAAGCATTGATTGATCTTAAAATTACAGATTTCCGTAGTTGGCTGGCTTTTCGGAATAATAAAGGTCTCTCACCACGCTCAACGGCACGCGCTTTATCGGTTGTCCGTAATTTTTATACCTATCTCGGCAAGCAAACAGGCAATACTTGCCCGGCTTTAACGGCGGTACAATCTCCCCGTGTCAAAGTGAGCTTACCACGCCCTTTAAGCGAAGGGCAAACGGCAGAGTTAATGACAGATATTGAGGGGTTTGCGACAGAAGAATGGCTGGGATTACGAGACAAAGCGTTATTTGTTTTACTGTATGCAACGGGAATGCGTCTCGGCGAAGCTTTGAATCTGACGGGGTACTGTCTGCCGTTAACAGATCGATTAGCGATTATTGGCAAAGGAAAAAAACAACGAATTGTGCCGATTATTCCCGCCGTGCAAACCACAATTACAGCTTATGTGAAGGCCTGTCCCTTTCCCATTGAGGCAACAACACCCCTTTTTTTGGGGGTTAAAGGGGGGGCGCTCAACCCATCAATGGCCCAAAAAACCTTGCGCCTTTATCGCCGTGCTATGGGATTACCAGAATATGTCACACCGCACGCGTTGCGTCATTCCTGCGCGACACATTTGATGTCGCAAACACAGGATTTGCGTGGCATTCAAGAGCTGTTAGGCCATGCATCCCTTGCCACAACCCAAATCTATACCAGCATCGATCAACAACAACTGATGCAAACCTATAACAAAGCCCACCCTCGCGGAAGGAGAAGATGAGGGGGAGATAACATTTCCTGAAAACGCAGAGCGCTTACTTGGTGTCAGGCAAAAAATGTCCGCCGCCTCTTGTATGATCATTCTGCTTTCTGACTATTCTCTAAATCTTTAAAAGATAACTTTAAACGTTTAGCATAAAAAGGTGATTATTATTAAGTGCCTGACCCTCCATTAAGCATTCTGCCATCCTCCTTCTTAGTTGAGACAACTTTTTTAGCCCAATGTTCATTTATAATATTGTAAAGGATTGATTAACAGTCTAAATATCATAATAGGATCAATATGACCTTAGAGTTTGGATGTTTCATCATTGGAAAAAAACGGGCAAGCGCTGCGTTGGCGCAAAATACTCCTCTTTTGTATTTTAATTCTCAGCCTACCCATTGGCATGAGAGCCTTATTTTATCCAACTGCCCCTTCTCACAAAGAAAAACCCTATGTGAATGTCTATAACTGGTATGGCATGATCCCTGCCCATCTGGTGCAGCAGTTTGAGGAGGAAACTGGTCTCACTGTCCGCTATGACCTTTATGATAATAATGAAATTCTTGAGGCAAAGTTGTTTTCTGGAAACTCAGGTTATGATGTTGTTTTTCCGTCAGCTTCTCCTTATGTTCAGCGTCAAATTGAAGCAGGTGTTTATCAAAAACTTGATAAAACATTGCTGCCCAATTTAGTTCATATGGATTCTCTCATTTTTGACCGGATGCGCGTTGCTGATCCTAATTTAGAATTTGCAATTCCTTACTATTGGGGCACGTTTGGGTTTGCCTATGTCGAAGAAGAAATTAAAAAGCGTCTACCAGGAGCACCTACTCATAGCTACCGAATGCTGTTTGATCCAACAATTGTCAGTCATTTCAGTGATTGCGGTGTCACCTTACTGGATGAAGCGGTTGATGTCTATCCTGCAGCCATGGCTTATTTGGGCATTAATCCCCATAGTGATTCCTTAGAAGATCTGACTAAGGTTCAGCAGGATTTACTCGCCATCCGTCCCTTTATAAGTCGCTTTAGCAGCTCTCGTTTTGTCAATGAGCTTGTGTCGGGTGAAAGCTGTGTGGCCCAAGCCTGGTCAGGCGAGGCCCAACTTGCCCAGCAACGGGCCGATGAAGTGGGTAAACCTATCCATATCCGCTATGTTGTCCCTGAAGAAGGGGGAACCATGTGGATTGATGTGATGGCTATCCCTAAAGATGCACCCCACCCTAAAAATGCCCACAAATTCATCAACTTTTTATTGCGTTCTGAAGTTGCTGCTGAAATCGCCAATTATACTCAGCTTGCCGTGACGGTCAAAGGGGCGTTACCTCTTATTGAGGATAAGATTAAGAATGACCCCACGATTTTTCCAAAACCAGAAACTTTAGCAAAGCTAAAACTCGATAAACCACAAGCGCTCTCTTATGAGCGGCACCGGACGCGGTTATGGACACAATTTAAAATAGGCAAAGTAGATGCTCACCCCAGTGAACCCGCTCCAATGAAGACCAGCAATATTAGAAAAGGATAAGAAGAGGATGCCACCAATTTCACAACCTCTACGCGCCGTTGAACCTTGGCAAGATCCAAAGGCACGCCCTTACATTGTTGTTGACAACATCTCCAAAACCTTTGGTTCAGTTGCGGCAGTCAAAGGGGTTTCTCTATCGGTTTATGAGGGAGAACTCTTTTCTTTATTAGGGGGCTCAGGCAGCGGTAAAACCACCTTATTACGGATGTTGGCTGGGTTTGAAAAACCTTCTTCTGGTCGTATCCTTATTGACGATATTGACGTAACTGACTGGCCTCCTTATGAACGTCCCGTCAATATGATGTTCCAGTCTTATGCCCTCTTTCCCATGATGACGGTAGAACAAAACGTCGCTTTTGGCTTAAAGCAAGAACGTTTACCTAAACATATCATCCGCGACCGAGTTAAGGCTGCCCTTGATCTTGTGCAAATGTCTTCTTATGCGGAGCGTAAACCAAATCAGTTATCCGGTGGACAGCGCCAACGGGTGGCGCTCGCCAGAAGCCTTGTCAAAGAACCAAAACTCCTCTTGTTAGACGAACCTTTAGGAGCACTCGATAAGAAGCTTCGCGAGCAAACTCAATTTGAATTAGTGAACATTCAAGAACGTGTGGGCATTACCTTTATTATGGTTACCCACGATCAAGAAGAAGCCATGACGATGTCCACCCGAATGGCAATTATGGATGAGGGGCGAATTCGTCAAATCGGGGCTCCGCATGACCTCTATGAATTCCCTAATTCTCGCTATGTGGCCGAATTTATTGGATCCATGAACATCTTTGAAGGGGTGGTGATGGAAGATGAAGAAGATCATGTGTCTATCGATTCAGAAGAAGCTTGTTGCAATCTCTATGTTACTGACTCAGCCGCCGTCCCGGTAGGCTCGCACGTGGCGGTGGCAATCCGCCCGGAAAAAGTGATGATTTCCACAACACCGCTTGCAGGTAACCGAAATACGGCCAAAGGGGTAGTGCGTGAAATTGCTTATCTTGGTGATATTTCTATTTATTACGTCCAATTAGCCTCGGGTAAAATTGTGCAAGCAGCTAGACCAAATCTATTGCGTTTTTCTGAACGGGAAGTTAAATGGGAAGATGAAGTTTATTTGTTTTGGCGTTCCGAAAATGGAGTGATTTTAACATCATGACGCAGCAACTCCACCCCCAAAAAACAAAATCGAAGCCTGTATGGCGCAATCGCTATACTGTTGCGTTGATTCCTTATTTCTGGTTGATTTTGTTCTTTTTAATTCCCTTTTTAATGGTTCTAAAAGTTTCTTTCTCCCAGACAATTTTGGCAATTCCGCCTTATCAACCCCTATTGAATTTTGCCTCTGAAGGGATTTTAACCATTACTCTGAATTTGAATAATTATATTCGGATGGTAACGGATTCTTTTTACGCGACTGGCTTTCTCGCCTCTCTCACCATCGCGCTGATTTCAACCATTTTTTGCCTGATTTTTGGCTACCTAATTGCTTATGGCATTAGCCGTGCCTCGTCCCATTGGCGCAGTGTCCTACTGCTCTTGGTTATTTTGCCTTTTTGGACCTCGTTTTTGGTGCGTGTTTATGCCTGGATAGGGATTTTGAGTAAAGATGGATTGCTGAACAATTTGCTACTTTATTGCGGTTTAATTTCTGAGCCAAAGCAATTCTTATACAACAATATTGCTGTGACTATTGGCGTTGTTTATTGTTATCTCCCTTTTATGGTGTTACCGATTTATTCTACCTTGGAAAAGCTAGATGATGTGTATTTAGAAGCCGCCTACGACCTTGGTTGCCGCCCCTGGCAGGCCTTTTGGCGCATCACTGTCCCTTTATCAAAAGCTGGAATCTGGTCGGGTTGCGCTTTGGTCTTTATTCCAGCTTTGGGTGAGTTTGTTATCCCAGAGCTCCTTGGGGCTCCTGATAACTTAATGATTGGCCGCATTATTTGGCTTGAGTTTTTTAACAACCGCGATTGGCCCATTGCCTCCACTGTTGCAGTGATTATGCTGATGCTATTTGTGGTCCCCATTATGATTATGCAACGCCGCCAACTGGATCGACAGGAGACAAACTAATGCGCCGTTTTTCCACTGTCACAATTTTAGGCTTAATCTTAGGATATGCCTTTTTATACCTCCCGATTTTAACTGTTGTGGCTTTTTCTTTTAACGAGTCAAAATTGGTGACCACTTGGAGCCAATTTTCACTTAAATGGTATGTCTCTTTATGGAATAATGAAGGATTGCTCAGTTCAATTCTCACCAGCTTTCATATTGCGGCGGTCACAGCGACCGTTGCCGTTATTTTGGGAACATTGTCCGCTCTGATTATGGTGAGATTTGGCAAATTTAAGGGTCGAACTTTGTTTAGTGGCTTGATCTCCGCTCCTCTCATTATGCCAGATATTATCACTGGCCTTGCCATGTTAATGTTATTTGTTGCCACTGAACAGTTGATTGGTTGGCCAAGCCATCGTGGTATTTTAACAATTACGATTGCCCATATTACCCTTGCCACTGCCTATGCCTATTTAGTGGTGAAAGCCCGACTTCAGGATTTTGATGTCTCATTGGAAGAAGCAGCGCTGGATCTTGGCGCCAAGCCTTTCAAGGTGTTCATGATCATTACTTTACCGTTAATTGGCCCTTCCCTTGTGTCCAGTTGGCTTTTATCCTTTGCGTTATCTCTCGATGATTTAGTGATCGCAAGCTTCCTGTCAGGGCCTGGTTCTACGACTCTGCCAATGTTGATTTTCTCCAGCATTCGCTTAGGCGTGAGCCCTGAAATTAATGCCTTGGCTACAATTATTGTGGGTATTATTTCTCTGGCAGTTCTGATTGCTGGGATTATTATTTACCATCAGCAAAAGAAAAAGCGATATTAGGTGCATACAGCCTAGGTCAAATGCTGGTATCTCTTTCTATTTTTACTTCTCTGCACGAGAGATAAAGAAAAAATTAAGAAAATATATTTATCCTGAATTAGATGTTCAAATAAAAATACGATCGGACAGCGAGTTATGGGATGTTTAACGATAGTTGCGCTTCGTTTTTCGATAATTATTGCTTTATTTCTCAAAGTTTTATCCCCCGATGGATCAACCTTATGGGCGATGGAATTACATACAGCGCCATCCCCCTTTAAAAAGCGTGCTCGGATCTATCGAGGACATAGCCATTCTTCCTTGAATATTGAAAATGTTTTCGTTAAGCCGTGTATTTCTCTGGGAAGCTCATGTACTGAGAAAATTGCTGACTTGATAAAAGAATCAGACGAATTTGTTGTAGTTTTCATGTACAGGCTTGACGCCCCTAATATCATCCATGCCCTGACTGATAAATATCTTACGAATATTAAAAGAGAGGAAGGAACCAACTTTCGCGTTATCACTTTTCTTGATTACGAGCAATCTTTAGGAGATAAACCCTATCACTCATATATAAAAGAATTAGTTGATAATGTGCCAACCAGTCTTGTCAAACTTGGATCCAAATCTTTTCATCACAAAGTAACGATAAGCAAGAAAAAAGGATATCAGGCAGTAGTAACCATTGGATCTGCCAATGCTACTTATGAATCTGATAATGTTCATTCTGAAGACACCCTTTTTATACAAAGTAATGAGTTAGCAAAAAGTCTATTAGATAAATTTTATAGCTTATTTACTATGAAAGGACCTAGAGAAGAACACACCATAAAAATTTATCACATGAATAGGGTGGACAGCGGAGTAAGCAATACAGAGCAACTCACAAAACTAGATAATTTCTTTAACCCTGACGATCAGTTTCAGAATATAGAGGGATATAGCCAAGCAAACATAAGATCTTTAGCGATTTCTACTGGTTTTGCCCAGAACGTAAAGGAAAATAATAATTGTTTCGAGATATTAGAGAACATACTTGTTCAAAAAAATAATGCTTTGTTTTTATTTGAGAATTTTTTAACCTCAACAGATTTTTTTAAATTGCTCAATGAGAGCGAGACGCCTAAACTTATTGTTGTTGATAATGATAAAACCAATAGAGATGTCGAAGATACTATTAAAAATATCTCACATTCTGCCTCACTCCTTTTCACGCCTTATACAAAAGGCAAATTTCATCATAAGCTTATTATTCAATATCCTGAAGAAGGTAACCCTGTCGTTTATACGGGATCATTTCATCCATCTACAAATGCTATCAAAAATAATTCAGAACTCATCATTGGAATTGAATCTGAAGCATTGGCAAGTCAATATCTCTCTCATATTTTATACCAATCTGGCTTGGGTAATCAGAGAACAGTTTGGGGTTTTATGTATGAGAAGCTCCCTGAACTGTTTTCTCCTGAAGGAGAGATAACAAAGATCGCTCAAAAAATTAACAATCGTTTGCATCATAATATACAAGGATATCCAGAACGATTTTATTCGATTCTTGAGAAATTTCCTTTAAAGGAGACAAAAGGAAACCTCCAGAACAAAATTGAAGAAGAGGCTAACAAATTTGGTCAATTAGATAATAGGGAGAAATATAATTTACTTAGTTTTTGGGCTCAGGATATTTTTGCACTTCTCAATACTGAACCTTATCGCAACGTGTTTTTTTCGAAACAGCAGATGGTTGGACGTTTCTTAAAAGTCAATCAAATAGGGCTGAGTTCGACTCCCGAAGAATTCATAACTAAACTAGGGGTATGGATTAACGAAGCCAAAGAAAAATTAGAAAAATATATCTCCGAAGGAAATATAGATCATTTGACTGAAATTAAGGACAATTTATCAGAAATAGAATCCATATATGTTTGTCTATACTATGCTTTTAATTATGTGGATGATTTTAAGTCTTTAGCTATGTTGCACGATACGCTTGATAGGATTATAGGGGGGCTCTGATAAGACGTATTTTAATGTCACATGCGTGAAAGATTATAAAAATAAAACTTTTGACATTTTATAGATTTTTTAGGTACTTCATTGTAAGATATCATTAAAAAAATTTATAAAATGGATTTAAATTAATGCAAAAAATTAAACTTTTCTTATTTTTTTTATTCTGCATTCCCATTCCTGTCTCAGCGATGGAATTGAAAGAGCTTGAAGATCAGAAACCACCATTGGTACTCAAGGGGGAGCTCTTCGAAAAAGATATAGAATCGCTCCAAGAGCCGTCTAAAGAAATCTATCTAGTCAACGTTTATCATAAAGATAAAACTAACAAATCCTTCCTTAATAGGCGTATTATCATTTCTCCCGATGTCATTAATTTTCAATCTTTAATAATCTTATCAATCGGAGGAGGTGGCTTGACAGATGCCCATATTAAGGAGATCCACAACTTCAAATTCTTGAAAAAATTATCTCTTTCAGGAAATTGTATTACAGATGAAGGTGTATACCCAATTGTAAAGCTGACTGAATTAGAAGAACTCAATTTATCGGGAAATAAAATTTCTGATGTAGGCACTGAATGCCTTTCTTATCTGCCTCATCTCATTTTTTTAGACCTTTCTTTAAACGATGATATTACAGATACGGGTATCACACGTTTTCGAAAACACACAAAACTGAAAGAATTAATTATAGAACATACCAAAATTTCCTATGACATGTATGACAAACTGCGCGAAAAAATGAAGGTAAAATTCTTCCCTGGTCCCGGCGTCAGACCTAATCTCCGTGCCTATCAAGAATTAGAGTCTAAGATGGCTAATATGCCTAATACGGCACCATTACAAAAATTTTAAAAAGGAGTTCAAGATAAATTCTTTTGTGGTGGCCTTGGGCATTCAGGATTTACCGACGCTTAAGACCACTCGCCCTTTTTTTACGAGAAGGCCGCGCCATGTAACCAATGGGTTGCTCTCGCAAAAGAAAAAGCAGTATTTATAATGCTCCCTTTCCTACAAAATCTCAGCATCTGAGAGGATAACATCGAGATTTAAGAACTCTATTCTGACCTTTTTGTCTTTGAGATTCGCGCAGGTGACCACCAATTCTTGGCCTTGGGAAGAGGAGCCGTCTCCCTCTAAACCATCGTAAAAATAACCAAGAGGTACCCCCAAAATCTTGGATAATTCATACAGTCGGCTGGCGGGAATACGATCAATTCCTTTCTCATACTTATGAATTTGCTGGCCAGACACACTCAGCTGATGCGCCACACCATGTTGGCTTAAGTGAAGCTGCAGGCGTCGTTCTCTGAGCTTCGTCCCAATATGTTTTTCTATGCGAAACAATCTTTTTTTCAGACCTGTATAAGCGGTTTCCATGTTTGTTCTTTCCCTGATTCGTTTTTAAAGAGTGTTAGAAAATTTAGGAAAAACAAGCACTTGTCCCATGGAAGGAAAGGGTTTTGCTTCCTCAGGGGTAAGATCTTTCAGGCGCAAAGATTCTCCTTTTTTATGACTTTGCAGGTAGCGTCTCAAATAACAATCGTCCCTTTGTTCTTGCCACAGCTGTTGACGGATCCTGTCTTTGAGGTTTTCCGTTTTCACCACAAAGAGGTCATAAGCATCCAGCGTCGTTGGCAGGGTAAGCGTGACGTGCTTATCTCCCATAACCCTTTGAGAGGAAAAAGACTCAAAGAAACCATCAAAAGCGGTAAGATGCTCTGACTCGGCTTTTTCTAACACAAAACGAGCTGTGCCCAGGTCTTGGTATTCAGCTAAAAAGAACAATAAATCCACAGCTTGAAGAACAATTTCAATGCCAGCTACCTCATACAACGCACTGCTCAAGCTTTCTAATTGCTTGTTATCATTAATGGTAAAGCGTGTCACCAAAAGCTGCTCCCCTTCTTCTTGCCAATTCATAGACAAAGTAAAGTTAGTTTCCTTTTGCTCTAAAACCAGGTCCATTCCTTGCGCAGAAAAGGTACTCTTTAAGGAGTAAGAAAACACCAATCCATTGTCCTGAATTGACGTAAGATAGGCTTTTAACTCGTGAACAAGATGGTTTCCATAAGAAAGAGATATTTTCTGTTGTAGAGTGTCTGAATAAACCATAAGTATATATTTCCCTTTATTTTTTGCGTTCCCAGGATATATAAGAGAGTTTTTTTATTGCCTGTACCCCTTTAAAAGTTTTAGTCCCCATATCAAATTTGCATAGCCGATTTTCGTGGAGAAAAATTTTATGAAACTGGGGAGAAAAAATTTTAACCGATTTATTTTAGAGGAAAAACAGGGTAAAAAATAACAATAAAATTTTTTTCGTGAGAATTTAGAAAGTTTTTTATCGGCGGACGGGAGGTATGCAATTTTGGTATGAAGCCATAATAATTTAACAGATAAGCTTTGATAAAATCTTCCCTTTTCCTCCCTAGAAAGTTACCGTGTCGGTCGCAATCTCTTGAAAAAAGGAATTATCATAATCTTTTCAAGATCCTTAGGATAGCAATAGACCGCTTTGGAGTGGGCATATTCAATTAAGGGTGGAATAATAATCTACTTTTTCACCTGAAGATTTTTAAAAACAGAATTGACTTAAGGTTGAAGAAAGTTTAGCAAATTGAATGTATAGTTAACAAAAAATAAGAATAAGGAAAAATATTATGCAACAAGTAAAACTAGAAAACACCCAGGCTCATCCATGTTATTGCGTATCAGTCTGTAAAAAACAGATAAGATAAAGCACTTGTCAATTACTCTGTTTCTATTGCGTTCAGATACTCAAATAATAAATTGATTTTTACAGAGTTTTTTCTTGTGTTTGAGAAAATGTAATGTACTTGAAATTCTGGTCCGCGTTCAGTCGGTAAGACTTCAACAAGGCCAGAATTTAAAACAGATGGGTCATTAGGCGCTTCTATGATACCAAAGCCCTCAAGTGCACTGTTGATTAATCCGTGAAGGGAATCCACTTCCAAAAAAGATTCTCTCGCAGGTTCCTCTAGCTTTTTCCCCAACCTAAGAACCCAACTAGAGTTGCTACCATAGGGATTATAGATATTGCCCCCATAGGTAATTAATTGGTGATGATCTAAATCTTCTACTGTTTGCGGCACCCCAAATTGCTGAAGGTATTCTTCACTAGCAAACAAACTGATATTCGATGTAAAAAGATATTTTTGAATAAGATGGGAATTATTAAGAGATGGAGTTGCTATTGCGATATCTGCCTCCTCTATTATAATATCTTTGTTTTCTCTAAATTTAAGTTTAACTCTTATATTAGGGTAATCGTCCACAAACTTTTTTAATTTTGGAAGTAACCATGTAGCGCCAAAATAAGGTGTTGTCGTAATTATCAATTCTCCTTCCACCTCATCTATTTTCTCATGGAAAGCTTTTTCAAAACTATCCGCTTCTTGGATCATTTTCTTTGCAAAGCTATATAGACGTTCCCCTTGGGACGTTAATTCCATACCGCGGTGTGTTCGGATAAAAAGTTTGGTTTTCAGGCGATATTCAAAATAGTTGATTGCTCGACTTAAAGCCGGTTGGGTCATATGAATGCGTTGAGCGGCTTGCGTTATACTGCCTTCTTCCGCCACCATATAAAATTTTTTAAGGAGCTCTAAGTCCATAGTTTTATTCTCCTGCTTTTATCTCAGGTTAAAGCAACTTTTTTAATTTTTCGTTTATTTTTGCCAGAGAGATCAATCTCTTTCCTACTCCAGTATAAGGTCCTTACGAGGAGGAGAGCGACGCGTCAAACGTCGACATACTTAACATCCCTGCCCCTTAAGGATTATGAAAGGGGGCTGGCGATAAATACTTTCATTAAGGCCTTGGCCTTCGGGAAGTGTCGGCGCTTAAGGTTAAGTTTCACTCATGATGCGTATATATTCCTAACCCCAACTTACGTAACGCTTCTTTCAACTCTGGGCTTTCAATACCTTCAATCTGCTGTTCAATGCGCACACGATCGGCGTCACAGACCTGTTTAACTGGCTGTTGGTTTTTTCGCGGCGCTGGCATCTTTTTATGCCGAATAACCAATCGTTCGACAGCTTTATAGCCAAAATATTTATTGACCTTATCAACGATCATGGGTTCCAAATACGACAATTCCGGCGCAAAAGCACTTGAGGTTGCCACGTATAAAAGCCCATTACTTTTTTTATGGCTCGGAAATAGAATTTTTTCAGGCTGACAAATTACTGCAAACTTTTCCCCCACAATCAAATGCCAGTCCATCAACAAGGTTGCCGCGACAAATCCATACCTTTGGCAGATCGGAGTTGCGACTTTCTTTAGGATATTATTAAAGTTCTTCATTTGATTCCTTCATGGAGCTAGGTTCTCTCGCCCCTCATTCACTCAAAGATGATTTTGAGGAAGTTAGCGGCACCAGGCTTCGGGAAAATACTTGATTTGTTGCCCTGGTACTCTATACGTTAATTTAGTATAGTTTAGCGGTAAAAATCCACATTTTCGGATATCATGAGTATAATTCTTGGCATTGAAACAAGCTGTGATGAAACAGCCGCTGCTGTTGTGCGCAGCGATAAAACGATTTTATCCAATATTGTGCATTCGCAAATGCAAGAGCATCTGCCCTATGGGGGGGTTGTCCCTGAAATTGCTGCGCGCAGCCACTTGGTCTACCTTGAACCGGTGATCACCCAAGCGCTGACCCAGGCAAATGTCACCTTAGAAGAAATTGATGCGATTGCCGTCACGGCAGGACCTGGCCTGATCGGGGGTGTTATGGTTGGTGTGATGGCCGCAAAAGCCATGGCTGCCGTGCATGAAAAGCCCTTTATTGCCATCAATCATCTGGAAGGGCATGCCCTTACGGCGAGGCTCACCGATGACGTGCCTTTCCCCTTTATTTTATTGCTTATTTCCGGAGGACACTGCCAATTTATTTTAGCAAAAAACTTAGGCCACTATGAGGTCTTAGGGCAAACAATTGATGATGCAGTGGGAGAATCTTTTGATAAAATTGCTCAGTTACTAGAGCTTGATTACCCGGGTGGTCCCGAAATTGAAAAGCTGGCTCGCCAAGGCGATCCCAATCGTTTTGTTTTGCCCAAGCCCTTGAAAGGTAAACCCGGTTGCGATCTGTCCTTTTCGGGATTAAAGACGGCGGTTAGGCAGCTTATTGAAAACCAAACGCTCCAAAATCCGCAAGATCGCGCTGACATTGCCGCGAGCTTTCAACAAACCATTGCTGACACTTTAGGCAATCGCTTGCAAAATTGTCTCGACCTTCATGGGACAGGAGTGAAAGACTTGGTTATTGCAGGTGGCGTTGCCGCCAACCAATACTTGCGCCAGAAATTAGAGGCAGTCGCTACTCTCTATCAAAAAAGATTAGTTGTTCCACCGGCAAAATTATGCACAGATAATGCTGTGATGATTGCCTGGGCGGGGGCAGAAAGATTGAAGGCTGGGTATGTGTCTAAGCTTGACTTTGCCCCCCGACCTCGATGGCCGCTTACAGAGATGAATGAGCTGGAAAGTTATTAAAAATGACCCTTAAAAAAATTGCCGTCTATGGATCTGGCGCCTTTGGCACCGCGTTAGCGATTTCTTGTGTGCGTGCGGGTCAGGACGTCGCTCTTCTCACTCGGTCGCCTGTAACAGCTGCGATTCTTAATGCCGATCGACGGAATGAGCGATATCTGCCGGGAATCACTTTCCCTGAGTCTTTGAAGATTTCCCATGATCTGAAGAATCTCACCTCCAGTGATCTGATACTCTTGGCCACACCAGCGCAATCTTTGTTCACCGTCTTAGCGGATTTAAAACCATATCTTAACCCGATGACGCCGCTCATTCTTTGTGCCAAAGGAATTGACCGACAACACCAAATGTTGCTCTCAGATGTTGCCAAACAGCAGGTAAGCAATCCAATTGCCATGCTGTCCGGCCCCTCCTTTGCCATCGAGATTGCCCAGAACCAACCTACCGCCGTGATGTTGGCAGCTGAGTCTCTCGAGGACGCCATCGCGTTAAGTCAACCGTTGCGTCACGCTAATTTTCGTTGCTATGCCTCAGAGGACCTGGTTGGTGTTCAAATTGCTGGGGCTGTTAAAAACGTTATTGCCATCGCCTCTGGCATAGTCTATGGCAAAGCTTTTGGCAATAATACCAGGGCAGCCCTCCTCTCCCGCGGCCTTGCAGAAATGTGCCGTTTGGGTTTGGCAATGGGGGCAAAACAAGAAACCTTTTTGGGGCTGGCAGGTGTGGGCGATTTAATTTTGACCGGCACCTCTGAGCTCTCTCGTAACTTCTGTTTTGGTAAAATTTGGGGAGAAACATTGTCACGCGAGACCGCCATGGCAGCCATGGCTGGAAAAGTCGTCGAAGGTTCTGCCACTGCTGAGGTCTTAAAAAGTATTGCCGAGCAGCATCAGGTGCGTATGCCAATTTGTCAAAATGTATATGATTTGCTTTATACGGCAAAACCTCTGCAAGAAATCATCGACGCCCTTCTTTCACATCAATCAAATTTGGAGATTTAACATGGCTTACTGGTTGCTAAAAACTGAACCCTCCACCTGGTCTTGGGAAGATCAGACAACAAAAGGAGTAACCGCATGGGATGGCGTGCGAAATTATCAGGCTTCTAACAATATGAAAACCATGAAAGTGGGTGATCTTTGTTTCTTTTATCATTCTGTCAACGAACGTCGAATTGTTGGAATTGTAGAAGTTATCAAAGAATATTACCCTGATCATACAGATCCAACAGGGCGATTTGGCATGGTGGATGTGAAATATGTCTGTCCTTTCAAAACGCCGGTTATCCTTGAGATAATCAAAGCGGATCCACGCCTGAAGCACCTGGCAATTGTCAAGCAGTCTCGCCTTTCCGTGGTGCCCATCGATCCTCAGTCTTGGGAGATTATTTGTCAATATGGAGGGGTTTCCATCTCATGATTGACACGTTAAGGCCTTATTTTTTATTGACGCGCTTTGATAAGCCAATTGGGACGATTTTATTATTATTTCCTTGTTGGTGGGGAGTCGTCTATATCCAGAAAAGTCAATTTTCACCAACACTTCTCATCTTGCTTTTCCTAGGCGCGCTGATTATGCGCTCAGCTGGTTGTATCTTGAACGATTTATTTGACCAAAAGTTTGATAAAGAAGTCGCCCGCACCAAAACCAGGCCCTTAGCAGCAGGTACTGTAGAGCGTCGCCCCGCGATCATGCTGTTCCTTGTTTTGTGTTTAGCTGGCCTGGTCATTCTGCTTCAGTTACCTCCTCCTTGTTGGTTAATTGGACTCATTGGGCTATTGCTTTTATTGATCTATCCCGCCATGAAGCGTCTAACAAACTTGCCCCAAGTTTGTCTTGGTTTTGCGTTCAATATTGGATTTTTGGTGGGTATTGTCGCGGTGACAGGTGATTTAACGAGTCTTTACAATCTACCCGTTGCCTTGATTTATGGCGCTGCCATTTTATGGACGGTGGGCTATGATACAATTTATGCAGTCCAAGATAGAGTGGATGATATTAGGCTTGGTGTGCGTTCCACTGCTGTTCTGTTTGGGTCAAGGACGCGACAAATTACGCTGGCCATTTATGGAACATCCGCCACGTTGATGCTGGTGGCGTTCATTCTTCAGTCAATGTCACTGGCATCTTTTGCATTGATTAGTCTTGCCTATGGTTGGTTAGGATACCATCTCTGGTGGCTGGATCTAGAGGATGTGGCAGCGTGTCGCGACTTTTTTATTGCCAACCAATGGTTGGGAAGCTCTGTTTTTTTAGCTTTGATGGTATAATTAAAAAAAGAGGGAAAAATCATGACAAAACTAGTGATTTTATGGTTACGTCAGGATTTACGATTACATGATAATCCGGCGCTCATCGCTGCTATCAACAGCAACCAGCCTATCATTTTTCTTTATATTTTAGATGATACTTTAAACATAGGGGGCGCCTCGCGCTGGTGGCTACATCACAGCCTGGATGCATTGGCGCAGTCGCTTCAAAAGAAAGGAGCGACTCTTGTTTTAAGAAAAGGTGCTGCAAAAACGATTCTGCCCCAATTGGTTACCGCAACAGATGCCGATAAGGTGATGTGGAATCGCCGCTATGATTCGGCGGGTATTGCGATAGATACAGAAATCAAAACGAGTCTAGGCGCAGCAGGTGTCAGGTGTGAGTCTTTCAACAGTCACCTCTTGTTTGAGCCTTGGACGATTAAAAATAAACAAGGCAAACCCTATCAAGTCTTTACTCGTTTTTGGAACCACTGTTTAGAACAACCCACCCCCCCTATTCCTCTGGCTGCACCGGATCAACTCACCAGCGTTGAGATAGCTTCTGACCCTCTAGAAAGCTGGAATTTGCTCCCCACTAAGCCAGATTGGTCTGGGGGACTAAAGGACACTTGGCAGCCTGGTGAAGCCGCTGCTCTTGCGCGCCTGGAGAATTTCTTAGATGAGTTAGTGGCAGACTATAAGGAGGACCGCAATCGGCCGGATTTGACAGCCACCTCGCGTCTGTCACCCTCTCTTGCCTGGGGGGAGATCAGTCCGCGAGTCATCTATTATGAAACACGACGGATGATGCACAACAATTCAATAACTGCGCGAGGAGGCCAGGCGCTGCTGTCAGAGATAGGTTGGCGGGAGTTTTCTTATCATCTCCTCTTTCATTTCCCCGATTTACCCACGGCCCCCCTTAAGTCACAGTTTAAGAACTTTCCATGGGCAAAGGATGAGAATTTGTTCCATCTCTGGACAAAAGGATTAACTGGCTATCCTATCGTTGATGCGGGGATGCGTGAATTGTGGCACACGGGCTGGATGCACAACCGTGTCCGAATGATTGTAGCCTCGTTTTTAGTCAAAGATTTACTCCTTTCCTGGCAACAGGGGGCGGCCTGGTTTTGGGATACTTTGGTTGATGCGGATATCGCCAACAATAGTGCCAGTTGGCAGTGGGTTTCAGGATGTGGTGCTGACGCAGCACCTTATTTCCGGATTTTTAATCCTATTTTACAGGGAGAAAAATTTGATCCCAATGGTGAGTATGTCCGCAAATGGATCCCAGAACTCAAAGACCTGCCCAACGAGCTAATCCATAAGCCCTGGCAAGCTTCTACAGCCCGTTTGAGTGTGGCGAATGTCCAGTTAGGGATAACTTATCCAAAACCCATCATTGATCATGATAAAGCACGTCATCGCGCCCTCGCCATTTTTCACGGATTGCCAAAAGGGTAAGAATAAAGATGGTTTTAACTTTGATAAGCAACTATCTAGCCATTATAATTCACTTAATCGATTTTGGCCGTGAAATTCTTGAAAAAAAGTATGAGTCAGAGGGAATTGAATTCTGTCGCTAGATTTTTTATTAACTTCTGCGATGAGTTTTTTTATAAGTTTAATAAGAAGTTAAGAAAAATTTAAAATGGAAAGAAATATTTTCAGAAGAAGATTAAGGCAAGGAATAAGACGTAAAAAAAGGGACTTAAAAGCCCCTTTCTTATTGCTCTTCAGCTTTGGATCCAAAGTTAGAAAAGCGCTTGTTAAATTTGCTGATTTGACCAGCTGTGTCAAGCAAACGGTGGGTTGCACCGGTCCATGCTGGATGAGATTTTGGATCAACATCCAGTTGCAATGTGTCACCTGGTTTACCCCATGTGGAGCGCGTTTGAAACTTTGTACCGTCCGTCATAGTGACAGTAATTTCATGATACTGGGGATGAATGTCTTTCTTCATGGTCAATACTTTCAAAAAAATCTTGCTTAGATCTATAGCCTATAGCAGCTAATTATGCAATAATTTTTATAGATCTGACTGATTTTATTAAGGTTTTGAATTGCAAGTGACAAATTCATCATTGCCAGACGTGGATATCGTGAAAAACCAAGAAATTATACATCTTGTTTTGTCCGGACGATGGGTGACGCGCAATCTTAGCAAGGTCGAATCCAAACTGGCATTAGAGTCCCTTCATTTAGACTCTTACCAAAAAATTCATATGGAATTTAGTAAAAATTTTAAAGCAGATACGGCAGGTTGCTGGCTTATTGCCAAATTCCTCCGGGCGCTTAAAAACCACAACATCGTTTATACTACTGAAAACCACCCCGGCTACATAGACGACCTGATTGATAAAGACTTAACCATAAAAACAGAACCTGCGCCTCCGGGCTGGATGCAGTTTTTAGAAAAATTGGGCAAACAAACCCTTGAGATGGGAAAAAATGGGCGGCAGCTTACCGAATTTTTAGGCGAGGTTTTGGTCACCCTCTATCGCAGTTTTCACCATATCAAGTGTTTGCGCTGGATCTCCATCACACATCACCTTCAAGTGGTTGGATTTCAGGCATTACCCATTATCGGTCTGATTTCCTTTTTAATTGGCGCTGTGTTGGCCTATCAGGGAATTATTCAGCTGGATAAATTTGGCGCCTCTATTTACAGCATCGATTTTTTAGGGATTGCATTGCTGCGTGAAATTTCAGTCCTATTAACATCTATTGTCGTTGCTGGACGGTCTGGTAGTTCTTTTACTGCTGAAATTGGCACCATGTCATTGAATCAAGAAATTGATGCCATCCGCGTCTTGGGACTAAATCCGATCATTGTATTGGTCGTTCCCCGCGTATTAGCGTTACTATTAGCGCTCCCCATTTTGGTGATGTTTTCTATGCTCACCGGCTGTTTGGGAGGCATGATCTTAACTTCTCTATTAATTGATGTGGGGGCTTTGCAATTTTGGCACGCACTGCAAAAGGCAGTCTCTGTTTCAACCTTTTGGGTCGGGATGAGTAAAGCCCCTTTATTTGCGATCATCATTGGAATTGTTGGTTGTTTCCGCGGATTTCAAGTTAAGGGCAGCGCTGAAAGCATTGGCTTAATGACCACAAGATCAGTCGTTGAGGCAATTTTCCTTGTCATTATTTGTGATGGTCTGATGTCCATTGTTTATACAAGGATGGGGATTTAAAAGATGGATAAACCGATTATCCAAGTCAAAAATCTCTCCACCAAATTTGGCAACCAAGTGGTACACAACAATTTAAATTTGGAGGTGATGCCCCAAGAGGTTTTAGGTATTGTTGGCGGCTCTGGGTCGGGTAAATCCGTCTTACTTCAGTACATGATAGGTCTTAACAAACCGCAAGCAGGCAAAATTATCTACAATACCGATCCCCCTTATCCCTCTACCCAAATTGGCGTCTTATTTCAGTATGGGGCGTTGATCTCATCCCTTACGGTATTAGAAAATATCATGGCACCTCTTAAAGAGGTGGCAAAATTATCGCCAAACTTGATGCAAGAGCTCGCTCTCTTAAAGCTTGAAATGGTGGGATTATCTTTGGAAACAGCAACCAAATATCCAGCGGAACTTTCTGGCGGCATGATCAAACGCGTTGCGTTGGCGCGTGCTTTAGCATTGGATCCGGAAATTTTGTTTCTGGATGAGCCTACCTCGGGACTTGATCCCATTAGTGCGGCCTCATTTGATCAATTAATTAAACGTTTACAGCAACAATTAACGATGACAGTGGTAATGGTAACGCACGACTTAGATAGCCTTGTGCAAATATGTAACCGCGTTGCCGTATTGGTTGATCACAAGATTATCCTAGGAACTGTCGCAGAAGTAGCAGCTGTGGATCATCCGTGGATAAAAGAGTATTTCCATGGTACCCGTGGGGAGAGATATTTTCAGGGTTCAGTGAAGGAAATTTAATGAGGATGATTTTGAGATGTTTTTAACCGGAAATGAACTTCTTTCAACTTTCTTTCATCGAACGTAGAGTTAGGTAAGGTAGAACAATGGAAACACGTGCAAATTATGTTTTAGTTGGTGGGTTTGTCTTGGCGGGATTCTTGGCCATTATTATTTTCCTTGTATGGCTTAGCAAAACAAATTTGGGCGAGCCTTACCAGATTTATGATATTTATTTTAGAGGGAGTGTCACGGGGCTAAAAAATGGAGCCACGGTCCAATATCGAGGTGTGCCCATTGGCGTGGTCAAAGATATTAGTATTAAACCTGACAATTTAGAAATTATTCGCGTACGCGTTGCAGTTGATCAAAAAGTAAGCTTACGTGAAGACGTCACGGCATCCCTTGAAACTCAAGGGCTTACCGGTATTGCGTTTATTCAGATAAAAGGCGGCACCAATGATAGTCCAGTGTTACGAGCCAAGCCCGACCAAAAGTACCCAGTCATTCCTGCTAAAACATCCCTGTTCGAGGAGGTGGCAGGGTCTGTCCCTGAAATCTTAGGACATATGACCCAATTAATTCGCCAGATGCAGGATTTCCTCTCAGAGGAAAACCGCGACTCTTTTAGAAAAACCATCCAAAATGTTGAGGATATTACCAATTATCTTTCACCAAAAGGGAAAAAAGAAAATGTGTTGAGTGACATCAAAAAATCAGCCAATTCTATTGAAGCGACCATGAAAGAATTTAGAGAAATGGTTAAAGAGAATCGAAGGGAGATTAAAGATTTTTCGACCCATGGATTGGATTCTTTCGCCAAATTTTTGAATGAAGGGCGCGAAGCGATGTCGACAATCAAGCGCATTGGAGACTCCCTTGAGCGCAGCCCTTCCCGCTTTCTCTATAATGATACAAAACAAGGAGTTCGCGCCCAATGAAAAGATCATTGATGACCATAATCCCGGCTTCTTCAGCTATTTTAGCTATATTGCTAAGTGGTTGTTCAATTATTCCTAATCCGGGGGAATCCCCCAAAAGATTCACCCTTGAGGCAGTGGCTGGAACATCTGAAAAAAACTTTTCAAAACAGAAGATTATGGTGGATATGCCGGTGATTTATCCGCCTATAGATAGTCAACGAGTCGGTGTTGTGCCAGCCGCCAATCAGATTGACTATTATGCGGATTGTGAGTGGGGTGATAGGCTTGGTGTATTGATCCAAGACTCCCTTACTTATTCTTTGCAAAACAATAGAATTTTTACTGTTGTTAGCCGCACCAATGAAGGGGTAGTGTCGGATTTATTGCTAAAAACCAATGTCCGTAAATTCTTTGTTGTGCAACATCCCCAACCCACAGCAACTGTGCAGTATTACGTTCAACTGATCCAGTTAAGTGATCGCCAAGTACTGGCGCAAACTACCCTTGAAACATCTATTCCCTTACACGAAGAAAAACTGGAAGAGATCAGCTCTAAGCTTAATCAAGCGAACTTAGAAACAACGACTAAAATTTTGAATTGGTTAAGAGAGGCAGTACATCGCTAGGACGTTTGGTACTTTTAAAAGAGAAGTCGATGATAAGTGTCCTTCAAAGAGAAAAGTCACCTCTCCTCTGTGGGCCATAATTCCCTCTCTTTAAGTATTTTGAGTGGCATTCAACAAGCAATGCGAAAAATCGATGGCATCTGGGTCAAGAGTTTCGTATAACAAAGATAATACTACTCTTAAGTTATGGTATGTTGATGGCTGGATCTGTTAATAAAGTAATTCTCGTTGGTAATCTTGGACGTGACCCTGAGGTCCGTTTTGGTCAAGACGGGTCAAAAATTGTAAGCTTGTCGATTGCCACAAGCGAATCTTGGAAAGACAAAAACACGGGTGAGCGTAAAGACCGCACTGAATGGCACCGCGTGGTGATCTTTAACGATCGCTTAGGTGAAATTGCGGAAAAATATTTGCGTAAAGGCTCTAAAGTTTATTTAGAAGGTCAATTACAAACGCGCAAATGGACTGACCAGCAAGGCCAAGAACGCTATACGACCGAAGTCGCGTTAGCCCGTTATCGTGGTGAGATGACCTTGCTTGATGGCAAAGGTGAAACCGGTGGTACCAACGATTTTGATACGGGCCCGCTCGGCGGTTCAAATAGTGATCCTTTTTCATCGTCGCCGTCAGGACCTAAATTTGACGACCTGAACGATGAAATTCCTTTTTGATTTAATGACCCACTCTTGAGTTAGGTGCTTTTAATGACCACATCCCTGCAGTCTTTTGATGTTAAGCCGATCGCCATCGAAGAGGAAATGAAGCGTTCATACCTCGACTATGCGATGAGCGTGATCGTTTCCCGTGCTTTGCCTGATGTTCGTGATGGCTTAAAGCCTGTGCATCGCCGTATTTTGTACGCCATGAAAGAGGCAGGAAACGAGTATAACCGAGCTTACCGTAAGTCGGCCCGTACTGTGGGTGATGTGATGGGTAAATACCATCCGCATGGTGACATGGCAATTTATGATGCCCTCGTGCGTATGGCGCAGAACTTTTCCCTTCGGTTGCCGTTGATTGATGGTCAAGGAAACTTTGGGTCTATGGACGGCGATCCACCCGCAGCCTCCCGTTATACGGAAGCGCGTTTAAGCCGGGCAGCACACGACTTATTGGAAGATATCGACCGTGAAACGGTTGATTTTCAGCCAAACTATGATGATTCCACAGAAGAACCCAAGGTTTTACCGGCAAAGTATCCCAATATTTTGGTGAATGGGGGCAGTGGGATTGCGGTGGGGATGGCAACAAACATTCCAACACACAACCTTTCTGAAGTGATTGATGCGTGCTGCGCGTTGATTGACAACCCGGCTCTTTCCACAGAAGAATTAATGCACCTAGTGCCTGGTCCTGACTTTCCAACAGGGGGGACAATTGTTGGGAGAGCTGGTATTTTAGAGGCCTATCGGAGTGGTCGTGGCTCGATTGTCATCCGTGGCAAAACGCATATCGAAACCATTCGCAACGACCGTGAAGCTATCATCATTGATGAAATTCCGTTCCAGGTGAACAAAGCGCGCTTAATTGAGCGAATTGCGGAAATCGTTAAAGAGAAAATTGTTGAAGGCATTTCAGATTTACGGGATGAATCGGATCGCGATGGTGTTCGCGTAGTGATTGAGTTAAAGCGTGATGCCAATTCCGATGTAGTCTTAAACCAGCTTTATCGTTATACATCGTTACAAACGTCCTTTGGGATCAACATGTTGGCTCTGCACCAAGGGCGTCCCGAACAATTGTCGTTGCATAGGATATTAACAGCGTTTTTGGAATTCCGTGAAGAAGTTATTTTGAGCCGGACGCGTCATGATTTGCGTAAAGCGCGGGAAAAGGCTCACCTTTTTGTCGGTCTTGCCATTGCGGTTGCTAACATTGATCCGATCATAGCCTTGATTCGTGCCGCTTCAGATCGACTCCTTGCCAAAGAACAATTGCTCTCAAAGCGTTGGGGAGCATCCACCGTTGCGCCGCTTTTGGCGATTGTTGATGAACCTGGCAACGAAATGACAGACGATGGCACCTATCAGCTGACAGAGGATCAGGCCCAGGCCATTCTTGACCTTAGATTGCATCGCTTAACAGGTTTGGAACGGGATAAAATCGCTAATGATTTGAATGAACTGGCTGAGAAAATCGCTGACCTGCTTGATATTTTAGGGTCACGGGAGCGAATGCTTGGTGAAATGCGCCAAGAATTAGTTCAGGTAAAAGAACTTTACGGTTCACCACGCCGCACTGATATTGAAGAAGGCGATTCTTCCGTGGATGTTGAAGATTTAATTCAACGCGAAGAAATGGTTATCACTGTCAGCATGGAAGGATATATTAAACGTGTGCCTCTTACCACCTACCGGGCGCAAAAGCGCGGTGGCAAAGGGCGTTCAGGTATGTCGACAAAACAAGAAGATATCGTTCAAGATGTGTTCGTCGCCAGCACTCATAGTCCGGTCTTATTCTTCACCAACTTTGGACGGGTTTACCAACTTAAAGTCTATCGTTTACCCTTGGGAAGCCCTCAATCAAAGGGTCGTCCAATGATTAACTTGCTGCCCTTATCCAGCGGTGAAGTTATTTCAACGGTTTTGGTTTTGCCCGAAGATACCTCTGAATGGGATAACATGAACGTCATGTTCTCCACCTCCTTTGGCCATGTTCGTCGCAACAAACTCAGCGATTTCTTGAACATTAAATCCAACGGTAAAATCGCGATGAAGCTGGATGAGGCGGAAAAATTGATTGCTGTTCGCGCCTGCAGCGAAACAGATGATGTCATGTTATCCACCCGTAACGGTAAATGTATTCGCTTTAACGTGGATGAAGTTCGTGTTTTCGTTGGCCGTGATTCCACGGGCGTTCGCGGAATTAAGCTTGCCCAGGGAGATGCCGTCATTTCCATGACGATTTTGGGACGTTCCATTATGACCATGGAAGAACGCGATCAGTACCTTCGTCAAGCAGCCAAACTGCGCACCGTTCTTGGTGAGGAAAGCAGCGAGATCGATGATTTGGAAGAAACAACAACTTCTTCGGACATCCAATTATCGCCAGAACGGTTTGAAGAACTTTCCACCGCGGAGCAGTTTATTTTAACCGTCACTGAAAATGGTTTTGGTAAACGCAGTTCTGCCTATCAATATCGCACAACCGGTCGTGGCGGTGTTGGCTTCGACAGTATTATTGTGAA
The DNA here is from genome assembly GCF_000757605.1 of Candidatus Paracaedibacter symbiosus. Lineage (GTDB taxonomy): Bacteria > Pseudomonadota > Alphaproteobacteria > Paracaedibacterales > Paracaedibacteraceae > Paracaedibacter_A > Paracaedibacter_A symbiosus. Next base: position 1,348,764 of record NZ_JQAK01000001.1, on the reverse strand, counting down.
TGCGCGTAATGGCGGCGTTGTTGCTTCCTTCCCCATTCAAGAAAATGACCAGATTATGTTGGTAACTGACGGGGGCAAATTGATCCGGTGTCCAATTCATGACATTCGCATTGCCGGTAGAAGAACTCAAGGGGTAACCATCTTCCGGATTACTGATCAGGAAAAGGTCGTTGCCGTGAGTTATATTTCTGGGGATCAACTGGGTGAAGATGGTATAGGCGAAGAGGGTGTGAGCGAAGAAGGAGATGAGGCATAATACGCCTCGCAAAGAGGCGCGCGGCAACAGTAAGGTAATACTCTCTTTCAAAAAGATTGGTTAATCTTTTTCCTAAGCCCGCGATGCCGCTTCACGCCTCCCAAAGCCGAAAAAAGAGACAACATCGCAAGCTCCCAAAAGGTGTGGCAATCACTTAGCCAGTTCGTGAGGAGTTTGCCCCGGCCCAGGCTAATCCTCGCAATGAAACCTCTGCAATTTTAAAGGTAATCAGTATCGCGAATTGAGCCGAAAATTACTTTACTATTTTTAAGCTGTTCATATATTTTTTTCGCAAAACTGGTAATATCAGATCGTGGCGTTGCCATAATACTCCAATAAAATTCCCTGACATTTTCAAAAGTAAAAGCGCCAGCTCCCTTCAATTTTTCATACAAAACATAAGAAGCCTCAGCATAATTATCGTGGTACTGTATAAACCAGACTTGCGTTTTAAAATCTTCATCAGAAAGTATACATTTTAAAAAAGGTTCTTCCCTCTTATCAAGATAAATGGGATCAGTAAGTTTCATTTCAGGCGGATTATAGACTGCTGGGTCCTGCACAAACTCATAAGTAACAGTATCAAAAAAATGGATTTTTAATTCATCAACTGACGTCATTTCTTCACTGGAATGACTAGGTGCTGACAAGACAGATATACCTACAAAGAATAATACTAAAAACATATGCTACCGCTCACTATAATGACCCCATCAATATATATGTTAACCGTGTCCATTGATCTTTAAAGTGATAGGAACGGCGGCCAACGCCTTAGAAACAGGGCAGTTTTTCTTTGCAAACTCAACAATTTCCTGAAGTTTTTCTTGTCCAATATTAGCAGCGCTTACTTGAGTCTCCAGATTAATTTGAGAGATGGTAAAACCAGTCTCATCCCTTGATAGATGAACCTTAGCAGTGGTAGCAATCTCAATATTTTTAAAACCTTCCTGGGTCAAAGCTGCTGAAATTGCCATCGAAAAACAGCCGGCATGGGCTGCTGCAATCAATTCTTCAGGATTAGTAGCACTTGACTGATCCGCGGTTCTATCTTTAAAGCTGTAAGGACCTGAAAATGCACCACTGCCAAAGCTAATATGCCCGGAACCGGCCATAACATCACCTTGCCACTTTGCATTGGAATGCCTGATAATTGCCATGATAAATCTCCTATAATATGACCAATGAGGATAGTACATTAGATATAGAAAATAGGTTGAAAAACAGTTAAACTGGCTCATATTTTCATCTCAAAATTCGCTGTAATGACACCTTATATTGGCCAATTCCTCCTCAATCTAGCAGCTTTGGCTGCTTTATTGCCATTGCTGCTTCCAGCTCAAATAACAACGCTTAAAAGACTTTATAGCGTACAGATAGTGTGCTTGGTGGCAGCTTTTTTATGGTTAATCAAGGCTCATATCACATCGGATTTTTCCCTGATAAACGTATTTTCCCACTCCCATACCCAAAAGCCATTGCTTTACAAAATTGCGGGGACCTGGGGTAATCACGAAGGATCGATGCTGCTGTGGGTGATGTTGCTTGGAGTATTTGGATTAGATTCTTTAAGACGTAAGGCACTCGAGACTGAGGTCCAACAAACGCGAATTATCCTTCACAGCTGCTTAAACTTGCTGTTCATTGCTTTTATTTTGTTGGTATGCGACCCATTTGAAGCAGCCGCCATCCCTGCTGCAGAAGGACGTGATCTGAATCCTCTACTCCAGGATCCATTGCTTGCCATTCATCCTCCCTTTCTTTATGCAGGTTATGTGGGCTTTGTCGTCGTCTTTATTGACGTGATCAGTGTTATTTTTCACCAAGTACCGGCCTCTATTTGGTTACCTCAATTGCGATCCAGGGTTTTGCTTCCCTGGACCCTGTTGTCTATTGGCTTAGGTTTGGGAACTTTTTGGGCCTATTATGAGCTTGGCTGGGGAGGCTGGTGGTTTTGGGATCCGGTGGAAAACACAGCGCTAATACCATGGCTTCTCGGGCTCTTATTGCTCCATGCGTTGCTCTATGGCGCCCATCAAGAGCAAACAACTCGCCTAGTCGTCGTATTGTCGATTCTCACATTTATGTCAAGTCTGGCAGGGACGTTGCTTGTCCGATCGGGTTTATTGACTTCAGTTCACAGTTTTGCCGTTGACCCAGAGCGCGGTCTATTACTCTTGGGATTAGTCGTCTCAGTTTTGAGTGGGTCCGTAGCCCTCGTTTACAGCAAATTTCCCCCCTCATTACCTACAACTTCCGGTTTTATAAACCGCTCAGCTCTCGTTCGCACATCCATTTTATTGACATTTGCCGCTCTCTTTACCCTTGTTTTTGGAACACTTTACCCTCTCTTAAGTTCTGCCATTGGATATCCGATAACAGTTGGTGCCCCCTACTTTCAAATGACTTTTATACCAATGGTGTTGCCGGTTCTATGTTTGTTACCTTTTATTCCTTGGGTAGGCTGGGGACAGGGCAATATGACCACCACTTTGGGAAAAGCACTTCCTAGCCTGACGATCAGCGGTTTTCTTGTGATTTTGCTGTGGCACGTTGGTGAAATTAGGACGATCAAAGAAATTGGCTTTTCCTGGGTTGCCTTATGGGTGATTACCAGTACTTTATTATCCCTGCGTCTGGTGAACCTAACCTGGCGATTTATGGGAATGTCGCTGGCACATATGGGAATCGGTGTGGCGATTTTAGGGATGGTCTTATCATCCGCCACTGAGCAAGAACAAGTCAAAGCTCTCAAGATAGGCGAAAAGCTTCAAATAGCAGGAATGACCCTTAAGCTTGATGAAATAAATGCCATTGAGGGGCCAAATTATGTTGCTCAACAAGCAAAGCTCAGCCTTAGCCGCAGCGATAAAGTCATAGCAATGCTTTTGCCGGAAAAACGCTTTTATTGGACACAAGGAATCATTCATGGCGAAACAGCCATCTATTCGGGTCTCTTAAGTCATATTTATGTGGCCTTGGGAGAGCAATATGAAGGTGATATCTGGAGTTTGCGCCTCTATTCCAAGCCCCATATTAATCTCTTATGGTTGGGGATGATCTTGATTGCAGGAGCAGGCGTCATGTTGATTGCAACCCATCGAGGCGTTGTATCGTTGCTTTTGCTACTGATAATGCAAGCCTCCAGCATGGCCATGGAAGCTCATGAGCTTATCCTTGATCCCGTGGCTGAAAAGCGGGCTATGCATGTGGGCCGAATGATTTTGTGTCCCAGTTGTGCCGGGCAAAATATTAATGACTCTGTGGCCGAAGAGGCGCAAACGATGCGGAGCCAAGTGCGTCAACTGATTGGTCAAGGGCTCAGTGATCCTGAAATTTTAGATTACTTTATAGAGAGACATGGGGAGCGTATTTTATACCAACCTGCCTTTAAGCTTAGTAATGCTGCGCTATGGGGTATGCCATGGCTGATTTTTATGATTTGTGGATTGATTGCCTGGCGGCGTTATAATAATTTTCTCAACTCTCCCCCTTCCAAATAATCAACTACACGTTTATTTGGAAGTATAGTGAATTAAGACTTGCAGACAACGAGCCAGACTTTTCGTATACCTAAATTCAGGTTTTCCATTTAACCAAGCCACCTTGTTCCGAAAAAAGGTTAAGAAACTCGAGCTATCCAAAAATCTCCACCGAAGGGAAAATTCAAGATTTGAGAGCACACTTCCCGAACAAAGCTCGCTGACACACTCATATCTCTCCCGTCACAGATGAGCTTTCTCTTCTCGTAATTACATAAATCACTTAAAAATTGAAATAGATAAATTCACTAGAGATAGTAACGCCGATGTACTTTATATACACCAATAAGAAAAAAATAAATGTTAAACTAAACTCTGTAATATATTGAATTTTTCTCATTTTTCCTCAAATACTCTCTCTAGAATTTGTTGGTGAACAATCTTTCTCTTATCCGCTTGAGGATGAATAAAATCTGACATAAATTTCCCATCCCAAGGAAATAGGCGAGATATATCATAATAAGGAATCCCCAGTGAACTAAACATTTGGGTGGCTTTTTGTACGTAAGCTTCTAGAAATCCTTTAGGATAAATATGGGGGGCTTCCTTATGAGAAGGAGTTGGAGTTTCATAAACAATCAGTTTAATTCCTCTTTTGTCAAGTTCTTGTTTTAAAATTGCAAAGGCAACATAAACATCCCCAGTGGATTCCATTGATTCTAGACAATTTCTATTTAGCCAATGAAAATTAGAATCACTTCCATTAGCTTGATCTTCAACAAGAAGAGGGTTTTCATAAGTGTCTTTTAAACTATTATGTAATACCTTATTCTTATGCTCTTTAATTTCTTGAAGGCTAGAAAATTTTTCGGGTAAAATTTCTAAGCGATTAAAGTTAATTGTTTGTAGTTTGTGCACAAATTCATGCCATTGGAAAAAAATTTTATTGCTTGGGTTAATGTATAATTGAGCTAAATTAGCAATAGTGAGATTTTGCGGTCCGCATTCTTGTAAATGATTTGTTTTGTAGTCTAAGGGAAAAGGCCTTCCATGGGAATATGCCCATTTTAATCCTTGCGTAGGCCAACAAAGATCATCAATAAATATCTGACCAAAACCTAAAGGGCTAACTCCAAAAATAATAGTAGTTAAATTAGGAGTGTCCATAATAGCCAAAGCGGTTCTAAATCCATTTAGAAGAGAATTTCCCCTTATACCTAATGTTCCTGATTTATAGAGATTATTATCATGTTTAAATGTGAAAAACCCTATATTTGTTACATAAGAAGATCCAACAAAGATAATTTTTTTCTCAAATCCATCAAATATTGGTTGGCTATAAAGATTAGATCGAAAATCACCTTTAATGTAGGATATTTCTTCTGCAATTCCTTTATCCACGGGTAGAATACGATACACCCATTTATCGATAGCGTGAGTATAAAATAAGACTGACGCAGTAAATAGAGTAATATGGGCAACTACAAGATATGTAGCTAGCCTTAAGGTGAGGCCACTAGCAACAATTTTGCGGGCGTAACGTTGAATGATAACCTGCGATTTTTTCAGATTAAGATTAGCTAGATTTTTCTCTTGGAGACCAATTCTATAAGAAGCCAAAATTTCTTGTGTATTTGGTAATAACAAACAGAAAAAAATAAGAGACAAAATAATCAATATAGATTTTACTTCTATTGTCTCTATTGTCAAAAGTGAAGAAATATCAACCATAGCCTTTAACAAATAGCGGGCAGTACTGAAGGAATCTGCTCTAAAGAATACCCAAGCGACAACAACACATAAGAAAGTTATAGCCCACGCCAAAGCATCTCTTAAAAAGCTTTTTTTACTGTTTGGGATAAATTTACTCTTAATAGAGTTCCATAAGTGATTGATGCAAAGAAAGATGCCATGGAGAATTCCCCACACTATAAATGTCCATCCCGCCCCATGCCAAACCCCTCCGATTAACATAGTGAGAAAGAGATTAACATACCTTCTAAAAACGCCTTTTCGGTTTCCACCTAAGGGGATGTAAACATAATCCCTTAAAAACCTAGAAAGACTCATATGCCAACGACGCCAGAACTCTATAATATTTTTGGATTTATATGGTGAATCAAAGTTAATGGGTAGATTAATGCCAAACAGTCGAGAAATCCCCAGAGCCATGTCAGAATATCCAGAGAAATCAAAGTACAGCTGGAAAGTATACCCCAAAGCCCCCACCCAAGCTTGCCCCATGCCTATTACTTGGTGATTCTTGGCTTGCTCAAAGATTGGAGTCGCATATAGAGCAATTTCATCAGCAATAATAACTTTCTTGAAAAGACCAATTGCAAAAACTAGCAACCCTACAGCTATATTTTCTTTCGTTACCCTATGGGACATTTTTGAAATAAATTGAGGTATGATATCTTTATGGTGAAGAATCGGGCCGGCAATAAGATGGGGAAAATAGGTCACAAAAACAAGATATCGCGAGAACGAGAATTCTTTTGTTTCTCCCCTGTAAGCATCTACTAAAAAAGCAATTTGAGTAAAAGTAAAAAAAGAAATTCCCAAAGGTAATATTATTTTGCCAAAAGGGTTTTCCTGAGATAAAGCGAGGAAGAAAAAGTTAGTATACTTGTAATAAAATAGAACCAATAAATTAAGGAGCAGACTAAAAATGAGTAGATGTTTTTTTCTTGCCTTTACCTTTTCTCTACTAATCAACAACCCACAAAAGTAGTTAGTTATGAGGGAGGATGAAAGTAAAATTAAATAATATCCATCCCAAAAAGCATAAAAACAAAGAGAGGCCACCGACATAAAGACAATGGCTGGTTCTCTACCAACTTTTTTATCAAGTACAGAATACAAAAGTAAAGTTAGGGGTAAAAATAGAAAAATAAAGGAAATAGAATTAAAAAGCATTATTTATCCAAATTTTTTATACATACATTCAAAGTTTTTATACTCTTATACATATTTTATTTTTGAAATCCTAGTTTTTAAAGCTCTATTCTACAGAAACTTACGGGACTTACGGGCCTCAGAAAAACAGATTATTGATTTAATACAGTCAGGAATTGCCAGTATTGGAAATGTCAGCATGAAAAAATCATACTGAGAAAAAGATCCGGCGTGTTGAAAAAGTTTTTGATTATTTGAAGAGCAAGCTATAAGTCAAACATATAAGACCTAGATCCCCCTTTAAAATGGCGGACCCTTCTATGTTCTCCCTGACTTCGAGCTACAAAACATAGCTGATTCAGATCCTGCCAGACACCACTTTGAAACGCTGTATGTTGCAAATTCACGGAGCAATACAGTGAGTGTCATTGTCGCAGGCACAAAAACCAAAGATATTAAAGTTGAGAAAAGTCCATGTGTTTTTGCTGTCCAGGAGAATATACTCCATATTGCAAATAGTAAGAGCGGCACAGTCAGCATGACTGTCGGGGATAAAAAAACCCAAGACATTACGTTATCTTATTGCTAATAAAGGATTCTGATTCCAAGTTATTTTAAGAAGCGTATCAAGCTCTGCTAAGGTCAGGTTGATCCCCAGTTTTTCTAAAGACGTGACGCCAAATTGGGACAGGCCACAAGGAATGATTCCTGAAAAATGACTGAGGTTGGGCGCCACGTTAATGGCAATGCCGTGGTAACTGATCCATTTACTGACGCGGACTCCAATGGCGGCAATTTTTTCATCGCCAAAAGGCGTTTCTACCCAAATACCAACGCGGCCGTCGCGACGCTCTCCTTTGATGTGCAGCAGGGTTAACGTATCAATCACCCATTGTTCGAGCGCTTGCACAAAGGCGCGTATATCCTTCCCTCGTTTGGTCAAATCCAGCATCACGTAGGCAACCCGTTGGCCAGGACCATGATAGGTGAATTGACCACCCCTGCCGGTCTGATAGACGGGAAGGTCCGCCGCATCAATCAGATCGCTTTCCTTCGCACTGGTACCAGCCGTATAAAGCGGGGGGTGTTCTAACAACCAAATGAGTTCATCTGCTTGGTTTGTTTGAATCGCAGCAACGCGTGTTTGCATCGTCTCCAGCGCTTCCTCGTAAAGCACCGGTTCACCGGTTTGACGCCATTCTAATGCATGGGGAGAGGCTAAAGACATGAGAGTTGTTCCTGATCAAAAAGGCGGATGCCTGCTTCATGGCAGAGTGAGTCTATTTTAGCCCAATAGGAACTACTTTTCAAAAAATAAAGTCGGTCGACTCTGGCGGCAATTGCCTCAAGCGCAAAACCAGGTTGATCATCACAGGCAATCCCTAACTGCACCTCATAATTTGGTAAAGCTTGTTGAAGTTTTTGTTGGGCCTTCCGGTAGTAATTCACGCCATAATTGACAGCAAACCCGGGACTCGCCACAAGACAGATTTTTTGTTCTTCCTCACCCGCAGCGGATAATGACATGGCACTCTGCCTAGGATTATCCCAGGAGTTTGCCACGCTATTTTCAAGGGAGCGCAATGACACTGTCTGAGAGGAAGATAGCAAAAAATAGAGATCTCTATATTCGTTAATAACAATCAGCTGCATAGCTATATTTTTGCCTTTTAATCCGCAAGAGAGAGTATTTATGCCACTAAGCCAACCTCCCTCATTACTTATCGACGTTACTCCTGAGGCTCCATAATGACTTTGCGGCGGGGTAAGTCATATGGCTTTGCGACCTTTGCCATCGCTGGCGCAGGGGGAATTTGAGATTGAGTTGGAGCCAATTGTGCCTCTAAAAGGAGCTGCTTAATATAATTTTTCTGCGTGCTCGCCTTATCCCTTCCCGCTTTTTTTAGCTGATCTATGGTGATGTTTTTTTCTGAATCTTGGCTCACAAATTGTCTCATAACAGCATAGATTTTCTCCAACAGCTCTTCACCTGTTGTGTCTTTGATTTTTTTTGCAGAAGTTTCCTGGTCAATTATCAATGCCATAGAATATAAATCAACCAGCTGATCTTTTACTCTAAGTTTATCCTTTGTCTCGGGACTTAATTTCTTATAATTTAATACAGAGACAATATTCTCCACGTCTTTCCATAACCCCTGCAAAACCTGCCTATCAACTACTTTGTGAAACAATTCATCACTTCTCCAGTAATTTGAAGAATTATATCCCATAGCGTTAACAGGAGTGCCCATAAAATGAAGCACCAAGAAAAACGAGCTAAAAATTAATCTTACAAACATTTTCGACCTCATATAAAAAGTACTATTAAGAAATATTATCATACGTTACAACATCTTAATATAGGATGTTATTGAATGTTTTCCCATGCCTGCTGTGCCACTTCCAGTATTCTGGCCTTAATACTTGCCTCAATAGAAGGATTTGGACTATGAGGATCTCTGCCAGAAGAAGGATTAAAATCTCTGTAATAAACCCGAATCCCATAGCCTCCTGCCAATCGAAATAAATTTTCCGACAATTCAGACCCATTTGTATCTGCTGGAGAGCTTGGTTGACCTAAAACTGTCAATATCTCTTCCAAGCTACGTAATAGCATACCTTTACCACCCCATTCAAAATTTACATTCATGTAAAAATCGTCAGATTTTATGGCTTTTATGATCTCCTTATTCTTTTCCAGGCTTTCCCTAATCTTCGATGCGATATTCTCCTTCTGCGTATTATTAAGTTTTGAAGAAAGATTGTTAATCCTTTTGGCGGCATCATCTTCTAAAAACAGGTTTGCTGTCTCCTTCAATACGTCAAGATCAAAAAAATAGAGCATTTCTGGCGCTTCGTAAAAATCCTTTTTCTCTAGAGGTCTATCATAGTGCTCGGGGTCATTTAGAGCATGAAACCAGTGGAGCATTTCATGGAAAAGGTATATTTCTTCAGAATCGGGGATAGGGGAATTTACAAGAGGATTTGAGATATGATCAGAGGCATAGATATTACCATCTTCAAACACCAATTGGCTCTTCTCGGAAGAATAGCTCCATCTGCCCATCTTTAGAATCTTCAAATTTTTGAGATCATCCCTCGCAAATCTTTTTTCTGTTTCCGTGCTCTCTCTGTCTAATTCACCTAAAATCCTGTGCAAGAGAATCCTTCCCACCGGATTTTCAGCAACTTTCAACAATTTTCCATAAAAAAGGCCAGCGTGTTCTGTCAAAACCTCTCTATCTTCTTCTTGCGGCTCAGTATATTCTTCCATAATAAAATTAAAACAACCTCTTTCTACAAACATTTTGACATACTGTTCTGGGCTGACCTGATTTGCTAATTTGGCGATCTCCCTTGTCGAAGGTTGAGAAAGGCTAGAGGAAGTCAGAGCATCTATATTTAGATCATCTGTATAGAGAGTCCGCTCCATTCCATGGACTACAGAAACATTTATTGAGGCGCTCAAAAGTAAAGCAATTAAAATTCTCATTATATAAAACCAACCTAATGAAACTCTGTAAAAAAGCATATCCTCCAAAAAGTTAAGTTTTGTCTAAGATAACAAGAATTTCTCTGGGCTTTTTTGATAGATTCAAAGAGAGTTAGGTGCTTCATTTCCTTTAAGTATTTTCAATAGATTCGCTGAGGTTGACCAAGTCAAACAATCCCCAACTGCATCTCGGAATAGTTGACTGCAAATTCCGGTTGTATAATATGATAAATCTTTTGGCGGGCGTTATCGCACGAAGCGTAATGCGACATGGCAATCTACCCAGGATTCCCCCCAGGAGATTGCCACACCAACGAGCTGCACAACTATTTTTTCGCCTTTTAATCCGCAGGAAAGAGTATTTATGCCGCTAAGCCAACCTCCCTCATTAGTTACTGACGTTACTCCTGGGGCCCTGTAATGACTTTGCGGGCTGGGTCATATTGCTTTGCAGGCTGTGTTTTCATCATTTCCGGTTCATGAGGAATTTGAGATATAGTGGGAGCCCATTGTTCGCCTAAAAGGAAACGCTTAATATAATCTTTCTGCGTGTTCGCCTTATCCCTTCCCGCTTTTCTTAGCTGATCTACGGTGATTTTTTGTTGGGGAAAATGGTTATTATAATAACTAACAAATTGTCTCATGGCAGAATAGATTGTCTCCAAAAGCTCTTCCCCTGTGGTGTCGTTGACTTTTTTTGCAGAAGTTTCCTTGTTTAGTATCCATGCCTTCGCATATAAATCGACTAGCTGATCTTTTACTCCCAGTCTATTTTTTGCCTCAGGGCTTAATTTTTTATAATTTAATACGGCTCCCACGTTCTGCACATCTCCCCAGAGCTCCTGCAAAACCTCCTTACTCACAATTCCTTTTTTAAACAATTCATCACTTCTCCAGTAATCTGAAGAATTATAGCCCATAGCGTTAACAGGAGTGCCCATAAAATGAAGCACCAAGAAAAAAGAGCTAAAAATTAATCTTAAAAACATTTTCGACCTCATATAAAAAGTACTATTAAGAAACATTATCATACGTTCCAACATCTTAATATGGGATGTTATTGAATGTTTTTCCATGTCGTCATTGCCACTTCTATTATTCTGGACATAATAGCTTTCACCATAAAAGGGCTGTGGTCATAATGAATTCTGCTGCCATTAAAATCGATATAATAAATACGAATCCCATAACCCCCTGCCAACCGGAATAAATTTTCCGATAATTCAGATCCATTTACATCGGAAGGATGGCTTGGTCGACCCAAAACTGTCAATATCTCTTCTAATGTACATAACTTGCCGCGTGAAACGCCCCATTCATCCATAAGATTGCCATAAAATTCAGCAGGGTTTATGGTTTCTATATCTTGATCCTCTTTTTGACGACGCATGTTGATTCCATTTATGGCCCCCTCTTTATTTTTGATTGCAGGGTTAAGATTGGTAATCTTTTGCTGAGCTACCTCGGCTGTAAGAAGAAGTGCCCTCTTCTGAAGTGAGCCCAGTTCGAAAAAATTGAGCAATGCTGGCTCCTTAGAAAAATTCTCTTTCTCAACCTTTATATCGTAGTGTTCTATGTCTTGGAGAGCATGAAACCAGTGGAGCATTTCATGGAAAAGGTATATTTCTTCAGAATCGGGAGCAGTGGACGTTGTAGTAGGATTTGGTACATTATCATGCGGATAAATATTACCATCTTCAAATACCAATTGACTCTTTTGAGCTGAATAGCTCCATCTTCCCACCTTTAGAATCTTTAGTTTTTTGAGAGAGTCCCTGCTAAGCTCTTTTTCTTTTTCAGTACTTGGTTTATCTAATTCAATTAAAAGGCGGTACAAGAGAATTTTTCCCACTGGATTTTCAGCAACTTTTCCTAGCTTTAAGTAAAAAGCTTTAGCTTGCGCTTCTAAAACAGTTCTATCTTTTTCCTCTGGCTCCATCTCTTCTTCCAGGATAAATTTAAAACAATCTCTGTCTACAAATGTTTTGACATACACTTCTGAACTGATCGCATTTGCTAATCTCGCCACCTCACTTGCCGCAGGTTGAGAAGAAGTAGAGGAAGTACGAGTGGGATGTGAAGAACTCCCGTCCATTCTATGGCACGTCGAAACACTTGATGAGGCGCATCCATGAACTACAGAAACATTTATTGAGGCACTCAAAAGTAAAGCAATAAAAATTCTCATTATATAAAACCAACCTAATGAAACTCTGTGGAAAAGCATATCCTCCAAAAAGTTAAGTTTTGTCTAAGATAATAAGAATTTCTCTGGGCACTTTTGGGCACTTTTTATTAGATGCCGGGGGAGTCAGGTTCTTCATCCCCCCTTGAGTATCTCTAATAGATCCTCTAGGATTAACAAAGAATGCTTTTTTTATGTTGGACTCATGCGATTTTTCCCTTCCGTGTTAGTGTTTATTGCAGCGTTGATCTGGGCATCGGCATTTATCTATCTAAGTCTTAATGTACAAGACATTTTAGAAGGATTTTCGCTTCTCGCGATTGGGACAATTTCATCCTTTGTTTTAGCTTATTGGGCCCGTTTAATTCATCGCAACCAACGACTTTATGAGCGATTTCGCTTTTTGCAGACGGGGATTGCGTCGCTGGCGCCAACCATTGAATCGGTTATTTTTGACAATACCGGAAAAATTGTGTGGACAACTCATCCCAACGCTTATCCAAATTTGACAGAATTTAGCCGTAAACTTTTTTTACGAATCAAGTCTTCAGAAAAAACAGCAGAAATTCAGCGGGTAATAGATCAACGTGAGCGGTGTGATATTCTCTTTTGTGGGGGCGGTAATGGGTTAGGACAAGACCAGAAATGGTGGACTTTTAGTCAAGCGCCCTTTGATAAAAATAGCTCAATCATTATTGTGAAAGATGTCACTACACACTTTGATACTTATCATCACTTAAAACATAATTACCAGCAACTTGAAAAGTTTTTGGACGAGGCCCCTTTTGCAATTTTCTATACAAGTGGGCAGGGGAAAATTTTGGGCGTGAACCAAACTTTTTGCCAATGGCTGGAGTTGAGTCAAGATCAATGTCTGGGGAGAAACATCACTGATTTCTTAAAGGAATCAGATGGGTATAAGGGACTCGTAAAAGTTGTTAATAAAAATGGCCCAAGCTTTAAAGCCTTGTTGTTTAAGCCAACGATAGCCCCACAAACACGTCTTCGCCCGTCCATTTTATGTAAATTTGAGACTCCTATCGCCTTAGTTCATGAAGAAATCTTGACGGAATCGGCCTTCATTGATGCTGCTATCCCAGCTGTGACCTTAAATCATTTAGGAACCATCACCTCAAGCAATTCTGCCTTCAATGCAATTTTGGGGGAAAATTATGTTAAAAGGGAATTTGCTCATTTAGTCCATCCCGGTCAGCGCGAAGAAGTGGCACGCAAATTGCAAAAAGCCTTTGATCAACGCTCCCCAATTTTACCCTTTGAAATTCGCCTCGATCACAACAAATTACAGGCAACTGTTTATGCCTCAAGACCCTATCAAAAAGGTTATCACCAGGAAGTAATGTTGCAATTCATCGACATTTCCGAACAAAAGAGGCTTGAAGATCAATTTATTCAATCGCAAAAAATGCAAGCTGTCGGACAATTAGCTGGTGGTATTGCCCATGACTTTAACAACTTACTTACTGCCATGATTGGTTATTCGGATTTGCTGCTACAACGCTATTTACCAAACGACCCCTCCTATACCGATGTGATGCAAATTAAACAAAATGCAAACCGAGCTGCCAACCTCGTCCGTCAATTATTAGCCTTTTCCCGCCGCCAAACTTTGCAGCCAAAGGTTGTAAATATTACGGACCATTTGGTAGAGATTTCTACTCTCTTACGGCGATTGATTGGCGCTGGCATAGAGCTAAAAATGTCCCATGCGCGGGATTTGTGGCCCGTAAAAGTTGACATTGGCCAGTTTGAACAGGTGATTATTAACCTTGTGGTAAATGCCCGGGATGCGATGAAAGGCGGCGGGACGCTCACCATCAAAACCTTGAATCATCAGTTTTTGAAACAACAACGCCATGGTCATGACCTCATTCCCAAAGGCGAGTATATATCAATAGAAGTAATTGACACAGGACACGGAATTGCACCTGAAAATCTACCTTATATCTTTGAACCATTTTTCTCGACAAAAGAGGTAGGCGAAGGAACCGGCTTGGGATTGTCAACTGTGTATGGAATTGTTAAGCAAACCGGGGGCTTTGTCTTGGTTGACAGCCAAGTTAATCAAGGTACGACCTTTAACATCCTGCTCCCGCGCTATGTGGGTGCAATTGAGGACGAGACCATCAAAGTTGACCAACAAATCAGTGATCTGACCGGTGGTGGGAAGGTCTTGCTTGTCGAAGATGAAGATGCGGTGCGCATGTTCAGTGCCCGAGCCCTTCGTGAAAAAGGATACGAGGTGATCGAGGCTGCCAGCGGGGATGCTGCTCTTGATTTAGTCAAGGGGGGCCAGGAGTTTGATATCCTTGTCACTGATGTGGTAATGCCCAAAATGGATGGTCCCACGTTGTGTAAAAAAATCCGCGATATCCATCCCAATGCGCGCACGATTTTCATTTCTGGCTATACCGAAGACACCTTCCGTAAGAATTTGGATTCAGACGCAAATATTCACTTTTTACCCAAACCATTTACGCTAAAAGATCTAGCGTTAAAGGTCAAAGAAGTGTTAGGTTCTGAATCATGAGAATCTGTAAAAATTCTCAGCCTACGACAGCACAGACGCTTATTCTTCCGGGCTGTCAAAAATAAAGAGATCCAGGCTTCAAGAAAATGTAAGAATTTCCTCAGAAAACTCAACATTTTCTAGTCCAAGGATGACAGTCAGGAAAAAGCGCCTTATTAATACGTCAACTGTCGGATACTAAGATAAAAATTGAAAAGAGGTTACAAGATGAGCTACGGAGATTTAGGAAATAAGGGAAGCGATCGCGGCAAAGCGTTAGATGCGGCTTTAGCTCAGATTGAACGTGCTTTTGGCAAAGGCTCAGTTATGCGGTTAGGCCAACGGGAAACTGTTGATGCCGAAGTTGTCTCCTCAGGTTCTTTGGGCCTTGACATTGCCCTTGGTATTGGCGGTCTGCCAAAGGGGCGCATTATCGAAATTTATGGCCCAGAATCTTCTGGTAAAACGACACTCACCCTCCACGTTGCCGCAGAGGCGCAAAAAGTCGGGGGGACTTGTGCGTTTATCGATGCGGAACATGCGCTAGATCCTTCTTATGCTAAAAAACTTGGGGTCAACATCGATGAGTTGATTATCTCTCAGCCAGATACCGGTGAACAAGCTTTGGAAATTGCCGATACACTCGTTCGCAGTGGCAGTATCGATGTGTTGATCATTGATAGCGTCGCCGCCTTGGTTCCAAAAGCGGAATTAGAAGGCGATATGGGTGACTCCCACATGGGATTGCAGGCCCGATTAATGAGCCAAGCTTTACGTAAATTGGCTGGGTCTATTTCCAAAACCAATTGTATGGTGATTTTTATTAACCAAATCCGTCAAAAAATTGGTGTGATGTTTGGTAATCCCGAAACCACAACGGGTGGGAATGCCTTGAAGTTTTATGCTTCTGTTCGTCTAGACATTCGCCGTATTGGCGCGATTAAAGATAAAGATCAAGTAACTGGCAACCAAACCCGCGTGAAGGTTGTGAAAAATAAAATGGCGCCGCCCTTCAAAGTTGTTGATTTTGATATCATGTATGGTGAAGGCATTTCCAAAATGGGTGAGTTAATTGACCTTGGTGTTCAGGCGAGCGTGATTGAAAAAGCCGGATCCTGGTATTCTTATGGGACACAGCGGATTGGCCAAGGACGTGAATCAGCCAAGACATTTTTACGGGAAAATCCAGAAATTTCAGCCCAGATAGAGCGTGCTATTCGTGACAATGCCGGTCTTGTGGCCGATCAAATGATTGGTGGGAATGAAGCCACGGGCGGCGAAGCGGCCTAGAAAAATACTGTCATTGCGAGAAGCAGTGCTCCCTGGTCACCCAGTTGAATAGACGGATCACAAAGAGCTCTGCTGAGGACTCGCAATGACTTAATTGGGAATGACTTTCAATTCAAACAATCAGGTAGACAATGCGTACGTTAACCGATATTCGTTCAAGCTTTATTGATTTCTTTAAACGACAAGGACATGAACCGGTGTCCTCAAGTTCTTTGGTCCCAAAAAATGATCCCACCCTATTATTCACCAATGCGGGGATGGTCCAGTTTAAAGATTTGTTCACCGGCCAGGAAAAGCGTTTCTATACACGCGCAACGACGGCACAAAAATGTGTCCGCGCTGGCGGAAAACATAATGACCTTGAAAATGTCGGTTATACAGCACGCCACCACACTTTTTTTGAAATGCTAGGGAATTTTTCCTTTGGTGATTACTTTAAAGACGATGCCATTGAGTATGCCTGGACTCTGATCCATAAAGAATTTGGCCTGCCCAAAGACAAATTGTTGGTGACAGTTTATTCTGAAGATGAAGAAGCCGCTGCTATTTGGAAAAAAGTAGCAGGCTTTAGTGAAGATAGAATCATCCGCATCCCGACGTCGGATAATTTTTGGTCGATGGGAGATACAGGTCCTTGCGGTCCGTGTACTGAAATTTTTTATGATCATGGCCCCCATATTCCTGGAGGGCCTCCCGGCAGTCCGGATCAAGATGGGGATCGTTTTATCGAGATTTGGAACCTGGTTTTCATGCAGTTTGAGCAATTTGCCGATGGCTCTCGCATCCATCTACCAAAACCATCTGTTGACACAGGCATGGGGATTGAAAGAATCGCAGCGGTCATGCAAGGCGTTCATAATAACTATGACACCGACTTGTTCAAAGCCATCATTCAAAGTTCTATGGAGTTGACTAAAACGTCAGATCCGGCATCTCGTCACTCCCACAATGTGATTGCGGACCATTTACGTTCAACCTCGTTCCTCCTTGCTGATGGTGTATTGCCAAGTAACGAAGGTCGCGGCTATGTATTGCGTCGTATTATGCGTCGCGCCATGCGCCATGCCCATCTTTTAGGGGCTCAAGAACCCTTGATGTATCGCTTAGTACCAACATTGGTAGAGCTGATGGGTCAGGCTTACCCCGAATTAGGACGTGCCCAGGCCCTGATTGTAGACAACTTGAAATTAGAAGAAGAGCGATTCCGCCAAACATTGGAACGAGGTTTGCGTCTCTTGGATGAAGAAACGGTTAAGCTTACTTCTTCGCAAGCTTTTCCCGGCGATATTGCTTTTAAGCTTTATGACACCTATGGCTTTCCCCTTGATTTAACGCAAGACGTGCTCAAAAGCCAAGGCCGCACAATTGATATGGCTGGATTTGAAACAGCGATGGCAGCTCAAAAAGCAGCAGCCCGCGCCGCCTGGGTTGGGACAGGAGATGCCAAGAATGAACAGGTCTGGTATGATCTTAAGCAAGAACACGGTGCCACGGAATTCCTTGGTTACGAGGTAACTGACGCTGAAGGCATGGTTTTGGCGCTGGTTGATAATGAAGGCAAAGCCCTTGAAGCCGCTTTTGCGGGTGATAAAGTTCAAATCTTGAGCAACCAAACGCCGTTTTATGCAGAATCGGGGGGGCAAGAAGGGGACCGTGGGTTCCTTAGCAATGCGACTGTAAAGGTTAAAGTTGTAGATACAGTGAAGCGTTTGGGCGAGCTGCATGTGCATATAGCCGAAGTTATCGAAGGAACGCTCAAAATTGGCGATCACCTTAAACTTAATGTGGATACCGAGCGCCGCCTCCAAGTGCAAGCAAATCACTCAGCGACTCACTTATTACATGCCACTCTGCGTCGACTCTTAGGTGATCATGTGACCCAAAAAGGCTCCCTGGTTGCAGAAGATCGCTTGCGTTTTGACTTTACCCACACCAAACCATTGACAGAAGAGGAGCTTAGAACAATCGAACGGGATGTGAATCACCAGATCATTGCCAATACGGTTGTTGAAACCCATTTGATGGATGTTGATGCAGCAATTGCCAAAGGAGCGATGGCCTTGTTTGGAGAACGTTACGGTGATGAAGTTCGGGTTTTAAGCATGGGGTCCGAAGTGGATCAGGCTTATTCTGTTGAGCTTTGTGGGGGAACTCACGTTTCGCGGACTGGTGATATTGGTGTGTTCAAGATTCTCTCCGAAGTCGGCATTTCTTCTGGGGTGCGCCGGATTGAAGCGGTGACAGGCATGACCGCCTGGCAATATCTTTATGAGGCAAACCAAACGCTTCAGCAGGCAACCAACCTCTTAAAAACAGCGCCAGTTGAGTTCATGGAAAAATTAACTCAAGCTCTTAATGATCGCCGTATCCTTGAAAAACAGGTGGCAGATTTAAGACAAAAGCTAGCATTGGCAGGAGATAGTTCTTCTCGCCAAAGCGGGGCGGCAAAGCAAGTCGGCAACTATAAGGTCATAGTGCGACAATTTGAGAGCATGCCGACCAAGGACTTAAAACCACTCGCGGACAAGCTCAAGCAAGAAATTGAAACTGGCGTGGTCATTTTGACCAACAGGGAAGATGACAAAGTCTCTTTAGTCGTAGCAGTGACAGATAATCTCGTCTCCAATTTAAGTGCGGTTGATCTCGTTCGCTTAGGTGCTGAAGCACTTGGTGGCAAGGGAGGGGGTGGCCGTCCTGATATGGCTCAGGCAGGTGGCGTTAATCCGGTCGAAATTCCAACGGCGATCGAGAAAATGGAAAATTATATTTCGTCTCACTAGACTTTCTTAACGTTATTGTGAGAAGCGCACAGAGCCTAGCACTCTCCTTATATCGATTTGAGAGGAGAGTGCCATAGAGCCATACTGGCTTTCGCAATTGACAAATCCAGCCAAGGTTGAGGTTAAAATTCCTTTTGGTCCCTAGGATTCTTCCTCATCTCAAGTTCACCCTACTTATCTGCCGACTCAATCGTTTCCTTTAAAATCGCATCCGTGAGAAGTTGTGGCAGGACAATTGGATCTTTTCCCACTGGGAAGTAGACATAAAGGGGTACGCCACTTCGACCAAACCCCTCCAGAAACTCAGTAATCTCCGTATTTTGGTTGGTCCAGTCTGCTTCTAAATAATGAATGCCTTTTTGCTTGAAGATGGATTCAGCAGCGGGTCCAGATAAGGTTAGCTCGTTATATTTACAAGTGATACACCAGGACGCTGTCGCATTGACAAACACAGGTACTTTATCCCGCCGATACTTTTCAAGCAAAGCTGATGAGAAAGGTTCAACCACCACAGATTCTTTCAAAATGGGAGGTTCAAGATACAGAATAGGCGCCAAGCTAAACCCAATAAAAATTACCCAAGTAATCACTCTTATCAATCGGTTTTGCAAATTGAGTTTGCCCCACAACCAGATACAAAATGCCATCATTACCAACCCTGCACCAATACTAATCAGAGCACGGGACCCACCTTGTTGGACAAGAACCCATAACAACCATAAAACTGTCGCATACATGGGAAAGGCCAGCAATTCTTTAAATGTTTCCATCCAGGACCCTGGCTTAGGTAATAGTTTTAAGAGGATGGGGAACAAGCATAACAGCAGATAGGGCACCGCAAAGCCTAGACCAAGGGCGCAAAAGACAATAATAACAGTGGGTGTGGACTGAGTTAAAGCATACCCAATGGCGACTCCCATAAACGGAGCTGTACACGGGGTGGCAACCAAAACAGCTAAGACACCCTCGTATAACTTCGTATAATGTATGCTATACGAAGTTATTACGCGCCAAACATTGGAACGAGGTTTGCGTCTCTTGGATGAAGAACGGTTAAGCTTACTTCTTCGCAAGCTTTTCCCGGCGATATTGCTTTTAAGCTTTATGACACCTATGGCTTTCCCCTTGATTTAACGCAAGACGTGCTCAAAAGCCAAGGCCGCACAATTGATATGGCTGGATTTGAAACAGCGATGGCAGCTCAAAAAGCAGCAGCCCGCGCCGCCT
>NZ_JQAK01000001.1:1318531-1328310 GCF_000757605.1 Candidatus Paracaedibacter symbiosus | reverse complement strand
TTTTTCTGCAATGCCCGCTGCTGTATTGCCAAAGAAAATTGGCAGGTAAAACAAACCAGACAGACTTAGACCAATCAAAAATGTCAGATAAATCATGAAGGTAATAAAATAGGGTGACTGCATTTGAAAGCCCCAGCCAATGGAATGTCCACCTTGCTTAAGGGCGATCAACAAAAAGGCTAAACTCAAGAAACTGCCGATAACACCAATGCTATACATCGCTCCTTGCAGACGAACATGGCGAAATTCAGACTTATTTTTCTTAGCAATAGTTAAAGCTTTGATCGATAAGATGGGGAAAACACATGGCATAGCATTCAAGATCAAACCACCCAAAAACGCAAGACCTAAAATCGTCAATAAAGTAAACTCGGTGGTTGAAGGCTGATGACCAAGCGTGAGTTTTGGGGCAAATACAACTTGATAATTGTGAATCTTGTGAGACGCTTTATCATTTAGCTGAACCAGCGCCTCGTAATTGGTGGTTTGGACAGCTTTTCCCTTAGCAACAATGATTGTTAAAATGCCCTTATCAAAACTAAAGTTTTGTGTCTCAGCATTATTAATCAACCCATTCTTCACCGGAAAAAGAAGAACTGACTCAATCTCTTTCAGACCTTGATCAGCCAAAGATATTTTAAAATGAACTGATTTATCCTTCACCTGAAATTCACCGAGGGTTGATAGCTTTGTTGGTAGTTCATCTTTTAGTTGATGAATAAGAGGGTGGTGCTCACTGTAATCAGGTTGGCCCTCTTCAGAGCCCACAAGCAATGTAAAGCTGATTTCCGTTGATTCAGGAATACAGATTTCTTCACACACAAGCCAATTAACTTCGGCAGTAAAAGTTTGTAATTGAGTACTGATTTCTTTATTCGGCGTAATTTCTACCAGATGAAAGGACTCATTATTATACCCAAAGTTGATGTGATTCCCAAATGTGAGACGCTGAGGGGGAATCCAGTGAATCGGACTTGTCGTAAAGCCTGTGGGAAGTCTCCACTCAAGGGAAGTAGCAAAACCAGAATCGCCAGGGTTTGTCCAATAGGTATGCCATCCTGGTTTCATGGTGAGTTTCAAGGCGATCCAAAAAGGTTTTCCTGGCTGGATGCGTTTCACATCACTCATCAGCTCAACTGTTGTATTGTCAAGTTTAACAGGATTGGCGGCACCTACGCCCAACAAAAGAGCGAATAACACCAAAATTTTAGACAAGAAATAAGTCATGGATAAAACATCTACCACACCTAAAGAGATCTTATTTTATCATAGAAGATATATTAATTATTTCCTAGCTTTATCCCTATGGAAATTAATTTTTCCCATAGAGTTTGAGGAAAATAGTTGACCTTTAATAGTTAAGATGACAATGCCTTTTTTCAGCTTTTTTGATCAAAGTAATCTTTACTTAAGTATGCATCTTACGCAAATTTACACGAGAGAAAAAGAAATTTTTTGCAAATAAAGTAAGGACATTAAAACATATCCTGCATTATTAGGAAGCTTTAATAGAAGCCAACGAAGTTCTCTTAGCAGAGATCAACTTAAGGAAGATATTATGATTATACAGCAAAAAGTGCCTCTTTCTAAAAAACTAGCTTATACTTACCCCTTAACAGATAAAAATTCTGAAATATACGCTTTAGAGGATGTAATCTGCTTTACCATTACGATTTTTTTAACGAAATGGGCCAATCAATATGCAGAAGGAGTTTCGCCTCAAAGCGACGAACTTCCCTTAAATCAATATACTGTTGCTTGGCTTAGTTCCCTTTTTCACAAAAACAAAGAATATCTAAGATAGAACCATCAATAGTTACTGATAAAGGCACTAACATCAAGATAATGGGAGAAAGTAAATGAAAAAGATTTTTTCATTTTTAACACTTTTAGCGGTCACTTCTGGGAAAGCAGCCAACCGACCCGGAATGACCATAAATAAGTATCTTATTTTAACAACTGCCGTTTTTATTTCTTTATTTTCAAACTTTGGCTATAGCGCAGACTATGATTTTAACCCGGAAACCCAAGTTAACTATCGCTATCAAGCCCCTACAATCCAAGGGAATATCGCTAACTTTGCTGATGAAAAAGTTATTGTGCTTTATCGAGGAGTTCATTTTTTATCAGACAAGTTCACAAGAGAGCAAAGGACGCAGTATATTGCTGCCAATCAGGTAAATGAACCTATGTTTTCTTCAGCTGCTTATGAACTCGCCAATCAGAATTTTGGTGGCAATGACCATGATCTTTTACGCGATCATGGGCAAGCGGTTGCTGCACTCATTCATGGTCTTGATGATCAGGATGCATGTACCATTAAAGGTAGAAATTATAACTCTCCCCGGTATGCATTTCAGGAAATCTATTCTAATAACTGCAAGGGATTTTTTAATCAATTAGCAGAACCCGCAGGAGACTATGAAGAGATTTTTAACCAATTTGACTTTACCAAGAATCCCCTTCTCTCATTTTCTGATCGTGTTAAACATCCAGGAAAGTATGGATTTGGCCTTAAAAATTATGGAGCCAACCAGATTTTATCACCTGAATATGACTTGCAAGGCCGGCCAAAACATCCCATTTTAGGAAAGCTCTATGGAGTGATATTGGATGAAGCAGCCGTAGAGGAATTAAAACCCTTAAACGTTATGAGGGCGCACAATAGATTGGAACTTACGCTTTATAATCATTTTCGCAATGATATCTTAAGTGAGCGAGAAATCTCAATTGCTGGTTTAGTTCCTGAGGACTATGTCGTCTTTGAGATGCCTTTAAGTGTACCCTCTTTCACAGGGCCTTATCCTGCTTATTACCAGCAAAAATATGGATTAACGAAACAACGCTATAACAGCTTACGTGCTATATTCACAAATGCTGCTACCACGCAAGCAACCAGAAACAAGAAAACTGAAGAATTGATGAACGGAATAATTGAAGCCCGCTATCAAGACAACAGTCTAATTTACCAAAATTGTATTTCTCCTTCTATATCAGCTTTATTTGAGAGGGAGTTAGGTATCATTAATGCTAGAATTTCTCAATTAACTCTAACCTACGAGCTGGAATAAGGTAAAACCTTGTGAACACGGGGTAATATGGAGCTGGTGGTGTGGAGTTCTTGATAATCAATAGCGAAGCAGCTTTGTTTTATTATATGTTAGGTAAACCTTTTATGAATGCTGGCAACATACTATCCAAAACAACTTGACGACACCATTTTTTATGTAACGAATAAAATTCATGATTAATATTGATTTTTTTAATTATTTAATTATCGGGAAACCATCCTAACTCTGAAGTTATCAAAAAATCAAATAAACATTTTGAATATTTTCTTGGAGGGAAATTTCTTTGAACGCTTGCCGACAAGTTGCCGACAATTGATTTTTTAGGAGATTAGGAAAAGCTCAAAAAACCAAGGGCTTTGGTGGTGGGCGCTGCAGGATTCGAACCTGCGACCCGCTGATTAATAGTCATTGGTTTTGAAGGATGATGCTGTCTGTTTTGATTTTACTCAATGTTAAGTGCTTTCATAGTGTTTGTCATTTTTTGGGTCTGGCGGGGTAAATCAGGGTCAGAAAAAGAAATCCTCTCTGGTACCCATGTGGTTGATTCAAATATGTTGAGACGGCTTATCCATCGTCAGAAGGAAGCTTCAGATTTTACCCTAGCCAATGTCCCCTTGATCAAAAACAAAGAACTTCAGCATCTTTTAATTATTGGGACAACTGGATCAGGTAAATCCAACTGTATTCATGAACTATTGCAACAAATTCGTAAGAAAAATCAAAGAGCTGTTATCGTTGATGTCACGGGCAGTTTTATTGAAAAATATTATCGACCAGGAATAGATAAAATCCTGAATCCTTTAGATCAACGCTCAGGGAATTGGACTATATGGTCAGACTGTACTGCCCCCTACCACTATGACGCGCTTGCAGCAGCTTTTTTACCATCCAAATATGATGATGATTTCTGGATCAATTCAGCAAGAACCTTATTTGTGACAACTGCACAAAAACTTCAAAACAATAACAACTTGAATACTCAGGAGTTCATGAGTAAGTCAGTCATCGATCCGTTATATGACGTAGTGGATTTCTATGAAGGAACTGCTGCCGCTTCATTTATGAATGAAAAGGCAGATAGAACGGCAGTTAGTGTAAGAGCCACTCTTTCGACTAATATCAAATGTCTGGAATGGCTCAAAGAAACAGAAACGCCGTTTTCTATCCGAAAGTGGGTTAGCCAAGAAGATGATAAAGGTGGTTGGTTGTTTCTGGCATCAGTTCCAGAGATGCGTGAGGCTTTAAAACCACTTTTAACTGCTTGGACAAGTATAGCAACATCGGCTCTTATGAGCCTCAATCCATCCAATGTACGGCGTTTATGGTTTGTGATTGATGAGTTACCTGCTTTAAAGAAACTCCCAGATTTCCATACAATGTTGGCAGAAGCTAGAAAGTACGGAGGTTGTGCTGTTGTTGGAACGCAAGATATGTCCTTACTTGATGATGTATATGGTAACAATCTCGTTAAATCCATAGCCAATTTATGCAGTACAAAAGTTGTCTTCAGAGTATCAGGAGCAGATGTGGCTGAACGAGTCTCTAAATGGCTTGGATCACAAGAGGTTTCTGAATCTGTTGAAAACATTTCCTATGGTGCCCACCAAATGAGAGATGGCGTCTCATTAAATGATCAGCGCAGAGAAAAGGCTGCGATCAACGCAGATAAATTGATGAAGTTACCAGATTTAGAAGGTTACATAAAGTTACCAGGAAATTATCCTGTAGGTCATGTGAAGTTTGAGTATCATAAGCTTCCATCAATTGCGGAACCAATACTAGAGGACCCAGTTGCAACAACTACACTAATGAAGTGAGAACAAAGTTGCCACAAAAGTAGGGTTGTGTTTTGCAGAAGATTGCAGAAGATTGCAGAAGATCTGGAAATCTTAGAAGGGGCCCGTTCTGGAAAAGGGCGAAATGACACTCTAAGGGGTTCATTTAGATATTCTGTGAAATCCAACGATCTTGAAGTCTCGCAAAGACCTTAATCTACCTTTCAAAGAGTTGCTTAAATCGAATTGGTATTTTCCGTAAGGATTGATATGTCCTCGCCTCGCTGGTGATAGATGTTTCAAGTCATTTTCATTAATTTCTCCCCCCCCCCCTGTGTTTAATTGGGTAATCCCCCCCAAGATTTAGATGGTCTCAAATAAGCAAGTTGATAACGAATATGCCCTTTCGATTAAGGAGGAACGACCGCTCCTCCCTAATCATCAAGTTACCTTGATAAGCATTATCTTATAGGATTTTAAACAGACAAGTTGATGACGACGCCGAATTAGTCAGTAAGTATCATTCGTCTAAAGAGATCCTCATCACTAAATTAGTTAGCCTGCCAAAAGAAGAGATGGGGCCTTTAATTGTACTCTGTCAAATAAAGCCACATATAATTACCATTCCATCATAATTTCACGAGAACCTACTTTTTTTCCTGGGAAATAGACTACCTTGTTTATGTGAGCCTTAAGTTCCTGCGCTTTTTCACGGGTAATGCTGTTAAATTCTATAATTAAAGTGGTAAGTTCTGTGGGTTTTAAAAAAGGATCTACACCAATATCGCTTATCTCTTCATTTAAACTCACATCTAAATAAATAAGGTTGGGCATAGAACGGGTTATTATAGCCATTCCTTTATCAGTTATCTTATTTGAATTTAAATTTAGTTTTTTAAGATGAGAGAGCCGTGAAATAGCGAAAAGCCCTTCATCTGTAATTTGATTCACTGGTAAAGATAACTCTCGTATGTGAGAAAGCTCTCCTATCCTTATAATGTCTTTTTCTTCCAAACCGCACCAATGTAGGGATAAGCTTTTTACTCCTTGAAAAAAGTATCGCTTGAAACTAGTAAGCGCTGGTGCCGGTGGGGTCTTCCTTCTACCTTCCCAAAGGCGGTTACTAAAATAATCCTTTCCCATGGTTGTTTAAGTGTTTCTAGCTCTTTTTCTGTCAACTCTCCTCTAAACTTGACTTCTTCCAATTCCGGAGGAGAAGGAACAAGGGGCAGTTTTTCTTTATTAAGCATTGAAGGGCGGAAAATAATATTTTCTTTAACAGCTTGTTTAAAAAAGGGTTGCAGGTTAGGTGCTAAGTTTTCCTTTTCAGCATCAGCGGCATTAACACACAGCGGAAAAAAGAGAAAAAGAGCTAAACATATTACATTCATGGGAAACTATTCTTTCTTATCGTTATTTATTATTTAGTTAAGATTCGTATCCAAGGAAGACCAAGGTTAAATATTACTTAAAATTTCCCTCCATAAGAGGTAAACCCAATGTATCAACTTTACCCTCTGGAGAAAATCTAAAATTCATCTAAAAATTATTTCCCTATATTCACCGTAATTAATTATGAGTAAGCTACATTTAATGCTGTAGTCAGTTGCTTTATTCTTTGAAATTCTGCTGGATAGTTATGAGCATCTTTTAAAAGAAAGTAAAGCATTTCTATTTCCGATATCTCTAATTGTATTTTTTTGAAATCTTCTTTAGTAAACGTTGCTAGTTTCTGGACGAAAGTAATAAATACAAAATTAGTATCGATATGGGAGTGGTCTTATTTTTATGCCGCAGAAAATGCCTCTTGCGTACATATTTTTGAAAAACTACTAGATTTCAGGCATGGTGAAGCATACTCATTTTGGATATTATGTTTTGAGTAGTGTTAATCAGCGCACAATTTAGCCATTACAAAAGCGTCGTAAGTTAATCATAGCGTAGGCAATATATTTCATTCCATAATGGTGAGCGCTGATTCTCTCAAACCGTAATAGAAGTCGCTTGAACTTGTCTTCCCAGGCAAAGATTCTCTCGATCGTGCGAAATCGCTCTTTAAAAATATTGCAATCAAACATGGGCTTGCGTCCACGCTTACTCTTTTTCCTATTCCGCTTGTTGGGATTGATATTGGGTTTCATGCCTGCATTAAAAATCTTCTTACGATTAGCCCTGCAGTCATAAACGCCATCAAGGCTCATGATAGAGCCAACAAGGGTGAAGCCAACGGTTTTTGCGATACGCTTCAAAGGCCCCATGGCTTTTCGGATAAGAGGGGATTCATTCTTGTTACCTGGTGCAAATACCATAGGGGCAATGACATTGCAATTGCGATCACAAAGGGCAACAACCTTGTCGCCTTTCACATGTTTATGACCATTATAGCCTATATTATCGCCCCCTTTTTAGCACAGGTGGTAGAACCGTCTCCATGAATTACTTTTGTGTCTAAAAGATTATGGTTGAATAACTGACTCACTGAACCAATGAAAATGTTTTCAAAACATCCATCCTTAAGCCAGCGTTTGAAAGTACGAAATAGGCGAGTATGGTGAATCTCTGGCTTGCCAAAAGCGTCTTTTTCGATAGGCAGTTCTTCCCATTGACATCCTGTATGCATGAGCTTCAATAGATAATTGAAGAGACGATAAAATGTGAGTTTCGTGCCAGGACCTCTGGATCCTTTAGTTAAATAAGGTAAGACAAATTCATTGAATTCATCCTCCTCTAAAGTGGTCGGAATGCTTTGATATCTCTTGTTTTTAGCCATTCTTACTCAATTTAAATTAGGATGGATTTAAAAAAACAACCTTACAACTTAACTCCTTATAAACAAAGGGTTAAAGACAAATTTAAGCAATATTTAAAACTAGCAATGAGTTGTAGGCTTTTAGAAAAATACCAAATTGAACTGCAATTAATTAAAGATGCCCAAGAAAGGGGATGGCAAAAGGAAATTGATAGACACACAAATGTTGCCCAGCGCGTAAAGCAGATCATTCGAGATCTAGGGGGAGAGTAAAAATAATTACTCCTTCTATAAATAACGAAAAGTGTAAACCTAAAAAAATATTCCTTAATGTAGATTATTATCGTAAAATGCAAATCTAAGAGCATGCTTTTCTCAATGGATAACAAAAATGTTTTATCAATTTATTTATTTATTTCTAAGTTTATCTCTTTTTATTTTTAATGGTTTTTTTTCTGCTTCGGCGCTAGGAAGCGGATGTTATCTTTACAGATTTGAGAAAGATGAAGAATCTGGAAATAATGAACTTTTACTACAGTATACGGATGAAATTCGTAGTACGGATTGTAAATACTATTTAAATTATGATGTAGATAGGGAGCTATGTAATGAAGTGGATGATTATGGAGTCGCAGACAAACACTCAAGACCAAAAGCAGCAAGTCATATTCTAGCTAATGGTTTCGATATTTATCAAAAAGGAAAGTCAGTAGTTAATGAATATGAGCACTTTACCACGAGAACCTTTTCTAATATTGGTAAACAAGACACAAATATAAAGATAGACTGGACGAGCAATAGTTCACCATTAGAAGATGATGAAACAATCATTCGTAAAAAAGGAGGTAGTGGTGATGGTCATTCAGAGCCTCAATTAATTAAAGACATTAATGCCCTATGGAAAACGCAGCAAGATTCAATTTTAAAGCTTTTTATTCCTCGCCGTAATACATTAAAGGATTCTGCTGAGATTAAGGTGATGATGTGTGGTCTTGAGCTTTATGGTAATTATGATGTATGTAATAGTTGTTTAAATAAATTAGTTGAATTTAGGAAACAACATCAACAAGGCCAAACAAGTATTTCTCAAGCCATCCAGGATAGATTGAAAGACAAATGTACAGACATTTCTCAAGATCGTTTTGTAGTGATTTACCATGCTTACAGTTCATATAGCGGCTCTACTTATTATACAAGATATAATGATACAGAGTATAAACTTACACAAAGTCGCTTATGTATATATAATAGAAATAAAGAAAAAGATTTTCGCCACGAAGGTTTCAAACTTACACAAGGTCAACAAGATAATGGCTTATCTGAAGCTATATTGTCGCAATCTGAATTTGTTACCATCAGAAAAGATATAATTTACGGCCATATTCATAGTTTATCTAATAAACAAGCTAAATATGAAAAATCATACTCTCAAATTAGAGAAAATCCTGAACAGTTCGTATTTCGAAGAAAAGAAGAAAGCTCTTAAAATTTTTCTGTGTTATTTTTGCTGGTGCTTTCGATGTGTTTGCTCCGGTCGGATTTTGCTGATAAGTCTAAGTTTATAAAATTTCAGGTAACCTTGATATATTCAGTAAATAAAATTCAAATGCCAAAAAGGCTTTACCAAACTTCGCTATTAAATGCTCTTTATCCTAACCATATATTTAAGATGTATTTTTATTATAAAAATAAGCTTGATTACCAATATAAAACCGGCAGCTACAACTTTAGCGCCGCAGCATTCAAGAAAAACGCTGAAAACCTACTAGTTATTCATGACAAAACAGTAGCTGAACAATATATTGCTAATTGGCAAAACCGGTGGGATCGTAGTCTCAAACCATCCCCAGCAGATTTAATCAAGAGACAACAATGACAGACGACACCTCAAAAACTCTTACCTTAAAGCCTTCTACTCAGCTGCAAGAAAAATTGCAGCAGATAAAAAACTTGTATGATAAGGGCGCCTCACTAAAAGCCCCTAAAAACAAAAACCTCAAGCAAATAAACCGCCTAAAAAACACAAGAAGAGATAGAAAAGAAAAAGCAGCTAAAGCCAAGCAACACGCGCTCATAATAAAGAAAGAACAGCAAGAGGCCAGACAGCAACGGTCTGAGAAGACACAAAATGCGCTTGGCTGGCTGCATGATACCTATCCAAACTGCTTTAATTGGGAAGAACCC
>NZ_JQAK01000001.1:1312463-1317742 GCF_000757605.1 Candidatus Paracaedibacter symbiosus | reverse complement strand
AGATATCTTTGCTACTTTACCAGAAGATCTGCCCTTCCCTCGGCTTGCTATTCGCTGGGCTATTGCCTATTATGTTGGGGCACCAAGATATCTCGATGCCCTTTCAAAATCCCAACACCGCTTTGATATTCAAGGAGAGCCTGTCGAGGAAGTTATACTAGAGCATCAACAGCGAGCGGAAGAACAACTCCTTCAATACATTGAACGTAAAAAGCGATTCTATGCTGAGAAAAAAGAAAGACGACAAGCTTGGAAACAGAAAATGAAAGAAAAGAAGGCTTGTGACAATCAAAAGGACGTTGGTTCTCAACAAAGAGACTTGCCTAATAAATAGGCATAAGGTGTGAGCCATGAGGAGAGTAGCCAAAGCCATAGGTTAACAAAAAGTTAACAACAACCTTATCCACATAATCTGTGGATAAAAGGCTCTGAGGGGACTTTATATTAAATAAGGAATTGAGGGATGAAAAAATCAATAACTAGAAGAGATATTGTTAGCAATATTGCCAACAAAATGAATATATCTCGTCAACTAGTAATAAGTGTTTTAAAATCTACTTTAGTAGAAATTCAAAAATCTTTGTTTAAAGAACATCGTGTAAAAATTTCTTCTTTTGGAACTTTTCATGTACAGAAGAAAAAACAAAGAGTAGGACGTAATTCACGTACAAAAATTTCAGCAATCATTTCTGCTCGTCAGGTTGCCAAGTTCGTCCCCTCTTCTGGGCTTAAAAAAGCAGTTGTAGAATATAGTACTCAGAATAAGAGGTTAAATAAGGAAGACTGACGCATAACATTACTATATGATCAATCTCATCACCATACAGCTTCAAGCAATAGACGCCGAAAGAAATATTTTTCGCCAGTACGAGATTTACGCTGGCTAAGACTTATTCGGAACCTGGCTTTTAATGACAGCCCATGGTCGAATTGGGAATGTAACTAAGTTACGGAATTATCCTTTTTCCTCGCCTGAAGAGTTACAAGCTAAACTCCAAAAACTTTTAAGAAAAAGACTATCTTCCCAAAAGCGAATTGGCACCAACTTTGCGACACGAAGTGAGACCATCTAAAACTTGGGGGGTGATGGCACAAATGCCTAAATTTGCAAGTTTTAATTTCCTCACAATAAACTGATAGATGCGCTTAAAAATCATCTAAATTATTAATAGCCTATCCTTATTTTTCC
The DNA here is from genome assembly GCF_000757605.1 of Candidatus Paracaedibacter symbiosus. Classification (GTDB taxonomy): domain Bacteria; phylum Pseudomonadota; class Alphaproteobacteria; order Paracaedibacterales; family Paracaedibacteraceae; genus Paracaedibacter_A; species Paracaedibacter_A symbiosus. The sequence continues at coordinate 1,316,553 of NZ_JQAK01000001.1, read as the reverse complement.
TTACCTTGCAGATCACCCCCCGATTTGGGACGGTCTCCAATAAAGGTGGGGAATCAAATTGACGTTGCTCAGATACTGATAAAATAGAGAGTTTAGTCATGCGATTTTCTTTCATGAGAGGTGGCGCATATTATAGTAGCTAGGCTTACCCCTAAACAACAAATTGTTTCTCTTTATACTGTCCATTAATTGGTTGCAAGATCACTATGCTAAATAATCGAGGAGAAGGCACGTCTGTTTTATTACTTCTTAACAACTTGACGACACCTAAAATTCTTCTACTTAAATTGGAAAAGAATATGAGATCTGTCTTGTAATTTACTTTCCAACATAGGATTATGGAAGCAATGCATAAATTGAGCATGGACCATGGAAATGTCGGGGCTTACAATTTGGGCAAATTCAGCTGCTGACCTAACACAGACTGCTATTTCCTTAGGATGATTAAATTGATCAATTTGGCTATTTATTTCTTCTTTTAATTCTATAATTTGTTCTCTCACTCGATTCAAATTATCCCTAACTCTGATATGTGATCTGACATCTAGAATACTTTCTTTTTCGATCTCTCTTATTTTCCTATGAACTGTCCTTAAGCCAATAGATTTTTCATACCAACCTGCATGCTCACCTAAAGGGCTTACATCTCTTCTCAGCGGCAAAGGATGTTTCTCTTTTAATAGTGAGATTAAAGAGCTCTCATAATCTTTAAGGCATTCAGTTAATATGGCCTCATTATTAATTATGTGTTCAGATTCATGTTTGATGCTGCCCCCTTCTGCATCAATAGTCTTCTTCATGGTTATATTTTGAAAAATGCACCTTCTCAGGGTTGGAATGGAGGTAGAGAATATGTTAGCAAGAGAATCCCGCAGGACTTTATTTTCTCCTTTAAGGTTTTCTACTTGTTTGGACAATCTATTGAAATTACATAAAATCCTAACGTTTGCCCTGACATCTAATATACCTTCACTTTCTAATTCAGCTATCCTTTGAAAGGTAGTATATCCTCCCCATTCTCTTTCTGTACTACCTGGAGGCTCATCTGACTCAGCGGCAGAGCACGGCGGAAGAATAAATAGTGTGCTTATTATAACTAATAGAAGATTAAAAAATCTCTCTTTTATAAAATAGGTCATATAAAATTTCATCTCTCGAATTTTATAAAAATTTATAATGATACCTATACTTCAGGCTCCCTTTAGGGGCAACGTGAAAAATCATCCTCAAATACCTATATTTCTCAGTTTGCATCAGTCCCTTAATTCATTCCTTACGGGACTCTAATGCTACCGTCTTAATTGTCCACTCTCACAAGTATAAGGAGCAAGACGCGGAGAGCATCCAGGAACAGGTGGTCGCCTTGATTTTATTGGATTTCCAGGTTTCTGTAGATGGTTGATGGGTGGGTGTTCATAGCTTTAGCGATGTTTTTAATAGACTCACCTTCTGATAATAGACGCTTCATCAGGCTTCTTTGTTCTGGATTAATCTTGGAAGGGCGGCCAAACTTAACACCTCGCTTTTTTGCTAAATGACGACCAGTACTTGTCCGTTCTTTTATTAATTCTTTTTCAAACTCTGCAATTCCTGAAAATACAGTCATTACCATGCGACCGGCATGAGACGTTGTATCAGCCCATGGTTCGCATAGGGAACGGATATGAGCCTCAGCGTTATGGAGCTTATCAATGATTTCAAGCAATTTCCTGGTAGGATAAGCTAATCGATCGGCACCGTCAAGTTAACTTTTGTAGCAAGTTAACTTTTGTAGATAGTAAAGATATGTTTAATTGGACCCATTAGACGCAAATGAGCTTTTGAGCCGCCTCAGACCAGATGGTGCAGGCGGCTCTAAAAGCATCTCTTCCTTTCAGAAGCTTTTTTCAAATATCGTCCCACCTCAATAGCAAAAAGATTACGAACCTTCCCCATAAGGGCTAATGTTCTCTGCACACCCTGAGGTGATTTAAACTTAATCAAACATTTCTCTTTGCGACGCGTTGGCTGATGGGCATTTTCTACACGATTGTTTAACCCTTTATGCGATCGATGTTCGGTGCTCCGGCACATAGCCTGTATTGGTTTCCTGTAACTTTTCAATTTATCTGTGACAATGACTCTGGGAATAGAATAACTGCCCAACACCCAGCTTAAGAATCTAATTGCTGCTTTTTTATTACGGCGTTTCTGGAGAAAGACATCCAATTCATAGCCATCAGAATCTACAGCGCGCCACAAGATAAACATCTCCCCATTGACCTTCACAGTCATTTCATCAATATGCCACTTATCCGAAGGTTTCCTCTCCCGTTTTTTGATTACGTTTCTGAAATGGCTTGAAAATTTGATGCTCCAAGACCGAATCGTTTCATAAGAGACTTGAACCCCTCGATAAGCCATCTGTTCCTCAATATCTCGATAGCTATTATTAAACCGATGATAAATCCACACAGCTTGACTAATAATAGAAACAGGAAATCGATGACGACGAGGAGCGGCTGTTAATGTCATGCTTCAACCCTTTAAATCTTTTTCCCATATCTAACACTCTCAAGCTTTTTTGCCTACGTTAACTTGACGCTTCCCTAATAGTTCATCCATTCCATATTCTTGTAATAAAGAGGTGATTACGATAAGCTTCAGATTCCTTAATTATACCAAGAATCATCGAATTAATTTCTTTACAAAGTTCCCTCTGATCTTGCAAGGTATTATGGTGCTCCTTTAGTTTTTTTATGATTTCTTGTAAAGCGAGTCTTTTTTCTGATTCCTCATTAGCGGCATAGTATGGCTCTAAAAATGCTTTCAAAAAATTATGTTGGCTTTCTTTTACATATTTTAGGCCTAATAAAATACCCTCCATTTTTTTATCAGTATCAAGTTGAGGTGTTGTAGAAATCAAAATCTCCTGCAAAATGGTGATTGAACTTTCATAAACCCCATATAATTCTTCTAATTTCTTATGAAGTTTTGCTGATTTTAGAAGGTTAACCATATCAGGTGAAGTTAAGCAAAGATAGGGTGGCAAGTCCTCTCTCAGTTTAAAATATAAGTCAGCGATGCTTTTTTTGTTGGCAACCATTTCCAGAGAAGGAGTTGGTGCCGTAGGGTTCATCTTAAGGCAGCTAATCAAAAATCCAGGCTCATTAATTTGGGTCACTAACTTTATATAAATATCACTCAGATTGCCAATTTGGTGGCTCAAAGCTCTAAGAGAAGAATTCTCACCAAAACCACGGGCAAAACCACCGCCCGCAAAACCTTCTAGAAAGATATGGTGATCCTTTAATCATTCTAAATTTTCTTTTAGATTTTCTATATCTGTCTGTGATCCTTCTAGTGTTGGGGTGGGATTGTAGTTGGTTAAGTCACAAGTAAAAAAGGACTGAAGGGATTGTTTTGCTTTTGGGAGTTTTGGGTTTAGTTTTAGTGCTGAGGTATACATCTTCACGGCTTGTTGATAATTTTGAGTCACTCCTCTTCCTCTCTCATACATTAACCCAAGGAAATATTGAGCAGTAGTATTACCTTGCTCAGCAGCCTTCGTGTACCACTTAACAGCGTGCTGATCCGCTTCTTCTCCTTTAGGTATTCCTGCACGGCCGCACTCATACATTGTCCCAAGGTTAAATTGAGCAGGAGCAAGCCCTTGCTCAGCAGCCTTCGTGTACCATTTGACAGCTTGCTGATCGGCTTCTTCTCCTTTAGGTATTCCTGCACGGCCTTCTCGATACATTGCCCCAAGGTTAAATTGAGCAGTAGCATAACCTTGCTCAGCAGCCTTCGTGTACCACTTAAAAGCGTGCTGATCGGCTTCTGGCCCTTTAGGTATTCCTGCACGGCCTTCTCGATACATTGCCCCAAGGTTAAATTGAGCTTCAGAGTCGCCTTGTTCAGCAGCCTTCGTGTACCACTTAACAGCGTGCTGATCGGCTTCTTCTCCTTTAGGTATTCCTGCACGGCCTTCCACATACATAAACCCAAGCTTATTTTGAGCAGGAGCATTATCTTGCTCAGCAGCCTTCGTGAACCACTTAAAAGCGTGCTGATCGGCTTCTTCTCCTTTAGGTATTCCTGCACGGCCTAA
>NZ_JQAK01000001.1:1293713-1312443 GCF_000757605.1 Candidatus Paracaedibacter symbiosus | reverse complement strand
TCCTGGAGGTCATCCTCTTTTTCCATAGCGTTCAAGTTTAAAATAAGGAGGGAAGAGATTAAAAGAAGACTAGAAAAAGATTTCATTATTATGCTCGCTTAACTTATTATTTTCATTAGCCTTGAATAAGGCATGTTTTTCACATAAATAATCTACTTATTACTTTAATGAAAGGATAAAATTCCCCCCTCTTTTTCCATGAGATTAGTTTTAATGTATCGCCTTCACGAAGGGGTACCGCCAAGTTAAGGCGCAAACAACATTTTCTTTCCCATTACACTAAAGAAGAAGGAGTGAAGAGATGACTGATTTCAAATGGCGGCACTATCAAGTGCGAGATAATCCTTAATTGTGTTAGATGGTATTGTAAATATAGAATCAGCTACCATGATCTCAAAGAAATGATGCAAAAACGTGAGATTGAAGTAGACCATACAACGCTCTACCGTTGAGTTCAGTATTATGTTCCAGAAATGGAAAAACGTTTGAAATATTTCTGGCGCCCAAGCCTTGGTTTTAATGCAAAGAGGTGGTGTTCAATTAAAAGAATGAATTATATTTTGGATCTTATTTATCCTATAATTTAAACACTTCTAATAATTTTTGCCCTGGTTCTTTGACTGAGCCATCACCATTTACATACATATATAATGTCGTGGTCTTAATTCCCAAGCGCTTTGCGGCATCTTGTGCAACTGCCTTTCTATCTGACATTGCTGCCATTGCCATTTTTAAAAAATGTCTTCTAAATCGATTAATAGAAAAAATGTCTATTAACTAGGTTAAATACGATTTTATAGACAGTTTATTATACGGTAATTAGGGTGTCTATAAATTTATAATTTAGGAGACAATAATTCCTTGCCTCTTCTTACCTGTTTTTTATTTGCGGGACATAACACGGCTTTTGCATGAAATTTTTTTCTAAGGTGAGCGAATGAAAGATAATAGATTTGACAAAATTGTTTTAACCATATCTTTCTTTCCATTCGTTTTTCATTTGACAATATTGAGGGATTGCTTCTGCCTTCTTCCACATCCTATAGAATATTCTAGCACTTTCTTCTTTATCGCTATCTTTTATACTTAGAGGAAGTTCTACTCCAGAAATAGAATCATATTTTTTGCCTCCCTTATGATTGGCATATCGTCTAGCTCTTGTGTACCCCATTTGTAAATACTTGCGTGCCAAGTCTGCGCCAACAAAATCGTTACTTAATTAAATATTTTTTAAATAAGCAAAATATTCCATTAGCACTTTTATTAGCAATCTCTGGATTTTTAAATCGCCAATAGGGCAATATTTCTGATTTATAAGGTTCACAAATAAGAACTCCTTGTTCTCCCTTACCTACACGGTATTCTTCAGGATTTTTACGATAATCAATCATTGAAGACCATGAATAAGTTGTTTTTATCTGTTCCCAGCGAGCGAGCTTTTTTTGTTTTGTGGAAGGGTTATAATCTCATTTAGAAGAAGACAAGATTTTGTTTGCCATAAGTCTAAAGCCTTTATTTAAAGGTGCATTATTGATTTTCATAAATAACATGACGGCTAGTTTAGCTATATATAATGAAGAAAATTATGGGGAAAACGTTAATTTAACGATCGTTTATCTTGTAATCAAGTTGGGGAATGACACACAATGCAAATGTTAATTTGCCATCAAACACCTATTTAACTTAATTCTCAAGTTTATAAAGTGATGATTTAATCTTTTCCAAAACCTCTTGGTTATCAAAGATCCATTTTTCTGATAAAGGTATTTCTACAAATGGTATTAAGGTAAATTTCCCATTTTCTTCTTTTCTTACATGGTAACTACTAACACCTTTTGCCAATTCCCCTAAATTGAGTCTTCCCTTTGAGTCTGGACGTAAAATTATTTCTTCCATAATATACTAATACCTTTAAATATCATTAATGATATTAGTCATAAATCATAAAGAGCTTATATGCAATATACAAAATATACATATATTCATAAATTAATATGTGGGAATATATCAAATATACCATTTATCCTTTTTCCCACTTTATTAGAGGGAAAGGGCTATCACACAAACAGCCGTTTGTGTGGTGTGGCTTTTTGTGGTCCCCAATCTTTGTCCTTACTGATCAGCTAATTCTTGAGGCAGTCCCCTTTCTTTTGCCCATTTTTTACCTTTCTCAATGAGGTCATTATCATCCCCTAATGAGGGAAGACGAAATAAAGGGTGCAAATTAATCCCTAAGGGTTCTACAGTCCATTCTTCCATCCACCCCTTCATTTGATCTAACCTAGCCTTCGCATCTTTAACTTCCTCACCCCAATTGTCTTCACTCTTAAGAGTTTTAATGTTTTCTAGGGAATACCTTACAACGCTTAAAGCAGTTAACGGAGCAAATACGGCTTTTAAAGATATTGCTTGAATAAAACTGCCATTAGGTCCCAAGCTTCGAACTATATTGTACTTCCTTTGAGTTTGGATAACAGGGGATAAGATACGCCGGACAATTAAATCAACAGGTTTGGCTTTTTCCAAAAAAGGATATTTTTCTTTAATATTATCTAAAATAGCTTGGGCGCGATCCATTCGCTTGTCTTTTTGGATCTCCAAATTTTTTTCATAAGCAGTTAGATAATTCCACTCTGCCTTATCAACTTTTTTACCGGTTATAGGAAAACTATAAATTGGTTTACCTTGCTCGTCTTTCCTCCAAGATAGATAAGACCCCTTCTCGCTTGGCCAAAAAACACCAGGCTAATTTATTATTAAACGGGGAGCACATCCCCCCGTTTTCACCCATAAGCCCAAAAAATTGCCGTTTCTTCCTTCTCTTCCCCTTTTCTAAATGTAACTTTAGGAATCTCACAATCGCTAATATCAATAGCGGCCATTCCACGAAGAAAAACATTGAGATTTTCATCGTGGCTTTGCGTGTCACCAGCATCTTGATCTAAATCTAAATAATGGTCAAAAGTAGCATTAATAACTTGGGAAGTCTTATAAGTTCTATCTTTGGCTACATAAACTTTATATCCATAAGGCTTAGAGCGTATTTTAGTAACGGGCTGAGAACAGTTTACCTCTACTCCCGCTTTCCTCAATTCCTCTTCTAAGTAAGCTCCCAATATGGCCGGATTTATTCCTCGTTCGTGGGTGATAATCCCCCCACAGAAACCTTTACTTGGTAATTCGCTAGATTCAAGACTGCGAAATAATCTATTTGGCGGCCCAAAAAAAGGGTTATTTACTAAGCTAGGGTCACTGGTTAAGAAATAATAGCATTCTTCATACTTACGTTGGATAGCGGTATATTCCTTATTGATAGTGCCTAGTTGGACAGTATTTGGTTGTTGTAAACTTGCTTGCTGATCTGTCTTGCCATGAACAAGATAAGAGACAGCTGGGATATTGGTATATCCATGGGGGATCATTTGCCAAAAAAGTAGTGAGCTATATAAGCAATCTAATGCCGTTGTTCGATCTAGGGGATATTCCCCTCCTAAATGTAGACGAGCAGGCACAGCACTGGCCTCGGACATTAGATATGGCTGACGTTCTAACAAAGTCACCTTAAACAAGGGATTATCATTTTTATCCTTTAAACGAGATAATTGAAGTGCTGACAAAACCCCACTTAATCCTCCACCAATAACCACACATGAATAGGGTTGATGTATGTTAAAAGGACGCGGTAGGTGACCATGAAGAAGACCTTTTTCATAATTTTTCGCTTTCTTCAAAACTTTGTTGCTTAATTTCTTCTCAAGCGACTCAGAAGGTTCTGTATGTCTTACTTTATAAAGTAACCTAAGTACGTAAGCATACTCGATTTCTTCTTCAGCCTTTTCTAGCCAAGTTCTAATCAATTCCTCCCCAAATTTTTCCTTTTCAGATCCTTCTTTTTTCCATTTTTCTGCCTTAGAAAACCAATAGGTAGCTAACTTAGTATTTGGATAAGCTAAGGCGCACAGCCTACCTAATTGGTAGGCAGCTGCTACTTGTAAAGAAGAAAATTTGTATCTTATCTGTAAATTAAAAAACTTAAAAGCCTCAGACATATCTAAATTTAAATATAACAAACCCAATTGATAAGCAGCTTCTTTATTACGATTTTCATGGGATTTCTTAAGCCAAAAAACACCATTTTCATGGACCTCTTTACGTATCATTGGAGTTAACCATGCACAATTACGAATCAAATTAAAACTTGAACCAATCTCCTTGGCTTGCCAAGTGCGGAGTTTAGTAAGGCAGCTTAAGAAATGGGAAGCGTTCATTAAAGCATTTCTCCCCGTTTCAACGTCTACCCACTCACGTCTGGCAATTCTCAGGTATCTTTGCGCAATAGAATAAGCTTGCTCACTATCCCTTTTGTTTATCTTTTTAAGATGGCCTTCAGCCGTAAATAGAATTTCTTTTCCCACTTCTAACGTGACCCAGTCCATCATCACAATATCTAAATATTTCTGAAGTAACTCATAACATTTCCATTCTTCTTTGTAGTAATTTTCAATAACTCCTTTAGCCATATAGAATTGACTTAATTGAAAGGCCTCTTTCCCAACTGCTGGGGATATCCATTGTTTTTGCATAATTTTCAGGAGGCTGTTGACTATTTTTTTTGCTGTTTTGGAGGTAACTGAATTTGTGGTTTCAAGGTATTTTTTTGCTTGGAAGAAAGCTTCTTCTCCTTCTTCGTGGCTTATCCACTCCATTTGGGCTATGCCCAAATAGTTTAGGACTATCTCAAGGAAATCGGTGCGGATTTGCACCGACAGTGATTCACTTTCACCAAGTAAGCTTTTTGCTTCTTCCAAAAACATTAAACGTTGTTCTTTAGTTATTCCTACGGTAGACGCTAATTCTAGAAGTTGAGAAGCGGACATTTCTATCTTATCTTTAAGTAAGCTTTTTGCTTCTTCCAAAATTATTAAATGTTGTTCTTTAGTTGTTCCTGTGCTAAACGATAATTCTAGAATTCGATAAGCCATTATTTTTGCTATCCCTTTATTTTCAGCTTCTAAAATTGCTTCTCGAAGTTTAATATTATTTAATTTATTTTTCTTGGCCATATGATAAGCGCGCCAAAATTTTACTTCAGACATCGACATCCCAGTAATAAGGCCAAAACCTTCTTCTAGGTGTGCCTTTTCGAACCACTTATCACTTAGCCTCAGAGCTTCCATCGCTATTTGTAGAGGTATGTTCCAGCCTCTTGTTACTATTTCTAAATATTTGTGGGCAATGTCATCAAGTCTCCCAGCCCCTCTTCCCCTTTCAAACCATTTCTCACTCCATTCGAGCATATCTAAAGGATATTCCCTATTAAAATCTCCTGAAGAAATTATTTGATCTAGACAGGACCTACCTAATTTATAACCTTTTTTAGCATCTATATAACCACCCTTATAAGATCTCTCATACCATTGCATTGCGTACGCTAGGGCTATTTTACGAGTCTCTGCTTCTCCCTTACCTCGAAGAAGGTTTTTACCTCCCTTATTAATAAAGAAAATCTCCTTTGCTAGTTGGTAACATTGTTGGGGGGTCATTTTTTGGTTGCGAAGTGCCTTTTTAAACCATTTATTTGCATAAATTAAGGCTTGATGGGTGCCTAGCCAACTAGTACTGACAACCGCTAAAAAATGATTTCCAATACTAAAAAAACCGTCAGGATTGATTTTTTCTATCTCTTTAATCTCTTTAAAATATTGATTTGCTTGACGCAGGAATTCTGTACGGTCTTCACGCGTATAGTCTCCCCTCTCGGCAAACTTCAAATAAATTTGTCCCATTAGGTAATAATAATACTCATCATCTTCTTTTTTTGACCTCTTTTTCCATTTTTGACATATCTTCATAATTTTTTGCTGATTTCTTGCTTCCAGTAAGCCTTGCAGTAAAAATTGACTATATGAAATAAAAATTTTATAAGATTTATCTGGACTGATTGCTCCCTTCTCATAGGCCTCTTCAAACCATTTATTAGACATATTTACAGCTTCTTGGTGAATTTCGAACTCTAGCTTAGGAATTATTGGAGTACCTGTTCTTTGAGAAATTTTGGATTCTAGCTTGAGCTTAGGGTTTGTTAGAATATCTAAGTATTTTTGTCCAATTTGATAAAGATCTAAAATATAGGCACATTTATATTTATTAAACAACAGGTAGGTAGATGCCTTATCTAAGCAATGATATAAGCAATAATAATAGCCATCTTGACCTATAAAGACTCTGCTTTCTTTATCTTTACCTATTTCTATATTTCCTCCTAGCTTTTTTAAATCTCCTCCTAGATTAAGAAGTTCCAAATATTTCATGCCTATTTGTAAGGGGTAATTATACTTGGCTAGGGGAGGTTTTATCCTTAAACTGGTATCATGTGGTTCCTGATTGGCGGATAATATATATTTTTTTCCTGCCACCTAAGTGATTCTTGTACGCCTCCTGCAATATTGCGATTTTTTATAGCAAATTTTAAAGAATAGTAAACCATTTCCCACGAATGTATTTGAGTAATCATTTTTTCCTCAAACCATACTTTCCAACCTCTTTGTATAAGGGTATAATCTTGGCTTATAGAGTGCCATTGTCTATTAACTTGGCTGACTTGAAAAAGATCACTGGGCATTAATGCTGAAAATATTTGTATCATTATCTCCAATGGGAGGATTTTATCAAAGAAAGAAGAATTAGTTCCCTTCCAATCTTCTGGCTCACTTTTTTGGGAACTTAAGTGAGCATAATCACCTACGTTATCACATAAGGTTGCCGGGTTAGGGGCTGCTTTTGCAACCTCGAAGAGATTACCCCTTTGGCTTTCCTCTGTGTTCAACCAGCTTGCATGTGGGTGAGTAGAACACCCTAATCTATTACATATTGTTTCAACTTCATAATAGGCTTTTCCAATCAAAACGAAACGATGACCTGGATCGTCTCTCTTGTTTAACCAATTTAAGAGTGGCTTAGTTGAAGATAAGAGTGGCTTAGTGGAAGAGCTTGTCCTACTGTATATTGATGCAATCTTAAAATATGCATCCCCAATTTGAGAAGGGTAGTGACCCTGGTTTCCCGCCCTCTCTAACCATAGTATTGCTGTGTTTATAGCTTGGTGGCAAACAGAAATATTTTTCTCCTCCCATTCTTGCGCAGTGTCAAGATATGCTTGGGCAAAAGAAAAGGATGATTGCGCACCAAAACAGGCATTAACCTTCTCATTCACCTGATGTCCTAACCATGTTATCGCTCTTTTTATAACTCTTTGGTAAACAGAAGTATTTTTCTCCTCCCATTCTTTTGCAATGTCAAGATGTGCTTGGGCAAGAAAAAAGGATGTTTGTACAAGTACAACAAAAAAGGAAAGAATATTTTCATTTGCCGGTTGGTCTAAGCATTGGATTGCTTCGTTTATGGCTTTTTGGTAAAGAGGAGGATTTTCTTTCTCTTGTTTTTTTGCCCAGTAAAGACATGCTTGGACGGTTTGAAAAGGCGTATGGCCTTGATTTCTTTCCACCATAAATACCTTTAACCTGTTTTTGTTTATAGCATCTGTATGAGAGGAACCATTTATTCTAACGCATATATCTCCAGTTTCCTTATATGCCTCCCCAACTTCAAAGGAAGGGTAACCTTTCTTACCAGCATAACTTAACCACGTTATCGCCTTGTCTATAGCTTTGCAACAAACAGAAATATTTATCCTCCTCCATTCTTTTGCAATATCAAGATATGCTTCGGCAATCTGAAAAGGGGAATGGTTTTGAATCCCTGCACTATCTAACTTTTGCATCAATTCGTTTATAATAGCTGAGTGAGGAGAACCGCCTGCCTGATCATGCATATTTAAGATTTCTTGGTTGAAGTAGTACAAAAGATTATCTCTTCTACCTCCTATTCCTTGGTAAAATTCATTGATAGAAAAGTGATACTTCTTGCTTACCCAATTCACTTTTTGAGCTGATTCTAAAGCATCCCATAGGGGAAAGTCCTTTATCCAGCTGAAAGAGCTAGGGTGCTTCCTATATGTTGGGTTAGTTTCTGATCCACTATCATTGAGTAAGGAGGATGAAGACGGTATTTCAACCCTGACATCATTTATAGGAAATTTCTCATGGCATAACTGGCTAATTTCACACCATTTTTTGTTTACTAGCCTTACTTGCGATAATTCTTGAGGACTCAGATGAGAAAAAACATGCTCTAAAACGTTGCTTGAATTTTCAGTTAAAGGATAAGGAAGGAATTCATTTGGCACGTCCATGGCCCAAATTTGATTAAACCAAATTATATTGGAAAGAATAAGTATGCCTAGTCTTTTCAAATAGAACTTATGTAACCTAAAAGAGATTGGACTTTGTTTTTCCCGACTCCTTTTGCTTAAGAAGTAAATAAAGGAAATTAGATGAGTGTGAGTGGAAACAATTTTATGAAATCGAGAAATAGTAGTTAAGCTTAAATATATTTTGTCAATAGTTACCGGCATAAGCTTCTTCCTTATTTATTATGAATAGGTTGGATATCGTTATGTCTTAGAGCTTAGTTGTTAAATAATGTTTTTTGAGGGAACTTTTGAGGGAACTATGGGTAAAAAATCTCCCAATTATAAATAAAACCTACTTTTTTCACCACTTGTCTGGGCATTTTATTAAAGTCAATTATAATGTATGCCGGCTGGCCAGAAACGCTGTATCTATGGTATGGCGTTAAATTTTAAAAGTTTTTTAGTTGCTTCTGCAGTAAGATAACCCAATCCTTTTTTGACAATAGCTGCTCTTTATCAGAGCCTTAAAGCTTTCTAGAAGGCAGGCTAAAACCACGATATCATCAGTCTCCCCTTTTAAGTAATTCTTGCTCAACTTCCCCTTACTTTCCATGTGGCCAATGGGAGGGTCAATAGCGTTATAAAATTCATTACTACTTATGCAGTTTTTTCTTTACAATTCCTTCAATCTTTGGAGCATGAAGGCTGTGCAATTTATAGCATCTTTTTGATTTCGCTAAGCAAACGCTTCGCCTTGCCCAACAGCTTTTGAGAGAAGGGTTTCATCTACTCACTAGCTTTCCTGCCAATATCTCGCATCACTTGGCCAAGATACGTTATGAGTTTTTTCACTTACCTGGTCATAAATTTGTTTAACCGACATGCCCCTCATAACGACAGGCTTGGAAATAAGTCACTCTTCCCACTTACGTATAACTCTGACGAAGAGTTAACTCCTACTGTTTAGTTAATACCACAAGCTTTTCCTGTGCCAGATTTAAAATTTTACTGTTGGAAGGTTTCTTCTATTATTATAAATGGTTATCAATAAACATTGAAGTATGGGGGTCTTGAACCTCTGTCTGATTATTTTATAGTAAAGCTTTTATCCTACCTCCATCTAGAATTACGGTCTTACTATATTTTAAATATCCAACTTCAAAAATACCGTAAAATATACGCTAATATTGTTCCAAGAAGGAGAGCTAATCAGCACCTATCTTTGAAAAAGAAGCTATAGAATCTAAATAGAGAAGTATTTTTTGCCATAAAAAGTAAGACCATCTTGTATCGGTACTAATTCAATGTTGCTTTCGCGCAGAAACTAGCAATAGGTTGCACTAAAACCATGCTTCCTTACCGATTTTAGTTTGCTATTTCTTCTGGTAAATCATGGTCTTTTGCCCATTGCCGCGCCTTATCCTTTAGAGTCTGATCGTCAATGTTGTTTGGAAGACAAAATAGCTCAGGTAAGATAACGCCTTGATAAACATCTACAGAAGGTAACTCTTTATTACTCATCCAATTATGCATCAACCTCAGCCATGTCCTCGCATGATGAGTGTCTCCTGGTAAGGATTTTTCGCTTATTCCTAAGCTTTCTATATTTTCTAGAATATGATAAATAACCTCAAGTGCTGTTAAAGGAGCGAAGGTAGCTTTCAATGATTGGGCATTGATCCAGTTTCTATCCCCTAGTACTTGAACCATAGTATGAGGTCTCTTTGCCAGGTCTTCTTCATAGGATAGAGTGGGGCGTACAATTAATTTAATGCCTGTTGCCCCTTCCAAGTAAGGATATTTTTGGCGAAGATTTTCTAGAATTTTTTCTAATCTCCATTGTTTTTCCTTATCCGATATTTCATATCTTTTAACAACTTCCCAGCCGTTTGGGTCATCCTTTTTTAGGGTTAAGCTCTTAATGTAAGATCCTTCTTTGCTTGGCCAATACACTAACCCTACTTGCGAGTTAAAGGGAGAGAACATTCCCCCTTGTTCTCCCAATAACCCAAAAATTGCCGTCCTCTCTTTTAAGGTTACTTCTTCAGTTTCATTTTCTTCTGCTTTTTCCTTACCTTTGCCTTCCTTTTCTTTTTGTTTTCTTTTGTATTTTGTTGCAATTTCAGGAAGCGTACATTGACTTATATCTATTATACCCATCCCTCGCATATGGACTTGAGCATCAGGATACGTTGCTTGTTTTTCCTGAGAGAGAATATTCATATCCAATTCCATAGCATTATCCCAGGTACCATTGACAACCAGTCGAGCTCTATACTTAGAGTTATCTGTATATACCTTATATCCATAGAATTTTTCCTTAGCTTCCTTAACTCTTTGGTTGCATTTCACTTCTACTCCTGCTTGCTTAAGCTGCTCTTCTAAATATGCTCCCAATATAGCTGGGTTTAATCCTTTTTCATGGGTTACTATCCCGCCAGCAAATCCATTAAGGTTTAGTTCATTAGCCCCTAAGGGTCGAGCCAGATCAGATGGTTCTCCAAAGAAAGACTCAGACTCGTATGTGGAGTTTTTCACAAAGCTAAAAAAGTGCGTATAAGGATTAACGACTCTTTTCTGATATCTTTTATTCATTTTCTTTGCAGTTAATCCTTTTATATCCTTAGAACGTTCTGCCTCTATTTGAGTTTGGTTATCAATCACATAGGTAACAGCAGGAATATCGGTATACCCATATGGGATCATCAACCGGAATAACGAGGCGCCGTAAAGACAATCTTGAGCGGTTGCCTTATTTAAAGGATATTCCCCACCTAAATGTAATCGACCAGCTATCATACTCGCACCGGACATAAGATGTGCTTCTTTTTCAAGCAGTGTTACTTTGAACAAAGGCTTGTTATCTACATTACGAAGATTGGCAAGATGAATAGCTGATAAAATTCCGGTAAGTCCACCCCCCATGACGACACATTCATAAGGCTCGTGAGAAAGGTTAAGAGGCTCAAGAACCCCCTTAACAAGCGGTCTACTCTGACAGGCTTTCTTATAATCTAAAGCTTTTGTTTTTATTTCGTCACTTAACTCACCTATTTCTTTGCCTTGAGCTTTATAAAGCTGTTTTAAGGCATAGGCATATTTGTAGGCATTTCTATTCTCTGTAAGGGATTTGGTTTCCCATTCCTTTTTTATATTTTCTTGTATCGATTGTTCCCCTTGTCGAAACCACTGTCGGGATATTAATTTACAGCGGGTTTCATAAGGCGCATAGGAAGCATAAATCATCCCTAGGTGATAGGCAGCCACGGGGCTTCCTTCACTTCTCTCCTCAAAAGCTTTCTTAAACCATTGTAAAGCTTTTGCTCGGTTGCCTTCTGATTCTAACTGATATTCACCCAACCAATAAGCATATCCATATTCTCCATAGGTATTTTCTAACCATTTTTTTAAAAGAGCGATTTTTTCTTCTATACTTTCTTGATGATGATACATAAGCCAAGGATATTGTTTGGCTTGATTGTAAGCCTTTTTAGGGTCTACTCCTCCAAGCTGATCTGCTCGCTCAAAGCATTTTTCCGCTTGACTTAAAGCATAGCTCCTTTCTTTTGCTCTAAAAGATTTTTTATATAAATCAGCTATCTCTAGATATGTTTTACCAATATTATAAGCTTTGATAGGGTCTGTTACAGTATCGCTATCCCATTTTCCAGTAGCTTCGCTAAATATTTTAAGACCTTGGTTTAAAAAACTATCACGGGTCTGATGGTCTAAGGTCATATTTTTGCTTATTTTTAAGTATAATTTACCCAGCTTATAAGATTGAAGGATATTCCCTTTTCTAACAATCAAATCTCTCCAATAATCGTCTACATCTTGAAGGATATTACTACGTATTTCTGCTTTTACCTTAGATAGTTGGGCATAGTCTAAATAAGTTTTGGTTATATCCAAAGCTTGATAGACTTCAAGATCGCCCCTCCAATAAAAATTTTTAAACCATGTTTTTAGTTGGTCTAAGAATTTGGGGCACAGCTGTTTATTTTTTTCGGTCTTCAGAGTGGTAAGGTGTCCTTGAGCAATTTGAATATAGTCGTTTACGCTTGTTGCTTTATTTTCAACATTAGCAAAACAACTTCGGGCAGAATCTAAAAACTTGTCACGTTGCTCGTTTTTTAGTCCCTCCTTCAAAGAAGCGTTCAGACACTCTTGAGCAATTTGGATATAATCATCTGTGCTTGTTGCTTTACTTTCAGCTTGTGTAAAGCAGCTTAAGGTGAAAGTTAAGAATTCGTTATGTTGCTCGTTTTTTAGTCCCTCCTTCAAAGAAGCGTTCAGACATTTTTGAGCAATTTGGATATAGTCGTTTACGCTTGTTGCTTTATTTTCAGCTTTTGTAAAACAGCCTAAGGTGAACGTAAAGAATTCATTATGTTGTTCGTCTTTTAGTTTTACCTTTAAAGAAATATCCAGACACTTTTGAGCAATTTGAATATAATCATCTATGCTTGTTGCTTTATTTTCAGCTTTTGTAAAATAGCCTAAGGTGAACGTAAAGAATTCGTTATGTTGTTCGTCTTTTAGTTTTACCTTTAAAGAAATATTCAGACACTTTTGAGCAATTTGAATATAATCAACTATGCTTATTGCTTTATTTTTAGCTTCTGTAAAGCAGCTTTGAGCAGAAGCTAAAAACTTGTCACATTGCTCGTTTTTTAGTCCCTCCTTCAAAGAAGCGTTCAGACACTCTTGAGCAATTTGAATATAATCATCTGTGCTTGTTGCTTTACTTTCAGCTTGCGTAAAGCAGCCTAAGGTGAAAGTAAAGAATTCGTTACGTTGTTCGTCTTTTAGTTTTACCTTTAAAGAAATATCCAGACACTCACGAGCAATTTGAAGATAGTCGCTTATGTTTGTTGCTTTATTATTTTTAGCTTTTATAAAGCAGCTTTGGGCAGAAGCTAAAAACTTGTTACGTTGCTCGTCTTTTAACTCCTTCCTCGAAAAAGCCTCCAGATACTCACGAGCAATTTGAAGATAGTCGCTTATGTTTGTTGCTTTATTTTTAGCTTCTGTAAAGCAGCTTTTGGCAGAAGTTAAAAACTTGTGACGCAGCTTGTTTTTTAGCTCCACCTTCAAAGAAGCATTCAGATACTCTTGAGCAATTTGAAGATAGTTGTATATGCTTGTTGCTTTACTTTCCGCTTGTGTAAAGTAGCTTTTGGCAGAAGTTAAAAACTTCTCACGTTGCTCGTTTTTTAGCTCCACCTTCAAAGAAGCATCCAGGTACTTTTGAGCAATTTGAATATAGTCGCTTATGCTTGCTGCTTTACTTTCAGCTTCTGTAAGGCAGCTTTGGGCAGAAGCTAAAAACTTGTCACGTTGCTCGTCATTCAATCCCACTTTTTCCGAAGCATTCAGATACTCTTGAGCAATTTGAAGATAGTCGTATATGCTTGCTGCTTTACTTTCAGTTCGTGTAAGGCAGCTTTGGGCAGAAGCTAAAAACTTGTCACGTTGCTCGTCATTTAGGTTCATCTGCCATAAGGCATCTAAGCACTTTTGAGCAATTCTAAGATGATCGTCTATGAGTGTTGCTTTACCTTCAGCTCGTGTAAGGCAGCTTTGGGCAGAAGCTAAAAACTTGTCACGTTGCTCGTCATTTAGGTTCATCTGCCATAAGGCATTCAGGTACTTTTGAGCAATTTGAAGGTAATCGTCTATGTTTGTTTCTTTATCTTCTTCAGCTCGTGTAAGGCAGCTTTGGGCAGAAGCTAAAAACTTGTCACGTTGCTCGTCATTTAGGTTCATCCGCCATAAGGCATCTAAGTACTTTTGAGCAATTCTAAGATGATCGTCTATGAGTGTTGCTTTACCTTCAGCCTTTGCAAAGCAACTTTGGGCAGAAGCTAAAAACTTCTCACGTTGCTCGTCATTCAATCCCACTTTTTCCGAAGCATTCAGGTACTTTTGAGCAATTCTAAGATAACCATCGATGCGTGTTGCTTTATTTTCAGCACTCTCGTGCCAATATTGACTCTTGTTTAAGAAGCTTACACTCTGCTTCTTTGTTAATCCCTTCATCAAAGAAACATGCAGGTACTTTTGAGCAATTCTAAAATAACCATCTATGTCTGTTGCTTTATCTTCAGCAGCTTTGTACCAATATTGGCTCTTATTTAAGAAACCTGCACGTTGTTTCTCTGTTAATCCTTCCTTTAAAGAAGCTTTCAAATACTCTTGCGCGATTTCAAAGCACTCTTTTATATTGGTTGCTTTATCTTCAATAACTTTATCCCAATATTGGCTCTTATTTAAGAAGCCTTTATGCTGCTCCTCTGTTAGTCCTTCTTCTGATTGCATTCCATAACAAAGTCCTGAACCAGATAGAACAAGAATCCAAGCCGTTATCGAGGCTTGAAAAGTCTGCTTCCAGGATAAGAAGCTAGTGCATTTAAAAGTATAAAACTTTAAAGATTGTGCATATTTTTGAAAAATTAAGGTGCAGTTATGTCTCTCTTTTTTCTTGCTAGAATGGAATGGCTCTACCCAAGAAGAATTCAAATGTTTACGGCTAGGCATGATATTTCCTATGTTTTCTTATTACTTCTTTAGAAATAGTTTAAGGTTTGGAAGTCTTTTATTAAATTTCCACATTAATTTATCTTAATTTGAAAGTGATGAAGTAAGTAGAATGTATGACCCTAAAAAAGAACGAATTATTATTCAAAATTATCAAGCTGATTCTTTGATCAAAATATTGAAACCATGTTTATGAATCTCACACTTTAATAATTAAAATAGCCAAGCTCTATTTTTCCTTGCCTTGAAATGGAATATGCAAGATGAATAGAGGAAGGTTCATCCAACCATAAACACCCAGGCTTCTGTATCTGCTGAACCAGAATGCAACACTCCACGAGGAATAATAAGGCCCTCCTGAGGGTGTAAAATTATTTCTCGGTCATCAAGAAATAATTTAAATTCTCCTTTAATAACAACAAGCATTTTATCTCTATCGGGGTGAAAATGCCAAGTAATGTTTCCTTTAACCTTTATAAGGTTGATAGAAGAATTATTAACTTTTCCGATATTTAATGGGGTTCCATATTCATTTATGGATGATAATAAGTTAAGTAAGGGTAATTTACTCATTCATTTTTCTTCCTTTATTTTTGTTTTTTATATTGTGAAGAATCGGAACTGCACTTTGTATATTGATCCCCCTACTAAAATAGCAAGGTTCGTTAAAAATTTTAATAACTTGATCCTTTCCATCTTACCCCAATTTGGGAAAAATAAATGCCGTAATAAATACGGTATTATTCTTATTATTCCTTCAGAGCTAGAACCTGAGCTTGTGAGCTTTTTAGAACAAACAATAATTAAACAACTGCTTATATACACCAAAAAGAATCCAACTTTACCTTTCCAATCAAAAAAATACTTGTCTAATATTCATAGATAGCAGAAAGAATGCTAAAGAAATTGTCTGCATTCTAAATTTATCATCCCATATCGTCAAAAGCTATTTAACCCATATAAAACTTATAAAATAGTGAATTTTTGTACATCAGTTTTCATTGATATTTTCGATGAAAATTTAGCTTGTATTGGTTATAAGATTTTTTCTCCTAATTTATTACCGTTCCTAGCCTTCCTCTGAGAGTGGTTCCCTAGCCATCTTTTTATAAGTATTCATCACAAAAATGAATGATACTATAGCCCCACCTGCTAAATAATAAGCTGGCACATAAATATCACCGGTATAGTGCGTCCAATAAAAAATAGTAAGGGGCGCAGTCCCTCCAAAAATTCCCATACAAATGTTATTTGTGAAAGCAATAGCTGTATAGCGGATCCGGATAGGAAAAATCTCAGCTAAAGCAGCTGGTGTAGCCCCTAGAAATTGCCCAATGGAAAAAGAAAGCACCATTTGAGCTAGTAAGAGCAGATATGTATGTTTAAGAGACGATAAATAGACAGAGATAAACCCACACGTTAAAATCATTAAAGAGGCACTCAGTAACATCTTTTTTCGTCCAACCAAGTCTGACAACCAACCGGATAGAATGGCGCTGGCTCCCAACATCAGGGTAGCACCCATGTTGCATATAAAAGCAGACGTTTGAGAAGCAGAAAGAAATTCGCGAATGTAATTAACGTAATATACTGTCACGGTGTACATCCCTATCGCCAGCACTGTTTGTAGTAAAATGCTTCTCCATATTACAGGCCAGTAATTAAGCCACATTGTTTTAAAAGGGTAAGTGAGGGTCTGTTTTTTTCTTTAATAAAATTAAAATATGGCGTATCTGGCAAATTTTTTCTCATATATAAAGTATAAAGTATTCCAATCACGCTCACAAAGAAGGGGATTCTCCAGCCCCAGAGAAGTAATTTTTCTTGTGGCAACTGCTGAATAAGGGTTGCCATTGAGGCTCCTAGAAACATGCCAATTACTAAACTCAAAGCAGCCAAGCTACCATATAAGCCTTTCTTGTTGTCAGGAGCAGACTCGATCATAAATACCATTGTTCCGGCATATTCTCCACCCATTGCAAGTCCCTGTATAATTCGTAAACTGAAAAGTATAATGGGGGCTAAAATACCAATCTGATGATAAGTAGGAAGAATTCCAATTAGAGCGGTAGCACCAAACATAAGGTAGACTGAGAGCATCAAAGAATTTTTTCGACTAAATTTATCACCAATATGCCCTATTACTATTCCCCCCAAAGGTCGAGCAATAACTCCAATTGCAAATAAAGTCAGAGATAATAATAAAGAAGCAATTTTGCTTGATGAGGGAAAAAAGATCTGCCCCATAATACTAGAAAGGTACCCATAAATCATAAAATCATACCATTCAATAATATTACCGCCCATACAAGCCACCAATGTTTTATAACTTGGAGTAGTGATTTGAGGTTGGTTATGACGAGACTTGTTTTCCATTTTTCTTCTCTTTCTTTTGTTTTTTTAATAAGAGGAGTATCAATTTATTGTAAAACTATAGAATCTCTTAGGGTAAGCATATTAAAAAATTTATTATTATAAAACTTTCAGTTCTGGTACGGCATTATTGTATGTAAGATAAGTAGGACACAGCCGTATTTTCTACGGTATAGGCAAAAATATTTAACCTCTATGATCTTAAAACAATCACTCTTAATTTTCTTGAAATTGGCATTTCTAAATAGGGAGGCGGGCATACATACCTTGCATCTTATCTGGTAATATCTCTCTATGCAGCACAAATACGAGCTATTACCCATTGGGCGATAAATTTATGGAGAGTTATACAGGATTTCCTCTCAATGGGAGAGATAGTTGCAGCAGAAATTTACTTGACAACAATCACTAAGCTATCTGCTCAATATACTCCTTGGGGCTTGATCCTTTGTTCCTCTACTTTGGAGTCGCAGAAACTCATCTAAAATTCATTTGCGCACAACAGCCAAACTTAGCTATGGCTCTGCAATTTCTTCTGGTAAATTATGATCTTTTGCCCATTGGCGCGCACGAATCCTTAATGTGGCTTCATCAAGGTTATTTTTCAGGCAAAATATATCAGGTAAAATATATCAGGTAAAATAACGCCCTGAGGAACTTCGTTAGGAGGCAATTCCCAATGACTCATCCATTTATACATCAACTCAAGCCACGTCATAGCATGGAAAGTCTCAATAGATAAAAATTCTTTAGTTATTCCTAGATTTTCTGCATTTTTTAAAGTCCAATAAATGACTTGCAGGGCTGTTAACGGAGCAAAAGTTGCTTTCAATGATTGAGCTTTTATCCAATGTCCATCACTCCAGATTTGAACCATCTCATGGGGGCGTTGGGCAAGATCTTCACTGTAAGAAAGAGTAGGGCGAACAATCAAATCAATTCCTCTTGCTCCTTTTAAGCAAGGATATTTTTCGGTTAAATTTTCTATAATTCTTGTTAATCTCAGTTCTTTTGACTGTTCTGACAATATATATTCTTTTACTGTTTCCCAGCTTTTTGGATCACTTATATCCAGAGAGAAAGTTTTGATGTAAGAGCCTTCTTCATTGGGCCAATACACCAAACCTACTTGCGAATTAAAGGGAGAGAACATCCCTCCCCCTTCTCCTAACAATCCGAAAATTGCCGTCTTCTCTTCTTCCTTTTCTTTTCCTCCTTGGTCTTGTTTACTCTTTTTTATTACTTCGGGAAGAATACACCCTCCTATGTCAACTAGCCCCATCCCTCTTAGATGAACTTTAACACTAGGGCATGTTGTTTTTTCATCCTCGCTGAGAACCTCTGCATCTAATTCCATGGTTCTGTCCCATGTACAATTAATGACGAGCCGAGCTCTATATTTAGAAGTACAGGTGCGAAGCTTATAACCGTATATCTTTCTTTTCGAATGGCTGCCAAGGCAACTTGGGCTTTAAGTTCGGCGCTATGGTGTTTTCTTATTCCACTCATTTTCTAGTCCTTTTTTACTCGGGACTATAGCTTAACATCCTGTCCGAATTCTAGGGT
>NZ_JQAK01000001.1:1289369-1293222 GCF_000757605.1 Candidatus Paracaedibacter symbiosus | reverse complement strand
ACTTGCTGAACAAGTATTAAGTAATTTTAATGAGTATATAGATAGTTACGTAATAACTTCGTATAGCATACATTATACGAAGTTATACGAATTTGCTCCAAAAAAGATGTTAAACTGGAATCTGCGTTCAAGAGAGAAAGAGGAGAAAAAATTGTTTGTCCATCACTGCATATTGCTAAATTTTTCTCTTCTGTACTATTAAGCATCTCTGTGGTGATGACATTAAAATAAACAATAAATCGTTCTAAATATGAAAGAATACTTAAATATGCATTAGGATCTTGATATTTGTCAGGAGAAGTTGAGAAAGTCCATAGCTCTATGAAATCTGCACTCTTTTTATAAAAATTTATTCCATTCCACATTTTCCAGTGGTGAAGTGCTTCAAGAAAATGGTCTGTCGCTCTGTATGGCCATAGTACCCGATGAAATCCATCTGTTAGTAAGGCATCATTCATCGCAGTGGTAAAAAAACTACCGTGAGTGTGAATGTTTTGAAGATGGTATTCTACCCAAGATTGATTTGTAGAAAGAAAGATATATCGGCCATCCCTCAACAATCTTTTATAACCAAAAGTAGTAAGATCAAATGCTCTAAATAAGGAAGGGGTAAGATTTTCTAGCTTTTTCGATAAACTTAATGCATAAGAGAGCGCATTATAATTTTGTTGTTGTTGAAATTTATGTGAGCACATCCCGGCTATCCATTTTTAAAGAGTACGTTCTAAAGCAACTTATAATTGAACAATCTTTTTTGGGAAGTATAGCTTATAAAGCTTTTTAAGAATAGCGTAATTATTGCGGTATTTATTTTGTGAAAGAGCTTAGAGATTTAGGCAGGTTGTTTTATATTTGTTAAGGTTTTTGCTTAATTATTTAAAGCTAAACACTTTGTATAGGCTTTTGTGCCTTCATAAGTGGACTAACTTGGCATGGAAGGTGGTTATTGGGGCTTGCATAACAAATTATAATTTTTGCTATTCTTTATCCTTGTGCTTCTTTTTGTCTCAACATTACTCATCGGCAATCAGTCTTTTTTTTATTAATATTCGAATTGATTTCTAAAATCCCAGATAGTCTAAATAACCGTATTTTTTACGTGGGTAATTAACACGGAATGATTCCTTAAAAACTTAGTAGTATAAGCGACTCATTAATACGCTAATACCATGTCTCAAGCTTATCATTTCACTGTAATAGTTAAAAAATGAGTTAGCTTTAGATAGTATAAGAAGAAGTAAAGATGAAATGAATACAATAAAACTAATAAGCCTGCCTTGTTTTTCTGAAAAATTAATCAAATCTTTTAACGCAATTCCTGATGACCAGTATTTGAAAACCGAATTCCCATTCCGGAAAAGATCCTATAATGCCGGCAAGATAATTAGTAATATTTTTCATTGGGAAGAAAGTAATACCTTATTCCTGCAAACTAAAGATTTAAACCAATACGTAGGGGGAATTTCAAGGCATTTCGTGCCAGTTCCCGCCTCAATAAGAGAAGATATCTGCCAAAAGATTATAATGAACGCTTACGCTCAGTTACCAGCATCAGACTATAAGGTTGGGGTGCATCAAATACGTATTTTTTCTGATACCCTTAACCAAGGAATTCCAACTCCTGAGGGAATCCACCAAGATGGATTCGATTTTGTTGCAGTGGCTTGTATTAATACACGCAATGTTAGCGGAGGAGTCTCTGTCCTCTTTGATGCTAAAGATCATGCCAGAATTGTTTTTGAAGGTATCCTCACTCCTGGTACGCAAATTGTATTTTCAGACAAAGATTTTGCTCACTACACATCAAACGTTACCCCAAAAATTCCTGGCGTAGCTTTTAGAGATGTAATTGTTACAACCTTTCTAGCAATTTAACTACTAAGTACATTAAGAGATTTATTATGCAACTACCTAATTACAAAATTCAAGATTGGTTATTTCAAGAAGGGGAAGGTCGATTTGAAATCGACTTGGCTGAAAGCGGCATTCAATACCATCATATCCACAACCTAAATCTAAGAGAAAATTATCACCTAAATTATAGTAGTGATTGTGGGGATCAGAAGCTTCGCCAAATTATTTCTGGTAAGTATGGCAGGGATCCTTCGCATGTTATTCTTACGAATGGTAGCCAAGAAGCATTGTATCTATTTTACAGATCTCTCTTGAATCCCGGAGATCATGTTATTACTTTTTCTCCTGGATGGCAACAATCATGGGAAGTGCCGAAAAGTATGGGCGCAAATGTTAGTGTCATTAATTTAGCTGAGAATTCTTATGAAATCAGTTTAGCTATCATTGAGCCTCATATAACTGAAAAAACAAAGCTTATTATTCTTAACTCTCCTCATAATCCAATTGGCAAAACATTACCCAAAGAAATCTTATCGGACCTAAAAGAATTTTGCTTTAAAAGAAATATTTTTATTTTAAATGATGAAGAATATCTAACAAATTATTCTTCAAGCATCGTTACAGGTGACCAAAACAATAACACCGCATGTGTTTCCAGCCTTTCTAAGGTATTTGGTTTTCCCGGCCTCAGGCTTGGTTGGTTTGTAGGACCAAAAGAACTTGTAAATCAAATGATAAATTACCGAAGATATGTCACGGTATGTAACTCCCACTTGTCTGAACGACTTGCTGAACAAGTATTAAGTAATTTTAATGAGTATATAGATAGTTACGAAAATATGACCTCAGCAGGGTTAAAAATTTTACAAGATTGGACATCTAATCATCCGGAGCTAAGATTAATCTCTCCTCAAGGGACTCCCTTTGCTTATATATCCTTTATCACAAAAATAGGAACCAAAGCATTTGCTCGGAAACTCTTAGACGAGCAAAAAGTATTAATAATGCCGGCCGAGGTATTTAATGACGAGAATGCTTTTAGAGTATCGTTTGGCCGACCAGCAAATATTTTAAAAGAAGGGCTTGGAAGGATATCAAAAGTACTAGCGAGTTTGAAATGAAAATTATATGCCCTAAGCCTGCATTTATTGATTCTCTACCTGCATTATTTGGCTATTTTCCTATTGGCTTAGCTTTTGGAATTTTAAGCTTTAATACTACCCAAAGTTTTTGGATAGGCCCAATAATGAGCTTACTAGTATATGCTGGAGCTGCTCAATTTATATGTCTAAATCTAATAGCTAATAACGGTACTTTGATAGATATTGCGATTACAACATTTATTGTAAACCTAAGGCATATCTTCTATGGGATACCTTTTTTATCCGCCTTTAAGGGAAACTTATTAAAGAGGTTTTACTTAATTTTTGGAATAACAGATGAAACCTATGCTATCCTATCAGGCACCTTAAAAAGGTTTGATACGATTTATAGTTTATGGGTTACAGGTTTAACTCATTTGTATTGGATAGTTGGAACAATCCTAGGTAGTTATTTGGGATCCCAACTCAACTATGACCTGAGTGCGTTGGATTTCTCCCTTACAGCACTTTTTATTATCTTAGCAATCGAGCAGGGATATAGCAGCAAGGATTCTGTACCATTTATACTTGCAATCATTAGCTTTTTTATATGCCAATTGGCTCCTGCGTCATTATTTCTATCTCTCTGTATGTTTGTGAGTCTTATCCTGACCTTAATAGATTTTAATATAAGGGAGAAAAATTATGAATTATCTTGATATAAGCATAGCTATAATCCTTATGACGCTTATTACTTTTGGATCGTATAACTTCGTATAATGTATGCTATACGAAGTTATTACGGCTCTAAATAAGGAAGGGGTAAGATTTTCTAGCTTTTTCGATAAACTTAATGCATAAGAGAGCGCATTATAATTTTGTTGTTGTTGAAATTTATGTGAGCACATCCCGGCTAT
>NZ_JQAK01000001.1:1254957-1289172 GCF_000757605.1 Candidatus Paracaedibacter symbiosus | reverse complement strand
AAATACATGGTAGCGTAATAACTTCGTATAGCATACATTATACGAAGTTATACGATTTGGCTTTATCTCAACTTAGTAATAATCCAGTCATGCAATACTTAGGGCGAAAGCTTCCAGCAAGCGTTATGCTTATCTTATGTCTCTATATGCTTCAAGAAAATATAGGACAAGGAGAGACAAGCTTTTTTGCATCTTTTATTGCTTCTATTTTAACTGCCACTCTCCACCTCAAGTTTAGACATGCTTTGCTAAGCATCAGTGGTGGTGTTTTAACGTACGGAATCTTAAAAACAATTTTATAAAAGGTGCGTATAATGTTGGTTCATCAAAAGAAAATAAATCTAAGAAGCTGGGTAAGTTGGTTTCTTGCTGTTTTATTCTATTTTTACGAGTTTATGATACAAGTTTCTCCTGGGGTTATGGCGAATGATTTAATGAAGACATTCAATATATCTGGGTTATCATTGGGGAATTTATCAGCATACTACTTTTATTCATATGCTTTAATGCAACTTGTAACTGGATTAATTTTAGATCGTTTAGGGCCCAGAAAGTTAATAGCAACTTCCAGCATTGTTTGTGCTATTGGATGCTTTTTGTTTAGTAAATCTGCAACCATCCAACACGCCGAAATTTGCCGTATTATTATTGGGATGGGATCAGCATGTGCAGTTGTAAGTGCCTTTAAGATTGCAGCCCAATGGTTTGAAAAGAAAATGTTTGGGATTATGGCAGGAATGACAGTCACTGTTGGAATGATGGGGGCTATATGTGGAGAGGTGCCACTGGCATGGCTTGTTGACACTATTGGCTGGCGTCAAATGATGGAGCTATTTGCTGTAGTAGGAATTATTATCTCTATAATAGTCTATGTTACAGTCCGTGATGCACCTATCCCCCACAATATTATAAAAAATAAAGCACCGTTCTTTCATAGTTTAAAAGAAGTATTATCATGCAAACAAACTTGGTTTACTTCTATTTACGGTGGGTTAATGTTTGCTCCAACCACAGCTTTAGGATCTTTATGGGGAGTATCATGGATGTGCGCCTACTACGGATTTGATCGTACACAAGCTACACAAATTATCTCTTTCTTATTTCTTGGTTGGGTTGTTGGAAGTCCTTTATCTGGCATGCTTACTAACTATTTTGGTAAATGTAAAACTACTATGCACTATGGAAGCATATTAACTTTAGTTGTTATATTGATGCTCATATTTATTCAAACATGGGCACCTCTATCGTTAGCAATTTTATGGTTTTTCCTTGGTTTTGCATCAAGTGGGTTCTTACCCTTTATGAGTATTATTAAAAACCTGCATGCTGATTATAATGCAGGCACAGCAATGAGCTTTGGGAATGCTATGAATATGGCTGGAGGGGCTTTTTTACAGCCATTTATAGGTTTTATTCTTGATTGTTTGTGGGATGGGACTGTAGTTGATGGCGTTAGAATTTATACAGCAAGTAACTTTACTTATGCATTGCTTATTTTGCCATTTCTAACTTTAACTTCTCTCTATATTCTTTCTCGAATTAAAGAGAATTACATGTACTCTCATACTGCGGAAGATAAAATGAATCCTACAAACGATGTTGTTTATACATAGAATATGTAAATAAACCTTTTAATGCAAATTACAAACATTTTAATAATGGAGAAAAAAATGTTAAATATAGTAAAAAAATTATAGTATTAAATTTAATTTGGATGGGCTACAGTTTATTTTTTACTCCAGCGGAGTCAGCTGATATGGAAGAAGATATATTCCTACCACAAAACCGCTCCTATGTTATCGTGAATGATAAATTAGAATTCAGCCAACAAGTCAGTCATATTAACAAAGTAGCAAGAGATATTGGATTCAGAGTCGGCAGCCATAATCTTGCTCAGTTACCTTACATTGATAAGGATGGTAACTCATATAAATATATTTCTGCTTTTCCTTGTATCATTATGAAATCAAAACCTAGTTCTTTAGAAGCATTTAGCAATACTAAAGTAGAAGGAGTAGATATTATTTCTCTAGCTCTAGATGAGGAAAAAAATAAAACTCCTACTGTTGCAGCTGCTTTTGGCCCATTTGAAAATTTGAGAGCTAGTACAAAGAAATTTTCCGTTTATAGACCTACAAATTTGGCACCTAGCCATTTTGATGAATTTTTAGAAAATACTGCCGATGAAGCTATTGGATGTATAGCTGTTGTCGATAAAGAACTTGAAGCTGGCAAACAGCTTAATGCTCTAGCTCATATGGCCATTGGGATTGGTTCTGTTTATCAAGAGGTGGATGAATTAGCTACTAGTTTTAGTCCAACATTTGATGTTGTTGCCACGGCTACAAACCAGCAAATTTGTGAAGCACATCGATACTTAAGTACC
Organism: Candidatus Paracaedibacter symbiosus; assembly: GCF_000757605.1. Taxonomy (GTDB): domain Bacteria; phylum Pseudomonadota; class Alphaproteobacteria; order Paracaedibacterales; family Paracaedibacteraceae; genus Paracaedibacter_A; species Paracaedibacter_A symbiosus. The sequence goes on along the minus strand of NZ_JQAK01000001.1, from coordinate 1,286,786 downwards.
TATGATACCCCCGATCTACGGGTAGCCAGCTTTCTAGATACAATGCATTTAGGCCCCAGCTATAAGGAGCAAATTGCAGCTACAGCAGCAAGGAAAACAGCAGATCTAAAAATTACTGGCCTTTACGCGGTGGGTCCAGCTCACATATGTCGAGTGATAATAAATTTTTTAAAATAATGTTTTTGTAAAAACCAGGTCATTGAAAGATACCTTGCGCCTTTAAAGGGGGATGATATTGCGAGGGTAATCCCCCCCCCTAAAAAAAGATACTGCGATGCGCGTCAAGGCTGATTTTAAAATATTTTAGATTCTAAACAGCCCGAAAGGCAGTTTGTTTTTTCAATACTCCAAAGATGATACGCAGAAGTTTTCTCATCAGTGCTCCAATAATAACCTTTCCTTTTTTTCCTTTTTTCTGGAGATTTTGCGTAAAAGATTTCATCGGCGAAGACTTCTTCATCAAGTTCATTGCTGGAAAGAATAAAAGTTTGCGTAGAGCTTTATTTCCCATCTTAGACAAGCTATACTGCCCCCAGTTTGGAAAAAGGTTGAAATAAAGGAGACTTTTTGTTGATTTAAACAAAAGGAAGACGAAAATGCAGCGACGACAATGGACAAGTGAAAAGAAAGCACCAGATCAACGACTTTCTTTCTCTGCCGCCAAGGCCATTTGGCTGGAGGCGGCTCTACAGCTTCTTTCTGTCTAAATTTGACAGTTCCCATACTCAATCTACCCTCTATTAGTTAAGTTGACGGTGCCCCATCTCAGGTTAAATTGAGCCGCAACAAGTCCCTGGTCAGCGGCTTTGCGGTACCACTTTACGGCTTCCGTATAGTCCTTCGTAACGCCTTGGCCATTTTTATAACAAATTCCCAGGCTAAATTGAGCCCCAGCATGTCCCTGGTCGGCGGCTTTGCGGTACCACTTCACCGCTTCCGTATAGTCCTTCGTAACGCCTTGGCCATTTTTATAACAAATTCCCAGGCTAAATTGAGCCCCACTATGCCCCTGGTCAGCGGCTTTACGATACCATTCAACGGCTTGTTTCTCGTCTTTTGTAACACTCCAGCCATTTTTATAACGAACTCCCAGGTTATGTTGAGCATTAGCATTTCCCTGGTCAGCGGCCAGACGATACCACTTCACGGCTTCCGCATCGTCTTTTGTAACACCCCGGCCATTCGCATACATCCGTCCAAGCTCGAATTGCGCAGCTGCATCTCCTTGTTCAGCAACTTTGATTAAATCTCTCAATGCATCTTGGTTGCCTTTTTGTGCTAAATCATTCCAAAGCTTAATTTTATCTGGGAGATTATCTTCAATCTGCTCCTCTTCTAAATACCCTGTACTATACAATAAAGCTTTAGCCCCTTGAGGAGTAAAGGTAGTGATCTCCTCATCATAAAACTCTGCAAGGCTGATGCTCGATTTTCGCTCTTCAAAAGCATGCGCAAGGTGCGTATATGATAACCGCGTGCCCCGATTAATAGACTCAACATACAATTAACTTTAACAAAGGAAATAATGATGAATAAAGAAGAACTTATTGGAATGCTCTCGTTGACATTCCTACCTCAAAACTCTCATTAACAGAATGCACCCCTCCGACCTACAAGGACACCCATACAAAAAATTGGGGATCGTCAAGGGACCATTCCAAAGCGGTAGTTGATATTGTCTTCTGGAGCTAGTACACCATCGACAATCCTAAAATTTCTCAATTAACGGGGCTTATCACTTCAGCTTTCGCTTACGGCCTATCGCATCCCTTTCTACGCTTAGTCCATGTCATTACTACCATACACCCAAGATTCGGTACGTGATGTGTTGGGTCGACACTTTCACGGTGGCTCTTGCAGCCACTAGCAAACAAGCGCCTCGTGGCGCACACTAGCAATGAGTTGGTTAGGAAATTTTTCTCATTTTATCTGCTCACCCTTTTTAGAGTGAAAATCACTTAATTAATCTATAAAGCAGTTGTGCCAAAAACTGCTAGGGTAGTTTAGAAGCCAATTGATAAAGATGGGTACATTTGTTAATTAATTAAACCAGCAAAGACTTTTGTTCTTGAGAATGAAAAAAGGGCTTACTGTAAACAGGCTAATTAAAACAAAAAATGATAAAAATATAATAATAGCTATTAAGCTGTATGCCTTTTAGATGGGGGATACTACAAAAAATAATAACTACTAATTATTAGGATGAAATAATGACTTACCTCCATACTACGCTTGCTGTCCTTTTATTCTTTTCCGGGTTACCTGGATGGGCTTCAGATACTGAAGAATCAAATCAGACTCAATATATTGCACTGTATCGGGGCATCCATTTCTTTAAAGGTATTTTTGAGCCAACAGATATAACCAGAGCTATAGAAAGCTCTAAGGATGAGCAGAATAGTCATTCCCTATTTTCTTCTACAGCAGGGGCTCTTATAGGTGCTAATTATCTAACAAGCCTTGAGGAACAAGGCCCTTTATTAAGAAGTGGGCAATTAGTTCATACTACACTTAAAAAGTTTAAGGAGCAGCATCCTGATCACTATTATACCTTTCATGAAAGGTACACTAATAATCATTTTAGATTTCATACCCTACTCGGTGATGATAAGTACCGCTATGAAAAAGGTGCCTCTAACAACATTACCCAACGAGAGATAGAGGCATTTGAAGCCTACAAAGAAATTTTTTTCAAAGAAGCAGAAGATCCGGAGTATAAGCTTGGCAGCTTAAATAAGGAAGGTATCCTTAGAAACTGTTTTGTGTCTTTCTCTCAGGGGCCACAGCATGCCCTTAGATACGCTGTGGGCCTTAAATACATGGTAGGAGGAGAATATCTCAGGCCTGATTATGACGATGAAGGAATCCCTCAAAATAAGTGTCTTGGCAAGGTCTATATTGCTTTATTAAAAAAGCAAGATTTTTACGCGCTGAACCCTACTTCTGTTCTTGATCTGCACGCCCAAGGGAAAGTTAAGATAGAAACAAACCAAAAAGATATTTTAGCAGAAGAAGAAGTGTCCTTCTTAGGATACCTTGACCAAGCGTATGTCTCCTACGCCCTGGCAGTTAAGGTACCATCCTTTAATAAAGGATATAAAGCTAAGTATAAAAGTAAATATGGGCTGAGCAAGGATAAGTTTGGACATTTCAAAACTCTTAAAAAGGGGATAAACCTTCAATCACACCGTGAAGAGTTACTAGAGAACCATATTATCCCAGCCTATTCTAATAGATTAAATTGTGAGCTAGCACAGATTCTTAAAAGAAAAGGAGAAAGCTCAGTATTAACCTTTGTAGGTTACGGTAAGCAGCTAGGGGAAGTGCTTCCCAGTGCTGTTTCCCATATTCTTCATCAGCTGCATACCTTTAAAGCTGCTGACATATGCCCTGGTAAGGGTATGTGCATAGGAAATCAGAAAAAGATGCGAGACGACAGCATGATTCGTAGGTTCTCATTGATTATAGAGCATGTCTCTCAAGCTCAGGCTATTATGTTCTCTATACGCAATTATAATCTTAATGGGTTAGGAGATATACTAAAACCCCTTCTAACTAGTAATACCCTTGAAGTGCTTTCTCTAAAGAAGTTAGGTCTTGGCCCTCAAGATGCCGCCCAGATTGCAGAAGGGTTAAAGTCAAATACCTCACTGGCTGAGCTTACTTTAAACTCAAATCCAATTAAAGATGAGGGAAGCAAAGCCATTGCAAAAGCATTAGAAGATAACAAGTCCCTTAAAAAACTGCAAATATTGGGCACCCAGACCACGGCAGAAGGCCTTAATAGCTTTGGTGCTTTGCTTAAGTATGACAAAGGTAAACAAAAGAATACATCATTAACAGAACTACTTTTTACGAGAGTCAAAACTATTCCGACTAAGACTGTAGAAAAAATTGAAAATGGTTTAAGAAGAAATAGGTTAAAGAATTATAGCACCGCTGCAGCAAGGAATGGGGCGGCAAAGGGTAAAAATACAGAGGCTCAACATAACTTAATAATGAGGTATTTAAAAGACAACGGGATTACTCTAGATGATATTCAAACTGCCTATGACTCCCACCATGCCCCTGAAGTGGAGGATGCAACGGAACAGTTCTACCTTGGTGTAAAATATTTTATGGGCATTAATGCTCCTGAAAATTACATCCAAGCCGCGCACTGGTTTAAGAAAGCCGCTAAGCAAGGCGTTGCAAATGCCCAGTATTGCCTTGCAATGATGTATGTGGAGGCCAAGGGTGTTCCTAAAAATGATACTCTAGCTGTACGCTGGCTTGAAAAAGCCGCTAAGCAAAAGGTTGCAGAGGCTCAATATAACCTTGGCTTGAGGTATGTAGAGGGAAAAGGTGTTGCTAAGGATGAGCGCCAAGCGGTGTTCTGGTACGAGGAAGCAGCTAAGCAAGGACATAAAGTGGCTCAATGTAACCTTGGATATATGTATCAAAAGGGTTGTGGCATTGAGAAAGATGTAAATCGAGCTATGTACTGGTACATCGAGGCTGCTCGGCGAGATCAAGGTTTTGTAGGGGCCCAATATAATCTTGGGGTAATGTACGAAAAAGGGTGTGACGGTATTGAGAAAAACGGTACCCTGGCTAAGCTCTGGTACGAGAAAGCAGCTGAGCAAGGACATAAAGTGGCTCAATACAACCTTGGCGTAATGTATACGAGTGGCCGGGGTGTACCAAAAGATGACACTCTAGCCGCGTTCTGGTACAAGAAAGCGGCTGGAAAAGGACATAAAGTGGCTCAATATAATCTTGGGGTGATGTATAAAAATGGTTGTGGCGTTGAGAAAGATGACACTCTGGCTGTGAACTGGTTTAAGAAAGCCGCTGAGCAAGGACATGCAGATGCCCAATTTTATCTTGGGATGATTTATGAAAATGGTTGTGACGGTATTGCCAAAGATGACGTCCTAGCCGCGTTATGGTACGAGAGAGCAGCTAAGCAAGGACATGCAGATGCTCAATGTAAACTTGGATATATGTATGTAGAGGGATTAAATTTCTCCAAAGCTATCTACTGGCTCCGGGAGGCGGCTGAACAAGGCGTTGAAGAAGCTGCTTGTATCCTTCCTGCCCTCGATTACTTGACTACTGGTTGCTAGTTTCTTGGATTTCAAAGAAGCAAGGGTGTGGTAATTTTAGTCAATCTTTCATGGCTGCATAAATTTTGCGTGTCTGTCTCTCTTTTGAGGTGCAAATTTGATAAATTTGGGGAAATTTGGACAAAAACAAGCGATCCAGTAATCTTAATATTCTGGATAAATTGAATAAAGCCCAAGGATTTAGCGACAGTAATACCGCAGATTAATCATCGTGTAGGCTAAGAGCTTCATCCCGAAATGATGAAAGCTAATCCTTTCAAAACGAATCAATAGGCGCTTGAACTTGTCTTCCCAGGCAAAAACTCGTTCGACAGTTTTGAACCGTTCTTCAAAGATTTCTTCGTTGTAGAGCCTTTTGCGTCCGCGCTTGATTTTCTTTCGGTTCCTTGTATTTTCTTTGATGTTGGGAATCATTCCAGAGTTGAAGATCTTTTTTCGGTTAGCTTTGCTATCATATCCAGAATCAAAGCTGGCGATAGTACCTTTCAGCGACATCCCGATCTTTTTCACAAAGGATTTCAAGTCTTGCAAGGCCTTTGGCATTAGTGTCATTTCACTGGCATTGCCAGGCGCTGTTGTGAAAGGACTAAGAACATTACACAATCTGTCAACAAAGCACACAACTTTCTCACCAGTCATTTTCTTATGACCATTGCTACCAATCTTGTCGCCTCCTTTTTTCGCAGCTGTTGTTGTTCCATCTCCGTGGATAATGCTGATATCTAAACGTCCCTCTTCAAAAAGGAGTTGGACTGAATGACCAAAGATCTTTTCAAAAACGCCAGAATTCAGCCACTTTTTAAAAATTCTAAACACGCGACTGGGGGAGATTTCCGACTTACCAGTCTCGTCTTTATCAATTGGCAACTCTTTCCATTGGCACCCGGTGTAAACTAACTTGAGAATATAGTTAAAAATCTTCAATCTGGGGACCTTACCTTCTGGACCTCTTTTGCGTTTTGGAAGAGCATTGCAGATAAATTCATCAAACTCATTTTGCGTCAATTGCACAGGAATCCTAGGTTTTTTGGACGAACGCCGATCAATCTTCATTTTATTACTCTGGAATTACAAAGGAATTACAAAAAACTACAGAGCTTTTAATACATTGATTATACTTACCTTTTCAACTTTTTCCTCTTCTAAAAAACTAGCAACCAGTAGTCAAGCAAAATCTCTCATCATGGATATTCCCCAGTGAACAAACATCCCCGGTTGCTTCTCAGCAATTTTAATGAGGAGTTTTGATGCTGCTGTTTTACGTCCTTTCAATTGTTTAGGGGTAGTTTGCGGGAAAGTGCAGGAATTAGGGTTTAAGTTGTTTTCACCATTTATAAAACCCTGTGAGGATGATGTGCTCCCATCCGAGAGGTGAGAGATGTGCCAGCTGTTCTGGTAGTGTGATTATTCCCTGCTGTTTCATATCATGAATAATGCTGCCTAGGTGTTTGGTATTCCAGTAGATAATTATTGCTGCTAACAAGTTTAGATACATCATACGCAGATGCTGGTTTTCTGATGTATGATCAGAGATTTCACCTCTGCGATTGAAGTTCAGAGCACGTTTCAACGCATGATGTGCTTCTCCTTTATTGAGGCCCATTTGTGCGCGGCGTTGCATATCACTGGAGCTAATCCAGGTAAGGATAAAAATGGTGCGTTCAATGCGACCATTGACATCAGAGCATCGAAGCTGCAAGCGCTTTCCGTGAGAACTGGAATAATGCTGCCGCTAAAGCTGCTTTTAATATTTCGCTTCCCAATCCCACGATGGATTCTACTTTTACTTCTATCCTGGGGCAAGAAGCCATTCGTTTAGTCAACCTGCTACCCAATTATCATGGTCAGATAAAAGAATTCATCCACAAACAAGCGTCCCAGATTGACTCAAATCAACCATCATTCATAAAAGGTGTTACTTCATTAGCTGGTGTTAAAGGGGAAGAAACCGATCCAAAAAGTGAAAATATTATTGCAGCTGCTAAAACACTTCTTATCAAAGAAATGATCAAGGATCCACTTAAAGATTCTTCTTTTTCCGCTTCACCCTTTGTTGAAAAAATAAGCATTGAAGCTAAGCAAGAGCAACAACGCCTCCAATTTATTGAACAGCGATCTATTCAACAACAGCAGCTACAAAATCAGAGAACTCTTTAGAAATAGTGAGATTTCAAGGAGGGATATTACTTTTAATAAACCTGATGAAAGACTTTTTATCTATTATTGATTTCTTGATCAGGGAATAAATCCTTAGGGGCTGTGTGAGAAGTCATGAAAGTGAAACTCTCACGCAGTCTTTAAGGTCGAGTGCTTCATGTTCAAAGTTTTATTCAGATTTTCCAGCTTTTCAAAATGATGAATTCCCCATAAAAAACCCGTAGTCACAGGAATCATAACAACCCAGATTCCCCAATGTCCCAGAGATCCAGTCAAGTAGACTAACCCAAAAGAGGTGACAATATACATCATAGCCCGCGTTAATGCATAAAGAAAACTCGTGAGAGTAAAACGTTTGAGGGTGGGAAAATGTTTAATAAAAATCGCAAAAGAGGGTGTTTCTCCTAAAGTAAAATTTAGCAAAAGAACCTGAATGGCAAAGATTGATAAAGGAGTATTGGCAACCGAGATAAGGAACGGCAGTACCAGTGCTGAGACAAATCCGATTCTCCCCTTTAACTTTGTAATTTTTATGGGATGCATTTTAGTAGCTAAACAAGTCCACGAAATACTTGAGACACATAAAGTAATCGATAATAGGAAGTTATGAAAAATCATATCTTCCGATGTATAATGACAAAGCTCTTTCAACGTGGGGTTAAAATACATATAACTGATATAAAAAGTTAATGGCCATCCACAAAAAACAAAGAAATAGGCAGCAGACGTTCTCCACTTCCCCCATGTATCTTCTAAGTTTTTATCCCAGGTGTTTTCTTGTTGCTTTTTTATTTTTCTTATTTTCATTTTAATAAATTCGGGGGTTTCTCTGAGTCTTATCCGCGCAACAGAACCGATAACAGCAATGGCAGCCCCCATCCAAAACGCAAGGCGCCAATTAAACTGAAAATGGGTAACCAAAGAAGCAATACCTAAAGCAGCCATAGATCCAAAAGCTGAGGCAATACTGACAAAGGAGACAGCAATGTATTGAGCAGGAGGTTTTGTAATCTCTGTGACATAGATCTGCGCTCCCATAATTTCTCCCATTGAAGATAACCCTTGAATGATACGGCATAAAGTTACAGTCCAAGTTGCCGTGATACCAATTTGCGCATAGATGGGAAGGTTGGCCATAACCATGCAAGAAACAGACATAAACAGGGTAGTGATAATAACAGTAGTCTTTCTGCCAATATTATCTCCAATCCACCCAAAAATCAGAGCCCCAAATGGTCTTAAAACAAAGGTTGAGCAAAAAGCAAAAGCTGAAAGGAGAGCTGTAGTATGGGGATCTGTTTTTGGAAAGAAAAGCTCGTTAAGGAGAACAGCCATATGCACATAAAGCATAAGATCAAAGTATTCGAGAAAAGTTCCTACTTGCAGTAAGCCAATTGCTTCTTTTTGAGAACGATTCAGGGAAGAAAAGGCGCTCAACTCTTACACCGTACATTCAGATTAGCTATTTAGCTTATACATAAATTAAGCTATAGCGTTTGAGGTGAATAACTCATTTTATTTCATGAAGCGTCTCATATAAAATTAATTTTAACTCAAAACTTGAATTATCGGCCAACCATCGATAGTTGGTTATCTCTAAAACAAGAAACTGGGAGTTTAAAAAGGCCAGATTTGAAGCCTCGAACATGGAGAAAACTTAATCCCGAGGCTCTTTTGGCTTATGTTGAAGCCCGCCCGGATAGAATGCTTGAAGATTACGCGATGCATTTTCAAATAAGCCCTTCTGGAATTTGGCGTGCTTTAAAGCGCCTAAAATAACACGAAAAAAAAGACAACATTCTACAAAGAACGGGCTGATGCTAAGCGTTCAACATTTTTGGAGCAGATAGCCTCCTTCAGTAAAGAAAACTTGGTTTATGTTGATGAAAGCGGTATCGATTCTTATGTATACCAATCTTTCGGGTATGCTCCAAGAGGCACTAAAGTTTTTGGCGAAATCTCAGGAAAACGGTATGCTCGTGAGAGTTTTGTTGCTGCCAAATGTGGTTCAGAAATCTTGGCTCCCTTTTGTTTTCAAGGTACTTGCCATACAGATCTTTTTAACTTTTGGCTCGAAACCTGTTTGATCCCGGTTTTGAAACCAGGGCAAATTGTTATCCTAGAGAATGCTACCTTCCATAAATCTGAAAAAACAAAGACTCTCATTGAAAATGCTAGCTGCATATTACTCTTTTTGCCGCCTTATTCACCAGATCTTAACCCTATCGAAACTTTCTGGGCCAATCTCAAAGCTAAGATCAGAGGTTTCCTCAAAACTTTCTTATCTCTTGCAGACACTATCAATTCCGCTTTTTCTGTGTAAATATATTAACTCAATTAACTATAGTTTCTACAAAATAACTCTGTGTCCATAATTTACCGCCCCAAAAATATCGTTTTTTAATTTCTGGATGAAGTCTAAAAAATTGTTTTGCTGAAATACTTTTAATGATTTGCATAATATCAGAGGGGGAAACATTAGGTTCTAACCTCACAACCATGTGAATATGGCCAATTGGAACTTCAATTTCAACAATTTCAATATTATAATCATAACCAATTTTCTCAATAATATTTTTTAGAGTACTACGATATGGTTCCTCAAATACTTTACGTCGGTATTTTGGGACCCAAACAAAATGATACATAATTCGAAAAACATGATGGTTATTTCTTTGCAACTTCATAGAGGGACAATGTCTTAATGTGGGCTTTGCCCACTTTTAGACGCTATCCATCACGGGGGCAAGCCCCCGAGATTTACGCTGTGCGGTTAAAGTTTTAAGTAATGCAAGGGCAACCTTTAGCGGCAGTTCGCTTTAGAGTTTTTTTTTATCTCCACCAGTAATAATAGTGCCTTGATCATCCATTACAATAGTATTAGGACAAATTATATCAAGATGATACTGAGTTCGAGGAGTAAGTCCTAAGCCCCAATGTATGCAGCCATTACGATGACCGTAAACTTCATTTGGTGTTCTATTCGCTTGCAAAGCTTCCATATTTGTATTTGCTCCAAAGCCAATTTCCCATAAAAGATTGTACCGGGAATCTACTTCAAATAAACTTTGTAAAATATCATAAGCTTCTTGAGCTTCTTTGTCACAATGAACTGCTTTTGGGTTTAAGCGGCCCTCTTGAATCTCAAAAATTATTTTTCCTTTCATTAGCGAAGAAAGTTTATTGTAGATCCGTTCTCTGTCTTGTTCGAGGAAAGAGGGGTTTCCAGAGTTTACAATAGAATACCCTGAAAAAGTGATTTCGCCAGTAATATTTATGTTTTTAACAGCGCCAGGAGGGTTATGAAAAAGTGAGAAGACACTTATCTCACCAGAAGGAACAAATTGCTGCCCTCCCCATGGGATCATGCCTAACTGCTCAAACCATTCGTACTCATCGGACATATGATAAAATGTCGCTTCTGTTTTTGTTTCAGTATCAACAAACTTTAGATGCTTGCTCTTCTCTGCAACTGCAAAAAAATTATTAGACCATTCCTTTTGAGCATCCAAATCTGTGCGTTCCATCACTTCTAAATAATATCTTATGCTTTCTAGATCTATCTCGCTGGAACTACACGGCAAAGTCATTAACTTGTAATCCTCTCCCATTTCCTCATCACGAGGAAATTCAGTCATACAATAAGGAGAAATAATAAGAATATGAATAGGCCTTGGCAAAGATAGAACAATTTGCTTAAAGTCTTTTGCAGTATCAAAGAGACTTAATTCTGCACTTTCGTAATCACCTTTATTTATGGTGAAAGAATCTTTGAGTTGGCTATTTGTAAGAAGCCTAAAATGACAGCCTTTATTTTCGCCAAACTGTTTGTACAAATGAGGATTTATTTGAATTTGTTGCATGGTTTTTTCTTTTAAACATATAACCAGTTTAGAACATGATAAATTCGTGGTGAAGTATTGCTTCACCACGAACAACTTAAACCTTAGTAACCTAAGGTTTTACCGTAAAGACGGCTATTTGTTTGACGAATCATAAGATCCTCCTTTTTCTTTTTTTATGGTTTAATTATGGTAGTAATTTCTACTACCAATTAATCACCATACTGTAAGGTTTTAGCGTAAAGGCGGCTATTTGTTTGACGAATCATAAGATCCTCCTTTTTCTTTTTTTATAGTTTGACTATGGTAGTAATTTCTGCTACCATAAATAGTTATACCGATCGAAAAAAATTGCGTCAACTACAGATTGATTAATTAAACAAAAAAAGTATAAGAAAATAAAAGAATTAATAAATTTTACCAAAATTTTACAAGTTTGGCTCTTTTCCTCTTACAAGAATACCAGCAAGTACGCTTAGTAAGCTTAGAGCCCCTAAAACTGTTCCTAATATTAATGGAGAAGTAGGTAATACACTTGCTAAAGAACTTCCAAGGAGACCCGAGCCAATTTGTACCATGCCTATAATAGCAGAAGATGTTCCGGCCATGAGAGGAAAAGCATTCAAAGCAGCAGCTGATGCATTTGCAAGAGCTAAAGCAGAAGCACTATAAAACAAAAAATTATAGAAAATTATTAAATACGGATTTTCTTGAAAGGCGAGACAAAAATATACATAAATACAACTTAAAAAAAGCATGATAGAGTTCCAATTAAAATGCCATGATGAAAATGTAAACGACTTGACATATGGCGGGCAAAGCCAAAGCCTATTAGATTACCTAAAGCACCTGAAATTCCTACATACCCATATTCTTGAGGAGACCATGCGAAAAATGAAATGAACAAGGAGGGAGAAAGCGTAACATAACAAAATATAGCACTCATTTGCATTCCAATGATAAAGCATAATACTCGACAATAAGAATTTTGAAAAAAGGATGAATAATTTTTAAAAAAAGCAAATTTTTGCGCTTGCCTTTTGCTGGTCTCTAATGTTTCTGGGAGCCGCAACCAAATCAACAATGCAATTGCAACTCCAAAAAGCATGAGAAAGTAAAACTTTTTTTGCCAGCCAAAATAACATTCTATAACTCCCCCTAAAGTGGGAGCGATACCTGGAGAAAGGGAAACAATCATCATAATGGTAGCAGAAAAATAGGTGAGGTAAGGACCTTCGTAAAGATCTCGCCCAACAGACCTTGCAATCAAAGATCCTGCACTGCAAGCAAACCCTTGAAAAAATAATCCTATTTGGAGAGCCAAGAGAGTTTGAGAGTGAGCACATAAAAAACTAGCAAAGATGAAAAGTAAAATTCCTCCTTTTGCAACTATAAGGCGTCCCATCCTATCTGAAACAGGCCCTAGAAAGAAGTTCCCAATAGAAGCTCCCAAAAAAAACATTGAAAGAGTTAACCGAACAGATTCTTCAGGAACATTCAACACTTTCCCAATTGTAGGTAAGGAAGGAAGATAAAAATGAATCGAAAAAATACTTAAAGCTGATAGAAAGCATAAAACAGGAATAAGTGACCAGGGGGAATAATACGTAGCCATGAATTTAAGCTCTAAATATGGATGAAAGTTGAGATATTGAATTTCTCCACTAATATATAGTGACTTAGCCATTTATTTTATTATATTGTAGATATCATTAAAATTGGTAAAAAAACTATTAAAAATGGTAGAGTGCTACAAAAAGTTATAGGGTAAGTTAAGAAAGAAACTGTTTATCATAGACAAAAATAAACTACTTAGTAAGCTAATCCTTACTATGAAAACCTAAAAAATTTTGAATCTATAAATATTTAAATTAATCATCATAAAATTATGTATCCTAAAGTACAAAACCAGCTAAGAATATTGAAAGAAAAAGATAAAGGCATAAAAAAGCACATTTATATTATTGGTGCTGGAATAGCTGGGTTAATAGCAGGATATGAATTAAAAAAATTAGGACACAAGGTTACTCTGCTCGAGGCTAGTCATCGGGTAGGTGGGCGCATATTTACATATAGGTTTGGTAATGCAAAAGATGCACCTTATGGTGAATTAGGAGCAATGCGTTTTCCTTTGTCCCATGAGTATACTCTTCACTATATCCATGAATTTCAATTGAATGAAAAAATGAAGCCTTTTATTGATGTGCTCGAGAATGAAAATAGCTTTTTAAGCATAAAGCAAAATGCTTTGACAATTAAAGATTTTTTAGACCCTAACTTTATAAACAATCAAAGAATCCATATTTTAAAAGGAATTATAAGTACTTTTGTACCAGAAGAAATAGCTAAATTGATTAACGCTATTGATACACAGGATATTGATCTTTTACAGAAAAAAGATTACCCTGTTTTTATAAAAGTAATGGAAGAATTTGCACAAACACTAGGGCGCAAGAATCCATCAATTAATTCAATCCTAAAGACTCTTATCAAAACACTTAGCAACAAATTTTTTTATATAGAAAGAGGGATGGACCAATTACCTTTAAAGATAGCAGACCAATTAAGCTCCCATATTTTATATAATACTGAAGTATGCCAAATCAGTAATTTAAATAATAAAGCAGAAATAACTATCCTTCAGGGAGATAAGTATGAAACCCTGAGTTGTGACTATCTTATCTGCACCCTACCCTTTTCATCTATGCGCAATATGAGTTTAAAAAACTTTAGCTCAAAAAAACTAGAAGCAATTCATCAATTAAAATATATAAATGCTTGTAAGATTTTACTGCTTTGTAAGCGTAGATTTTGGGAGAGCAATTATAATATACGAGGGGGAGTATCTATCACTGATGGGATTGTAAGGAAAATATATTATCCTTCAACGCCTGATGGACCAGGAGTACTCCTAAACTATACAGCGGGTAACAACGCAAGCCACTTGTCTAACTTAACCCATGACAAAAGAATTGCGCTGGCACAGAAAACTCTTGGTTTGTTCCACAAAGAAATATATGAAAGCGGTATGATACTTGATAGCACTAGTATTGCCTGGGATAAATATAAATGGTCCAAAGGCGGGTTTAGTTTTATGTGGTCCGATTATGACTCTGTTTTTGGTAAAGCTAAAGGGCCTCAAGCAACAGAAATAAATCCAAAATCTAATTTTCTTTTTCAATTATATAAGAGTACTATTCAGCCCGAGGGTCGAATTTTTTTCGCCGGTGAACATTGCTCAACTTTTCAAGGATGGATCCAGGGTGCTATTATATCCGCATTAGAATGCGCGCAAGCTATTGTATCTCATTAAGAAAGTTATTTTAACAGATATCTGTGAACTTACTTGATTACGCATTAACGAAGATTCTAAAGTGGCCCCCTTTAGAGAGACCATCTAAAACTTGGGGCTGCGACACGAGGTCTTTGTCGAGAGTTGTCCTCCGTTGAATAAAGGAGAGGACCACCTGTACCACCAGGTGAACCTAAGGACATGAATAAAGTCGCACACAATCTCCTGGCGGATCTTGTTTTATATGTAAGAAACAGAATCAGCCCTGCTATTGTGTGGATGTCGGAGCTACTTTGAGAGTTATGACCGTCCGCTCAATGGCGTCTTGTACCCGTAATAAAGTCTGGTCTTGGGGCTTGTGGTTTTTATATTGATGGATCGTAAGATACCTCGTTTAGGAGATTATACATTTCAAACCACCCCAACTATAGCAGCTCCGGCAATGGCCTAAGCCCCATATAACCGGAGGTTTTACAATGAGCAAGAAAAAAAGCGCTAGTGCAAAAGGGTTGGAAATGATTAATCTTGATGCGGCAGGTATAGATATTGGCTCAAAAATACATTACGTTTGCGTCCCAGAAGATAGAGATAGTGTACGCATAAGATCATTTGGCAGCTTTACTGAAGACATAAATATGATGGCAACATGGTTAAAGAAATGTGGAATTAAATCTGTAGCTATGGAATCTACAGGTGTTTACTGGATTCCAGTATACCAAATACTTGAACGCGCAGGATTTGAAGTTAATCTTATTAATGCTCAACATGTAAAAGGTGCACCTGGACGCAAAAAAACTGATGTCGAAGATTGTGGTTGGTTGCAAAAATTACATAGTTATGGATTGTTGAGAGCTTCATTTCGGCCTGATGATCAGATTTGTGTTCTTCGTAGCTATATACGTCATCGAGCACGTTTAATTGAAAGCGCGTCAAGCCATGTTTTGCGTATGCAAAAAGCTTTAACGGAGATGAACATACAGCTCCATAACGTAATCAGCAATATTACTGGCGCTACTGGTACAGCTATTATTAATGCGATTCTTACAGGTGAACGTGACCCGATTAAATTAGCCAAATTACGAAATAATGGGATCAAAAGCAGCGAAGACGTTATTGCCAAATCATTGAATGGTGATTATCGGCAAGAGCATCTCTTTGTATTGAAGCAAGAGTTTGAATCATACAATTTTTATCAAAAACAGATAGAAGACCTTGATAAAGTAATTGAGGTTTATTATCAGGAACTTGACAAAAAAGAAAATAAAGAACCATTAAAAAAGAAGAAGCGTAGGTTATCATCTTCAAATATTCCTAAATTTAATCTTAGGGAAAGCTTATATGCGCTTATAGGTGTAGATTTTACGGCTATTCCTGGTCTGAACGAGCTTACAGTGCAAGCTATTACAGCAGAAATTGGCACAAACATGAGCAAATGGCCCACAGAAAAGCATTTCACGTCATGGTTGGGTTTAAGTCCTGCAAATAAAATTAGCGGTGCAAAAATATTGGGGAGTAAAACCAGAAAGGTAAAAAATAGTGCATCTAAGGCATTTAGATTGGCAGCCTGCTCTGCAGGGAAAACTCAAACGGCAATTGGGGCATTCATGAGGCGAGTAAAAAGCAAAGCAGGAGCACCGAAGGCAATTACGGCAACTGCCAGAAAAATAGCATGTTTATTTTATAGATTGCTTAAATACGGCCAAGATTATGTTGAGCAGGGTATAGAATGCTACGAAAAGAAATATAAAGCAAATTTAGTGGGGAAATTGGAAAAACTGGCAAAACACCTCGGATATGATTTGATAGAAAAGATAGAAAAACAAGGATTTAATATAGGTGTTTCTTAGGAGGAGGAGGAGAGCTATCCTGACAATGTAGCGAAGCATACTAATGCAAGATAGGAATCGTGAGAGGAATATCCTCCTGAGAGCCGAACTCGGGATAGCGCTAGGTAACTGGTATGGTGAATGTAATGTGAATTCACGTAAGGATCGTAATTTGGAACAGGTGCAACGGCTGATACACCTGACCTAAAATAGGGAAAGAGATAAGAATGAGAGCGCCCCTAATCTCCATTCGTGGTTAATACATCTCTCGGTCTACAGTGAGCACCTAACCCAGTATGCTTTTGACAAAAGGGAACGTGGCAACCTTGTATAGCTCCCAGGCAACGCTCTGGGGAGGCAAGTCGTGAGACGAGCTGGCAACTATGCAAGAAAGGGAGATGAAAAAAAGCGAAGGCTACGCTGTAATGGCGCAGATATTGGTTTAAAAGTTACCAAGCACGAAAGTGAGCTGACGTCTCATTGGTCTTTAATCGCGAGAGAATTGGCAGAACCGATAGAATGAAGAAAAGCAAATGACGGTAATGGAAGCCCCAAAAGCTGGTGCATCTTCAGCATATGATAAAGACTGGAATACCATTGATTGGCAACCAGTTATTGCTCATGTACATCGGCTACAAATGCGTATCGCGAAAGCTTATCGGGAAGGAAAGAAAGGCAAAGTACACTCTTTGCAAAGACTTCTTACCCATTCGTATTACGCTAAGTTATTAGCTGTAAAACGAATTGTCCAAAATCGAGGAGCAAAAACGCCAGGTATCGATGGAGTTGTCTGGAAAACATCCAGACAAAAGATACAAGCAGCAAGATCGCTCAAACGCAAAGGGTATAAAACCCAACCGCTAAGGCGTATCTATATTCCTAAGAAAACAAAAGGCACGTTTCGCCCATTATCAATTCCAACGATGGAATGTCGAGCCCAACAGGCACTTCACCTGCTTTCACTCGAACCCATCGCAGAAATGATAGCAGACAAAAATGCTTACGGTTTCAGACCTCTACGATCAACCGCAGATGCGATTGCCCGGTGTTTTGATGCACTGGCTCGAAAGGATGCTGCTGAGTACATCTTAGAGGGGGACATAAAAAGCTGCTTCGATAGTATATCAGGAACATGGTTACAAGATAATGTACCCATGGATAAACGAATGCTCAAGAAGTGGCTTGCTGCTGGCTACATAGAAAAAGGGCGATTTTACTCTATGGAAAACGGTACGCCTCAGGGTGGGACAATTTCGCCAGCACTTTTAGTCATTGCGTTAAGTGGCCTAGAAACAGTAGTTAAGGCTGTCGCTAGAAGACAAGATAAAGTTAACATATGTATCTACTGTGACGACTTTATCATTACAGGCGCAACAAGGGAAGTGCTAGAAATAAAGGTCAGACCAGCTGTAGAAGCCTTCTTGCAAGAAAGGGGTTTATCTCTTTCACAAGAGAAGACGAAGATCACTCATATCAATGAAGGAATTGATTTTCTAGGAATGAATATACGTAAGTATAAAGGTAAGTGCATCATTAAACCTGCCAAAAGCAATGTTAAACGATTTCTTACTGAAATTCGAGAAATCATAGAGAGCCGCGCAACAGCAAAGACGGAAGAGATTGTCCAACGTCTGAATTCAAAGATTAGAGGCTGGGGAAATTACTATCGTCATGTTTGTTCAAAGCAAACCTTCAGCTATGTAGACGCTCATATCTTCTTCACTCTATGGAGATGGTCCAAAAGACGACATCCGAATAAAGGCAGAAGATGGATTAGAGACAAATATTTTCTACGATACCAACAGAGAAACTGGGTGTTTTCCGTGAAAACTAAAGATAAGAATGGAAATCAAACTTACCTAAGGTTGATGGAAGCAAGCAAGATTCCTATACAGCGGCATATCAAAATAAGAGCTGAAGCCACTCCCTATGATCCAAATTACCAAGAGTATCTTGGCAATCGATTAATAAAGCGTAAAGGTGGTCAGCCTAAACGCACAAAATGGAGTTTGTTATGGGAAAACTTGTTAAAGCTACAGGACAGAAAAGCTGGATCATCAAGAAATGGTCTTATAAAGGCTTGAGCCTCGTGGACAGAAATGCCCACACGGGGTTCTTAGGAGAGTTGGGCTCAGTAATGGGCCCTGCTTATCCGGCGTGATCTGCAAAGTGAGGAAAAATAAGGATCGGCTATTAATAACTTAGATGATTTTTAAGCGCATCTATCAGTTTATTGCGAGGAGATTAAAACTTGCAAATTTAGGTATTTGTGCCATCACCCCCAGGTTTGGGATGGTCTCCATATTCTGCCAAAACCATAGAATCGATCTTGTCTGTTTTAGAGAGAAGACCTTTGGCTTTTGCCAAGTGACTCAGTCGGCAGGTCCATACATGAGATTATGCACGTTCCCATATTACATGGTAATGCATCTCTTTCCCATCACGATGGTGGGGAGGAGATGTTAGTATTAGCTGATTATCTTTATGTTCATATTTTCTTGTTTGCTTAACTTTGATAAAATTTGGAAAGGAGCTAACCTCCACATAATGATTAATCATATCGTTAATAATTTCATATCGACCTAAATATCCTATAAAGTTATCTGCTATCTCTAATCTTTCATCAGTTGGGGCACCAAGAAAATCATTTGTGCTCCATTCAGGTCGATTAGCAGACATAATTGCCACACTCATATAATCATTCAGAGTATAAATAATATAACCTATCGGCTCCTTTCCGAAAGGGTATATAGCTTCCCCATCATTAGATCTTAGTTCAAAATTTAATAGTTTCCAAGTCCCTACCAGTGAAGCTTTATCCATTATACTTACCTTTCTGATAAATAAATTTTTAATTTATCGGCAACTACACCTAATAAAATACGATGAATCCGTATTAATTAATATGGTGCTAACCAATATAATTTTTGAGAAAGGCTTGAAAAGCAAGGAGTAACCAGTCAATTATAAAGAAAGGATTTCAGACATATAGAAGCTGCGCCCCCCTTATTCACCTAACTCAAAAAATACTAAAGCATTTTTCAATTTATCCGTCAAGGCAAGAAACACTAGGGGGTTTAATCCCAACAAGCTTGACCGTCATGCTTGCTTCAATTGCTAACTCTACGACCATCCTTGAGAATAAATCCAAGATGATAGTGCAATAGATCCAACCATTAGCGGTTGGGATGAAGTGATCTTGCAACCATTTATTGGACACTAAGAAGAGAAACTTTTTGTTATGCACAAAAGTTTTTCTCAAACTGGGCTGGCGATAAGTATCCAAGCGTGGAATGTCTTCGGGTTTGGTTATAAAAACCATAAACATACTAGAATATATTCATTTTTGCCTCCTCAAGGTTTTTGTATGATTCAAAATAAACAAGCTCAGTTTTTAAAGTATGGAAAAAGCTTTCAGCAACGGCATTATCGAAAGCATTGGCTACCTTCCCCATACTCAGTTGAATGCCATAGTAATCTGCCAAGTTTTTCAAAGCCTTGCAGGTATATTGAGGGTAAATTACCAGCAACTCATTGCCAGTTTTAATTTTTACCTAAAATATATTTTATCTATAGTCAGTATGGTTGTTGCCTGAAGTAACCCAAATCCTAATGGAGGAAGGATGATAAAAAACAGGAAATATCAAAGCATTCCAACCATGTTAAAAGAAAATGAGTTTAATGAACTTGTCTTGCCTCATTTAATGACAGGAGCCAGAGGACCCCCGTTCAAAAATCCCATTTTATCGGATCTTCAACTATATCTTGAAAATCATGCATACGGGATGCCAGTGGAAAGAGCTGCCTATTGAAAAAAACATTTTTGGGCAACCAGAAATTCATCATACCCGTATTTTCCGCACTTTCCAACGTTGGCAAAAAGATGGATGCTTTAAAAGCATCTTTGTTGGAACAGTTCATAGTTTATTCCAAAACAATTTATTAGACACAAGTATCGTTCATGGAGATGGTTCTACAACCCCGGCTAAAAAAGGGTGATAATTTAGGATATAATGGCCACAAGCATACAAAAGGGGATAAGGTTGTGGCTATTTGCGACCGGAATTGTAATATTGTTTCCCCTAAGATATTTGCTCCCGGTAACCAAAACGAATCACCCCTTATACGAGAGGCCATTAAACCCTTGATAAAGATTGCAAAATTAGTTGGTTTTGACCTTCGTGGTTCTATCATGAGTCTTGATGGGGTGTATGATTGCAGAGCTAACCGTAAAAAGATTTTTAATGTAGGAATGAAGCCTAACATTAACCCGAACAAAAGAAACAGAAAGAAGACTAAGCGCGGACGCAAGCCTATGTTTAGCCCTGAAATCTTAAAAGAGCGCTTCCGTACGACTGAGAGGGTTTTTGCCTGGGAAAACAAATTCAAGCGTCTTTTGCTCCGCTTTGAAAGGATCAGCGCACACCCTTATGGAATAAAATATATTGCTTACTCTATGATTAACCGAAGGCATTTTTGTAGCGGCTAAATTCTTTAGATTTTCAAAAACTCAATTAATATTAAATTTCTTCAATGAGCATGCACCATTATGCCTAAAATCTACTAATTTTTGAGAAAATGACCCGTGCAAACATTTTTTCATCCTCAAAAATAAACTTTGAACTATAAAAATCGTTTACTGAGGATATTGGCATTTAAAACCCGCAACTAGTTGATTATTTTTCTTTTTGATTTCTTGTTTTCGTTTTCAGCGTTGTTAGGAGGAATAAGGGATAAGCAATAAGATGAAATCATTTTAAGAAAGGATCCTGTTTTAGTAGATTAATCCTTATATTATAAGCAGACTCCTTTTTAACTATACAGTCAAAAAGGAGTCTGCAAGTTTAAAAATAACTCAATATTTTCATAACTTACGTTTCAAAAAAACTATTTTTATTTTTTTGTATAGTATTTATTAACTTTTTCGTAAACAGCATCAACCTTTTCTACAAAGTCCGGGTTCGTAATAATCTCTCGATCTCTATTTAATGAGGTTTCTATCTCGCAACCCTCCTGTAGTAATTCAAGCTCATTATTAGATATATCAAGCACCTTTGCTGCACTTTCAGTTGCTTTCCGTTCTAGATTAGAATAGTCTCCGTCTGCGCTTGAAGCCATGATAGCATCATATAAGGCGCACCTAGCAGCAGCACTGATAATTTCAGGAGGGTTACCAACCACCATCAAATTCTCTACATGTTTTTGAATAGCAGACTTTATATTATCCTCAATATTAATCTTAAGCTCACCTGCCTCCACTTTTTTATACATTTCATACAATTCAGCGAGATGCCCATCTATTACACTTAGAGATATCCCCTCCCCTTGTTTGTCGGCACAGAGAAGCTTAAGCTGTCCGTTAATATATACTTCTTCAGCCTTGGTTAATCCATCAGCACCTGCAACACTACAAATTAAAGCAGCATAACTCTTGAGAATATTTTCACTTAATCCACCACTGTAACCATATGTTATTTCCATAGGACCGTCCGCTTTAAGGTCTTCGCCATTCGGCTGTGGAGAGCGCTCCCAAATGAGACCTCTCATGACACCCTTTAACTTCCTTTCTAGAGGGTTCAGATTTTCGTTCAAAAAAACCCCCTTCTCCATAGCACATGCCTGTTTTAGGCTTAAAGCCATTATTCCAATAATCAACACTAGATTATGAGTAAACATCGTTCTTAGGGCCTTCATTAAGGTATTCCTTGTTTTTATGGTTAATACATTTTCTAAGGCTTACCCTCAATTATCGTCTTTTGAACGAAAATGACGGTTTTCTGCGCTTCCTTTTCGCAAATACTTTTGCGTATTCTGCAATACGGTTCTCGAAACCTGCCATTCTTTCCTCAGAATCTATGCAATTGACGATATACCTTAGATTCACAAATTTAATACCTGCTATTAATATTAAATTATATGTTAATTAACATCAAATTATCACGCAAGGAATTGTAATATATTGGATTAATTTTGGTATAATGCTTATGCCCTTGACTCCGGTTCGCATCTGTGGGGAGAGGTTGTAACTTTGAGTGAAACGGGCTAACTCCGGACATAGCTACGCCATCAAGTTAGCGAAATTGTTGAAGGAAGATTGGCAAGCAGATTGACCAAGAATTTGTCCTTTTTGAATCATACGAATATGGAAGTGTAATATAAATCACTTTTTTCAGAGGGCATTTCTAGATACCTCTGGATATCATTTCCTTAGGGAATCCCATGGGTTGGAGGCAATATAAGCTGCAACAGCAAATCCTGAAGAGCCGAAAAATTGATGGCGAGTATCGGTCAAGCCACATTGCGAAAATCCGCTTAACCTCATGGTTTATAAAAGCCGACAAACTGATTGGGATCTCTCAGGGGCGGATTTCCATCAGGACCAAAGGGAAAAACACCTCACCAACAGGCCGTATACATGACTGCAGCCGATCTTTCCTTTTATCAACCAATTCTCCTCTCAAAAAGCATTGACTCAGCCGACAGGTTCATACATGAGGTTATGTACGTTCCCATATTGCACAAAAATATATTTCTTTTCCTTCATTAAGGCAGGAAGGAGATGTTAGTATTAACCGATTATCTTTATGCTCATATTTTCTTGCTTGCTTAACTTTGATAAAGTTTGGAAAAGAACTAACTTCCGGATAATGATTAATCGTATCATTAATAATTTCGTATCGACCTAAATATCCTATATAGTTATCTGCTATCTCTTATATCACTGACCCAAGCCTCGTTCGGTGATTGTACTTTAAAATCCTGGCAGATAAGGTCATCGGCTATATAATGAGGCTTTACAGACATAACCTTGTCCTCCCTCCAAAAAGCATTTACTTGGTGTGAATATTTAGAAACTCATGCCCGCCGCATTTACGGAATCATGTTAGACACCATCTTTGAAGCTGCCCCTATGCTATCCAAAGCAGAAGAATTATTAGCGTGGATGCGTAAACAATCCAACCACACAAATCAGTCCCTAAAACGCCGATTCATTTTACGCTACTGAAAAATTTAGAAGTTCCAAAGACCTTGACCCGCTTCTCTCTGATCTCATCCAAATGGGCTAGATACAAGAAAGACCACAAAATGCGTTTTATGTTGTACCAGAGGTTTCTCTGAATTGACAGACAACTTCCAAGATACGGCCGGCAAAAATGAGTCACCTCCGGCAAAGCCGGAGGTTAAAGTGTGAACCGCTCAAAGCGGTTTAACGTAACCTCAATTGCAATTGCTCAATGCGTTGATCTTTTTCTCCTGATTTTGGATATACTCACGTATCGCTTTTCATCTCTACCAACTGTTGACACAAAGTATCCTCTTACCCAAAAACTCATGCCCCTATAATTTTTTCCCTTGCCTAAATGATCACGTGCAATATGAATAGCGCTCTTACCTTTTATATAACCGATTACCCGACTTATAGAATATTTCGGGGGGATACTGATCAGCATATGCACATGATCTGGCATTAAATGTCCCTCCAAAATCTTACTTTCCCTTTGATAAGCAAGCTCACGCAACATTCTTCCTAGATGCTTTCTTAGATAACCAAATAGGGCTTTACGACGATATTTTGGGATAAATACAGCATGATATTTGCATTCCCACCTTGTATGGTTATTTTTCATAGGTATTCATTGTCTTTCCTTTTTGTTGAACTGAGTGGTTCAACTCAAAAGACTATGAATACCCCCGCATTTGTCAAACTTTGATTGTCCCCCAGCACAGCTGGGGGCTTATCCTACAGAAGTTAATTGTCACTCAATAATAGTCTCTTCTCCCTTGGGAACATAAGGCTACTTATATCCCTACTAGAACCGGAAATTCGCCCTTAAAGACTCCTCAGCCCCTTCTGCTGAATAGAAGTCCTCGCAAAACTTAATAATATCTTTATAAGCTTGAGGTTCAGATAACACTGAGATGTGACTAGAAGAATCTACGTCGGTCATATAAAATTTAGGAAACTGATTTTCCCACTCCCTCCAGTAGTTTGCGTGATCTATGAGATCCAACAGAATTTCATTCTTTGTGATCGCATAATAAGGCTCTAATTCTCCAAAAAATAAGCCACTTTTATTGCGGAAGTAGTAGCAACATACTTCTTGAGGATTTGCCAGAGGCTGTATAGAAAAGTGATTTACTTCATATAAGTGGCAAACTTTCGCCTTTTTCTGAAGTCTTGCTTCCAGTTGATTTGCTGTTTTTTTCAATCCACGCGCTTTTAGCAATTGTTTTAACTGCTTTAAAAATGCCTTATCTTCTAACGTAGCATTTACTTCTTCGCGATGAATAAGAATCTTAACTATTTCCTCAAATTCTTGTTCTTGTGCAAAAGCAGCCATCAATTCATAGTTTGCTGCGTGCAATAACTCACTTTTTGAAGAAAATTTGAGGTGTTTCAGTACCGTAGTATCAGGTGAGTCCACCATCACTATACTAGAAACAGTTTGTCCAAACTCCTGTAATTGACGAGCAACTTCATAGGCTATTATCCCTCCTAAAGAATATCCTCCTAAATCATAAGGCCCTTCAGGTTGTATGGATTGTATAATATGAGCATAATAGGCCGCCATTGTTTGGATTCCACGTAATGGAGATTGTTCTGTATTCCAGCCTTTGGCTTGGATTCCATAAAAAGGGCGCTGACTGCTTTGCGCAAGACTATAATAAGGTTGAACTCCACCTAGCCCAGGATGAAACCAAAATACTGGCTGTCCCTGAGAAACTTGATTGAGATGAATAAGCTCTGGAAACTTAAGAGATGGGATTATCTGCCTTTTTTTATTTGCAACATCGGGCAAGAAATATTTGGATCGTATAATGTTCGGGCTTAAAAGGTCTTCTGTTGGTTCTAACCTTTCAGTTTTTTGTAAAAGATTCTGCGATTTCTTCTGGGTCACTAACATGGATTTTTCAATCATATTATCGTGAGGTGGAGTAGGAGATTTTTTGATATGTTTCTCTTTCTTCGACGAGGATAGTTCACTCACATCAGCTTCAATAACTTTCTTTGTCCCTATGGTTGCTTCGATAAGTTCCTCACGTATTTTTTCTCCATGATGAGACAGAATAAAACGCGATAGATTCGCTATAGTAGCATGATCAAACAATACATTGATTCTAAGGGAAATTTTAAGGAGTGTATTAATCTGATTAATCAGTTCTATACTCATTAAAGAGTCACCACCATATTCTGAAAACGATTTGTTGATGTCAATTTTGCTGCTTGGTAGCTTTAAAGTTTTCTTCATCGCTTCAACGAGATTGGCAGTAATAAACTTAATGATCTCCTCTTGAGATATCTGAGACATTTTTATCTGTGATTCTGCAGATATTTCATACTGAGATAAAGAAAAAGGGGGAGCTGATTGGCTTGTTGATATTGAAGAGTTCGTCCTAAAAGCATGTTCAGCACGTGGAGAAACCTCTTTTAATTTTAATAAATCTTGCGTAATAACTCCATCACTTTCGGCAAGAATAACCCTTTGTTCCACATCCTCTTCAATCTCTGATACTTCATAGGGCATAAGCGCTACATAGAAGCCTAGATTCCCTAGTTCTTCTCTCCATTGCTTTTGGGTTAAGATAGGAGAAAAGGGTATGCGCTTTTGTGCATCTTCAAATAACCACCATCCTTCGGTAAGACCAAAAGTTAACGTTAAAAGATCTGAGCGCTCGTTAATCTCGTTGAGCACCAACAGGCCATTTGCTTTCAGTAATTCCTTGACATTCTTCAGCGTAACATCTATGTGCTTTGTGGCATGCAAAACATTACTGGCAAAAATAAGATCAACGCTATGAGAAGAAAAACTTTGTGTGTGAGGAGAAGCTTCGATATCTAAGCGTTTAAAACTCATCCATGGATATTGCTGCTTCCACTTCTCTTCCCCATGGTGCAAGAATTTAAGAGAAATATCTGTGTAAATATAGTGAACAGAGCCTTTAAATTCCTCCAAAACTTTGAGTACAAAGGTGCTTGTCCCTCCTGTCCCTGCCCCAATCTCTAATATTGTAATCGCTGCTTGAGGGTCATGCTTAAGACGCTCACGAACATAAACTTTCACAGCCTGAGCCGTCTGCTCATTATAATAATCTGCTCGAGATGATCCTTTATAAATTCCCTCCACAAGAGCCATTGACCCTCCAGGAAACATAACCTCCATATGGGATTTCTCACCCCTCAGGATTTCGGGGTAAGCTCTCACGCAGGCCCAAGCTAGGTTAAGGTAGGCTTGCAGCTCAGGGTATTCTTGGCTCAGTACTTTTTTTTCCTGTTCTAATTGTTTTAATGATGAAGGCAGAGCCTTGGTATATTGAGAGGAAAGTGTTATTTTTTCCTCCGCTTCGTAAACCCATCCATTCCGTATAAGGATATCAATCAATGCAGAGAATAATCGCTCATGCTCAGGAATAATTCTTAACTGTTCCCTTAGGTCAGTTCTCGTGTAAGGCTTAGAAACTTCCTCAAAAAAACCCATCTGCTGAAGGGTATACAATAAGAGCTTCTGGCACCAAGGGTTGAGGACTTCGGTATTTTCTCCTTTAACGGAAGAAGGAATTTCGTCTTGGTATAGCACTTCTTTGACACTTTCCAGAAGAGAGGGAGAATCAAAAGAAGCTGAAGCTACTCTCATTTCAGACACAGAGCCAGATCTTACCTCTTCTTTCGTTTGTGGATGTTCAATCCAATAACGCTCTTTTAAGAAAGGATATGTGGGTAGACTAATCCTTTGCTTAGCTTCCCCCTGGTGTAATACCCCCCAATCAATATTATATCCTTTGATATATAAATCCGCTAAACTAAGTAATTTCTTATAGTAAGTACTGGGTTCAGATTTTTTCTCGGGAAGTTCTTCTAATACTCTACCCAGAATCTCTTCAAATATAGGCTCCTGTTCCGTAGAGATTTTATCTTTGGCTATTAAATAATGGTTGGGCGTTTTCCCTTGCTTGATTTCTTCTAAGGCGCCTTGCAACTCTTCTATAGAGGAGACGACAAATGCACAGCGATAGTCAAAATGGTTTCTGCCCATATTTAAGGTATAAGCGATTGCTTCCAGAGGTAAATCTGCATTATCTTTGAGATGGCTATGCAGATCTTCTAGCCGTTGCTTTAAAGAATTAGGATGCTTTGCTGATAAAGCTAAGAGATAATAGGGTTTAGCCTGCTGGGTTGATAAAACATATCCAGGTCCTTCCTCAATTACTACGTGTGCATTGGTTCCACTGAACCCAAAAGAACTTACCGCTCCTCGGCGGGGAGATTCATCAAATGTTGGCCACGGTAAAGGTTCTGTTGGAATCTGGACATTGCATTTACCAAAATCTATGTGGGGGTTTAAGCGCGTAAAATGTAAATGGGGAGGGATTAACTGGTGTTTTAATGCTAATACTACTTTTATCAAGCCAGCTATACCGGCTGCGGCTTCTGTATGACCTATATTGGTTTTGGCAGAACCAAGAAATAATGGGTTTTCAGTTTTTCTTTCCAGGCCATATGTCTCCATTAGAGCTTTTACTTCAATGGGATCACCCAAAGGCGTCCCTGTTCCGTGTGCCTCAATGTACGAAATGGTTGGGGGATCGATATGAGCAGAGGCCAGCGCTGAGTTAATAAGTTCAATTTGTGAGGCTTGATTTGGGGCTGTCAAGCCATTGCTTGCGCCATCTTGGTTAACTGCAGAGCTTCGTATAATACCAAGGATATTATCTCCATCTTGCAGTGCTTGAGAAAGTCTTTTTAAGACAATAAGACCACACCCCTCGCTACGGCCATACCCATTAGCAGAAACGTCAAAAGTCTTACATCGTCCATCAGCAGATAACATCTTCGATTTAGAAAAAGAGATACTTAACTCAGGAGAAAGAATCAAATTTACCCCTCCCGCGAGAGCGAGCTGACTCTCTCCCTGGCGAAGGCTTTGACAAGCTAAATGGACTGCTACTAATGAAGAAGAGCAAGCTGTATTAATCGCAATCGAAGGCCCGCGTAGACCAAGAACATAAGATAGGCGCCCTGCAGCAACTGATGCAGAGTTTCCTGTCCCATAATAAACATCCAAATTTTCGGCGCTTTGGGCCTTATTTATTAATTTTTCGTAATCATGGGAGAAAATTCCTATATAAACACCTGTTTTTGTCCCATGGAGATGCTTTGCATTAATGCCCGCTTGTTCCAAGGCTTCCCAAGTAACTTCTAATAAAATTCTTTGTTGAGGATCCATCAATTCTGCTTCACGAGGAGAAATATTAAAAAAGGCTGGATCAAATTTATCGATGTCTGTTAAATATCCTCCTTCAGAGGGAAACTGGGAACTTGATTGTAATTCTAAGCGGTTAGAAGGAGCTTTAGAAATAGCGTCTTTCCCCTCACTTAGGACTCTCCAATAATCATCAATATTATTAATATTGCCTGGCAACCGACAAGCCATCCCAACGATTGCGATAGGCTCTAAGCCATATTGTGGATTTTCCTTAATTTTCTCGTGCATAACTATACACTTCTTTTGATCATCGATGGAAAGCGAAGGAGATAGAAGATTGCGGAGTTGCGTAACTATTAATGCAGGGGTACCATATTCAAAGAAAAAGGTGGAATCAAGCTTTACCCCAAAGCGCTGATTTATGAGAGTTCTTAATTCAAGCAATCCTAAAGAATCAAACCCCATTTCTCTTAAAGGTTTTGTGGGAGAAAATTGTACTGCATTCCTTTGGGGGAGTACCTCTAGGATACAAGAGAAGATCTCGTTATCAGAAATCTTTTTCTCAACTATACACTTCTTTTGATCATTGATGGAAAGCGAAGGAGATAGAAGATTGCGGAGTTGCGTAGCTATTAAAGCAGGGGTACCATATTCAAAGAAAAAGGTGGAATCAAGCTTTACCCCAAAGCGCTGATTTATGAGAGTTCTTAATTCAAGCAATCCTAAAGAATCAAATCCCATTTCTCTTAAAGGTTTTGTGGGAGAAAATTGTATTGCATTCCTTTGGGGGAGTACCTCTAGGATACAAGAGAAGATCTCGTTATCAGAAATCTTTTTCTCATCTTGATTGCTTTGCTTTTCTATAAATTTGGTTTGATTTAACAAATCTTGGCGTTGAAGATTAGGGTTATACTCAATCAAAATCCCAGCCCCTTGGTTATCTATATCTTCTGGTCTATAAGTTTGTAAAATATTAACAATTTTTGCTCCATGGCTTGTATGAAAACGTAAAATGGGATCTATCCCTTCAGGGCTGTCGATATGCTGCTGGACGTATTCATTTATGGGTATATGAAAATTGCCTTTATAATTTTTACAGCGTGTCACCCCTACTATCTTTTTTATCCCACTCTTAGAAAAAGCTAATTGCAGTACAAATTCTAAAATTTGATCACCAAAGCCTCTATCTTGCATTTCAGGGACAATATTAAATCCGAGTAATTGAAGCGTATCACCTAAAGAATCATGTAAAGTCCCAACCTGATCAAATCTTACTGTACTTAATAAGTGCATATCTGTAATTCGTTGCGTATAAATCACGCCAACTATTTTTTCTTCTTGTTTTATTACAAATTGTCCTTCTGGAAATCGCTCCAAGCGAGAATTTAATTCTTGTTCGGATACGCGAAGATGTTCCGGCCAACATTGAGCTTCTAATTTTACTAAATCTGCTAGGTCTGTTGGTTGGGCATTTGAGAAGGTATAAGGTCTTTTCTCTAAATAATTTAAAGTGATACGTGTATAAGGAAAGACAAGAGGATACTTCTTTGCAAATTCTTTTTTGGGAAACAAACCTGTTTCAGCAGCAGCAAGAAGGAATACATCTGCGTCAATAAGATGTTGCATTGAAAAGGCATGATAGGCATCAAAATGAAAGCTCTCATTTTCATCTAAGTACGAAGAAACGATCTCGGGCGTAAGGGAATGCACTTCTAAAATAACTAAGCCATGCTTTGTCATAATCGATGACCAACGACCAAAATGCTCTACCAAACTTTGCACAGCAATATTAGGCGCTATGGATTTCCCTTCCGCGTTAACATACACACCTTGATACGGAATACGTGAACGATCCTTTGTTTGCTTTTTGCTTGCAGGAGCAAGAAAGGGGCGATCATGATCAAGAAAGGAACGTACATGCAAACAATTCTCAGGATCAGGAAGACCTAATAATTCTAGATCATTCATAAGGCGTTCGGGATCTGAAATATCACCTTGTAAAGTATAATGGGGAATGTGTTGAAGAGTGGTTTCAGTTGCATCGAGAGATTTCTGGTTATAATCTACTCCGATCATGGCAATAGGGTACTGCTGAAGAGCTTTTCCTCGCGCTGTTTTTGTGCAAATAAGCTCGTATATCTTTTTTAGGAAAGTGCCATCTCCGCATCCCATATCTATTACATAACGAGGTTGATTTTCGAAAGGTTCTTGGTTAAAAATTGAAACAATAATATCTTCCACATCAGCAAAATATCTTTCATGCTGAAACCCACTCGAAAGCACATTTAAAGTTCTATCAACATGCAGCTCATGCCCCTCATCATCTCTTTTAAATACTTTTTTAGGGTCACCGTATAAAAGCTCTGAGATATTCCCTAGCATAGGAGCGTAAGAAGCACCAGTAGCCATATTAAAGGCACGCTCAATTAAGAAGCGCCCAAGATTCGTTAAAAAAATCTTGTTGTTCTCTCTCGGCTCAGCCCACCCTTTATTTATAAAGAACATGATTGTAAGTTGTTGTAGCTCTGAAGGTAGCTCCTTCAAAAGGATATGCATAGGCTCTTGAAAGGACAAGTTCTTAGGAAGATAATCTTCTTTTAGGGCTAAAAGGAGCGGGACAACCACAGCGCCATGAAAAAAATCTATCCAAAGAAGCTTATCCTCAAAGGAGGGTTTAGTAAATTCTGTGAGCCATAAAGATAAGATTTCTCTATGTTGCTTATTTTTAAATAATGATAACGCAGGGATTCTATATAAAGATAAAATTTCTTGTGGAATAGATTGAATAAAATGAGATGTTTCTGGGTTTAGAGTTAATGTATAGGTGCCATTATGGTCCTTTTTTATCCAATTTAAGGATTCAAACATACGCAAAGCCACCCTTAAGTGACCATCGTTGGCCTCTAATATATGAGCAAGACTTTCACAAGATAAAGGTCCTTTGTTTTTCAAGAGATCAAATAGACCTCTCTCTCGGCATGATAAAATAACTGGAACAGCAACGTAACCATGGATATAACGATTCATTGTTTCTAACATTAAAGGCTCCTTTACTTATTTAATTTTTCTTTTTTGTTTTAATATTCTTATTCTTTCTGAGAGGCTCTTCATTTTCAAATAAACTTAATAACTTCCTTTATTTCTACTGAACAAAGTGCCTTGGTATCCCTGTAGTTTTGTGCAAGGCTTTGACAACGTTACTAATTACTGCTGTTTCATTTTTGGCTTGACTAAATTGCAGTGAAGGTTCATCTTATAAGGGTGGTGGGGCTTCAAGCGCTGTTGAATCTTTTGGGTAGGTGGTTCAATTTTTTCTAAGCGGTATCCCGTAATAACTTCGTATAGCATACATTATACGAAGTTATACGACCTTCAGAGGGAAACTGGGAACTTGATTGTAA
>NZ_JQAK01000001.1:1237000-1254775 GCF_000757605.1 Candidatus Paracaedibacter symbiosus | reverse complement strand
AAAATGCAACCTAAATTGACCTCGATAGGGGCTACCTTAATCTTGAATGACTTAAGACTCTGGGTTCAGCGACGCACTCAAGTAACTAATTTTCGTATAACTTCGTATAATGTATGCTATACGAAGTTATTACGATGCCCGCTCTGTCCTAACTTAATAACAAATTCAGGCGATGAATTCCTTTGTACATTGCACCTGCAAGGTAGGCATGCGTTAAGCCATAATCATCTTTAAAATCTCGGCTTCCCCGCATAACATAAAAGGGATAATTACAAACATTGAAACATACCCTTTACTTTCTCTATAAATCATCTATAAAAAAGCATGTAAGATAATTTTTTTAAAAATACAAGCTATTTTTTTACCAGAGTGATTAAAAAATCGGTGATTAAAAAATCATCGTCCAATTTCTCGAGGAGATTATTCAATGAGCGTTTATATTTTTCCAGGACAAGGGTCACAGATTAAAGGGATGGGCCGTGAACTCTTTTCTGAATTTCCAGAGCTTACTGCAAAAGCCAATAGTATTTTAGGCTACTCTATCCAGACTCTTTGTTTAGAAGATCCCCAGCAGCAACTCAATCAAACTTATTATACACAGCCGGCTCTCTATACTGTTAACGCCCTTACTTGCCTTAAAAAAGCACAAGAAACCAAGATAACCCCTAAATTTTTGGCTGGCCATAGCCTGGGAGAATATAACGCTTTACTAGCTGCGGGTGTCTTTGACTTTGAAACAGGGTTAAAACTCGTTAAGGAGCGTGGTAAATTGATGCACCAAGTTACAAACGGAGCTATGACAGCTGTGATAGGCTTGAAAGCGGATAGCATAAAAATGATCTTGGAACAGCATAATCTTGCAAACATAGCAATTGCTAATGATAACTCTCATACTCAAATTGTAATTTCTGGTCAAAAAGAGGACATTGAACGAGCGCAAGGGTTGTGTGAACAAGCTGGCGCTCTGATGGTCATTCCTTTAAAAGTCAGTGGCGCTTTCCATTCTCCCCACATGCGTCCTGTTCAAGAACAATTTGAAGGTTTCTTAAAAAAATTCAGATTTGCTCCCCCTACAATTCCAGTGATTGCGAACTATACGGCAAGGCCTTACGCTGCCAACGATATATGTGCAAACCTTGTGCAGCAATTAACTAATTCAGTACGTTGGACAGAAAGCATTGATTACTTGCTCGGCCAAGGCGAAACAGAATTTGAAGAAATGGGGCCTGGAACAGTACTCACCGGATTAGTACAACGTATTAAAAATGGGAAATAACTTATCTCTACCAACTTACACTTTTCCTTTGATCTTACAAAGCCAGAATTGTGTCCTGAGAGGGGGGCTCTGTTTAAGTCAAATCAATGTTCAGCAATTAATCGCTACGCATCGTGATTTTCTTCATCCAAAAGAGCAAGATTATTTAGCCACTCTCCTTTACCCCAAACGTCAATATAGCTATTTATTAGGACGTTATTGCGCCAAACAGGCAATTTCTGCTTATAAAAATCTCAATAATTCTACACAAGTATTGATTGAAACTGGCGTTTTCCATCAACCCATTGTCAGCTACTTAAGTCATGACAATATACAAGTAAGCATTAGCCATACGGATATTCTAGGAGCGGCTCTT
Source organism: Candidatus Paracaedibacter symbiosus (assembly GCF_000757605.1). Taxonomy (GTDB): domain Bacteria; phylum Pseudomonadota; class Alphaproteobacteria; order Paracaedibacterales; family Paracaedibacteraceae; genus Paracaedibacter_A; species Paracaedibacter_A symbiosus. The sequence goes on along the minus strand of NZ_JQAK01000001.1, from coordinate 1,253,144 downwards.
GCTTTTCCAGAAGCTCATCCTATGGGCATTGATGTAGAAGCAATCTGTCCGAGCAAAGTAGCTACAATAAAAACCCAATTATCACCAAATGAACAGCAGCTAGCTTTTTTATTTTCTGATAATAAAGCAGTACAACTGACATTTCTGTGGACTGTCAAAGAAGCTTTATCAAAAGTACTGAAATGCGGCCTTATGGTACCCTTTGAACTTTTAGAAGTGGAAAAAATTAAATATCAAGAAAATTTTGCAATAAGCTATTTTAAAAATTTCAAACAGTATAAAGCGCTTTCCTTTTTCTTAGATACAGCAGTCTGCTCTCTTGTCTATCCCCAAAAGACATATCTAGCCCTTGATATTAGAGCCATACAAAAAATCTTAGGAAGGCTTCTTACATGAGAAAGCCTATTATTTTAATGTTCTTCGGTCAAGGCTCCCATTATTATCAGATGGAGTAGGGTTTCCGCCGGAGAATGACGTATTTTTGACAAATGCGCCTGTAACATACTGATTTTAATGGCCCCGTCATCAACTTGTCTGTTTAAAATCCTGTAAGATAATACTTATCAAGGTAACTTGATGATTAGAGAGGAACGGCCGTTCCTCTCTAATCGAGGGGGCATATTCGTTATCAACTCGGTTATTCATAACCGTAACATAGAGTGAATTGTCCCTTCTTCGTCTATTTATCGAACAGTTGGTTGAGCTTGTATGCTCGTAGACAAGTAGGATTATGACATGACTATTACTTTTACTGCAACTATTGGAATTGATATATCAAAACAGTATCTGGATCTTTATCACTCAACCCTTAAGCAGACTCAGCGTTATCAAAATAATGCTCACGGATTAAAGCTGCTGATTAGTTTTTTTAAGAAAAACCCGGTAGATTGCATTGTTTTTGAACCGAGTGGAGGGTATGAAAAAAATTATTAGGCTTTCTTGGCGAAAACGGAGTTCCTTTTTCTATGGTTCACGCTCTCCAGGTCAAAAAATTCGCCCATGCTAAAGGGGTAATTGCCAAAACAGACCTCATTGATGCAGCTCTTTTAGCAGACTATGGGCTTAAAATGCAACCTAAATTGACCTCGATAGGGGCTACCTTAATCTTGAATGACTTAAGACTCTGGGTTCAGCGACGCACTCAAGTAACTAATTTAATACGTCTGGAAAAACAATATTTAGAATACCAAGATAATCCAATTATCATAACGTCTATAAAGAAAAATATTGGCTCTTTAAAGTCTCAGATTCTAACCATTGATCAAGAAATCCAGCGTTGCATTAATGAAACAGCTACCTTAAAGAAAAAAGCAGACCTTCTCAACACTGAAAAAGGAATAGGAAAGGTCTGTACATCTATCTTACTGTCTCAATTGCCCGAATTAGGTCAACTTAATAACAAAGAAATAGCCGCATTAGTAGGAGTAGCCCCTCACACTAGAGAAAGCGGATCATGGAAATGGAAGAAAAATAGTACGCTGTGCTCTTTACATGGCAACGATTTCTGCCAGTCGATACAACTCTAAAATTAAGCCTTTTTATGATCGGTTAATTGCCAGAGGGAAGAAGAAAATGGTCGCTTTGACGGCCCTTATGCGTAAAATCGTCATCATTGCTAATGCTAAACTTAAAGCTCTACATACATAGTTGATGACGCTACCGTGCTACCTATTTGCTACCTAGAGATTTTCTCCTACTTGATATTTTATCGGGAAAACCCAAGGATTTCTTGGTGGGCGCTGCAGGATTCGAACCTGCGACCCGCTGATTAAGAGTCAGCTGCTCTACCAACTGAGCTAAGCGCCCCAAAGACACAGTGAGTAATAACAAATTTTGTTATCGATGTCGATCAAAAAATAATAGATTTTTTCAGACTATTTTACAACTTTTTGTTTTGTCAAAGCTTTATAGAATTTTTTATGGATGATTGATTTGTTTTGCTGTTTTCTGTATGGTGACAAAAATACGAACGACCCTTAATGTTGTGAAATAGACAGAATGAGATCAACTTATAAGATCATTTTAAAAGACATCCTGTTTTTAAGTTTAATTATCAGCTTGTTTTTTGGGATGTTTTTAGGAACACGGCCATTATCAGTACCCGATGAAGGACGTTATACTGAAATTCCACGCGAGATGGTCGTGAGCGGCGATTATGTAACCCCACGTCTTAACGGCATTAAATATTTTGAAAAACCACCGCTTATGTATTGGTTTGAAGCAGCCTCAATCAAATTATTTGGTGTTGAAGAATGGGCGTTGCGCTTTTGGCCGGCATTATTGGGGTTACTCACCTGTTTAGCAACCTATTTTGTGGGGAGTAAACTTTCTTCAAGACGGACTGGCATCTTTGCCGCTCTCATTTTGGCAAGTGCTACCTTATTCAATATCATAAGTCGATTGGTTATCCTTGATGTTGCTGTGACATGTTTCTTAACGACAACACTTTATAGTTTCTTGTTGGCAACGAGAGCAAAAACGAAAAAAGAAGAGACAATTTATTTAGCCCTTTTCTTTATAAGCTCGGCACTTTCGGTGTTGTCCAAGGGATTAATTGGTATTGTAATACCGGGGGTAATTATTGTTTTGTGGGCGCTTTTAACTCAACAGTATCGCCAAATTCTTTTAGCCTTCAAGCCTTGGGGTATTTTATTATTTTTAGCTGTTGCTGCGCCCTGGCATATCTTGGTATCCATGCGTAATCCTGAATTTGCCTGGTTTTATTTTGTTCATGAACATTTTTTGCGCTATCTAACAGGGGTACACGACAGAACGCAGCCATTATGGTTTTTCATTCCTTTTATTATCTTTGGCTGGTTTCCGTGGACAGGTCACTTCCTTATCTCCCTGCGGGATAGTGTACGTGATTTATGGCAAAACAAAACACAAGGTCCAAATAATCTCACCTTCTTATTAGTGTGGGCGGGATTTATTTTTACCTTCTTTTCAATCTCTAACTCAAAGTTAATTCCTTATATCACACCAGCTTTTCCACCATTAGCGATCTTGATTGGTAAAACTGTGGCGGATATTTGGGAGGGACGCCGGAGTGATTCTGTCATTCTTAATTTGTCTGGCGTGGTGAGTGGTCTTATCATGATCACTTTTTGGATTATATGCTATTTCAAAGGGATGATAAAGGCGCCTGATTTTATGCCGAATTTTATCTCTCTTACCATCATTTTATCTCTGTTTATCGTCATGATTCCGCTGCTGCGTAAGTTTATTTCAGTGCGCGCTGCCATTGTGGGGAATTTTGTGTTAAGTCTGTGTTTTCTGATGACAGTTCAATTTTCATGGAATAAATTTGATATAAGACCGGCTAAAGATCTCATTATGAAAATTGCTTCAGTAAAGCAACCAGGTGATAAAATTGCCCTTATCGAATACTATATGCAAGATGTCGCCCCCTATCTTAACCAAAAAATTAATGTGATCAATTATGCTTCGGGTGAGTTAATGTTTGGAATGGAACAGGAAGATACATCTTCATGGATGATTACTTTTGAAGATTTTTTCCAACAATGTCAGTCTGGCCAAATCTTTTATATTATTCTTTCTGCCGATAATTTTAACTTTTTTGCAGAAAATGAATTATCTGAGTTTAAGCGGATTGGTGAGCAAAATAAATATATTTTAGTTACAAATAAAAAATGATAACAACACATCCTTATTTTATAGTTTGCATCTGCGTTTTTTTAAATGTCGCGTCACAATTACTTCTTAAAATGGGCATAAATAGTATTGGCCATTTTGAGATTAATGCGGACAATTTGGTGACCGTTGGTTTGAAAGCTGCGGTGAATCCCAATATTATTATTGGCTTGTTTTTATTTGGTTTAAGCTTTATTTTGTGGCTTGTTGTTCTCTCGCGTATGGAAGTAAGTTTAGCTTATCCATTACTCAGCATGGGTTATATTATTACACCTTTTATGAGTTATTTCCTTCTTAATGAAACCTTTTCATTAAGTCGAATTTTGGGAATTTGCGTTATTATTGTAGGAGTCTACATTGTCTCAAGAAGTTAAATCACTCTCACAAAATCACGAGTATTTACCGTTCGTTCGCACTTCTATTAGTGAGCAAACGATTGCTGACGTGGTTGAGTGTTTACGCTCAGGGTGGATTGCCACTGGACCAAAAGTTCAATTGTTAGAACAGAGTCTACAGGATTATTTGAAAGCGCCTCATGCTCAGTTGGTGACATCAGCAACAGCAGGATTGCATCTGGCTTTACTGGCTCTTGATGTTGGTCCTGGCGATGAGGTCATCACAACACCGATGACGTTTGTGGCGACTTTAAATGTGATCGCTTTATGTGGGGCAAAACCTGTTTTAATCGATGTTGAACCAGGAACTTATAATATTGATGTCAAGCAGATTGAAGCAAAAATCACCTCTCAAACGAAGGTGATTATGCCCGTCCATTTTGCCGGATTACCTGTCGATCTTGATCCCCTCTATGCTCTTGCCAAAAAGTATAATTTACGCGTTATTGAAGATGCTGCCCATGCGATTGGCAGTGAATATAAAGGGAAAAAGATCGGTAGCTTTGGAGATATTCAAGTGTTTAGTTTCCACCCAGCCAAGAATATGACAACTGGGGAGGGAGGATGTATTACTTCCCATGATAACACCTTTGCTGATAAAATTGGCCGTATGCGGTTCCATGGCATTGATCGTGATGCCTGGAATCGTTATAGCAAAGGTGGGTCGCAACATTTTGATGTTGTTTTGCCAGGCTATAAATGCAATATGTCTGACTTGCAAGCAAGTATTGGCTTAGACCAGTTGGCACAATTGGATGCAGGCAATCAAAAGCGCCAAACCTTGGTTAATCGGTATTACGAGCAATTCCAAGGCTGGGAAGAAATTATTTTACCGCAAAAACCGGCTTACGAGCATTTTAATTCATGGCACATTTTTGCCCCATTGATTAATACAGCTAAGTGTGGCCTTAGCCGCGATGAATTTATGGCAAAGATGAAAGAGCATAATATTGGAACGGGACTCCATTATCCCGCAGTGCATTCATTCAGCTATTATCAAGAAGCCTATGGTTATAAAATAGGTGATTTTCCAGCTGCAGAGCATATTGGCAATCATGTAACAAGTTTACCGCTGTTCCCTTCTATGACGCAACAGGACCAAAATCGCGTGATCACCGCGATGCAGTATATTTTTAATAAAAGGTAACTATGATGGCTGAAAAGATGGCGATACACCCGGCAAAAAAAACAACAACCAAGGCAGCTCTTAAAGCAACAAGGTCAGTCTCCAAAAAGGGGGCATCACCAATAGCCAATAATGACGTTTACGTTTCTGTTGTCATTCCAGTCTATAATGAAGAAGCTTGTCTTGAAAGTTTATATCAACGGTTGACCTCAGTGATGGACAACGTTGGGAAACCCTACGAAATCCTCTTTACTAACGATGGGAGCAAGGATCAGACTTCTGAAATTTTGCGTGATTTTCACGACCGTCGTCCCCATCAGATCCGCGTGATTGAGTTTAACGGTAACTTTGGTCAACACATGGCAATCATGGCCGCTTTTGAACGGGTTCGTGGACAAATTATTGTCAATATGGATGCTGACATGCAGAATCCTCCTGAAGAAATTCCAAAATTATTGGCAGCTTTTGAGGCGGGACATGACTATGTCGGGAGTTATCGCGATGGCAGAGACGACTCCTTTTTACTACGGACTCTCCCTTCTAAATTTATGAATTGGCTACGATCCAAGGCGACAGGCATCAAAATTCGCGATCAGGGATGTATGTTCCGGGCCTATAGTCGTCGCATTGTGGATTTAATTGCCCAATCAGCTGAATCATCAACTTTTGTGACTGTATTAGGATATATTTATGCCTCCAATCCTATTGAAATCCCCGTGGTGCATCAGGCTCGATTTGAAGGGGAATCTAAATACGATATTTATAAACTTGTACGCGTAACTTTTGATTTGTTTACTGGATTTTCCATGGCTCCATTGCAAATCTTTACGGTATTTGGGTTTTTAGTATCCGCGTTGAGTGGCCTACTTGTTGCCTATTTAATTGGACGTCGCTTAATCATTGGGCCAGAAGCAGAAGGTCTTTTTACTTTATTTTCTGTTCTGTTTTTCTTGGTCAGCGTCGCTATTACAGGGATTGGTATCGTTGGCGAATATGTGGGGAGGATTTATCAAGTTGTTCGGCATCGACCACGCTTCCTCATTAAAGAAATCCTTGAAGAAAAAGGCGAATAAGCATGACTCACAAAAAAACCCTTATTTTAGGCGTCAATGGTTTTATTGGTAGTCGTTTATCAGAATTAATTTTACAGCAAAAAGACTGGGAAATTTACGGCATGGATATGGCGCAAGACAATTTACAAGACTGTCTTAATCATCCCCGTTTTCATTTTAGCCAAGGTGACATCACTCTTCATAAAGAATGGGTGGAACATCAAGTGCAACAGTGTGATGTCATTCTTCCCTTAGTCGCCATTGCGAATCCGGCACTCTATGTGAAGCAACCATTGCGTGTTTTTGAACTTGATTTTGAAGCTAATCTTGAGATTGTTCGCCTTTGTGTAAAATATAAAAAACGAGTGATTTTCCCGTCTACTTCTGAAGTTTACGGGATGTGTCCCGATACTGAGTTTAACGAGGAAACAAGCCCCTTTGTTCTGGGCCCAACCCATAAACAACGTTGGATTTATTCTTGTAGCAAGCAAATGATGGACCGTGTCATCTATGCTTATGGCGAACAAGACAACCTTGATTATACTCTTTTTAGACCTTTCAATTGGTTGGGACCAAAGTTGGATCGCCTTGATGCCAAAAAGGGAGCAAGCTCCAGGGTTGTCACTCAATTTATCAGTAATATTTTATACCACGGGGAAATTCACCTTGTGGATAATGGCAATCAGCGACGCTCCTTCACCTATATTGATGATGGCATCGATGCTTTAATCAAAATCATTGAAAATAAGGGTAAGGTTGCTTCACAAAAGATTTTTAACATTGGCAATCCCAACAACGATATTTCTGTCAAAGAATTAGCAGAAACCTTGGTGCGTTTGGTGAAAGAATATCCGCATCATTGTCATTTAGCAGAAGCTGTGAAAATCGTTAATACTTCAGCACAAGAGTATTATGGGGCTGGATATCAAGATCTTGGGTTCCGCGTACCCTCCATCGAAAATGCAAAAACTCATCTGAATTGGATCCCTAAGGTTGATTTAGAGACAGCGCTGCGCCACACTCTTGATCATCATTTGGGTAAACGCGAAGCATAGGTTCTGTGCACGATACCCAAAATCGATTTAAGGAAATGAGGAACGCAACAAAACTGATCTCAAAAGCGCTCTTCAATTCTTTGACGACTCTCATTTTATGCTGCATTTAAATGAGCCTCCACGTCGGATGGGTTTTCCTGCAGCACCGTTTCAAGCTTGTGAAAATAAGCGTCAGCTTCTGAGACAGAAAGAAATTCGCGTGTAATTATCGCCAACCGAGAGTGATCTGTCGTTATCAAATTTTTTGCTTGAACCTTGCTATCCGGGATAAGAGCAAGGTGGTTTGATAAATCGCCAGGGTGCGTTTTAAGAATAGTTTTTAATCCATTAAAACTAAGTTTTTTGGCAAACAGAGGATGCCACACCGACCCATGATGCACAGGATTACAGATCAGATATTTCCCAAGGTCAACTATATCTGTTAAGAACTGGGGTGCTTGAACACACACCGTTTGTTTGATTGCCAATTTATGTAACTGACGAGCATACCACAATACACCAGAATCATCGACTAACAAGGGGGTTTGCACCATAACGACTCGCAATTTTGAGGAATCAAGTTGCTGAAAAACTGTGGTTAAAGCATCCTGAGACTCTTGAGCAATTTTATCTTTTCCAATCAATTCAGGCTGTAGGCTTAACATAAGTGCTGTGCCACTTTGATATGCATTATTTACCAACCAGTAGGGAATAAGAGCATTTATTTTAAGGAAAGACGCCAACCCACCATCGGCGGTTGGAGAACAAAAATAGCGTCCAAAATCCAGAACAATATCGGGCTTATAGCTATTAAATATAGATTTGACAGTCTGTTGAGTAAGAGTAACGCTTGAAAAAAGATGGGTTTCTAATTCTGGATATGCCTTACCAAGCTCTTCAATCAGCATTTCTAACTGTATAAGGTCATTGTCTAATAGCAATAATTTTTGCAGTTTGTAACTTTCTATTCGAGCCAAAAAAGTGCGTCCCATGACAGAGGTAGCACCATGTAAAAGAATGGTTTTACCACTGAAAAAATCATTTGGGTGTTCTGTTAACGGAGTATGAAAGGAGGCTGCCGGTTGTGGACGTAGCTTTAATAACGCTTTCCATAGTGTTTTTGACCTAAAGGTCAATCCCCACAATCCCACAAAACAAAGCATTACCAAGGCAGGTAACCAAAGTGATAAAGACTCTTTTTGGCTGATAATCTTTAATAACGGCAAAAAAATAAGATTGCTGATACTGGCAATCGAGGCAGCATACTGCCAATTCTTCAGTTGTTGCAGATGTGATGACTCAGCCACAAAAAGGCTTGTACCCACAAACAGCAGCACAGAAATACCACAAACTTTTGCCTGATAAGTCAGGGAAAAATTGGTAAGATCCCCCTCATTCAAGATTATGATAAGGATAAAGAGGCTAATTAAATGAAGCGTTAGGTATTGGCCCAATCGCACTAAAGATATGTTTAAAAAAGATATATTTAAAGATCGCAAGATTTGAAATAAAAAAATAAACAAGTTTACTCCAGCGTTGTCAAAATATATCGCTACCGTCTTTCCTCAGCGCCCAATTATTGGTGAGTTTGATAAAGCTTGGCCAATTTATCTAAGCGACGTTGATGGCGACCAGCTTCAAACTCTGTCTCAAGAAATACCTTCAAACATCGCGTGGCGATTTCTTCACCAATCACACGACCTCCTAAACAAAGGACATTGGCATTATTGTGTTTGCGCGCAACTTCTGCTTCAAATTCTGTGTGACAAACGGCAGCTCTAATTTCGGGAAAGCGATTGGCTAAAATCGACATCCCAATCCCTGTACCGCATAACAGAACGGCAAAAGTTGACTCCCCTGCTAAAACAGATTTTATAGCTTTAATACCGTAATCTGGATAATCAACTGAGGCAGTTTTTTCATCAACCCCAAGATCTTCGACCATAAACCCCATGTTTTTGGCCAAGTCAATCAACACTTGCTTGAGAGAAAACCCTGCATGATCACTCGCAATCGCTAACTTTTTGACAGACATAACTACTTTTCCTCATCTTTTGGGAGCTGAGCTGGGCTGTGCAACTTTTTCCACGCAAGATAGCCAAGACTCATCAAAATGACCAGTAATAGGATAGAGAATAAAGCGATATATTTTTCGATCACTTTAAAATCAATGGCCTCAATAATTCCACCAAGTAAATAACCGCCAGTACAACTAATGGCTGTCCATACAACAGCAGCTATAAAGTTAAGAGGAATAAAACGACTGGGGGGAATACCAGCGCTGCCTATCACGACGGGACTAATCATCCGAATACCATAAATAAAGCGGAAGCTTAAAATAAACCAAATATCCCACTTATGGAGCAACTGGAATGCTTTTTCGGCAGGAGCGCGCATTTTAGGATAACGGTCTAAAATCCGCCCACCATAATGACGGCCAACATAATACAAAATCTGATCGGCAATTAATGTGCCTAAAAACGCAATGATCACCACTTTGAGAAGCGATAGATAACCGAGGTAGGCCATTACGCAAGCCGTTAAAATGACACTTTCACCTTCAATCATTGCTCCCAATAAGACGACGGCATAACCCCAAGTTTGAATCCACTCAATCAGATGTTCCATGAAAATACCTTAGTTTTTATAGTTTTTCTTGTCAGTTAACTTATGGCGCTTTCGCGTTCTTACTTCAGAAGGTTGTTTGGGTAGAGTATACCATACTATTCCCATCGCGATCCCTTTAATCGATGGCAGCATTCCCAAAGTCAAAATGATCGTTGCCGGCAACCAAATACTAAAGTGCAACCCCATTGAGAGATGGTAATTTACTTCCATCCAATAAATCAACGGTAATAACAAATGTCCGACAATAGCAATGGTAAAGTAGGCTGGCATATCATCAGACCTAATTGTTTGAAAATCCAAACCACATCCATCACATATAGGGCGAACCGTTAAATAGCCATTAAATAAAGGAGAATGGCCACAGTTTGGGCATCTCTTCATCGTTCCCAGCTTTAATAAACGCCAAAACATCAAAGTGATCCCCTAATTATAAACTTAATGACTTTAAATAGCAGATAATGCCGGAAAAATCCAACTGTCCATCTGTCGCACAAAAATCTTGATAGAGTTGTTGAGCGTGACCCGTTAAGGGGACTGGAACGTTGGCATCTAATGCCTCGGCTGTCGCTAATTTTAAATCTTTTAACATCATGTTGGCCGTAAACCCTGGCTTATAATCGTTGGTCGCTGGTGATTGGGGTAGCACGCCAGGTGCAGGACAATAAACATTGAGACTCCAACTATAACCTGAAGAAACGGACGAAATTTCATAAAGTTTTTTGGCATCCAGACCCAATTTTTCAGCCAAATTAAAGGCCTCAGAGGTACAAATCATCTGAATTCCCAGCATTAGGTTATTACAGATCTTTGCCGCGAGGCCATGGGTTGCAGCCCCCGCATGAAAGATGTTTTTTCCCATTGCTTGCAAGAGAGGTAATGCGGCATCAAAATCAGTGTCCGTCCCTCCCACCATAAAAGTGAGGGTGGCATTTTTTGCCCCCATCACCCCCCCTGACATAGGGGCATCAAGCAACCGGTGACCTTGTCTTTCGGCCAACTCATGCACTTCTTGGCACGTGGCAATATCAATGGTGGAGCAATCAATAAACAAGGTTGATTGTTTAACGTTCTGAAGCAGCCCCTCCTCCCCCAAATAAACTGCTCGCACATGTTTTCCCTCCGGAAGAGCCGTAATCACCACATCCCGTCCAATAGCCGCCTCCCTTGCGCTTGCAGTCGCGAGAGCACCTGCTACCAGACATTCTTGAATGACTTGAGGTGCTAAGTCATACACCCAGACTTGGTACCCAGCCATGAGGAGGTTCTGCACCATTGGCAATCCCATGTGTCCCAGACCGATAAATCCAATTTTTTTCATGAGAATATCCTAATTACAAAGTGGGCAAAGAAAAGTCGACTCCCTGACGAATACCCGAAGGCCAACGACTGGTAATCGTTTTAAGTTTAGTGAAAAAGCGTACGCCCTCCATCCCATGCATCCCGTGGTCAGCAAAATTAGAACGCTTCCAGCCCCCAAAGCTATGATATCCCACAGGAACCGGGATTGGCACATTAACCCCCACCATTCCCACTTGGACACGCGCACAAAAATCCCTTGCGGTGTCGCCATCGCGCGTGAAAATCGCAACACCATTGGCATATTGGTGTTGATTGATGAGGCTCAACCCTTCTTCATAAGAACGGACACGCATCACCACAAGCACAGGACCGAAAATCTCTTCCCGGTAAATGCTCATCTGAGGTGTTACCTGATCAAATAGACATCCTCCCAGGAAATATCCCTTGTCTGGAATGGAACTGGATCGGCCATCAACAACAAGTTTTGCCCCTTGAGTCACTCCAGCTTCAATATAAGCTAAAACCTTTTGTTTATGCTCTTGAGTGATGAGAGGCCCCATTTCCATTGCCCCTTCGGTATAACATCCAATTTTAAGGGCTTTAATCTTAGGGGTTAGCTGTTCAATCAATTGATCGGCAACTGTATCTCCCACAGCAATCACAGCTGAGATGGCCATGCATCGCTCACCTGTTGAGCCATAAGCCGCGCCTAAAATGGCATCCGTAGTCGACTCTAAATCTATATCAGGCATTACCAACGCATGGTTTTTGGCACCTCCAAAAGCCTGCACTCGTTTGCCATTAGCGATGGCGGTTTTTTGAATATATTCTGCCGTGGCCGTCTGACCAACAAAGCTAATCGCCTGAATCGTTGGATGCTCTAACAGCGCATTCACCGTTTCTTTAGCCCCATGAACTACGTTAAAGACCCCTTTAGGTAAACCCGCTTTAATGGCTAATTCGGCTAACAATATGGCGCAAGAAGGATTGCGCTCGGACGGCTTCAACACAACTGTGTTGCCACAGGCAATCGCCACAGAACAAATCCACAAGGGGATCATTGCGGGAAAGTTAAAGGGCGTGATTGCAGCCACTACACCTAAAGGCTGGCGCATTGAATAAGAATCTATCTGCCGTCCGACATTAGCACTGTAATCACCCATCAGCGAACTTGGAATTCCGCAGGCATATTCTAGAACGTCTGTTCCTCTCGTGATAGACCCAATTGCCTCCACTTTGCTTTTACCATGTTCTGCTCCAATCACATCAGCAAGTTGGTCAAGGTGTTGTTCAATTAAAACCCGCCATTTCATCAAAACTTTTGCGCGTGCGGCGGGAGGAGTTGCCGCCCATTCAGGAAAGGCATCTGCAGCGGCTTTTGTCGCATGATCCACATCTTTTGCAGATCCATAAACCACTTCTTTAATGACTGATTCAGTTGAAGGATTAATAATTGGGGCCACCCGGATGGGATGACCTTCATAAAATTCGCCGGCGATAAAATGGGAAAGCTTTAGAGTCATACGATGTTAAGCCAGTTAAATATAACTTTACTTAATTTGAACAGCTTTTTAGGCAAAAGAAAAGCCCCGCTGTGAATCAGGGCTTTCTTTTATTATATAGTAAATTTTTTATGAAGACCGGGAGGCAACACAAAAAAATATTTTATACAGAACGACGGCAATCACGACTGCTATGAGTTGGGCAACGCCAAACAGCCATAGTTCATGCAAAGCCCATCCTTGCTCAATAACAGCGGATCCAAAGGAGCGCGCAAAGTTGACAGAGGTATTGCTGATCGGCAGACTCACTAAGTGGATCACCACAAGGGCCAACCCGATCGCGATACCACCAAAACCTGCAGCAAATTTTTCTGTGGTTGTTGCAAAAACAACCAACAACAGTAGCGCTGTCATCACAGCTTCTGTAACACCTACTGCCATCATGCTGTATTTACCTGGCGAATGCTCATCATACCCATTAGCGGCTAAAGTAGTAATGACGGTATGATCTAGTTTACCGCTGGCAATATAATAAACCAGCCACGCACCGATCGCAGCGCCAATCAACTGCGCAATTATATAAAAAAGTGTATCTTTAAAGCTCAGTTTACCCAGAAATAACATGCCTAGTGAAATCGCCGGGTTAATATGACAACCAGAGACAGGACCAATGGTATAGACTAAAACTAATACGGTCAACCCGAAGACAAGACTTATTCCTAAATTACCAATAACGCTTGCTGCGAGCACAGCGCTGCCGACGCCAAGGAGCACAAGTACTAATGTTCCGAATAATTCAGCAATGTAACGTGTACATGAACTACATGCATATTGCATTTCAACCTCCAACAACAAGTTATGGATTTAATTGTATTGTTAAATCAACACTCCCCCTAATAAAAAATAGAACTTATTAACTATTTGGCGATTGGATTGTTAGATTTAGTTAACTTAGCAACTAGGCTCTGTACAACTAACGTTTCTCCATGGGTGAAGAAACACATTTGCTTTATCAACCTAAAGTTAACTTCACAGCTAAGTTTGACAATTTTTCTCGGGTATGTCATCTTATACCCTTATGAACCTTCAACTATTAGCATAAAAATTATTCTATGATGAAACGCTCACACTCTATTAAACTAGTTTTAATTGGCTCTACTTTGGTGTTTTTATCTGCCTGTGATGAAAAACCAGAAAGCTCTAAAGCAAACAAAACTGCCGCTACCGCTTTTGATGCTCCTCAAACCGAAACCTATATGAGCAAAGAAGAATGCGAAAAAATTCACGGTGAAGGAAAATGTGGGGCTCAACCTCATGCCTCGGGCAGTGGCAGCGTTTTTATGCCGATGATGGCAGGCTACATGCTGGGCTCGATGTTCAACCAACCGAAATCAGCCCCTGCTGCAACCATTAACAGCGAGCAAGATAACACCAGAAGAGGTGGTTTTGGTGGTCAAGCTAAACGTTATTCAAGTGCGGGTGGATAAGGACATCAATATCTATGCAACGACGCAACCAATCTCCACGAACAGGATGGCAGGAAAAAGGTGAAAATCTCGGCTTTCACTTTCACACTATTGATGGTGAGCTTTACTGGGATGAAGCAGTAGCTTATGAATTTACAGCCGCTGAAATTGATACTATCGAAGATGCGAGTCATACTCTCGAGTCACTTTGCATTGTGGCCGTTGAACATATTATTGACAAAAAACGCTATGCCGAAATGCAAATCCCAGAAAACATTATCGATCTGGTTGAGGCAAGCTGGCACAATGACCATAAACATCTTTATGGCCGCTTTGATTTAACACTGGATGAGACAGGTGTCCCTAAGCTATTGGAATATAATGCTGATACCCCTACAGCTTTATTGGAGGCCGCTGTCGTCCAATGGGACTGGTTACAAGACAAAAAGCCCGAGGCAGATCAATTTAATAGCATTCATGAAAAACTGGTTGATGCCTGGCCAAGATTTAATTTTTCAAATACAACTATTCATTTTGCTGGCATCCTTGATAACCAGGAAGATGCAGGAACTCTCAACTATTTGCGTGATACAGCTATGCAAGCCGGCTTTGAAACTGAGCTTTTAGACATGCGAGATGTTGGCTGGAATGGTCAGGGTTTTGTGGACTTTTCCAACCAAAACATTTGTACTTTGTTCAAGCTTTACCCCTGGGAATGGATGATGCATGAGGAATTTTGCCCTCATATCATAAACTCACAAACATTGATACTCGAACCAGCTTGGAAACTTCTTCTCAGCAATAAAGCTGTTTTAGCGATCTTGTGGGAATTATTTCCCGATCATCCTAATCTTTTACCCGCCGATTTTGAGGCGAAGAAAATTAAAGGTGATTTTGTTCGTAAACCGTTTTTTAGTCGAGAAGGCGCTAATATTCAAATCAGCCAGGGGGATTTAAACACCGATGGGCCTTACGGTGCTGAGGGCTACGTTTATCAAAAATACTGCCCTTTACAAAACTTTTCAGGCAACTATCCCGTCATCGGCTCATGGATTATCGCAGGGGAAGCGGCGGGTATCGGAATTCGTGAAGACAAATCTCCCATCACCACGAATGCCAGTCGCTTTGTGCCGCATTATTTTGTTTAGCTGGGGTTCACCATTCCAACATGACCCTGCCCCTAATTTTTCCAACTTCCACAAATAGGTAAGTCCTCCGCGGGTCCTATCATTTTCAATTAAAAGTATTTTAAAAAGCATGTATATGGAAAGGGGGGAGAAAGTCATAAGAAGAATTTAATTTTACAGCAAATCCAATTTTTCAAGCAGGAAGATTTTGAACTAGGCTGTGTGCACTTATCTGAGCTAAAGGACAAAAGAACCATAATAGATCATCAGCTATAATTTCTGCTATATGCTATACACCACTTTGCTTCTCGTCAAACTCCCCCCTTTTTGGGAGAAATCCTACAATATTTTGAGCCTCATATGTCAGGCGTTAAGCCTGGTCGTCACCTTGATCTTTGGGGGGAGATGTATTATAAATGTGTGATACTAAGTCCCAAGTTTAATTCTTGATACCATATCCTGTGAATAGCCCAAGAAAACGGATCCACAGGATGGTTTGTTCAATTTATTCTTAGATTTTGTATTATTATAAACTATAATAAAAGAGAATAATCTTATGAAAATAAGTAAAATTATATTCGTTGTTCCTTTCCTAAATTTTTGTATAAATGGGAATCTCCAAGCTACTGATTCTTTACTTATCGAGACTTTTCCTAATGAAACATTGGTAAATATTGCTTCTTTTGTTACAAAGTTCAGAGATAATAGGAACTCATCTTTCGTCTCAAAAAAATGGAAGCGTAATAACTTCGTATAGCATACATTATACGAAGTTATACGATCCTAAATTACCAATAACGCTTGCTGCGAGCACAGCGCTGCCGACGCCAAGGAGCACAAGTACTAATGTTCCGAATAATT
>NZ_JQAK01000001.1:1139316-1236702 GCF_000757605.1 Candidatus Paracaedibacter symbiosus | reverse complement strand
TAAAGACTTTTAAATCTTTGACATAACTATCAAAATTATCAATGTATAACAGCGTACGTTGATCTGTAAATCGCCCAGAATCGCCTTGACCACGCCAATCAAGAGTTAACACATCATACCCACGATCAGATAAATGATGCATCGTAATAACTTCGTATAGCATACATTATACGAAGTTATACGAGATCATGTAAGGCTCAAAAAACTTCTTCAAACGTTTCCGGCTTGTGTAAAAAACCTAGACTTAAGTTTCGTTGACCTTGATAGGTTAAGAGAGAATTTCTACCTTTCTCATTTGCCCCCTTCCCTGACAGAGCTTCATCTGGGTAATACGTATGGGTGTGAGGAGGACGTAAGTGATTCTGATATAGTACACGTCGTTGCCAGCTGCCCCTACCTTCAAGTCCTTCATCTTGCCTCTTTAAACAAAGTAACGAAAGAAGGCTTATGTGCTCTACGTTCCCTCACAAGTCTGGAAAAGTTAGAGCTTTATTTTATGCCTCATATTAAGTCAGAAGACGTGGCGGCGTGCCTTCCGAGTTTACAAGAGTGGAATATTAATGGAATAACATTTCTGCGTTCTGAACAAGGAACCCATAAGAAGTGACAGAATAACTAGGTTCTTGTACTTATCTAAGCCATAGGATGGTAGAAGCAAAAGCGAGGAATCCCATAAAAGAAGAAGCCTTTTTGTCAAAGCGAGAGAAGACTCTTCTGAAGTGTTTGATCTTATTAAAGAAACACTCGACAAGTTGTCTTTCTTTATAAAGATGCTCATCATACTCTCTTGGCTCTTTTCTGGAAGAACGTGGAGGAATAACAGGTGTACAACTCTGTCGTTCAATCTGTTCAATAAAGGCATCTGAATCATATGCTTTGTCGGCGATAATGTTGGAATTCTTCATCCCCTCAACAAGATAGGGGGCTTGGGTGATATCATGTCTGTGTCCACCTGTCAGGGAAAATCTCAGAGCTTGCCCTAAAGCATCGACAATAACATGAATTTTTGTTGTAAAACCACCCTTACTGCGACCTAAAGCTTGTTCTTCTTGAGAACCCTTTTTATATCCTGCAGCACAAGGATGAGCTCTGACAATACTGGCATCAAGCATATGACTTTCTCCATTTTTATCTGGGGTAAGGTATTGTAAGATAAAATTCAAAAAATCTTTACGACACCAAGCTTCATAACGCTTGTGAACACTGCGCCATTTTCCATAGTAGGTAGGAAGCTCCCGCCATTGGGCTCCGGTCCTCATTATATAGTAAATACCTTCGAAAAAACGTCTCGTTTTAGCTTCATTCTTGACGCGAATCTGCCTCATCTCCTTGAGAATTTCATAAATCTTTGACCAAGCTTCTGGCTTGATGTAATACTTATCCATGGTAATGCTCCTTTAAATTGCAATGGAACATTACCACTTTTTTGACTTAATTATTAGATAAGTGCACAGAACCTAGAAAGTTGAAAATTTTTTAAAATATAGATTTTTACTCTCTCAAGGAGCATTCTGGCGATAGACATATTGTTGTTGTGGTTCACCAAAATTTTTGCCCTTTTCGAAGTTAACGAAGAACGTATCAACGTCTTTGATCAATCTTGAGATAACATTCCTTGAGTCCTTTAAAATATTGTGATGCGAGTCCTGATACGTTAATAGCTCGCAGTTTGGTAACACTTTACATAATTTAGTTTGAGCATCAACATTCACAAGGTAATCGTTTTCAGAGGACACCATTAAAAAAGGCACTTTAATTTCTTTTAAATAATCATCATTGTTAAAGTCTGCACTTGCCTTAAAAGCCTCATCCAACCACTGGAAGCTCGGACCGCCAACAGCCAAATGCGGCTCCTCTTTTAACAATCTACAATCTTGCAGATAGATCTTTTTATCGCCATTTTTTACCGGATTATAGTTTTTCACACACATTTCATAGGAAAAAGGCTCATAACCAAAAACAAAACGTTCGCCCAGACCAATAGAAACAATAAATTTCACCAATCCTTCAGCAAAGGAATAAGGGTAAGGACTTGTATTGATCTTAATCATCGGTGCAAGGGCGATGATGGCATCCATATCTTCTGGATGGTCATGGGCATAATGCAAAGCAATGTTCCCCCCCATCGAACTTGCCATAAAAATTACTGGCCGAGTCATATGGGGATTAAGCGACATAAAGACTTTTAAATCTTTGACATAACTATCAAAATTATCAATGTATAACAGCGTACGTTGATCTGTAAATCGCCCAGAATCGCCTTGACCACGCCAATCAAGAGTTAACACATCATACCCACGATCAGATAAATGATGCATAATATCTAAATAATATTCAACAAATCCCCCCATCCCTTGTAATAATAAAATTGTTCCTTTGGTTGGCTTTACTTTTGAGGGAACTTTGGCACTGCGAATAAGCAGATGATCATAGGTGGTAAAAAAACCGTATTGTACTTTTGCTGCTGCTGGCGCTTCTCCCATCGCAACAATGAAAGCACTCATCAGTATCAAGTGAAAAAACTTTTTAAAGTTAACCATTTCTACAAAAATTCACTAATACAATATTTAGTATAATGATACTTAAAATTTTAGACAAAGTATACTCCTGATCACAACAAAGAGTAGACGAATTAGAGGTTCTGTGCAGCTCATTCCTTCCTCCAGGGTTTTGTGAGAGTTTTAACTGAAAATTAAACTAAATTTCGGTGGAATTACCTGTTCGTGAAATTTGAGGAAATGAGAGAGCACAAAGATTAAAGGATGGTTCGGATGAAAACAAAACGATACTGGCGAAATTCTGTGGACCAATGGGGATTGATCTCACGTCTTTTGCATTGGCTAATGGCAATTATCATTATTCGTATGTTAGCTGTTGGCCTTTATATGTCTGGCTTAACGAATTCACCACTCAAACTGTCATTAATTAATTTACACAAAGCAACCGGTGTTGTCGCCTTAGGGCTCCTTGTCTTTCGTCTACTTTGGCGATTATTTCAAACAGTCCCCTCCGTGCTGAGATTACCACAACCGCATCAGTTTTTAGCAAAAATGAGCGTTCCTATCTTGTATATCGTCCTGTTTATCATGCTGCTTAGCGGCATTGCGATGTCACAAACCTCCGGGTATCCCGTTTCTATTTACGGATGGTTTACGCTGCCCCAATTCTTTCCCAAAAATCCTGAAATTGCCAAGCTGGCTTTTCTAACCCATAAAACCACTGGATGGATATTAATTGGGCTTATTTGTTTGCATATTTTAGCGGCCCTTTATCATGAATTTTGTCGCAAAGATTATCTTTTAACGCGCATGTGGAAAGTTAAACGATGAATCTGTTTTTCTGGCACAAGAAACCCAAAATGAAAGCGTCCACCTTGCAAGAACCATGGATCTTAGAAGGGTTTCAAGAATGTGTCGATGGTTTTTGGGTCTGGGAAAGCAATCAGTTTTATATTTCCTCTCGCATTAAAACAAGACTTGGCTACGATCAATTCGCTGATAAGAAATTTACCGATCCCAATTGGTGGCGTGAATTCGTCCATCCAGATGACATTAATAAGCTCAAGAAATTTTTAAAGGATATTGTCAACAATGAAGTTAAAATACGTCAAATCGAATTTAGAATCCGTCATTATCATGGCTATTGGGTATGGTTTCTCGTTCATTGTCATGTCAATCCTTACCACCATGACCAACCACAGGTTCTAGGAACATTTTCAGATGTTTCATCCTATAGACTCTTACATGATCAACTGGAAAAAACCATTGGCGATTTAGAGGTTGTGTCACACGAAAAATCGCATTTTATTTCGCATCTCAACCACGAAATTCGCACGCCCCTTAATGGCATAATCGGGGGCTTAACTCTACTTCAAGATACCAATCTAACAGATAAACAAAAAGATTATATCCGTAACATTCACGCCAGTGCTGATTTACTTTTAAGTTTAGTCAATGAGGTCCTTGATGTATCAAAAATCGCCGCAGGGAAACTTGAAATTGACACTATGGACTTTGATCTTAAAAAAGTCATCCAACAAACTATCAGCATGCTGACCCCAGCAGCTCAGCAAAAAAACTTTCCCTTATCCTCGACATGGATAAAAATCTGCCTGAAACTATGAAAGGGGATAGCCTAAGACTCCAGCAAATCATCCTTAATCTCCTCAATAATGCCATCAAATTTACTGATAACGGTAAAGTGACTCTAGAGGTACGACGGCACCATTCCATGGCAAGCGGTGACCATCTCCTCTTTCGCGTTATCGACACCGGGCATGGCCTTGCTAAAGACGTTTTACCGCGGCTCTTTCAAGATTTTACGCAGGCAACAAAGTCAGTTGCCAGGACCTATGGTGGGACCGGACTTGGGTTGTCCATTTGCCGAAAATTGATAGCTCTCATGGGAGGTGAAATCGGGGCTCAAAGCGCTATTGGTAAAGGCAGTACCTTTTGGTTTATTATTCCTATCGAAAGGAGCGGCAGCGATAAACTCAAATCGCCCCCCATCAACCAAGAAAATGAGCTTAAAAGTTTTAATGTGTTAATCACTGAAGACAATCCTATTAATCAACAAGTCCTCACTGAATTGTTAAGCTCACTTCATCAAAAATTTACCATTGCGAATGATGGTGTTGAAGCCATTAATGTGATCAAAGAGAATGAGTTTGATCTCGTATTTATGGACATGAATATGCCAATATTGGATGGGTTTTCAGCCACACAAGAAATCCGTAAATTAGAAAAAGGCAAAGAGATCCCCATTATTATTCTAACCGCTGATACCTATTCCATTGACAAGAAAGAATTTTTAGCAAATGGGGTCACTCAGATCATTCACAAACCATTAACTCGGGACAAACTCTCTGACATTATAAAATTCTATCAAGAAGATAAATCTGCAAAAGAAAATTATATAGATCTCCCGCAAATCACCCTACTGTGCGATGATATTGGTGTTGAAATAGTCCTCCGGTTGCTAGATGCTTACGTCACGGATGGTAGACGCATTATAAATCAACTCAAAACTGAAAAATCGGGTGATTTCTATAATCTTGCCCATACACTTGCGGGAATGTCAGAGAACTTAGGCATGAAAGTTGTCGCCGAACTTGCCCAAAATCTTATGATAATTCTCCAAAGCAAAAAGGGAAACCCCTCCCCTATTATCAATCAACTCATTAAAAATTTTAATAAAACCGTCAGTGAGATTGATAACGTTAAAAAGAAAATTATGCTTTAAGTTCTGGTCTTCTCAAAATCATCACTTTAAATCATTCTATTGTTTTATATGTAAAATTATGTTAGATTGTAGATCAAAAATAATTATAAGTAAAATTTCAGAAAAGGCCTGCTCATGACATACACCATTACAGAAGCATGTATTAAATGCAAATATATGGATTGTGTAGAAGTGTGTCCGGTCGATTGTTTCTATGAAGGAGAAAACATGCTGGCAATCAATCCCGATGAGTGTATTGATTGCGGCGTTTGTGAGCCTGAATGTCCAGCAGAGGCTATTATTCCAGATACGAAAGATGGGTCTGAACGCTGGGTTGAAGTCAATCGCCAATACGCTGTCATTTGGCCTAATATTTCTAGAAAAGGAGTTGCCCCAGCCGATTCCGATAAATGGCTCGAGGTTAAGGACAAATTTAACCTTCATTTTAGCGAAAAGCCTGGGCCGGGAAACTCTTGAAATTCAAGGCCTTGAAAGTATTGTTTGAATCCCCACCTAATAGATAACAAAGATTAAAAGAGAGTCAAAAATGTCCCCAAAACCATTTGTCGTTGGCGAGTATGTCGTCTATCCAAGTCACGGTGTTGGACAGATTGCTGGTTATGAATTACAAGAAATTGCTGATCAAAAAATTGAATTAATGGTTATTTCTTTTGACAAAGATCGGATGATTTTGCGCATTCCTATTGGCAAAGCAAAAGCTTCTGGCCTGCGTGCATTAAGCGCCCCAAAAGATATGCAAAAGGCCCTTGAATCGCTTAAAATAAAAACAAAATCACGTCGCACTATGTGGAGCCGTCGCGCCCAGGAATATGAAAACAAGATCAATTCTGGGGATCCTGCCTCTATAGCCGAGGTCATTCGTGATTTGTATCGCAGTGCCACGCAACCAGATCAGTCTTATAGCGAACGCCAAATTTATCAGGCTGCTATTGATCGTTTTGCCCGTGAGTTGGCCGCCATTGAACAAACTGACGAACCTGCCGCTATCAGCAAAGTTGAGGAGTTTTTAAAAGTCGCTTAGCTTCTCTTTTTTCTAACTACGAGCCACCTTTTCATAGGTGGCTTTTTCATACCTAAATAACTTGAAAATCCCGAATTATGGCGCCTTCATATGTGGTCATTTTTTGCCTAAAATTGAGTCTGCGGTTGTTTTGATCTTATTGGCGAGAAATATTTTGGAACATCTTTGCCTCGACTCTGAGCAAGAGAACCTAGTCGCCCATGGCCTTACGGCTTCATATTTTTATTCATTTTTGCACCTCCTGAGGACTTATTTGACGCTATCTCCCTCCACTTTAACCTCTTCTTTACCCCTTTGCTGATACTCTTAAACGATGGGAAACGCCAGCTTTCAAGCCCCCGAGAGAAGAAACCAATGACAGCATTTACTAATGACGAGACTCACAAGGCAGATCTAACTTATGTGCGTGAAGTCATGCGCGAACCTATTTTAAGCCGTGAAGATGAATTGACGCTTGCTTCTGCCTGGCATGATCAGCACGATGAAAAAGCTTTACACCTCATGATTCGGGCTTATTCACGGCTTGTTGTCTCTGCTGCAGTCCGATTTCGTCATTATGGATTACCTATGGGGGATTTGATTCAAGAGGGAAACTTGGGATTGATGCAGGCTGCAACCCGCTTCGAACCAGAACGGGGTGTTCGTTTTTCTACCTATGCGAAATGGTGGATTCGCTCTAGCATTCAAGATTATGTCTTGCGCAACTGGTCGATCGTTCGGACAGGCTCCACTGCCGCCCAAAAGCAATTGTTTTTCAACTTACGGCGATTACGCGCGCAATTAGCAAATGTCACGGCAGAAACCATGCAGCCAGAAGATCGGGAGAAAATCGCTGAAAATCTTAATGTTTCGATCCGCGAAGTAGAAGATATGGAAAACCGCCTTGCGGCTCACGATTTATCCTTAAGTAGTCCCATGAGCGAAGGTGGCGCTGAAGAGTGGCTTGACTCCATCCCTGATATCCGACCAAACCCAGAAAATGTAGCTTCTGATCTCTTCGATGCTACCGTTCGCAACCACTGGATTAAATCAGCTTTGCGCAACTTAACGCCCCGCGAACGTCAGATTATTCTGTCGCGTCACCTCTCTGAAAATCCGATGACTCTGGAGGCTATTGGCACGATCATGCGCATTAGCAAAGAGCGAGTCCGCCAATTAGAAGCGCGATCCTTGCGTAAAATGCGCTTTTATCTGCTCAAAAATATCCATGATGTGAAAGAAATTTTGTAGGTAGAGCAATTTATCGGCTCATATTATTAGAGCTCGCCTCTAAATCAAGCAGTTGTTGTTTAACCTTTGCGCCCCAATAGTATTGACCTATCCCGCCTGATTTAGGCACCACACGGTGACAAGGGATAAGGATTGACAGTGGATTAGCGCCAATTGATGTCCCCACAGCACGTATAGCTTTAGGATGACCGATTCGGGCTGCTATATCTGAATAGGTTTGAAGTGCCCCAAGAGGAATCTCAAGCAATGCCTGCCACACGGTCGCCTGAAATGGGGTGCCAAGAGTTACAATCTTTTGAAATGACATAACCTCATCCCATAACAATTGACGTTTCATCCAATTGATTTTTTCAGAGTCAAGATACCGCTGGATACGTTTCATCTGTTGCTTAAGGCCAATACCGACGAGCGCATCTCCTATACCAACCACATGAAGAAGCCCAATTGGATGCGAGATTTCACTTTCCCACCACTGGGAAGAATCAGATATTATAATTTTTTTTCAAAAATAGATAGAGAAATCATTAATAAAAATTTACCTAAATTTTATTTCGTGTTACGTTCCAAACTAAAGAAGGTTTACAAACGAAAGCTTTGGCAAGGCAAGATCAGAGTAATTGCGGAAAATTGACCGCTTTAATGGGATAAATATATGTCAGATAACAAAGAAAAACAAGGCCCCACAAAAAATTATCACCTTGCTTATCGTGTTGGCATTGAATTTGTCTCCGGCATTTTTGTGGGTGTGCTGCTTGGGTATGTTATTGATCATTATTTCAGCACAAAACCGTGGGGTCTCATTATTTTTATTCTTTTAGGCGCAGGCGCTGGATTTCGTAATATTTTTAGACTTGCCCGCCACGACCAGTCTAAGGTAAACTCAGATAGCGTTAAGAAAGATAGGTCGTCAGATGATTGATCCACTACACCAATTTATGATTCACCCTTTAGTCCACTTTGAAGTGGGAGGGTATGATCTCTCCTTTACCAACTCTGCCTTGTTTATGCTGTTGGCAACGGTGCTGCCCATTCTATTTCTTGGTGCCGCTAGCAGAAATTCACAGCTCGTCCCAGGCCGTCTACAATATATTGGTGAGAGTATTTTCAGCTTTGTTCAAAATCTGATTCGTGAAAATGTCGGTGAGAAAGGCTTGAGCTATACCCCTTATATATTAAGCATCTTCATGTTTGTCTTGATGGGCAATTGCTTGGGAATGATTCCTTATGGCTTTACCTTTACCAGTCACATTGTCGTCACCTTCGCTATGGCGATGATTGTTTTTATTGGCGTAACAATTATTGGCCTTGTTAAACATGGGGTTCATTTCTTTAGACTATTTTTTCCTGAAGGCACACCACTTTACATCGCGCCTTTATTGATTCCCGTTGAAATTATGTCCTATTTTACCAGACCTGTAAGCCTTTCCGTGCGCCTTTTTGCCAACATGGTCGCCGGCCATGTGATGTTAAAGATCTTTGCCGGATTTGTGATCTTACTTGCAGGAACAAGCTTGTTTCCTCTCGCCATTTTGCCATTTGTGATTAACTTTGCTGTAATCGCATTTGAATTTTTGGTCGCTCTTTTACAAGCTTATGTATTTACAGTATTGACGTGCATATATTTAAATGATGCTATAAATTTACATTAATTTTTAAAAAGGATACGAAAATGGATTTAGCAGCTGCAAAAATGATTGGCGCTGGAATGGCGGTTATCGCTCTATTCGGTGTTGGTATTGGTCTTGGAAACATTTTTTCAAACTTAATTACTTCCATTGCCCGCAACCCATCTGCTAAAGGTGAGCTAATGCCGGTTGGTTTGTTAGGCTTTGCGTTGACAGAATCCATCGCTTTAATGGCATTTGTCACTGCAATGCTTATTTTGTTTAGCTAGTTTAAGGAGAAGCCAGAATGCCACAATTAGACATTTCCACCTATGCCTCGCAAATTTTTTGGTTAGTCGTCTGTTTTGGTATTCTGTGCGTCTTTATGGCGACCTTTATAGCACCTCGCATTGGTCTTAGTTTACACCACCGGACGAAGGTTCTTGAAGAGCACACAATGGCCGCAAAAAAGCTTTTGGCCGAAGCAGAAGAGCTCCATCAAAATAGTATTCAGCATTTAAGCCAAGCGCGTCATGATGCCTCGCAGCACCTCCACCAGGCTATTTATGATCTAACATGTCATCGCCACGAGAAGCTCCGCGAATTTGATCATAAATTGCAGTTAGAATTACAAGAACTTTCAAAGAAGTTGTTTCAACAGAAACAAGAAATATTAAACAGCTCGCAAGAGCTTATCAGCCATTTAGTTGAAACTATATTTTTTAAAGTTACTAATACATCTGTCCCTACCACCGCTGTTAACAAAGCCTTTAAAACCATAAAAACAGGTGATACCCATGTTTGATGCCAGCTTTATTCTCTTTATTTGCTTTATTGGTTTTACGGGAATTGCATTTAAATTTGGCTATAAAAAATCCTTGAAAATGCTGGATGACCAAATAATTACTGTTTCTAAAACAGTTGAAAATGCGCTTAACTCTCTCAAGGCAGCGCAAGAAAAACATGCTTATGAGAAGAAATACGGGGCATTGATTGAACAGGAAGTTCAGGAAATATTTAAACGGACTCAGCACCAAATTGAAGAAATACAACATCAAGCTGAAATTGAATTTAATAAAATGATGCAAAATCGAGCCATTAATGCAGATTCACAAATTGATCGGGTACGTACCGAAGTCATGCATGAATTAACTCAACACGTCACAGACCAAGTTGCTAAAACCCTTGAATCGCTATTTAGTACTCACTTATCTCAACAAACTCAGATAACGATTAATGATCATTTCTTAAGTAAGTTAGATCAGTTATTTCATAGCAAAACAGCACTGAATGATGACGAAATGGCTCAAAAAAAAATTTCTAATTTAGGGTGAATCGCTTAAATTCACCCTTTTATAGCCGTTTTTAAAATGCATAAAATTTTTTTTCATTTTAGCAATTTAACTAAAAATAAACGGCATCATCAACTTAACTAATTAATGTCCAAACAAAGGTGTAAACAAACCCTTTCTTTCAAATTTTAGGCACAATGGTTCTGTTGGGTCACAGAATGCCAATTTGCTCATAGCATTCTTAAAAGCTTGTCTGTAGTTATTGACAGATTGCTTATAACGCCCAACTTTAAATAGATTGTTGATTGCCCCATGGCACGATAAGAATCGTTGGGTTAAGGGTGGCGATTTGAAACGGTACATCTTACGTTTCTGCTGTCGTATGGATGGGGTGCAGTTCCGTATAAACCGTCAACTAATAAGCCCCCTCAGGTTTAAAAACTGAAGGTTACTCTTCTTGATAACGAAATTTCTCCCAGGAAACAATAGCATTGGTGGAGTTTTTAAATGGCATTAAAAACCAGTAGCAGCCCGGGACTCCCTCTAGACCATGCACTTCGTGAGCATTGGCAAGCAAAATCTCTGGGTCTGTAAAAATCATTTGTTCTTCAAAGCAATTTTCCACGACCATTTTCTTGCGATTTTTTAGATCCTTTAATAATCTATCAAACTGTGCATTCTCGCCTTGGAATCGTTGTGCTTGTGTAATCAATTCGTGGTTAATAATATCAACAACCTCAGCTTGATAGACAAACAATGCTCCCATTTCACCCTTTTCATTGAGGAAAATAAATTGACCGGTGTGATCTTTCAGATAATATTCCGTAACCTTATTTTCGCGGACCAATCGCTCAAATAATTTGACAAATTCAGGCTGGAGTAAAAATGTATTCTCGCGATCCATGGTGACGGCCGTCATATATGTTTTTGTGAGCGATTGGAAGAATTGTTGTTGACCTTTTTTGATAAATTCCTCCAACAATTGAATAACATTTGGATCGTGCTTACGAATAAAGCCGTGGATCAACCCTTTATTAAAGGCATGAATCGCCAAATTATCATCAGCTGCCCCTGTTAACAAGATTTTCTGAATATGAGGTGAAGTAATCTTTTCACATAGCTCCAGCCCGTTCATTAATGGCATGTCGTAGTCCACGACCACCGTAGAAACTTGAGAAAACCTTTGCAAGCTATAAATCTGTTTATACAGATCATAAACTTGGGCCACAATAGACCCCATCTCCCCTTCTTTGAGCCATTGATTGATGTAGGTTCCTTCTCCCTGTTGAGCACCTATATGCTCTAATACGACTTGTGGATCTGGGAAAATATTGTACGTGGCAACAGAAGGATCAAGCGTCCATTTCATTTCTTTTAAGAATTCGTATTCATCATCAACCAAATGAACTGTTGTGGGAAAATAAAACGCTGGAATAAATTTCATTACAATCACCTACAAAGTTTTGGGGAAAGAGAGGATAAAATGGGTGTACTCACCCTTAATGGAGTTACACCTAATTGACCCATTCAAATCTTCCATGACTTGACGACAAAATGCAAGTCCGATTCCAACCCCATACTTACGTCTTGTAAAAAATTGGTCAAAAATATGGGGGAGCATTTCGGCAGAAATTCCTTTACCCGTATCCTTGAAATGGAGAGTATTATATTTTTCTCCTGTCTCAAGCCAAACTGTAATTGTTCCCTTCCCTGCTGCCTTGACATAATATAAGGCGTTTTTCAATAAGTTAAAAAGCACATGCTTAATCATTAAAGAGTGACCTTTAAACTTAAAATCATTGCCTCGCTGCCATTTAACGAGATTTTTTTCATTCCCTTGAAATGGGTATTCTTTTAATGCCTCTTCTATACAAAGACTAAGAGAACTTTCATATGCAATCTCTGTACTTTGAGTTCCTTTAAGATTCATTAGCAACATATCAATGATAACAAAGGTGCGCCGTGTCGTATTCTGGATGCTATCAGGGGCATCTTGAACTAACATAATATTGCGCTTGGTACGCTCTGAGGCAATTTTAGTTTCAATTGCTTTTTGACAACCTTCTATAATAGGAGGAAGATGTTTCCTCAAACGATGGGCAACTGTGCTTAAAATCAATAAAGGAGTGCGCATTTCATGGGCAATGGCCGCGCTTAAGGCACGTACAGTTTTTAGTTGTTGATCGTGAAGTTTATCATTCTGGCGTCTGAAAATAATAAAATAAATTATTGGAGCTGAATAGCTTCCAAATGCAGATATAATATTTTCGGGAAGAGCAGGAGCTGGTGTTAATATGACATAAAAAATACCGGCGCAAGTAATTGTTGAAATAACAATTATCCCATAGGTTATCCAGTCTGTAAAAAAGGTTAATACCACTAAAGCTACCAGTTCATTGACTTGCCAGAGTGACCCACCATTATTTTTAAAATACATGAAACTAAAGAAAAAGGGAAAAGCAAAACCTATAATTATGTTTAGAATAACTGGAGAATAACATCTCAAAGACAACGGTAATTTTTTCCATATAATAAGCAATAATCCCATAAAGGCAATGGTTAGACGCAAGATAAAGCTTTCATAAGGGGAAGGATTTACAAAATAGACATTAAAAAAATAAAAAAAGGAAAGCTAATTAATAATATAAACCCTAAGGCAACTGAATGTTCTGTTATTTTTTCCGCATTTTGAATAAATTTTTTACTTAAAGTCTCCATCTGAAATCTCTATCTTTTTATCATAAAGTACTTTTGTAATAATTTTATCTCATAAGTATTAGTATTTTCTTTATAAAAAGATTCCAAGTATTTTTTTAAATTTTGGGCATTTGCAACAACATTAGCATCATCTAAGAAAATGCTAACGGCAGATGTCAAATTCTCTATATTTGCCATTCTAAGAAACTCTGTAGAATGATATGTTTGGATATTATTTGTAAAATCGCAACACTCAAGAATTAGGGATTCCAACCCCCAATCATGACCTCCAAAATCCTCAATAATTTGTTTTTTCTCAAGTCCTTCTGAAATTACTATCAAAAGACAACCGCCTTTGTTAAGCCTCTCGTATAATTGCTGCAACAAAGGAGCGAATTTATTTTCAGGTATATAATATAAAACATGGGATAAAAGAATAAAATCAAATGAAAGAGGACTTAAATCAACATCAAGAATAGATTTATTTATCTTTATCAGATTTTTTAATGGCAATGAAATTTTTTTCAGAGATTCAGCCACCGGATCCACCAGAGTTACACTAGAGAAATGATTCGCAATACTATGGGTAATTTGGCCATTTCCTACCCCGACATCTAGAAAAGAAAATTTATTTTTAATAGCTGGGAAAATAGCTTTTATAATAAATTCTTTAATGTGGCGGGTCTCTGTGCTGCATTTATTTAAGAGATCTAAAGAAGCTAAATAATCCACTCTTGAATCAAAAACATTAGATGGTTTTATATTTTTTGGATGTTGAGGATCAGTACAATTTTTTTCAGCTAATATTTTAAAATCCGGAGGGGGCAAAAAGTTTTCTTCAAGGATGCACGGGGTGTATTTATCAAATAAAAAAAGTCTTTAATGAGTTTGTTCATTTTATTAAGCTCTCTCTATTAAAAGTTGAGCAGGATAAATATAGCCTTCTCAATCTTTTAATTTACAAATAATTTATTATTATTTTTTGTTTATTGTGAGGCCGAATATAAAGGGCATCCAAAGCAACAATCAGGTTATTATATCCACAAACTGAAATATCTATATATCATAACTGCCCTTTTCAGTTATGATATAATCTAAATGAATATCAGTTACAAGGGTTGGTATTAAATTAATTTCCTGCGTTGCATAACCAGCACCCACTGTGTGGATTGGTTGTTTCTGGCGTAAACCGGTAATGGTGACATCATAAAAACCACCACCCTGCCCTAAACGTGCTCCCGTTTTATCAAAGGCCAATAATGGCACCAAAAGAATAGTTGGAAGAAGAATTGGCTGTCCCGCATCTGGGCAAGGAATCCCCAAAAGATCTTGTTTTAAGGGAAGATCTGGGTCCCATTTTCTAAATTCTAAAGGGGATTGAAATGCGGCGACTGCCGGCAGCACAACGGGATAACCCCGTGCCTGTAATTCCCGCATGAGCGGCAACACTGAGATCTCCGACCCATAGGCCCAATAGCCGGCAATCACACTCTCTTCCCGCAGTAAATCAAGAGAGAGAAAATGCGTTACAAGTTGCTGCTCAACTACACTATGGTTAACGGTCTGGTGCCATTGATCACGAAGTTTACGCATCTTTTGGCGTAAGAGCTCCTTTTGCTCGAAAATTGTCATTGGAAGGCCCCCCTCAGACTAGTTAAACAGAGACCTTTCCTGAGGTATATGTGGAGTTGCAGTTATAGTAGGTCTTGACCTATTTGAAGTTGCTGCTTCACTCTGACTTTCGCCCTGCGTTAAGGAGAGTTCATTACTTGTATTACTTGGAACACCTTGATTCGCGTGCGGATCTGGCGCCCTAGGTGAAGTTGGCGCTCCATTCTGATTTTCGCCCGGTAAGTAAAAGGGCCCTCGCGGCACTTCTGGATATGCAGTGGTTGTTGCTGATACCCTTGGGTTTCCCCTATAATCTGGTGTCTGCGCAGAATTACCCGGTTTCGCCTGACACGGAGTTTGAGCATAAATTGCCATTAAATTATTGCGTGTGACCCAATAGACTTGATGGGTAAAATCGGAAGTTTTATCACTGCCGATAGAGGCCTTGAACTCCAGATTAGCATCAGCGTTTTTTTTCTCTGCCTCGTGTTCCACAGGGAGGCGTTCATCCTTGGTCCGATGGAAAGCGCCGGTGCCTTTGGGACCATGACTAATCAGAATAACAGCAATATAATCATTTTCTGTTGGCTGAAAAATCGGGGTATTTTTGAGGGAATCAAGTTTAATGTTTCCCTTAACTGGGATTTGGCAAAAATAGTTCCATCCTCCATTCGGGCCTTGTAACGAGCTCTGTTTAACTCCAAAAATTTCAGGCAATTTATTAATTCCATCCATTTGAGATGTCAACACCGATTCGACCACATAAGTAAACCAATTCCCATGGCCATCTCGGGCCACCGATTCAGGCAATCCCAGCTCTTGATAAGGAATAATCCCAACACAAGCGGAAGTTGTCCGTCCA
This sequence comes from Candidatus Paracaedibacter symbiosus, assembly GCF_000757605.1. Lineage (GTDB taxonomy): Bacteria > Pseudomonadota > Alphaproteobacteria > Paracaedibacterales > Paracaedibacteraceae > Paracaedibacter_A > Paracaedibacter_A symbiosus. The sequence continues at coordinate 1,221,144 of NZ_JQAK01000001.1, read as the reverse complement.
TGGCATTTTAGTCCCTTTTCACCTTCTAATTCTGGCCTGGAGGGGAGAGGCAGTTGATTATATTTCAGCACATAACCGGCCAATGCCTGAAACAATTGCATCTGATTGGTCTCAGTTATTTTATGGCGTTCAAGCTGTCGAGAAGTAGAGAGAAGGGGCAGAGTTAAGCTGGCAACAATACCAGCAATCAGCAAAACGAAGGCCGCCTCAATTAAGGAAAACCCTGGAATTTTTCTTTGGATTTTTTTGCCCATTATTGCCTGCTCCCTTACCGCGCCCCAAACAAGGCTGTTCCCACTCTAATCCAGGAAGTGCCATAGGCGATGGCGGTCTGATAATCATGACTCATTCCCATACTTAAGTAGCTTAAACTATGCGCTTTTGCGAGAGTTTGAAGCATGGCAAAATGAGGCGATGGATCGGCATCTATTGGCGGAACACACATCAGCCCAACTACAGGTAAGTTTAACCCACGGGCGAGAGCCAACAATGATTCAAACTCTTTTGGCAGAACACCTGCTTTTTGCGGTTCACTACCTGTATTCACCTGAATCAATAGGGTGCGGCGAATGTTAAACTTGGCAAAGGTTTTGGCCAAGGCGTGCGCTAAAGTCGGACGATCAAGCGTCTCAATTACATCAAACAATTGAACCGCTTGCTTAACCTTATTGGTTTGCAAAGGGCCAATTAAATGAAGCTGGCAATCTGGATAACGTTGCTTTAAAAGGGGCCATTTAGCAGCTGCTTCCTGCACTCGGTTTTCCCCAAACAAGCGGTGGCCATAGGCTAGCAATGTTTCTAAATTTTCAGAAGACTGAGCTTTAGAAGCAGCCAAAACCTCAGGAATTGATTGACGCGCCGTCTGTGCATTGTGGGAAACGGTGGCCACCAGGCTGGTATAATTATCGAGTAAGGGAATCACTTTTTACGGAAAGCATCAAGCGCGACAACATTATCTGTTGGCGCAGTCTGTCCTTGTCCATCTGATTTGGAAACTTTACGAGATGTTTTTTTCTCATCGACCAACAATGATTTAATAGGTTCTGGATCAACCTCAACAGGCGTAAACTGTAAGCCAAACTTAACGGAAGGATCAACAAAACTAACAATCGCATCGAAGGGAATGGTTAACCGTTCATGGATATCATTAAAACATAAAGTCACACAAAAATTGTTATCGGCTACTTCTAGATCCCAAAATTCATACTGCAAGACAATAGTGATTTCATCGGGATATTCTTCACGCAAGAAGTCAGGTAAATCAACACCTGGATAATTTGTCTTAAAGGACAAGTAAAAATGATGCGAAGCTGGTAAGCCATTTTTGGCTACAAGTTTTAAAGTATCTTTAATAACGTTACGAAGCGACTCTTGAACCATCAGTTCATAATCGATTTTTGTTATTTTACTCAAGGGAGCAATCCTTTCACCAAATATCAGTGGGGGCTTTCTGTTGCCCGGTGCCCCCGAACCGCAGGCTATAGCCGCTTTATTTCCGCATTAGCTAAGAAATTAAGCAGCAGCAGCAACTGCACCGAAGTGACGGTTACTGTTAATCGCCTTGCCTTTATTACTATTGGCATTTATCAAATTTAGCCCGATAACGGCGGAACAATGCCGAACGAAAGTCTTACCTTTATTACGCGTGTCGATCCTATTTCGTCCCCATAACCATGGTGGAGACGCCGGGTACCGCCCCCGGGTCCACAACGCTTATTCCATAAGCAGTTTATCGTCATAGTCAGTTACCTGACAAAATATAAGATAGTGCTTTTTAGCAAAAAATGAAAGAGCTTACTTTAGATTTGCTTGGAGATTTTTTTTGTTCTAGGCTAGGATTGGAAACAAAAAGAGCAATAGAGACTAAGAGCTATGACCGTTAGTACCTTAAAAAACCAGGAAATTAGAGACCTTCAGGCAACTACTTGTCAAACCCGCCGTGCCACTGCGCCCAAGCTCGAAGAAATACTTTATGAGCCAATTCCGGTCCTCGACCATGGATTTATCCGTGTTGTTGACTATATGGGGGACGATAATGCTGTCGTCCAGGCAGCTCGGGTTTCTTATGGCAAAGGCACGAAGAAGGTCAGTGAAGACCAAGGATTAATTAACTATCTGTTACGTCATCGTCACTCTACACCTTTTGAAATGTGCGAAATTAAATTGCATATTAAGCTGCCAATTTTTATTGCCCGTCAGTGGATCCGTCATCGCACCGCTAATGTTAATGAATACTCTGCCCGTTATTCGATTATGGACAAGGAATTCTACATTCCCACTCCAGAAAACCTGGCATTGCAGTCGACTGTTAATCATCAAGGGCGTGGCGAAACTATTGATTCTCAAAAGGCCCAACGGATTTTAGATTTACTCAAAACCGATGCTCTTCGCGCCTATGACCATTATCAGGAGTTGCTAAACCATGACGAGGAAGGGAATGTTCTCGATCCCACACACGAGGGAATTGCACGTGAATTAGCCCGGATGAATTTACCTGTGAACTACTATACCCAGTGGTATTGGAAGATTGATTTGCATAATTTAATGCATTTTTTAAGTTTAAGAGCTGATTCCCATGCTCAATATGAAATCCGGGTTTATGCTGAGGCGATGTTAGATATTTTGCAAAAATGGGTCCCCATGACCTATGATGCGTTTATCAATTATCGCCGCGGTGCAGTCACTCTGTCGGCAAAAGCCATGGAAGTAGTAAAAGCCCTCATCGCCGGTCAAAAAATCAGTCGTGAAGAAGTCGGTATGGGCATCCGCGAATGGAAAGAACTCGAACAAACCTTACAACAAACGTTATCTTAAATTGACTATGCTCAATCTTTATCGCTGGCTAATACAAACATTAGCCCCTCTGTTGAAATATCACTTAAAACGTCGCCTAAAACGCGGCAAAGAAGATCCTGTACGTCTTTGCGAGCGTTTTGGCGGGGCCTCTTTTTCACGTCCACAAGGTCAATTAGTTTGGTTTCATGGTGCCAGCGTTGGTGAGTCAATCTCCATGTTAAAATTGATTGATCAATTGCTTGAGATACAACCAGAGCTTCATGTACTGGTGACAACGGGCACAGTGACTTCCGCCAAACTATTGGCAAAACATCTTCCCAAGCGCTGTATACATCAGTTCATTCCCCTTGATGTCCCCCGGTGGACAAGTCGTTTTTTGAACCACTGGAAACCAGATTTGGCAGTTTTTATTGAATCTGAATTTTGGCCAAACTTGTTGCGCGGCATCAAAAAAAGGCAAATCCCATTGATTTTGCTTAATGCTCGCATGTCAAAGCGTAGTTTTGACTGGTGGCGGCGATTCCCAAACATTAGTCGCCAACTTTTACAATTATTCGATGCCTGCTTTACGCCGAGTGAGCAAGCATTTTCATATTTAAAAGAGCTGGGCGCTAAAAATGTGTCATTGAGTTGCAACCTGAAATTTGCAGCAGATACTCTTGGGTATGCTCCTGAAGAGCTTGATCGCTTGCGTAATATCTGCGAAAAACGGCTCGTTTGGGCGGCAACCAGTACTCATAAAGGTGAAGAAGAAATTGTGATTGCTCGCCACCTCGCTCTGAAACAACGCTTTCCAAATCTCTTGACAATCCTTGCCCCCCGTCACCCTGAAAGAGCGGCAGAGATCCTCCAAATGGTTGAAAAGGCAGACCTGAGAGTAGTGCGTCGCAGTGAAGGTAATTTTCCACGACAAAAAACCGATATTTGGCTAGTGGATACGATCGGTGACTTAGGCCTTGTCTATAGCATAGCTAAGGTTTGTTTTATTGGTGGCTCGTTTGTAACAATTGGAGGTCATAATCCGATAGAAGCATTCAAACTTGGCTCAGCTGTTATTGTCGGCCCCCATACAGAAAACTTCCTGGATGTGAATGAAAATTTAAAGGAAGCGTTGATTCAAGTGCAAACGACAGCAGAACTAGAAGCCGTCTTACAAGATCTTCTCACCAACGAGGAAGAAACGAGGAGACGAAGCTTGACGGGGCAAACCATTATCATTGAGCAACAACAAGGATTACCCATACTTGCCGAAGAAGTTTTGCAGCATTTAAGTTCTGCTCATAAAGCATGAAATATTGTTTTAACCCCCCTCCTTTTTGGTTTAAAAAACAGTCGTTAATGGCAACACTGTTGGCGCCGCTTAGCTTAGTGGTAATCGCTATGGGACGTCGGCGTCGCCACCGCACAAAAGCACACCATGTTTGTGTACCAGTCATTTGTGTTGGCAATGTGACAGTGGGTGGATCTGGTAAAACCCCCCTCGTGCTTACACTTGCCCAAGGGTTGCAGCAACAAGGATTCACACCTCATATTTTGAGCCGAGGGTATGGCGTCAAACTTGAAAAACCCACTCAAGTACTTGCCAATCATCTTGCAACCGAGGTCGGTGATGAGCCGTTGTTACTGGCAAAAACAGCCCCTACTTGGGTCTACCCAGATCGTTGCCAGACGGCAAATCTAGCCGTTGAGGCTGGAGCCACCATTTTGTTGCTAGACGATGGTTTTCAAAACCCGACGCTTTATCAAGATATAAAGCTTTTGGTGGTTGATGGAGCTACTCACTTTGGTAATGGTCATGTCCTCCCTGCAGGTCCTTTGCGTGAGCCGTTAGAAGATGCCGTTAACCGCGCCGATGCTATTTTACTTTATGGTGAGATGGCTGATCTTTCATGGACGCAGGATAAGCCCATATTTCGAGTTAAGTTTGTTTCTAATCAAAAACCAAGAGCGCCAGCTTATCTTGCTTTTGCAGGAATAGGAAGGCCACAAAAATTTTTTGAATCATTGACAAAAAATGGTTTTTACTTGCAAGAGACCCATTCATTTCCCGATCATCATGTTTATTGTGAAAAAGAGATAAACCAACTTCTTAATCAGGCACATCAACAACAGCTGACGTTAATTACTACCACAAAAGATGCCGTTAAAATTCCCCTTTCATTACAGCCCCTCATCGAGGTTTTTAATGTGAGTTGTGTGTTTGAGGACCCACAGTCTTTTCAGAATTGGTTGTTGAAAAAACTAGAAAAAATTAAGTAGGCAAGCTCCTCAAATTGAATCCAAGAGGCCAATGCAAGACTGTTTAGAATTCACGGCCACCTCATGAAAGTTTGAATAAAAGGTATCAGCACGCCTTCGTCCCCGGGGACCCTTGGGCAAGAGGGAGTTGGTGCGAAATACGCGGCTTTAGAAAAGCTTGGTCCGAGGGCCAGGCTGTTTTTATGACGAAAAATAAAAAAACACCTGGATTCTTGCATCAAGATGTCGTAGGGCTTTTTTGAAAGCCAACTCCATTCTACATAAGTGCGATAGGGGTTGGAAGTTGGAAGGCTAACTTTTATAGGGAGCAGTCCTGTTTTAGAGCTGACTGGCACACTATTTTATTAAAATTAACTTGTTATTAAGATTTATAGAAAAAAACTGAGGAGTAACGTATCTGTTTTACTCTTAAAATAAGATCCGTAAAATTATAAAGATAACCATGATCGTTTGAGGTATTGTAATGAATCTATTAGAAAGAGATATGCTCCAACTGCTCCGCCGTGGCCGTGACCTTTATGGCTACACTCATATTCGGGCAGAATTCGAGGCAGAAGGGTCTCGTTTAGAGGAATTGCCGCGTTTGGTGGAAATTGGATATAAAGCTGGTCTTGATCTCATCATCAAAATTGGTGGCTGTGAGGGGTTAACAGGACTCTATCATGCTCGCTCGCTTGGCGCATCAACAATCATTGCCCCTATGATTGAATCCACCTATGCCTTAAAAAAATATGCTGAAGCTTGTGCAAAAACTTTTCCTGCTGCCGAAAAGCATGATACTCAATTTTATTTCAACATTGAAACTGCACAAGCCTATGCCATCCATGAAGATTTAATTGCAGAATCCAGCAAGCTTGGCCTCACCGGGGCTGTTTTTGGTCGAGTAGATTTTTCAGCATCGATGAACCTCCCGAGGCATGCTATCGAAACACCGATCATCACCTCAAAAATTCTAAATGTTGCGAGAGCATGTCAAATTCATAACCAAGAATTGATTGTTGGAGGTGGCATCTCTTTTGATTCTATTCCTGTTTTACAAAAGATTGAAAATATTCACTTAAATCGATTTGAAACACGAAAAATTGCCTTTAATAAATCGCAACTCCTGCAACCAACATTGATTCATGGCCTGACCGAGGCGGCGCGCTTTGAACTGCTCTGGTTAAAAAACAAACAAAATTACTACGCCCATATTAAAAATGAGGATGTGGCCCGGATTAATCTCTTAGAACGACGCATTTTGAGCTTGGTAGCCTAGGCTTTCCTTCAAGAAACTTGGGGAGATTTGCAAGCAAAATTGAGCACAATGGATATGAGGAAATGCAAGGGAGAGAGAGAATTGTTGTTTTTGTAGACTTTTTCTTGAAATTTCGCTTAGATACAAGAAATTAGACAAGAGCTCTTAGGACCTAAAAATAATGACATTCAAAAAATTTATGAATACAAGCTTGCTGTGCATGGCATTGGTAATAACCTCAGCCAATGCTGATGATGTAACAATCGGGGATCTGAGTGCCCGTCTCGACGATCTTGAAAAGCGCACCAAAGGTGAAAACCCTGCCGGCGATGAATTAGCCACCAAAAACGATGTGGAGAGCCTTGCAAACCTCGTCAAAAGCTTAACTGGTCGCATTGAAATACTAGAACACCAATTAGGTAAAACATCTCAAGTTAAACACGGTGTGGATGCAGATGATAGCACCGCTGCTGACCCTCTGGCAAAACCAGCCGCTCAGATGGAGGATTCAGAATTAATGGAGCCAAGTAGTGCCCTGGAGGCTGAGGACGCCGATGTGGATGCCATCTTAGAAAGCCTTGGTTCCAAAGCCAAACCCCAGGCACCATCTCCTAAAGAAAAAGTGACAGAAAATCGCGAGAAAGCAACCCAAACAGCGGAGAAAAATGCCACCTCAACGCTCGATGCCGGCAGTTCAGCGGCTGGATTTGACCAAGCAAAAGGATTGATGAACAAAGCACAATATGCCGAAGCTGAAGCTTCCTTTAAGCATTATTTGACAGAACATCCTTCCGGTAAAGAAGCTGCTGCTGCGCGCGTTCAGCTTGGCGAAGCCCAATTAAAGCAAGGCAAAAAATCAGAAGCAAAAGCTAGCTTTGCCAAGGCTTACAAGGCAAACTCTAAAGGAACAGAAGGGGCAAAGGCACTTCTTGGTTTAGGTGAGACGTTAGGTGCAACAGATAAAGACAAAAAAAGTGCCTGCACAGTGTTGAAAAAACTCAAAAGTGATTTTCCTAACAATAAAGAAACAAATGCTAAAGCGGATGGTTTGATAACAAAATATAAGTGTTCTTAATTAACCAGAAGAAAAAGGTATTTGCCTGATGCTTGATCTACCCGATTTTTTGCCTGTAGTGACGCCTGGGCTGTATATTGTTGCAACTCCAATTGGCAACCGCGGTGATATTACACTGCGGGCGCTTTCTGTCCTCTCTAAGGCTGATATTATTGCCTGTGAAGATACCCGAACGAGCCTTAAGCTTCTGCAAACTTTTGCTATTAACAAACCGTTATGGGCTTATCACGATCATAATGGCGATAAAATGCGCCCTAAAATCATCGAGGCGTTGCAAGACGGTAAAATCATTGCCCTGATTTCCGACGCTGGCATGCCGCTCATTTCTGACCCTGGCTATAAACTCGTGAGAGCTTGCTATAAGTCCCATCTGCCAGTGACAACCGTTCCTGGAGCCTCTGCGGTGCTAGCCGGCCTGGTTCTTTCAGCCATGCCAAGCGACCGATTTATGTTTTGTGGTTTTGCCCATCCGAAAGACTTTAGTGAGCTTAAATCAATTCCCGCAACATTAGTCTTTTTTGAGGCACCCCAGCGGGTAATTGACTGTTTGAGAGCTATGCAAACAAGCTTTCCTGATCGTGAAATCGCGGTAGTGCGCGAAATCACCAAACGCTTTGAACAAGTAGTATTTGGCTCTTATGCTGATGTGATCACTCATTATACATCTCTAGACAGCATTAAAGGTGAATTTGTTATTGTCCTCTCTCCACCTCAAAAACGGGGGATTGAGGTAGCTGAAATTGATGCCGCCTTAACTAAACTTCTCCCCGAATATTCTGTCAAAGAGGCAAGTCATATGATTGCTGAAACACTGGGTCTTCCTAGAAAGCAAGTGTATCAACGCGCGCTCGCCCTTAAAGATGATTAACTCTCCCGTGCATAAGCAAAATGATGTTTAAAACAGGTTATCAACGTGGCCTTCTAGCTGAAGCCGTGGCTCGGTTATACCTACGCTTAAAAGGCTATTCAATTATAGAACAACGGTATCGGAATTCTTACGGTGAGATTGATCTCATTATCCGTAAAGGACGCCGATTAGTCGCTGTTGAAATTAAGTTTCGTCAATCACAAAGAACAGCCGCTGAATCCATTACCAGACGCCAATGCCAACGAATTGAGCGAACTTTAAGAGCCTATCTCGGGCAGCTTGCCTGGCAACCAGAGGAAATTCGTTTTGATGTGATCCTCCTCTCGCCTAAAAGTTTACCACAACATTTGAAAAATGCTTGGCAAAGCAATCATTAAGCGGTATCCCTAGGGTCTGAGAAGGAAATTTAAGGAGGAGGATTTTGAGATGTTTTTAACCGAAAATGAAGCCAAATTTCGAGAGAGTTGTATGTCTACTTCCAGAAGATTTGAAGAATTTTGCAAACAAAAACAGCCAAAATGGGCTTCTTTCAGTTTTCTTTCCCAGAGCCTAAATACCATAAAACCTGAATATTGGGGTCATCAATGAAAAAAACTCAACTTATTGCCAGCCTTGCTGGTCTCTCTTTAATACTATCTGGTTGTGCCCCAGCAATTATTGGTGGTGCTGCTGCTGTTGGGGGTTCAATTGTCCAGGAAAAAGGGGTTTCTGGCAATATCACCGACTCCCAAATCGCAACAAAAATCAAAGTTGCCCTTTATCAAAATGATCCAGATCTTTACCACCATGTCAATGTTACTGTCCAAAATGGTGAAGTATTACTGACGGGGAATGTGGCGACAAATGAAATGCATATCCAAGCAGTAAAGATTTCGTGGGATACTAAAGGCGTTAAACGGGTTATCGACAATATGACTGTCGCAAAACAGGTCAGTGCCAGCCTTTATGCCAAAGATACATGGATCACTACTCAAATCAAAACTCAACTTTTGTTTGAACAAAACATTCAATCGATGAATTATAGTATTAAAACGGTAAGCGGGAATGTTTACTTGATGGGGATTGCGCAAAACCAAGCCGAACTAGAGGAGGCCCTAGATATCATACGTCATGTGGATGGGGTAAAAAAAGTCATTAGTTATGTGCGACTGAAAGACTCCCGAGAGTAAAAAATGGCCCTTTTGGGCCTTTCCTTTGGTCCTTACTATTTGAACGTCAATTCCACAAAACCTACTAAACTTAATGGCGAATGCCTTGGCGGTTCAACACGAGTAAAATCGTCATAACAATAATCTTAAGATCCAGAATGATTGATTTTTTGGATCGATATTCTGCATCGAAATGTACTTTTTGTTCAATGGATAAGCTATCGCGCCCATTAATCTGAGCCCATCCCGTAATCCCAGGAAGTAATTCATGCACTTTGTGTTCATAGCGTAGCTGATTTAAAAGGTCTTCATTAGGCAAAGAGGGCCGTGGACCTACCAAGCTCATATCTCCCTTGAGAACAGAAAATAATTGGGGAAGTTCATCCAGGCTTGTGCGCCGCAAAAATGAACCAATAGGCGTAATATACTGGGTTGCATTTTTAAATTCATGAGTCCCCTTAATAGGAGTACCAACATACATTGTACGAAACTTAGGCATTGAAAATGGCTTATGGTTAAGACCAAGGCGTTGCGTTGTAAAAAAAACAGAGCCTTTAGATGTAAGCTTAACAGCTAAAGCAATTAATAAAATGGGGACAAGGGAGAGTAATAAGGCAATTGAAGCTAGTATAATATCAATTATTCTTTTTAACATCATGATTGTGGCAAGTTTTTTGAGATCAATTTATTTCACCTGGTATAGTAGATAGTAAAGAAAAATATTTTTATCAAGTGTTTATTTTTTTGATGGTGGGATGAATTTTTCAAGAATTCACCTTTTTATACAGCTTTTTTTGAAGGGAACCCGATTTATACAATAAAATCCAAGCGACAAAAGATAAGCTGAACCACAAAATAGGATAATCGTTGGACCTGAGGGCCAATTTAGCTGGTAAGAGGTGACCAATCCTAAATAACCTGAGATAGAAGCAATCAAAACGGCCGCTAAAACCGCTGTCCAAACCTGTTTAGTTAAAAGGCGTGCTGCAATCGCCGGCAACATAATAATGCCAAGCGCCATTAAAGTTCCCAAAGCCTGACATGCGCCAACAAGATTAATCACCACCAACCCCAAAAAAATCAGTTGATAGCGTCCTGCATTAATCCCCATAAGTTGAACATACTGTGGGTCAAAGCATTCATAAATCAATGGCCGATAAATCAAAGCCAAAATGACAAGCGTCATTGTAGTGATAATAGCAATCAACAACAAAATTTCTTGGTCAACGGCAAGTACACTTCCAAATAAGAAATGTGTTAGATTCATATTCCCGCCCTTAACCGACAAAATTAATACTCCAAGAGCTAGGGAGATAATATAAAACCCAGTAAAGCTAGCGTCTTCCGCTAAAACTGTTTTTCTGGCTGTTTTACCGCTCGCAAAGGCGACAATAAGACCTGCTGCAAGCCCACCTAAAGACAAGCCAGGCAACCACAGTCCCGTGACAAGGTAACCAATAGCAATTCCAGGCAAAATTGCATGGGAGAGGGCGTCTCCCATTAAGCTCATGCGGCGCAACACCAATAAAACACCAAGTGGGCCACAGCTGAGGGCGATCGCGATGCAGGCCACAAGAGCGCGACGCATAAAGATAAACTCAACGAAAGGGGCAATAAATACGTCATACATTGAAGGCCGCCTTCGCGAGGTTTTCTATTGTTAAGACATCATCACTCGCGCCTGCGGCCACTAATTTACGAGATATCAGTAAGCATGTAGGAAAAAATTGTTGAATGATCGTCATGTCATGCAGGACAGCAATAATTGTCTTGCCTTGTTGATGCCATCGTTGAATTAGTCCTAACAAGTCTTTAGTTGTGTTGGCATCAATCCCTGTAAACGGCTCATCAAGTAAGATAAAATTGGCTTGCTGGGCAATTAGCCGTGCAAAAAATAAACGCTGCAGTTGGCCGCCACTAAGTTCTGTTAGGCAACGCTTGTTAAAACCGACGAGCCCTACTTGGGCTAAAGCATCGTCAACCAGGGGCAGATCATCTCGGCCCAAGCCGCGAAATACACCAATTTTTGGCCACAATCCCATCGCCACAACATCTTCTACATGAATAGGGAAAGTACGGTCAATGTCTTTGCCTTGAGCTAAATAAGCCAAATCTGATATGTATTTGATATGGGATCGGATAGTTCCAGAGGTGGGTTTCAAAATACCTGCAATGATTTTGAGAAGAGTGCTTTTACCGCCGCCATTAGGACCAAACACCGCTGTAAGTGATCCTGTGGCAAATTGGTAAGAAATTTGATCTAGGGAGAGAATCCCCCCATAGCAATGCGAAATATTTTCCAGAGTAATAGTGAGTTTTGCTGCTGACACGATACATTAATTTGTTAAAAGCACACAGGCCCACACAATGCCCAGTGGCAATGTCATAATCAACAAACGTGTAAAGCTGCTGAGCAACAATGGATTGAAATTCATAATCTTACCCTCTTTAGTCTAGGATTATTCCTATGTAGCACAAAAGTCAAGTAAACCTAGAAGATATATGGAAATTGCCTCTACTTTTTACAAGGGAAGAATAAAGGAACATTCCAGAAAGTGAATGTCCCCATAAGTAATCGACTATTTTTTAAACTGAGTGCATAAATCTATTTTAATTTCCGATAACTGCAGACAACCCCTCCCCCTTTCTTAGAATTAAGGAAAATAAGATAATCGTCGTCTACATCTAAATTACTGCATCTATCTGATAAAGCATAAAGCGTCACTTTTCCGATGACCGAAAACTTTTTAGTATAAGATAATTCTGGTTTGGTTATTTCGTAGGTTTTTTCTTGTCCAGGCTTAATAACATCCTTTAGCTCTGGGCTATCTAGGGGGGTTTCGCGAGCAACTAATGCGTCTTCACTATCATGCTGAATAATCATTTCTACTGGAGCATCGAGATTATTTTTCACAACAAGTTTGGATGCTTGTGCCTCACACAGAAAATTACTACTACCGTAGGCTAAGCAAAGCCAGACAGCACTCTTAAAGCTTATTACCTTTAACATGTTACATTTCCTCCCTCTAAAAATTGGCTAGAAAGATATGAATGGAATCATAGTTAATATAAATGATATAATGCCTACTCAATAGATGAATTATAGGTGAGGATTAACGATTCCTCATTTTCTTAGGTTCTCTCGCCCTTCATCCACGCAAGGATGATTTTGAGACATTTTAGCTGCTCACCTTAATATTATCTGAGGCCATTAATCCTTATACCATAACTTGACCGGCCTTCTCAGTATGCAAGCAGACTCATCTACATCTCCCCCTACACTAGGAGCGCCCAATTTAATTCCGTCGGTAAAGTTATTAAAACTTCAGTTTTGGAGCAATATACGTGGGTTCAATTTGAAAATATTCGAGGGAATAATCGCGAATAGCCTCATATGGTTCGTTTTGGAATTTATTATGGATGCCACTTAGAACTAAAAGCGTGTCAATTTGTAACTGATATGCGCCTTTAATATCAGTGCGAAGTGAATCACCAATCGCCAAAATCCGATTACGCTTAATCGGCAATAGTTTATCTAATACAACCCTGTAGATTCCGGGATGAGGTTTGCCGTGATAACGAACGTCGCCGCCAATCCCTTCATAATATTGAGCAATGGCACCCGCACAGATCACAGTCTCTTCGCCATAAATAACCGTTAAATCTGGGTTAGCGCAGACCATTGGTAGATGACGTAAACGGGCTTTTTCTAAGATCGACACATAATTGGTCACATCAACTTCCCAGCCATTTGTCCCTGTTACGAGCATAAAATCAGCCTCTTCCACTGTCGAAACTTTTGTCCTGGATAAGCCAGCACTCAGGCTATGATTTTTATCCGGCCCAATATGATAAAATTTTTGCCCCAATTTTTGATACCAAGGATCTTGTGAATGTTGCAATGCTTGGAAACAATCTTCCCCAGAAGTATAAACTTCATCATAAAAATTACGCGGCACTCCGAGTTCTGCTAGACGCGCTTGGCTTGCATAAACAAGTCGGGGAGAATTGGAAAGTAAAAAAATCTTTTTTTGCAGGGTTTTCAACTCAGCTAGCGCCAAAACAGCTTGGGGAAAGGCCTGTTGACCATTATGCAGTACCCCCCATAAATCGATGATATAGGCATCATAGTCGGATGCGATCTGTGCCAAATGGCTTATTTTCATCTACCCTCTCCCCGGAAATTGATGCTAGCAAGAAACCAATTAACACACCTTACTTTATTTGAGATACACCTTCAAGTTTAGGTTAAAAACCTCCTAAAATTGATCACTTCATTCAAATATTGACCATGGACCAAAAGGTTCCTCTCGCCTCTTTCACTCAAAAATGATTCTAAAGCATTTTAGCTGAAAAAGAGGTTGAATTTCGATGGTATAGTTTATCTCTTTTAAGAAATGAGGTGCTCAAAATCTAAAACGAGCGAGCTGGTTTGCTTGAAACAGCATTGCGCGCCAACACAATCCAATTGCCAATCAATACCATCGTCACGCCTAAAAGTGAATAGATATCCCAGTGAAACACTTCAAACATGCTGGAAACAATCAACGCCATTAAGGGGATCACAACAAAAGCATAGCTTGCCCGCCCCGAACCAATATTACCAACCAACTTTAAATAACTTCCAAAAGCCAATACCGTGCCAAAAAAAGATAAATAAAGGAGAGAACCAACGTAAGTAGTAGAAAAATCGAAACTTGGGTAGATCCCTGCAGTGAGTGCTGCAATGGCGGTAAACGCTGCGCCGTAAGCCATTCCTAAGGCATTGGTCTGCATCACCGGCAAAGAGCGACGCATATTTGCTGTTGCAACCGTTTGTCCTAAAGAGGCACATAATGTACCCCCAAGGCAAAAAGCGAGCCCTTCAGCGATATAGGTTAGATTTTCTTGCGATAGACGAATAACTTCTGCACTAAAAATGAAAATGAGTCCGAGTCCACCCAGAATAGCGCCTGCTAAAGTAGAAACAGTGATTGGTGTCCCAAGAAATAGACGGCTATTGACAATGTTCATGAGTGTCACAGAGGCAAATAATACCGCAACAACACCACTTATAAAATAGTCAGTGCCAAAATAGTACATCAAATAGTTTGTAGAAAAAAGTAGCAGAGCCTGAAGCGCAATCCAGCCATGATCTTTCCTTGAAAACCTTAAAGATTGGCGACTTACTATACAAGCACCGACCAAAATTAAAGAAGCAAGTCCAAAGCGGTAAGTAACGGACCAGAGGGGATGAACGTCACCTAGCTGATACTTAATAGCCAGCCAAGTTGTTCCCCAGATAAATGTGGTGATGAAGAAGAGAATGATATTCATAACTAAAATAACGCTTCTTGCTTTATTGTTCTTACTAAATCGAGATGATCATAGGCTAAATCCGTCAATTGACGACCGCGAGGAGTACGTTGAATTAAACCTTGTTGAATAAGATAAGGTTCAATCACTTCTTCCAGTGTATCCTTTTGCTCAGATAAAGCAGCAGCGAGTGTTTCAACCCCAACCGGGCCCCCCCGGTAAAACTCCGCCATATAAGTTAAATAACGGCGATCTTGAGTATCTAACCCTAAAGGGTCAACGCCAAGACGATCAAGAGCCAGTTTAGCGATTTCAATCGTTATTTCTCGAGTCTGCGCTACAATGGTGAAGTCCCGTACCCGACGAATCAAGCGTCCAGCAATTCGAGGAGTCCCGCGGGATCGGCGGGCAATTTCAAAAGCAGCCTCTTCAGAAATATCATGTGTTAACAAGCGGGCACTCCGCTTAATAATATGAGTAAGCTCCTCTAAAGTATAAAACTGCAATCGTAAGGGAATACCAAATCGTTCACGCAACGGCTGAGTCAATAACCCCGATCGAGTCGTTGCCCCAATAAGCGTAAACTTGGGCAAATCAATCTGTATACTGCGAGCTGCTGGCCCCTCCCCGATCATCAAATCAAGCTTAAAATCCTCCATAGCGGGATAAAGGATTTCTTCCACCGCCGGATTTAAGCGATGAATTTCATCGATAAATAAGACGTCATGAGCCTGCAAATTTGTGAGTATGGCCGCCAAATCGCCAGCTCTGGCAATGACAGGGCCCGATGTTGCTTTAAAATTAACACCAAGCTCCCGAGCGACAATTTGTGCTAAAGTCGTTTTCCCCAAACCTGGAGGGCCATAGAAAAGCGTGTGGTCAAGGACTTCACCCCGCGCTTTAGCTGACTCAATAAAGACCTTCAAATTTTGCCGTACTTCTTTTTGCCCAGTAAAATCATCTAAGACTTCGGGGCGCAGGGAATGATTGAGCTGATCCTCAGTGTTTTCAGTCTTAACAAAGAATTCTGAATCTGCCATAGTTTTAACCTGTTCTACTCGTCATGTTTGGAAATGCGAATTGTGAGCTCTCTTTAAAAAATTTGTGCCTAAAATTGAGCTCGTAAAGCCATAGGGAGAAATTCATAGTTTCAATCATGATGAGTATATACGATTGCTAAAGGTTGATAACGCAATCCGGATGATGTCGGCTGTACTTGCATCACTCCCCAGTTTCTGCATGGCTTGTTGAATCGCTGCGGCTGCCTCATGACGGCGATATCCCAGGGATTCAAGGGCCGCAAAAGCATCACTCACCTGGGATGAACCACCGCCTTGAGTCGCTGGTAACTCTTGGGTAATCCCGCCTCCTAGAGAAACACTTGAGACCTTGTCCTTCAATTCACTGATAATTCGAAGCGCCAATTTCGGCCCCACGCCGTCGGCTCTCGTAATTTGGGCTTTATCTTGATTATAGATTGCTAATGTCAATTCATCCGGCGTTAAAACCGATAAAATCGCCAATGCGACTCGAGCGCCTACACCTTGAACCGTCGTCAACAGCCGAAAACAATCCTGCTCAACGGTATTATAAAAGCCAATCAGTTGCGGCAACTCATTGCGCAGCAGCATCTCTGTATAAAGGACGACACGGTCCCCTACAGCACCTATATGAGCCAATGTTTTAGTCGAGGTTGATACCTGATAGCAAATCCCATTGACATCAATAAGCAGGTGGTCAAGAGCAATCGTATCGACGATCCCTTTTAGTTTTGCAATCATGAAACACCTTTCTGGTCCAAATGGTGTGGAAAAAGGAGATTTCCTCAAAAACACCGTCATTACAAAGGGCATTAAGTGAGATGGCACTCTCAGTATTAATTCCCGAGAAAATTGCCACCCGCCTTATTGAAAGCTCTCAAGGACGAGAAAAAACAGTCCTTGCCTTATAGCTTTGGTTGATGCTCTACATCTTGCTTAATAGCTCGCACGATTTCCAAAGCCACATCCTTTGCCAAATCAATCATTAATCTCGTCCTAGCAGCAGTATCAGCGTTTTTAGAGATAAATTCGTCCGTGGGAATCACAGGATACGACGTTGTTGATGTTGTATTCTGCTCCACAGAGTGACCATCCGGCGTTGAGATTTTATAATTTGCAATATAATTCAAGCTCACCCGACTAATGGTTGCATCTTGCGCAACAGTGGCGGCTGCTTCAGCCCCTACCAAACTAATATCAACACGGTATGCATTTTCTTTCAATCGCGGCACAAGTGATAATTGCTTTTCCATTTCCCGTCTAAAGATATAGACGGGGTATCCCTCTCCTTTAACACTTAGAACAAATAACTGCTTACCTGCAGCATCACCTTTCAGCATAGGTTGAAAACCGCAGCCACTCAAAATCGCTGAGCATGCCAGAATAATTATAAATTTTTTAAACAACAAGATTCACAATCCTATTAGGAATAACAATACTGCGGCGAATAGGACGACCGTTCATATCTTTTTGAACGGTTGGCAGTTTCAGCGCTTCTTCTAAAACACTTGCCTCATCACTATCGCTGGAAATAATAAAAGCCCCCCGCATCTTACCATTCACCTGGACAGCAATCGTGACTTCATCTGTTGTGGCAAGCTTGACATCAATTTCAGGCCACGTAGCCTCAATCACCAATGCCGTTTCTCCCATTTGCTGCCATAATTCAGAAGTAATATGGGGCACAAGTGGGAAGAGCACCTGAATTAATACTTTGCCAGAATGGGTCAGTTGTTGATGAGAGACCGCTTGATCCGTGACAGCATTTTCCAAATCACGGGTCAATTCCCGCGCAAAAGCAATAATCTTGTTAAACCCATTTCGTTCATAATTTTGCGTGATTTTTTTCAGCATCTGATGGGTTTTCTTAGCCACCATCAAAGACGCTTCTGCCTCACCAACACGCCCAGCAGTTGCTTTAATATTTTCAATCAAGCGCCACAAACGGTTCAAATAACGCCACGCCCCTTCAACCCCTTCATCGCTCCAGTCAAAATCCCGATCAGGTGGCGTATCTGATAGCGTAAACAAACGCGCTGCATCAGCCCCATATGTATCAATAATTGACTGTGGATCAACCAAGTTTTTTTTCGATTTGCTCATTTTTTCTGAGCGACCAACTGTAACTGGCTTTTCCCCGTCAACGGTCACATATTGCCCCCCCGTCAGGCGCATGACTTCTTCAGGATATAACCATTTGCCATTTTCGTCTTTATAAGTTTGGTGACACACCATTCCTTGAGTCAGCAAATTTTTAAAGGGCTCTGAAATGGTGATATACCCGCAATCACGTAATGCCTTGGTAAAGAAACGAGCATACAACAAGTGTAAAACCGCATGCTCAATACCACCAATATACCAATCAACAGGCATCCATTTATCGACAGCTTCTTTATTGAGGGGGGCAATGGCCTTGGTATCGCAAAACCGTAAAAAATACCAAGAAGATTCAAAAAAGGTGTCAAAAGTGTCTGTTTCGCGAATCGCATCGTTCTCACATTTTGGGCACTTCACTTGCTTCCAGGTAGGATGGTGATCTAACGGATTACCGGTTTTATTAAACTCAACATCCTCAGGAAGACGCACGGGTAAATCTGCATCAGGCACAGGTACCGTTCCACAATGGTCACAATGAATCACCGGAATAGGACAGCCCCAATAGCGTTGACGGGAGACACACCAATCGCGCAAACGATAGGTAATTTGTTTTTTGCCTTGGTCTTGAGCCTCAAGTTTTTGAATTGCCACAGAACGTGCTTCTTCAATAGACAACCCATCCAAAAAACCTGAATTAATCATCTTCCCCGGGCCAGTATAAGCTTTTTGAGTAATGTCGACACTTACATCTGTTGATTCTGGTGCCACAACTTGAATGATCGGCAAATTATACTTTTTAGCAAAATCATGATCACGCTCATCATGAGCAGGACAGGCAAAAAGCGCCCCAGTACCATAATCCATCAACACAAAATTAGCGACAAATAAAGGTAAGGTTTTACCCGGCACAAAGGGATGCACCACTTTCAAATGAGTATCAAACCCTTTTTTATCCCCCGTGCTTAAAGCTTCTTCAGTTGTGGGAGCATGCTGACACTCTTCGATAAATGCCGCTAACTTTGCGTTTGTGTTTGCCAATTTTTCCGCAATCGGATGGGTGGGCGCAATAGCGCAAAATGAGGCGCCAAACAAGGTTTCTGGCCTTGTCGTAAAGACATTTAATTTTTCATCAAAATCATTAATTTCAAACTGAATAAAAGCGCCTTCAGAACGGCCAATCCAGTTTTCCTGCATTTTGACAACTTTTTCTGGCCAGCCGGTAAGCGCTGACAGCTCCTCAAGCAATTCTTCAGAATAGTTAGTGATCTTAAGCGACCATTGCATTAATTTGCGCTTTTCAACCAAGGCCCCTGAGCGCCAGCCACGTCCATTGATCACCTGTTCATTAGCCAAGACACAATGATCTACCGGGTCCCAGTTAACCCAAGATTCCGTCCGATAGGCTAACCCTTTTTTATAAAAGTCTAGAAAGATCTTTTGTTCTAAGCCGTAATATTCTGGCATACAAGAAGCCAATTCACGTTCCCAATCAAAACCGAACCCAAGGGATTTGAATTCGGCCTTCATCGCTGCAATATTTTGCACCGTCCAGGCAGCAGGGCTAGTACTGTTTTGCACGGCCGCATTTTCCGCGGGCAACCCAAAAGCATCCCATCCCATGGGGTGCAATACTTCGCAACCTTGGGCACGTTTAAAGCGAGCAATAGTATCCCCGATCGAATAATTGCGGACATGTCCCATATGAAGTTTCCCAGACGGGTAGGGGAACATCTCCAAAATATAAGCTTTTGGCTTATTGGTTTTCGTATTCTCAGTCCGGTAAGAATTTTCTTCTTGCCAAATTTGTTGCCATTTTTCTTCTATATCGCGAAACGGGTATGCCATTTTATTCCTTAATCCTTGGCTTATTTTTGCTCGCCTAGATGGTTATAGGCCTCAGCATCAGAGCGCTTATTACTTTTGTCCGGCTCGAACCTTTAACTGGCGCGCCTTGGTCAAAATAATATCTTCCATATCTGTTACTACGCTTGGCTCAACAGCAGCATTGACCCATTCACCATTCTTACTACGAATTTGCTTATGAATGATAATAGTGATGGCATCCGCCCGTAACTGCCTATCATTCACACGGGCAATTACTTTGACACGTTCGGCTAACTTTTGAGGGGCACTATACCATTCAGTAATAATGATTCCACCGTTAGCATCCGCTGAGGCTAACGGAATAAACGAAAGAACATCGAGAGAAGCTTGCCATAAATAGGGATTGACCCGCATTCCTGTCGTTGCATTGCTATCAAACTTTTTAGATTCACCAAAAAACAAAAAGTCATCGCCAAAAAGCTTACCAAAGTTTGTTTTGCGCGTTTCTTCACGGCCTAAAGGTGCTTGTTGTCCTTCTTGCGGGGTAAGATCAGTCCCACAACCAACAAGTAATAATGGCATCCCCCCAATAAGGGTTGCAGCCAAAAATATATTTCCCTTACGCATGCACGCTCTCCATCTTTTTTTATTCATTTGTAAAATTCTTTACTCTTAAAAAAATCAGCTTGTCTAATAAATTTATTTTTTATTCATCAAAAACGGGACTTTAGTTATCCATATTCCAACGTCGATCCAAACGGCTGGTAGGGGCATCACTATGCGGCAAGCCATGACAGCATTCAACATTAATGCCACTGCACCCTGTTAGCAAAACACTACCGTGAAGCACCAATACAATGCTTATGAAAGTTTTCATTGCCGTCGCCTTCAATTTTCTAAAAAAACAACAAAATCTTAAAACGAATGAGTTTTTTTAAGACATCTCTCAATCTTAACGTTATTTACTTTTACCGTAGTCAAGCAATAGCATCAAGCGTTCGTTAATGAATAATCAAAGAAACCTAAAAATGTGAGTTCTAACTCTATCCCCCAATAATATGAAGTCGCGGAATTCTGCCAAACAGATAGCCCCCAGCTTTTATTTGGGCGCCCTCTCATAGGGGGGGTTTTCGAAATACCAACATAAAACTGAGCGTCAGGATGTCTTGATCTTATTGGAGGAAAGGATAGGCTGAAGCATTTTTAGTCGAAAATAATCCCAAGTCAGGTTGATTGGGTACAAAAAAAGCAGGAAATCTTTTAGATCCCTGCTTTTTTTAGGCTCTGGGGCCCTAGAGATTTGCGCGTTACTGCGGCCCTTCTTTGACTCGTGATCCGATCAAGTAAAGATAATAACAAAACGCTGCAAACGCCAGAGTTCCCAAAACTGTTGCCGTCTGCTCAAAGCTCGACCCAACGATTGCCAGAACATTGGTATCTTGATAGGCGGCAAACGGAATTGCCAGCAGAATACCGATCAAAGCATCCCCAGCAATCATCCCCGCTGCAAATAACAGACCATGGCGCTCAGTTTTTTCTTTAAGGGCAGTGTAGCTAGCTTCGGAAAGAACCGGTTTCTGCTTTTCAACAACGCACTTAGCAAAATGACTTAATAACCCGCCAAGAACCAATGGCAAGACCACATCCATTGGCAGATAGATACCCAATGACACCGCCAAAACCGAGAGGCGGTAAGAAGGCTGATATTTAGCTAAAATAAACTGATCAACAATCAGAATCACAATACTGATACCAATCCCAATTAAAACGAGATTCCAGTCGAGTGTTTGTTCGAATATCCCTTGAGCAACAGAGGCCATCAGTGTTGCCTGGGGCGCAGCTAATGCGTGCGCCGGGTCCATTCCAGGCCGGGGGAAAACCCCTCCCATACCATAAGCATCATAAAGTAGTTCCATAATGGGCGCCACAACCATACCGCCCGCAATCGCCCCAACAATCAACGTTGCTTGCTGCTTCCACGGCGTTGCTCCAAGTATTTGACCCGATTTCAAGTCTTGCAAATTATCGCACCCAAAGGAGGCACAAACAGCAACAACAGCACCAACCAGGATAACCATGGCAGATAAACTAAGGGTTTCTTTGGTAGCAACGCCAAATTCAACATCTGTTCCAAGAACCACCACAAGCAAAAAGCTCATGATTAAAATCGCGCCAATGGTAATACCAGATATGGGATTAGCAGAAGACCCAACAATTCCAGCCATATAACCACCAATGGAAGCGCAAACAAAACCGATAATTAAAACAACTATTGATAGAAATCCAAGCACAATCCAATATTTTGTGGTAGTTAAGGATAAATCCGCCGTACCTAAAATTTTATTAAAAACCATCGTCATAGGCACAGCCAAAACAATAATTCCTACCAATACTAGAGTCATTGGAATATCGTGATCCGTACGTAATGGCTTTACTGCAATCCCTTGGCGAGAATGGCTTAGAGCTTCAAAAGAAGAGGTCACAGCTAGTTTAATCGGCTTAATAAGTGAAAATAAAGCCCACAGACCTCCCATAACCAAACCCCCAACACCAATAAAACGAATCTTCTCAGCCCGGATTGCCATGGCATATTCAAAGGCACCAGCATTTGCGTCAAGCCCCATTTCCTGAGGCGTTGCGCCAAACAGAGAATACAACGGCACTGCAATAAACCAAGCAATGACCATCCCAACAAACAAGTTGAACGCCACATTCAAGCCAACGATATAACCTGCTCCCATCATGGAGAGAGATAGTCCATTGCTAACACCAAAAACAGCGCCACCAGTGCGGAACCAGACGGATAAAGTTTCACCAAAAATATGAAGGCCGCTTTGGCCGAATTTCACTAAACTAGCCCCAACTGCACCAAACACCAAGAATTTTACACCTTGGCCTTTAGTTTTGCTTTCTCCTGCTTTAAGGACTTCTGCTGTGGCCAATCCTTCGGGATATTTTAATTCGCTCTCCACAATCAATGCGCGTCGTAATGGAATGGAGTACAAAATACCAAGAATACTACCAATTAAACCCACAATTGTAATTTGCCAGTAATTAAAGCGATCCCAATACCCCATAACAACTAAGGCTGGAATCGTAAAGATAATCCCAGCGGCCACAACTTCCCCAGCTGAAGCAATGGTTTGAACGATATTGTTTTCTAAAATATTTGAATTGCGAAACATCCGCAAAATTGACATAGAAATCACCGCGGCAGGAATAGAGGCTGAAATTGTTTGCCCCATTTTTAATCCCAAATACGCATTTGAACCTGCAAGGGCAATAGCCAGAAATATTCCTAGTATTAAGGATTTGATAGTTATCTCAGGTATATTTTTTGCCGCAGGAATAAATGGTTTAATTTTCTGGTCTGCCTCGCTTATACTAGCTTGCTTTTCCACTTCAAGGTTACTCCTTAAAATTTTTCTCTAGTCTCTAGATTATTCGACTATTTTACTTATTTCTATATTTTTTATCTTCTTTTTTAGATTTTTTGAAGGCTTTATGTGGATTTAGGCTATAAAAAGGGTAATTGGAGTCCTCAATATCTTGTGAGAGGGTGGCGGTATGATCAAAAAGCTGTTAAGCCATTTTTTTCATCTTTTCAAACGCATTTGTCATTTGATGTTAATTAAATATACTGGATACTGTCATTGTC
The DNA here is from genome assembly GCF_000757605.1 of Candidatus Paracaedibacter symbiosus. Classification (GTDB taxonomy): domain Bacteria; phylum Pseudomonadota; class Alphaproteobacteria; order Paracaedibacterales; family Paracaedibacteraceae; genus Paracaedibacter_A; species Paracaedibacter_A symbiosus. The sequence goes on along the minus strand of NZ_JQAK01000001.1, from coordinate 1,197,847 downwards.
TTACTCAGCAACACCTTTATTTGTCAGGCGCAAAAAAACTATTTTGAGTTCTTTGGTCCCTTCCCTTAAATCATGAGGAGTAGGCTTTTTCAAGGGGCCCTATACTTGATTTACCGTGCCTTCCACGTACTGGGGGGTTATCTATTGAAGGTAATGCCCCAGGAAACCTTCGCACTATATATTATTTTTTGCTGTGTGCCATTGGCTCAAGTTATTTTTGTGGCAAATACCACACGTTTGATAAAATGAGAGCCAGATTTTTTTCTTTATTTATTCTCCTGGCTTTTAATACTCTGCTCTTATCTGTATAGTTCCACCAAGCTATAAAATTCACTGGCATTTAAAAGTGGAGCCTTACCATGGATCAACTATGTGGTTTCTTTTTGCTGTTCAGCAAAGAGATCGTTCTTATCCCTATTTTTCTTATCGGTTATTTCTTTTATAATCGAAACGTCTTTTTCCAGGCGCTTGTCTTGTTGTTATTTAGTCTTGTCGCAGCTGCCTTTTTGAAATCGCTCTTTAAAATCCCTTTACTTCCGCATTTAGGAGAGGGCTGGGCATTCCCCAGTGGTCATATGTTTACGGCTACTGTATTTTGGGGATTCTTAGCTCTAAAGTTACGCAACAAATTTATCACAGCACTCGTTATTATTTTGCTCGCGGGAATTGGTTATTCGCTTATGCACTTTCATTACCATAATCTTATTGATATTGTTGGCGCTGTTGGGTTTGCTATTCTACTCATTATCTTTTACAGAATCTTATTAGATCAGACATCTCTAGGTCAGCACACAGCAGCATTAAGCCTATCCATGTTAACATTAAGCGTTCTATTAATTTACCTTACACCACCCTTTAAACCCATCTTCTACATTCCATTAGGTACCTTAACTGGCCTTACTCTCGGTAGTTTTTTGGCTGAGTTCCATCCTTTTAAAAAAAGAATCCCGCTTCTTGTGGAAGTGATCTTGTGTTTTGCTGGTCTCGTGCTTATATATTTATTAAGCCCATTTTTGGCAAATACAATTCTGTCTTGTCAATTTGTGCTCTATTTCTTGATCGGTATTTGGCTTACGTTTGGTCCCAAATTACTTAATACAGTTGTAAGGTTGTGAAAAACATTATGGTTAGATTAGCAAACATCACTCGTCACAAAACTCATCGTGTTGAAATTGGCTCTGTTGTGTTGGGAGGAGGCGCACCTGTAGTTGTTCAATCTATGACAAACACAGATACCGCCAATATTCATGAAACTGTACAACAAACTAAACAACTTGCAGATGCTGGCTCTGAACTTGTTCGTCTCACTGTCAATAACGAAGCTGCCGCAGGTGCTGTCCCCCATATTAAAGAGCAATTATTGCAGGATGGCTATACTGTCCCACTCGTAGGTTGCTTTCATTATAATGGACATCGACTCTTAACTGAGTTTCCTGACTGTGCAACTGCTCTTGATAAATACCGCATTAATCCAGGTAATGTTGGCTTTGGCGAGAAACGTCAATCTCAATTCGACATGATGATTGAACAAGCTATCATTCACAAAAAAGCCGTTCGAATAGGTGTAAACTGGGGTAGTTTGGATCAAGATCTCTCTGCAAAGCTTATGGATGAAAATTCAAGATTGGAGCACCCATTCTCTGCAGATGCTATTCTTCGTCAAGCGCTTATTGAATCAGCACTCCAAAATGCTGCCCGAGCTACAGAACTGGGTCTGCCAGAAAATAAAATCGTCCTTTCCTGTAAAGTCAGTCGCGTCCAGGATCTTATTGCTGTTTACAAGGAACTAGCGAACAGGTCTCATTATGCTTTACATGTTGGCCTAACAGAGGCGGGAATTGGTGATAAAGGGGTCATTTCTACAACTGCGGGCTTGGCAATTTTGTTACAGCATGGGATTGGTGATACTATTCGTGCCTCTCTTACCCCCCGCCCAGGTGAATCTCGCGTGAAGGAAGTTCTTGCTTGCCAGGAAATCCTCCAATCGCTCTCTTTGCGTGACTTTAGCCCTCAAGTAACTGCTTGCCCTGGTTGTGGCCGTACTACGAGCACTTATTTTCAGCATCTCGCCGATACAATTCAAACCTTTTTGCAGGAACAAATGCCTATCTGGAAACAGCGCTACCCTGGAGTTGAATCAATGAAAGTTGCTGTCATGGGTTGTATTGTTAATGGCCCGGGCGAAAGTAAACATGCCGATATTGGCATCAGTTTGCCAGGCTCAGGGGAATCTCCTGTAGCACCAGTCTTTATTGATGGGGTAAAAAAATACACATTAAGAGGAGATGTAATTGCTGACGAATTTAAAAGTCTCGTTATCAATTATGTTGATAATCGTTATGGAAACCCTTAACTTCTCTCTTAAAATGTAAGAAGCAAGACTTTAAATCTTATTTTTTCTTTTATTGTTTCACGTGAAACATATTTTTTATTCAATTAACCAATTCAATTTTTAAATTCAGAATTTACTTATTGTCTGTTTTTTTCTATGATCAACAATAGGTAGATATTTACTTTAAAAACCATGAATAATTTAATTTTTAACTATGTTTCACATGAAACAATTTCTTCATTTGAAGCCTTCATTACACTTATCAAAAAGTGGAACCGAAAAACTGGGTTAGTTCAAGTGGATACACTTGATGCAATTTGGGATCGACATATCCTTGATTCTTTGCAAATCATCCCTTTTATTGGGTCTAAAGATAATCAAATTCTTGACATTGGGACAGGAGGAGGATTCCCCGGCATTCTGCTAGCAATAGCGGGATTTACAAAAATCGAACTATGCGAAAGTAATATTCGAAAAACAGTTTTTTTAACTGAAGCTGTTCGAGAATTAAAATTACCTACAAAAGTTATACACGATCGAGTCGAAAACATCTCCACTCAATATGATGTTATTGTTTCACGTGCCTGTGCTAGCCTTGAGCTCCTTCTTCAATATATGAAAAATGTTTCACGTGAAACAGGAACAACTGGTGTTTTCCTCAAAGGAAAAACAGCATCAGAAGAAATCGACACCGCACTTGAAAAATGGGATTTTGATTATGACTTATTCCCAAGCATTACCGCTAAAGATAGTAAAATCATCGTTGTCCGCAACCTCAAAGGAAAAGGTAACAAATGAGCCATACCATTACGATAGCCAATCAAAAAGGTGGAGTTGGAAAAACAACAACAACGATTAATTTAGCAACAGGCCTAGCCGCTGCTGATAAACGTGTCTTGATTATTGACTTTGATCCGCAAGCAAACGCATCCACAGGACTCGGCCTTACAAAACAAAAGCGCGTTATGAATATTTACGGTATTCTTGTTGGTCATTATACAGTTAGCCAAGCACTCGTTAAAACGTTGATCCCCGGACTCTCAATTATCCCTTCGGCCATAGATTTATTAGGCGCGGAAATTGAATTAGTGGATATGAAAGAACGTGAATCGTGCCTTAAAGAGATTATTGCCCCCTATAAATCAATGTTTGACTATATTTTGATCGATTGCCCCCCATCGATGGGGTTACTAACACTGAACGCAATGGTTGCCTCGGATAGCGTTTTAATTCCACTTCAATGTGAATATTATGCCTTGGAAGGATTAAGTTATTTACTCGGCTCAATTCAGAAAATAAAGAAAAATTTCAACCAAAAACTCGATTTATTTGGGGTTATTTTAACAATGTTTGATCGCCGCAGTAGTCTTTGTCAGATGGTTGCTGAAGATGTCAAAAAATTTCTGGGAGATAAAGTATTTCAAACGGCGGTGCCACGGAATACAAAAGTCTCTGAAGCCCCCTCCCACGGCAAACCTGTCTTGATTTATGATCTCAAGTGCCCGGGGTCAAAAGCGTATATGGCTATAGCCAGAGAACTTTTGACTCGAGATGCCAACAGAATTCAAGCAGCATAATATGAAAAATAAGGAAAACAGTAAATGTTAGACGAAATGAAACAGCGAAAACACCAAAGTTTGGGTCGTGGCCTGTCAGCCCTACTCGGGGAATCTCTTCAAGATGAATCCCCGGCAACAGCTAATGGCGAAAGTTGGCAAGTCGACATTAATTTGATTCGGCCTGGGAAATATCAACCAAGACAGCGTTTTAATGAAGAGCAGCTTGACTCACTTATTGACTCTATTCGTCAAAAAGGAATCATTCAACCACTCGTAATTCGTCCACTAAATGATAACAAGAATGGTCCATATGAAATTATTGCTGGTGAACGACGCTGGCGAGCCGCGAAAACATTAAATCTTGATACAGTGCCAGCAATTATCCGCATCTGCAGCGATGAAGAAGCGTTGGAAACAGCGCTCATTGAGAACATTCAGCGGGATGATTTAAGCCCCATCGAAGAAGCAGAAGGTTATCAGCGATTACTACACGAGTTCAACTACACTCAAGAACAATTGGCTAAAAGTGTCGGAAAAAGTCGAAGTCATGTTGCAAATACATTACGGCTTAACAATCTACCAGCTCATGTTAAAGGATTAATTAATGATGGTAAAATTAGCGCTGGTCATGCCCGTGCTTTAATGACATCTGAAAATATGGACGGTTTAGTAGAGAAAATCGTTAATGAAAAATTAAATGTTCGGGATGCCGAACGCCTTGCAAAAAAACAAAGCTGGAAATTATGCCGAGCGAATTTGATGTGCAAGCGAAACAATTAGAGCAAGAAATCGCTCAAATTCTAGAGATGACAGTGACTCTCAAAATTGCCAAAAGTGGCGGATCTGTGATGATTCATTTCAATTCCTATGAAGAAATGGACGACCTACTTGATAAACTCAGATTATTAAAATAGAATCAAAAAATGCGAAAAACCATCTGGGTTTTAAATGGCCCTAACTTAAATAAACTGGGCGGCCGTGAGCCTGAGCTTTACGGTAGTCAAACACTCGCTGAGATTGAGCAGAACTGTCAGCACATTTGCACCGAGGCTGATATACACTTAGAGTTCCGCCAAACGAATCACGAAGGCATGCTCATTGATTGGATTCAAGAGGCTTCAACAAAGGCCGCTGGGCTGATTATCAATGCTGCTGCCTACACCCACAGCTCCATTGCTATATGCGATGCCCTAAAGCTGGTAAAAGTTCCCAGCGTTGAGGTTCATCTCACGAATATATATCAACGAGAACCCTTCCGTCACCACTCTTATATTAGTCCATGTGTTAACGCAGTTATTGCAGGTTTTGCCGGAAAAGGGTATACCATGGCAATAAGAGCAATCATAGAATTAATACGTTAACAATAAGGTAAAAAAATGGCCGGTAAATTTAACATTGATGGCGATGCGATTCGCCAACTCGCCGAAATACTCGTCGAAACAGATTTATCCGAAATCGAATATGAATCTGATGGTAGTCGCGTGCGCGTCGCCCGCAACGTTCAAATGGTCGCAACACTGCCAACAGCAGCATCTCTCACGCCCCAAGTACAATCTCCCACTTCCGGAAAGCCGGCACCTAGTGAAACCCCGCAAGATTTTGCTAGCCACCCAGGCGCTATTAAATCACCAATGGTCGGAACAGTTTATTCAAGTCCAGAGCCGGGAGCAGCCTCTTTTGTGAAAGTTGGGGATAGCATATCCGTTGGGCAGACCCTCTTGATCATTGAAGCAATGAAAGTGATGAATCCCATTAAAGCGCAAAAGGCAGGAAAAGTAACTCACGTTCTGTTCTCTGACGCCCAACCAGTCGAATACGGTGAACCACTCTTGATAATTGAGTAAGCTGATGACAGAAAAAAAATTATTTAAAAAAGTACTCATTGCTAATCGTGGCGAAGTCGCTCTGAGAATTTTACGGGCTTGCCGTGAGATGGGAATTAAAACGGTTGCTATCCATTCAACGGCTGATGCTGATTCTATGCATGTACGCTTGGCAGATGAAAGTGTCTGTATCGGACCCGCTCCGTCACGCGATAGTTATTTAAATATGCCAGCAATTTTAAGCGCTGCTGATATTACCGGCGCTGATGCAATTCACCCCGGCGTTGGCTTTCTTTCAGAAAATGCGACGTTTGCGCGGATGATTGAAGAACATGGCATTACCTTTATCGGCCCTACCCCTGAACACATTGAAATGATGGGCGACAAGATCACCGCAAAAAAAACAATGATAGATTTAGGTGTCCCAGTAGTTCCTGGCTCTGATGGTGGGGTGGATACGGATGAAGAAGCTTTAGAAATCTCCACCAGTATTGGTTATCCTATGATCATCAAAGCCACCAGCGGTGGTGGCGGGAAGGGGATGAAAGTCGCCAATAATGCTGAGGAACTCCCCCAGGCATTACGTCTTGCCCGCGCTGAGGCTAAAGCTAACTTTGGCAATGACCAGGTCTATATGGAACGCTATTTGCGCAAACCACGCCATATTGAAGTACAAGTATTAGCTGACATGTATGGTAATGCTGTCCATTTGGGTGAACGCGATTGTTCGATACAAAGACGACACCAAAAAATATGGGAAGAAGCGCCGTCACCAGGATTGAAGCAAGAAGAACGGGAAAAGCTTGGAAAAATTGTTACAAAAGCCATTGCTAAACTGGGGTATCGTGGCGTTGGAACGTTAGAATTCCTTTATGAGGGTGGTGAGTTTTTCTTCATGGAGATGAATACACGACTACAAGTAGAACACCCGATTACCGAAATGGTCACTGGCATTGATTTGGTCAAAGAACAAATTAAGATAGCCGCCGGAATCCCGCTCGACTTTAAACAAGAAGATATTGAGATTAAGGGGCATGCCATTGAATGCCGTATCAATGCTGAAAATGCGACAACCTTTATTCCTTCACCCGGTTTAGTAACTCGTTATCACACCCCCGGTGGCTGGGGAGTACGCATTGATAGCCACTTATATCAAGGGTATAAAGTACCACCCTACTATGATAGTCTTATCGCCAAATTGGTTGTTTACGGTCATACTCGGGCTGAATGTATTAAGCGTGTGGAGCGAGCCCTGCATGAATTTGTTATTGAAGGAGTGGAAACAATTATTCCCTTACATCAAAAACTTGCCCTCGAACCAGACATTCAATCTGGTAATTATGATATTCACTGGCTTGAAAAGAAATTGAAAGGATAAAAAATGACAGATATTGGTGGAATTTCAGGCAATCAACTGCGTTTATTTATTGAAAAAGCAGAGCGCCTAGAAGAAGAAAAAAATGAACTTATGGAGAATATCCGGGAAGTTTTTGCTGAAGCAAAATCCGTTGGCTTTGATGTAAAAATCATGAAGCAAATCATGAAACTCAGAAAGATGAAAAACGAAGATCGCGCCGAACAAGAAGAGTTACTGGATATTTATAAAGCAGCTCTTGGCATGTTGCCGACCTTTGAACATGCAGAAGATGAGAATGCAGCATAGGTAGACACCCTTTGTGAGCATTTCAGGCATATCCCTTTAACTGCGATCATTATCCCCGCATCAAGGCGGGGATTTTTCCTTAAATGGGAAAGACTCTAAATATGGGACGTCGTTTCCCCCCCTCTCCTAGGGGAATAAATAAAATAGTTTTCAGCCAACAATAAGCTAGGATAACATCCGACTAACCAGTTTAGCCGTATAATCCACCAAGGGGATAATTTTACCATAATTCATTCGCGACGGCCCGACAACACCAATGGCACCGATCACTTTTTCATCGGCATTATGATAGGGGGCAATCACCAGGGAACAGCCAGAAGTGGCAAACAGGGGGTTTTCCGCCCCAATAAAAATCTGGACGCCCTCTGCCTTGATGGAGGCATCAAGCAACCCTTTAACCGCTTGCTTAGTATCAAGAATGGTGAAGAGACTACGAATCTGCTCCAAATCTTCCATCACATTAACGTCAGAGAGAAGATTCGCCTGACCTTTAATAATGAGCGATCCTTTATCATGAGAATCATTCCATACACCAATGCCTTGGGAAACGATTTTGGAGGAAAGAGTATCTAAATCAACCTTATGTTCCGTCAGCTCCATTTCAATCACACGTTTGGCCTCACTCAGCGTCCGACCAACGAGGCGGGAGTTCATGTAGTTGGTGGCCTCCACCAATACTGACGCCGGCACGGCATCGCCCAACTCTAACACTCGATTTTCAACAAAGCCATCTTGGGTGATCATGACCAACAAGGCTCGATGGGAGGAAAGGGGCACAAACTCGATATGTTTTAAAGGCGTTTCGTCTTTAGGCGACATCACAATCCCTGCACACTTGGCCAAGCCGGAGAGTGCAGTGGTTGCTTCTTCTAAAACATCGGTTAAGCTTTTGCCAGAAGCCTGACAACGACGGGCCATCTCTTCCTTCTCAAAATCGCTCAGTGCGCCGACCTGTAATAGGCCATGGACAAAAAAACGTAACCCTTCGTCCGTAGGCAATCGTCCTGCAGAAGTATGGGGCGCATAAAGCAACCCAGCCTCTTCCAGATCCGCCATGATATTGCGGATAGTGGCCGGCGAAAGATTCATGCTGGAACGGCGCGAAATTGTGCGTGAACCAACAGGCTCACCGGTTTCCACATAGGTGTCAACAATTTCTTTAAAAATCTCGAGAGAGCGATTATTTAAATCTAAGAAGGAAGAAGACATCGACTAAAAACCTTCCTTAAAATTATACGATGTAGTAAAAGTACAAGTAACAGCTAACTTATAACGTTAACAACTGGATTATAGCATGCGCATTGATAAAAGACAGCCAAATAAACTACGTCCTATTTTTTTGGGCCCCGGATTTGCCAAATACGCCGAAGGCTCTTGTTTTGTCAAATTTGGCGATACTCACATTATTTGTACAGCAACGGTTGAGGAAAGAGTTCCTCCTTTCCTAAGAAATACTGGGTCAGGTTGGATCACCGCGGAATATGGCATGCTCCCACGCTCAACTCACCAACGCGTCGATCGGGAGGCCTCCAAGGGCAAACAATCCGGCAGAACCCAGGAAATTCAGCGCTTAATCGGGCGCGCACTCCGCTCCGTTATCGACTTAAAAGCCTTGGGTGAACGTCAAATTAAAATTGACTGCGACGTGCTCCAGGCTGATGGAGGCACTCGCACCGCCAGTATTACTGGTGCTTATGTTGCCTTGCACCAAGCGCTGCAAAAAATGGTGGATAGAAAGACATTGCCTAAACTGCCGATCATTGATCAAATTGCTGCTGTTTCATGTGGCATTATCGGAGAAGATGTCTTGCTTGATCTTAATTATCATGAAGATTCTAACGCCGAAGTTGACGCTAACTTTGTTATCACTGGCAGTGGTAAGATAGTTGAAATTCAGGCAACGGCCGAAAAATCAGCTTTTGCAGAAAAAGAATTTACCGCCATGTTAACCTATGCCCGTGAAGGAATTAACGAGTTGATCTCCTTACAAAAACAGGTCCTTAAAATCGATTAATGTTAAAATTTCCCACAAAAAAACTGGTCATTGCCAGCCACAATGAAGGCAAAGTCAAAGAAATAAGAGAACTTGTTCTTCCCCTAGGCTTTGCCGTCGCTACGGCACGCGAATTAAAATTACCTGAACCTGAGGAAACGGGGACAACTTTTGTAGCCAATTCGCAAGTAAAAGCCAAAGAAATTGCCGCCGCCAGTAATCTTCCTTCCCTTGCTGATGATTCAGGCCTTGTGGTGCCAGCACTAAATGGTGATCCGGGAATCTTTTCAGCCCGCTGGGCAGAAGTGGCTCCCGGCAAACGTGATTTTGACTTTGCCATCAACAAAGTAGGGGAGTTGCTTCATTTTCGCAATACTCCAGCCTCCATGGTGTGTGTTTTGAGCATTGCTTGGCCAGACGGCACTTGCCATAGTTTTGAAGGGATAATCCAGGGGACTCTTCAATTCCCCCCTCGGGGAACAAAGGGGTTTGGGTATGACCCCATCTTTATGCCGGAGGGTTTTGATCAAACCTTTGGTGAAATGGACCCAGCTTTCAAGCACTCGATTTCTCATAGGGCCCAAGCATTTGCCTTATTTTTGGAGTATTTAAAGGGTGAATGAAGAAATGCGCTCCCTCGCCCTTTACATCCACTGGCCATTTTGCAAATCAAAGTGCCCTTATTGTGACTTCAATAGCCACGTCCGTAACCACATTGATGAACAAGTATGGGATGAAGCTTTTGCAGTTGAGCTGACTCGGATGCGCTCCCTTACTGGACCAAGACGCTTGACCAGCCTCTTTTTTGGTGGCGGTACACCCTCCTTAATGTCGCCTCATCTGGCTGGCAAGATCATTGATACCGCCACAAAATTATGGCAACCCGAACCAGATATTGAGATTACGCTGGAGGCCAATCCCACCTCCATTGAAGTGGGCAAATTTAAGGCACTCAGCGCAGCGGGAGTTAACCGGGTTTCCATCGGTGTCCAATCGTTTAATCAAGAGGATTTGCATTTTTTGGGTCGAGAACATTCAAGTGATGAGGCTAAACAAGCTATTCGCATTGCTCAGCAAAATTTCACTCGAGTTTCATTTGATTTGATTTATGCTAGACCCAACCAAACGATAGAGGCTTGGAACTTAGAATTAGAGCAAGCGCTTGCCTTTGGCACCGATCATTTATCGTTGTATCAGCTCACCATTGAGCAAGGAACCGCCTTTGCTCATAAATATGCTCGTCAAGAATTTATGTTGCCAGAAGAAAATCTAGCAACGGACCTCTATCAACAAACAATTGATACTCTTGGGGCTAAAGGATTGAAGATCTACGAGATTTCAAATTTTGCCCACCCTGGCCAAGAATCTAAGCACAACCTTGCCTATTGGACCTATGAAGACTATGCTGGCGTAGGCCCAGGCGCCCATGGACGCCTCACATTGGCTGATGGGTCAAAGATTGCCACTAAACAGTTTAAAGCCCCTGAAACCTGGCTAAAACAAGTCAGAGATGGATCGGGTACACAAGAATCTCTTTCTCTGTCGGTTGCTGAGCAGGCCACAGAACACGTAATGATGGGATTACGCTTATTTCAACCGTTTGACTTGGCTAAACTGCCTCTCCCTTGGTATCACGCCATTGACGCGGAAAGACTCGAGGTTCTGATGCATCAGGGGTTAGTCCAACAACAAGGGTCATCGATTAACCTTACCGTTGCTGCGAGACTTTGCCTCAATGAAGTTTTGCGTTATCTTAGTGTCGTAAAGTAGGGATCTCTTGACTGTTTTTTAAAGGAGAGAATACCATCCCCCATTAGTTGAGAAAATGCCAACCTATCAGCTTAATTTATCACAAACCTCCGGGAGAATAGAAATGCCTTTTACTCAAAAACTCAAAGAACTTGGTCTGAATTTAACAATAGTACCTCCTGCTGTCGCTAACTACGTGGGTTTTCAAGTGGTAGGGAATCTTGTGATTATTTCTGGACAGCTCCCCATTAAAGATGGCCAGGTGGCGATCAAAGGGAAAGTTGGGGCAGAGATAAATCTTGAGCAAGCCATAGAGGCAGCACGGCTCTGCGCGATCAATATTTTGACACAGCTTAATACTGCCTGTGGGGGTGATTTAAGCAAAGTTGAGAGGTGCGTTCGTCTGGGTGGTTTTGTCAACTGCACAGCTGATTATACAGATCAGCCAAAAGTGATTAACGGCGCTTCTGACCTGATGGTTGCTGTCTTTGGTGACGCTGGTCGTCATGCTCGCGCAGCAGTGGGCGTCAATGCTTTGCCCCTTGGCGCTGCTGTTGAAGTGGAAGCGATATTTAGCTTAAAAGCCTAGGTTCTGTGCACCTAATCTTCATCATTGTCTTCAGATGGGGAAGGGACACTCTCTTCTTCATCCACATCTTGGGTTGGCACGCGGTAATCTTCCTTCAACCATTTTAACAGATCTATATTCTGGCAGTGTTTTGAGCAAAATGGTGCAAACTCCGCCACCATTGGTTTTCCACAAATCGGACACTTTGACATTCTTTATTTCCTGTAGAGTTTCATAATTGTTTCAAGAGGAATTCGCCGTTTAGCCCGCTGTAACTCAAGCCAGCCCAAAGGTGACCAACCAAGAATTCGCCACGAAGGACGATCAGTAAGTAATCGTTGCTTGAGCGCAGACACCATCTTTTTTCTATTTACCTCAGAATCAGGGGCAAAATCAATAATTACATTCCCAGACAATCGCCGCCAAATGAGTTGCTCGGCAATGATCTTTACCGCCTGCCAATTTGCTTCAGCGGCATTTCCAAGCGTTGTATTCACGTCGATTGATGTCACACACGCTGTTGATTCCATAACAATCCGCCCACTCGCAAAAGAGACAACAGAATCAAGGCAAATCTGCCAAATTTCATCCAAACCTTCTTCAGCAAATAAATTTCCTTGCCTTAAAACCAGCTTTTCCAATAAATCTGGTCGGAAATTACGGCAAAAGAGCTTCACCAACAGCATTAATTCAGGCGTTGCCACATGGATGGGCGTTGCCTCTGGCAGTTCCTTTAAAAATCGCTCTATCACGCTAGGACCCGCTGACAACACGGCAGGGGCACTGCTTGTAATAAACTGCTGTTCAATCTTTTCAAAAAGAGTCTGAAGATACTGTTGTTGGTGAGAGAGGGGTAGGATAGGAGAGGCACTGCGCAGCTTAAATAACTTTTGTAAGGGGAAGTAAAGACAAGCTTGGTGACCTAAAACAATTTGCCGCGTCACCTCCACTGGCTTTTGTTGTCCATGAATGAGAGACTCCCCACTGTCAGCAAATGCTTCACGACTAATCTGGACAAGCGCTTTTTCCCCTTCTTGAAGAGGAGGTAAGCCTTTTTCATGGGTTAATAATCCAGGTCGTGACAAACCCAGCTCACACCAATAAAAATGGGTTTCTTTACGCAAAATCTTGGCGGCATAAATAGTATCCAGTGTACCAGGTCTGTCTAACACATCAGCATCAAACAAGACCGGTGTTCCCTGATTCACCAAAGCAACCTTAACCAAGTTTGACTCAGGTGCGAGAAAGGCAACCATAGGGAGAAATTATTTTTGACGGAAAGTAATACGACCTTTTGTCAAATCGTAAGGTGTCATTTCAACAGTGACACGGTCGCCAGCCAAAACGCGAATACGGTTTTTGCGCATACGACCTGAAGTATGGGCGAGGACAATATGGTCATTATCTAGCTTTACACGAAACATAGCATTTGGTAGCAATTCAACAACTGTACCAGTAAACTCAATTAAATCTTCTTTTGACATTCATAATCCGTTATTTATGTATTCTATACTCTTGGCTCAAAGAACCCAGTTATCCTGAAAATGACGGCAATTAGTTCTTCCGTCAAGAAGTTTTACACGATTCATCATATATAGGATTGATTTTATTGATATTTTGTAAATTTTGGTAATGTTATGCCCCACAATCTTTATAAAAAAGCTCTTTTAGAGAAAAAAACGAGTGCTACTTATCGTACTCTTGGGGTCCGTCCCCCAAGTCGATTATGTTTTGCCAGCAATGATTATTTAGGCTTGAGCAATCATCCTGCCATTAAACAAGAACTCCTTAATGCTCTGGAGTTAGATCGCGTAGGAGCCACTGGGTCACGTTTATTATCAGGAAATGCGGCGTTTATTAATGCCTTTGAAAATCAAATAGCTCTCGATAAAAATCAAGAAGCAGCTCTTATTTTTAACAGTGGTTTTCAGGCAAATCTCACAATCTTAGCAACTTTACTCAACAAACAAATCCTCGGCCAAGAACCCTTGGTTTTTGCCGATCGCCTCAACCATGCGAGCATGCATGCAGGATGTCAGCTGGCAGGTATACGGCAACAACGCTATCAGCACCTTGATTTAAACCATCTAGAAACCTTGCTGAAAAAGCACCAGCACCTCCCCCGTCCAAAATTTATCCTGACAGAATCAATTTTTGGTATGGATGGCGATCAGATTGACCTTGAGTCGTTGAGCCAGTTGGCCGACAAGCATGGAGCTTTCCTTTATGTGGATGAAGCCCATGCGACAGGGGTTGCAGGCAACCATGGTTATGGTTTAACAAGCAGCTGTAAAGGCCGCGTTCATGGGGCTATGGGGACATTTAGCAAAGCTTTGGGCTTAGCAGGGGCCTATTTTGCCGGGGATACACTGATCAAAGATTATCTGGTTAATTTCGCCCCTGGCTTTATCTATTCAACTGCCCAGCCATTTCCTATTCTTTATGCCGCCAACAAAGCCTGGAATATGGTGCGAGACATGGAAGCGGAAAGATCTCATCTTCAATTGTTGCGCAGCATTTTGCAACAAGAGTTGGATCAGCTAGGACTTGCCACAACACCATCCACCAGCCATATTTTTGCGATCGTTTTTAGATGTGCCGATCGAACTCTAGCAGTTGCCGAAAAGCTTAAAAATCAAGGGATTGCTGTTTCGGTAATACGGCCACCGACGGTTCCTATGGGTAGCAGCCGTCTTCGAATAGCGCTCAAAGCAACTCATCGCATCGAGGATATTCAGCAGCTGGTTGAGGCGTTGAAAAACAACACTTAAACATCATACTTTTCCTCAGCCATTAACAACTCAATCAACAACTCCTTTGCGCCTAGGAAGTTGACCTTTCCAGTAGGCAACAATGGGATCGCCCCAACAGTAAAGACACGGCGGGGAATCACGATTTCAGCCGCCCCTTGTGCTTTAAAACAATCAACCACATTGTCCCGCTTGATAGCGGCAGTTGTCAGTAAAATAAGCTGTTCACCACGCCGGGGATCAGGCTCGGATAACACTACATGATGGTGTTCTGGATAGGCATGCTGCATGAGCTCCTCCACTGCAGCTAAAGAAACCATTTCGCCCGCAATTTTGGCAAAACGCTTAGCCCGGCCGAGAATTGTCACAAACCCTTGTGAGTCAACATTCACAATGTCGCCCGTATCATACCAGCCAGGCATGGGAGCTTCTCCCACTTGTAAAACCGCCGCTGTGGGGTTAATTTTCCCTGTTTCTGGTAACAAATACCCAAGCATCACATTGGGGCCCTTAATCAGCAAACGGCCTCCATTTGCTACGCCTTCTATCGGATGTATGAAATAGTCCATTCCGGGCATAAAGCGACCCACAGTACCAACCTTATTTTGCATACGCGTATTAATCGCAACCGCCGGTGAGGCTTCCGTTGTGCCATAACCTTCGTGGACGTAAATACCAAATTTCTCCATCCATTGGCGTCGAGTTTCCGGGCGTAATTTCTCTGCTCCTGCCACCACATAGCGCATGGAATAAAAGTCATAAGGATGCGCGGAGACAGCATAGCGGCTTAAAAATGTATCCGTCGCAAAGAAAATGGTGGCATTAATATCATAGGACGTCACTGGAATAGTGCGATAATGAAGGGGGGAGGGATACATAAATACTTTAATCCCCGATAAAATCGGCGCGAGCAAGCCTCCCGTCAAGCCAAAAGAATGGAAAGTGGGTAAGACATTGAGAACCACGTCCTGGCTGTTTAAGTCAATAGAAGTAGTGATTTGATAACGATTGGCATTCAAGTTTTCATGGCTCAAGGCAACGCCTTTGGGCATTCCTTCTGATCCTGAAGTAAATAAAATCACCGCTGGATCCTTAACAGAAATTTGGCGTTGAAGTTTACGACTGGCCAATTCTGGAAAATAAGAGCTCAACAAACCTTTCAGCTTTGCTTTAAGGCCGATAACACTTTTCAGATCCTCTAAATAAAATACCGTGAAAGTTTTCTCAAGCTCGGCGATCGTGGTCTCGAGGCGGGCGAGCTCAACAAATTTGCGGGAGGTTAAGATCAGACGCACTCTGGCCAACTTTCCTGTTTGCAACAATGTTTGCGCCCCCAACGAAAAGTTCAGCATCGCCGGCACTCTCCCGACAAGTAATAAACCAAAAAAACACAGCGCTGAGGCGACACTCGTAGGGAGCATCACACCGACATATTCACTTTGCGTCGTTTTGGTTTTCAACCAATTTCCTAAGATAAAACAACGCATTATTAGTTTGCGGTAGGTCAATGGTTGACGCTGAATATCTTCAATAATGACCCTGTTCATCCCATGTTGCTTGGCAACTTCCAACAGAGAGGTAATGGTTGTTTCTTGATAGGCAGAAGTATCGAACATCATTCCCACCATGATGTCATAGAGGTGATTGGTGATGACGCGGCGGCGTTCCCGACCCTTTAACTCCTCAGGGGCTCGTACCTTTTCAGGGGGCAAAATAGTGACGGAAATTTTAGGAAATGCTTGGCGGCGAAGCTTACCTTTCAATCGGGAGAAATAGCTAAATTGCGCCCCTTCAATCCGAATAGGCACAATGTTGGCTTCGGAGCGATCGGCAATCATCCCAGGACCATCAAATACCTTCATTAAAGATCCTGTTTCAGTGATGCGTCCCTCTGGGAAAATAACACATTTTTTACCCTGACGAATAAGTTCAATCAGCTTTTTTGTCGCCATAGGATTGGTAGGATCAACGGGCAAGAGGTTAATTCCCGGCTTAATCATCCGAATCCACCATTTATCAATATAAAAAGTGTAAATAGCATAGCTTAGTTTTTCAGGAATAAAGGCAAACAACAAAGCGGCATCTAAAAAAGAAATGTGGTTAGAAATAATTAAAACCCTGTCGCCAGCTTTATAAAAATTATCAAGACCTTTAACTTCTACTCGGAAAAACAACTTAAAAATAGCTTGTAAAATCAGCTGCAGGATGGATTCTGGCACCAGAACAGAAAGACGATGAATCACAAATAAGTTCAAAACCCCAACGATCAAAAAAATGTTGAGGATTGTCACATTCAGCGCGATTAACAGCATTGTTGCCACAGACGAAATCACCATAAAAAAGGCATTAATGACATTGTTGGCTGCAATCACCCTTGAACAATGACGCGGATCCGATTGAGTTTGCACCAATGCATAAAGTGGCACCATGCTGATTCCCGAACCCACAGCAATAAACAACAAATCAACACAAATGCGCCACCCACTCGCCGTCTTTAAAAACTGCTTAATCCCCATATAATCAGGCGTGGAAAACCCCACATAATGGCTAGTATAAACAAGGTCGATAATAAAAATGGTTGTTCCAATAGCGCCCCAGGGCACAACTCGAGCATCAATCTCTCCATGCATCCAACGATTACAAAGGTAAGACCCGATCCCAATACCGATTGCAAATAAAAACATAAACAAAAGGGCAACAGATTCGTTTGCTCCAATTACATCTTTACCGTAAGCACCAATCTGAGTCAGCATCACACTGCCAATAACCCAAAACCATGAAATACCAATGATTGCCAGAAAAACAACACGATCTTTGGATGCATAGCGAATAATACTCAAGGTTTCTTTATAGAGATTCCAATTAATTTTAAGGGTTCGATCCCCTCCCTGGATATCTGGTAATTTTAGGCTAATCATCCAACTGCTAATAACGGAGGCCAGCATCACCAGATTTAAGAAAATCCCCCCTAAGCCCTCTATCCGAATCAAAACCCCCCCCAAAATACTCCCCAACAAAATGGAAAGAAAAGTACTGCTTTCAATCAAAGCATTGCCATGAATAACTTTTTCAGGGGAGAGGTAGCTTGGGATCAAACTATATTTTAAAGGACCAAAAAAAGTTGACTGAATCATATTCAAAAATAAAGTCAAGAGCATTAAGGGGAGTGATTTTTGGTGAAACCCATAGATCGCAAAGAGGACAACAGCGATCTCGCAACCCTTAATAATCTTAACAAGGGTTGCTTTATTGTATTTGTCGGCAAATTGCCCGGCCAGGCTGGAAAATAAAAAAAACGGCAAAATAACGATGCCACCTATAAACGGTGTTAAAATCGCCGCATCCTGTCCCTGATAAATCCCCATCCCATAGGTGGCAATAATCAAAAGAGCACTACGAAACAAATTATCCTGAAAAGCACTAAGGCATTGAATCCAAAATAAAGAACCAAAGCCTTTATGATTGACCAGCGAAAAGAAGTTCTTTGGCATTATTTTTTTTCCGTTCAATCGAGGTTCTATGAACATTTCTGAATTTACGATATTTTGAGACATTTTTAGCTGAAAATAAAGCCAAATTTCGCCTCGATTCGTCTAGCTACTTCAAAAGATGTGGAGAAATTGAAAGGCGAAAAGGGCCAAAGGACCCCTTTATAAAAGGTTCATAAAGCCTCGCAAATAGTCAAGCCCGTTCATCCTAAAAGATCTTCGCCCATACTTACTCCCTGGCTGATACAAGGAGAATATATATCGACACCACATGAAGAATCCGGTTTCTCGCCTCACCTTTGAGGCTGATTTGCCCCTCTCTGAACAAGTCGATTGGGGGTATAAATTTTAAGAATATCCCTATTTTTATCCATCTGTCCGAAGAACTGACATTATTTAGGGATTTTTATTGGAAAAGCATCCAAAATTTTATAAACAGGAGAGGAAACATAAAAAACACTGGATATCTAACTGTTAAATGAGGAATGGTGGGCCCGGCAGGACTCGAACCTGCGACAACTCCGTTATGAGCGGAGGGTTCTGACCAACTGAACTACAGGCCCACGCCACTAAGTTGTAAATCATATTTTATAAAATTGCGAGAAAAAAACATCACCTACAACTTTTGGTTTTATTTTAGCTTATTTTTTAAATTAATGGTTGAAAAATATATTTAATTGGGGTTATACTGTCGCTGATAGAGGTTAAAAACTCTATCAGCTTTAATGTTACCGCTCAAGTTGTGGTGGGGATCTAAATTCTAGTTTGAGCAATTGAACAGAGATTATCCCCCCCACCATGACTAAAAATGCATACATCCCTACGCCTAAGCTCGTCGTTGTCTTTTAGGTTATTAAAAAAACATTTTTTGTCTAACCTATCTTTTTTTCAAAATCATAGTTGCTATAAGGTTTTTAAGATGGTGGAATAGCGCTAAAATAAGCTTTGGTTCTCTTGTCCTACCTTTTCCCAACTCCATTTTGACCCTTTTTGCTTGCAGATTACCTCAATTGCCGGAAGGAAAGAGACTATGCCGTCAATACCGGAAGAAGCTGGTTTCTCGCTACGCATCCTTGGTCGTCTTGGCACTCCTTAAAGAGGAGCCACCATGAGCATCGCGCAAAAATACAAGTCACCTCAACTCTTCTGGCCATAATTCCATTATTGGACACACTCCAGCGAAATGGGGCTTCATTGTCAGCTCAAAAGGGTCCAAATCATTTTTGGATGAAGGGGGCGAGAGAACCTCGAAAATTCCACTATTTTGGCAAAACTTATATAGAACTTCTCCAAGTTTTATAAATTGGTTGGGAAGATTTTATGGGGGAGCCGAGACAGAAAAAATGAAAGCTGGAACTCAAGCAACATACTTATATCGCTGAGCCCCAGAAAAAGGAGAAACAAACTTATTAAGAATTCATGGATTGGAAAAAGTCTCTATTTGTTTTGCTATATTTTAACTTATCAACTAAGAATTCCATGGCTTCTGTGGTGCCCATTGGGTTCAAAATACGCCGTAAGACCCACATCTTAGAAAGTTCAGCCTTATCAGGTACCAACAATTCTTCCTTACGCGTCCCAGACTTATTGATATCAATGGCAGGAAAAAGACGCTTATCAGACAATTTACGATCAAGAACGATTTCAGCGTTACCTGTCCCTTTAAATTCTTCAAAAATCACTTCATCCATGCGTGAACCTGTATCGACAAGGGCTGTCGCAATGATTGTCAGTGAACCACCCTCTTCAATGTTACGTGCAGCTCCAAAGAAGCGCTTTGGACGTTGAAGGGCATTTGCATCTACACCCCCGGTCAAAACCTTCCCAGAGGACGGTACCACAGTGTTGTAGGCACGTGCCAGACGGGTAATGGAGTCAAGCAAGATAACAACGTCTCGTTTTTGTTCAGTTAAGCGCTTGGCTTTTTCAATCACCATCTCAGCAACTTGAACGTGGCGTGATGCCGGTTCATCAAAGGTGGACGAAATAACTTCTCCCTTTACCGAGCGTGCCATGTCGGTGACTTCTTCTGGACGTTCATCGATCAATAAAACAATCAAGTAAATTTCAGGATTATTGGCTGTAATAGCATGGGCGATGTTTTGCAACATCACAGTTTTACCCGTACGAGGTGGCGCAACGATAAGGGCACGCTGACCTTTACCCAATGGGGCAACCATATCAATAACGCGTTGGGTTAAATCTTTGCCATTGGGAACTTCATGTTCGATTTCGAGGTGGATTTTTTCTTCAGGATAAAGGGGAGTCAAGTTATCAAAGTTGATACGATATTTTATGCTATCAGGTTCTTCAAAGTTAATTTTGTTCACTTTGAGCAACGCAAAGTACCGTTCACCATCTTTAGGCGAACGAATTTGGCCTTCAACGGAATCCCCAGTGCGTAAACCAAAACGACGAACCTGGCTTGGAGAAACATAAATATCATCTGGCCCAGGCAGATAGTTTGCCTCTGGAGCCCGCAAAAAACCAAAACCGTCCTGTAAAATTTCGATTACCCCATCACCAAAAATGGCAATGTCTTTTTCAGCCAGCTTTTTCAAAATCGCAAACAATAAATCTTGTTTACGCATTGCACTCGCGTTTTCGATTTCGAGTTCTTCGGCATAAGTAAGGAGATCAGCAGGGCTTTTTCGTTTCAGTTCTTGAAGATGCATTCTAGTTCCCAGAATTAATTTTAAAAAGGTTTAAGGATAACACTAACAACAATAATGATGAGCAAAAGTGTAGGAATTTCATTGATTAACCGAAAGAATTTTTCACTATGATGGTAATTATTTGTTGCTAAACTTTGACGCCAGTGATCCAGTAATAACTGAAAAATCACGAGGCAAATAACGGCTAAAAGCTTAAGATGCATCCAGCCAGATGACCATGTACTACGCATCACAGTAGCAAGTATTCCACCCGACAGCAATGAAAAAATCATCGCTGGTAACATAATAATTTTGTAAAGCCGGCTTTCCATCACTTTAAACACAGCTACAATTTCAGGATTATTTTGATGCTGAACGTGATAAACGAGTAAACGGGGGAAATAAAACAAACCAGCCATCCAAGCAATAATGCAAATGACATGGAAGGCCTTAAGCTCTAAGAGATAGTTTAGAAAAAAATCATTCATCTACACCAACATTTTTCATAATTTCCATTGCAAATCGGTTTTAAATCGCTGACCGTTTCAGTTAAATATTTGAGCGTTAAGTGGGCTAATCCGTTAATAAAATCAGGATGCGTCGACACGGCGGGTACTCGACCATAATAGGGAATACCCAAGGACTTTGCACGTTCTTTAAAGTCAATATCCAACTCAACCAACGTTTCTGAATGTTCAGAGACAAAAGAAACCGGCACGACTATGATAGCTTTTTTGTCTTTGGCGGCCTCTTCTATCGATTGTTCCAAACTTGGTCCTAACCATTGAAGGGGACCAACCTTGCTTTGATAACAAATCTGATGCTCATAGGTACTAAGCGTCCGCCCCATAATCGACGCCACTGATTGTTCCACCTGAAAGGCATAAGGATCCCCTTGATCAACGATTTTTTGTGGTAACCCATGGGCTGAAAATAACAATCGTAACGGAAGGTTTTCGGGTACTTTGGCAATTTCTTGGACGATTAAATCTTGATAAGCCTTGATAAACCCTGGTTCAACAGGGTAGCAACAAACAGTTTTTTGAGATATTTTTTCTTTAAATAATTTTTGCCAAAGTTTAAGGCTTGAAGCCGAGGTTGTCGTGGAAAACTGAGGGTATAAGGGGAGTACCACCACTTTCTCTGGTTTAAATTCTTTAACTTTTTGCACCGTTTCGTGTGTGAAAGGATGCCAATAACGCATCGCCAAAAACACCTCCACAATAGACTCAGGTAGCAGTTTTTCTAAACTTATTTTGAGAGCTTGGGCCTGCAAGTTGGTGTTTTCCAGAAGGGGTGACTTGCCACCAATTTTCTCATAAATTTTCTTAGCTTTTTGGTATCTGAGGCTAGAGATTAACCAAGCTAATAGTTGGCGAAAAGGGGATGTATAAGTCAAAATTGCTGGATCAGCAAAGAGATTATACAAAAAAGGTCGGACCGCTTCTGGCGAATCAGGTCCCCCTAAATTTTGTAAAATAATTGCAATTTTTTGTTTCATTATACTTCCTTTACCATACGGATAACTTGCTCAACATGCGCAATGGGTGTTTGTGGTAAAATTCCATGGCCAAGGTTGAAAATGTAAGGGCCGTCTCGTAAAATTTTTATCAATTCTCGTGTTGCACGCTCTAGTTTTTCCCCGCCTTGAAGCAAAATCTCTGGATCAAGATTTCCTTGAACAGCAATGTGTGATTGAAACTTATCGCGAATCTCTTCGGGCTTTACATACTGATCAAAAGCAAGGGTAAGGTCAGGAATTTTTTTTATGATTTCGGGATAGAAATCAGATATTTCCCGACCAAAATAGATAATTGGTGCGTTAGGATAAGTGTTTCTGACTTTTGAAACAATCTCAGCCAGAGGTTTTAAAATCAGTTCTTGTCGATCAATCTGAGGCACAACGCCGGCCCAAGAATCAAAAATCTTTACGACGTCAGCGCCACTTTTTAGTTGTAAAATCAAATAGTCAGCAACCACATCGCTTAAAAGAGTGATGAGCCGACTCACTTCTTCTTTTTGAGTCAGTAGCAACTTTAAAATTGGCTCAAATTGATGGGCTTTTCGCGCATTAAGCATATAAGTTGCCAAAGTCCAAGGGGCCCCTGAAAAGCCAATCAATGCTTTCTCTGGAGCAAGCTGTTGTTTGACGAGTTTCAATGCTTCGAGAGTGGGCCTGAATTTGTCAAGGTAGCTCTTTGCTTGCCAGGATTGCTGTACCAAAGCAGAATCTATCACCTCAAGCTTGGGACCATGATCCGGCAAAAAGTCAACTTTTTGTCCCAAAGCATGGGGAACAATTAAAATATCACTAAAAATAATGGCTGCATCAAACGCAAAGCGCCGAAGAGGTTGTAAAGTTACTTCACAGGCAAGTTCAGGTGTAAAGCATAAATTCCAGAATGATCCTGCTTGCTCGCGAACTTCTCGATATTCTGGAAGATATCGCCCTGCTTGACGCATGAACCAAATAGGGGGTTGGACCATTTTTTGTCCGGAAATAACACTCAGAAGCTTCTTCTCATCTAACATCTATAATTCTTTAATTAAAAAGTAGTGGTTGTTGTTTATCCCTGTGAAAGGTGTGGATACATTTTTATTCATAATTCTTTCACATACCAGAGTTTTCCACACTATTTGAGGATTAATCTTGGGGATATCTTTTAAAACATCTAAAATTCAGTATGTTAAAGCTTATTTTTTTGTGGATAATTCCTTGGACTATACTTGTTATCAATGAACTTATCCACATCTGTGATTAATAATTTGTCTTGTGGGTAAAACAATACCCAACTTCATGACAAGAAGGGTTTTACTAACAGTTTCGAAAAAGATAAACTTTATAAACAATCTATTCACACTAATTTTGCACTGTTAGACTGAAACTACACACAAAGTTATCCACAAGCTACAGGACGAAATGACGCATCAATTTTTACTCGGATTACTCGGACATAATATTGACTATTCGCTGTCGCCAAAAACTCATCATTACTGGATGGAATTATACGGCATAAAGGGTAAATACCAACTTTATGATATTGATCCAGCTAATAAACACACAGGTTTGGAAAGCTTATTGCACCGTGGACTTCATGGTTTCAATGTCACTATTCCTTATAAAGAGTTTGTTTTTAAGACAATTTGTCCGTCAGCCGCTAGATTAATGGCGGTTAATACAATTTATCGTCGAGAAAATGGAAATTATGCAGCCATAAATACAGATGTGTTGGGGGGACTGGACATCTTTCAAAACCTGCAGCTGGGTAATAAAATCGTTATTTTAGGGAATGGGGGAACGACTAGAGGTTTGGTCGAAATTTTTTATCAATTAAAAGTGCCTCAGATCCATATTGTTGAGCGCCAGACAAAAATATGGCACTCAGATTATAAAAATATGCTGATGTTTCATGGATGGGAGGCAGTCACAGATTTAATGACTGAGGCCACACTTTTAATCAATACAGTGCCAAATCTGGAATTCCAACCTAAAAATCTCAACCGAGATACGCTTGTTTGTGACTATGTTTATGGTGGTTCTGAGTCATTATTCATGACCCATGTTAAAAAATCTCGCCAGGCTATAATACCAGGGATTGAATTTTTGATAAGACAGGCTCAACATAGTTTCCAATATTGGTTTAATATTTTTCCAGAAATCACACCTGATTTAAGGAGAAGTCTCTATAGATGATTATTGTTGGCATTACAGGCTCCATGGCTATGGGTAAAAGTACCCTCGTGACCTTGCTTAAAAGAACACGCAAATATCCTATATTTGATGCCGATGCCGAGATCAAAAAACTCTATTTAATGTCTGAAGTTCTTAAAAAAATAGCGACTTTAACTCCTGAATTGGTTCAAGATGGACAGATTCAGCGTGCCGCGCTTAGTAAATTTATACTGGCCTCGCCACGAAATATTTTAGCTTTAGAGGCCATCTTATATCCTGAACTGGCGAAAGCAAGGCAAGACTTTTTAGCCAAAAATAAAAGGCTTGGGATCAAGCTTGTCTTTTTAGATATTCCCTTATTAATTGAAAAACAAATGCAAGCGCTTTGCGATTATATAGTTGTTGTACAATGCCCTGAATGGTTACAACAAAAACGCCTGGATTGGCGCCATGGCCAATCATCTGAATTAAAAAAATTATTGTTGCAGCAGCAACTTCCACCGTCAGATAAAGTAAAACATGCTGATTTTGTTGTGCAAACAGGTTTGAATCGTTATTATGCAAAGCGACAACTAGACACTCTACTAAAGATGATCTTATTCCATGGCTGAAAAAATGATTCGTGAAATTGTTCTCGATACCGAAACAACTGGTTTAACACCGCGCGATGGCGATCGGATTGTTGAAATTGGGGGCATAGAACTTATCAATCATCTGCCCACAGGTAAAATATTTCACAAACATATTAATCCTCAGCGCGATATTCCTGAAGAATCAACGCGTGTTCATGGGATCACCAATGAGATGGTCAAGGATGCTCCTTTATTTGTCCATATCGTTGAAGAGTTTTTGGAGTTTATTGACGAAGCGCCTCTTATAATACATAATGCGAGCTTTGACATGGGGTTTTTAAACGCTGAGTTAGATCGGTTATGTCGCCCGATGTTAGAGATGTCCCGCGCAATTGATACCTTAAAAATGGCGCGACAAAAATTTCCAGGTTCCCCCGCTAGCCTTGACGCGTTATGCCGTCGTTTCAATATTGATCTAAGTGTTCGTACTACGCACGGTGCCTGGATCGACGCTGAATTGCTCGCCAAAGTGTATCTTGAGCTTATCGGTGGCCGTCAGGTAAGTTTTCAATTTCAAGCTGATGGACAAAAAGAGGCGGCGACTATTGAGTTCAAAGATATCTTGAACTTGCAAAAGGCTTTTCGCCCCTCTCGCCAGTATAAACTCTCTGATGCTGAAAAACAGGCCCATGAAGAATTTTTAAAAGGTATAAAAAACTCTCTTTGGGAAGAATTTTATACCTAAATTTCTATCCAGACGCCCTAACTGTTGATGATTTTTTCTTCAACAGCTTCCATTAAAGCATGCCCCGCGGTGATATGCACCTCTTGAACCCGTCCCGTATCGCTGGAAGGAACCACGAAGGCATAATCACAATGCTGTAAAGCTGGATCACCATGAGCAGCACCGCCTAAGAAACCAATTGTGATGATTCCTTTTTTTCTGGCTACTTCAAAGGCTTTGATGACATTGGGTGATTTGCCAGATGTTGTGATTCCAACAACAACATCTCCCTTAACACCTAAACCTGAAAGCGGGCGAGAGAAAATTTCTTCGAAAGAATAATCGTTGGCGCAGGCAGTAATGGTTGACGTGTCTGTTGCTAAAGTCAGGGCTGGAATCGCGTCACGATTGACGTGGGAGCGTAAGCGCACCAAAAGTTCAGCTGCTAAATGTTGAGCATCCGCCGCAGAACCACCATTTCCACAAAAGAAAATTTTTCCGCCCTGCTGAATGGAAGCCACCATGACATCGGCGATTTCCAACAGTTTTTCTAGTAAATCAGTTTCAAGAATTCGTTGTTTAAGTTTGATTGAATCTTCAAAAATTTCAAAAGTGCGTTTTAATAAATCCATGGGAATTCCTAGTATGTCATTGCAAAGAGCAAAGTAGCGCGGCAATCTTCTTATGATTATATCCAAAGAGATTGCCATGCCTTCTAACTGAGGCCCGCAATATATATTATATTAATTAATTGTAGCTTGGCTTTGCTGAGGCTGAGCTTGTTGGTGGAATAGAGCTGCAAAATCAACTGGTGACAACATTAAGGGTGGATAACCGCCGTCTCGTGTCATGTCAGAGATAATATTGCGAGCATATGGGAACAATAAATGGGGCGCTTCAACCATTACAAAACGATTCAGATTGATTTCCTCTACTTCATTGGCAACCGTGACGACGCCAGCATAGCTTAACTCAGCAACAAACATCGTGTCTTCTTCACGTTTTGCTTCAACTTTAATATCCAGGACAACTTCAAAGTTGCGTTCGCCCAAATTTTGTGCTTTGGCTTGAACACTTACACCAATATTCGGTTGAATTTCTGAATCACTTGTGAAAATTGTGAGAGGATTTGGGTTTTCAAAGGATAAATCACGAATGTATTGGGCTCGGACAATAATAGGTAAGCTCATTTCTGCAGGGTTTTGAGACGCAGAATTTTGAGAATTTGACATTTTTTTTCTCCAACTATTGAATAACTAGTCTAGTTGTAGCAAGTTGGAAGAGAGCTCGTCTAGAAGAGATTCGTCCATTCTTGATGAAAAGTTTTAGTTTATAGCTTATGGGTTGATTTATGGAAATTATTTTTTTGGCATTAATTACAGCGTATCTTATCTATCGTTTGTGGATGGTTTTAGGCCAGGAAACAGATGAGGACCAACAACGCCGTGACAATAAACTTCAAGAATTTCAAGCTGAGAATAACGTGGTGCATTTGCCAATTAAGCAATCAATCATCGAATTATCAGTGCTTGAAGAAGCCTTAAAGCCAGGCGCGCGCGCTGGTCTAGAAGCCCTTAAAAGGGCAGATCCTAGTTTTAATCTCGATCAATTTATTGCGGGCGCTCAGTCTGCTTATGAAATGATAGTAATTGCTTTTGCCAATGGGGATCTGGACACTCTAAAAAACCTTTTAACAAGAAAAGTATTTGGTCAATTTGAAGCTGCCATTGCCACTCGCACTGAAAATAACCTAAAGCTTGAAACATCTATCGAGAAAATGGAACGGTTGGATATTGATTCCATCGAGCTCATCGATTCTCAAGTCAATATTGCTATGCGTTTTAAAACCACTCAAATTCGAGTTACTTACGATGAAGCCGGAACTATTATAGACAATCCCGCGAAAATTGCAACTTCTATCACCGATGTTTGGACTTTTACCCATAACATTAATGCTAAGGATCCAACCTGGTATCTTGCCGCGACAAAAACAGAAACTAACCCCTATTAAAAATAAGTCTAAACAAATAACTAATGAAAAAATTTTTTATTCCCTCTTTCTCTTTTGCCTCTCTTCTATTTTTGGTTGCGGGTTGTCAGGGCCCTCAATCTGAGTTAACTCTCACCCCCGTTAATTATGAAGACCTTTCTGGTTGGCAGGATGACAAGATGATTGAGGCATTACCAGCGATGCGTAAATCATGTCAGGTTCTTTTAAAGAAAAATTCCACCACAAAAATGATCACCAAAAGTGATGGCTCAGGGGCAGCCCATGATTGGCGGGGATTTTGTGTCCAATTGACGAATGACAAGTTCCATAACAGCGCCCATTTGCGCAAATTTTTGGAATTCCATTTAAAGCCATATTTAATTTCAGCAGGAGATGAGACTGCTGGGACTTTTACAGGTTATTATGAACCAATTTTACGGGGATCCCGCAAGAAACATGGCCCCTATCATACACCGCTTTACCGTTTGCCGCCAAAATCAGTCAACTATAAAATACCGCGATCTCGTATAGTTGCTGGTGCTTTAAAAGGCAAAGGCTTGGAACTGGTTTGGGTTGATGACCCAGTGGCTGCTTTTTTCATTCAAGTGCAAGGATCTGGTCGAGTTAGGCTTGAGAATGGTCAGGAAATTCGCCTAGGTTATGATGGCCAAAATGGTTATCCTTATTTTGCTATTGGCAAAGAATTAATTGATCGTGGAGCGTTAAAATCAAACCAAGTCAATATGCACACTATTCGTAAATGGCTGAAAGATCACCCCCGTCAAGCTGAATCAGTGATGTCAAAAAATCAATCTTATGTATTCTTCAAAGAAATGTCAGGACCTGGCCCGATTGGCAGCCATGGTGTTCCCTTAACGCCAAAACGGAGTATGGCGGTAGATAGACAATTTATCTCCCTAGGATCCCCATTATGGTTAGATACAACACATCCTCAAGGCAGTTACCCTCGATTGCAACGCTTGATGATGGCGCAAGATACGGGTGGGGCAATTAAAGGAGTCGTCCGAGGTGATTTTTTCTGGGGGCATGGGAATGAAGCAGCAAATCATGCGGGTTTGATGAATTCAAAAGGTCAGCTGTATCTTTTGTTACCCCGTTAAAGTTGATGAGAGCCGATGGCAAAGAAACCCTTAGATGAGAGTGAAATGGCTGCATGGCAGGCATTTATTGATAACGTCAAGCCCTTGGATAACCAAGACACGCCCCATTTTTTTGTAAAACGCCCAGTGTCTGTGGATCGGGATCGTATTCATCAACAACGGCGACGTGAATATTATGAAGGTCAGCGGCAAATTCTTTTGACAGATCATGCTGTGTCGGGCTCCACCCATAAAACGACCCGCGTCACCAAAGTTGTCATTGAGGCGCGGATCGACTTGCATGGGTTTACAAAAGATCAAGCACAACAACAATTACAGTTTTTTTTGATGAATGCTCAACTCCAGTATAAAAACTGGGTGCTGGTAATTACAGGAAAAGGTAAGCCAGACCGAGGGGTTACGTTGCGAAGTTTAGTTCCTGGCTGGTTAGATAATTTACCTTACGTTTCTGCTTATGCGCCAGCCAAACCCCACGACGGCGGTACGGGTGCTCTGTATGTTCGACTAAAGAAACTGCGGGATTAATAATTTCATAGCCTTCGGTTTACATATTTATTTTATAATAAAAAAATAAATCTTGAGTTCTCTAACTTACACCCGCGACCATACGCTCGTTTTGCCCCTACTTATGCATTTGTGGTGTTAAGAGATAAAGAGAAAGGAGGGCTCTTTCCTCCTTTACTTATTTTCCTTTTGTAGATAGATACTCTAGTAGTAGGTTGATTTTTTTGGACTTTTCTCTTCCTTTAGGAAATATATAATAAATAGATGTTTCCAGGCCGACTGTGTCTGGTAAAACTTTTTCAAGCCCACTGTCTAATATAGTTGAGTAATTGGGAAGCTCAGCAATCCCTAAACCTTCTTGAGCACTTCGCCACATTCCATGGATGGAGTTTATCTCAAAATATGATTTTCTAAACTGATCTATCGAGGTTCTTCCCAAACTTATTAGCCAGTTTGGACTGCCATAGGGTGAAGAATAATTTTCCCCATAGGTAATCAGCTGATGATGATCCAACTCTTCAAGTGTTTGCGGCCTGCCAAATTCTTCTAAGTAAGCTGGACTCGCAAATAATTGCCCTTGAACAGTAAATAAATGGTGCTGAATAAGGTCTGGTTGATGGGGAATAAGGGGAAGAATAGCGATATCTGTTTTGGTAAAATCAATATTCTCACTTCTACGAAAAATCTTGGGATTTATTTTGGGATATTTTTCCAAGAATTCGGCCAAATGAGGAATAAGCCACCCTGAACCCAGAAAAGGCAGTGTGGCAATCTTTATTTCCCCTGCAATTTCCTCCCCTTTTTCATGAAAGGATTTCTCAAAACTTTCAGTCTGTTGCATTATATTTTCAGCAAAAACAAACAATCTCTCTCCTTGAACGGTAAGGCTCATGCCTCGGGAGAGGCGATGAAAAAGTTTGGATTTGAGATTATATTCCAAATCTGCAAGGGCTTGACTCAAGGCAGGTTGACTGACATTGAGTTTTTCGGCAGCCCTCGTCATATTTCTTTGCCGAGCGATCTCATAAAACAATCTTAATTTTGATAAATCTAGGGGTCTCATTTGACATCATCCCTTAGTAGATAGGAACATCCCACTTTATTAAAGATAACCCTCTATTCTTAAATTTTCGTTTATTTTTTTAAATGAAATGTCCATTTTCCTTCCGGGAAAGAAGGACTATGGGGAAATGATAAGTCGTATATACTAAGCGCCTCTTAACCTTATTCGCATTGCGCTAAAATAAAAATCGTTTCAATACTCTCGCTTCTTCAGATGTTTTGAGTATAGAGGAAGGTTAAATTTGATTCACAGCAATAGATTTGGGTTTAGCTAACATTCTTAAGTATCCTTCAACATGCTGACAAAGTTCAGGCAATTTGCCATTATAAAAATGATCTGCCTCGGCAATCAAACGATAATCAATCTTAATACCGCGCTGTTGTTGTAGTTTTTCTGCCAGTTTACCCACGTAAGTATGGGGAACAATGTCGTCTTTTGATCCTTGTATAATCATTCCCGGGACAGGACAAGGAGCTAAGAAGCTAAAGTCATAGCGATCAGCTGAGGGGCTAACGGCAATAAAGCTGTCAAGTTCTGGCCGGCGCATTAACAGCTGCATGGCAATCCACGCCCCAAAAGAAAAACCTGCTACACAGCATCTGGACGCATGGGGGTTAACCGATTGAAGCCAATCGAGAGCCGAAGCAGCGTCGTTTAATTCCCCTTCACCATGGTCATAACTGCCTTCAGATCGGCCTACACCTCGAAAGTTAAATCGCAAGGTGTTATAACCAAGCTCAGAAAAAGTTCGGTAAAGGGCGTAAACAACTTTGTTGTTCATGGTGCCGCCAAATTGAGGATGTGGGTGTAAAATGAGAGCAATAGGTGCTTGATCGTTCGTTGTTTGATGGTAACGACCTTCAAGACGACCAGCAGCGCCGTTGAAAATAACTTCGGCCATGGGTTCCCCCTCTAAAGCTGACAAAAAAAGTCAGAATGAAAAGATCTAACTACAAGTTAGGTTGAATCTATACTTGACCAAACTAGTCAGAATAGTTATTTATAACTAAAGACAAACTAGAATTAGGTATAATATCACCTTGCTAAGACAGAGTCTAACACGGCTTTTTGAATCTGTGAACTAGAGATTTTAAGCCAGGAAGATACGTTAGGGTGAGGCTGCGTTAGAAGACATGGTAATCCTCTTAGGAATAGAGGAGAAAGATTGTCACGGAATAATAGATCTTGAGTAGGAATGCACCTAAATATCGAGACGTTTGGCGAGGAATAGGATGAAAGTAAGTACAAAAGCGCGTTATGCAGTAATGGCAATGGTTGACCTTGCCACACATGGCAAAGACCACCCTGTATCTTTGCCAGAAATAGCATTGCGCCAGGAATTACCTCTTCCCTATTTAGAACAATTATTTAACAAACTTAAAAAAACTAGTCTGGTTAAAAGTAGTCGGGGGTCCGCTGGCGGTTATTTATTGAATCATCCCGCCCAGGAAATTCGAATTTTAGATGTGATTCACGCCGTGGATAGACCGGTGAAAACGACACGCTGTGAAAATCATTCCCCCAAAGGCTGCCAAAATAGTGGTATGCGCTGTTTAACCCATGATTTGTGGGAAGAGTTAGGGGCGGTGATCCATCTATTTTTGGCAAAAGTCACTCTGGCTGATATTTGTGATCGCCGCGTATTGGGATTGGGGCGGTTTAGCTTTCAAGCTTTTGAGGAGGCTCGTAAATAATGTCGCCGATTTATCTTGATCATAACGCAACAACTCCCCTTTGTTGGCAAGCAAAACAGGCAATGCTTGAGATATTGGACGTGTGTGGGAATGCGTCTTCTACTCATAACGATGGCCGAAGGGTTCGCCAATATGTGGAAAAAGCTCGCGCTAAGGTTGCTGATTATTTTGCTGTAACTCCGGCTCAGGTGGTCTTTACGAGTGGGGCTACTGAGGCGAATAATCTGGTATTAAAAGGATTCAATGGACCAGTCATTACATCGGCAATTGAGCATGATTCTGTGTTAAAGGCGCGCAATGATTTGACAATCTGCCCGGTGACCGCGGAGGGGATTATTGATCTGGAAGCCTTGGAGACTGAGTTGCAGCAGGTAACGCGGCCGTGCTTAGTGTCGGTGATGGCAGCCAATAACGAAACAGGTGTCATGCAGCCGTTGCAAGAAATTGTTGGTCTGTGTCGAAAGTATCAAGCATTGATGCATAGCGATGCAGTTCAGGTGGTGGGTAAAATTGATTTTGACTGGCAACAGTTAGGATTGGATTACATTTCGCTCTCAGCTCACAAAATTGGCGGTCCACAAGGAGTTGGAGCCTTAGTGGTTAATCCCAACCGGGCTTTACGTCCTCAAATTACTGGCGGTGGGCAAGAACGTTATTTCCGGGCGGGTACCGAGAATGTGCTTGGCATTGTAGGCTTAGGGGCAGCGATTGAGGCTTGTCGTCACAATGATTGGATTGAGGTGGCAAGCTTAAGGCAAGATCTTGAAGCATCCCTGCGGGCCAATTTTAAGGATATTGCGATTTTTGGCGCCCAGGTGCCGCGCCTCCCCAATACAGTGAATCTAACAATGCCGGGGGTGGTGAATACTGTGCAAGTGATGCATTTTGATTTAAATAGCATTTCATTGTCTGCCGGGTCTGCCTGTTCGTCTGGCAAGGTGAAACCATCCCATGTGTTGCAGGCGATGGGTGTAGATGGAAAAGATATTGATAATAGTATTCGGATTAGCTTGGGATTGCAGACAACGCAAGTAGAGATCCAGCATTTTATTGAGACATGGGAAAACCTTTATTATCGAACCCATGGCGGCGAACAAACGAGGAGGATCAAGCAATGACAGCTTGTAGTATGACAAAACAACCAGCTTCTCAGCAGATTTATTTAGATTATCAATCAACCACTCCGTGTGATCCTCGGGTGTTGGAAAAAATGTTGCCGTTTTTCACGACACATTTCGGCAATCCCCACTCTAGAAGTCATCCTGAAGGTTGGTATGCTGAAAATGCTGTTGAAGCAGCACGGGACCAAGTAGCGGCCATTATTAAAGCCGATGCCAGGGAAATTGTCTTTACCAGTGGCGCGACTGAGTCAAACAATTTGGCAATCAAAGGAGTGGCTCAGTTCTATAAAGATAGAAAAAATCACATTATTACGTGTACGACCGAACACAAGTGTGTGCTTGATACCTGTCGCCATCTGGAGCAAGAAGGCTTTGAGGTGACTTATCTGCCGGTCCAGCAAAATGGCTTGATTGATTTGGACCTTCTTAAAGCAGCCATTAAAGACTCAACTGTTCTTGTCTCCATCATGGCGGTGAATAACGAAATTGGTGTCATCCAGCCTTTGGCGGAAATTGGTAAAATTTGTCGTGAACAGGGTGTTTTCTTTCACACAGATGCAGCGCAAGCAGTTGGTAAAATTGAGCTGGATGTGGAGGCAATGAACATCGATCTGATGAGCATTTCTGGACATAAAATTTATGGTCCAAAGGGGATAGGCGCCTTATTTGTTCGTCGTAAACCGCGGGTACGCTTGCAAGCAATGATTAATGGGGGTGGTCAAGAACGAGGTATGCGCTCTGGGACGCTGGCGCCGCCGCTTTGCGTTGGTTTGGGTGAAGCTTGCGCCATTATGGTCAAAGAAATGGACGCAGATACCGTTCATGCCAAAAAGTTATCAGATCGTTTTTATGAGGCGATTATGCAGCGGTTACCAGAAGTATACTTGAACGGCGATCGTTACCAACGAGTGCCAGGTAACTTGAACTTAAGCTTTGCCTATGTTGAAGGAGAAGGACTAATGATGGGGATTAAGGATCTGTCCGTTTCCTCTGGCTCTGCTTGTACCTCTTCTTCCCTTGAGCCGTCTTATGTCTTGCGGGCGATTGGTGTAGGTGAAGAATTAGCGCACACGTCGATCCGTTTTGGTTTTGGTCGGTTTAGTACTGAGGCTGAAGTTGATTTGGCCATAGAGAAGGTGATTACAGCGGTTGAAAAGCTGAGAGAAATGAGCCCGCTTTGGGAAATGGCACAAGAGGGAATTGATATTGCCTCAATTCAATGGGCTGCTCATTAATTATTGATGTTAAGAAAAGAAAACCAATTTTTAGAGTGGAGAGATAAACATGGCTTATAATGATAAAGTTATTGATCACTACGAAAATCCACGTAACGTGGGGTCCTTTGACAAGTCTGATGCCTCCGTTGGCACGGGCTTAGTGGGGGCGCCTGCTTGTGGCGATGTGATGAAATTGCAAATTAAAGTCAATGAAGCTGGGATTATTGAAGATGCCAAATTCAAGACATTTGGTTGTGGCGCGGCGATTGCCTCCAGTTCTCTGGTGACTGAATGGGTTCGTGGCAAGTCAATCGACGAAGCGCATGCCATTAAGAACTCTGACATTGCTCAGCATTTGGCATTACCGCCGGTGAAGATTCACTGCTCCATTTTGGCAGAAGATGCAATTAAAGCAGCGATTGATGACTATAAGCAAAAAAATCAAATCACGAAGATTGCTTAAAAAAGGATTTGAGGGGATTTAGACATGCGAACAGTACCCATACAAGTGACAGAGGCAGCACTTCTCAGGCTTAGAGCTCTCCTCGATCAACGAGGTAAAGAGTCAGCCGGGATTCGGATTAGCATCCGCACTAAAGGATGCTCTGGCTTGTCTTATACCTTGGAATACGCTGATGAAAAAACAGCTTTTGATGAGATGGTCGAAGTAGAGGGGATTACTCTGTTGATTGACCCCAAGGCGATTATGTTTATCCTGGGTACTGAAATGGACTTTGTTGAGGAAAAAATGCAATCGGGATTTGTCTTTAAAAACCCCAATGAAAAAGGTCGTTGCGGGTGTGGTAAATCGTTCCATGTTTAAACTCCCGAGGGTTAGTGCACAGCATGAAACCATGGGACAATTAAAAATACCTGGATCATTCCACTTTCTTCAAAGGCGTGGGATGATAGCACGGATAGGAACAGTGACAAGAGAAGAGGCTATAAGATGACAGGAATTAAATCTAATATGTTCGCCCTCTTTGGCTTACCGGTTCAGTTTGATTTAGACGTAGTTGCTTTGGACCAACGCTATTTAGCGGCGCAAGCAACAGTGCATCCGGATTTATTTGTTGGGCGTAGTGATCTTGAAAAGCGGCTTGCGGCGCAACAAGCGATTACTTTGAATGAGGCCTATCAGCGTCTGAAAAATGTCCCCACCCGCGCAGAAGAATTTTTAAAGGCAAAAAATATCCCTGTGCCGGGGACGAGTGGTGCGACAATTCCAGCGTCTGATTTGTTGGGACAAGTTCTTGAATGGCGTGAGCAGATTCAAGAAGGCACCGGGTTGCATGCCCTAAAAGACGAGCTCACGCTCCGTCTGCAGGATTGTCTTCAATGTTTTGATACCGCGCCAGATGATCAGCTGGCTCACTGTTACCTAAATCTGATTTATACACAAAAAACGTTGAGTGAACTGGAATACTCATCATGACTGAAGCTAAGAATTTCTCCCCATCGATGTATAGGCTCAATTTTATCTTGACGCTCCTTAAAGAGGGACAACTATTCGCGTCACACCACAATAAAAGTCGCCGCCTATCTCGATAGTATAAATCCGCAATTCCAACCCTGATGAGTATAGTAGTTTTAAAAAATAATGTTTATCCAACTTGTCGAACCGGGAATGACACCCGACCTTCACGAAGCTGAAAAAGAAATCGCCATCGGTATTGACCTTGGCACAACCCATTCTGTTGTCGCTTATGCAACAAACCAAACGCCAACAGTCCTTGCTTTTGACACAGGAAAAAAGTTGTTGCCGTCGATTGTCAGTTATGGTGATGAAGTTGTCGTTGGGGAAAAAAGGGCCTTCGCAATTCAATCGATTAAGCGCCTCATTGGCCGACAAACAGTTCCTGAAGACTTAATGTCGCATTACCCAGATGCGGTTGTTTCCCATAAAGCACTTAAATTGAAAATTAAGGATCGAGAGCTAACCCCTTCTGAGATTTCTGCTGAGATCTTAAAAGTGATTCGCCAAAATGCCGAAAATGTTCTGGGGCAAACCGTCCATAAAGCGGTGATTACAGTACCAGCTTATTTTGATGAAGCCGCACGTCAGGAAACAAAACAAGCCGCAAAACTCGCCGGGTTAGAGGTTTTGCGCCTCATCAATGAACCAACCGCTGCTGCTTTGGCGTACGGTCTTGACAAACAAGTGGAAGGTGTTTATGCCGTCTATGACTTTGGGGGTGGTACATTTGATGTCTCATTATTGAAGTTCACTCGCGGTGTCTTTCAGGTGTTGGCCACGGGCGGGGATACCCTTCTGGGCGGCGATGATGTGGACTATCTTGTGCAGCATTATTTACAAGAAACCTATCCAACCGTTGCCGATAGCATTACGCCAACGATAGCCCGTGAACTCAAAGAAATGTTGGCAAACCACCAGATGACGTCGCTTGCGATTAAAGGGCATACAATCACTCTAACCCAACAAAAATTAACTGAGTTATGTCAGCTGCTTGTGGCAAAAACGCTTCAGATTTGTGGCCAGGTACTAAGGGATGCAGGGCTTGATCCGCGTAATATCGATGGCGTTATTCTGGTGGGTGGTTCGACACGCCTGCAGGTCGTCCGCCAGGAAGTGGCTTCCTTTTTTGGTAAAATTCCTTTAACCGATATCAAT
The DNA here is from genome assembly GCF_000757605.1 of Candidatus Paracaedibacter symbiosus. Lineage (GTDB taxonomy): Bacteria > Pseudomonadota > Alphaproteobacteria > Paracaedibacterales > Paracaedibacteraceae > Paracaedibacter_A > Paracaedibacter_A symbiosus. Next base: position 1,160,957 of record NZ_JQAK01000001.1, on the reverse strand, counting down.
CCCGATGAAGTGGTGGCCTTAGGAGCAGCGTTGCAAGCAGAAGCCTTAACGCGGGGCTCGGATACATTGCTATTAGATATCACGCCGTTATCGTTAGGTCTTGAAACCATGGGTGGTATTGTGGAAAAGATTATTGAGCGTAATACGCCAATTCCTGTTGCCATTGCCCAAGAATTTACCACCTATCAAGATGGTCAGGCCGCCATGCAAATTCATGTGCTTCAAGGGGAGCGAGAGCTAGTGAAAGACTGTCGATCCTTAGGTCAGTTTACGCTGACTGGCATCCCGCCGATGGCAGCAGGTGCAGCGAAGGTACGCGTCACTTTTCAATTAGATGCGGATGGATTGTTGACTGTGATGGCCAAGGAAATGGCGACGGGACAAAGTCAACAGATTGAAATTAATCCAGCTTATGGCTTAAGCGATGCCGAGATGATTCAGCATTTGCGCGATAATTTTGAACATGGAGCCGCTGATATGGAACAGCGATTGTTGATTGAAGCAAGAGTGGACGCTCGTCAAATGTTAGTCCAGCTCAAAGGGGCGATTGTCCAGGATGGGGACTTGCTAACTATAGAAGAGCAGGAAGCTTTACAGCAAGCGATTGAGTCCCTTGAAAAAATAGTGGTATTTGAGGATCGGAATGCGATAAAACAGGGCATGCAAGAATTAGAAACTTTAAGTTTTTCATTTGCCGAACGCCGCATTAACCGCAGTATTCAGCGGGCGCTTGCCGGTCAAAAAATAGGAGAATTATAAAATGGCAAAAATGACATTTATTGTGCGGGATGGCCACTCTGTGGAAGTTGATGCTCCCTTGGGCTTGTCAGTGTTAGAAATTGCTCACCGTAATAAAATTGATTTAGAAGGGGCCTGTGAAGGTTCACTTGCTTGTTCAACCTGTCATGTGATTGTTGAGTCAGAATGGTATGATTTGCTCAGCACAGCCTCGGAGGATGAAGAGGATATGTTGGATTTGGCTTTTGGCTTAACCCATACATCTCGCTTGGGTTGTCAAATTATTATGACAGAAGAATTGGATGGTTTGGTTGTGCGCCTGCCTGCTGCAACACGGAATATGATGGTCTAAGTATGCGTTGGACAGATATCCACGAGATTGCCATTGAGTTGGAAGAGATGCATCCAGACGTGGACATCTTGCAAGTACGCTTTACAACGCTTTGGCAATGGGTGCAACAACTGCCGGGTTTTACAGATGAGCCAAATCGCTCTAATGAGAAGATTTTGGAAGCGATTCAAATGGCCTGGCTGGATGAGCGAGGCTAGATATGCTTGATCAGTGGTTAGAAGAACTGCTTGCCGGATATTCGGATGATCAGCTTCTCAAAGCTTACCAGGGGCTTAGCCACCGCTATCGTCAGGAAAACTATATCCCTGGATTTCAAAGCGATGGGGAAGTAAAAGCCTATGCAGCTGCGCGGATGCCCGCAACCGTTGCTGCTATTTCTCAGATCTTTCGAGAACTCCCCGCCGACTTTTCCCCCACCTCAATTCTTGACTTAGGAGCAGGGACTGGAGCAGCAAGTCTAACTGCTTTGACGTATTTTCCAAATGTGACCCACTTCAAATTGGTGGAACAGGATGGACGAGCTCTTGCTGCCGCCAGGCAACTGCTTGAGCCTTTAAGTAAGGCGGGTAGCTACTTACGCGCAAATCTAAAAGAATATGTCATCGATCAACCCACAGATTTTGTCATTTTATCCTATGTTTTGAATGAGTTGAAGGGGGAGGAGCAGAGCCAAGTCCTTGAGAGAGTTCTGCTAAGTCAGAGTCGCTATGTATTGATTGTAATGCCAGGGACTCCATTATGCTTTAAGCAGTTGTTGGGCTTGCGTGGTCTGGCGCTGGCCTCTGGATATCGGATTGCTGCTCCTTGTTCTCATCACCAAACTTGCCCGATGGCGAAAGACCCTTGGTGTCATTTTAAGGTAAGATTGCCGCGCACCAGATTGCATCGCGCATTTAAAAAAGCGGCTTTGAACTTTGAAGATGAGAAATTTTGTTATCTCTTACTGTCTAAAGATCCAACTGAGTTCCCCGGTTTGCGTATTGTTAAAAATCCGATTCACCGATCTGGTCATTCTATTTTTGATGTGTGCGAACCCCATCATCTGAAACGTTTTATTATCGCTCGTAAACATAAAGATCTTTATAAAAAAATAAGCAAACGAGAGTGGGGCGATATTTTGTAATAAATTTGACTAAAAAATGCCAAATTTTCCTCTCCAATTCCTCTCCCAACTATTATTTGAATTAAAGATTGTGTTGCGAAAAAAAATTACCAACCCCATATAATTTATTGACAGATTATTATCAATTTATTAAAAATGGCTATCATGAGCTACGAACTGTCTAAAAATAAATCGATCATTTTCCCGAACATCGCGATTAGCAGCAATGCGGTGACCATAATTGTCCCGTGGAGGACATAATATTTTATATTGATATCACAATAAACTGAAATTTTTTTTAATTTTATGATATTTTTGGAGTGACTAATGTCTCACAAAAAAATGGTTTTGACCGCTGGTTTTGCCATGTTTTCGATGTTTTTTGGTTCTGGAAACCTGGTTTTTCCTTTGCTCCTTGGTCAACAAACCATAAGTGCTTATCCTTTTTCAATTGTTGGTTTAATTGTCACGGCTGTAATCGTTCCTTTTCTTGGGCTTTTAGGAATGATTCTTTATGATGGCAGTACTAAGAAGTATTTTGAAAAATTAGGGAAGGTTCCGTCATTTCTTCTCATTGCGATGATGCTCAGCTTAATGGGTCCGTTTGGTGTTGTGCCACGATGTATTACAGTTGCTTATGGTAGCGTTAGTGTTCTCTTTCCTTGGCTTCCATACTATGTTTTTAGCTTTTTCTTCTGTGTGTCAATTGCTGCGCTTATTTGGCAGGCTAATAAAGTTATTGATTTAATTGGCTTATTATTGACACCTTTTAAACTTGGTGGGTTGATGTTATTGTTGCTGGTCGGTCTTTGGTTTGGTGAACCAACTGCTGCAACGGATTTATCTGCCAAAGCTGCCTTTACCAGCGGATTAACCCTTGGCTATCAAACCATGGATTTAATGGCGGCGTTCTTCTTTTCATCAACAACTGTTATTTATCTACGCAATAATCTGGGGCCAGATGTTGGGCGTATGACGTTGTTAAAGTTGAGTATTGCCGCAAGCCTCATCGGTGCTTCGATCTTGTCTTTCGCCTATATTGGATTTGTCACTTTAGGGGCCAAGTATTCAGCATTCCTCACCACGGCACAACCCGAGGCGATGTTAGCAGTTGTTGCTCAACATACTCTTGGTGATTATGCGTTGCCAATCATCAGTTTAACCATGGCAGTCGCTTGTCTTGCAACTGCTGTAATCTTGTCAACCTTATTTGTTGATTTTCTGCGCGATGATGTGCTGCGACAAAAAATTACCCGCCCTCAATCGATTTTCGTCTCTCTTGGAACAACTTTTGGTGTTTCCTTGCTTGGTTTCGCCAAAATTTGTGAATTGCTTGGCACTGTTTTAGAAGTAGCCTACCCAGCGCTTATTGCCTTAGCGATCACAAACATTTGCAACAAATTGTTTGATATGCGACAAGGTAAATTCCCTTTTTGGATTACGTTGGGAATTAGTGGATTAATGAAGGTTTGTAGAGTTTTTGTTCTATAAAAGAGTTTTTTAAAATGATCAACCAACTTATAAGCCTTATATTAGCCTGTGGAGTGATTGCTTCGTCGGCTGAGGCTAAACTCAAAGTTGTGGCTAGCTTTTCTGTTCTGGGCGATCTTGCGCGTCAAATTGGTGGGGATGATGTAGAGGTTGACATCATCGTTCCCGAAAATGCCGACCCTCATGTTTATCAGCCTAAACCGCTCGATGTCAAAAAACTAAATCAGGCTGACCTTGTAATCGTCAATGGTCTTGGGTTTGAAGGATGGTTTGACCGTTTAATTTCTAATTCTGGTTATAAAAGCGAAGTTATCATTGCTGCAAAACAGGTTAAATCTCGCGTGTTACATGATTCCAACGGTGTGGCGGCTGAAGATCCCCATGCCTGGCATAATGTGAAAAACGTTATTTTGTACGTTGGTGAAATTAAAACAGCATTGCAGCAAAAATTACCTCAGCAAACAGACATCCTCGAAAAAAGAGCGCTTAACTATATAAAAGAACTTGAGGCCTTGGATGCTTGGGTACAAGCTGAGTTTAATGCCATCCCATCTGACAAACGTAAGGTGATTACCACCCATGATGCCTTTGCTTATTTTGGAGTTGCCTATGGGATTGAATTCCTATCTCCTGTGGGGGTGAGTACTGATGCAGAACCATCAGCAGCCAAAATTGCCGAGCTTATTAAAACGATTAAAAAGCAAGATATTCACGCTGTCTTTATTGAAAATCTGTCATCTCGTAAATTGATTGAGCAAATCGCTATGGAAGCCAATGTTGTCATTGGAGGGGTTTTGTACGCCGATTCCTTGTCGGATTCCAAGGCCTCAGAGTCACCCGCTAAAACTTACATGGAGATGATTCGTCATAACGCATTGACTATCCATAAAGCATTAATCTCTTAAGTTTTTTTCATTAACCTTTTATTAACCTTGGAATTCTATACTTGGGGAGAGAAGTACCCTATTATCGAGGTTATTATGACACCCCATGCACAAAATTTTAGAGAAAAGTTAGGGGCATTTTTCGAAAGCCACTCTTATCATGTGGCTCTGACGGCTTTACTGATCCTCAGTATTTTCAGTATTGGCTATGAACTGTCAACAACACAAACAGAAGGTTTGGCCCACGCAGTTTTTCTATTTAACCGCCTAGTAGTGGTTGTTTTTACTATTGAAATAGTTGCTCGAATTATTGCTCATGGTCCAGCGTTCTTTAAGGATCCTTGGCATGTTTTCGATTTTGTCGTCATTATCGTATCTTTAATTTCTTTCGGTGGTTATTTCCAATTATTCCGAGCTTTTAGGCTGTTTTGGTTATTGCGTCTTGTGTCCATATTTCCGCAGTTCCAACATATTGTGGATGCTATTGGTAAAGCGATTCCCCACCTGGTTTCAACAGCTGTGCTGATGTTTGTTGCTGTGTATATTTTTGCCCTTCTTGGTATGGCTTGTTTTGGCGCAGATCACCCTGAAATGTATGGTACTATTTGGGGAGCAATGATCACTATCTTCAAATCAGTGATGATGGAGCATACTTGGTCGGATCAATTAGCAGAACTTTCCAAAACAACGCCCTATGCTTGGGTTTTTGTTGTACCGATGATTATCGTTTTAAACTTCCTATTGCTGCAATTGGTTTTTGGAATTGTGATTGGAGCACTTATGCGCCAACATGCTGAGGAAGAACACGTTGCCAAGCATCATTTCTTCGCCAAATGGTTGAAGGGCGACCATACTTCAGAAGAAGAGCAACATCATATTTCTGCAGAAACAAAAATATTGCTGCACGAGATTCAAAAGCTCAAACAAGAAGTAAAAGATTTGAAGAAATAGTAAGTTCTATCAAAAAAGGTTAAAAAATATTGGGGGGAAATAGAGGCTTAAAAACCTAGAGAAATATTTCTCCCCTCTCTTGCGTTCCAATAATTTATGGACCATTACAGCATCAAATCTCCCAACTCTTTTTTAAAAAACACTTGCAAAGTGGGCGATTACGTATTATTTGTGGACATAGACGTGGGGTCATAGCTCAGCTGGGAGAGCGCTACGATGGCATTGTAGAGGTCAGGAGTTCGATCCTCCTTGGCTCCACCATTCAACCAAAGCATATGCAATGATGTCTTTCGATAGTTTTGATTCAATCGCTCAACAAACTCTTCACCATCTTGCTGATCATTTAGAAGCTCAGACTGATCTCGATATAGAGCTTACCGGCCTTCAATTGACCATCTGCGACGATAGGCGTCAAACTTTTTTACTAAATTTTCATGGCCCAACCAATCAAATGTGGTTATCATCACCTGCAACGGGGGCACACCATTTTCAATGGAATGGCACCGCGTGGGTATCGACTCGTACTGAATTGTCATTGTTTGAAATTTTGAGTGCGGATATGCAGCAACTATTTAAGGAAACAGTCGAGTTCTAATGCGTGAAAGAAGTTTTGTTGAAATGTCTGAGATCGCAGAGCGCGAGAAAAGCAAAAATCTGTCGATTTTAAAGCAATTGGCTCCTTTTTTGAAACCCTACAGACTGCAATTTTGGCTGGCAAGCTTATTCCTTGTTCTCGCCACCGCGTCCCTCTTGGGGCTTGGTTGTTGCTTGCGTCAATTAATTGATAGTGGATTTGCCACAGAAAATATGCAAGCTCTGACCTCAACGGTCATCCTCATGTTAGGCTGTGTGGTGTTGATGGCATTTGCGAGTTTTGGCCGGACATATTATGTCTCCTGGTTAGGAGAACGAATCATGACGGATCTTCGCCAGAAACTTTATCGCCATTTATTGCAATTAGATGTTGCCTATTATGAGATGATTCGTCCGGGTGAATTGACCGCCCGCTTGACAACCGACACAACCTTAATTCAGATTTTGATTGGGACTTCGGGCGCTTTGGCCATTCGAAATGCGCTTATGTTTGTTGGGGGGATGGCTTTGATGCTGACTACTTCAGCAAAACTATCCCTTCTTACTTGTTTGATTGTCCCAGTGGTGTTGGTACCGATTTTGATTTTTGGTAAACGCGTCAAACAGCTCTCGACCCAAACGCAAGAACAGTTGGCTAACCTTTCTGGCTATTTAGAGGAAACGTTAAGTAATATTCGCGCCTGTTATGCCTTTAACCGCGAACTCAGTGATATCCACAATTTTGCAAAGCTTAGTGAATCAAATTTTTATTGTGCCGTCACTCGGATGCGGATGAAATCGTGGCTCACCTTTATTGTGATGATATTAGTGTTTTCTGGTGTTTGTTTTGTGTTATGGATCGGTGGTTATGATGTGTTGACAGAAGGCTTAACCGCAGGTGAATTATCCTCTTTTATTTTTTATGCTGTGATGACGGCTGGATCGCTGGCCTCCTTTAGCGAGATTTATGCCGACATGCAACGCGCAGCAGGGGCTTTTGAACGGCTTTCCGATATTCTCCAGGCTAAGTCCTCTGTTTTGGTGCTCGAGGCACCCCGCAAGTTGCCGGCACCTTCTCGCGGCATTGTGGCCTTCCATAACATCACCTTCGCCTATTCCAATAATCCCACAGTCCAAGTGTTGAAGAATTTGTCGTTGTCGATTGCGCCGGGAGAAAAGCTGGCGATTGTCGGCCCATCTGGATCAGGGAAAAGCACTATCTTATCGCTATTATTGCGCTTTTTTGACCCCTTATCGGGGAGTATTTATGTAGATGGGGTGGATACAAAAGAGGTGCGGGTTGAAGATTTGCGGGAACGCTTTGGCATTGTTCCCCAAGACCCGATGATTTATTCAGCTTCGCTCTATGACAATATTTTGTTTGGCCGACCCAATGCCAGTGAATCTGAAGTCTGGAAAGCAGCCGAAGCGGCTAATATGGTCGATTTTATCCAAACTTTACCGCAAGGAATCCATACTCCCCTCGGGACACGGGGCGTGCGGTTGTCAGGTGGGCAAAAGCAACGCTTGGCCATCGCTCGGGTGTTTTTACGAGACGCACCGATTTTATTGCTTGATGAGGCAACCAGTGCACTTGACGCGGAAAGTGAATTTTTGGTTCAGGAAAGCTTTAAAAAATTAATGTCAAATCGTACCACGTTAGTAGTGGCGCATCGTCTCGCCACCGTGTTGAAGGCAGATCGCATCGTTGTTTTGAACGAAGGGCGGATTGAGGCAATGGGGACCCACGCGGAGCTGATTAGTGAAGACGGTTTGTATCGTCGGCTCGCAACTTTGCAATTTACGGATTCCCTAGATGTCAAAAACATCAGGCAAAAGGGACATGCAAATAGTGGCTTCTAAGTCCTGGTCGAGCGTTGAAGGTCAAGCACGTGAAGAACTGGCCTTTTGCTATCGCTTGGCCGCTAAATTAGGGTGGACCGACTTAATTTATACCCACATTTCCTTGCAAATTCCAGGAACAGAGTATTTTTTGATTAATCAGTTTGGCTTGCTATTTGAAGAAATCACTCCCGAAAATCTCGTCAAAATTGATTTAGCTGGGAATGTCATTGCCCCCGTGAATGCTCGGATTAATCTTGCGGGTTATATGATTCATGGAGCGATTCATGGCGCCAGGCCGGAAATCACATGTGTGATTCACACCCATTCTGAGGCAGGAATGGCATTGTCCGCGCTTGAGTGTGGATTGCTCCCCTTAACTCAACATGCGTGTCGATTTTACAATCGGATCGCTTTCCATGAGTATGAAGGGATTGTTCTGTCGGAAGACGAGAGGCCGCGGTTGCTAGAAGATCTGGGTAACAAGCGGGTGATGATTTTGAAAAATCACGGATTCTTAACGGCTGGCCGCACGATTGGCGAAGCCTTTACCTTGATGTTTTTTTTAGAAAAAGCAGCCGCAGCGCAGTTGGTGGCGCAAAGCACTTACCAGCCGTTAAAAATTTTGTCAGCTGAGGTTGCTGAACATACAGCTCAGCAATTTGGTGATGATTTTCGTCCCGCGGGCCAATTAGAATGGGAAGCTTTAAAGCGTAATTATCACAATATTTAAGCGGATAATGATCTTTGGTCGTCCAGAGAGCGGCAAATCGACCTTTGCCAAACAGTTGTGTCATCAAACTGGAATTCCCCTCTATCATCTTGATCGTTATTTTTTCATCGAAAACTGGGTTGAACGTGACGAAGCTGAGTTTTTAGAAATTCAGCGAAAGTTGGTCGCTCAAGATTGCTGGATTAATTATTGATGAGAACTGTACAAGGTCGTTGGCGATGCGTTATGCAAAGGCTGACCTTGCACTTTATTTTGACTTTCCAAAAACCTTATGTTTCTACCGTGTTTTGAAGCGACGCTTTTTCAAAGATCACAGTATTCAAGATCGGGCAGATAATTGCCCTGAAGTTATTTCCTGGAAATTGCTCACCTATACGTGGAGATTTGAACCTCGGGTACATAACCAGCTACAAACTATAAAAGCGCAATATCCCCATGTTCTCTTTGTTGAAGTCCATAATGATAGGGAATTGGAGCTTATCAAATTGATATACTATCATCCCTTCAGGTTATTTAGGTATCGATTTCCAAGCAATAACGAATCCATTCTTTCGTGAGTTTTTCTTGAACGCTATTTTGGCGCAACCGTATATTCAGATTATCCCAGTCAACCCAGTCAAGTTTTTGGTCTTGTTGCGAACAAGAATAGATAATCTTTTCTTCGCCGGTGAGAGGTTCAACGTGACGTTGGAGGCACTGAGCGCATATTTCTTTCATCATACATTGCATCGGAGAGTTGATGCTCCCAATGCCAATGTGATCCGGATCTAAGTAAGGCTTGAGAATGGTTTTACGGGCTTTGGCAATGGCGGCCATCATGCGGTCAGATCCAATAGCAACGAGACGTTGCACATCATGCAGCGGTACTAACCTTTGACCTAAATCACCTTTGGCATAAGCTTCCATGGCTGCAACGATATTCCCCACAAAGGTTAAGTCCTGGGGACGGGAAGGAATAAACCCTGGGGCTTCATCGCAGGTCCAAACAATCTGATCAGCTGCCATTTCGATCTCCGCTATTTTATAACGATCTTCCATTTTTTTATAGCCAGCAAAATAAATGACCCGGCAACCGTTAGCGCGAAGCGCTTGGCCGATAGAAAAAAGCACGGCATTGCCCAGGCCACCGCCTGCCAGCAACACTGTCTCATTGTGGGGGATTTCCGTAGGTGCGCCAGTGGGACCCATTAACACCACAGGATCCCCTGGGTGTAGAAGGGTGCACAGATTAGAAGAACCACCCATCTCAAGTACAATCGTTGATAGCAAGCCTTTCTCAAGATCAACACTGGCGCCAGTGAGGGCTAAACCTTCCATTACAAATCGTGTGCCCTTGCGAACGGGGGCAAAAGTTTCAAAATTTTGGAGGCGGTAGAATTGTCCTGGTTGGAAATTCCGGGCTGCCAAGGGAGCGTGAATAGTAACCTCAACAATTGTTGGGGTTAGTCTTGTGATGGCATAAACTGTGGCGCGCAATTGCTGGTTGAGGGAGTCAATCAATAGAGGAGCTGGCACCTCCTTATCTACAGGACGACGGTGCAACATGCGCGAAATAACAGGGTAGCCTTGTTTTGCACTTCCCATCGCTTTCACCACGTTGCCGGCAAAAGAGGGATGCATATCTCCAAAAAAGCTGATGGATTTTTGATTATCCAGAATCGACATCAATACATGCGGTGTATCTGGCTTGGCAAGTTTTTGGGGCGTGACCGGATGCCCTGCCTCATCATAAGCTTGGAAACTATTTCCCGCAAAGGAAAGGTAGTTGAGCTCATCATACTTCAAGTTAATGTTGGGTTTGGTCCCAGCAGCCACCAAAATCGTCCGTGCTGGTAAAATCTGCTCTTGATCCAGGTGCTGGATGGTAAGGGATTCAGCTTGGCCTGCCGCATCAATATTAACCGATATCGGTATCGCGTGGTCGAGGATTTGGATACCTTCTTCCAAGGCTATTGCCACTTCTTCGTGGTTGAGCGTATAGCTTGGCGCCTGAGTCACATCGCGGCGATAAGCGACGGTGACTCCCCCCCATTCGTTGATCAAACGCTGGAAGTTGGGTTGGCGACCCTCAATGGCAGCGGCTTGACTTTCAGCGACAATCGCGGCGCCGTGGGTTAAATACTCATCGACGATGACAAGCTCGCTCTCTAACCATTGACTGCGTAACTGAGTTTCGTTTTGTGTTTGGCAAAGCTGTTGGTAGCGTTTATAGAACTTTTCCACCTGCAGGGGATAATAGGCCATGGTTTCAGTAGCGGTGTCGATGGCGGTCAAGCCACCACCAATGACAACGGCGGGCAGACGAACTTGAAGGTTCGCAATAGATTCTTCTTTAGCTGCCCCCGTTAGCTGCAATGCCATCAAGAAATCGCTGGCCTGACGCACACCGATCGCTAAGCTATTTTTCATGGGAATTAACGTCGGGCTACCAGCGCCCATGCACAAGGCAATATGATCAAACCCCATCGCAAAAGCTTGATCAATGGAAAGGGTACCGCCAAACCGAATGCCACCAAACAGAGCAAAGTTTTCCCGACGCTCCAGCAAGAGGCGAATCATCTTGAGATAATTTTTATCCCAGCGTACGGTGATGCCATATTCAGCCACACCACCAAAGCCACCTGTGATACGGGCTCCTAGCTTTTCTTGCAATTCTTTAACGGAGTAAATCGGAGCAAAGGGATGTCGCTGCCCTTGAATGTCCACCCCACTTTGATTCACTGGTAAAGGTTCAATTTTAAGGCCGTCAATGGCCACAACCGCATGACCATCATTGAGAAGGTGATGCGCCAGCGTAAAGCCCGCAGGGCCAGTTCCAACCACCAACACTTTATACCCAGATTCAGCCATTGGCAGCGGTCGCTTTAGGTTTAATGGATTCCAGCGCGTAAGCAGACTATAAATTTCAAAACCCCACGGAAGCTCAAGAACGTCTTTAAGAATTTGTGTTTCCAGCCCAGGGATATTGACTGGTTCTTGTTTTTGATAAATGCATGCCTTCATACAGTCATTACAAATTCTGTGGCCCGTGGCGGCAACCATTGGATTATCAATGGTCGCAATCGCAAGAGCAGCAAGAGTAAATCCTTTGGCTTTTGATTCATTCATTTCTGAAATCTTCTCCTCCAAAGGGCAACCGGTGAGATTAATGCCAGCCCAATTTTTAATAAACTTGTCAGTGGCCTCTGTTTTTGGTTTTAATCCCTTAGAGCAAGAATCCTTGGACTGATGGTGACACCAAATACAATAGTTCGCTTGATCAAGGGCTTTGAGACGACTAAACCCAGCATCTGTCAAATCAAAGCCGACACGGTTGCGCCGATGATCCAACAAACCTTGTTTAAAGTCATCCATGAGATGGAAAGGGATCAAATTCTGGAAGTCTAGCTTTTCTGGTTGCTGGAATAAGATATCCTGACGATGAAAGTAGCGCCCTGCGGGTGTTAAGGTGGCCCAGGCGGCGTATTGTGCAGCAAGGTTGAGTTGTTCTTGGTGAGCGGATTCATTTTTCAGCCATTCATCCACAATTCTGGCAAAGGTTATCTCAGTGAAAGGATGGATGGATTTTTCAAGTTGCTCACGAATTTGAGAGCCATCAAGCGTTGCCGCTATGTCTTTAGAATATTTGCGTAAAGCCTGACGTTGGACAAACTGGCGCTTGATCTGCGGCACCACGGCTAATGTTTGATGTTGTTGCTGCAACGCATTAATTTCGTGGCGAATCTGAAATAATTCGCCAATAAAATCTTCGACATAAGGCGCAAGGGTCAAAAAAAGCTCAGACGCACTTTTATCATCGGTGGGGTTTTGACGGTGAAATTGATAAGCCACACCTAACTCAGGATCTTGACCACTTAAAAAGTCTTGAAAACAGGTATCCAGTTTCTTCAAACCGCTATTGTGGTAGAGGTCAGTAAATGATAAACCAAAGGAAAGTGATAAAAAGTTTGTTGATGCAGACATTTTTAAGCCAAAACTCATGTAATTGAATGTTGTGGACGGCTCGCTTTTCAAAAACCAGATACTGTCATTGTGCGGAGCATAAGCCAAGTGGCAATCTCCTTACTTTATTTTTGAGGAGATCAGCACGCTTTGTTTCGAAGGCTCGTAATGACGAGTTGAGTATTTATGGGGCGGGTAAACCGTACACGGAAAATTTAGGAGAATTCCTGCATTATGGCAACTGTTTATTTAGGTCTTGGGAGTAATTTAGGCGATTGTCGCCGTAATTTAGCCTGTGCTATCACCGAACTTGAAACAAAAGTGAGGGTGGTTGCTTTGTCCTCAGTCTTGTGTACCAAGCCAATGTATGTGACTGAACAACCAGATTTTTATAATCAAGTTATTGAAATTGAAACGACTATTTCTGTTTTAGATTTGCTGGAAGTGACTAAAAATATAGAAGTAAAAATGGGCCGTACCCCCACCTATCGCTATGGACCACGGGTGATTGATATTGATATGCTTTATTATGATCAGTTGATTTTCAAGAATTCTATCCTTCAAATTCCCCACCCTCATAATGATGAACGGGAATTTATCTTGGCATTAATGTCAGAACTAGCCCCCACCTTTATCTGTCCAGTCACAAAGACAACAATAATGGAAAAATTAACCTTATTGAAACAAAAGACCGCGGCTTAAATTGGTTTTTGACGTGGCTGGCAAGATTGCTTACCATCAAAGAAAGATGTTTTTTCTAAGAGGGGTAAGAATGAGGCACTCAACGTTTGTGGCTAACGGCCAAGATCACGCAGAACTTGAAAATCCAATGGCAACAGATGGATTTGAATTTGTCGAATATACTAGCCCCAATGAAGGGGATTTGGAAGATCTTTTTAGCCGCATGGGGTTTGTCCCTATCGCCAAACATCGCAGCAAGCAAGTCACTCTCTATCGTCAGGGTGATATCAATTTTTTGATTAACCGGGAACCTGGGACTTATGCATCCTATTATGCAGCCGAACATGGGCCTTCTGCTTGCGCCATGGCATTCCGTGTGGCTGATGCGAAGTTTGCCCATATGCGTGCTTTATCCCTTGGAGCCAAGTCTGCTGAAACGCCAGTGAACGAAGGAGAGCTCCATATTCCGGCCCTTTCCGGCATTGGTGAAAGCTTTTTATTTCTTGTCGACCAATATAGAGGTCGCACAATTTATGATACAGATTTTGATTATTTTCCGGGTGTTGATTTGAATCCAAAGGGATTCGGCCTGACCTATATTGACCACCTGACGCACAATGTCTATCAGGGGCGGATGGATATCTGGGCTGACTTTTATGAGAAATTATTTAACTTCCGCCAGCAACGCTATTTTAATATTACAGGACAAAAGACCGGGTTGTTCAGTCGAGCAATGATTAGTCCCTGTGGGAAAATCCGTATCCCGATTAATGAATCAGCTGATGATAAATCTCAAATTGCTGAATATTTAAATGAATATAAGGGCGAGGGGATTCAGCATATTGCGTTGGGGAGTGACACGATTGCTGACTCAGTTGAGCAATTGTCCCTGCATAAGATTCCATTTATGACAGTACCGGCTTCGTACTATCAGGTGGTTGAAGAACGCCTACCCCATCATGGTCAAGATATGGCGCGGCTGGCGAAAAATCAGATTTTGATGGACGGCGAAGTGATTGATAAAAAAGTTGATTTACTCTTGCAAATCTTCACCAATACGGTCATTGGCCCAATTTTCTTTGAGATTATCCAACGCCTTGGCCATCAGGGATTTGGGGAAGGAAACTTTTCTGCTTTGTTTGAAGCAATGGAACGGGATCAAGAAACACGTGGTGTCATTTAAAGGAGAAGCTTCCGATGAAGTCTTGGATTCAATTTCCTCTCTCTGAAGGTTTGTCGTCGAAACAGGCTCATGCTGATTTGCCCGCAGGCACTTATGAACGCGAAATCAGTAAAGAAGGATTTTTTGGCCCCGCAACGCACATGTATCACACACATGCGCCCACGGCCTGGTCGTCTATTGAAGGGACTCTCAAACCCCATGCGTTTGATCTGCTGAAGATTGATGCAACACCGGTAAGCCCCTGGCAGGCAGCACCTATTTTAAGCAACTCTCACTGCCAGATTCGGTGGTGACGGGTTTGTAAAAGCATGGATCATTTGGTGCGTAACAGCGATGGAGACGAGCTATTGTTCCTCCATGAGGGTGCAGCTGATCTCTTTTGCGACTATGGCCATTTAGAGTTTAGTGAGGGTGATTATGTGATGTTGCCACGCGGCACTCAGTGGTGGCTTAAAGTCCATAAACCTTTAAAAATTTTGATGATTGAGGCCACGGACGGCCATTATCAACTGCCCGAAAAAGGTATTGTGGGGGGACATGCGATTTTTGATCCAGCCACGCTCCTCACCCCTCAGATTAATGAGGCTTTTAAGGCTCAGCAACAGCAGACACAGCAACACTGGCAAGTAAAAGTCAAGCGTCGCCAGGAAATCTCCACCATTACTTTCAAGTTTAATCCTTTGGATGCTGTTGGTTGGCATGGCAATTTAGCTCCAGTTAAGATTAATTGGCGCGACATTCGCCCTTTAATGAGTCACCGCGCCCATTTGCCGCCCTCGGCGCATACAACTTTTACGAGTGATCGGTTTGTGGTTTGCACCTTTTGTCCTCGACCCATTGAGTCCGACCCAGGTGCCTTAAAAGTTCCCTTTTATCACAGTAATGATGATTATGATGAGGTGATTTTTTATCATAAGGGGCAATTTTTTAGCCGCGATAATATCCACCCCGGCATGATGACCTTTCATCCCAGTGGTTTTATCCATGGTCCTCACCCAGGCGCTTTTAAGGCTGGAAAAAATAATATTCGCAAAGAAACTGATGAGGTTGCGGTAATGATTGACACACGGGATGGACTTGATCTATCAAAGGTGGCTGAGTCCGTTGAGGATCTCAACTATGTCAATTCTTGGAAAGGGGAGCAGTATCCATGAAGGTAGCAACTATCAACAATGGGACCCGTGATGGCTGTCTTTTTGTTGTTGATAAAGGTCTTAACTTTGCTGTTGAGGCGAGAGACATTGCCGCAACTCTCCAGCAAGCCTTAGATAATTGGGAGGATGTTGAGGTTAGTTTGTTAAAACTCTCTGAGACCCTCAATCAAGGGCAGGCGAAAGGTGCTGTACCATTTAATGAATTATCTGTGGCAGCACCCTTGCCACGCGCCTATCAGTGGGTCGATGGCAGCGCGTATGTTACCCATGTGGAGTTAGTGCGTAAAGCCAGAGGCGCTGAGATGCCAGCCAGTTTTTGGACGGATCCGCTGATGTACCAAGGAGGCTCAGATATTCTTTTAGGGGCCAGGGATCCTATTATCGTTGCTGATGAGTCCTGGGGGATTGATTTTGAAGCAGAAATCGTGGTGATCACTGATGATGTGGCCATGGGGGTTTCGGCGTCTGAGGCGTTATCTCACATCAAGCTATTGGCGCTTGTCAATGATGTGTCTTTACGCAATTTAATTCCAGGGGAACTGGCTAAAGGGTTTGGATTTTATCAAAGTAAACCAGCATCGAGTTTCTCTCCTGTGGCGATTACTCCGGATGAATTGGGTCAAGCCTGGCAAGGTGGGCGTGTTCATTTACCGCTGTGCTCCACTTTAAATGGGACAGCGTTTGGCGCGCCAGAGGCAGGAACTGATATGATTTTTTCCTTTCCTGATCTGATTGCTCATGCCGCAAAAACCAGGTTTTTAGGGGCAGGCACGATTGTGGGCTCAGGCACTGTCGCCAATGCTGATTCAACCAAGGGATCTTCTTGTATTGCCGAACGACGCATGCGCGAAATCATAGAAACTGGTCAGGCGAAAACGGACTTTATGAAGTTTGGTGATCAGATTCGCATCGAAATGCTGACGCGACAAGGGGAATCTGTGTTTGGCGCTATTGATCAAAAAGTTAATCAATACCACCCAGAAAAATAGGGAAAAAAACTCGGGCTAAGCAATTACACCGAGCGCGTTATGGTGAAAAAGCAAACCTTGATCCGACTTTATTTATTGAAATGAAAGGCGGTAACCATCGCAGTACTTTCGAGCAATATGAAGAAGCTGAAACCCTTGTTATGAAGTTCATAGAGCAGCATATCAATGCTGCTAACTTATGTGAGAAAAAGTAAGATGAAATAATTGTTGATTTAATCTATAATTTTAGTCAAAATCATTCCATGTTGGCACAACAAAGGCCACTTTACAGTGGCCTTTGTTATCTTTCGCAAAAAAAGACTACATGACGGGCTGACTAGGCCTTTCACGAGTTGCAACCTATCGCCGTTAATCTTAGAGGTAATTATCCCTTATGATCACGGGGTTGTTGCTTGCTTTGTTTTTAACACCATTAATTAAAACCCTGGTGAAGCGTTGAGACTGACGCCAAGGTCTTCTCCCGAATTAAAGATGCTTAAAAACACTATCATATCGAAAATTCAATATGATAGGGCGCGTAGTAATCTTTTAAACAGAACTCATCGTAGTGAGCCTGGTTAAACTAACTACTACGTTGCCCCTACAAAGTAGCTTATTATAAAAGAATTTCAATCTTTAGTTAATTCAGAAATGTTTTTATAAGCTTCTAAGCTTTCTGGATTAGCTAAAGCTTCGCTATTATTTATCTTTTGACCATGGATTGTATCACGCACTGCAACTTCAGCAATTTTTCCACTTTTAGTACGAGGAATGTCGGTGATCTGGATGATTTTAGCTGGAACATGGCGGGGGGTAGTATTGATTTTAATTTGTTGTTTGATCTTTGTGACCAATAATTCATCTAATTCAATGCCATTTTTCAGCTTAACAAATAAAACCACACGGACATCATTATTCCAATTTTGCCCCACCGCAATACATTCCAAAACCTCATTAATTTGTTCCACCTGGCGGTAAATTTCAGCTGTGCCAATGCGCACACCTCCAGGATTTAGCACGGCATCAGAACGTCCATGGATAATTAAGCCATTGTGAGGAGTCAACTCAACAAAATCACCATGATGCCAGATGCCGGGGAATTTGGCAAAATAGGCATGGTGATATTTTTCACCGGCAGGATCGTTCCAGAAACCAAGGGGCTGTGACGGGAAAGGAGTTAAACAGATCAACTCTCCCTTCTTACCTTGAGGCAAGATTTTGCCTGTTTCATCAGTCACAGCAATATTCATTGCGAGTCCGGGTGTTTGCAGCTCCCCTTGCCACACAGGGGCAATCGGGTTGCCTAAAGCGAAACACGAAACAATATCGGTGCCGCCAGAAATGGAAGCAAGACAAACACTTTTTTTGATATGCTGATAGACATAATCAAAGCTTTCCGGTGCGAGGGGAGAGCCGGTTGACATAATCATCCGCAACGATGAGAGATCATGGGACGTCGTGATGTCGACAGCTTGCTTAGCTAGACTGTCAATAAACTTAGCAGAAGTGCCAAAATGAGTGAATTTCATTTCTACAGCGATATCAAAAAGTGATTCTGGCTGGGGGTAAGCAGGGGAGCCATCGTAAAGGATGAGAGTGGCACCACTAGCAAGGCCATTGACAAGCCAATTCCACATCATCCAACCACAGGTAGTAAAATAAAATAATCGGTCACCTGGCTTCACATCGCAATGCAGTTGATGTTCTTTCAAAAGCTGTAATAATGCCCCGCCCGCGCGGTGAATAATACATTTGGGGATCCCAGTAGTGCCTGAGGAAAAAAGAATATAGAGGGGGTGATTAAAATCGAGTTGGGCAAAGCTTATTTTATGCGCTGGCGATTTTTCAATAATCTCATTCCAGATAAAAATACGCTCATCGGTGGCTGTAAAATCAATGTTAACATAAGGAATCACCACAACTTTTTCGATACTGGGAATACCCTTTATAATCTCGGGTAGTTTATCAACTGTTGAGTATTTTTTTCCATGATAATAATAACCATCTGCACAAAACAGTACTTTAGGTTCAATTTGTCCAAACCGATCAACGACACCGGTGATCCCAAAATCTGGTGAGCAAGACGACCAAATTGCGCCAATGCTGGCAGCGGCTAACATGGCAATCACTGTATGTGGTAAGTTGGGCAAATATCCAGCAATACGATCACCTGATTGGATGCCCCAACTGCGCAGTGTGTCAGCAACTTTGGCTATTTGCAGGTAAAGATCATCATGGGTCAGTGTCTGTCTGACTTTATCTTCGCCATAAAATTCAATAGCAATACTGGATCCCTGAAATCGCAATAAATTTTCCGCAAAATTAAGTTTTGCTTCAGGAAAAAATTGCGCTTTTTCAATATTTTCTTTATTTTCGATGAGCGTTTTGCCTTTAGTTGAGGCTATGACATCGCAAAAATCCCATAAGAGAGACCAAAACTCAGGACTATTTTCCACAGAAAATTTATAAAGCTCTTCATAGCTAACAAAACCGGTTTGATGCATAAAACGGGTTAAGTTAGCGTGTTTGATATCAAGCTCTGACGGGTGCCATAAGGGTTGTTCTTTAAGAGCAGCACGCATTGGTTTCCTCGAAACTTCAAAAAAGTTATCTATTGATAAAACTATTTACAACAATAGTAATGCCGTTAAGCATATTTTGCACCGCCAGTGCTGCGAGGATAATCCCAAACACCCGCGTCAGCACATTTGTGCCAGTGACTCCTAAAATTTTTAAGATTCTGTCACCAATCAATAGGCTTAAATAAGTAATTAACAGGACAACAATTAAAATAATGATAACACCAAGCTGGGCAAGAAAATTAATTTCTTCGGCTTGACGCATTAACACAACAATAGATGTTAAGGCGCCAGGGCCAGCAATAAGAGGAATTGCCAGGGGAAATACGGAAATATCATCTCGGTGAGCTGCTTCTGCAGCTTCGTCGCCCGTGGTAGATCGAATACCAGACGATTTGGCAACAACCATTTCTATTGCGGCGAGCAACAATAAAAAGCCGCCAGCAATTCGGAATGCTGGTTCGCTAATTCCCATCGCATCTAACAGTTTATCACCACTAAAAGCGAAGATGAGGAGTAAAATGGTTGCAATTACTGATGCTTTTAAGGCAGTGCGGCGCTTGTGAGCAATGGATTCATTCCGCGTGAGAGCAATAAACATCGGTAAGACCGCAAAAGGGTCAATAATGACAAAAAGTGTTACAAAGGCTTGCCATAAGAACCCTTCCATTAGATTGCTCCCCACCCGTAAAAAAACACTATACTAATTTTATTATGCCTAAAATTTTCTTCCGTGTTAACTAAGTTCTATAGAAATCTCAGTTTTCGGTTAAATTTTATATGTTTAAAAGGCATGGTTCCTCACACCTTTTAAAGAAAGTGAGTGGGGACAGCCAGAGGAGCAGCCAAAATCAATTCCTTCTTATATTGAGTTCCTCAGGCTTTATTGCTTGTTAAGATGGAATCGCTGTTCCGCAATCTGATCGCAGGCAATGTTGGTGGCGAGATTTTGTTTATTAGCAGTCTCAAAAATCTCGAGCATCGTAGTATAAATTTTATCAACATGATTGATGACTTTATCCCGACTATAGCTGGGCCCTTCATAGGTTACGTTGATCAAACCACCGGCGTTAATCACATAATCAGGTGCATATAAAATTCCAAGTTGCCGCAATGCTTCACCATGATCTGGATGGGCTAATTGGTTATTGGCGGCACCGGCGACAATCTTGCAGCGCAATTTCTCAATTGTCTGATCATGCAGACCACCTCCCAAGGCGCAAGGTGCTAATAAATCGCAGTCGGTAGCTAAAATTGAGTCAGGTGAAGCGGCTTTTGCGTTAAACTTAGAGCTGGCATAGGCAACTGAGTCCTGATTAATATCGGTGACAACGAGTTCTGCTCCCTCAGCGCTCAAGCGTTCCACAAGATTCATACCCACATGACCCAACCCTTGAACAGCAATGCGTAATCCTTTGACAGAGTCTTCACCAAATTTGTGTTTAACACTGGCTTTAATGCCTAAATAAACACCATAGCCTGTGAAAATAGAAGGATCCCCACTACCACCTGGCGTGTCGGCTAGGCCAACAACATGATGAGTTGATTGGCGAATGAACCCCATATCTTGCGTTGTCGTCCCAACATCTTCGGCGGTGATATAAAGGCCGTTGAGGTGTTCGATGTACTTGCCAAAAGCTATCATCATTTCAGGCGTTTTATCTTTTTTAGCATCACCAATGATGACAGATTTACCCCCACCCAAATTAAGTTGTGCCATGGCTGCTTTATAGGTCATGCCGCGGGATAAACGCAAAACATCCTTCAAAGCTTCGTCTTCATTAGGATAAGCCCAAAACCGACAACCACCAAGAGCTGGTCCCCGATGAGTATTATGAATTGCAATGATGGCTTTGAGCCCAGTTTTCGCATCGTTACAGAAAACGACTTGTTCATGATTGTCAAAATCAGTAGCGGAAAAAGTTGCCATTGGATACGCCCAGTTTCTATATGTTAATATCAGGAGATTATATAAACTACTCCCTAGCATCAAATAAATTTAGAAAAAATTTAAATGAAATGAGTCTTTTTTTGACTCAAATCATTAAATTACAGTCTTTTAATGACTGAAGATGCTGCTAGCCGCTATTGCTTGTGTTCGGGCGAGATTTTGAGGGAGTGTTATGGCTTTTTGTTGGCGAACTGCTTTTGCCCATTATTGGTTTTTTGCTGTTGGAGTTAGGTTTGATATTCATCATTGGTTTTTTAGTATTATTTGACTTGTTAGCATTAATGTTGTGACTGTTGTTCATTATTTTGTTGTTTGAACCACCACGATTGTTGTTGCGGTTGCCTTGTTGATTACCGGCTTGTGACTGGTGCATGTTTTTGTACTGGAGTTGTTTGCCTGTTGACCGCCACGATTGTTGTTGCGGTTGCCTTGTTGATTACCGGCTTGTGACTGGTGCATGTTTTGTTACTGGAGTTGTTTGCCTGTTGGCCGCCACGATTGTTGTTGCGGTAGCCTT
>NZ_JQAK01000001.1:955816-1138668 GCF_000757605.1 Candidatus Paracaedibacter symbiosus | reverse complement strand
GGTAAGGCTTGATTGCCTAGGTTCTTTTGTTCTTTACGAGAGATTCCTTGTTCTTGACGTTGTTGACGCTTTTGTTCACGCAAATCACGCCCTTGTTGACGTGCTTGTTGCTCTTCGTGGCTCACAAACCGACCATTTTGGAAGGAACCCCCTCTTTGTTGATTACCGGCTTGTGACTGTTGCATGTTTTTGTTATTGGAGTTGTTTCCCTGTTGGCCACCACGATTGCTGTTGCGGTTGCCTTGTTGATTACCGGCTTGTTGCTGTGGTAAGGCTTGATTGCCTAGGTTCTTTTGTTCTTTACGAGAGATTCCTTGTTCTTGACGTTGTTGACGCTTTTGTTCACGCAAATCACGCCCTTGTTGACGTGCTTGTTGCTCTTCGTGGCTCATAAATCGGCCATTTTGGAAGGAACCACCCCCTTGAGAATGCTGGGAGCTAAAATTATTTGGCGCTGGCATAGCATGGGAATTATCTTGACTATTGTCACCTTGATCTGCGCCTTGATCACTATAATCATTGCTGTT
The DNA here is from genome assembly GCF_000757605.1 of Candidatus Paracaedibacter symbiosus. GTDB lineage: Bacteria > Pseudomonadota > Alphaproteobacteria > Paracaedibacterales > Paracaedibacteraceae > Paracaedibacter_A > Paracaedibacter_A symbiosus. The sequence continues at coordinate 1,138,141 of NZ_JQAK01000001.1, read as the reverse complement.
ATCAGCTTGAGAGTCCACGCCAACATTGGAATCATCACCACCGAAATTAGAATTATGATTCATAATTCCACTGACGCCGCCAGCGAGTCCACTTTGGAGTTTCCCCATAAAACCACTATTTTTAAGGCGACTCATTAAGCCACCACTATTGTTTTGACCTTGTTGTTGAGAATTATCGGCGTCCCCTTGATCAGGACTTTGATCACCTTGGTCATCTTGATAATTTCCCTGATCATCCTGATTGTAACTTTGATCACCGTCTTGATTATCTTGTTGAGTAGAGTCTTGCCCCCCCTGGTCATCCTCTTGACTCCCACCTTGACCATCATCCGGATAAGTTGAGCCATCATCTTGTTGATAGTCTTGATTTCCATCATAATCTGTTGCGTATAAGGGGCCAGTGGCGAGGACAGATAAGAGGAGGGCGAGGTGGATTTTTCTAAACATGGCAAAATACTCTCAGTTTTAAAATTCTGAAATTAATTATAGGGGAGGGAGCTTAATAAAAGCTTAATAAGGTCTAATATAATAATTTTAGCCAGCAAAATTGACATTTTCTAAGTTGATTTTTGGTAATCTTTCATCGTTTGAAAACCTTAAGCAGAACTTCCTATTCGTGATTTTTAAGACTTGGCATCTCCTCTAAACTTCAAGGACTCGGGCTAAGCGGATCAGGGCGCAACAGTTCAATGGTCAAATACCGCGCTTTTTTAGGCTCCATTGCTGCTATAATTGCTGAAGCTTTTTTCTGGTTCATATGTTTGATTAATTGGACAAGGACAACGAGCTCCATTTTGTTAAAGATACTAGCCGCTGCCAAAGGTTTCATGTTTTCATAAATTTTAGCCGTTTGGGTAATATTCTGGGTTTCTTCTTTAGTGATTGATCCTTTTTTCTTTTCTAAATCTGCCTTGACTTTCTCTAATTTAGCCAATTGCTCAGCAATTTTTTCTTTACCAAGTTGAATCAATTGCTTTTGTTTTTCGGCATCCGCATCGCTTGACTTTTGTCCTTTGGCTTCAGCCATGGCTTGCAAAACGCGTACCTGATTTTCGTCCAATGTAAGGGGGTCAAATCCTTTATCAGCTGCCTTTGCTGCTGAACTATCCCCAGCATGGGGTGCACTTGCCCCTGCAGCTGCCTCAGCGCTTGCCCCTTGTGGTGGCGTTGCCGAGTCTGGTGCTGCATGGGCTGATTTACCAATGGAAATAGAGTTTTCCTGAAAGTTTTCTTGATGAGTTTTTGAAAAGTCAATCAAGTGATTAAAACGAAACAGGATCACTAAGGGTGTAAAGACAATCACTAAGTGCTGTAGTTTCGGTTTAATGGTCAATAGTTTCAGTAAAAGTTTTATAAACTTAAGCTGCATTGTTTTTCCCACGAACTTTATCAATAAGTTTTTTGGCTAAGGTTGATTGTGAAAACGGCTCAGTTGTTTTTTTAGCTGTTTTAGCTGTTGTCATTGTGCCGATTTTTGGCTGGCCAACTTTTTGACGCAGACGTTTTACAACTGTGGCTTTTGTTGTCGAAATAATGTCTTCTTCTCCCGGCAAAACATCTTTAGTCATCTTCGTCGGGATGACTTGAGGAGTAGGCTCTTCATCAACCATCACACGATTTTTGCTTAAATACTGATTGGAAACCCCCATGACTCGGGCTTCTTGAAGTAATTTTTCAAGGTAGTCGGCCACTTGATTGGCGCGATTAGTCATAAATTCTAAGTCTTGTTTAATCATGTGAGCTTCAGGAGTTCGTGTTTGTAACGTTTGATTAACATCTCGAATTAATGTGCGTAGTTGCTCAACATAGCGACCACTATTGGATAAAGATAACGTATGTTCTTTGAGCATTGGTTTAATTTCACCATGCAGATGTTGAAAATTCTTCAACGACTGGGCCAGATGAATGGAGTGCATGATAACGCCAATCAGCAAGGCAATCATGATAAGATCAATAACTATTGACATGGAGTGTACCTTCCTCAGGGATAATAAAGTTATCAATTTTGACGGCAATGTTGCCCATTTTTCGTCCAACTTGACCGATAAAGAGTGGATGTTCGCCACACAGAAGATTAACGGGAGCCGTTGGTGTGGCATTCAGCAAAATTTGACTGCCAACGTCCCAAGATAAAACTTCGTGTAAAGGTACGGTAATTTGATCAAGCAGCGCCGAGAGTTCGAAGTCAGTAAAATAAAGCTGACTGGCTAAATGGTTTTCCCAAATTGTATCGCGACCAAATTTTTCACCCATGAAGTTTTGCAACAGTAATTCGCGGATAGGTTCTAAGGTGGCATACGGTAGCACAAGTTCAATACAGCCCCCGCGATTATCCACCAAAACAGATAATCTCACGAGCACAGCCGCATTAGCAGGTCTGGCGATAGAGGCAAATTTAGAGTTGGTTTCTAACCGTTCAAAAATAAGAGTAATAGGGCAAATGGGGTCAAAGGCAGCGCTCAGATCACTCAAAAAGACCTGCACCATTTTTTCAATCAAATTCATTTCAATGGTCGTGTAATGGCGATTCTCAGGGCGAACTGATGAAGATCCTTTTCTTCCCCCCAGAAGCACGTCAATCATCGAGTAAATTAACTCACTATCGAGCATCACAATACCGTGGTTATCCCATTCTTCTGCCACAAAGACGTTAATCATCGATGGCTGAGGAATGGAATGGACGTAATCACCAAACCGGACTGACGTAATGGACTCAAGGTTGATTTCCACGTTATCACCTGTCAAATTACGCATGCTGGTAGTCATCAAACGCACCAACCGGTCAAAGACGACCTCCAACATCGGCAGGCGTTCGTAGTAGACCATGCCTGAATTTAAAATGGTGGCAAGCCCCATAGGATTTGCTTCCATCAATGTTTCAGGTTCCTTTGGTTGGGATGTGGAACCATCGGTAGATGCTTCTTGCGTCCCAACTTCTGATTCTGTTTTGTCATCAGCGCTCATTGCAAAACCTTATTTATTGAATTAAGAATTCTTTGAACAAAACATTATTAATTTTATCTGGTGCTACCAGGGCATTCGTGCGCGAGACAAGTTCTTGACGAATACGCTCAACCCCGGCTGAGCCTTTAAGATCATCAATGTCAAGCTCTCTCAAATAGGTTTGATATTGGTCAACGATCATTGGTTTTAATTTGTCAATCTTTTCCCCAATTTTGGGAGAGGAAGATTCAATAACAAATGTTGTTTTTAAAAAGACTTGCCGCCCATCATTGGAGCGAAGATTAAGAAGAATTTCTGGCATAGTTGAGAAAGAAAGATTTTGTAAATCATACTTTCGCTCATCTACCTCTTCTCCTGGCGCTTCCTTGCCCATCAGGGTTTTACCCATTGGTGTTAAAAAGAGAAAAGCAAGAGCCCCACCAATGATGAGAAGAAAGACAAGGCCAATAATTAAAAAAATTTTTGAACTACCGCCGTTATTCTGTTCTATGTTTACTAATGGATCCGACATTGTTTGATTTCACATACCATTCTTGCTTGTTTATAGATCTATCATCTAATGGTTTTTACTAAAAATTTATTAATTTTATTTGTTTTAATTGAGGGTTGTTATTTTTTTTTCTTGTTGACCTGAAAAAAATTCTTATTTAATAAGAAAGTATTAATAGCGGAGTATATTCCTTGATTACTTGTCTTCTTTATACATATTGGCGATGGCGGTCTTCTCATCTTAGTTGATGGTTTTAGACTCTGCGTATCTCATTTCTCTAAATAAATATGGAGTAAATTTGATCCTCAGAACCGAGATCTCATATTATTTTTTGTATAAAGTTGCGAGTAAATTCCCATGTTTCTTAAAATTTCATTTGCTTTCCGTATTTTAACGACTCTCTTGATTTCTACTTTTAATGTGGCCCGGGCCGATTCTAAGCCAGTTGTGGCTATTACCCAGATTGCGCCGCATCCTTCCTTAGATGCAATTCGCCAAGGTATTTTGGACGAGCTTAAAGCTTATAACCCAGCAATTGAGGTTGTTTACGAAAATGCTCAAGGTAATATTACATTGGCAGCTCAGATAGCTCATAAGTTTGTGAGTCTAACTCCAGATGTTATCGTTAGCATTGCAACACCATCGACTCAGACTGTTTATAATGTCGCCCGAAAACATGATATTCCCGTGGTTTTTGCCGCTGTTTCTGACCCTGTTGCGGCAAAGCTTATTGATGCCACAACCAAAACAGGTTCAGGAATTACGGGCGTGTCGGATTTTTCACCTGTGGCACAACAACTTAAGTTGATGCGAGAAATCCAACCTTCTTTGAAAAAACTTGGTGTCCTGTATAGCGCCGCGGAAGCCAATTCGGTGGCATTGCTTAACAAATTCGAAAAGCTAGCGACAGCTGAAGGAATTGAACTTGTTAAAGTAACAGCTAGCAATACTCAAGAAGTGGCCACAACAGCTGCCTCCCTTCATGGCAAGGTTGATGCTCTCTATATCCCTAACGATAATACCATTGTCAGTTCCTTAGAATCCGTTATTAAAGGAATTGGGCAAAGCGTGCCAATTTACGCAGCAGATCCGCAATCTGTGGAACGTGGATGTTTAGCTGCTGCGGCATTTGGCCAGTACGAAATTGGCAGACAAACAGGTAAAGTGTTAGTGAGAGTGTTAAAAGGCGAAAAACCAGAAAACATCCCCGTTGAAACATTGACGAAAGTCGACATCACTCTAAATCAGCAGGTGGCTGATAAATTAGGCATTAAATTTCCTCAAACAGTCCTTAATCGAAGTGTGAATGTTTTTGGAGCCGTGAAGAAATAATAAGGAATTCATATTTCTTTTACTGAGTTGACGCAGAATAAAAAGCATAATTAAAGCTGGATAATACTAATGAATTTCGTTCAATTTCTTGGGGCTTTGGAAATAGGTTTGGTTTATAGCTTTGTGGCGATGGGGGGCTATTTATCTTTTCGCGTCCTTAACTTTGCTGATCTCACTGTTGACGGCAGTTTTCCTCTTGGTGCTGCTGTGTGTGCCACACTGATTACTATGGGAGTAAATCCAGCCATAGCAACCTTTGCTGCTGCTTTAGCAGGTGCGATGGCGGGATTTACCACCGCCTGGATTGCCACCCGTTTAAATATTCTCCATTTGCTTGCCAGTATTCTTACTATGACGGCCTTATATTCATTGAATTTGCGCATTATGGGCAAACCAAATGTGTCCTTGTTAGGGGAGCCTACTTTATTTAATGGTATTTTTAATTCAGTGCCGACAGTTATCGTATTGGCTGTGCTAACCAGTGTGATCTTATTGGTGCTGTATTATTTCCTAAAAACTCAAGTTGGTCTGGCAGTTCGGGCGACGGGGAACAATAATCGGATGGCGAGAGCCCAAAGCATTAACGATCAACATTGTATCTGGTTGGGTATTTCTGTTTCCAATGCCCTTGTGGCTTTTGCTGGTGCTCTTTTTGCCCAACTGAATGGATTTGCCGATGTTACCCTTGGTGTGGGGACGATTATTATTGGTCTTGCAGCATTGATTATTGGAGAAGCATTGTTATCGGCGCGTACAGTTATGCGCGCATTAATTGCCTGTGTTGGGGGGACCATTATTTATCGATTGGTCATTACGCAAGCCTTAAATGTGAATGGTTTTGGTCTTAAAGCCTCTGATCTTAATCTTATTACCGCAGTGATTGTGACATTGGCGATGTTGGTGCCGCACTTTAAGCAAAAAATAAAACAAGGGGGCCGCCCATGATTCACCTCGATAATATCCATGTGACTTTTGCTCCTGGCCAAGTCACAGAAAAAAAAGCAATACGTGGGATTTCCATTAACATAAAAGAAGGTGATTTTATTACAGTTGTGGGGAGCAATGGGGCGGGTAAATCAACCTTTTTAAATACAATTGCGGGTGAAGTGGCTGCTTTGAGGGGGACAATTTCTATTGATGGTCAAGATGTCACCAAACAAAAAACGCACGAGCGAGCCCGGCTCGTAGCGCGTGTCTTTCAAGATCCTCTTGCCGGGACATGTGCTGACTTAACAATTGCTGAAAATATGGCGTTGGCAGAGCTACGTGGCAAATCAAGAACTTGGATTCCCGCTATTTCTAAACAGTCACGCGAGCTATATGCGACTCTTTTGGAAAGGCTAGGCCTTGGTCTTGAAAATAGGCTCGACACGCCCATGTTTTTGCTCTCTGGCGGACAGCGTCAGGCTGTCAGTTTATTAATGACGAGCCTTAGCCCGCTTAAAATCCTCTTGTTGGATGAGCATACCTCAGCGCTTGATCCGAAAACAGCGGCATTTGTCATGGCATTGACTGAAGAAATCATCGCTGAAAAAAATCTAACAGCACTCATGGTAACACACAGTTTACATCAGGCAATTTATTCGGGAAACCGGATGATCGTGTTGCATGAAGGACGGGTTATTGACGATATTGATGGGACAGAAAAGAAAAATCTTTCAATCAATCAACTGCTGGCCAAATTTGGTCAAACAGTTGATGATGATCGGCTATTGTTAGAGTAGCTCGTCTTTTTTAAAAAATGATGTATAAACTAAAGGACAGCTAGAAATTTTTTTCTCTTTTTGTCATTTTATTTTTTCCCTTATGGATTTTAAGGTGATTTCTTGCAGTTTATTTACTAATAAAGATTTGTTAGTAAATTTTCGATTCATGAAGCATATCTTTAGAGGGCTACCTTCGAAGTCAGGAATAATATTTACTAAATTTTTATCAGAATAGAAGCCTAATTTCATAAATTCCTTGCATAAAAAGCAAATACCAATTCCAGCACGCGTAAGTTCAAGGAGAGCTCTGAAATTTGTGGCGCTAAGAATAATATTCAGGGAAGTTCTAATGTGAGGTGGAAGGAACGAGCCCCCTTTAAAAGCAATAAAATCATGATTAACAAAGTCACTAAAGCTGATTGGTTTCCCCTTTTTTGCAATATATTTCTCAGAAGCATAAAAGCCATAGGTAAAATCGCACATATAGGTTTTTGTGATATCAGACCGATTGTTTAAGGGCGGGCCCATGACGACATCAATGTCTTGCTGAGTAAAATCCAGATATTCATCCCCACTATAAATATTAATGTTAACTTTGGGATACTCTTCATGGAATTCAGCTAAAATTTCAGGTAAAACCGTTTCAGCCAGGCCATGGCTTATAGCAATATTAAGATCTGGCACCTCATCAATGACGAGGGAGTCATCAAGATATTTAAGCCCTTCAGCCACAGTTCTAGAAAAATCGGCAAGTTTTGAACCGATTTGGGTAAGGATAATCTTATGCTTACTGCGCAAAATAATTGGCGCGCCTATTGCTCTTTCAATTGATTTTAATTCATTGTGAATTTTGCTCACGGGAAGTTTCAAAGCCTTTGCGGCTGTTGATACACTGCCATAACGCACAAGTGTATTAAGGATTAGACATTTCTGAGCCGATATTTTATCTAGGTAATTTACCAATCCGTAGCCTCTAATACATAATAAGATAACAATAAGAAATCCTAAAACCACAATCTCATTGTAAGGAGTATAATGCACAATGCTTAACGATTGTTTTAGAATACTATGTTATCTGATTGCAGCCATTTGGACAAGCTGGTTCTCTGTTGTAATGGTTGCAGATTGTTTTGATCTATTGAAAGTGTTGGGATTTCTTGGTCCTGATTTCATTTTTGTTTCAAAAAATTATACGTTACTTATCAATTTTACCTCAATTTATCAATTTCAAGATAAGGCGGTACTAGTTTTGTACATTACCCTTCTTATTTTTTGTCTTCCAATCTTATGTGGGATGTTTTTTGGTTTTTTGCAACTCACACTCCAAAAAAAACCTCTCTTATTTGCAAAAGCGCTATTAACATTAACAGCGCTGAATGGAAGTTTTGTGGTTTTGGATGAAATTTTCCTGAACTATGAAATGGAACATTGGCATTTAGTGCGCTTTGGCATGCTTCTTTTAAGTACGTTTATTTTTTTATCAGCTGGACAGCATAGTTTTTCTTGCGAAATATCGCAGAAGTGATTATGGTACAGGAAGTGCCTGCTTGGTGGAATTGGTAGACACAACAGACTTAAAATCTGTCGTCTTTTAGACGTGCCGGTTCGAGTCCGGCAGCGGGCACCACTTAATTTATGATGATGTTGATGGCAAAAGCTTTTGAACAATTTGATCTTTTTCAGGCAAGCTCACCAGGTTCTGCCGTCTCTCCCTCACCTATTGTTAAAAAAAACCCTCCTCCTTTTCCCAATGTATTGCTTAATGCGCTGATGGAAACAGATGCAAGGACGAATGCTGTTTACTATTTACGAATTATTAATAAATCAGCGCAAAAACGTCTTTTTAGTTCTTCGCAGATTTCAGATAAAAAGATTTTTTTTGCTGCGGTTTTAAACGAAATAAAATTAAAACAAGGTCGACTAAATCCTGTACTTTGCTGCCGTGACGCGGTTTTGCGACAAACCCTTCTCCTTCAAAAGAAATAATATTTCTCCCACAAAAGAGTGTGATCACAAAAGCACATTGAATGATTGTTAATTATGTGATTGATGATTTAAAATTGCTCTGCGTATTTGAATAGTATTTTAATATAAATGTAGGTCTTAAAATAAAGGGATTCTCTCATCCTGCGTAATGGAGGGTTATACACTATGCTAAAGAGAACAATCAGCCTAGCACTACTTGCGAGTGCAATGGTAACATCAGTTTTTGCTGATGCAGCGGGCAAAGGCGCGTCTTTGCCAACATTGAGCATTAATGGCAACACAGTTATGAATGCGTACATCGCTCATAATAGTGCCAAAAATAATGACACAAAAAGAGATTATCATCTTGCAAATGATGTTTCTGACTTGTACTTCCTTATTAAAGGTCGTATGAGCAACGGAATCGAATACGGTTACAAAATGGGGATTCAATCCTTCTCCGGTAGTAATCCAGTGTTCCAACAAAACTACATTGAATTCAATGGCAAGTTTGGTACATTCCAAGTTGGTAACGTTGTTGGTCCAGAAGATTCAATGATTGAAGATGGTGGTGCCATCGTTGGTGGTACAGGCGCATTTGATGGCGGTTATTATAATGCGGCACTTCTGCCTGCATTCGTAATGCGTGGAAATGACAATATTGGTGATACAGGTTATGCAACAAAGCTTGCTTACTATACACCATCCCTTTACAACGTTCGTTTTGGTATCGCATTCACGCCAGACACATCTAAGCGTGGTGATGATGGTGCCGATAAAGCACAAAACACAAACCCAAATGCACCAGGGAACCGTGCTTTCTTGCCAAACAAGAGATTGTACCCCTATGATTTGAACAGCTTTGCGTTTGGTTTGTCCTTCAAAAAAGAATGGAACAACTGGGGCTTTAATTTGAATGGTGCCTACATTACTGGTGATGCCTATTACGGTGCAATTAGTGATGATGAAAAAGGTGGTCCAGCAGCGACTCGCACCAAAGCGCGTCGTACAAGTGCTTATCAATTGGGTACTGTCATTGGTTACCGTCGTCAAAATGGTCACTTAATCCAAGTTGGTGGTGGTTACTTAAATAATGATAAGTCCCGTCTGGAAAAAACTGATGGCAGTATTGTTGATAATAACCAACCTTTAAAATCCTATGTTAACCGTGGTTCAAACACTACAGCTCCAATTAGTTTTGGAAATCTCTACCAAGGAAACTCAGGTCAAGCTTGGAACGCAGCGCTTGGTTATGTCATGGGCATTTACAAGTTCTCTGCTAGCTACCAAGGAACAGAACGTAAAACCGATGCAACTAACAAAGCACGCAGCAATTTATTCTCTGTAACAGCTGACGTTGTACCTGTTGGTGGGTTGAAGTTCTATGTTGAAGCTGACTACTTGCGTGCACGTAGCAATGCTGCTGCTGTTGCGACTGCTGGATCTTTGGCTTCATTCAAGAATGACACACCACAACGTGCCATTAACAACCAAGTTCAAAGCAACAATGCAACTGTTGTGATTATTGGTACAAAGGTAAGTTTCTAAGAAATTTTCAAAGAAAATTACTTTTACGAAAAGAGAGGAGGCTTCGGCCTCCTTTTTTTATATACTGATCACTTTTCAAACCTCCAAGATGTCAGTTGAGAGGAGAAAAGAGATTGAGTAATCGCCTTGTGAACACGAAGGACGTCTTTACGAGAGGGCTGTCAAAGCCCATAGTCCCATAGTAATATCTCCTCGAGAAATTGGGCAAGGAGATCAATACACTCGCCGCTGCCCCGTTTCAATGAAGGGTGTGAGACACAACATTTCTAATTTTTTGTATTTTTCATATTAAACACATGTTAACAAATATTAAATTTACTTCGCAAATGGGTAAGATTTAGGTAGTCTATAGAAAAAGAAACTGAATGGCCGGAAAACAATGAATTTTTTGCGTCTTTATTTTGTCAAAAATATTATTTTTTTGGGATTGCTCGGGGGCTTAGTTGGTTGGCTATTAGGACCACTTTTGGGGGTCTTTGAAACCAACATTATCATGAATAGTGCAATCCTTAGCACTCTTTCGATCGGCATAATCTACACTTTTTATCAATTTTATCTATTGCGACGTGAGCAGCAATGGTTCTTATCTTTTGAGCAAGGCAAAGAAAGGTTTCCCGGGGTGCCAAAGCCGGCAATTTTGGCGCCTCTATCTAGTTTTATCAAAAGTAAAGATCCAAATTTCAACGTCTTTAATCGTCAAGCGCTGCTCAACAGTATTGAGACGCGTCTCGATGAATTGCGCGGGTTAAATCGTTATTTAATTGGCCTGCTTATTTTCTTAGGTCTGCTTGGGACATTTTGGGGATTATCCCAAACGATTGGTGCTATTGCAGGCGTGGTTTCAAGCATCGACGTGGGCGCAAATGATATTAAAGAGGCATTTCAAACTCTGAAGCACGGTTTGCAATCACCTCTGAAAGGGATGGGGACGGCTTTTAGTTCGTCGATGTTTGGTTTAGGTTCTTCGTTGATTTTGGGATTTCTTGATCTGCAAGTTGGCAAAGCATGTCAGCGCTTTTACCAGTGGCTTGAGGAAAGACTGCTGCTTGGTAATGGTCAGGCATCTACAACAGTAGCCCCTTCGCATCATGGCATGGCCTATACACAAGGGATGATGGAACAAACAGCTGAAAATATGACAGCCTTAGTTCAGACGCTGCAGCACCATCACGAAAATCGCTTGAGTGTTGTTAAAGCGGTACAACAGTTAACAGAAAGACTGGGTGGACTTACAGGAATTTTAGGTGAGCAAAAAAAGCAGTTAGATCAGCTGCGTCTGAATAATGAGCAGATGCAAGAAGTGCTAAAGTACCTGGCGACCCAGATTGGGTCAAATTATTTGGCGCAGACATCAGAAAAATTGGTAGATCATTTAGGGAGAGTCGAATCAAATCTGGAGCGATTACTCGAAGAATCTATACAAGGGCGTCACCAATTAACCCAGGAAATTCGGTCAGAAATTCGCATGGTTGCTAAAACAATTTCGGCTTTGGCAAATGGACAAGATGAAACCACCTAGTCGCGAATAGTATCAACGAAACAACATGTTGATGAATAAGAGAAAATCTATAAAATTAAAGATTGACCTCCGTTAAGTATCGAGTGTATTTTGAACCATTAAAATTAAACTTTTGTTTAATAGATAAAAATGCTAGCGAAAAAGCAAAAAAAACTTTATACAATTAGTCATCATTTAAAATGATTGCTTTATAAGATTTAAATCTCTGTTTTTTAGAGGTTTTCGCCTTATTTGTATTGGAAAGATTGAGGAAAGTAAAAATGTCACAAGCAAATGGTGCTGTGAAGAAACCAGATTTTACAGGCCTGCGGGCGATTTTCTGGCCGATTCATAACTTTGAAATTAAAAAGTTCCTGCCTATGGGACTCATGATGTTTTGTATCTTGTTTAACTATACAGTTCTTCGCGATACAAAAGATTCTATCGTTGTTAATGCTCCTGGTTCAGGTGCTGAAGCTCTTGCGTTTATTAAGTTGTATGGAACAACACCTGCAGCGATTTTGTTCATGATTTTGTACGCAAAGTTGTCAAATGTGTTGAGCCGCCAAGGGCTATTCTATGCAGCTTTGGTGCCATTCTTGTTCTTCTTTGCTGCGTTTGCGATGTTTATTTATCCAAATCGCGAAGCTCTGCATATGACAGAAGCATCTATCCATGCCTTGCAAGGTGAATATAAGTATCTCCACTGGATTATCCCGGTGATTGGGAACTGGAGCTACAGCTTATTCTACATTCTTTCTGAATTATGGGGCAGCGTTGTCATTTCATTACTGTTCTGGCAGTTTGCAAACGAAATCACTCGCGTTGGTGAAGCAAAGCGTTTCTACGGTATGTTTGGTTTAATCGGTAACTTCGGATTGATGTTATCTGGTTACACAGTTTATTACTTCTCCAGCATTCGTGACAGCGTTCCAGAAGGTGTTGACCCATGGGGTATGACATTGAACTATCTGATGACATTTGTTGTGATCTCTGGTATTTGCGTTGTGGCAATTTACAGTTGGATGAACAAAGCCGTTCTCACAGATAAGCGCTTCTATGATAGTGAAGAAGGGAGCGGTGGCAAGAAGAAAAAAGATAAACCAAAATTATCTTTGGCTGAAAGCTTTAAATATTTGTTACAATCGCCTTATCTTGGTTTAATCGCGACGATTGTTTTGGCCTATGGTGTCTCCATCAACTTGGTTGAAGGTGTCTGGAAGGGGCAAATTAAGATTCGCTTCCCCAATCCAAATGACTATAACGCGTTCATGGGACAATTTTCCTTCATCACTGGTGTTGTTACCGTTATTTTGATGATTGTCGGGAACAATATTTTGCGTCGCTTAAGCTGGGTTGCAGCAGCCCTGATCACTCCAGTTATGATTTTGATCACAAGCTTGATCTTCTTCGGTGTGATTATGTACGGCAACAGTGTGAATGATCCTCTTTATCCAATAATGGGTACTACGATGGTGATGATTGCAGTGTTGGCTGGTTTGGCGCAAAATGTTTTGACAAAGTCAACAAAGTACTCTCTGTTCGATCCAACAAAAGAAATGGCTTACATTCCACTTGACCAAGAATTGAAAGTTAAGGGTAAAGCTGCTGTTGATGTTATTGGTGGAAGAGCTGGTAAATCCGGTGGTGCCTTTATCCAATCAACATTGACTGGCTTTGTCTTCGTTGGCTCAAGCTTGTCAAGCCTTGCCCACATCTTTGCGGTTGTTGTGATTGGTATCGTTGTTATCTGGATGCTTTCCGTTATTGGTTTAGGTAAGCGTTTCCGCGCTTTAACTGAACAACGCGAATTAGAAGCAAAAAGGATAGCTTAATCCAAGCCGTTTTTTGATTTAATGAGAAAGCCACCTTTCGAGGTGGCTTTTTTATTTAAAACTAGGTATTTCCACTGTTTTATGAAATAAAACTCAAATCTCTTGTGTTTTTCATTAGTAAAATGTATTTTTTACATAATTATTATAAAATTGGTTGGGTGTATGTCGAAGTCGTTGGTAAAAACTGTTACTGTCAGTATGATTGGTAATTTATTTGAATGGTTTGATTTTGCGCTTTTTGGTTATTTTGCACCAATTATTGGCAAGCTTTTTTTCCCCTCCGACGATCCCGTTACCGAATTAATCTCAGCTTTTGGTGTTTTTGCTGCTGGGTTTTTAGTCCGCCCCATTGGCGGAATGATTTTTGGTCATATTGGTGACAGACTTGGCCGTAAACGAGCTTTGGTCCTTACTATTCTGTTGATGGCAATCCCAACAGCGATGATTGGCTGTTTACCTACCTATACCCAAATAGGGATTGCTGCTCCAATTTTACTTATCTTAATGCGCATGTTGCAGGGGTTGTCAATGGGGGGGAACTATGGTGGCTCTATAACTTTTACCACCGAACATACGGACCCTAAGCAACGTGGTCTCATTGGTAGTTTTGCTGTGACAAGCTGTTTGATCGGCATTTTATTTGGTTCGGCAACAGCGACTATTTTGTCTTTCATATTGCCAGAAGCAGATCTTTATAGCTGGGGTTGGCGTATACCCTTTATAATTGGTATCTTTATATGTTTTGTTGGCTATTACATGCGGCGCAATATCCCAGAATCACCAGAATATGTGGTGACGCAAGAAATGGGTAAAATCCAACAACATCCAGTGCTAGAAGTATTTCGCGAACATGGAAACACTTTGGTGAAAGTGGTTTTGGCTGTCATGTTGCATGATTTAAGTTTTTACATTTTATTTGTCTATATGGCGAGCTATTTGAGCGAAATTGTTGGTCTATCCAAGAATGCAGCTTTGACGATTAACACTATTAATCTTGTGGTTGTCAGTATTGTAACAGTGTTAGCTGCTTGGTTGTCTGATCATATTGGTCGCAAACCGGTGCTCGCAATGGCGGCATTATTATTTGTCGTAGGGACAATCCCGTTGTTGACAATTGTGAGCGGCACAAAAGATACAACCACTATTTTAGTAGCTCAGATGGTTTTAGCTATTGCTGTCGGTGGTTATTTTGGTCCGCTACCTGCGCTGATGGTTGAATCTTATCCAACGTCCGTTCGTTTTTCAGCTATTGCCATTACCACTAATATCAGCGGCCCTTTGTTTGGGGGAACGGCTCCAATGCTGGTAGCTTATCTTGTCAATTTAACCGGATCAAGTTTGGTTCCCGCCTACTACCTGACAGCGGGTGCTGTGATCGCGCTGGTTACATTAAGATTTATTAAAATCTATAATCTCGAAGCAGAAGTCCCCCCTTCCATACGACCAACCAATATTGCTGGATGAATGAATATTATCACATTTAATGCGAAGGATGCTCATTTGCTGAGCTGCTTTTTGGAGTGCTCTAACGTTTTGCCTTAAAACCCTTTTAGAAGGTCCAGACGGTCAATCATAGATTAAAGGGACCGGGGTTTTTTAGTTTGTTACTCTTGAGGAGCCAATGATTTGAGGCAATTTTTCAGAAATTTCAGCAAAGCAGTGGCACAAAAAAGAGGGCTATTATTCACTTTTTCATATCCCCAATCCAAAAAACTCTAGTGAGGTAATGGACGATAATTTATGGCAAAAATGAAAATTTTAGTAGTCGATAACGAACCTTTTAATCTTGAGATCTTGACGCACTATTTAGAAGAGCAAAACTATGAAGTCATTCAAGCGGAGGATGGTGATAGTGCATTACAAAAAATTGCTGCTATCCGTGATATTGATTTGATTATTCTTAATAGGATGATCCCTCCTCCGAATGAAATTGAGGTAGTTCATACCTTAAAAAAAGATGAACGCTATCGTCATATTCCAGTCATTATGCAAAGAGCAGCGGCTCAAAGCCCACAGATTATGGAAGAGATTCGGGCGAGGATCTATTACTATTTAAGCAAGCCCTATGACGAAAGTCTGTTGCTAAATACTGTGAAACAAGCGCTTAAAGAACGCATTCTTGTCAGAGAAATGCGCGCTGAAGTTAAAAAACATCAGGGTATCCCAATGCTGATGATGCGCGCTGAATTTCGTTTCTCCACGATTAACGAAGCAAAAACACTTGCTTATTTTATTGCTAATGGTCTTAGGGATCCCGATTCGGCAGTCTATGGTCTTACAGAATTAATGTTAAATGCTATTGAGCATGGTAATTTAGGCATTTCCTATAAAGAAAAAAAACAATTAATGCTTTCTGGTGAACTAAATAGAGAGATTAATCGTCGATTAAACTTCCCCGAAAACGCAAGCAAGTATGCTTATTTAATGTATGAAGCAACAGATAGAGAAATTAAGGTCCATATTAAAGATCAGGGAAATGGATTTGATTGGCACAAATACCTTGAGTTCTCTCCGGAGCGGGCGACGGACCCGAATGGGAGAGGAATTGCTACCGCTAAATTTTCGTTTACATCGATGACATATTTAGGAACAGGCAATGAGGTGGTTTGTAAAATTAATAAATTTACGAATAGTTAAAATATATTGAGGCTGGGAATGATACCTTCCCTGTAGCTGAGAGGCCCAGTACGTCAGCGAATAAGCAGGGGGTTAAGGCCCCTCTCCTCATCCGACTTTCATCCTCTTGAAACTTCCTGGGCCAATATTAAACGGAGTATGTGAGAAACAGAGCACACTTTTAATTTTCCCACTCAACCCCCTAATTTCTTCCATATCAAAACTATGTAATATTATTAACCTGATTGGCTCTATTTCTTCGCCGGGCCTCTCCCTGGTCATATAATGCAGCTTTTCACCTTCAAGCATGCTTATTGTTTACTTGGAGGTAGCCCATTTAAATTTTTTATGTAGGTTTTTCGTCATTAGAAGAAATTTCTTGCCATATTTTCTAACGCAATGTCACATGCAGAGGACCACAGCGGACTGTACCTGTTGGATTGTCATAATATTTTTATTTATTCACCGTAAATAAAGTGGGGTTGAGGTGAATTCCAATTACCACATCTTTGAGATTAACATCGGTGCGATTACCTTGGGCATCCATAACTATCCAGCCATTAAATTTGAGCATTGGAGAGGTTGAAAATTTTAAAGTGACGGCGGCATCCCCCGCCCCAAATTTGGTCATCACCAGTTCCACTTCACTGTCTTTTTCCGTCAAGGATTTCACTATATATTCACCTTCGAGATCAAGCTTTTTTTGCAACAGAAAAGCAGCGGGTGTTTGTTCAATGCTATAAACTGTATTTTCTTTTGTGGTTGGATTGTGGAGGATTAATTTTTCCCCGTCCGCTATAACTAAATCTTGATCTTTTTGATCATATTCAATACGAAGCTTCCCATATTCGGTTGTCGCAGCCCGGTTAATATAAACAGTGCCGGATAGATGTTGATGGTTTGGATTAACCTGCCAGACTTCAGCCTTAAAAGTCTTAATCCCATTCAAATAGTCCTGAATTCGTTTAACAGTTATTTTCTTCGCTGGCGTGAGTTCAGCAATTGCGGGTGCTATTGAGAGAGGGAAGCTACCTACTAAAGCCATCATAACAATTAATTTTTTCATCATTTTAAATCTCATCTATTATATTCTGCTTAACTTCCTAATTCCCACGACCCTCTTACGAGCCTACTTACAGGTGCAGCTCTTCGTTCCCCGCACTTCCCGCTTGTGTTTGAAAGGCAAGCAGAAAAGAGAGTACCCATCATAATATCTCACGCTTCCCAACATGGTTTGCCGGTCCTACGATGCCTTCTTTTTCCATTTGTTCAATGATCCTGGCGGCACGGTTATAACCAATCTGCAAGTGCCGTTGGACAAAGCTCGTAGAGACTTTGCCTTCGCGGCGGATAATCTCAATTGCCTGTTGATAGAGGGCATCGCCACCGTTGCGTGAGTCTTCCTCGTTACTACCAAGGACGAATTCCTCATCATCTTCTGTGATGCTTTCGATGTAAGAGGGCTCGCCTTGCATTTTTAAGAACTGGACAATCTTTTCAACCTCATCATCGCGGACAAAAGGACCGTGAACACGACTTAAGCGCCCACCACCCATCATATAAAGCATGTCACCTTGGCCAAGCAGTTGTTCAGCACCTTGTTCACCTAAAATGGTGCGACTGTCAATTTTACTCGTTACCTGGAAGCTGATACGAGTTGGGAAGTTTGCCTTAATCGTTCCTGTGATAACGTCAACAGAAGGGCGTTGGGTTGCCATAATCAAGTGAATCCCAGCTGCTCGCGCCATTTGGGCTAAGCGTTGAACGGCAGCTTCAATTTCTTTTCCGGCGACCAACATTAAGTCGGCCATTTCATCCACAACGACAATAATATAGGGGAGTGGATCCACAGCTAAAGATTGATTTTCAAAAATCGGTTTACCTGTATCAGGATCAAAGCCCGTTTGGACCCGACGCATCAACAATTCGCCCGAAAGTTTTGCTTCTGCCAGGCGGTCATTGTATCCATCGATGTTGCGTACGCCTAACTTTGACATCGCTCGATAGCGATTTTCCATCTCACGAACTGCCCATTTTAAAGCAACTACCGCTTTTTTCGGATCCGTCACTACGGGCGATAAGAGATGAGGAATGCCATCATAAACAGACAATTCTAACATCTTCGGGTCAATCATGATGAATTTACATTTATCAGGCGAGAGTCTGAAAAGAACCGATAGAATCATCGTGTTAATTGAAACCGATTTTCCTGATCCCGTCGTTCCGGCAACCAATAAATGGGGCATGCGCGCTAAATCGGCAATAATCGGATTGCCCCCAATGTCTTTGCCAAGAATAAGAGCAAGAGGCGAGGAGAATTTAATATAACTATCACTCTGTAAGAGTTCACGTAAATAAACAGTTTCACGTGATTTATTCGGTAACTCAATCCCAATCACATTACGCCCAGGAATGACGGCAATACGAGCGGCATGGGCGCTCATCGACCGAGCAATGTCATCTGCTAAACCAATAACGCGGGAGGTTTTAATGCCAGGCGCTGGCTTTAATTCATAAAGGGTCACCACAGGCCCTGGGCACACAGCAACAATTTCCCCACGCACTCCAAATTCTTGCAAGACTTGCTCTAGCTGTTGGGCGGCTTGTTGCAAGATCTCAGGGGCTAAAATGGCTGAATTTTTTTTCACGGCGGGCTGCAAAAATTCAGGTGAGGGTAGCTGGTAATCTTCATGAAGAGCTGGGCTATAGACAAATTCACTGCTGGCAGAGGTCATGGCGGCTTGCGAAGGCTGTTTGATCTTTACGCGCGCTGTCGCTGCCATAGAGGGTGTCGGTTCTGATGTTGGATAAGGGAAGAACTCTTCTGCGTTTAGGGTAGAGAGATCCTCCCTAATAGAGTCGTCTTCCTCTGATAAAGATGGTTCTGAAGAAGGAGAAGCAAAAAATGCCTGATAACTCTCATGAATCTCAGAGCGACGCTGTGCATCCGCATTCAAAATAATGGTAGATTTGCGAGCAAAAGCGGCCGTTGATTCTTCTTTTAATAGGGGAGGGGCGATCTTTTGGTTTTTTCCCCTGGTGGCTTTTTTTAATAAATGAATGGTGGGATAGACTAAGTAACGAAATAATCCAGCAAAAACAATAGTAATAGAATGCAAAAAACGCTGCCATTGGGCAGGACGTATGCCAAGACTATAGAAATAGAGAGGAATGAATAAGCCGAAGCTTAAGATACTAATGGCGGCGGGCATCCATCCCAAAGTACGTGTTAACTTTAGGAGAGTTAATATGCCAAAAGCTCCTCCTAAAGAAGGGGTCGTTAAATAGGATGTATGATTGGTAAACAGTCCCAAAAAAGTTGCAAACGTCAAAAACGCCAAACATAAAGAGACAAGCTTTAAGCTAAATCGTTTAATTGGGATCTCGGCTATTAAAAAACCTCCCCACACGAGAATCGCTAAAATTAATAAAATGGGCGCCAGACCAAATCCTTGAATGAAAAAATCAGCCACAATAGCCCCTGGTAGGCTAAGGATGTTGGATGCTGCAACTGTTGTTGCCGCATTAAGAGAAGGATCTTGCGGTGAATAACTAAACAAAGTTGTGGCAAAAACAAGGGCGAGCAAGCTAATGAGCACACCGGTTACCTGGCGAAAACGGCGGTGGAATTGCAAAATCATTGCTTCAGGCAGCAGAGAACTTTTTAAATGAGGTGCTTTTCTTCGAGCCATAATTATTTTTATAATTTCAAGTCTTTTGAAGCTATTATGGCAGGTTTTACCAAAATGAGAAAGTCTTGATTCTTCTACCAACCAATTTGAAGACCTGGAATTAAAGCGAGTAGAGATAAGAACTTTCCAAATGATACATGAAATGGGCTTGGTTTTTTGTCTTCTTAGGTCGAATTTACTCTATAAATAATAGCTAATAAAATTCTAAGTTAAGGCCCGACAACTTGAGACCGGGCTGGTTAGTTGGAATGTTTAATTACAGTCCCTTCTATCTTTAAAATAAAAGAGGTGGAAGAGAAGCGCAACCTCAAGCAGCTGGTCGCCTGCTTCAGTCTGGACAAGAAGATGCGACAGGATGTCTTCTTTATAAAAGATTAAAATCTGCTATAGGCCTATCCACTATTACCCATCGCCTCATGATCATCAGGCAGTTTTAAGACAAAAGATCAACAAATCCTCTATTGTTTTCTTATAACTCCTAAAATAACGCATCTAAACTTTTTGAAGAAAGAAAATTTGTTAACGATCCGCTCATACCCTATTCCCCCTAGATATAATAGAAAGTTAATTCTTAAATATTCAGGTCTTCCTTCAATAATATTGACTTCTTCGACAATAAGATTTGTCTTCTCACAATAATAACCAATGGCTTTTTTAGAGTTAACTTTATAAGCTGTCTTAAAGGTATCAACAGCCGCTCTACCCCGTAATTTATTATACAATCTGTGAAACCAAATCGGTGTAATCGTGGCTAAAATAGCAACATAATGCCATTTGTTAGGGGTTTTGAACAAAAATACGCCCCCTTTTTTTAAAACTCGCGAGACTTCAGAAAATACTTTGAAGGGATCGTAAATATGTTCAAGAACATTATTGCAGATGACGATGTCAAAGGTCTCATCCTCATAGGGAAGATTTTCTATATCTCCATGGTGAGCAATATCTAAATATTTATTTTCAAGAATACGAGGGTCTAAATCGATACCATAAACTTTATCAGCTAATCCTTTAAAATTGACCTGGGGAATAATCCCTGCGCCTGCCCCTAAATCTAACATGGTTGTTTTCGGGGTAATGCGGCTTTTTACTTTCTCCCTAAACAGAACATCGTCCCAGTTATCAGTAAATTTAGGATAAAATTTTTTATCAAGCCATGCAGAAATTTTAAGCATTGGTACCTAAGAATAATTATTAATGATTTTGTTAATTTCTCTCCTAGTCTTAACTAAAAAAAACAGTAAAGTAAACACTAACAAGTCTTCTATATTGTATCGTTTAAATATTCTTCAGATTCCTGCAAATTCTTAGCCGTCAGCAAGGGGGGGGAGGTATGTGGTCAACCCTGTTGTGTCGCTGAAGTAATCCGCGGAGTCAAATCGACGGAATTGCTCAACTACCATTAGAGAATAGAATCACCACAACATTATCCATAAAAAAATTTGGAAATATCTCACTCTTAACACATGATAATGTGAGTATTTGCTCACATTATCACATTCTCTTAAAATTGCAGCATTATATTTAAAAATCTAGTTAAAGGACAATACTTCAAATTCCAAAGAATTAATCCAAAACTCTGACGGCTCAGCATAGTTATTATAGATAAGTGCTTGAATAGACGTTACATTATTTGGAACAGAGAACTTGATAGAGCCTTGCGGAGGGGTACGGTTATTAAGTATAGCGTGCTCCGCCCCATTTATCCATGCTTTATGTTGATCCAACACACCAAGTGCTACACAACCCACTTCGATATCCATATTATACGAAAGCTTAACCGTTGAAAGCGGTTCAACAGGCAATATTTGACTCGCCACTTGATAAGGGTATACTCCGGAGGAAGTGCGGACAAAGGTTCTATTCTCTTCCCTGTTTACCGTTTGAGCTTCGTATATATAGTCGAAAATTAATTTTTCTGTAGATAATACTTTCATTACAAAAGAATCAATACAAAACTCTGAGGAAGCATAAGAGTTATTATAGATCAGTGGTTGCATAGACGTGACATCATGTGGGATAACAAATTCGATGGAGCTTTGCTGTTTC
Source organism: Candidatus Paracaedibacter symbiosus (assembly GCF_000757605.1). Classification (GTDB taxonomy): domain Bacteria; phylum Pseudomonadota; class Alphaproteobacteria; order Paracaedibacterales; family Paracaedibacteraceae; genus Paracaedibacter_A; species Paracaedibacter_A symbiosus. The sequence goes on along the minus strand of NZ_JQAK01000001.1, from coordinate 1,116,449 downwards.
CCTGTTGAAGTGTATACAGCTTGCGACCCCTTAATGAAACTTTTATATTGGTTCAGCAGACCCAATCCCACACCACCGACTTTGATATCAATATCATATGAAAGCCTAACCGTTGAAAGCGGTTTAACTGGCAATACTTGACCCAACACTTGATAACTATATAAAGAGGGGGAAGTGCGGATAATGGTTCTATCCCCTTCTCTTGTCACCGTTTGAACATCTTGTGTATAGGCGGGAATTAATTTTATTTTTTTACCCATTGGCTCTTCAATCTCTGCTATAAGCATAGCATCGATAGTCTCGGAAAGAAGATTGTACTTCGCCTGCATTAAGCTTTGAATCGCCTCACTAACTCCTTCGATGCTCTTGTTATTGACGTGGTTTAAAGCATTTTTAAGTGCCTGCCTATCGATGTCATCTAAAAGAACATGAAGGACTGTGACGCCTCGAGTATCGGGAAAGCTTAAATCTTTTTCATCCCCAATTATTGCCCGATTAACCCCTTTATAAAATCCGTAAAAGGCTGTAGATTGGTTATAGCGCAGTTGAGGTACTGCCATATTGGCGGCAGAGGAAATACAGTTCGTCCCCGGCCCTGAATTATGAATAGAAATCCCAAATTGATTAGAGGGTGTTTGGTGCTCGGGCACAATGGCAAGATCAGAGGTAATCCCTAAAATTCCAGCCTTCAGCGTAATATTTTCACTGTAAGCTACGGGATAACTAGCCGCTTTATTTTGCGAAAAATAATACATGGGTCGAAGCAAAAGAGGTGATTGATCACTTATATCAGCGCCGGAATCATTAAAGAATTGAGAAAACCCCTGTACTACCACCATAAAGGGGTCACGGGCCCTCACGCCTGTTTTTTCCATCATGTCTTCTATCTGTGGATTTTGAAGCAAAATTCCTTCAGAAAGCTTCCCTTTAATGGCTAAAATTATTTCAGGAGGGTTAAAATCATTATAGTGATGTACTAAGGGGACTTGGGGAAGCCCCAAATATTGCGCTGTCTCACCAATATTTTGGGAGACAAGAGAAGCTGAATTGGAGCGGTGGCGAAGCGCAGTTTGGGGCGTTAATCTCTCCGCAGAAAATACTGCCGTGCTTAAGGATAAATATGCTAGAGATAGAAAAATAAGTTTTTGCATAATAGGGTCTCGGTTAAATAAAGTAATTTTGTTTATACTGATCGTTTTTCAAAGTTAAAAACTATCTTCTTCTTAATGTTATTGTCAGCCCTTATACTAAAAGAGAGATGACCCCCTGTATGATGGGGGGCTTTCTTCCCCAATAAGTGAAAAGAGTGAGATTGTGCAGTCTATACTTAGTACTTATAATGGTGATTAATTTTTTATTTTCCACATTTTTAAAAATAAAATCTATCTGTAAATTCCAGCCGATAAATGCTGAGAGCTAAACATTTAATAATCAACTGCGGTAAAGTAAAAAAAGAGAGAAACAGGCAATAAGGTGAATCTTTCTTTGGGAGAGAAAATAAGTGGTTTGTGGCACTGAGGCAAAAGCTTATGGCAATTAAAAATGTTTCTGTGAATCGTCAAGCTTAAAAATTATCAATGCCAAATTGTCTTTCAATAAGGCAGATTTCCTCTATGATCCCTTGTTTGTAATACCAAATATGTATTTGGCACTAATTAAACAGGCGCATCAACTCAAACCCTCAATCAAGCGAACCAGAGGCTCTGTGAACAGTTCGTGTTCAAGAAAGTTGGTGATATTTTGGGCAGCCAAAAAGGCCATAATCATCCTCATCCAGAACTGTTCACAGAGCCTAGAATTTGAATCGATAAAGACAGTAAACAAGGGGGACGGACCGCTTCTCCGACTATCGCCTCTTATTTGTGACCTTTCTCAGCTTTTTTAACAGAATTGGTGTTGTTTAATCAAGTTTTCTGCGACTTTAAAGGAGTAACGACTTGACGATAGCGTGATAAATAATGTACAACCTATTATCAATTATAAAAAATTTATTAATCTTCCGTAAGATATTAAAGATCTCATGATGAAAAAAAAATTTTATGCGTTTTTGGCACGCGGCCAGAGGCGATTAAGCTTTCTCCCCTTATCAATGTTCTAAAAAATGATGGCTCCTTCAACTTAGCCATCTGTGTAACAGGCCAGCACAAGGAAATGCTCCATCAAGTGTTAACACTTTTTGAAATTAAGCCTGATTTTGATTTAGAGGTCATGAAACCAAATCAGAATTTATCTGATTTAACAGGCAGTATTATTTCTGGTGTTTCTAGAGTGATCCAAGAATTTCAACCAGATTGCGTTTTAGTTCATGGTGATACAACCACCACCCTGGCGACATCGCTTGCCGCCTTTTATAATAAAGTGGATGTAGGGCATGTGGAGGCAGGACTGAGAACGTATGATATCTATTCACCTTGGCCAGAAGAAATTAATCGGCAATGTGTTGGGAAAATTAGCCGATTTCATTTTGCTCCAACGCTTAAAGCGAAACAAAATTTGATTTCCGAAGGCATTAGCGAAGATAAAATCTTTATCACGGGCAATACGGTGATTGATGCCTTGCAACAAATCCACCAGGCTGTAAGTCAAGATTCTCGCCAGGATCATTTCAATAATAAATTCCATTTCATTGATGAAAATAGAAAACTATTGCTCGTGACAGGTCATCGACGAGAAAATTTTGGTAAAGCTTTCGAAAATGTTTGCCATGCGCTCCGAGAAATCGCTCTGAGCAAAGACGTTCAAATTGTTTACCCTGTTCACTTAAATCCCCATGTTCAGTCTTGCGTTGCTAATATTTTAAACGGCCTTGCAAACGTGCATTTAATTGACCCCTTAGATTATGAATCTTTTGTTTACTTAATTGGAAAGTCTCACCTTATTATAACCGACTCTGGAGGAATCCAAGAAGAAGCCCCAGCTCTTGGAAAACCTGTTCTTGTTACGCGAGATACAACCGAACGTCCCGAAGCCGTCGAGGCGGGGACAGCCATTCTTGTGGGGACTGATCGCCAAAAAATTATTTCGCAAATAAATATTTTGCTAGAAGACCAAAGTGCTTACTCTAAAATGGCAAAAGCTAAGAACCCCTATGGAGATGGAACGGCCTCACAGCAAATTTGTAATATTTTAACTACGGAAATTTTTTAAAGGGTAGGACGCAGCTATGATAGAAATCACGATACTCGGTCTAGGATATATAGGCTTACCAACTGCTTGCATGTTTGCAAAGCATGGGAATAGTGTAACCGGAATAGATATTAATCAAGACGTTGTAAAGAAGATTAACCGTGGTGAAATGCATATTGTTGAACCAGGGTTAGAAGGGCTATTACAAGAAGTTGTGGCTAATAAAACTTTTGCAGCATTTGATAAAGTTGAAAAAACCTCAGATGTCTATATTATTGCGGTTCCTACCCCCTTTAAAGATAACTTTGTACCCGATATAAGTTATGTAGAGGCAGCGGCTAACTCCATTGCCCCTGTTTTAAAAAAAGGGGATCTTGTTATTATTGAATCTACTTCGCCCGTTGGAACAACGCGACGTATTTCTGAGCTTTTATCTAGAGTGCGGGCTGATTTGAAATTCCCTCATCAAGACAGTTATCCTTGTGTGCGCTTAGCCTATTGTCCTGAAAGGATTTTGCCGGGGAAGACTTTAGAAGAGCTTGTTTCCAATGATCGCGTTATTGGGGGAATGACACCTGAGTGCGCCCAAAAAGCTGCTTTAGTTTATCAAAATTTTGTTAAAGGTCAGTGTTTGCAAACGACAGCAGAAACAGCAGAAATGGCAAAACTAACAGAGAATTCTTTCCGAGATGTTAATATTGCTTTTGCTAATGAATTAAGTATGATTTGCGATAAATTAGGGATTAATGTATGGGAACTAATTAGCCTTGCCAATCGGCACCCCCGTGTAAATATCCTTCAGCCAGGCCCAGGAGTCGGAGGACACTGTATTGCCGTAGATCCATGGTTTATTTATCATAAAACACCAGACATCGCCAAAATGGTACGAATGGCGCGGGAAGTAAATGACTATAAGCCCCATTTTGTCCTTCATAAAGTTCACGATGTCATGCGCCAAACATCTTCCCAAACAGTGTCCTTTTTTGGACTTTCTTTTAAGGCGGATATTGATGACTTGAGAGAAAGTCCTGCTATGGATATTGTGAAAAATTATGCTGAGAATAATCCTGACCATCAAGTTTATGTCGTTGAGCCTCATATAGAAGAGCTGCCACTCGCTTTAAAAAGCCTTAATAATATTCAATTAAAAACTTTTGATGAGGCTTTAGAATCGCCTGTGGCTGTTATCCTCGTGGGGCATCAATTATTTGTTTCGGGAAAACAAAAATTAGTCCACCACCCAATGATTCTAGATTTTCAAGGGCTATTAAATTCATGAAACAGGTCGTTATTAACGCGGGCAGCGCTAAAATTGTGGACGTTCCCGCTCCCTTTGTTGACAGCAAATCAATCTTAGTGAGTGTTGATTATTCTTGTATCTCTGTGGGGACAGAGATGAAGAGTGTGCAATTATCAGCCATGCCTTTATATAAACGGGCTCTTAAACAACCTGATAACGTTAGAAAAGTATTACAATCGATTAAAGATAATGGACTGGCTGCAACTGTGGCTAAAGTTAAGGGAAAGTTAGATTTTGGGTCACCTTCTGGCTATTCTGCGGCAGGACGTGTAGTGGCCGTGGGGGCTGAAGTAAGTGGGTTCAGCGTTGGTGATGCTGTTGCTTGTGCGGGTGCTGGGATTGCAAATCACGCAGAAGTCATTAATGTGCCGGTAAATTTGGCGGTTAAAATCCCGGCTGGCGTCGATCAGCTCTCTGCCTCTACAGTGACGTTGGGCGCGATCGCCATGCAAGGAGTACGACGATTTAATCCTCTTTTAGGAGAAACAGTCGTTGTTTTAGGGATGGGGATTCTGGGAGCTATCACGACACAGATTTTAAAAGCCAATGGGTGTCAAGTTATTGCTGTGGATGTAAATGACCAACGTCTAAAGTACGCGCAAACAATTGGTGCTGACGTGGTTCTTAATCCTCTTAAGGGGGAGTATGACGAGAAAGTAAGACATTATACAGATGGATATGGCGCAGATGGTGTGATTATTACCGCTGCTTCTCCTTCGGATGTGATTGTCCATCAATCGGCTTTAGCCACCCGTCGTAAGGGTCGGATTGTTTTGGTGGGCGATGTTGGGCTAGGGTTACGCCGGGAAGATTTTTATCAAAAAGAAATCGATTTTCTCATTTCTTGTTCTTATGGTCCGGGTCGTTATGATCCTTATTACGAAATGGAGGGGCACGACTATCCTCTTCCTTATGTTCGTTGGACAGAGAATAGAAATATGAGTGCATATCTTTCCTTAATCTCTCAAGGAAAAATTGAAATCCCAGGAGACAATGTATTTGGTATTGATGAGGTTAAACAGGCCTATCAAGCATTAGGACAGGGTGAAACAAGTCCTTTAGCAGCTTTTTTAACCTATCCTCGATCAGAAGAAGAAAGATTGCAATCAAGTGTTGCTTTATTAAACCCGGTAAGGGAGGGGATGCGTTTAGCGATTGTGGGGGCTAGTTCTTTTACACAATCTGTCCATCTACCTAATATTACTCGGATAAAAGAATGTGGTATTCATGCGGTTATGAGCCGTACAGGGACAACGGCCACTGCTATTGCTCAACAGTATCAAGCAACTTATGCGACGACAGATTATGAAAAAATTTTAACAGATGACAAGGTTGATGCTGTTTTAATTTCAAGTCCACATAATCTTCATGCGAGCCAGGTTCTTAAAGCTCTAGAGGCAGGGAAAGCAACCTTTGTTGAAAAACCATTAGCTACAACTCACACACAGCTTCAACAAATTAAGAATTTCTTTAAAGAAAGAAAAAGTTTTCCGCTCTTAATGACAGGCTTCAATCGTCGTTTTTCTCCGGTCATGGTGATGTTGAAGCAGCACCTTAAAGAACGGCAAACCCCCTTGATCATTAATTATAGGATGAATGCGGGTTTTATTCCCAAAGATCATTGGGTTCAAACTCACGAAGGGGCGGGCCGTAATATTGGAGAGGCCTGCCATATCTACGATATTTTTAGCTACTTGACAGGATCCCGACCTCTTTCAATTTCGGCGCACGCGGTGGGACCTAATTCTGAGCAATGGGTGAAGAATGATAATTTTGTGGCTACTATTCGTTATGAAGATGGCTCTGTGGCAACTCTTACCTATACGTCTCAAGGATCTAAGATTTTTCCTAAAGAAAGAATGGACCTCTATGTCGATGGAAAAGTATATTATATGGATGATTATAAAAAACTAGAAAAATATGAGACGAAAAAGCAGGAGCTTTATACAGCATCCTCTCCGGATAAAGGGCATAAAGAAGAAATGAAGGCATTCATCTCTTGCTTTACTCAAGGAAGGGAATGGCCTATTAGCTTAGAGGACCAAGTCCTTGCAACCCATATCAGCCTCTGTGTTGAAGACCAAATTCAAAAGGATAAAATATAAACGATGTGTGGTATTGTCGGAATCTATAGCCCTAATAGTGAGATTTCTTTAACAGATGATCAATTTCACAAAATGCGTGATGAAATGTTCCATCGGGGCCCCGATGGAGGTGGAAGTTGGAGATCACCTTGCGCGCGTGTTCTTTTAGGGCATCGTCGCTTATCTATTATTGACTTAAACACAACAGCTGATCAGCCCATGTGCAACGAAGATGGCATGATTTGGGTTACTTTTAATGGTGAGATATATAATCATTTATCTTTACGCGAAGAGTTAAAATCTAAAGGTCATACCTTTAGGACCGATCACTCAGATACAGAAGTGTTGGTGCATGGCTTTGAAGAATGGGGTATCGAAGGACTTGCGCATCGTATTGAAGGTGACTATGCCTTTGCTATTTGGTGTGGCCGTACTCAAAAATTATATGCTTTGCGCGATCGTATGGGGGTAAAACCCCTGTATTTCTCCTTTGTTGGACCAGGCTTAGTTTTTGCTTCTGAAATTAAAGCATTATTAAAGCATCCACAGATGCCGCGTGATGTAAACCCAGTCGCTATGTATCATTATTTATCATTTTTGACTACGCCTGCCCCGATGACAATGTTTGAAGGGATCTATAAGTTACCAGCGGGTCATTATATTGAGATGGACAATCATGGGAATTTTAACACTCATCGTTATTGGAACGTAACCTCAACAACCTCCGTAGACATGAGTGAATTCCAATCTCGCTTAGAAACAGAAGGTGAGTCGTACCTTATTAACGAAATAAGATCGCGGCTTATTAAGTCCGTTGAGGACCGAATGATGGCTGATGTGCCGATGGGTGTCTTTTTATCAGGGGGGATCGATTCTTCGGTTAATGCCGCCTTGATGAGTCGATATTCTTCAGCGCCTGTAAGGACATTTACTGTTGGATTTAAAGATTATAAGCATTTAAATGAACTTGATTATGCAAAGCAGATTGCCAAAGAGTTTAAAACTGACCACCATGAAATTCTGATCGATCGTAAAGATATGGAATCTTATTTGCAAAATTTGGTTCATTCTCAAGATGAACCTCTAGCTGATTGGGTTTGTATTCCGCTTTACTTTGTCTCAAAACTTGCCAAAGATTCTGGCATGACGGTGATCCAGGTAGGTGAAGGCTCAGATGAGCAGTTTTCTGGTTACGCTTCTTATATGGGATACTTGGATCTTTACAAAAAATATTGGACTTCTTTTAGAAGGTTGCCCAAATTTGTTCAGGGCGCTCTTTCTAAAACGGCTATAGCGGCTTCTGGGATTCATCCTAAATTAGAAGTGTATGCTGACATCATTAGCCGGGCTTATAATGATCGGGAGCATTTTTGGAGCGGGGCAACGGTCTTTTGGGATACACTCAAAAAACAGCTTGTTAACAAAGATGCCTTTCAACCTTTTATTGAGGCGGGGCATAATACTAAGCTAGATTCTCTGGGGCTTGGTAAAATTTCGCAATTAGATACTTTTTCGGTTATTAAGTCGTTTAAGGATGCCTTACAGCAAAAAAGACCTAATCACGATATTCTTTCGCGCATGATTTATAATGAGTTCCAGTTAAGATTGCCAGAACTTCTTCTCATGCGGGTAGACAAAATTACAATGTCTCAATCATTGGAGGCGCGCGTTCCCTTTCTTGATCATAAGCTCGTTGAATTTTCCTACAATATTCCTATGGAATATAAGGTTAAAAATAATGTGCCCAAATATATTCTCAAAAAAGCGGTGGAAGGAATTATTCCCGATAATATTATTTACCGTAAAAAAATGGGCTTTGGGGCTCCTATGAGCCAGTGGCTCAATGAATCTTTCGGCAAAACTGTTGAAGATGCCATTATGCAATCACCTTTACTCCAGCGGGGATTCTTTAATAAAGATTATATTAAAAATCTTTTTGCCCACCATCGCTCGCAACGGCGAGATAATTCCTTATATATCTGGACAATTTTTAATCTTACTTCCTGGTATGACTATTGGATTGAAGGAAAGAATAGTTAATGTTTATAGAGCGTATAAGGCGGATTCTAAAAAAACCGCTTCATTATATTTTATGGCGCCTCTTATATGAAGCAAAAGCAGAGTTGGCGCGATTTTGGGAGCCATTACTACCCTCTATCATCTCCAATAAGAAAATCTTCAGGCAATTTGGAACCGGTGATATACAGGACTTATGGCAAAAATTATCGCAAAAAGAATTTTGTACGCTCACGACGCGCGTCGAACTTAAAGAGTTTGAATCTGCCACTGGAGCTTTGGCCACTACTATTTTTCAAAATGCCAATAAAGCTTTGAACCATCAAGTGACGCTTTTGGGGTTGAAAGATGCTTTTTTAGGAGATGATATCGATTGGGGCAAAGATTATAAAACAGGGAAAACTTGGCCCAAGTCGTATTTTAGAGGGATTGATTACGTTAATTTTGAGCAGCCAAGTGATGTAAAAATCCCATGGGAAATTTCCAGGATGCAATGGATGCTTCCTTTAGGCCAAGCTTATATGTTAACTGGCGATGAAAAATATGCCCAAAAATCAAAAGACCTTATTGAAGACTGGATAAAAAAGAACCCGTTTACAAAAGGCGTCAATTGGGCATGTACCATGGAAGTAGGAATCCGAATTGTGGTTTTTTCGTGGTTTTTTCATGTTTTTAAAAAGTCTACTGCTTGGCAAGATAAGAATTTTCAACAAAACTTTATAAGGAACATCTATTTTCACGCCAATTTTACAGTACGGCATTTAGAAAAGTCTGATATTAATGGCAATCACTATATTGCTGATGCGATGGGCTTAGTATTTGCGGGAATTTTCTTTGGTCTTGAGCATAAAAGTGCACAAAAGTGGATGGGTCTTGGCTGGTCTATTTTAACGGAAGAAATAAAAAAGCAGATATATGCGGATGGCGTAGATTATGAGGGATCGATTCCCTATCATCGGCTTGTGTTTGAAATATTTTATTTTAGTGCTCGATATGCGTCTTTAAATGGGGTAAAAATTCCCCATTTTTATAAAGAGGCTTTAATAAAAGCGGCAGATTTTGCGGCACATTATTCGCAACCTGACGGGTCTTGCCCGCTGGTCGGAGATAATGATGATGGTCGTATTTTACCTTTTGGCTGTCAAGATCTTAATGATCATCGATATCTTACCGATCTAAATACCTACGGACTTAATCTTTCTGCCCTATCTGGCAACCATAGTCCTGATAGAACTGAAATTTTTTGGAATTTGTTACCGCGTGAGCAATTAAATTTCAAAACCGTTTCTAACGAAATGTTAAGATCAAAGAGTTATCCGACCGCCGGCTATTATATTATGCGTCATCAGGATAATCATATTTTTATTAACTGTGCATCGCTTGGCTTGGGAGGTAGAGGAGGGCATAGTCATAATGACGCCCTCTCGTTTGAAGCGGTATTAAAGGGGGAAAAACTAATTACCGATTCAGGCGCCTATATTTATACAGCAGACTATCAAGCACGAAATTATTTTCGTTCAACAGCGGCGCATAATACCCCCTATATTCCAGGCAAAGAAATTAATACAATGCCGGGAACAAAGTTAATATGGTCTTTAGTGGATGAGGCCAAGCCAGAGTGCCTTTTATGGCAGGAAACAGAAAATCATCTTATTTTTAAGGGTGAGCATTTTGGCTATAAAAAATTAGAGCCATCCTTAACAGTGAGACGAGAAATTAGTTTAGAAAAAACGACTTCTACTTTGAAAATTGAAGACAGTTTTGACTCCCCCCAATTATGTTCTGTATTTATCCCTTTCCATTTGGATGAAAATGTAATAATAATTCAAGAAAACAATAAGATAAGGGTGAAAAAAAACAATAAGTTTTACCATTTATTGTTTAAAAACTCTCAGGAAATTTTTGAAATTAAAGACTCTTGGGTGTCAAAAAGTTATGGAGTAAGAGTAAAAAGGCAAACTCTTATTTTCAAAGTTGACTCTCACCAGAGTTTTACCTTGTATATTACTCCAGAGTAGAAATTATATGTTTATCAGAGCTTATAAAGATTCATTACTTAGAATAGTTAGCATTTTATTCAATTTTGGTATCGCCGTTTTTATTACCCGTCTACTATCTATTGAGGAAAGAGGCACGTTTGGTATTATTACTAACGATGCTACTTTAGTGGCACAAATTTTTAATTTCGGGCTTCATACTTCAGCGCTTCTCATCTTGGGAAAAGGTCGAGATAAAGTAGAAGATTATCTGAATTTATCCATTTATTTGACGTTAACAGCTATAATTTTTTATATTATATGGATGGGAGTTTTCTCAGTTTTATCTATTGTGAGTATATTTACCACTTTTTCAATTATTTTTTCTTTATTTTCTATATTTTTTACAAGTGCTTACACTGCTATTGGTAAAACAAGATTATTTAATACTCTAGAAATTATTAAAAATTTAATTTTATGTTTGGTACTGTTTCTCAGCCAAGGTATAAGCTCTGATTTGCTATCGGTATATATAATTTATATTCCTGTAAATTTTTTGTTTTATGCAGTAATCATTTCTTTTTTGGAAAGATAGATTTCAAATACAGGCGAGGCTCACTAGACTTTTTAGTAAAAAACCTAGCTGTTTCCTTAAAATCTTACCTATCATGTACCCTAGCATCCCTCATTTTTTGGTATGCTATTTATTTTGCTAAAAACCAAGAAAAAATTCTGATAATAACTCAAAAGGATTTAGGTCAATTTATTTTATCTTTTTCTCATATTAGTTATGTAACCGTTATTTTTTCGTCTATTTCTCTGATCTTTACGCCTGAATTTATCGCTCAAGAAAGCAATAAAGCAACCTTAGAAGGTACATTCAAACTTGTCTTTATTAATCTCCTCATTTTAAGTATAGGCGTCTTAACGTTTTACTTATGGATGGAGGATGTATTTGCTCTACTCTATGGGGAAAAAAACCGTATTTGTGGCGTTTATTTTAAAAAAATGATCCCCATTTGTTATGGTATGGTTTTTTTATCAAGTATTGCCCCTTTTATCACCGCTCTTAAAATGCCCCTTATTTCGATAATAGCACCAGCTTTTAGCTTAATATACCTTGTATTATTAACACAATATTCTTCTGGTCCATTGGGAATTGTGGGGCTTATTAAGTTATTTTTTTATACCATTTCTGTATGGTCTATTATGTATGGGGCCTTCTTACTTAAAGAATTTTTTAGGAATATATCCCCCCCAGGGTCTAAGCACATTAAAAGGAGTTAAGAGGTTATCGTGTATACAATTGCCCTTACCATTTATAGCAAAACAATGATGGAAAAAGTTGAAATAATGAAGCAATATAATGTTAAAGATGTTATATCCCTTCAAGAAATTTCGAAGAACAAAATTGCCGATGTTTTGAAGTTTATATTTTCCATTTCTGGAAGAGTATTACTTTACGCCAATGCTCAAAATGAAAAAATTTTTACCAATGTGATGCTTTTTGTTTTTATGCTTTCCCCTTCTTTCAAGGCTGACCTGATTGATGAGTTGGGAAATAAAAAAAGTTATAACAAATTGACAGCATTAATTCCTATATTGAAATCATGTCTGTTAACTTTATGGGGAGCTTTTCTATTATTTTTCTCTTATATTACCTGCTTTTTTTATTATCCTCTTGAGAAGAAAAAAATAGGTAAAATTGCAAAAAAAGCTCTTTATTTGAAGTCTAATTTTTGGATTTCTGTTAATGCTGGGGGATCAGTTGGACATGTTAAGGGAGTAATAAGTGGCTTAGAAAAAAATGACTATCTCGTTACTTACGGAGGGCTCGATGAATATATAAAGAGCAATCAGAAACTGCCAATTATACCTTTGAAAAATTCCTCGCTTCTGGAAGAAACAAATGCTTGTTTGTTTGATTATTTTTACACCAAGCAACTTAAAAAATATAATTCAGATAAATATTCATTTGTTTATAATAGAATAAGTCTAAACAGCCTTTCTGCTCTAAAATATTCAAGAAGAAATAAGCTTCCTTTTATCTTAGAATACAATGGTTCCGAAGTTCGAATATATAGGAATTGGGGGAAGCCCCTTATTTTTGAACGTTTTTCTCAAAAAATTGAAATCACTAATTTAAGATGTGCAGATTTAATTATAACAATATCAGAGCCTTTACGAGAAGAATTAATTCAGAATGGAATATCTCCTGAAAAAATTGTAATGTATCCTAATTGTGTAGATACAGAAAATTACGATTCTGCTCGGTTTATGGCGAATGATTTGCAGGAATTAAGACAATCAATTAGCCTATCTGAAAAAGATTTAGTCTTTACTTTTATTGGTACTTTTGGAAAATGGCATGGCGTGGATTTTCTGGTAGAAGCAATTCGTGACCTATATGTAGAAAATGAAGGTTTTCTCAAGCAACATAATCTAAAATTCCTGCTAATTGGTGATGGCTTGATGATGTCAGCTGTTAAGGAAATACTTTCTCAAACACCTGGCCTAAATAAATATCTCGTGTTAACAGGGTTGATTCAACAAGATCATGCTATATCGTATCTTGCAATGTCAGATGTATTTTTATCTCCTCATACTTCGCAACCGGATGGGAAAAAGTTTTTTGGCTCTCCTACAAAACTTTTTGAGTATATGGCTATGGCCAAGCCAATTATCGCTTCTGATTTAGATCAACAAGGCGAAATTTTAGCTGATTTAAAGCTTAAGAGAAACTATGATGGTATAATGCTCTTTGAACCCAGTAATAAACAGCATTTAAAAGAGAAAATATTAGAAATGGCCCTAATCTATAGATCTTTATCGTCTCATTTTGAAGAAACAAGAAGCTATGCAATATCTCATTATACTTGGGGTATTCATGTTAAAAAAATATTGGAAAAGCTTTAATATGCCTATTTATTTATATCTAATTACTTACTTTATATTATCACTCTTGGGCATCCTTTTTCTTATCTTTGATAACCAAGAGTACTTAGCAATGTATGAATATATGTGCGGGGTGGCGCGGCCAGTTATTGACTCCCCTCATAAACGTTATATATTGATTGGATTATCTATTCTTTGTCCTCTCCTTTTATCAATGTTTTTCTTTTTTGCTAATAAATTTATTAGTAAGCTTTCTAAGCTAGAGGAACTATTAAAAAAAATTCCATTGGAAAAGAGAGTTAATAACCTTGTTATATATTTTCTGACTTTTTTAGCCTATATGTATGTTATTTATAGTTTTAATAATATTGTGGGATTACATAATTTAATTTATGCTTTTACAAATTATAATACCCATATCTCCGCTAGATTTCTCTTATTTAATGCTACCACTTCACCGTTTTTCTGGGTTGTTTTTTACTCCTTTATCCCCGTTTTTTCTGGTTATCTGTACCTACAAGAAGAAAATAAAAAAAGAAAGTTTCTTATCGGATCGCTTCTTTTTCTAATTTCTTTATTAACATTACAAAAAAATACCCTTTATTATTTATATTTTTCTATTCCTTTTAAATTTTTAAAGGAAAGAAAGATTATCTGTTTTAAAAACATTTTTTGATTACTTCTTCTGGGATAGTGTTTTCCCTTTTAACAATTCTTCCCTCAAAATATTTAACACCAGAGATAAAATTTGAATATCAGGTACCAAAGAAAATTGATAGGAGTGAAGAAGAAAAAACCAGCATTAATGATTTAGATAAAATTTATCAAAACAATAAGGGGCTTTTAGAAAAATCAAAAACTCTATCAAAAAAACAACATGCACAGACGAGAATGTATTTTGACGGGGAACTATTAAAGAAATTATATCCAATTTTAGCGTTAGTGAATCGCTCTTCAATTACAAATGCTTATTATGTTGAGATCTTCCCTGACCTCCATCCGTTTATTGGATTGGATTGGACATACTTTTTCCCCTTTAAAAATTCTTTCAACGAAGGTAAATTTCTTTGGAGATTCTTAAATGGCAATTTTGCTGCTGATGGGGGCGCTTCTGTGGTTCCTTTTCAATACAGTATTTTTAGCCGTGCTGGTCTTTTAAGTGCCTTCTTAGTATCAGGATTAGTTGGTCTATTATTAGGAGGTATTTGGGGGCTAATATCGAAAATTGCTGCTGAGGATTATAAAATCCTTTTTCAAGCTATTATCTGTATCTTCTTTGTTTATTTAAGTATTGATACTTTAAAAAGCTCCTTATATGCGGGATATGGGATGGTTGTTTGGGCGGTTATTGTTTTCATTATTATAGGTATCAATTTTTTATACAGTCTATTGACAGGAAAGCTAAATGAAGCAAATTCTACAAAATCTTAAAAATGGGCAAACATATGTAGAGGATGTGCCAGCGCCTGGATCTTCGGCAGGGACTGTTCTAATTCAGACTCTTAATACGCTTATCTCCATTGGTACAGAAAAAATGGCGGTGGATTTTGGACGCTCAAGTATAATTGGGAAAATCAGAAAGCAACCTGATAAGGTACGGATGGTTTTAAACAAAGTTAAGACAGATGGCATTATCGCGACCTATGAATCTGTTCAGGCAAAATTAGAGCAACCATTGCCCTTGGGATATTGCAATGTGGGGATTGTGTTAAAGTCATCAAACCAGCATTCTTTTAAGGTAGGAGAGCGGGTGGCTTCCAATGGGGCGCATGCTGAAATCGTTGGCGTTTCCCCTAATCTTTGCTGTAAGATTCCTGACAATGTCTCTGATCAACAGGCAGCGTTTACTGTTATGGGCGCTATTGCCCTTCAAGGGGTAAGGCTTGCGCGGCCCACCCTTGGTGAAACGTTTGTTGTGATGGGGCTCGGCCTTGTGGGCTTATTAACTGTTCAACTGTTGCGAGCTAGCGGCTGCAAAGTTATTGCGATTGATTTTGATGAGAAAAAGCTAGAACAAGCTGCCCAATATCAAGCAAAAACAATCAATGCTGCTAAAGTCAGTGATGTTGTTCAGGCTATTCTTCATGCCAATAATGGGGAAGAGTGTGATGGCATTTTAATGACCTTATCGACTGATAAAGATGAACCGATTCACAATGCCGCCCAGGTTTGCCGTAAGCGAGGGCGTATTATTCTTGTCGGGGTCACGGGTCTTAAATTATCCCGGGCGGATTTTTATGAAAAAGAAATTTCATTTCAAGTCTCATGTTCCTATGGACCTGGACGGTATGATCCAGTTTATGAAGAAAAGGGAAATGATTATCCAAAACCATTTGTCCGTTGGACTTCCCAACGCAATATGCAAGCATTTTTGGATATGGTGTCTTTAGGAAAAATAGTTGTTGATGATCTTATCAGCCATGTCTTTTCTGTGGACGAAGCCGCCCAAGCTTATGAGTTAGTCGCCAAAGGACAAACTACTCTTGGCGTTCTGTTAAAATTTTCAGAATCTGAAACAAAGGTATCTAAATCCCAGACAATTTCCTATGCGGTCGACCTGTCAAAAGCTTCGGCTATTCAGGTTGGAGTTATTGGTGTGGGCAATTATGCTCAGCGTATCCTGTTGCCTTACTTTAAACAGCAAGCAACCAAGATGCACACGGTTTGCTCTTTCGGGGGGGTCAGTGCCGCCCATGCGGCCAAGAAATTCGGTTTTAGGTTTAGTACGTCCTCAGCTGAAGAGGTGATCACTTCGTCAGAAATAAATTCTGTTGTCGTGGCCACACGTCATAATACTCATGCTTCTTATGTTTTAAAGTGTCTGGAAGCTGGAAAGCATGTGTTTGTAGAAAAACCTTTTGCCTTGAGATTAGATGAAGTTGATGCAATTGAATCCTATTATGCCCGTATGTTAGCAAGCAAGAAAACAGTTCCTCTGTTAACAGTAGGATTTAATCGTCGCTTTTCTCCGTTTAGTCAGAAGATGAAAAGTTTATTAGACAGAGAGCCGGCTCCTAAAACATTAATTATGACTATAAATGCGGGATTTATTCCGGCCGATCATTGGACACAAGATCTTGAAATTGGTGGAGGTCGTTTGGTTGGTGAAGCGTGCCACTTTATTGACTTGGCTCGTTTTTTCATTGGTCGAAAAATCATCAATTTTTCTGTCAATGCTCTGCCAAATAAGCAACTTTCTCAAAGTGATTGTGCGACTATTTCCCTTACTTTTGAAGATGGCTCTCAAGCAACAATTCATTATCTTGCCAATGGGCATAAATCCTTTGCCAAGGAGCGTATAGAAGTTTTTTGTGCTGGAAAAATCTTACAGCTTGATAACTTTAGAGCCCTAAAGGGGTATGGCTGGCCTGGTTTTAAAAAGATGTGGTCCTTTACACCTGATAAGGGGCAAAAGAATCTGGTAGAGGCATTTTGCAAAGCGGTTCTTGGAAAAGAAGACGCTCCGATTCCCTTGGATGAAGTGATAGAGGTGGCAAAAACAACCATTCAAATTGGCCAGAGCTTATGTTAGCTCGCTTTTCCTTATTTTTTAATACGTTAAAATACTTAAAGGTGCGTCAAATAATTTGGCGCATCTACTATTACCTGCCGCTACGGTGGTTTTTTTTTCCCCGTCTTCTCGACAAAGAGGTAAAACTCCTTCGGTGTTCACCCGTCATCTCCTTCATAACCCCTATCCAAAGTGTCGTCACTGTTGCTCCTTTAGTTTTTCGCTTTCTTAATGAAAAAAGGACTTTGACAAGCCGTGCTGATTGGCATACGGCTCATCCTAGCAAACTGTGGCTCTATAATTTACATTATCATTCCTTTTTATTAGAAAATATTCCCTTGGAGGCTAAAGTAGCTATTCTCAACCGATGGATAAAGGAAAACCCACGGCCAAATGGATGTGGGTGGGACCCTTATCCTCTCTCTTTGCGTATTGTTAATTGGGTGAAGTTTTTTATCACTTATCCTTCCTGTATTAATGAAGAACTAATTTATAGCTTCCTTGAACAATGTGAATCCCTTTTTTGTCAAATTGAATATCATCTTTTAGGCAACCATTTATTTGAAAATGCAAAAGCTTTAGTGATTGCTGGATTGGTTCTGCAAGGGGAACGAGCTCAAAAATTTCTAGCAACTGGGATTCAAATTCTTGAGCACGAGCTTGAGGAGCAAATCCAAGCTGATGGAGCACATTTTGAGCGAAGCCCTATGTATCATTGTATTATTCTTGAAGGAGCTCTTGACCTTTATCATATTATTTTGCTCTTCCGCCAAGAGGGCGACAAGAAAATTCTTGCCCTTAAACAGCTTCTCGCTGTCAAAATTCAAACAATGTTATCGGCTTTAGAAGTCCTCACCCATCCCGATGGAGAGATTGCTTTTTTTAATGACTCAACATTGGGAATTGCTCCTCGACCTGTTGATTTAAGAGGATATGCGGCAAAGTTAGGATTTTCCTGTTCCTCTTCCTCGACTATTTTAGAAAATGTGGGCTTTATAAAACTTGAAAATTCTTATTTCTCAATAATCATCGATGGAGGAAATATTGGACCCTCTTATATCCCAGGCCATGCCCATGCGGAAAGTTTATCATTTGAATGTAGTTTTTTAAAAGAACGTCTTTTTGTCAACACCGGCGTGTCTACATATGATACCAATGAGAAAAGATCTTATCAACGATCAACGTCAGCGCATAATTGTGTTTCCTTCAAGGGAGGGCAAAGTACAGCCGAAGTTTGGGCCAGTTTCCGGGTTGCCAAAAGACCTGTAGTTCAGCAAAAAGGGGGGCTCTCTAAAACGAGAATTTCTCTAAATTTAACTAAAATTCCCAAATTACCTAAGAGATTTACCCATAACCGAGAATTTATCCTAAAAAATGACCAAATCCATATACAGGACACATTTTATAAGGCAGCAAAGGTTTTTTCCTCATCAAAAGAGGATAATTTAACCAAAGAAATACATTATCACTTACATCCCAATTGGGAAATTAACGAAGTTTTTGAAGATGGACTTATTGTTACGTCTCTCAAAAGTACAGCCCAAGTTAGAATAAGCTTTTATGCCAATACGGATATCACTTATGAAATAAAAGATTATAATTATGCCGCCGGTTTTAACTATGAAGTCACCAGCAAGAAAATTATTATTTATTGTTCTTCCTTAACCCATTTTTGCCAATCGAGAGTTTATATTAAGCCATGAACATTCTTTTTATTGCCGATAACTTCCCTCCTGAGACTAATGCTGCTGCCTCCCGTGTGTTTGAAAGAGCAAAACATTGGGTAAAGGCAGGCCATCATGTCACTTTTTTAACCAGTGCACCTAATTTCCCCCAGGGAAAAGTATATGCAGGCTACAAGAACCGTTGGTATCAGAAAGAAATAATGGACGGGATGACGGTTATTCGCGTTAAAACATTTATCGTCCCCAATAGTGGCTTTCTTCTAAGAATTATAGATTTTCTTTCTTTCATGGTAATGGCGATTATAGTGGGGATTTTCTTAAGAAAAAAAGAGGTGATTGTAGCGACTTCTCCTCAATTCTTTGCCGGCTACGCTGGGTTAATCCTAGCAAAAATTAAACGTACCCCTTTTGTGCTAGAACTCAGTGATTTGTGGCCTGAGTCCATTAAAGGAGTTTCTCTTTTAGGAGATTCTAAGCTTTATCGACTGCTTGAGAAATTTGAGCTTTTTATGTATCGCAAATCTTGCCAAATTATTACTCAAACTGTTGCTTTTGAAAAAAGTCTGGTGAATCGCGGCATTGATAAAAGCAAAATAACAACAGTTTTAAATGGTGTAGATACATCCTTTTTTAAACCTCAACCTCTTAAAAATAAGTCACTTGTTCAGGAGTTTGGATTAGAAGGGAAGAAGGTGATAGGTTATCTTGGTACCATGGGAATGGCCCATGACCTTACCTATGCTCTAAAGATGGCAAAGCAATTAGAGAATAAGAATATTGTTTTTCTATTTGTAGGAACGGGGGCCAAAAAAGCCCATTTGGAACGGTATACAAAAGAGCATCAGATCTCGAATGTAATATTTATCCCGCCACAGAAAAAAATAGATATCCAGAAGTGGTGGAGTATCTGTGATGTGGCTTTAGTGCATCTTAAAAATGATCCTGCCTTCTCTTCTGTCATTCCGTCCAAAATCTTTGAAGCCATGGCAGTGGCCAAACCGATAGTAGTGGTTGCGCCGGCGGGGGAAGCCTCCAACATTGTGTTAACCAACCAGATTGGGATTCATCTTGGCAATTATGATTTAGGGGAAGATGCAAATGCCTTATTCAATTTGTTAAATAATGTAGAACAATTGCAGTCTTTTTCACTCAATATGGTAAAATTCGCCGCCTCCTACGATAGGGCAATACCGGCTAAACGGTTTATGGAAGTACTAAATAAGGCCCAGGGTAATCCTCCCAAAATTAAAGAGAGTTAAAAGCAGAATTGTCAAAAGCTACACGATGCAGCTTTTGTGTAGGCGTTATTCCGCCTAACGCCATATTAGGCCTTTCGCTATTATAATGCCATAGCCAAGCTGTTGCTTTTTCTAGGACTTCCTCAATGCTGTTGAATATATCTTGATTGAGCCGGTCATACCTGACTGTCCGATATATAGCAATCTATCTAGATTGGTTATACCGCCGAAAGTATCCACTAAAATACCGCACCCACCACCAGTTGTTTTGTTCACTTTTAAAAGGGATTTGGTGGAGACATGGGAAATGCTGGTAAGGATTTTTGGCGAAAAGTTGAGATTTTGGGTGTTTAGATATGTGGTGCCGCTGGAGAGAATCGAACTCTCGACCCCACCCTTACCAAGGGTGTGCTCTACCTCTGAGCCACAGCGGCTAAGTCTTGACGAAAGAACCATGACATAGTTATACTTACCATGATTCAAACCTAGGATTTCTGTTTTCGCATATTTGGGCTTACTTATACCTTAGCGCTCCTTAAAGAGAGCCTACTATTCGCATGATGCCAAGATGAAAGTCGCCCCAATCTGATAGCCATAATTTCCTACGTTTGAATCATAATCAGTCTACATAAAAGGTGCAAGAAAATTTTAAGGCTATACCCAAACAACTTGAAGATCTAGGATGATGATGAGCGATTCAGTAAAAAACAAAATCAGGAAAAACTATTAAAACAAGAAAGAATGGCTAAAGCTTTGCGCGAGAACTTGTTCAAACGGAAAGCCCAGCAGCGTGAACGCCAACTCCAAGAGCCTCGGGTAAATTGTGAGTCTGAACAGCTCAAGAAAAACATAGACGCCGTAGAATAAAAACTGCTATTTTTTCAACATCTCTCAATAATTTGGAAAAAAGAAAATGTCTGGTGTTTTAACTTCCCATAAACAAGTAGACTCTTTAATAACCTCTGGCGGAATTATGCCCGATACCTGGATCCGCGACCAAGCTATCAAAAATGGTATGATTGAACCCTTCGTTGAATGCCAAAAACGAGAAGGTGTCATATCCTACGGTGTCTCATCCTATGGTTATGATGCGCGATGTGCTGATGAATTTAAGATTTTCACCAATGTTGATAGTGCGGTTGTGGATCCTAAAAATTTCTCCTCCAATAGCTTTGTCGATCGCAAAACTGATGTTTGCATCATTCCCCCAAATAGCTTTGTTTTGGCGCGTACAGTAGAATATTTTCGTATTCCTCGCGATGTTCTGGTGATTTGTCTGGGAAAATCAACTTATGCGCGTTGTGGCATTATTGTGAACGTCACCCCGCTTGAGCCTGAATGGGAAGGGCACGTGACCTTGGAATTTTCCAACACCACGCCACTGCCCGCAAAAATTTATGCCAACGAGGGTGTTTGTCAGTTCTTGTTCCTGAAAGGGGCAGGGGATTGCGAAGTTTCTTATAAAGACAGAAGTGGCAAATATATGGGTCAGTCAGGGGTGACATTGCCTCGACTTTAGGATCTGTGAATAGAAATGGAAAGGAGTTCATTTTGGTTGTTTTTCCTCTCCAACTCCCCATGTTTCTGGAAGGATAAAGTGTTCCATCCAAACTTGGCTTCCTTTCGGTTAAAAACATTTCAAAATTATTTTCAGTAGATTTTGTTTACAGACCCTAGATTGCAATTGTCACAAGAGCTTTTGCGATCTATGATTGATTTATGTAAATTTTATAGAGAATCCCAAATAACAATAACTTTTATCCTGATCTCGAATCGGGAAATTATTTTAATTTTTTTATAATATTTTAAAAGAGGAAAACGTGGACAGAATTCGAATTTGTGGGGGTAAAACTCTCAAAGGCCAAATAAAAATAAGTGGTGCCAAAAACTCAAGCCTTCCTCTGATGGCGGCAACACTCTTAACCGATCAAACTGTTGGTTTAGAAAATGTGCCGGCTCTTGCGGATATCACGTCAATGTCTGAATTATTAGTGCAACTTGGCACAATTATTGATTCTGATTTAACTCAAAATAAAATTCAATTTAAAACCCCCACCCTCACGAGTTTTATTGCTCCTTATGATATTGTACGTAAGATGCGCGCATCGATCTTAGTATTAGGGCCACTGTTGGCTCGTTATGGTCAGGCAAAAGTCTCGCTTCCGGGTGGATGCGCCATTGGGACGCGTCCCGTTGATGTTCACCTCAATGGTCTGCGCGATTTAGGGGCCGAGATTGATCTTTGTGAGGGGTATATCATCGCTAAAGCGCCCAAAGGGTTGGTTGGAACAGATGTGACCATGCCGTTGGTTTCAGTGACAGCGACTGAAAATTTATTGATGGCAGCAACGTTAGCTAAGGGGCAAACTCGTCTTATCAATGCGGCGCGCGAGCCAGAAATTACAGATTTGGCCAATTGCTTAATCTCCATGGGAGCCAAAATTGAAGGCGCTGGGACTGATACAATTACCATTCAAGGGGTTCCTGCTCTGCATGGGACGACCTATAGTGTTGTTCCTGATCGCATTGAGACAGGTACTTTTGCCATTGCTGCAGCTATTACGGGGGGTGATATCATTTTGAAAGACACATCCCTTGAATTGATTCCAAGTTTCTCCTCACATCTCCAAAAAGCCGGAACAATTTTAGAACAAGTTGGCTCAGACCTTCATGTGCGCGCGCCAAATGGGGTGCATGGTGTTGATGTTATGACAGAGCCATTTCCTGGTTTTGCCACGGACCTTCAGGCGCAAATGATGGCGCTGATGACTGTATGCCAAGGAGCGTCGATGATCACAGAAACGATCTTTGAAAACCGTTTCATGCACGTGCCAGAATTATGCCGCATGGGGGCTAATATTACAGTTCACGGCTCTTCAGCATTGATTCGTGGTGTTTCAACCTTGCGTGGTGCGCCGGTGATGGCAACGGACTTGCGAGCATCGGTCTCATTGGTGTTAGCAGGCCTTGCGGCGGAAGGTGAAACAATTATTAGCCGTGTTTACCATCTTGATCGGGGATATGAGCGGATTGAAGAAAAGTTAAATGCGTGTGGAGCAAGTATTGAACGGCTAGCCGATTAACACCCCTTATACTTTTAAAGATCGCCACGGTAAAGGTGAGATTTTTGAAGATTGTGAGGAAATTTGTCAGGCAATGAAGGGCCGATTTCTTTAGATATTTTGGTAGACACCTTGAAAGTGTATTAATTGATACCTATTGTTATAATATAGAGGATGTTATGGATACAAAGGACATGAAACAGTTAAAATTGATTGCAAAAGATCTGGAAGATTTGCAGATTTTAGCAACGCATTTACAAGACTCAATCGTGCCTTTAATGTCTATGGTCTACGATCGTGAGACGAAAACTTTTCGGGCGGTTGCCAATCGCTTTTGCTGGGAGCATGGAGAACTAGAGCATGAGGGAGAGCCTTTATACCATCGGGTCCACAGTGGTTTTGAAATCCACCATGTAACGCGAGTGCAACATAAAGGGTTAGATCGCAATAATGAAAATCGTGCCTATAATCTCTTGACCATTCATGGCGATGGAGAAGGCACACTTCACCTTGTTTTTTCTGGCGGCCCTGAAGTGCGATTAGAAATCGATGAATTGCATATGCATTTAGGTGACTTGGAGCATCCTTGGCCAACGCGTATTAAGCCAAAGCATATTCACGATCATTTAGACGAGATGAAAGGTAGAGTCTAGCAGTAGGCTCTGCGGACCTTTCGTTAAGGGGGTGGTCGTTTTTGCGTGGAAATTTCCCCCAGTTCTTAAAGTAGCTAAACTCTCGAGGCCCCCGATAGGGGGCAACAAAGTGGCTGCTTTCTTAGCCATATTTCAGTTAAATTAAAGATTGCTGATTAATGTTTTATTATTAAAACTTCCAGCTTAATCTGGCCATGAAAGACGCAGAATTCCATTTTATATTATTGGCTTTTTGAGTGGCTGTATATCCATTTGCTAGGTATGTTTCTGTCTGGCCATCTTTAAGGGGTAGTATTTTTTCTTCCACTCCAGCAAACAAGCTTAGGCCTGCTTTCACCCCATAGTTAAAACGTACCTTTCCACTATATCCTATCCCATTTTTAGAGTTTTTGAAGCTGACAGGATGGGCAAGATCAGGTCTCAACATCCAGTTGGCTTTTCCTTCGTAGCGGATGAAGTGTATTTTTGCCAATCCCGAAATGATTAGCTGATTGGATAAATGATAGATTACTTGCCCTCCGCACCAGGCTCCATAAGTTTGAACTTTATAAGTTTTACCTAGACCATTCTTAAAGCTCCCCACGGGAGGTGACAAAGCATCTGTTAGCAAGAATGTTCAGCTAAAAATGCTTCAAAACCATTCCGTCTCAAATCCTCTTCACAAAATCTAAGCATGATAAATATTGAGTAGTTTTTCCACTTTTTGCATTACTTCTTGATGATTCTTCAACTTCACATGACCAAAACCGCGAATATGTTGGAAGCTTTCACTGATTTCTGTCGCAATATCAATATTATCAGCTGATAACTTGGGTAACACAGTGTGTAGCATTTCTTCAAAATACTGAATAAGGTGTCTTTCCATTTTACGCTCTGCTGTGTATCCAAAAATATCTAATTTGGTGCCACGTAGATTTTTAAATTTGGCAAGGAACTTGAAGGCACTCAAAATCCATGGGCCAAAGGTCATTTTCTGCAGCTCACCCGTTTTGGGGTCATGGCGTGCGAGCAAAGGTGGCGCGAGGTGGAATTGCAGTTTGACTTTGCCTGTAAACTCTTCTTTCAGTCGTCTTGTGAAATTGCCATCGGTGTAAAGACGCGCCACTTCATACTCATCCTTATAGGCCATGAGACGGAAGAGGCTTTGTGCGGTTGCTTTGCTGAATTGCTCAGAGCTAAAGTTTGATTCTTTTTCTCTAACTTTTTGCATCAAATTCGCATAACGTGCCCCATAAGCAGCATCTTGATAGGCAGTCAAAAACTGGATCCGACGTTGAATTGTGTCAGTGAGTGACTCACTAACAACATGATCGGCGTCAATAGGTTTGGATTGAGCGGCAAATTTCTTGACCGTTTCAGGGGCAACTGCGGCGAGTCTACCCCAATTGAAAGCAGTAATATTATCCTTAATGGCAACCCCATTGAGGTGGATCGATTGTTTCATCGCTTCTGCTGAGACTGGGAGTAACCCTTTTTGTAAAGCATAACCCACAAGAAACAAGTTGGTCATCAGCGAATCACTCATCAAGTTAGTAGCAAGATTGGAAGCTTCTATAAATTCAACCAAATTGTTGGCGCCTACACTTTCCGCCCCAGCTTTTTGTAAAATATCCACCTTCATGGCATTGGCCGGGAAGACATAATCAGGATTGCGTGTGAAATGGCCAGTGATGGATTTGTGATCATTGATCAAAAGGTTAGTATGGCCAGGACGCACTTTACTTAAAGCCTCCGCCCCTGCTGTCACCACAAGGTCAAACCCAAGGATGAGATCAGCACTGGTATCACTTACACGGGTGGCATGGATTTGCTTTGGTTTTTGGGCAAGGAGTAAATGGCTGACCACAGCCCCCCCTTTTTGGGCAAGCCCTGCCATATCAACAATAGAACATCCTTTGCCTTCAAGATGAGCCGCCATTCCAATCAAGGCGCCCACCGTGATGACACCTGTGCCCCCAACTCCCGTGATGAAAACACTGTATGGCCTATTTAACAAGATACTCGTTTTCGGGTCCGGAAGCTGTTCAAACAATTCTTCTGGGGTAGCTGTGGCCTCTGGTCGTCTGATTTTACCGTCAATAACGGAGACAAAGCTGGGGCAGAATCCTTTTACACAAGAATAGTCTTTGTTACAGGAAGATTGATCAATCGCCCGTTTGCGACCCCATTCGGTTTCGATAGGAACAACAGAAAGACAGTTAGACTTTTTACCACAATCACCACAGCCTTCACAAACAGACTCATTAATGAAGATGCGACGGTTCGGGTCTTCCATCAAGCCTCGCTTGCGGCGACGACGTTTTTCAGCGGCACAGGTTTGATCATAGATAAGAACGGAAGCGCCCGACCAATTTTTTAAATCTTCCTGCACAGAGGGAAGATTATCACGATGATGGAAGGTTGTCCCCGAGGCAAAATCTGCGCTTCTTGAGTATTTTTTAAGATCATCACTGACAACGGCAATACGACGCACCCCTTCGGCCTGAACCTGGCGCGTAATATCCGCAACGGTTAACGGTCCGTCTACAGGTTGTCCCCCCGTCATTGCTACGGCATCATTATATAAAAGTTTATAGGTGATATTGACCTTTGCCGCCACCGCTGCGCGAATAGCGAGAATACCTGAGTGATAGTAAGTGCCATCACCAAGGTTGGCAAAGATATGCTTTTCGGAAGTAAAGGGAGCTGCTCCAATCCAAGGAACGCCTTCACCACCCATGTGGGTAAAGGTTTGGGTACGGTGATCAATCCACGTAGCCATGTAGTGACAGCCAATTCCTGCCAGAGCCCGGCTTCCTTCAGGAAGCTGTGTTGTGGAGGTATTATGGGGACAACCAGAGCAGTAATAAGGCAAACGAATCAATTTTGCTTCAAAATTTTCTTGGGTCTTTTGCGCCTCAAGTACCGCATCAAACTTGGCTCTGTATGGCTCAAAGCCTGCTTTGCTATAAAGGCGTTGGGCAAGGGCTGCTGCGATTTTTTGGCAATTAAGCTCATAGGTTGAGGGTAGCAATAACTCCCCGGTCTCCGTTGTTTTGCCAATGATATTTGGGCGCTTTGATGCGGGCAAATGATAAAGCATTTGTTTGAGTTGGGATTCAATCAAGGGTCGCTTTTCTTCAACGACGATGATCTCTTCTAATCCTTCACAGAATTCAAGGATACCTCGTGGCTCTAGTGGCCAGCTGACAACCACTTTAAAGAGGGTGAGGCCTAGCTTGGCTGCTTCTTGTCCATCAATACCAAAGTCGTCAAGGGCCTGACGTAATTCCAAATAGCCTTTGCCGACAGCAATTAGACCAATACGAGCTGGCTTGGATTGCCAAAGTGGTTGATTGAGATTGTTGGCTTTGACAAAGGCAGGGACTGCTTTCAGTTTAAATTCATGAATACGGCGCTCCTGTTCAATGGGTGAATCTGGCCAGCGTAGATTTAATCCTTCTGCTGGGATAATAAAATCCTCGGGTAATTTTACTTGATAGCGGCTAAGATCGATCGCAACCGACGCCGCAGTGTCAACGGTATCGGAGAGCATCTTAAAACCAACCCAGAGCCCTGAAAAACGCGACAATGCCCATCCATAAATACCAAGATCAATGACATCTTGAATCGTCGCGGGGTGGATGACAGGAATAAAAGCATCCATAAAAGCATAGTCGCTTTGATGCGGGATGGTTGAAGATTTGCAAGCATGATCATCCCCAGCCAGGGCCAAGACACCACCAAAACGGCTGCTCCCAGCAAAGTTTGCATGTTTTAAAACGTCGCCTGTGCGGTCAACTCCCGGACCTTTACCATACCACATACCAAAAACGCCATCAACTTGATGACCTGGCGATAAATGCAGCTGTTGGCTGCCCCAAACAGCGGTAGCGCCTAAGTCTTCATTGATACCCGGTTGAAATTTAACATTATGGGCATCAAGATATTTACTGGCTTTCCACAAGGCTTGAT
The DNA here is from genome assembly GCF_000757605.1 of Candidatus Paracaedibacter symbiosus. GTDB lineage: Bacteria > Pseudomonadota > Alphaproteobacteria > Paracaedibacterales > Paracaedibacteraceae > Paracaedibacter_A > Paracaedibacter_A symbiosus. The sequence goes on along the minus strand of NZ_JQAK01000001.1, from coordinate 1,088,949 downwards.
CAAACCCTCCCAAAGGCGATCCACGGTAACCTGAAATAAAGCCACCAGTGTTGAGACCCTGGAGGATATCAAGGCGTCTCTGGACGAGCGGTAAGCGAACCAGTGCCTGGGTCCCTGTGATAAAAACATGTCCTGAATCAAGTGTATATTTATCGTCGAGTGTGACGGGACGCAGCAATGAAGACATGTTACCTTCGTGACTTTAAATCTTAAGTTAGGCAAATCTTACACTGAAAGCAGAATAGATACAATTGTTAGCTAATTTAATGTAAAATTATCTATAAAAAAGGATGGCGACTAAAAAACTGTTTTTGTCTCATCCTAGGTGCATGTCCAATCTAGTATAGATTGGCTATACCCAAACAACCTGAGGAGCCGGAATTATGGCAAGATGACAAATCCATCTAATTTTTGATATACTCCTGTCTCTAAAGTGAAGGAGGGGACATTGACAAAGCAACGCTTAATCCAATTATTAATCCATGAAAAGCGCGAACGGCTTTTGCTGCAGCAAAAGTATAATTGGTTGCGGCAAGCCCGGCCATCGCAATTGCCGCCCGAAGGGGATTGGCGGACATGGCTTATCTTAGCAGGACGGGGGTTTGGCAAAACCAGAACGGGTGCCGAGACGATTCGTCATTGGGTGCATCAAGGCCGTTATAAAAGAATTGCTTTAGTTGGCGCAAGCATTCAAGAAGTGCAAAAGGTAATGGTGGAGGGGGAAAGTGGCTTATTGGCAGTTCACCCCAAGTCTGAGGCCCCTACTTTTTACGCCTCAAAAAGACGCCTTGTTTGGCCTAATGGGGCAGTGGCTTTACTTTATGGGGCTGAGTATTATGAACAATTGCGCGGACCACAATTTGATTTTGCTTGGATCGATGAGTTTGCCAAGTTTCGTAACGCTGAACAATTGTGGCATCAATTACAGTTGTGTTTACGATTGGGGGCAAATCCACGCTGCTTAATTACCACAACCCCTCGACCCACCCCAATCTTACGGCAATTATTGGCCTCATCTGATGTGTGTCTTACCAAAGGTTCTACCTTTGACAATGAAGCAAACCTAGCACCTGCCTATATAGAACAAATTAAAAAGCAATTTTTAGAGACAACTCTGGGGGCCCAAGAACTTTATGCGGAGATGTTAACGGAAGAAGCAGGCGCCTTATGGGGTCGCACCACAATTCGTTATCAGGAACCACCTTTAACAGAGGCGCAGGACCTCAAGCTGGAGCGAATCGTTATTGCCATTGATCCGGCCACTACCCACCATCAAGATAGTGACGAGACAGGTATTGTGGTTGCTGGTATTGATCAGGAGAAAAAAGTTTATATTCTTGAAGATTTGAGCGGTAAATACAGCCCGAATGACTGGGGACAGCGAGTGGCTGAAGCCTATTGGCGCCATAAAGCTGACCGCGTAGTGGCGGAAGTGAATAAAGGAGGAGATTTGGTAGAACAAGTGGTGAGATCTGTTGATGCGGCGATTTCCTATAAGTCGGTTCGGGCCACACGGGGCAAATATACTCGGGCGGAACCCATCGCGGCACTTTATGAACAGGGACGTGTCTTCCATGCCCGTCCTTTTTCTAAGCTTGAAACACAAATGTGCAGCTTTATTCCTGGACAAAGCAGTAAATCGCCTGACCGAATGGATGCAATGGTTTGGGCAGTGACAGAGTTGCTGCTCCAGAATGAGGCAACTCCAGTACTCAAAGTGTGGTCGGCACTGTGACGTTATTTTTATCTAGTCTTTTAGAGGAAATATCTGATATAAGTATAAAAATATTTCAATAATGACATTAAAAATGAAATAATTCATACCATTTATTTCCATTATGTTGTCAGATATTTCAACATTGGCCCATTCTAAGACGCAGCCACCAATACTAGATTGTTTGTTAAGAGAAGCAGGAAAGCTCGGAACCATAATCCATCACTTCTCCCGCATCAATTTCACAAAAAAACAGGTCACTCTAAATTAGGCGTTAAAGAAATTTTTCACAAATTCAAGGCTGGCGAACTTTTTAATGCTAAAAAATAGCCAGGGTGACTAAACGAGGGGATTGGTAATGATATACATTTCCACCACCTCCTTTCTTTCTAGAAAATAAGGTCAGACAATGATTTTCCAACAAAACGAAAATCATTGAAAATAATATAATTATGATTATTTTAAGAGTATAATATTTAGTATCTGTCACTTAGATTCGGTTGGCAGCATCTAATAAAACAACATTTATATTACTATTTGAGATAGAAACAAATGAGTCTGCTCACAGTATTAACAGCACCTGATCCCAGACTGAAACAAGTCGCAGCACCCGTGACCGCGGTCACGGACGAAATCCGTCAACTGATGAATGATATGCTTGAAACCATGTATGCTAATGATGGGATGGGATTGGCGGCAACGCAAGTAGGTGTTCTAAAGCGTGTGGTTGTGATGGATATGAATGCGGGGGAAGAAGGGCTTCCCACGAATCCTATTAAAATGGCAAATCCAGAGATCTTGTGGCGCTCTGAGGACACCTCCGCACTCATGGAAGGCTGTCTATCAGTTCCGGGCCAACGCGGTGAAGTTGTCCGTGCTGTTTCACTGAAGTTGAGGTATTTGGACGAAAATAATACCCTTCAAGAAATTGATGCGGATGGGATTTTGGCAACCTGTATTCAACATGAAATTGATCACTTGGATGGAATTTTATATATTGATCATTTATCGCGCCTTAAACGGGAAATAATCCTAAAAAAACTACAAAAACTCAAAAGATAAAGTCGAGAAAGAATGTCCCGTTTACGTGTTGTTTTTATGGCGACGCCACAATTTTCGGTGGCGACCTTGGAAAAGCTGGTTGAGGCCGACTATGATGTGGTCGCGGTCTATTGCCAACCTCCCCGCCCGAGTGGGAGAGGGCACAAGCTTATTGCCTCCCCCGTACACCAAAAAGCGACAAGTCTTGGAATTCCGGTTTTTACACCTAAATCGTTACGCAATGAAATTGCCCAAGCAGAATTTAAAGCGTTAAATGCGGATATCGCTGTGGTGGTTGCTTATGGCTTAATCTTACCAAAAGCGATATTGGAGACGCCAAAGTTTGGATGTCTGAATATCCATGCTTCTTTGTTACCGCGTTGGCGCGGTGCTGCCCCCATGCAGCGGGCGATTATGGCAGGCGACACCGAAACAGGGATCACTATTATGCAAATGGATGAAGGTTTGGATACGGGACCAATGTTGGTAAAAGAAAGTCTTCCCATCACATCCACAACAACTGCTTCTAATCTCCATGACGCGATGAGTTTGCTGGGCGCAGAATTACTTTTAAAAACTCTTGACCCTTATATTATGGGCATGGTGAAACCGACCATCCAGCCCGAGACCGGTATCACCTACGCGGATAAGCTTTCTAAGCTTGAGAGTTGTCTGAATTGGGCTGAGTCAGCACAAGTGCTTGATCGGCGGGTTCGGGCGCTGAACCCTTGGCCCGGGGTTTATTTTGAGCATAATGGCACACTAATTAAAGTCAGCAAGATTGAGCTTATTGCCAACGCGAGCGGAACGCCGGGCGAAGTAATCGATAACCAGCTCACGATTGCGTGTGGTGAAGGTGCTATTCGGTTACTGCAAGTACAGCGTCCTGGGGGAAAATGGCTAAGCCCAGCCGAATTTCTAAATGGTTATGATTTACCACCAGGAACGAAACTCTGATGTATCGATATAAACTTACCATTGAGTACGATGGTCGGTTTTTTTGTGGGTGGCAGCGACAAAAAAACATTCTTTCAGTGCAAGAGGCAATTGAAACAGCTGTGAGATCCTTTTCAGGTCAACAAGACGTATTGGTGTATGGATCAGGGCGTACGGATGCTGGTGTGCATGCATTAGGGCAGGTGGCGCACGTCGATTTGGAAAAAGAATTTGCACCTTATAGGGTGATGGATGCTTTAAACTTTTATCTCCGGGCTTACGCTGTCACCATTTTGGCGGTCGACCAAATGCCAACCGACTTTCATGCGCGGTTCTCCGCCAAGTCACGCAGTTATGTCTATCGAATTATTAATCGTCGAGGCCCCCTTGCTATTGAAACAGGGCGTGCGTGGCATGTGATCAAGCCCCTTGATACGGCGAGCATGCAAGAAGCAGCGCAATTATTAGTGGGTCTTCACGATTTTAATTCCTTTCGGGCTATTCGTTGTCAGGCGGCATCTTCTCTACGAATGGTTGATTCCTTTACCGTCACTAAACACAATGAAACAGTGCAATTAGAGGTGCAAAGCCGATCTTTTTTGCATAATCAAGTGCGAATTATGGTGGGTAGCCTCGTCCTTATTGGTGAAGGGAAGTGGACTTTGGAAGATTTAAGTAGAGCTTTGGCTCTGGCAGACAGACGGGAAGCAGGTCCAACAGCACCCCCTGACGGATTGTATTTTTCTAAGATAATTTATTAAATTCCTGCGAGATTTATTCAACATGACCCATATCATCAAAAAATTAGTTGAGCTAGAGCTTGAGGGCAAAGATTTTGGCTTTTATTGGCAGAATACAGAAATGATATTTGATCAGGTCATTAGCGAATGTAATGAAATCCGTGAAGCTATTGTTCATAAAGAAGGGGCAGCCCGTCTGCAGGAAGAGGTTGGGGATTTATTGCATGCAGCCTTTTCTCTATGTGTTTTCTTGAAGTTTGATGTCGAAGAAACCCTGACTCAAGCAACCAACAAGTTTGAAAAACGCTTTTCAACCCTGAAACAAATTGCCCAGGAAGAAGGGTACGCCCATTTAAGGGATGAAACTAATGAAACCTTGATGCAGTTGTGGAATTTGGTAAAACAGCGGGAAGGGACGTGAAGTCCACGTTATTCAATATCACTTAAAAGGACTGCGCCCTTTTCAGCTTCAGTGAGGTTAGATTCGTGATGGGTTTCTTTGATAAACCACGCGACTAATACAGAAAGCGCAATGGAAATGGGGATAATGCTCAAAGCAAAACGATAGTCCCACTGAGAATAAACATCCACCTCCCCAAAAAAGCCATCGTTGGCATTATAGTCAAGCATTTTACCAATTAAGGGATGGAATACTGCCCCATTGGCCATGGTAATTGTGTTGATAAAACCAACCGCAACACCACTGGAAGTCTTGGGCATAATTTCACAAATAGAAGCAAAGGACAGTGACTTAGCCGTATAGGCAAAGCCTGCAATAAAGAACAAAAGGTACATGGCAAATAACGGGACATTTGGGGCGAGTATAATTATTGCATTGACGGTCAATGCTAGAATGGCACCAATCATCATTGGTTGGCTACGCTTTTTGATTTTATCAGAATAAAGTGAGAAAAGCGGGCTACCAACAGCAGCACCGACAAACATGGTTGTAATCACAGTAGCTGCTGTTTGTTCTGAAATATCATAGACAGAAAGAATATAAGGAACACCCCAAGCCACACCCATAAGGGTGATGGGAACATACATTAACATACCGTACGTCGAGATTAACCAGGCTTGTGGGTTGCTCAAAACCTCTTTGAGGCCGGCCAAAATACTGGTGGAAGGCTCGTAAACAATCGGGTCTTTGTGGCGACCAATGACCATATAAAGGGCGCCGCCAATCACAAGACCCATTATACCAAGTAGGTGCATTGTTGTTTGCCAACCAATCGCATCGGTGAGAGCACTTAAAGGGGATCCTCCCAAGGCAGCTCCAAGCGTGCCAAATACCAAAATAACAGCAATGACGCGGGCAACGTGGCCCGGCGGAAACCAAATGGTGCCAAGTTTAACAGCTCCTAAAAAGCCGCAAGCCGAGCCGAGGCCCATCAAGAGTTGGGCAAAAGAGGCCACATAAAATGATTTAGTACTGGCGAACACAAAACAAGAGAGAGCACAAATAAAAGTGGCAAGGGTTATTAATTTGCCGGTCCCAAAACGATCAAGGGCGATGCCTAAGGGAAGCTGCACAGCAGCATAAGACCAGGAATAAAAAGCGATCATCGTGCCAAACATAGAGGCATCCATCATCAAATCTTTGACGAGCTCATCATGCATGACGTTGGGCGAAACTCTTAAGATAAACTGATAGCAATAAAAGAGTGCGCCGCAGATAACGACCAACCACCCACGTGGTATTCCTAAAATTTTTTGGCGGTAATGATCCATCCACATTCCTAATATATAATCGTCGCCATAGAAGCTACAGTTATTGTTCTATTCTTCTCTGGCTGTCACCCTTGGCCTTGACCCGAGGGTCTATGTATTAACATCTTGGTGCTCTAGGGGTCAAGATTGCATAAGGCTTTTTCGCAAAAGCCGACTCACTCTAGTCTAAGGAGGACACCTGAGGATGAGGTTATTTGCAAAAATATTCACCAACATGGCGAATTTTTCTTGGTAGGTCAAGTTTTTCATCTATAAAAATTTTATTTCGTGAAAACTTTGAATTAAATTATCATTCATTCAAAGTTTTATTTCCTTGAATTTTATTATAACTTTTTTGCTACCATGGCAAAATCCTATTTAAAGTTTGTTGGCCCCAAGGAACGGAGCTGACATCACTAACATCCCCTCTGCCCCCATAAGCGATCCGAGCTTCAGAGATTTTTTCGTAAGGAACGGTGTTATTAGAGGCAATATCTTCCCGACGAATGATTCCTCTTACCTCAACAATACGAAGTTCCGTTTCAAATAAGATCTCCTGACGACCTTGAATAACTAAATTGCCATTGGGCAGAACTTGGATAATGGTGGCCCCAATTTTGAGCTCCAGTATATCTTTGCGGTCCAAAAGTCCCCGACCTGTATCTTGAGAGTTAGAACCCGTATTGGTAAGGTTGGCTGGATTAACAGCTTTGGGGAAAATGGCTGAAAACTTTGATTCAAAGCCCAGGAAGTTGGTGACATTACTAACGTGGGAAGCGTTGCGATTATAAGTATTGTTGGAATCGATCTTGCTTTTATCATTTAAATCGACAAGGACAGTAATCACATCACCAACTCGGTTGGCACGTTGGTCTTTGAAAAAAGCGCGAGAACCAGTTTGCCATAATGAATTAACATTTGTTAGTTCTGGTTCTGGATAAGGCATGGGCATGGAGACAGGACGGTAGCCATCCATTAGTGTTGGGTTCTGAGTCTGACTCATGTCTGGCGGATCACCTACATTGGTCATCCGGGCAACCAAGCTGCCGCTACATCCAGAGAGCGCACAGCCTGAGAGAATCATTGTCAGAATAGGTAGAGTGGTTTTTTTCATGGTTATTCTATCACCTGTATTTCAGCTTGTCCTTTATCCTTAACCCGCGCTTGGATCTGCTTTTTTGAGTTAAGCATCAGAATATTAATAAGATCCCCTTTAGCTCCCTCTTGAAGTGCTTCGCCAGTACTCGATAGGCTGATTCCCTCATCCCGGTAAACAATCATCACTGTATCTTTTTTCTTGATGAGCACTGGGGATTTTAGATCGCTTGTTCTAATCAGAATTCCTGGTTTAATGGGTTGATTTCTGGGGGTTTTACCCACCAAATCGTCTTTACGTTGAACAATACCTTGGCCTACTTTGGCCAGGGGCATTTTTTGCCAGGTAATATTTGCCTCGGTAATTTCTTCTTCGGGTTGAATTATGCATGAAACAACTGGGATCTCTAATATCAGTTGCAGCGAACCGCGAATCTGGATATCCGGATGGACTCCTTGACCAGAGGTGGTGTTCAAAAGCCCATGGAAATGGTATGTTCCTGGTTCAAAGCTTAAATTACGAATCTGAAGTGTATCTTCAGTGTTTTCTTTGGACAGATTGATATTTTGAGTCGAAAGATTAATTTCATACTCATTGGAAATCTGCATAATTTTGTCAACTTCAGTTTTCAAAGCTTCTTGGATAGTCTCCATAGAAAAGGAAGGCTGAGACGCTGGGGGGGAGTTAGGCACGGCGTGCTCAATAGCACGAGCATCACCTTCGACATTTTCCCCCATTTCATCATCTAAATTTGACTCCGCCATAGCCAGGCGGGAAAACAACAAAAAACCGATAAAAAGTTTATCTATACTCAAAACATCTGAAAAAAGGGAATTATGGCCAGCAGATTTGAGGCAACTTCTGTTTTGGCGCGACACGACTAGCTGGCCTCTCTTTAAGGAGCTCAAAGATGTCCAGCTAAAAACCGATTTCTTCAGGTCTTTTGAGTATAACATTAAGCGATCCTTTGGTTAGCCGCGCGCATCATTTCGTCACCGGTGGAGACCACCTTCGTCAAAGATTCATAGCCTTGCTGGATTTGCACCAAATGGATAATTTCGTCAACGGCATTGACGTTAGATGTTTCGCGGTAAAATTGTTTAATAGTTCCCTTATTGTTAGTGCCAGGATTTTCAATGCTAGGGCTTCCTGAGGCAGGAGTTTCCATAAGCATTGAATCTCCAATGGCTTTTAAACCGCTGGGATTGACGAAGGTGGCCAGCTGAATTTGTCCTAATGTTTGAAAGGCGTTGGTACTACCTGGCATAGCCACTTGTACCAAACCATCGGGGGCAACCATGAACTCAAGAGCTGTTGGTGGCACGTTGATTGCGGGGTCAAGGGGATATCCTTCTAAAGTCGACAGATTCCCACTTTGCCCATCAACCTTGAAAGAAGCAACTCTTGTATAAGCGCTATCCCCATTAGGAAGCTTAATCTTGTAATATCCATCGCCGCTAATGGCAAGATCAAAAGGTTCATTTGTTTCTTTATAATCACCATGTTGCAAAGAACGACTTATGCCCGCAACACGGACCCCTAATCCCATCTGTAATCCGACTTCGTTGACGGTACTGCTATTGGAGGTCGCAGCTCCTGGCGATTGCTCCACATAAGGCAGGTCCTTGGCAATCACAGTTAATTTCTGAAATGCGTCAGCGCCTGCGTTAGACAGATTCTGGGCAACCACAGAGATTGATGTTTCTTGCAAAGTTAATCCTGTTTTTGCAATGTTTAAAGCGTTGTATATCGATGACATTATTTATCCTCAATTTTAATAAAATTATTACACATTATTAGTTGACGAAGTGTTAATAGCTTTACTTTGACGTTTGGCATCATCTTCTAAAATTTTCTGGGCGTTTTCGAAGTTTCTTGCCATTTCCACGAGTTTTAAAGCTTCGTTAATGGGATTGACGTTGGAGGCTTCGGCAAATCCCTGCCAAATAGAGGGAGTGTCAACAGGCTTTCCTTTAACATCAGTTGTAAAATAGCCATTACCAATGAAGGTAAGTCTTGATTTGTCCTCAAAATTTGTCAAACCAATTTTAGCAATGACCTTTTCGTCCACCGAAATTGTTCCATCTTCCGCAAATTCGATATCTTTGGCTGTGGCTGGAATGAGGATTTCACTGCCACCATCTCCTAAAAGCGTATCTCCCAGGTTATTAACGAGGGCACCTCTACTATTTAGGGACAATTGTCCATCGCGAGAATAAACTGTGGATTTATCTTGGGTTCGGAAGGTCAAGAAACCAGCTCCTGAGATGCCTAAATCAAATTTATTCCCTGTTTCTTCCAGCGAGCCTTGGGAAAAATCGATAGAGGAGCGCGTGTTGGCATAAGAAACAGTATCTTTGCCCGGGGTCGTATAGTCGACTGACTTTGTTTGAGTGATAAATCTTTTGAATCCTTTGGTTTTGCTATTGGACATATTGTCGGCGACGCCTGACAATTGTGGCCATAAAGACTCTTGCATCGAAAGCATAACTGTGCCGGCGCGGTGGACGGGGGCGTTAGGAATAGTTGACATAGTGACCTTTAAACCAAATAAAAACTCTGCTTTATTGAGAAGCAAGAAGCGTGCCAAGTTGGTACAACTTATGTTTTTCATTGATGAAGCCACCGCTTAAAAATAAGCGAGGCATTCACGCCACCAAATCCATTGGAAAGAGCGAATTTAATGGATTTTTTCCGAGCCTGGGGTCCAATAATACCTAGACCTGTTGCAAGCGGGATCCGGATGGGTAAAATTGAGGGTAGGCGGCAATATTTCATCGTGAAGGGCAAGGAGTGTAAAGATTATCGGGAGTTTTCGATAAACTGTGATTGGTCATGTTTTTTGGGATTACTCAACAGTTTAAGACCTTGGATTGGATCATCCAATAAAATAGTCCGGGCTACTTCAACCAATGCTTGCCTATCTTTTCCTTCATTGCCATAGTAGTACTCAAAGCCATGGGCATGTAATTTATCCGCAATTCGCATTTCAATAAAAGGGGTGTCTTTGCCAATTTTGATCCATTAAGGATACTCTGCGCCAAAAGATTCTTGTCCTGTAGGGCTTTCAAATTTTCTGGTTGTGATGGTGGCAAAATAATGTCCCTCCCATATCCTAATTATATCTAACAAAAATTAAATCTTTTTTAAAATCTATGTTCAATAATCAATCTTGTTGTAGATGAAACTTACTTTAAAATAAGGATGCTCGCGATGAATTCCTTGATACGACCTTGGGGTATTGTTGTTTTTCTATGGGGCACAAGTATAGAGGCGGCTGATTATGAGGTAGTGAAAGAAGAACGAGATTACTACCAAGGAGTGGCGACAAGGGGATTGACTGCGTACTTTAATAATCATAAGCATGACTGGAAAGATTTTATTGATATTTCCTACGGCCATTGGGGCGATTCCAGGAAAAGCTTAACAGATAAATTCGAGTCTATCTTCGGTGAAGAAGGAAAATTTACTCGATTCTATAATTTTTCCCTTTCAGGGAGTGAAGCGAACTTCTCGCAATCAGTCAAAGAGAATGTGCTTCAGTATAAAAAAGCCTATGTTAAGTGCCAATGCGAGGCGTTAATCAGCCATTACCTAGCCCACTCAAGGGATAGTGCTTGGACTTGGGTTCGTCTTCCTTACGAGATAGATGTGCTGGCAAAATTAGAAACATATGCCGTAGAACACGGGATTCCATTGGATCATTATTATCATCAAAATTTAGGGTATAAGATCACTGATTTTGATGCGGTGGAACAAATGAATGACAAGTTGGTTGCTAAATTAATGGAGGAAAAAAACGCGAAATAGAGACACAACTCGCTTTCGTAGCAAAAGCTGACCAAGAACGGTTGAAGAATATTCCGGCTCCGCCTCCCATTCCCTCAAGTTTCAAATTCCTAAAAAATTCGATTCGTGAGGGGTTGTCAAAACAGCGTCTTCTTTCTGTTGACGCTTCTCAAGGAGCGGGGCCTACCTCAGTGGAAGAAAAAAACCAAAAGATATTGTCGATCGTATGCGAAATAAGGGGGCAAAACCAACTCTTTCTACGGATCAGTTAAAAGAAATATTGGAAAGGCGAAGTAAATTAAAACATGTTAAAAGAGACCAAGTTGTCCATGACCTTCCTGGCAATGCCTTAGCAAAAATTGTAGAGGAGGCAATGGAAAAGCGTCGTTCCCATATTAGTGGTTATAAGAGAGGAGATACCCCTGAGGCGGATAGCGATTCTGAGTTTGAATAGGGATGTAAAAAAGCTATAGCCCTCGTTAAAAAATGAACAACTTCAAAAAAACACTCTGGTTTTTTGAAAAAATTCAGTACAATCAATGTAAAACGATTGAGATCTTTGGTTGATGATGCGGCTATTTTATTTATATTTTGTCTCTTGTTGTTTTCTCTTCTTGCCCCCTATTGCCGAGGCGGGGTTAAAGCCACGCCAGATTACCCCCTCCAAAGCTTATATACCAAAGTATTCAGCTATCGTCATGGATGCCGATACAGGCAAGATTTTAGAACAAGCAGATGCGCATGGCATCAGGCATCCAGCCTCACTCACCAAAATGATGACTCTTTATCTGGTCTTTGAGGCATTAAAATCAGGTGACCTCAAACTTACTACGACGATGACAGCGTCACGTAAGGCGTCAAAACAAGCACCTTCTAAATTTGGTTTAGCGCCTGATGAACGGGTGAGCGTCTATCAAGCAATCATGGGTTTAATCACTAAGTCCGCCAATGATGTCGCTGTTGTCTTTGCCGAGCATCTGAGTGAAAGTGAAGGGGCTTTTGCCAGAAAAATGACCCAAAAAGCCCACGCTTTAGGGATGCGAAGTACCGTCTTCAAAAATGCTTCAGGGTTACCACATCCCCACCAGGTAACTTCAGCCTATGATATGGCAGTTTTATCTCGGGCCCTCTATCGTCACTTTCCAGAGCAGTATAAATACTTTAAAAATCAATCGTTTACCCATAAAGGAACAATCCATCGTAACCACAATCATTTGCTTGGCAAATTTCCAGGTCTTGATGGAATTAAAACGGGTTTTATTGTGGCTTCAGGTTTTAATTTGGCTGCCTCAGCCGTCCGCTATGATGCGGCTCAAAGGCCTCACCGGTTAATCACCGTTGTTTTAGGGGGGCCTAATCGGCATTGGCGTGATCGCCGAGTCGCAGAATTATTAGAGACTAATTTTCTGAAAATGGGCCTCTCTGGGAGCTTACCAGGTAGTGCGGTGAAATCGCCAAAAGTAACACCACTTGTGATGCAAACCCCCTTGGATACACCTGAGTTAAATGAGGGCGACATGCAAGAGGACATATTTGCGATCCCCGCGGTTGATCAAGAAGAAGAGGGAGAAGAGGTTGACTCTTCCTCTGCCTTTAACCAATTGCTTGAAATAGCCGCCAGTGAATCTGGTAAAACAACAAAGACACCTCTCCCTGCTGTGAGGGCTTTAACAACTCAGGTAAAGCCAACAACTTTTAATCAATTACTGGAAACAGTCGTCAGTGAATCTGTTGGAGCGACAGGGGCGTCACTCCCGGCTGTAAGGGCCTCGACAACCCAGGTAAAACCAGCAGCTTGGGTTGTACCACCATTTCCTAACAGACCTCTCAAAGTGAAGGAAAAAACCTTCTCCCATTATACCACTGTACAGGTTGGCAGGTATGGCAACGCTAAAGAGGCACGTCGCCATGCCACCCAGGCAAGAAACTTGGTTGGCGTCGGTCAACCACGAGTTGTGAACGTGGCTCAGGGCAAGAAAAAACTTGTTGCGGCTCAAGTAACCGGTCTCAGTGAAATTCAGGCGAAAAATCTTTGCCAAAAACGACACTATAAAAAACAACAATGTCTTCTTATCAAATAATTATTTGCTTTTTAAAGAGTGGGTCACCTATTAATAAAATGTAAGCGGGCTTATTAGGCGAGAAAACAGAAAAAAGAAGAGTTGTATGCGTATTTTATACTGTGGTGACATTGTAGGTCGGTCAGGACGAGAAGCTGTTTTAACGTATTTACCAAAATTGAAAGCAGAATTATCCCTGGATTTCATTATTGCGAATGGTGAAAACTCAGCTCATGGATTTGGCATCACAAAAACAATTTGTCAGGAATTATTTACTGCAGGGGTGGATGTGATTACCAGTGGCAATCATATTTGGGATCAGCGCGAGATTATGAGCTATATCAATCAAGAAAAGCGGCTGCTACGCCCGATTAATTATCCAGCCACGGCACCTGGGAAAGGCTTTGTAATTGCGACCAGTAAATCAGGCAAACAAGTATTGGTTATCAATGCAATGGCCCGTTTATTTATGGATCCCCTTGATGATCCTTTTTCGGCTGTTGACAACGTGTTAAAACAGTATCCTTTAAAGACAGCTGTGACGGCCACAGTTCTCGATTTTCACGGGGAGGCAAGTTCTGAAAAGATGACTATGGGTCACTTTTGTGATGGTCGGGCAAGCCTAGTTGTCGGCAGTCATTCTCATGTCCCCACGGGGGATGCCCAAATTCTCCCTGGTGGCACTGCCTATCAAACCGATGCAGGGATGTGCGGCGACTATAATTCAGTGATTGGCATGGAGAAATCAGCCCCTTTACATCGTTTTACCAAAAAAACTCCAGGTGAGCGACTGACACCAGCCACAGGGCCCGGCACATTTTGTGGGACATTTGTAGAGGTTTCTGAGGCCGGCCTTGCGATTCAAGTCTCTGCTGTCATTAGGGGGCCACGTTTGCGGAATGTGCTACCAGAGTGAAAGTATAGTGAATTAAATCTAATTTTAGGCGTGCTTTTGCCGCCTTAAAAACCTTAAAGAGAGCCAACTATTCGTAGTTTTTAAGCTTTAAAATCTCCTCCAAAACTGCGCTGTAAAATGTATCCTGTTGAACTCTATCCACTATATAAGGTTTTTCTCCAGTCACAATACAGAAGGTATAAAAAATTAAAGGATTGCCTGGCAATCCTTGATTTTCTTTGTTTCTTAATTCCTTTGGCGTTCCATAACACAAACAAAGAAACCATCGACATGATGTTGGTCAGGACGAAGCTGCAACGTGGTTTCTATCGTCGGGCAGGGACCAGGCAATACCTCTTGCCAAACCGTGGTGATTGGCAGCAGAGAAAATTCTGGATGTTGCGCTAAAAACTTGTCAATTTGACTTTGATTTTCTGAACGAAACAACGAACATGTGGAATAAACCAGCCGTCCCCCGGGTTTCACAAGTTTGGCCGCTTTTTCTAGAATACTGGCTTGGATAGCTAGAAGCTCATGGAATCCCGATTCCTGCAGTCGCCATTTTAAGTCCGGATTACGGCGCCAGGTGCCACTGCCAGAGCAAGGGACATCAATTAAGACACGGTCAAATTTACCATGTCCGCGCTTTACCCATTTGGTGGTTGTCTCATTTAACACATGGCATTCAACATTATGAACGCCAGCCCGTTTAAAGCGTTCGCGAGATCTCTGCAGACGCCAATCAACCACATCGGTTGCAATAAGTCTCCCCTGATTCAGCATCAAGGCAGCAATGGCGAGTGTTTTGCCACCTGCGCCGGCACAGTAGTCCCAGACAGATTGACCAGGTTTGGCGGCAACCAAATGGGCGATTAGCTGAGAGCCTTCATCTTGCACTTCAATGCTACCATCTATCCAAAGCGGATGTTTCCCCAATGGGCGGCGATCCGTCAATCGTAAGGCGGTGGGTGAATATTGGCCAGGATGCGCTGTAATTTCCTCTTGCTCAAGCCGCTTTTGAACTGTTAGACGGGTGGTGCTTAAACTATTCACGCGTAAATCAAAAGGCGCTTGTTGATTAAGGGCGGTGAGTAAGCTCAACATGTCATCCCCATAATCGGCTTTAAGCTCTTCCAGTTGCCACCCTTGGATATTATGTTGTTCTGCTTCAGTGAGCTGTGCCACCGAAATTGTTTTTAGCTTTTCAAGACAAGTTTGCTCTTGCTCTGTCAGGAAAGGGGGACCATAGGCATCCCCAGAAAAAAGAGCGGCTATTGACTCTATATCGAGCTGTTGTAAATAGCTAAGGCCAGTGATCATTAATGTACGTCCACTGGTCGTAGGTCTTTTAGGGGGGATGTGCTGCCAAAGAGCGTCAAGAATTATTTTGTGGCGTAACGTTTGATAAACAAGCTCGGCAATGTTCTTGCGATCTTGAGATCCGATGTAACGGCGATTGCGGAAGTAATGAGTGAGAATTGTGTCAGCGGGGATAGATTCTTCTGTTAAAACAGTGTCAATTACCTCAATGGCGGCTTGGATTCGTGCTGATGGTCGCATGGTGTTAATCGTATGTATCTATATTGGGTCGTGGTGAATCATGACATCTGCCTCAGGAAGAGCGTAATGAATATTGACTGAAATTTTCAATCCTTCATCATGGGCTGTTTGCAAGCTTAAGTCTTTGTCCATTTCCACGTGCAGTTGTATGAATATTTTGTTGCCGGAAGACCGGGTGCGCAAATCGTGTACTCCTTTGACATATGGATTTGCCCGGGCAATATCAAGAACTTTCTGGCGTAAATCATCAGAAAGTTCATGATCCATCAAAATATTGAGGGCGCGAACACCGATCCGATAGGAAGTCGCTAAAATATAAATGCCAATGGCAATGCCAATTAAACTATCAAGCCAAACCACTTCAAAATAAGAGGTGATGTTAAGGCCTGCTAAAATAGCCACACAACTTAAAAGGTCAGTTTGATAGTGGAGTGAATCGGCAGCAATGGCCAGGGAGTTGGTTCGCTTGATGACATAACGTTGCAAAATAATTAAAGCAGTGGTCAGCACGATTGCTAAAACCATAATTGAATTACCGATTGCAATATCGCCTAAGGGCTGGGGGCGAATAAGATGATTCGCCGCTTCAATAAACAACCAGATGGCAGACCCTGCGATAAAGGCCGTTTGGGCGAGTCCCCCCAACGCTTCTGCTTTGCCATGACCAAAACGGTGCTCTTCATCCGCTGGTTTGAGGGCTTGCCGGATAACGAAGAAATTAATGATGGAGGCAACAATATCTAATAAAGAATCAATAAGTGAAGCTTGAAGGCTCAATGATCCAGTCTGAGTCCATGCAATAAATTTGGCAACAATTAAAACTGTTGCCGTTAAAATGGCCGAGATAGCGGCGAGTTGTAAGAGATGTTTTTGTTGCATTAAGGGTAAAGCCGCTTATGCTTCCAGCTGTCATTAGTTAGAGTATAGACGATACGATCGTGCAAACGGAAGGGTTGTTCTTGCCAAAATTCAATTAAAGTAGGTTTGACTTTAAATCCTGACCAGTGAATGGGTCGAGGCACTGGATTATCGCCAAATTCAAGGGCATACTTAGCCAGAGATTCTTCAAGCACTGCGCGATTCTCTAATGGTTCAGATTGCTGCGACGCCCATGCCCCAATTTGTGATCCTACAGGGCGCGTCGCGAAATAGGAATCAGCTTCTTCCCTGGAAACTTGTTCGCATACCCCTTCAATCCGCACTTGTTTATGTAACGACTTCCAATAAAAACATAAACCAATATTAGGGTTTTGCTGGATTTCTTTGGCTTTACGACTGTTAAGATTCGTATAAAAAACAAATTGCTCGTCGGTGAGACCTTTTAACAAAACCATACGAACCGAGGGAACACCAGAAGCAGACACTGTTGCTAATGACATTGCATTTGGGTCATTTGTTTCCTCAGAAGCTGCTTCATGGAACCATTCATTAAATAAATCAAAAGGATTTTCAGGGTAATGAACTTTAGACACTCTTATTTCCATTATTATTTCTTTTTCTGTAACCGGATAATAAAGTGGTTTTATCCAAAGAGCAATTAGACTTTTATTAACATTTTAAGTTTTATACTGAAGGTATACCGTATTTTGGGATAGATAGGCTGGATTCTTGTGTTTGATAAACTAAAAATTATTATAACTAGCGAAAACCAAGCATCCCATTTACATTTGCGAGAAATTCTATCGAGTCTCACTCTTGCAAATTTTGATGCGGCTTTATTAACGCGGCCTACCATTCACATTGATTCCGTATTTGATATAGGGGCTGCCGAAAAATTGATTCAAAAAAACGCTTTAGGCCGGATCAAATATCAGTTATTACTCGCGGAAATCAACCAATTTAATTTGCATAATTTACAACAAATCAAGCAAATACAAAAACTTGATCCTGAGCTGTTTACTATTATTGCTTCAGTTTCACCCCAAAGTTGGCGTGAAGTGGTCAAATTTTTAGGTCTTGATAGCCGCGTTCTCTTTATTAAAACCCCTTTTAATTCTGGAGAAACGACTACTTTAATTCGCAATATCATTTATGAGAGATGGCTTAAGTGCTTTTTCGAAAATCATCTTTTTGATCAGTTACAATTAGATCACGAGCAGGAAACAACCTCCATTTTTGATCTAACGGAAACAAGTGTTATTTCAGAGGTAGTCCATTTTGAAGAAAAGCTTAGCCAGATTTTGTCGATGGGATATATCCACCGATCTAATACAGCTCTTGTTTGTATCAGTATTGAGGGGGTGATGTCTGTTAGGGGAGGAGTAGCTGACTATATCACAGCCCATTTGATGAATGATGTTAAAGAGCGACTGCAACAATATATGGCTGAGGGGTGGATTCTTGGGTTTTGGGGTCAAGGTCGTTTTGGTATCATTATTCCAGGCATAAGCGATCACAAAATTTGTGAAAAGCAGCTCCTTGCGCTGAATGAAAAATTAACTGAAATTTATAAAATTTATGGAGATGAATTAATCATTTCTATTTCCATCGGCGTGGCATTTTCCGAGAGTATTGTGACATCAGCGATGGAATTGATAAATCATGCCCAAAATGCTGTTAGAATGACGAGTCCTCAACAGAAAATCCACATTGCTTTTTACAATACATATATCGCAAATAAAAAAATACGCAATTTAATGTTAGAATCAGAATTAAAAAAAGCAATTCAAGAGGATGAATTTGAGATTTTGTTTCAGCCAATTATTAATATTAAGCAAAATCGGGTCGCTGGGGTTGAGGTTCTGGTACGATGGCATCACCCCACTCTTGGATTGCTTTTACCCTATGAATTTTTAAACCTTGCAGAAGAAGCAAATCTTCTCATTGCATTGAATGAGCTTGTGATTAATAAGGCTTTTGCTCAAGTTAAAGCATGGCTATTCTACGGGATCAAGGTGGCTCTTAATATTCCCGTGGAGCATTTACTATCGGAAAATTTTGCTGAAATAATGAATGCTTTATGTCAAAAATATGAAATCCCGATTGAGTCAGTAGAACTTGAAATTACCGAAGAACAAGCACTAGAGCAAAGCTTAGAAGTGATTGAGGTAATTCATAGAATTAAGCACCATGGTTATCAGGTTGTCCTAGATGATTTTGGGGTGGGCTATTCATCGCTCCAATATTTAAGTAATTTTCCAGTAGATAAAATTAAGATTGATCGGTCCTTCTTATTTATCAATTCACCTAAGCAAGTCAATATCGTCAAAGCAATTCTGGCGCTTTGCCAAAAACTGAATATCCGCTCCGTGTGTGAAGGGGTAGAAGAGTATCGTCAATTCGGGTTTTTGGAAAAGACTGATTGCGACGAAATTCAAGGATTTCTTTTCTCCCACCCCCTCCCAGCAGAAAACGTCGAGCCTTTTATTAAAGGTTTTTCCCTGGACAATTTTCTGCTGAGATAGGCCCGGGTGAGGTGCGAAATGTACTTACTAGAGATCAAATTGAATGCCTTGAGCCAAAGGTAAATCGGCTGAGTAGTTAACAGTATTGGTGGCGCGCCGCATATAGTTGTGCCAGGAATCTGTTCCTGATTCGCGACCGCCTCCCGTCTCTTTATCTCCCCCGAAAGCCCCCCCAATTTCAGCACCACTAGGCCCGATGTTGACATTGGCAATGCCGCAATCACTGCCACAAGCAGAAAGGAAGGTTTCCGCCTCTTGGAGTTGTTGCGTAAAAATACAAGAGGAAAGCCCTTGAGGCACCGCGTTGTTAAGCGCGATGGCTCCTTCCAATGTGTCATAGGTGATAACATATAAAATCGGTGCAAAAGTTTCAAAGCACACAATGTCAGAGTGGGTTGGCATCTCCACCAAAGCGGGATGCACATAATAGGCATCTGGATAGGTGATTTCATGGGTTCTGCTTCCCCCAAAAACATTTCCTCCTTCGGCGGTTGCTTGTTGTAAACTTTGTTGCATCCGTTCAAAAGAAGCTTTATCAATCAGGGGGCCGCAGAGAGTGCGTGATTCAAGTGGATTGCCAATATGAATGGTTTCGTAAACCTTTTTAAGCTTAGCTAAGAGCGTCTCTTTCAAGCTTTTGTGGACAATTAAGCGGCGCAGCGTCGTACAGCGTTGGCCAGCGGTGCCCACAGCGCTGAAGGTAATAGCACGTAAGGCCAAATCTAAATCAGCAGAAGGGGTGACAATCATCGCATTATTACCGCCAAGTTCAAGGAGTGACTTGCCAAATCTTTTGGCGACGCGTTGTCCCACATGACGGCCCATTTCTGTGCTACCAGTGGCGCTGACTAAGGCAATTTTGGGTGAATCAATCAGGCAATTAGCAACATCATGTCCACCTTGAATCATTACCGATAAATTTTCAGGAGCTTGACCAAATTTTTCGCAAGCCACCTCAAATAAATGTTCACAAGCAAGGGCAATCAAAGGGGTTTTTTCAGAAGGTTTCCAAACAGTGCTATTACCGCAAATGATGGCTAATGCGAAATTCCAGGCCCAGACTGCAGCGGGAAAGTTAAACGGGGTGATAAGCCCAACAACACCTAAAGGATGCCACGTTTCCATCATTCGATGTTGGGGGCGCTCAGAAGCAATAACTAAACCATAAAGTTGACGTGACAGACCAACCGCAAAGTCACAAATATCAATCATCTCTTGGATTTCGCCTAACCCTTCTTGCAGAATTTTACCACATTCAAGGGTTACCAAGGCCCCTAATGCATGCTTATGTTGACGTAATTCTTCCCCAAATAAACGGATTAATTCCCCGCGTTTGGGGGCAGGCACGCTGCGCCAATTAAGAAAAGCTTCCTGGGCGTGATCGATCGCCTGATCCACCTCTTTTATAGAGTTGATAGCAACCCGTCCAATCACCTCACCTGAAATCGGTGTGCTTACTTTTAAATCACCAGAGGTAAAAGTTGATGGTTTGACGCCCAATTGAGTAAGAATTTCGGCAGTTAATTGAGTATAGTTTTGGAGATTGAGAGGGAGACTACTTGGAGACATACGGGGCGCCTATATTATAAAGGTAAGGTAATGAAAAAATTTTAGAAAAATATTTTGATATTAGCAAGTGCCTAACTCATTTCAATCAAACGGGAAACAGTACGCCCCGAGGGAAGTGGCGGTTCCATATCTGAACTAAAGAGTTTTTCGGGAGTCGTTGCTGCTTGGAGATAAAGGGTTACTTGATTATCATAAAGGCAATCAACGAGCGTGATGAAACGTCGGGCTGGGTTGCGCCTCTCTTTATCAAATTGGGGCACGTTCACAAGAAAAACCTGTCTGTACGTTTGAGCAATTAATTGGTAATCCGCAGAGCCATAAGCTTTTTCGCCAAACTCATCAAAATCTAGCCAAACAGCGGTTTTCGTGGCATAAGGCAATTTTAATACTCGCTGATTGATGGTAAATTGAGCAGGGTGATAGCCCTCTATCTCCGCAATGTCGGCAAATGTTTGCTTGAGTGTTTCAAGATTTAAAGAACCATGGGATCTAGCTTTGTCGACGGTGCGAAAATCAACCTTCTCATCATTATTGAGCTTAAATACCTGAAAGGTAGAGCCAATATAACTGACAAAAGGGTAAAAGCGATCATAATGAAGACCGCCTTGGTAGAGCCTTTCAGGCGGAATATTGGAGGTGAGAAAAATAATCACGCCCGCTTCAGTTAACCCTTTAAACAAACGACCGAGAATCATGGCATCGGCAATTTCAGTGACTTCCAGTTCGTCTAAAAACAGATAATCGTAATGTTGTTTTAAATAAGTAATTGTTTGTTCAATAGGTTGCGATTTATTGCTTTTTCGGTCGACCTTTTGGGCAAAGTTGGCATTGAGCGCATGTATTTTTTGCATGAATTCAGTAAAATGCCAGCGAATCTTGCGGGCTGAGGGTAGTGTACTGGCGGCAATATCCATCAACACTGTTTTACCTCGACCGACAGGACCATACAGATAGATTCCTGTAGCAGTGAATTTGCGCCGCCCCCATAATCGGGTAAAAAACCACTGAGACTGTTTTTCCAGGCGATTCTGATACACGACTGCAATTTTTTTTAAGGTTAGTTGTTGCTCCTGATCCGCATGCCAATGCAATAATTTTGCTTGTTCTTGGTAATGGTCTAGAAAAAGGGTGGAGAGAGGGGTCATAATAACGAGATATCCTTTGTGAATATTTCCATCATAGAGCATCTACTCTTTCACTTAAATTTAATTTTATTTATTTAAAATTATTGAAAAAGAGATTTTAAGTGGTTTATAAATGCGTCACTAGCTTCACTAAAAATGAGAAAATAAATGCATCACTGTCAATTATTCTTTGCCTTATCTTTTTTAATGACAGCGTCAGGGGTGATGGCATCTGGCAACGGGCAAAACTCAACTAAATGGAACATTGGTGCAAGAATTGGCACACTTGGGGTTCAAG
Source organism: Candidatus Paracaedibacter symbiosus (assembly GCF_000757605.1). Classification (GTDB taxonomy): domain Bacteria; phylum Pseudomonadota; class Alphaproteobacteria; order Paracaedibacterales; family Paracaedibacteraceae; genus Paracaedibacter_A; species Paracaedibacter_A symbiosus. The sequence goes on along the minus strand of NZ_JQAK01000001.1, from coordinate 1,067,013 downwards.
GAGAAGTGGGATATCGATTTAATAAAACATTTGGTTTGAGATTTCAGGCCGGGGGGTTTATTCATAATCGGGAAACCTTTGAATTTGGGGGGATAAGCTATCATGATGTTGAGATTAAACCCCAAACCTATAACTTAATTGCTGACTGGTATCTATTAAATGACGCTGGTTTTAAGCTTAGCATTGGGGGTGGCTATAACCGGAGCAAACTCGTTTTGAATCGGGACTTTTCAGGTATTTCTGAAGTTCCTTTTAATGGAAATGTTGTGCCTGGTACTACCATTGGTATTCTTAAGGCTTGTTACCACTTTAGACGATTTACGCCCTATTTCGGGGCTGGGTATGATTCGCGCAATCTATTTGGCAGTAATTTTTCTTTGAGTTTAGATGTCGGTGCTTATGTGCAAGGGAATACCAAAGCAAAAATCTCTGCGACGGGTCCAATCCAATACAATCCTGCCGGTATGGTTAAGCTTAAACAAGGCGCTGAAGAAGTCGTCAACGATACTTGGTGGATTAAGACTTATCCAGTTATATCCGTAGCGGTGCGGTATAATTTTTAGCAGATTCCCAGGTTGCCATCCTAGGCTCTGCGCATCTAAGCCCTTAAAAAGTAGGTCATATTAAAATATCAGCTTTCCAACTACAATTGGTCTCCTTGAAATAGACTATTCCAGATAGAGACATGACACCCGCAGATGGGAAGTCAGAAGTCCTGAGGTTGGATTCACTATATATGCTTGGGTCTTTTAAAACGCCAATAATGATGGTAAATGGATGCGCTAACTTTTGCCTTCTTTTACGAAGCTTTCACAATAACTTGTTCCAAATCATCAATAATTTTTGTTAGAGCAGCTAGGTCGTCCGCTTCCCCCATCAGACGTAAAAGCGGCTCAGTACCCGAAAAACGTACCAACAACCGTCCTTGATTGGTCTCAAGTTTTTGTTTTGCCACCTCAATGGCATTGACAATTGTGGTTTGGTTTAAAAGCTCACGCTCACTTACCCGGACGTTGCGCAATAATTGAGGAACAGAGCTAAAAACCGTGGCAAGCTCACTAAAAGGTTTTTGGCGCTCAATAAAAATACGCAAAATTTGTAAAGCTGAGAGCAATCCATCCCCTGTGGAGCTGTAGTCTGAGAGAATGAGGTGGCCAGATTGTTCACCGCCAAGGGTATAGCCATGTTGCTGCATGGCTTCTATAACATATCGATCTCCAACATCTGTACGGATAAGATTAATGCCACGACCTTTCAAAAAGCGCTCAAAACCTAAATTTGACATTTGAGTCGCCACCACAGTATTATGAGTCAAGAGCCCTTGTTCATGCATGGATTTGGCCAAAATCGCCATGAGATGGTCGCCCGAGACGATAGTACCTTTTTCATCTGCCATAATCAAACGATCGGCATCGCCATCGAGTGAAATGCCCAAATGAGCTTTAGATTTCACAACGGTTTCGGCCATCAATTTGGGAGATGTGGCGCCGCACCCAGCATTGATGTTAGTTCCGTCTGGTTGGGTACCAATGTGTATTAAGGTTGCCCCAAGTTCCCATAAAATTTGGGGTGCCACTTTGTAGGCAGCTCCATTTGCGCAGTCAATGACAATTTTAATGCCATCTAGACGCAGTTGGCGTGGCAAAGTGCTTTTGACAAACTCTACATATCTGCCGCCTGCATCGTCCAGACGACGAACTTTACCAATATCATGGGGAAGGGCTACATCGTACTGACCTTTATTAAGGATAGCCTCTATTTCGAATTCTGTCGCGTCAGAAAGCTTATAACCATCAGGCCCAAAAAACTTAACTCCATTATCTTCAAAGAGGTTGTGCGAAGCAGAAATCATCACGCCTAAATCAGCGCGCATCGAGCGGGTAAGCATAGCCACGCTGGGGGTTGGGATGGGGCCTAATAAGGATACATCCATGCCCATAGCCACAAAGCCAGCAGTGAGCGATGTTTCAATCATGTAGCCGGATAAACGTGTGTCTTTGCCGATAATGGCTGTATGTCTGTGATTTTTGTCACAAAACTTTGCAGCTACCGCCATTGCGACCTGTAACATCATCTCAGGCGTGATTGGGGCTTTATTGGCAAGCCCTCGGATACCATCTGTACCAAAAAGTTGTCGAGTAGATAACATTAAAATAACCTAAAACTTATGCATCAATCGACGTTTCAGGAATGAAAGGTGTCGTTGGGGTTGTTGTTTTTTCAGAGTTTGTGGGTTTTGGAGCAGTTCCTTCTTCTAACAAAACCTTAATTTCATCTCCACTCAAGGTTTCACAATCAAGCAGAGTACCAGCCAGCAAATGGAGTTTATCAAGTTTGTTCGTAAGCATCTCATAGGCTTCTTTGTAGCAAGAATCAAGAATGCTCAATACTTCTGTATCAATAAGTTGGGCTGTGCTTTCAGATATTTGTTTGCGCTGTGTTAAGGCCTGACCGATAAAGACCTCTTGTTGTTGATCGCCATAGCTTTGAAAACCAAGACGTTCACTCATTCCCCACTCAGTAATCATACGTCTGGCAATGTCAGTGGCCATTTTAATGTCAGAAGACGCTCCTGTGGTGATTTTTCCGGTGCCAAAAATTAATTCTTCAGCGATACGCCCCCCCATAGCAACTCGAAGATCAGCCAGTAATTTATCACGTGACATGGAAATCCGATCTCCTTCTGGCAGACGCATCACCATGCCTAAGGCTCTGCCACGGGGGATGATGGTGGCTTTGTGGATAGGGTCGGAATCAGGCGAATAATAGGCAACGAGCGCATGACCAGATTCGTGATAGGCGGTTAGACGTTTTTCCTCTTCGGTCATCGCAAGAGTGCGGCGTTCTGCCCCCATCATGACTTTGTCTTTGGCTTGTTCAAAATCAGACATGGTGACAGCAAGTTTGCCACGACGTGCCGCCATAAGAGCGGCTTCATTGACAAGGTTCATCAGATCTGCTCCTGAAAAGCCGGGAGTGCCTCTGGCAATAACACGGATGTCAACGCCTTGAGCCAAAGGAACACGACGCATGTGAACGGCTAAAATTTTCTCACGTCCATTAATGTCAGGGTTTGGTACAACAACTTGACGGTCAAAACGACCTGGGCGTAACAAGGCAGGGTCAAGTACATCGGGGCGGTTGGTTGCGGCAACAATAATGACACCTTCATTTTCTTCAAATCCGTCCATCTCAACCAAAAGTTGGTTTAAAGTTTGTTCCCGTTCATCGTTACCACCACCAAGACCAGCACCACGGTGACGTCCCACTGCGTCAATTTCATCAATGAAGACAATGCACGGCGCATTCTTTTTGGCTTGTTCAAACATATCTCGGACGCGGCTTGCACCCACACCAACAAACATCTCAACGAAGTCAGAGCCAGAAATGCTAAAGAATGGCACATTTGCTTCCCCAGCAATAGCTCGAGCAAGTAAAGTTTTTCCTGTTCCAGGAGGGCCCACGAGCAAGACACCGCGTGGGATGCGACCTCCCAACCGTTGGAATTTTTGGGGATCTTTTAAAAAGTCGACAATTTCTTCCAATTCATGTTTGGCTTCGTCAATACCAGCGACATCGTCAAAGGTGATTTTGCCCCCTTTTTCACCAATAAGACGTGCCCGTGATTTCCCAAAGCCCATGGCACGATTGCCGCCGGATTGAATCTGGCGTAAGGAAAAAATCGAAAAGCCAATCAGCAATAAAATTGGCAGCCAAGAAAGGAATAAATGCAAGAAAGAAGGAAGTTCCTCTTCTTGCGGTGCTGCTTTAATTTTAACACCTTTATCGATCAAACGAGTCACCAAATTCGGGTCAAAAGGTGCATAAGTGATGAAAGACTGGCCATCACTCATGGCACCAGAAATGTTATTGCCGCGAATCAAAATTTCCTTAACTTTATGCTCATCAACATTTTTAATAAAGTCAGAAAAGACGATGGATGTCCCAGGCGCTTTCGTGGAGGCACCAGGTAACATTTGAAAAACGCCAAACAGAACGATGGCGATTAACCCCCAAATAAGGAAATTACGATTTGAATTATTCACTTTTGATCCTTAACTGCTACGGCGATCTTATCTTTTAGTGTAATCTTAGCATACTTGAGCTTTGCTTGGAACCCTATTTATCTAGGATATCTCACTCTAATTTCCTTGTTCCATTAAAATTTGGCCTTATTTTCGGATAAAAATCTCTGAAAATCATCTTTAAGGAAATTAAGACGGAGAGAACCTAAGGTAGAAGCTTATTTTTGAGCCGTAATTGCCATGAAATGCCCTCGGTTTTGTTATCAAATGAAATGTAATCGCCGTTTTGTTTTATAATCAATGGCAAAGTGCGTCGCACATAACTTGGCACTGCTGCAAGATGAGGATCGTGAGGGACAATGTGGGCGCCTATCAACTCTTCTGGGGCTTTTAATAAGAAGCGATTGTCCCAGTAAACCTCACGCTCCTTAATTTTGACAGAGGAGGGAAGATTACGGGGCTCCCGTACAATCCAAATTTCCCGAGATTTTAAGACAATTAAGCATCCCCCCATTGTCGTGTTTTGTTGAGGATGGATTTTTGTTATGACTCCGCTTAGTTGCTTGCTAGAAAAAGGATATGGGTGACTGCCAATGGCTTGCAGGCAGTGTGATAACACAAGAGTTTGTAAGGCGGGGAGCTGTTGCAAAAAGGCATATCGATCGATTTTGAGATAGCCAAAAGGGGAGAGATGAACAAATTCCGTGAAAAATTCCGTCATGACCTCGGTTGAGATAGTGGCAAACTCTTGGCATTTCTCCGCAGTTTGATTGAACGGAAAAGGGGTAGTTGTCATATTTTCGAGGCGAGGGAGAATACCACGTACTTTGATGCGCTCAAACTTTTGGTTGAGGTTGCTGGGGTCAGTCACCCATGGCTGGTTTTGAGTCCTTAAGTAATCGAGAAGTTCTTGTTTGGAAAAGCCTAATAACGGGCGTAGAATCCGCCCAAAAGGACGGTAACTGCATGCTTGTATGCCTTGTAGGCCGATAGGGCCTGAGCCATGAAGGAGGCGCTGTAGCACCGTTTCAGCTTGGTCATCGGCGTGATGACCGAGGGCTAAATGAAGGATTTGACGCTCAGCACACCAGCGTTCAAGAAGATGGTAGCGCGCAATTCTTGCCTTATTTTGGATATCCGTTGCGGGTTTTTCACTACTCCAGGTAAGGATATGATGCTCAATTCCCTGTTTTGTTAACCAGTCATTAACCTTTAATGCTTCTTCAGTCGAGTCGGGGCGTAATCCATGATCAACTGTTAATGAAATTAATTTGCCGGATTTTTGTGTAATCCATTGATTCATTAGGAGGCACAAAGCCAAACTATCTGACCCTCCTGACGTTGCGACAACAATTATGGGTTCGTTTTCAAAAGGAAAAAATTGCTGTAGGGATTCAGAAAATTTTTTATATACTAAATTGATTGAAGTTCTCGACATCTTGGCAGATAATTTTTATAACTCAACAGTTTGGTAAATGACTTATGATCTTTTCAAAGATTTTACAATGCTTAATTTATTTTGGACTCATTTTATATCCACTATCACAGGCAGGGGCAAAACCACAAGCTGAATCCAAGTCAACGTCTTCTACGCCGGACAAAAAGCGTGAAAAACCGACTAAAAAAGCGAAGGTGGGCGCCGCTGAACTCAATGTAACCGCAGCAACTGCAAAGGATAATATTGAAGAGAAAATCAAAGCGCAGTTGAAAGATTTAAATGTTTTACAGCCAAAAGGGTCAGCAAAATCAGTTGATCTGGCGCCCCTGCCTCGCCAACTAGCAAAGGTTGAGCTTAGTAAAAAACACAGAAGCTTAGCTGTTGATATAACTCCTGACAAGGAAATTGGGAGTGTTGCTGTTTTTGCCCAAGGCAGCATTTGGTATCTCGTTTTAGGGGGAGTGACGGATATTGACATTCCCTCATTTGATGTAAATATGATTCCTGGTTTAGTGGGGATCGACTCTTTAAAATCTGAGACTGGTGAAGCCATTCTCAAAATTGTTTTTAAATCCCGACAGACGCCAACGGTGACACAAACATCAAAAGGAGTCTCCATTGACTTCCAGCATAAGTATCAGACAATCAATTGTAATGACCTAATTCAATTACCTCAAAAACCTCAAGATCCTTATTGCATTCGCGTCCGATTTTCTGGGAATGTAGTGGAGTTTGAGGACCCAGCAACTCACCATAGCTTTTGGGTACTGACATCAGAAAAGCCGTTCCGTGCAATAAATGAATATAGCTATCCAGAATTTACTTTGCTGCCTTCAGAAATGGGTGTCGCAATTGATAAAATCAGTGAGGATTTAGAGATCGATTATCATCGCCGGAAAGTATCGATTAGTTTGGAAAATGGATTGTCCGTATCTCCTCGATTTCCGATAGAATCAGGAATAACTGCTCAGTCTATTTTTGGCGAATTTAGTTCACAAAAAGCGCCAGACCGTATTATTGCGCTGAATCGGTTGACAAGTCATGCCAGCAATCAAGTTTTGCAGAAAAACATTGAATTGATTTGGCAATACTTAGGTTTAGGTAAGGTGCCAGAAGCATTAAATTTGGTGAATTTGTTGCATGAAAGCTATCCTGACATTGTTTTAATGCCAACCTTTAGAGCTCTTGATGGCCTTACACAGCTCCTTGTTAATCGGAGTTCTAAAGCCGTAGAGCTTTTAGATGTTTTGTCTTATGATCCCGAACCAAAGTTTTGGTATCGCCTAGCTGCAGCTTCCAAAAATGAATTTATCGACACTGATAGTTTGCATAATTTGATAAACTATAAAGCTCATTTCCAATTGTTACCTACCGCTTTACAAGCACGGGTTCAAGGATTGATTTTACAGACAGCTGTATTGCATAAAGATAATACTGTGCTTGAGACGTTTTCGGATAAGAAATTTTATCCAGATGATATTTTTGGCCAACAACTATTTAAGTTAGCACAGGCTATTATCATGCTAAATGATAAGCAAAAAAACAGGGCAATTAAACAATTAAAGGCTTTATCCCAAAACCTAGTGTCGCAGCGTGTTGCCACCTTGGCTGCTTTTGAATTATTAAAAGTTGAGGAACAGGAAAAAACAGTTAAACCGGAAGAGATACTGGCAACTCTCAATCGACTGCGTTTTAGCTGGCGCGGTGATTTCCTCGAATATTACATTTCTAAGCATTATGTTAAGCAATTAGAAGAGCAAAAGCAGTATGCCAAGGCATTACCGGTTTTACGCAGCTTGATTAAATATTTTCCCGAACAAGCCCATCGTGATAAACTTCCTGAGCTCATGCAAAAAAATCTTCTCGATTTTTTTGACAAGAAACCGGCCCCTTCTCTCATGGAATCTTTATCTATTTTTCAAGAGTATGGGGATCTTGCGCCTAACAATGAACAAGGTGATCACATTATCCTAAAAGCAACAGGAGAACTTGTTAAACTTGATTTGTATCAAGATGCTTTGGATATTTTGAAAAAGTATCTTGATAAAAAGCTCCAAGATAAAACAGTCAGTCCTGACCGTAAGAAGCTGTTTTTATACAAGATTGCGGCTATAGAATTGCTGGCAAAAGATCCTCAAGAGTGTTTAAGGACGTTGGGTGGGATTAAGGATCCTTCTAAAGATATTATTGATGATGTGGCTTTGCTAAAGGCTGAAGCTTTGAAGCAAAACGGGCAGATTGATGCAGCGATCAGTTCCCTTGGGGAGACACCACTTCAAATTGAAAAGAAGGGCGAACTTTATTTTACCAAGCAAAATTGGGTTGAGTCAGCCACTAAATACCAAAATGCATTTGAGTTATTCCCTGAAACCGATAAGGAAAATCGTAGTAAATGCATTTTTAACCTTGCTCTTTGCTATGCTCTCAGTAACAACAAAGATAAATTGAATGACTTGAAAGAGACCTACCGGCAATTGATGGATGAGTCAAAATATAAAGAAATGTTCAATTTCCTCATTTCAGATACAGCTTTTAGTGGCGCGCTAACTTCAACAGAATTTAGCAAAATTGACAACTTTGCCGATAATTTGAAAAAAGTTTTTTAGCAAAGCAACGAAAGGAAAATCTGCTTAGACGCGCGTCTGAGAGCCGAGGCAAGATCGTCATGGATATCCCTAACAACCTATAACGATACCGGTTTCTGCTTTGTATCTGAGGCTGTCTTGATCTCAGATGAACGAGCCTATTTTTGGCTAAATAAAATATCATTTGCGCGCGTAAAACCAGGGCCCGATTTTAAGGCTGCTTTGGCACGACTCGCGTGAGTTTTTGCCATTTTATCATCGCCTTTCGCAAGGGCTTCTTCAGCAAGGGCGAGAGATGCTTGTCCTTCTTCATTTAGTTTGCCATGGGCAATGGCTAGAAGCCGCCAGGCAAAAGGGTTGTCTGGATCTTGCTGTGTCACGGGAATAAGGAGCTTTTTTGCTTGATTAGGAGCATCGGCTTGCTTGCTTTCCAGCAAGGCATGAGCCAAAATAATCTTGATATAGCGAGCGTTTGGCCGCTTTTGCACAGCCATTTCCAGCGATTTAATTGCCTCTAGATGCTTGCCAGCATCAAACTGGATTTGCCCTTTAAGTTCATAGAGATAGGGATCATTCGGCCGTGTATCAATCAGCGACTCAAGTCGGGCAATGGCTTCTGGCATTTTACCTATACGATAGAGTGCAATTGCTTTGGCGTAAGTACGATCGTCTTCTGAGAAATGTTTCAAAATGTCGGCAGAGTTATTTAAAATTTTTTGAGGCGATTCAAAAAAACCAATCACTTTGGCACGAATCCGTTGGAATTCGGCTTCAATAGGGGGTGGAATCATACCGGCGTTAGATCTGGCATGCATATGTTCTTCAACGCTTTTAATACGATCAGTTGTGAGAGGGTGGGTGACGGAATAGGGGTCAATCCCTCTTGAAATCATTTGGGTGCGTTTTTCTATAACTTGAAAGAAGTCAAGTAACCCTTGGGATCCCCACCCAAGACGATCTAGATAAGCCATTGCTGCTTGATCAGCGGATGATTCTTGCGTGCGGGTGAATTTTAACATGCCCCGATTAAAGAGATGTTCACCACTGCTAAGACCGGCAATGAGGGGAGCTGGATTGCCGGTGGCAAGAGCAGCGGCACCGCCTAAAAGAAGAGCAGCGGCGGCAGGTAACATAGCCCCTTGCGCGGCTTGATCCATGCGGGCAATATGGCCACCAGCAATGTGACCAACTTCGTGCGCAAGAACCCCTAAAAGCTCCGCTGCAGTATCACAGGATTGGATTAAACCGGTATGAATCAAAATTTGCCCACCCGTGGACGCAGCGGCATTTAATTCAGGATTAACTACCAAATAAATGTGGGGCTGATATTGTTTGAGACCGGCAACTTTGAAGAGCTGTTCAATCCAGTTGGTAAGGGCGCTATTAATTTCCTCATCAATAATCACCGAACCGACTTTAAAGTCAGGAATCGCCCAACAGGGAGTGGAAATCAATAAAAATCCGACAAGTATGCCCAAAACACTTGGAGAAATCGGCTTTTTCAAGCGCTGTGAGTATAACATTTGCTTTAATGTGCCTATCACTCTGGTAAATCCTTTGGGCTATAGCATGCATTAAAATAATTATAGCAAATTTTACAGTAGATATAAATGCAGGAGATAAATCAAGTTTACTTTGGGTGAAATATTCTCTAGTATGCCGGTCACACAAGAAGAATAAAAAATCAATTTTAATTTCTTTCACTGATCGGATTTGATGGATGTCTGTGACAAACAGTTTAATAGGCGGTTGCCCCTCTTTTAAGCAAATTAAAACTTTTTCTGAAATTGAAAAGGCTGTGAGTCTTGATGCTTCAACCCTTGTCTTGTTGGATATTGATAACACAGTTTTATCATCAACTACTGATTATGGTACAGTTGAGTATTTGAGCTATTTAGTTGATCAAGCAATGGCGGATGGCCAAAAAAATGAAATTGAGGCGAAATTAGCTGTTCATGATCGATGGATTCAGGCCCAAAGCTTGGTTCAAACAAAACTGACGGATGAAAAAATTGGGGACTTTATAAAAATTGCACGGACACAACAGGTTTCTATTATTGGGCTGACAGCGCGTCTACCGCGCATGAGAGCAGTGACCTTGCCACAATTGGCGCGTCATGGATTGGCCTTTGATTCTCTCCCGGGTTTTAAATTTAGACGGAAGTATCAAGTCGCTGCTGCTATTCCGGAAAAGCTATGCTACCAAACGATTAACAAGCAAATATGTCCTATTAGGTGGGGGGAGGCAACGATAGAAACACCCGCATTATTTGCCTCCGGTATTGTTTTTTGTCATGATTTAAACGCTAAAGGAGTGGTCTTTAATGATTGGTTTAAAGTCTTTAGTTTATATCGCCAAAGTAAAGGCTTATCTACAATTAAAAAGATTATTTTTGTGGATGATGCCGTCTATAATTTTGATTCAATGTATCAAGCGTCATTAGAGCTTGGCTTAAGCTTTTACGGTTTTCATTTTCAATATCAGAATAATTTTGATGCGGCCCAAGCTGAAATACAAGAGAAAACCTTTACCCAAAAACGAATGTCCTAGGCTCTGTGTACCTAATTCATGCAAAGATGATTTTGAGACATTTTTAGCTGAAAATGATGCTGAGCGCGTCCCTGTAAAACTCATTATATAACACAGGAGGGGGCGATTAAGGTAACCTTTGCCTTATTTTTCTGCACTATTTTTGTATAATTAACTCTTTTTTGATAAATATAATTTAATATTATGGATAGTAGAATTCTTTTGATGGAGAAACTTTCCATGTACACAAATTTATATTTAGGAGTGGCCTTTACCCTCCTTCTAGGGACAACAAGCGCCTACTCGCAATATCAATGTCCTGCTCTGCCTACTCCACAAGAGGCTGCTACAGCATTAATAAACCCAGACCAATGGGTTGATGAGCGCGGTGTTCATTGGGATATTTATGAAAACCCAAGTGCCTTTTTTAAAGGTAACGGCTCTAATAAGTATACAGATATAAAAAGGGCAATACAGGATGCCTATTTTGGGGGAAATGGAGATATTATTCCGACTGACGGCTTCGGGGTCGAGGTAGGAGCTGTTTCTGCAGGTGCATTTCAACTTCGTTCGCTAAATGACATGTCAGTAAGAGTGACGGGGAATAATAGGAGGGCGAATCGTCCATTGGCTGGGTTACCAAGAGGGGAGGTTGGTAAAGAAGCTTGTGCTTATGAGCTTAAATTTCCTGCAGCGTTGACTCGAACAGACGAAAGACAGGGTGATATATGGGTACGGAATGGCGCTGGTCCGGATGAGTTTGTTTTAAAGGTATATTTGACTGCAGAGGAAGTACAACAGCCACAACCTCCGGTTCCAGCACCTCAGCCACAACCTCCGGTTCCAGCACCTCAGCCACAACCTCCGGTTCCAGCTCCTCAGCCACAACCTCCGGTGCAGGCTCCACCACCTGTACAACAACCTCCGGTTCCAGCACCTCAGCCACAACCTCCGGTTCCAGCGCTTCAGCCACAACCCCCAGTTCCAGCGCCTCAGCCACAACCCCCGGTTCAAGTGCCACAGCCGCCACTTAATGGGGTCTACTCATATCATGGCCAGGATTGGCTATTTCAAGACGGTATACCTATTACACCTCTATAACAAAAGGGCCTCATTGCTGAAGCCCTTTGAGTTAAGATCTAAGAAAAAGACTACTTTTAAAAGTAGTCTTTCTTTATTTCTAGAAGTGGTATGCAATCCCTAAACGCAAGGTGTGATCATGGGATTTGTATTTAGCAAAGGAATTCCCAGTGGCATTGTTAAGGACATGACCTACCGGGAAAGCAGTGCTGCCCACAGATTGACCTGGCACGTATTGGTAAGCGGCGCGCCATGTAAGATGCTTGGTGGACCCAATATAGCCTTCTAAACCAGCTTCAGCAAGCAAACGGAAAGAGCGCTTAGATTGAGAAAAATCTACTGCTGGCCTGCCGGCATAACCGATAGCTAGATTAGCGGGAATAAGTTGTGATGTTGTTTTATAATCCCATTTGTCGGATTTTCCACCAATACCAACATAAAGTAGTGTATTTTCTGAAATGGTGCTACCGAATTTAGCTAGAACACCATAAGAAAGCCCATTCTTCTTAATACGCGCACTTATATTTTGATTGCTAAAGAGTTGATTGTTACCACCAAAATTACCATCAATGAACAGCTCTCCGCCAAGATATAAGCAGTTGGAAAATAGATAGCTGTATCCACCAACAAGACTGACTAATCCATTATTGCGATAGGCATTACCCGAACTTTCTACGGAATAAGCAGCTGCTGTATTATTATCATAACTATAATCAACTTTTGACATTGTGGCGCCAAGGTTGCCACCGACATAAAAGCCTGTGAAATTACGGGCATTTGACTCTGTGCTTGCCGCAAATGAAGCAGCAACGAGAGTCGATAAGATAATTTTTTTCATTTTAAATTCTCCTAATAGTAGACATTTATAATGTATAGAATAAAGGGACTAGATAATTTAATTAATTGACTAAATAGGAAAATTTTTTTCAAATTGTATTCAAAAGAATACACTTTTTAAACTTTCTTAAGATATTTAGCAAAAAAAGAACCACATAAAGTGGCTCTTTTTTTTATGATTCAAGCAAACGTTTCCACCAACCCCGCTTTTTTTTCTTTTCCGGCGCGGTGTCTCCGTGGGCTGGCTCCGTACGAGGGCTAGCAGAAGGGGTAAAGGCAGCAGCCACATCAGATTTGACTGATTCAGCGGTTGGCCGTGGGCCTTCCCGTGATTCGTTTTCGCCCGTTGCAGCCTTGGTAGTGCGACGGTTGTGACCGCGACGGTGACGGCGGCGGCGATTATGATCACGCTTTTCGGGATGATCTTGTTGAGTTAACGTGTCAACACTCTCGCTTGACTGTTTAGTCATCCCTTCCTCTGAGCTGGAAACTTCCCTGTGCTCAATTGTAGGTGACTCTATTGATTCCTTTGTCTCATCCCTTGGCGTCTTTTTGTGTTGCCCACGTCGCCGATTATTGAATAAACCATGACGTTGGCGTTTCCGATCTTTAGAGTGAGGAGGTGGTGTTTGTACCGTATCGTTGTCCTCATTCTCATCCTCAATTTCCATCGGCTCAAGCGCTTGTTGTGTATCGATCTCACTTGGATGCGATTGTTGAGAGCTTAATGGTCTATCCATAGAAGATTGAAGCTGGATCACGGATTCTACGATTTCTGGTTTGTGTAAGCGTTGCTTCAATCTGTCAATACGGAAATCAGGGGCAACCATGCTTTCGTCCCGTTGGATTTGGACCGAGAATTGATAGCGTTGTTCCATGGCAATTAACATGCTGCGTTTTTGGTTCAGCAAATATAAATCTACACCAGCTGGAACGGTGACGATAATTTCAGCACTGTGTCCGGCTATTCCTTCCGATTCAATCGCACGCAACACATGGAGTGCCATCGATTCAATGGAGCGCACCACACCTGCGCCTTTACAATGGGGGCACGGTTTCATGTTGGCTTCGATAATGCTGGGGCGCAGACGTTGGCGTGATAGTTCCAACAGCCCAAACTGGCTAATACGGCCAATTTGAATGCGGGCACGATCCCCCCTTGTTGCGTCCTTGAGGCGCTTTTCTACGGCTTGAATATACTTGGTGTCATTCATATCGATAAAATCAATAACCACAAGACCACTTAAATCGCGTAGACGCATTTGGCGGGCGATTTCGTCTGCTGCTTCAAGGTTTGTCTTTACCGCTGTCTCATCTATGTGACGTTCACGGGTAGATTTACCAGAGTTAACATCAATCGCGACGAGCGCTTCGGTTGGGTTAATTACAATTGACCCTCCCGAGGGCAAAGCTGCCACCGGATTCATAATGGCATCAATTTGGGCCTCCACATTGTAACGGCGGAACAAAGGCACATGATCCTTATATAATTTCACCTTTTTGGCATGACTTGGGATTAAAGTCTTCATAAAGGCTTTAGCCTCTTTATAACCTTCTTCACCTTCAACCAAAATTTCGTCCATCTCTTTACCATAATTATCACGAATGGTCCGTTTGATAACGTCTCCTTCCGCATAGATCAACTTTGGGGCAATGGATTTTAGTGTAGTCTCACGAATTTCGCTCCACAGCCGAAGCAGATATTCAAAGTCACGGCGAATTTCAAGCTTGTTACGGTCTTGCCCTGCGGTGCGCACAATCAAGCTTGTCCCATCTGGAATCGGGAGGTCATTTAAAACTTCGCGCAAGCGTTTGCGATCTGTAAGGTCAGTGATTTTACGCGAAATCCCGCCACTGCGGTGGCCAGCATTAGGCATTAAGACACAATATCTGCCAGGTAAACTTAGATAAGTTGTCAGTGCCGCACCTTTGTTACCGCGCTCTTCTTTAACAACCTGAATCAGCATGATTTGGCGACGTTTGATCACCTCTTGGATTTTATAATGGTAAACCTTTGGACGGCGAATAAAAGCCTCTTCATCGTCCTGAAGATCAAGACTATCATCCACGACTAATTCAGCATCAGGGGCCACTTCCTTAATTTCAGGGAAGACGGTTTCTAATGCTTCGGTTTTTTTTGGGGCATCCCCATCCTGGCGCGATGGCTCAGGCCCTTGGGCGCGCACTTCTGGGTGTGGGCGATCACTTACCGGAATACGGTAATAATCAAGGTGAATTTCAGAAAAAGGCAAAAAACCGTGACGATTGTTTCCAAATTCAACAAAAGCTGCCTGAAGAGAAGGCTCAATTCGAATAACTTTTGCTAAATAAATGTTGCCTTTAAATTGTTTTTTGGTAGATGTCTCGGCCTCAAAATCGTCGAGTCGATTTCCATCCATAATTGCCACACGCTGCTCCTCAGAGTGGGTGGCATCAATAAGCATTTTCTTTGCCATAAGGCTGTAATCTCCATTCGATGCTGTCCTTTGCGAGAAAGTAGTGGTAAAGCCCTTATCATGAGGGCTGTCGAAGTCTCAAACAGGGAGACAGCAGAAAAGTTGTTAACTGAATAGTTGTTAAATTGCGCTAAAAAGCGACGGACAAATTGAGGGAGTAAAAGATTCTGTATACCTAACTTCCGAAATTCTACTTTGGATTTTTTTTCCTGCAACTCATTGCAAATTTGTTGAAATATAATAATTAATTCGGCAAAATTTGAAAAGTTTTTTGAATAAAAATATCTCCAAACTCTTTTCACGTTAGTTAGGTATACAGAACCTGGCGCATATTGGGCTGCAACAAAAATTTTAACAAATGAATTATACATTTTACAGTCGCAGTCAACCCCTCAAAATTATTACTCAACTTAAATGTAGCCTTATCTCTAGGTTACGCCAAGGAAAAAAACATCTAAATTTCAAAAAATATTATCTTTAATACGAAATCTTTGAATTTTTGCAAAAATTAGTCATAATACGGCAGGAAGTAGGATGAATCTACTTCACGAAGGAAACTTAAGTGCTGAAACGAGTTCTAAGAATTTTGACAGTGACAGCCTTTTTGGCCACTATCGCCATGGCCGGAATGGGCATTGTCTTTTTTCTTTATGGCCGAGGCTTGTCAGAATACGATCATTTGAAGACGTATGAAGCGCCAGTATTAAGTCGTCTCTATGCGACTGATGGGCAATTAGTGTCAGAATATGCTATTGAAAAGCGTCTTTTTGTCCCTTTCCATTTAATTCCAGAACAAGTGAAATTAGCCTTTATTGCCGCTGAAGATAAGAATTTTTTCTATCATTTTGGGGTGGATGTGGTGAGCACTTTGCGCGCGCTGCTTATCAATACCTTAAGTAATGGGTGGCAGCATCGCCCCGGAGGGGCCTCTACGATCACTCAACAGGTGGCTAAAAATTTTCTGGTTGGCAATGAGCGCTCGATGACGCGCAAGATTAAAGAGGCGATTATGGCGTTTCGTCTGGAAGAAGCGCTGCCCAAAGAGCGGATTTTTGAGCTTTATCTAAATCAAATTTATTTAGGAGCTGGGGCTTACGGCGTGGCTGCAGCGGCCTTAATTTATTTTGATAAGGAATTAGACGATTTAAGTCTAGATGAGGTAGCTTTTCTAGCAGCATTACCTAAAGCACCCACGGCGTTGATTAACAAACAAGAATTGCAGCGAACAGTTCATCGGCGTAATTGGGTAATTGACCGCATGGCGCATCTCGGCATTGTAAAACCTCGCCAGGCAGAATTGGCCAAGACAAAAGAACTTCAATTTCGCACTCACCGCGAATATCCAGTACAGGCTGCCTATTTTTCTAGTGAAGTTCGACGCGAATTGCACCATAAATTTGCAGTAAAGACGATTAATGCTGGCGGATTTACGGTTAAGACAACTCTTGACCCAAAATTACAGCAACTGGCAGATAATGCGCTGCAGCAGGGCCTAATTGACTATGATCGTCGTTATGGTTGGCGGGGACCTCATACCAAATTAACTCCGACAGATTTAAAAAATTGGCAAGAAAAATTAAAAGCATTGCCACACGTTCCCGGCATGAAACACTGGCAGTTTGCTGTTGTCCTCGCAGGTAATGACCAAGAGATTGAGCTTGGGCTTCCCTCAGGCAAAAAAGGCGTACTGACGTCAGAATCGCTTGCCTGGGCTCACACTTTAGCAAAGTCCATTCAGCAACCAAATCCGTTGCAGGTGGGTGATGTGGTTCTGGTGGATAAAACGGAAGCGGGAAATTATATCCTGCAGCAAATCCCTGAGGTCAGTGGCGCCATTGTGGTGATGGATCCTCATACGGGCCGCGTGCTGGCGATGAGTGGGGGTTATGATTTTGAAATGAATCAATTCAATTGTGCCACACAAGCGAAAAGACAACCGGGTTCTGCCTTCAAGCCATTTGTTTATTTAGCCGGCTTAGAGCGTGGCTTGACGCCTGAGACAAAAATTCTCGATAGACCAATTCACATTAACCTTGGGGGGGATCGGGGCTTTTATTCGCCGCGAAATTACACGCGTAAGTATTATGGATCGTGTGCTTTGCGTGTTGGTTTAGAGCAATCACGCAATGTGATGACAATCCGGTTAGCTCAACGCATTGGCATGACCAAGATTATCAAAATTGCAAAAGATTTTGGTATTCAAGAACAAATGCCGCGTCAGCTTGCCATGGTTTTAGGCGCAGGCGAGACAACCGTGCTGCAACTCACCGCTGCTTATGGGATGCTCGCCAACGGCGGGTATAAAATTACACCGCGCTTGATAGATTCAGTGCAAGATCGTTATGGCAATACGCTTCTCGATAACACTCAAAAAAACAAAGGAGAGTTAGTTGTGAATCCTGAAAACATTCAACAATTGACCTCCATGTTGTTAGGGGTAGTGGCTCGAGGAACGGCTAAAAAATTGCAAAGCTTGGGCTTTCCTGTGGCGGGGAAAACGGGAACCACCAATGATTATAAAGACACTTGGTTTGTGGGATATACAGATGATTTGGTGATTGGCGTATTTGTCGGGTTTCTTGCGCCCAAAAGCCTGGGAGACAAGGAAACAGGCTCCAAAGTCACGGTGCCTATTTTTGAAAATTTTGCTAAAAATGCCTATGCTGATTTGCCTAAGCCTGAATTTAAAGCTGTGCTTGGGAAGGAGAATGGGACCCCCTTTGTGAGAGGTTCCGCTGATTCGCCATTAAAATCAGACAAGCTAGGTGAATCTATACCAACCGTTGTTCAAAAAACCGGGGTTTAAGACATGGGCTAAAAAGCGGGGGTTTGGATTGCGATAGGCATAATATCTATTTGTTGGCAAATTAACAGAGTGAATAACTAGGTTTTCTGCCTCAAGTTTGCCGACTTTTCAAGTGTTTTGGATATATTCCATCAAGATTTGGCTTTATTTTCGGTTAAAAATGTCTCAATATGTCCCCCATGCAGAAAAGGGGAGGGAGCTTAGCCAATGCGCACCGAAATTGAACATGTTGTTAAACAAATCGATCAAGCTTTAAACCTCATCCGGAGGCATCTTTGACTGGGATAAGGCTCTCCATAAACTTGAAGACTACAACCGGTTGGCTGAATCACCCACTCTTTGGGATGATCAGCAAAATGCCCAGAAAATTCTAAAAGAACGCGAAAGTTTAAATACGTCAATTTCCCGCATTCGAAAATACGACCAGCGCCTTCAAGAAGCAGTTGATATGATTGAGCTGGCTGAGGCAGAAAATGCCCCCGAATTTTCTGAAGAAGGGGAAGCCTTGCTGATTGCTTTAGAAAAAGAATGTGCCCGTTTGCAGCTGGAAACATTGCTGTCAGGCGAAGCGGATGCGAACAATGCCTTTATTGAAATTAACGCTGGTGCGGGGGGGACAGAGGCGCAAGATTGGGCTGAAATCTTGGCCCGGATGTATAGTCGCTGGGCCGAGGCTAAGAAATATAAGCTTGAGATTATCGATGAAAACCCAGGCGAAGAAGCTGGTATTAAATCCATCACTTTTAAGGTAGTAGGACACCAGGCCTATGGCTGGCTTAAGACAGAAAGTGGTGTGCATCGCTTGGTTCGCATTTCTCCCTTTGACTCCAACGCGAGGCGTCACACAAGCTTTGCCTCCGTTTGGATTTATCCAGAAATTGATGAGTCCATTGATGTGGTTGTAGAAGAAAAGGACTTGCGTATTGATACCTATCGGGCTTCTGGTGCCGGTGGCCAGCACGTGAACAAAACAGAAAGCGCTATTCGCATCACCCACCTTCCCACCGGAATTGTAGTACAATGCCAAAATGACCGCTCGCAACATCGAAATAAAGCCCAAGCTTATGCCATGCTAAAAGCGCGATTGTATGAATTGGAGTTGCGTAAAAAGGAAGAAGCGGCTCAGGCATCCTCTGCTTCCAAAACTGATATTGGCTGGGGTCATCAAATCCGCTCCTATGTCTTGCAACCCTACCAAATGGTCAAGGATACCCGTACGGGAGTTGAAAAAGGTAATGCTCAAGGTGTTCTTGATGGGGATTTGGATGATTTCCTTGAAGCCTCATTGGCGCAGCGTGTCGGTGGGGGTGGCGAATAGTGTATTGATTTTGAGAGTTTCTTATGGCTGTGCCTCTGAAATTTTCCCCTCTCTCAATTCTCGACCCAAATATGGCATTATTATTTTAAATATCTTAGGAAACTTTTAAAAGTTTCTTGAGACAATCTAACAATAAGATAAATCAGCCAAGGTATTAGACAATGTTGGGACAACTGATAGGTGTTTTGGTATCGATAGCCAGTGCGTCTGACTGCGCGCCAAGTGGATCCTCACCAACAACGGTAGGTAGCGAAAGTTGCCGAGTGCAAAAGGATGCTCTAGAGAAACAGCTCCGTCCTTCTTCTGACTCTGGAGAGTCACCTAAATCGGCAACCCAGGCACCGAAAAAATAACTTACAATCCAAGCTTGGCAAGCTCAACCGCGACACGTGTTTCAATTTCGCTCAAGATTTCTTTAAGCTGGGGATCATCCGTTGCCAATTTTTTGCTCAAAATAAGTTGATTTAAATCCAACAGGTCTTGTTGGGAAATAGTATTGCTTAAAATGGCAGTTTTTAAATGGTCTAGTTTATCCAAAAGCTCATGGGCGTAGGTAGTGTCTTCAAACCGAGGTTGCGCGCGTGAAAGGTCAAGAAGTGCTGAATCGAGGGCGGTGACGGCAAAGGTTTGTAACACCCCATTTTCCTGAATTGGGGCGGTGCCAGTAACAGTTGCGCTCCTTTTAAAGCGTGCTTTTTCCGTAGGTGTTGCAGCTCTCGTGACGTTGATGCGTCCTAAAGAGGAAGGGGAGCCATTAATTGGTTTAGTGCTAAAATCCATGCTTTTTCTTTAAAAACCAGTTTGTTCACTATTTAGTTTCTCACTCTTTGGACTGCAAAACAATGAGATTCGCACAAAAAAAGAAGTCAAACTTAATTTATCATAAAAGTTATGGCTATCGCTTTAGTAAAATTTTAGTTAACCTTGAGGTGGTTCTAACTAAGAAAGGGAAATGATATGCGGTTACGTCTGCTAATATTATTAGTTTTATCCTATTTTGCCGCTCCAATAAGCTGGGCGGCTGAGGGAGTTGAATTGACTGAAATAGCATTAGAAAATCAATTACACGCACTGGACCTCTCCAGTGAAGCAGACAACTCATGGACTTTGGTAGTGCCTCCAGAGTTTTTGAGTTAGGACGAGGGGATGCCAGATTTTATGGGAGCGCCATTTACTGTAAACAGTCAAAAAAATAACGGGCAAGGTGAAATAGTACCGGAAGAATGGGATTCTTATCGTTGTTGTGTAAACTCGCTCTGAGAGGGGAGGATGAAGGAGCGTAACAAATATTAAGTAGTGATGATTTCTTTGCGATAAACTTTGGAGGGATATTTGATGGTTTTAAGATGGAATACAAAGGAAAATAAGATGCAGTTATTTTTCGCTTTATTTTTAACTTGTTTTTTAAGCCAAGTCAGTTTAGCCACTGATATAGAAGGATTAGATTTTGGATCACCATCCTCATTTCCAAAGAAAGAGGTGGTAAATGAAGAAAGTGATATTGAAGTGGATTCATCGGAAAAGGAGGTGCCAATGTTGACAGAGGCTAGCTTAGATAGGCCGACGACGACTATGGATCAAAGCTTTTTACAGATGTTTTCGACTTATGTGGAGAATGTGGAGAATAGGTTGGATGCTTGGTTAAAGGAATTAAATCCATTCGACGATTTTGATGAACTTTTTAAAGACTTACGTCTATGATTTAAATCTACATTCAGAGTGTTATCTGGCTCTGAGAATGACTTAGAGCCATTTTATTGAGAGTTATTTTAGTGCAGAAAAGTTTGCTTTATTTATTGGGAATGGTTTTTGGAGTTGGGATTGCGTCCAATGATATTTATCTATCAGCTTTACCCCATTTAAGTGCTTTGCATAGCATTACGCCGTGGCTGATTAATTGTACTTTGGTTGGCTATTTTATTGCCACGGCAATTGCAAGTCTGCTTTATGCACCGTTGCTGAGCTATATTGATCGCAAGCAGCTATTTAATTTATGTGTGCTTCTCTTTTCAGGGGCGAGTATTCTCATTTCCTTAAGTGGAGAAGTTGCCTATATTATACTGGGTCGGATCTTGCAAGGCATTGCATTTGGGATAATTCAACCAACTCTTCTGGCGACAGTGCGGGAGCAATTTCCAACAAACACAAGTGGGGCGTTGGCAGCAATGTCCTTTGCCACAGAAGTGTTTTGTACCTTTATTCCTACTCTTGGTGCCCTTAGTTTTACTTATGTCAGTTGGAATAGTCCGTTTCTAATTATTGGGCTGATTGCAGCTGTCCTCCTTAGTAAAGCACAACCGATTTTAACCACAACGGTAGGGGGGGTAAAGTCGAGGATTAATTTGATCAGTTTGAAAAAACTAGCTCAAAAGCAGAACTTTGTTCGCTATAATGCTATTAGTTTCTTGATGATTGGTCTTGGATGGGGGATGATAACAATGTCAGCCTATCTTTTTGATTCTCCTCTAAGTCACGGTTTTTTTATAGTGGGTACGGTGCATTTTATGCGTTAGGGTGTTTATTGTGTGAGCGAAATATTGTGACAACACCTAGAATTTTGCAAGCCTTTCCTTATATCATCATTAGCGTTGGTATGATGCTCAGCCTTGGTTTCTTTACCACTAATGTAAGTCTTGTTATTATGGCAATTCTCGGGTTTGGTCTTACTTCTGGCCTTGTCTATGGGCCTATTATTAGTCAGGCACTCTCCACCATTGAGCCCCATGATGTTGATCTGGCTAGCTCTCTTGTCATCTTTTGTCGATTGATGGGATCCTGCAGCTTTATAGCGATGGCATCGTGGTTATATTTTACGGAAGTTGCCTATTTTGCGTTCTTCATTGGAGCAGTTTGCTGTCTCATTTCATTGTTATTGGCAATGCGTAAGCCAGTCACGGTTCAATTGACCTAAGACGTTATCATTCTCAACGATCATAAAATTACGATCACTCAGATAAAAATGAACCTCAATCTTTAGAGATGTTTAATTCTTGCTCTTTTATCATAGCTTACAGGGGCTGAGGATGATTGCCAAAAGTGAGCCTATGAACCAATGAAATATCTACCGTGAAGGGGGAGTATATGTCGCAAAAATCCACTGCTGCAAATGTAAAGGTGTTCGGTTTTTGGACAGCCACGAGTCTGGTTCTTGGCAACATGATTGGGTCAGGTGTTTTCTTTTTGCCTGCTTCATTGGCTCAATATGGTTCAATTAGTATTCTTGGTTGGCTCGTTACTGCGATAGGAGCAACAAGTTTAGCATATGTTTTTGCTGTGATGTCGCGTCGACATCCCGATGCAGGCGGACCTTATACTCATACTCGCCGCGTTTTTGGCGATTTTTTGGGATTCTTGATGGCCTGGGGCTATTGGATTACTTCGTGGTCGAGTAATGCGGCTATTTCTTTGGCATTTGCCAGCTATTTATCCCATTTTAGTCCTCCTTTAGCAGCCTCTAAGGGCTTGACTTTTTTAACAGCAAGCAGCCTCATTTGGTTGACCACCCTACTCAATTGTTCAGGTTTACGCAATGTTGGTTTTGTCCAAAACCTAACCGTCATCATCAAGTTATCACCTTTAATCTTAGTTGGAGTAGTTGGCCCCTTTTATATTGATTTTCATAATTTTTGGCCTCTTAAAGTAAGTGGTGATCTCAGCTCATTTCAGTCAATCACTATGGCCTCATCCTTAACACTTTGGGCCTTTATGGGGTTAGAAGCAGCTACGGTTCCTGCCAAAAATGTGGCTAATCCGAAGCATACAATTGCCAGAGCCACTCTCTTTGGGACGAGCCTTGGAGCGGTGATTTATGTAGTGATCACTGTTGTCCTATTTGGGTTGATTTCAACGCCAGAGT
Organism: Candidatus Paracaedibacter symbiosus; assembly: GCF_000757605.1. GTDB lineage: Bacteria > Pseudomonadota > Alphaproteobacteria > Paracaedibacterales > Paracaedibacteraceae > Paracaedibacter_A > Paracaedibacter_A symbiosus. The sequence goes on along the minus strand of NZ_JQAK01000001.1, from coordinate 1,044,082 downwards.
TATCTCACTCCTCTGCTCCTTTCGTAGAAGCAGCAATAAGGCTCTTTGGACCAACCATTGCCCCGATCATTGGCTTTTGCGTCTTAGTATCCATTTTTGGAGGGTTGAATGGTTGGATTATGTTTCAGGGGCAAATTCCCCTTGCCATGGCAAACGATGGTTTTTTTCCCAAAATCTTCGCTTGGACATCTTCTAAAGGAATTCCGGTATTTGGTCTGATTTTCTCCAGCATCCTTACCACTCTTTTGTTAAGTTTTGATTTGGATTCTAATCTTGTAGAGCAATTCAATACCATCATTCTCGTCGGCTGTGTCATGGCATTATTTACCTATTTGTTTACGGCGCTCGCCGCGCTTAAAACTGATTTAGAACAGAAAAAACTGCAAGGAGGTCTGATTTTCGCCACAATTATTGGGAGTGCCTACTCGCTATGGGCAATTTTAGGTTCTGGCAGCCAAAATCTGATGATTTGTGCTATTGGTTATTTGTGTGGCTTGCCGGTCTATTGGTACTGTCAAGGGCAACGGCGTGTCATTCCTGTAGGATAGTTTTATCCCTTAAAATGGCCTCAGCTCTACCTAAGAGATTCTTCCTTATCATGGACCAAGCCTTAGTATAAAGGTTGTTGGGAAGGTCCAGGCCGCCCAGTTTCTCTCAGTCTAAGAAGATATAAAATCAATAAATACAGGATGTCGGCTGTTTTTATGTTGAGCTGGCATTAAAATAATTTTCTAAGATCTTTTGATAGACAGCAACGAGCGTTTCAAGTTCTGAAACCGCAATATGTTCATCAATATGATGCGCCGTGGCATTAACGAGACCAAACTCAATGACGGGGCAAAAATCTTTGATAAATCGGGCGTCTGAAGTACCACCGGTTGTGCTAAGGAGAGGTTCCACGCCACAGACATCTTTTACAGCAGAATTGACGACATGGATCAACTCTGGATTTTTTGATATAAATGCCTCAGAACTCGGACACTTAAGTATGTCTATTTTGAGGGGATATCGGGCTGCTATTTCTTCTAATTTCTGGACTAGACCTAATTCAGATTGCAAAGTATTGAAGCGAATATTGGCGCGAGCCGTGGCTTTTGCCGGGATAATATTGCTTGTCGTGTTGCCCACATCGAGGGAGGTAATTTCTAGGTTAGATGGACTAAATTCAGTGGTTCCCTGGTCGAGTGGCGTCTTGGTAATCTCTCGCAAGTAGTCAATCAAGATGGGGATGGGATTTTGTGCGAGTTGTGGATAGGCAACGTGTCCGGCAATGCCGTGGACAACAATTTCAAAGCTAAGACTTCCCCGCCGACCGATTTTTACCATCTCGCCAACTTTGAGGGGGTTCGTTGGCTCACCCACGAGACAGACGTCAATGAGTTCTTGATTTTCTTTGAGCCACTCAAGCACTTTACGGGTTCCATTAATCGCTGGTCCTTCCTCGTCAGTAGTAAGGAGCAAACTAATGGAACCCGTAAAGGGGGTTTGGATAAATGGAATTGCTGCAGCTAAAAAGGCCGCAACAGCTCCTTTCATGTCGACAGCACCTCGGCCATAAAGGACACCATCATGAATTGTTGCTGCAAAAGGGGGATAGGTCCACTGGCTGGCATCAATGTCAGAAACCACGTCAACATGTCCAGCAAAACAGAAATTTAGACCAGAAGTCCCAAAACGGGCGTAAAGATTATCAACCTCTCCAAAGGGTAGGCGACGGCAGGTAAAACCCTTTTCTTTAAGAAGAGTTTCAATAAAGTCAAGGCAACCAGATTCAAGCGGGGTAATACTAGGAAACTGAATCAATTGTTGGGTAAGGTGGATAACATCCATTTTTAATCTCCCGCACCATTGCCACATTTATATGTTTTTTGAAGGTTACCATATCAGTCCGCGCTCTTAACCTAGCTGCCCCCACGGGTTATTGCGTTTAATAATCACTTATTAAGTCCGCAACAGCTCATTAATTCCCGTTTTAGACCGAGTTTTGGCATCAACTTGTTTGACGATGACAGCACAGGCAAGGGAGGGGCTTGTCGGTGTCGCACCAGGCAATGTGCCAGGAACTACAACCGAGTAGGGAGGAACACGCCCATAAGTAATTTTACCAGTTTGCCGGTCAACAATTTTGGTGGAAGCGCCAATAAATACACCCATGGAGATGACAGCGCCTTCTTCAACAATCACTCCCTCAGCGATTTCAGAGCGTGCCCCGATAAAGCAATTATCTTCAATAATAACAGGATTGGCTTGCAGCGGTTCAAGGACTCCCCCGATACCGACTCCGCCGGAAATATGGCAGTTTTTACCAATTTGAGCACAAGATCCAATGGTGGCCCAGGTATCAACCATCGTGCCTTCGCCAATATAGGCCCCCACATTAATAAACGAAGGCATGAGAACGACGTTTGGAGAAATAAAGGCTGAGTGACGAATAATGGCACCCGGAACAACTCTAAAAGCGAGATTGCGGAATTCATCCTGGTTCCAACCTTGGGTCTTAAGCGGAATTTTATCAAACCATGCCGATTTAATATTATCATCGGTGGAGGGGCCGTTGGTGAATAACTTGTTATTGCTCAGCTTAAAGGAAAGCAGAATTGCTTTTTTGATCCAATCATGACAAACCCAACCACTACTGGTTTTTGTAGCGACCCGCAGGAGGCCTTGGTCCAAATTTGTTAAAGTAGTGATAACTGCTTGCAGGCAATCTTGGTCATTTACCGTTAGGCTGTCCCGATTATCCCAAGCCGTTTCTATCATTTTTTGTAGATTCTCTGTCATGTTGCCTCTTTTTTAAATCTATAATTATTCCCCAAACGGGTTTCTTTCATATTTATTCAAGAAACTTAGTTTTTAGCAACAAACTGGGAGATTTCAGCCCGAAGTTCCGCAATCCCAATGTTTTTTTCAGCGCTGGTTGCCATGACTTTTGGATGGGCAGCTGGATGTTTGCCAAGCAGTGTTTCCAGTTGGGTAATCAGTGCCGCCAGTTCTGTCTTGCCCACTTTATCTACCTTAGTTAAAACAATCTGATAAGAAACAGCTGTTTTATCAAACAACTGCATCACATCCTTATCACTTTCTTTCATACCCACGCGGGAATCAACCAAGACATAAGCCCGTTCTAAAGTTGGTCTGCCGCGAAAGTACGCTTCTAAAAGGTCTTGCCATTCACTTTGCATTTTTTTTGAGACTTTAGCATAGCCATAGCCAGGCATATCAACAAGAAGCAAGCGATTAGCAAGGCTGAAAAAGTTCAATTGCTGCGTGCGACCCGGAGTATTAGAGGTCCTGGCCAAAGTATTACGATTAGTCAATGCATTGATAAGACTTGATTTCCCGACATTAGATCGGCCAGCAAAGGCAATTTCAGGTAGACCAATTTCTCCAAGATCATTGAGTTTCTGGACCCCACGTGTAAACGTACATTCTTGGGCAAACAGCCATCGGCCCCATTCGAGGGCCGCGTGACTATAGGTTCCTTGTTGATCTGTTGCTACATCTGTGGGGCGCATGTTTTACGCATCCTTTTTTGTGTCAAGGCGCATAATCGCCCATTGTTGGATGATCGACAAAATATTACTCCAAGCCCAGTAGATGACCAAACCAGCAGGGAAACTTGACAATAAGAAGGTCAAGAAAACTGGCATAATCATAAAGGCTTTTGCCTGCGCCGGATCAGTTGGTTGGGGGTTCAACTTTTGTTGCAAGAACATGGTCAAGCCCATCAAAATTGGCCAGGCACCGATCATCAAGAAACTTGGTGGCATGAATGGTAACAAGCCAAATAAATTAAAGACGGAGGTTGGATCTGGGGCAGATAAGTCATGAATCCAGCCAAAAAACGGGGCGTGGCGCATTTCTAAGGTAACAAACAAAACTTTGTACAAACAGAAAAAGACAGGCGCTTGAATGAGAATAGGTAGGCAACCAGACAAAGGATTGATTTTTTCTCGTTTATAGATTTCCATCAATTCTTGATTCATGCGCATTTTATCGTCGCCATAACGCTTTTTCAGCTGTTCGATTTTTGGTTGCATCTGTTTCATGCGGGCCATTGAACGATAAGACTTGTTCGCTAGCGGGAAGAAAGCGATCTTGAACAAAACCGTCATCACTAGAATAGCGATACCAAAGTTACCAAAAATCTTATGGAGGTAATCTAATAAATAAAAGACTGGTTTGGTGAGGAAGTAGAACCAGCCAAAGTCAATCGCTAAGTCAAACTTGCTCACACCAATTTTTTCTTCATACTCATCAAGGATTTTCAGATTTTTAGCGCCAGCAAAAAGGTGCTGCGTGACACTTTGAGTTTCGCCCTTTGCCACCTCGACAGTAGGATAAACAGTTTCTGTTTGGTAATAATCAACACCATCCAATGTGTGCGCTTTAAACCTAGTGTCAACAGAGGTATTTTGCGTGGGAATGAGGGAGACAAGCCAATATTTGTCGGTAATACCCAGCCAGCCACCGGTTGTGCTTTGTTGTTGTTGTCCCTTATCCAGCAACTTTTTATAGTCTAGTTCAACAAGTTTGCCATTGATGACACCAATTGGGCCTTCATGCAAAATGAAATAGCCACCTGTTTGAGGTGTGCCGCCACGGGTGATTTGACCGTATGCATTCAGACTTAAGGGGTTTTTGGAGCTGTTCACCACTTCATCCGTGACGGTAAACATGTATTGATCATCAATACTGATAGTCCGCTTAAACGTAACGCCTTGGCCATTATTCCATGTTAAAACCACAGGTTGCTTTGGCGTTAACTCTGTGTGATTCGTTTGCCAAACTGTTGTTTTTGTTGGCAAATTAAGATCAGGTTGTTTGCTGAGCCAACCAAAGTCGACATAATAAGGATTTTGTGTTGTTTTAGGGGATAATAATTGGATTTCAAGGCTTTGTGAGTCTGTTGTCTCATGGTATTCCGCCAGCGTTACGTCATCTAGGTGCGCCCCAGTAAGATTGATTGACCCATGAACCATCGGCGCATTAATTTTAATGCGTTTGGATTCAGTCAATGCTTGGGCGCGATCGACAACAGTTATCTTTTCCGCTTCTTGTGCTGGCGCTTGAGGCTCGGTTACTTGTTCTGTTTGTGCGGTTATTTTAGCCTGCATTTGTTGTTGCTGCCTTGGCGCATCATAGAAAAAATTGAAGCCAAGTAAGACAGCGATCGCCAAAACGGAAGCGAGAATTAAATTACGCTGATCATTCATTTTAGAAGATGTCCTTTAACGTATTCTATTATACACCCAAAAATTTGAAGCAGCGGATTTCTAACTTCATATTTAAGGTTGCTTTGCTGCTATCAGAACAAGTTTATTTTAGTCATTTTTGCTTGCCGATTTTTCCGAATTTCTCGAACTAAATTTGGCTTCATTTTCAGCTAAAAATGTCTCAAAATATTACTCGTTCCGATAAGCCCAAACCAACCTAGGGCTCAATTTATATAAAAACCTCTTGAAGAGAACCAATGATGAGCGTCGTTTTTTGCATCCAAGTCGCCGCCTATTTGCTGGTTATAATTTCCGCATCTCCAAATGGTTTCGGTACGGGATCCTGTGAACAATAATTGACACAAGTCCATTGTGAGTGTTTTTGCCTGCAAACTCCCCCCCAGTTTCTGGAAGTAGATAAACTACTTTATCGAACTTTGAATTCATTTTCGGCTAAAAACATTTCCTAATCATTCTCCTTAAACCTTGCTTGTAGAACCTTATTAGCCAGTAGGTTCTGTTGCGCTGAGAGTGTCAGGCACTGGATCATAGCCCCAGTCGCCACCCAAGCGGCGAAAGGGCTGACATTTCATAAGTCGCTTCACAATAAACCAACTTCCCTGTTTAAGTCCATGATGTTGTAAGGCATGAACAGCATATCGGGAGCAGGTGGGCTCAAATCGACAACGAGGTACAAGGTAAGGAGAGATAGTCCAACGGTAAAATTTAATCCCTGCGATAAAAATCTTAGTGATCATTCTGCATCCTGTAAATTTGCGAGTGATTTTTTAAAATCATGTTGAATTTTTGTGAAAGAAGCAGTTACAGCCGCTGGCTTTGCTATCAACACCAAATCGTAAGGGGGAAGAGTCCCTGTCTCTTTAGCCCACAGATGAATGACTTCCCGCATTCGACGTTTGGCTTTGTTGCGTTTAACGGCATTTCCCACGCGTTTACTCGCGGTGAATCCCACACGACATACATGAAGAGATGGAGTGTCATGGACAAGACGCTGAACCACTAAAGTGGCACTAGAAACATAGGTTCCCTCTTGTGCAACTTTAACAAATTCACGCCTTTTTTTAGACGGGGAAGCGATGACATCGCTTGCAGATATATATATACTAAGCAGAAAGACGCTTGCGGCCTCTGGATCGACGAGCTGCAATCACTTTACGACCACCAACAGTTGCCATACGAGCACGAAAACCATGACGACGTTTACGAACGAGGTTGCTTGGTTGGAATGTTCTTTTCATGATTATATTCCTTTAATTTTACAAAGAACCTAAAAATAGGTAAAATTCAATATTGCTTCAAGTAATATCGGGTTTTGTTATAAAATTCAAGCTTGAAATAATAAAACCATAAAGTTTTACCGGGAAATTTGATCAACATCAGAATTGACATCTCATCCTTTATCATTTATAGCCAAAGTTATCATGGTATCTTTATCGAGATTAAAAGGGAATGTGGTGACGTTTATAACGAGCTAAATCCACAACTGCCCCCGCAACTGTAAACACAGAGCAGCCTGCAAAAAACCACTAGAATTTTCTGGGAAGGAGCAGGGACTGCAATGACGTGTGAGTCAGGAGACCTGCCATGGTATCACCATATTTTTGATAGCGGCGGGCTATTAATATCGGAATTTCCGTGGGATTTTTCCCCAGTGGTGGCGTTTAAAAACCACTGGAGGATAAGAGTGTTCTTTTTTCTATTTAATTTAGTGATATACACAAAACACTTAAAAAAGTCGGTTTCTGGCTTCGCACCTTGGGGCTCATTTTTATTTTGGCAGTCCTTAAAGAGAGCCAACGATGAGCGTCACGCCAAAATAAAAGCCGCTTCAAATCTACTCGCCATAATCTCAACTTCTTCAGGCGTTTTGGGTATTGTAACCTCAGCGGCTGCAGCTGAGCCAAAATCACCTCAAACAATTGTGATTGTAGCTGACAAGATTGCCCCAGCTCCGTTGTTAACACCTAGCTTCGGCCGAGTGACGGCTGATCAAATCACCAGTTTACAATATCAACGATTAACCGACGTCTTGAGTCAAGAGCCAGGCGTGAACATTGTCCAATCTGGTCCTGTGGGCCAACAAAGCTCAGTTTTTATTCGAGGGACTAATTCTAATCATGTTTTGGTGCGCATTGATGGAATGCGCGTCAATGCCCCTGACTCGCCGACAGGGGGTTTTGATTTTGCTGATTTAACCACCGATGGATTGAGATCTGTTGAGATAATGAGAGGCGCTGCAAGCAGTCTTTACGGGGCGGATGCGCTGGGCGGGGTCATTAATATTGCGTCGCAAAAGGGAGAGCAAGGGCTAAAATCTAGTGCTCTAACAGAGCTAGGTTCAACCCTTTCAGGACGAGTGAAGGGTGTCCTATCAGGCGAAACTCAAAAGCTAAATTTTGCGCTGAGTGCTGGCATTTTTCATGATGATGGTATGAGTGTTACCCCTGACTATTTGAAGCTTCCAGGCGGACAATATCCAAATCTGCCCTATACATTACGTAACATTGTTTTTCGGGGGGGCGGACAAATTAATGAGAAAACGGAAGTGACGCTGTTTTCAAGGATGAATGATGCTTCTATTTCCTTTCAAGAACGGTTAGGGCCATTGTCACAACATCGGCGTCAGATCCTTAATCGGGTGCAACTAGATCATGCTATTACTCCTCAGTGGACGCATGAACTGGGCGTAGGGATTCTCACTACTTCCTATGCGAGTGGTGAGGGTCGTGCCCAGTATCAATCAAGTCGGGGGGAGCGTCTAGCTGTTAACTGGCAACAAAATCTTAAAATTAATCCTCGGTATTTGGTGCAAACAGTGTTTGAAGGATCCCGAGAAAAATTTGATGCTCAGTATGGGGTGGTTTTATCTCAGGCCCAGCAGCAAGAATGGGGGCTCGCCTTGTTACAACGATGGACACCGTTTGATTCTTTATTGTTGGAGCTTGCTGTGCGCCAGGATTGGCGGCATCTATTCCATAGCCCCCTTTGTTATCGACTTGCTGCAAGGTGGACGGTGCCGATACTCAAAACACAAATATTTGCAAGTTACGGGACAGCATTTAAGGCACCGACTCTGGTTGAACTGTATGGTAAAACAGCTCATTTTAACGGCAATCCCCACCTGCAACCAGAGCGGGCTCAAAGCTATGAAGTGGGGGTAAAACAGCCAATTGTGGATACTGTTACGGCAACGATGATCTATTTTCAGAATGATTTAAATCAGTTGATTGACTATGATTTTTCTGCGCGCAAAAACTTAAATATTGCTAAAGCGACCACCAAAGGGGTGGAATCGATGATAGCTATTTTACCCACAAAGGCGACGAAACTTGAGTTGGCCTATACATTAACCTGGACACGAAATAATCTCACGGGCGAAACTTTAAAGCGTCGCCCAAAACAAAAAATCTTTATTCGGGGTAGCTATCAGCTTGAATCAACTCAATTCTTTTTGGAATGGTTGTTTGTTGGCAAACGTTTGGATGTGAACCCACAAACCTTTCAAAGACAAGAAAATAGACCATATCATACGTTGACGCTGAAAGTGGATTATAAAATGGCTCAAAATTGGTTGCTTTATGGCCGCATAGAAAACGTGTTAAATAAGAGAATTGAAGAACCTCTGGGCTATTGCCAGGCAAGGATGACAGGATATGTGGGACTTAAAACAACATTCTAAAATAGTTATTCTCTCTCCTCTCAATCGCATATGGCCATTTGGTATTTTAGCTGCCTTACTGCATGGTGTTGCGCTGGCAGGGTGGATGTTACCAAAACAGGGAAGCGATTTAGCACAAATAGAGCCTGGTTATCCAGTGACGATTGTTCACTTTGAAGAAATACCCCCACCAGAGCCTGTATCGGCGCCCCCAAGACAGGAAAAAAAGAAAGATGCGATAAGTGTTGCTAAGGAAAAAATTGTTGTTGAGGGGGAGAGTGAGTCAACTAAAGCAGCCTCATTATTATCGGCACAACCTCCTTTACAGCCTCAAGCAGGCAACCCCCATCCGCCTTATCCTGAGGATGCGCGTGAACAGGGCCTAGAAGGAAGGGTGGTTGCTGTAGTGACTGTGGCAATGACGGGCGTTGTTGAGGCTGTCGAGATAATCGCCCCCCGAGCCCATGAGTTCCTGGAAAAAAGTGTTCTTAAGGTGGTCAAACAATGGCGATTTCAACCGCTAGATTCTCCGACTGTCAGACAAAAAACTTTTCATTTTGACTTTTGTTTGCAGTGACTATTGTAATTTTTGTGGCTAAAACTAATCCGACTCTTTGGGCTCTCATGTTATGGCTCCAATCTTAAGTACATTCCTTCAGTAGACCTCTTTCGAAAGAGGTCTACTGGGCTGATAGTACCTCACAACCCAGAAAGATCTGGGCGTTCCTCCAGTTGTGCATTAATAAAATCACGATAAATTTTCATAAGTTCCCTGCCGAGAGTCGGTGTTGCAGGTTTATAGGCCGCTATTCTGCCGATAACATTTCCTTGGGAATCATAACGCACTAATTTACGGAAATCCCCTCCTTTTTTAGGAGGAAGTTCAGAGATACCAATCTTACTCATTGCATTAAGAGCTTTTAGATAGAGGATTGTAAATGGTTTTTCTGCTGGATTGCGAAGGGCTATTAACGCCGCCAAGTGTTTACCATTTTTAATACTTAGTGTACTCCCTTGCGCTTTTTGGAGAGTTTCTGATTTCGTTGGCGCCCTTAAAGAGGGAGCGCGCCCTATAATTTTTAGGTTCGGTTGTTTTGGTTGGGCTATAAAAGATGTTGAATCGCCTGGGATTGAAAGGGAATGACTCTTTTTTGAGATGGACTCTTCTAGGGGCTGAAATGGGTGTTCAGCTTCTGATGTTTCTATAGTGAGTTTAGCCTTTAAGATTTGTATATTATCAGAGGTCTCTTCTTTGGATGGAGGGGACAATGGTGAAACTGATAAAGCTTTAAACTCCTCTATGGGAAGAAAAGCAGAGGCAATTCCTGATGTTTCCGAGGTAGACCCAGCGCCTAAGGCTCGCTTGTTATCAACAGTAGGCCCTTCTTCACTCTCCCCTGGCAACAATGATATCATACTTTTTTGTTGAGAACGTTTCTGTTGGTGGATGGTTTTTTTCTTTTTCTTCTTCTTTTTGGGCTGCATTCGTTCTGAGGATATTATTTCTGAATTACTTTGAGGTGAGGTATATTCAGACTCACCTCTTAAAGCAGCATTAAGGAAGTCTCTTGATCTATTAATTTTCTCAAGCTTGTCTCTTTGGGCTTCCTTAATGTATGATTCTACACGACTGCGATGTAATTTATAGAGCAAATTATAATATTTCTTTGCTTCTTCTTTCTCATTGGGCAGCAAGGACTTTACTTCGATCTCACCACGTAAAACACCACCTGTATTGACCTGTCCATTCAGCGTCGCTATCAATTGCAGCAAAGGCGTAGATTTCTCAGCCTTTTCAATTCCTCTTTGATATAAAAACCCATCCATTAAGAAAATACTAGGATCCTCCAGAGTCAATTCTTGTTTGACATACTGTTGAACTTTTTCAGCAAAATCCCATTCCTTTGCTTCAGGCTGTAACCCTGCTTTAATTAAAATATCTATAGGGCGTACGTAATCAATAATATAATAAAGCTGAGATAATGCAGCTAAACGCGAATCTTGAGTATAATAGGTGTCGATTTCCTCTTTTTTCAAGCTAATATGAGAATAAGCTGTTCCTCCTTTTGAGGGCATATACGCTTCAAGTGTTGGCTTTAAATTGAGAAGATGAGACACAAGGAGAGAATCCAAAAGGCACATTAATACTGCTTGGTCTTGGCTGTTTACATATTGGTCGCACAACCCAATTAGCTGCCCAAATCCTTGCACAGCATTTCGGGATCGAATAATTTGTTTTTGAAATTCATCTTGAATAATCCGTTCAGTCGCTTTCTTTTGCGTTGCCTGGCCTTTTAATCGGTCTCGCATGGTGGATGAAGTTGGTTTGTTCTTCTCAATAAAGCGAGACCAAAAAGGATCTATGATCTCCATTCTTTCTTTATTATAAGTTTTTGGATCAGAAAATTTATCCATAAAGATTTCAAAAGCCTCTCCAAAATCCTGCTCACGTGCCTGCATTGTTTGCAAGATTTTTTTAACCTTTATAGCGGCTTCTTGAGGCGTGTATTTAGGTTGTTTATTTCCTAGCATGTTGACTCTATCATCTTGAGGCAAAAAATCGACCTCAGCCGCTGTAACAGTAGAAATCTTTAAGCCAGATTCTAGTGAAAAAGACAAGATGGAAGAGGCTATAGACAAAAACAGCAGATTCTTAAGCATAATTACATCCCGAAAAAATTTCTTTATTATGTATTTAGATAACAACTATTTTGAATATTTCAATTATTTAGTTTGCAGATAAAAAGGAGGGACCTTCCGCTACCGCTATTGTAATCCATCCACTTCAAGCTTACAAAAAGATGTGATAAACATATTTAAAGGCATAGAGAGAAACATACCCTTATAATGCTTTACATATCGCCTTACTTCTTAGTTTTTTAACGGCGAGGTGCTCAATGGTAAATTTTTATTAAAATAATTTCTTCCTTTACTAAGCTTCCTATTGCAAACCATAAAAGCCAGCTTTACAACTGATTATAAGAATCAGTTATAATACGAGCGTCGGTCATGAAAATCTTATTTTTAATAGTGTTCCTTTCTGGGTTGAGTTTCTTGGCGGTTGAAGCAGCCGTACCTCAAGCGAACGAATCTACTGCTCAAACGACTCCTGCTGAAGAAGAGGATTTTGGAGAGGATGAAGAGCTCAATGATCCTTTAGAACCATTAAATCGCACAATCTATTTTTTTAACTCTATTCTGGATGCGTTTATCACTAAACCTCTAGCAATTGCCTATCGTCTAGGGTTGCCTGAAGAAATACGCAATGGCATTGGGAACGCTTTCACCAACATTGGAGCGCCCATCACCTTTGTGAATCACTTATTACAAGGGCAACCATCCCGGGCGGGAACGACGCTAGCGCGATTTGGCATTAACACGACCCTTGGAATTGGGGGGTTGTTTGACCCCGCAAGAGATATGGGCTTTCACACTCTTGAGACGAACTTTAATGAAACCATGGGAGTTTGGGGCGTCAATACAGGGCCGTATTTAATGTTGCCAATTATTGGGCCGTCCAGCTTTAGAGGATCTTTTGGTCTTGGTGCGGACTATTTCACTCAGCCATTGAACTATGCTTTCCGCCCAGAAAATCATAATCTTTGGATTGGATTGACGATGACAGGTGTGGAAATTGTCCATCAACGTAATCTCGTTTTAGAGGCTATTGATGACTTGGAGGCAACCTCACTTGATATGTATGCAAGCCTCAGAAGTATCTACTTCCAGAAACAAACTTATCGTTTAACCAAACTAAAAAAGGTGGACGAAGCAAAAACTAACGATGAAATTCTTGATTCTCCTACGGAGAGAGAGATTTTTGGCTAGTGTTCTTTAAGTATTTATATTAAAAAGTAAAAGTCCGCTATTTTTAAAATGGCGGACTTTAATTCTTCTTAAACTTATTTTTTCTATTCTAAAATTATAACGTTAACGAGTTTAAATAATGAAAATACTTCATAAACTAATTAAAGCCCCTTTTCTCGTTGTGTGCGCGTTTTTCGCATTGAGTGTGCCTGCGTCGGCAGTAAAGGGCAATGCTGAGCAATTTATTAATGATTTTGGGCATCGGGCTATTCGATCGCTAACGACTGAGGCACCTGTTGATAGTACTTTTTTAAAGCTGTTGGATGAGGGATTTGACTTAGATTATATTAGCCGCTTTGTTATAGGCCGTTATTGGAAGCAATTTAGCCCTGCCCAACAAGCAGAGTTTAAAGAGATATTCCGCCAACGCTTAAAAGATACCTACGCCAGGCGATTTAAGGAATATAAGGGTGTTGTTTTGACGATAAAATCAAGTCATTTAAAAGAGAAGAATGAAATTGTTGAAACAATTATTCAAAAGCCAGGCGGCCCAGCCACCCCTGTTGATTGGGAAGTGACAAACGGGAATAAAATACGCGACGTCATTGTGGAAGGAGTTAGTATGAGCCAGACAATGCGGAGCGACTATTATGCCGCTTATCAAAATGTTGGCGCAACACCAGAGTCCTTCTTGAAATCTTTGAAATAAGTCCTTTTATAGAGAAGAGATATTTCTCTTCTCTATACTCTTTCTCTGTCAATCTATCTTAAAAATTTGCATCTTGTCCTCAAAGTGGCTATAGTAGGGACTTGTATAAGTCCTCTTAACCCTTGATATTTATAGGTGACATCTCCCCATAAAAAGATGTGACTTTTTAAATTTATTGATTTTTTTAGGTTGTTACAATAAATGCCACTGGCATCTTCAAGAATAATATTATTACCGCTTGTCCTTGTTTTGATGACATTAATGGCAGAGATGTCGACGGATATTTACATTCCGTGTCTTCCCGAAATGGCTTCTTATTTTGCCGTTGGTCAACATACGGTTGTTGTCACCATTAGCAGCTATTTACTGGGCTTTTCCTTAGCTGGAAGTTTAGCAGGTCCATTTTCTGATAATTTTGGTAGACGCCCGCTTTTCCTCCTTGGTTCCTTTGTTTTTACGCTGGCAAGCGTTGGCTGTACCTTGGTAGATTCGGCGAATTGGTTGATCGCCATTCGTTTCATTCAAGGAATAGGGGCCGGTATTGCCTATGTCACGACAAATGCCATCATTAAAGACATTTATAATGAGAAAATGTCGTCTCGGATTTTCTCTTTTATGGGAATGATGGTGACAATGTCGCCGATGGTGGCACCCATTTTGGGCGGCGTGATCACTGCCTATTGGGGGTGGAAAGCGAACTTTTATGTTATCTTGGTGGGCGCGTTGATTGGTTTTTCTGTGCATGTTTTCCGTATTCCAGAAAGCCTAAAACCTGAACATCGCCAGGTAACGCTGTCCTATCATAAAATTGTGGGCTCGTATAAAATCTTGCTGAAAACGCCACGGGTAATTGGATTCTCGTTGATTTCTGGCGTTACTTACGGTGGATTGTGGACTTGGATTGCTGCGGCTCCCTTTTATTTCATCAACGTGGTTGGGATTGATCCTAAACATTATGGCTATTATTCAGCCGTGGGCCCCGCTGCCTATATCGTCGGTACCATTATCAATCAGATAGGTGTTGGTATTTTTGGTACTATTCGCATGCTGCAGTATGGTTTATTTTGTATGACTGTGGGGAGCTTACTCCTGTTTATGGTGATGTATTTGCACGAGGTAAATCTCATTGGTATTTACAGCACCTTTAGTGTGTATGGTATCGGGATGGCGTTGGTCTTTGCCAACAGTGCCGCGCATGCCGTCAATGTCGAGCCGCGTTATCGGGGGACGGCTTCTTCGATTTTAAGTACAGTGGAAATGAGTTTTGCTGCCCTTAGCTGTTATCTTATCAGCCTAGTGAGCAACAATGATTTGCGGCCCGCAACCTTTACAATGTTTATCTGCAGCTTAGTTTGTATCTATTTGTTTCATATAACAGCCCGCGCTGAGGCCTATAGGCGAAAAACAATCTGAAAATTAACCATACTTTACGGCGCAGAGCTACCCAGACACCCCTCTCTAGTCTCTCACCTCTTCCAGTAGAAAGTAGATGTAAGGGGCAGCTTGGCCTATCTACCCATTAATTTTTTCATCAAGTTCTAGCCAACGCAATTCTGCTGCATCAAGCTCTATTTTGGCTGTTTCTAATCGAGCGGTGAGGGTGATAAACTCATGGTGATGGTTCTGGTAGAAATTAGGGTGATCAAGCTTTGCTTCAATCGTTTTAATCTCTGCTTGCAAAGTATCCATAGTTTTAGGCAATACTTCGTAGTCGCGTTTTTCATTATAGGTGAATTTGCGGAGCGGTTTTTCCTGAAGAGTTTGAGCTATCTTTTCAGTTTTAAGTGACTTTGGGGCAGGTTGGCGTGGTTTGCGTTGGCTTAAATAATCAGAATAGCCCCCGACATACTCTTCAATAACGCCATCACCTTCAAAGGCAATGATTGAGGTTGTGAGTTTGTCAAGAAAGTCACGGTCATGGCTGACAATAATCAAAGTCCCCTCATACTCGCTTAAGGTGTCCAGCAAGAGGTCAAGGGTGTCCATATCCAAATCGTTGGTTGGCTCGTCGAGGACCAAAACGTTGCTTGGTTGAGCTAAAGATTTAGCCAGAGCCAGGCGATTTTTCTCCCCGCCAGACAAAATAGCCACAGGGCTACGCACCTGTTTCTCCTCAAACATGAAATCCTTTAGATACGACATAATGTGACGATGTTGACCTCTCACCATGACCTGGTCACCACCAGTTTCACACAAATTGTTCCATAAAGATTCATCCAACTTCAAGGAGTCACGCATTTGGTCAAAATAGATCAGCTCGTTTTTAGCGCCAAGACGAACTCTGCCACTATCAGGTTTCATTGCTCCCACCAATAGTTTCAGCAATGTTGATTTGCCGGTTCCATTGGGTCCGACGATGCCGATGCGATCGCCCCTGATGATGCGGGTGCTGAAATTATTAACAAGCAGTTGGTCACCAAAGCTCTTACTGATATCTTTGGCCTCTATCACCATTTTACTGCTGACTTCTGTATCCAATGACCCTAATTTTAAGCTTTTAACTTGGTTGCTCAGACGACTGCGTTTTTCCATGCGCAAGACACCTAGTTGGCGTAAGCGGCCTTGGTTTCTTTTGCGTCTCGCTGTCACGCCTCGATGTAACCAATCCATTTCCTGGCGCAATTTGGTGTCGATTTTTTCTAATTGGCGTTCTTCTTCTTGCAATAAAAAGTCAGACCAGCGCTCAAAATCAGCGTAGCCTTTACTATTTTGATGCAGATTACCCCGATCAAGCCACAAAGTTGACGTGGAGACTTTTTCTAAAAATGCACGGTCATGGCTGATGACAAGAAAGGCCCCACGGAAGGATTTAAGGGTATCTTCTAACCATTCAATGGCGGGGATATCCAAGTGGTTGGTTGGCTCATCAAGAAGCAAAATGTCAGGTTGTTGGACCAGAGCAGTGGCCAGCGAAATACGGCGGCGTTCTCCGCCGGAAAGGCCTTGCATTATCCGCTCCGGCGGCATGTTTAACTCGCCTAAAATCGCTTCAACTTCATATCGTGGCGCATCGGTTTCATTGCAAATGTAGTCGATAACAGTCGCTGATTCTGGAAAGTCCACATCTTGGGGCAGATAGGCAATTTTTGTGCCTGGTTGGACGAAACGCTCGCCGTCATCGATGTCAATCATGCCGGCAATGATTTTTAACAATGTCGATTTTCCTGTCCCATTACGCCCAACCAAAGAAATTCGATCGCCTTTACTGATTTGTAAGGTGATGTTTTGAAATAGCGGCTTCCCACCAAATGTAAGGCTGATATCGCGTAAGGCAAAAAGAGGAGGTGTGGACATACTATAATTCTAATGTGTTTTGTGTGTCTGATTTCGACATATTGCTAATAAAAGTGACAAAATCTTCAACATTTTGAAATTCATGATAGACGCTGGCAAAACGAATATAAGCCACCGTATCAAGGTTGAACAGGGCTTCGATCGCCATTTCCCCAATCACATGAGTTGGGATTTCAATCTCACCAGAAGTCTCCAATCGCCGTATAATTCCAGAAATCACTCTGTCAATTTGATCAGGCGGAATGGGGCGTTTGTGTAGAGCTGTTTCAATGGAGCTCGCCAGTTTATCCCGATGAAAAGGGACACGAAGCTTATTTTTTTTAATGACCATCAAATCACGCAGCTGAATGCGCTCAAAAGTTGTAAAGCGGCTGCCACATTCAGGACACTGACGGCGTCGGCGCACGGCAGATAAATCGTCAGTCGTACGGGAGTCTTTAACCGTTGTGTCAAAATGACTGCAAAAGGGACAACGCATTAAACATACCTCATTTCCGGATAAATAGGAAACGCCTGACACATCTGGATCACTTGATCGCGGATACAACTTGCTTGTTCAAGTTTTCCTTGCTCAAGCAATGTGACCACTTCCACAATCCAATGCCCAATTTGTTCAAATTCAGCTTCACCAAATCCCCGCGATGTTGCTGCTGGTGAGCCAAGACGGATACCAGAGGTAATGGTGGGTGGTGTTGGATCGTTTGGAATGCCATTTTTATTGCCGGTAATGTTGACCGCTTCCAGGGCTAAGGTGGCGTCTTTACCCGTTACATTTTTAGGGCGTAAATCAACAAGGATAAGATGTGAATCTGTTCCACCCGAAACGAGCTTAAGCCCATGATCAGTTAAAACACGGCCCATGACTTTAGCATTATTAACTACTTGTTGCGCATAAGTTTTAAAATCAGATTTTAACGCTTCGCCAAAAGCGACTGCTTTGGCAGCAATCACATGCATCAGTGGCCCGCCTTGGAGGCCGGGAAATACGGCAGAATTAATCTTTTTGCCCAAAGCATCATCCATGGATAAGATAATCCCACCACGAGGGCCCCGCAAGGTTTTGTGAGTCGTTGACGTGACCACATGGGCGTGGGGGAGTGGGCTTGGGTACACACCTCCGGCAACCAGACCTGCAAAGTGAGCCATATCCACCATGAGATAGGCGCCCGCTGAATCAGCAATTTCACGGAAGCGGGCAAAATCAATTTCCCGCGGATAGGCAGAACCACCAGCGATAATGAGACGTGGTTTGTGGTGTTCGGCAAGCCTTGCTACTTCATCCATGTCAATACGATGAGTTTCAGCATCCACTCCATAACTGACGGCGTTAAACCACTTGCCAGAGAAATTGACGGGTGAGCCGTGGGTTAGATGGCCGCCTGCATCCAGGGAAAGGCCAAGGAATGTATCTCCTGGCTGGAGTAGGGCCAACATCACAGCCTGGTTAGCCTGCGCACCAGAGTGGGGTTGGACGTTAGCAAAGTTACAGTTGAAGAGTTTTTTGACGCGGTCAATAGCGAGTTGTTCAGCAATATCAACAAATTCGCACCCCCCATAATAACGTCTGCCAGGATAGCCTTCGGCATATTTATTGGTGAGGATGGAACCTTGCGCTGCCAGGACTGCTTGCGAGACAATATTTTCTGAGGCAATCAATTCAATTTGATTTTGTTGGCGAAGCAACTCTTGTTGAAGTGCTTTTGCGAGTGCAGGGTCACAAGTTAAGAAGGAATGAAAGTCCATCGATATCACCTATTGTTGAGGCATTTTGGCTAGAGTATAGCGATATTCTGAGGCGCTGTGAATAAGAAACCCAGCAACTGCTGGGTTTTTCTTGAAATAGATCGTAAAGAATCTTATTTTTTGGATGTTTTGGCATCCGCTTTTTTATCATCAGCTTTTTTTTCTTCACCTTTTGTCTCAGCAGGTTTTTCAGCTTTTGACGCAAATTTATCAGCAATTTTTAAGAAGCGTTTGGCTTTATTAAGGTGAGCCATTGTATGAGTTTTCATATCGTCGTCTTTGGCAGCATCCATTTCAAGCTTAGCATGCGCCATGTTTAGTTCGACCATTTTTTTATCGGCACCGGTCATGGTTTTTACTTTTTCAGTCAAGCTTGTCATCAAGTTATCAGCTTCTTTATTATTGTGTGCCAGACGTTCTTCTTTTGTCATTCTAGAATGAGTTTTGGTTTTTGGTTCAACTTTTGTATCTGCAACAGTTTGTGCCGCTTCGGTTGTAACTTTAGGGGCTTCTGCAGGCTTTGTTGGCTCAGAGGCGGTTGCTGTGAATAGAAAACTTACTGATAGGAGGCTTGCTAGGACTAATTTCTTCATGACTCTTAACCTTTAATGTCTTAAAATTTCATTTTTAATTTATACAAATTTGTAAAAAATACGCAACTGCAGATTATTGTGTTTCCAATTATATTCCTTTAAAACTAGACAAATGATGGAGATACACAAATTAATAATGACCGAAGCTGACGCTGGCATTCGTTTGGACAAATTTATTGCTAACTCATGCTTGGCCTTAAGTAGGACGCGTGTACAGCAACTCATTGAAACAGGGATGATTCACCTTATGCCAGAACGGGTGGTGAGTGCCTCTATCAAGATGCGCGTGGGGGATGTGGTGACGGTCCATATTCCAGAAGCTGTTGCTGCAGAGCCACTTGCGCAAGAAATTCCTCTCGAGATTGTTTATGAAGATGAGGCCTTATTGGTTATCAATAAGCCTGCTGGGTTAGTTGTGCACCCAGCTCCAGGCCATCCAGACTCAACTCTCGTCAATGCGCTTCTGGCCCATTGTGGAGATAGTTTATCGGGGATTGGAGGCGTTAAACGGCCAGGAATTGTCCATCGATTAGATAAGGATACCAGTGGTCTAATGGTGGTAGCTAAGACCGATCAGGCGCACCAGGCGTTAAGTGCTCAATTTTCTGACCGTAGTTTAAGTCGCACCTATCAGGCTTTAGTGTGGGGAGTGCCATCGCCCAAAAATGGCACAATTCAAACATTAATTGGTCGCGATCCAAAAAATCGTCAAAAAATGGCAGTTGTTACTAAAAATGGCAGAGATGCTGTCACACATTATAAAGTTATCCAAAGTTTCCAAGTAAGTGAAGAAGCAAGGCTTGCCATTTCGTTGGTTGAATGTACCTTGGCCACCGGTCGTACCCATCAGATTCGCGTCCATATGCGTTACCTTGGTTGCCCTATTATTGGGGATCCTCTCTATGGTCATTTACCAAAAGGAGCAAAAAAAATCTGGGCAGACGAATTGGAGTTTGTACACCGACAATTGCTCCACGCAATATCAATAAAGTTTATACACCCTAAAACGCAACAAATGATTAATTTTTGTGGGAATCTCGCTAAAGATATGCAGAAAATTCTAAAAGACGTTGAAAAAAATAAAAAATCATGATATTTAGAAAAAGATTTAACGTAGTTGTCGGCAGCACAAAAATATGAGTAAAATTTAACTAGACTCAATTTGATGCTAGGCTATGCTAGGAAAGAAGAATAATGATTAGAAATTTCTATCTTTTTGTTTAGCCTATATTTAGCACGCATTTAGGGTTTAATAGCCTAGTAACACCAACATCGGTAGGAATCTTATGAAGTCATCTCCAAGATTCAATAATAATGATATTAACGCGCATTATGTTCGCCACATCAAAAGTATGCCAATTTTGACGGTTGATGAAGAATACCAACTGGCTAAAAAGTGGCGTGAAGAAGGTGATAGAGTAGCTGTTGAAAAGTTGGTGTCCAGCCATTTACGATTGGTTGCCAAAATTGCCTCTGGTTATCGTGGTTATGGTCTTCCGATCAGTGATTTAATCTCTGAAGGGAACCTTGGCATGATGCATGCGATGAAGCATTTTGATC
Source organism: Candidatus Paracaedibacter symbiosus (assembly GCF_000757605.1). Classification (GTDB taxonomy): domain Bacteria; phylum Pseudomonadota; class Alphaproteobacteria; order Paracaedibacterales; family Paracaedibacteraceae; genus Paracaedibacter_A; species Paracaedibacter_A symbiosus. Next base: position 1,023,481 of record NZ_JQAK01000001.1, on the reverse strand, counting down.
CCGATCGTGGCTTTCGCCTATCCACCTATGCGATTTGGTGGGTTAAAGCGGCAATCCAGGAATATATTTTGCATAGCTGGTCACTGGTCAAAATTGGCACCACCGCGGCCCAAAAAAAATTATTCTTTAACTTGCGTAAAGAAAAACGTCTCTTTAATGAAAATGAAGAGCTTTATCTGACCCCAGAGCAGATTGCTAAAATTGCTTTGAAACTTGGCGTGAAAGAAACTGAAGTGATTGAAATGAACCAGCGAATAGCTTCGCAAGATCATTCTCTTAATGCCCCTATACGGAGTGCGGGGGATTCTGATTCCGAGTGGGTCGATTGGATTAGCGATGACCGCGATAACCAAGAAGTTGTCACTGTGGAACGCGATGAATTAACGAAGCGTCGTAAATTGCTTGATCAAGCAATGGAACATCTGACCCAGCGGGAGCAAGAAATTATTATTAACCGTCGCTTAAAGGAGCCATCCGATACACTTGAAGAATTAAGTGTAAAGCTTAATATTTCCAGAGAGCGCGTGCGTCAAATTGAAGTTAAAGCTTTTGAGAAATTACAAAAAGCAATTAAACGTTTAGCAAAGACGAAATTTGACAATATTTAACAGGGATGGGATATGTAAAAGTATGCCATCAGTGTCGCCTGCTTAATTCACGATAAATGCGGTATAACTAGCATTGATTTTTTTAAGCCTGTCGCTCAAGGCAAAATTCAATGAGATTTTTGAGAGGGTGGACAAGGGGTGACGTAATGAAACGTAGGTCATTCAAAGCCTCGTCAGCAAAGCGTTTGGCGGCCGTATAGGCTGTGTCAAAACCACCATACGTTTGAATTAAGTCTAAAGCGATTTTAAAGTCAGCTTCACAGTTATCTGCTGTCGTCAATAAATCAGTAAACCGTTTCTGATCGTGAGCATTTGCCTTATGATAGGCATAGATCAAGGGCAGCGTAATTTTACCTTCACTAAAATCATCACCTAGATTTTTACCGCGGTTAGCAGCGCTGGTATAGTCTAAAATATCATCTGTAATCTGGAACACCATGCCAAGGGCATAGCCATACTGATAAAGAATTTTGGCTTGCTCACTATTGGCACCGCCAGTAAGGGCGCCGGTTTGGCAGGCAGCGGCAAAAAGCTCCGCCGTTTTAGCTCCGATTATATCAAGAGCAATGGTTTCATCAATATTAAGGCTGTGACTGTGGGTCAGCTGTAAAACTTCACCAGCGGCAATTTTAGCGGATGTTTGGGATAGGATATCAAGGATAGCAAGATCACCTGTTTTAACCATCAATTCAAAAGCTTTGGCAAATAAGTAATCGCCAACCAAAATACTTGCAGAATTACCCCAAATTTGATGCGCCGTTTGAAGGCCGCGCCGGAGATCAGAATCATCAACCACATCATCATGCAATAAAGTAGCGGTATGAATAAACTCAACGGCTGTTGCCAGATAAAGCGCCTCACTAGGAACGGTAGTATTGAAAATCTTGGCTGAGATCAGACTGAGAAGAGGGCGAATACGTTTGCCGCCTGCGTAAATAATATGTTTAGCAATGCCTTCGATAAGCTGGATGTCGCTGTGAAGTGAGTGATCAATGATGGTGTCAACACCAATCAATTCACTTTTGACGAGAGACTGCAAATCTTCTATAGAAAATTTGTTGTCTGATATGTTACTTAAGTTAGGTGACATTCAGGTCTTATCATTATAAACTATCTACATAATAATAGGTTTAATCCCCGGCTCTGTCGACAAAATTATAATGTGATTTAGTTTTAGACAATTTTTTTCGATAGAGACAAACCATAACAAACAATAAAGTGCGAGAGATGCAGCAAAACGATCTTGATTATACAGAAGACCACCTCTTAGGCGGGCGAATTTTATTGCGTCAGCCTGTTCAAGGTTACCGCGTGGCCATTGATCCGATTTTTCTTGCCGCTTCTTTAGATGTCCACGAAGGGGATGCAATTTTGGATATTGGCGCTGGCGTTGCTGCCGCTTCTCTTTGTTTGGCGGCACGTGTTCCCCATTGCCGGATTGTCGGTTTGGAACTTCAGCGTAGCTCCGTGCGTCTTGCGGCTGAAAATATTATCCTTAATAATATGCGCGACCGTGTGGAAATTTTGAATGGTGATTTGTTGCAACCGCCGCCGCGTCTTGCTGCAGGAACATATGCCCATGTTATGACTAATCCACCGTACCTTGAATCCACGCGTGTGAATCAGAGTCAACATACCCATAAGCAATTGTCGAATGTTGAGTCATCTGTATCCTTAGAACAATGGGCGAAGTTTTGTCTTTTAATGGTCCGACCTAAAGGAACGGTTACCTTTATTCATCGAGCCGACCGTCTCGCTGAGATTTTATCTTATTTCAATGGTAAATTGGGAGATATAGTGGTTTATCCCTTGTGGCCCAGTGAAGGTAAGCCAGCGAAACGAGTGTTAGTTCGGGGACGCAAAAATTCCCACGGGGCTTTGACTCTGGCGCCGGGGATGATTTTACATCATAATGATGGCAAATATACTCCTATGGCTGATGCAATCTTACGCAATGCAGCCCCTCTTTGTATGGTATAAAATTTCTTTTTATTCTAGTAAAATTTAATAAAATTGCAAACAATCTCTTTTTTTAGTTCTTTTTTAACTTATCCTGAATAGGCTGTAAAAGATATTAAAAGGGGGGTGATTATAAGGTAGGCATGAATAACTTTATTCTTTCTTTTATTTTACCATTCCTTATTGCTTCACCCTCTTACGCAGCTGAGAGCGAGTATTTAGAATCCTTAAATAAGGGACACAAAACATGCCAATCTCAACCCATGCAGTTGAGCGGCAAGGATTTCCAGGAAAATGCATTAATTGAAGAGGTGGAGGCGCAGATAAGCGCCATTACCAAAAAAAATTAAAAGAAGGCGAAGTGCAGCCGTGGACAGGAATAATCTCCAAGAACTTAAGTGAATCAACCCATGAAAATGCCAAAAAAATTGCCCAACTAACAGCTCGATTGGAAGCAGAGTTGTGTGATAGCTTTTCAGATGGACCAGATTTAGAAAAGCAGATAAATAGTCCAGAACCCCAAGTATATATTACTGAAGATTATGAAAATGATGAGGAAGAGGATAGATACGAGCAAGAAATAGAGGAAACCCTTAAGAAATTAGCAGAAATGAGGAAAAAACGTCAGGGAAAATTGACAGAGGGTTTAGAAAATTTTATGAACACGAAATATAAAAGCCAATATGAGGCTATTTGTCTTAGTTCTTGGGATAAGTTTGAGTGGTTAACCAATTCTATCAAAAGTAATCTAGACACAATTCACCTTAATATCAAACATATCAATACTGATTTTTCAAAACTTTCTATTGAAGATATGCTAAATGCTACTGAGCAAAGCAGCCGTTATTTAGAAATCAGCGAGGAAATAAACAGGCAATGCTCTGATATAAATGATTTTCGCCTGATCGTTTATAATTATTATGTTAAAGAATTGGCAAAGACTCTCTTAAAGCTATGTGATTTTAATTACGAGGCCGATACTCTGGAAACATGGCAGACCAAAACCACCATTGTGATGGTCAATCTGTATGAGTTTTTCAAAACCCAAAAGCATGAGGAGATTCCCGAAGAGAGACAGCTTACAATTGAAGAAACTTTTATGATGGTTTTTCCGGCCTTGGAGGAACCTTTACTTGATTTTTATAAAAAATGCACAGGTTTCTTGGTTTATCGCTATACACATGAACGAAATTTTGTGTCACAAGGGTTAAATCTGCTGGGGGCAAAATCCTCAGAAACTAAAAGGTTGTTTGAATGGTTGAAAGAACAGTTTCCTTTGCGTTTCCCTTCAATTGATCAAAAATCCAAACTGTATAAAGAGATTGAGGAGATGAATGCCACGTGTAAATTAAAATTCGATGAACAAGATCAAAAATTATCAAATCAAGTTTCTAATTTGCCTGGGGCAACGGTTACGATAGCGACGTCTTTTGTCTCCGCTGGTTATAAAAAGCTTTCAAGTTGGTTTTGACGCCCCTATCGTAAATTTGATATAGACAAAGAATAAACCTAAGTTTTAAAGATAAATTTCTATGACCCAGCAGTTTTTTGTCACTGGCACAGGTACGGATGTGGGTAAAACCATTGCGTCGGCTTGGTTATGTTTAAAGCTGAAAGCGGCCTATTGGAAGCCGATCCAATCAGGGGCACAGACACATTCTGATGCAGAGACAGTGACTGCCTTAACAAAAAATAGGGGCGTCGAAATTTTCCCCCCATGTTATACCTTTCAGGCCCCTTTATCACCGCATTTAGCAGCAAGTTTAGAAGGCCAAGAAATTAATCTCAGTAAAATTGTGCTGCCGACGGCGGAGCGTCTTGTCGTCGAAGGAGCAGGTGGGGTGTTGGTGCCACTCACCCATCGACGACTGATGGTTGATTTAATCCAGCACTTGAAGTTGCCAGCGATTGTTGTGGCGCACACCACGTTAGGGACGATTAATCACACGCTTTTGACGCTCGAGGCATTGCGGGCGCGCCAAATTCCCGTCAAAGGAGTTATTTTAAATGGTCCTGAAAACAATGATAATTTGTGGTCTATTGAAACCTATGGTCAGGTGTCTGTGATTGGCTATTTGCCGCCACTGGTACAGGTGACACAAGCCGTACTCGAAGCAATCCCCTTGAGGGAAAAAATTTAGCTTTACTCAGAAAAAAATTATGAGAGAAAACCCATGCCCTTGATCCAAAAAGATAAAACTTATATTTGGCATCCCTTTACTCAGGCAAAAACGGCGGCTGATACAATTGTTATTACCCATGGAAAAGCCGCGAGTTTGTTTGATGCAACGGGGAAAGAATATCTTGATTTAATTTCCTCATGGTGGGTGAATTTGCATGGTCATAGTCATCCAAAAATTGTGGAGGCGTTAACCCGACAAGCTGAAAAGCTTGAGCATGTGATGTTTGCTGGTTTTACCCACGAACCAGCTATTCGTTTTGCCGAGCAGCTGGTCGGATTGTTGCCAGCCTCCCTTAACCGGGTCTTTTATTCAGATAATGGCTCTACAGCAGTTGAAGCCGCTGTTAAGATGGCGTTACAGTATTGGCATAACCAGGGAAATCCGAAAAAAAGGTTAGTTGCTTTCGAAGGAGCCTATCACGGAGATACCTTTGGCGCGATGTCCCTTGGTAAAAGCTCAGGTTTTTATGGCCCTTTTACGGATCATTTGTTTGCCGTGGATTTTGTATCTTACCCCGAAACGTGGATGGATGATTCTGAAGTGGAAGCAAAAGAGAGTACAAGCCTTCACCAACTAGAGCAACTGATTGCAAGCCATGGAAACGACATTGCTGCCTTGGTTATCGAGCCATTAGTGCAAGGATCAGCTGGGATGCGGATGTGTCGACCTCAATTTTTGGAGGTTTTGCTTGAGCGCTGTCAGTCAAACAATATCTTAGTCATTTATGATGAAGTGATGACGGGTTTTGGTCGTACCGGAACCTTATTTGCTTGCGAACAACAGCAGCACACACCCGATTTTATTTGTTTATCTAAAGGGATCACTGGTGGCTTTTTACCCTTGGCGGTGACGGTCACTTCCTCAAAAGTTTATGAGAGTTTTCTAGGAGATACATTCAGCACGGCCTTTACCCATGGCCATTCCTATACAGCGAATCCTTTAGGATGTGCTGCTGCAATCGCCAGTCTCTCTTTGTTTGTTGAGGAACAAACCTTTGCCAAAATGAAGGTCATTGAGCTCATTCATAAAGAACGTGTCACCCAACTCCAGGCAACAGGCCTCGTGACCCAAGGGCGAATGTGTGGTACCATTGCCGCCATGGATGTTAAATGTCCGCAAACTCAGTATGGCAGTGGAATGAGTCAGCAGCTAAAAGAAGCATTTCTTGCCCAAGGGCTTAATCTTCGTCCGCTTGGAAATGTGATCTATTTGATGCCACCCTATTGCATTAAGCCGAGCCAGTTACACTATGCTTACGATATAATTCAAAAAGTGTTAACTGCTTTTGCTCCTCAAGACTTAGCTAGGTAGGCTCTGGGCACCTAATTTCCCCAAATTTCTCGAGGTAGATAAACGACGACATTGAACTTTGACATCATTTTCAGCTAAAAATGTCTCAAAATCTTTGACATTTTGAACGGAATCACTCGCCAACGGTTGATAAAACTCGTCAGTTCTCTTGGTTTTGAGATAAAAGAGCAGCCATTTACCTTGAGCGAAACCTTAAAAGCCGAAGAAGCATTTCTTTCCAGCTCTATTTCGGGAATAGGTCCTGTGGTTCATTTAGATAATCATAAAATTGGGTTAGGACAAGCAGGAGAAATTATGTCACAATTAATTAAAAGCTAGCAACAATTTACAATAAAATGAAACATGAAAAACAACTTTTGACCTTCCCTGAGGCAATTTTATTCGATTGGGATAATACTCTCGTCAGTAGTTTTGAGATTATCAAAAAATCGATGAATGCCGCGTTGAGTTATTTTGACAAGCCCGTATGGTCGGATGCGGAAATACGGCAGTATACTCAGCTATCAGCTAAAGATGGTCTGCCAGTGATTTTTGGTGACCATTGGCCAAAGGCTTTGGATATTTTTAGTGAATGCTATCAAAACAATGTGGCAAATATGTTGACGGCTTTGCCAGGAGCATTGTCCTTACTGCAGGCAGGCAAACAAGCTAATATTCCAATGGCAGTGATTAGCAACAAACGTAGTAAATTCTTGCATCATGAAATAAAGCAATTTGGTTGGGAGTCATTTTTCCAAGTCATAATTGGCTCGGGTGATTTAGCCGAAGACAAGCCATCACCGCTCCCTGTGTATCATGTGCTTGAGCAAATGGGGCTTGAGGCAGGGCCTGCGATTTGGTTTGTCGGGGATGCACCGGTGGATTGGCATTGCGCAGAAGCCTCTGGATGTCTACCAATCCCCATTGGAGAGGGAGTAGTGGAAGCTAAAAATTATGCTCAATTTGTGGCTAATTACCTCGAGTTAGAAAAAATCTTACTAAAAAGATGAATTCTGTACTTGGTAAATTGAAAAAATAGTAATACTTATAAAAGAATAGAATAAAATTTTAATAAAGTAGCAAGGAGTCCTCCGTGGCAACAGATAAGCCAGTTAACGTTCAAGATGTTTTTTTAAACCATGTTCGTAAAAATAAAACCCCCCTTACTGTATTCTTGATTAATGGTGTTAAATTGCAGGGAGTTGTCACCTGGTTTGATAGCTTTTCCATGTTATTGCGGCGCGATGGTCATTCACAATTGGTTTACAAGCACGCAATTTCAACAGTGATGCCCCAAACACCCATTCAATTGTTTGAATCAAATCCACAACCTGCCGCGACTGATGAAATCATAGAATAAACTGTGACCCTATCCAGCTTGAAGACAATTACGATGGCCAATCTTTTGCCGATTGAGCGCACTATACTTCAGTACGGTTGCGTTCCGGTTCTCGATTTATCGTCTCTTTGTCTGATACTCCGAATAGTGATGCTCTCAGCTCTGTGAACTAAATTTCTTTAACTCTATTGAAATTTGGTATCATATTCAGTTAAAAATGTCCTAAAGTCATCTGAGAGTGAATTAGGAACAGGAGAACGAGATATCTGGAGAAGTATTAAGCGATGACGAATGGTGCAAGTTTAAAAAACCAAAAACTTTAGCTTGTGTCATTCATGTTGCACAGAGGCAAAAGAGTGAGGTAGGGGGGATTGTCCCTAATCTTCAGGCGGCGTTGGAAGAGGCTGTAGGCCTTGCTGATGCTATTGAGCTTGATATTCGCTATACTCAGATTGTGCAATTGCAACGGCCGACTCCCTCAACATTGCTTGGAAAAGGGAATGTCGAATCTATTGGTCAGATTATTCAAGCTGAGGGTATTGAGCTTGCTGTGATGGATTCAGTCGTCACGCCGATTCAGCAACGTAATCTCGAAAAAGCCTGGAAATGCAAGGTTATTGACCGAACTGGGTTAATTCTGGAGATTTTTGGTGAACGGGCGCGTACCGCTGAAGGGCGATTACAGGTTGAATTGGCTGCGCTTAGCTATCAACGCAGTCGATTGGTTCGATCTTGGACTCACCTTGAGCGGCAGCGGGGTGGTTTTGGATTTACCGGAGGACCGGGGGAAACCCAGCTTGAACTGGATCGCCGTTTAATTGATGACAGAATCATCCTCATTAAAAAACAACTGGATCAAACCAAACGTACTCGGGGACTCCATCGCGCTGCTCGTCAAGATGTGCCCTATGCAGTGGTAGCCTTGGTTGGTTATACGAATGCAGGTAAATCAACCCTATTTAATAAAATAACTCATGCAGAGGTGTTGGCAAAAGATATGTTGTTTGCCACTCTTGATCCGACCATGCGCCAAATTAAATTACCGAGTGGCCGTGTGATCCTTTTTTCGGACACAGTTGGGTTTATCTCCAACCTGCCAACACAATTGGTAGCGGCGTTTCGGGCCACATTAGAAGAAGTTTGTGCGGCGGATTTGATCCTTCATGTGCGTGATGTGGCTCATCCTGATACTCAGCATCAGGCAATTGAAGTCGAAAAAATCTTAAAAGAACTCGACCTGGAAGAAGCTCTACACGATGGCACTGTTGTCAATGTTTACAATAAAATTGACCTTTTGCCCTCTGAGGAACAAGATCGACTTAAAAATGCTTCTGAACGTCAGAAAACAGTGGTTGCCATCTCCGCTATCACCGGCGAAGGAACAGACCGACTTTTAGAGTTAATTGATCAACAGCTAAATCGATACAATTTAATTAAGCTAGCGGATTTATCTGTGATGGATGGCGAGGCGCTCGCCTGGCTTTACCGTCGTGGGGCGATCCAGGGCCGTGAAGATAAAGAAACAAAAATCCATCTCAAACTTAAAATCAGCCCACAAGACTTAGCTCGATTTCAGCAATTATTTTCTCATTTAAATATAACATAAACTTCGTTTGAATTTTCTGATAGAGTTGTTATTACTTGTAATTTCTAAGTAAATGCCTGCTTACAAGTTACTCTGATGAATTAATTAAGACTATTTATTATGGATATAAAAAATAAAATTTTCCTTTTAGGTTCAGCCTTTACTCTTTTTTCCCACACAGTCTGTTCTGCGAATGATGATCATCATGTGTTTGATAGACATTCTGTACCGGTTGCAGCTAGTCAATATGTTGAAAAATATGATTTTTCAAAGCTAGTCCCTTTTGATTTCAATGAACAAATGGAATTTGCAAAAACAGTAAGAGTAACTTCATTGCCTGCTTTAGCTACTTTTCATGGTAATGGCCGTGAATTGCGATATTTGGCTGTGCAGCACGCAATTGGAGCTTCCTCGCCAACATTTCAATCGATTCGTCAAACAATAGAAGATTTTCAGCCTTCTTGCCTCATTCTAGAAGGATTTGAGAATTGCGACGAGACCATTCAATGGATTTCCGAACAATATAAAAAGGAGCCTGAGTATTGTGGAGAACCGCTATATGCGGCATATCTAGCCAAAGAAAAAGGGGTTTTATTCATGAGCGGAGAACCAACGGATCAAGAGATTATTCGTCACTGTATAAATAAGAATTATACTAAAAATGATGTTGCCTATTTTTACTTCACACGGCTAATCCCGCAGCACTATCGCCAACAGAAGCTCTCTTTTGAATCAGATTTACCTCGGTTTTTTGAAGACTTATCTCAAATGTGGATGGGTATCTTCAATGAAAAATATACGCATGAAGGATACCAATCTTGGTGCAACGAAGCTTATAATAAACCCTTAACATTCCAACAAGTTATTGATACAACGCAGACATCACCCATTTTAACAGGGCACAAACTGCAAAAAATTGGATATGAAGTTGGTCTTGTAAGAGATAAAGAAATTTTAACAAGAATTTTTGATTCCATGCAAAAATACGATAAAGTCCTGGTAATATATGGAGCCTCGCATTACTTCACTCAACGGAAAGTTTTGCAACATTAGTTAGGTGATGCTACGTATAGTGATTTAAGTCAACTCAAACCATTCTCGTAAAATCTTAAGATCATCTTGAATTAATACTGCCATCTGTTTATCAGATTCGAAGACCACTGGAGAGCGATGAAACCACAACAATTCGACCTGGATATTAGCATTATAAAGGTCAAGGTCGCGGTCAACCAGGTAAGCTTCGACCAAAGTGTCTGAGACATAGCAAAGACTGGGGATCTGCTGCAACATTGGTCTATCGGGTACGCTGGTGTACCCACCATAAACTCCAGGAGATAGAGTGGTTTTTGTGTGGATATTAGCTGTTGGCGTGCCATACAGACGCGCTTTTTGCTGGCCATATTGGACAGTTCCGCCCACCAATATCGGGAATTTATTCTTACTGACGTAATGCATTGATCACCTGAATCATTTCAATTGTCGTTTCCGCAAACTCATAGCCTTTATGACCATGATTGCCACCTAATCTTTCATAAGCTTGAGCTTCATTTTCCGTTGTCAAGATGCCAAAGACAATGGGTTTTTTGGTCTCAAGACTAATTCGAGCACAACCATCGCTGACTTGCCCGCAGACATAGTCATAGTGGGAGGTTTCACCCCGAATAACGGCACCTAAACAAATGATGGCGGCATGTTTGTTTTGACTTGCCATGAGGGAGGTCACCACTGGAATTTCGATAGCGCCGGGGACAATGATAACGTCGATGTCTGCCTGATGAATACCGAGCTCTAACAAACGTTTTTCAGTTCCTTTAAGTAATTTCTCAGTGATATCGCTGTTAAAACGGCTAACAACAATCAGAATTTTTTCTGATTTTGATAAAACCTTACCCTGGAAATTGATTTTAGTACTCATTAAGGATGTGTCCTAGTTTTTGGATTTTTGTCTGTTGATAAAGGGTATTTTCTGGGCACGGTGGAATGACAAGAGCGACCCGTTCGCAGGTGATGTGAGAGTGTGTAAAAGCTTGGATTTTGGCTGGATTATTGCTGAGAAGACGTACCCTATTGATGCCAAAATCAGTAAGAATCCGAATCGCCAAATCATAACGGCGGTTATCAGTTGGGTATCCAAGCACATGATTGGCTTCTACCGTATCAAGACCTTGCTCTTGTAAGGCATAAGCCTTAATTTTTTGGGCCAACCCAATGCCGCGCCCTTCTTGACGTAAATAAATGATCATCCCCGCAGGTTCGGTCGCAATTTGCTGTATTGATTCTTCTAATTGATCACCACAATCACATTTTTTGGAGCCAAATACATCACCAGTTAAGCACTCAGAATGTATTCGAATGAGGGGTGATGGCACTTTCTTAAAATCACCATGCCATAAGACAACATTGTCGTGATCATCGATATCCTTATAAATACACACATTAAAATCTCCCCATTTAGTGGGAAGTTTTGCTTCAGCTTGCGTAATTTCAAGGCGTTCTCTCAACGCCACCAAATCCTCAATGCTAATGAGAGGCAGTTGATGTTTTTCCGCAAAAATTTCCAGTTCGGGCAGACGCATCATCGTGCCATCGTCGTTCAAAATTTCACAAATCACCCCACCTGGTTCAAGACCGGCAAGCCGGGTCAAGTCCACCGCTGCTTCTGTGTGACCACGGCGCTCCAATACCCCTCTTTCTTTGGCCCTTAATGGAAAAATATGGCCAGGAACGACAAAATTGTCAGGATTGACATTTGGTTGCATTGCTAGCTTGATGGTATGCGTCCGGTCGTAGGCGGAAATGCCAGTAGTAATACCGTTTTTAGCATCCAAACTAAAGGTAAAAGCGGTGCCATGATGATCATGATCAACAGCTGTACGTTGGAGGAGAGGGAGTTGTAACTTATCAATGCGTGTCCCAGGCAACGCTAGACATACCAGGCCGCGGCCATGGGTGATCATGAAGTTAATCTGCTGGGGGGTTATAAGATCTGCAGCGGCAATCAAATCACCTTCATTTTCTCTATTCTGGTCATCAACAACAATAATCATTCCTCCACGGCCTAATTGATTGAGAGCTGTTTTTATTTTATCCATGAGTGATCCCTTTCTGGTTTTTTAAGATGGTCATAATACTTTTTGTAAGATGATCAATTTCGACGTTGATTTGGTGGCCGAGTTGATAATGCTGGACGATGGTTGCTGCTATCGTGTGGGGGATAAAACTGATGCCAAAAGTCGCGTCAGTGACATGGGTAATTGTCAAGCTCATCCCATCAAGGGCAATAAATCCTTTGGGAATAAGACAGCCTTGCCAGAAAGGAGGTGTAGCAAAAATTGCATTCAGTGCTTCTCCTTCACGAATCAGTTGAAGCAATGCTGTTGTACCATCGACATGACCTTGAATGAGATGACCGCCAATACGATCACTGACTCGCAATGCACGTTCTAGATTAACAGCATTCCCTTCTTGAAGATCAGCAATATTGGTGAGTCGTAAAGTTTCAGGAATTGCTTGGACCGTAAAGCATGATCTATTAAAGCTAATCACCGTCAGACAAACGCCATTGACGGAAATACTATCACCCACGCGCATATCCTCTGTAATTCTTCCAGCAGTGATTTCTAACGTTTTACAGGTATCGGTGGTTATACAAGACTGGATCACACCTATTTCTTCGACCAGACCACTAAACATTCAAAAACTCCTTATAGGTATGGGGGGTTATAGCAGTTTCACCCATTATGAGAATGTCATCACCCACGCGAGAGCTCGTACAATGATGTAAAGAGCTTGCCGCGGAAAGAGGGGATCTCGATACGGAATTCATTGGGCTTAAACCCGGCGTTCCTATTAATTTTGGGGCAATATACGCCTGGACGCGGTTGATAAGATTTTGCTCAAGAAATTGACCTAAAACCTGGGCTCCCCCTTCAACAAGCAGACTTATAATCTGGTGATCTCCAAGACAATCGAGGACAGATACGAAATTAAAGCGCCCTTGTTCAGTTGGTAAAAACTGGAGCTCGATTCCCCGGCATTCAAGGGCTTTGAGCCAATGAGGGTCAGCAGTGTCACATGTCACAATCAAAGTTTTTGCTCCAGGTTGGAGGAGGTGATGCGAGAGAGGAATGGCGCCCGTCCGAGTAACAATAATCGGGCGTGGTTGTCTGACGTCGGCAAGTGACTTATAGGAGCTACCTTCAGGTAAGATTCGAACGTTCAGCTCTGGATTATCCAAAACAGCAGTGCATTTGCCGATCAAAACAGCACCGACTTCAGCGCGCAGACTATGGGCAGACCGGCGAGCAGCTTCTCCTGTAATCCATTTAGATTCCCCTGAAAGTGTTGCGATTTTACCATCCAGACTCATGGCCCATTTGGCAATTACAAACGGGCGGTGGTGGCGCATATAATGAAAAAAAGCTTTATTAATCTGATAGGCTTTGTCGGCCAACATACCCACATGAACCTCAATCCCAGCCGCCTGCAATCGCTTAATTCCTTGGCCATTTACTTTTGGATTGGGGTCAGGTAAGGCGACAAAGATTCGGCTGATCCCGCTGTTGATGATGGTATCAACACAAGGAGGCGTATAGCCATGATGGCTACATGGCTCCAGCGTCACATACATATCAGCCCCATTAGCTGAGTTTCCTGCCTGGCTAAGAGCGAGGACCTCTGCATGGCTTTTGCCGGCAGCCCAGTGACAGGCTGTTGCAATCACATGACCATCTTTCACAATCACGCAACCCACCTGGGGATTAGGATGAGTAGAGTATTTTCCTTGTTGGGCGAGAGTAAGTGCTAATGACATCCAGATTGACATAATAACCAGCCCCTTTTACATGTTCAGGGCGTGCTTTAAGAGAGAGTTCTCCCGTAATAAGGAGGATAGCAGGAAGTACGCTCAGAGCGCATTCATGGCTGAGGGTATATTCAATGCACCCCCGTCTCTTTCTTAAACCTTCTTTCCTCCGGACTATGACCGTCGGCTCTGGAGTTACACCAGATCTGCTGTCCTTATGGTTGTGAACATAAGCGCTCGCGGGCTTTCCTTGCTTGCCAAGAATTACCGCCGGTGGGGAATTACACCCCGCCCTGAAGGTTTATTTACTTTTATAGTATAAAGCAGGAAAACTTTTTTCGCAAGTAAGGGCATCTTAACGACACGAAATTTATTGTATCTTAGGTGAAATGGTGCGACAAATAAGCGTAAGTTTTATTATATTTACCTATTTTTTTAAACGCAGTGAAGGATGATATGTTTGGGAAGGCTCAAACTCACATGCTGCCCATTTTAAGATCACGATTATGATTTATTGCACGGAATTAACTAATAGAGGTGTTTTAAAGGTGGCGGGCCCGGACCGCTTCGTATTTCTGCAGGGCTTGCTGACCAATGATGTAAGCCGGTTGACATCCGACACATCTCTCTATAGTCTGCTGCTCACACCGCAGGGAAAGCATTTCTTCGATTTGTTTTTAGTTGCTGTTGGCGATGAATGGTGGGTTGAGGGTGATCGATATCGTCTGGAAGAGCTCAAGAAAAAACTTAGTCTTTACAAGCTTCGCTCAAATGTCTCGCTTGACATTGATTTAGATCAGCATATCTTCTCCCTGTGGGGTGCAGATGTTGTTGCAGCCTTTGATCTTAACGATAGGATTCCCGGACATACCCAACACACCCCCTTATGGCATGTCTATAGGGATCCACGGCACCCCGCGTTAGGCGCGCGGATGATTGTGGCGGCAGATCATGTTGCAGGCTTGTCACATTGTGAGGGGCTCACCATGGTCGAGGCAGATGAGTATCGCTATTACCGCTATGGGTTAGGGGTGCCCGAATCGGATGCTGAGTTACTGGTTGATAAGTCAATCCCTCTTGAAAATGGGATGGATGAGCTTAATGCCATTGATTGGCAAAAAGGCTGCTATATGGGCCAAGAGCTGACATCACGCACGAGATATCGGGGTCTGGTGCGTAAACGATTGTTCCCAGTTACCGTGAATGCAACTGTTAATGTAGAGACAAAAATTGTGGCAGGCGAAAATGAGGTTGGTACCTGGCGCAGTCTTTGTCGTGAGCGGGGGTTAGCTCTGATTCGCCTTGAGGCATTGGATAAAGAGTTAACCTGTGGCAGTGCAAAAGTAACCGTTGTTCAGCCGAATTGGATGGTATTGCCAGAGGCGTAAGATACCTTGGATTTGGTGGAAAATACCATCATTGTGAGTCTTTTTTAAGGGCGTGGGAGCAAGGAAAATATTGATTTTTTTTCTAATGAATTAAAAAGAGAACCTAAAAAAGAATGACGAAATTAAACGAGTTTACCCAATTATTACGTGACAGATTGCCACTGTCCGTTGTGATTGCTCGTTTTGTTGCCATTAAGAAAAAAGGTCGTGAATATAGTGGCCTTTGTCCTTTCCATGAAGAAAAAGGAGCATCTTTTACGGTTAATGATGATAAAGGATTTTATCATTGCTTTGGCTGTGGGGCACACGGCGATCTATTTAATTTTGTTATGCAGAAAATGAATTTGCCATTTATGGAGGCGGTTGAATATCTCGCTCAGCAGGCAAATCTGTCTGTTCCCCAGTTGGAAAGTGCGAAGGTTAATTCAGAAGCTAAAGAGGCACAGCAATCCCTCTATCAGGTGATGGAGATGGCTTGTCAGTGGTTTGAAAGTCAATTGCGTCATTCTCAGGCAGAATCTGTGCGTCAATATTTAATGAAGCGGGGAATGATAGGGGCCACAGCTAAGAAATTTCGTGTTGGTTATGCGCCTGAGGCAGGATTAAAAGAGTTTTTGCTGAAAGCAGGTTGTATTGAATCCCAATTGATCCAGTTAGGGTTAATAATTCAGTCGGAGAAGAATACACGCACTTATGATCGATTCCGGAGTCGCGTGATGTTTCCCATTCAAGATGTGAAGGGCCGAGTGATTGCTTTTGGAGGGCGGATTATTGAGCAGGGAGAGCCTAAATATCTGAATTCACCAGACACACCCTTGTTTCATAAGGGACGTCAACTTTATGCCTTGAATCATTCGCTTTCAAAAGCAAGAAGTGGCCAGCCTTTTGTGGTTGTTGAAGGCTATATGGATGTCATCAGTTTGCATCAAAATGGAATTGAGACGGCAGTAGCGCCCCTGGGAACTGCGCTGACACCGGATCAATTGCAGTTATTATGGCGTACTTCACCAACGCCGATACTTTGTTTTGATGGTGACACGGCAGGAATTAGAGCGGCTGAACGGGTTGCGCAAAAAGCCTTAGAAGTGATTACCCCTGGCTATAGCTTATCTTTTTGTTTTTTAAGTGACGGCGAAGATCCCGATAGTTATATTAAGCAATATGGGACGAGTGTATTCCAACAATTGTTGGGTGCAGCTAAACCGTTGATTGAGGTATTATGGAATGACTTTATTGCTAAGCAAGATTTATCCACACCAGAGAAAAAAGCAAAAGCACGTAAAGAGATTTTAGGGTTGACCAATCAAATTCGTGATCCAGATATTCAGCATTTTTATCGCCAAGATTTTAATAGTCGATTACAAAATTTTTTGCAAAGCCAATGGAATAAAAATGGTCGGAGTTATGTGCCAACTGCTAGTCTGGTGACCAAAAAGTTGACATTGACGAAAAAAAATGCCGATGGACAAAAAATTTTGTTGGCAACTTTGCTAAACCACCCCACATTAGTATCACAGGTAAGCGAACAACTAATGGATTTAACGTTTGCGGATGGGTCCCTCAATGATCTGCGGCAAAAATTGCTCGACATTTGTGGTGAGAATCCTCATATAGAGGTTATCTCTCTCAAAGAACAATTACAACAGGCAGGTTTTGGCGCAACATTGGATCAACTCTTGTGTCGTGATGTCTATCACAAAGCACGATTTGCGCATCCGACAACTGATTTACAGCAGGCCCAGAGTGGTTGGCTTGAAATTTGGACTGCAATGCAAGAGGTGCATAACCTCAAGCAAGAAGTGACTCAAACCGCAGCAGAATTATCGTCGAGTTTAGATGAACAAGTTTGGCAACGGTTAAAATTATTGAAAAAAACCCTAGTGGTTCGGAAAACTAACTAAGGAGCTCTGACAATATGGCAGGAAAATTGGCACAAAAATCATCTGAAAGTGATACTATTGACGACATTCCTTTGATGGAACTCAGTAAGTCTAATCCGACACTGAAGCGACTCATCAATAAAGGAAAGGCGCGTGGGTATATCACTTATGATGATCTGAACGAAGCACTTCCTCAAGATCAGCTATCTTCTGATCAAATTGATGAAGCAATGTCGACTATCTCTGAAATGGGAATCAGCATTGTTGATAGCGATGAAGTTGAAGAAGGCGCATTAGACGGTGAGCTTTCACCTGAAGAATATAATTCCTTTGACGATGAAGAGGAAAACGAAGTTGCAGAAGTAGCGGTAGGTCGTACTGACGATCCGGTGCGGATGTATTTGCGCGAAATGGGCAATGTTGAATTGTTGTCCCGTGAAGGTGAAATTGCAATAGCCAAACGTATTGAACATGGCAAAGAAATGATGCTTGGCGGTCTGTGCGAAAGCCCCTTGACTGCACGTGTGGTTGATTATTGGCGTGAACAGCTGGAGGCTGGAAAGCTTTTATTGCGTGAAATTATTGCGATTGATACCAATAATAGCTTTGAAGATGGTGATGATTTGGCAGATACCCTTGTTGATGAGATCGAAGGGGAAGAAACTGAATTGGAAGAAGGTACAGAGGGTGAAGCGGATGTAGAGACACCGACACAGCCATTGTCTGCCATGGAACAAAGCTTATTACCAAAAGTGATGAATCTTCTTAATAGCTATACAGAATTATATTCTCAATTCTGGGATCACCACCAGGCTTTGATCACAAAGAAGCAAACAGGTGATCAAATTATTAATGACGAGACTTATAAAAGTCTGAAGGTCTCTTTGATTGGAGTGATTGATGAACTTAAACTCAACCCGGGTAGTATTGAGTATTTGGTTGACGAGCATAACAAAGTAAATCGTCGCGTATCAAACTTGGAGCGCCGTGTGGTAAGTTTAGCTGAATCTTCTGGGGTGAAGCGTGAATTGTTTTTGGATTTTATCGCCAAAAATAAAATTGATGGCGAATTTATCGGTAAGGTTTCTAAACAAACTGGTAAAGGATGGAAATTATTTATTGAAAAGCACGAAGCCGCCATTCAAGAACTATTGAAAATGGTGGAAGAAGTTTCTGAGGAAACCAGCTTGGAATTCTCAGAGTTCCGCCGGATTGTGACTGTTATTCAACGGGGCGAACGTGAATCATCTCGTGCTAAAAAAGAAATGATTGAGGCCAACTTGCGATTGGTCATTTCTATTGCGAAGAAGTACACTAACCGGGGATTGCAATTCTTGGACCTGATTCAAGAAGGAAATATCGGATTGATGAAAGCTGTTGATAAGTTTGAATATCGCCGCGGATATAAGTTCTCAACCTATGCGACTTGGTGGATTCGTCAGGCTATTACGCGTTCCATTGCTGACCAGGCTCGAACTATTCGTATTCCAGTTCACATGATTGAAACGATTAACAAGATCGTTCGCACCTCACGTCAGATGATGCATGAAATTGGCCGTGAACCAACGCCAGAGGAATTGTCTGAAAAGCTAGCAATGCCTTTGGAAAAAGTACGCAAAGTCATGAAGATTGCCAAAGAGCCCATCAGTCTTGAAACGCCTATTGGGGACGAGGAGGATAGTCATCTTGGAGATTTCATCGAAGATAAGAACGCGGTTTTGCCAGTTGAAGCAGCGATTCAAACTAATCTTCGTGAAACGACAACACGAGTCTTGGCAAGCTTGACACCCCGTGAAGAACGGGTTTTGAGAATGCGCTTTGGTATTGGAATGAACACGGATCATACTTTGGAAGAAGTGGGCCAACAGTTTGCGGTAACGCGTGAGCGTATTCGTCAAATTGAGGCCAAAGCTTTGCGAAAGCTGAAACATCCAAGCAGGTCCCGCAAATTACGTAGCTTTTTAGATACTTAATAGATTATTGCGAGCCCTCGCGTTCGAGGCCGTGCCAATCTCTTCCAGTATAGGACAAGGAGATTGACACGGACTTCCTCTTTAGAACAATCGGATTCATTCTACTATCTATTTAATCTCCCCCTTTTTACTAAAACTTCGCCTCATTTTCAGCTGAAAATGTCTCAAAATCATCCTTATGGGAATAAAAGACGAGAGAACCCACGGTGAAAAAGATTTGTTCCCATGGTTTTTACTTGCGATGGATTTTATTCCAGGAGTGCCGCATCCTCTCTTCCTTTAGAGAATATAGTGAATCCAATTGATATTTGGAAAATTATAGCACTCAAATTTGAGGCGATTTTTTCGCTTGGCCGACAAAGTGAGTTGGTTCTCCCTACGGGGGTCAAGTGGAAAAAGAAGCTCACAGATGGGATGATAGAAATTCTGAATATCAATTGGATTCACTATATATAATATATTGGATGGTTGCAAATTAAGTAAAAAATCGGATAAACTGGGCTCAATTAACGCTTCTTCTCTATAAATCTTTACTTATAAAGAAGGGGCGAATTCCGTTTAAAAATAGGTCTTTAAAAATGCGTTTGACACAAAAAGTTCGGAAAATTCTTGCCCAATATGAAGGGGAAACCCCTGGCGTTAAGCAAAACCTTGCAAGAATCTTGATGCATGGAAAGCTAAGTGGGACAGGAAAGATGGTCATTCTTGCGGTTGACCAAGGTTTTGAACATGGTCCACGCACGTTTGTCACCAATCCTGAGGCGTTTGATCCTCATTATCACTTTCAATTTGCCGTTGATGGTGGGCTATCCGCTTACGCTGCGCCCCTTGGCTGGCTAGAAGCAGGGTCTGACTCTTATTTGGGGGCTGTCCCAACAATCTTAAAAATCAATAGCAGTAACAGCCTCTACGGGAAAGATAATGCTCCCGATCAAGCCATTACTGCCTCAATCAATGATGCGTTGCGTCTGGGCTGTTCTGCAATTGGATTCACTATTTACCCAGGCTCCGATGCTTCATTAGAACAGATGGAAGAACTGCGGGAACTCTCCGCTGAAGCCAGAGCTTGTGGGTTAGGGGTTGTGGTTTGGTCTTATGCTCGCGGCGCAGTTTCAAAGCAAGGAGAAACAGCAGCCGATGTGATTGCATATGGAGCTCACATGGCCTGTTTATTAGGGGCTCACATTGTAAAAGTAAAGTTGTCGACAGACCACTTAGAAATACCAGAAGCAAAAAAACTGTATGAGCAACATGTAAAAGTTGATACGTTAAAGGCACGAGTTAATCATGTGGTTCAGTCTTGCTTTAATGGTCGTCGGATCGTCATTTTCTCTGGCGGTGAAGCCAAGGCGGCGGACAATGTAGTGCAAGATGCCCAGGCGATTAGGCAAGGTGGTGGTTTTGGGTCCATTATTGGACGAAATTTCTTTCAACGGCCAAAGCCTGAAGCGCTCAAAATGTTGTCAGAGATTATTGAAGTATTCAAAGGAAAATAGGAACAATTCAGCCTATACTGGTCGCCATTGAAACCACAATCTCGTCATTGCCCGCTCTTGTAAAAGGAAATGTAATCTCCTCAAGAATATAACTGGGAGATTGCCACAGAAGTTTACGGTTATTCTTCAATGATGAGTCTGTAGTTTGGAAAGTATCCAGTATATATTGGTCCTAAATTGAATAATTAGGCTTAGCCAGTCACAAATAAGATAAATAGAGGTTTCAATGAAAATTAATGGAAACGCCGTTCGAGTCGGCAATATTCTTGAGTTTGAGGGCAAACTTTGGGTCGTCACAAAAACACAGCATACCCAGCCTGGTAAAGGTGGGGCCTATATGCAGGTGGAAATGAAAGCGCTCTTGGAAGGGACAAAAACCAACCAACGTTTTCGCTCCTCTGAAACTGTTGAGCGCGTCCATTTGGATGAACGTCCCTATCAGTTCCTTTATGAAGAAGGCGAAGACTTGGTCTTCATGGATCAAGATACATTTGAGCAAATTTCTATTGCCAAAGATTTTGTTGGAGATCCAGCTGCGTTCTTGCAAGACGGAATGATGGTGAATGTTTCTATGTATGAAGACAAACCAGTTGGCATTCAATTACCAGAAACGGTTGTGTTAGAAATCGATCAAGCTGACGCGGTGGTTAAAGGACAAACAGCCTCTTCCTCTTACAAGCCAGCAATCTTAACCAATGGCCTCCGGATTATGGTACCGCCGCATATTGGTTCTGGCATGCGCGTTGTCATTAACACGGCAGATGGGACCTATGTCGAACGGGCTAAAGATTAATTTGACAGTGGGTTTAATGTAAGAAGATAAAAATAGATTTTTATTGGCTTGTCAACTGGGGGCGATCTAGCAAATCCTTTCAATATTCTGGCAAGTAAGTTATTTTTTTCAGCACAATAAAAGAATAAAAGGTGATTTTATGCTCTCTCAACGAATGGCGGGTTCTTCAGCCCTGATTAACGTGATGATTTCAGCGGCTGAAAAGGCGGGTAAAGGGCTTATCCGCGATTTTGGTGAAATTGAGCACTTACAAGTATCACGTAAAAGTTTGGGTGATTTTGTGTCCACAGCAGATCGCCGTTCCGAATCGATTTTGATCCAGGAGTTAAGCAAATCTCGGCCTGGCTTTAGCTTTCTTGTGGAAGAAAGTGGTGAAATCATCAATAGCGACAAAAATAACCGCTGGATTATTGACCCGCTTGATGGGACGACAAACTTTCTGCATGGCGTGCCGCACTTTGCGATTTCGATTGCTCTTGAAAGCAATGGCGAAATTGTTGCTGGGTTAATTTTTAACCCGGTAACTGACGAGTTGTACTGGGCAGAAAAAGGCAAAGGCGCTTTTCTTAACCAACGTCGTTTACGTGTTTCTGGTAGGCGTCATTTAGACGAAGCCTTGCTGGCGACAGGCACACCTTTTGGAAGTCGCGGTGATGCCAAGCGCTTTGTTAATCTCATTGAAAAAATTATGCCGATTACAGCAGGTTTGCGTCGTTTCGGGGCAGCTGCTCTTGATTTAGCGTATGTCGCTGCTGGCCGTTATGAAGGTTATTTTGAGATGAGTTTGCAACCGTGGGATGTGGCTGCAGGGGCCATTCTTGTGAAGGAAGCAGGGGGGTATATCTCAGACTTCAATGGCGAAAAAGATTTCTTGAAGACAGGTGATGTTATTGTTGGAAATGAACCAATCTTTCTTGAATTGACCAAGCTTATTTGTCCTCGTATTCCTAAGACATAAAGATTTTTTTCATTATAGGCTCACTCTTTTTGAGCCTATACCCTCCTTAAATAACTTTATCATCCTCACCAAAACGACGATCTTTTGCTTCATAACCAAAGCCAGCAACAAGGGCAAGCAGAATAGCGACAATTCCTGCCACTAAAGCTAAGGCTAGCGCGTAATCGCCCCCATGGGTGGCCGCAATCCCTGCTTGCATTGTGGCGTTGTAAGAAGCAAATAGGTTACCCACTTGATAGGCAAAACCAGGAAAAGTTCCGCGTAGCTTGTCAGGAGAAATTTCGTTGAGGTGGACTGGGACTACGCCCCAAGCGCCTTGAACGAAAAATTGGACCAGAAAAGAGCCAATGGCAAGGCCAATCGGTGTGGTTGCTTGCGTCCACATCGGTATTGCTGGCAAAACCAAAAGAACCGCGGTAACAATTGCGCGGCGCCTGCCAATCTTACTGGATAAGGCGCCAAAAAAGAGCCCCCCCAAGATCGCTCCGATATTGTAAACAATGGCAATTATACCGATCGTATGACTTGATAGGTTTCGTTGTTGCTCCAGAAAAGTGGGATAGATATCTTGGGTGCCATGACTTAAGAAATTAAAGCCAGTCATCATCACAACAGCCCACATAAAGATTTTGACATGTCCCTTGAGTGTAGAACTAAAATACCTGAAGAAGCCGGTTTCTGGTTTCGCATTTTTGGCCTCCCTTTTATCTTGATGCCCCTTAAAGAGGGGCTGAAATTTTATAGGTTTGGCATGATGTTGCTGGGAGATAAAAGCAGGTGATTCTTCCACATTACGTCGAATATAAAATACGAGAAGAGCGGGGATGACACCAACCATAAACATGCCCCGCCAACCAATAAGGGGATAAAGAAAAAAGAAAACAATGGAGGCCAGAAGATAACCTGAGGGATAGCCAGTTTGTAGTATGCCCGAGACAATGCCACGTACTTTTTCTGGGACTGATTCAAGGGTAAGCGAGGCGCCAACTCCCCATTCTCCCCCCATTGCAATCCCATACAGAGCACGGAGTATAATCAATACGGTGAGGGATGGCGCAAAACCAGAGGCAAATTCAAGCACTGAATAAATCAGAATATTTGCCATCAAAATAGGGCGACGACCCAAGCGATCGGCAAATATACCAAAAAGAAGGGCTCCTATCGGCCGCATGGCGAGTGTTAGAGTGATGGCGAGAGTTACTGATTTTATGTCAGTACCGAAGGTTTGAGCAATGTCCTTTAAGACAAAAACAAGAATAAAAAAATCAAATGCGTCAAGTGTCCAGCCAAGATAGCTTGCAATAATCACATGCTTTTCCTGGGAAGTTAACTGGCGCAGCTCAGATAAAATGGACATCATCCAATACTCTCAAATTTCTTAAGGTGTCCTCTACCCCTCGTCATCCAAAAACCTGTTTTTCGAATTACGATAGGTATACTTTATGCTCCAATTTCTTAAAAAGAGCCTAACATAACGTGAATTTGAGGGAAGAGATTTCTCCCTGAAGTTATAGTCATCCTCGAGTGCAATGACTCTATTGAGCCCGCCCTCCCCTTTGAAAGAGAAACAACCTGTGAATATGTTTAAGGTCTAATGTTTAAGGTCTAAGGTGAGACTTAAAAAATATAGCCAATCTATACTAGATTGGCTGTAGTATAATAATTAAACTAAAAGTTTGTTTATACCCTTATGAATGGCTTGAAAAGTCAGTCAGTTGCGAATTTTTAGGTTTATTATTAAATCTAAAGTTTAAATTTTGGGACGGCAAGCAGCAAAAGACGGTAGTTTCGAAAGCATGTTTAGCATCCACCAGGATTTCTAAATCCCACGTAATAGGCTATTCACTAAAACTTCAGAATCGGCAGCACCCGTGGAATTTGGCCTCATTTTCAACTAAAAATGGATCAAAATCATCTTTACCGTCAACGACGGGAGAGAGAACCTCGTTATTGCCTTTCATATATTTTCTTTAATGCTGAGTTTAGGTCATTCACTCTTCCTTATCTTATCCGAAAACTTATGGACAAAAACCCTTTTCTCCTTATATAATAGCTATCACTATATGGTGATTATCACTGCGCAACAACTATTCATAAAAACAAGGCTAAGTAAAAGACTGATGACTTCACTAGTCCAAGAAACAATTTGTGCTGAAACAATGAGTGCGAGCGATAGTAGCTGGCCCTTTAGAGTTAAATTCAAAATTTTTGCAGGCGAAGTTAAATCAAAGGAACGTCCGTGGTCCGCTGTTAAAACGGTGGAAAAGATCTTGGGTGATATTTACTTTGACTATCCCCATGTAACTGCTCGCTTGGGCCCTACTGAATCAAGTGAGGGACGGGCTATTGAGCTAGAAAATCAGGTTGTTGCCCAGCTAATTGAGGCGGGTTGGGTTATTCTCAAGAATTATGCTGCCGTTGTTGATGCTTCTGCTTTAGAGGTTGCGAATGTGATTTTGGCAGCAGAAGTAGAAAACCTTGCGGATCAAGCACGCGCTTTTTACTTTCAGACAATTCCTTTGCTAAAAGAGGCTGGATGGGATATTGACATTGATGATACATTCCCGTTTCGCCCTGTTGAAATGAATGGCGAATGGTATGCCAACTTAGACAAAACATCCTCAACCAGTACCGATTGGTTTGATCTCGAATTAGGGATGATGATTAATGGCAAGCGTGTCAACATTTTGCCGATGTTGGTCAGGATGCTGCGCGAACAAAGTACTCGAACTCAAGTCCAGTCAGCATTAAAAGATGACGGGGCATTTATTTACGTACCTTTAGATGACGGGCAATTGCTCCCAGTGCCAGCCGAAAAAATTCGATTTATTGCGCAAACACTGATAGAATTGCACGACGCTGATGCTTTGACAGATGAGGGGAAACTTCGCCTCTCGGCTTGGCAATCAACCCAACTTGTTGAAATTGAAGCCGCTATGCAGGCCGCTCAAATGCGGTGGTTTGGTGATGAACAAATTCGTGTGCTTGGCAACAAACTAAAAGACTTTACCCAAATTGAACAAGTGGAACCACCTCGTGGATTGCAGTGTGAATTACGTAGTTATCAAACCCAAGGGGTTAGCTGGTTACAATTTTTGCGCGACAATAATCTTAATGGCATTTTGGCCGATGATATGGGGCTTGGGAAAACGATTCAAACTTTGTCCCATATTTTGACAGAATTTGAGTCAGGGCGGATGAATTTGCCTACGCTTGTTGTGGCACCGACCAGTTTGATGACTAACTGGCGCACAGAAGCGACAAAGTTTGCCCCTGACCTCAAGGTTTTAGTTTTGCATGGCAATGAACGACGCGATCTGTTTGAACAAATTAACAATCACCATTTGATTTTAACGACTTATCCTTTATTGTCCCGCGACAAAGATCAATTGTTAAAACATGAATATCACATGCTGGTATTGGACGAAGCGCAAGTTATTAAAAACCCTAATACCATGGCGCACCGAATTGTTCAGCAGGTTCAGGCGCGACATCGCCTCTGCCTTACTGGGACGCCGATGGAAAACCATTTAGGTGAATTGTGGTCATTGTTCTATTTCTTGATGCCAGGATTTTTGGGAGATCAAAAGAAATTTAACCAGATTTTTCGCTTTCCTATCGAAAAAATGGGCGATAACGAACGTCGTCAGAGCTTAGCGCGTCGGGTCAAACCTTTTATGTTGCGTCGTACTAAGCAACAAGTGGTTTCTGAACTGCCGCCCAAGACAGAGATTGTCCAAAACATCGAATTGTTGCCCGAACAGCGTGCGCTCTATGAATCAATCCGTATGACGATGCATGAACGCGTTCAGCAGGAAATCCGCGATAAGGGCTTGAAGCGCAGCCATATCGTTATTTTGGATGCGCTGCTTAAGCTCCGACAGGTTTGTTGTGATCCAAGATTGCTGAAGTTAGATGCGGCTCGTAATATAATTGATTCCGCTAAGATGCAATTCTTGCGGGATACGCTCCCGGAAATGATTGAGGAAAAGCGCCAAATTCTGTTGTTTTCTCAGTTCACAAGTATGTTGGCTTTGATTGAGGAAGAACTCAATCAAATGGGTATCTCTTACGCGAAGTTGACAGGACAAACCAAAGACCGCGCTCAACCTATCGATGATTTTCAATCCGGTAAAGTATCTGTTTTCTTGATTAGTTTGAAAGCAGGTGGAACTGGCTTAAACTTAACGGCGGCTGATACCGTTATTCACTTTGACCCTTGGTGGAATCCTGCTGTTGAAAATCAGGCAACCGACCGAGCCTATCGTATTGGTCAGGAAAAACCTGTGTTTGTTTATAAATTGATGACTGTTGGGACGGTTGAAGAGAAAATTATGGCGATGCAGCAGCGTAAATCTAACTTGCTATCAGGCATATTTAAGTCCAATAGTGAAAGTGAAGCGGCCTTTTCTCCCGACGATTTAGAAGCCTTGTTTGAGCCGTTGTCTTAAGGTCTTGTCTGTGGATAAAGATTGGTTCAATGCACGACAGTATCCATAAAAATGCTGTTCCCCTAGGGGACCCTTGTCATCCTTACCGTAGAGGGAGTGGGCTTGCAAAACAAGCCTTGCGACCTCTTAAGCGGAAGATCATGGCTGTTAGAAAAGCACATGAACCTTCGGGGCAAGCCCAAGGGGGGGGGGGTACAGCCAGGGCCGGCGGAGAATGATTTGTTCTTCTGTCATCTCTTGAGAAATTTTCTATATTAAATTTTGCTAATAGAACTTATCCATACCAAGAGCCCCAGCACCGACGTAGGGTTCAAGCACTGTTTTCATGTGTTGGATAAGGTGAGGAAGTTGTTCTTTTGTATAAGCTTCGCATCGGGCCACTAAAATGCTTTGGGTGTTGGAAGCGCGCACCAACCACCAACCACTTTCTGTTGTGACGCGCACCCCATCAATGGCGATAAAATTAGTCCCATTTTTTTCAAGATCGGCGCGAATTTTTTGTACAATCTCAAATTTATGTTGATCATCACAAGGAATACGGATTTCAGGTGTATTGTAATATTTTGGCAGTTGATCATATAATTCATGTAAAGATTTTGATTGCGTTTCAAGGAAGCTGATGAGTCGGATGGCCGCATAAATGGCATCATCATAACCGTAATAGGTGTCCGCAAAGAAAATATGACCACTCATTTCGCCCGCAAGAGCAGCGCCAATTTCGCGTAACTGAGTTTTAATATTTGAATGGCCAGTTTTACCCATGACGGCAATCCCTTCCAGCTTTTCAATATAATTAAATAATGCCTGGCTTGACTTAACATCGGCAATAATCTTGGCGCCTGGATTGTGTCGCAAGACGTCTTCTGCCAGCAAACAGAGCAATTGATCGCCCCAAATAACCCGTCCCTTTTTATCAATGACACCGATGCGATCCGCATCACCATCAAAGGCAATACCTATATCGCAATTGTGAGCGGCCACTGTATCACATAATTGCACTAAATTTTCTTCAACAGCTGGATCCGCAGGGTGCGCTGGAAAAGTGCCGTCGATTGTTGTATTGAGTAAAATCGAGTGATTTTGGAGGCGTGCGGTAAGCATTTCAATGATCTCACCCGCCGCCCCATTCCCACAATCCCAGACAATTTTAAGCTTCTGAGTCGTTTTCTTAGGGGCATCAATCAGTAAGCGATCTAGATATTGATCTCGCAGATCAATAAATTCTAAGGAACCAGGAGTTTCACTTGTCTGGGGAACCGTATCTTTTAATTCTTGAATCTGAGGCCCGAAGAACGGAAAGTCTTTAAGTGTGAGTTTTAGACCATTGTCTTCAGGTGGATTATGAGATCCCGTCACCATAACCCCAGCCACTGCAGGTGTAATTTTTGTGGCATAATAAAGCATTGGGGTGGGACCAACGCCAACATCCAAAATGTTAGCCCCAGCATCCCTCAACCCCTGAATAAGAGCAAGACTGAGATCGGGCGAACTTAACCTGCCATCTCTGCCGATACAAATCAGCGGGTTTTTGTGGCATTGATGGAGGATAGTTGCAAAACGTAGCCCGATTTCATAGGCATCAGCTGTAAAGAATGTTTTGTTAAAAGTACCACGAATATCATATTCACGAAAAATGGACGTATTAAACTGATGAGTCATTCTTGATCCTTAGGGCATTGAGTTATAATGTGGCTCTTTGGCTTTCTAACCGAAAATTGAAAGAAGTCTCTTTTTGGGTATATTCCAGTGAAACTGGGTGTCCCTTTTAGATAAAATATCTCTAAATCGCCTTAATTAAATTTTAGTCACAGAACCTAAAGCTGCGGGTCTACCGATAGAAATATAGTCAAATCCAGCTTCAATCATCTCATTAGGTTTATAAATATTACGCAAGTCAATAATGAGGGGATGTTTCATTGACTGTTTTAATTTGTCTAAATCTAAAGCCCTAAATTCGTTCCATTCGGTTACAATCACAAGCGCATCTGCCTCAATGGCAACTTCATTCGCATTTTTCCCATAAGTGATATCGGGTAATAGACGGTTTGCAATACTTTGGCCAATAGGATCGTAGGCCGCAACGGTGGCCCCTGCTTTGATAAGTTCAGGAATAATGACCAGACTTGGGGCATCTCGCATATCATCCGTATTTGGTTTAAAGGTTAATCCCAAGAGGGCGATTTTTTTGTTTTTAACAGATCCCCCCATGGCAGTGATAATTTTTTGAGCCATGTTGAGTTTACGGGATTCATTGGATTTAGCGACAGACTCAACAATACTTGTAGGTGTTTCAAGTTCATGGGCTGTTATGGCGAGAGCCAGAGTGTCTTTAGGGAAGCAAGAACCCCCATATCCAGGGCCAGCATTGAGGAAATGCCGTCCAATTCGGTGATCAAGTCCCATAGCTTTAGCCACATCTTGCACATCAGCCTTGGTTTTTTCACAAATATCAGCCATCTCATTAATAAAGGCAATTTTGGTCGCCAAAAAAGCATTGGAGGCATATTTGGTGAGCTCTGCCGTTTCAATACCCGTAAAGATCATCGGAGTTTCAATCAGATAAAGCGGGCGATACAGCCTTTGCAATACCTCTTGAGCTCGATTCGGGCCATCAGTACCAATAACAATCCGGTCTGGGCGCATAAAATCGCTAATTGCGGCTCCTTCCCGTAAAAATTCAGGGTTGGAGGCCATTTCAAAGTGGGCAGTGGGATTTGCGTCACGAATAATCGTCTCAACCTGGCGGGCTGTACCCACAGGGACGGTCGACTTTGTCACAATCACGGCATACCGTTTTAGGGCTTTACCCACTTCTTCAGCGGCGGTAAAGACATAAGATAAATCAGCCTTGCCTGTTTTCTCGCACGTGGGGGTGCCGACAGCCAAGAAAATGACATCAGCAGTGGCAACGCTTTCAACTAATTTAGTCGTAAAGGTAAGTTGTCCAGACTTACTTCCCTGTTGAAGGAGGCTATCTAATCCCGGCTCATAAATCGGAGAAATACCCCGATGTAATAAATCGATTTTTGAGTGATCTTTATCAACACAGGTGACTTTATAGCCAAATTCAGCAAAACAAGCCCCGGTAACAAGGCCAACATATCCAGCACCAATAATCGTAATTTGCATAATTTTTGCTCTTAAGAGTGATACTTAGTGATTGCTTTTAGCAAGCTTGGTTGTAATTCTGGGTCATTATAAGCATAGGCAATATTTGCTTCAAGCCAGCCTTCTTTAGTGCCGCAGTCAAATCGTTCTCCTTCAAATAACACGCCGGAGAAGGGGATGTTTTGGGCAATCATCGGATTAAAAGCATCGGTTAATTGAATTTCTTGACCAATCCCTACTTTTTGAGTGTTGATATGGTTAAAAACTCGGGGATCTAAAATATAGCGACCAACAATGGCGGTCCGAGACGGAGATGTCTCAGGATCAGGTTTTTCAACCACACTTCTGGCAGAAATCACACCATTTTTCTGATCAGCAATATCAAGAATTCCATAGCGAGAAACTTTTTCTGCCGCTACTTCCATCACCGCGGTGTAGTTGCCGGGGCCATTATTTTCATAAGCCTGAACCAATTGCTTGGTACAGGGTGTTTGGGAAAGGATCAAGTCATCAGCTAATAACAGGGCAAAGGGTTCATCTTGAATCAAGTGCCTGGCGCACCAAACAGCATGACCAAGTCCTAATGGATGTTGCTGGCGAATAAAAATTGCCTGTCCTGGTTCTAGCTGGGTTTGGCGAACTTTTGCGAGATCTTCTATTTTGCTGCGTTCTTGCAAGACATTTTCCAAAAGCTGATTGCTATCAAAATGATCTTCGATCGCCGTCTTACCCTGGGAAGTAATAAAAATGAAACGCTCGATCCCTGCTTCCATTGCCTCCACCACCGCATGTTGAATCAAAGGCATATCGCCAACGATCAACATTTCTTTAGGACTTGCTTTGGTTGCTGGTAGAAACCGAGTACCTAAACCCGCAACAGGGAAGATGGCAGTTCTAACTTTTTTCATGATTATGCTTTATTATCTTGATTGTTACCGAATATAAAAAAATGCACCACAAAGCCAAGATATAATTCTATTAAAAAGAGCTCCCTTGGCAAAAAATATAAATTCCCCCTTTAAAATTACTTCTAATTGACCTTTAATTGAGAATAAGCGCCCTACGAGTAAGGAAAAAAGAATGGAATACGTTTTTGAGATAATTATTGGTTGTGGTGGCTTAGCAATTCTCTATGCATTGGTAGCAAGTTTTTCCGTCTTGCGCCAGGGGATGGGGACCTTAGAAATGCAAAGCATAGCTCTGGCAATTCAAGAAGGGGCAAAGGCCTATCTTGCACGCCAATATCTAACCATTAGTGGTGTTGGTCTTCTGATTGGGATTTTATTAGCTTGGCTATTATCCCCCCTGGCGGCAATGGGATTTGCCTTAGGGGCGATTCTCTCCGGGCTTGCTGGATTTATTGGAATGAGCGTTTCGGTGCGGGCTAATAGTCGCACGGCGGAGGCAGCACGTTTTAGTCTCAAATCAGCTCTCAATGTAGCCTTTAAAGCTGGGTCCATTACAGGCTTTCTTGTGGTTGGTTTAGCTTTGATAGGAATTGCCGGTTATTTTTGGTATTTGATGACTCTTGATATTACCCAGCGTCAACTGTTGGAAGGATTAGTGTCGCTGAGCTTTGGGGCCTCGCTTATTTCTATTTTTGCAAGGCTTGGGGGCGGAATTTTTACTAAAGGTGCTGATGTTGGTGCGGATCTCGTGGGTAAGATTGAAATAGGTATTCCTGAAGATGATCCACGCAATCCCGCGGTAATTGCCGATAATGTGGGTGATAACGTTGGTGATTGTGCTGGCATGGCGGCTGACTTATTTGAGACGTATGTCGTGACAATGGTTGGTTCCATGCTGCTCGCGTCGATTTATTTTCGAGGGTTATTGCAATATATGATGATGCTTTATCCTTTACTGATGGGGGCGACATGTATCATTGGGTCGATTGTAGGGACCTTTTTTGTCCGTCTTGGTCATGGAAAAGGGGTGATGCATGCTTTGTATAAAGGACTTATTGCGACGACAATTGTATCGACTGCAGCCATTGTGGCATTGACCTATTATCTTTATCAAATAATGGCAATGCATTTTCCAACGCCTCTTATTCCTTTTACAGAAATGAACTTAATCATCTGTGCCTTAACGGGTTTGGCAATCACCGGATTGCTCGTCTGGATTACGGAATATTATACAGCAACAACCAGTCGACCTGTGAGGTCAATTGCAAGTGCCTCCCTCACAGGTCATGCGACCAATGTTATCCAAGGTTTAGCGGTAGGGATGGAAGCAACTGTTTTGCCGGTGATTGTCATTGCTATTGGGATTATAGTTGCCTATGTCAACGCCGGTATTTTTGGGATTTCTATTGCTGCTGCAGCCATGTTGGCATTAGCGGGAATGGTGGTGGCCATTGATGCTTTTGGTCCCGTGACAGATAATGCAGGGGGGATTGCGGAAATGGCTCATTTACCTGACCATGTCCGCGTCATTACGAACTTACTTGATGCTGTGGGGAATACCACCAAAGCGGTCACAAAAGGCTATGCTATTGGCTCTGCCGGTCTTGCCGCCCTTGTGTTGTTTGCTGCCTATACTGAAGATCTGCGTTATTATTTCCCCGAGTACTCTCTCGAGTTTAGTCTCAAAGATCCTTTCGTTCTGGTTGGATTGCTAATTGGCGGCTTGATTCCCTATGCGTTCGCGGCGATGGCGATGAAAGCGGTGGGAAAAACGGGAGGAGCAATGGTGTGGGAGGTCAGACGTCAATTTAGGGAGCTTCCAGGCCTCATGGAAGGAACTCATAAGCCAGACTATAGACGCGCCGTGGATTTGCTCACCAAAGCTGCCATTCGGGAAATGATTATCCCTTCGTTGCTCCCTGTTTTGGCGCCCATCGTCTTATTTATTGGAGTGAGCTTTGTGGCCGGCAAAGAAGTTGGTTTTGTGTGCCTCGGTGCCCTACTGATGGGGACGATTGTTACTGGTTTATTCATGGCCATTTCCATGACATCGGGTGGTGGCGCTTGGGATAATGCCAAAAAACTGATTGAAGAAGGGCACTTTGGCGGCAAAGGGTCGCCTGCCCATATGGCGGCAATTACTGGAGATACCATCGGTGACCCTTATAAAGACACCGTGGGCCCAGCGATTAACCCCCTTATTAAGATCATCAATATAGTGGCGATCCTATTACTAGCCGTCTTAGCTGCGATGCACTCATAATTGGTAAAAAAATGGACAACTTAAATGAATTAAGTTATATCATTACCGATGATACTATAAAATTTTAAAGAGATTTCACGATGGATATTACAAAGATTTCAATAGGTACAAACCCCCCTCATGAATTAAATGTCATTATTGAAGTACCCATGGGTGCTGATCCGGTTAAGTATGAAATGGATAAAAACTCCGGCGCCATTTTTGTTGATCGGATGCTGCACACTGCGATGTATTATCCATGTAATTATGGTTTTGTCCCCCATACTTTGTCGGCGGATGGGGATCCAGCAGACGTTTTGGTCTTATGTGAGGAAAGATTGATTCCTGGTTGCGTTATTCCAGTGCGCCCTCTCGGTGTTTTGGTGATGGAAGATGAAGCTGGGCGTGATGAAAAAATCCTCGCTGTCCCAACAGCAAAGATCAGCGCAGTGTATGATGGAATTGAAAGTGTCCACGATTTGCCAAAGATTAAGCTTGAACAAATCGCTCATTTTTTCACCCATTATAAAGATTTAGAAAAGAATAAATGGGTTCGCGTTATGGGGTGGGAAGGTCGTGAAGAAGCCTTGAAAGTCCTCCAAGAAGCAATCGATAACGTCAAGAAAGGTTAACTTTTAAGGCTCTAACGTTCTACTTTTAACCTTTAGATACCTCATTGCGAGGGCCAGCATGGGCTGTGGCAATCTCCCCAACAAATTGTGAAAGAGATTGCCAAACCGTTTTCCCGGCTTTCTACCATATAAAGTTTGTTAATGTGAAAATAAGATGAGTGGTGATTTCAATGGTGAAGCAGTACAGCCCTACTCTTTTTTCTTACTCTCCCTCAAAATTGACAGATTGGCGTAGCTTTTTTCGTGTTCCCTGTTTGGCTTTTGTATGCAATCGCTTTTCTTTAGAAGATCGGGTGGGGGCAGTTGCAATCCGTTTTTCAGGCTTAATCAAGGCGCGCTGGATGAGTGTGATGAGTCGGTCTCTTGCATCTTGCCGATTTTGTTCTTGACTGCGAAAGCGGTCTGCCGTAATTACCAAAATCCCCTCCTTGGTAATGCGGTTACGGGCGAGCTGCTCCAAACGCTGACGTACTCCTTCTGGCAGAGAGGGCGAATGGCGAACATTAAATCGCAGCTGGACTGCCGATGAAACTTTATTGACATTTTGACCACCTGGACCGGAGGCGCGGATAAAGGTCTCCGATAATTCCCATTCTTGGATCGATAAAGTGTCAGTAATGTAAATCATTGTTTTGACGTGATAAAAATAATTTCGTGGGTCACTTTGACATTTTTCAATTGTAAAGCGGTTCTGAGGTTTTTAAAAGAGGTTTTCGTCGGCGTCTCCTCGCCAAAATGGGCGCCAATTTTGCGGATTTGATGCCAAAACGCCAACCAGGTTTCAAAAGATTTTTGAATGAGTTGTGACTCAATCAGATAGTCTGGACCCAAAATTTCGGATAACATCGCCACCGACAAAAATTTCTTAGTGCGGATGGGAAGATCGTAATGCGCGCAAACCTCATGCCATTCTTTAAAACTGGCCGGTCCAAAGGTGGTGAGGGCCATTCTTTTGCCCAAGTGTGCAAGTTGGTGTAGGCTTTGTGATGGCTGTTGAAACCATTGCAAGCAGAGATTGCTGCTCACCAAATCAAAGGGGTGATCAAAGGGAAGATGCTCGCCGTCCGCCACAACATAACTGCCAGAGGAAGATGCCTGCCGACATACTTCCACCATGGGGAGGGCAAGATCGATTCCCACTAGCTGACTCGTCGGCCAAAGTTCATCTAGTTTACG
The DNA here is from genome assembly GCF_000757605.1 of Candidatus Paracaedibacter symbiosus. Classification (GTDB taxonomy): domain Bacteria; phylum Pseudomonadota; class Alphaproteobacteria; order Paracaedibacterales; family Paracaedibacteraceae; genus Paracaedibacter_A; species Paracaedibacter_A symbiosus. Next base: position 988,708 of record NZ_JQAK01000001.1, on the reverse strand, counting down.
TGTTAAATAGCCTGTGCCGCAGCCAATTTCCAGGATTGATTGCGGAGGGGAAGGGAGGATGTGGTGTAACTTTTTAACTAGTAAATCAGCGACTTCCCGTTGCAGCTCAGCATGGGCATCATAAGTCAGGGCGGCGTCAGAAAAGCGCTGTTGAATCTCCGATTTCATGCTAATTCTTTCAAAAAATGACGAATAAGAGTTGCCGTTTCATCTATATGGGTTGCTGGAAAATTATGCGCACCCTTAACAATTTCAACTCGATCAAAGAGAGTTTGCTGTTGGGCAAGGGAGCAGATTTGATCAGTTTCTCCGGCGATGGCTAAATGGGGGACTTTTGGAAGCCTAGTTGAGACAGTCTTTAAGAACTGCAAGTCCGCGGTGAGACGTTGTAAGCTCAAAAAAGAAGGTTGTGCCCAATCCTGATCATAGCCACAGGATTGGTAAAAATCCGAGAGAACTTGTCGGGGTTGAGTTGCAAATTTATCCACCATTCGTTGCACCACTCGGCGTGGAATTCCAACTTTAAAGTCCGCGTGTTGACAGAATTTCGTAAAACCCCCAAGACTAATTAATCCGCTGAAAGAAGGAGGAGCCCACAACCTAGGTAATTCCAAAAGTTTGGCAAAACCAAGGGAGTGGCCAATACCTACACAAGGATAAGAAGCGGCGGTCCGAAAAGACGGATCACCAAAATATCCCCAATCAATGAGAAGGTGGTCATAGTCAGGTAAGGCTTGGAGGAGCGGTTTGAAAAATGTGGTATCAAATCCCCAACCATGGGACCAGATTAACTGAAACATTACACAACTATTGTTTTTCTCAGTATTATTTCGCTATAAGTAGCAGATAAGTTGTGAAAAGCCCATTTCTTTATTTAAGTTGTAGTCCCATGTTAAAATTTTTGAGCGTTTTTTTTATTTTTTTTGCGGCAATCACTCAGGTGAATGCTGAAAAAAAAGCCGATACCACCTTAACTCAAACTTGTGAATGTCCTTCCCAAAAGCACACTCACAAGAAGCCGCATAAAAAGAAACACCATCACCATAAGAAAAAGAAAAGCTTATTAGGTTGGCAACCGCATACGCCGCGGGTTGTCGTTACGATAAAACCAATTCATTCTTTGGTAGCAGGGGTGATGGAAGGGATTGGCGAGCCTGAGTTATTAATTCAGGATAATTCCTCTCCCCACGTCCATGCAATTAAACCAAGTGAAGCAGACACTTTGGAAAAAGCAGAAGTCATCGTGTGGGTTGGCGCTATTTATGAAACGGGGCTGCAGTATCGCTTAAAAGATCTGGAAGATAGTAAGACCATTATCGAGTTGCAACACGCCAAAGATGTCATTCTTTATCCCGTTCGCGAAGGCGGTTTCTGGGGCAGTAGTTCTTGCTGTAACTCATGCGAATCCGGTCCTGAGGCGGAAGAAAACTCCCCCTGCAATTGTCACCCACATACAGAAGGTCATCACCATGAACCCCTATCAAAAGATGGCCATATATGGCTTGCTCCAAACAATGCTAAGGCCATTGTTACGCAAGTTGCCGAAGAACTTGCGGCCCTTGATCCACAACACGCGCCGGATTATCTGGCAAATTCTAAAAAAGTTATAAGTAGCCTAAATGATTTGGCACGGGAAATCACCTATGTAGTAAATCCTGTTAAAACTAAGCCCTATATGATGGTGCATGACTTTAGCCAGTACTTTGATCGCTATTTCGGTACCAATGGAGTCGGAACCATCATTGATATCTCCCATGCTGAGCCCACGCCAAAGTATTTGCGCACAGTCCAAGAAAAACTTAATAGCGGTAGTGCCAAGTGCTTGCTCGTTGAGCCCCAATTCAATCTTAAAGTCACCCAAATGTTGATTGATGATACTGGGGTTGCAACCCAACAAGTTGATTATCTTGGTGGTGATTTAACTGCGGGGCCAGATTGCTACTTTGAAATCATGCGTCGCTTTGCCAATAGTCTTGTCAACTGTTTGGGGTAGGGAAGAGGTCGCCCCTTTATAATAATTTAAGTAAAAATCCCCCTCTTCATTGTCATCTGCGGGTCAAGAGGTCGTAAGGCCTTTGTTCCAGAAGCCAACTCCCCCTAACTCGAGGGTGACAAAGTCTTAAGATAACAAACCTTCTTCCTCCCGCTCACGTTAAAATACTCTTTTCAAAAACTTCTCTAGCGTTAAAGACTTATGATATACTTGGGTTACATCACTGTGGAGGTTATTTATGAATCAAGAGCAATACACAAAACGCGCCCAAGGGATGATTCAGTCAGCACAGATGTTGGCCATCCGTGAAGGGCATCAGCAATTAACACCTTTTCATCTCTTAAAAGTTATTCTTGAGGATTCTGAAGGTTTAGCGTCGCGTATTCTGACGGACGCTTCGGCCAATTCACGGCAATTGCTCGCAGCAACAGAAAAAGAGTTAGAAAAACTACCTAAAATTTCGGGAAGTGGCGCCGGGCAAGTCTTTCTCTCTCCCGAACTCGCAAAGCTATTTGATTTTGCTGAAAAAGCGGCGACCAAAGCAGAAGACCGTTATGTAACTGTTGAAATGCTGTTGTTAGCAATGGCCTCCCTTGATCCCACAAAAAAACTTTGTCTGGAAGCAGGCGCTGACTCTACCAAAATTAATAAAGCAATCAATGAGATGCGAAAGGGACGCAAAGCCGATTCTGAAAATGCTGAAGATTCCTTTGATGCGTTGAATCGCTATGCCAAAGACTTAACGCAAAGCGCGCGTGAAGGAAAAATTGATCCTGTTATTGGTCGAGATGAAGAAATCCGCCGCACGATTCAAGTTTTATCTCGCCGTACTAAAAACAATCCTGTGCTCATTGGTGAGCCGGGGGTGGGTAAAACCGCTGTGGTGGAAGGGCTCGCCATGCGGATTGTCAACGGCGATGTGCCGGAGAATTTGAAAAATACTCAGTTAATGTCGCTTGATCTTGGTGCTCTCATCGCCGGGGCTAAATATCGAGGTGAGTTTGAGGAACGCTTAAAGGCTGTCTTGAGCGAGGTTGCCCATGCCAGTGGAAATATTGTGCTGTTTATTGACGAGCTGCACACTTTAGTTGGCGCCGGTAAAGCCGAAGGGGCCATGGATGCTTCCAATATGCTGAAGCCAGCCTTGGCGCGTGGTGAACTGCATTGTGTCGGGGCAACGACTTTAGACGAATATCGCCAGTATATTGAAAAAGATGCCGCTTTGGCGCGCCGGTTTCAACCTGTTTTGGTTGGCGAGCCGTCCGTGGAGGAGTCCATTTCTATCTTACGCGGCATTAAGGAAAAATACGAACTCCATCATGGGGTGAGGATCAGTGATAATGCGATTGTTGCGGCTTGCACCCTATCGAATCGCTATATTAGTGATCGTTTTTTGCCAGATAAAGCGATTGATTTGATGGATGAGGCCGCAAGCCGTGTTCGGATGGCAGTTGACTCAAAGCCTGAAGAAATTGATGAACTTGACCGCCGTATTATTCAGTTAAAAATAGAACGCGAGGCACTTAAACGTGAAACCGATTCGGCATCCCAAGATCGCCTTGTAAAATTAGAACAAGAGTTGCAGGAGCTAGAAGCACAATCAGCTGAACTCACGGACGCATGGAGACAAGAAAAAGAAGTACTGCTGTCGGCTCATAAAATTAAAGAACAGCTGGATAGTTTGCGCCAGGAATTAGAAATCGCCCAGCGCCAAGGAGATTTGGCACGAGCCGGACAAATTGTTTATGGTTTGATTCCAGATCTGGAGAAAAAACTAAAAGATCTTGAAGAAACGCAAGGAATGCGTGCTCTTCAAGAGGAAGTAACAACTGAGGACATTGCCTCAATCGTGGCACGCTGGACAGGCATCCCTGTGGAAAGGATGCTGACCGGTGAGCGTGACAAGCTGTTATCCATGGAAGATAATTTGAAAAAACGGGTGATTGGGCAGGAAGAAGCTATTAGCGCGATTAGTCAGGCCGTTCGACGCGCCCGCGCCGGCTTACAAGACCCCAATCGCCCGCTTGGATCCTTTCTCTTCTTAGGCCCAACCGGGGTTGGTAAAACCGAATTAACCAAAGCGTTAGCCGAATTCCTCTTTGATGATGAAGGCAATATGGTGCGGATAGATATGTCTGAATATATGGAAAAGCACTCTGTGGCTCGCCTAATTGGGGCACCACCCGGTTATGTCGGCTATGAACAAGGCGGCGAGTTAACCGAAGCCATTCGCCGGCGTCCTTATCAGGTGATTTTGTTTGACGAAGTGGAAAAAGCTCATCCAGATGTGTTTAATATTCTGCTGCAGGTGTTGGATGAAGGCCGTCTAACCGATAGTCAGGGGCGTAAAGTCGATTTTAGGAACACGTTGATCATTCTCACCTCTAACCTTGGCGCGGATTACTTGGCTGAGCATGCTTCAAGCAATATTACCCCGTTGATTCGGGAGCAAGTGATGCAGGCGGTACGCAATGCGTTTCGCCCTGAGTTCCTCAACCGCTTAGATGATATTCTCATTTTCCATCGGTTGACGCGGGAAAATATGACGAAAATTGTGGATATTCAGTTGGCACGCCTACAAAAACTGCTTGAAGATCGGCATATTCGCCTTGAGGTTGATGAAGCAGCTAAGAAATGGTTGGGTGATGCGGGTTATGATCCTGTTTATGGTGCGCGCCCTTTGAAACGGGTGATTCAGCGCTCTGTACAAGATCCCTTGGCAACTCAGATTCTCTCTGGAGAAATTTTAGAGGGGCAAACGATTCAGGTGCATGCTGCGGACGACGGCCTCAGTTTCACCATAAATTCATAAGAGTAGGAAGGAAAAAAGGGAGCCATTTGAATGGTTCCCCTTTTTTGAAGCTAACTAATTATTTAATGCTAACAAATAGGGACTTTTTGAATAAATGACAACCTTTTTTAGGTATTAAATTTTTATTAGCTTTGGCTAGTGGCGGTTTTCAAAGCTTGAAAATACATTCAAAATGTCGCCATAACTCTGTATCAATCTATACTAGATTGGCTATACATGTTATACCCAACTGATTTGAAGCTCCGATATCTTTAGCTGTTTTGGGTATAAAAAATAAAACCTCTCTTCTAAATGAATAAAAGAGAGGTTCTCTTAACTAGCATAAATCAGCGTGGTTATGCTAAGCTATTTCTTAGTTGCTTCTTTTGCATCAGCAGCAGCTTTTTCTGCTTCTTTTGCATCGCCAGCGGCTTTGCTAGCATCTTTTGTAGCTTCTACTGCTTTGGCATCATGCTTTTTAGCATGGTGTTTATGGTGATGTTTTTTACCGTGGTGCTTGTCACCTTTTTTAGTATCAACATCATGGCCGATTTTACCCTCGCCTTTGTCTTCAGCAACGAGACGATCTCTGTCACTGTTGTCGCGTGGTTCATAGTTTTCCATTCTTGTCGCACAGAAGGCACCTTCTGGAAGACCTTTAATGAAACGACCATCAGCAATTAATAAAGCGTCACTATTAGCATCTGGTTTGCCTTCGCGTGGGTTGATCGTACGGCTGTTTTGAACATAGTCAATATGAGTCATACCTTCTGGTTTTGTTCCGGTATGCAATGCCCCACGTGCTGCAGGAACTATCTTTTTACCTTCGTCATCATACCAAATGGCAGTACCTTCAACAGCGCTTTGACCCACGAGAGTTTGTTTGCCTGTATGAACAATATAAGTATCATCCGCACCAATACAAACTAAAGGTGCATCTGCATCGTTATAGTTATCGACGCCAGCTTCTAAGCCGATATTTTCGTTTTCACGACCCTTACCGGTCTCAGATCCTAAAGTCCCTGTGCCATTCAAAAATGCAATTGCACCAATACCTTTTTCAGCAAAAACTTTCTTAACACCTTCGAAGCGAGTTACTGCTTCAGAACCATCTTGTTTGTCATCAGCTTGAGCAGTGCTAACTGTGAACAAGCTAGCCATCAATGCCAACTTTAACAAATTTTTCATCACTTTATCTCCACATGAATATCTATACATATTTATGCTATGCTTGTTTTATAGGAAACACAAACAAAAACATATATTTTTACTAATATTTTACTTAAATTAACAAAAGGCAAAAAATGCCCAAAATTTACAAATACTTAAGCCCAAATTTTAACGATCGGCCAAGCGATAAGGAGCTGGATTTAATCGTTATTCACTATACTAGCATGCAACTGGTTAACGAAGCATTAACAAGGCTTTGCGACCCCACAGCTGCCGTCAGTTCGCATTACTTAATTGAGAGCAATGGCACGCTTCACCACCTAGTGGATGATACCAAGCGGGCCTGGCATGCCGGCGTTAGTTTTTGGCAAGGAGAGCGGGATATTAATGGGATTTCTATAGGAATTGAGCTCGATAATGGAGGCCATGATTTTGACTTGCCGTTTTACCCAGCGTGCCAAATTGAGGCGCTTTTATCACTCCTCACTGATTTGGTTCAAAAATATCACATCCCCAAAGAAAGAATTATTGGCCATAGTGATATTGCGCCCACGCGCAAAAGGGATCCAGGTGAGCATTTTCCATGGCAGCTTCTTCATAACCATGGATTTGGATTATGGCCAGAAACGGACTCGGTGCGCCACGCCCCCCAATCTGTTTTGGAGGTGCAGCAGTGTTTGACGGCCATCGGCTATGATTGTCCCTTGACTGATATTTTAGATGCGCAGACAAGTTCTGTTATTGAGGCATTTCAACGCCATTTTACCCCGATGGAAATCACGGGGACGATCACACCTCAATTAAAATTTAATTTGAGCTGTTTCCATACTTGAAGTTTCATTTAATCTCTCTATATATTAGGAGAACCAGATGATCGGGTGATCGCTGGAACCGATTGGTTCTGGAGGAAAGTCCGGGCTCCTCATAGATAGGATGACGGATAACGTCCGCCGGGGTCAGTTGACAAAGACTGACTCAAGGGAAAGTGCCACAGAAATTATACCGCCATCTTTTGATGGTAAGGGTGAAATGGGGCGGTAAGAGCGCACCGCACGGCTGGTAACAGACGTGGCAAGGCAAACCCCATCCGGAGCAAGACCTAATAGGAGTGAGCGACGAAAGTCACGTGTGTCTATGCACGGTCACTCGGGTTGGTCGCTAGAGGTGTTTTGGTAACAAACATCCCAGATGAATGGTCACCCAGTAACGGCAGAGATTTATCTCCAACCGTTATGGACAGAACCCGGCTTATAGATCATCTGGTGCTTTAGATTAACGTCAATTCTAAGTAAACAAGCTTAAGGATGTTAGTTTTCTTAACACTTTTGCCATCGTTGATAACGATAGTGAAGGTTCTCCTGTATCAAGCTGATATATATTAAAAAGGCTTATGGACAATATTTAAGATAATCACTCATCATCAATTCAGCATAGTTGTTTTTCCGAGCTAATGACTCATAAATAAGATGACTCGCATGCGCGACATACCCTTGAGCCAGGGTCAAAGACATAAATAAGAGTACAATAAATAATTTTGTTTTTAGTGGTGTATGCATGGTCTTTTCCTTTCATGACCACTCCAGAATCCCCTAAAAAAGTAAAGATTTGATTAAACAAACTGTATTTAGTTCTAAAATTTAAGAGAACATGTCTTGGTTGCTTTTACCCACCAATGGGGATGTGCTGTTTGTACCTTTTCAGCAAGGTGCTGGGCCTTACTTTCATTCTTCACAACCACAAAATAAGTCGCCCCACTCCCTGATTGTCGGCAAAGAATAGTCTCATTACTTAACTTTTGGACAGTTTCTGGAATGTTGCCAATCTCTGGGGAAATAAATCGCGCAAGGGGTTCCAGGTCATTTTGAGTCGTGTTCATGAATTCTAATAGCGCTGCTTTGGCCGTCAAAGAGGGTATCGCTAAGGGGACGGAAAAAGATTGGTTGAGGGATTTAAAAATAGACCGTGTGTTGACGGGAATTCTGGGATTAATAAGAACGATATCAAGATTGCTATTCCAGGGAAGTGCCTGTGGCAGCTCACTCGTTCCGGAACCATCTAACCAGAAAAGGTTCCCTAAACCCAACTGGTAACTCAAACAAACCGGCACATCAGCCCCCAGCCGCCCACTTGCAACCACCAACTCTTGTTTTTGATGCAGGGATAAATCCAGTTGATGCCAGGCAAGCAACGTCGCAATCATCGCGGCAGCATCACTCGTCCCGCCGCCAATGCCGGCGGCCACGGGAAGATTCTTTTGCAGCCTGATCTTAAAAAAGAAAGGCGGGCGGTTAAAGTAGCGATAAAACCATTCTTTGGCCTGAATCACACTGTTGGGGCTGCCACCGTGAAGAAGGGGCGCAAACTCCCCGGTCACGGTGAGTTCATCTGCTATCGTCTCCTCTGCAATCGTTAGCATATCGCCAAAATCAACAAAGGTCATCAGTGTTTGCAAGCGGTGGAAGCCGTCAGGAAAACGACCCACCACATGGAGCATGAGATTGAGTTTTGCAGGCGCTAAACGGTGAATCAGCATCTACATACTGCCATAGTTGGGGCCACTGCCACCTTCTGGGGGAACCCAGTGAATGTTTTGCAATGGATCTTTAATATCACAGGTTTTACAGTGGATGCAGTTGGCGCTATTAATCTGTAGACGTGGTTTATTATCTTCTTGCACTATTTCATAGACACCAGCCGGGCAATAGCGTTGTTCAGGACTCTCATAAAGCTTGTAGTTATGATCGATGGCGATTGTTGGGTCTCGCAATAGCAGGTGATTTGGCTGGGTTTCTGGATGATGCGTGCTACAGAGGTACACGGAACTCAATCGATCAAAAGTGATTTTACCATCGGGTTTTGGATAATCGATGGTTTTGGAGTCTTTCGCCAATTTCAGACTTTCATTATCGCGGTGATGTTTGAGTGTCCAGGGTGATTTTCCGCGACTGATATAGGTTTCAAAGGCAGCATTCAGAATGCCTGGAATTAAGCCATACTTAAAGCCAGGGCGAATATTGCGCACTTCTTTAAGTTCAGTGGCAATCCAGCTTGCGTCCAAACGGGATTGATAATCGTTGGTGCGGCCTTGAAGCACTTCATAGGCACCTTCAGCCGCCAACATCCCGGATTTCATTGCGGTGTGAGACCCTTTAATTTTAGGGACATTCATAAATCCTGCTGCACAGCCAATGATGGAGCCACCTGGGAAAACAAGGTGTGGCAACGATTGCCAGCCCCCCTCATTGAGAGCTCTTGCGCCATAAGCAATTCGCTTAGCCCCTTCAAACAAGGGACGAATCTTTGGGTGAGTTTTAAAACGTTGAAATTCATTAAATGGAGAGAGATAAGGATTAGTATAATCCAAGGCAATCACATAACCGACGAGTACTTGATTATCCTCAAAATGATAGAGGAAGGAGCCGCCATAGGTGCTGTTATCCATCGGCCAACCTACGGTGTGTTCGATCAACCCAGGACGATGTTTTTCAGGTGCAACCTGCCAGATTTCCTTAAAGCCAATGGCATAGGTTTGTGGTTTGTCAGTATCGCGAAGGTTATAAGTGTCAATCACTTCGCCGGTCAAACTGCCGCGGCAACCTTCCGCCAAAAGCACTTGTTTACCATAAATTTCCATGCCGGGTTGATATTGATCTGTTGGTTGACTATTTTTATCAAGCCCCATATCCCCAGTTTTAACCCCAACTACCTCGCCTTGTTCGTTTTTAAGGAGGGCAGTCCCAGCAAATCCGGGATAAATCTCGACCCCTAAGCCTTCTGCTTCGCGCGCTAACCAGCGACAAAAGTTTGCCAGCGAAATGATATAGTTGTCCTTGTTGTGCATTTGGGGAGGCGTAGGCAATTTAAAACGGCCATTTTCTGTCATAAAATAAAAATGATCTTCTTTGGCAAGGCAGGTTAAGGGCGCCTCTTTTTCTTGCCACTCCGGGATGAGTTCATCCAAAGCCCGAGGTTCAAAAACATTGCCAGATAAAATATGGGCGCCAATTTCGGAACCTTTTTCCAGCAAACATACGGAAATTCCCGCATCCAGTTGCTTGAGTCGGATTGCAGCAGCAAGTCCAGCTGGACCGCCACCCACAATAATCACATCATATTGCATAGATTCTGCAGACATATTTCCTCTTACCTGCTAGTATTCACTTACTATCTAAGTCATAGAATATTTAAATATACTTTAACGAGCAATCATGACGTTAAATAATAAAATTATAAATATAATTGAGTGGCATGTTGACGCCGGTGTCACAGTTGCTGTTGGTGAGGAACCGCGGTCACTTTATGCCGTAAGGGTTGAGCCTCCTGCCGCAAATATTGTTCCAGTAATCCAAGCTGTAGCATCTCCATCCACAAATTTTCCACCCCAATTTGATTCAAATCCCATGAAAAAAACAATCTCTCCCCCCAGCCGCCGTTTAGCTCAGCAATGTCAAACCTTAGAGGAGCTACGCCAGGCAATGAGTAACTTTAACGATTGTCCTTTAAAACTGACTGCAACCAATATGGTTTTCAGCGATGGGAATCCTGAGGCTAAAATTATGGTGATTGGTGAAGCTCCGGGTGCAGATGAGGATATTCAGGGAAAACCCTTTGTTGGGCTGAGTGGTAAGTTGCTCGATCGCATGTTTGCGACGATTGGTTTGTCGCGCCAAGAAAATATTTATATCATCAATATTGTTCCCTGGCGCCCACCAGGCAACCGTCAGCCAACCACTCAAGAAATTACTCAGTGTTTGCCTTTTGTGCAAAGACATATCGAATTAATACGACCAGACTTATTGATTTTGGTAGGCGGCGTGGCCGCCAAAACGATCCTTGATACCAATGAGGGGATTATGCGTTTGCGAGGCCGTTGGCATGACTATACCTCAGAAGGGTTAGAGGCACCCATCAAATGTATGGCAACCTTCCACCCAGCATTTTTATTACGCTCACCTGCGCAAAAAGCCCAAGTTTGGCGGGATCTGTTAACTGTGCAACAGGAACAACATTCAAGGAAGTAATTAGAGTGAAATGAAAGTGTAATATTGTCCGCCAAGAGAAGGTACCGACAACAAGACTGCGGACTGAGGAAGGCATTCTTTCTTTTTTAGCCATTGCAATCGCTTCTTACAGGCCTAAGACGATTGTTATTAGCTCGGTTGTGAAAGACATCACGCCTCTATTAGAAGAGACTTGTGAAAAACTCAAGCTTCCTAAGAAGGTACAATTTTAGGCGGGCTAATCATCGTCGGCTATGATATGGCGCCAAAGGCACTCTCCATATGGGCACAAGCCTTTTGCCTTGCAAGGCAGCCTTAGATGTTAGGTCAGAAATCAGCTTAGTCAAGTATTTTGGTATCAATACATGAATAATGCCGCTTTGAAGCTGCCAACGCAGGAAAAGCGCACGAAGTAGGCTTATATTTCCCGACCTTTAACCCCTATTCATTACGCAGCGGAAGACTCAGCCACCGTTTCACAAGTCGCGCGTGACTCAGGTGATAATTCCACAATCGGTTTTTCAGCGGTATCACTGAGAGATGGTGTAGGGTCAGGAAGGGGCTGCTGCGCTTTAATATCATTCATCAAGCGCAAATAATGCTCAGCATGTTGGTAATACCCTTCAGCGGCAATGCGATCGCCGATAGTGAGAGATTCGCGAGCGAGTCCCAGATATTTATCAAGGTTTTGCTTGACGTTTGTTGTTTTTGGCTTGAAGTCCTGGCTGCTATAGCTAGATTTTGTTTTACCTGGGGTTGAACGTGGTTTAGAACGCTTCATCATGTTATATAACGTCATGCTTTAATATTATCGTAAGAATATACCCAATTCACCTAAAAACATGGATTTTATTATCATATTTTTGGGATCAACTTTATGCGAGAACTATTTGAATTAGAAGGGGCTATTCCAGCCTTTTGAACCTAAAAATCACCTTAAAGTTACACCTTTTAAGTAAATTGAGTATTATGAAAAAATTAATTTTAAATTAATTGTCAAGAATTTCCACTCAATCACACCTTAACAAGAAATGTAATTCATTACTAGCAAAAATATCATATTTTATTATGATTCCCTTCGAAACAGAATGACAAAATAAAAATAAGGGGATAATTTATCCCTGAGGCTGACCCAAAATTAGACAGCGTTCATGGCCTTGTAAATCCCATCTGGTCCCCATCAACTGTAAACCATGATGTTCAAAAAAAGGTTGAACGAGAGGTCTTTGTGTATGTCCTACTTCAAGAAAAAGCAAGCTTGTAGGCGCCATCACTTTAGGAACGGCAATGGCAAGGCGTTCATACTCAGCTAATCCCCCCTTATCAGCAAATAAGGCAGAGTCAGGATCATGCAGCGTCTGAGCCGATAGAATCTCATCGCGTGAAATGTAGGGGGGGTTGCATAAAATTACATCAAAATGATAAGTCAAAGCGGTTGCCCAATCGCCACAAATAAAATAACAACGATCTGCTAAATGCAGGTTCAACGCATTGGCTTTAGCGACTAATAAGGCTTTAAAAGACATATCAACAGCAACTCCTGTGGCATCCTTGTATTCGCTTAAGGCAGCTAAAATTAAGCAGCCAGAGCCTGTACCAAGATCAAGGATATTCAGGGCACGATTTTTATCAGGAAAGTGAGTCAGCAATGCCTCAATCAATGTTTCGCTATCAGGGCGGGGGTCAAGGGTATCTTTTGTGACGATAAACGGCAAACCCCAGAATTCTTTATGGCCAAAAATTTTTGCTAAAGGTTCTTGCTGGCAGCGTCGTTCAATGAGTGAGGCTATATCAAAGAGTTGGTCGTTGGTAAGGGACTGTTCGGTGTTAAAATAAACTGATTCATAGGTTTTGCCTAGAACATGGGCGATGATCAATCGCGCTTCCCTTGGTGCTTCGAGAATCCCGGCCTGGCGTAATCTGGTACATAAGGGGTCGAGAATCATATCAATCGTTTGTGTCATTGGCTTACCCTTATGTTAAAAACTGTTCTCGCAAAATACGTTCTTCAAGATTGTGATCTGGATCGAATAATAATTTATAACCACGTGATTTATCTTGCTGAACTGTGACTTCCAAAACATTCAGGACGAGAGACTCATCGGCTGAGGCATTAACAGGCCGTTTATCTGATTCCAAAATTGTGAATTTTACTGTGGCAGTATCAGGGAGGAGAGCACCGCGCCACCGTCTGGGACGAAAAGGGCTGATAGGGGTTAATGCTAATAAATTAGTCCCAATGGGAAGAATCGGTCCATGGGCCGATAGATTATAGGCAGTGCTTCCTGCTGGCGTTGCGAGCAGAACACCATCACAAATTAAGGAGGGAAGTCTCACAATGCCATCAGTTTCAATTTGGATTTTGGCGGCTTGGGATGACTGACGGATAAGCGAGACTTCGTTTAATGCAAAATCAGTGATACTTACTCCTTCTTGGGTTTGACAATGCATGACTAAGGGGTGAAGTATGGTGAGTGTTGCCTGCTCTAAATGCTCCAACAACGTGTCGGGAGTAGGGGAGTTCATTAAAAAGCCGATACTGCCACAGTGGATGCCATAGACCGGTTTGTTGAGGTGATAATGCTTGTGTAAGGTGCGCAACAAAAAGCCATCACCACCAATAGCAATAATAATATCTGCTTCTTCGGCAGGAAAATTGGTAAAACGGTCCAAATAGGTTTGACCCACTTCACGCGAAAAGGGCGAGTCAGAAATCTGTATTGATAATTTTATCATTTTATTTTTTGCATCGTCCGTTTGTGTCTGTCGTTGGTCTTACGTTAGTACAGTGTAAGATAGCAAGTTTAGGAAAAAATTAAAATTCTTTCTTGACAGTTGTTCATACGGTGCGATATACAATGAAAGTCTAATCGGTTCGGGGGTGTAGCTCAGTTGGTTAGAGCGCCGGCCTGTCACGCCGGAGGCCGCGGGTTCAAGTCCCGTCACTCCCGCCATTATTCAAAAAATAGTCTGTTCTAGACTATTATTTTTCCCTATACTCAATATTAAGTAAATTTTTTATAAAAATGTTCTTATGGACAACCTTGTTTTATTTTTTGATATTAACGGGACAATTTTGGCTCTTGATACGGCCCAGGAAAAAAACATCGAAGTAACATTGCTACAAGAATTAGCAAAGCGGTATACAGCGCGTTGGCATGAATCGGTGCCGGAGCCAATCACCTATGCCAAGTTTGTCCGGCGTTATTTACTACAAGGCGATGAAAAGGTTGACTTAATTTTAAAGCGGCAACGCCAACAAAAATATGGTGATTTTTTGGTCTATCTTCACCAAAATCACCCTGATATATACCAAAAAGTCCATACCGATTTTGATCAGCTGAGGAATACGCTGTTAAAAAGTAGCGGCCATCTCTTTCCTTCTTTCGTCAAATTATTAACTGAATTACAGATTCAGCAGATTCCTTTTACCTTAGTTTTGCGTTCTTTTGGGGAGGATATTCCGGCGGTTCAAAAAGAATTAGCAATCCATCGGATTATGATTAAAGATCTGGGTCATTTTAGGCAAGGGGTTTTGTGCCTTCCTGGGCGTCAACTATCGCAGCCAGGAGAGATATTGCAAGCTCTTATTCCTGGGCGGCATCAGGCGTGGCAAGATGACTGGTCTTATTGGCATGCTCATCAACATGAAGGCGAATTTGGTAAGCCTTTTTATCTGTCTCCCCACCAGCCGCTTAGTTTGTTTTTTGATGATAAAGCAATTGAAAAGGATATCATCCATGTTCAACGCCTAGATGGAATGAAGATGTCGAGAGAAGAAGCGGTTGCCTCAGGCTATCTTTTTGCAGTGGATACGCTAGAAGCCATTCGGGATGATAATTATTTTTGTGATCGAGTGTTTTGTGTGTTGGGGCGGCGGGCTCGAGAACTTATTGATCGCCATGGCAAGCACAAGTAAATTATTTTAAGAATAACAGGTATAAAAAAAGAGGCCAATTGGCCTCTTTTTTTGGATTTGACTCCAAGTTCTAATTAGAACTTGTAAGCAACACCAAGGGTAGCAGACTGAGCTCTTACGTTAGAATCTCCAATTTTAGCACCCAAGTCATAAACATATTGCAAACGAACGCGAACGTTCTTTGTCACTGCCGTTTCGATACCCAAACCTGGAGCAAAGCTAGCTTTGTTTTTAGAGTCACCAGGGTATTGAGTTGTCACGCCTGCATCTGTTTCAAACGCTTCCAATTTATAATTAGCAAGGTTCAAACCAAGGCGAGCATAAATCATTGTGCTTGGGCTTACTTTTTGACCAGCAAGAACCGCAAAGTTCCAAATATTACGTTGTTGGATAGTGAAACCAGAACCAGCTAAATTACCCACAGTAACAGATTGTCCTACTTTTGCGCCTGCGAAAGTATAGCCAAATTCACCACCAAGATATGTACAACCGGTGACAAAACCATAACCTGCATAAAGGCTACCTTCAATACGGCTACGACCTATGTTTGACTTGACATCTAAGTTATTGACGCTATCTTGTATGTTTGCATTAACACTACCTGCGCCAATACCTGCACCAAGATAGAAACCTGTGTTGATGTCTGCAGTAGCTGCACCAGCTACGAAAGAAGAGGCTACGAGAGCCAAAGCTAACTTCTTCATTATTAACTCCTTTTTTTTAAAAGTGTTGAGTATCTCATCTCAACCGAATTTCACAAGTCGGAATGTAGACGCAAAAATGCTCTTCTGCAAATTAAAGTCCAACTAATTCAATGCGAAAAGAAAAAAATGTGGCTATTTTGCATCAGAAACAAAATAATAAATTAAAATTTTAATTAATTTTCAGATGGTGTATGGTGGCTTAAAAGACTATTTCGATGACCCACTTCCTGTCGTTTGAAAATGATATGAGTTTCTGTGAACACCAATTTAATGAGGATGATTTTGTTCACAGATCCCAGCAGATGTAAGAACAATAATGAAGGCAGCCTTAAATGTTAACGACACAACAACATCAAAAGATTAAAGTCTTTACCGCTCTGAATGATGATGCGCTGATTTTAGATCAGCTTTATGGTTATGAGCGGACAAATGAACCTTATTGTTTTACTTTGAAGATGCATTCGCAGCAATTAGGTCTTAATTTTGATGATATTATCGGCAGTAATTTTGAAGTTGAATTTGAGTATGGTCACAAGAAGCGCTATTTTGGGGGAATTGTTGGTGAGATTGAGCAATTGCAAAGCGTTGAAAATGATAAAGGATTTCAGGCCCATTATCAGCTCAAGATTTATCCGCGCCTTTGGCTGTTAAAATTTAGTAGCGATCATCAGATTTTCCAAAATAAAACCACCATTGAAATTATTAAGTCCGTCTTGCAAGAACAAGGCGTGAGCCAGTTGGAAGATAAAACCACTGGCTGTGGGCATAGTGAACGGGAATATTGTGTCCAATATGGAGAGACTCATTATGATTTTGTTTGCCGCCTGATGGAAGAAGAAGGAATCTTCTATTATTTTGAACATACTCGCCAAGGGGAAAAAATGATTCTGTTAGATGACTCTTCCTCAGTTAAGGCGGCAGAGTCAGAAAGTCTCCGACAAATGGATTCCACCTCAGGCGAGCCTCTCTACAATCAAATTGTCAATATGAGCATCGCTCAACAAGTCGTGGCCAAACGTTACGCCACCGCTGATTATAATTTTACGACGGCTTCTACAAAGCTTTACAATAAAATAACAGGTGAGGGGGCTGGTGGCCAGATTTATCGGTATCCTGGTATTTATCTTGATTCTGGCGGTGGGGATGATAGGGCGTCTCATCGCATTCAAGAGCTTGAATGGTTTAAAAAGACTGTTAAAGGAACCAGCACCGTTCCTAAGTTTGCGCCCATGTATTCTTTTTCGGTGACCAACCATCCTCGGCCTGATGCGAATGATGTATATGTGCTGTATGAGGTAATTCATACTCTGGATTTTACCTCTTTGGAGGAACCTTATATTTATAAGAATGACTTTAAGGCTTTCCCGAGTATGGTGACCTATCGCCCGCCTATTGTCACGCCAAAACCAATCATTCCAAGTACTCAAACGGCCAAAGTGACAGGCAAAGAGGGGGAGGAGATCTGGTGTGACGAATATGGGCGGATTAAAGTAAAGTTCCATTGGGATCAAAATGGGAGTGAAGACGAAAAAAGTTCGTGTTGGATCCGGGTGGCTCAATTGTGGGCTGGCAGTAATTGGGGTGGTTTGTGGACACCGCGCGTGGGTATGGAAGTCATCGTGACCTTTTTAGAAGGCAATCCGGACCGCCCTTTAATTACCGGTTGTGTTTATAATAGCGATAATATGCCTCCTTACGCTAAGGATGAACCGACGAAGAGCACAATTAAATCAAATAGTACTAAAGACGGCGGGACAGATAATAACGAATTTCGTTTTGAAGACAAAAAAGGGTCGGAGGAAATTTTCATCCATGCCCAAAAAGATATGAACACGGTCGTGGAGGATAATAGGTCTCTTAAAATTAATGCTGGTGATGATACAACAGACATTATGGCCGGCGATCGCACAGTAACGCTTCATGGGGAAAAGCGCGATAAGCGAGCTCAACGGGGTAATGATACGCTTGTGTTAAGCAAAGGCTCACGGACAGTGAAACTGAATGCTGAAGGAAAGGACAAAGCAAACCATCTTTTAGAGCTCACTCGGGGCGATAATACGATTACTCTCAAAGAAGGTGATTTTGTGATTACACTTAATAAAGGAAATCAAACCATTGATATTAAGGGCAGCTTAACCATCAAGGTAACAGGTGCGATTAATTTTGAAGGCGACGATAACATTACCATTAAGGCTGGGGGGGATATTAAACTGATTTCCGGTGGTGATACAAACTTATCCGCTTCGGGTAACTTTACTGCCAAAGGAGCTGTGTCAAAGGTGGTAGGGCAAATGGGTGGGACGTTTGATGGCGGTCCGTCACTGTCTTTGACCTCAAGTGGATCAGTTTCTGTGTCTGGCTCCACGATTAGTATAGGATAGGAAGCAATATGACAGAACAAATTGATCAGCCCCCCGTTGCACCCGCTTCGCCTGCAGGGCCGCCTGTAAAAGATGGCGTGGTTGAGGTTAAAGATGAAACAGGGACAGTGCGGCAGCAACTTTCCTATCAACAAGGTGTCTTAGAAGGGCTCTCTAAATTTTACGACGAAATGGGAACTTTGTTCCAAGAGATTCCCTTTCATCAAGGAAAAATCGAAGGTGTTTTAAAGCAATATGATGGGGATGGTAACGTGGCCCAGGAAATGTCTTTTAAGCAAGGGAAAACCGATGGCGTTGCTAAGTTTTACACTCACAAATACCTATCTATGACGATCACCTTTGTGGCGGGGATGCAAGAGGGCATGATGAAATTGCTCCTCCCCAATGGCAAGGATAAAGCGTTGATGCCCTATAAGCAGGGCAAAAAAGAAGGGAAGCATGTTATTTTTGATGATTTTGGGAATCCTGTGTGTGAAGAAAATTATATGAATAATTTATTACATGGCGAGCGAATGACCTATTACCCCAATGGCCAAGTGATGATGCATGAGCGCTATGATCAAGGACTTAAACAAGGCGATTGGTATCTCTATTACGACACTGGCGTACTGATGCAATACAGCCATTATGATAGAGGAATGCTGACAGAACCATCCAGGAACTATAGCCAATCTGGTGTAGAGTAGGTTGCTATATACTCCCCAAGGAAAAGAAAAGTAGGTAACGTGAACTCAATGTAAGAAACAGGCAACATATTATTTTATTAATTTTTTTGTCATGCCCGGGCTAGATGGAGTTGGATTTTGAAAAAACCTTACGAAATCTCGGAGCTTGGACTCAGGCTGTTAAATACATGGGCCTTCGCATCAAGGCTCCTTAGAGCTACCTGTTTTACGCGTCAACCCTGTCTCACTCACGGGTGAAAAGGATCTTAAGAAAATGGCCATTTTCCATTTTCTCACTTCAAATTCACGTTGTTACAAATTAATCCCCAGGCCATCTGTTCCTAAAATGGTGCCGGCAAATTCTGCTTGAGCTTGGGTTAAAATATCCTGCATCTCTTCGTCTGAATGGTCTGGATTGTGGTGAAAGAGAGCGAGCGACTTCACTTTTGCCGCCTTCGCGACGGCGGTGGCCTCTTTCCAGGTGGAATGACCCCAATCTGGATGTTGGTCAAATTCAGTATCCGTGAAGGTAGAGTCATAAATGAGCATGTCTGCGCCTTGACTAAAGCGGATAAATTCTGGCCGTAAAAGATTACTATGTTTGGTATCTGTTAGGTAAACAATGGTGTGTCCTTGCTGGGAAAGACGATAGCCACAGGCACCCCCAGGATGATCAAGCGCCATGGTTTCAAGCATAACGTCTGTGCTGCCAATAGACAAAGGACGGCCAGGTTCAAATTCATGATAATGACGCGTGGCTGGGAAGTCTTCCCAGGGAACCGGAAAATAGGGGGGACTAAAACAAGTCTGAAGGGCTTTTTCCAGTCCGCCAAAGGGAGCGGCATGACCGGAATAAAAATTAAGCGTCCACTCTTTTAGAAAAATAGGCTTGAAGAAAGGAATTCCCATAATGTGATCATGGTGGAGGTGTGATAATAGGATGGTTGCTTGGGTATAATATTGTAACCGGGAATCCTCCCCCAAGCTAATTAATCCGGTGCCCGCATCAAAAATAATCAACTGTTGATCAAATTCTACACTCACGCAACTGGTACGGCCGCCAACCTTAATTGTCTGTGGACTGGCAATCGGATAACTGCCCCGGGTGCCCCAAAAGGTAACTTTCACGAGGTACACCTTTAATTAAATGTTAAGACTCTTGCCCTATTATAAAATAAAGAAAGCCTAAGGGCTAGATCCATTTGGACATGGAAGGAGTGAAATCAATGGCAGCAGAAATTTCCAAAAATGAGGACAAGAAAAATAAAGGAAATGGCACAAAACGTGTCACAATTGCAATGCAGGGAGGTGGCTCCCACGGTGCTTTTTCCTGGGGAGTTATGGATCGTCTTTTAGAAGATGGACGTTTTGAAATTGAAGGCTTAACTGGGACGAGCGCCGGAGGCATGAATGCGGCAGCGGTGGTTCAAGGGCTCATGAAGGGCGGCAATCAAGGGGCGCGCGAAGAAATGCGGGCTTTTTGGAAAGCCATTAGTGATGTGGGCAAGAATAGTATGCTCAACAATCGCGGCCCGATTGATAAAATGTTGGGTAAATATACAATGTACCACTCACCTGGCTACATCGTTTTTGACTACCTTAGCCGCATGTTTTCCCCTTACGAGCTGAACCCAATGCAGGTGGATCCTCTCAAGGACGTCATTACCAAATCCTTTGATTTTGAGAAATTACGTGCCTTTAAAGGGGCGAAGTTATATCTGTGTGCAACCCATGTTTATACTGGAAAACTGCGCATATTTAGTTTGGATGAGTTGCGACCAGAGTGTCTCTTAGCAACAGCATGTCTGCCAACAATTCACAATGCAGTCATGGTTGATGGCGAGTATTATTGGGACGGTGGCTTCATTGGTAACCCTGTGTTCTTCCCGCTCATTTATGATTGTGAGACACCTGACATTATCTTGATTCAGCTGAACCCTACAGTTCGCGAAAAATTGCCGACAACATCGCGCGAAATTGCTGATCGATTAAATGAAGTAACCAATAATGCCTCGGTTGTGCGTGAAATGCGGGCAATTTCCTTCATTAGCGACTTAATCGATGAGGGGGTTATTGAAAAAGGCAAGATGAAGCGCGTCTTTATGCATGCCATTGAAGATGAAGAAGTCTTCCAAGAGCTTGGTTGGTCAAGCAAACTCAATACTGAGTGGGAATTCTTCACTTATTTATTTGAAAAAGGTCGGGACGCAGCCGACAAGTGGATAAAGAAAAACTATGATAAAGTTGGGAAAGAATCCACGGCATTAATACGGGAACACTTTGTCGGGGAGCGTTGGCAACAACATCGCGACTAAGCTTATCTAAAATGAGTATAATTGAGATACGAAGGGGAGGCTAAATACTCCCCTGCTTTAATTTTAAAAAGAAACATTTAAGAATTATAGGGATTCAGAAAATCAAGCAGTTGCCGTTTAGTGAATTAGTTCTGACCTAATCTGATACTAGGCTTGAAAAATTCACCGTTGTAAATAACAATAGTAATTTTCCATCACCCGTTGTACATAGTTGCGCGTTTCAGCATAAGGGATTAACTCCACCCAATCAATGGTATCAACTTTTGAATGACGGGGATCACCAAAGGTGATCAGCCAGTTTTCGACAGCATTCGAACCAGCATTATAGGCCGCAGCAGCTAAAATCATCGATCCATTAAAGGAATCAAGCAGGTCTTTTAAATGGCGACTGCCGACTGATATATTGGTGGCGGCGTGGGTAAGGGGTCCTTTCTTTAATTTATGCTTTTTAATTGTTTGATTGGCCGTTGCGAGCATAAGCTGCATTAAACCAACAGCCCCGGCGGGACTCACCGCGTCTGGCTTAAAACGGCTTTCCTGACGGATGATAGCATGGATGAGCGCAGGATCTGCTAGACTGCCATGAACTTCCGACAATTGAGGGTATGCAGCGGTGATGAGGGGGGATGTTGTAATTGTCGCTTTCTTGGCGATTTGAACTGCTAGGTATTTGCCGCCTTTTTCATGCATTAGGTCAACAAGCAGTTCTTGCTCTTGTGGTGATTTTAGTTGTTTGGCAAGGCTAATGGCAAAGGCTTCGGCCCACGTGGTTTCTTTAAGGTGCAGTAAAATATGGATCGCTTGCACGAGTGGGCGAGACTCAAACTTTTGGCGTGTTGTTTTGGAAACCGTTACTTTTTTTAGGTTGACCTTATGAATTTTACCATGAATATGTTTATAGGCTAATTGACCGTAATAGGTTGCCGGATGACTTAATGCTTTTTTAAAGGCAGCTTGACTTGGCTTTTCCTCACCTAAAGCTTTGTAGGTACGTCCCAACCAATAAGACGCCCGTGCGACACTAATGGGAGAGCGCACTTTTTCTCTAAGGGTATTAAAATGTGCTAGCGCTTGAGTAGGATTATTGAGAAATCTTAAGGATAACCATCCGGCCAGCCATTCGGCATTGGCAAAGTTTTCCCCTGAGGTGAGTTGATGTTTGGAGAGGATCTGATAGGCTTCGGCATACCGTTTTTGTTCGATTAAACGGCGCCCAAGAATGTTTTGCTCTACCCAAAAAGATTCTGCCTGAATTAAAGGGATTTTTTTGAGGTTCTTGAGCAATTTTACGGCACTGTCGGTTTGATCCGATTTGCGGTTAAGGCGTACTTGGTCGAGCACGATACCAGGGTCTGAATCAGCATTAAGGAGGACAGCTGCCTGGCCAGGATTCAAGCGTGTCTTAATGATTTGTCGCTGCTGTGTGTTGAGGTAAGGAAGTAATACTTTTACTTGTTGTATTTCTTCTTGTTTGTCAAGAAGAACGGTGGCTTTATTAAACAGAGATTTAGGCTTCAAAAGGGTATGGTGGGTTTGAATAAACTCTTCCAGCTCTGGGCCTGAGAAGGTTGCTGCTATCAGTAAGTTACTGGCAATATCACCTAGATTGTGTGCCTTCATTTTCTTCAGTGCTTGGGTATAAACGAAGGCTCCCTTTCCAGTGAGGGGAGGAAAACTTTTAAACCAACTGACAATCTCTTCAGGGGGCTGAGTAAAATTAGCGAGATCACTTTCTGCTTTTTTACGAATTGTCTCTTGCATTGGCCAATCAGGGTGCTGTTTTAAAAAACGGCGAATATCCTCAAAGCTGGCATTTGTTTGACAACGTACCCATTCTAGAAGAGCCGCACTTAGAGCACATTCACTAGCCGCAATTGTAACAGAGGTATCACCATTGAGGGACTTCTTGAGCTTCTCCCCACAACGGCTTACTTCAGACTCTGGGGAGGCGTTTGCAGGGACAACTAGCAGGGGTGCAAGAGAAAAGAAAATGAACCTTTTGGCAAAACTCTTGGCAAAATTCTTGCAAACCGATATTGTCAATTCAATCACTACGGAACCTATAAGGAGTAAAAGATGTTTTCAGGCTCTATTGTTGCGCTAATTACACCATTTCTCAATGGAGAAATTGACCTTACTGCTATAAAAAAATTAGTGAACTGGCATGTAGACCAAGGAACCAATGCGATTGTTGCATGTGGTTCCACGGGAGAAGCAGCCTTGCTCAACAATTCAGAGCGTCGTCTTGTGATTGAAACTGTGATCCGTGAGAATGACGGACGGCTGCCAATCATCGTGGGTTGTGGTGCCCCATCCACCCATGAGGTAATGGCGATGATGCGGGAAGCAAAAGAACTTGGCGCCGATGCTGCATTGGTTGTGACGCCCTACTATGTTAAACCCACACCTGAAGGGATATTCCAGCACTTTAAGGCCTTGAATGAAGCCGTTGAACTGCCTATTATTATTTATAATAATCCTGGTCGTGCAGTTGTTGGATTGTCAGTTGAGTTGGTTGTCCGCCTCGCGGAATTGACCAATGTGGTAGGGATTAAAGATTCCTGTGAAGATTTAACCCGTGTGATTAAAATGCGCCAGCAAATCAAAAAGCCCTTTAGCTTTTTGTCTGGTGATGACCCGATAGCCACCGCTTATCTTGCCCACGGTGGTGATGGTGTCATTTCTGTTTCTGCCAACGTGGTGCCCAAATTGTGTAGCCAAATGGTTGCAGCGTGGAAGCAACGGGATCTTGACCTATTTTCTTCTTTGCGGGATAAATTACTTCCTTTGCATGAAGCCATGTTTGTTGAGGCTAACCCAGCGCCGGCTAAATATGTGATGTCTCAGCTGCAATTAATAACTGAGGAAGTGCGTTTACCCTTGGTTCCAGTGTCCGCAGCGGCACGGCAAAAGCTTGATCAGGTGATAAAGAGTGTAGGACTCATCGCTCTTAAAGGGGACAGTGAAACTGCGACTCAAATGGCGATCTCTTATGGTGAGGAGTCTGCGGCTTGAAAATAAGAAGTGTATTTTAGGGGATGACTTAATATGAAGAATACAGAAAATGCACATCGAATTGTGGCCCAAAACAGGCGCGCCCGGTTTGACTATTTCATCCTTGAGGAATTTGAGGCGGGAATTATGTTGGTTGGAAGCGAGGTTAAATCCCTCAGATCCGGCAAGGCAAGTATTAACGAATCGCATGCGGGCGAAATGAAGGGAGAGCTTTATCTATTTAATGCCAACATCCCAGAATATACGCAAGCCAATAGCTTTAACCATGAGGCAAAACGGCCTCGTAAATTGTTGCTCCGCTATCGGGAAATCCAAAAACTCATTGGGGCGATCCAACGTAAAGGAATGACAATTGTTCCTCTATCTGTTTATTTTAACACAAAAGGGTTAGCTAAAGTGGCTTTAGGCTTAGCTAAGGGTAAGAATGTCGTTGATAAACGCGAAACGATTAAGGAACGCGACTGGCAACGGGATAAATCACGCATTTTGCGCCGGGAAGACTAAGGTCCGATGCGTATTCTTAAAGCTGCAATGACCGTTGGTGGGTTTACGGCCGTGAGTCGTGTGTTTGGGTTGGTGCGTGAGATGATGATTTCCCATCTCCTTGGCGCCTCAATTGTGACCGATGCCTTTTTTGTTGCTTTCAAATTTCCTAACTTTTTTAGGCGGATTTTTGCTGAAGGAGCCTTTAATGCTTCCTTCGTGCCCCTATTTTCCCATACATTAGTGAGTGAAGGAGAGGCAGCAGCCAAAGGTATGGCAGAGAAGATTTTTGCCGCCCTTGCTTTTGTATTGACAATTTTTGTCGCGCTTGTCGTCCTCTTTACCCCTTCTATTATCCATATTTTGGCGCCAGGGTTTGCCACAACCCCAGAGCGATTTGAATTGGCCGTCACCTATACTCAAATTACTTTTCCTTATATCCTCTTTATCTCGCTGACAGCACATTTATCGGGTGTATTGAACTCTCTTGATCGGTTTGCCACTGCTGCAGGCGTGCCAGTCCTCTTGAATATTGTGATGATTGCCGCCTTATTAATGGCCCCTAAATGGGGGGTTAGCTATGGAATTGCCTTGTCTGTATCCGTCTGTGTGGCGGGAGTGTTGCAACTTTTATGGGTTTATTTTGCTTGCGTCAGAGCGGGATTTCGAATTCATTTACGTCTGCCTACCTTTTCGCCAGAGGTTCGGAAACTTTGTCGTCTGATGATACCTGGGGTGATTGGCGCAGGCGTGATGAACATCAACCTCTTTATTGATACGATTTTAGCCTCCTTCTTGCCGGCGAAATCTATCTCCTTTCTATTTTATGCGGACCGATTGAATCAGTTTCCCTTGTCGATTTTGGGGATTGCCATGGGGACGGCGTTGCTGCCCTCTCTATCGCGTCAGCTTAAAGCCGGCGATTATGAAAAGGCTTATCATAGCAAAAAGCTAGCCATTGAGTTTGCAATTCAGCTCACTTTACCAGCTGCGCTCGGTCTGATGCTCCTCAGCTATCCGATGATTCACGTCATCTATGGTTTGTCAGTCAGTGATACCCAAGCCATCGCATCCGCGTTGGCTGCTTTTGCGGCGGGGATTCCAGCGTATGTGTTGACTAAAATTTTTGCGGCCAGCTTTTTTGCGCGTCAGGATACAAAAACCCCTGTGAAAATTGGGTGTCTTTGCATCGCCATAAATCTGATATTGAATCTAGTTTTAATGCAATTTTTTGCCCACGTTGGATTGGCACTGGCAACATCTTTGGCGGCATGGGTCAACGCAAGTTTGCTTTATGCTGGACTTAAACGACGCCATTGGTTTAGGTTAACGCCAGCTTTCTGGATATTGACTGGGAAGGTTGTGATTGCTACCGCTGCTATGGGGCTAGGTTTGTGGGCCTTCGCCCTGGTAGGTAGCGATATGCTTAACCATGGTGTTGGACTTGAAGTGTTTTATATTTTCTTGAGTGTTATGGTGGGACTGGCAGTTTATGCAGTTTTTAGTGTTTCCTTTAAACTCATTAACTTAACAAAAATCAAACAAGCACTCTTACGCAGATAAAGGTATTTTTTATGTTGATTCATCGTATTTTGTCGGGCATACGCCCCACCGGAGATATTCATTTAGGAAATTATTTGGGGGCGGTACGTAATTGGGTTGAGATGCAACACCTCTCACAGCAAAATCTGTTTTGCATTGTTGATCTGCATGCACTGACAACTTTACAAGATACCGATAATTTGGCTGACCACACTAGAACTGTTGCTGCTGCGTATATTGCCTCTGGAATCGATCCTAACAAATCAGCCATTTTTGCCCAAAGTCATGTGCCTTACCATGCCGAACTTGGTTGGATTCTTGGATGTTTTGCGCCGCTGGGATGGTTAAACCGCATGACGCAATTTAAAGAAAAAGCAGGAAAGCATAAAGAATTGGCTTGTCTTGGTCTTTATGCTTATCCCGTGTTAATGGCCGCAGATATATTGCTTTATAAAGCAAGCCACGTGCCGGTTGGCGAAGATCAAAAACAACATTTAGAGCTAGCACGTGATTTGGCAGGTGCTTTTAATCATCGGTTTAATTCAGATTTATTCCCCGTACCAGAGCCGATTATCCAGGGGCCTGCCACCCGAGTGATGAGCCTGCGTGATGGCACCAGTAAAATGAGCAAATCGGATATCTCTGAGTATTCCAGAATTAATCTGATGGATACCCCAGATATGATTGTCCAAAAAATTCGCAAAGCCAAAACGGATATGGAGCCATTGCCTGAAACGGTAGAAGGCCTTGAAAACCGACCAGAAGCACAAAATCTTGTGAATATTTTTGCAGCCATTAGCGGCATTTCAGCTGCTGATATTTGCGCTAGATTTGCTGGCAGTAACTTTGCGCCCTTTAAGCAAGAACTCGCCGACCATCTTATCGAAAAAATCGCTCCTGTCGGCACTCAAATGCGTCATTTGTTAAAAGAAACCAGTGAGCTGGATAAGGTGTTAGCTGCAGGCGCGGACGTCGCCAATAAACTTGCTGCAACTCATATGGTTGAAATCCGCTCTGTGATTGGTTTGTTGCAGGAAAGATAATTACTATCGTTTATTTCTCTTTGAATGTATTGAAACCTTCCATAAGGAACCCTATATAAATAACAAATAAACAATTCTTTAATTAAAAAGGGATAATCAATAATGAAAAAGATGTTGTTTGGATTTATCCTATTTGGATTGATAGCAACTCCAGGAAATGCTTCGACCTATCTGGACGATAAAGGATTAGAAGAAGGCATCCGCCGGGGTACGCAAGAAAAATTTACCTCTTCCACAGGACAAATAATTGCTTCTTTGGAGGATGATAGTGCGCAAAGATTTAATGGTGTTTTAGTAACACCTTCGTTGGTATTAACCCCAAGACATTGTATTCATAACACAAAAATAACAGATGCTTCTTTTATTGTTTATCCGAAGGTGGATTATGCTATTGGAAAATTGACTAGTGGTGATCGGGAATTTGCAAAGTACGGTTCCCGTTTAGATTTAGAGAATATACAACTCCCTTCTGATCAAAGCCTTGACCTTGCTTTGGTTCCCTTGAAGAGACCAATAGAGAATGTCGAAATTCTCCCTCTTAATTTAGAAAAGCCAAAATCATGGACGAATGGTTTTTTGGTAAGTTATGCATCTGCTTATATTCTAGGGAATGATCAGCCCGCCTTCGAAAATCAAAGGCATATTGCGGTTTTTGATGTCCAGGAAAAAGATTTGGATATAGCAAATTCTTGCATGGCTAACTCTACAAGCTCCAGTGCGACGTATCTAGTGAAACCCTGGGAACTAACTGGAAATCCTTATTTAGCCACCAACAGAGAGTTTATCCCGGCACGAGAAATGCACCGCTTAACCGCTCTTACTGCTCCATCGGATAGCGGCGGGCCTTTTATTACAAACTCCGTTTCTCGCGGCTTCATGATTTCTGGAATTCATCGCGGACGAATGGTGATCAATGAAAAAAAGACGTCAACGTCAACAATTACGCCGCAGGTTTATACATCAATTATACCGCTTTACCCACACAAAGAATGGATAGAATCCGTAATAACTAAATTTCAGTAAAGTTCTCAGCACACGACAGTAGGATAAATTATTCCTCTGAGCTTGCTGAAACCAATATGATTGAAATCCGCTCTGTGATTGGTCTGCTGCAGAAATAAAAAGTCACAAGGTTAGGGGCATAGAACCTAATCCTGTGAGTCTTTCCCTAGGTTCTGTGCACCTCATTCACGCCAAGATAATTTTGAGGAAATTAGGTGCACAGAGCCTAAAGCTTTATTCCCTAATTGACGATATACTTCCACGAACATCAATGATTCTGGCTTGGCTTTGTCCCCACATAAAATACCATTGATATGATCGATTTCATTTTGGAAGGGTTGATGAAAAAAGCAAGGAAATATATGAGGCAATTGCCCCATAGAATAATAGCTATTTCCTAAATTGCTGAGCAAGCTCAGCGACACGTTTGCCAAGGTGTTTAGCCGTATCTAAATCACTTTGGAATGGGGTAACATCGGCGGGTTGATCCACGTTTGACTGAGCCATTGCCCCTAAGAACGCACCCATGCGATTCATATCATTAATACTGCCTGTGCTGGAGTTATTGCCAGGAAGCAAGCCAAGACTCACCCAAATCATAGCATGTTGAGCTGCAAAAATACTGAGTTCAACAAGAGAATTAAGTTTATCCCCATTTTGGCTTCCGGAATTGGTAAAGCCAGCGGCAAGCTTGTCCTTCCATTTTTGGTCAACCCAGAATTTTGAAGTGGCCTCCATAAATTTTTTAAATTCGGCGGAAACACTCCCCATATAGGTTGGGGCTCCCATAATAATGGCGTGAGCCTGATGTAGTTTTTCCCAATGTTGATCAATCTCAGTCACTGAGATGAGGGTGCCGTGAACACCATTGACTGCCTCAACGCCTTGCAAAACAGCTTTAGCTTGTTTTTCCGTGTGGCCATAACCACTGTGATAGACAACAACAACTTTTGTCATGAGAGAGCCCTTTCCTTTTTTTAAATTTTAATCCCAATAACTTTAATATTACTTTAATATTATCGTTGATCGAGTTTAAATTCGATGCGGCGGTTTTTTGCCAGCGATTTTGCATCGGCGCTTTCCTCGAGTGGCTGAAATTCGCCAAACCCAGCAGCAACAAGGCGGCTTGAAGGGATGCCTTCAGCAATCAAATATTTGACCACAGAAATAGCACGTGCGGAGGAGAGCTCCCAATTAGAAGGGAATTTAGTATGAATTGGCAGATTATCCGTATGGCCATCCACACGCAAAATCCAATTAATGTTTTGGGGAATTGTCTCAGTAATTTCTTTTAATGTTTTGACGAGGGGCGCCAGTTGCTTTTTCCCATCCTCCCCCAGATCGGCTGAAGCCACCTCAAATAACACTTCTGATTGGAAGACAAAGCGGTCACCAACGACGCGAATGTCAGCGCGGTTACCAATAGCCTGCTTCAATTTGGCAAAAAACTCAGAAGCGTAGTCACCAATACCACCCTTAAATTTCTTGTTTTCATCAGTGAGCGCAGTGTTTTGCATTATTAACTTATCAAGTTGGGCGCTAAGATCAGCAAGTTTTGCTTCTTTTTCTGAGCTTTTCGTTGTTTCAACGCCAAGACTTGCCGTCAGGTGTTTGATCTTTTCCTCTAAGGCTGCTAGCTGCTGCTGAAGGGTTTGAGCTTTCTCTTGTAAGGTTGTTTTTTCTTGCTGATGGCTAAGGAGCTCTGCTTTTGTGGCAGCTAGTTGCTCTTCTGAAAGCTTGAATGTTTGGCTGAATTTATCCAACGCTTCTCTGAGCGTGGTAATTTCTTGCTCTGATAGTTGTTTTTGGGTTTGCTCAGAAGCCAAAGATATTTCGAGTTGATCCAGCTGTTTGTTGAGCTGTGAGAGGGCCTGATCCTTATCACTTAATGCATCGGTTAGATAAAATTGGGCGAGCACAAAAGCCATGAGGACGAAAATAATCACCAGAAGTAATGTTGAAATGGCATCAACAAATCCTGGCCAGATATCCAAGTGATCATTTCTGCGGCGACGGGGTGTCAAAAACATCAGTTAATCAAACATAACAGGTGGCTTAGCTCTGAGCATATCTGTTTTTGTGGGCGATGTGAACCCATGTTTTAGTCGCCCAGAACTTAGAAAGGAGGAGGTTGAGTTTAAATAAACTCAACCTTAATAATGGAATAAGCTTTACTGCCCCCTGGTGTGGTCACTTCAACGGTATCGTCGACACTTTTACCGATGAGTGCGCGTGCCAATGGAGAGGTAATAGAAAGGAGGCCTTGGCGAATATCGGCTTCATCACCGCCAACAATTTGGTAAGTGTGATTTTCTTCTGTATCTTCATCAATCAAGGTGATTGTTGCGCCAAATTTAATATGACTGCCAGATAGTTTGGCTACATCAATAATTTCAGCTCTGCTGACTTTATCTTCTAGCTCTAGAATCCGCCCTTCGATAAAACCTTGGCGTTCTTTTGCCGCATGATATTCAGCATTTTCCGACAGGTCGCCGTGTACACGCGCATCGGCAATAGCCTTAATGACAGCATGTCGTTCAACTTGTTTTAAATGTTTTAGTTCTTCTTGCAGACGGTCGCAACCGCGCTGGGTCATCGGAATTTTTTTATCCATTGCTCTTACTCAAAATCAATTCATGGCTGATACTATTTGATCTATATTACAGAGTTAAAAAATCAACTCTACTTTTTTTTAAAAATATTTTTACGCTTATTATACTCTCATCCTCCATCAATTACCAGATCGTTTTTTAAATCAGATGCTTCGAGTGTCTCACTGAATGTTCAAGCACGATTAATTTTTTTTCAAGGCTAGTTTTTTTGTTTGGTCTGTGCAACATTAAACACAATATATGGTGTTAATATTTTCATAAAATTCTATATTTTGTGTTGGAGGAACCGCTCATGAAGATCCGTCGTTCGTTTACAAAGCAAGGTCAATGCCCTTATTCAGGCATTGAGTTTCAAAAAACCGCCAGTGAAATCCGCAATCCCGATGGGTCTGTTGTTTTTCGTCAAGAAAATATTGAAGTGCCTACTAATTGGTCACAGGTGGCATCAGATGTTTTGGCGCAAAAATATTTTCGTAAAGCCGGCATCCCTGATACTTTAGAACCAGTCCCTGAAGCAGGTATTCCTGAGTGGTTATGGCGTCGGCAGGCGGCTAAAGGAGCAAAATTCTCAAGCGAAACCAGTGCAAAGCAAGTTTTTGATCGTCTTGCGGGCGCCTGGACATACTGGGGGTGGAAGGGTGGCTACTTTGAGGCGGAAGCAGACGCTCAAACCTTTTATGACGAAGTGCGTTATATGCTGTGTCAGCAAATGGTAGCCCCCAACTCTCCCCAATGGTTTAACACAGGCCTCCATTGGGCTTATAGCGTTAATGGACCAGCTCAAGGACATTTCTATGTTGATTTTAAGACGGGTGAATTAAAGAAATCTGAATCTGCCTATGAACATCCACAACCCCATGCTTGCTTTATTCAAAGCATTAACGACGATCTCGTGGGCGAGGGGGGGATTATGGACTTGTGGGTGCGTGAAGCCCGTCTGTTCAAATACGGTTCTGGAACGGGGACCAACTTCTCTAACCTACGGGGCACAGGTGAACCTTTGTCTGGTGGTGGCAAATCTTCTGGATTGATGAGTTTTTTAAAGATAGGGGATCGCTCAGCTGGAGCCATTAAATCAGGTGGCACAACTCGGCGTGCGGCTAAAATGGTGATTATTGATATTGATCACCCTGACGTGGTGGATTTTATCCAATGGAAAGTCTTGGAAGAACAAAAGGTGGCGGCTCTGGTGACGGGGTCAAAGAATAATCGCTTGCATCTCAATGCGATATTTGATGCCTGTAGTATTGAGCTTGAAGCTGGCAAAGACCCCTTTGAGCCAAAGGACAATCCCACCCTTAAAGCGGCCATTAAAGCGGCGCGCACGGCGATGGTGCCAGACAACTACATTCGTCGTTGTATTCAGCTAGTGAAGTTGGGTCATGATAAGTTGGACATTCCTGTTTATGATACAGACTGGGATTCTGAAGCTTATTTCACTGTTTCAGGACAAAACTCCAACAACACCGTGCGCGTGACCAATGACTTTTTGAATGCCGTGCTCCAGAAGAAAGAGTGGCAGCTAAAACGCCGTACTGATAGTAGCACTCACAAAACTTTGCCGGCAGAGCAATTGTGGGATGAGATTGGCTACGCTGCCTGGGCGAGTGCGGATCCTGGCATTCAGTTTGATACCACCGTGAATGAATGGCATACCTGCCCGATCAGTGGTCGCATTAATGCCTCAAATCCTTGCTCTGAGTATATGTTCTTGGATGATACGGCTTGTAACCTTGCCTCTTTAAACCTGGTGACCTTCTTTAAAGACAATAAATTCCAGGTGCAGACATATCAACATGCCATCGAACTTTGGACAATTATCCTGGAAATTTCAGTGATGATGGCCCAGTTCCCCTCTCAAGAAATTGCCCAACGTTCTTATGAATTCCGCACTCTTGGACTGGGGTATGCTAACCTTGGCGGTTTGTTAATGACGCTGGGTATTCCTTATGATAGCAAGGCTGGTCGCGCCATTGCTGGATCTTTGGCGGCGATTATGACAGGTGTTTCTTATGCGACATCGGCGCAAATGGCGAAAGAATTAGGAGCGTTTCCATCTTATGAGGATAACCGCGAACCGATGTTGCGCGTGATGCGCAACCACAAACGCGCCGCCTTTGGGGAGGCAAAAGGCTATGAAAAGCTTTCCATTCTCCCTGTACCGTTGGTTGCTAAAGATTGCCCAATGCCAGAATTGGTTCAAGCGGCACGCCAAGCTTGGGAAGAGGCGGTTCGCCTTGGGGAAAAGCATGGTTAT
>NZ_JQAK01000001.1:918365-955635 GCF_000757605.1 Candidatus Paracaedibacter symbiosus | reverse complement strand
TCTTTCTACAAGGTTGAAGGGGGCAAATTACATTACCACACCGACAAAGGCTATCATCTATTAAAGCGACCAGAAGGCGTATTGTTGTTAGAGGATATTAAGCGCGCGAGCAAGCCAATTGCCAAGAACGCATCCGCTCGTATAACTTCGTATAATGTATGCTATACGAAGTTATTACGATTGCACCCACAGGAACCATTGGGTTGGTGATGGACTGCGATACCACAGGGATTGAGCCAGATTTTGCCTTGGTGAAGTTTAAAAAACTCGCTGGTGGTGGTTACTTCAAGATCATCAATCAGATGGTACCTTCCGCTTTGACACGCCTTGGTTACACGCAGTCCCAAATTGATGACATTATTGGTTATGCGGTTGGACATGGAACATTGGAGGGAGCGCCTGGAGTAAGCTTTGCGGCGCTTAAGGCGAAAGGCTTTACCGATGAGGTGATTCAAAAACTAAAAGAAGCTTTAAAATCAGCCTTTGATGTTAAATTTGCCTTTAATAAATTTTCTCTTGGTGAAGAATTCTGTACAAAAACTCTTGGATTTACCCAGGCACAGCTTAACGATTTCAGCTTTGATATGTTGATAGAGCTTGGTTTTTCCAAAGCTGATGTAGAGGTTGCCAATGGATTCTGTTGTGGAACAATGACCCTTGAAGGGGCGCCTCACTTAAAAGATGAGCATCTGCCGGTATTTGATTGTGCCAATCCGTGTGGACGTATAGGTAAGCGATTCTTGTCCATTGACAGTCATATTGACATGATGGCCGCTGTGCAACCGTTTATCTCTGGTGCGATTTCCAAAACAATCAATATGCCAAACAGTGCTTCTATTGAGGATTGTAAGGAAGCCTATCTTAAGTCCTGGCGTTTATGCCTCAAGGCTAATGCGCTTTATCGAGATGGATCAAAACTGTCTCAACCCTTGAATTCTGCTCTGATAGAAGAGGAAGAAGTTGAAGAATTGATGCAACAATCACCAACGAACCGGGCGCAATTTGTGGCTGAACGAGTGGTTGAGCGAGTCATTGAAAAAGTCATTCATGCTTCACAACGTCAAAAACTACCAAGTCGCCGCAATGGTTATACGCAAAAAGCAACGGTTGGTGGGCACAAGATTTATTTACGTACTGGCGAATATGTCGATGGCAATCTTGGCGAAATCTTTATTGATATGCATAAAGAAGGCGCGTCCTTCCGTTCTTTGATGCATAACTTTGCGATGGCGATTTCCATTGGTTTGCAATACGGTGTGCCGTTGGAAGAATATGTTGAAGCCTTTACCTTTACTCGTTTTGAGCCATCAGGAATGGTTGAGGGAAACCAGGCAGTTAAGATGGCCACCTCAATTCTTGACTATATCTTCCGC
Source organism: Candidatus Paracaedibacter symbiosus (assembly GCF_000757605.1). GTDB lineage: Bacteria > Pseudomonadota > Alphaproteobacteria > Paracaedibacterales > Paracaedibacteraceae > Paracaedibacter_A > Paracaedibacter_A symbiosus. The sequence goes on along the minus strand of NZ_JQAK01000001.1, from coordinate 954,262 downwards.
GACTTGGCGATCAACTATTTGGGCCGTCACGATTTGGCACACGTCCAACCAGAAGATTTGCTGCCGGATACGATTGGCGAAGCAAATGACTATCCCGCATTGATGGAAACAATGGAGTCAACGGCAGAAGCTGCAGAAACAGTGACGGAAAGCAATCTTTATATCATTAAACCTGTTGAGACAATGCAAATGACTGGCACCGATGGTGGTCGAGTAGTTGCAGCAAGTGCGCGGAGTGTTAGCTCACAACGGGCTCGTTTGCAAGGTTATGAAGGGGATGCCTGTGGGGAATGTGGGAACTTTACCATGGTTCGCAATGGAACTTGTTTGAAGTGCAACACATGTGGAGGCACTAGCGGTTGTTCTTAAACGGAAAGCATCGCAAGTTCCTATAAATAATAATTAATTTCACTTTTCAAAGAAGCCCCGGTCTAAGATCGGGGCTTTAATGATGAAAATAGGGGAATACTGATTAAAATTGAGATAGTAAAACGATTTGCCTGAAGATAACGAATTAAGTTGACCTCAAACTATACACTTTTTCAATGTCAGATTGTTTACTATTAAACGAGGTCACAAAGCGATAGACTTTATAGGTTTCATGTTCATCAAAGCTCCAATCATAGAATTGGAATCCTTGGTCGCGCAAGGTTCTGGCTAAAGCGACTGGCATTCTAGCAAAGATTTCATTGGCCTCAACAGGATAGAGTATTTCTACCTGGCCAAAATTTTGTAGTGTTTGGCTTAATTGTTGCGCCATAGTATTGGCATGTCTGGCATTTTTCAGCCATAAATCATTTTCGAAAAGTGCTTCAAATTGGCATGAGAAAAAATGCATCTTGGACATTAATTGTCCAAAGCGTTTTTGCTGATAATCCATATTCTTGGCAAGATCTGGATTGAAGAAAACGACAGCCTCTGCCGCCAACGCACCATTTTTTGTTCCCCCAAAAGAAAGCACATCGACACCCAAACGCCAGGTAAGATTGGCAGGAGATTCACCTAATTTCACAAGGGCATTGGCAAATCTGGCTCCATCCATATGAACATAAAGATCATGTCTTTTAGCAATACTAATCAGTGTTTTTAGCTCCGCACGCGTATAAACAGTTCCCAATTCGGTGGATTGCGTCAGGCTTAAAGCCGCCGGCATCGCCGCATGGGGTCGCATGGCCCTTAAGTTATGAATAGCGCGGTTAAATGCCGTCGGACAGATTTTGCCATGAGATCCTGGTAAATTGATGAGCTTAGCCCCTCCCGTAAACAACTCAGGCGCATTTGCTTCATCGGTTGTTATATGGGCGTGATTACCACAAAAAATGACCCCATGGGAGGGTGTTAAGGCAGACAATGCCAAACAATTTGCTGCTGTTCCCGTGGCCATAAAGTGAACGCTAACCTCTTTTTCAAAAAGGGTATTAAATTGGGCGCATACGCGTTCAGTAACGGCATCAGAGCCATAAGCATCAGCAATGTCACTGTTAACGGAACTAATGTTTGCCAATACTTCAGCAGAAATACCAGATGTATTATCGCTTTTAAATGCCATGATAATATTATTCTCAATACGTATAATTAATATTGTTAATTCAATTGCTGAATTAAAAATATTATTACAAATTGAGTTATTAATCTAATTTGATTTCATTATCACTCAACCATTTCCCATCTTTAATGAGATAATCAATTTAAGCAAGGGCGCCTTTCAAAGCTTGAAAATACATCCAAAATATCCCCATAACTCTGCATCAATCTATACTAGATTGGCTATAGTGTGGGTTTTAAAGGTCCCTTAAAATTCCTAGGTAAATATCCGCACTCTGCTCTATTTATTATTGCTATACACAATTATTGCTATTTGATTAAATAGGGATTCTGTTTTGCTCTCGGTGATCGACGGCCATTAACTAATTTTTAAAGAATACAAAAAATTGAAAAGAGATATGGCACCTTTGAGGATTATTGCTATAATTTTATTAAAATCAAACTAAGTTATAGGTGTTTCATGACTCATGCTGTTATTGCGGGATACGCGCGTTCTCCTTTTGCCTTTGCGAATAAAGGGGAATTGATCAAAGTTCGGGCTGATGATATGGCAGCCGAAGTTGTCAAGGCCTTGGTGACAAGAACGGGTGTGAATGTTGGCGATATTGAGGATTTAATTCTTGGTTGTGCGTTTCCTGAAGGGGAACAAGGATTAAACCTCGCCCGTCTGATTGTTTTGAACGCAGGCCTCCCTATTTCAATAGCAGGCGTCACGGTGAATCGTTATTGCGGTTCCTCCATGCAATCAATCCATCAAGCTGCTGGGGCCATTATGGCAGGTGCTGGTGAAGTCTTTATTTGTGCTGGTGTTGAGTCCATGACCAGAGTGCCCATGGGTGGTTATAACCTGCTGCCAAACCCCAGACTCTATGAGGCGATGCCAGGGGCTTATATGTCCATGGGAGAAACAGCCGAAAATATCGCGCACCGTTGGAAAATCTCCCGCGAAGAACAAGACCAATTTGCCTTTCTTAGCCAACAAAAAGCAACCCGCGCCCAAAATGAAGGTAACTTGTCGGAGGAAATTGTTCCTATCCCAACAAAAACCGGCCTCATTGAAAAAGATTCTTGCATTCGTCCCGGTACAACTCTTGAAGGGTTGGCGGGTCTTAAGGCTGCCTTTGATGTGAAGGGAACTGTGACAGCAGGGACATCTTCACCGCTCACAGATGGTGCCTCTGCTGTGCTGGTATGCAGCGAAGCTTACGCCAAAAAGAACGGCCTTAAAATCATTGCCCGGATTAAAAGCTTTGCGGTTGCCGGCTGCGATCCAGAAGTAATGGGAATTGGTCCAGTCGCCGCAACGAAGAAAGCGCTCGCACGGGCAGGCCTTACCATGAAAGACATTGATGTTATTGAGCTGAACGAAGCGTTTGCAGTTCAGGCCTTAGCCTGTATTCGGGACCTTGAGATGGATATTGCTAAGGTAAATATTGATGGCGGGGCCATAGCTATTGGTCACCCATTAGGGGCAACAGGTGCTCGCATTACTGGAAAAGCCGCCTCATTGCTGCGTCGTGAAAGCAAGAAATATGCGCTGTCGACTCAATGTATTGGGGGTGGTCAGGGGATTGCAACAATTTTGGAGGCTATGTAATGGAGCATCAAATCAAACGTGCTGCCGTCATTGGCGCCGGTGTTATGGGAAGTGGGATTGCCGCACATATTGCTAATGCCGGCATTCCTGTGTTGCTGCTTGATATTCCGCAATCAGGATTTGGGAAGAAAAACGCCCTTGCTGAAGGTGCTATTGCCCGGATGAAGAAAAATGAACCAGCTGCTTTTATGTCACCCGAAGCGGCAAAACGCGTCACTGCCGGTAACACTGAATCGGATTTAGAGCAGCTAAAAGAGTGTGACTGGATTGTCGAAGCCATTATCGAAAAGCTGGATATCAAGCGCGAGCTTTATGAGAAATTGGAAAAGATTGTAAAACCTGAAGCGATTGTTTCTTCTAATACCTCTACCATTCCTTTAAAGCAATTGATGGAAGGAAGAAGCGCTGCCTTCCGCAAGCAATTTTTCATTACTCACTTCTTTAATCCACCCCGTTATACTCGGTTGCTAGAAATTGTGGCTAGTCCCGAAAGCGATCCTACTTTGGCCAAGAAGTTGCATCACTTTGCAGATGTCGCTTTGGGAAAAGGGGTGGTCCATTGTAAGGATAGTCCTGGATTTATCGCAAACCGTATCGGCACCTTTTGGATTCAAAAGGCGATGGTTGAAGCCTTAGATCGTAACATTAGTGTTGAAGAAGCTGATGCGATTTTCAGTCGTCCGTTTGGTATTCCCAAAACCGGTGTTTTTGGTCTTGTTGATTTGGTCGGTCTTGATTTGATTCCGCTTGTGACTAAAAGTATGCAGGCCTTGCTCCCCCCAGACGATCGCTTTCAAAAAAGTGCCCGTGATGTGGCAGTGATTCAAAAGTTGATTGAAGAGGGTTATACTGGACGCAAAGGGAAGGGCGGTTTTTATAGGCTATCCACGAGTGAGGGGAAAAAAGTCAAGGAGGCCGTGAACCTCAAGACTGGGGAATTTGCAAAGGCGAAAAAACCTACTCTCCAAAGCTTGTCAGTTGCCAAAGACAATCTCAAGACATTGCTTGCTTATAAAGACAAATACGCCGAGTACGCCTGGGAAGTGATTTCAGAGGTGCTGTGTTATTCGGCCGAACTTGTGGGACATATTGCCGATGATATCGTCGCCATCGACATGGCCATGAAGCTTGGCTACAATTGGAAATATGGTCCGTTTGAATTGCTGGATCGCATTGGCGTTGAGTGGTTTTCTCAAAAACTCAAAGAAAGCGGCAAAGAAGTGCCGGCGATTTTGCAGGCTGTCCACTCTTTCTACAAGGTTGAAGGGGGCAAATTACATTACCACACCGACAAAGGCTATCATCTATTAAAGCGACCAGAAGGCGTATTGTTGTTAGAGGATATTAAGCGCGCGAGCAAGCCAATTGCCAAGAACGCATCCGCCGCCTTATGGGACATTGGTGATGGTATCGTTTGCTTAGAGTTCTGTAGTAAAATGAACTCCCTTGATCCCGACATTATGAAAATGATTCGTAAAGCTATCGAGATTATTCCGGGTACTTATAAAGCTCTTGTCATTTACAATGAAGGATCTAATTTTTCTGCTGGCGTCAATCTGGGTCTTGCCCTTTTTACGGCCAACGTCGGGATGTGGCCTTTGATTGAGCAAATCGTTGAAGACGGTCAGATGACATATAAGGCCTTAAAATATGCGCCCTTTCCAGTTATTAGTGCGCCTTCTGGAATTGGCGTGGGGGGAGGTTGTGAAATCCTCCTCAGCAGCGATGGCATCGAAGCACACGCGGAAAGCTATTTAGGACTAGTTGAAGTCGGAGTTGGTGTTATTCCAGCCTGGGGCGGATGTAAGGAAATGTTAACCCGTTGGTTGACACTTAAAAAACGACCAGGAGGGGCAATGGTTGCCATTGCTAAAGTGTTCGAGATGATCGGCACGGCAAAAGTGGCAAAGTCTGCCCATGAAGCTAGAGAGATGATGATATTACGCGAAGATGATGGCATCGTCATGAATCGGGATCGATTGCTCGCCGCGGCCAAAACGAGAGCTTTGAAGATGGCAGAAAACTACCAAGTTCCAGAGTCTGTTTCGCTTCATCTTCCTGGCCCGGCGGCACGCGTTTCTATGCAAATGGCCGTCAAAGGCCTCGCCCTTGCCGGGAAAGCAAGCTCTTATGACATTGAGGTGACGGGAAAGCTTGCTCACGTCTTAAGTGGGGGTGAGGATGGAGATTGCACTGAAGATGAGCTGTTAAAGCTGGAACGCGAGGTGTTTAATGAACTGATTCGTAATCCTAAAACACTCGCCCGTATTGAGCACATTCTTGAAACCGGTAAACCATTGAGGAACTAGCCATGCCAGTCTATACAGCCCCTTTACGTGATATGTCCTTTGTCTTAAAAGAAGTCATTGGCATTGACAAATTGACGGCAATTAAAAACTACCAAGATCTATCAGAGGATCTGATTGAGGCGGTGTTAGCCGAAGGTGCCCGCTTTGCAGAAAATGTGCTCCATCCTCTCAACCAGTCGGGCGATAAAGAAGGATGTCATTGGGAGAATGGTACTGTTCGCACTCCTAAAGGTTTTAAGGAAGCTTATGCCGATTATGTGGCAGGTGGATGGCCTTCTTTAAACTGTGATCCTGAGTTTGGGGGGCAAGGCTTGCCGAATGTGATTGCCTTGTTTTTTGAGGAAATGATTTGTTCCTCTAACATTTCTTTTGGACTTTATCCCGGCTTGACGCGGGGCGCCTATGAGATGTTGCACAACCATGGTAGTGAGGAGTTAAAGAAAAAATATCTCCCCAAAATGGTTGAAGGCACTTGGAGCGGGACGATGTGTTTGACGGAGCCCCATTGTGGCACAGACCTAGGGTTACTGCGGACGAAGGCAGAACCACAAAGCGATGGCACTTATAAGCTTACCGGAACAAAGATTTTTATTTCGTCTGGTGAACAAGATTTAACAGAAAACATCCTTCACTTCGTGATTGCTCGAACTCCAGAAGCGGTTCCTGGAATTAAAGGAATCAGTTTATTCCTCGTGCCAAAGTTTATGGTTAGTGAGGATGGCTCATTGGGCGCCCGCAATCCTGTCACCTGTGCCTCTATTGAGCATAAGATGGGGATTAAGGGGTCGGCAACGTGCGTCATGAACTTTGATGGGGCGACGGGCTATTTGGTTGGAGAGCTATATCAAGGTATTCAAAACATGTTTACCATGATGAATGCCGAGCGGTTAGGTGTTGGGGTTCAAGGGTTGGGCGTTGCTGAAATTGCTTGGCAGAATGGCTTGAAATATGCGCGTGAACGCCTCCAAGGACGCTCCTTAACGGGGGTTAAACATCTTGACAAAATGGCAGATCCGTTAATTTGTCATCCAGATATCCGCAGATCCCTGTTCACAATGAAATCATTGATTGAAGGGAATCGCATGTTGGTGGCCTGGATATCCTTAAATCTTGATATGTTTGAGCATGGTGCTAATCCTCAAGAAAAAGAAGAATCGCACGATCTTGTGCAACTCATGACGCCAATTATCAAAGCTTTCATGACGGATACCAGCAGCGAAATTGCCAACATGGCGATGCAAATCTATGGTGGCCATGGTTATATTCAGGAATGGGGGATGGAGCAATTTGTGCGTGATGCACGGATCACTCAAATCTATGAAGGCGCTAATGGAATTCAAGCTCTTGATCTGGTGGGCCGTAAATTATCTGCCCATGCGGGACGTTTATTGCGCCGATTCTTTCATCCGGTTCAAACCTTCATTGAAGAGCATGCAGAAAATGAAACAGTGAAAGAATTTGTTGAACCTTTGGCTAAGGCCTTTGGTCGTCTCCAGCAGGCAACCATTGCAATTGCGCAAAAAGGGATGAGTAATCCTGATGAAGCCGGGGCAGCGGCAACTGACTATTTGCGCCTGTTTGCTCTTGTTACTCTCACGTACCTCTGGTGCCGTGCGGTGATGGTGGCACAGCGGAAAATTGGTCAAGGTGAAGATGATTTTTATGGGGCCAAGATTCACACGGCTCGATTCTTCATGCACAAGATTCTGCCCCAAACATCGTCCTTGTTTGCCACAATTATGACAGGATCAAAACCAGTTATGGTTATGGATGAAAAGTTGTTTGGGCCGGTAAATTAATAAAGGATCATTTGTAATGACAAAACTGCAAGGGAAGACGGTTTTTATCACCGGCGGTAGTCGCGGGATTGGTCGGGAAATTGCTTTGAAAGCGGCTCGTGATGGGGCACAGATTGTGATTGCGGCAAAGACAGGAGAACCGCATCCAACCCTAGAGGGCACCATCTACACCGTTGCGCGCGAAATCGAGGACGCTGGTGGGCGCTGTCTTCCTTTGAAAGTTGATATTCGGGATGAGGTCCAGATTTATGGAGCTGTTGAACAAGCAGTACATCAATTTGGGGGGATCGACGTATTGGTGAATAATGCCAGTGCCATTAGTTTGACGCCGACTCTCCTCACTCATCCTAAAAAGTTTGATTTGATGTTTGATGTGAACGTGCGCGGGACTTTTCTTGCCTCCCAAGCCTGTTTGCCGCATTTGATGAAGGCGGAAAATCCTCATGTGTTGACATTATCACCGCCACTCAATATGAAAACCAAATGGTTTGAGCAACATGTTGCTTATACTATGACAAAGTACGGCATGAGCATGTGCGTTTTGGGAATGGCAGCTGAGTTTAAGGAAAAAGGGGTTGCCTTTAATGCGCTATGGCCCGTCAGCATGATTGCCACAGAGGCTTTTAAGGCGATTGACACCTCCATTCCTTTTGATTGTATGCGAAAGCCAGAAATTGTGGCGGAAGCAGCTTATGAGATTGTGACGCGTCCAAGCAGAGAATGGACGGGTAATTTCTTCACCGATGAGCAGGTATTGAAAGAGGCAGGCTTCACTGATTTTTCTCATTTTGCTGTGAATCCGGAGAAGAAATTATTGCTTGATTTGTTCCTCGATTAATTAACGTCAGCCCGATTTAAGAAGAAGGCAATACGTTATTTTTATTAACTTTTGTCATTCTTAGGCTAACTGGAGTTGGTTTTTCAAAGGAAAACCTTAGGACCTTTTGACTCGAGGACTCCATACATTAAAAACAATATATGGATCTTCCGATCTACAAAAGTAGGGATTTCCTATAGAAATTCAGCTTTTTTTGTCCAAATATGATAAGGAGGGAGTTGCTTTTTAGAGCTCTTAACTCAGCTGGGAGAGCACATGATTTATAATCAGGGTGTCATTTGAGAATCCTTAAGCTCTTCCCTGTTCTTCCTCCCATATGAAGGGAACCTAGCAAGAAAGTTAAGTCAAGTAATTATATTTTACCATTTTTCTCCTTCCTTAAAATAACTTACCCTTTCAATATGATAAAAAAGAATGATATGCGTAGTTTTATGACAAAATAAAGAAGGAATTAATATGATGTTTAAAAAATTTATTTATTTCTTTTAGTAGGATGGGGAATTTCCTACTCTAGCCCCTTGTTTTGTGCTCAGTTTTCTCCGATATTTGAAGAAAGCGCCACTGTTAAAAGAAATGAACTTCTCCTTAATCAACGCCCTCAAATGTTCAAAGAAGAGGATGGGAGACCAAAAGCAACCGCCGGTGTCCTTTTATATATTTATTCTAAGGAAGGAGATGCTTACCTTTTGCTAGGAAGAGAAAGAATCGATCTCGAAGAAAGAAAAGCAGCAGGAAAATATTCAGAATTTAGTGGTAGTATGGAACTGGTTGCCCCTAATAAGCCAGAGACTTTCTTAGAAGGTTGTTTAAGGGAATGCCGTGAAGAAACAGCATCCATTTATAATTTACATCCTTCATATGCCTTATCCAAAAGTTATCTTTATTTTGATACAAAACCTCAACGCGAAATTGCCATCATTATTATAGAGGCGCCTAAGTACGTTTCGCGTGAAGACTTGCTTTTACAGCGAAATGCCCAAAAGGATATCCACATGCTAGATAAAGATGATTTTAAATGGCTTAAGGTAAGGGACTTTATTCACAACAAACCAAACGAATCGGGAGTGATAACGGTGAAAGACTTAGAAGGGAACAGCACGATAATACCTCTCCGTTCATTTTTTTTGGAATATTTAAAGGATGAAAATTTTTTAAATATTCTTCGTCAAATAGATAAAAAAAATGCCTCCTAAAGGTGTTTGGTCCACCAAGTGTCACGAGCAAATAAAGGATTATAAGTGTCAACTTTGCTCTTAAAATTACCATAAACTCAGCAAAAGGAGATTGTAATTTTTTTACAAGCCTCCTTACAATTTTATCTTGACGAAAATAGATTGGATCGATATAAAGGTGGAGTTACTTCTTAGGGCCCTTAGCTCAGTTGGTAGAGCACCTGACTTTTAATCAGGGTGTCGAAGGTTCGAATCCTTCAGGGCCCACCATTCCAGACTATAAGAGAATTTTCTCTTTCATTCGCTACTTCCTTTTACAGCTATTCATTATTAAAAATTATCACCTATCCACAATATTTAGGTTTTTATTAAATTTTTTCATGGTACGATAGGAAACAGAATTAGATTTATGTAATGGTTATCATGGTGGAAGAAAATAAAACAGTCGCAAAAGTGAAAACAACAAAACCTAAAGCAACAACCGCGCCTGCTAAACCTAAAGAAAAAACATCCAAAACATCCACTGCAAAAGTGTCGACGGTAAAAAAATCGACTGTCAAAACGACACCAACCAAAAAAACAGTCACTCAAACTGCAAGTGAAAAAAAAGCGCCCTCTAAAACAGCATCAGCTTCTGTAGAACTAAAAAAAGCAACATCTAAAACCACGACTGTCAAGAAAACAACAAAAGCGACATCAGCAGCTGCGTCTACATTAACAAAAAAAACCTCCACGAAAGCATCTAAGCCTCTTTCTCAAGCCTATCCTTGGCTTAAAAAATACCCTCAAAATATTCAATGGGATGTTGAGATTGAACCAAAACCTTTGTATGAGATGCTGCATGACACTATCCAAAAAGTACCCCATAGCTCATGCATTAATTTCTTAGGTAAGAAGTTTTCTTACGAACAAGTCGGCGATCTGGTGAATCGTGCGGCCAAGGGCTTACAAACCCTTGGGGTAAAAAAGGGAACACGCGTCGGTTTGTTTATGCCCAACGCCCCTTATTATGTTGTGATGTATTTTGCGATCGTGCAGGCAGGCGGGATTGTGGTGAACTATAATCCACTTTATACCGATGCAGAAGTCAAACACCAAATTGATGATTCCGAAACTGAGATTATGGTGACATTGGATCTAGACATATTCTATAAAAAACTGGAACCAATGTTAGAAAAGACTGAACTTAAAAAGTTGATCATTTGCTCGGTTGGCAAGGCGTTACCTTTTTTCAAAGGATTGTTATTTTCGCTTATCCGTATGAATGATAGGGCGCATGTAGCCTATAGTGATCACATTATTAGCTATGATGATATTATTAATAATGACGGCAAGTATACTCCCGTTAAGATTGATCCTCTCAAAGATGTGGCGTTGTTCCAATATACCGGAGGTACCACAGGTGTTCCAAAAGGGGCGATGTTAACCCATGCGAATGTCTATTGTAATGCGATACAGGCAAGTATGTGGTTTGTCGGTTTTGAATATGGTCAGGAAAAGATTTTAGCAGGATTACCATTGTTCCATGTTTTTGCGATGACAGCGGTGATGACATTGGCGATAAAAATTGGCGCGGAAATGATTATGATGTTTCCCCGTTTTACCGTTGAAGAGGCGATGCACCTCATTAATAAGTATAAAGTGACTTTTTTTCCTGCTGTGCCGACAATGTACGGGATGATTAATAATCACCCAGATGTGCGGGATTTTAATCTTTCTTCGTTAAGAATGTGTCTGTCTGGTGGGGCTGGATTACCTCGTAAAATTAAACAAGATTTTGAGAGATTAACAGGATGTAAGTTGGTGGAGGCCTATGGACTCAGCGAAACATCCCCAGCAGCAACGTCTAACCCTATGGAGAGTGAAAATAAAGAAGGGTCTATTGGAATTCCATTTCCGGGAACGACGGTTCGGATTGTCTCGCTTGAGGATCCAAATAAAGAAATGCCGTTGGGTGAAAAAGGCCAAATCGCTATTAAAGGCCCTCAGGTGATGTTAGGGTATTGGAATCATTCAGCCGAAACCACGAAAACCTTTGCGGGTGATTTTTTCCTTACCGGTGATGTTGGTTATATGGACGAGGATGGTTATACTTTCCTAGTTGATCGCATTAAAGATGTGATTATTTGCAGCGGTTTTAACGTTTATCCACGTATGGTCGAAGAGGTTATTTACAAGCATCCAGCCATTGAAGAGGTAACAGTGATTGGTGTGCCAGATGAAAAACGGGGCGAGACGGTAAAGGCGTTTGTCAAACTCAAAGCTGATCAAGTGTTGAGCGAGGAAGAGCTATTAACTTATCTTCATGATAAGCTAACTCCTATTGAGATACCTAAATTTATTGAATTCCGCGAGGCGTTGCCTAAGACGATGATTGGCAAATTATCGAAAAAAGAACTCAAAGCAGAAGAACACGAACGGCGATTAGGCTCGATTGAATAGGTGAAATGGCCAACAAAAAGGGTGCACGTCGCTTGGTAGAAACTTGCTCTTATAATTTCTGCTCAAAATGTCACAACATTAGCGCGGTCTAAAGGGGGGGCGAGAGAACCTAAGGGGACATCATCTCTTCGGGCAATGATATAGAAAAGCTGCTTATCATGCAGATATTGCTGAAAGATGGCGTATGAGTCTTTTGCAACTTCACCACCAGGAGGGAGTGGGGGTGAGGGGACTAAACTCACTTCCCAGATTGATTCTTAGAGCCTGGCTAAGACCTTGTCCTGACATTTTGCGTTGGCTTCTTTGGCAGTCCACAACTTAAAAAACCCCCTTTCCCTGGATAAACATCTTGCGAAATGACGTTTATCTTCTTCTATATATTTGAAAGGAGATTCAATTTTGCCCAGCTATCTTGGACTCTATTCTTTTAATATGAGGAGAAGTTGGTGGAAAATGTTTTTTTACGATGTCGAGGGCTTGATTTAGGTACCCATTAGCTTGATTCTTAAAGTTCTCAGATTGTTCGGGATTATCCTTATTGATTCCATGGGTAAGTTTTTGGAGATAGAGATCTGCTAAACATTCTAATGCTATATAGGCTTCAGGATGCTTGTTTTGTAAGAATAAATTTAAAGAGTGCGTAATAAGATTTTGTGCAGACTCTAAATGTCCTTCCAACAGATATACTTTTCCCAGCTCCATTAAAATACGGGCGTTCTCTGGATGATTTTTACCATAATGCTTTTCATAATTTTTAAGGCTTTTTTCAAGTAAATTCTTTGAGGTTTCATAATCTCCCATGCCTTTATTGACAATACCTAAGTGGGCAGTTGTCCAAGCAATTGCAATGTGGTCTTCAGATAAATTATTGCCATAGATTGCTAAACTTTGTTCGAGTAATTCTTTAGCTTTTTCATAATCCCCCAGCTCTCTATAGACGATCCCTAAAGGCGCCAATACCCAGGAAACTCTTACATTGTTTTCAGAAAGATGAGTTCTATAAATCTTAAGGCTCTGTTCAAATAATTCCTTGGCCTTTTTATAGTCCCCCAGACATATATATACTCTTCCAAGGTGGGCTAAAGTCCAAGCAAACCCCCCATGGTTTTTGGGGAAATTTTTTTTATAAATTGCCAAGCTTTGCTCAAGTAAATCTCTGGCCTTTTCGTAGTAACCTAGTTTTCTATAAACTACTCCTAGAGATCCTAAGGACCAGGCAAACCCCCTATGGTTTTCAGAAAGATGGGTTTGGTGAATTAATAGACTTTGTTCGAATAGTTCCTTGGCTTTTTCATAATTTCCTAAACTTTTATGGACCATTCCTAAATATCTTAACGATTGGGCGATTTCTATATAACTATTTGGACAGTGAGTATGGTATAGTTGAATACTTTTTTCCAGTAAGTCTCTGGCTTTTTCATAATTCCCTAACTTTCTATAAACCATTCCTAAGTGTGTTAATATATTAGGAACTCTAAAATAATTTTCCGGAGAATCTTTATTTAAATAATTGAGGCTTTCTTCTAGGATTTTTTGAGATTTACTATAATCACCTAAATAAAAATAAATAATTCCTAATTTGCCATTTAGAGCGGCTCTCAATACATTGTTTACAAAAATGGGGTGGCTTAAAAAAACCTCACAATGGCTTGCGAGAAGTTTCATTCTTGAAAAATCTTCCTCCGATATTATCGTCGCTGCATATTTTTCCAAAGTAGTCAAAATTGCCTGAAGGGATTGATTGTTTTGATCTGTGTGGAGTGTTTTTACAAAATACATCAAGCTTATTTCTTGGGTGCTTTTATGGAGCGAAAGAGTAGGAAAGGAGTACAAAAAGGTAGAAGTGCTGTTGGTTAAAAGAGAATATTTTTTTAAATTATAGATGAAATTATCGACCACCACTTCACCTTTATGAGTATCTAGTAAAGTTTTAGGGATATCTTGAGAATTTAAAAGAGAAATGAATAATAAGAGTTCTTCAAAATCTTTATTTGTTTCTATAAGGCTTTTTAAAGATAAGGCAATAACACTGTAGCGTGTCCGGGAATAATTATTTGCCCCTTTCAAGATGTTTTCCTGAATGAGCGCAAAGTCTCCATCATAATCCTTTAAATATTCCAAATACTTTTCATATGGAATATTCGTGGTTTTTAAATAGTAGGCGGCAATAGAGATATCCAGAGGAAAGGGTGGCAAATTGTTTAGAAAAGTTTTTGCTTGTTCTTTTTGGTTAGGGGAAAATTGATTTGTGTCCCCATTATTCATAATTTGGGTAAAAAGGATTAATTTTTCGCTAGCAGTTAATTCCCCTATTTCAATAGTGCTATGGATATAGCCATTACTATTAATATTACTATCTCTTGTTGTAAGAATAACTCTTCCTTCTCCCCATGTGTTTTGATCTTGAGGAATGTAGTTTTGAATTTGACTAAAATTATTTAAATCATTGTAAATTAATACCCAATTTGAATGGGTTCTCAATTTTTCTTTTACAAAAGAGAGTAATTTCTGTTCTCTTTCTAAGAGACCTTTAATTTCTTCGATTTCTCTCAATATTTTTTTTCTTTTTCTGTTTTACACAAAGCGTGGGCTAAGCTTTCGAAGGAGTTAACCAGATTTTCCTTGGTCTCTGCGTTAATTTCCCATACGACAGAGGCTTGTTGATTGCGGGCATATTGTCGTGCAAGGGTGGTCTTCCCCGCACCCCCAATACCAACAAGAGCAATGACTTGAATAGCTTGTTTTTTGTTTAACTTTTTTTCTATCTTAGAAAGGAGGTCAGGACGTGAAAGAAGAGTGGAGTCAGTCGGAATAAATAAATCCGATCGAACCGACGGAATGGCGGGGAGAAATGCTGGTTGAATTGCTTTTTTCCCTACAAATATTACGCTGAAGAGACTAAGAATAATAAGAGCAAATGCTCCTCGTCGTAAGAAAGCCTTACGGGGATTTTTTAGAAGGTTTGAATAAAAGTTATCATTTGAGGTGATTTCCTTTTCTTCTATTTCAAGGCGATCCAAGGGGGCTGTATAGTCATTCTGCAGAGGAGCGTGTTGTTCGCTAAACTGTGAAATTAATTTCTCCAGTTTTGGATTAATTATTATTCTTTTTAAGATATTAAAAACGCCAACATAATAATTTTGCTGCTTACTAAAATCTATCCAGTCGCTGTTTTCTAGATCCGCGGGTACAGACTGGGCTGTTTCTTTATCCACTCCAAGAAAAATGAGAGAGCCTGGTTTTGTGGTAACTTTTTCGGGGAAGGAAGGGGAAGGAATTGATTTCCCTTCACTTTCCCTTGATTGAATCTGCGTTATAAGGTCTGTAGGAGCAATAACCAGAAAATACCCGGTAAGGTCAGCATCTTCCTTAGCTATCAAATAAGAAATGAGGTTTTCTTTCTTTTGCGGGGTTAATGATAGCTTAATTCCTGCGAGTTTTAGATGCTTTTCTAGTTCTCGAGCAAGCTCTATGCTTGCTAGATCTTCCGCTTGAAAGAGAAGAGAAACAATGGGGGGATTTGGGTTGGTTAATCTTGAAACTTCCTGCAACCTTTGTTTAAAAGTAAAATCGCTGAATAAATTTACATAATGATTTCTTAAAATGGAGACTCTATCGGTTTTTTCAATAAAATTTAATATTCCTTCGCGCGAATGACAGTCTACCTTTAGCATAATGCTACGGATATGAGTTTCGATGGTGCGCGGTGAAATTGATAGAAAAGAAGCGATGACTTTAGGAGCTCTTCCACTTAAGAGACAGGCAATAATATCTATCTCCCGACTGGTGAATTTAATCCCATTTATTAAATCGAGTTGCTTCACATAAGTGTCGTCTAAAAGACCGTCTTTATTATTTATCATTTTTGCGAAATAACATACTTTTTAGATTGAGGGCCCCTGAAAAGAGACTTTACTTAACCATTGCCCTAAATCCTAAAGGAAATCCAACATTTTTTTCAGCTTTCTTGAATTATGTCATCTTTACGTAGGTAGGTGTCTTACGCACATTTACGCGATAGAAAGGGTAATTTTTTGTGAATAGGGTGAAGCCATTAAAGCATAACGTACGTTAAAGAATGCTTTAATAAAACCAGTGAGGACCTCCCGATCCTCCCTTTTAAAGGCCAAATAGTAAAATACAACTTACGGAGTATATTATGACCACTCGGAATAAAATGCCTCTTTCTAAGAAACTAGCCTACACTTATGCCTTACTGACTGGCACGTCTCTCTTATTTTCTACGGCACAAGCAGGAAAATTTGATGACGTAGACATTCTTCCTTTAAATAACGCTTCTCATTGTCTTACATGTGTTCCCTGTCACCCTAATGAGGGTATTGGGGACTGCGGAGAAAACTTCGTCTTCAATTTATTAGAAAATAAAGGGTTCGAGACTTATAAAGCCCCTTATAATAACTCTGGCCATGGCATTGATATCGTAGCATTTAAATATTTGAAGGGTTCTAACGGACGATCAATTCCCTTGATTTTGTTACATGAATCAAAAATGTCGGAGGGTTCCAATATTAGCGCCCGCGCTTTTTATCATAAACTTGGAGACTCAAATAGTGGCTACCAACAATCCCGCAGTTGGTTAAACAACGCAATAGCCAAGATGAAAAAGAGCAAGTATGACGAGATCATGCAATTAGCCTTCAAAATAGAAACAACTCTTAACAATGGAGGCTATTTCGTACGGACGGGCAACTTGAGAGTTGACACCAATCAAGGCTCTCGTATTCAATTTTATGCTTTAACAGATAAACACTCAGAGGCTTATGCTTTAGAAAGTAAAACTTTTTTCAGCACGGGCCCATTTTTGGGGCGATGGAGTAATCAATACGGAAAAAGTTTCTCTCCCCAAAGCAATGAGCTTGACTTAAATAATAAGAATACCATTTCTTTGCTTAATTCCGTTTTTAAATAAAAGAATAGGGAATATTTGAAAAAATCTCTTAAGAAGAGTAACAGCAATGCTTATAAGAAGAGATTAAGAACTGGCTGAGTTATTCAGCGATAGAGCTCACCATACTAAATTTTACGACTCTCGCCCTTTACGATAGAAAAAGGGGAGGGGCGTAAAGTTTAATATCCCTTTCATGAGTGAAGAATAAGGCATGGTTAGGTGAAAACATACAAGGCATAAGAAGGCGCTATTAGTCTGATGAACATGCTGAATGTCATCGCTAAGTTTCTTCCTGATAGAATTTTAGGTGGGGTGTGTGCAGCTAATGAACAGCAACGGTATCAGCAAGCAGTGAATAAGTTAACGTGGGGATTATTAAGCTCTTACGCCGGTACAATATCAACACGAATTAGTCGATAAGAACCCCAAAACAGCTTATGATTTAGCGCAAAACATGGCAAAAACCAGCCTTAAAAGCCTTAACTGAGCCTCTTAAGAGGGGCCCAGAGCCTAGTGTGCTTTTGGGGTAGGAAGTTGCTGGCGAGCAAACTCCTTTTCGTGTTCGGTGACTTCTTCTACGGCTTCTCCTTGAAGGTTATAGCGATGTGAAGCAGTGATGAGAGCTGTCTGGTATTGATTCCAATGAGCATAAAACCTGATAGCATCCCGGATACTTACTTTAGAAAAAGGAAGGTTGTCTGGGAGGACAGCAAAGATATCTTTTTCAATGCGTTTTTTCAGTGGGACGGGTTCATTTTTCTTAAAACAAAGGGGATAGGTTTCTTTCAGCCAATCAAGCGCTAACTGAAGCTGCTTAAATTTTTTCCGGCGCGCTGCTATTTTGATAGCCCTCACCTCTTGAAGGGATTTTTCTTTACTATTTGCCTTATTCCCCTTTTCGGCTTGCGAAGCATTTTTAGGAGAAACTGCTTTAGACGGGACTCCTTTCTTCTTGTTTTGGGTTACCTTTGCCGGTTTTGAGCCAGTTGCATACAGATCTTTTAATTGCTGCAATTTTTCTTGAATGCTGGCCGGCTCTTTCCCCTTGTCAAAGTTGAGAGTGAGAGTTTTACGATCAGTAAGAGAAGAATCTTTTGTCATCACTTATATCACTTCAATAATTAAATATTTTTTTGATCCGTTAAAATATGAGTAGCCGTTCATAAATGGAGGAACCGGATAAGTATTTTTCATGGGTTATTGGTTTACATAATAGTCATTATATTTTTAACGTCGTTAAAATTTGACACAGAACCACCCTTTTGAAAAGCCTATTTCTGTTAAAATAGAATAATTATGTTTCAAAACATTGAACTTCTACCTCTCCACATAAAGCTTGTCTCCAAGCCGGTTCCAACAATGTTATCAGTGCTTTTATGTTAAGTGTCATCTTCTTTGACATGATTACTGTATTGCCTTGATGAGAAAACCAGTTGCCACAAATTATTACCGGTGTCAAATTCTCCGATGGACGTGAGCTCATCGCCATAGATGAAAAAGCTGTTGCCTAATCAGGATTATCACCAACTTTTGAGATAAGCGCATCGTGCCTTCCTTTAACCATAACTATCTAGCCGGCACTTCCTCTCTAAGCCAGTTGGCGGCGCCACTTTTTAGATAGTTTATAATAGTGTAATAGCTTAGTATGATATAATGAAATTTGATTGCTAATATAATCAGACTTGAAAAATTAAAGGTTGATTCTTATTTTTTAGATATAAAAAAATTAATTTTAAAATACTTATTTAAAATACTTAAGAGCTTACAAATGATAAAAATTTTATTTATATTTTTGGCTTCTTGGTTATCCTCTAGCCATGCCATGGAAAAACCAGCAGACAAGAAAGACTCCTTTCAACCTTTATCTAGCTTAGCGCAGCTTTCTGAAAATAATTTAAAAATTGTTCTTCAGCCACAAGAGGAGGATACGTATATAGTTAGAGCCAATAATATATTAATTGATAAGGCTGAAGATAATATTTTTTCTGATAATTCACCTATTATCCTAGATGCTGTTACATCCTCATCTATGGAAGAGTGCTTGAATAATGCGGCGGCTAGGACAATTTCTTTATTTTGTATTGACTATAGTCAAGGCCAGATAACTTTAAATAAGTTGGAATCAACTATTAGGTTTTTATTTATTATCGATAGCCTTGATGGTTGCCTTCCTAGAAATAGGTCGATTAATGTTGTTATGACCCTTTATGGCACATTACTGTATTGTCTTCAACATACCAAAAAATGGGATCGTAATATGGCTAATGAGGTTTTAAGCAGGGTAAGTGGGCGCCTTATGAAACGAGTTAATTTAATTAAAGGATCCCTTTCTGATGACAAAGATCTTGAATCTTTAAACTATAGAAATAAGCAGTCTAATCCTTCAACTTTTTACCTTAATCTAGGAAATGAAATTATAAAATCCTTGAAAAAATTAAAGTATATAAAGTCACGTGATGGATACCCTGATAAGCTTACTGCCCAAATTATAAAAGATTATGTTAATTTTAGGGCAGCAAACCTAGGAATGAGTTATACTAATATTATTCAACCTCTGCCCATATCTGATGAGCAAAAAAATCCAATACGAAGCCACTCTAGTATGAAAGAGGTGGAAGATTCAGCTGAAAAATCCCAAGCTACAGAGAAAACAAGAAAAAAAGCTAAGAGACGTCATCAAATTGAAGATGAAGATACAGAAGCAGAAGCAGAACCGGTTGTTGATTCTTGGACAAATGAACAAGAAGAAAGAGCCCCTAAAAGACAAAAAGATACCCCTCACGACGAACTTGAAAAGGAAGGTTCCTTTGATGCCTTGAGAAAAGATTTAGGGGAAACAGAAAAATTATTTCTTGGCACACTTTTTCAACAGAAAATCAATTATTTTAAAAGCTTTTTTTATGAAGTAGCTTCTAGTGATTGCCAACAAGCCATCCTAGAATATTATAATTACGCCTGCAATAGGGGAATAAATAACTTTTTCTTTTTTAATATTTTAAAAGAATCTCTTGATGTTAAAGAAATTGAGAGTGAAAACAGCAATCTAACATTAAATGAAGCTTATATACGGTATCTTGAAGCTTATAAAAAAAAGCAGGAGCTGGAAGCTGAACAGCAAGAAGTGCAAACATTTATTATGGATTTTGAACAACTTAAGCAAAAGGCGCAGAAACTTATGCTAGGACATTTGTTTGATAAGAATCCAGCTGTAGAGCTTGAAAGAATAAAATCCGGCTTACAAAGGGTACAAGAAGAAATAGACGCCCTTAAAGATAAAAATGATTTTGACTTTAGTCGTTTAAGCGCTGCCCTAAATAAATTAGCATCCTAAAAGCTGCGCAAAAATCTATTAAAAGATGAAAAGAGACACCCAATTCTATGGTTTCGTAAAACTAGCCTATGCTTATCGAAAGGGTTTAGGTAATGCGGATAAAATTACCAGCGACTTTATCGGCAATGGGACTGACTTTACTATAAAAAAGGAGCACTTAAATGCCGCAACAACTGGATACCCAATCCGCCTCAAATCCTCAAGCTCTCAAACACATATTTAATAAACTTCTCCTTGAGCGGATGTCACAGGCTATAGGTAAGGTGTATCCCCCTTTTAATCAGCAATGCTTTTTAGAACTTGCGCAAGAACTTGAGACTGTTGAAATGAAGGGGCGGGTACTACTTATCCGAAATGAGCTTCGAAACCAGCTGCCGCAGGATTTTTCTCAAGCAGTGAAAATTCTTCTTCAGTCGACTGAATGTGGGGCGCTTAATGGCTTTGCTCTCTGGCCATACACAGAGTTTATTCAAGCGTATGGGCTTGAGGAAGTGAAGCTTTCACTCGATGCCCTCAAAGAATTAACGCGTCTGTTTACCTCCGAGTTTGCCGTGAGGCCTTTTTTAAAACGCCATCCTTCCTATACCCTGCAATATCTTGAGACGTGTGCCTTAGATAAGGACGTCCATGTACGTCGTTGGGCTTGTGAGGGGACAAGGCCTCGTTTGCCGTGGGGAGAACGACTGCAAGAGTTCGTGCGAGATCCTTCTCCTCCATTGCTCATCTTAGAGAGGCTGAAGTTTGATTCCGAATTGTATGTCCGAAAGAGTGTCTCCAATCACTTAAACGATATAGCTAAAGATCATCCAGACTGGGTGATAACGCTTTTATCGAGCTGGAAGAAATCGGCGGGTACCGAGGACGCTGCGAAGATTGAATGGATCATTCACCGGGCACTGAGAACACTCATCAAGAAGGGACATCCAGAGGCGCTTAAACTGATAGACGTGTCGCAGGACGCGCAGATTAAGATCACGGAATTTAAGATAAATCAAAAAAAGTTTACAATTGGAGAGCAGATCGAGTTTGAGTTCCGGCTTCAGTCTTTATCAGCTAACCCGCAAAAAGTGGTGATTGATTATATTATTCACTTCGTGAAAGCCAATCAGAGCAAGTCGCCCAAGGTGTTTAAGCTTAAAGCACTCATGCTACCAGCTAAAGGAGTGGGGCTTATTACTAAAAGCCATCATCTTAAGAAGGTGACGACTCGCACCCATTATCCAGGACTGCACTTGCTTGAAATTCAGGTGAATGGACGCGTCCTTCACCAGATGGATTGGGAATTAAGGGTGTAAGGTTTTAAAAGAGAGAAATAAGAAATAGGGGAAAAGAAGTTGTCGGTCTAATGCCTGCTAGACACAATTTGGGGGGATTACCCGACCACTTCCTTCTCATCCTTGAGAACCCAATCATTCTTTGTGCTCAGAAAATTCCTGGCAATGAAAGTCTAAGCAATGATTAAAAGATAATACTCTATCGCAACGCTTGGATAAGTTTTTCTGGGGGAATGCCTCTTGAAAAGAGGACATTCACACTTACAGGATGATATAAATAATAACCCATCTAACTGAAAAGAATATCTATGTCGCAAACTTCTAAGGGTTGTTTTCTTTTAAAAACTCATCAATATATTGCTCTGCTTTTTCTTTGTCATAGCCGTATTTTTCTTGGAGTTTTCCTCTTAATTCTTCTCTCGTCCCTTTCATATGAAGGATGTCATTATCTGTTATTTTAGCCCATTTTTTCATAACCTTTCCTTTTAAGATATGCCAATTTGCTTCGATAGTATCTTTATTTATCACTGGTTTATTTTCAGTTTTTGTTTCTTCAGCAAACGCAGGAAAGGCATTAGCTGCTAAGATGCTTACACAGAGAAAGAGCTTCTTCATTTATATATTCCTCATTTAATATAAGTTATCAAAATTAGGGTAAAGAATACCTACTCGGTAGATAAGCATTTATCACGTAAGGTTGGAGCATGAAACTTTCAAAAAAATAACATTGAAGTGACAGAGAAGGGGGGGCATCCATAGAAAAAGAGGGCTTTAATGCCCTCCTAGTCCTTTGCGATAGGTATAGATGAGCCTCACAAAGCCATAAAATTGTGTCTCGCCTTCTATAAAATATTGAAACCACCTCTATGAATCTCACAATTTAAAGACTGGAAATCAAGGCCTGAGCATTTATCTATCACTAACCCAAAACATCACCCTTTGGGACCATACATTTCAGCGCTGCTTGAATATCTAAAATGCCGGCTCCCACCTCCTCCCAGCAGTGTTTCATGCCATAATTATACTCAATTAAAGCCCTCTGCCGGAGATTTTCTATATATTGCTCTTTGTAGGTATTGAACCCTTTTTCAGATTTATCCTTTATTCTACGTTGAATAATAGCTCGTCTAAATTGAGTCCTTAACCATTCGTGACCTGACCCAGCTTTTTCAATCATCTCACGATGGAAGCGACCAGCTTCACTTGCAAGAAATCCTTCAAAGGTAATATTTATTTTATGTAAAGGTGTTGTGCGTAAAGATTGGACCATACGCTGTAAGATTTGCTGCGAAGAATGGTCGGTATAAGCTTGTTTTAAAAGTGCCGCTGCGCCGGTAACTATGGGTGTAGCGGCTGAGGTTCCCTCCCATACAATTTCCTTTCCTTTGATGCTAAGGCTTAAGATACCTTCACCCGGTGCTGTTAAACAGTATTTCGCCAGCTCTTTATTTTCAGGAACGTTGCTAAATGAGGCTCGTTGTTCATATATTTGGCTATAAGAAGAAGCTAAAACAAAATAAAAATGCCCATTCATTTCTTCTAAAAAAGGCAGGATATTTGGGTAAATTGACCTTCCTAATACTTGGCCTTCATTAGAACCAGCCATGAACACCACTATGCCCTTATCTCGGGCATAGCGCAAAGCATCTTTAACTGTTTTTGGAAAGATATATGCTATTATAGAACTTCTTAAAACTGCCGTTCTCTCGAAACCTAAAGAAACATTAATAAAGTTAACTTCATGATCTGCCATTTCTATTATAGTCTTTGCCAATTGAGTTTCATAGGATTGGTGGTCCAGTTGACCTGACCACAATGGATAGCAGCTCACAAGAATATGACAATCTGGAGCAATACTTTTAAGGGTTGACACAACGTGGTTAGGATGAGAAGAATCTTCTTCTTCTATTTTAGCAGACTCAATGGGGGCATCTATTTCAGCTACATTACTAAAACCAGAAGAATCAAAAACCCCCGTATCAATGACACCAACTTTAATACCTTTGCCTGTATACCCTTGTAGGTGTGTTTGATCTGCACCTATAATTTCTTTATGTTTGCAAACAGTATGGGGAACCTCCTCAATTTTATAAGAATAGGTAAAGGGAGAGGGGAAAAGCTCTGAAGAGAAAACAGGAGAACATCCTAAAAATATAAAAAACATTACTATAATTTTCATAGCACACAATCTCTGGTTATTTTCTTAGAAAGATATTGATGCTTATATAATTATTCTTCTTCTCTATCACCACGTAAAATATTCCAAAAATAAAAAAATGAGGCGATGCACACCTCCCTATATGAAACGGGGCCTGTTGCAAAAATTTTTGGGGAAGTGGGACTGCACCCAGGGCTTTTGCACGAAATTTTTTTCTAAGCTGAGTGAATGAAAGACACTCGATTTGACAAAATGTTTAGATAAAATCTAAAGTTTTTCATGGAAATATCATAATCTGTTAAACATGGATATTTTAGAATTGAGTTAAAACATTCCCGATCCACGACAGTGGTATCTCCTAAAGGTATCTCCTAAATAAGTCTTGCCGCCCAAAAGAAAAGAATACCCGCTTTGTCGGCCAAGCGAAAAAATCACCTCAACTTTGAGTGCTATAATTTTCCGAATATCAATTGGATTCACTATACTGTTGAGAAACTAATTCTTGGATTCCTCTTTGTTGTTTATCAAAGTGGTAGATAGAAGTGAGATGAATTAAAATTACCCCTACCAAAAAGGTTGTTATTCCTTCTATTCCATAATACTCTCCAACGAAAACACATCCATAAGATGTCAGCAAAGTAGTGACGATTCGCGAGAGAGCATAAGCGACAGCTGCTTGAGTATATCTTCCAATTGTTGGAAAAGCTTTTAAAAATAAAGCGTGAGCAGGGGTTACCCCTTCGCCTAAAATGAGTAAGCCACATTGAATTAAAAAAAGATGCACGGGGCTGGAGGCATGATTTATAAGCATAGGCAAGCAAAGAGCAAAACCTAGGAAAAGTGTGCCGCGTACTTTTAAAATTTTTAATGGGAAAATTTTAAGCGCTAACCGGCCGTACGCCAAAATAGCAAGAGCTTCTATTCCTGAGATAAAAAGATTATGGTAAATCACTTCCGCGGCACTATACCCATATTGAGTTCGTAGAATCTGCCCTAGGTAAATAAAACTAAAATAGAAATAGAGAGGCCGTAGGCATTCAACCCCCAAATAACACAGGAAGTTTTTCTTAGTCTTTTGGGAGGGAAGTAATTCACTAATTTTTTTATGTTTTGTTTTGTTTTGTAATTTCTCTTGCAGAAATTCAGGTGTTTCTCGGAGTTGGGTTCGCGCCACTGATCCAACTACCGCAATGGCGGCCCCAAAATAAAAGGCTGTTCTCCATCCATCCGCGCTATTCATAATCAAAAACACACTCCCAATTAACAGTGCAAAAGTACTTCCTAAGCTCGTAAAAAACGCAACTAAACTGGTATAAAAATAGGAACGGGGGGGAGTGGTGGACTCCGTCACATAGGTTAATGCCCCTATAAACTCTCCTATGGAAGAAAACCCTTGAAGCATTCGGCATAAAATCATCACGACCGAAGCGGTAAGACCAATTTTTTCATAGGAAGGAAGAGAAGCAATTACAAAGGAGCAAAAAGCCATAATGGATGTTGTAATAACTATCGTGGATTTTCGACCAAAATTGTCTCCAAGATATCCAAAAACCAGGGCACCTAAAGGGCGTAAAAGATAAGTTGAGGAAAAGGTAAAAGCAGCAATAAGAGAAGCAGTATAAGGATCTGTTTTAGGAAAAAATACCTCGTTGAGCACGACAGCCATATGAACATACAAATAAAGGTCAAAATATTCTAGGAAGGCACCAATTTGGATAAGAGCAAAAGATTTCTTTTGGTAAGGTTTAAGGCTCTCCATTGGCTTCTCTCACTTTTCTCATTTTTTATTTTCTTTTCATAGTTTTCTTTTCATAAATCTAATAGGAAAAAAAGGCTTCTTCTGCGTGAGTTTTTAAAAAAAATTAATGCGAATTAAGAGATAGCCAATTTCTGCTGTTAATTGAAATAGGGAGAATAAAAGTTGCATCCACTTAATCTTACTAGATTGTTTTATATTTAGTTATCTCTTAATCGAGGTGGTTTTTGGGATTTAACTCACTATAATGTCAGGTAATGTCAGATGAAAATAAAAAATTTCCGAGAATTATAGAAGATAATTAGCGTGGAGTAAAACTTTTTAAAAGTTTAAAAGTTTATAAGAAAAATATTGCTATCTAATTTCTAAAGGTCAAAATGAGTTTATTTTCCCCACTCAAACCAAACCATAAAGAAGCCATTGGATTACTTCAAATTGGAACATTTCTAGAATATTTTGACCTTATGCTGTATGTGCATTTGGCGGTTGTTTTAAACGAGCTATTTTTTCCTAAAACAGATCCCCATACATCAGCCCTTCTTGCTGCTTTTGCCTTTTGCTCAACGTATGTTTTGAGACCCTTTGGGGCTATTATATTTGGCTATATAGGGGATAATATTGGAAGAAAGTCGACAGTCATTATTACAACGATGTTAATGTCCTTATCGTGTATTGTGATGGCCAATGTTCCCACATATGCCCAAATAGGAATTACAGCGTCGTGGGCAGTTACCTTATGCCGCGTTATTCAAGGGCTCTCTTCCATGGGGGAAATAGTAGCTGCAGAAATTTACTTAACAGAAACGATTAAACCGCCCTATCAATATCCAGCAGTTGGCTTAATGGCTTGTTCTTCCGCTTTTGGAACGATGATGGCGTTAGCAGTTGCAATGATTGTGTTTTCTTTGAAGTTGGAATGGCGACTTGCTTTTTGGTTTGGCGCTTCGATTGCCGTGATTGGGACGCTGGCGCGGACTCGATTAAGAGAGACGCCTGAGTTTCTCCAATCAAAAAAGTTTATTAATAAGAGTCGAAATATTGTAAAGGGTGTTTCTTCAGATAACAGTTTTAATGAAGAGAAGAGCAAGACTTCACTGGCTTTTTTCTTAATATATTGTGCCTGGCCAGTTTGTTTTTATTTCGTCTACGTACATTGCAGCCATATTTTACAATTTACTTATCACTATTCAGCTACCGACATCATTAAGCAGAATTTTTTTGTTTCTATTGTCCAAACTATCGGGTATTTACTCTTTGCGTTTCTAAGTTATTACATACACCCTTTAAGAATATTAAAATATAAGTTATGGGCGATCTTTCCCATGCTATTAATATGTCCTTATTTACTTTCAGTTATTACGAGCGGCGCCCAATTATTCTATATCCAAAACTTTATCATCTTTTTTGCGATGACGGCAGCGCCCGCTATGCCGGTATTTATTAAAAGATTTCCTGTATTCAAAAGATTTACTTATACAAGTTTTATTTATGCTTTAACCAGGGCTTCCATGTATGTCCTCACCTCCTTCGGATTAGTCTATTTAACTGAAATTTTTGGTCATTGGGGACTTTGGCTCATCTTTATCCCTTGTGCGGCGAGTTTTTGGGGGGGAATAAAATATTTTGAAAAACTTGAAAATCTTACACAAGAACCAACTCTGAAAACAATGGGTGAAGATATTGCCTGTTTAGAGTGAAATCAATGAAAAAGTGTTCTTTACTTTAATTAATCCCCTTATTTTACTCTCCACTCCTTCTGCTTACACACCTTCTTTTATGATTAAAGAGGGAGATTCTATCAACTTGGATGGAAAATAGTTGCGTGTGGTACTTCCAGCAAATCACTCTCCAGTTGGATATGAAAAAATTATCGACTCCACACATCCTGTATCTCAAGAAGCACAGGAACAGACACGCCATTTTCTGTATATTCAATACATTCGGGCATTAAAAATGCCTTAAAGTTTAATTCTTGGGCAAGGAAAAACTTATCCTTATTTTTCTTACAAAAAAACTAACAAGAGAAGTTAAGTAAAGAAAAAACCTAAGAAAATTGTTTTCTCCTCTTGTATGTGAGTTCGCCATGATCAAATTTATGAGAGCATGAAGATGTGATTTGAGGATTTACTCTTGCTTTATAGACTTCTTTCCTAGCAGCAAGATAAGCAAGATCCTTGTCTACTATTCTTTTTCGAGCCCGTAGCAAACCCCGAGTTTGACCGACTCTGCATACTTTTTTCTTAAATATGCATTAATAAACTTAACCTCTCAGTTGGAATCCAAATGGTTATATACAATTAAATATTAATTTTTTACAAAAACAACTTGAAGTTTAATTAAAAATAAATTAAATATACCAATTATTTATGGAGAACAGCAATTTAGAACAAGCATGTTTATTGAAATTAATGCAATTTTTTACACCATTAATGTGAAACCTATTATTGCACACCTTATTTCGGAGGGGAGAGACCCCCATACTCTTACACTCAATTGTCTTAAAGTTTGTAATTATAAATACGCTTAAATATTACACTTCAAAAATTTTAAAATCTTGCGGTAAAAAAAAGTAGCTCTTATGAAAAATAGTTTTTTTAGTCAACGCCCTCTTTTATCAAAAATTGGTTATAAGAATCATTCGCGCCATTCTAAAATTGTCCTAACAAATTTTATTTGCCTTCAACATAAGCAAAAAAATTCTCGTCATTTTTATGGGTCAACGGCACTCCTATGACGTAAATTTATTTTGCTCTTCGCCTTCTTGTAAATAGTGTGATTTATTCAAGGTTTTCCGAACACATCCGTGATGAAGAATTTCAAGAGAACGAGTTTGATACATAGGATCACAACAGTCCCTTGTTATATTTTTTTTATAAAAACTTGACCTTAAATCAACATTCTTAGTTTTGCAAAAAGCCTAATAAACAAAGCTTCTCAAGGGGGTTGTAAAAACCCTCTAAGCCCTTATTACGTCGAGAAGATGAAAATGTTGAGAAGCCGAAAAGATTAATTTTCACAATTTATTGAGTTTAAGAAAAGAATTAAAGATGATAAAAAAAAGTATATATCCTCTTCTTCAATCTGCTTTCGAGAAATCTAATGATCATATTAAAAAACACTATGTTGATAGGTTTATCTCTCCTTTATTATTATCCACTTCGCTATCACTTGGGCTCATCTCATCTTCCTGTATGGCGCATGGAGGAACTACTGGAACGCAGGGCAGCCAAACCACATCTTCCACATCTACTTCCACTACTACTCTTGGTGGTTTCTTTAATAGCGACTTAGATAAAAGCAAAAATGCAACAATTGAGGATGGTATCATAGCCAAGGATAATGACCGTTATATCGGTTTTAATGCTGATTATATAGGCACAGTCACTGTTTCAGAACTCAATTCAGATTTGATAGATATCGAACTTCTGAATGTTGGCTTCGAAGGAAGAGGCGTTCTTACTATCTTGGGAGGAGGGAAAGTCAGCAGTGATAGAGTTTTTATTGGTAGCAAAGCTAATAGTGTGGGGGAATTAAATATTGGTGCGGCTTCAACCGATCCCAATGACGCAGCGCCTGCTGGAACCCTTGAAACGAACCTTGTTACTTTTGGCGAGGGCAATGGAACTCTTAACTTCAATCACCCTCATTCTAATTACCTATTCTCCGCTTTTATTGATGGAAGGGGAAGTGTGAACATTTTTTCAGGAAAAACCATTTTTACAGGGACAAATACGATTTCTGGTAAGACCACTATCCAGAATGGGGCTTTGCAAATTGGAAATGGAGGAAAAAAAGGGCGTATAGGGGGCGAGATCATCAATGACTCAGAGCTTATCTTCAATCGCTCTGACAATATCTCCTGCAGTCATATTTCAGGTAAAGGGTCGCTTACTAAGATGGGGAAGGGAGATCTTACCTTAGAAGGAGAAAACACTTATTCTGGTATAACGGAGGTGAAACAAGGTCAATTAAACATTGAGGATACCCTAAAAAACTCTCCTATTATTGTCGGTCCTCAAGGTACCTTAAATGCGAGCGGGGTGATTAAGTCCTTATCAAGCAAGGGCACTACCACTATTGGGAATAAAATCCCTACCCTTAATATTACAGAGGATGCTTGTTTTGGGGAAGATCACATTTTTATATGTAACGTTAATGCGGAAGGGCAGGCTGACCAACTCATTGTTAATGGAACAGTAAAATTAGGGGGAACTTTATCCCTCCTTATGCTTGATGATAATCTTGATGATAATATTTTAACTCCTCAAAGCTATACTATTCTTTCTTCGAAGCAAGAAATTACTACTCAATTTGCTTCCACTACTCTCAAGTCAGAGAAATTAGACCATGAAATAATCTATAATACTTATGAGGTTTTGGTAAAAATTACTAACAAGCAGATTTATGATCATAATTTTTCTACCTATAGCTCTAAAGGTTCCGATGAAAACGCTGAAAAAACGATTCTTTCAAATCACGGAAAGGCGACTTCCTTGGAAGGAGAGAGTCGAAATGGAGGGGTTTCTTTTCCCGATATTTTACCAGATGAGGAAAGTACTGAGGCAGACACGGCGGATCAGGGAGCAATAGTTAAAGATCCAGCAACCATTTCTATGGAAGTGGGGCAGGGGAATGACGTGGGGTCTCCTGCACCTGGCTTACAAGCTGAGCAGAGTATTGAGACAGACACGGCGGATCAGGTAGGAATGGTTAATAACCTACAAACCATCACCCCTTCAGAATTGGGTAATCGGACTGAAGTGTTATCACCTGCACCTGGCTTACAAGCTGAGCAGAGTATTGAGGAAGACAGGGTGGATCAGGTAGGAATGGTTAATAACCTACAAACCATCACCCCTTCAGAATTGGGTAATCAGACTGAAGTGTTATCACCTGCACCTGGCTTACAAGCTGAGCAGAGTATTGAGGAAGACAGGGTGGATCAGGGAGCAATAGTTAAAGATCCAGCAACCATTTCTATGGAAGTGGAGCAGGGGAATGACGTGGGGTCTCCTGCACCTGGCTTACAAGCTGTGCAGAGTACTGAGGCGGGTGCCTCCGACCTGGAAGGAGTAGGTAACGATTCGCAGAACACTCCTCTAAAGTTGGGTAATCGGACTGAAGTGTTATCACCTGTGCCTGCTTCACAAGCTGAGCAGAGTATTGAGGAAGATAGGGTGGATCAGATAGGAATAGTTAAAGATCCAGCAACCATTTCTATGGAAGTGGAGCAGGGGAATGACGTGGGGTCTCCTCCCCCTGGCTCACAAGCTGGAGAGATTCTTCAACAAGGAGAGCCTGTCCCTGCACTAATAATTAATACTGCCATAGAAGTTAGTTTGCCTCCACAAGAAGATCTTCCTCAATCGCAGCTACTTTTTAATGTTCCAATTGCAGAAGCTTTGGCTGCTGCTGAAATGAGCTACAGCAGCGATATTTTCTTTGCTCATACTTCTGGGAGACTCACTACTGATAAGGCCAATATGACTAATTTGTTTGTGGATCTCGTTAACCATACTAATGCCTCTCTTAAACACGAAATATCACAAATTTTTGGTAAAAAAACTGCTTCGTCTTATTTAACGAATCCCTTCAGTCCGTTCCCTGAGAGCAAACAGCTGCCTCCTTCTTTTAGGTTAAAGCTTGATAAAGTCACTTTTTGGATCCAGAACGATGTGAGGAATTTTTCCCATAATAACATCGCTAATATTAACGAAGGTTCTGCCCTGGGAATTCTTGCCAACACTTATGCTACCAATCTGGGAGCCGATTATGCGTTTAATCCCAATCTGATATTAGGGGTAATTACAGGGTATAGTTACACGAATTATAAATTCAATAAGGGGTATGGAGAAGGGGGGATTAATAGCTATCGTTTTGGTTTCTATGGAATTTGGTATCCTGCAAAAAACTGGTATGTTAATGCTTTTACCGGCTATGGATATCATATATTAAAAGATCAAAAAAACTCTTTAATAGGCGTATTTAATACTAGTCAGAAGCAGTGTTCTCACCATGTTAATGCCACTATTGAAGCAGGGTATGACTTTAAATTGGCGGATGATTATACTTTTACCCCTTATGCTGGAATCGGCAGCCTTTACTTTTATCAACAGGGGAAGACAACGCAAGAAAAGGGGGCTATCAACGCCAAAGTTTTATCCTCTCATGCCCCTTTCATTCAAAGTAAATTAGGGGCGCAAGTCTCTAAGATGTGGATGCTTAAAGACACTCAAGCCTATGGTTTTATTAAGTTAGGGTATACGTATAGAAAAGCGTTAAATAACAACCAAAATGCTCTACCAAATTTTACAGGCAAACAGGGAAATGCCATCGTTTCAGTTAATAATAAACATCGAAATCTTTTCAATTTTGGCGTAGGAACAACACTTTTATTTAAGAACGCTATCTATATCAGTGTCGTATATGAAGGAGAAGTTAACATTGATCAACGCTCTAATAAGGGGTTAATCCGTCTAGGATGGAAATTTTAATTTTCTTTTCCTCACTTATGTGTTTGGGCATAACATTCATAGTACGTAATTAAGAACCTCTGGGTTGATTCAAGAGATTTGAAGTTTTGCTATGGATGCTCTCGCTCTGAAGGGAGTTGATGGCTGTTTTCTGCGAAGTTGGCGTATTGTAGACCAAAATGCTATGCTTAGGCTATATCCTCAGCGCTTAAATTTCGAGGAGATGGCCCATACTGAGGCCAAAAAAGCAGAAAACCTACTTAAGTTAACCTATTTCAATAGTTCATCTTTACCAATTCGGTGCCACGTCTGGGTTTTCCCGAGGAGGGTGATGAGGACGTATCCAGTCAATTTCATCACTTTTCCTGCTTCTGCAATCTCAAACTGAGCGCTATAGGTTTTTCCTTCTTTTGGATCGTAAATTTCCCCATCAGTCCATTCCATCCCTTCGGAGTTCTTAAAATTTTTCATAATTTCCATGCCCATGAGTGGACGGCCTTCAGGGTCAACTTTTGGTTTGCCAGTTGTTGGGTCATTTGGCTCTTCCAGCGCAACAATTTTACCGCAAACAGTTTTTTCACCACATTGATAAACATGTATTTTTGAGGCAAGTTTTCCTTCAGATCGTTCAGTTTGCCAATAACCATCTGGAGAAAAAGGATTGGGAAGATTAGCTGCTTGGTGTTGTGGATTTTTTTCAGGAGTTTTTGCTTGAACACTGGCCATAAAACCAAAGACACTCAACACAACGATGCCTGTTGATGAAATCTTCATGGGAATCTCCATTTACATCTTAAATTTTAAAAATCTAATAAAAAATTATAATTGATAGGTGGTTAATAATTCCTTTTAAAAATAAAAAAGAGAGTTTCAATGAAACTCCCTTTTCTCAATAAGTCACTTTTATAAGTCACTTTTAAATTAGCTTAGAATTTATAGTTGACTTGGATGCTGATAAGATCAGCATGTTCTTTAATCTTACCATTAAGCGCTGGTTTAGCTGGAACACCGTTTAAAGATGAAGCAGTTTGTTGGACTGGCGCATTTTTAAAGAATTCATGACCATAACTCAAACTGAATTTCCAAGAGTTAACTTCATAAGACCCACCAACAGCCAACCAAGTTTTGTTGTTATCTGGAATACCAGGAACACGGTTTGCTTTTGCTGTGGGGGTATAGTCAAATCCTAAACCACCACGCACAGTCCATTTGTCATTAAATTTATAGTCTGTCCCAATGCTGATAAAGTTTGTATCTTCCCAGCCGCCAACGATCTGGGAAGGTGGTGCTGGTGTATTCACAATAACAGAAGAAATACTTGACCAGTTGGTACGGATGAAATCTCCATAAATGGTCCACTTTGAAGTGGCATTATAGCTACCGCTCAAAGTAATAGTGGTTGGAAAGCTCACCTTTGCTGACGCAGGGCCGTTGACCAAATTAGCTGAAGGGTATGGGTTTTCAACCACGAAGTCGCCAGAAAGACGTGCTGTTGAACGGGTTTTAATGGACACACCAAAACGAATATCTTGTGTTGGTTCAACCAAGACACCAAACGTACCCCGGACGAGCCAGTCATTCCCTTTTGCAGTACCAAATGTAGTGGGAAGGGAGAGAACAGGATAGCTGCTGAACTTCACATAAGACCATTGAACATCCATACCAGCGCCCAAGGTCAACATTGGATTGACCTTAATAGCAAGGCTTGGAGAAAAGGCAACTGTTTTCAAATCTGATTCAACAACGTAATTTTTTACGTCTGAGTTGCGACCATAGTTAAAAGCAAGCCCATAAGGAGTGGTAATCGCCAAACCGACTGTTGCACAAGGATGAATTTTAGCGGCAAATGCAGCAGCACCTGTTCCTGTGAATTTATTTTTTACGATATTCCCTGTGTTTAGGCCTGTATTGAGATTTGTATATTTAACATTTCCCAAAATACCCGTACCACTCAAGGCAGCTTCAAAACGACCACCTTTAGCACCAATTTGTGATAAAATGGCTGGGTTATTGTACATGGCAAGCGGATCGTTAATCACAGCACTACCAGCATTTGCCTGCCCTTGAAGAACAGTGCTGTTTACTTTAACACCAAAACCGCTGGCATTAGCAGTGGAAGTCGCTGCAACACCAAGGCTGAGGACGGAAGAAAGTAGAAGTAAACTTCTCATTTACAATTCCCTTAAATTTTAAAAATTGATCATCAATTAAAATGCTAGTCAATTTTGTTTAAAAACAAAAATAAATTAGTACACAGAAAATGTTGGATTATATCAAAGTGTTGCTATTTTGCTGCTAGTAGATTGGTAATGAAAGATGAGCAATTTGTCGTTTTTCGGGGTAATTTTTCCATCAAGTCCGCGGGGCAACGCCAGAAGGGGATGGCATTTTCACAGTTTGAAAGGAGAGGGGCATAAAAACTTTTAGGCAGAAATTGTCATGGGGAAAGTGATTTCTTGTTGGTATTCAGGGATAGCAATCAAAGCAGAGATAGCGGCATTGAGGGTCTGTTCTTGCTTGTTAAATTCAAGAATTGTGACTTTGACATTGGTTAGTCGCGGCTCAAAAATACCAATGGCGACTTCGCAAAGTCGGGCAATGCGGGGGCGATGGCCACTATTGGTCCCATCATATTGGGAAAAGTCGGCCAATCCAAAAAGCTGGACGAGGCCCCTATTTTCAGGGAGTGTGGTAAGATCGTCAAATTCGGCATGTTTTGCGTTTGAGCGAGTATTGAGGATACGAAAAACTTCCCGTTCAATTGATTGAATCAATTCAAATTTATTGTAATAACGTTTACAAGGAACTTCTGTTTCTTCGTCGGGGGTGTGATCGATTAATCGGTCGAATAAAGGAATGGGAGCCCCGCTTTCGCGTTTGGGCTCCGCCAGGGCTTCCTTAAAGATGTCTCGTGTCAAATTACTCACCAGTGCCTGTTGTGTAGTCAAACTTGGACACAGCTTGTCCTTCTTTGCTACCATCTTGCTTGTACTTAATAATCGTATTTTGCCTTGTTTCAGGTCGGAAGGAAATAATAATTTCATCAAGTTGCTGTTGCATTGAATCGATTTTGCAATTTGTATATTCGATTTCTTGCAATGAGACTTTCAAATCGCCCACATTCGCAAGTCGCACAATTTTAATAAGAGCAATGTTTGCGCCAGTGTTCATCTTGGTTTCCAATGTCGGAATAAAGATACCCGCTGGCAAAACAATCAACACATTAGAATGTTGGACCGCTGCTGTAGAAAACAACTGGTTGCCGGTCCGTCCTTTTGTCATGCGGCCCTGCTCGGCATACCAACCGTATAATTCTGAAAACCCCTCAAAATTTTCAATTGTTGAGGATAATAGATCATCAATCTCAATCATCCATTCTGGGGTTGATACATTATTCATATGACGAATATTTGGGTCCACCATTGGGATAGAAGAAGTTCTATCAGCGAGTTGGTGGGATCCATATTGACCTCTATTTGTCGACATCTTCAATTCTCCTCGAAATTAATACCCTATACATCTACTTATTGCGCTGGTGGTGGTAATGTCGCGACCAGACGAATCGATGCTGTCAAGTCTTCCATTTGGAAATGCGGCCTTAAGTAAACCACAGAACGATAGGATCCGGGTTTGCCTGGAATATCGTAGACGTCGATACGAGCTTCGCGCAAAGGATAGCGAGATTTAACTGACTGAGGCGCATCATCATTCAGCAAGACATAGTTGGCAATCCAAGTGTTTAAGTATTGCGCCACATTGTCTTTCGTCAAGAAGCTACCAATCTTATCGCGCATGATCACTTTAATATAGTGAGCAAATCGCGATGCATTCAGGAGGTAGGGTAAGCGTGCTGAGAGATTGGCGTTAGCTGTTGCATCATCCAGGTTATAAACTTTGGGACGTTGGGTTGTTTGACCCCCAAAAAAGGCGGCGTAGTCTGTTCCCTTACAGTGACACAGTGAAATGAAACCAAGGTCGCTTAATTCTTTTTCACGACGATCAGTAATCGCTGTTTCTGTTGGACATTTTAGCGCAATGTCACCATCAGTTGTCTTAAAAGTATAAGCAGGAAGCCCTTCAACAATACCGCCGCCTTCAACGCCGCGGATCGCTGCTGTCCAGCCAAAGTGAGCAAATGCATTCGTGATTCTCTCCCCTAAGATATAGGCTGGATTGCCCCAACAGAATTTTTTGCTATCGGCACCAGCAACATCTTCTTCAAAATTCAATCCTTCGGCAGGAAGCGTATTCGCGCCGTAAGGCAAGCGCATCAGGACTCGTGGCAGGACGAGGG
>NZ_JQAK01000001.1:645481-918101 GCF_000757605.1 Candidatus Paracaedibacter symbiosus | reverse complement strand
AATCTTCGCTATCGCGGAAAGAGTTCCATTTGATCAGCTCAAGGCTCTCAAAGATCTTAGCAAGGTCGCGTGGTTTACCCAGATCCTCAAAACTATCCAAGTCAAACAAGCGTGGATGGGCCGCTGTGATAAAGGGCGCATGCGCCGCCGCTGCCACTTGGGAGAGTTTTGACAATAATTCCATATCTTGAGGATGACGCGTGAATTCAAAGTCACCCATCAGACAAGAATAAGGATGGCCACCAAAGGTGCCGTATTCTTCTTCATAGACTTTTTTGAAGAGTTGGCTTTGGTCGAATTCAACAGCTTTTTCCAAATCATCAAGTACTTCTTGCTTTGTCGCATTCAACAAACGTAGCTTTAGATGAGTGCTTGTTTCGGTGTTAAAGACAAGATAATGTAAGCCTCTCCATGACCCTTCTAATTTTTGAAAATCAGGATGGTGCATGAAAGCATTTAGTTGGGCGGCAATTAAGTCGTCCAATTGTTGGATGCGTTGCGTAATAAAAGCAACAGTATCGCTGCTGGTTACTTTTCCTTCTTCAAGAACTTGTTTCACAAATTCGGTGACAAGATCTTTAGCAAAAGGTTTTTGGGCATCGTCGCGGGCAAGCTTCCCTTTCGTCATTAAGACGTCGAGGGTAAGTTTTTCTTGGTTTGTTGTGTCAGCCATGATGTGTCTCTCCCCTTCAGGTTAGCTTGCTGGTGTTTCTTCAGAAGCAGTTGACCCCGCTGCTGGTGCTGCTGCTGCTTCATCAGCGATTCCAAGCTCGGCTTTGAGAGCATCACGTTGATCGGTACTTTGGATAATTTCTTGGAGTAATTCATCCAAGACATCGTTCCCATCAAGCTTGGTCAGCAAATCTTTCAAATGTGTTCTTGCCTCATAAAGTTTTTTAAGCGGCCCAATTTGTTTCACAACATTCAGAGGATTGAAATCATCAATAGTATGAAAAAATAGTTCTGCACTCATATGACTATTATCATTTGTCAATTTATTTTCGACCCGAAGTGGCAAGCGTGTTTTCACTTTTCCCATGATATCATCGAAGTTATCACGGTCAATTTCAACGAATTTGCGCTCTTTTAACTTTGGTAATGGATCAGCTGGAACCCCGGAAAGATCAGCGATAACTCCCATTACAAAAGGAAGTGCTTTCATGACAATCGCGTTACCGATTTCTACGTCGTAGGTAATTTGGACGCGGGGAGGTCTAACGCGATCTAACTTATGTTGTAAACTTTCAACCATTTCGGTTCCTCCATAAACTTTGCTGGCCATAACGGGGCCATTCTTATATTTAGGATGTGCTGAAAAGATTAAATTTTCCTTAAATCTTGAATTTAATTTTTTTCTTTTTGCAGAATTTATCCTACACTTTCATGTGATTGACAAAACTGGAGGCCATGATGAATTGATTCCTAACGAAGGATTTATAGCAAGGTATCCCTCTGTTAAGAGTAATTTTAATATTAAATATACGGGTAAACTTCTTAAGAAGAAATACGGCGAAGTTTTTGGATTACATGCCCTATCAGTTCATTTTTGGGAACATGCAAATGACCCAGCATGGAGTGAGGCTGATGGCCGTCAAGGTGGAGGGGGCAACACCTGCTGGCTCACACACATGCGCTTATGGGCATGGCTGCTGTAAGTAGGGTCTAAATGTCACTTTTTTGGTGTCATCATGACTCGTACCGATGACAATCTCTTCAATTTTCTCTCTCTTCTTTCACTCTATCTTCTCAGTTGGCATGATCTTTGCTTCATTAGGAAACGCAACTAACCCAAAGGTTTATATTTGATGAAGCGGATTTTTTCCTTAGCTATTTCACTTATTTATATATTAGCGACTGCCATTGGAGCCGCCCAGGCCAAAATGTATCCTGTTCGGATCAAAGACATCGTTAGTTTTGAAGGAATTCGCCAAAATCAATTGGTGGGGTATGGGCTTGTTGTTGGGTTGAATGGGACGGGAGATACAGTTAACAACAATCCCTACACGAAAGAAAGTTTGACGGGTATGTTGGAACGTTTAGGCGTCAACATTCGTGATGCTGCAGCCATTGGAAGTACCAACATTGCTGCTGTCATGGTCACCGCAACACTTCCACCCTTTTCAAGACAAGGAAGTACAGTAGATATAACCGTTTCCGCGATTGGAAGTGCAACCGATTTGCGGGGTGGGACATTGTTGGTGACCCCCTTATTAGGAGCTGATGGGGATGTTTATGCCGTCGCACAAGGCCCTGTTGCCGTTGGTGGGTTTACAGCTGCTGGTCAAAGCGGCAGCAAGATCACCAAAGGTGTTCCAACCTCAGGGAAAATCTCTTCCGGCGCTATTGTTGAAAAAGAAGTTGGCTTTGAGCTGGCCAATTTAAACACGATGAATCTAACCTTGCGTAACCCTGACTTTACGACAGCTAAAAGAATTGGAGATGCCATTAATAAGCATTTTACAGGCATTGCCAGAGCCGTGGATCCAACAACCGTTTCCTTATCTATTCCCCCAACGTTTAAAGCCGATTTGGTTGGCTTTTTAACTAAACTTGAACAGCTGACAGTTGTGCCCGATCAAATCGCTAAAGTTGTAATTGATGATCAAGATGGCGTTATTGTTATGGGCGAACATGTCCGTGTTTCAACAGTGGCGGTAACCCATGGCAGTATCACCATTCGTGTTACAGAAACCCCACAAGTCTCCCAACCGAATCCGTTTACGCAAGTTCAATCCGCCACTAAAGTTGATCGTTCTGATATCGATGTCCATGAAGAACAAGGAAAATTCGTGGTGATGGAGTCAGGAGTTACTTTGCAAAAATTAGTGAATGGATTGAATGCATTAGGGGTTACACCACAAGATATGATTACAATTTTGCGCAGTATTAAAGCAGCTGGCGCGCTTCAAGCTGAAATAGAGGTGATCTAATGGATATGATGACAGCTGGAATTGGTTATGCAAATTCACAATTATCTATGCCTAAGCCCAATGCAAGCATGGATCCTAAAAAAGCATGGGATGCGGCGGTACAAGTTGAAAATATGTATGTTAGTCAGTTTATGCAGCAAATGTTTGCGAGCAATAAAGAAGGCATGTTTGGTGGTGGACGGGTCGAAGTGATGTTTCGTTCCTTTTTTGCGGCAAATATTGCCGAGTCAGCTCAATTCAATTTGGGGATTGCCGAGTCAATTTATCCAACACTGTTTAAAAATCAAGGCAATCACCATGAGAAAGGTAAATAATCATGTCTATCCTTGTTGATTCATTTATCAAAGTTGCCAACAAATTTTTAGAAGTGTTGGCTCATGAAAATGAAATGCTGGAACAGCAGGATCTTGGGGATGTTTCTGACTTAGTCCAACAAAAGCAAATGGTTGCCGGACAATACGAGTTGCTTGCTGAAAAATTACTTCTTGCCTTTCCAGGAGAAGAAATTGTCGAACCACAGCGGGAAGAACTGCAAACGGTTGTCCATGCATTGAGTGAGAGACTAAAAGAAAATGAGCAGATGCTTACCATTGCCTTGAAATCAAATGAAAAAATTTTGGATGTGATAGTTCGTTCTTTCAAGAAAAAAGGAACACCAAATTGCTACTACACCAAAGCGGGGAATTTTAGGCGTAATCAGACAACAATTTCGATGATCTCTCTCGATACAAAACTATAAGGAGTAATTCAAAATGACTGCGGTTTCAACTCTCGTTTCCTTGCTTAAAACTGAAAGGGGTTTAAGTAATATCTGTAGCACCAACATTGCTTCTGCTGAGGTTGAAGGGTATGCTCGAAAAGAATCGGATATTGTTAGCTTGGGTATCAATGGTAATTTGAGTGGGGTGACGCTTTCGCAAATCTATAATACTATTGACCCGATTTTGCAAACTCAGACACGCGCACAAAATTCGCTTTATGGAATGCAGCAAGCCACGGATCAACTTTACCAAAAAGTTAACTTGATTTTTGGTAGTAAAGGTTCACAGACTTCTTTTGTGCATAACTTTGGACGGTTTACTTCATCAGTCGGTGAAATTACCGCAAATCCAGATATCACGAAAAAAACACAAGCCATCGCGGATGCAGTTGCCTTTGCCAATCAAATATCAGATGTTGCAAATACAGTGAATGAGTTGCGGGGTAATGCGGATCAGATGCTAGGAGATGCTATTACACAGATTAATACACTTCTTCAGCAAATTAGTGAAAGTAATCAGACAATTTTTAAGTTATCAGCTTCCCTAACTGGATCACCTGCTAACAGCGGTTATATTGATATTACAAGTTTTGAAAATGAGCGTGACGAATATATTCAACAGCTGGCGGGGCTTATTGGGATTGATGTTTATAAAACTGATGACAATAAAGTTAATATTGGTTTGGCAGGAAGTGGCCAAATTCTGGTTCAAGGAATTTATAATTATCAGTTGGATTATACCGCCGCAACATCTGTAAAGCCTGGTGATGCCTTATCGAAAATCCTTTACCTTGGCACAGATATTAAGAATGAAATTATCTCCGGTCAAGTAGCCGGATTAGTCAATATGCGTGATACGGTTTTGCCCAATGCGCAACAGGAATTTGATGAAATGACGCGCGTCATTCGCGATACCGTCAATAAGTTGCATAATCAAGGAGCTTCTTTACGAGGATCACAAACACTCACCGGAACTGCATCAGTTCCTGGCCCAGGGGGAGTTGCAGTTGCTCTTACTTCAGCGCCAGCTATTTCTGGGGCAGGCACAGTTCGTATTGGTGTTATTAATAACCTTGGGACGATCATCGATTATAAAGATGTGGATTTGTCAACAGTAGCAACAGTGAACGACATACTGAATATTAATACAGCCAACTACATGATTAGCACAACCACAACTCCAGCAGTAGGGGGTGGTTTTGCCATAAATCAGTTGGCCAGCGGTGCCATCCAAATTCAAGCTTCAACACCAGGGAATACCATTGTGATTGGGGCAGCAGGGCCAACATTGCCAACTTTAAGTTGCGGCACTCCTTATAATGCAGCAATATCGTTTGGTTTCTCCCATTTCTTAGGGTTAAACAACTTTTTTGTCACTGGCAATGATCTTGTCAGTACCGCGGTAAGCCCAACGGCCAAACCAGGAATTGCGAATCAATTGCAGGTAAGATCAGATATTGCTACCAATCCTAGCTTTTTCTCTGTTGGCAGTTTAGATAGTAATGTTCCAATTTCTGTATCAGTAGACGGGGCATTACCGAATCGGGCAACTGATATTGCCAATCAAATCGTAACGAAGTTAACTACAGGAAAACTCGCTTTTTCAGGGGCAGGTGCTATTTCGGCAATTAATACAGATGCGGCAAGTTATGCAACGCAGTTAATGTCACTGCTGCAAACCGACATTAATCAATCATCACAAAATTTAAAAATGCAAGAGTCGATTTATAACCAGATGGCAGCATTGGCCTCTGAAAAAACAAGCGTAGATGTATCTGATGAACTTATCAAAATCTATAACATCTCAACATCCCAGCAGGTGGCGACCAAAGCACTAAGTATAACATTAGAAATGATAAAATCAATTATTAACATTATTTAAGAGGGATGACAACAATGTCGAGCATGTTATTACCGGCGCCAAATCCAGCGTATCTGACATTTCAAGTGAACAATCGATTAACAGCTTTGAAACTAGAAAAAGAGTATGAATTAGCCACCCAAGAGATTACATCTGGTGGTCGTACAGTCGATTACAGTGATGTTTCAGACGTCGAACTGTTTGTAAGTCAAGAGGTAGCGTTGGAAGCCAATGGAAAATATTCTGATGGTGATAACTATAATATGAATCGCTTGAAGTTTATGGCAGCAGGGATCGATGGATTGAGAAAAATTGCCACAGATTTACAGCAACAAATTTCTATGACAACGAGTGCGGCTGGGACGCCTACAGCTCAACTGATTAACGTTGCCAAGGGCATGCAAACCCAAGTATACAACATCTTGAATTCATCTTTTGGGCAAGAATATCTTTTTTCAGGGACCGCAACCTTAGCCGCATCTGTTTCTTCCATTGATGATTCAGGGGTTACCACAGGCGGTTTCTTACCCACTTATTACACCAAGTATTATCAGGGAAATCAAGACTCTATCGTGTTTAATGCTGATCAGACAACAGCCATTCAGACCAATATTAACGCCAGTAATTTGGGTATAACTGAGTTAATTTATGCCATTAATTTGTGTGTGTATGCCGGCGGTGACCCAAACATTCAAGCCCGGTTGGGGACTGCTAACGACTTATGTAATAAAGCATCACAAGATATTATCAGTGCTAATACAGATATACAAATTCAAATGAAAAATTTAGCCAACTCACAAGAAGGCCTGCTCCTAGACGCACAAAATCTTGAGGAATCCATTAAGGCGGCTGGTTATAAAAACCCTGCCGAAGCATTGCAAGATTATATAGATGCCAGGACCTCACTTGAAATTGCCCAGGCAATTGTGACTAAAAATGATTACATCCTCAATTTGGTTGAAAAAATATAACGGAGACCCTTTATGCTGCAGCAATCAGAAGTCGTTATACACGATAAGCTAGGTGAGGGGGTAAGGCTCCTCATGCCTCAGGGTATTATTGGGTTTCACGAATTAAAGCATTATTGTTTTAATCCGATTAATAACGGTGATCAGCCGGGAGTTTTTTGGTTGTTGCAATCCCATGAATATGAAAAAATTGCTTTTATTTTACTAGAAAGCAATGCGCTTAAAGACCGTGTGGAGGTGGATTTAAAGGATCTCTCTACGATGGCAGAGCGTTACGGGATTCAAGTAGAGGCATGTGAGCTATTTTACGTGACAACCATAGACCGCTCTGATTCTGCAAACAAAAAAGTAACAGTTAATCTACGAGCTCCGGTTGTGATTGATTTTGGTCAACAACACGCCTGGCAAGTCATCTTACCAGATTCTAAATATGAAATTAATTATGCTTTGTAAGTTTTTTCAAAGAATGTCAATTTGTCAGCTAAAATGACTATCTACCTCGAAATAATTGGAGAAGGGGCTTTAATCCCCATCTCTTCAATTATTTCGGGTCTCACTATCGTCTGTCGTGCAACCAAGAGCAGATAAACTCATAAGCAGCCCGCAGTGCCATCGCGTCACCTCCTTCAGGTCTTCCAGGCGTACTGCTTAAGTTGTAAGCCATCAAATCGAGGTGAATCCATGGCGTGTCATGGGCAATGAAATGGTCAAGAAACAGAGCCGCGATAATGGCGCCACCGTAGCTGCTTTTACCGGTGCTACTCAAATCTGCAAATGGTGTTTTAAGTTGTTTAGCATAGGGTTTATGAAGGGGAAGTGGCCAAACAGGATCATTTACTTTAGTTGCTGCTAAGACAAAGTGATTGGCTAGTATTTGCCGGTTACAAAACAGAGCCGGAAGGTCGGTGCCCAGAGCCACACGTGCAGCGCCAGTTAAAGTGGCAAAATCAATGATGAGATCTGGCTTATTTTGGGAGGCTTCCTCAAGGGCATCCGCCAGGATTAATCGCCCTTCCGCGTCCGTATTACCGATCTCAACTGTCAACCCTTTTCTGGTTTTGATGATATCCAGCGGGCGCATGGCATTGCCGCTAACACTATTTTCTACGGCGGGAATGTAAAGATCCAGGTCAACGGGGAGGTTCATCGCTAAAATTAATTGAGACAGACTAAGAGCATGGGCAGCGCCGCCCATATCTTTTTTCATCAAGAGCATGTTGCTGGCTGGTTTTAGGTCTAACCCCCCTGAATCAAAACAAACACCTTTCCCCACAAGGCTTAGTTTTTTAACGGCCTGCGAGTGCCGATGTTGAAGATGGATATAGCAGGGTTCAGCTGCGGCTGCTTTGCCAACGGTATAAACGGCAGGGTAGTCTTGCTTTAACTGGGATCCTTTGACAACCCGAATTGTTGCCTGATATTTCTGGGCAAGGTTTTGTGCCAAGTTCGCCAAGGTATCGGGCGTGAAATCAGCTGCGGGCATATTAATCCAATCCCGAACATTAGTAATGGCTTCAAGATGTGCCTCCACCCAAGTTTGTTCAGCTGTTTTTGGCCAGGCAAGTTGTTTTGCAGGCACTACGCCAGCTTGGCAATATTTTTTAAAGCTGT
This sequence comes from Candidatus Paracaedibacter symbiosus, assembly GCF_000757605.1. Lineage (GTDB taxonomy): Bacteria > Pseudomonadota > Alphaproteobacteria > Paracaedibacterales > Paracaedibacteraceae > Paracaedibacter_A > Paracaedibacter_A symbiosus. Next base: position 909,971 of record NZ_JQAK01000001.1, on the reverse strand, counting down.
AAAAGGAGAGTCCCCAGGCGAGGCAGGCTTGATTTGCCTGAAGAGTATCAAGGTCTGCTTCCAGGCGAAATGTTCCCATGGGTAGTTTTTGTGCCAGAGCCGCATACTGCCAGAAGGTCTCATCCTCACCCCACAAAACTTGAGCAAGACTACCACTTGAAGTGGGGATAAGAGCGATTGAACCTGGTTCTGCCGTAAACCCTGTGGATTTTAGCCATCCGTGGGTGAAGCTGTCCTGTTTCTCAAGCCATGGCAGATAGGAGTTTTTATTAAGACAGGAAATAGGGATAGACGGCGCTTCAGCTTCAATAAAAAAGGATGACATAGGACACCACACATATTCAAAATTGATTACTCTAGATTATGCAACGCGAGCGATAGGATTTTCAAGGGGCTCGGTATCACGTTTCTTTTCAATGTTAAGGACAAAACCGATGGTAGGAACAACAAGAAGTGCGCAAACAAGAAATAATAAGCTCCAGCTGCAGTGATCAGCAAGCCAACCAGCGATAGCTGATGCTGCTACTCGAGCAAACGATCCAATAGAATAAAGGAGAGTAAAGTGGGTGGCTGTGTGTGGTTTGCAACAAAAAACAGAAATATACGCAATGAACACGGTGGAAATAAGACCGGAGCAAAGACTTTCAGCACCAACGGTGATTATCAGGACGTTATAGTCATAGCCAACAAGAGCCTGAATTGCGAACATCAAACACGACATACCTTGGAGCAACGTTGACAAAATGACAGCATTCAAAGCGCCAAAACGCCTAATCAAAAGACCCCCTAATAACCCACCAACAACCATTAAGGTAATACCAAAGATTTTGGAAATATTGGCAAATTCAACCTTACTGAATCCCAGATCGCACAAGAACGGCGCGCTCATGGAGTTTAAAACAGCGTCAGCAAACTTAAAACAGAAAATAAAGAGAACAAGACTTCCAAATGTTTCTTTGTGGGAAAATTGGCGCCAAGGCTGCAAGACAAATGCTTGGATGCGCTGCGAAAAAGAACGTGGCAGAGGAGACTCCTTTAACTGCACTACTTTTTCCAATTTTGGTTCTGGCATGACCAGGACTGTGATCATGCCAATCAACATTGCAGCAGCCATGAGGTGATAAGCTGTTTGCCAATCAAAAAGCGCAGCCAAATAAAGGGCGCCAGCGCCTGAGGCAATCATCCCAAAACGGAAGCCAACACTTTCCAATGCGGCGGCCATTCCTCTATTGGAATCCGAAATAATTTCAATACGATAGGCATCGTAAACGATATCTTGCGTGGCTGAGAAAAGAGCAACCAAAAAAGCACAGGCAGCTGTTAACAAGATAGAGTTGGAGGGATTACAAAAGCCAAGTGCCACAATCGATAGAATAAGTCCGAGTTGAGCTAAAAGCGCCCAGGAACGGCGTTGCCCAAAGTACTGTGAGATGAGGGGGATTTTCACGCGATCCAGCATAGGCGCCCAGAAGAATTTTAAGCTATAAGGCAAACTAATCAGCATGAATAAGCCAATAGTGGTTTTGTCAATACCTGATTCGGTCAGCCAGAAACTAAGGGTAGAGAGAGTCAATAAGAAGGGCAGGCCACTTGAAAATCCAAGTAGCAAAATGATCCAAAGGTTCTTATTCAGAAAGGACAGACGATTTACCATTTAGGTCCCAAATTTTAATATGACATCGGTGTCATTCTTGCTATAAGATGCTTTCTCACGGGAAATCGTAATGACGAATTCTTTCAAAAGTGAGAGCCAATTCTTGTGGGCACTTATAACACACTCAAACAACAGAAAGCCAATGATGAGCGTCGTTTTTGCCTCAAAGTTGCCGATATCTATTTGTCGTAATCCCAGCTCTTTAAATTATGTGGGTCTATAAGTACGCAGATGACATTAGCAGGAAGCCTACACACCATACATTCTTAAATAATTGTATCGGAAATTTCTCAATAACTAGTTAACACATTTTCGTTAAAAAAGATAATAAATTTACTTAGGTCACATGAGGTGCACAGAACCTAATTACCCCTCGTTCAATGCCAAGTTCTTTATTTGATATAAGATATCAAGGGCTTCACGCGGGCTTAAGGCATCCACATCAAGGGTTAGCAGCTGCCGTTCAACGGCAGAGGGGCCTTTGGGTGTTGTCATAAAAGTGTCAGGAACAATAATTCCTTCTTTTTTCTCTGCCTCTAAGGTTGTAAGAATCTGGGAGGCGCGATCAATCACGGCTTGTGGTAATCCAGCAAGAGCAGCGACATGAATGCCATAAGACCGATCTGCAGCGCCAGAGATCACTTCATGCAAGAAAATAACTTTCCCATTCCATTCGCGAATCCGCATGGTTTTACACGCAACTGTTGGTAGCGTTTTTTCGAGTTGAGTCAATTCGTGATAATGGGTGGCAAAAAGCGTGCGGCAACCATTTTCCTTTGCCAATGCTTCCATCACGGCCCAGGCAATGGAAAGACCATCATAAGTGGCAGTGCCTCTGCCAATCTCATCTAAAATCACAAACGAACGATTGGTTGATTGATGCATGATGGCTGCTGTTTCAACCATTTCCACCATAAAAGTTGATCGCCCTGCTGCCAAATCATCGGCCGCACCAACGCGACTGAAAATCCGATCTACCACCCCAATGTGAGCGGCTGTGGCGGGAACAAAAGACCCCATTTGTGCTAAGATCGCAATCAGGGCATTTTGGCGCAAATAAGTGCTCTTCCCTGCCATATTAGGTCCGGTGAGAAGGAAGATTTTTTTGTCATCAATAAAGCGACAGTCATTGCGGACAAAAGAGATGGATGATTCTTTTTTAGCACAGAGGCAACTACGGGATGGAATCCTTGCTGCACGTCAAAAGTCAGGCTTTCATCAACAATCGGACGACAATAATTTTGATCGATGGCAAGTTCTGCCAATGCGCTTAATACATCAATCACCGCCAAGGCACGGCAACATCCCAGAATGCCGCTCACCTGCAGTTTGATATCTTGCACTAAATCCTCAAAAATTTTGAGCTCAAGATCCAAGATTTGCTGGGCGGCTGAGACTATTTTCTTCTCTACTTCTGCTAATTCTGGCGTGGTGTAGCGCAAGCTTGATGCCATCGTTTGTCGATGAATAAAATCATCGGGAATCTTTTGAGCATGACTCACTCCCACATCGATGTGATAACCAATGACGTTATTGTGTTTGATTTTGAGAGTGTTGACACCTGTGCGCGCAATATACTCTTCTTGAAGTTTAGCAAGGTGTTCTTTGCTGTGATCACGAAAATAACGGAAGGAATCAAGTTCACTGTTATAATCAGATGCAATAAAGTTGCCATCACGAGCTTGAAAGGGGAGCGACTCGCCAAGGGCACGCGCCAGTTTATCAATAGTATCTCCAAAGGAGCCAAGTTTTTCCAAAGTTTTTTCAAGGAGGAGGGGCACTTCTACTTGCGAAAGGGATTGTTTTAGCTGCTGTGCTTGGGCCAACCCATCCCGAATCGCACCGAGATCTCGGGGATTGCCCCGACCCAGATTAAGGCGCGATAAAGCGCGTTCCACATCTGGACATAACTTTAAAACTTCGCGTAGATAATTGCGGATATTTTGATGTTGAATCAAGAAATCAACACAGGTCAAACGGTGATTAATTTGCTCAGCATTGGTGAGAGGCGCAGAGAGATAAAAGCTCAATGTCCGGCTGCCTGCAGCTGTTAAGGTATAGTCAATTGTATCAAGCAAGCTGCCAACTTTTTGCCCAGATTGCGTGGTATGAAGCTCAAGGCTTTTCCGTGTCGCTGGATCGATAACCATTAATTGACTATTTTTCAATTGGCGCGGTCGATCAATCAGTTTAAGGGCCGATTTTTGCGTAATTTGAATATAATCAATAAGCGCTCCTGCTGCTCTCACTTCCGCATCAGAAAAATAACCAAAAGCATCAAGGGTTTTGACAACATACACTTCTTCTAGGCGTCGTTTACAGTTTTCAATGTCAAAACGCGCCTGGGGTAGAGGTGAGAGTTTCTTCTTCCATTGGTTTAAATGCTCAAACAAAGAAGGTTCCTGCAACAGCTTATCCGGGATGACAATTTCAACCGGATTCAAGCGTGACAGCACGCCAGGGAGATGTTTAAGATCAGTTGATTCAATAAAAAAAGTGCCGGTTGAAAGGTCGATCACCGCCACCCCAATGTCACTTTTAGTAAGAGGAGAAATGGCTAAAAGAAAGTTGTTTTGCCGGGAGTTCAAAAGTGTTTCTTCTGTCAATGTGCCAGGAGTGACAACGCGCACGACTTCCCGCTTGAGCGGCCCTTTGGCACCCCGTTTTTTCGCTGTTTCTGGATCTTCAACTTGCTCACAAATAGCCACTTTATGGCCTTTTTGAATGAGGCGAGCCAAATAAGTTTCATAGGTGTGGGCGGGAACACCACACATGGGGATATCATCACCTTCAGTTTTGCCCCGTTTGGTCAGGACGATATCCATATCTCTTGCAGCAATCACAGCATCATCAAAAAATAACTCGTAAAAATCACCAAGGCGGAAGAATAGAAGGGAGTCGGAATACTCTTCTTTCAACTGACAATATTGTGCCATCACAGGCGATAGATTTCCGGGAATAGGTGATTTTTGTGGTTGAGGGAGTTCAATCGTCTCGATAGATTTTTCTTCGGAATTTTCTTGAAAACCTAAATTGAGTGCTGCTTGCATGGATCTTTTATTAATTATTATGGTGATATATCCCTTTTTTAGGTCAATTTAGCTTCTCTCACAAGTGTTTAGTGTGGTTTTTGTTTGAATTCATGATATAAGATGACTAACTAAGGATAAAACATAACTTCCATGAAAGGCGAGTTTATCTATGGCTATTCGCTTCCTTTCTCCCTGGTTGGATCACAAGAAAAAATCACGGCGGCCTCAGATTTTTGAAGGGGTTACTAAGAAGCTATTTCAAGGTGCTGACCCTGGAACCTATGTGCTGAACTTTAAAGACTATATTGAATCAAAAGATTATAAAATTCACCCTTTTCCTGGGAAAGGGGCGATGGCGAATAAATTTTCTGAAACCATGATGTCGCGCTTTGAAGAAGTGCATGTAGCAACTCACTTTATCAAACGCCTCAATATGTCTGAGCAAGCGGTAAAGGCTGTTGAAATGCTCCCTTTTCGTGTGGTGACGCATAATCAAGCCGTGGGCGATTTTGCCGCGCGTTTGGGAATTGAGGAATTTAGTATTATGGAACGGCCGGTGATTGAGCTTCACATGAAATTACGTCATCAAAAAGATAAAATTGTTACCGCCATGCACCTTGATGCTCTCAATTGGGTTCGTCAGCACGAAATTGATTATCTTTACTTTATTGTGGGGAGAATCAATGATAATCTGTTGGGGCAATTCCAGGGAGTAGGGCTGAAGCTCTTGAGTTTTAGCTTAGAGTTTGGTCGCGATTATCGCGCCAATATGCTAGAAGAGAGTCTTATTTTAGTGGCGGATGAGTTATCCCCAGAAAATCTCCTCGTCCAGGATGTTGAAACTGGAAAAGTTTTGACAATTTTTGAAGAAGATGAAACAGGATTCACGCTGAATATTGCAAATTATTTGGAAATTGCTAAACGATTTGGTGTTATCCCTACTGCATCAGAGGTAGAAGAAACTCCTTCAAAGGTTTCTTGGTTATTAATGATGAAAGAGAGATTAGAAAATGGCAATGCCAGCAAGCGAAATAAAAACATTGATTGAAGACGCTATTCCAGGTGCTCATGTGGAGATTAAGGATTTGGCAGGTGATAATGACCATTTTGCAGCCTACGTGACATCGGACGCTTTTCGTGGTAAAACTCGAGTTCAACAACACCAGATGGTATATCAGGCGCTCGGAACCAGAATGGGTGGTGAGTTACATGCCTTGGCCGTCTATACGACGGTTCCAGAGTAACCCCCTCGGTGAGCGCCGTATTACCCCGTGATCTGGATGGTCGCGAGTTATATGAAATAAAGGATTAAGTTAAATGAGCAAAGAAAATATTTTGCAAACTATTGATGCTGATATTAAAAACACCCCTGTAATTTTATTTATGAAGGGCACATCAACGATGCCCCAGTGTGGTTTTTCTGCAGTGGTTGTTCAAATTTTAAATGCCTTAAATGTTCCTTTTAAGGATGTCAACGTGCTAGCAGATCCTGAAGCACGCCAGGGAATTAAAGATTACAGCAATTGGCCAACTATTCCCCAACTTTATATTAAAGGGGAATTTATTGGTGGTAGTGATATCGTGCGCGAAATGTATCAGACAGGTGAATTACAGCAACATTTGAAAGATGCGGGTGTTTTAGTAAACTAATTGAATTAATGTGACTTTTTCTTAGCCCTCTTTCTTTTTCGAGAAAGGGGGAATTTTTTTGTCTGGAAAAGTGAAAAAAATATTAAAAAAGTCTTTGTCTTGTGTTGGCAGTTATGCTATTAAAATAGTGTGTTCCCCGATAGCTCAGTCGGTAGAGCAAGTGGCTGTTAACCACTGGGTCGGCGGTTCGAGTCCGTCTCGGGGAGCCATTTTATGGCTCCTTTTTTTATTATATCTCCCTCACTTTTATATCCTGATCACCATTCAAGTATTGACTCGTCATTGCCTAACCTTGTTGGTTTTAAAATAGGTCTATTATAGTGAATCCAAATGATATTCCGAAAATTATAGCACTCAAATTTGAGGTGATTTTTCCGCCTGGCCGACAAAGCGAGTTGGCTCCGCCTGAGGAGGTCAAGCTGAAAAAAGACCACGAAATTAATCATTTTTTAAATACATTTAGTGTACTTTTACAAATGCCATAAAGTGTAAGGAGTATTTTAAAATGACATTCAGAATTTTCTTAATATCTGCAGCTCTGATGCTGGGAGTGAGTTCAGCAAATGCCTTTAATTTTGGAGGTATGCTTAGCCAAGGGGGTGCTAAACTTGGTGGGATGATAGGGGATACCAAATGTACGGCTAATGCGTGTGGTCGTGATAATGTAGCACCTAACACAGTTAATTACTGCTTTGAACAAGGGGCTGATCGCATTCGAAAAAATTCTAATTGTGCGCATGCCTTTGCCTCAAAATATTGCTTCCCAGGAACCGAGCATGATCAGGCATGTCAGAATATAGCTAAAGTTTTGACAGATGTCCATTATAGTAGTGCTCATAATGGTAACCAAAATTTTGGAAACCAAGGTCACTACAATAATCAACAAAATCAATATGGTAATAATGGAAACCAGAGAGCTGGCAATCAAAATTTTAGACCTCAAGGCCAACCTAACCAAAGTCAATATAATCAAGGCAATTATGGCAATAATCAAGCCAATGATCAGGATATGGAAGGTTATTATGACCAAAGTCAATATGACCAAGGAAATTATGGCAATGATCAAGGCTACTATGATAATAACCAAGGAAATTATGATAATGACCAAGGAAATTATGGTAATTAAGTTCGCGGAAATCGCAAGCTTCATAAAGCTTAGAAAATACTAGCTTGCCGGTTAAAATTACTAGGTATAAAAAATCCCCTTCAATAAAAAGGGGATTTTTTATTTCTTGACGTAAGTCGACAGAGGGGGCAAGAAAACCAAGGAATTCTACCTCTTGGGTTTTCCCGCGATAAGCAACTTCACATTTCTTCCAAGGAAATAATCCAAATCAAAATGGCATTTTGAATCCAGGAATATTCATGCCGCCGGTGACTTTGCCCATTTCTTCGGCAGTGTGGGCTTCAAGTTTTGCTTTGGCATCATTAAAAGCAGCCACAATTAAGTCTTCTAATACTTCAGTTTCTTGAGGATCCACAAGGGATGGATCAATCTTTAAGCTGCGCATCTCACCTTTGCCATTGATAGTGATTTGCACCAATCCAGCGCCAGAGGAGCCAGAAATTTCAACTTGCTCAAGCTTTTGCTGCATTTCAGCCATACGCTCTTGCATGGCTTGCGCCTGTTTCATTAATTGACCGATATTTTTCATCAAAAATCTCCTTAATTTGTGTTGTGGACAGCTGCCGAGGCGTTAGGGAAAGCCGCTAAAATTTCTTGCACCACTGGGTGGTTGAGAGAGTCAACTTCAAGTTGTTGCTTTCTTTGGATATTTTGATCAGCAACAGTTGCCTGACCTGTCTCCCCCGACAACGCCACCTGCCATTTTTCCCCGGTGGTCCGTAATAACAGAGCTTCTAATTCAGTTGCCAGTGTTTTTGGAGCTCGCTCATTGAGGCGCAGTTCAATCTTGTAAGGGGCAAAGGATACCAAATGTACATCTTGCATCAGATAACTATAAAGGAGAGGCTGTCGGGCTGAGGCGACAATCGACAGCACACCCTCAAAGGAGATTGGTGCGGCCTGTTGAAGTGGTGTTGCAGCAGTGATCACAGCCGGAGCTACCGCTGGAGAGGCAATTGGCGCTATCGTGGGTGTTAGCGCGGCAGAGGTGGTGCTGCGATTGGTGCTTGTGCTTCCCCCTTGAAGCAAGGTTGCTAGATCCGCGGCGCTTGGAAATTCGCTGAGATGGCATAGCCGAATCAATACCATTTCGGTTGCCTGGGTCGGCAGAGGGGAGCGGGTAACTTCTTCGTATCCTTTGGACAATACTTGCCAGGCGCGAGAGAGGGCCGCCAATGAGATTTTCTGGGCGATCGCCATACCCTGCTCGCGGTCACTAATCGGCCAAGTTTGATCGTTTTTTAAGGCTGGCGTTACCTTTAAACAGGTAATCCAGTAGGTTAAGTCTAAGAGCTCTTGCAAGATGATGACAGAGTCACCGCCAAGTCTATGCAGACTTCGTACTTCAGTGAGTGCCTCAACAATATTGCCGGCAAAAAGGGTGTCGATGAGGGTGAATAAACGGCCTCGGTCGACCAGGCCTAGCATATTACGTACAGCTTCGGCGGTAATATTTGTTCCAGAAAGGGCGATAGCTTGGTCAAGCAAGGAAAGACCATCACGTGCTGATCCATCAGCGGCGCGGACGATAAGCGCTAGGGCCTCGTCTTCAACACTCACCGCTTCAGCTGTTGCAATTTTTTTAAACAGATTCAAAAGCACTTCGCCACTAATGCGACAGAGGTCCAACTTCATACAGCGTGACAAAACTGTGTCCGGTATTTTTTTTAGTTCCGTGGTGGCAAAAATAAATTTGACATGCGGTGGTGGTTCTTCAAGAGTTTTTAGCAGCGCGTTAAAGGCGCTCTTGGAAAGCATGTGAACTTCGTCAATGATGTAAATTTTATAGTTTGCACTGATCGCTTTATAGCGTGCTGCCTCAATCACCTCGCGGATATCATCTACGCCAGTTCGGCTGGCGGCGTCCATCTCTATAATGTCGAGGTGGCGGTCTTCAGTAATAGCAACGCAAGAGGGGCATGTATCACATGGATTAGGCGTTGGATCAGTGGGGTTCATCCCAGTGCAATTCAGAGCTTTGGCAATAATTCGGGCTGTGGTTGTTTTGCCAACTCCTCGAATCCCATGCAAAACAAAGGCATTAGGCAACTTTTGCTGCTTGATTGCCTGGCTCAAGGTTTGCACCAAAACATCCTGTCCAACTAAATCGGAAAGAGTTTGCGGGCGATATTTACGAGCGAGAACGCGATAAACTTCTGTCATGGTGAGACTTTTGAAAAAAACACTTTATAAAAGGGTGGAAGATCACGAGGCGACCCGCATCGTTCCCGTTATGGCTGCTTCCTTCCGGACCTGACCAGATTCACAAGTGATCACGTCCGCCGTGATCTTCCATTGCGAACTATAGCAAATCGATCCAGGGATGTCTCTTAAAAAATCTAGAGAATTTAAGAGACCTCTTTTGACCTCCGATTAGATGACTTCTACAGCAACATGCTTGGGTACTCTTTTTAAGAAGAAAGACAAGATAAAAGACACTAGGGTTGAAATAATCACAAGAGACATCGCGCCTTGGTAATCTTGCACTGTGTAAAGGGGGAGGCCAGAGTCTGAGAGGGTGCCGTCCCACAACATATGGAGGACTTGGCCAATTTGTTTTTGGACAACGGCTGCGCCCAGAGTCACGATAAAATTGATGAATCCTGTCACGGTAGCGGCGGCAGAAATGTTCATGGTTTCGCAACAAATGGAGAAGCAAAGAACTTCACCGCCGGCACAAAACCCAATAGCAAACAAGATGGCATAAATCGCCCAAAGAGAACTTATATCCCCAAAAACGAGAAGAGTGAGAAGGCTGGCAATCATTATGGCTGAGCCACCAATAAGCGGACGGCGATCTCTAAAGAAACTGCTTAGGAAAGCAATGATGATCACGCCAAAACAGGTGCCAACGTAGATCATTGACACAGCTTGGGCGGCAACATTTTTTGTGAGCTCGTACTTCAGCATGATGAAGGAAACACCCCACAGGTCAGCAAATACAGATATAGACAAGTAGATGCCTACAGCAACAATGGCATACATCCAGCAAAAAGAACTTTTAAAGACGTCTCGAATGTTATTCCATGTATCCTGGCGGGCAAGGGTTGATGTTTTGTGTTCAGTCGTGGTCCGATCACGTAAAAACAATACGTTGAGGAGCAAGATAATAACACCAAGGCCAGCCAATAAGTAAAAGCTATCGCGCCAACCAAAATGAGTGTTCATTACGGTAAGAGGTGCCCCTCCAATCAAGGCCCCGCATGTACCGATCGTTACGGTTAAAGCAAACAGAAGTGCTTTTTTCTCAACTGGAAACCAATCGCTGGAAATTTTACTCACACATACAAAAGCGCAAGCTGAGCCCGAGCCAATCAAGGCACGTGATAGATAGACGATATATAGGCTATCCGTATAGGCAAATAAAGCAACGCCAACCGTACACATCAAGATAGATAAGATGACCATACGTCTGGCGCCAAAAAGGTCGGATAGGATACCTGCTGGAATTTGTAAAATGGCATAGAAAAAAGTGCTAATGGCTGCAAGGCTGCCAAACCCATGGGCATCGAGTTTAAAGCCAGCCATAATTTCGTCGGTCATTACACTTGGAGAGACACGTAAAATGTATTGGTATAGGTAATAAGCGACTACCAAAAGCCACATAACAATACCTAACTTCTTCATTTCCCGAGTCATTTAAATTCTCCGTTTTTGCGTGATGAGATGAGAGTGGCACTTTAGCTGTTTAGAACAGCCTATCCAGTACATAATCTTGCACAGAGTAATATTCAAGCAATAATTCTAAAAATATGGTTGATTGCGCCGAAAAACTGATGTACAAATAGACAAGCACCATATGTTAATACTCTTCATTATTAAGCGGGCGTGGTGAAATTGGCAGACACACCAGATTTAGGTTCTGGCGGCGAGAGCCGTGGGGGTTCAAGTCCCTCCGCCCGCACCACATTTTAATTCAGTCAAGAGACGTCAAATAATGCAAATCTCACAACTTCAAGTTAATGGTTTAAAGCAAGAATATAAAGTCATTGTTCCAGCTAAGGATATTGAAAAAAAAGTTGAGGAAAGACTGCAGGCGATTGGTAAGAATGTTCGCTTACCAGGATTTCGCCCAGGAAAGACTCCTTTTAATATTTTAAAGCAACGCTATGGCGGACAGGCTTTGGAAGAAGCGCTGAATCACACAGTTAATTCCAGCGTTGGCCAAATCATTAAGGACAATTCTTTGCGTCAGGCAACTCAGCCAAATGTTTCTATCGTCACTTTTGATGAAGGCAAAGATCTGGAGTTGAAAGTAGATGTCGAAGTTTTGCCGGAAATTCAAGTGAAAGATTTTAGCAAGATTTCTCTCGAAAAATTAAAGGTTGAAATCACTGACGCCGAAATTACAAAGAAAATTGACGAACTGCTCGCAGGCCATAAAAAATATCAAGAGCTCACTAAAGAACGCGCAGCTAAAAAAGGTGATATGTTGCATCTTGATGTCAGTGTTGAAGTTGCTGGTAAGCCATTTGCTGGCTTTGGCAAGCAAATGCAAGTGGTTTTGGGAGCGGAAGAAAAATTATTGTTTGGCAACATTGAATCAGCTTTGGAAGGCGCAAAACTTCATGGCAAAGTGGATGTTGATGACCAATTCCCCGACGATTTTGGGGATAAGAAACTTGCCGGCCAACCGGTGAAATTCCACTTCACCATCACAAAAATTGAAGAGCCAATTAAATTTAAATTGGATGAAGCTTTTGTTAAAGAAATGGGTTGTGAAACTGTTGATGATCTAAAAAATCGCATCAAAGAATCATTGGACAAAGAATACTCAAATTTGGCTCGCTTGCGCTTGAAGCGTCATTTGCTTGACAATCTTTCTGATGTGTACAAATTTGATTTGCCAGAAACATTGGTTAAAAACGAATTTGAAGGTATTTGGAAGCGCTTGCAAGATGAATTGGCTCATGCCAAAGAGCAAGGGACATTAGAGCCAGAAGATGATCGTCCCGAAGAAGAATTACGCCAAGAATATCAAGGAATTGCTGAACGCCGTGTTCGCCTTGGGTTGGTGATTTCGGAAGTCTCACGTTTAAACAAAATTAACGTTTCTGAAGAAGAAATTCGTCAGGCGATTTTCCAAGAAGCCATGCGTTATCCACGCCAAATGAAGGAAGTTTTTGAATTCTACCGCAAAAATCCACAAGCAGTAGATCATTTAGCGGCTCCCATTTTGGAAGATAAAGTGGTAGACTTTATTTTAGCAGGTGCTTCTTTGAAAGAAAAGAAAGTCAGCACAGATCAATTGATTGAGCTGATTCGCGGTGTTGTTCCTGGTTTTGAGGAAGAGACGAGCGACAAACCTAAAGCAAAGAAGCCAAAAGCTGCTGCAAAATCGAAAACAGCTAAAGCGAAAGGCGCCGAATAATGATATCTCAGTTCCCCATGATGGATACCCTTGTGCCAATGGTTGTTGAGCAGACTAATCGAGGGGAACGGGCTTTTGACATTTATTCACGGTTGTTAAAGGAAAGAATTATTTTCCTGACCGGCCCCGTTCATGATGACATGGCAAGCTTGGTTTGTGCTCAGCTTTTATTTTTAGAATCTGAGAATCCGAATAAAGAGATTGCCATGTATATTAACTCCCCTGGAGGCGTTGTAACGGCTGGCATGTCAATTTTTGATACGATGAACTATATTCGCTGCGATGTAGCAACCTTGTGCCTAGGTCAGGCTTGCTCCATGGGGTCTTTATTGCTTACTGCGGGAACAAAAGGCAAGCGCTATGCATTGCCAAACTCGCGCATTATGATCCATCAACCATCGGGTGGGGCGCAAGGTCAAGCAACTGATATTGAAATTCAAGCACGCGAAATTTTGAATATGCGTCATCGTTTAAATAAGATTTATGTTGAGCGGACTGGACAAAGTTTAGAGACGATTGAACAAGCAGTTGAGCGTGATCGGTTCATGTCCCCAATAGAAGCCCAAGAATTTGGTCTCATTGATCATGTGATAACAGATCGTCCATCTGCCTTAAAAATCGAGGCTGACAAAAAAGCCAGCTAGTCTTAATCTGTAAATAATTTAAAAAGGTGATTTGGGGCAGCTCAGATCACCTTTAATTTTTTTAAAGGGAGCTGGGATTATTAATTTAAGTTGGGTTGGAAAGTTGAGATTTTCTAGACTGATTTACTATAATACTCACCACAAAGGACCCCCAAAGAAACTCACCACTAACTTTATCGGAAGGCGTACAGCCCTGGGAGCACGCATAAGGCTGACAGCCAGGAAAAATCTACCCCTTTCATTCTCTTTCAGTCATTCTGAATCCAAACCCCTGAGGGCGCCACTTTCTAGCTTTGTATCTAAGGTTGTCACGCCCCAAAATAACCAGCCTCATCTCACCCAAGGTGTACAGAGTTTCCAAGAGCTCCCTCAAATCAGCTGACCATAATCCCATCTCTTCCCTGATTTTTTCATATATTCTGCCCAGATATTAATCATATATTCACAAGTGCTCAGTAAACTTAAGAATACGAAAAGAGCTAAATTTGAGTATCATCTGATGTGGTTTCGTCTGAGTGCTGTCATCATAAATCTTTGCCTTGGCATGTCCTATGCCCAAGCAGTGAATGTGGTAAACATTGGGGGAGTAGTAAAAACGCTGACATCCTCGACCAGTTGCAGAATCAAAGATTGGAAAACTCAAAGCAATAGTTGCGCATGTTGCCTCATAAAGACCAGTGCGTTTGTAAGAAGCAAAACTAATCCCTATAATAATGCTATCAATGTATGTTCGGCAAAGCGACATTGTGATGGTCAGATTTTACGCAGCCTTAATCCCTCAAATTTAATACCAGCTGACTTTATCCCTCAACTTACTCGAGTGGCAATTCAAAATCCAATAATTGCCGTGAACAAAAGTGATATACAAACAAAGGGAAGTTTGACCCCTGAGGGAGTGAGGAATTTACTCACAACAGCCGTGCATAACAAAATCATTACCAATGAACCGCATGTTACCTTATTAAAGGATGCTCGCTGTATTTACGCTCAACAGATTGGTGAGACTGGCGCGCAGGTGGAGCAGTTGTTCTTAATTAGTATTAACATGCATTGTGCAATTAAGCGTCCTGCTGGTAAATTTTCAAAAACTTATATCCTAAAGGGAACCAAGAAAAAAGATAAAGAGGTTGGTAATTTACGTAAAATTCAAGCTTCAGGATTAACCTATTATGATTTACAGAACCCGAGGCGGCATGAGGATGATCTCGCCATTGCTTTTGATGTGCAAAATTTTGTTTATAACACAGGCAGCCAAAGCCATTATTTAAGCTTGCTGGAATTAGCGCCAGGGGTTTCTTGTATGACTTTGACTAAACAATTTGGCCAAGCAACAGTAAACTATAATCCGAATAATCCAACCTCAGTAGAGGCATATAACTCCTTATATAATGATGTTTATTATTCATTTTATAAGCTAGGGTTGGGGTTGAGCCGCCTACACCAACGATTCATGAAGACTAATAATAAGAGCCTAGCAATACCAACCGTGATCCACGGTGATTTGCACATGGATAACATTTATACAGACTATATGCCTGATCTAGCAACACAGGATATGAACCCGCTACACCATACAAAAGTTACGCTGATCGATACAGAAACTTTTGCCTATGCTCTAGATAAGCCGGGGCCGGTGGCAGTTGATTTATTGGTCGTCTATAGCTTTTCCGTGGCGCAACTACAGGCAAAATATCGTGTTCCTAAAGTAATCTCTGAGGTCACGTGGCATAATGTTATGTTAAAGCCCTTTTTATTGGGGTATATTCAGGCTTGGCCCCAACAAAAACAGGCACAAATATGGCGTGAACTGAAAGGAATATTCCTCACAGGGACACCGCAAGTCAAAGTTGGCACACGCCGATCCATGATGATTGATCCCATTCGCTATAAAATGATCACTAATAAATATGCCAGCCCTATCTTTACTCAAATAGGTGAAGAGCTGGGGTTCGAATAAATTTAGCCGAAAATTAGCCTCTAAAAGTTAATATTTCAGCTACGTTTACTTTCTACCAAGGATTGTGAGAACCCATGCCCTTTTCAGGTCAATTTCCAAAGTTTTTAAGTAACTATAGTGAACCCAATTGATATTTGGAGTCACAATAAAC
Organism: Candidatus Paracaedibacter symbiosus; assembly: GCF_000757605.1. Lineage (GTDB taxonomy): Bacteria > Pseudomonadota > Alphaproteobacteria > Paracaedibacterales > Paracaedibacteraceae > Paracaedibacter_A > Paracaedibacter_A symbiosus. The sequence goes on along the minus strand of NZ_JQAK01000001.1, from coordinate 894,386 downwards.
AACTTTCTATCCTTGTAGCATGAGTTAAGACTAAGAGACTATGTGTCGATTGCAAGATCAACTTAAAAATATTATCAATTAAATATTAAAATTCATACTTGTTGCCTTAGCTTAAAGCCTTTATTGTATTTTAGAGTGAGGCATACTTTAATAATCTTGGGCAAAGGAAATTTGTTATGAAATTACCAACCTTTCTTTCTATTTTTTTACTTGGCTTGGCACCCTGCCTGGCGATGGAAAAAGTTGGTATTCCCGATGATAAACCTTCTAGTGTAGAAAGTTTTAAATTAACAAGTATTTATACAGAAAACGGATTAAATTATGTCGATATTTCCACCTGTCCTATTTTAAATTTTCATTATAAAAAAATGGGCTTAGAAGGAGTGAAAGAATTATCCCCAGCCTTAGAAGAAAATACAAATCTTACATCGTTAAATATAGGAGCTAATATCCTTAGAGATAGCGGATTGGAAGTTTTAGCGCGAGCATTAAAAAATAAAACAAAACTGACGGATTTAAATTTTAGTCGTGATATTTATTCCGATGAAGGGGTACAGTTAATAACTGATATAGTAATCAATTCTTTCTCATCCCTTACCACTCTAAACTTAAGTCATATCGGCATGAGTGATAAAGGCTTATCAATTTTCACGCAGGCATTGAAGGGAAATACCACCTTAACTTCCTTAGATCTAAGTTATAACTTTTTTGCAGATGAGGGGGTATGCAGGCTTGTTGACGTCTTAACAGGCAATACGACTCTCGTTTCATTAGATCTTGAGCATAATGATATTCAAGAGAAGGGGGCTGAGGCTCTAAGTACACTTTTAGAAAACAACCAAAATGGAGCTCTAAAATTCTTAAACTTAGCCAAGAACGAACGGCTAGGCGACGGCGTAAAGTTTTTAGCTAAGGTATTACCCTATAATACAACGCTTACCTCTTTATGTTTATTAAGAATTGAGCCAAGCATTGATGGCCTAACGGCGCTAGCTGAAGCCTTAAGACGTAATTCAACCCTTACTCATTTAGAGCTAGGGCAAAACTATGATGTAGATACTGAAGAGGTATTAAGGGCTCTCTATGAAGCTTTATTAGAAAACTCCACGCTTAAAGTATTAGTTTTGCGTATTACAAAACAAAGAGATGATTGGACAGAAAAATTCAAAACTCTTCGTTCCACGCTTCAAATCAATATAACTCTTTAAATATGACGTAGGGGATATCCTTGCTAAAGCAATAAATTGAGTCGACCTAATTCAGGTTGAAAAAAACTAATGATAGGCCGACTTCTTTATTGAGAGGCATCCGATACAATTTAAAATCATATAATTATTTATAAAAGCTTGTTGGTTTCATCCCTATCTCACTATGTCCGGTTCCCTCACAGATATATATATCAGCTTAAGTGATCAAGAATGGTCAATAAACTCACCTATGATTCCCCTTGTAAACTTGAAGGTCGACCACAAGGCGAGTCAATATCCGCCATATTGTGAATGCTATTTTTTGCTTATTAGAAACAGGATGCCAATGGCGTATACTTCCTCAAAATTTCCCGCCTTGGGGCACTGTTCACTATTATTTTCGCCGATGGAAATTAGAAGGGGTATGGTTCAAAATACACGAGCAACTACGCTCAACTGCTCGTAAAAAACACCAAAAGCATGAGCACATCCAACGGTCGGGATTATGGATTCTCAAAGTGTAAAAACCACAGAAAAAAGGGGCTATGTGGATATGATGACGGTAAAAAGGTAAAAGGCCGCAAACGCCATATTCTCATAGATACTTTGGGGTTTGTTCTTTCTTTAATAGTATTGCCAGCTGATATCTCTGATCGCAAAGGGGCTTTCTATTTATTGGAAGGAAGGCAATCTTTCTTACCTTACCTATCTTATATTTATGCCGACGGTGGCTAGGAAGGGCAAGATTTTATTGAGAACATTAAACGGCAAACAGGCTGGACCATAACGATTGTTAAGCGCTGCGATAAACAAGGGTTTATTCCTTTGCCAAAACGGTGAATTGTTGAGCGAACTTTTGCATGGCTCAATAAAAACAGAAGACTGAGTAAAGATTGTGAGCTTTACGTTCAAAGTTCAGAAGAGTTTATTTACTTGGCTATGATCCGACTTATACTTAGAAGAATTGGACTACCTTCATAACTTCTCACACAGCCTCTAAAAGTGGCTTAAAACAGTTTCGTGGCAAAAATGTGAGTAACATTCGGTAAAGGGTAATTAAGAATTCTCTCATTGCCGTTAAAGCATAGTTATGGGAGAACCTGTTAAAAAGTGGATCTAATATTTATAGCTATTTTGAAGATAAATAATTGCTCTTTGATCCTCCTTGCCCGGGTTTGCCTCCCTTTTAAAGGATTGGTTTGCTGTTTTAAAAGATTGAAATCTTAACCTAAACCTTTTTTACATTTAAAACACCTATCTTCTTAAAATAAGTCAACGTTATAAAAAATCTCTGATTAATTAAACAAAGAAATTACTTTAGGAATATCTAACGAAAATTAGTAAATTTCATTTAAACTTCATTTTTATCTCTCCTCTTAAAAATGTCATAAATAAAGAGCTTAAAGGAAGGGGGCATTATGGCAAAATCCAAAAGTGATTACACCAAAGATTATACAGATCCTGAATTGAGAGAGAAATTAAAGGAAAAGATTAAATCTGAATCTAAAGGAGGGAAAGAAGGGCAATGGTCTGCTCGAAAATCCCAACTATTAAAAAAAGAATATGAAGCACACGGCGGCGACTATAAACATAAAGGAAGTTTATCTGACTCTCAAAAGAGTTTAAAGAAATGGACCGAGGAGGATTGGCAAACTGAAGGTGGGGATAAGGCAAGGCGCGGACATAAAACCACTCGTTACTTGCCCAAGAAAGTGTGGAACAAGTTATCTTCAAAAGAAAAATCTGATACGATAAAGCAAAAAGAAAACCATTCGCTAAAAGGAGAGCAATATGCTCCTAATCCTCCTTCAGTAACTCAAAAAGTCAAAGATATACATAATTCCTAAAGTGGTTATATGTCTAATTTCCTTTTAAAAGGCTAGGTACAAAAAGTGACGATATCTAAAATTTTTTGATTTCTTCTATAAGGCCTTTTGGATTTTTAGTTGACCATACTTATCTTCTTTTTACAAACTTGTAATGGAACCTTAAAATTATCCTTTTCCTTTAAATGTCGGTACATCCGAGACTTAAGTAGCCTCGATTAGTCCAAGATTCCTTTAAAAATATAGTTTTTCCTTGTTATTTGCCTAATTTCTGGGATAAATACTAGGTAAGTGGATGCAGTGTGCAAGTTTTAGGGAGTAGAGGAATCTACCTTCTGGCTGTCATTCTCGTGCTTGGCATGAAGATCCATGTTGTTTGTATTTTTAAATACATGGACTCTGGGCGTGAGTAAAGGTAAGATTTTTTTAAGAAAATCCAACTTTTTTTGAAGCTAGAACGACAACTTAAGAAAGGTTTCCTGGCTATTATAGCTCGCACATTGCTTAAACAAATAAAAAACAATTTTAGTGGATTGATCTCTAATTGATCTATTTTAACTTTTTATTTAAATATAATTATTCATACTTAAAAGGTAGAGATAAGCTGGGTGGTTTGATCAATTTGGGAACCCACGAAGGTAGTAGGAGCAGTTAACATGAGCAAATCAAATTCAGGTGATGGAAAAAGTACTCTTTATTGCTCCTTTTGTGGCAAGAGCCAACATGAGGTTCGCAAGTTAATTGCGGGGCCCACCGTATTCATATGTGATGAATGCGTGGATTTATGTACCGATATTATCCGCGAAGAAAGCCGTTCGGCCCTTGTGCGTGGGACAGATGGTGTGCCAGCTCCAAAAGAAATTTGCAGCGTCCTGGATGAGTATGTCATTGGTCAGGCACAGGCAAAAAAAGTCCTTTCTGTTGCCGTTCACAACCATTACAAGCGATTAGCTCACAGTGGTAAGGAAAGTGAAGTTGAAATTGCTAAATCCAACATTCTGTTGGTAGGGCCTACCGGAAGCGGCAAGACGTTATTGGCCCAAACTTTGGCGCGTATTATTGACGTTCCTTTCACCATGGCGGATGCCACGACATTGACAGAGGCTGGGTATGTTGGCGAAGATGTGGAAAACATTATCTTAAAACTGCTCCAGGCGGCTGACTATAACGTTGAACGGGCGCAACGTGGTATCGTCTATATTGACGAAGTTGACAAGATTTCTAGAAAATCTGACAATCCATCCATCACGCGTGACGTTTCAGGCGAAGGGGTGCAACAGGCTTTGTTAAAAATTATGGAAGGTACTGTGGCCTCTGTTCCGCCACAAGGGGGCCGCAAGCATCCGCAACAAGAATTCCTGCAGGTTGATACCACCAACATCCTGTTTGTTTGCGGTGGTGCTTTTGCTGGCTTGGAAAAAATTATTTCCGCCCGTGGTAAAGGTGTGGCTATTGGGTTTGGCGCAGACATTCAAAATCCGGAAGATCGCTCAACTGGTGACATCTTACGGGAGGTTGAACCGGAAGATCTCTTGAAGTTTGGCTTGATTCCTGAGTTTATTGGTCGTTTGCCTGTGTTGGCAACACTCACAGATTTGGATGAAAAAGCGCTCATTGAGATTTTGACTAAACCTAAGAACGCCATTGTGAAGCAGTATCAGCGATTGTTTGAAATTGAAAATGTCAAATTAACAATTACTGAAGAAGCGTTACAGGCGATTTCACACAAAGCAATTGCTCGCAAAACAGGGGCGCGTGGGTTAAGGTCAATCATGGAAGGTATTTTGCTGGATACGATGTTTGAACTTCCCTCCTACGAAAATGTGGATGAAGTTATAATCAACAAAGAAGTTGTTGAAGGACGGTCGCAACCGTTGAAGAGTTATGCTAAAATTCGTAGTGACGCCTCAACGAAATAAAGAAGAAAATGATCAAATGGATAGACCTCTAGCTATATAGAGGTCTTGCAACCCTAGGTTTCAAACAAACCTAATAAGCAGTGAGATTGAAGCGTATGTATGGCTTGTCAAAAGGCGTAAAATACCCTGTTCTTCCGTTACGGGACATTGTTGTGTTTCCACACATGATTGTACCACTTTTTGTCGGACGTGAAAAATCAGTTCAGGCGCTTGAAAGCGTGATGCTGGGGGATGATAAACAAATCCTTCTGGTGACGCAAAAAAGCCCCGTGCTGGACGATCCGACCATTAATGACTTGTATACTGTTGGAACTCTTGGGACTGTGTTGCAACTGCTCAAACTGCCCGATGGGACGGTGAAAGTCTTAGTCGAAGGGGTGAAGCGCGTCAATATCACCAGGTTCACAGAGGAGTCTAACTATTTTGAGGCAATTGCTGAGCCAATTGAAAGTCTCAATGAGGGAACTGGAGGTAGTGAACTTGAAGCGCTCGTGCGCAGCGTGACTGCGCAGTTTGAACAATACATTAAACTCAATCGCAAAATTCCCCCCGATGTTTTGATCACAATCAATCAAATCGATGATCCAACTAAGTTATCAGATACGATTGCCTCTTATTTGACGCTGAAGATTGCGGAAAAGCAACAACTGTTAGAAACACCGCGAACAGGGGACCGATTAGAGCAAATCCTAAACTTTATTGAAGCTGAAATCAGCGTCATGCAAGTTGAAAAGCGGATCCGCGGTCGTGTCAAGCGCCAGATGGAAAAGACCCAACGTGAGTACTATCTGAATGAGCAGATGAAAGCGATTCAAAAAGAATTAGGTGACGCTGAAGATGGTCGCGACGAGATGTCGGAATTGGAAGATAAAATCCGTAAGACCAAGCTTTCTAAAGAAGCACGTGAACGCTGCGAAGCTGAAATGCGGAAACTCCGCAACATGAATCAGATGTCAGCTGAGGCTACTGTTGTGCGTAATTACCTTGATTGGATGTTAGGGATTCCATGGGGAGGTCGCACTCGCGTTAAGCGTGATATCCAGCAGGCGAAAAAAATTCTGGATAACGATCATTATGGTTTAGACAAAGTTAAAGAACGTATTTTAGAATATCTCGCAGTGCAGAGCCGTGTTGGTAAGGTAAAAGGGCAGATTTTGTGTTTGGTTGGTCCTCCTGGTGTTGGTAAAACTTCTTTAGGGAAATCGATTGCTGAAGCAACAGGGCGCCATTTCGTGCGCATCTCTTTAGGCGGGGTCCGTGATGAGGCTGAAATCCGCGGTCACCGACGGACTTATATTGGTTCCATGCCTGGGAAGATCGTGCAAGGGCTACGTAAAGCTAAAACCACCAATCCACTGTTCTTACTCGATGAAATTGACAAGATGGGATCCGATTGGCGGGGTGACCCAGCTTCTGCATTGCTGGAAGTTTTGGATCCAGAACAGAATAACACCTTTAACGACCACTATCTTGAGGTTGATTACGATCTGTCTGATGTCATGTTTGTGACAACGGCAAATACTTTGCGTATGTCGCAACCCCTTCTCGATCGCATGGAAATTATAAGATTGCCTGGTTATACCGAAGATGAAAAACTGCAAATTGCGACTCGTTATTTAATTCGAAAGCAAACTGACACTCATGGGCTGAAGAAAAATGAATTTTCTATAGAGGAGGAGGCACTTAGGACTCTGATTCGCTACTATACCTTGGAAGCAGGGGTCAGAAATTTGGAACGCGAAATTGCCAATTTAGCGCGTAAAGCCATTAAGGAAATTTTGGTCGATAAAGTGGAATCCGTCACCATTACGCCTAAAAACTTGCATAAGTATGCCGGCGTACCGCGTTATCATTACGGTTTGGCGGAGCAAGATGATGTGATTGGTGTCACGACAGGTCTTGCGTGGACCGAAGTTGGGGGGGATTTGCTGTCCATTGAAGCAGTCATGCTTCCTGGCAGAGGCAAAACTCTTATCACCGGCAAGCTTGGTGATGTGATGCAAGAGTCAATTCAGGCAGCGATGAGCTATATCCGTTCCCAAGCCGTCCTCTATGGCATTGATCCAGAGTTGTTTGAAAAAAATGATATCCATATACATGTTCCAGAAGGGGCAATTCCAAAAGATGGCCCATCGGCTGGTGTGGCGATGTGTACTTCAATTGTCTCTGCTATGACGGGCATTCCTGTCAGCAAAGAAGTTGCGATGACAGGTGAAATCACCCTTCGTGGCCGTGTATTGCAGATCGGTGGCCTGAAAGAAAAATTGCTGGCAGCCCATCGCGGTGGTGTCAAAACGGTTTTAATTCCAAAGGACAATGAAAAGGACTTGGAAGAAATTCCCGACAACGTCAAGCAAGGTCTGAAGTTGATTCCCGTGTCAACAGCTCACGAAGTCTTAAAGATTGCCTTGACGCAAGCCTTAAAGCCTTTGGAACGGAAAGATAAGCGTGGAGACTCAAAACCTACTGATGCAGATCCCAAAAAATCAGAACTCAGTTTGCAATAGGGGGGATAATTTCCCCCTTTTCTTTTTTATCTGTACTGTGCCGTATGGCTTCGGCTTTGCTGCTGTCTGTATGCTCTCTGACTAAAGACGGCACCTCTATTTGTCCTTCACTTAGTTAAATTGATAGTGTCGTTTAATTTCTTAGTTGACATCTTTTGGGACTTCCTTTCTTGGATTCTATCTCAAATAAATTCTCCGGTTTAGGGGAGCCATATCATTCATCATGGGGGCAAGCCTCCCAGGTTGCCGCTAAGCGAGTTAAATAATTGGCGTAAATTACGTTTGTTATAACGAAAAGTGAAAGCTATTTTAATTAGGATTTAATTTAAATGTTAAATTTGTAGATTAAAAATACTGCATACAAAGGATTATTGCTTATGAAAAATATGCTAAGGAATTTACTGTTTATTTGCTGTACGACAACTACCTATGTGTCTATAAGCAATGCCATGGAAAAACTCACAGAAATAGACAATAACCCAACTAACATTAGGAAAAAGCAAAACGTTGAAGAAATAGCAACGGATTGTCCATCTTTGCAAACCTTAAAACTTAGTAAAGTTGGTCAGCCTCCTGAAATTATATATAGTCAGATTTCACCACAGACATTAATTGAAGCAATATATTGGTCAATAAAAGCCGCCGAGAAAGGTGTTGTGGTGGAGCAAAAGAACTTAGGAGAGCTCTACCGGATTGGTTTGATCATAGAGAAGAATAATGAAGAATCTATGAGATGGTATACCAGAGCTGCCGAACAAGGTGATACTGGAGCTCAGAGTAACTTGGGGCGGATGTACAAGCAAGGCTTGGGCGTAGAGAAGAATAATGAAGAATCTCTGAAATGGTATACCAAAGCCGCCGAAAAAGGTGATGCTGGAGCTCAGAATAACATGGGACGGATATATCAGCAAGGCTTGGGCGTAGAGAAGGATGATCAAGAAGCTGTGAAGTGGTATACTAAGGCTGCCTTGCAAAACAATGCTGCGGCTCAGAATTCCTTGGGACGGATGCATAGGAATGGTTGGGGCGTAAAGAAGGATGATCAAGAAGCTGTGAAGTGGTATACTAAGGCTGCCTTACAAGATAATGCTGCGGCTCAGAATTCCTTGGGAGATATGTATAGTAATGGTTGGGGAGTAGAGAAGAGCGATCAAGAAGCTGGGAAGTGGTATACTATGGCTGCCTTGCAAGATAATGCTGTGGCGCAGGCTAAGTTGGGAGACATGTATAGGAATGGTTTGGGCGTAGAGAAGAGCAATCAAGAAGCTGTGAAGTGGTATACTAAGGCCGCCGAGAAAGGTATTGCTGCGGCTCAAAATTCCTTGGGGGTCATGTATCAATATGGTCTTGGCTTAGAGAAGAGCAATCAAGAAGCTGTGAAGTGGTATACTAAGGCCGCCGAGAAAGGTATTGCTGCGGCTGGGAATAACTTAGGTGAGATGTATGAATTTGGGTTTGGCGTAGAGAAGAGCGATCAAGAAGCTGTGAAGTGGTATACTAAGGCCGCCGAGAAAGGCAATGCTGAGGCGCAAGCTAACTTGGAACGCATGCACCAGAATGGTTTAGGTGTTAAAAAAGAATGATCAAGAAACTGTGAGATGGTATACAGAGGCTACCTTGCAAAGTGATGATGGAGCGCCGAATAATGTCAGCTTCCTTTCGGGGCTATTGATGCGCGGCTGTGTTGCACAAAAGAATTTTTGACGGATTTATACTGTTAGATGAAAATGCCTATGCAGCAAGACTCGCTCTGGGCATGTCAAGAAGCGCCGTTTGGTTCAAAATATGAAGGAAGTGTAATATAGCTTTTTATATTACACTTCCTTTGCTGTGTGTTATACGTTTAGATCGCTTAGAACTTGTCTGGGAAAAAGGAAAAGGTAGCTAACTCCCCAGGAAGTGTGATTGTTATGGATAATGCGACTTTCCATAAAAATCCCACCATGCAAGAAATGATTAAACGAGCAGGTCATACCATCACAGCCCTAAAAACTTAAATATTAATCCGGTGACAAATTGTTATATGTAAAGCTCATGAAGAAATAATGAATTCTTGAAACAATACATGTACTTATCATTTTCAAAAATTATAACATTTAATTAGCGGATTAATATATTGTTTCGAGTAGTCTACATAAAATGGCAACCGCATGAAGGTGCTGAATGGCCTCTACAATTGTGATACCGCTTCCTATTGTTAGTATTTTTACGTAAATGGGACTGTCCGAAAGAAGAAGAATGTGGGAGGGAATAAGATTCAGCCCTACTATAGTCAACCTCATATCCCATATCCTGCAATGCAGCCAGCGTAAGTATGCTTAAAGGATTAGGTTGATCCGTATTGTAAATACCCGTCATGAGCTCATTATCAAATATGATTTCACGCCAATGAGCACCCATTGTTCCAGGACCACCTTTATTTTCAAGGGGGACAGCTTGTTGTATCTTTCCACTTAAATTACTATAAGCCTGTATGGCATTCTTTCCTATGAAGCACGGATTATGTTGTCCATAAAATTTAACTAGATTACTATCTTCCCAAAATATACCAAAACCAAGAGCATGCACAATCTCATGAGTTACGATATTGTAGAGACCAGGATCTTTCAAATCTGCACTATCAATTGTCATTTCACCTCGGTAAGGATAAAATGGCCCGTTAGTCGAGGACTGAAACCATTTAGTTGGTCCTGCTTCAGCAAGGGTGTTGCCTTCCCCGTCTAAATCTCTTAAAGAAACACGCACAACCAAATCAAATTTTTGATCACTTGGTTTATTGTAAGTTGTTAAAATAACATTACTTAATCTGGCAGCAGCCTGATTAAGGATATTTTTATGTTGCGGATCTAAAAGATTATCATATTCAAACCCAATTTGCATTGCATAAGAGGGAGAATAAATGGCAAGACCATTAAAAACAATTGCCATAGAAATCAATTTTATTTTTTTAAAGAAAACTTTTTGGATTTTCATGATTATATTTACCTCTGTTTTAGTCTAATGACGAGGTAACAATAGTGGATAGCTTCATGCTTTCTTATCCGCAGAATAAGCTTAAGTATGATACTTAAGTATAAAATTTTGTAGGGTGTTTATCTTTCTCGGGTTGAATTTGTAAGTAAAAAATTAATGGTGGCCCATATTAGTTCTGTGTAACTGTTTGATAAAGGGGAAATCTAATAATAAAGTTATAAATAACTTTAAGGTAGATATTTAAGTAAAGCCTATTATTACTCAATTTGAATTAAGACTGATTTAAAAACAACCTTACAACTTAACTCCTTATAAACAAAGGACTAAAGACAAATATAGGCAATATTAGAAGAGAGTAGACCAGTCGGTTACCCGAACTGTCCCCTCGTTGAAACCGCATCATGCCCTATTAAGGCAATGGGTCCAAGATAAAATCATTGGGCCTAAAATCTGAAAGAAAGCCTTTATTTTCAGGCTTTACTTGGCCTTCACTTAGTTAAGTTAATGAGATGGGCCGATCCTAGAAAATCTGGTTGTTTAATATTGAACCAATAAACACCTTTTAGAAGAAAGATCCATCTATGAATAAAATGGGCGTATTAGGAATTGATTTAGCAAAGAATGTTTTCCAACTGCATGGAATAAATGAAAAAGGTAAAGTAATTCTACAAAAACGCCTTTCCAGAAAGAAGCTAGCAGAATTTGTCTGCAATCTTCCCCCGTTAAGAGGATTATAGAATTTGAGTGTCTTACTTCAGGGATGACTATCTCCTTACCAAGAATAAAAAAGCCCCCATAAGGGGGGCTCATTTTCGAAGGATGTCTCTTGAACGATTTTACGCCGCTTCAGCGAGTAGCTTTTGCGCTTTTTCAAGCGCTTGGTCAATGGAGCCCACCATATAGAATGCCATTTCTGGGATATGGTCGTAATCACCATTCACAATACCTTTAAAGCCTGCAATGGTGTCTTTCAAAGGGACAAACACTCCTGGCGTTCCAGTAAAGACTTCGGCGACGTGGAATGGCTGCGAGAGGAAGCGCTGGATCTTACGAGCGCGCGCCACAACCAATTTATCTTCTTCAGAAAGTTCATCCATTCCTAAAATCGCAATAATGTCTTGCAAGGATTTATAGGTTTGCAAAACACGTTGGATATCGCGAGCCACCTGGTAGTGCTCTTCTCCAACAGTTGTCGGTTCCAGAATACGGGAGGTAGAGTCAAGTGGATCCACAGCGGGATAAATTCCAAGTTCGGCAATCTGGCGACTCAAAACCGTTGTCGCATCAAGGTGAGCAAATGAAGCAGCTGGTGCCGGGTCAGTCAAGTCGTCGGCTGGAACATAAACTGCTTGAACACTCGTGATAGAACCCCGTGTTGTGGTGGTAATCCGTTCCTGCAAAGCCCCCATTTCTGTTGCCAAAGTTGGCTGATAACCCACAGCAGAAGGAATTCGTCCTAAAAGTGCGGAAACTTCGGATCCAGCTTGGGTGAAACGGAAGATGTTATCAACGAAGAACAAGACGTCTTTACCTTCAGTGTCTCGGAAGTATTCGGCGACCGTCAGACCAGTAAGCGCAACGCGAGCACGGGCCCCTGGTGGTTCATTCATCTGTCCATACACAAGAGCTGCTTTAGATTTATCACCTTCAAGATCAATAACCCCCGATTCAATCATTTCGCGATAAAGGTCGTTTCCTTCACGGGTACGCTCTCCCACCCCAGCAAAAACTGAATAACCTCCGTGGGCTTTTGCCACGTTATTAATCAACTCCATAATCAAAACGGTTTTACCGACACCTGCGCCACCAAAGAGGCCAATCTTACCGCCGCGTGGATATGGTGTGAGCAAGTCAATCACCTTAATCCCTGTCACCAAAACTTCCGTATCCGTTGACTGATCAATAAACGGCGGTGCATCTCGGTGGATGGGGTAGTGATGTTCGGTATTAAGGGGACCACGTTCGTCCACGGGCTCACCAATTACATTCATGATGCGACCTAAAGTTTCTGGCCCGACGGGAATCGTAATCGGCTTACCTAAATCATAAACTTCTTGCCCGCGCACCAAACCCTCCGTGATATCCATGGCAATGGCGCGAATTGTATGTTCGCCAAGATGTTGGGCGACCTCTAAAATTAGAGACGTTGATCCCGGACGCTTAATTTCAAGCGCATTAAGAATTTGTGGCAATTGAGCGGGAAAATGAACGTCAATCACAGCACCGATGATTTGTGTGATTTTGCCAATATTTTTTCCGCCGTCAATGCTTTTTAACTTTCTGGGTGGCATCTTTTTTCCCTCTCCACAGTTTTATAGTGCTTCCGCACCTGAAATAATTTCGATCAACTCTTTGGTAATCACTGACTGGCGTGTCCGGTTATAAGTTAGCTCTAACCGTTGAATTACATCGCGCGCATTTCTTGTGGCATTATCCATCGCCGTCATCCGTGCCCCATATTCACTGGCACTTGTCTCCAGCAAAATCTCATAAATGTGGCTTGCCAAGTTTTGAGGTAACAAAGCTAAGACTGCCTCTAGATGTCCCGGTTCATACTCAGTTATTGTTGTCTCAACAATTGGGTGAGTTTCAAAAGGGATTAATCCCGCTTGGGTAATTTGTTGGTTTAAAGCTGATTTAAATACACTATAAACAGCACGCACCTTACCAACCACACCCTCTTCCAGAAGATGCTGCACCTTGGTGGCAAGGGTCAAGGCTTGAGCAAATTGAACCCCTGTTTTCCCCAGCTCTGACTCAACACCTAAAATCTTTTTACTATAATCACGCTTGAGCAGCTCATAACCCTTACGACCAATACAATAAAGCTTAACGGGGATACCGGCGTGGTCATAATCACGAATGAGATTTTTTACTTCCCGCACAATATTCACATTGAAACCACCGCAAAGGCCACGATCGGATGTTACCACCAAAATCAATTCTGTCGGTACGTCAGGGCGCCCCACAAAAATGGCTGGCGGTATTCCAAAATCTGGCCATATTTGCAGGGCTTTATTAAGCGCTTCTTTTAAGCTTGTCACGTAAGGACGCGCCTTTTGTACCCGGTCTTGAGCTTTACGTAACTTAGCAGCGGCTACCATTTTCATGGCTGAGGTGATCTTTTGCGTTGATTTAATGCTTTTGATCCGAAGCCTCAGATCTTTTAATCCTGCCATGACTTTTCTCTCCTTATTTTATGCGCCGTAAGTTTGGCATAACTCAGTTAAGAATAGTTCTAGTTCCTTTTCTTGCTCCTCAGTCAGTTTCCCTGATTTGTCAATCGCCTCGAGAAGTTCTGTTTTTTCAACGCGCAACAAACGCAAGTAATCATCCGTAAACTGTCCAATGTTTTTTACATCAATTAGGTCAAGATAGCCCCTAACACCGGCAAAAATAGAGACGACTTCTTCCGCCATACTTAAAGGCGAATATTGGGGTTGCTTGAGCAATTCGGTGAGGCGGGCGCCTCTTGCTAACAACTTTTGTGTTGAGACATCCAGGTCGGAAGCAAACTGGGCAAAAGAGGCCATTTCGCGATACTGCGCCAATTCCAATTTGATTTTACCGGCAACCTGTTTCATTGCCTTGGTTTGGGCGGCTGATCCCACACGGCTTACGGACAAACCAACGTTGATTGCTGGGCGAATCCCTTTATAGAACAATTCTGTTTCTAGGAAGATCTGACCATCGGTGATCGAAATCACGTTGGTTGGAATATAGGCAGAAACGTCACCTGCTTGAGTTTCAATGATCGGCAGCGCTGTCAAAGAGCCGGCGCCGTACTTATCATCCAACTTTGCCGCCCGTTCCAATAGACGTGAATGCAGATAAAAAACGTCACCAGGATAGGCTTCACGTCCTGGGGGACGACGGAGCAACAAGGACATTTGGCGATAAGCTTGGGCATGTTTTGACAAGTCATCATAAACAATCAGCGCATGCATCCCATTATCGCGGAAATATTCACCCATCGTACAACCGACATAAGGCGCCAAATATTGCATGGGTGCTGGATCAGAAGCGGTAGCAGCAACCACAATCGTATAATCAAGCGCCCCTGCATCCTGTAATATCTTCACAATCCGTGCAACAGAAGAACGTTTTTGCCCAATAGCTACGTAAATACAATAAAGCTTTTGGGATTCATCACTTCCTTGGTTGATATGCTTTTGGTTGATGATGGCGTCAATCGCAATCGCGGTTTTCCCCGTTTGACGATCACCAATGATCAATTCGCGTTGACCACGACCGATCGGCACCAAAGTGTCAATCGCCTTAAGCCCCGTCAGCATGGGTTCGTGAACAGATTTACGCGTCACAATTCCTGGCGCTTTCACATCGACAACTGCGCGGTTTTTCGTCTTAATTTCGCCCTTACCATCGATCGGGTTTCCCAGAGCATCGACTACACGACCTAAAAGTTCTTTCCCAATCGGCACGTCAACGATCCTTTTGGTCCGTTGCACTTGGTCGCCTTCACGAATACTCTTGTCATCACCAAAAATCACAACACCCACGTTGTCAATTTCAAGGTTAAGAGTCATCCCATACAAACCACAAGAGAACTGCACAAGTTCGCCTGCTTCAACATTGTCGAGTCCATAAACGCGGGCAATTCCGTCTCCTACAGAAAGGACACGTCCTGATTCAGCGACTTCAACTTTCGCGTCAAAGTCAGAGATTTTTTGCTTTAAAATAGCTGAAATTTCTGCGGCCTGTACTTCCATTAGGCATTCCTCTTCATCTCAGTGACTAACATATTAATTTGATTACTGGCGGTAAGATCGATGACGTGACATCCAATTTTGACGAGGAATCCTCCCAAAACTTGTGAATCCAATCGATAACTAAAATTCAATTGACTCTTGGTCTGTGTAGCCAATAATCGCTGCAGTTTTTGTTGCTGTTCCTTCGTGAGATTCGTTGCCGAAACAACCTCAACTTCCTTGATATTCTCAAGATTACGCACCAGCTCACAGAAGATATTTCGAATGCTGCCAAACAAATTTAAACGTCGATTCTCGTTGAGCAAGCACAAGAATTTTAAAAATAAAGAGTCATATTTGTTTTGGGTCGCAATTTCCCGCAACACTGCTTCTTGCTCTTCAAGGGACACCACTGGGTTCAGCAGTAAAGCCTTAAAATGCGTAACTGTTTCTAGAATTTCATTAAAATGATTCAAATCTTCCTGAATCTTGGCGAGTTTTTTCTCTGCAGTCCCCAACTCAAATAAGGTTCGGGCATATCTGCCAGGTAGTGATGCTAATTGACCATCGAGATTGGTTGAGTCCATCGCTCTCTACGTAAAATTTAACTAAATCTTTAACTGATTGAGTAGCACACTCCGAAGCTCAGTACAAGATGTAGAAGTTGAATGATTATTTATCGCCTAAAAAGAGTGGCAAATACAATCCCTTTTAGAGTAAAAATAGAAAAAATAATTAAATTTATCATCAGACATGCATCAAGAATACCGAAAAATTTGGGGTCGCCGCCAAAGCCGCCCCTTAAAAGACTATCAGAAAAACCTGAGCACCCAGCTTTTACCTCAATTAGAAGTTAAAATTGAACCCGGCGTCACCATTGATCCGCTAACTTTATTTTCTACACCAAAGGCAGACTATCACCTTGAAATTGGCTTTGGTGGTGGTGAGCATTTAGCGGCTCGCGCCCTTGAGTCACCAGAGGTTGGTTTTGTGGGCTGTGAACCATTTATAAACGGCGTTGCGTCACTCCTCAAACACATCGATACAAAATCCATTGAAAATGTCCGAATTGTGGTTGACGACGCCCGTCTTCTTTTAAAGGGCTTACCCACTGCATGTGTGAATCGTATTTATATTTTGTTCCCAGATCCATGGCACAAAAAACGACATCATAAACGCCGCATTGTCAGTGATGAAACCATTGGTGATCTCTCACGTATTCTCAAAACGGGGGGGACGCTTTATCTGGCCACGGACATTTTAAATTACGCCGAATGGATGCAAGAAACACTCGCAACACGTCCTGAATTCAGCCTCGAAATGGGAGATAGAAAAAGCCTTACTGATCGACCAACAGATTGGCCGGAACCTACAAAATATGAACTCAAAGGTGTTCAAGCTGGACGGCATGCCAGTTATATGATCTATCGAAAAAAAATGGGATAAAGAGGAAGGGAGATTTAAACGGTCTCCCCTTTATAATCTTAACCGAACGGATTAAAGACAAAAGAAACTTTGGCCATCACGCGATGCTCAGCTGGATTAACCTGAATATTTTGAGCCGCGTCAGTATACACCGTCTTCTTACTCGCAAAGCCAGCATAGTCATAACCAACCCCTACCAAAACGTTATGGGCAACTTTATAGTTCAAACCGACACCTGGGACCACGCTAGCGTAATCTTTATTGAACGTTTTTTGCTGTTGACCGGCAAGTTTTAGATTCATCTTATAACGGCTCATTTCATATCCTAAACGAGCATAAATCATTACCTTAGGGTTTACTAATTTACCTGCAATCAACGCGACACCATAACCCACCGACCTTTTTTGCTGTAAGGTTCCTGCTACTAACTGCCCATTTGCCCCAATATTCTCCACTTTATTGGCAGAAGAACCATTAACATACACATCGCCACCAATCATCGTTTTAGAATCACCAACTTCATGGAGATATCCTAGATGGCCTTGATAGTATAAACCAAATTTGGTCGCTGTCGACTTGCCAGACGCTAATGTAGTATTATCAACATATTTGGTTTCACTCCGTAGGGCACCAACGCCCAAACCAGCCCCAACAAAGACGCCCCCATAAGGACTGGATAATGCTGCTGTTGTGGTGAGAACGAGAGCACCAAGGACTCGGTAAATTTTGCTCATGATACTTCCTCTTTGTAAATTTTTGGTAAATTTTTTAACAAACTTTACATTAGATTTAGTTGCGGAATTAAGCAGAGTCAAGCGCCTTAATGGATAAAAGATTAAAACCTCCTCAAGAAGGAGGTTTTAACAAGATATTGCTTATTGAGGTAATTGCGATTCAACAAAATCCCAATTGATCAAATGCTTTAAGAATGTATCAACATAGTCTGGGCGACGGTTTTGGAAATCTAGATAATAGGCGTGTTCCCAGACATCACAAGTTAATAATGCAGTTACTCCATGGGCCATGGGTAAATCCGCATTACCTGTTTTCAAAATTTTCAAGCTACCCTCTTTATCCGCAACCAACCAAGCCCAGCCACTTCCAAATTGAGTCACAGCTGCTTGCTTAAATTCTTCACAGAATTTTTCAAAAGAACCAAAAGTGGCTTCTAATTTCGCTTTAAAAGAATCGCTTGGCATACCACCGCCATTAGATTTCATGCAATGCCAATAAAAAGTGTGATTCCACACTTGCGCCGCATTGTTAAAAATTCCCATCATATCGGATTTACCGGCAGATTTCATGATCACTTCTTCTAAAGGTGCCGCAGTAAGAGGATGATCTTTCAATAAATTATTGAGATTTGTTACGTAAGCTTGATGATGTTTACCATAGTGAAAAGACAACGTATTAGCCGTGATATGGGGCTCTAATGCATTCATTTCGTAAGGCAACGGGGGTAATTGATGAGTCATATTTTCTCTCCTGGTTTGTTGCTGTTTTAGTTGTAACATTGATAGTATTATAAATGGCAGATTTTTGTCCTACTGCCAATCCCCTCTTAAAGATTGGTAACAAGCAAGTGCTGCCGCTGCTGCTGTTTCTGCCCGCAAAATTCGTGGCCCCATCTTACAAAAGCGTACAAAAGGATACGCCGTTAATGTTTTTATATCCTTACCACTTAAGCCCCCTTCTGGACCAATCAAAAAGGCTAGCTGCTGGGACCGATCCAACCCTTGCAATAATTGCACAAGCGGCACTGAATCTTGGCGTTCTAAGCAAACAATCAGCAGTTTGTTGCTATTCCACGCTTGCAAAACGCCTTGTAACGGCCGCAACGGTAAAACTTCTGGGACCGATAGACGTTCGCATTGCTGGGCGGCATCAACGCCATACCGATTGAGTTTTTCCAGATTTATCTTGTGAACTTGGACAAACTCTGTAGTCACAGGCAAAAGTCGCGCAACACCCAGCTCTGTTGCTTTTTCTATCATATAGTGCGTTGCTTCCTGCTTTAAGGGAGCGAACAATAAATCAACATCAGGTTCAGCAGTCACTGGTCTTATCTGTTCCAACACAACAACAGATCCTTGTGACTTGGTAAGCCCTTCGAGTTTTGCCAACCATTCACCACTATGTGCATTGAAGAGGTGCAGTTGATCACCCACTCTACATCGCAACACATTCCGTAAATAATGTACTTGATGTTCTTGCAAGGAAATCTCTTTTCCCGTATCTAATTGTGTATCGAGATATAAACGAACCATTGTCATGCTTAATTAGGAAGCCTTTGAGAGTGTACTTTAAAATTATAAAAAAATTGTGCAAGCAAAAAAAACTCTTCACCACAAAAGTCCCGGGATTTTCCCTCATTGAACTCTCTTTTGTGATGATCATTGTCGGGATTATTATGGCTGGTGTCTTTAAGGGGCAAGATTTATTAGATACCGCCAGGTTACAATCTTGTGTGAGTGATTTTAATCGCTACCGTCTAGCAATCATGGCCTACTATGACCAATTTGGCCAATTACCTGGTAATGATGCGAACGCTACAAGACGATTTGGCAGTACAACTACCAATGGAGATGGAAAAGGTTTTATCACCAAGGCCGAACAACCCCTCGTCTGGCAGCATTTATACTTGGCAAATTTGATCGATTCCGAGCAAACCCCCACGGCCAGAATTGGTGGTACCATTAGCGCCATAACCAATCCAACAGCCCAATTACGCGGCAATTTCTTGATCCTGTCCAAAACACCGGGCACATTAGCCCCCCTCCTCACTCCCCATCAGGCAATGATTCTGAAATCTCGAGCTGGAGAAACTAAGCCGGCTGCAGGGACTTTGCAGGTATTAGAGGGCGATGGCGTGTCTGTTGGTGCTTGCGTAAGTAGTGGCGAATATAATCTTAGCAATAAAAACCCAGCTTGCGTGATTGCGGTGGCCTTCTAAATTCTATCAACAAAATTGAGGAGGCACGCCAAAACGGACTTCTGTTAATTTTTGTTGACAAGCCTCACCACGAACGCGATAGATTTGTTGATTTTTTTGCACTTCCTTGATAGGTTTTGATTTCTACACGAACAATATGAAAGAGTTAAAAAATGTCCGATTCTGCTTCTTCATTGGCACATGACTGGCGCCTTGCCGCGCAAAATGCAAAATCTTGGCCATTTGAGGAAGCCAAACGGATATTGAACCGCATTGATCACAAGACACCCTCTAAAGGATTTGTCTTATTGGAAACAGGTTATGGGCCATCTGGCCTGCCCCACATTGGCACTTTTGGTGAAGTTGTTCGTACCACTATGGTACGCCACGCTTTTCAAACATTGTCGGACATTCCGACCCGTCTCTTCACCTTTTCCGACGATATGGATGGCTTGCGCAAAGTGCCTGACAATGTCCCCAATCAGGAAATGTTGCGTCAACACTTAGGCAAGCCCCTTACCCAAGTTCCTGACCCTTTTGAAAAATACGAAAGCTTTGGTCATCACAATAATGCAATGCTCAAACGTTTTCTCGATTCTTTTGGATTTGAGTACGAATTTCAAAGCTCAACAGAATGCTACAAAAGCGGTCGCTTTGATGAATTCTTAAAACTCGTCCTTGTTCATTATGATGAAATTTTGGCAGTGATGCTCCCATCTTTGCGCGAAGAAAGACGCCAAACCTACAGTCCTTTCTTGCCGATCTGCGAGACAACCGGCATGGTTTTGCAGGTGCCCATCGTCAGTCGCGACATTGATGCTGCAACTATCACTTATCGCGAAGAAGGAACTGGTAAACTCATTGAAGTACCGATCACCGGTGGCCATTGTAAACTCCAGTGGAAGGCCGATTGGGGGATGCGTTGGCGGGCCTTTGATGTCGACTACGAAATGTCGGGTAAAGACCTCATTGATTCTGTTAAACTCTCTAGCCAGATCTGTCGGATTATTGGGGGAAGAGCACCTGAAAATCTTACTTACGAGTTGTTTTTGGATGAATTAGGCCAAAAGATCTCTAAGTCTAAAGGTAATGGCCTGACTATTGATGAATGGTTGACCTATGCACCAGAGGAAAGTCTTGCTTATTATATGTACCAATCACCCAGAAAGGCAAAGCGTCTCTACTTCGACGTGATTCCCCGCGCTGTGGATGACTATTTAACCTTTGGGTCAAAGTTTGCCAACCAACCAAAAGAAGACCAAGTTGACAACCCCTTCTGGCATGTTCATGGCGGGATGTCTCTAACAGCAGAGTCGGGTTTAAACTTTGGAATTTTATTGAATTTGGCGTCTGTTTGTAATGCGGATGATGCGTCTGTTCTCTGGGGGTTTGTCACCCGTTATCAACCTGAGGCAAGTCCTGAGGCAACACCGTTTTTGAACAAATTAATCACCTATGCCATTGCCTATTACCGCGATTATGTCAAACCAAAAAAGCAGTATCGCATGCCTACTGAATTAGAGCGCCAAGCCCTTGTTGACCTTAAAACCCAGTTGGCGGCCCTCTCGGCAACCGCAAAAGCAGAAGAAATTCAGGCGATCGTTTATCAAGTTGGAAAAAATCATAACTTTGTTGAGCTTCGAGCTTGGTTTGCGGCTTTGTATGAAGTCTTACTTGGTCAAACCGAGGGGCCACGTATGGGATCATTCATTGAGCTTTATGGGATTCCAGAAACAATCAAATTGATTGATGAAAAGGTCACTGAGGTAGCTTAAAATGTCGCAAAAACTACAGCCAGCCCGGGGCACTAAAGATTTATTTGGTGAAGACTATCGTAAAATAGAGCAGGTGCTAACAATCGCCCAAAACTTAGCCACTTGTTATGGCTATGAGCCGATCACCACACCGATTTTTGAGTCCACCGCCGTTTTCAAACGCCCTCTGGGAGAAACATCCGACGTAGTGGGAAAAGAAATGTATACCTTCACCGATCGTGGCGGTGAAGAAGTCACTTTACGGCCAGAAGGAACAGCAGGTGTAGTCCGCGCCGTGATTTCCAACGGCATGACTCAAAACATGCCCTTGAAACTCTCATATTTTGGGCCAATGTTCCGTTATGAACGCCCTCAACAAGGCCGCTATCGCCAATTTCACCAGATGGGAGTTGAATGTTTTGGGATCAATCATCCTTTAGTGGATGCAGAAACTATCGCTTTAGGGTATGAAATCATCAAATCCTTAGGGCTTGAAAACCGCATTGAAGTTCAGATCAATACTATTGGCGACATTCCATCGCGTCAGGCTTTTCGTCAAGCATTGGTTGATTATTTCACACCCTTGAAGAATCAGCTTTCAGAAGATAGCCAATCTCGCTTGAGTCGCAATCCGTTGCGTATACTCGATTCAAAAGATGCCAAAGACCAGGAAATTGTGAAGGAGGCCCCTCGCTTTGAAGATTACCTCAATGACGACTCTGTGAGGTTCTTTGAGCAAGTATGCCGGGGTCTTGAGGCCTTAAATATCCCTTACAAAATCAACCGCCACCTGGTGCGCGGCCTGGATTATTATACCCACACTGCTTTTGAGTTTGTCACCACAGATTTGGGGGCGCAAGGAACTGTTCTTGCCGGTGGGCGTTACGATGGTCTTGTGCAACAAATGGGAGGTCCGGAAACAGCAGGGGTGGGCTGGGCCCTTGGCGCTGATCGTCTGGCATTGATGTTGCAAGCGCCAGAAAACCAGGTAAAGCCCGTTGCCCTCATCCCCCTGGGTGAGACAGAAAACGTGGCCTTTACCACCGGGGTGCAGCTGCGTAACCTAGGTTTTGTGGTCGATTTTCTCTATAACGGCAATATGGGTAAACGCATGAAACGGGCAAATAAAGTAACTGCTGTTGCCGCCATCATCATAGGTGAAGAAGAGTTGCAAACCGGTCAAGTAATTGTTAAAAATATGGAAAGTGGCAGCCAAGAACTTGTGAAACTTTCTGGTCTAGCTGAGTACTTAACGCTTCACTTTCCCAACACCAGAATTAAAGTAGGATAAGTCACGTGTCTTTAGCGACAAAACTTGAAAAAATTTTAAAACGTCACGAAGAATTACGGGATCTCTTAAGTACGGGAGATGTCTCTGATCCTGCTGAGTTTGCCAAATCCTCTAAGGAATATTCAGACATCACTCCTGTAGCTGAAGCCATTACAGATTTGTTGAAGTTAGAAAATGAAATCAAAGATTTAAAAACATTATTAGTTGACACTAGTACCGATGTCGAAATGCGTGAATTGGCCGCATTGGAGCTCCCTGAATTAGAAGCAAAGCTTCCCGCTCAAGAGCACGCTATTAAAGTGCTATTGATCCCTAAAGATGCTGACGATGAAAGAAACGCTATTTTAGAAGTTCGCGCGGGCACAGGGGGTGAAGAAGCTGGGTTATTTGCCTCAAACCTCCTTCGCATGTATCAGCGGTATGCTATCAATAAAGG
The DNA here is from genome assembly GCF_000757605.1 of Candidatus Paracaedibacter symbiosus. Classification (GTDB taxonomy): domain Bacteria; phylum Pseudomonadota; class Alphaproteobacteria; order Paracaedibacterales; family Paracaedibacteraceae; genus Paracaedibacter_A; species Paracaedibacter_A symbiosus. Next base: position 871,427 of record NZ_JQAK01000001.1, on the reverse strand, counting down.
CTGGAAATTTGAAATTCTCAATAGTAATGAAAGTGGGCTTGGCGCCTTAAAAGAAGCCAGCATTTCTATTTCTGGAAAGGGAGTCTTTTCCCGTCTTAAGTTTGAATCAGGTGTTCACCGCGTTCAACGCGTTCCAGAAACAGAAGCCAGCGGCCGTATCCACACCTCTGCTGCTACGGTGGCTGTGCTGCCCGAAGCCGAAGAGGTCGACGTTCATATTGACGAAAAAGATCTCCAGATCGACGTATACCGCGCCTCTGGTGCTGGTGGGCAACACGTGAACACCACCGATAGCGCTGTGCGTATCACTCACATTCCCACAGGTGTTGTGGTCACTCAACAGGACGAACGTTCCCAGCACAAGAACAAAGCCAAGGCGATGAAGATTTTACGTGCCCGGATTTATGAAGCAGAACGGCAACGTCAAGATGCTGAACGGGCTGCTAACCGGAAAAACCAAGTGGGGAGTGGCGATCGGTCAGAGCGCATCCGCACTTATAACTTCCCGCAAGGTCGCGTGACTGATCACCGTGTCAATGTCACCTTATATAAAATTCAGTTGATCATGGAAGGCGAATGCCTGGACGAAATTATCGACGTCCTTGTTGCTGAAGATCAAGCTGCCAAACTCTCTGAAGCTGGAGAATAGTATAGATTTTATAGCCATATGTATCTCAGGAACTTGAAAAGGCTAAGTTATATCAAGTTACTATTAGGCTTTTTTTAATCAGAATTGACAGAAAGAATAATTCTCTTTCAGGAATTTCTGATTAAATTTTAGTCTTTAGGTTCTGTGGACTTAGAAGCAAAAATAGAAATCCTATCTTGAGGCTACGTAGATAGAGTGCATCTCTTCCAAAGCTGCGCATTTTATAGCATAGTTACTATATGCCTTTTCACTATTTCTTTACCTTTTTCTGCCATTCTCAGGAAAATTCACCCGAAGGATTGGGAACCCTATAAAGAATGGAGCAGACGACCTACCCAATGCCCAATGTTAAAACTTCTTGTACTTGAAGAAGATGGTGGCTTTCATTTTGTCCCCAATGATCTTGAGAAATATTTGATTGGTAGACGCAAAAAATAAATTATTAATAAGTCAGAGATGACTCATTGGGCACAAGCAGAACATGAATTTTTGGTAGAAGAAGCTCAAGCTGACAATACTATGGCAGAATCAAAACATGATGAGTAATATGAGGAAATTGTAAAAAAGTGCCGAGAGCAAGACCGCTTTGGTTAAGCTTTATACCTGTTATATTGATAAGTCCTGCCCCTCTATTCGGCTGATCGATTGAACGCCAATCAATGAGTTGGTAAGAAAGAGGGCATCTGCTTGCAAAACTTCTTGCGGCCATAAAGGCCGCACATTAACTGTCACATTGTGGTTTTTCAGACGTTGAATCACTTGACCACGTTTCACGCCCGGAAGACACCCTGAGCTTAAGGGAGAAGTCACGACCACCCCTTTGATGACAGCAAAGAGATTCGCCGCCGTTGCTCCCACCACGTGACCAGCAGAATTTATGAATAGGACATCATCAACTCCCTTAGCTTGCGCTTCTAATCGCCCCAAAATGTTTAGTTGATAACCCAAATGTTTTACTAAAGATAAGGAGCTTCTTCCAGGATGACTATGTTTGGAAAAAGCAAGAGTCACCGGGAAAGCGGGGCGTGTATAAGGCGTGGTTTGAATGAGCCAAGTAGGATGTTGCTGCGCTTGAATATTAAGCCCTCGTTCCCCTAACCCACGCGTAACTGTTAAGCGAACTGCAGCAGTTTGGGTGCTCAGGTCATTGGCTGCCAACACTGCCAAAATTTGCTGTTGAACAGTCCTTTCTGACAATTGGAGAGGGATTTGAAATAAAGATAAACCTTGTTGCAGTCGCTGCCAATGGGTGGAAAAACAGTCGAGGTTGTATACTCCTAATTCATCAAAAATAGAGTCTCCCTGCTGTCCATCATAATAAATCGTTTCAAACACGCCATCGCCCAACAACAAACCACGATCATTGATTGGCACACTAGCCTCATTCAACGAAACGAGAGATCCATTGATAGCAACGATCACCGGTAATTTCCTTCCAAAAAATTACGCATCAACGCATGTCCATATTCACTTAAAACCGCTTCGGGGTGAAACTGGACCCCCACAATGGGGAGTGTGCGATGGGTCAGGGCCATAATCTCGCCCGTCGCTGATTCAGCGGTGATAAGAAGATCTTGCGGGAGTGATTCGCGCGCCACAACCAATGAATGATAACGCGTCACCTGCATTGGGGATGGCAGTCCTTGAAAGAGGCCTGCTGCTTGATGGTGAATGGGCATTACTTTACCATGAATGGGTTTTTGGGCCCGCACCACCTCCCCGCCAAAAACATGACCAATAGCTTGGTGTCCCAGACAAACTCCAAAAAGGGGAATCCGGCCAGCGAATTTTTCGATCACCATGGGCGATATTCCTGCCTCTTTGGGACTACAAGGGCCAGGGGAGATCATAATATGGCTGGGATTCATCACTTCAATCTCTGCCACAGTCACTTCATCATTGCGCCGTACCCACATCTCAGCGCCCAGCTCCCGTCCATAACGCACGAGGTTAAACACAAACGAATCATAGTTATCGATCATTAAAATCATAGAAAATCCTAAGCTAAAATGCGATTCAAGGGCCTCAACTCCGCCATTTGGGGTTTTAAAGGCAATCAGCCCCCAAAGCCCGCATCATCCCCAAAGCTTTGGTTGTTGACTCATCATACTCTCCTTGTGGATCAGAATCAGCAACAATACCACCGCCAACTTGAAACGTTACCTGATCCTCCTGGATCACAAAGGTACGAATTACAATGTTGGTATCCATCATCCCAGAAAAACCAATATAACCAATCGACCCATAAAAAGGACCTCTGGCTTGACCCTCCAATTCAGTAATAATTTCCATAGAACGTATTTTTGGCGCACCGGTGATTGATCCCCCCGGAAAGGTTGTTTTCAATAGATCTATCGGCCCATGGAGCGGCTCTAATTCCCCCACCACTGTTGTCACCAAATGATGGACAGTGGCATAGGATTCAAGCTCTAAAAGTTGTGGCACCTGAACTGAGTGGGGTGCACATACCCGTGACAAATCATTGCGCAATAGATCAACAATCATAATATTTTCCGCACGATCTTTTTCTGAAGCTAATAATTCATTGGCAATTTGTTGATCTTCTAAGAGATCAGATGATCTCCTCCTTGTCCCTTTAATCGGTTTTGTTTGAACCTGTTGACCCTCAAGCTTGAGGAAACGCTCGGGTGAAGCAGAAGCAATAATCCCTGCTTTTGTATTTAAAAAAGCCGCAAAAGGTGCCGGGTTGACTTGAGTCAAGCGTTCATACAGATCATAGGCGCTCACCTTTGTTGGCAATTTTGCTCGCAGACGTCTAGAATAATTTGCCTGATAAATATCGCCGGCATAAATATAGTCCACAACACGCTGGACAGCCGTACAGTACTCCGATTCCGACACATCAGATTGGACCTCCACCTGCCCCCAAGTCTTTTGAAAGGGAGTAGTCTCCCCATTGTGTAAGATCCCTTGCAGCCATTGCAACCGTTCTTTTGCTCGTTGTTGGCGGGACAATTCTTCTTGCTCAGGTAAGCCGCTCGAGATAATCCACGCCCGCTGCAATTTGTGATCAAACGCAATCACAGCATCATAAAAGCCAAGCCAAGCTTCTGGCATTCCGTGCTCATCTATGATGGCTTGTGGCAACGTCTCCAGCAGCTGTCCTGTTTCATATCCCAAATATCCCGCCACTCCTCCTTGAAATGGCGGTAAGGACTCTCTATGAGACAGGGAATAAAATTCTAACTGCTGTTGGAGCAGATCAAAAAAGAGCATTGGGTGCTCTTCATCCGCCAAAAACGTTTTACCCTGCCTGGATTCTAATACCTGCCAGGGATCAGCCATCACGAAACTATAACGCCCAAAATCAGGCAGATGCTGCGCACTTTCAAGCAAAATTGCCCCCGGCTGGGCCGCAAAAGCACGAAATACGATTGATGGTTCACTATAAGGGATTTCTTGGATCATTTGATTCTCCCGCCGATAATGAGGATCTTTCCTTGTACTCTATACTGATCAGTATATATGACAGGGCAAAACCCAGGTTTTCTGTGCCCCTAATTTACTCAAAGATGATTCTGAGACATTTTCAGCTGAAAATGAAGCCCAATTTCGATGGAGTAGTTTACCTCTTTCAAGAAAATGGGGGAAACTTGCTAGGCAAAAAATGGCAAAAATGGATTTGGAAAAACTAGGTGCACAGAACCTAGCTAATCTCAAGCAGTTTCAAGCAACTGAATAACCTGCCTTGTCTCTGCCACATCGTGGACGCGTATGATATCTGTTTTCTGCAGGACGGCAACTGCTGCTGCTGCCAGGCTTGCCGGTAAGCGCTGCCCTATAGGAAATCCAGTTAGATGGCCAATAAATGATTTACGCGAAGCCCCTAACAAGACGGGATATCCCAGCTCTTTTAATTGACTTAAATTCTTAATCAATTGCAGATTCTGCAAAGGCGTTTTTCCAAAACCAATCCCGGGGTCAAGGATAATTTGATGAGGTTTGACACCTCGACTAATCACATAGACAGTTAGCCGTTCTAGATCGCTGACCACATTTGTAACAATATCATTTTCATCATTATTCAATGGGCCATGGTCTGATTGATTCACGGCACGGGCCAATTGGCTATGCATGATCACAATAGGTACTCCAGACTCAACAATCACATCCACCATCTGAGGATCCAGCATTAAGCCACTGACATCATTGATGATGGAGGCCCCCACTTCCAACGCGGCTGTAGCGACCATTGATTTCGTTGTATCAATAGACAAAGGAATGGAAAAACGAGCGCGAATCGCTTGAATGATGGGAACGATGCGCTTTATCTCTGTTTCTTGATCAACAGGTATAGCCCCTGGTCTAGTACTTTCCCCCCCAATGTCAATAATATCAGCTCCCTGTTCAATGAATCTTTCAACAACCTTAAGGGCAGTTGTCACCCCCTCTTTTCCCCCGCTCAAAATGCCATCGCCAGTAAAGGAATCAGGGGTCGCGTTCAAAATTCCCATCAATTTGCTTCGAGGTTCTTTGAGCTGCGTATAAATCGTACCAAAATTTTTAGGCGACATGGGTTGTTTTCCGCGTAGTTTTGTGATGTTGTTATTTTATAAATACTTTAAATTTGAATAAGAAGCTAATGGCGTTTTTAACTTTAGGCTCTGCGCACCCAATTTCCTCCAATCTATTTTCGCCTAAAAATGTCTCACCCTCGTTTTCGCTTGAATTAGAGGTAAAGAATCTAGATGAGGTGAATGTCACCCATAAAAATGTTTTATTAAGACTTGATTTAAATCTACCAATGTCCAACGGTGAAGTAATCGATAGTACGCGCATCATCAGATCTCTATCAACAATAAATGAACTTCTGCAAAAACAGGCTAAAATTATCATCCTCTCTCATTTTGGTCGACCCAAAGGGAAAATTAATCTTGCTTACACTCTAAAACCTATAGCTGAACATCTCCAACAATTTGTTGAGTGCCCGGTTGTATTCGCGCCTGACTGCGTCGGCGACGAAGTTAAACGTATTATCACCGATGCGCCCCAAGCCAGCATTATCGTTTTGGAAAATCTACGCTTCCATGAAGGAGAAGAGAAAAACGATGCCGCTTTTGCCAAAGAACTGAGTAGCCTTGGCCAAATTTACATTAATGATGCCTTTTCCTGTACGCACCGGGCGCATGCCTCTGTTGCAGCTATTTGCGAGCAACTCCCAAGCTATGCAGGACGAGCGCTAGAACAAGAATTGACGGCACTCCAATCCGTACTTAAAACTCCCAAAAAGCCAGTAATGGCGATTGTGGGTGGATCTAAAATCTCTACAAAGATTGAACTTTTGCAAAATTTACTGCCCCGTGTTGACTACCTTGTAATTGGCGGAGGGATGGCCAATACTTTCCTCGCGGCGCAAGCCGTTGAGGTTGGCCAGTCTCTTTGTGAAGACGATTATATCCCAACCGCCCAGGAGATTTTAATGGACGCTGAGACTCATGATTGTGAAATCGTGCTGCCCATTGATGTGGTTGTCACAGCAACGATTGCGCCAAATGTGGAAAGTAAAACCGTCTCCATCGATAAAATTGCGCCCACTCAAAAGGTTGTTGATATTGGCCCGAAGTCACTCAGCCGAATCAACCACTTTATGGATCAATGCCAAACGCTGGTGTGGAACGGGCCAGTAGGGGTATTTGAAATCGAGCCATTTGATCTTGGTTCTGTTGGGCTCGCCCACCATATTGCCGCTTTGACTAAAGCAAAGAAGCTCATCAGTGTTGCCGGTGGAGGCGATACCCTGGCTGCCTTAGCAAAGGCTGATGTGGAAAAAGATCTCAGCTACACTTCAACAGCAGGAGGGGCTTTCCTTGAGTGGTTGGAAGGTAAGAAACTCCCAGGTGTGGTTGCTTTGCAAAGAGGGAAGTAGAGTATTTAGTTGGAAAGCTCACATTCCTCTACCTAAGCTTGATACACCTAACGATTATCAAAAGGAGGCGTGTTTTGTCGCACCCGAATGCGAATTGGTTGAAACTTGCTTTGGCGCCGCGCCACCAGAGAGTGCCCGGCCCAGATGACAGCAACACTTAAAAGAATCGCAAGAATTGTGTGACCAATAACCATTATTTTCCCTCCTGTTTGAGTAAGCGTAAAGGGTATGAAATAAAACATAGTCAGCATAATCGCAAAGACAATAGAAGCTGCTATAATAAGTGGAAAAATACGCTTCAAAAATCGTCGCACGGGACGACGTAATTGTTTGCGATAAAACTTTTGTGATTCTTCATTTATCACAATACTTCTAGCCAATATAAAACGATTTTATACTTTAAGGTTAACGTATGCGAGTTAATAAATACTTAAAGGGTTATGAATTAGAAATGCAAGAAAATAGAAGGCTTTGAGGGTTTGAGTTGATAGACAATGAGAGTTGAGAGGAGATGTAGACACATATTGAAGGGAGATCTGTGTCTTGCATGCTCCAACATCAGCTTGTTCTTAAGGTAGTCGAATACTGTTTCAATGAGCGATCTTTTCCGTAGGAGGGTTTTCTCATTCCAGGTAAGGAGGATATTTTTCATGTTTTTCTTGACACCGGTGATCAGTGAGACCTCTTTTGTAGAGGCGTAGAAATAGAGTTTTTGACAGATAGCCTTTGTCACCAACTAAAAGTCCCTTCAATCCTTAAGCCAAACAGTTCGGTTATCGACAGTTTCTGAAGTCAATTTGCACCGCATTAAATTTCCTTTTTCATCAGTAATGAGGTGAAGCTTAAAGCCATAAAACCAGCCTTTGGCCGTTTTACCAAGAGTAGCCCATCCCTTAAAAACCTTATGCCTTGAAATGAGTTTCGAATGGCAAACGGCCAATGAAGTGGAATCAACATAGCCTATTCCCTTACCAGGAGATAACAAGCAATAAGAAAAACCATGAGAACCCCCAGGACTCTTGGTTTTAAGGATACAAACCGCTCATAAGAAGGAGAATGAGGAAACTCCTGGCTATACAACTGAAAATAAGGTTATATTTTAAATATTAAACACAATAAGCCTGTTGGGTAACAGTTTTCAACTGTTGATGGCTTGCTTAAAAGCCTTTTTACAATTTGCCGATGATTGCTTATAAGGGCCAACGACCATCACTCTGAATGGAAGTCGCTTGAGAGGGGGTGAAGCCCGTTCCTCAAAGCCGATCGAGGGGCCTACTGCCATCTTTTGTAAAGCTTATTAAAACGTCAAATCATATTGGCTCCTTTCTGTTCTTGTCTGCGGCACAAGGAAATATAGTCGGGTTGTGGTTGAACCCCCAATTGGTCAATTACGTGTTTTACAAAGGGGTTGGTAAAATTTTATTCAGTATAGGCTAATGTTTTTGAGTTTTAAAAATTATTTCATCCAACAAAATCCGAATTATTAAGGCTAAGATTTTGCATCAGAGTGCGCAAACTTTTCATTGTTCCTGGCCCATATTTGTCTGTCCAGCCATAATGAATGTCGACAAGTGTCTTAATGTTATGTCCAGGTGTATGAATGTGGGCATGAGACCCGCCGGTTCTTTCAACTTTGATACCAACAGCTTCAAGTAAGTCTTTTACTCGATTAAATGTCATCCTATAGGCAGGCGCGTTTTCATTCAAAATTTCTTGCAACGTTTCATACTGGCTGGCACTGAGAGTAATGGGTTGTTTTGGCTGGAATTCTATCTGCAATACCTCATTTGTTGTAGCTTTCATCGGCTGTTGGGGTTTTAATTTTGCTTCAACATTTCTTTGCTGATCACGGAGGCTCCAACCGCCTTGCGGGATGGTCGGTTTTGAGGATTTAGAGGGCGTGGACTTAACCTTATGAAGCGAAGACGGCTTGGGCGAGCCTGGTACAGTCGAGGCTGCATTGGATATAGGTTGAAGATTAACTTGCTCCACCTGTGAGGCCATTGGTGTATTTTTAGTGGGAATTAGCCTCGTGCCTGTCTGGGCGCGAGCCTTATTCTTGGCGTTTTGCCTACCTTTTAATCTCTTATTGGCTTGCTTTCTATTTTGTTGAAATCGTTTAGCCTCTTCTGGTAAAAAAGAAGCATCTTGTTTATCAGGTCCTTTGGCTAAAGACGCATATAAAACATTAAAAAGTTTGGCATATTCTTTGGGAATAATCGGAATCATTACATCTTCATGTTTACGAGTTGAATAATTGTAAGCGCTTATAGACTTCTCTTCTCGAGGTCTCAATTCCCACGTGGTATCTGGATCAAAGGGAACAGATACTTTTCCTGCCAGAAACTGCATAAGAGCATAATCTTGCTTGATAAGCCAGGCTTCTCTGATAGGCAAGTCTTCCGGGTTGATTGCGTTGACCTTATTAAAGCAATCTTGGGAAATGTGGGGAAAGAGAGCATGTAGCTGTTCATCGAATATGCGGAAATTTATTATAGATTCTAAGGAAAGAAATCTGCCATAATTAGATAAGCTGCTCAGCTCACTAAATTTCGTAGCAGGTAGGAGACAAGTGTCCTCATTTTTCATCTCCTCTCGTATCATTAATTTTATTGTTCGGTTGACCATAAGGTTTTCGAAAAAGTCATCAACGGTATAGTGGGGATTGTTCAAATGGCTTAACCAGTTATCGATCGTTTCACTTTTAAGTTTATAGCCATCTATATTGAAGTTTAATCTGTCAATAATTTCTGCATCTTCGAATTTATAAAACCAAGGATGCAAGCTTTTCAGGTTAGTATTGTTTTGGGCACTTGCTTCTTGACGTAAACGCTCCAAAAATGTCTTTTGGTCATTTAAATAGAGTTTATGGGCGTGGTATATTTGTTTTGCTTGCTCTTTATATTGCTGAATTAGCGGAATTGAAGAGGTCTTATCGAGCCTAAAATACCGTTCCGGGTTTTGAATGAAACTCAGATTAGGCTGAAAGGTGTTGTACGGAGTGGGTAAGGGAGATGATACTGTCGTGAGGTGGTCCGCGAGGTAGGATTTTCCATAATCTACAGCAGGAATATCCGTCTTTTCCATTGCAAAAGATGGGGTAATCAGTAAAAGAGATGTGATAATATTTAATTTCATATTAAATTTTTTATTTTAAGAAGATTGTATCGTTGAATGCTTTATAGAAATCGAAAGACCCTTTGTTAAACTCTAATAAGGGCACCATTAAATTAATTTTATAACAGCATTTTATAACAGCAATAGTTATAATTAATATACTTTTTAATAAGTATCAATTGAATTAGTTCTGAGATAATCTTACACTAGACTTGAAAAAAGTAAGGTCACCTTTGTTTATTATTGATAATCAATAAAACCAAACAGCTTATTAAATCGCAAAGTTAATTTGACGGTACCTACCACAGCATGGCATACAGGCTATTTTAGGGCCAAAAAGCCTTGTTTACATAGTTATCTTGATTTGCGCCCTATTTTTGCTTATTTATTAAAATATTCAACTAACAATAAAAATAACAAAAAATTAACTGTGAATTAAAATTATATTCATAAGGTGATAAATATTGTTTATTTAAAAAAGTATCTAATTATGAAATTAAGAAATATTCTTTTTTATATGATGCTTGGAACACCTTTTCTCGCTTTCTCGATGGAAGCACCTATCCTAAATCAGCAAAGTGACGGATCTGATCCAGATAAGCCATCAGATCCTACGACAATGGATATCTTAAATAAGGCCAAAGTTATTGTGTCCCTTAAAAAAGACATTGAAAATCAAGGGGGAAGATTGGTTGGGCCTGAGATTTCTCCTACGTATTCTTTAAAAGATCCCCTTCATATTTTTTCTCTGCTAGAAAACGAATGCTTAAAAACAAAAGAACTTTTAGAAAAAAAGGCAAACTTTGAAAATGGGAATGAGTTTCTTCCAGGGGTTAATCATCTTTTATACCTAATAAATACATATCATCATGACCTTAAAAATATTTCTTCTAAAAATGAAATAAAATTATATATACATAATTGTTTAGAACAATTTCAAGACGCCATTGAAAAATTAAATGAGATAAATCAAACAAGTACGGTTCTCAATTATAGGCTTGATGATTTACTGAAAATAGTTCAATCAGCTCTTTCTCAAGATCTTAAATTAGGTTCAGGAGATATTATTCCTTTTTCAGAACGTTTCCAAAGAATTAAACAAGAAGAAAAGGATAATTATCCGAAGAAAATAAACGAACTTAGTAATCTTCCTTATACCCAATCAGAAGCACAAATGAGGCTTTTTCCAGGGGGAAGGGGAGATGGATCGTTACAAGACATTGAAAACACTTTATCGTTTTTAAGTCAACAAGCAGCTTTAAGACGATTTTTTCCTTATAACCATGAAATTTTAAGGCAAAGACTTACTGAAATTTTAGATGCAGAGATACGCCATAGGGATAAAGCGGTCCTTTACTCAGCTGCTTCAAATGGAAATTTTTCGCTTATCATGCTCTTTACGGCGATGAGAGAGATTCTAAATCTTCGGGCAGAAAAAGATTCAAAAACCATTAGACTACTTACCCCTCTGACTGAAACAATAGAAAAATTTTATGAATCAATTTTTGATCAAGGTGAGAATGACCAAGGGCCGACATTTGCAAGAAATGGCCTATCGACCTCTATATCCTTTGTAGATTATCATGGTACGGAATCTGCCCTCCCTTTTTGGCTTAGAAATTCCAATACTAGGCGTAATTTTGGTGCAAAGCTACAAGAAGTACTTAAAGCCTTAGGAATTGAGTTTAACCCAAATGGCAATAGCTCCCCCCTCGAGGAAGCTTTTCAGGAAATGGCAAAATACCTTAATGATTTTTCGGGCAGCCTCCTGCAAGTTTTTATCGACCCAAGTATCCTTGACAAAGTGGTATGGCCTGCTAAGCCATTTGGCCTCAGAATGGAATATCAGCTCACAAATGATAAAGAAGGATCAGTTCCCATCAAAAGTCTAAAAGATCTTATCATTCTGCTTCGGACAGATCCTCTTAGTTACTATACCCTAAATATAAGAGAAGAAGGTCAGACATCTTGGTCTGAGAATGGCTCTGTAGAAAACCCACTTTTTTCAGATATGCAAGCTCGGTTATTTATTGACCCTAAGATCCTTTTGAACAAAAAATATGTAATCATAAAAGACTACTTCCTTAAAAAGCCCGACCCACAAAATTATAGAAGGTACAAACAAGCCGTAAATAAATTAGCGGTATTAATTCTAGATGCCTACTTGAAAAACCAAGTTCATCAAGAAGAAAACATCTTTAAAAATGACATCGATGGATCAGAATATCCCTTTATGACGTTCAATAAGGTTATCACTGGTAAAGGAGAGCTATTAAGAAAGCAAGGGTAAAAAGAAGGACTCATAAAAAGAAGTGCGCAGAAATGTTTAGTTAAATTTACATAAAAAAATATTAAGTTAAAATTATTTTTAATAATTATATATTTTATAAGGATTTGCCTAGAGTTACCTGGCTGTTCTACTCAACCATAATTTCTATTACTCAGAAATACTTGCACTAATATTGTCATCTTAACTATCTAAAAGAAGTTGACGGCCCCGTTTTATAAGCATTTCACGCTGCTCTAGGGTAAGGATGTTAGGCATGGATTCACTATATTTAATTTTTAGATAAAAGCCATCTTTTCAATCGAGTTGGCTATATTCAAAAGTTCTTATCTCTAAAAACGATAAAAAATTAGATTGATTAACGTACTATTTATTGCTAAAAAATATCATTTTTTGAAATGTAAGAAGATTTCCTGCCAACAAATCTTTCAATTTTTATTAATAATAGTTTTTTTGGCGGAGAATATAGATTAAATTAATATAGATTTCCTAGTTAATTAATAAAGGGCAAAAAATGAAGACCACTCAAAATAATTCGCTCAAAGTTTTACTTGCTACTATGGCCTGTATTTCTTTACCATTTTCTTTGGCTAATGCCAGGTTTATTCCCTCTCTTTCTTGTCTGGACACTATGCCAAGTGAAGTAGTCACTCCCAATCCTCTTTATCAAAAAATGTATATAGAGAAGGGAAGTGATGAAATTCCAGAAGAATATACACCGCAAAGCTTTGATACCAAGAGATTTAATGGAACTAGCACCTTAATAATTGAAAAAATAAAATCTGCCTCCCATTATCTCGACAGCAAGTCAAGTGAAATAGTCATTCCCAATCCTCTTTATCAAAAAATGCATAGAGATAAAGGAAACGATGAAATTCCAGAAGAATATATGCTACAAATCTTTGGTAGCAAGGGATTTACGGACAAAATAAAGTTTGCCTTCACAAGAGTATTTAATAAGAACTATAAATACGATAAAACTTTACTTTTACTTGATGACAGTGAAGATGAGAGCTCTCCATTATCATGGGAATCGGGGGACTCCTGGACATCAACATACTCATCGGAATCCCAAAAGGACCCTTGGAATTGATAGCGGGGTTCTGTCGCACCTGTTGAAGGCCAATAAGAAAAAGATAAAAGGGGGGGGAAGGAATAAATTATGCTCTCCATCACTCCCCAACTACTAGGTCACTTTAAAGGTTGTTGCACAACTACTTCAATCATTATGCTGTTTGTGTACATGAAGTGCAGGTTTCCCTTAAGTTAATGTGATCTGTCTAGAAGAGATAATGCAGATGAGCGAAGCCAAAATTGACCACTCAACTTTACAACAGTGTGTAAAAAAGTTTGCCCCGCTTATTGATCAGCGTGTTCGAAAGCGCAAGAAACCTGTTGGCAAAAGCTGGAAAATGGATGAAACGTACATGTATACAACGTCAATTAATATACCCACATAGCGTCAGAGGATAGTGTCCAGTTTATAAAAGAGGCATAGAACCTTAGAAAGCTGGGTAACATGTGGTCCTTTCCTAACTTTTTACCCTTTACTCTGAAAAATATAGAAGGTTAATGAGGGATGACCTTTACATACATGCAGAATCGATAAGTTCTTTTGCCCAAAGCTTCTCTATATAAAAACAAGAGATGACCTTATAATCGGTGCCAATACGCTTGTGTACCGATTGCTTTTTTTAAGAAGCTGCTGAAGCTTCTTTTGTAAAATTTCTAGACTCAAAAGAATAGTTTCTAAGTTTCCCCCTAGCACCTATCCGGCCATTTGCTGTCGTCAATATCTAGATTCCAAACAAATCTTTCCCTACATAAATTTCACATTTCCTGAAACATTTTTTTCGGGCCGAATGGCTTGGAGGTGAATGGTTAGCAAATTCAGCATTGGAATTATCCTTACATATATTAACTTTCAATCCATTTTTTTAAATAGGTTCGATGGGATGTTAGATTTTCTGCTAAAATATATCTTTCTAAAGTCTTACTTGTAATCAAGGTATTTTTATTTCGTTTGGCAATAATGTTTGAAAAAGTTTCAGCCATTTTATGTTGAGGGACAAAAGCATATAAAGATAGGCAAAAGATTACTGAAAAGAACATTAATAGGGCTAATATTCCCCAAATGTCAAACCAAGTATAAAAGTAAAATGTTAAAAAGCCGGTTGTAAAATACATGAGAGCTTTTGCAAACGCCCAAGCTTTAGAATATTTAGAAAAGCGCGAGCGCATTGTAAAGGAGCGAATAATGACGGGTGTTGCGGGGTCAAAGCTTGCTGTTGAGAGAAGGGCTATCAGTTGAGCTAAAAAGATCGTTAAATGCGTTTTATAAAAGAATAAAATGATAAAGATCACGGGAAGCAGGATTAACGAGGCAAAAGTTCTCACTTTTAAGATCTTAAAAGGATCAAAGAGGTAGGCTAATCTTGCACAGATAAAGAGGAAAATAATTTCTATGGCTATTAAGAGAGAATTATTGAGCAAGATCGTCTGGATGGAAAGCCCAATATCATTTTTTAAAAGGTCGGAGCAGAAGCTATAGGCAAAGTAAAAAGCAGTTGGACAAATCATGTTAAGCCCAATTAAAGCTAAGAAATTACGTTTTTCAAAAAAACGTTGAATACGGGTAGGGGGAAGCTTTTTGCTCTTAGCATAATTTAAGAAATCTTTTGTTTCACGCAGTTTTTTACGGGAAATCGACGAGCAAAAAGCAATCGCTGCGCCAATATAAAAACATACTTTCCAGCCTTCTGGAGAAAAAGCTAGACATAAACTGCCTAATAGTGTGGCAAACATTCCTCCTAAGTCGCAAGTAATAGGGACCATTACCGAGGCAAGAAAGATTTTAGGATAGTGAGGGACAATTTCTGCCACAAAGATCTCCGCTCCTTTTGCTTCTCCTGCAGAGCTAAATCCCTGAAGGATACGACAGCCAATTATAAGAAAGGTGGAATAAATCCCCCATTCTGCATAAGGGGGAATGTTAGGGATCAAGAAGCAAGTAACGGCCATAATTAAGGTGGTATAAGATAAGACAACTACCCGCCCAAAATTATCCCCCACGTACCCCCAAAAATAAGCGGCAAAAGGACGAATAACGAAAGAAGAAGAGAAGGCAAAAATGGAGAGAATATTAACGACCAAAGGATCTGTTTTAGGCATGAAGTAGGGGGAAACAACAAAAGCAAGATGACTAAATAACATTAAATCAAAATATTCTAAGAAGTTACCAGTCAGAACGATGCCAAGAGCTTTTTTTTCTTCAGATCCTAATGATTTTTGAGCAGCCTCAACTGAAGGTGTTTTTAACATTATAATGCTCCCAACTAAAGCAGGACAATAATTATAAAAATTCCTCTGTCTTTAAGACTTAAACCATAAGCAAGCGAGAAAAGACTACATTAATAGTTCATAAAACTTCTCAGCTTTAGTTTTCATCTAGTATTTAAATAGGCACCCTTAACTTAGCTGTAGTAAAGTCATGTGAAGTAGTTTTTGCGCAATCAAAGAGGGGCTTTATTAAAATTAATGACCAACAACATTGGTTATGGTGAGCTGGGGGGCAGGAGGAACTAGGCGGCGATTCTATCCTCTGCTGCTGGTTGAGCATCTTAATCTGACAGTAAATAGGCATAGTTCCAAAATGGGTAAATGTCAGATCAGGTCTAACTTTTACAATTTATATTCTAGGCTATATCTCAGAGAGAGTAACGATTGAAAAATTGAAATTAATCTTTTAAGGTTTCGGCTCGACATTGAGCTTAAAAAGCTGGAATAATTTCATCTCTTAATAAGTGGCCATAGACTGAAAAGTCTCAATTTTAATTATACTAAAAAGTCTACAAAAGACGTAAGTTGGAGTTTAAATTTAATGTTACAGCTAAATTTTCTTAATTAATTTCTTCTTTAGACTCATATGAAATGTGGGTATGATAGGGATCATCATAGGATAAAAAGGACGATATCATTTATGGACGGCATAATTAAATTCTTAGAAAGAGGACCGGAAAAAATTGCCTATGTGTATGTCCCTCCCAAAGGGCGAGACGTAACGGTGATGTTTCTCCATGGTTTTTTTCATCGATGAATAAAACGAAGGGAATCTATTTAAGGGATTTCTGTGTTGAAAAAGGCTATGGCTTTTTAAGTCTCGATTACTCAGGTCATGGTCAGTCGTCTGGCAATTTTGAGGAGGGGCGTATTTCTGAGTGGCTTATGGAGTGTGTAGAAGTCATTCAGTATAC
The DNA here is from genome assembly GCF_000757605.1 of Candidatus Paracaedibacter symbiosus. Classification (GTDB taxonomy): domain Bacteria; phylum Pseudomonadota; class Alphaproteobacteria; order Paracaedibacterales; family Paracaedibacteraceae; genus Paracaedibacter_A; species Paracaedibacter_A symbiosus. Next base: position 855,234 of record NZ_JQAK01000001.1, on the reverse strand, counting down.
GGGTGCTAAAAATATTATCATTGTGGGTTCAAGTCTCGGCGGGTGGATAATGCTTCATCTTGCCTTAAGATGTCCGGACTTAGTAAGCGGTTTAATTGGTATAGGAATTGCCCCAGACTTTACTAAGGATATTCCCAATCGAATTACCACCGCGCAGTATCAGGAATTGGAGACAACAGGTAGATTTGTTATTCCAAGCGATTATACGGCTAATGGCGTTACGATCACTAAACAGCTTTTAGAAGATGGGAATGAACTGGTACTTTTGGGGAAAGGTGGCATCCCATGCGATTTACCTGTTCGCTTGCTCCATGGGGTAGAGGATGTTGATTCTCCCTTAGATTTATCTTTGCAGCTCATGCGGGAATTAACCTCGACTGATGTGGAGGTTATTCTCGTTAAGAACGGCGATCATAGCTTAAGTGCCCCGCATCACTTGCGTTTATTAGGCCAAGTTTTACAAGGAATGATTGAAATGATCGAAGGTGTCTCTCTTTAAAAGTTATGCTGCTTCCTGGAGACCCGCTTTGCTTGCATGAGCATTGGCAGAGGCTCGTTTAGAGATTTTGATTAGTGTAGCCTTCGTATGCCATTGATTAATGACAAGGCCTAGAAAGATAAGGCAGCAGGCCATAATGGTGATCCCACTTAGTTTTTCATCCAAAACTAACCATGCGGATGAAATGCCAAACACTGGGATAAGAAGTGAGAATGGAGCTACTTTTGTTGCATCATAAGTTCGCAACAATACTCCCCATAGCGTGGCACCCACCAAAGTTGAGGCACAACCTGTAAAGAGTAGGCAGGATAAAGCAGTCGGACTGAGAGCAAGGAATGCGTGTTCGAATGCCTGGCCTCCTTCAAAGAAATAGGCCGCAATAAACATAGGGAGTGGCGGGATCAAACTAGTCCAGACAGTGAGCGAGAACATATCCACTTTCCCAGCTTTTTGGTAGAGCAGGTTGGAAACAGACCACGCCATGGCTGAGCCAATGAGCATTAAAAAGCCGATCATGCTGCTTTCCGCATGGGTTTGCCAGGCAATCATAACAATCCCGACGAAAGCAATAACCATCCCTACAATTTGAGATATACGTAATTTTGATTTAAAAAAAATCGTTGAGAGCGCTAAGGTAAAAAACACCTGACTTTGGAGTACTAATGAGGCAAGACCGGCTGACATACCCATATAAATACCGCCAAACATGAGGGTGAATTTCAAAACGCCAAGGGTGAGGCCGATGCCCCCAATAATCTTCCAGGATACTTGAGGTTTTTTTAAGAAAAGAACAGGTAATGCCGCAACGACAAAGCGGCCAGCACCATAGATAAAAGGAGGAAGCTCATTTAAGCCTGTTTTTACGACGACGAAGTTAAATCCCCAGATCGCCGCTACTAGTATTGCTAGTAGAATATGTTGGAACCTCATAATAACACCTTATTCTCCCTGCGGACACGCAGTGAGGAAACGATTATAAAAGAAAATTTGAAAAAATTAAAACATCTAGTACAGTACCAGAAGATTTTCAATGCATCAATAAAGATATTCCTTTTTTACAAAAAATAATAATAGCTATACTTAACCAATTTTGAAGATTGGGAATTATTATTTATAAATATGCAGCAACTTTTAATGAGGAACGACGCGAATTGTGGGTCCTCTTTAACGCCAATTCTCTATAAGAAGTAATGGATTTTAGCTCATTCTCCGGCTATCATTACGAGCCCTTGAAAAGGGGATATTGTTTTTCATAGAACTTACTTAGTTATCGTTTCTTGAAAATTCAAGACCTCTCTTTTTTTACCCTTTTTACTTACTCGTCATAATTTTGGGTCTTTAACTTGTTTAAGTAGAGTAAATGGATATCAAAAATTAACACTTTTTTAATCTATTGTTTTTTTTGATATATCTATTTGAATTTGAAGGTAGATATTGATTTAATTTATTGAGGTTAACAGATCTGGGAAAAGAGTAATGATGTTAAAATTAACGATAAACTTTTTAAAGGGGGCTCTTTTAGGGAGTACCCTTATCACCAGCCTTTATGCGGCTGATAATAATCAAGCAGGGTTGCTTGACACGCCAACCTTTTCAATTGCTATGTCAACACAAAAAGAAGCAGTAGATTATAATGCCCTAATGCTGGATTTGTATCGGAAAGAGGATTGGCAGGAAATTATTGATAAGACTGCCACCATGTGGGCTGACTCTAGGCGCGAAATTCGAACACTCCCCGTTAGCGTCCCTCTCGCCCAACAAAAAACAATTTTTTCCAATCTTTCCTATGAGACATTTCATGTAATTGGTCAGGCTTATTTAAACCGAAATGAGTTGACAAAAGGGCTAGAATTTTTAGGATATTGTGCGGCCCACCATCCTCAAATGGTTAATTTTTCGTATGATGTTCAAGTGGAAATTTCTGGATGGATAGCTGCCTATCAATCAGTTTTGGGGAACTCCTACGCTTATGAGAAATACAGACAAGGCTTTGACAATCCAAATCAAATTGCTTTTTTTAATATTTATGCTGGCAACTATTATATAAATCAAAACGGGGGGTATTCAGACGCTGTTAAGCAGTATGATATGGCCATTCAAAAGCTGCAAAAAGCAAAAAAACCAGTTACCCATGTTCTTTATGAAATGGCAGCTCTTGCGAATTATCAGACCAGTAATTGGTCCCAAGCAGTTCGTTATTATGAACTTGCCAAACAAGCTTGCCCCTCAAAAAAGTTAGAGGTTCCCGTCAATTATATTAATCTCGGGCAAAGTTATTATAAGCTGGGGCAGCTAGAAAAGTCTTTGAAAGAGTTTCAACAAGGATTGGATGAAGATCCAAACGCATCGGCTCTGGCCTATATTGCGGCAGCTCAGCCAGCCATGGATTTGGATGAATGGGGCACAGCGGCTGCTTTTTTGGATATAGCCTTAGAGAAAAATAGCGAGCAATTATCTATTATTTATTCCGATGCAGGCTTGGCTCACTACAATATAGAAAATTGGGATATGGCAGTTAAATATTTGAAAGAAGCCCTGCGGCGTAATCCTAAACTTCCGCAAAAAGTGCGGGATCGGTTGAAAATCGCAACTAAAAACTTAAGCCTCTGCAGGCTTGGCTTACTATAATATAGAAAATTGGGATATGGCAGTTAAATATTTGAAAGAAGCCCTGCGGCGTAATCCTAAACTTCCGCAAAAAGTGCGGGATCGGTTGAACATCGCAACTGAAAACTTAAGCCTCAAACAATAATTAATCGGAAAGGAGAATGTTATCCATGAGAGGTATTTTAAAAGGCATCACAAGATTAGTAATGTTTTTGAGTGTAATCATGGGGCATTCTTCATTTTGTGCGGAACATAAAATTCAAGAAAAAAGAGATTTTTTCCCTTTTTGCAGTTACCATTTGAAATACAGTTACAGGTACTGGGTTTTGCACCACAGCCAGAACGCTGGCGAATGAGTCAGACTTCCAAAGTTGGCTATAATCTGGTGATGGATTCTCAAATTAATTCAAGATATGAGGGAGATGGCACTGAGCTTAATAAACGACTCGCTCTCATTAATGCGAATAAAAAAGAGAATTTAGTTACCGCTGAACAATTAATAAGGGCTTTTCTACGCCCACAGTTCAAACGGGTGGATCTGAATGGTTTTGAGTCAGACACTCTAATCGCTGCCTTTGATGCTTTAAAAAATAATCCATTTCTCAGTATTTTATGCTTATCCCAAACGGGGCTGGGGACGCAACCAGACCTCTACTTCCAGGCTCTTAGCGAATTACTACAAGTCCCTTCACTTCAAACTGCCCACCTGGGTTTAGAAATGCTAACTATCCCACAGGGACAGGGTTTTAGTCAGTTCTTGCAACAACATCCCCTTGTTAATTTAAAGAATTTATTGCTGGATATAGGTGATGATCCAACAGGAGAGAAAACGGTTGCGATTCTTGATGGGGTAGAGACCAATCAGTCTTTAGAGCATCTACAACTGACTGAGCTGCATCCCACAGAACATTTTGATATGGTGTCAATGCCTTATAGCCGTGTTGATATTGGTCAAAAAGGTATTGAAAGGTTGATTGCCTATTTGCAAAATCATCCTAAGTTGCAATCTTATCAGATATCCTCGCATAATGCTAAGGCGTTTTCATATGACTTATTGTTGCAGGCTTTGGAGGTGATTAAAACTCATCCTGCTTTGAAAAGATTAAGCTTAAGTGTTTACGATGCTAATGCAGAGATAGATAAAGCTCTTGCCGATGCGGTGACTACCAACGGACACTTCGACTTTTTAGAGCTGATTATATATCCAGCAAGGTCAGAAAAAGGAGCTGATTTTGAAGAACTAGCCAAAGTTATTTCACGTATACAATTTGTGGGGATTCAGGGAGCCAATTTAACTGAAACAGCATTTACCAATTTCATTAACAGTTTAAAAAATTATGGAATGTATCTGGAAATACTTTATCTTGATAATCTAACCTTAACATCCAACCAAGTTCAACAGCTTGGAGACGTTTTGCAATTACCTGGTTCTAAAATTAAAAGACTCAAATTGCCAGATTCAGTGCTCTGGCCTTTTCAACAGAAAATGGCTGATGCTTTGGAAACCATGGGAACGGCGGAGAGTTCCTTGAAGCAGTTAGAGATTGAATCTATTGACATAAATTTAGACGAAATCCGCCAAAAGCCAAAAGAAACACAGATTGGTATTTTTTATGAGATATTTTTAGCCCAGCTCGAAAAGTATAAAGATTTGAGGATGATTGAATGGGCCGAGCAAATCTTAAAAACAAAGCGCGTTTCCTATACACCTATAACGCTGAATGTAATCGGCGAATCTCATGTACTCACCAACGATCGTATTCCTCGGGGCTTTGCCTTTTTCGATAATCTTAAGCAAGCAGGTGGTGATAATGTGCCAGCTATTGTTGATGCTTGGCTAGGAGTCTTTCATTTTTTTGGTTCCCGAATTGATCAAGCCCAACAAAGCTTTAATGCTGCATTTGCCAAGCAGTCAGATTTTGCTAACAGTATATTTTATGAGTTCGCAGGATCTACTTATAATAATCAAAGAAATTGGGATCAAGCTTTAAAATATTGGGATATTGCTATTGCCAGAAATCCTAATGTTAATGCTAGGATTCTTTTTGCAGCTGCCAATCTGCATCTAACAAAACATCTTCAAAGCCTGCAAAAGGAAGAAAAGTTAGTTTATCTCAATAAAGCCACCAGCTATTATGAAAGAGGACTCAAATTGCCAAACACGGTTGCTACTGCTGGGCATTATCAATTGGCTGGCTATGCCCATCTATTAGCTGAAAAATGGCAAGAATCTACTCATTATTATAACCAATGTTTTGAAAAAGCACCTTCAGAACATATTCACATCAGTGCGGCGCAGTATGTATATGCAGGTCAAGCCTATTTTATGACAGATAATTATCAAAGCTCGAGCTTATATTATGATCTTGCCTTTAAGCTTGCAAAAGAGAGTAACCATACGTTGAATGATATATCGTGTCGTACCGCAGGAGCAGCCCACGCTAAACAAGGAAACTTTGCTAGACAGGTTGAGTATTTGGGGACACTTAGACAGAAAGAATATAATGATTATGCAAATCTCGGATTTGCTTATTTTCAACAAAAACAATATACACAGTCTTTAGAACACTTTGAATACGCCTTTCAGGTAAACCCCGATGCTGACGCACATATTTATTTCAATGCAGCTAATGCCGCTATTTCTCTGCAACAATGGGCCAGGGTAGCTGAATTATGTGAGCTCGGTTTGACAAAGATTGATAACCCAGAAGCCTTTGTTTATGCCAATCTGGGAACGGCCTATTTTAATTTAGAAAATTGGGTCAAGGCTGATGACTATTTAACAAAAGCAATTAATCTTGCCCCTAGCAATCAGCCTATGCCAACTCGCATCTATGAAAGACTCAATATCGTTAAGACTAAATTGTAAGGTTTTTCCGTTAAAACTTGAGCATCAGCAGCGTCGGAGGGGCGTTGGGGGTGTTTACATAGCCTTATGCATAGTCGAGTTTCAGTTCCCGCCTTTCCAAGCACCATCTTGGACAGTTTCTCACTTAAAAACAGGCGCATCTTTCCCTATTTTCGAATCCCGATAGGTATATAATAAATTTAATTTAAAAAATCTTAACTTATCAGTTAAGTTTATTATAATATATGTATTCACGTGTCAAGATTAGGTAAGGCTTGCTCCAAGCCACTCCTTCTCGTCCGAGAATGATTGTTGATGAGGGAAACATGCGCATTATGTTTTTAAAAATTTTAAACTTTTTATTCCTATCTCTTTTTCCCATAAGTGAGGTGATGGCAGAGACAAAACCGCAGCGATTTGTCTCACTTTATTTGCTCAATAAACTTTCTGCCAAAAAACACCGAATTGAAGTCCCATTGGGGGCAGCTTATATCATTCAAGATATGCGTATTGTTCCGCGGTCTTGCGAAAAACTTTATGATGACCTTTACAAGATTAATTCTCATGTTGCTCATGTGGAGATTTTTATGGAACAAGATTGCGGGGAAGATAAAGATCATCCTGGCTATCATCAGCCAATTTTGCTTTATAAGGGCGATTTAAGTAATAATACACGTATTCCGAGCGCACCCGTTGAACACCCCGTTTATGATCTAATCTTGGTTCATTGCGATTAAAATAGACCTCCTTCAAAACTGTCGGCTTTTGCTTCTTGAGTAGTAGCGAAATTCTCGGTTTCGAAAGAGGTCTTCTACAAAGACGTGAAGCAGTCAGAAGGGAAAGGCTTAAGCAGCCTGAATCCCTTTGGTTGTGGAATATTCAAAATGAATGATTTCATCTGGATATAGGAAATGACGGATAGCATGTGCTGCTTGAGCCGCCTCAGCAAAGCCGGTCAAAATCAGCTTTAGTTTATGATCATAAGTGGCGATATCCCCAATGGCATAAACACCAGGACGATTAGTGGCAGCCGTAAGCGGGTTAATGGAAATGTGGCTTTTTTCAAGCCCGAGTCCCCATTCAGCAATAGGCCCCAAGTTCATCGATAGACCAAAGAATGCCAATAAATAATCTGCCCGAAGCGACTGGATTTCCCCATCCATAGACTTAACAATCACATGGGTGAGTTGGTTATCGTTACCCTCTAATCCTTCCAATTGGTAAGGAGTTATAAGGCGAATTTGCCCTTGAGTTGCTAGCTCATTTAAACGCGCTTCACTTTCTGGAGCCGCTCTAAACTTAGGCCGGCGATGAACCACGGAGACAGAAGCCGCAATTTCTGACAGAGAGAGAGCCCAGTCAACGGCAGAATCACCGCCGCCGGCGATCACGACGTGCTTATTTTTAAAGGCTTCCCTGCTTTTTACATAGTAGTGAATGGAATGGCCTTCAAATTGCTCAATGTTGTCAAGAGGGGGGCGGTTTGGACCGAATGCGCCAACGCCAGCAGCAATAATGATGGATTTACACTCAATTATTGCTCCCTTAGAGGTTATCACACGCCAGGATTTTCCAGCCTCATCTAACTGCTCAACGCTGGTGACTTGATGACCAAGATGGAATGTTGGGTTAAAGGGAAGGCATTGTTGATGCAAATTCTCAACAAGTTCTGCGCCGGTGACTTTTGGATATGCCGGAATGTCGTAAATTGGTTTTTCCGGATACAAGGCAGCACATTGACCACCAACCGCATCAAGCGTATCAATTACATGACACTTTAAACGCAGCATTCCGCATTCAAAGATCGCAAAAAGTCCAACCGGACCGGCCCCAACAATAACAACATCAGTTTGATAGGTCATGGTGAGCTACTTCTTTTCAAATTAACATGAAGGCGAGGTGAGTCGCTCAATTCACGCTTATTAATAAAAAAACCTTTCTTACTGAAGAATAAGAAAGGTCTAAATGCTTATTAGACTTCTTTCGAAACTACCGTCTTTTGCTCTGTGACGTCACTAAGTTTTAACCCCCAGCTTCATTTACTTTATGTAAACTTCAGTTGCTCGTCCAAACTTAGCTAGCCAGGAAACAAAATCCTTGATTTCAAAAGAAGTTTATTCGTCGGTGCAAAATTAAACAGCGCCTAGAGCTTTCACTCTTTTGCAAAGTCTAGAAACTTTACGAGATGCTGTATTGTGGTGTATGACACCTTTGTTAACACCGCGCATAATTTCTTTCTCAGCGATTTTCAAAGCAGCTTGAGCTGAGTCTTTCACGCCAGTTTCAATTGCTTCTTCAGCTTTGCGAATGTAAGTACGCACGCGGCTGACGCGATTTTTATTAATTTCTGTGCGACGCGCTGTCTTGCGAATGCTCTTTACTGCCGATTTATGGTTAGCCATTACTATAACCCTAGAAAATTCAATATTGACTGATTATTAAACGAAATCAACAAAAAGGTCAACAGGTTTTGGTAGCTTATACCAGGCTTTCTTTTTATTGATGATTTTAAACAATTATTGTGATTTTTAAGATGCCCTTTCATGCTGCTTTTTGCGATATTTTTGCCAGACAAGCTGTCCATAGAGCGGATAAAGCATCAACCAAGGCATCGATGTGGGCATGGGTATGTGAGGGGGTGACGGTGATCCGTAACCGCTCTTGGCCAACGGGAACAGTTGGATAATTAATGGGTTGCACATAAATTTTATATTGCAGTAGCAAAATATCAGAAATGTCACGACAGTGTTTTGCATGACCAATAATGATCGGCACAATGTGGCTGTTTGTTTGTTGATAAGGGAGGTTTGTCTTTGCCAGCTGTTGTTTGAAATAATGGACACGATCCCAGAATTGAGCTCTGAGATCTTGGCCTGTTTGAATGACTTCTACGGATTTTTTAGCAGCCAGAGCTGTTGCTGGTGGTAACGATGTTGTGAAAATAAATCCTGATGCCGCACTGCGAACAAAGTCAACTAAAGCTTTGCTGCCGGCAATATAGCCACCCACAACACCAAACCCTTTGGCAAAATTGCCTTGAATCACATCAACGCGGCCACATAAATTCAACTGTGAGGTGATGCCAGCGCCATCTTCCCCATACATTCCGACGGCGTGCACTTCATCAATATAGGTAAAGGCCCCATATTTTTTGGCAAGATCACAAATCCCCGCTACGGGCGCAATGTCGCCATCCATGGAATAAACAGAGGTAAAGACAATGAGTTTTGGTTGATCGAGCGGTAGACTTGCTAGTTTTTGCTCGAGATCTTCTAAGTCATTGTGCTTAAAGATGATTTTGGGCGCTTTGCTGGAGCGTATACCTTGAATAATCGACGCATGATTCTTTTCATCACTGAAGACGATACAGCTGGGTAAATTCCCGGCAATTGAGGAGACAGCTGCCTCATTAGCCGTGTACCCTGAGGAAAAAATTAAAGCGCGTTCTTTTTGATGAAAGCGGGCTACTGTTTCTTCTAAGAGGACGTGGGCATGGGCAGTGCCGGCAATGTTTCTTGTGCCCCCAGAGCCAACGCCATATTTTTGGGCACCTTCCACAAAGGTAGAAACAACTTCTGGATGATGACTCATCCCTAAATAATCATTGCTACACCACACCGCCACTTCTTCAATTAGACCATCATGGTGCCAGTTGGCGTAAGGCGCTTTCCCTGCAATACGCTCTAAATCCGCAAAAACTCGGTACCTTCCTTCTTGACGAAGTTGATCTGTGTAGGTTGCGAAAAATTTATCGTATTGCATCATTTAAAAAACGGCCACTTCTCGAGATTAGATAAATGTACTATAAACGATTATAATGGAAAAAAACACTGACAAGGTGACGCGCTTTGAATTCAGATCAACTTTTTGATGATAAGGTAACAGGACAGCCCATTTTTACAGTGTCTGAACTTTCGAGTTCGCTCAAGCGCAGTGTAGAAGCGAGCTATTCAGGAATCCGCGTGCGGGGTGAGATTTCTGGCCTCAAACGTCACACCTCTGGCCATATTTATTATGCCTTAAAAGATGATAATGCGGTGATTGATGCTGTGTCTTGGCGGGGGACATATAGTCAGAATGTGGTGGCTTTGGAAGATGGTTTGGAGATTGTGGCCTATGGGAGGCTGACGACCTATCCGCAACGGTCTAAGTATCAGTTTATTGTGGAAAGCTATGAAGCAACGGGGCAGGGGGCGCTTCTCAAACTTCTCGAAGAACGTAAGCAAAAACTTGAGAGAGAGGGGCTTTTTGATAGGGCGAAAAAAAAGCCAATTCCCCTCTTTCCAAAGATTATCGGTGTGGTCACTTCGCCCACAGGAGCGGTTATTCGGGATATCTTGCACCGGATTCAAGATCGTTTTCCCTGCCAAGTTATTGTTTGGCCAGTGTTGGTGCAGGGACCTGGCGCTGCAGAGCAAATTGCGATGGCTATTGAGGGGTTTCAAAACTTAACTCCGCGCCCGGATACGCTAATCGTAGCCAGAGGTGGCGGGAGCCTTGAGGACTTATGGGCTTTTAACGAAGAGGTCGTTGTCAGGGCTGCTGCAAATTCAACGATTCCACTGATCTCGGCCGTAGGTCATGAAACCGATACTACCTTGATTGATTATGCCGCAGATTTGCGGGCCCCAACGCCTACAGGGGCAGCAGAATTGGCGGTTCCTGTTTTGTCAGATTTATGGCGCTATTTACAAGACCGCATCAAACGCCTAACCGATACGGCCTATGCCTATTTGGATAACCAGCAATTGCGTTTAAAGGTGTTGGAGCGTAGCTTGCCAAATCCCTTGAATCTGATCGAGGACAAGCGATTGCGCCTGGATGACTGGCAGGATCGTCTAGTGAGAGCCTTAATTAATAGCCACCGTCAAGCCAAAGAGCGATTATTGTATTTGTCAACCAGGCTTCGGGCCCCCAAAGAATTATTGCAGAATTTGGAGCAGCAAAAAGAAACGCGAGGTCATCTGTTGGCGCTTCATTTCGCACGATTGCTTGATGATCAGACGAACCGTTTTAGTGAGCTTGCTTTAAGGTTAGAACAAGCGTCGTTCCATAAAATTTTAGAGCGTGGTTTTGCTCTTGTTACGGGGGAGGATAATCATCCGATCGCCTCCGTTAAGCAGTTTCCCGATGCAAAACCGGTGAAGCTAACACTCCAAGATGGCACGCTTTCTGTGATGAAAGTTTCAGGTAAACTCCCCTCACGGAAAGAGCCGCCGGCAAAAACCGAACAACCAAAATTGTTTTGAGAAAGGCGGGCACCCTCCCTTAAGAAGAGTGCTCTTCAAGAAAAAAACTTCTATGCGGTTTTCTTTTCGCTTAGATAATTAGAGACACTTTCCTTCGTTGGCTTAATCGCCTTTGCAGACTTTGTCCAGTTGGCAGGGCAGACTTCGCCATGCTGTTCTACATGTTGCAAAGCTTCCACCATCCGCAAAACTTCCTCAACATTTCGTCCCAAAGGAAGATCATTGACAACTTGATGGCGAATAATCCCTTTTTGGTCGATCAAGAACAAACCGCGCAAAGCTACCCCATCATCATTAAGAACGCCATACGATTTTGCAATCTTACCGCCGATATCAGACAAAAGGCCATACTGAACACCTTCAATCCCGCCTTTTTCCAAGGGAGTTTCTAGCCAAGCACGATGGGTAAAGTGACTATCAATGCTGCAACCTAACAGAGTCACACCGAGTTTTTTAAAGTCCTCTAAGCGTTCTTGGAAAGAAACAAGTTCTGTTGGGCAGACAAAGGTAAAATCAAGTGGGTAGAAAAATAAAACAATGTATTTACCATGCAAGTTTGACAGGCTTACTTCCTCAAAGCGGTCAGGAAATACACATGTTGTCTTAAATTCTGGAGCTGCTTTAGTGACTAAAAGTTCCATTTTTTTATTCCTTTTAATAGTTGATTGGTCGCATACTGCGTTTGTAGATAGTTGTATTCCTTTTTATTTCTAGAGTCAAAAGTAAAAGTAGAGACGCTTTTAATCCATAACATTAAGCTCGATTTTTACTAAAAATGAGTCCAAAATATAATGGAGAGAGTTATTTAACAAGGGAAACAACAATTTTGATCGCACATTTTATTGAATCATCCTGGAGTACGTGGGGCGTTTTCTTTGTCTTGGTATTCACAATGCTGACCCTTGATTTAGGGGTGCTGAATAAAAAGCAGCATGAAATGGGGATAAAAAAAAGTCTGAGCTTAAGTTTGTTCTATATATGTGTGGGCCTCTCGTTTTCGCTGTGGATTTATTATGTCAAAGGCGGGGATGGGGCTGAAGACTACCTCACCGGTTATTTGGTGGAGAAAAGTTTGTCCTTGGATAACATCTTTGTGATCTCCCTTATCTTCAGTGCTTTTCAGATTCCTCAAAAATATCAACATCGCGTTCTATTCTGGGGAATCTTAGGTGTTCTCATTTTACGGGGAATTATGATTGCTCTTGGCGTGTGGTTGATCCATCAATTTGAATGGGTTACCTATATTTTTGCGGCTTTTCTGATCATTACCGGAATCAAAATGCTGTGTATGAAAGAGACGGAGCACAATATTCAAGATAGCTCTTTATTTAAATTTTTCTCAGCTCATCTGCGAATTACGCCTATCCTTTACGAAGAAAAGTTCATTGTTCGATTACCAGATCCGTCGGGGAAAAAATTAATTTGGGTCACCCCCTTATTCCTTGTTTTGCTCATAATTGAGGCCGCCGATCTGGTTTTTGCAGTGGATAGTGTGCCCGCGATTTTCTCTATAACTGACGATCCTTATGTTGTTTATACCAGCAATATTTTTGCCATTTTAGGGTTACGGTCGCTTTATTTTGCGCTTTCGACGATGATGGAACGATTTTCATATCTCAAATATGCTCTGGCGTTGATTCTGATTTTTATCGGCGCCAAAGTATTGGCAGTTTTGTTTCTGCCTATTGAAAAAGTCCCCTCTCTTATCTCCTTATTGGTGACAATTTTATTATTGGCGGGCGGAATAGTTACATCAGTAATCGCTCATCGAAAGGGATAGCAAGGCCCTCTCTGCCGTTTGTCTTTGCTGTATAAATGACCTCTCAGCAGCCAATACCCAATCAACTTTGGGGGGCGTAAGTGTTTTTTAAATGGCATGGATTATTCTTGCTTAAAGCAAGTGAAAGATAACTAAATTTGCCTCCTTATTTCACTTTTTTATTTACACAATAAATCCTCTAAAAGAGGGTTCTTGTTAGCATATATGCCTGTCTTAATCCGAGAGTGCTAAGGGAGGGATTTCGCGTGGGTGTCTCTCCATATCAATAGCCACAAACGTAAAAGTGCCCTCCGTCACCTTTAATGTATTGCTACTGAGGGCGCGTCTCACCCACGCTTCAACCTTTAGAGTGATAGAGGTTCGACCGGTGCGCAAAATTTCGACATAACAAGAAACCTCGTCACCAACAAAAACGGGTTTGTAAAAGATTAAGCCATCAATCGCAACGGTAACAACGCGCCCCTTGGCTCGAATCGAAGCAATACTTCCTGCCGCTAAATCCATCTGGGAGACAAGCCAGCCACCAAAGACATCCCCTTTGGGATTTGTATCGCGTGGCATAGCAATGGTGCGAATGGCTAAATGTTGATTTGGTGGTAAAAAGGTCTCAACCACAATCTCTCGCTCCGCCTGTTAGAGTAATGTCAGTTTTGCAACTAAATTTACTGTGTTATTCCTGCTTATAGTCTAAATGTTGAGTGTTAATTTCGGATTAATAGGGGGAGTTTTCGTGGTTTTAAATACCTATTTTTCATATTAAGTAATGAACCATTGAGGTTTTTTTCTACATTGGGTAGAGTGTAGCAGAGATCTACGTTAGGTTAAGGCAAAATCTTGATGAAAACGAGGCTTTTCCTTACTCAATTTAGTTTTGAAGAAAAACTTGAGACAACTCGGAGCCTGAACTCTTGGGTCAAAATCAAGGGAGGCAATAGGGAGAGAAGTACACTTTTCTTATATCAAGCCGAGAGTAATGTCATTTATAAATAATTTTTTAATTTAGTTTGAAATATCCATGTCAGATTTGTTTCGCCAGCCCACCGTCGCAAAAAAGAGTGAATATACCGCCAAAGATATTGAGGTACTGGAAGGGCTAGAGCCCGTTCGTAAGCGCCCAGGGATGTACATTGGTGGTACGGATGAAAAGGCACTGCATCATCTCGTAGCCGAAGTCTTCGATAACGCTATGGACGAGGCGGTAGCAGGACACGCCAATCGTATTGAAATTCGTCTGGAAAAAGAGAACTTTGTGTCGATTCGCGATAATGGTCGCGGAATCCCAGTTGATCCTCACCCAAAGTTTCCTGAGCTTTCAGCCCTTGAAGTCATCTTTACCACTTTACATTCTGGCGGTAAGTTTAATACCAATGTCTATCAAACATCCGGTGGATTGCACGGGGTGGGTGTCTCTGTGGTTAATGCCCTTTCTGACGTAGTCGAAGTTGAAGTTGCGCGTAACCGGCAGACCTGGAAACAAACCTATAGTCAGGGGAAGCCAACCTCCCTCTTGCTGCATAATGAAGAGCCTACCAACTGGCGTGGAACCAGAATTCGATTTCATCCCGACCCTGAAATTTTTGGTGATTTGCAATTTAAACCCTCACTGTTGTACAAGTTGGCGCGGGCAAAAGCTTATCTCTTCAAAGGGGTAGAGATCAATTGGGTATGTGATCCGGCCTTAATTAAGGATGAGAAAACACCCGCTTCAGCAAAATTACATTATCCAGAAGGCTTAAAAGACTATCTTAAGGATATTGTGGGGGAAATTCCAACAGCTATTGAAGGTTTTTTCACAGGAGAAGGAACCTTTACCAGTGCTGAAGGGCGCGTTGAATGGGCGGTGGCCTGGATGGCTGATGAAACTTTTGAGGGCTGGGCATCCACCTTTTGTAATACGATTCCTACGCCGCTAGGGGGAACCCATGAAAATGGTTTTCGGCAAGCATTAAGTCGCGGTTTGAAAGATTATGCAGAGCGTATCGGCAACCGAAAGGGGAGTCAAATCACCGCTGATGACGTTTGCGGTGGAGCCGGGATTGTTCTTTCTTGCTTTATTGCGCAACCTCAATTCCAAGGACAAACAAAGGAAAAGCTTGTCTCGAGTGAAGCACAACGTCTTGTTGAAAATGCGGTAAAAGATCATTTTGATTTATGGTTAGGATCTCACCCTCAGGCAGCAACAGCGCTGGTTGAACATGTGATCAATCGGTCAGAAGAGCGGTTGAAACGCCGTCAAGCCAAAGAAGTGGCGAGAGCCAGTGCGACACGCCGCCTTCGTCTTCCCGGAAAGTTAGCCGATTGTTCTTCCAATAACCCTGACGTATGCGAATTATTTCTGGTCGAAGGGGATTCTGCCGGTGGATCGGCCAAGCAAGCTAGAGACCGACAAAAGCAGGCGATTTTGCCATTGCGAGGAAAGATATTAAACGTCGCCAGTGCGACGCCAGAAAAACTCAGGGCTAACCAAGAAATCTCCGATCTCATTCTGGCATTGGGCTGTGGATCAGGTAAAAATTGTAACCCAGCTAAACTGCGTTATGGTAAAATTATTATTATGACAGATGCTGACGTGGATGGCGCCCACATTGCTTCATTATTGTTGACATTTTTCTTCCGCGAGATGCGCGCGATCGTTGACGCAGGGAATGTCTTTTTAGCGCAACCACCCCTCTATCGTTTAACCCATAATGGCAAAACGGTTTATGCACAAAATGATGTGGAAAAAGATAAACTCCTCAAAACACACTTTAAGAATGCCGCCAAGGTTGAAGTTGGTCGCTTTAAGGGGTTGGGGGAAATGCTTCCCGTCCAGCTGCGAGAAACAACAATGCATGTGGATAAACGTATTCTGCAGCGGGTTGTCATTATAGAAGGCGAGGCTCTTGAGAATTTCGTTGATCGCTTAATGGGAAAAAATCCAGAAGCGCGTTATACCTTTATTCATGAGAATGCGAATTTAGTTGAGGATGTTGACCTTTAGGTTACATCCAATTCTCATCTATTTGGAAAAATTTGCAAATGAGACGAGCCACAACCGATTTGGGGAAATGAGGAGCAAGAGAGTTTAAGCTATTTTCAGAGCAGGCCCGTCTCAAAGCCATATTCTATAAAGAGGCACTCACCGCCATTAAAACAATGATTTATGGCAATTTTCAAATAGTCAATTGTGTTGTCAGGAAGCGCATCTTTGTCAAAAAAAGACCAACCAGCACACTTATCTGGCTCACTGTTTTGGATCTCGCCTTGCCAGGAATCACATACAAAGAAAAAATCCACATTGGTGCGATCCATTTTTCGATACATAACGGTGGAAAGTTTTAGATCTGTTGGCTGTAATATGACGCCTGCTTCTTCATAAACTTCACGGATCGCGGCTTGGACAACAGTCTCGTTTTCTTCTACATGGCCTGACACCAGGCCATACCAATCATTCATCCAAGGGGTATTTTGCCTAAGGCCAAGAAGAATGGAATTTTCCTGTCTAAAGAGAACATACACACTCGGAGTGGCATTAAAACGTTGCATGATGAGTCTTTCTTACTGAGGGAAGAAGGAGCAAAAAAGTGGCAATCTTCCTTAAAGGAGATTACCACAAAAACGTCTCTAATGGGCGATCTTTTCCTTTGGAGCTTCTTCTCCTCGCTTGACGTTGAGATATAATAACAACGGAGCTGCCAGACAAATGGAGGAGAAGGAACCCACTAAAATACCAATGATAATCGGCAAGCTGAAGCTGGAAATAACTTTGCCGCCCCAAATATAGAGCGCTAATAAGGCCATCAATGTCGTTGAGGCAGTAAGAACCGTTCGGGAAAGCGTTTCATTGATACTCTTATTGATGAGGTCAGCCAGTTCCATTTTACGGTATTTACGGATGTTTTCACGAATACGGTCAAAAATAACGATGGTATCATTAATAGAGTAACCCGCAGTGATCAAAATCGCAATAATCGCTGTTTCATTAAACTCAAAAGGCAAGACTGAGAAAATCCCTAAAATGGCGATAGTATCATGGGCCAGAGCAACAATGCCACAAACCGCAAATTGCCATTCAAAACGGATCGCAATATAGACCAACATAGCAATAAGGGCGAGACCAACAGCTTTCAAACTGTTATTGATAAGCTCATTTCCAACCTTGGGTCCTACGGTTTCAATACGGCGATAGTCGCTTTTGTCACTGAGTACAGATTTAATAGCAGATATAGCTTGTTCTTGAGCTGCTTCTTCAGAAACACCCTCTTGCGCTTTTCTTTCCACTCGAATCAGGAGATCATTTTCGCCGCCAAAATTCTGGATAGAAGCATCACCCAGATTAAGTTGATTGATTTTATCGCGTAAGGTGGGGATGTCCGGCTTTTCGGGCGTTCGGACTTCTATAATATAACCACCTTCAAAGTCGATACCGTAGTTTATCCCTTTTACCATCATTGTCGAGATCGTCCCGATAATGATAACGGCAGCAATCAAAAAAGTAACAAGGCGAAAGCCGACAAAGTTAATTTTTAAATCGTGCGAAACTAGTTTAAGCAAAGCCATTTTTTACTCGCTGTTTTAAATAGGCAAATTGGTGATTTGTGACTGACGACGCAGCCAAGTTACAACAAACAAACGGGTCAGTGAAATCGAGGTGAACAACGAAATCACAATACCAAGAGCTAGCGTAACCGCAAAGCCACGGATAGGACCAGTACCAAATTCAAATAAGACTGCTGCCCCGATCAGGGTGGTCAGGTTTGAGTCAATAATTGTCGTGAGTGCCCGTTTATAGCCAGTTTCAACCGCAGCTACAGGTCGTAAGCCATGGCGGAGTTCTTCCTTAATTCGTTCATAAATTAAGACGTTCGCGTCCACCGCCATTCCGATAGTCAGCGCAATTCCGGCAATACCGGGAAGTGTCAGTGTTGCCTGGAGTAAGGATAAAGCGGCAAACAAAATAATCAGATTAAAGGCAAGGGCCAGGTCGGCAAAAAGGCCAAAGAGTGAGTAGTTAGCAAACATAAATAAAGCCACCAAAACAAACGCACAAATGGTTGCAATCTTCCCATCATGGATGGAGTCAGCGCCCAGGCTTGGGCCGACGGTGCGTTCTTCAATCACATGCAAGGGAGCCGGTAATGCACCTGCGCGCAATAATAGAGAGAGTTCACTGGCTTCTTTGTTGGTGAAGGAACCGCTAATGACCCCATTACCATCCACGATTACAGCAGAGAATTGCGGTGCACTAATAATCTTGTTGTCGAGGATAATAGCAAAACGACGCTTTAAGTTTTGTGCCGAAATTTCAGCAAACTTCCGAGCCCCCACGGCATCAAATTTAATGGAGACGGCTGGTTTTGCTTCTTCAATTCTAAAACGGGCATCGACTAAATGGTCGCCAGTGATGGAGACTTGCTTTTTAACCGCTAGATAACGGATGTTGCCATCATGCATGGTTTCAGGTAATGCTTCTGTGTCGGTTGGAATGGCAACAGTTGGTCTGCCATTGGCATCAACAGGAACTGTCCCCACATCTTCGTTGACAAGTTGGAAGCTAAGCTTTGCTGTACGACCAATAAGACGCTTCACTTCAGCTGGGTTTTCAACCCCGGGAAGTTGAACGATAATACGATCGCTACCTTGGCGTTGGATTAAAGGTTCTTTTGTGCCAGATTCGTCAATACGATGGCGGATAACTTCGATGGATTGTTCCATCGCAGCTTTTGCACGGTCATCCACCATTTCTGGTGTCATAGCAACGGTCATTCTGCCGTCTGATTCTGAGGTGATCTTTGCACCGTGAACCAGTTTAGTAATCGTTTTTTCAATCAATTGCTGTTGGCTGGGGTCGCGTAATACAAATGTGACAGATTTTTTATCTGTTCCCAGGACAAGCCCTGTATAGCCAACTTTTTCCTTGCGTAAGGTATTTCGCACGTCGTCAAGCATGTTGTTGGTTTGATCTTTAAGCACACTTTTTAGATCAACTTCCAGCTGGAGATGGGACCCACCTCTAAGTTCTAACCCGAGGTTAATAGTGTTTCTCAACCATTCAGGCATTTTCTCTAGCTGCGAATTGCTCAACATATTAGGTAATGAAAAGAGAATGCCAAAGAGGCAAACGCTTATAATTAACCAGACTTTCCAACGTGCGATATAAATCATCCCTTATTCCTTTTCCACATTAGGTTTGGATGTAGTTTTTTCTTTTTTTCAACAATATCACTATTCGCTGCTTCTGTTTTTACCAAAACTTCGGCAATCATTGAGCGCAAAATACGAACGCGGACACCATCAGCAATTTCCACAAGCAATTCTTTATCATTAGTCAATTTGCTAACTGTGCCAATAATGCCACCATTAGTAACAATTTTATCGCCGCGACGAATCGCAGCCAACATTGCTTGATGTTCACGCATTTTTTTTTGCTGCGGGCGAATTAAAAGAAAGTAGAAAATACCAAATATTAAAACAATTGGTAAAAAGCTCATAAAGTCAAAGCCTGCAAGTTGCGGCATGAAAAACTCCTCTATTCTATATCTGGTAAAAATCCTTAGTCCCCCCAAATGAGGCGTCTAAACTTTATTAATGGCTTTACCTTAGTTTAAGTATTCGTTCGGATCAATTGGAGTTTTTCCATTTCTGATCTCAAAGTGAAGTTGTGGCTCTTTCACATTGCCTGTTTTGCCCACAGTACCAATCTTGTCACCCGCGCTAACTTGTTGACCTTTCGTAACTTTTATATCGTCCAGGTGTGTATAGACAGTCATATAACCATTGGTATGCTTAATAAGAATAATATTGCCAAGGCCTGCCACTTGATTACCCGTATGGGCGACAACACCGTTGTTAGCAGATTTGACAGGAGTCCCTTTAGGGGCACTAATGTTAATCCCATCGTTGCCGGTTTTACCAGGTTTAAAACCTTTGACAATTTTTCCTTTTACCGGCCAGCTATACAAACCAGCGGAATGGGGAATGCTGGCTTTAACCTTAGTTTTGCCGGCAGTTGCTGGTTTTTCAGCGTCTATTCCCTCCCCCTCAAGATCATGATCAGCTGATGCATCTATCGTCTCTGTGTCATTAAGGGATTCTGAGGGAAGTTGATCTTGGGCCGCTGGTTCGGTGCCTTTAATCGGTTCTAAGGTTGTGACTTCAACATCGCCTTTCATTTCTGTTGAGCTGGCTGCTGGTGCATCAAAGCTGTCTTCAACGTGTTTTGCTGAGGTTGCTGCGGTTTTTACCAACAATTTTTGGCCAACAAAAATTTTGTAAGGTGGTTTCAGGCCATTGAGACGGACTAATTCCATTTTGTCCATACCAAATTTCTGAGCAATGCTCGAAATGCTCTCTCCTTTACCAACTCGGTGGTAAGGGCTGATACTATGGTCATACTCAATGTCAGCAGGACGATGAGTTCGTGAAGAGCAGCCGGCAAGAAGAAGTAAACTGCTGATGCAGGCCAAAACTGAAATTTTTGAGGTCATCTGATTTACCTTAGCAAAATACATTTTCAAGTTTCTCAAGTGTTTGGTAATGGGTTAGATCAAGGGTTAAAGGAGTTACCGAAATATAGTTATGAGCAATGGCTTCTAAGTCAGTACCGCGGTCACCCATTCCATTATAGTTAATTGCACCAATCCAGTAGTATTTTTTGCCCCGTGGGTCTGTGCGTTCTTCAAGCTCGTCTTCAATCTGACGTTGGCCTTGCGTGGTGAGACGAATACCGTTGATTTCTTTTTGCGCAATATTGGGGAAATTAATATTTATTAATACATTGCTTGCTAACGACTGATTCAACAATTGTTTTAAAATTGTTGGTGCATGATGTTCAGCTGTTGCCCAGTGGGCTGGGTGACCATAATTGACGACTTGGCTCAAAGCAATAGAGGGGATCCCTAAAAGCGTTGCCTCCATAGCAGCAGCTACAGTACCAGAATAGGTGATATCCTCAGCTAAGTTAGCGCCATAATTCACGCCAGACAGAACCACATCGGGTTTCACATCTTTCATGAGGTGATTGACCCCAATCATGACACAATCCGTTGGCGTGCCGTTGATAGCAAATCGCTTTTCGGAAATCTCGCGGATTCGTAAAGGATCACGCAACGTTAATGAATGGCTGGCGCCGCTTTGATCAAGCTCAGGCGCGATAACCCACACATCATCGGAAAGGGTACGGGCAATTTTCTCCAGGATGCTTAATCCAGGACCTAAAATGCCATCATCATTACTTAGTAGTATACGCATGTTTTTATTTTATTACTTTTTTTCAATGAGTTCAATGCCGCCCATATAAGATCTTAACGCTTCTGGGACGATAATAGAACCATCTTGTTGTTGATAATTTTCTAAAATTGCGACCATGGTGCGGCCAACCGCAAGACCTGAACCATTCAAAGTGTGAACAAATTCAGGAGCTGGCTTTGGATTTTCCGCCGTTGCACGGGCACGATAGCGGGCATTCATACGGCGTGCCTGAAAGTCACCACAGTTAGAGCAGCTTGAAATTTCGCGATAAGTATTTTCGCTTGGTAGCCAGACTTCGATGTCATAAGTCTTTTGGGATTGAAAGCCCATATCGCCCGTGCATAAAGTCATCACACGGTAAGGCAGATCAAGGCGCTTAAGCACTTCTTCCGCGGCTCTTAGCATGCGCTCATGTTCTGCCGCTGATTCTTCTGGGCGAGTAACGCTGACCAATTCAACTTTACCGAATTGGTGTTGACGGATCATGCCGCGCGTGTCTCGGCCGGCAGCACCTGCTTCGGAACGAAAACAAGGTGTGTAGGCAGTATACCGTAAGGGGAGGGCCTCTATTGGTTGAATCGAATCGGCCACCAGGTTCGATAACACAACCTCAGCTGTTGGAATCATCCAGTAGCCCGTTGTCGTCTGGAAAAGATCTTCTTTGAATTTTGGCAAAAGACCTGTGCCATAAACAGATTTTTCGTTGACAAGCAAGGGAGGAGACACTTCCACGTAACTAAACTCTCGGGTATGAATATCGATCATAAAGGCGGCAAGCGCCCGTTCTAGACGGGCTAAATCCTCGTAAAGAACGACAAAGCGTGAGCCTGAAATTTTAGCTGCCACTTCAAAGTCCATCAATTGCAACGCTTCGCCGATTTCAAAGTGTGATTTTATCTCAAAATTAAAGGTTTTTGGAAGACCAAAGCGGCGAATCTCAACGTTGCCTGTCTCATCTGTTCCGAGAGGGACATCCTCGGCGGGAATGTTAGGGATTGTGGCTAGTTCCTGATTGAGTTGGTCTTGAAGTTGGTGTGAGAGACCTTCAAGCTCGCCAATTTTTGCCTTAATTTCTTCTGCTTGTTTGGCAAGATTGCTTGTGTCGTCACCTTTTTTCTTAGCTTCTCCAAAGGATTTAGCAATCTGATTACGCTGGCTTTGGAGGCTTTGAAGCTCAGTCAGGAACTGGCGGTTCTTCTGATCAATTTCCAAAAGAGCTGCCGTAATGGGGGATTTACCCCGGCGAATCAAAGCTTTGTCTAACAATTCTGGTGCGTTTCGAATAATTTTCAGGTCGAGCATGGATCCGCTTCTTTCACATTTTTCCTACGTTCAATTAATTTTACCATCAGAATAGATAAGCCGTAAAGTGCGACGAGTGGCACAGCAAGACCGATCATGCTGAGAATGTCTGGTGGTGTTACTATAGCCGCAATTGCAAAAATAATCACTATGGCAATTCGCCAATATTTAATTAATGTACTGGAATGAATAAGACCAACACTCGCGCAGACGCTTATCAAGACTGGTAATTCAAAGCTAACGCCAAAGGCTAGCAATAATTTCATCACAAAACTTAAATATTCAGCCACCCGTGGTTCCAGTTGAATGGGAAGGCTTCCACCCGTTCCAGGCGTCTCAAAGCTTAAGAAAAAACCATAAGCAGCAGGGAAGATGAACTTATAGGCAAAGATTATACCAGCTATAAACAAAACGGGAGTGGCTACCAATATTGCGCGCAATATTTTTTTTTCGTCTTTATACAAGCCGGGGGCAATGAAGAACCAAATCTGACTAGCTATAAAAGGAAAACTTAAGAAAAACCCTGAAAATAGAGAGATTTTTAAATAGGTGATAAATGCTTCACTTAAACCAGTATAAATCAACTTACGCTCAAGTTTTTTCTCTTGCAAGAGATCCCCTAATGGCTGCAGCAAGAATTGAAAAATCGTCTCGGCAAAAGGGTAGCAAGCCGCGGTGAGAAGCGCGAAAATAATGATGGAATAGATAAATCGCTTGCGCAGCTCTAACAGGTGTGCAAGGACAGGTTGGTGGCGATTATCATTACTTGTTTGTGTCATGGGCTGCTGATGTGGGTAAGGATTGCTCGTTATGTTGGGGAGAAGTTGGTGTCGCAATCGCCGCTTCGACATATTCTTGCAGTTCTTCGCGATGTTGCCTCAGCTTGGCAAAAAGTTTGCCCAAATATTGTAATACCACGGGGAGCTCTTTAGGGCCAAGAAAAATAACCGCTACAAGCAATAAGAGTAAAATATGTGACCAAGCAAAATCAAACATCAGAAAATTTTCCTTTTACTTCTGAGTATCGTTGTCGGCGTCTTTCATGCCATCTTTAAAAGCTTTAATGCCTTTGGCAATATCACCCATCACTTGGGGGACTTTACCGGCACCAAAAATCACAAGAACAATAACAAGTAATAAGATAAGATGGCCAAAACTGATTCCCATAGTAACTCTCTGATTTAAAAATATTTTTGTTTATATCACCCAGGGGTGCCTCATTATAAAATGGGAGAGAAAGTTTCTCCCGTTTCGTGTCAGCCTCGGGCCAGAGGCAGGATGACACCATGTGTTTTTAATGAGGTGATCCTGTTATATTTTCTTAATGTAGTTACTTTGTATCAATAAATCAAATTGAAGTAAATCCCTATACCTAAAATAGAGTATCAAAGCCATTAGAATATTGATAAAAAACTTGACAAAAACCCCTAAAATATTGCATTCCAATTTTCTCAACTAAGAAAGGAAAGTCTTATGTTAACACGGATAACTTGGGTAATTTTATTGCTTGCCAGTATGTGTGAGCCTTTAAAAGCCAAGGAAATTGGAATAGATCGAGAGGTGCTTGGGGAGAAAATTGTAAGAAGTAGATATCCTATAAATGATACCAGATTTGGTAATATCGACCAAAAACTATATAAATACTTAAATGATAAAGGCGACTTATCTTTTAAGTCTGACTTCGATGAAGTCGACAAGGGCATTAAATATCTTACGCAGCTTGCTAAATATGGCGGTATAAGGGTGGAACATTGCCTAACGCATACAGAAACTTCGGCACTTCTTCATCTTCTCCTCATTGGTATTAACCTTTTCAAGGGAGAAAATGGCCTGCCAAAACGGCCAGAGTATGGCTTAGAGCTCCTCAAATTATATGCGCAATATCGCCATCCTCTTTATCAACGAGAAACTCAAGAGCTTTTTAAGAAGATTTCTAGAAATCTAAAAGAATACGATAGTAGTCGTTTTTTAAATGATCTTGCTCAAGTAATCGCTGATACTCAACTTAAGAGTTCTCCGCATCCTTCTAGTATTTTCCTCATTCCATGGAGATATAACCGCGTCACATAAATCTCAGGGGCTTGCCCTACCGCGATGGATAGCATAAAAGTGGGCATAAGCCCATTTAATGGGTTCAGGTAGGGCGTTAAGCAGTAAAAAAAGGAATACTCCGTAGCATAAACTACGGAGTTAAAGAATTTTAGCTTTGCGTAAATTTCTTTAGTGACGATCTGGATTAATTGTTGCTTGGGCCCAGTCTTTCTCAAATTGATCTTCCACTATGGCTATTTGCTCAGGGTTCTCAATTAAAATGCCTAGTTCCCGAGTCCCGTCAATAGCTGGTGTATAAAAATTACCAGAGCCGAGGTACATTTCCTTACCATCAACGATAATGATTTTTGCATGGACATAAAGCTTTTCAAATAGTCCAATATCTACACCTGCCTCTTTCATAAGGTTTTGATTAGGAATATTTCGATCTATCTCTTTTCCAAAAGGAAAAGGCATCATTAAGACCTGAACTTTAACACCCGATTTTGCCGCCCTACATGCAGCTTCAGCTAATTCTTTATCTTGAAAATCTTGTTGATAAATCTTAATTTCTCGTTGAGCTTTATTAAAAAGGCTGAGAAAGGTATTTCTTTGATGATCTGGACCGAAAACGAGAGGCCTGTTTTCAGGAGTTACATCCTTATCATTAACATCCGCCACAAATACTCTAAGCATTTCATCTATGATTGGTATTTGAAGGATTGGAACTGCAAAATCACGCGCTGCTGGAATATTTTTTTCTGGAATCCCATCGAAAGACTCAGCGTCAAGATTTCCTGTGGAAATAAGCCCCCATTCTTTATCAACAACAATCATTTTAGAGTGAGCCTGGTTAAAACGGCGTTTAGGGAGTGTGTAAACTGTGGCGAATTCTTTGAAAGCTTCAATCGGTGATTTTACATTGGAACTCCCTGCGTGTTCAAAAATAAAATCTTCTATCAGCAAATTAATTTTAACATTTCTTTCATGTGCTTTTTTGAGACTATCTAGGATAGCAGGATCGGAGAGTTTATATGCTGCCATATGTATGGTTTCCTCAGCATTATTAATAGCATTTATCCAAGTCTTTCTACCAACATCCGGCATCACAAACACGGCATTGTCATGCCAATCCGGCGGCGGCGCAGCAGTTGCCCCAAAACTAAGAATAGCCAAAAATAAGAAAGGAAAAATTTTCTTAATAGAGAAATGCATGTAGATTAACCCCCTTATACTCCAAGATCATTTTAAATGTGAACATCATAAGTACTTGCATTTTATAATAGATTAGATGAAGCCTTTTCCAGTTATTTTTTGGTTTCTTTTCACTTATACCCAAACAATCTGAACGTCCGGAATTATGGTGAGTAGATATGTGGCGGCTTTTTAGGCAAAAAAGAGACTCATCGTTGGCCCTCTTTGAGGAGTTTTTCCCAAAAATTGGACCCCCTTAGGGGCCCTTAGGGCAAAACAAAAAACCATATATTTTAAAATCAGATTGACAAGCATCGCAGTGTCTTTTTTTACCACACAATAAAAAACAACACAAAACTCGCCAATATATTATAAATCGGCCCGAAAATCATCATTAAGGGGTTAAAATCAATTCCCAGTGGTTGCAATAGCGTTGGCAGAAGAAGCAAACCCAAAATAACCAGCATGCCATAAGGCTCACTCTTGCTATGCACATCGGCAAGGTGTCGTGGCAGCAAGGTGTTGATCATACGGCCACCATCGAGTGGAAGAATAGGCAGCAAGTTAAAGGTGGCCAGTACTAAGTTAATGCGCATTAAAGCCACTAATACATCATTCCCAAAAGTTTCCCCAGTTGGGTTGATATGGGTGAGGAGGCCGGCGACAATTGCTAATAAAATATTCATGGCAATGCCAGCAAAAGAGACGCAAAACTTGCCCAAGCGATTGGGGTGCAGATTGTTCTCGTTAACAGGTACCGGTTTGGCATAGCCAAAAACTAAGGGACTTCCCGAAAAAAACATAATTGCTGGTAAAATGAGAGTGCCAAATAAATCAGCATGAGCTATCGGGTTAAGGGTTAATCTTCCATATTGCTCAGCTGTGCGATCGCCAAACAATCGGGCAACATAACCATGCGCTGCTTCGTGCAAGGTGACGCCAATAATCAAGGCAATAAGGGTGGCAAAAATGGTGATATGCTGATCTGTCATTATTTTTCCAGGTAGCTTTTAATGTGTAAAGTCAGTTTTTCAACCAGGGCTGGTTCTGATTCTTCTGTGTGGGAGATCACTTTTGCAACAGACGCATTGAGGCGCTCAAGAGCATCTGCAGAAAGAGGTGGACAACCGACAGCAACATCAATCATTTCTTCAAGGTTGCCGCTGCAGTGCAGGACGACGTCGCAGCCTGCTTCTATGCTGGCAGCAGCACGTTCCTGGAAAGGCCCAGATAACGCCTTCATCGTTAAGCAATCACTAATCAATAGGCCGTTAAAGCCAATTTCATCGCGGATGACTTTTTGAATTATATTGTAGGATTGTGTTGCGGGTGCTTTTTCATCAATTGCATCATAAACGATATGGGCTGTCATTCCCCACGGATAGGATAAATTTTCGTAAAGTATGTGGTTACAGATTCCTTTGAAGGGCAAGAAATCTACTTCATTTAGCTCTTCTTCTGATGTTTGTATGCGGGGGAGCGATTCATGGCTATCAACCAGAGCTCGTCCGTGTCCTGGGAGATGTTTGATAACACCAGTCACTCCAGCCTTTTCAAACCCACGCAAGACACTTAGACCCAAAGCTGTCACAATTTCGGGTGATTCATGAAACGCACGGTCCCCAATAATCGGATGTGTTTCTGGAAAAGAAAGATCGAGTATTGGCGCACAATTCACATTGATCCCCATGCGAATCAACTCAATCCCCATGAGATAGGCATTGGTTTCTGCGCACCATGTGGCAAGATCCAAATCATCATCAGCTATTTTCCCAAAAACAGCAGGAGGAGGATATTGACGCCAGTGGGGAAGTCCCAGACGGGCGACACGTCCACCTTCTTGGTCAATTAAGATGGGGACATATTCGTGATTAACACAGCTTTTAAGTTGTGAAATTAATGATTCAATCTGCATTGGGTTATCGCAGTTACGCGAAAACAAAATGAACCCCAATGGTTGAGTGCGTTTATATAAATCAATTTCTTCAGAGGTGAGTGCGGTGCCTGAACAACCGAAGATAACAGATTTTGGTAAAGGTAAATCGTTTGTCATATGCTACTTTTAAATTTTGTTCCATTAATTTGGCTGATGTAAAACAATGCCCTTAACTTTATGTATTTTAAGTTTATTGCTAAACTGAGCCGCCGCATTGGGAGTGCCAAACCCACCGATTATGACACGGTACGAGGGTTTTTTATTCCCGCTAATAATCACTTCTTGAATTGACAAAGTTTTGTCAGTAAATAAATTTTGATCTATCCCCTTGATCCTTTTGACTTCTTTTTCCGCATCGGCTTTAGTTTCTACGGTTGCTACTTGCACCTTATAAGGTCCTGTTGCAATCTTTTGTTGAGGCTTGTCAGTTGCCTTTTGGGGCGTAGGAGCAGCAGGGACTGTGATGCCCATTTCTTGTTCAATCAATTGATCTAGAACATCTTTATCAGGAGTAGCTGTTTCGGTGTGCGGCGGTGGCGCTGCGATTGGGGTGGGCATTGGAGGTCCCGCTTGGTGACCTACTACAGGCAGAGGCTGCTGCGCTGGCGCCATTCCAGCATGTTGCACAGAAGGAAGTTGCTGCTGCTGGACCAATGGCTGCAGTGGCGCTTGCTGAACAGGAGAGGTGGTTGGCGCTGGGGCATAACCTGGGGGAGCCGGGTATCCCTGTTGTATTGGTTGGGTCACAGGCACGGTAGGATAGGGCTGCTGCCCAGCTGCTGATGGCGGCATTGTTCCTTGTTGTTGCGGTGCCATTGGTTGTGGTTGCATTGCTTGTGGATAAGCGTTTCCTGCAGGATTGGAATACTCAGTGTAACCAGCTGCGGGATCATGTTGAGGCGCTTGATATACTTGAGCAGGTGGTTGGTGAGGCGCTGGGTAGGCATAGTAAATTTGCCCATTGGCATCCACAAAAGTTTGGGGTTGTCCTGGATATTGCATTTCAGGAGAGGGGGGCGCAATTGGCTGTTCTGGTGCGGGCAATAAGTGTTCAATAGGTTGGTGTTGCTCAGGCGCTATTCGGCCATAAATAAGTTTATCCTGATGCGGAATTACCATCCCACCTGGATTGTCCGGGCGCACCTTAAAAGGGGTCGGTTCTGCTTTAATGAGGGGGGGTTCGCTATGATGGGGGTTACTTGCCCAACGATAGCCAAACCAACCTACCACACAAAGAATGAGAAAAATGCACGCAATCAGGACAAAATTGATCGGAGATTGGCGTTCTTGCCATTCTTCTTCATCTTCGGTTTGGGTGAATTGGCGTTCTTGTTCTTTGAAAAAACCCAGATTACGGATGTCTCGATCGGGGCGATGTTCGCCTTCAGGGCCTTCTCGCTCAGCCGCAAATTCAAAGCGACTCGGCTGGGATTCTTCCTCATTAAATGACGCTCTTAAAGAGAACTCGCGTTCAGGCCGCTCCCAAACATTCTGATCTTCTCGTTCTGTTGAACGTTGCGTAAATGGTCCCATTAGCGCATCTCCTCTACAGGCGTAATACTAAATAACGTTAACCCACTTGCTAGTACAATCGCAACTGCCTTAACAAGGGCGAAGCGAGCCATGGTTAAATCTTGTTTTTCTGGATCAATAAAGCGCAGCTCAACATTATCTTTTCCTTTGTTCCAAAGGCCGTGGAAAATTGCCGCTACCTCATAAAGGTAATTGGTGATACGATGCGGTTCCCGAGTAAGGGTTGCTGCTTCAACTTGGCGCGGCCATTGGGCTAAGAGCTTCATGACGGCTAACTCATTATCATCAGTGAGTAAGGCAATATTTGCTTTTTCCAAGTTCTCTAAGGTACCAAACAAGTTTTGTCCATGACGCAAAACGGAATGCGCTCTGGCATGGGCGTATTGTACATAAAAAACAGGGTTGTCCTTTGATTGTTCTAAGACTTTTACTAAGTCAAAGTCAATGGTCATGTCTTGCCGACGTGTCAGCATGATAAAGCGCGTGACATCTTTACCAACTTTATCAACAATATCGCTAAGTTTAATAAACGTGCCTGCCCGTTTAGACATCTTGACTGGTTGGCCGTTTTCTAAAAAGTTGACCAGCTGACAGACTTTGACCTCAACGGCAGCTTCGCCATTGGTGATAGCCTTTGTTGCTGCTTGAATTCGTTTAATATAGCCACCATGATCCGCGCCTAAAACATCAATTAAGCTTTTAAAGCCACGCTTATATTTGTCATAGTGATAGGCAATGTCAGTGGCAAAATAAGTCCAGCTACCATTGGATTTTTTCAAGGGGCGATCTACATCATCACCGTAATCAGTGGCTCGGAAAAGTGTTTGCGGACGTGGCTCCCAATCATCCACATCATGGCCTTTTGGTTTTTCTAAAACCCCTTCATAGATGTCACCTTTCGACTCAAGAGTCTTGAGTACCTCTTCAATTTCACCCCGTTCCACAATGGCTTGTTCTGAGCTGTAGACATCCATGGTGATGCCAATTTTGGCAAGGTCATTTTGGATCAGTTGCATCATGGCGACTAAAGTGAATTGCCGGATAGGCTCTAGCCAGAGGCTCTCGTCGGCATCGGCAAAGCGCTTTCCAAATTCTTGCGCAAGCTTGCTACCCACTTCGATCAAATAATCACTGGGATATAACCCTTCAAAGCGAGATTCATCAATGATCTGGCCAAGACTCTGCAGATAACGCAAATAAGCAGATCTAGCAAGGATTTCCGTCTGACTTCCAGCGTCATTAATATAATATTCCCGCGTGACTTTATAGCCGCTTTTTTCTAGTAAAGCAGCAATCGCATCTCCAAACACGGCGTTGCGTCCATGGCCTGCATGCATTGGGCCAGTTGGATTAGCGGAGACATATTCAACGTTAACAGGCATGCTTTGGCCAAGATCATTGGCTCCATATTCGAGACCCTCTTTTAAAATCACTTTGATTTGGTCGCGCCAAATATCTGAATTAAGGCTAAAATTAATAAACCCTGGCCCAGCTACGCTAGCGGTTGTAATTTCAGGCAGCGCCGTTAATTCTGCCACGATGAGATCAGCAAGCTCACGCGGTTTTTTCCCTGATGGTCCCGCCAAAACCATGGCGGCATTCGTAGAAAAATCACCAAAACTTGACTCTTTGGGAGATTCAACAGTCACCTTCTGGAAAGAGAGGTCATTTGGTAACGCGCCATTTTTTTGTAGCTTGTTAAGGATTTGGATCACTTTTTGGTGAAATACTGTAAACAAATTCATGTGTCAGACTCTTGAGAAAAAACATACTATGATACCTAAAATATTTGAAGCTGCCGATTCTTAATTGCGCCACGGAGGTTGTGTTGGCTCTATCTAAGTTTTGATAAATTCACAACAATCTGGAACTTACTTTTATTTGGGCACTTCTTAAAGGATCGCCTTTTATGGGCGTTGTGTCCAAACAAAAATGACGTCAACTCTGCTGGCCATAATCTGGTCTCTTCAGGTTGTTTTGGTATATATTTACTTTATTTTAATACTTGCATTCTAATATTAAAGTCAATTAAATCACTTTACTGATACGAAAGTAAATATTTTTATATAACATTATAAGCATTTCTCCTCGGGGGTTTCAGATGACTGAAATAGTTTTATCTCTTATCGTTTTATTGGTGGTTTTTATTGTCTATTCAACCATTAAGACAGTTCCGCAAGGTTTTGAATATACGGTGGAGCGATTTGGTCGTTATACCCATACGATGGCTCCTGGATTTCATATGATCATTCCGTTTGTTGATCAGATTGGGGCAAAGGTAAATATGATGGAAAGCGTCATGCAAGTGCCTTCTCAAGATGTGATTACGAAAGACAATGCGGCTGTGACAGTGGACGGCATTGTCTTTTATCAGGTATTAGATGCTGCCAAATCCGCCTATGAAGTCTCGAATTTAGAGCAAGCAATTTTAAACTTGACGATGACAAATATCCGTACGGTTATGGGGTCAATGGATCTTGATGAATTATTATCGCATCGTGAAGTGATTAATGCACGATTGTTGAGTGTTGTGGACGAAGCAACAAGTCCTTGGGGTACGAAAGTGACTCGTATCGAAATTAAAGATATAAAGCCACCCCGAGATTTGGTGGATTCGATGGGCCGCCAGATGAAAGCAGAACGCGAGAAACGGGCGTTGATTTTAGAAGCAGAAGGGGAACGTCAGGCAGCTATTTTGGCTGCTGAAGGGGATAGACAATCCAAGATTTTAAAGGCAGAAGGCGTCAAGCAATCAATGATTCTTGAGGCAGAGGCCAGAAAAGAATCGGCAAATCGTGATGCAGAAGCGCGCGAGAGATTGGCCACAGCAGAGGCGCAAGCAACAACAGTTGTCTCGCAAGCGATTGCTCAAGGTTCCACCCAGGCAATCAATTATTTCGTAGCGCAAAAGTATGTGGAGGCATTTAAATCTTTGGCGGAATCCCCTAATCAAAAGCTTGTGCTGATGCCAATGGAAACCACAGGGATATTGGGGACTATTGCCGGCATTGCGGAGCTTACTAAAGAGGCATTCCACTCCCATGAAGACCACTCAAAAAAGGGAAAGTAAGTCATGGATTTAACAGTTTGGATGCCGCTTGAATTTTGGCATTGGTTGATTCTTGGGCTAGCATTCCTTGGAGTAGAGTTGTTGACTTTAGGAGCCTATTTTTTATGGATAGGGGTCGCGGCCCTCATGACAGGCGGGCTTGTATACTTATTGCCGCTTACTCCTATTGGCCAAGTAATTCTTTTTGCTGCCTTAGCAATTTTGCTGATAGGGGGAAGCCGTAAATTTTTGACGCGTTCTCATGAGAAGTCAGCACAAACGGGTTTAAATCAAAGGGGAGCGCAGTTAATTGGTCGGGAACTTGTTTTGGAAGAGCCTATTTTTCAAGGAAAAGCGCAAGTGAGTATTGGAGATTCCAAGTGGATTGTTCACGGGCCCGACTTAGCTGCAGGGGAAAAAATAACCGTTATCCGCGTCGAGGGGGTTATCTTAATTGTGACCCCTTTAGAAAAATAGAAAAATTTCAATAATTTCACATTTTGTATAAACTTTTTAAGTTGAATTGTTTTTAAAATCCTGTTTTATATAGAATATATCATATCTTAAGGTGTAATCGGGGAATTGTATGGGGCCAAACAATCAGGCACATGAAATACAATCTCAAACAGAAACTGACGACAACGAAATCTATTCTATTGGCCGGCTTTTGAGAGAAACCCGCGAAGAAAAACGCTTAACGATTGCTGAAGTTGCTGTTGAGACAAAGATTAGACAAGTTTACATTAAAGCTATCGAAGAGGGTGCTTTAGAGAGTCTTCCTGGAGAGATTTACAAAGTCGGCTTCATTAAAAGCTATGCGAGCTTTCTGGGATTAGATACTGTAGAAATTCTACGGCGCACTGGATTACACGAACAAGATGTACAAGTTAGTTATGCAAATAACACATACGTTACTCCCACCGAATATCAGCGTCATCCTAATAAAAAAATCTTATACCTTTCGCTTGTCGGTGTTCTTGTCTTTAGCATTTTCGCTTATATAATTCATCATTCAGATAAGAGAGGGACAGCTGTTGTCCAAGAAACCTTGTCAGAGAATAACACTGTACCCGACGTTGAACGACTTGACCCAGGTGTTTCTTTAGAAAGTTTGGAGGCACCAGCTACAGCCGAGATAGAGAAAGAAGAGCAACCGCTTGCGCCTCATCTTGATTCATCGCACCTAACTACTCCTGAGATGCCAGCCATGAAAACAGCATCCTCAGTTCCTGAATCACCCCAAATACCTACCTCAGCTCTTGATGAAAGCTCTATGTCAATATCGGAGAATGATGTGATGTTAACGGCGGTAAAAGATACATGGGTGCAGATCCTAGATGGTTCTGAAAAGACGGTGTATGTTCGCCTTATGCATGCAGGCGATACTTATAAAGTGCCAACAAACGGTATTCATACCCTCAACACCGGGAATGCAGGTGGCCTTAAAATCACTTTGAATGGTAATAACACAAAGCTTTTAGGAGCGGATGGCCAGGTGATTCGTGGTGTTCTTCTCACAGAGTCAGGGTTGAAATCATTTTATTAATTAGTTTTACCCATATTTCAAACTTTAGACAGTCCCGCCATTTTGGGCCGTCGAATAAGGTGTGAAGCCTTTCTCTTGCCCCCCTCCCTGCCTCCCCCTTGTCCAAGTGGAGTTGGCTATATCTTGGACAAGAGCCCTTGAGTTAAGTCCAAGGGCGAGTGCAAGAAGGAGATTGCTATATTCGCGGAAGCTCTTTCCAACTGCATTCACTATAAATAATGGATTAAAACCCACAGATATTACAAACTTCACACACAACTACCCCACTCCCTATAACGAAGACAAGAGTCCGCAAAAACTTCGACGTTGTGATTGAATAAAAAAAGTATGTAGGTTCTGTATTGCTCATTTTTGCTTGGAGTGAATGAGATGGATAGGAATTAGCGGTCTGTTTATCCGATTCTCTCAATAAATAAATGGGTAAGAAAATGGCAATTATCGTCAAGATCAAGCCGGCAAAGCCCAGAGCTCGAATAAATACGCCTGGCGTGAAAAGCCCTATAAGGAGAGGAGGGATGAGAGCAAGCACAAGTATAAATGGGCGTTTTGCTGCTCTTTCTGGCAAGTGTTGTTCCCAAAAACTAATGATTGCAAGGCCCACCCCAACTGCGGACGTCAAAATGGCAAGGAGACCCACAATCCAGCTGACTGGCTGTAACCAAGAATGTCCTGTTGCCTCGCTCAAAGCCTGCATGAGCTGGCCTAGCTCTGCTTTTTGAGTAATGAGAATTTGGTAAAACACCGGCGCCCTCAGATAGAGAATGATAAGGGTGACTAATACCCAGGCAACATAAGCAACAAGGGGCATTAGACTTCCCCAAAAGAAAGCTTTTTTAAGAGCATTAGCATTATAGTCGCAGTAAATAACCATTGTATTTTGAATGATGTGATACCCAAATGATGTGAAGAGAACGGGGATTGCCACCTGCCACACGGATGCTTCTTGCCAATGGGAAGTCATTGCAGTAAGATTAACGTCGTATAATGCGCTTCCCAACCCTAAAATCAAAGTTATCATTGCGGCTAACATTATCAAAAATAAAAAACGATTATGGTGATCAACCCAACGTAAATTTCCCATCAAAATCAAAACAATGGTAACAACAATCATGGCAAGGGGTGAGAAGGCATGGAAGGTGTTAGCGGCAGTATACTGATTTAAAAATGTCTCGAGTAAAGAGGCGCCGCCAAATAAATAAGCTGCCATCAGAGCGTAAGTTAAAATGACGAGACTTGCATCACCTAGAATTCTAGCGATGGGGCCGCTAAAAAATTGTCCTAACCCCCCAAGTGTTAATCCTTTGCCTGCACGCAGATTGAGCTCTAGGCCGTAAAGGCCAGCCAGATACATCGTTAGCCAAATAATGACCATCGCAGCTGTGCCACCGACAAGCCCAAGGGCCGAGATAGTTAACGGGAGCGCTAACATTCCAGCGCCAATCGTTGTTCCCGCTACCAGGCAGGCAGCTCCTAGTGTTTTTGAGGACATAGTGTCACTCCCTTGTTAAATAAACAGTATTGTGCTCCCAATATCTGCAGGTGCCAGAAACCGGCTTCTTTAGGTATTGTGGGGATATTATTGATTGAGGATCCGTAATTCAGAGACTCTCAACATATGCCATTTCTTTCATCATATTTTGTAGAGCCTAATAAACAATAAAAAATGAAGCTTTGAATGAAAGTATAGCAAATTTTCTTTCCCACATCTAAATAAAATGCTAAAAACTCAAGAAAAAACTATCTATCTCGGAGTTGAACAAGAAATGCTTGCCAAACGTCTGTCCTTCATAAAACCCTCCCCCACTCTCGCGATGAGTGCAAAAGCTGCACAAATGAAAGCCAGGGGAATCGATATTATCAATCTGAGCGCTGGTGAGCCAGACTTTGACACGCCCGATTTTATCAAGCAAGCTGCCACCGCAGCGATGGCCAAAGGGATGACAAAATATACCGCGGTTGATGGAATGCCGGCATTAAAAAAAGCAATTCAGCAGAAATTTTTGAGAGATAATCAACTCAGCTATGAGCCTGAACAATTAATGGTCTCCACCGGTGGTAAACAGGTGATCTTTAATGCTTTGATGGCGACAATAGAACAAGGTGACGAAGTTATTATTCCGGCGCCTTATTGGGTTTCTTATCCTGACATGACAGCTCTTTTTGGCGGCAAACCTGTGTTTGTTGAATGCATAGAGGCGAATGGTTTTAAACTGACTCCCTCCCAGTTGGATGAGGTAATTACTCCCAAAACAAAGTGGTTGATTTTGAACTCACCTTCCAATCCAACTGGTGAGCTCTATAGTAAAGAGGAGTTGATGGCTCTTGGTGAGGTGCTTTTAAAGCATCCCCATGTTTATGTAATGTCTGATGATATTTATGAGTATCTTGTCTATGATGAAAAGCCTTTTTACACAATTGCTTCTCTTGTGCCCGGGTTGAGATCCAGAATCCTTGTCGTTAATGGTGTTTCTAAATCATATTCCATGACGGGATGGCGTATTGGATATGGCGCAGGTCCCAAAGAACTTATTAAAGCAATGACAATGCTCCAATCTCAAAGTACTTCAAATGCCTGCAGCATTGCTCAAGCGGCTACCATTGATGCGTTGTCATCTGATCTTGGTTTTTTGAAAGCTTGGAAAACTGAGTTTGCTGCCAGGCGTGATTTCTTCCATGCCGAAATCAATAAGATTGAAGGGTTATCTGCCCGCAAAGCGAGCGGGGCCTTTTATCTTTACATTAACTGCAGTGGAATCATTGGCAAAATAACACCCCAAGGTTCAACCATTGAATCCGATAATGACTTTACAACCTATTTATTAGAACATGCCAACATAGCTGCTGTCAGTGGTGCCGCCTTTGGGCTCTCCCCATACTTTCGCATTTCGTACGCCACCTCAAAAGAAATTTTGAGTCAAGCCATTAGGCGTATTGCAGCAGCCGTTGCAGAATTGACGTAAGTTCAAGCGCCTGAAAGAGATTGCCATACCTTAAAGTGAGGGGTTTCACTGATAAGTGAATAAGGCAAATAGAGTATTTGCCTATTTTCTTGTATCGAATTGAGGTTGCTTAGATCTTTTTTCTTGACTTTAGTTGGGAGATATTGAATAGCTAGAAGTATGATGAAAGTATTTTTCTTGACTATTTCCTCCCAAACTACCTCCGCCAAAAGGCGGTAATATCTCTATTTGTTTCTTGAATTCTAATTAAATAATGTTTACCTCACTCTTGAAGGAGTGTAAAAATGCTTAAAAGCTTACCAGTTCAACTTGTTGTGTGTGTTGTCATCGCCTTGTTGATCGGAACCCATCTAGATTTTTCTGTCGTGCAGCTGTTTTTTAGTTTGAGCTGTGCCATTAAAGATATTTTGATGATGATCTTGCCGTTTGTTATCGTTACTTATATTGCCTCAGCCATTTTATCTCTTGAGCAGCGGGCACCTTTACTCCTTATTTGTGTGATGTTGATGGTGTGTCTATCCAATATCACAGCCGTTTTTAGTTCTTATTGTGTGGGGCAATTAGTTCTTCCATGGCTCACGGCAGGGAAAGTGATTGATTTAACCGTCGTCCAAGATGGCATTACTCCCCTGTTCACCTTGCCATTGCCGAAGCTTCTTGAGCCCAGTCATGCCCTGATGATAGGGATGGGGTATGGCTTATTGTTTAGCTTTTATAAACTCTCTCAGGCTAAAGATCTGGCATTAAATTTGCGTGATTATGTTACTTTATTTTTGCGCAAAGGATTTATTCCATTCTTGCCAGTGTATGTTTTTGGTTTTGTTTTAAAAATGCAGGCAGAAGGCAGCCTTGTGACATTATTCACCAATTACGGGCAGATCTTTTTGGTTGTTTGTTTGTTATTGGTGGTCTATATCACCTTTGTTTATGCGCTGGCCGAAGGGTTTAAGCCCAAGCAATTTATTGCCAGTATTCGCACGATGTTACCCGCAGGCTTAACAGGTTTTTCAACAATGTCGAGTGCTGCGAGCATGCCGGTAACACTTACTGCTACCGAACAGAATGTCCAAGATGCTGGCTTTACTCAGCTGGTGATTCCAACAACTGTGAATATTCATTTGCTAGGAGATGCTTTGGGGATTCCCTTGATTGGTCTGGCGATTTTGCAATTGGGTGGCCTTCCGATGCCAGGTATCGAAGAATATATGATTTTTGCCGCCTATTTCTGTATGGCTAAGTTTTCTACGGCAGCCATTCCTGGTGGGGGAGTCTTAGTATTGCTGCCAACATTACAAACTCATCTTGGGCTGACGCCGGAAATGACAGGCTTAGTAGCGACAATTTATATCTTACAGGATTCATTGTTTACAGGCGCCAATGTGATGGGAAATGGGGGGTTTGCCCTTGTCTGCCATCGCTTATTTAAGATGATTCGTTTAGTGCAGTCGCAACCTGCTAAAGCGGATGAGGAAGCGTTGGCTCAAGTGTAAGTATTTTCTATCATGACGTGAGTTGATTTTTAGCCGATAATGAGTTTAAATTCGGCTAAAAATATCTCGAACTTATGCTCATCTTCAAGGGGTTAATCACCTTAAATATATGAGATTTAAGCTGAGTGATAATTGAATAAATCATATCTCTTTCTAAAGGGAAAGCCGATGACCTTCAAGGCTAATTGGGAAAAAGCAGATCAGCAATTTCAATTTCCTTTAGGGGCTTATGAAGCGATGATAAAGTTCTCTCGCCCTTCATTTCCAGGTGCTTGCGACTGATGGGGTTGGCCTTTCTCAACCCCTATTTCTAGCATGCGGCGCATCCCTCCTGGTGCTAAAGTTGTGAGTGGTTGGACATGAATATTCGGATTACTTCTGTTGCCAGAAAGGGCAAAAGGAGTGGAGAAGATGGCATGTTCTGAGTTGCCGCTTAAGATTTGTCCCATCAAGGGGATCCTACTTAAAATATTATTGAGCGCGTAAAAAGGAATGACTTCCCCCGTAAAATGGATGCTCTCCCCAACGATCATCCCTGTAAAGGTAAGGCCTAAAGCAGTGCCTATCACATAAGCATTGTCCAGCAATATTTCCCCTTTTTTCCAGCTAAGATGGGCATGGCCATGATCAAACTTTAATCCATCCCCTGAAAGAGTACGCATAATCCCTTCTAATGACGATAATGATAAAATTTTTGCCAGAGTAGGGGCTTCATGAACAGTTAGACCTTTAATATCAATCTCCCCCTTCAGATGAGAATAGCCTTCTACTTTTCGGCGTTGCCCAACAAAATTGATTTTGCCGCCACTTAAGTCATTTCCAGGTGTTAGTAATTCTAGGAGCTCTGCCGCATTCGTGGATTCAAGGTTAAAATGTTGGATGCCATTTTCTTCAGGTGTTAAGGTGAAATTGAATTCATCAGCCTTATCCTTAATGTTGATTGTTTGTAAATTACCATTAGTGAGTTGGAGAGTGAAAGCTGCTTTTTTAACGGCATAGGAATCTGAGAAGATAAGATTACCAATGGTCAGACGAATATCCGCATCAAGTTGAGAGGGCGTTTCTGGTTTGTCATCAACCAAAGGTAACTCATTAAAGAGGGTGAAAACATCAAATTCATTAATAGATCCCTCGAGTTTTAGGCGATCGTTGTGACGTATTGCACTAAAGTTTCCCTGCATTTCACCAATTCGCACTTTTGAGAGAGTAAGTTTAGATAAAGCAGCGCCCCAGGTGCCAAAAATCTCAGCATTTAAGTCTTTACCTGTTAGGCGCCCATGGCTAAACATAAGTTCATCGGCGGTGTCAGTGCTTTTTGCTTCCAGATAAAGTGAAGCAGGTTCTTGTTCATTTTTGTGATAGCTAAACCAAGGTAAACTTAAGCGCGCGCTCTTCAGTGATGTGGTCAAGCTTAAGGCGATTTTATTTTGCTGGTCTTTTGTATAAATAAGTTCAATAGGCACCTCCCCTATGATGGGTGAGAAATCTTCATTTTTGGCCTTAAAGTCTTTCTTGACTGCCAAACTAAGCTTGCGTGCAAAGGGTGCTTTTACATTATTAAAGTTCTCAGTCCACTCAAGGGTTGCCGGCATAGCATTCAACTCCGCTTCTCCTGAGAGATATAAATGATCATTGTCTACAGCAATT
This sequence comes from Candidatus Paracaedibacter symbiosus, assembly GCF_000757605.1. Taxonomy (GTDB): domain Bacteria; phylum Pseudomonadota; class Alphaproteobacteria; order Paracaedibacterales; family Paracaedibacteraceae; genus Paracaedibacter_A; species Paracaedibacter_A symbiosus. The sequence goes on along the minus strand of NZ_JQAK01000001.1, from coordinate 815,334 downwards.
TCCAAACCCCCTTTAGAAAGGTTAATCGATTGTCCGGCGATAACATCTTCCAGAATCACCTTTGCATTCGAGAGATGAGATTGAGCTTCCACCTGCACTTGATCAATGGTGAGGCCAGACTCAAGAGGGAATTTTAGTAAGACACGGGTTGCCATCAATCCTTGAGGCTGATTTAAAGAAAGACCAAGCTTTTGTAACAGCAATAAAGGTTTGGCAGAAATAATTTCAAATGCTTGGCTCACATCACCCAAAAGATCAGTCACAATTTGAATATGTTGATCATTTTTATGAAGATCATCAATAATAATGTGACCCTGGGAGAGGTGAAGACCATTCACCGTGCCAACAATATTCTCGATAATCAATTGCTGTTTTGTGTAATAACAGTGTCCAGACGTACCCCTTACTGGAGGTAAATTTCCCAGATAATTGACAGTTACATCTACGGGATATAAATCACCGGATATGTCCTGAATAATGACATCGGATATTTGTCCCTTGGGGGCGAGGGCAACGACAAAATCACTCTTGATCGTGCCCTTTACTGCTCCGTGAGAAAGGTTGGTTGTTACCCAGTGGCGGGGTTTGGGAGCAAGACCTACAGGCCAAAGTGTGGCGAGATTGTCGAAAGGTATTTCTGTAACATTCCCTAAAAGTTTGATTTCAATTTTACCTCCCTCTACCCAAAGATCAGTCAATGATTCTGGAAAGATGAGCTGTGCTTGAGTATTTAACTCTGACATACCGACGGTGGTTTTAAAAGCTAGGTTCAGAGTATTCGGTTCTGTATTCTTAAATAAGGAGAGGGACAAATCTTTGGGAGAAATGATTGTTGGAAAGTAGGGGAGGAGAGTAAAATCTCCCCCGTCTGATGCCATATTAAGCTCAAAACAACTTAGCTGGTTTTTTTTGAGATCTAATTTGCCAGTAATTTTCAAAGGAAGATGTATGGTTGCTAGAGCTTCTTTTAAATTGTCAGGACATAGGGTGAAATTCGCCAGATTTTTTGGGTTTAGGCTCAAATGGTGGAGGATGAAGTTTTTTTCATCGGTGTGTAACTGAATGGTTAGATTGGCGGTTGCAATTGTTTTTTTCTGATATTGGAAGTTGCTATTCTCGATAATCAGTTTTGAAGGGTTGAAATGCTTATGCAAAAAACCACCCCATGACCAGCTTAGATACAGTCTTTCAATGGACAGAGTTGCCTCATGCGCATCATTTGACTCTGTACACCTACTCTCACCCCATTCATGTTGGCCCTTTTTGATTGAGAATTTCCCCCACTTTCTCGAAGGAGAGGGGCTATTCCAGTGAAACCTTCCCCCATTTTCACCTAAAAAATCCTTAAAATTATCGGTATGTGAAGTAGGTATACAAAACTTAACCTCAAAATTTTTCAATGAGAGCGACAATGGATGTCTAAATCCCCCCCATGTGATTTGTGAGTATGAAATCTTAGAATCTTTAAATGGTGTATTTACAGCGATAATTTGGATTACCGCATCCAGAATTTTTTGTTGTCCCCAAGGAGATTGAACAACTTTTAGACCCGCAATAGCAGTTACTATTATGAGAGAAAAGGCGAAAAAGCTGAATTTTAAATAACGTTGTAACAAGAAACGGGGACGCCTTTATAAAAATTTAAAAAGTTAACAAAATTTTTAATTATGTTAGTTATAATGAGAGTTGTAATGTATTACTACTGTATGATAATGGATGGAGTGTTAAAATGAAAAGAATTTTATTGATGTTGGCGATGGGTGCAGCGGTTGTTGGTTGTGATAACAAACCTCACGAAGGTAAAGACCAATCAGCAGCAGAACACAAAGCTGATGAAGCAAAAAAAGAAGCATCCCCTGAGGTAAAAGCTGAACACAAGGCAGAACATAAAGCTGAAGAAGGAAAAAAAGCTGAGTAGATTTTTACTCGTTTTTGACCTTGATTATAAGGTGATTTATACTTAAGCAAAAACCTTCCTCAGTGGAGGGTTTTTGCTTTTTAAGTACTCATTGATGTATAATTGATTCAAATGCCAAATAGTGCGATCACTAATATCCCCATCTGCATATCTCTTCAAGTCTTTGGGGGATAGTGGGCAAACGGCTATAAATTTTAAGAAAGAGAGAATCATGAAATTAGAAGTTGGTGCCAATGCCCCAGAATTTACTTTGCCTTCCGACACTGAAACCACCGTGTCTTTAAAAAATTTTCGGGGAAAAAACCTTATTATTTATTTTTACCCCAAAGATGATACCTCGGGCTGCACGGCTGAGGCTTGTCAATTTCGCGATATGCTGCCAAATTTTGCTGGCATTAATGCAGCTGTGTTGGGGATCTCCCGAGATTCTGTGAAGTCGCATCAAAAATTTCGTGACAAATATGAACTGACCTTTCCTCTATTGTCTGATGAATCAGGTGAAGTGTGCCAAAGTTATGGCGTGTGGGTTGAAAAATCCATGTATGGTCGCAAATACTTTGGCATTGAACGCACAACATTTTTAATTGATGCAACTGGTGTTATTCAAAAAATCTGGTCAAAAGTAAAAGTACCAGGTCATGCTGATGCAATCTTAAAAGCAATAGGATCCCAATAATAATGGCAGTTGAAGACAAAGAATTTTACCAAGAAGCATTAACCGAAGCCAAGATTGGTTTAGCTGAAGGGGGGATTCCTATCGGTGCTGTCTGTCTTAGTTCATAAGGGCCAAATTATTGGTCGAGGACATAATCAACGAATCCAGTCAGGGAGTGTGATTCGTCATGGTGAAACTGATTGTCTAGAGCGCGCTGGCAGACTCCCTGCAGAGGTTTACGCCGAGTCAACTCTCTACACGACTCTGTCACCCTGCATTATGTGTAGTGGCACTGTTTTGTTGTATAAAATCCCGCGTGTTGTGATAAGTGAAAACCTTAATTTTACAGGAGAAGAAGAGCTTCTCAAATCCCGCGGCGTTGACGTAATGGTCATAAATGATATTGAAACCATTGCCATGATGCGTTCTTTTATTCAGGAAAACCCAACTATCTGGCACGAAGACATTGGTGAGAGATCTGTTGATGAGGAGGGGAGCGGGCCCCCTCTTTATTCTTAAAAGGCGGCGATACCTGTTTGATAGCGACCTAAGATCAATGCATGGACGTCGTGGGTTCCTTCATAGGTTGTGACTGTCTCGAGATTGATCATATGGCGGATAACGTGATATTCATCAACGATGCCATTACCACCATGAATATCGCGTGCCTCTCGGGCAATGTCTCGCGCTTTAAGGCAAGAATTTCGTTTGATCAACGAAATTGCATCAGTGGCTGCATATCCTTGGCCCTTCAACCGGCCTACACGCAGACATCCTTGCAAAGCGAGGGCAATATCTGTTTGCATATCAGCTAACTTTTTTGAATTAACTGGTTAGCGGCGAGAGGTTTATTGAATTGGAGACGCTCTATAGCATAGCTGCGGGCAGCTTGCCAACAGAATTCAGCAGCTCCCAATGCACCCCACGCAATACCGTAACGGGCATTATTCAGACAACCAAATGGCCCCTTGAGCCCCTCCACCTGGGGCAGAAGTGCAGATTCAGGAACGGAGACATTATCCATTACAATCTCGCCCGTAATGGAAGCTTTGAGCGACATCTTGCCAATAATTTCAGGAGCGGACAGTCCTTTCATTCCTTTTTCCAAAACGAAACCGCGGATACGGTCGTTATCACACTTTGCCCAGACAACAAACACATCAGCAATGGGGGAATTGGTAATCCACATTTTAGAGCCATGGAGGATATAGCCGCCGGCGACTTTTTTGGCCCGCGTGCGCATACTCGCCGGATCCGACCCTGAATCGGGTTCAGTCAAACCAAAGCAGCCAATTAGCTCACCACTGGCAAGACCGGGAAGGTAGCGTTGTTTTTGCTCCTCACTGCCATAAGCATAAATGGGATGCATAACCAAAGAAGATTGGACACTCATCGCTGATCTATAACCGGAGTCAACACGTTCTACTTCTCGGGCAACGAGTCCATAACTAACATAGCTGGCACCGGTGCACCCATACCCTTGAATCGTCATGCCCAAGAGGCCCAGTCTCCCCATTTCTCGCATGATCTCGCGGTCAAAGTAGCTGTTTCGAGTAGCTTCAATAATCCTCGGTATTAACTTTTCTTGGGAATAAGTGCGGGCAGTGTCACGGATAAGACGCTCTTCCGCATCTAATTGATCGTCCAGTAAAAGGGGGTCTTCCCAGGGGATCGTCGTTGCTGAGTGATGGGAGGATTTTTCTGCTTGTTTTTGTGCTGACGCTGTCATGGTGCCCGCTATAATTTAAATCTTACTAAATATAGCGTAAATCTGATTTGACTATCGTGCAAGAGCAGACAGGAATTATCCTCAATTTAGCTCAGAAAATATTAACTTTTCGAGTATAGCGGCGTTAAAATAAAACCTTCTAGGAAAGAAGGATGGGTGAATTAGCCCAGCGTCCCCTCAAATCTTGATGGTATAAATCCGCATTTCCAATTATGATGAGTATATTTAAATAAAGTTGGAGTTAAATATGACGCAAGAGATTCGATACGTGGATGAAACTATTGTCAATTGTGATGGCAATGGAAATAGCTTGAGTGGAGGCCATCCTCTGGTTTATTTAAATTTGGGCCAGGCGGGGGAAACTGAATGCCCTTATTGTAGTCGCGTATTTATACTTAATAAATAAACCAAATTTTAACGGTTTGCGCTGCGACAATTTTCTTCATGACAGGGGATTAAAAAGAAGTTACGCTTAAAATATTGGTTTTAAATGTGAAACAACGTTCTTGCGGCAATATTTTCGACAAATTAGCTTTGTGTTGGTGATTAAACTTATCGCCATCACCTCCCTTTATTACTGCTTTTTCTCAAAAGAACATCGATTTAAGATAACGCCGCAGCGCATTTCTGAACAGCTTATAGGATCCCACCAAACATGGAATTAGTTGTTGATTTATCACGCCTTCAGTTTGCTATAACAGCGCTTTACCACTTTCTTTTTGTGCCTCTCACCATCGGTTTATCGTTGCTGCTGGCTATTATGGAGAGTGTTTATGTAATGACCGGTAAGGACATTTGGCGCCAGATGACAAAGTTCTGGGGGGTGCTCTTTGGTATTAATTTTGCCATGGGCGTTGCGACAGGAATTACAATGGAGTTTCAGTTTGGTACGAATTGGGCTTATTACGCTCACTATGTTGGTGACATCTTTGGCGTCCCACTGGCGATTGAAGGGTTGATGGCTTTTTTTCTCGAAGCAACCTTTATTGGACTATTCTTTTTTGGTTGGAATCGTTTATCCAAATTGGGGCATTTGATCTCCACTTGGATGCTCGCATTTGGTACTAATTTTTCGGCGCTGTGGATTTTGATTGCTAATGCCTGGATGCAAAATCCAGTTGGCGCCAAGTTTAATCCGGAATCCATGCGAATGGAATTATCCTCTTTTTATGAGGTGTTTTTCAATCCAGTGGCCCAGTCAAAATTTGTTCACACCATTAGCGCGGGCTATGTGACGGGATCTATGTTTGTCATGGCAATCAGTGCGTTTTACCTTCTGCATAATAAGTATCGTGATATTGCTAAACGTTCCATGACGGTGGCGGCAAGTTTTGGTTTTGCCTCAGCTCTTTCTGTTGTTGTTTTAGGGGATGAAAGTGGCTACGCGCTGACAGAAAACCAAAAGATGAAGATTGCGGCCATAGAGGCAATGTGGGAAACAGAATCAGCCCCTGCTGGCTTGACTCTCATCGGTTTTCCCGATGTAAAGACTCAGACAACTAAGTATGAAGTTAGAATTCCTTGGGCCCTTGGAATAATTGCAACAAGGTCGTTTAACACACCGATTCCCGGGATCAAGGAGTTGGTTGAACATGCTAAAGTACGTATTCAAAATGGAATGGAAGCGTATAAAGCCTTGCAGATACTCAAAAAAACAAAAGACCAACACGAACGTGACACAGCTTTAATTACCTTCGAAGCAAATCAACAAAACCTTGGGTATGCTTTTTTACTAAAGCGTTATATGGAAGATATCACAGCAGCAGGTCAAGAAGAGATTGATAAAGCGGCGAGCTCCATTATTCCCAATGTCCCGGTATTATTTTGGTCATTTCGGATTATGGTTGGGATTGGTTTCTTTTTTATTCTCTTTTTTGGATATGCTTTTTATCTTTCCGCTAAGCGTCAATTGGATAAGTATAAATGGTTTTTGCGTCTGGCTGTATGTTCTTTGCCATTGCCATGGATTGCAATGGAATTGGGGTGGATTGTGGCGGAATATGGCAGACAGCCTTGGGCTATTGAAGGGGTTCTTCCTACCTTCTTGGGGGTTTCATCAACGTCACCGGCACAGGTATCAATGTCGCTATTTGGATTTATCCTCTTTTATACAGTTTTACTTGTTGTAGATGTATTCTTGATGGTGCGTTATGTTAAATTGGGCCCGGTAATCGTCGATAAAGAATAGGATACTGAAAGCATGATAGTACCAATAGATTACGAAACCTTAAGAGTCATCTGGTGGATGATTTTAGGTGTTCTTTTGTGCGGATTTGCTATTATGGACGGGTTTGATCTTGGTGTAGCGATGTTGCTGCCGTTTGTGGGAAAAACAGATACAGATCGCCGTGTTATTTTGAATACTATTGGCCCTGTCTGGGAAGGAAACCAGGTGTGGTTTATTCTTGGTGGAGGCGCAATTTTTGCAGCTTGGCCATTTGTATATGCTGTTGCTTTTTCTGGTTTTTATGTGGCAATGTTTCTGATTTTATGGGCGTTGATTTTACGTCCTGTGGGGTTTAAATTCCGCAGTAAACTCTCGCTGCCCGCATGGCGTCAAGTGTGGGACACCTGCTTATGTATTAGCGGCACTGTTCCTTCTCTTATTTTTGGTGTCGCTGTTGGCAATGTGATGCAGGGTGTTCCTTTCTTTTTAGATGAAAACTTACGTTGTTTTTATACAGGAAGCTTTTTTGATTTACTGGGTGCTTTTCCCCTTCTATGCGGTATTTTAAGTGTTACCATGTTTTTACAGCATGGCGCTCTCTATTTAAGCATTAAAACTGAACCAGAAATGGGCAGTCGGGCTTTAAGCATTCTTCCTTTAACAACTTTAATCTGGTTAATTTGTTTTTCGATTGGTGGTCTTTATGCCGCGGGGCAACTCCAGGGATTTACATTGCTGCCTGGCTATCATGTTGATGGGGCCTCAAACCCCCTCTCTAAAGAAGCACTCATTTTGACTGGGGCTTGGATCAATAATTATTTCACCTATCCCCTTTTATGGCTTGTCCCTTTTTCGTGCTATGTGACAGTGATTAGCGCCTGGTATCTCGCTTCTCTCAGATATCTTAAGAGTGCTTTCGTCTTAAATGGTTTAGCGATTGCCACAGTGATTATTACGGTTGGCATTAGTATGTTTCCCTTTATTTTGCCTTCCAGTATTCATACCTCCAGCAGCTTGACCGTGTGGGATGCCTCTTCAAGTCAGCTGACATTGTTTATTATGTTGTTGGCAGTGATTGTGTTCTTACCAATTATTCTTCTTTATACCCGTTGGGTCTATAAAGTATTGGCAGGTCCGGTGACGGCAGAATCAATTGATAAAGACATGAATAGTTATTAGGCAACTCCCTCAGGCAAGTTGTAAAAGCAGTAGATAAAGCGGAGAATTTAATGTGGTATTTTAGTTGGGTATTAGGACTTGGGTTTGCGTGTTTATTTGCAATTCTTAATGCAATGTGGCTAGAGCATGATCATATGAGTGGCAAGAAAAAATCAGATTAAACTCTCAAGATTATGGAACAGTTACGGCTTTATTTTTTCTTATGAACTCATTACTTTCGAAGGCCAGACAGAGGGAGTCCTTTGATTTTTAACTCTCTGTTAGGCGCCTCGAGAAAGTAATGACCAAGAGCAATCTACTATTTTATAGGTATTGGCTCTGTGAGTAAGTAATTGTAGATCTGTATGTTGGGGTATAAATCAAAAGTGAGTATATCGTTAATAAATACTTCGTGATTTTGTGCACTGTCATCAAGAAAATAGATCGTTTCAATTTGTTCCGGCAAACCTCCCTCCTGCAAAAACATCAGAGAAAATGCTTTATTGCGGAAATACGTTTTCTTTTCCCATGGTTTTTCGTGTTTGACACTAATGACATTGCCAAGTTTCTTGAAATTAATAATATACATGGTTTTATTATGCGTTAGAGAGACTGCTTGAGTTTGCTCTTGCTCTTCTTCGCTGATACTCAGATCCTCATCGGTGAAGCCAATTTGTCGCAATCGTTTAATAGTTTCATCTAACTTATGCCAGGCGCTGCAAAAAACAATCAAAGCACCTTGTTCCATTAATCTTCTCAGGTTTTCAACAGCCCGACCACGTTCGGTGACAATTTGATTCTCACCTAAATTTTCTGGATTGTCTTCATTACTAAGGGTGCCATCCACATCCAAAATAAAAGCTGTTTTATCAGCTTTATGAGAGTTTAAAATCGCCTTATATATCCTGTCAGGATCGTTTATTTCACCATATATCATTGTTTTTAAGGAAGTTTTCTGAAATCTTATTTCTTCTAAACGCCCGTCTATTTCTGCCGCTGTTACACTACTTGTCAACACCCATCCGGTAAAAGCTATTTTTTTTATTAACATCGATCAGAACCCCCAATTTTTCTAATGAGCTGTCCAACCACCATCAATGGAGAGCATCGTTCCAGTTATTGCAGCTGCATGGTCACTGCTAAGATAGGCAGCCAGTTCTGCAATGTCTTCCACCTTAACAAATTCTTTGGTTGGTTGGCTACCCAAAATTACGTCGCGAATTACTGTTTCTGGGGAAATGCCACGGGCCTTTGCAGTATCTTGAATTTGGTTATCAACGAGAGGAGTTTGAACGTAGCCTGGGCAAATAGCATTACAGGTAATGCCATGCTCTGCAACTTCTAAGGCGACGGTTTTGGTTAAACCGGCTAAGCCATGTTTTGCAGCAACGTAGGCAGATTTAAAAGGGGAGGCAACAAGGGCATGGGCAGAGGCAATATTGATAATTCGGCCCCACTTTTTTTCTTTCATAAGAGGGAGGGCATGATGAATAACATGAAAAGCAGATGTGAGATTAATCGCGAGGATCATATCCCATTTTTCAGGAGGGAATTCATCTATAGGCGCCACATGTTGAACCCCTGCGTTGCAGACAACAATATCAAGGCTTCCAAAACTATTTTGCGCCATATGAATCATTTTTTCGATTTCATCAGGTTTGGTCATATCGGCATTCGAGTGGACAACTTCAATCTTATACATCTCTGCGATTGAGTTAGCCGTCCACTGGATTTTTTGGGGATCCCCAAATCCGTTGAGGATAATATTATGCCCACTCTGCGCCAATCTCATGGCTATACTTAGACCAATTCCACTGGTTGAACCGGTAATTAAGGCAACTTTCTGTGTCATAGATCTTCCCCTCTTATCTCTATTAATATCATGAAGATAGTGCATTAGGCTTAACAACTCGTTAAGCGATAAATGGATTACACAGTCCTGGGTATGAGATATCTATTCATCACCAACGGGAAGATCCCAATGGCTATACCGCCAATTCCTAAAAGGATAGATTCTTTATCAAAGCTATTTAAGGCGCCGTAAATTGCAATGGAGATAAGAGAAAAAGCACTTATAAGGGGCCATATAATTAATAAAAGTGTCTTTGAAAAATCTTGGAGGACAACAGCGCGATAGTACCAGGCGCAGGCAAATCCACACAGACTGTAATAAAAAGCAACTTGAAAACTAATCACATTAATCGAAATATCAATAATAGCGCTGACCGTGGGTTCTTGAGAGGCAACAATCAAAAAGACCATTCCCAATGCCCAAATAAGAAGTGTCGCTGTCCAAGGCGTTTGCCACACATTGTGGACTTTGCTCCATCGTTTGTGAAGGGCTCCATCTCTTGAGGTGGCAAAAATTGTGCGGGTGAATTGAAGAATAGAGGTCTCAATAGTGCCGATTGAGCTTAGAATGACACAGATTAAGGCTATATTTCCCCATGGTGAGGGGAGAATTTTGTTCGCAATTTGAAGGAGAACGTTTGTGCCGGACTGTTGGATTTCTTGGTCTGTTAATGCAATCAGCGCACACATTACAAAAGCAACAAACAAGAGGATAGTGATAATCATTGACCACAAGGCTGCTTTGCCAGGAGCGCTATTTGGATTCTTAGTCTCTTCAGTGAGGTTCATGGTTACATCCCAGCCCCAAAAGAAAAATAAAGAAATGAGAGCTCCTTTTGCAAAAAGCTCTAAGGAAAAATTGAAAGGATTGAAAGTTTCAATGGTAATAATATGAGCTGGTTGTTGGATAAAGGTTACAAAAGCAGCAATGATAATGAATATAAGAATACTCACTTCAATTATGGTTAAGATAACTTGTAAATAGCTGGTTGGTCTTATTCCCTTTAAAATAATCGCACTTATAATTGTGAGCCATCCGGCAGCAATTAGAGTCACCCACATAGGATCATTGACCATTTGTGGATTTAAAAGTGCTAACGTTGAGGTGGCTGCGGGAATCGTACCCGAGACCATAAAAAGCGCAGAGGCCACAAGAAGTGACCAGCCAGCAAAAAAACCAAGGTTTTTGTTAAAAATTGTGCTGATCCAGGTATAGGATGCTCCCGCATTGGCAGAGATACGGTTAAGGTACATGAACGAAAACGTTACCCCAAACATGATAAGACCGCAGTAGAGAATGCTGCTAGGCGAATGAATGCCAACGGCAGCCACAAGAGCAGTTGTTGTGGCTGCAGCGCTAAATGCTGGTGCTGTGCCAGAGATGCCCATAATAATAGATTCTGCCGTCCCCAAAGATCCTGTGGCTAACTTTGTTTCTTCTGCCATAACTATAACTTTTTTAAAGTATCAATAAATTAATTCTATAAGAAAAATAAAAAGCTGAACAGAGATTAAGAATTATTATTTGTGTTATGTACTCAAAATACTAGCGTCTATGCCTCTAATTTTCTCCACCTTCATTTTAGTCTCATTTTCCATAACAAACGCGACAAAACCTAAAATTACTGACCGAGACAGTGGTCCTACTCTGACAATTAGTATAAAAAGATTATATTATAATTTTTATTGAAATTTAATATTAATTGCGCTAACTGTTTTCTATTGTTCCTAGTAATTATACATGACTTTATTTTTATTGAACTAGGAGAGATTTTTAGATGTATAAATTCTTATTTTATTTTAGTTTGTTAATAGGCACGACCAGCCAATCCTTGGCGACGCAGATCGAAGATAACTCAACCCCAATTAGTGGGGATGTATTGAATGATCCAAAATCATGGGAGATTATTAATGAGTCACATGAAGATCCTTGGGATTATATATATGACTTAGATATTGAAATAACATCAAAATTAGAAAACTCTTTCATCCAATATATTGCAATAAATTGCACTCCTCCTATCGTTACGACAAAGTTTTTAATATCGTTTAATTCTCTTGAATCTTATCCGGAGCCTCTTCAAAAAAAATATAGCCAATTATTAGAAGCACTAAAACAGATAGATCCAAAGCTTAGAAAATACTCAGGGCCACTATGCTTTAATTTCACCGAGGAAACTAAATTTGGAGACGTTCTGACAATACTCTATGATGGAGAAATCCTTCCAAAGCATCTATTTGATCTCCTCCATTCCGAATTTGAAAAAGGTGAGTATCCAATCAATGATTTAGACAGATAGGGAGATAATTGTTTCAATTAATGAGAAGCTAGTAGAAAAAGAAAATCCTGAGAACTTTAAAATTATAACAATAGAAGATTTAAACAAACTTAAGGATGCTGCTAGCCGCCAGAATATTGTCTTGCACCTCATTCATGAGGAGCAGATGCTCCGTGGTAATCTCTTCAAGGATAGAGACAGAAGATTGCCACGGGCCATACGTCACCCTCGAGGGTGACAAACTATTAAAGCATGAACGTTATAACTACTTTTTCTTTGGATCATAAGGATTAGCGCTTCCTCTGATTTGGATGCGAATAGGCACGCCAGGTAAATCAAAATCTTTGCGCAAATTATTGACCAAATAACGAGTGTAAGAGGTTGGTAATTCGTCGGCTTGGGAGGCAAATAAAGCAAAAGTAGGGGGTCTCGTTTTTATTTGTGTCATATATTTAATTTTGATCCGTCGACCATTGACAGCAGGTGTGGGATGCGCTGTCAAAACATATTCAAGCCACTTGTTGAGTTGGCCGGTGGAAATTCGTTTGTTCCAAAGACGGTAAATATCCAAAACAGCATCCATCAGACGGTCAAGATTTTTGCCTTTTTCCGCTGAGATGGGGATTAAGGAAACGCCTTTGATTTGGGAGAGATGAGTTTCAATGGTCTCTTGCAATTCTTTCAATAGCGCCGTTTTATCGTCAACTAAATCCCATTTGTTAAGGGCAACCACAACCGCACGGCCTTCAGAAGTTAGGTTTTGCGCAATTGTTAGATCCTGCTTTTCAAAGGGGCAGGTGGCGTCAATCATCAACACAGCCACCTCAGCAAATTGGATTGATCGATCTGTATCGAGAATCGCCAATTTTTCAGGCGAAGCAGTCACTTTACTGCGACGGCGAATTCCCGCCGTATCAATCAATTTGATTTGCGTATCTTTATATGTCCAATCAATGCTGATTGCATCGCGTGTCACCCCAGGCATGTCGGCGGTCAAGAGACGGTTCTCGCCAATTAATTTGTTAATGAGTGTCGATTTGCCTACATTTGGTCGACCAACAATCGCCAGCTGAATTGGTTTTTTTGGCCGCTCTGACTCTTCTTTTGCGGGCTCCTCTTCAAAAGAGTCATCCGTTTCTTCTTCTGCAATTTCATCTGCAAAATAAGGGCAAAGCGCCTGATAAAGATCACCCATTCCAATGCCATGTTCGGAGGAAAAAGGAATTACTTCACCCAAAGAGAGGCCGATTCCTTCAGCAATACCAAACTGCTCATGACCGCCTTCAGATTTATTAGCGATCACTAAAATCGGTTTGCCTGCTTTACGCAAGACATTGGCAAGCTCACGGTCGTAAGGAGTACAGCCTTCGCGTGCATCGATGACGAATAACACGACCGTTGCATCTTCAACCGCCATCATGGTTTGTTGGTACATGGCTTTGGTGAGAGACGAGTCATCTGGATCAGCCAAGCCCGCAGTATCAGTGAGGAGGAAGGTAAGGCCATAAAGAGTGGCTTGTTCCTCACGCCGGTCACGTGTCATTCCCGGTTGATTGTGGACAAGGGCGATGCGACGCCCAACCAAACGATTAAAGAGAGTAGATTTGCCGACGTTAGGTCGACCGATGATAGCTATTTTTTTCATTTTTCTTCTATTAATTAATGCCAAGCAGTAATGTCAGCTGAATCGTTGAGGGTATAAATTTTCTTATCAACCACAATAGGAGAAAGCGAGAAATGCTGGCCTGTTTGAATGCCGTGAAGCTTTTTGCCATCCTTAGCAGAGTAAAAGTCCATTGCGCCATTGGAGCCGGTAATAAGCAAGCCATGCGAAGTGGCAAGAGGACCCGCCCAGTTAATTTTAGAGCTACCATCTGACATCGGCAAACTTATCGTCCACACAATCTCGCCAGTTTGGCGGTCTAAACAAACAAGCTCATTATTAATGCTGATGAGATAGAGATAGTTACCAATGATGGCAGGGGTGCGGACGCTGCTGATATCTTTTTGCCACAAGCGAATCCCTGAGTTGACATCGATTGCTGCCATCCGACCACCATGGCTCACCGCATAGAGGATGTCTTGATAAATAATCGGTCGGGCGCGAATGTGACTAATGCTTGACAGGGAATCGGCTGAGATCGTTGGGCTGAGCGTATCTGTCCAGACGGAGTAGCCGTTTTCAACTCGCAACGCATAAAGCTCACCAGAGGAATAGGGGACAATAATCAAGTTATTTTCAACGGCTGGAACGCCCCCACCGAGAAGGCCGGTTGCTTCAGGAAGTCCTGCGTGGGCCCACAAAGATTCACCAGTTTTGGTGCTAAGTGCATGAAGTTCATTGCCAATAGTCACAACAAAAATGCGGCCATTGGTGACAATAGGGGCAATTCGCATAGGCGTGACTAAGATTTGACGCCATAATTCTTTGCCGGTTTTGGCTTCAAGGGCAATCACATCACCAAAGGAGGTTGTCACAAAAATTTTATCTTCGCCGTAAGCAATACCACCACCTAAAGTATCGTTGCTACGACCTTCATGGGATGTTTCTACTGACCAGAGTTGTGTTCCTGTTTGTTTATTAATAGCGGTCACATTCCCTTGGGTATCCATGCCAAAGACAGTATCATTCGCCACAATAATGTTGGAGATCAAGCGTTTTTCTGAGGAGTTACCTGAGCCAATATTTGTTTTCCATGCTTCTTTGGGCGCTGCCGGGGCGTTTAAGATTGGGAGAGCGTGATTCAGATTGCCGCCCGCCACAGTCCACTCCTTATTGGTTGTGGCATTGGAAGTATCAACAGCAGCCGTGTTCATGCCGTTTTCTGCTTTGAGAAACCTATCTGTGGAAAATAGAGTTTCACGTTTGCCGCTCAATGGTTCTTTGGAGGTAAACATATCACAGCCAGCAAGAAGCGTAGATCCAAATAAAGTGCTGAACACAATTTTATTAATTTTCATTGGTCACCCAATCATAAAGTTAACGATGCCTTTCTCATTTAATACCTGTTTCTTTGGATAAGGTAAAGAGTTACCAAACGAGTAGCGGATTTTATATCCAAAATATATGGAGAAGCCTCTTTTGGGCTTCCGGTCTGGGGCTTTCTTCCCTCTCTCTGAGTTCAGAAAAGATCAAAACAATCTGTGTCTTCCTTTTATCTTGGTGCTCCTTCATTGAAGGATACGCTGCTTGATGCCGAATGTGCGTTCAGTGAGATAGATTTATTACATTCAGATTTGATCAGCTGCACCCTCCATGTGAAAGTTTCGGCTTGTAATGGGGTAGATTGCTTCCTACATATTTCTCTATAGCTTACACTTTACCTAATTAAAATCACTATAATTAAACCCCATTTCTTTGCTGAGAAGGAGATTGTCCCATCCCTTTTGTGTCGGGCAATTATTAACTATTTGATGTGAAAGGCGATCAGTAAATATCAATAGGGTTACTGATTAATTTGCACTAACCGATCTAAGTCGCGACGTTGACGTGTATTGTAATCTCCATCGGCGCCTTTGAGGTCCATCGCCTGAGGGGTCAATTTTGCTAAGGATTCAGCGGTTTTTTCTCGATCTTCTTCAGGTTTTGGTGCGAGTGTCGCCTGAGGGGCTGTGACAGCCTGACTCTGCTGTTGTTTGGGTTGTAGAAGTTTTCTGACATGTTCTGGTTGGCCCTGCATCATCTTTTCTGCCACTACATCTGTAAGCGACGTTGAGACAATTTCGTCAAGAGACTTAACGTGAGGATTTTGAGGGTGGTGCGGCGGGTTTTTTGCGCCAGATTCTGCCTGTTGTGTGGTAATAAACTCACGCACCTTATGAGGCAACCATAAGCTTAAGCTATCGGCACCGTGGCGAATCATAGGTATAAATCTGGCGTTTTGAATAGTTTCCGGCTGATTGGGGCGCAAGGTAAAAGTGCTTAAAATAATCTCAGTCCCACAAATAATCACAACAGCACGAACAATTCCAAAAGAAACACCAAGGGCATGATCCACACTACCAAGGCTGCTGCGTTTAACAGAATTTGCTAAAGCACCACTTATAATACTGAAAATAATTAAGAAGAAGATGAATAAAACGACAGCAGTGACAGCATCAGCAATCATCGGATTGGCAATATATCCTTTGGCAATACCGCCCAGCAGTGGAACAGCTATATAGGTTGCAACAGCTGATCCTACCCACGTAAAAACGCCCAAAATCTCCCGTGTAAAGCCACGCATAAACCCAGCTAAACAGGAGATGCCAAAAATAACAAGAATACCAATATCAACCGAATTCATAAAATTAACTCGCTATACATTTGTTTTCAATATGCGACTGATTGCGATAAATGTCCAATAATTCCACTGCATAGCCCAAATTTTGTTGAGAGAGTGTGGATTTAGCGTCAACGATTTTGCTCCGCTGGGCAAAAAAACCTGTTTCAAAACCAAGCTTTTGACTTTCTTTCAAACGGAGATCCGTTTGATGCACCGGGCGAATTTCGCCAGATAAACCAATTTCACCAAAAAAGACACTTTGCGGAGGCGAAGGGGTATTTGTCAACGCCGACACCAGCGCAGCGGCAACGGCAAGGTCAGCAGCCGGCTCATTAATTTTTAAACCACCGGCAATATTAAGATAAACGTCTTTATTGGCAAAAGAAAGACCACAGCGTGTCTCTAACACAGCAATAATCATTGAAAGGCGGCTTGAATCCCAACCTACCGATGTGCGCCTAGGGGTGGCCAGATAGGAAGGTGCAGTCAACGCCTGGATTTCCATCAAAATAGGCCGTGTTCCTTCAATGCCTGCAAAAATCGCAGAACCACTCACCGGGAATTCATGGTGACTTAAGAATAAGGCTGACGGGTTAACAACTTCTTGAAGCCCAATCCCGGTCATCTCAAACACCCCGATTTCATCAGTGGCACCAAAGCGGTTTTTAACCGAGCGTAAGATGCGATAGTGATAGTTGCGATCGCCTTCAAAATACAACACCGTATCCACCATATGCTCAAGGACGCGGGGACCGGCAATCACTCCTTCTTTGGTGACATGACCCACAAGGATGACGGTGATATTTTTCTTCTTTGCCATGTTAATTAGCTCGTAAGTACAGGCACGTACTTGAGAAACCGTACCGGGCGCGGAGTCAACTCCTTCGCTCGTCAAGGTTTGGATGGAGTCGATAATAGCAATCTGTAATTTTTCCGGATGAGATTCAATAGCTTGAATAATTTCTTGAACATGGGTAGCCGAGGCTAATTGTAAGGCAGGGCCATGACTTACATTAAGGCGTTTGGCACGCATCCTGACTTGAGATACCGCCTCTTCCCCTGAAATATAGACGCAAGCGCCATGGTGTGAGTAAGCTGCCACTACCTGAAGAAGGAGAGTCGATTTACCAATGCCAGGGTCTCCCCCTACTAATAGGACCGAGCCAGGGACAAGGCCACCGCCGCAAACTCGATCAAATTCCCCAAGGTTAGTGAGAAGGCGTGGCAATTCTTCTGTCATCGCATTAATGGAGGTAAATTGGGTTTGTAATTGTGTTGGTAAGACAGACTTTTTTGACTGGACGACTTCTTCTACGAGGGTGTTCCAAGCATGGCAGCCTTCACACTTGCCAGCCCATTTAGGATGCCAGGTGCCACATTCTTGACAGACATATTTAATTGCTGCTTTGGCCATTAGTTTATTGTTTTATTAAAGTTCATTTAGGGGCACCATACCCCAATTCCAAACATAAAAAAAGCACCCAATTGGGTGCTTTTAGGAAAAGTTTTTTTGATTCTTAGTAAGCTTCTTGATCTTCCTCTGGAATTTCATAATTTTCATAGCCGTTATAGGCATCCGCTTCCTCACCTTGCTGATAAGAGTGGTCTTCCTCATCACCAACCCCTTGAGTGCTGTCGTCATGATCAGAAGAGTGGTCATCATTTTGATCATGACTGCTATAGGGATCTTGGGCAGAGTACTGGTCTTTCTCAGAGTCATCACCTTGACCAGCATACATATCTTCATGGTTATAGCTTTGATTTTGATTGTCATCACTTTGATCAGCATACGTATCTTCTTGAGGTTGGTTTTTGTAATTTGGATAGTCGGGAACCTCATCATAAAGGCGAGAATTTTGTGCTGGCTTTAAATTTTGACGTGGTTGAGGAGAGCCCCCTTGGTTTTGTGGAGCAATGCGATTGTTCATGGGGCGCATTTGTTGTTGGTTCTGATTCCGATAGTTTGGAACCTCATCATAAAGACGAGAGTTTTGCACAGGCTTTAAATTTTGACGTTGTTGCTGCAATATTTGAGAAGAAACCCCTGGGTTGTGATTGATTATGGTGCGATTGTTCATGGGACGCACATTTTGCTCTGGGAGGCGATTGTTTATTGGTTGAGCAAATTGCCCTTGATTAGGATAGGCGGATTGCCCTCTTTGTTGGGGGCTATTTTGAGGGAAAGATTGTGCCCTGTTTGGCGCTACCCGTGGTTGAGCGCTATAGGAAATGCCTTGTCCTGATCCTTGTTGTTGGTTGGGTCGTACATTGCCGCCGCCTTTGAAGGTGCGGCAACCTTCTTGGATATCTTGCTTGAATAGTGGAAGGACTAAGCTCGTGCCTTTTAGACTACAAAAAGAGTCGAAAAATTTAATTTGGGCAGGATTATTGCCAAAACGACCCTTTTCTAACTGGCGTTTCAAGTGCACTGACACATGTTCGCCATCTCTATAGGTCCATGTCTGGGTGTTGAGACCCCATTTGTTTTGGGATTTGCGGATACAGGTAGAGGCGATAAAGTCTGGTCTATCTCCGCAAATAATAGCGCAAGAAGAAACAAGATCTTTGGAAAACTCACAAGGTATACCTTCAAATTTACGACAAACACCACCCTGTTTACAGATTTGATCTTTTGCACCGTTGCTAATAGCTGAGCCAAGAGAGGCTGTGAAAGAAACCAAATTGAAACCACCACCTCCAGAAGAGTTGGAGCTATCATTTCTATTAAAGATGCTGCCCAGGCTAAAAGCTTCGGCGGGTGCATTGAGAGAGAGTGCAATCATGGCGATGGTAATAATTTTGTAAATCATTGTACATCTTCCCAGTTTTAGATCTATGTACTTAGTAGTATAATTTAAATAATGTTAATAAAAGTTTAAGAACACATTCTCTATCTAGTTTTTGGGACTAAACAGATCATTTTTGAATTTGTACAATAATCAAAAGTGTGCTAAATTAAAAAAAATAGTAATTTTTCGGCTCAATTTTCTATCCCCAAAGAACCTGAAGATCCGGCATTATGGCGAGGAGATAGGGGGCCAGATTTTAGGCAAAAAACGACGCGAATAAAGGCGTTTTTGTCTAAAATTGAACCCATAGATAGGAAAGCAGAAAATGGTATCTTCATGTTCTTTGGAGATATAGCAAGGAGAATAAGATGTCACGGGGTGGATCAAGGCCTGGCGCGGGCCGTAAAAAAAGATATGGGGAGAAAACGGTGGCGATGCGGGTGCCAGAATCAATGGCCCAGCAGTTGCTGCAAGTAAGGCAGGAGGGAGCACAAAGTCTAGGGGAAAGTATTGCGATGATGGCAGGTCTACGCCCAGCAGAGACGAAGGTTTTTTTACCTCTTTATTCTAACTCTGTTTCTGCTGGTTTTCCTTCTCCAGCAGAAGATCATGTAGAAATGGCCCTTGATTTAAATGAACTCTTGATCGCCCATCCAGCGGCTACTTTTTTTGTGAGAGCAAGTGGTGATTCGATGATTAATGCGGGAATTCATTCAGGTGATATTTTAATTGTTGATCGCGCCTTGCCTGTCAAAAACAAAGCAATTATTATTGCGGCGGTGAATGGAGAATTGACAGTCAAGCGCTTTATAAAAAATGAAACCGGGACTTATCTAATGCCCGAAAATGACGCTTATCCGCCGCTTGAAATTCGCGATGAGATGGCGTTTAGCGTTTGGGGAGTGGTCAAAACAGTGATTCACTCTGTATAATGTTTGCATTGGTTGATTGTAATAACTTTTTTGTCTCCTGCGAGCGGGTTTTTCGGCCAGATCTGCAAAATAAACCGGTGATGGTGCTTTCCAATAATGATGGTTGTATCATTTCGAGATCTAATGAGGTGAAGGCTTTAGGGATTCCGATGGGGGTGCCTCTCTTTAAGGTGAAAGATATTGTTGCAAAACATCGGGTGACTTTATTCTCTTCCAACTTTAAGTTGTACGGTGATCTCTCGTCTCGCGTGATGCAGACGCTGAAACACCTCTGCCCGCGGATGGAGGTGTATTCTATTGATGAAGCTTTTATTGATTGTCAGGGGATTGCTGACTTGCGGCAGTTTGCTGAGATGGTGCGACAAACGGTGTTGCAGTGGACGGGGATTCCAATCAGTATTGGTATTGCGCCGACCAAGACGCTAGCTAAAGTAGCTAATTATTTTGCCAAAAAAGATCTTGCCAATTGCCATATTTATATTATGCGGTCAGAAACAGAAATTGACCGGGCGCTCGCAATTATCCCCATTAACGACATTTGGGGAGTAGGGCGCCAGACAGCGGATAAATTAAAGGCCCATGGTCTTTTTACTGGGCTGGACCTGAAGCAGGCGCCTCTTAAATGGATACGTCAACTCTTCACTGTGATAGGAGAGCGGTTATTACAAGAGCTTCGAGGAATTCCTTGCCGAGGGATGGAAAATCACGGAGCGCCCAAGTCAATTCAGGTGACCCGCAGCTTTGATCAGCCAATTCGGAACTTTGAGCAATTGTGCCAGGTTGTTGCCTTTTATGCTTCTTGTGCGGGCAGACGGCTGCGGCAATCGAGGCAAACAGTTAAATCCGTCATGGTTTATGCGCGGACCAGTCGATTTCATTTTCAAACCTATCATTCTAGATCAGCAACTGTGACATTGCCAGGCGGGGTTGATGATGATTCAGCCCTGATTAAGGCTTGTACTGAGGCACTTCAGGAACTGTTTGTGGCGGGGCAGCCTTATAAAAAGGCTGGCGTGATTTTGTTGGACCTCATGCCAAAAGAGGTGTTGCAATATGATTTGTTCTCTTTGAGGCCCACGGCCACTGAGCAGGCAAAAACCGACCAGCTATCTAAGGCAATTGATCAGTTGAATGGGCGTTATGGGCGGGGAACAATTTTTTATGCAGCCTGCGGGAGGGGGCTCAATTGGCGGGATAATAAAGGAAATTTATCCCCCGGATATACCACCAATTGGCAGGAGATTTTGACGGTTAAGTAAGAGACCTCTTGCGAAACTATCGCCTTTTGCTCCCTAGTGGCGATAACCTTTAACTCGCAAGCTTCATTTATTTAAGTAAACTCTCGTTGCTCGTCCCCCTTTACCTAGCGAAAAAACAAAATTCTTAGGCCCGGAGAGAGATTTGCTGATTTTTGGCGTGCTTTCGTCATCTTAAAAACCTTTAAGAGGTCAACTATCTGCGATTTTTAAGATAGGGGGTTTTGGCTAGAGAATGGCAGAAATACTGCTCCCTCTGGATAAGGATAACAATAAGGAGGGATAGGTATCCCTACTTACTTTCTCCTGAAGAACTCGAGACATGACGTCAGCAATGCCTGGCTGTTCTCTTTTTATTGCTTCAGCCCAGCTGCAGCTCCAATGTCCCCAGGGGCAAAAAATACTCATCTATCATTTCGCGAGTCACTTGGCTTAAGTGGCGCGGTTGCCAATGGGGAGTATGATCCTTGTCCACCAAGAGGGCGCGAACGCCTTCAAAAAATCATACTTACGGGAAAATCGTTGGCTGAGACGGAATTCAATCGGCAAACACTTTTTTAATGACTTGCCGCGATTGCGTTGCAGTAGTGCCAACGAGATTTTCAGGCTGGTGGGTGAACGCTTATCTAAAAGATGCAGCCATTTGGATGCTTGAGGTGTGCCATATGCCACAAGATTTTCTATAATTGCCTCAACCGTATCAGCAGCAAAGCAGTGATCAATTAAACTTTGATGCTGCGCTAACGAAGAATTGGGGGCGGTTTCTGTGAGTGCTTCAATATGCTGAAGCGCGTCCTCAACGGAGGTGGCTGTCAACAGATTTTGCTTTAATTTAGGGAAATTGCTTGAGGGGACATAATGGGTAGCAAGATTGGTATAAATTGCATCAGCATAATCAATTATTTCTCCCACAACACCCATAAAGGTGCCGATCTTGCCAGGGCATTGGTTCAAGAAATAGCTGGCACCAATATCAGGAAAATAGCCAATCCCTGTTTCTGGCATCGCCAGGAGTGCGTTTTCACTCACAATTCTATGACTTCCATGAATGGAAATTCCCATGCCACCCCCCATGCAGATGCCATTAATCAAGGCAATATAGGGTTTTGGGTACTTAGAAATCATATAGTTAAGTTGATACTCTTCCCGGAAAATCGCATCACAAAAAGAAAAATCATCTTGGAGTCTTGCCGCATAAACCGCTCGAATATCGCCTCCTGCACAAAAGGCTTTGGAGTCGTTACTGCAAATGACAACAAACTCAACAGCGGGATCGGTTTGCCAATCGTTCAGGGTTTTAGAAAGTGTGCGAATCATCGGCACGTTAATGGCGTTTAAAGCTTTTGGTCGATTGAGGCTGATAACCCCTGCTTTACCAATTATGCTGGTAATGATTTCTGCTTCGATTCCAAGTTTTGTTGCTGCCGTTGTCTGCATGATTAATCCCCTAATAATTTACGTGAGATGATGAGTTTCATGATTTCATTGGTTCCTTCTAGAATTTGGTGGACTCGAAGGTCGCGTACGAATCGCTCAATATGATAATCTTTGATATAGCCATAACCCCCATGAAGCTGGAGCGCTTCATTGACGATCTTAAAGCAAATGTCCGTGGCAAATCGTTTCGCCATGGCGCCGTGGAGCGAGGTATCACTCTGATTATTTGATAAAGAATGGGCTGCTTTGTAGACCATAAGTCTGGCAGCTTCTAACTCAGTTGCCATGTCGGCCAGTTTAAATTGAACCGATTGTAACTCTGCCAACGACTTCCCAAACTGTTGGCGCTCTTTAACATAGGCTAAGCTCAATTCCAAACATCGGGCCGCCCCGCCAAGGGAACAAGCAGCAATATTAATTCGTCCTCCATCAAGGCCGGTCATGGCAATTTTAAAGCCTTCTCCCTCACTCCCTAATCGATTCGCAATGGGAATTCGGCAATTATCAAAGAGGACGGCGGTGGTTGGTTGGGAGCGCCATCCCATTTTTTCTTCAGGTTTACCAAAGCTAAGACCAGGTGTGTCTTTCTCCACAATTACCGCTGAGATGCCTTTAGGTCCTGGCTCCCCAGTTCGCACCATACAGAGGTAAATATCACTGACGCCGCCACCGGAAATAAATGCTTTAGATCCATTCAAAACATAGTGGTCACCCTCTTGAACGGCTTTGGTTTGAAGGTTAGCGGCATCAGATCCTGCTCCTGGTTCAGTCAAACAATAACTCGATAACCAAGAGAGATTTGTCAATTTTGGTAGCCATTGTTGATGCTGTACTTTGCTGCCAAATCGCTGAATCATTCCCACCACCATGTTATGAATGGAAAGATAGGCCGACGTTGGGACACATCCGGTGGCAAGGGCTTCAAAGATCAACGCACCCTCAAAGCGGTTCAAATGACAACCGTCGTAGGCTTCTTCAGCAAACAGCCCGGCAAAACCAAGCTCAGCGGCACGGCGCATTGTCTCCACCGGAAAAAATTCTTGGTCGTCCCATTCTTTAGCGTTCGGTTGTAAATAATCCTTGGCAAACTGGCGTGCTAATTGTTGAATCGAAGTTTGTTCCGGATTCAAGAAAAAATCCATGGCATTCTACCGTAATTTTTTTTAGTGTTAACTCAAGAGTAGCAGTACTTTGCATGAAAGCCAAAGAAAGAATTTTACGATGTTTTACGGTAAATACCCTGCATCCCGCTTAAGACGCTTACGCCAAAGCAGTTGGATGCGCGATTTGGTTAGCGAAACCAGTCTCACGCCAAAAGACCTCATCTGGCCAATTTTTGTTCGTGATGAGTTTTCGCCTGCTGACATTCAAGGCATGCCCAATGTTAAACGTCTCACTATCTCGGAATTACAAGAGGCCGTGCAATATGCAGCTGATCTTGGAATTTCATCTGTTGCCTTGTTTCCCTATACGCCCTTACCGTTACGTTCTCACGATGGATTAGAAGCGGTGAATCCAGATAATTTGATGTGTCGAGCAATTCACGCAATTAAGAATCTCAACCTTGATATTGGTGTGATTACGGATGTCGCTTTGGACCCCTATACTGATCATGCACACGATGGCATCATTATTAATGGTCGTGTTCATAACGATGCGACCATCGAAATTCTTAAGCGACAAGCTCACATTCAGGCTCAAGCTGGTGCGGATGTCCTCGCGCCCTCAGATATGATGGATGGGCGCATTGGGGCTATTCGGGGTCATCTTGATGAAAATCATTTCCATGACAAGATTATCATGAGTTATGCAGTGAAATTTGCCTCAAGTTTTTATGGACCATTTCGCAGTGCTGTGGGGGCTGAGTCCCTCCATGGTCTTTCGGATAAAAAAACTTACCAAGTCAATTTTTCCAACAGTGATGAAGCGATGCGTGAAATTGCCCAGGATATTGAAGAAGGCGCCGATATGATTATTATCAAGCCAGGTCTTCCTTATTCAGATGTTATTCATCGGGCAAAGCAAAAGTTTAATATCCCTATCATTGCCTATCAGGTGAGTGGCGAATATTCCATGATTAAAGCCGCTGCTGCCAATGGATGGATTGATGGCACCAAAGCTATGCTTGAAAGCCTGATGTGCTTGAAGCGAGCTGGGGCGTCTGGCATTTTTACCTATGCGGCTCCGGAAATGGCTGAATTATTAAGCGCGGTGATGGTTTGATTGCCGAATCTACGCTCTCTGCCTGAGTGAGTGAGATTGACAGCCAAACCGGGGAAGTAACTTATACTTATCTAGTTGAAAGATCTCCAAATGCTCTTGCCGTCTTGGTAAGAAAGGATCCTTTCATCATAAAGCTAAATAGTCTTAAAAACGCAGGTGTCTTTAGTGATATTTCCGTTTCTTTTCAAAAATAAAAGTCCTTCCTTAAAGAGGAGCGACTCTTCACCTGGCGCCGCCATCTAGGGCGCGTTATATCTGCTAGCCATGAGTCAGTCTCTTCGAATTTTTTGCCTAAAAAAGGTGAGATTAACTCACCTTTTAAACTTATATGGTTTGAAAATTTCTTTACCGAACTGGCACTAAGATGCCTGGATCAGATAATTAATCCACTGCCCCATCTAAGTATGATGCGACTGACGCATCTGGCATTGCAGATAAATCTGGCTCATGCATTGCAGGCATATCTAGGTGAGGCATTGCAGATAAATCTGACTCATGCATTGCAGGCATATCTAGGTGAGGCATTGCAGATAAATCTGGCTCATGCATGACAGATCCATCTGCCTCATCGAGATCATCATCATTCAGATCATCATCATTCTCTAAGGCCGGGAATATCTGTGGATGGACTTGCTCCCCCATTGCTTGCGATTCAAGCATATTGGAGACCGTTGGTGCAGCTGACCCAACCATATTTGGCTCAACCGTTGTCGCCTCAGGAAGTCCGCCTTGGGAAGCTCCAGGGGCATCCATAGCCTCTGCCTGGATTTGCGGTAATGGTTGAGGAGCGGAATCGGCTTCCATACTGAAAACTTGCGTGGCAACGCCAAGATTTAACAATAATGTCATTGGAATTAAGTATTTCATAATTTTTCCCCAAACTTTGATATAGTATTACGCGCATCTCATGTACCTTAATTTAATGAATAAAAATTAAAAAATGTTTAATTTTATTCTCTCAATTTTCTTTGGGAAGCTCTCTGCATGACTACTCTTCTCCTATGATAGGTTGGCGACATAAAATACCAATCTATTGATCACCCAGACAAATCCCCAGGCCACGCGCTGTTCGCACTAAAACATCCGTTGGTTGTAACGAATGATACGCATCAATGGCTTGCTGAATCGGCACATCAATGATATCGCGATGCTTCCAGGCAACCATTCGGTCAGATTTACCTTGAGCAATTAGATCAACCGCGTGAATCCCAAAGGCAGCAGCGATAATACGATCTGCTGCATTTGGTTGCCCCCCGCGCTGCACATGGCCGAGTACCATAACTCGGACATCTGCGCCTGTTGCTTCAATAATCTTTTCGCCTAGGTAATGGCCAATGCCCCCATAGCGGATTCTTTCTCCCAGCGAGGAAACTACTGCTGGCTGGCCAGCTTCATCCCGCACAGCTTCTGCTACAATCACTAAAGCAAAATTACGACCATTGTCGGTTAGTTTTTTAATTTTATTATAAATATTTTCAAGCTTATAAGGGATTTCAGGAACCAAAATCACATCGGCGCCCCCAGCAATCCCCGAGGCTATGGCGATGTGTCCGGCATCACGACCCATCACTTCTAAAACCATCACGCGTTGATGGCTGGCAGCTGTTGGTTGCAAGCGGTCGAGCGCTTCTGTCGCCACTTCCACAGCAGTCGCATAACCAATGGCGCTTTCTGTTTCTCCCAAATCATTATCAATGGTTTTAGGAATTGTGATGAGGTTGATGTTTCCCTTTTGCGCTAATTGGCGGAGAATGTGCATACTCCCGTCGCCACCAATTCCAATAAGGGCGTCAAGTCCTAGCTCTCGATAGGCTGTAATGAAATCATCAGAATGATCAGAACGCGTACCGTCAGAGTTTGGAAAGCTAAAAGGATTATCTTTGTTTGTGCTCCCTAGGAGAGTCCCTCCACTGCGTAAGACAGCGCTGTCGCATTGCTCAATCGTGAGGGGAATATATTCTAAAGGGCGATTAATGAGGCCTGTTGTGCCTTTACGAATGCCAATAACTTCCCATCCATAATGGGTAATAGCATGATGCGTAATCGACCTAATGGCGGCGTTTAACCCCGCACAATCTCCCCCACTCGTGAGCACTCCGATTCGCTTAACCAATGCTTCCTCCCTGATCCAAAACAGATTGAGTTACTATCCCGCCAGTTAAAGGAACTTTTACCCCAGTCGTCAATGGAAAACTGATGGGAAGACCATAAAAACTTCGAAGGGCCAAAAAGGCAAACGCCTCGGCTTCAATAAAATCTCCCCGTAATCCCAAGTTTTGCGCTAGTGTCATCCGGATACTTCTTAGGTTTTTCTTCAAAAAGGCAATCATCGTTTGGTTTTTTGCGCCACCCCCACATACAATCATTTGGTGAGGAGCCGTGGGAAGCTCTTTACAAGCTAAGGCGATTGTTTCTGTAGTAAAAAGTGTGAGTGTTGCCACTGCATCTGCCTGAGAGATCCCAGCTAATGAGGCGATAATCGGCGTAAAATGATCTCGGTCTAGGGATTTGGGATAAGATCTGCTGAAAAAGGGATCGGCTAGCCATGTTTGAACTAACTTTTGATTAGGGATTCCTGTGGCAGCAATTGCTCCTCCTGTATCAAAAGGAATGCCATAGTTTGTTAAGACATAATCATCAATCAACGCGTTGCCGGGGCCTGTATCAAAGGCAATCAATTCATCAGAGATACCAATATAGGTAATATTTGCAATGCCACCAATATTGACAAACGCAATCGGTTTTGGAAAATCGTGGGCTAGTGCTTGGTGATAAATGGGGACGAGGGGAGCGCTTTGGCCACCATTCCGGCAATCATTTGTTCTAAAATCATAGACCACTCTAACGCCCGTGAGATTGGCGAGTAGTTCCCCATCGCCAATCTGTAATGTTTGGGGTGGGGCATGAAAAATTGTCTGGCCATGAAAGCCAATAAGTTGGGGTTTTATACCGGAAGATTCCATTATCTCAAGGGCGAATTCACCGTGTTTTAAGGTGAGTTGTCGCTCCACCTGGCGCACAAAGGATGTCCGTTGTGATTGTCCGAGACATTGCTTAAGCTCTTGGCGAAACTCGCGATCGTAGGGTAAAAATTTGAAAGGCCCTTTATCCACAATTTGAACGCCATCACTCAAAATAAAGGCAGCATCGATCCCATCAAGGGAGGTCCCACTCATAAAACCAAGGCTCCAGATAGGTTCCAATTGGATTCTCCAGAAAATAATGTTAAAGTGCCCCGATGTCACTTATGTTTAACCTAATAAATCATAAAAATGTAATCGGATAAAGGGCGATGAAATCAGAATTTTTAAAAATTTTACAAGAACGTGGCTTCATTCATCAAACAACAGATGTGGAAGCGCTCGATAACCTGCTCACTACCCAAACAGTTTCCGGCTACATTGGATTTGATGCAACTGCGACGAGCCTGCATGTAGGAAGTCTTGTGCAAATTATGATGCTACGTTGGTTGCAAAAAACAGGGCATCGCCCCATCATTTTGATGGGTGGCGGCACCAGTAAAGTGGGTGATCCTACCTGGAAAGATACGGCACGTCCCTTAATTGACGATACCGCCATTGACAAAAATATCGAAGGTATTGCGAAAGTCTTTGCGAAGTATATCTCTTTTGGAGAGGGGCCAACCGATGCCATTATGGTCAATAATAATGATTGGCTCTCTCATATCAATTATATCGATTTTTTGCGCGATTATGGTCGTCATTTCTCCATCAATAGAATGTTGACTTTTGATAGTGTGAAACTGCGTTTGGAGCGTGAACAGTCATTGAGCTTTTTGGAATTTAATTACATGATTCTTCAAGCTTATGATTTTATGAAGCTCCACCAAACTTATGGTTGTGCTTTACAAATGGGTGGGGCTGACCAATGGGGCAACATCATTAATGGTGTTGAACTGACCCGCCGCACTCTCTCCCAGCAAGTCTTTGGGTTGACCTCCCCTCTGATTACAACGGCTAGTGGCGCTAAAATGGGCAAGACTGCCAATGGGGCGATTTGGCTGAACCAAGAAAGTTTGGCTGCTTATGATTTCTGGCAATTCTGGCGTAATACTGAAGATGCGGATGTGGGACGTTATTTGCGCCTCTTCACTGAATTGCCCTTAACAGAAATTGAGAAATTAGAAAAACTTGAAGGGACAGAGATTAACCATGCCAAGAAAATATTGGCCGACGCGGTGACTGAACTTGCCCACGGAGCTGCGGTTTTACCTGAAATTCATGCGACCATCTCTAAGATTTTTGAACATCAATCAAGGGGGGATATCAGTAGCCTGCCGGCAATTGAAATTTCGGCAACGGACTTATCTCAACCTTTGTTGTTGATAGATGTTTTATGCCGCTTAAACTTTGTCCCCAGTAAAAGTGAAGCTCGGCGTCTGATTCAAAGCAACGCGATTAAAGTTAATGATCAAACGGTGAGTGATATTAATTCAGTGCTTAGCTCTGATCAGCTGACGGAAGAGGGTTATATCAAACTCTCTGCCGGTAAAAAACGGCATGGGGTGGTGAAGGTGGCTTGAGGAGAGGTCAGCTAAAGTTAACATCAGTCCGCCATAAGATAAAGTCAAGGCGGTCTTATCGACCTGATGTTAAAATTACTCCAGAGGGAGATCTTCCCAGTTAAATATTCAACTGAAATGCTTCCCTATTCAGCGATGGCTCAGGAATAGCCATCGGCGTTGCCATACTAGTCGTTGTTGATGGGACCTCGGGCGTCTTATCAGCATTGCGCCAAATCTTTGCCATTTCCATAATACATGTCTGAATCTTACCGCACATGACAGGATCATTGTTGATGTTAACATCGATTAAGCCAACAACCATCCTTTGGAAAAAGCGTGATAATCCTTTGGCATAGGTGGAGCTATTTTGGTCAATATTATTATCAATTGTGTTTAAGATTACCATCACTCGATCAATATTAAGGAAACGTTCTTCAATCTGATTATCCTTCATCGCCTGAATCGCTTTGCTCAAAAGCCGCCCACAGTGATCCAGTAAAATAGCAACGTGTCCAAGTTTACTGGCAGAGATTGCTTCTACTCGTTGATAGCTTTTGGTTTGGTTTAACTTCATCTTGGTTTTTCCTCTGGTGATTAACGACTATTTGCTTTAAGGAAGCTGTTTAACATGAGCTTAATAGATTGATATCTGGCTTTTGCTTCATAGACCTTGTCAAACCTCCGCTCAACCGATTCCATCTCTTTTTCAATAGATTTCTTCATCCGTTCCGTATCTTCGGCGAGCTTCTTGTTTTTCATCTTTACGACTTCGATATCTTGTAACAGCGGTCCGTTCTTATCAAAGGGAGGCAAAAGTTTCTTTCCAGGTGGTACAATCGGTGAATTAGGGTCAGTTGCGGAGAGCAAAAATCCATCCACCTGAGCCATAATACCTGGAGTAATATTGAGAATCGTTGAAACTGTGTTTCCTGAAAGAGGGGGAGTTGCTGAATATTGGAAAACAAACTTATCCAAACAGGTGCCCGTATTTTGAATTGAAATACAAGGAATGCCGTTTTGCAGGGCAACAGTTGCTGGATAGGTTGGCCCATTAGCACTAACTGTGGCGATCAAATTTCCTGAAACGGGATCGTTAGTGAGTGAAATCTTGATATCTTTCCCCATTAGGTTGGGATCAATTATACCTGGTACGCTTGTATAAGAGAAATTTGGATCTGTATTGGTGATTGTATTTTCAAACAAGGCAACAAGCTTACTATAGTTGTCATCCACGGCGGTTCTGTAAAGTTTCTCTTTCGTCAACACCAAGGCACCAGGTTCACTATTATCTGCTGAGCTTCCGTTAAAATCGATCTCAAATCCAATTGAACCTAAACTAGTTAATGTTCCATTCGTAGGACCAGAAATAGTTGTGGAAAAAACTTGCTGCAAATTCGTCATAAATTGCCTGACGTAGGGATCATCATGCAAATAAGCGCCCTCTTTGGGGTTTATAGGAAGTCCATTTGGATCCCTCTCCATAGCTGTTTGCATATTAAAAAATGAATTTAACTCATTATAGGTCCCTATAATTTCACCTAATGCCTCCTCTGCTGCTTTCATATCTTGAGTCACTTCCACAACATTCGGGACGTCTGGTTGAGCAGCTCGTAACTTAAGGACGACGCCATCAACGATATTATCGATTGTGTTGTTGGGCCGTTGGTAATTTATCCCGTTAATCGACACTTTAGAGATCATCCCCTGATAGTCGTTAACGGGCGTGTTTAATCCTAACCCTGTGATCACTGTTGCGTCAGAAGCTGAGGTGATCAATGAGGTTCCATTATTGGTGGCAATGGTTAATTGACAAATATTTAAACTGCCGGCAACACTGGGGTTAGCTGGTGTAATCGTTTGCAGATTGGCAAAAATTCCACTTGTTGAAGTAGTGGCGTTAATTGCTTGGACGATATCGTTTAGGCTTTTGCCAGCAGTAATAATCGGGGGGATAGGGGCGCCAGATCCTGCCTGCAAGATAAGGTTACCTGTGACTGCTTGGTCTTGAGTGGGGTCTGCTGTATTGACGATGGCATTGATTGAAGAATTAATTGTGCTTTTTAGCTGCAATCCTGCAATCGCTGTTGCGTCAGACTTGGCCAGGATCAATGGTTGGTTGTTGGTTGTTGATAGGGATAAACCATAGCCAGTCGGTAAAGTTGCGCTCATCGCATTCACGGGATAAATTGGGACAAGGGCTGCCGTCACATTGGTTGTCCCTGTTTGGGCATTAACGGCATCAATAATATTTTGTAGGCTTAAGCCAGTTGTATTAATAGTGTCCGTTGCCCCAGCAGTACCCGCGCCGATCACAAGATTTCCTGTTAGGCCCAAAGCTGTTGTCGGATCGGTAGTAATACTCTCAGGCCCAGACTGAACGGAGACATGGCTATATGGCATCAAATCCCAACTGGTGAGAATACCACCTGAATTATCTTGCAGTATAATGGGATTGCTCATAGCTGTTGCTGTTAGGCTAAAATTATAGAGTCCTGGTGTGGTCGGGGTGCTTGGTGATAGTTGGGCAAAGTTAGCAATGACTCCGGTTGTTGTGCTTTGAGCATTAATTGTTGAGTTAATTTGTGAAAGTGTCATATCTGGTGTAATAGTAAATTGGACAGCACTATTGGGTAAGATTGTGCCGATAGTGAATGTGCCTGACAATCCCATTGCTGTGCCATTAGGATCAATCACAGAAACTTGCCCTTGATAAAAATCTGTAGAGGCAATCTGATTGATAACCATATTAAATGAGCCAACAGAGGCAGATTCGTAACTTGAAATATCGACCAAAGGGCTGTTGGCCGCTCCATTAATAGTTGTTTTAAATTGTTGCATTAGATTAGGGACTTGTTTGCCGTCGCCATATGCTGAAACGTTGCCAATCAAGCGATTTGACATCTTTGAAACTGTTGTATTGAGTTGGAGTGCTTTTTTCTTAAATTCTTCCAATGCGGCTATTTTTTTTGTATTTTTTTCAATGATATCTCTCTGTTTTTCTACTTTATACATTTTGGCTGCTTTAATGTCTTCAAAGTATTTCCCAACATCCATACCTTCAACGGTTTGGCCAATCTTTGTTCTTCCGGTTTCTTTATCAACGGTTATTTTACCAAAACTGATACCAGCGACTTCTACCATGACGACTTTTCCTTAAAGACTAAAAGAGGACATTTCAAGGGTGTCCCCTTGAAATGTGCCTGAGATGCTTATTACCGAACACCTTGAACCATTTGAACCAAGTTAGATTGGTCGTTCAAAGCTTTCGTAAACACGGTTTGCGAGATTTGACCCAAACCATTGTAAGTTTGCAAATCTTCCATGGACTGAGCAATGTCGGCATCCGTAAAGGTTGATTTTGCCGCTGAGCTATTTTCAATGTTGATCCGAAGTGTATCAGTCATGAATTTGAACTCGCTGGCCTGACCACCAAGAGTACCAATCTGCGAACCCAATGTCTGTGCAGCAGCGTCGATGGCATTACTTGCAAGAGTTGCAGCTGCACTATTCAAAATATTCTGACCTGACAATTGAAGCGCAGCTACGTTTGCCCCAGTAAAGGTCACTTGTAAAACATCTGTTGACTTTTCTGCATATTGGAAGCTTTGAGTAATGGATGTCCCTGCAGAAACGTCATAGATCTCTTGGGCGATGGATGCACCCGAAGCAAAACCGGCAGCTAAGTTTAGAGTCATTCCATTGGTAAATGTAACAGTTGAGCCAGGTATGTTTCCTGTAGCAGTTGCTGTTGACGTATAAACTTCTGTGCCATTGGTAATTTTAAATGACCCATTTCCACCAGCAACTGTGTAGCTTAGGGCCCAAGCACCCGCTGTTGTACCTGCTCCAGCCGTTACACTGGTAACGCCTGCCATCCCACCAGCTGTCGTGTTAGCTGATGAAAACACTGCATTTAATCCTGCAGGAATACCCAAGACTGTTTGAAGGTCTGTTTGAGTGGCTGCAGCTGTACCAAATGCAGCAGCAATCGGGAGGCTAATAGAGTTACCGCTATCTGTCGCACTGGTTAAAATAACAGTCCCTGCAGCAGCCCCAGCAGTTGTCCCTTTAAATGTTTGATTGCCAACTGTTATCGAAATATCAAATAAAGCACCATTTGCGGTAACAGTTGCATCTGATGCTACACCAGTTATCATACCTTGGCTGCCAGCAATGCCAGCTGTGTTGATTTGACCAAAGTATGTTCCAACGGCACCGGAACCACCAGCAACAGTACCAGGTGCAGCCACAACCGCAGCACCGGCTGTTACTGTACCACCACCACCAGAGAACAAGGAAATACCAGCCCAACGAGCATTATTTGCGTTATTGTCTATTTGATTCAATAATTTTTGGAATTCTTGGTTCATCATTTGAAGCTCTGCTGAGCTAACGCTACCGGAGTTTGCTGCAACAGTTAGCTGTTTCATGCGTGTCAAAACGTCTTGGCTGGCGCCCAAGAAACCTGTGGCTAGCTGAATAATAGAGGTTGCTTGGCTCACGTTACGGCTTGCTTGTTGCAAGGATGCAATGTTAGCGGACAAGCTATAGCCAACAGCTGCAGATGATGGATCGTAGGATGGATTGGAAACATTTATACCTGAGGCAAGTTGTTGTGTTGCCGTATTTGCTTTTGCAGAGTTAACATCAATGTAACGACGAGCTGCGTTTGCACCTAAGTTGGTTACTGAAGAAACCATAATAAACCTCTTTCACTTCCTGTGATTTAATAAAATGTGCGTTACTGCACGAACTATTAAGAAGCAAAAGGTATGCCAACTGTAGATTCGTTGGGGAAAATTTGTACGTCAGGAAGCTAGTTAACGTAAGCTCCACATAAGAAATAGAAAAAGATTAGATATTCTGGTTTACATACCTCGGTGGGATTAGCAAAGGTGACGTGACCTACTTTCAATAGCGATTAGTATACACTAAACTAGGCAAATTTTGCCGAGTGCTCGGAAAATTGATTATATAAGCGTGAGAATCATGCTCCAAGTCCACCTTTCCCTCGAGAATGACGAAAGGGGATAAGAAAAATAGTCGGATCTGGTTTATTAATATTCCGGAAGATAATTTTCTGTAAGGTTGCCAAACCGTGTGAGATTACCATCAAAGAAGAGCCGGATGGTTCCTACAGGACCATGACGCTGTTTGGCGATGATGATTTCAGCTTTTTGATAGACCTGCGCCATTTGTTCTTGCCATTCCCTGTACTTTTCCGTCCCTTCTGGCGGTTGTTTACGTTGAAGATAATATTCTTCGCGAAACACGAACATAACGACGTCAGCGTCTTGCTCAATGGAACCCGATTCACGCAAGTCAGAAAGCTGGGGACGTTTATCGTCACGTTGTTCAACAGCACGAGAAAGCTGAGATAGCGCAATAACTGGAACATTCAGTTCTTTAGCAATCGCCTTCAAGCCGCGCGAGATTTCAGAGATTTCTTGAACACGGTTATCGCTGCCTTTTTTGCTCCCACCGGCTTCAAGCAATTGTAAGTAGTCGATTACGATGAGACCTAACCCATGCTGACGTTGTAAGCGACGTGATCGATTGCGCACCGCATTTATCGAAATCGCCGGCGTGTCATCAATAAAAAGAGGAAGTTGATTCAGGCGGCGGGTGACTTCCACAAACTTTGGGAAATCTTCGGTTTTGATATCGCCCCGGCGCATTTTATCGGAAGAAACGCCAGATTCAGCGGCCATAATACGGGTTGCCAGCTGTTCGGCTGACATTTCAAGGGAAAAGAAAGCAACCGGTGCACCATTACTATTATTATTAAGAAAGGCACTGGCAGCATTAAAAGCAATGTTGGTGGCAAGAGACGTTTTTCCCATCGCCGGACGGCCTGCCAGAATCAATAAGTCCGAAGGATGCAAACCACCTAAATACTTATCAAGATCGAGCAGCCCGGAGGTGACCCCAACGATATTACCATCGCGCTTAAAGGCGAGTTCGGCGGTGTGAAGAGCGTGGGAAACAGCAGTGCCAAAATTAATAAAACCACCACTGTTTTGCCCTTTTGTTGCAAGGTCAAAAAGCTGCTTTTCGGCAGACTCAATTTGATTGAGGGCAGATTCATCAAAGTCATAAACCCGGGCATTAACGGAAATATCTTGCGAGATTTTAAGAAGCTCACGCCGGAGATAAAGATCATGAATTAATTTGCCGTAGTCAGTGGCGCTCCCAAAAGAAAGAACGTTGCTGGCAAGATCAACTAGGTATTTGGCGCCGCCCACTGGCTCAAGCGCTTTTTCACGGTCAAAATAGTCTTTTAAAGTGATCGGATCAGCAATTTGTCCTCGCTCAACAAGACGAGTGATGCCTTCAAAGATTTTTGCATGAATCCCATCAGCAAAGTGGAACGCCCGCAAAAACTCACTCACTGCTTCCATTCTAGAATTGTCAAGAAGCAAAATCCCTAACAAACTTTGTTCCGCTTCTAGATTATAGGGAACCTGTTCTTCATGTTTGGTCGGGACAAAAGCATCTGTTTTAGCAATTATTGAGAGTTCTTTCGACATAATGAATCTAACGCGATCAAATTAAACGTATCTTTAATGTTTATGTACCATACTTATTGGCAAAGGTGAAAGAATACTGGTGTAACATGATTAAATTTTTACTTATGAGTCTGGGTGCTACATCCCTTAGCTGCGCGTTAGACTATAATCCTCATTTTTCAGAGACTTATTATAGTTCTTTTAGGGAGCCTACTCACTATTCCCAGTCTTATTCTAAAAGAGTCAATGCCATTGATCTGATGAATGTGAAGATTAAAATTTTGGATGAGTTAAGAATGGCGGCTTACCGGAATAAAGATGTTTCCAGTAATCGTACTGAAGGCTTAAGTCTTGATCAACAATCTCTGCAGTTGGTGCAAGAAAAATATCGACAATATTCTAATTTGCAGAGCTTCTTTGCCGATTTGAAAAGTAAGTTAAATCAAGCGGCGATGGCGGATCAATTTGTCTCAGAATGGGAAGTGTATCAATCGATGAGTGAGACAGCGCGTCAGCAATATCTGTCCGGTGTTCGAATTAACGAGCCGAACCAGTCTGTTGCGACTCTGAGGGGAAAACAGGGGAGAGGACAAGCGATGGCCTCGCCGAATGCTGTGGTGAAATTCAATCTTGATGATTTGAAGATGTATCTGTTGCCCCAAATCGAAAAAAACCATCAACGGTGTGGCGGCAGAGACAATTGTTTGCAATCAGATATAAATCTTGTCAAAGACATGATGCAAACAATCCAACAAGGGAATCCTGATCGAAATACTTTCAGCCAACTCGCCGAACAAATGAAAGAGGAATCCTCTAAGCAATTATTTGATTCAATCAAATTTTATGCTGATTATTATGCCTACTTGGTGCAGAGTCATCCCTTGCTGTATAAAAGTAAAGAACGCCAGGAGTGGAATGATCTCACCAAAACAGTCCGAGTGACAGAGCACCGTGAGGCGCAGATCCTCAATAGGGTTGAGGTCAAAGAAGAATCAAAACCAGAAGCACAGATGAAACGCCAGCTTCAACAAAGCGGTGAAAATATTGTCAATGATTTATTTGGTCAAATCCGCGGTGGTAGCAGTCATCAAGGGCAAGGGATATTCGGCTCTTTATTTGGAAAGTAGGGGATTTTTTAGCTTTAGATTAATCCGATAAAAGGTTGCTTCTTCTCCACAAATTGCTAGGATAGGCACTCAAGTAAATTCTTGATTTATGAGAAACTTATTTTAATCGTTTGTGGGTGTAATAATGGCTGTCGGCTCTAATCAAGCCAGCAGATTGGAAGCTGAATCTTCCTCTTCTGCAAAACCAATAATTGCTATTGTAGGGGCAGGCTTAGCTGGGCTAACGACTGCTTATTATCTTAGGAAAAAGGGGTATGAAGTTGATGTTTTTGAAGCCAGAAACCGTGTTGGCGGTCGTGTCCAGTCAGTCTTTATTGAAAATCTTGATGGGACTGAGTCAATCGCAGAGTTAGGCGGGCAAAATATCACTGATGGCGGCGGAGCCACCCATTTTCTCAATCTAGCTAAAGAATTGGATTTGCAAACAGTTGAGGATCATCTTCAATTTTCTCGTATATTTTATGATGGGAAAAATTTTCATGACCCCCACGAACTCCTCAAACAATTTCCGTTCACACGGAAGTCAATATCTAAAAAGCTCGAAACTCTTCAGAAAACAGCGACATCGATACAAGATATTCTAGATGAGATATTTGAAGAACATGCGGTCCTAAAGCAAATTATTGAGGTGCAGCTCACGGCCTATGAGGGCTCCACACCCCATAAATTATCTGTTTATCACAATATAGAAACGTTGAAGTACTCCATACTTGGCGGAATTTCTGCAGCGCAACAAATGATGGGCTATAAACCACTATTACATCGAATGAGTTTGAAAGAGGGAAACGCCACCTTGCCGGAGAAACTGGCCCAAGCAGTGCAACGTGTTCACTTCAACAAAGTCTTAAAACAAGTTCAACTCACTGAGGACAACCACTTATTATTAGTTTTTCACGATCAGACAAAGGTGATTTGCGACAAGTTAGTCTTGGCAATTCCTGGATCAACTTATGGGGATATTTCTTTTGCGGAAAGGGCCCTCCCTGCAAGTCGCCTGCAGTTGATTCAGCAGGTACAGTATGGCACAAATGCCAAGATTTTGATGTCGACAAAAGATAAAAATCCATCTTATAACACTGTGTTGACACCTAAAATGGTAGCCTTTTTAAATGCTGATCAAAAGGTGCTGAATATGTATTTTTCGGGGGAAAATGGAGCGCATCTTGCCCACACCCAGCAAGAATTGTTTGAGGAAGGAGTTCAGGCAATTCGGTTAAGTTTTCAAGGCGTAAAGGTTGGATATGGGCAACCTGTTGCCGCACGAGATACTCAATTTGAACATTATCAAACGCCTGTTTTAAAGTCATGGTTTATGGATCCCTATGCTAAAGGATCCTATTCTAATTTTGGGTTGAGTTTAGGCGGAAAGCTTGCAGAAACAACAGTTCACCAGGGGATAAGTGTCAAATCTATATTTGCACCCATAGAAGATCGCGTCTACTTTGTGGGAGAACATGCCACAATTCTGAAGGAGATAGGAACAATGGAAGCAGCTGTGGAGTCTGGAGCCCGCATCACTCAGCTGTTTTAGGTCCTATAAATCTACATTTCTCCATTCCTAGACTAAAGCTGCTTTATGCTTGAAAGATAAGGAATTATGCCACGAGAGTGAGGAAGGGTTTCGTCTGATTTTGTTGCTGTGTTTAAAGCTTTGCATGCACCGATAAAGTGACCTCAATTTTTTAAGTTAGGCTTAGTCTTATAAGCTCTTAGCCGATGCACGGCGATAAGCAACCTATCCACCTTGTTTGTCTCGTTGCCGACTAAG
Source organism: Candidatus Paracaedibacter symbiosus (assembly GCF_000757605.1). Taxonomy (GTDB): domain Bacteria; phylum Pseudomonadota; class Alphaproteobacteria; order Paracaedibacterales; family Paracaedibacteraceae; genus Paracaedibacter_A; species Paracaedibacter_A symbiosus. The sequence continues at coordinate 776,746 of NZ_JQAK01000001.1, read as the reverse complement.
CTTGCTTGCGGCAAAGGTTTTAAGACAAGAAGAAAAAGTGTATCTTACTCAGATTAAGATACATTATAAGATGTTTAAAATAGAAGCGATAGCTAACTTTTTCATAGGAAATATTCGTAATGAATAAAATCTCATAATAAAATAATTTTTTTAGTTATGTAGGTATAAAAACTCTTCTATTCAATAAATCTCTTTGGAAACTCTCGCCTTTTGCATCCTAGAATCGCTAAATTTTAACTCGCACGCTTCCTTTACTTTAAATCTAATAAAGGTTTTATTTATTACAGGCAATGAGTAAGGAGACTATCCATCTGCTGGCTTAAGGGAAGTCTGGCTCTGGGAAGATATCATCATACCAAGCAGGAGTCGTCATCAAAAATTTTGAGGTTCGTCTAATGTATTGGGCACCTCTAGAGCTTTGTTGGGAATGATAATCGCCAACGGCATAACCCCAAAGCCTATTTTTAGTTAATTTTTTATGAGCGTGAGTGTGTTGGTTGGCCTCAAAAAGTTGGCGTAAGTAACGAGCTCCGACTAACATATTTTCATAAATATTGCTCATTTCATGAATGTTAGAAAACTTATGACCGTGGTACAAATAATTTAACTGCATACAGCCAATATCCATACTAATATGAGGATTTTTTTTCAATTTTTTATGAATAAAGGTGATCATTTCTTTTTGAGATTTGAAATAAAATGCTTTACCACGAATATTGACCGACCAGGGCCAGGGACCAAGCTTTCCTAGATTGCTCTCGGCACTGGCAACGGCCCAGATAACTTCTGGCGGAACGTTCGTTTCTTTGGAGACTTTTTCGATATATTTACCACATAAGGTATGATCAGGATTTGACCTTGCCAATCCCGGGGAATTCATAAATACATAACAAATAAAAACTATAATTATCAAAATGTTACATCACTCCACTTTCCCTATACAATATAATATATAGATTTATATCTTAAAAAAGGGTTAGGCTTTGTGCCTAATTTTCTCAATGAATTCCTTGACATAAGCTCTAGACAGCTTCGCAGAAGAAGATAAACCTTACTATGTAATAGTTCGTAACATACTAAGGGTGGCATTTTGGGGGGGATTTGAGGCATTCTTGAAGTGAGGAGAACGAATATGCTTCATGATGTCGCCATTCTAGAGCAAACAAAAACAATTAAATCCACCCGACTTGCTCCAGTCAAGATATTAGCGCCTATCCATACAACGCAGCATACAGTTAAAAAGAATATAATCTGTATGGGAATAGGGGTTCATTCTGGTGAATCCGTTACTTTGAGGATTAAGCCGGCTGTAGCCGATACAGGCTATGTCTTTATTCGGACTGATTTGACAGAAAATAACCGCGTTCCGGCCCGTTGGGATACGGTTGCTGATACATCTATGTGTACCAAAATTGCTAACGAAGCAGGGACAACTGTTGGGACAATTGAGCACTTAATGGCAGCTTTCCGTGCCCTTGGCGTTCACAATGCGATTATTGAATTGGATGGACCTGAAGTCCCAATTATGGACGGGAGTTCCATTGAGTTTATTGAGGCTATTTTAGCAAGCGGCGGGGTTAAGCCACTGGCAACACCATTGAAGCAAATTCGTGTTCTTAAACCAATTCACGTCGTTCAGGGGAAAGGGGAGGCATGGTTGCTTCCTTCTGATGAGCCGCGCATTTCTATCTATTTTGATGGTTGTGGCCGTTTTCCGCAAAGTTGGACTTTTGATTACTACCCTGAAAAGGAAGACTTTACCACATTACTTTCGGAAGCGCGTACTTTTGGCTTTTTAGAGGATGGTAACAAGCTTCGCGCAATGGGATTAGCGCAAGGAGCTGATCTTTGCAATACCATTGTCATCGATGACAATAAAGTTCTAAATGCGGAGGGTTTGCGCTTTGATGATGAATTTGTTCGCCATAAAGTGCTTGATGCTTACGGGGATTTAATGTTGGTAGGGACAAGGTTGCTCGGACATTTTGATGGTCGCAACTCGGGCCATGGATTGAACAACTTAATCTTACGGGCCCTATTTGCTGATCCTAACGCGTGGGTCTATGCTTAAAATTTTTTAGTATGTATATATTATATATGTCCCACACCCTATAAATGTTGCTTCTAGCCTCGCCTTGGAGGCTTGTCTTTACCCTACCCGAAGGAGTTTATTTGGGCTCTTTTTACATGGCAAATTTTCCCACCTGTAATGAAGTAATTAAACTACCAGCAAATGAACTCTTCCCCCGAAAGTTGGCCTTATTTTGGGCTAAAATGGTCTGAAAATCATCTTTGGATGAATAAGGGGTGAGAGAATCTCAGTAAGGATTAACCTTATTATTAAAATAAAAAAATTAACTAAACTTTTTTATTTTTCTCAGGCATAGTTTATAGATGGCTTATTTCTATTGTTTAGGTTTTGACCATGGGGTTAAAATTAAAAAATCTTGTCGAAAAATTGAATCCGTCTTCTAAAAAGGCGTTAGAGGCAGCAGCAGCTCTATGTGTTCAAAAAACAAACTATAATGTTGAACTAGAACATTTTTTGTACAAGCTTCTCCAGCAACCCGATTCGGATATTGAGTTATTATTGCGCCATTATGAAATTGATAAAGAATCGGTTCAGCGTCAACTTCTCAACAGTATTGACAAATTCAAGCAAGGCTGTACCATCTCACCAACTTTGTCGCCGAACATCATTATTTTATTAGAAAAAGCTTGGATGATTACTTCGATTCATCTGAATCAACACCAAATTCGGTCAGCAGCAATTCTTTTGGCCCTTATTGACCATGATCCATTGCGGGGTGTAATCCTGGAAAGTTGCCCACTGATTTTGCGCATTCCAAGGCATATCTTGCGAGGTGATTTGGTCGAATTGGTGCGCGTCAGTCCAGAAAATCGCTATGTTGAATCGGTGACTGCACCTGTGCTCCCAACCCTTGTCCCTGCGGCGTCCTCTTCCATTAATGCGGGTGAAGCATTGCAAAAATACGCGCTTAACCTCACGGAACAAGCCTATCAAGGAAAGCTTGACCCTGTTTCTGGCCGCGAGGCGGAAGTTCATCAAATTATTGACGTATTGTCTCGGAAAAAACAAAATAATCCCATTTTGGTGGGAGATGCGGGAGTTGGGAAAACGGCCATCATTGAAGGGCTCGCCCAAAAGATCGTTGCTGGCAACGTGCCACCCAGCCTTCAAAATACGCAAATCTATACTCTTGATTTAGGTTTGCTTCAATCAGGCGCGGGGGTTCGGGGGGACTTTGAAGAGCGACTCAAAGGAATTTTAGAGGATGTGAAGCAGGCAAAAAAGCCTATTATTTTATTTATTGACGAGGCCCACACTTTGATTGGTGCGGGAGGTAACCTTGGCACCAATGATGCCGCGAATCTCCTTAAGCCCAGTCTTGCCCGGGGCGAGCTACGTACTATTGCCGCCACCACTTGGCCAGAATACAAGCGATATATTGAAAATGATGCAGCGCTTAACAGACGTTTTGAACTCATTAAGATTGAGGAGCCAACTCCTGAAAATGCGATGATGATGCTCCGCCGTTTTGTGCCTCAACTTGAAAAACACCATGATGTGCAAGTATTAAATGAGGCAGTTCAAGCGGCAGTAACTCTTTCTAAACGCTTTTTACCGCACCGGCGTCTTCCTGATAAAGCGATTAATCTTTTGGATACAGCTTGTGCCCGCGTTTCCCTTGCTCATAAAGCAACTCCGCCTTTAATTGATGAACTGAACAACGAATTGCAGCTTTTACAAATAGAAGCCTCCATGTTGCAGCGCGAGACAAAAAAGTCGGGTACTCATCTACAGCGTTTGAAAGAAATTACCGGCCGCATTGAGGTTATAAAGCTCAAAATTAAAGATTCTGAAGCTCTATGGCAGCAGATTCGTCTGCTGATTGATCAAATAAAAGCATTACATAAGCAGTTGTTATTGTTTGATCGAACCAGCACCGATGATGCGCTCATTGAAAAGCTCAATCACCTAGAAGAAACAACTAAGACACTTTCTAGAGAATTGAATCTTTCCATAGTAGTGGATCGTGATTGCATTGCTCAAATCCTCTCAAGTTGGACAGGTATTCCTGCCACAACGATGCTTTCTGTGCAACATGGTGTTGATTTTGAGTCGATATTTCAGAATCTCAGATCCAAAATTATCGGGCAAGATCAGGCGCTGAAACAGTTGTCACAGGCGGTTCTCACCTATCGCACTGGCCTTGCCGATCCTGGAAAACCGATGGGGGTTTTCTTACTTGTTGGTCCTAGTGGGGTTGGGAAAACGGAGACAGCTCAGGCGCTTGCCACTTTTTTGTCTGGTAGCCGTGATGCTCTCATTCGTCTCAATATGTCTGAGTTTCAGGAAGCTCACTCTCTTGCTTCTCTCAAAGGAGCCCCTCCCGGTTATGTGGGGTATGGCAAAGGTGGTCTCTTAACAGAAGCTGTTCGCCGTAATCCATATAGTGTTATTTTACTTGATGAAATCGAAAAAGCGCATCGGGACGTTGCTAATCTCTTCTATCAAGTTTTTGACAAAGGTATTATGGAAGATGGTGAAGGCGTTCGTGTTGATTTCCGTAATACTCTTATCATCATGACCTCCAATCTAGGGGCTGAATTGGTTCAAGATTTATCCGTTCCAAGTGAGGGTAATATTGAAACTGGTGATATTTTAGGTCAAGTTTTATCAACCCATTTTGGTCCGGCGTTGTTGGCGCGGATGACGGTTATCCCTTATCACTCCCTAACACTAACACATTTAACAGAAATTACTCATCTCAAATTAAATGATATCAAAGAGCGTATTTTGCAGAATTATCAGGCAAATTTAAAAATTAAAGAGGCGGATATTATTGCTATTTTAGGGCGAGTTGGTAACTCTTCTCAAGGCGCAAGGGCCATCGACAGGATTTTAAATACGCAATTTCTGCCCGAACTATCCAACTTTATTTTAAAAAATAAACAAACAGCGGAACCCTTGACTGAGATTACGCTGGCTGAGTTAATTTAGAGTGAACTCAATGCAAAAAAATCTAAGTTTGTAATAAATCAGTTAAATATTTTCGGATAAATTATATTTTCCTTGCAAAATTGTGAAAGATAGCACAAATCATAGCTATATGCTAATGTTATCGTGTGAATGTTAGTTTGTTACTAAAAGTTAACTTCTTTCATTCAAGATAATTGTAACGACAAGATTAAAGCGATTAAGAACATGCAGCGACCAGATCTTTTCTCTAAAATTACTAAAGACAAAATCCCGTTTATTATCGGTGGTGTCCTTGTGGGGGCTCTTGGATTATGGGTGCTTGGCAAAGTTCTAAGCCCCTGGGTAAGGCCTGCCATTAAAGATGCTTGTTTAGTTTACCTTGAGTTGAAGCAAAATCGGGAGAGCATGGGCGAACGTGTTGTAGATGTGGAGGCTGTTCGGGTTGCCGTTGGCACGATGACCAAGCGCGTTACCACTGTGGGAAAACTTCGCGCTAATGAGGAAGTGATGCTGCGTTCAGAGATGGCTGGTCGCATTTCCGAAATTAGCTTTACAGAAGGCGAAGCCGTTAATAAAGGTGATATCTTGATTCGCTTTGAAGATGCAGATCTGGTCGCCGAAGTGGATCTTGCTGAGGCTGAACTTATTTTAAGAGAGGCAGATCATGGCCGTATCACAAAGCTTCACAGCCAAAACATTGAAAGCGTTAAGAAGTTTGATGAAACAAAAGCTGGTTTGGCCATGGCAAAGGCAAAACTTGAAAAAGCGAAAGCTCAATTAGAAAAAGCCACAATCATTGCACCCTTTTCTGGAAATATCGGGTTAATTGATGTCAGTGTTGGTGCTTATGTTCAAGCAGGCCATGATCTTGTGAAGTTAGTTGATAACACGCCGATTAAGATTGATTTTAAGGTACCAGAACAAAATGTTCATGACGTAGGTGTGGGGCAAACAGCAGAAATGACGTTGGATGGATTTGTCGGGGAAATCTTTATGGCCACTGTTGTTTCAGTTGATGCAAGTCTTGATGGGGTAAGCCACAGTTTATCCTTGCGGGCAACAAATCCTAATGACGACGGTAATCTGCGCGCAGGGATGTTTGTTAATGTCAGCTTAATAGTTGGCGAAAAAGGAAACGCCATTATGGTCCCAGAATCCGCTGTAACTCGTGATGGAGATCGCGAATTTGTCTGGGTTGTTCAAAGTGGGCGTGCTGGACGTCGCCGGGTCATTACAGGGACGCGCGAAAAAGGAAAAGTTGAAATTATCCAAGGTTTGCGTGCTGATGAGTTGGTGGTCATTGCGGGGCAAATTAAACTCGGTGAAGGCACAAGTGTGAATGTTACCAATCTTGAAAGTCTAGAAGAGGCGCTGCAAGAAGAAGGTGAATCAGAAGCGGCGGAGCCAATCAAAGAGCCGGTGAAAGAAATAGCTTCAGCACCAGCAGCGTCGGCATCTTCTGTAGAGCCTAGTATAGAAACGCCGACTGAGGCAAATCCAGCAGTTGAGGCAAATCCACCAGCTGAGGCAAATCCACCAGCTGAGGCAAGTCCACCAGCTGAGGCAAATCCACCAGCTGAGGCAAGTCCACCAGCTGAGGTAAATCCAGCAGTTGAGGTAAATCCAGCAGTTGAGGCAACGCAAAAAGCTGATGAAGTGAACGAGCAAACCGCATCTTCGCATATAGAAGAAGAGCCTAAAGTACAAGAAAACAAAGGTAAATTTGCCAAAGCACTTCATTTTCTCAAGAATTTGTTTTCTAAAAGTAAAGAGTAAGGTAGTCGCCCATGAAATTATCTGAAGTTTGTATTCAGCGCCCCGTCTTTTCATGGGTAATGACGATTGTCTTGCTGCTCGTGGGACTTGTCGGGTTCAGCCGCTTACCGCTGCAACAGTATCCAACTGTAGAACGGCCTTATATTACTATTGAATCAACTCTGCAAGGAGCTGCCCCTGAAATCGTGGAAGCTCAGGTAACGCGCGTCATTGAAGAAGCAGTAGCGGGTATCGAAGGTGTTGTTTCAGTCTCTTCTACTAGCTCTGTTGATGATAGCAAAGTTGTGATGGAGTTTAGCCCAGGTCGCCGTGTTGAAGACGCTGCTAATGATATTCGGGATCGTTTAAACAAAGCAAAAGATCGCTTGCCGCATGAAATGAATGAACCGATTTTGACAAAGTCAAAAGCGGATGATAAGGCGATTATGACTCTGGCATTGACGAGCGATAAATTGGCGGCGAGTGAATTAGCCGACTTTGCCTTGCGGGAAATTCAAAAAGATCTTGAATCCATTTCTGGCGTAGCCCGGGTGGATGTGCTGGGGGGTGATCTTTATAAGATGCGCCTTAAGTTGGATCCTGTTAAATTGGCTGCCTTTAATATTACTGTGGCTGAAGTGATCCAGGCTATTAAACAACAGAACATCGAAAAACCAGCTGGAAAACTTATTAGTAATGACCGTGAATACCTGGTAACAACTGTTGCTGACATTGAAACGCCAGAGGAATTTAATGATTTGCCCATTATGACAAGAGATGGACATCTGGTTTATCTAAGTGACCTTGGGGCAGCTGAAATGTCAGCCAATGATAAAAAAACCAAGACGCGTTTTAACGGGAAAACCGGAATCAGTATTGGGATTATGAAACAAACGATTGCCAACCCTATTGATGTGGCGCGTGAAGTTAAAAAGATGATGCCGTCGATTCAGCAGCACTTGCCTGACTCCATGACGCTGAGCCTTGGAACCGACCGGACTCGATTTATTGAAGAATCGGTTTCGCGTATTTATTGGACTATTGGTGAGGCAACCGTTTTGGTTGTGTTAGTCGTATTCTTGTTCTTACGCTCCGCCCGCGCTTCTATTATTCCTTTGATTACAATTCCTGTGTCGTTGATCGGTACACTGTTTATCATGTATCTGCTTGGTTTTAGCTTGAATCGCTTTACCTTGATGGCGATGGTTATGGCTATTGGTTTGGTGGTTGACGATGCAATCGTGGTGTTAGAAAACGTTTATCGTTATATAGATGAGGGCGAAAAACCCTTTAATGCAGCCGTCAAAGGTGTGCGTGAAATCAGCTTTGCTATCGTGGCGATGACCTTGACACTCGTTGCAGTGTATGCACCAATTGCTTTGTCTAAGGGAACTGTTGGCAAGTACTTTACAGAGTTTGCGGTGACCCTTGCTGGTTCTGTCTTGCTCTCGGGATTTGCCGCCCTCACTTTATCACCGATGATGTGCGCGCGCTTGTTAGGTCAAGGGGAAGGTGCCTTTGCCATTAAATCTGCTGGTTGGTGGGAAAAGCTAAAGGAGAAAGTGCCAACGGATGTGTGGCTTGATAAACTTGAGACAGAATATGCACGGTTCTTGCGCCTCATCTTGTCACAAACAGGTGAAAACTCAGGTTACCACTCTTCTTATATGACGATTATACTGTATGTTGTCGCATTTTTGTTGGCCTATGTGATTGGGGGGCTTTTCTCCCCTGTGATTGGCCGCATTATTGCCATGGTGATTGCATTTGCGATTCTTTTATTGGTTGATCCAATCCGGCAAGGATTAGTCAATTGGATGATGAAAGTTCCTTATAAACCAATTTTTGCCGGCTTCATTGTGGCGTCTATTGGGATGCTCAGCTACTATGGCTTGCCAAAAGAATTATTCCCCACCGAAGATCAGGGTGCCATTTTCATTGATGGTCAATCAGCACAATCGGCAACATTGCAGTATACTGATAAATTCGTTAGTCAGCTGGATGAAGTCTTGTCAACCATTCCGGAAATCGAACGGCGAATTACTCAGATCAATAACCCGACCTACGATGTTAGTATTCAATTAAAAGATGATCGTAGTCGTTCAACAGCTGTGATTGAGGCTGAATTGAAAGCAAAGCTGGCCAAGATCACCGGGATCTCTGTTAAGTTTGAAGGCAGCGGTGGCTCAAGCGATCGCAGTGACTTGGTTGAGTTTATTATTGGGGGGAATAAGACGCACCGTGAAATCAAAGAACTTTCTCGTTTGACTACCAACAAGCTTTATGGGAATACCAATATCGCGGCTGTGTTATCCAATGATCACCCAGATACAGAAGATTTTACCGTCTACATCAGGCGAGACAAAGCGGCCGAGGGTGGAGTGGAACCAGGAGCAATTGCCGATACTATTGACTCATTGGTCCGGGGGCGCAAAGCATCTTCCTTTAAACGTGAAAACAAACTTTATGACGTTTTAGTAGAGGTGATGGATCAGGCACGTCAGTCTCCCAAAGATATTACGAATCTGTTTATGAAGGCGAATGATAAAAAACAAACTCTTATTCCATTAGCTGAATTGGTGGAGGTCAAAGCACGCTCTGGTCCGGCTGAAATTTTCCGCTACAATCGAGTTCGCGCCATTAGCCATACAGTAAAACTTCAATCAGGTATTGGTCAGATGGAAGGGATTAACATGGTGAAGGAGATCACTAAATCTGTCTTGCCTCGGGATGCGCGTATGGAGTTCACCGGGGATACACGCCGCTTCATGGATGAAAGTCAGAATATGTATCTGATTTTCGGGATGGCGTTGATCTTTATTTATCTGATTATGGCGGCTCAGTTTGAAAGTTGGATTGACCCAGCGATCATCATGTTCAGTGTGCCATTATCCTTGGCCAGTGCAGTTGTTACCTTGACTCTCATCAAGGGGGGAACGATCAACGTTTACAGTCAAATTGGTTTGGTGACCTTGATTGGGTTGATCACCAAGCATGGTATTTTGATGGTGGATGTGGCGAATCACTTGCGTACTGAAGGAGTCTCCAAACTCGATGCGATTGTTGAGGCCTCTAAGGTCCGGTTACGCCCTATCTTAATGACAACTTTTGCGATGGTGTTGGGCTCGGTGCCGCTGGCACTTTCTCAAGGAGCTGGGGCAGAGAGCTATCGTCAAATTGGTTGGGTGATCGTTGGCGGAATGACCATCGGGACTTTGTTTACTTTATTGGTATTGCCAGCGATTTATTTGACTCTCTCCCAAAATAAACGCAAGCAGATGCAGGAAATTGCGATTTAAAAGCAAAGGGGGGATGCTTATTCTTATTCAAAACAGGGCTGCTGTACTTAACTATGGGGCTTATTCTCACCCCCAGGCCAATGCTGAGGATAAAGGCCAGCCGGTATCCAGAATGATAAATCGCTATTGGTCTCATTTGAAGCGTTTAAACTCTACCTGGCTTTCTGCTTTCGCGAAAATAACAAGAGTGCAAAAATCCTTCGCGTGGTCAGTGGCGAGCCGTTTAAATGATTAAGTCTGCTGCAACAGCCTATCTTTTTGACCGCCGACTTCTCCGATTGCGGCGCTCGCGCCTGGATGCTATGGGTGTGAAGCGCACTCGTTTGCATCAATATTTACAACACCAACTCATCAATCGGCTTCAACTGATCAAACGTGATTTCCAAGATGTTTTAGTTTTGGGAGATGCTGATCTTGCTCACCTATTTGAAAAATCAAACTACTGGCAGTTTAGCCTCACGGGCAAAGCGTCAACCCTTCAGTTGGATGATGAGTTTTTACCTTTTGGCAGGGGCAAATTTGATCTTATCATCAGCGTTTTAGAAATGCATCACTTCAATGATATCCCAGGATTTTTGCAGCAGGTTAAGTATTGTTTGAAATCCGATGGGCTCTTTTTGGGCGTGTTTTTAGGCCAAGATACCTTATGGCAATTACGTCATGCTACCCAAGTTGTGGAGGAAGAGATTTATGGTGGGGTGTCCCCCCGTGTAGCACCAATGGTGAAATTGTCCGATGCTGCAGCTCTTATGCAACGTGCCGGATTTGCCTTGCCTGTCGTCGATATGGATCAGATTGAGATGAACTATTCAGGGACACAGTCTTTTCTGGAAGAGTTAAAAACAGTGGGGCTAAGCAATGTGATGCTGGAGCGTCCCCATAGGGGTGTGGAAAAAAAATTCTTGAAAGAATTAATTCAATTTTACGATCGTCATTATAGAAATTCGACAGGGATTTCGGCTGGCTTCACTGCTGTTTACTTAAGCGGATGGGCTCCTTCTGAGGCGCAACCTAAAGCGCTTACACGAGGAACAGCGACTGTCTTTCTCGGCGATTTTATTTAACCTTTTCCAAACTGCTGACCTGTAAAGTTAGAGTGAATTGAGCCCAATTCTCTCTTCATTCCAAATCCATGAGATCATCTAAAATAATGGTGACTTCTTCTCGGCCATTCCATTTATCGAGTTTGAGCGTACCGGCAAGGGCGATCATGCGCCCTCCTTGAAGTTGGTGCATTTTCTCCCCTAATTCTGTATCGAGAGCGCGAAACGCCATTATCTTGACTCGAGTCCCATCTTCACCGTAAGCAAACGCACGTAAGTGATTGACGCCAACCCGTTCCACGCCTGTAAGACGGACTTTATGCAGACAGAATTTTGGTGTCGGGTTACCATTGCCGTAAGGTTCAAGTAAGCTAAGCTCTGTCAAAAATTCCACCGTTGCTGCAGCCGGCGATAAAACGGCGTCTAGATCAAGGCGGGGCTCAATACCTGCGACAGCGGTGGCCAAATGATGGCACAAGAAATCCTGAAATCCAGCAAATTGATCCCGCATTACGGTAAAACCTGCGGCCATAGCATGGCCACCACCATGGACGAGCAAGCCTTTTTGGCAAGCAGCATGCATGGCAGCACCCAAATTAACGCCAGTAATGGACCGTCCCGAGCCTTTACCTACCTCCGCATCAAAACCAACAACGCATACTGGTTTTTGAAAGCGCTCTTTCAAGCGGCCGGCCACAATGCCAATGACACCTATGTGCCATCCTTCATCGCCTACCATAATCAGTGGATTTTCATGGAGACGTTGTTGCAGGATTTGCTTGGTTGCTTGTTCCAGAACAATTATCTCAATTGCCTGACGCTCTTTATTTAAGAGATCAAGTTCACGTGCGAGATGTTGCGTTTCGATGGTATCACGGCTGGAAAGCAGCCTTGTTCCAAAATTGGCTTTTCCGACACGTCCCCCAGCATTGATGCGGGGGCCCAACATGAATCCAAGGTGATAGGCACTCGGAGATTCGTCAATTCCCGCAATATCAGCCAGGGCTTTTAAGCCAAGATTAGCTCGATGATGCAGAATTTTTAAGCCTTGCGTAACAAAAGCGCGGTTGAGGCCCGTCAGGGGCATCACATCACAGACAGTCCCTAGAGCAACAAGGTCAAGGTAGGAGCGTAAGTCAGGCTCCTTTTTCCCTTCTCTAAACCATCCCTCATTCCGTAAAGCTCGATGCAGGGCCACTAAAAAGACAAAGCTCAACGCGGCGGCACAAAGGGTTCCGAGCGGACTCGTCTCATCAATGCGATTGGGATTGATGAGTGCCGTGACATCAGGAAGCAGCGGAGCCGACATATGGTGATCAATAATGATGACATCAAGTCCAATGGTTTTAGCATGGGCCAGCGCCTCAAAAGCGGTGGTGCCGCAGTCAACCATAATCACTACGCCATGTCCCTGTTGTTTGAGGTGGGTGAGGGCAGGGAGATTTGGACCGTAGCCTTCTTCAATACGTTGGGGGATATAGACAGTAATATCCACGCCAATATCTTCAAAGTAACGTTTTAACAAAGAAGAAGCCGTGGCACCATCCACGTCGTAATCACCAAAGACGGCAATTTTTTCTTGGGTTCGGATCGCTCTTCCCACACGAGACACCCCTTTATCCATATCTTTCAAGTGGCTGGGATCAGGCATCAATTGCTTCAATGTAGGGTTTAAGTAATCAGCAACCGTTTCGGGAGTGAGACCACGGGTTGCCAATAGCTTACCAACAAAGGGTGATAAATTAAATAGCTGACTAATGGCCAGAGAATCTCGTGTATCAGCGATTTTTTCATACCACTTGCGTCCAAGGGCAGAAAGGCTGCCGGAAAACAATATGGTAGTTGGCACCTTAGGGGAGGGGTTTGCAGTTAACATGGGAAGTTACGGTGCTTGGACTTTAGCAGTCTGATCAGCAGCAGTGCTTGCAGCTTCCAATTGCTTTTGGACATCACCAATGACTTGCTCAGAGGGATATGTGGGTCTCTCGGGCACATCGACAAGGCGTGGATAATCACCCTTCGGCAGCTCGAAACTCTGCTCAGGAAGCCTATCATTCTCACAAGAGGCGACGAGGATGCATAACCCAAAAAAAGTGATAAAAGTAGGTATATATCCAAAATACCTATTTTTATCTTGGGGCTCCTTCAAGAGAAAACAACGAAGAGCGTCGCACGCCCATACAAGCCGCCTCAAAGTTGCTGGCCGCAATCCTGTCTCTTCAGGTATTTTGGATATAGATGATTTTATTTGCATTTAGTTAATCTTTTCACTTTATACTGAGTGTAAGGGCTTTCGTTTTGAGTATGGTATCATGATCGATAAATCAAATAAAACTAATTTATCTGCTGCTTTTGGCTATGCTAAAGAGTGGCAAGATATTTGGATGAATGTTCTAGAAACCAATCGTGCGTTGGTGCGTGAGTCGGTAGAAGCAATGCTTCCTCATTTGAGGCAAACAGAAGAACATCCTGTGACGATTTTTGACCCTCAAATAGTGATTAAAACCTTGAACAAAGCAGTGGCAGAGCTTTCTAAAAAACCACAGTCAATCAAGGAATTGCAAACAGAGCATTTTAAAGGTGTGCTTAAGCTGATGGAAACAGTGACCCAGCACTTGCAGGGCCAAGAAGTTAAACCACTCATTGACGTTGAAACTCGCGACAAACGGTTTAAGAACCCCATCTGGAAGGATCATCCAGCCTTCTTCTTCATGCAACAGCTTTATTTATTGAACGCCCGTCTCTTAAAAGAGGTCTTATCTCAAATGGAAGAACTCGACCCACAAACATCGCAGAAGCTCGCTTTTTATACCAAGCACTTGATTGATGCTATGTCGCCCACCAATTTCCCGCTGACCAACCCCGATGTGATCCGGCAAACCTTCGAAACCAAGGGTGAAAATCTGATTCAAGGCTTCAAAAATTTTTTGAGTGACTCAGTCAATGGCCAATTAAATATCAAAATGACGGATATGGAGGCGCTCAAGCTTGGGGTAGATATTGCCACCTCTCCAGGAAAAGTCGTGTTTCGTAACGAATTGTTGGAGCTGATTCAGTATTCACCCACCACAGCAAAAGTACACTCAGTACCAATTTTAATTATTCCGCCATGGATCAACAAATTTTATGTGTTTGATTTGAAACCAGAAAACTCATTCATTCGCTGGGCGGTGGACAAGGGCTATACCTTGTTTATTATTTCATGGGTGAATCCCGACAAACGCCATTCGGGCAAAACATTGACTGATTATACCCTTCAAGGCGCGAAAGAGGCTTTTGACTTTGTTCGCCAATACACCAATCACAAATCTATTAATATGATTGGGTATTGCACCGGTGGTGTGCTGCTCAATTGCTTGATGACGTACTTGAAAGCTAAAGGAAAAGATAAAGAAATTAAAAGCGCAACCTTGATTGCGGCGCCTACTGATTTTCGGGAGGCAGGGGATCTTTTAGTGTATGTGTGCGAGGCGCAGCTGAAAAAGCTTGAATCCCACATCAAGAAAAAAGGTTATCTTGATGCCGGTTCGATGATGCAATCATTTAACTTATTGCGGGCTAACGATCTCATCTGGTCCTTTTACATCAATAACTATCTGATGGGCAAAGAGCCAATCCCTTTTGATATGTTGCATTGGAATAGTGATGCGGTGCGCATGCCTGGTAAGATGCATTCGGACTTTTTGCGTAAGATGTATCTTGAAAATCGCTTGATCCAACCGGGCGGTATTAAGATTGGTGATGTGCCGATCGACCTCACCACTATCACAACGCCAATGTTTATTATGGCTGCTGCGGATGATCATATTGCGCCTTGGCGGGCAGTATTTCCCCTCAGCACTATGGTGAAGGGTGCAACCGAGTTTGTTTTGTCGAGTTCTGGGCATGTGGCTGGCGTGTTTAATCATCCGGAAAAACACAAATATAATTATTGGAAAAATGGCCAAAAAGCGGAAACTGCCGATGAATGGCTGGCTTCAGCTGAAAAAGTTTCTGGTTCCTGGTGGCCTGTTTGGCAAGAGTGGATGGAAAAATTTTCAGGAAAAATGGTTGAGGCGCATCCTATTTCCGATAAAAATTCATTGGGTGAAGCGCCAGGTACCTATGTGGTAGCAAAATAGAATTCCAGGTTTGCGACTCAAGAAGGGGACAGGATAAAAACCATTGAAATAATTTTTTTATAATTTTACCATGATTTTTAGTTTGTTTATTAAAGGAAACATCGGTCATGTTAAAGATTTTTTTACTTGTACCTGCATTGGCTTCTTCTTGCTCAGCAATGGATTATGTGAGGGGATTTTTCAGCAATGAAATTACAATTCCTAGCCAAGAAGATTACACTCAAACCTTTCATTATCTCCATCAAAATCGTGATGAGTTAAATTTTGAAAACATTCGCGTCTCGGGAGAAATCTCCGTTCTAAATTACTCAATGCCTGCTTTTAAATTGGCTGTAGAAAACCCCCAGGATGTGATTGGTAAAGACTTATTCATGATGGTGGGGGATAGGTGTTATCAGTTCAAGGTCGCCGATTTCAATATGTCTTATGATCATTGGCTGCTAAAACAGGTGCGGTTGCATCCAGAACAAGCG
This sequence comes from Candidatus Paracaedibacter symbiosus, assembly GCF_000757605.1. Classification (GTDB taxonomy): domain Bacteria; phylum Pseudomonadota; class Alphaproteobacteria; order Paracaedibacterales; family Paracaedibacteraceae; genus Paracaedibacter_A; species Paracaedibacter_A symbiosus. The sequence continues at coordinate 761,050 of NZ_JQAK01000001.1, read as the reverse complement.
GCGGCAGCTAGTGCTGCAGGATGGGCATTTTCCTATCTTCCCTCATTTCTAACCACTCCCCTTGTGACAGTAGCTGCTTTGGCTGGAGTCGGGTATGTTGGGTTGAAGCGCGGATGGATTTATTTTCCCCAAACAGAGGAGCCAATGCCAACGAGTGAACGTCTAAAAGAGCTGTTTTATCAACAAGTTGGCTATGGGACGACGTTAGCGCAACTCTTACAAAAAAATAAAGATGGCTTCGTCGGTAATTTTTCGCTAACAGGGGATAAGTTGACTTTTGAAGGAACAGTCGAGGATGGTTTCTGGGGGCTGCAAAAGCATATTAAATTGGGATTAAAGCCTGTGGCCTATAAGGTTGAATAAAAGATTCTAGGTAGGATTTTGAAATAAGATTCAACGATATTAATTTTTAAATCATCAAACTTGGCATGAGTTTTGCTTCTTTCATATGTAGAATTGAAAGAGGGAAAATTAGATGCCAATTCAGTCAACCGCTTCCCATATTTTAAAGCCTGATCTGCCGTTGGGAAAGGAGAGTCCTTCACCTTCTGTTGAAAAACAATTGTTGGAGAATCTCGATCTATTGTCGGGGCAAGAATCATTCATTCCACCTAAATTTGGGGAAGTATTAAACAGCTTCAATGATATACAATCAAAAAAATTACCGCCGAAAGATATTCATGAAAAAGCTCAGAGCCGACGTGACTCATCTAGGTTTGGATCTCGCCAAAATAGCCATTCTGTTTCTCGTGATTCCTTGGTGAGGTCAGAAAAAAGGGATAAACAAGCACTATCTTCTCAAGAGAAAATCACTTCCTCTAAAGAAAAACCGGTTTCAACCTCTGCAATTTCAAGAGCTGATAACGGTGAAAGGGTTGGGGTAACAGACTCATCAAGCCCTAATTTTCAAGAGGTTACTGAATCAAGACTTTACATAAAAGAGTCAGATGATTCTTTAATTAATTCGTCGCTACTTGATTCATCATTACCCATTTGTCTCGATTCTTTCTTTATCAATGATACTCTTCAGGGCATCAATGAACAGCAAAATCGTGTGTTTGAACAACAAAATGGGGTTGTAGCAGGACAAAATATTGCGGCAATGGAGACACTCACAGCGCAGACGATGCCTGGATCATTGACTGAAACAGCGGTCCCGACAGTCCATATCGAAGTCCAATCTACGGCCCTTTACTCTGATCCGATCCTTGATGAGCAACAGTTGAGTGCGGTGACTGATTTAGTAACCTCAGCAAAGAGCGAGGGGGAGCTTACCCCAGAACAACAAATTGTGACGGCACAGACAGAGTTGGCAGACGAAAAGGAACAGCGCTCTTCAATGCTTCTTGCCGACCTTAAAAAAGCAATAGACATAAAAGGCCAAGTTGAGACGCAAGGTGACTTACAGTCATTCGAGCGGGAAACCTTTTTGAGGCAAGAAGATGCTACGCTTTTATCACAACCACAGAGCCGGGAAACGCAAGCCACACGCAGTTCTCAGACTCAGCTTCATGTGTCCCAACAAACTCCTCCGAGTACAGTCGTAAACGCCCCAACAGTATCACTCTCACCAGGGGGCTCAAACAATAACCCGGGAGTAGCTCTTGGGCAGAACCCAATGTCAATGTCTAGCCAACCAGAAGCAGTCTCGACGTCTGGGGTTACCAGTCGCTCAAATTTGGATCGCGTCAACGCCCTAACGCAGCTGAAAGATCATTTTCACACGATGGTTGAAAAAGGTGAAACTCACCTGAAAGTCAATCTGCTACCCCAACATTTAGGTCGCATTGAAATCACCCTTGATATTTTAAAAGACACAGTGAAGTCGATTTATATCAATGCAGAAAAGCGCGAAACAATGGAACTTCTAGCGCGTAATTCTAAAGAAATTAACGAGATTTTTCAGGAGTTAGGCCTGGATTCTAATCTGGCGAATATGAACTTTAGTTCGGAACAAGATTCACACCTAGCTGATGATCAAAGCTTACAAAAAGCTGACTCTGGAGCAGTAGAAGAATCGCCAACAGAACACCAAGATCAGGAATTAGAAAACGAGAGTGACCCTGATGCGCTTGTCGACATCAAGGCATAATAATTAAGGAGAGAAACAAATGCCAGTACCTGCATCAGCAAAGACCGCGCTACCACCACCTGGAGGGGCGGGAAAGAAAGTAAAAGAGAAATCAGGCATGTCAAAAATTCTGGATCAAACTCGTGAAGAACAAATGAAGGTGTTTGAGAAAATATTTTTAGCGCAAGTCCAACACCCACAAGACCCGTTAAATCCGCCTAGTAATGAAAGCCTAACCCAAAACATTATGATGTTCCATAGTTCAGCTCAGCAGTCAAGAATGAACGAGTTACTTGAACAAATTAACACCAATCACATTAAAGCACAGGGGATTGCGGCTAAAAGTTATCTTAACAAAGAAGTTGAGTATCAAGGCAACGAATTTAGCTATGAAGGTGGTGAGGAAAATATAGCATTTCTCATGCCTGATAATATTAAAGAAGCAAAGCTGGCGATTGTGGATCCCACAGGAGCTGGGGTGACTTCAATTCCAATTTCAGTCGAGCCAGGGGCAAAAATCTTTAAATGGGATGGGAGTATTCACGGTCGTCCTGAAATCAAGGTGCCACAAGGTCAATATAAAGCAGCCGTCATTGCCCATACCAAAGATGATAACAAGGTTGAAGTACCGCTCACCTTTAAGGGAGTTGTCCGTAAAGTAGGTTATCATGATGCGTCCAGCGAATTTGCTTTGTTGGTCAGGAACACTCCCATTGAAATGTCAGATGTAGCAACTGTGAGTAAACCTGCTTCTCCTGAGCTGATTAGTATGACTGAAGGTGTGCAAGAGCAAATCAAACGTTATAATGAGTTGTCTGGCTACCTCAAAAATAGGCTCGATCAGAAAGTAGAGGCAAATCAGCTTAAAGAATCAGTAGAAAAGGCAAAACAAGTACTTGAGCAAGTTGAAGAAATGATTCCATTGCCAACAGTTAGTTAAAAAATAAGGAGAGTTTTTATGTCATTAACTTCTGCATTAAATGCGGCGATTTCTGGGTTAAATGCTTATAGTAGGTGTGTAGGTACGAATGCTGATAATATTGCTAAAGGGGGTGCTGTTGCAGCTAAAGCGAGAGAATGCTTTGTGGTGACACAAAATAGCAGTGACTCTGTTCAGCAGTTTACGCCGGGAGGAGTGAGCACGTCCATCCAACAATATATTACGGATGTTGGTGACACAGCACCTGCGGAACTCAATACCTTTATGGCCATCAATGGCCAGGGGATGCTTGTGGTTAATAGTTCAGCCACTCCCGCAACAGGAACTATAGGATTTAGCCGTGTTGGCACGTTTGATCGTGATGCAGCTGGTAATATTAAGAACACATCTGGTCAATATTTAATGGTTTTCCCAACAGATGCTACAGGGGCAATAAAGGCAGGGACGGATACGGTGACAACAGCTGGTCTTGTGGTTGCTTCAACGGCGGGTCTAAACGGTGCTCCTGTTGCTTCTACCAATGTTAAGATGGGTATAGACTTACCCAGCGGTGCTACTTTATATCAGAGTCAGACTGTCCCAATAAATGTCGTTGATTCTTTAGGCGTCTCACATATCATTAGTGTTACCTGGACCTTGACGACTGTGGGGACGCCTCTTACCCCTCCAACATGGTCGGTGTCCGCGTCAAGCGCAGAAGCAGGCGTTACCATTGCAGCTCCTTATGTGTACACAACGCCACCTCCCACACCGCCGGCAACATTGCCAGCGCCAGTAGGGGGGATGCCTGTTACTTTTGATGCCAACGGGAATCCGATAACATTTAATGGGGCTACTACTCCACCAAACTTGCAGATTACTTGGAACTCCAATGCGGCACCTACATCATTAACTATGTTTATGGGAACGCCAGGTAATTCAGATGGGGTGAGAGCAAATGCTGCAAAGGCGAATCTGACGGGGGCTACGGTTGATGGTCGTGTATCTGGTAATTATCAATCATTATCGATTAGTTCTACTGGCCTTATTTCTGCCGTATATGATAACCAGTCAATAGTACCCTTTGCTCAGATTCCTATGGCAATGTTCACAAATTTTAATGGATTACTAGAAGCATCGGGAGGTGTTTTTAGTGTTACATCTGACTCAGGTCCTTATCAGTTAACTATTCCTGGTCAGAATGGATCAGGTGGAATTTTAACATCCTTTATTGAAGAATCAAAAATTGATTCCACGAACGAGTTTACCGACCTCATAGTAAATCAAACAAACTATTCCTATAATGGCAAGGTGATTGCAGCGGCTCGCGATATGATGCAAGAACTACTACGCAACATTTCTTAAACAGAGTGCGCCCCCTTTTATAAGGGGGCGTAGATCTGTTTTTAGCCAACACTGGGCTCTTTTAGCCGTGATTCAATGCCATTTTCCAGGATATCTAAAACTTCATCCGGACTATCCACGAATGTTGCAAACAAGGCATGACCTGTTGGTGCAAAGTTTTGCTCAATAATATTATGAATGAGTTTTCTCAAAGGATCCCAATATCCATTCACATTGACGATGATGACAGGTTTATCATGCATCTGTAGTTGTCGCCATGTTAAAATCTCAAAGAGCTCATCAAGGGTGCCAAAGCCACCTGGCAAGACGATAAAAGCATCCGCAAGCTCTGACATTTTTTTCTTTCGGGTATGCATCGTGTCCACAATATGCAATTCTGAAAGACTGGGATGAGCCCCTTCAAAGTTTTCAAGCAGTTTTGGGATGATCCCAATAACGCGGGCACCATTGGCCATAGCATTGTCTGCCACCAGTCCCATCAGACCCAGTTTGCCGCCGCCAAAAATAACCTGCAAGCCTGCTTTGGCAAGGACCTCTCCCATTCGTACGGCCGCATCTTTGTAAATTTGATCGGCCCGGACAGAAGCGCCACAATAAACACAAACACTTTGAATATTTCCCATCAAATATTCCCTCTTGTTATTCGCTCTACATTTTACTGTAACTTATCTATTTAAGATTAGACATATAAATTTTAATTAAAATTGTATATTATTCTGATCGCTTTTCGAGCATAGGAAATTATAGGCATCAGATTGAAGGCAACTTTAATATGGGTGCACTGCGAGGAGTAGGCTCTCGTTAAGATAAAGCCAAACCGACTTCAGATGTGAAGGCAGAAATTCTGAGATCGAAAGGTGATCAGTACCTCCCTATTAAACAAGTATTAAGACTCTTTTTGGTATGATTAAAATCAGAATGATAAAATTTCATTTGATTGAGGGTATTGTGGATTACACAATTAAAGCAGCTGGCGAAGAGATACAGGTAGACCTGAAAGGGCGTCTGACATTTGCCGATTATGGTGCATTTAAAGAGCTAACAGAATTATTCATCGAACACAATCCCAGAAATTGCCTCCTGGATCTATCCAATCTTGAGTTCATCGATTCAGCAGGGTTGGGTATGCTATTGATTGCGCGAGATAAAAATGCGCATGAAAGATGGAAATGTGACTTTAAAAGGAGCGCAAGGACAGGTTAAAAAAATGCTGGATTTAGGGCATTTTGATAGCTTATTCAAAGTTTTGTAGAGGATGTTACATCTCCACAACGATCAGTTTTAAAAAGGGAAGTGACAAGAACTTTCTTTGGTCAAGTTGATCGTATTTTAGCCCACTTTTTAGCGCACTTAAGGATGACCAAATTCAGCTTGTTTTTGAGGCGAGGAGGTAGGGATGGTTAGTACTGATATTTTTAGCCAAATGCCTTCAAGTCTTTATGATAATCGAATTCTCGTAGTGGACGACACAACCATTAATCGCGAGTTGATTTCCAGTTATCTGAAAACAGCTGGCTACAGGAATATAGTGACAGCTGTTGATGGTGAAGATGCTTTGGAAAAAATTAAACAAGTAGAACCTGATCTCTTAATCTTGGACTTGGTAATGCCAAAGATTGACGGGACGGAAGTTATCAAGATTTTAAGAAATGATAAGAAGACTTCTAAACTGCCCATTCTCGTTCAAACAATGATCAGTGATCCAGAGCAACGCAAAGAAGCATGGGCCTATGGTGCAACTGATATTATTACCAAGCCAATTCATAAATTAGAGTTGTTGTCGCGTGTTAAAGTCCAACTGCAAAATAGCTATTTAATCAGAACGTTAGAAGGCTATCAAAGGCTTACCAGTGAAGAAATTACGAGAGCTTTAGACCTGCAGAAAACATTGTTACCTTCCACGCAACAATTGCAGGAGCTTAGCGAGAAATATGATATAAAAGTTGATTCGTTATTTCTGCCTTCTCGCTTTTTAAGTGGCGATATGTGGGGAATTTACGAAATTGCTCCAGGCAAACTTATTATTTGGATTTGTGATTTTTCAGGTAAAGGGATTAGTGCGTCTCTGCTTACTTTCCGTTTACATACCCTTTTTCTTGAATACCGGTATAAAATATTAAGCCCAACTGAGTTGATTCGCAGTATTAATAATCGATTGAAAGAGATGATCCCAATTGGCCATTTTTGTACGTGTTTAATCGGCTTAATTGATCTTGAAACAAAGAAAATGTCCTATGTTTCAGCCAGCGCGACTCACCCCCTTGTTTATTATCCGAACGAGCAAAAATTTGTCATTGGTGATGGTTCAGGGATACCCTTGGGTATTTCCAGCGAAGTTGCTTATGAAACACGCACACTTGAGATTCCTGTAGGTAGCTCATTGGTTTTATACAGTGATTTATTATGGGAGGATATTGGAGCGATTCCGGGGATTTCTTTTCTGCCAGAGAAGTTACCTGAGCTCATTTATGATCTTCAGGGTCGATCGATGTTGAAGGTAATTAAAGAACATATCCATGCTTTAGGTGAGACAAGTTTTTCCGATGATTTAACGCTGATTGAATTAAGTATTTCCCGTTAGCTGAAAGTGAGAGGCCCCATGAAACCAAAAAATCTTATGTTTAAAGACATCTTAATTTATTTTTTGGTGGCTTTTTTTCTCTGTTTTTTATCAGTTTTTATTGTTTCATTTATCAGCTTTAAAAAATTATATCAGCAGTCTGTTGATGAGACTTCCCTTGCTATTTCCGGAGCCTTAAAAAATGAAGAGACAAGATTTGAAAATATTATATATTCTTTGGCTATTTGGAATCAAAGCTATCAAAATATCTCTCTCAATCTCAATAAAAAATGGATTGAAGAAAATATTGTTTACGATATAAAACACAGTCATGATATTCCCCTCTTTGCGGTTATTAATAGTGAAAATGACCAAGTCATCTATTCAACTGATGCCACATTTTTAGAAGTGGGAAAAAGTATTTCAAGTGAGATTAAAAAATTCCTTAATTTATATATCAAACAAGAAGGTTCAGAAAAAACGAAAAGCGGGCTGGTTAAAGTTTACTCCTCACTATACTTGTTATCAGTTGCTTCAGTGAGTGAAGTGAATGTCTTTAACCACCAAGAGACGATAAAACCAACAAAACTTGCCGTATTGATCGGTACTCCTTTTAATGAAACTTTTTTAAGAAAAATGGCAACTAACTATAATTTAGGAAATCTGAAATTTTACTCTTTGGATCAAAAGGACTTTATTGCCGGTCAACCCTCCTACCTCGTGCATGAAGAAGGGAAGAATTTTGGTTATATCAGCTGGTCTCCGCGTGATAAGACGCAAAATTTGTTACTGACGATTATCCCCACTGGCTTTATTGTGATTTTCCTTTTGTCCTTGATTGGTGTTTTAGTTGCCAGAAAACTGGCCCGCGTTTCTTATAATTATGAGCAAATGATTTGGGATCTATCAGAACTTGCCAATAATCTGGAGAAAGAAAAACTTGAAACCAGCTCCGACGTTGAAGCTAAAAATCGATTTATGGCGATGATGAGTCATCAAATCCGCACCCCCATGACGGGATTGGTTGGTATGATTAGTTTATTGAAAGAAACAGAGTTAACCGATGCCCAAATCAAATACGTCAACACGATGGAATTTTCTGCCGAGTCTTTGCTCAAACTTGTTGACTCCATTCTTGAGTTTAGTCGGTTAGAATCTGAGCAAGTAAGCCTTAGTTTTAGCAATATAAATATCCGACAGCTTGTGGATGAGGTGCAGGGACTCTTGTTGCCAATTGCTTTGCAACGCAAATTAAAATTTGAAGTTTTTTTCAGTAAAGAAGTGCCCCTGATTGTTCGTTCGGACGCTATTCGATTGCGACAAATTATCTTGCATTTAGTGACGAATGCTTTGAAATTTACAAAGGTTGGTTCCGTTAAAGTCAACGTGACGGCGGTTCCTTTGCCAGAAAATCGTGCTGAAATTGGAATTCAGGTTATTGATACAGGCGTTGGTATTGCGGAGGGATTGCGCCAATCCTTATTTGAAGAATTCTTTAAGGTGGATAGTGGAAGACCACAATCTGGCGAAGGCATCGGGCTTGGTCTTGCTATTGTCCAAAGCTTGATTAATTTGTTGCAGGGAAAATTAGGGGTTGAAAGTAAGCTTGGCCAAGGAAGCACTTTCTGGGTACAGTTCCAAGTAGATGTCGTTGAGGCTTATGACAGTGGCAATCATCAGGAAGAATACTCATCCGAAAATTAGGCGGGGCTGTTGAAAAAGCCCCGAGGGTTTTCTTTGAGCAGATATTGAAAAGAGGGTAGAGCACTTAAGTATCTGATTTTCTTCATTTATAGAAAGTAAACAAATACAGTTAATAATCCAAAGTAAACTATATGACTTTAACCGAGGCTTGTTGATAAAAATTCACCCTTTATTCTAATCTTCAATAGTTTCTAGTAATTGAGCAAATTCCTGTGGCGAGGGGATATTATTTTTTAGCTCTAAAGGCAAAGCATTTTGAGACAAAGTGTATTTTGATACTCCCATAGGGTTAGTTTTAGTTTTTAAAGCATATTCTACTACTAGATTATTTGCTTCTTTACATAACAATAAACCTATTGTTGGATGATCAGCTGGCTGTTTGAGGTTCTTATCGACAGCTGTTAAATAGAATTCTAATTGTCCTAAATAACTCGGCTCAAATTTACCGGATTTCAATTCTACAACAATATAACAGTGAAGCTTTGTATGATAAAAAAGCATATCAACATAAAAGTCGTCCCCCTCCCCCCTACGGTTAACTTGTATTGGTTGCCTATAAAAGCAAATCCGGTTCCAAGTTCCAAAAGGAATGCACGAATGTGATCAGTAATCTTTTTTTCTATTTGCCGCTCCTGTGCAGTCTCTTCTAAGCATAAAAACTCAAGATTATACTCGCTTTTAAATAAACTTTGCATCAGGTCGGATGTAGAAGAGGGAAGGGTAGATTTAAAATTTGTGAGGGATTTTCCTTGGCGATTATATAAATTGTTTTCAATCTGTAAAACTAAGGCATTTCGGGACCACCCATTTTCGATTGTTTTCTGGATATACCAAATTCGTTGATCAGGGTCTTTTATTTTATCGAGAATAGTTTGATTATGATACCAGGAAATTTGCGCAGGGAGCGCCTGCGTAATTTCTAGATTAGGATATGCAGCAGCAAAAGTTTGCATATAGATTAAATTCCGATCTGATAATCCTTTCATTTCAGGGAACTCGTGATGCAAATCTTTAGAAAGCTGTTGAATAATTTTTGCTCCCCATCCTAATTCTACCTTACGCTTAATAATTTTACGGCCTATTTTCCAATAAAGTAAAATAAGTTCCTTATTAACTGATAGATGGGCGCGAATTCTGGCTTGTCTAATTTCTTCTTTAAGTAAGGATAAGGTATCCATGTAGGAAGCTTGATTTACAATATTTGACATACTATGGAGATCCTTTACCCTTATCTACATTTATATTGGATTAAAGCGTTTATTTAAATTCTATTATATCTAAAGGAAGGATAAAGGAAAATAAAGTAATAGAAAATTTTTGAGCTAATATATTGTATTGTTTAAAATACTTTTATATTTCATTTTTAACCTATTTGATACTATCAGCGAGGTATGATGTAATTAAAGTAGTTTATTTGATTTTCCAGATTTTATGTGCATGTCGCATCGTTTTTTCAATACCTCAGAATAATATTCAACTTGCATTATCCCATCATCCTGAGTAGTTAACTCAATTTTGTAATTTCCAGATGAAAATAAAACTCTTTTGCTTGGTGAAAATGGAAGTCTATTATTTGTTGTAAAAGAATCTACAAGTTTATATTTTTCTGATAATACTTTGAATACTTCATCATATTTTTTCTCACTCATAGCTAATCTTACCCCCTGTAGCAATCCTTTCGCATCAAGTCTAAAGTAAGCAGTATATGCTCCATCTAGGTCGATTAAATTTGGAATTGACAGGATATAACTTCTTAATATCTCATCACATCCTGTGTATCCCTTCTCCAACAAGCCCATTGCTTGTAAATCTTTGAGGGTTACTTCCCCAAGTTCAAAGCCCAGAGGCGCAGGAGCGGCATACGAACAAGAGGTAAAACTTAAAAATAACGTTGGCAGTAATGAAGCCACAAATCTCATTTTCATTTGTCACCTAAACTTTAATTAATATCTAGTTATCTTCTCAGATTTGCAGAAAAAACAACTCATTTTTCATAAAGGTATACTATGGAGATTAGTATAAGCAGATATGACTAAAACTTAAATACCATATTAGCTTGGTGTTTAGAAAACAATGATAAGTGTTACAGGATTCTGTCGCGTTATTGGCAGAAGGGCTTGGTCATCGCTCTGCTCACAGTTAATAAAAAATGGGAAATAAAATGATTTTTGAAAAACGGTTGGCTTTATCTTTTTTCTGAGGTGCAAAACCAGGTTGCTTATTAAATAGTTATTGGCAACAGGTTTAGGTGGCACGATAGAGTATATTTCATAAATAAAAAGCATGAAAGGTGAGGGAGGGAATTAATGTCTCCTAAATTATAAATTTAGAGACACCTTAAATTATATGAAATAGAGTGTCTATAAAATCGTATTTTGACATATTAGTAGACATAAATTCTAATAATCGACTTAGGAGACATAATAGGCTCATGTGGCTGTTCGGATATGCTCGTATTTCAACGAGCCAACAATCTCTCAATATTCAAGTGAAGGGGTAAGGTTCTGTCGCATCTATTGTGTGTCAAGTTATTTAGGGGTTAATTGTATTTTTCCTCATACCAATGGCTGGCTTTGCCAAAACGAAAACCCGTACTATCAAGAATCAAGCTAACCGATTCGCCTCGTTCTATTCTTTTGCCTTGCAATCAGGATCGGTCTATATATGACGGTGCCGGTTATAGACCTACTTAAGAATATCTTTCGCACTTTTAATATTTAGCTTGGCTCCTCCCTAATTTAGCACGCATGAGAAAAATAAATCAGGTTTAATCTGATTTATGTCAGCCTAAGTGTCTATCTTTTGAACGTAATTCAGCAAAAAAAGGAGATAATAATGACTACTGATAATTTAGTTGTTTTAGGGGCTGACAATCTAGTTACCGTTGTATTTAGAGATCCAAGAAGTGCTGAAGTAGCTTATCTCAATCTAATAAAAGAAGGGTATAACAAAGAAGATATTAACTTAATAATGTCTGACGAAACCCGAGATAAATATTTTTCTAATAATAAAATAGTATCTCAAGAAGATATAGGCAATAAATCTTTAGAGGGTATGGGAATAGGAGCCGCTGCAGGAGGTGCAATTGGAGCTATCGCATCAGCAATAGCTGCATTAGGAACCTCTCTCGTTTTGCCAGGTTTAAATCTCATAGTTAGTGGAGCTCTAGCAGCTGGATTAGCTGGCGCAGGAGCTGGTGCTACTGCAGGTGGTTTAATGGGCGGATTAATAGGATGGGGTATTCCTGATGAAAAAGCTAAAATCCTAGCAGATGAAATTGAAAAAGGCGGGGTAGTAATAAGTGTTGAGACCGAAGATGAAAACGATAGAGATTCATTGATACAGAGGTTATCTATGACAGACATAAATAAAATTAGCTAAAGCATCAAGTACCCATTTAGCCAACAATACTTAATAAATAGGAGTATTATATGCACAGAAAATTATGCTTTTCAGTCTTTGCAATTAGTCTCTCATTTTTAAATATCCCAACTTTTATTGCTACAGCTATGGCTGCTTCGGATGAAGCAATTATTTCTGTACCAAAAGGAACAATCAATGTCATTAATGAAAATTTTAAAGACCTCATAGTAGCTTTTACAGGGCAAGGAAAAACCCTAGATGGTAAGCCACCTATTACTTACAATCAAAAAATCGATGCCGGAGAAGAAAGAAAATTTAAGGTTGAGTATTTAGGTGGGGCCCAGTTTTATTCTATTACAGGAGTCCTTGCTGATGGGGTTATAGTGCCATTTACAGAAAGTACTTGCACAAATTTGAATGTTAACCAGCATTATAAGGTAACATTTACAAAAGTTGATGATGTTGTAACCCAGTGTAAAGCAGAACTACTTGACGAGGCAGGCCAAGTAGTAAAATAAAGTATGTACTTTTAAGTCTTATGACACCCTTAAGCAAGCCCCCTAAAGCATATTTTCAAAAAGTGAATGGGGGCAAATTTTACGAATAAAGCCAGTTTAGCTACTTATTTAATTTTCCACTTAATACTAAATAAAAAGCAATCAGCTAAACTAATATTTGTTTAACCATCGCACGAAGCAACTAAAGAAAACTTAACATCCTCCCTTTGATTTACCTGGGGGAGGATGTTAATTCCCTTTTTTAACCTTTGTCAGCTAGCTTATTCTTCTGTAGTCGAAATTGATCACCTAGTTCTTTTTCCTCATTCTTATCAATAATTTTTCTTGCTTCTGGGAAAAGCTTATTTTCTTCTTCTTCTATATGGTGAGAAAGATTTTGCATCATTTCCTTAGCGATTCCTAACCATTCTTCTCCAGAAGAGATTTTGCTTGTAATCTCCTCTAGCTGATTTTCTACTTCTTGATGCTCAGAATAACTATGCTCTATCTGGCTATCTAGAGAATCTCTTTTTTGTAAATGCTTATAAAATATTTCTTCTTCAGCGTGAGCATGCAGAAGAACCTCTGTTTTTATTTGATTGAAAAGATCCTCCTGTTCTTTACCTGAGTGAATAAGCATTTCTCTATATAATTGTTTGACTTTATTGTGATCTACAATTAGCAAGTCATAAATAGTCATTGGGATTCTCCTTAGAGGTATAAATCATTTATAAAAATCCAAGCAATCTAACATAAGGAGAAATTAATTTATTTTTTAGACTTCACTTGCATCAAATAGGGCGCTGTTGCAAAAATTTGTCTCTTCTCGGATAAGAGAGATAAAAGGGGGCGAAGATGAGTGATTTTAAATGGCGGCATTATCAAGGACAGATTATTCTTAGCTGCGTGAGATGGTACTGTAAGTACGGGGTCAGTTATCGAGACCTTGAAGAAATGATGGTAGGGCGAGGTGTAGAAGTAGACCATACAACTCTATATCGCTGAGTACAGCATTACGTGATCAGAGGTGGACCCTAGAATTCGGACAGGATGAAGTTAAAATATACACGAATACTGTTATATCGGGTTTAATCGAGGATAATACGATTTCCAAAATTTTCTTTAAGCTCTGCCTTTTTGATCTCGCTGATATTGTTATACCTTAGGTTGAGAGAGGTGAGGGAGGTATTAACCTTAAGAGCCTTAGCAAGAGCTTGAGTCCCTATAGAGCTAATCTTATTAGTACTTATATCAAGAGATTCAAGAGTGTTATTATGGAGCAGAGCTGCTGCAAAATGTTCAGCGCCCTCATCTCCAATATTATTACTTTCTAAGCCAATACATTGAAGGAATTGGTTCTTTTCGAGCGCTCTGGCAAGGTAAGCTGCGCCCAAAGCACTAATCCTGTTGGTTCCTAAGTAAAGCGCATTCAGAGCCGACTGGTTTTCTTCAAGCGCGGTTGCAAGGTATTTTAAACCTTCATCAGTGATATTGTTAAGTCCTAAGAGGTTTGTTCGGGAGGGAGGTAAAGTATTGCCATATAGCTTTTGAATGTTTAAAGTTTGGCAAGCAAAAAGCAAAAATAGATCACAAGAAATGCCATACAAGCAAAAACTAAAAGACGCCAGCTCTAATCCCAGAACGAAGCCAAGTTATAAAGTAACCAACTGGAGCGCCTACAACAAAAGCCTTAAAAAACGTGGACAATTAAGTTTGTACTTTCCTCAAGGAAACCTCAAATCTGTCTTTATCAATCAAAATCCTTATATCCTTGGTGTTTCAGGACAGCAATCAACGTATACACCCGCTTATATTGAACTCATTTATACCTTTTATCGTTTATTTGATTGGGGGATACGTCAAATAACGGGCTTTTTTGAGGACTAATGGCAGATCAAGGGACTTGATATTCCAGTTCCAAGTTTTGGACACTTGAGTGATTTATTCTCCGTCTTGCCTGTAAAAGTTCGCCAGTTCTGTAACAAGCTAGCCAAACAGATAGCAGGAGGAGAATCAATAACGTTGATTCTTGATAGTACAGGTTTTCGTTTTGGCAAAGCCAGTCATTGGTACGAAACAAAATATGGCAAGCCTTGTAATCAAAAACCTTGGCGCAAGATGCATTTATCGATTGATCCAGAGATGAATATGCATGCTGTTGAGATTACAGATTATGAATCATCTGACATTGGGATGATGGATAACCTGATTCCTGAGAATGAAACTCAATCTACAGACAAGGTTATAGCTGATGGAGCTTATTACAGCAAAGAAGGCGTTGAAAGGCTTCATAACAAAAGAATTATACCAGCCATCCCGCCGCCCTCAAATGCTGTGATTCATGGTCAAGAAACCACAAAGTGGCATGATAAAGTTGTTCAATATATTAAAGATAAGGGAACAGTTTTTGCTTTTCATAAAAAATATGGCTATGGCCTACGGGCTTTAGTTGAAGCTCAGATTTCACGGATTAAAAGATGCATCGGGAGCAGTCTGAAGACTCAAAAGATCGAATCCCAAAAACGGGAAGGCATCATTATTGCTAGCATCATCAATAAGTGGAATTCATTCGGCAAATGCGCGTCCGTTAAAGCAGGATAATTATGTCCAATCAACGGGTTAATCGTACCCTCCCGAACAAACCTCCTTTAAATTAAGACTTTAAATTTCATCAAGTAGATACTCACGACAAATCCAGGTAAAATTGAATAGGTACAGGATTTGTATCTGCGACTGCTATGCTAAACCTTTGTCCTAATATATGCGTTATAGCTGAATGGTGAACATCTAATCCGCCAGTATATGTTCCAAATGATGGCATAATCAAAATGTTTTTGTTCCATGCAAAGCATGGCTTTCTAATAACTGTTTTTTTTAGATTAAGTGTATATTTTGGATGATAATGGCCAATAATAAAGGCATTTCCCTCTGTATAGTTGTCGAGCGAATGATGAAATTCTATCGTTTTTTCTTTTATAAAACGGAGCTTTTCTCCCTCTAAACCAGCAGGTAATTCATAATCATGGTTACCATATATCCAACACCATCTAGGAACAGATTTTATAAGAGAAGCTATAAGGTCTTTTTCTTGCTCTTCAAAATTAGAATAAGAATTGCTTCTGTGGAAATTATCCCCAAGACATATAACCCTTTGCGGTTCAAGTTTATCGACAAGGATTTTCAGCTTACCTAAAGTTTCTTGAATATCATATGGCGGTAAATAAACATTTCGGCTTGTAAACGATATGCCTTTTCCTAAATGAAGGTCAGAAACAATTAAAGAGGATGTCTTAGGCCACCAGATACATTTTTCTGTTAACAACCATAATTCTTGGCTTGAAAAATTAATTTTTAAAAAATTATAAACCATCAATTTTCTTATATAGTTTTTCTGCCTGCTTTTGAAGAAAATGCATTTCCAGAAGAGCATCTTTAGCAGGATTATTTAAACTTTCGCTCAAACTTTGTACAACAATGTGAATTGCAAAGGGGGTTATACTTTTGCAAAGCTGATAATGAATTTTTCTTTGGTAAGTAGATAAAAAATCTATCAGTCGTTTCATGTCTACTAAATTTTTTTCTGCCTCTACCTGATTTCCTTGTAAAAGAATATGATTAGGTTCATATTTCTTAAGAACATCATAGATAAGGTCAGTGCTAAATAAAACCTGTTTTCCTTTTTTTGCATGCCCTGGATACTTACTATAAATTAGGCCTGAAACAGTCGCAGTATTCCTAAAATAACGTTTTAGCATGCTGGATTCCTGTAACCATCGGTTGTAAGATTCCATACACAGATCAATATTCCATAAATTATCTAAGCAACCAGGAGAAAGTGGATAAATACAACGGATGCTTAGACCATAATCAGAAACAGTAAAGCCTAAAGGGTTTACACCGGCCTGTTCTAGCCTATAGCTTAACAAAAACCCTAAAGTTTGATTTATAGGCCTTCCTTCAAGCGTGTAAATCGTTAAGTAGTGCAAACCATCATGCGGAAATAGTTCTACTAGTAATTCTTGTTTCTTAGGCAATGAAGATATCTTTTTTTGAGTTTCCAACCAAGCGTGGACATAGTCTGGCAAATTGCTATTCTCAGCGGAATTTTCAATTGTCTCCCTCAGAAGCTGACTCAAATTTGTGGACAAAGGCATACTTGAGCCAACAAATGCTGGCACCTTAACTTGGTTAACTTTTGCGACAGATACCTCGGCAGCAAGACCATTAACTTCCCTAAAACATAAAGTATGCCCAGCAAAAAAGAAGGTATCTCCCGGTTTTAAATTTAAAATAAATTTTTCTGCAATTTTGCCTAAGAAGGTCCCCTTTCCCTTTTTTCTTTTTCCGCTATTCTTGCCCGTTACCAGCATCACCTTCAGTTTTTCATTTTCAATAATTGTTCCCATATTAAGACGATGTATCTTTTGAACCTGGTTAGAAGCAGGTGTGAAAAAATTTTTATCATTAGCAATTAGTTTATGAAAATTAGTATAATGTTTTAAAACGTACCCTCCATTGACAACAAAATCAAAAATACTTTTAAAAGTTTCCATCTTCATATGTTGGTAGGGATAAGCATTCTTTATTTGAAAAAATAACTCTTTTGGGTTGATTGGTTGCGCACATGCACAAGACATAATGTGCTGCGCTAAAATATCAATAGAACCTTTTAGATGTGGCGGCTCATCATCCAACATCTTTAATTCAATTGCTTTAAGAGCTGCTTCACATTCCAACGCTTCAAAACGATTTAAGGGAACCAGAAGAGCTTCACTAGGTCTCTCAAGGTTGTGATTTGATCGGCCAATACGCTGTAATAAGCGACTAATTCCTTTGGGAGCGCCAACATTAATAACCATATCAACATTGCCCCAATCAATCCCCAATTCTAATGAAGAGGTAGCAACAATGGCTCTTAAAGCTCCCTCAGCCATAGCTTGCTCAACTTTCAAGCGTTGCTCTTTACTTAGGGAACCGTGGTGAATTGTGATGGGTAGGTTATGATTATTAATGCTCCATAGTGATTGTAAAAGGCTTTCTGCTTGAGCTCTCGTATTCACAAAAATAATATTGGTAGAATATTTAAGGATTACCTCATAAATACTTTTCACAACTGGCGCAATAGCATAATACCCTGCCAATGGTAATGGTTTAGAAGGATACAATATTTTTACATTTGGATTAACCTTTTCTTTTTCTCTAATAGTATGGGATTTTTGTGGGCATCCTAGCCACCTAGCAACTGCCTCAGGATCCTTTATAGTTGCTGATAAACCTATCCGCTTAGCTGCCGGTGCTAATTTTGATAATTGGGCAAGTAATAAACTTAGATGATCCCCCCGCTTTGTTGAAACGAAGGTGTGAATCTCATCTATAACAATTACTTCCAGAGTTTTAAATTTATCTAACAATTGAGAGTAAGACAGCATTAAAGCAAGTGACTCAGGGGTAATTAAAAAAATATTAGGTGGCTTTTTATTTTGCTTTTGCCTTTCATAAGGTGACGTGTCACCAGTTCGGATGCCTACGTCAATTGGTAGGTTTATTTCCTCTATAGGTCCACGAATACTACGTGCTATGTCATAGGTAAGTGATCTTAATGGCGAAATGTAAAGAGTATGCATTCCTTTAAATTGGGTTTTTTGAAGAAGAGATAGGTAGATAGGAAGGAATACAGCAAAAGTTTTTCCTGCTCCAGGCGGAGCTGTTAAAAGGATATTTTGATATGTATGATAAGCTGCCAACATTTTTTCTTGATAGGGACGTAAGCGCCATCCTTTTTTATCCAGCCATTGCTGAAAGGTTTCTGGAATCATCTTTTATTTATTTCCCAATTTGCTGTGCTGTGCATCTTAAGCTTTTAAAAAATGGTTGATTGGCTTTATCCAAATGAATACGGGTTGTATTGTAAGCCAGGGAATTTTTATATCGATCCTTGGCGGCCTGTACGTCATGCTTTAATTACACATGGACATGCAGATCACGCAAGGGTAAATAATGAAAATGTTTTATGTACTCTTGAAACCCAACTTATTATGAAACATCGGTATGGAGCTGCGGCTGGAAAGCATTTCCAGGTAGCAAAGTATGGAGAAACACTAAAAATTAATGATACAAGTGTTAGCTTTTTTCCGGCAGGCCACATATGGGGAAGTGCACAAATTCTTATAAGCTATAAAGGTTATAGAACTGTGGTATCAGGTGATTTTAAAAGGCGACCTGATCCAACTTGTTGGCAATTTGAACCTGTGCCTTGTGAGACTTTTATTACAGAAGCTACTTTTGGAATGCCGGTATTTACGCACCCAGATGATAGCATTGAATTACACAAGCTTATTCAAAGTATATCTATAAATGAAGATAGGGTTCACTTAGTTGGATGCTATGCTCTTGGAAAATGCCAACGAATAATTTTACGTTTACGAGAACTAGGCTACCACAATCGTATCTATTTACATGGCTCCATGATGGGGTTGATAGAGCTATATAAGGATCATGGATTTGATTTCGGTGACATTGAGCATGCTTCAAAATTAGAAAAAAATCAACTTTCCAATCAATTAGTATTGTGCCCCCCTTCTGCATTGAAAGATCGTTGGTCAAGGCGTTTTAATAATCCGGTTATTTGTTTTGCCTCTGGTTGGATGCGTATTCTTCAACGCGCCAAGCAAAAAGGGGTTGAGCTTCCAATTGTGATATCAGACCATGCAGACTGGCCAGAACTCGTTCAAACTTTACATGATGTTAACCCCAGTGAACTTTTAGTCACTCATGGACGTGAAGAGTCTTTAATTCACTATGCCAAACAGCATGGATTTAATGCTAGTCCTCTATCAATATTTCATGCAGAAGGAGAAGAAGATTGAAAAATTTTGCTTTTCTTATCCATCAGCTGATATTAACACATTCAAAAAATGAAAAAATTAGGATATTAACAAATTTTTTTAAAAACACACTAGATCCTGAAAGAGGTTATGCGTTAGGGATCTTGATCAATCAGCTTGATTTTCCTCTTGTTAAGCCATTACAATTAAAGGCCTTAGTTTCTACAAAAATTGATCCAGTTCTTTTTAATTATTCATATGAATATGTTGGAGATTTAGCTGAAACTATTGCTTTAATATGGCCATCTGCTCCAAGCGATCCTCTTCCTTCCTTCAATGAAATTATCCATTACCTTCAACAATCAAATCGTGAAGAAGCTCTGCACCAAATTGAATTATGGCTCAACCAAGCAAATGAAATTGAACGGTGGGCTCTTATCAAGCTTATTACTGGAAATTTAAGAATAGGCCTATCAACTCGCACAGCATTTATAGCTTTGTCGCGTATAAACTTGGATATTAAGTTAGAAGAAATTGAAGAAGTTTGTTTTGTTCTATCTCCCCCTTATAAGGCCTTATTTGACTGGCTCAGCGGGAAAGAAGAAAAACCCACCATTAACCACAACCTTAACTTTCGCCCTCTTATGCTATCCCACTCAATTACATCCGAAGAATTAAAAGAGTTAGAACCTAACAAGTTTATTGTGGAGTGGAAATGGGATGGTATTAGAGTATTATTAGTTGGAAATGGTCAGGAAACCCGTCTTTATTCGCGCAGTGGCGAAGATATTTCAATTACTTTTCCTGAAATCACTAAGAATATCAAGCTTAATGGTGCCCTAGATGGTGAGTTGTTAATCAGTAATCAAGAGGGTATCGGATCTTTTAATGATTTACAAAAAAGATTAAATCGAAAGGCACCCTCCCAAGTTTTCAACAAAGATATCGTCCTATCATTCATTTGTTTGATACTCTATTTTTGGAAGAAAAGGATCTTAGGTCTTTTCCTTTAAACCAAAGGAGAAAACTTTTAGAAAGTTGGATTTTAAGTAATCCCTCATCTTATCTAGATTTGTCTGAACCCATTCCTTTTCAAAATATTACAGATCTGCAAGAAGTTTATAGATCAAACCGTTTGCATGCTAAATTTATCCATGCAGAAGGCTTTATGGTTAAAAATCTTTTGAGCCCTTACTTAAGTAGTCGTGTAAAAGGCCATTGGTATAAATGGAAAAAAGAGCCATTTGTTATTGATGCTGTTTTAATGTACGCTCAACGGGGTCATGGTAAAAGAAGCTCTTACTATTCTGATTATACTTTTGGTGTATGGGCAGCTGATGAGAAAGCTGTTCAAGTTTTAGTGCCTGTAGGTAAGGCTTACTCCGGTTATTCTAATGAAGAGCTTATTATTCTAGATAAATGGATAAGGAAAAATATCCTTCGCAAGTTCGGGCCTGTATGCGAGGTTAACCAGCATTTAGTATTTGAAGTAGAGTTTGAAGGAATTCAGCTGTCTACGCGCCATAAATCTGGCCTAGCTATGCGTTTTCCTCGTATTAAAAGGATTAGATGGGATAAAAAAGCTTGTGAAGCAGATACTCTCGAGTCAGTGAAAAACTTACTAAATAAAAAAGATCATTATAATTTGAGTTGTTTAGAATACGGTTTGGAAAAAATGAATGCGTTAAGTTATGAGTAAAAATCAGCTGAATAGCTAGTTATGTGCATCTCGGTTTTATTGCATTCCTCTTAATCATAAGCAAATTGCATCTTTAGCCGGCTTGGCTTCATATGCTTGTGAGAGTGGTAAATTACGAAGGAAAGCTATTATAAAGGAATTAAAGTCAAAATATCCTATTAAGCCGTTTTCATTCTCAGTTTGTTGAAAATTTCCTAATTTTAGTCACGCCAAAATTTCGTGTAAAAGCCCTGAGGAATCACCACAGATAGTATTGTATATCAACTTATTGCTAGTGTGCGCCACGAGGCGCTTGTTTGCTAGTGGCTGCAAGAGCCACCGTGAAAGTGTCGACCCAGCACATCACGTACCGAATCTTGGGTGTATGGAAGTAATGACATGGACTAAGCGTAGAAAGGGATGCGATAGGCCGTAAGCGAAAGCTGAAGTGATTAAGCTCCGTTAATTGAGAAATTTTAGGATCGTCGATGGTGTACTAGCCCCAGAAGACAATATGGAGACCATCCCAAACCGGGGGGGGGGGTGATCTGCAAAGTGAGGAAAAATAAGAATCGGCTATTAATAACTTAGATGATTTTTAAGCGCATCTATCAGTTTATTGCGAGGAAATTAAAACTTGCAAATTTAGGTATTTGTACCATCACCCCCAAGTTTGGGATGGTCTCCTTTCACAAAAAGAAACCGGTTTTTCTATCTCTTTATCTTTGGAAGAACACAATAGGAGCCTAACCCTCAAAACATTTAGCTTGGGGATAGGCGAGCATTTAGAAATCCAATGGTTGTCTTTATATGATACTGCGATGGTTGAAATTGTTTTACAAGGGTTAGAGCTTCTTTTCTTTATTGCCGACTACTTTGATGAGGAAGCAATAAGGCTCATTTTGGAAAAGAAAGATGCTGAAAACTTATCGGCTTTTGATTCTTTTTTTAATCCCCAAGATGCCCAGACTTTTTTGATGCTCACCACATCTCTTGAGGACTACGATGTATTTGTGGAACAAACAGAAAAACTGAAAATCACAATTAGTAAAGAGTTATGGAAAAGACAAAAAGATGATCTTTCCCTCAGACATTATCTCCAAAACAAAACAAAAAAAGACCTTTTTTCTCTTAAGGTTCAAAGCCAGAAAAAAAGTTAGCTAGTTCTAACAGAGAAAACGTAATTCCTTTTCCGATTAGAGAAAGAAAAGCAACTATAAAGAAGGCTATTCAATAAGAAAGACAGATATAAAAATGCCACCGAAAACTTCCCCCCTAGAAAGCCTTATAGGTAAAAGATTTAAAGAACGTCGCCAGCAATTAGGATTACCACAGCATTATGTGGCAAAAGCTCTTGGGGTAACAAGCCAACAAATTCACAAATATGAAAGTGGTTTAGACCGTATTTCGGCAGGCCGCCTTCTTGAACTCGGTCGCTGCCTTTCTGTTCCTATTTCTTTTTTCTATGAAGGATTAGAGAAATTTGTGACACCTGGAAAAGAGATTCTTGTGACGTGTGCCGGTTTGGATGGAAAACAATTTATCATTAAATTTTTAGATCATGAGGGAATTATCTCTGATGTAAAGATTCTGGAAAGGAAAGCCTGTCCCTAAAGCTAATTTTAATTACGTAAGTAGCAAAAAACAAAGCCTGTTTTTAATGAAGGTTGTACGTAAACGTCAATTTGTAATTAATATAAGGGAAACAATAATAGAATCATTTCAAATTGAGCCAGCCGCTCACATAAATGAAAATACAGTAATAAACTGTTCTCAATAAAGCTCTCCATAATATTAATAGGGGAATTTCGATATTTAAGAGGAATAATGATGTCCTATTTAGGAAATCCTCTTCATGGAGATAAATCTAAAAAGACAGGGTATAATATGAGAGTGAAAGCCCTATACTGGCTACTTTGTTGTTGAGAAGCCCTAATCAACCTCCCAACACATGGTAGGGAGGAGAGAAAATCACTCTCACCCTCCCACCTCTGGATAACTTTGACAGGTTTGTTGAGTACAGGGAAGCAATAAAAATCAAGATACAGCTGCGTCTCTGGCAAGAACAAAGAGACGATTATTGTCTGCGCAGTTACCTTCAAAGCGGAAAAAAAGATGCATCTCTTCAACTCCAAGATCTTATACTCCAAGAATCAAAGCCTCTTGCTGAGATGGGGCTGATCATTGTTTTTTCTCAATTTTCTAGACTGGGTTAATGGCATAGCACCTTTTAAAAATACTCATAAACCGAAATGATAAAAATGAGATAGGGTTACCCAAAGAAGAAGTAAAATTAATCGCCAGCTATATTGGGAAAAAATTAAAAAATCGGTGCAATTTTTTCACATTAACACAGCATTTTGTGGGATCCCCAAGGGGAGGACCATGCTATTTTATATCTCAGATGCTACCGTTTTTATAAAGAGAGGCACATTTTGAGAAAACTTAAGCATTTTTCTCTCCCTTTTAATAAGAAAAGAAGGCTTATCATTTACGCAGTTTTAAAGGATGGTTAAAAGTCTTAAGTTTTTAATTATATGGGCTACATGATGAATAATTCAGAACTAATCCCTTCTCAATCTTCTAACAGCTCTAGCGGCTTAAATTCCGATAAAGAAAAGCACACAGAACATTTAACCATAAATCAAAAAGAAGCAATTGGTCTCCTTCAAATTGGTACATTTCTTGAATATTTTGATTTAATGCTGTATGTGCATATGGCTGTTTTGCTTAATGAACTGTTCTTCCCCAAAACTGATCCGCATACTACGGCGCTGCTTTCAGCATTTGCCTTTTGTTCAACTTTCGTTTTAAGGCCATTTGGAGCTTTAATTTTTGGTTATTTAGGTGACAACTTGGGACGAAAGTCTACCGTCATTCTCACCACGATGTTGATGGCTATCTCTTGCATCACTATGGCTAATCTTCCGACCTATGCTCAGATTGGCATCTCTGCCGCCTGGATGGTTACGATTTGTCGGATGGTTCAAGGAGTGGCTTCTCTTGGAGAAATTGTTGGCGCAGAAGTCTATTTAACTGAATCCTTACCAGTCCCTATTCGCTATCCTTACGTCGCTTTTATTGCCGTTGCTTCAGTATTGGGAACTGCCATGGCACTCGTTATTGCTTCTCTTTTTACTTCTTTTGAAATGAGCTGGCGGATGGCATTTTGGATTGGTTCTTGTGTAGCGGCTATTGGTTCTGTTGCACGCACGCGCCTGCGCGAAACGCCAGAATTTGCCGATATAAAAATGAAACGGCAGCGCCAAAAATCCTTGGAGACGGCCAGCAAAAAAGAACTGGTTCAATCTAAAAAATTAATGCAGGCTGCGGTGATATCGAAAGATAAAAAAAGCGCTCAAAAATCGGGGCTCATGTTTTTTCTGATACAATGCGCTTGGCCTATCTGTTTTTATTTTGCTTATATTTATTGTGGGAATATCCTGAAATCATTGGGCTACACTGCCGAACAAGTTATTCACCAAAATCTTGCAGTCACCCTTATTCAACTTTTAAGCCTGACTGGGGTAGCTGTTCTTAGTTATTGGGTTCATCCTCTGAAAATTCTTAAAACAAAACTCTTCCTCTTTCTCATCTTTATTCTTATTTGCCCATTCGTGTTAGAATATGCAAACACTCCCCTTAGTATATTCTTTTTACAAGCCCTAACTGTTGCCTTAGCACCGGACAGCGCACCAGCCATTCCGGTTTTTTTAGTCCATCTCCCTGTTTCCAGGCGTTTTACTTATGCCAGCTTTACTTATGCTCTCTCGCGGGCTTTTATGTATATTGTGACATCGTTTGGATTAATTTATTTGACAACATGGTTTGGTCATTGGGGATTATGGCTAGTGTTTGTTCCTTCTATTATTGTCTTTTTATTAGGTGTCAAGCATTTCGAGCAGCTTGAGTTTCAAAGTGCTTAACGCTTAATGTGAGGATTGACGATGTCACCGTAAGCTGTTTAATGGTTGGTCCAAGTCTAGGTTCCACTAGAGTTCATCAACTTAAATTTTGAAGGAGGGATATCAATTGCCAAACGCCATTTAAGATACCACATTGCAAAATAAGTGTGAAATTTATTTGCGGAGGAAGGATTAATTAGAACGCTCCCTTTCATGCTTTTCCAAGTAGCTCAATTGTTTTCCTCCCTTAAGAAAATGTAATAAAAAATTGGTTAGTGGGGCACCGTCAACTTAACTAATAGAGGGTAGATTGAGGGTGGGAACTGTCAAATTTAGACAGAAAGAAGCTGTAGAGCCGCCTCCAGCCAAATGGCCTTGGCGACAGAGAAAGCAAGTCGTTGATCTGGTGCTTTATTCTTGTACCGACCAACTTCCACTGAAAAGATATTGCGGACCTTTCCCATCAGGGACAATAATCTTTGAACTCCAGGAGCAGACTTAAATTTTATCAAGCATTTTTCTTTACGGCGAGTCGGTTGATGGGCGTTTTCGATACGATTGTTGAGCCGCTTGTGGGTCCTGGGATCTACTTTACGGCACATGAATTGGATCGGCTTTACATAGCTTTTCAATTTGTCGGTAACAATAACCCTTGGGGCTGGGTGCGTCCCCAATAATCGGCTTAGGAATCTGATAGCCGATCTCTTATTGCGACGTTTTTGGAGAAAGACATCGAGCTCCATTCCGTCGCGATCGACAGCTCTCCATAAGACAAACATCTCTCCATTAATCTTAAGAGCCATTTCATCCAGATGCCATTTATCTCTCGGTTTCCTCTCACGCTTCTTTATGACATCTATAAAATGAAGAGCGAATTTAGTGCACCATTTCCTGACCGTCTCATGACTCAGGGTAATTCCTCGAAAGGCTAGTTGTTCCTGGACATCTCTATAACTATGATTGAAACGGTAATAAAGCCACACGGCTTGGCTGATTATCGAGACCGGGAAGCAGTGACGTTTGGGAGCTTTGATTAAGGACATGGCGGAATCATACCAACTTTATTTTTTCCTTACTTTATTCCTATTTTGCTTCTTTGTTAAGTTGACGGTGCCTTTGACGGCTCTTATGCGTAAAATCGTTATCATTGCTAATGCTAAACTTAAATCTCTACAAACATAGTTGATGACGGTGCCCGTGCCGCTTCTAGCCTTTCTTGCTCTTCACGTTTTCCAGACGTGCTGCTGCTTCAAGGCGTTCGGCTTCAAGATGGGCTGCTTCAAGACGTGCTGCAGCTTCAAGGCGTTCGGCTTCAAGACGGGCTGCTTCAAGACGTGCTGCTGCTTCAAGGCGTTCGGCTTCAAGGCGTTCGACTTCAAGGCGCACTGCTTCAAGGCGTTCGGCTTCAAGACGTGCTGCTGCTTCAAGGCGTTTGGCTTCAAGACGGGCTGCTTCAAGACGTGCTGCTGCTTCAAGGCGTTCGGCTTCAAGACGGACTGTTTCAAGGCGTTCGGCTTCAAGACGGGCTGCTTCAAGACGTTCGACTTCAAGGCGCACTGCTTCAAGACGTTCGACTTCAAGACGCACTGCTTCAAGACGGGCTGCTGCTTCAAGACGCACTGCTTCAAGACGTTCAGTTTGTCGACGTTGGTGCTCAAGGTGCAGATGTTCGGCCTCTTGGCGCTGACGCTCTGCAAGTTGATGAGTAGCCTCTACTTGACGAAGGAGGTCGCCGGCTAAAATTTCCCCGTCATACTTCCCATTTGATAAAGAAATCCATTTTTTATCTCCTCCATCTTGTTGTAACTTGCTCTTAAGCGAATCTAAATGGGTTAGTTCTTTTAAACTATAAGGATTTTCATACTGTCCTTGCGGATCTGCGGGGGAAGAAGCCCCATCTTTTTCAACAAAGTAAACATTATTTATTACTGTCTCATCTGTTCTTAAGTGAGATATATCTACAGTAGGAGCCGCCACATTAGTAATAGTATCAATACCAAGTTCAGGAAGGTCAGTCATCCTTTTTTCTAGAGCAGTTAGCTTTCTTACTTTGTTATTGCTTTCTCCCAAAGGAACGCGCAATTGGAAGCCAATGAAAGCATTCCTTTTTCGAACGTTATCATGACTTCCTTCCACAATTAATGAAAAATTATCATGCAGCTGCATATTGGCGCGTGCGCGAACACCATTAATTGATTTTGCACCTGAATGCCCTTGGAAGTGATAATAAGCTCCATACACTCTTAAAAAATTAAGACCTGGAATAGCATTCCCTATTTCCAGATCTAATCCTTTTAAAGGTACTTCTTTAGTTTTAAGGGTTTTTAGAGAGATTGGGGTATAAATATATTCATTATGTCCCTGATATTTTGTCCAAGGTTTACCTTTCACCTCTTCTTTACTTTTTTCAATTTCTTTAGAAGTATTCTGTGTATAGTAAAAGTTGACGCGATAATCCCATGTTTCACTAAGGGCCTCTAACCCAAAAGTTATCTGATTGACAAAATTGGAGAATTCCGTACGCCGCCGATCATAAAAACCATATACGCCTAAAATAAATTTCTGGTTGCCAGTAATCCAACGTTTTCCAATCCCAAAATTTCCTTCTCTCGATGGTTTTGAATCAGCCATAAAGCGGAAATCAACATACAGAAGCTCTGTATCATTTTGCCATAATGGAGACAACAAGGCGAGTTGACCTATATGTCTTTGGTTGCCGTATTTTCCCCCAAGGTTTATCGTGGGTTGCCACTTTTTATCATAAAAATAACCATCTTTATTCTGCGTCTTTTTATCAGAATTACTGTCCTTTGCTGTGTCTGTTGATGTATTAGAAAAAGCTGAATCCGGAAGAAATAAGGCCAAAGAAACTGTAAAAAGGCATATTTTTTTTAAATTCTTAAGAGAATTTTTTTTAATAAAATTTATTTCCATTTTTATATTTTATTTCTTATTCATTAAAATAAACTTATTTAAAAAATTACTATAATTTACTTAAATATTTTTTTATTAAAAACGCTTATTATTAATTTTGTATTGTAGGAGATATTATAATAGTTTTTATGTTATAAAGTAATAATATTTAATGTTGTTTTATACTTAATATTTTAATGAAAATGAATTTCATTTATGTAAAATTTGCATTTATTATAATAATAACTAAAACAAAAAACTTACACATTAACAGTGAAGAAGCTACCAACTTAAGAGTCAAGTAACAGAGCGTGGCTGGGTAGGTTTGTTTGGGAGGGTACGATTAGCTCGTTGATTGGGATAAAATCTCGAGAACTACCATTATAAATTCTTTTACTAAATACTAATATAACTTTTTATTACACTTCTCTTTTGTATAGACTCAGCAAGCAGGATTAGGTCAAAGGGCCGCATAATCTGGCATGCCGATTGCGGCCAAAATCTAATAATAAGGGAGCAATTTATCCTTTTATCTTATTTGCGCAATAAAGCACTTCAATATACTACAAATCTAACTTAACCTTTACTCACGATTCTTGATAGACACTCCAGTTTTCTTTACGCTTTTATATTTCAAGGGAATATTATCTCAGTTTTTACCTGCCATAGTATTGCTTTATATTTTATACTTTTTTAGAAATAAGTTATATTGGAATAAAAACTTCTTTTTTTCTTATTTTATAATTTACTTCATTAAATTATAAAATTTCATATTCTGCTATAAATTAGCTTCTTCTGACTTCCTTAAAGTAATTTTTTTATCCTTCCTCCTATGGAGACATATTATGCTTTTTTCTTCTTTTAAATCTTCTCTAAGTATAATCAATGTCACCTTTTTTCTTTCTACTTTACTTCCTTCCTTTTCAAAAGCCAGTGAGGAAATGGAAAACCACGCACTCTTATCTTCCTCTTCCCAAAAAACTTTATCTGCTCCTGCTCAAAGAGAAGCGACCTCTTTAATCCCTAGCCGTTTGTGGGGAATTCGCGAACAGGAAATCGACTATCTATTCAACACCTGCACGGATTTGGTCTGTATTATTGATGAGAAAGGATGCTTTCAAAGGCTCAATGCGCAGGGAGCAGACATTCTAGGTTGGGAAATGGCAGAACTTTTGGAAAAACTTTTCCTCGATTTAGTGCATCCTAAGGATATAATAAAGACTCGAGAGTATTTATACGGAAAGCATCCCGCAGTTATGGTAAATAAGGTGCGGCGTAAAGATGGCAGTTACTGTTGGCTCGACTGGATAGCTTTACCTGATCTGAGTGAGCCTACCTCTCAAGGTCAACCCATCCTTTTTGCCCGCGATATAACTTTACAAAAAGTTTCCGAGAAAAAACCCGAAAGGCTCTTAAGATTTCGGCGAAGGGGTTAAAAAACTACAATCAGATTCTTAACACCGTGATCCGTATTCAAGCAAGTTGGACACGTGAAATACTTGGGGGGCCTCTAGAAGACGGAAAAAGCTTAAAATCACTTTTAAAAAATTTATTACGGTTAAGTCAAAGCGAATTTGCCTTTTTAGGATATTTTAAGAATACAGCAGTCAGTGCAGAGCTTTTAAATCCTATTTTCTGCCTAAGTCCTAAGGCTTCTCCTGAAATCCAAAAATTTTTCAGCAGGTGTAGAAAAGAGGAACAACCATCTTTACACCCTTTTGAAAGTTTGTTTAAGAAGCTTTTACGGACTCACCAACAGTTTATTCAGACTAAAACTACTGCTTTAAATAAATTAGGGCTGCCGTCTTTAAAGACTTTCATTGGATTGCCTCTTTTGTGTGAAGAAGAAACTATAGGAGTTGTTGGGTTAGTTAATGCGCCTCTCGCATATTGTGGCTCCGCAGTCACGGAGCTTCAGCCTTTAACTCGCTTGGCTTC
Source organism: Candidatus Paracaedibacter symbiosus (assembly GCF_000757605.1). GTDB lineage: Bacteria > Pseudomonadota > Alphaproteobacteria > Paracaedibacterales > Paracaedibacteraceae > Paracaedibacter_A > Paracaedibacter_A symbiosus. Next base: position 731,313 of record NZ_JQAK01000001.1, on the reverse strand, counting down.
ACGCATAGCTAACGAGTGCCGCTTATATAAAGAAGCAGAAAGTCAACGGATCCATCATCTGCAGGCTCTTAAAGCGGCCAGTGATGCTAAAACAACGTTTATTTTCCATATTTCTCATGAAATTCGCACCCCTTTAAGTGGTATCGTAGGTTTGCTAGATCTCATAAGCGAAGACCCTTTAAACCCTGAGAATTCTGAATATATAAAAGGGGCTCAATCTGCTTCGTTGACCGCACTCAATTTACTTAATGATACCTTAGATATTGCAAAGATCGAGGCCGGGCAATTTAAGCTTGAAAGTATTGAATTTAATCCGTTCCGATTGGCACAAGAAGTTGTTCAACCTTTTTTTCTTCTAGCTAAAAAGAAAGGTATTGCCTTAAATTTGATGATTGCGTCGGAAATCCCTGATCATTTAATCGGCGACCCCCACACGCTTACAACAAATTTTTTTCAATCTTCTTGGTAATGCCCTTAAGTTTACAGAGCATGGCCGGATTAATGTAGTCTTAAAACCGGGCAAGAGAGATCAAGCAAGTTTAGGGGCTAATAAGAATAGTTTCATTCTATGCGGATCTGTAAAAGATACAGGTATAGGAATTTCTTTTGAGGCACAACAACGCCTGTTTCGTCCTTTCTCACAAGCCGACACATCAACAAGTCGTCGTTTCGGGGGGACAGGTCTAGGGTTGTCTATTGTGAAGAATTTATGTGAACTGATGGGTGGAACTATTTACATTAAAAGTCAGCCTCAAAAAGGAAGTACTTTTAAATTCCAAGTTATTCTTCGTCATCCAGAGCGGTTTTTTTCTCCTCCCCTTCCTTCTCCAGAAGTTATTGACCTACATGATATACGCGTATTATTGGCAGAAGATAATCTTATAAATCAAACAGTCATTAAAACAATATTAAGCCGTAAAGGATGCTTGGTAACGGTTGTTGACAGTGGTATAAAAGCAGTCGAAGCTGTTAGAAAAGCAGCCTTTGATTTAGTTCTTATGGATGGGCAGATGCCAGAAATGGATGGCAGGGAAGCTACAATCCACATTCGCCGTTTGTTCTCAAAAAAAGAATTACCAATTATTGCGGTAACAGCAAGTGCTCTGAGAGAAGAGGAAGAAGAGTTTTTTGAAGCAGGTGTTAATGGATATGTGACTAAACCTATTCAAGCAAAAACTCTTATTTCGGCAATAACTAAATGCTTAACACTCACATAATTTATAAGGAAATTGCATAAAGTAAAGTTTTGACGCATCAGGGGCGATTGAGCTCTATATGCTTTTTCAGAGAATCTTTTATGATTTTCTCCTTTAAATAGAAATTAATTCTGTAAGAATAATATCGTTATTTTAAATAATTTATGAGGCGGCGATATGAGAAAGTATTTATTAGCCCTCATTCTGATGGTTGTCACTCTTCCACAAAAACAAGTATGGTCTATGTCTCCCACAGAAGAGGAAGAAAAGAAAACCAATCTGGAAATTACCCCACAACCTCAAATACGGACAGGTGGCCTTTCTCTCCTTGGTGAGGAGGAGGAGGATATGCCTACCCCTATTATAGGTTTACAAGAAGAAGCGGGCAGCTATAGCGGTCCTCAATGGGGTCTGTCGGAAAAAGAGATAGAGTATCTTTTTAAAAACTCTCAAGACTTTGTATGTATTCTCCAATTCGGCGGCCATTTTAAAAGGCTTAATTCTACTTGGCACTATCTATTAGGATGGGAAATTGAAGAGCTCCTGAGTACCCCTTATATCAATTTTGTCCATCCCGACGATATTGAAAAAACATTAGAATATGAAAATAAATTTGCGCCAGCAGGACTAATCAATCGTTATCGATGTAAGGATGGGTCTTATCGTTGGTTAGATTGGATAGGGCTATCAAGGACAACAGAAAAGGTAATAAAAGGTGAGAAAGATTATCCTCTTTCTATTGCCAGAGATATTACTTTAATAAAAAAACTAGAAATAGGTTTAGACCAAAGACTCACACAATCGGCGAGGAAGGAATGGTATATAAAACAAAGAATTTTAGAAGCTGTTACAGAAATTCAAAATTCACATATTAATAGTTTTTTTTACGAAAATGAGGAAAGTAATGAAGGTTATAGCTTACAAGTTATTCTGCAAAATTTCATCAGGTTGAGCGAAAGTGAGTTCGGGTTTATTAAGGAGATAACTTCTGACCAAATTGGTAGCCATCCTTCTCCTTATTTATGGGAAGGCAATTTTTCAGTCGAGAATTCCCCTATCAGACAAGAAACAACAAAAAACTTAGAGGGATTTTTCAACAATTTTATTGAAGATATTCTCTCCACAAGAGAACCTTTGATGGTGAATGATATTAAGAATTATTCTAAAAAAATTGAAATTCCTCTTGAGTTGCCACCATTAAAATCCTTTCTTGGCATACCTTTCCTAGCCCAAGGGAAAGTGATAGGTGTCATTGGACTCTGCAATCGTGTAAAAACTATCAATAGAAAACTCTTGGAAAACCTTGACCTTGTTGCTTCCTTATCAAGCCGCATTATTAATGAGAAATATATGAGGATGACTCAAATAGAAGGTGAGAGGTTACAACAACGCCAAAAACAAGCTGAAGCTGAAAACAAAGCAAAATCAAGCTTCTTAGCCCATATGTCCCATGAAATACGAACCCCATTAACAGGCCTTTTGGGTATGTTGGAACTTATTAACAAAGGAATTTTGCCTGACGAAGACCTAAATTACTTGCAAATGGCTCATGGCGCTGGTTTGTCGCTTTTAAGCATATTAAACGATATTTTAGATACATCAAAAATTGAAGCCGGTCAATTTAAGCTGGAAAATATTAAGTTTAATCCTCTTATTATTGCCCAAGAAGTAGTGCAGATGTTGTCATTAGATGCTCATAAAAAAGAAATAGACCTTACTCTGGTGACAAATTCTCAGCTTCCGCTTTATGTCATAGGTGATCCTACAAGGTTACGGCAAATTTTATTTAATCTAATAGGCAATGCTGTTAAATTTACTAGTAAAGGGAGCGTAGTGGTTTCTCTTAAGGGGAAATCTGATAAAGATCATATTAGGCTTGTAGGAGATGTTTGTCAAATTATCACCGGAAAAGTCACTGATACAGGCATGGGTATATCACCTGAAACTCAAGAGCGACTTTTTAAACCTTTCTCTCAATCAGATGACTCAATACTGCGTAGATTTGGAGGAACTGGCTTGGGATTGTTTATTACAAAGAAATTATGTGAAATGATGGGCGGGGATATAACAATCGTAAGTGAAGTTGATAAAGGTACGACCTTTCGCTTCCATATAAAAGTAGGCTACTCAAAAGATTTAATTTCTTCATTCGGGAGTCCGACTTCCCTAAGAGAAATTGAAAAACTACCAAATATTCGAGTGTTAGTCGCAGAAGATAATGCGGTCAACCAAATTATTTTAAAAACTTTGCTAACCAAAGCAGGATGTTCTGTTACTACGGTATGGAATGGGGCAGAGGCTGTAAAAGCTATCACCAAAGGCCACCCCCCCTATGATCTTGTCTTAATGGATGGTGAAATGCCTGTAATGGATGGTATTGAGGCAACTCAACAGATACGGGATAGATTGAAAATTACGGCGCAAACTCTCCCTATTATCGCTGTAACCGCCCATGCTATGGTAGAAGATCGTGAAAGATTTTTGCAAGCAGGTATGAACGGATACTTAACCAAGCCAGTACAAAAAGAGGGGTTATTTGAAGAAATCCTGAGATGCTTATCTTCTTCCTCTTATTTTGAAAGAAAGTGAAGTTAAACGAGAAATATTACGGTAACCCTCCCCAAAAATCATTTTTTTATTCATTAAACGGATTATACTTTCTCATGAGTTTAGCTGTTTCTGTCCAGAGTAACTGTTGGGCGGTGATATCATTTCCTATATCAATTGGGGTTATTGGTTTACCATCCACTGAAAAATAACCGCCAGATACGTTGGCAAAGGCAGTGTCTGAGGCGAGCTGGACAATTATGCTTGCTCCACGGTTGGGATCCCCTACACTAAATAGCTTTAACACTGTTTCCAAAAGGCCTGCAAAGGGTACCTCTCTTCCCAGTCCGGTTACATTGAAACCTGGACAGAGGCAGTTAACCACCACGCCGGTGTCTTTAAGCTGACGTGCTAGTTCCATTGAAAACATTATATTCATTAGTTTAGTACAACCATAGTACTGCGATGAGCCAAGGAACGTATATGTTGTAGTATCGGTGAGATCTCGTGTTGGGTCTAAGCTTTTACTTTGTCGAGATGCTTCAGATGCTACAGTTACAATGCGAGATGGAGCTGATTCTACTAGGCGCTGACGAAGGATCGAGGTTAATAGCCAAGGAGCGAGGTAATTTACTGAAACCATCTCGCCGAAGCCATCTGCGGTAATGCGCTGTTCGAAGGCATGAATACCTGCATTATTAATAAGAACATCTATACGTTGATACTTCTCAGCAATCTTCAAAGCGGCATCAGCTACTGTGCTGAGTCGAGTAAAATCGGCGTACTCAAAATCAATTTTCGCTGAGGGCACTGATCTAAGAATCTCAGCGTGGGTTTCATCCATCTTTTCTTGACTACGTGCAATTATAATGAGATGAGCATCTTGCTCAGCCAGAGTTTTTGCGGCTATGCGGCCTAAACCATTCGTTGCTCCAGTAATGAGGATGGTTTTGCTCGTCGACATCGGCACTCCCTTCCTATCTAATTGACTAATATCATCCGCTTTCTCCATTGCAAGCAGGCAAGTTTGATGTAGGTATAAAAGGTAAAAAAATACTAAAGAAAATTTAACAGTATTCTTAAAAAATCTGAAAACCATAGTCATCTGCTCCTTGAAGTTTGATAAATTTGATCCTTTTTAAGTAAGCTAGAACTTTAACGGTCTATAAGCAAAGTGAATGGCATCGTCAAGTTAACTTAGGAAGATAGGCTGGTGTGATAGTTTTGGGAAAAATGCTTAAAGGGTTGGAACATGACATTATCCACCGCTCCCCGTCGTCATCGGTTTCCAGTTTCTATTATTAGCCAGGCTGTATGGATTTATCGTCGGTTTAATAACAGTTATCGAGATATTGAAGAACAGATGGCTTATCGAGGGATTCATGTCAGCTATGAGACAATTCGATCTTGGACTATCAAGTTTTCAAGTCATTTCCGAAACGTTATCAAAAAACGAGAGAGGAAACTTTCGGATAAGTGGCACCTTGACGGTGCCGACTTGACCCCACTACGGTCACCAAGTCACGCTGTCCATTGACCTTCACAGGAAGGACACAGAATCCATTGTCAGGATTATGATAAGTTACCCTTTCAATGATCTCCTGAAGATCTTCTGCCTGTGACGTTGATAAGGCGCCTTTTACCATGCGTTCTCTTTTATTCTTCCTCTACCATCGATAAAGCATAGTTTGACCACAGTTGGGATAGTAAATCCTCTTGTTTTTGGAAAACATTCAGCGCTTGGCCAAAAATAGATTTATCCAAGATATGTGGTTGGTTTTTTGTAAACTCCAGTACTTGAAGTTGTCTTTGCGATACCAATAAAAGGTTATCAACGAGTTCTTGTCGAGTAGCAAGCCCAAGATTACTCCTGGGCAGCCCTCTCAGAACTGTGCGGACGATTTTCACCGTACACAGCTCAAGCCCTCAATAAGGCTGAATGGTTTTCAACCCGGTCAGCTCAGTGTCGTAACTGAGTTTACAACGGCGTTGCTTTTCCTGTTCTCTCTTTACAAAGTATTCCTTGTAAAAAGGGTCAAAAGGATTAGCTTTAGCGACAATTTTAATGTGACGGCGAATCTTGGTGTCTATTGCGCGTTTTAGGAAGAGGGTTTTCTTCTTCCCTTCTTTATCCTTTATCAGACAATAGAAACGCCAATTATCGCCCTTATGGCTCTTCCAGTAGTGTTTCATAATCCACTTTATGCCTTTTCGGGAATGCCTTTTGAGCGCCCACCGTTTGAGGGCCTGGAAGAGTTCATGGTCGATTTGAGCGAAGACTTTCGATGCCACGACACTGCGGTAGTAATTTGTCCATCCGGTTATCTTTTCGTTTAACGCATGGATTAGCTTATCTGTTGGCAGTGCTGCCCCTTTTCGGATCAACTCTCTGATTTCTTTTAAAAATCTCTTGATATTTATCTTTGAGGGTTTGGTTAGGACTTTGCCATTCTTGTACTTGCGCATTGTGAAGCCAAGAAAGTCAAACCCCTTTTCAATCGGTGTAATCTTTGTCTTCTCTGTCGATAACTCAAGTCCAACTGTTTTAAGGAATTCAACCAGCTTTGGCATCACTTCGTTTTGGAGAAGCTCTGCTGAAGCCGCTGTGACTATAAAGTCATCAGCATAGGAAATGGTATTGATTTTCTTCCCTTTTCTCTGGTTCTCGCTGGCTGGTCGGAGCTTGCCCTCCAAACCAGCTAAGGTTATAACCGTAAGTGCTGGCGAAATCACTGATCCCTGTGGCGTTCCTTTCGTTGTTGGGTTGAGATGACCTTTTTCCATGAAGCCTGCCTTTAAGAATTTCCTTAGGATTGTTTTGTCCATGGGAATGTTCTCTAATAGCCAATCATGATTGATTTGGCCAAAGCAGTTCCGAATATCACCTTCAAGCACGAATGTCGCTGATTTTGCTCTTCCCAATGCAATGAAGCATTGTTCAATCGCATCATGAGTCGACCGCTTCATACGGAAACCGTAGGCATTCGGGTCGGCTCGTTCTTCGACAATTGGTTCTAGGGCGAGTAGGTGTAGGGCTTGCATCGCTCGACATTTCAATGTTGGAATGGAGAGCGGTCTTTGGCCTTTTCCTGTTTTCTTCGGGATGTAAATGCGTCTTAACGGTTGTGGCTTGTAGCCTTTGCGTTTGAGACTCTTTACAGCTCTCATTTTCTGGAGATCAGTACTCCAGATCACATTATCAATGCCAGGAGTTTTAGCGCCTGCGCTGCTTGTAACTCGCTTAACGGATAAGCATTTACCGTAAAACGAGGTGGTCAGGAGTCGTTGCAAGGCTTTCACCTTGCCCTTTCTTCCTGCCCTTTCTGCCTTGGCGATACGTACTTGGAGTCGAAAGACAAAAGCTTTAATCTGATCCCAATTTATTGTGGACCAAGATTTGTCAGCTTTTGCCGAAAGGGCACCAGTCGATTGTGTCGCTGTCATTTGCGTTCTTTCATAAAGTCGATTCTCCAAGTTCTCTCACCATTGAAGACCTGCTCGAAGTGGGCTCATTTTCGTGCCGGGTAACGTTTAAACCCGTATCCACTTCATTACAAAGAGGCATTTGCTTTCTCGAGCATCCTTTACCGGCAGAACCATAGGTCTTTCTTACGATTGACTGTCCTCCTGGGAGGAGTTCTACCGGCTTACCACGTTCCGCCATAAGAGCACGCTGACTTAGTCGCCTGCTAGAGACCGGGAAACATTGATGACTGCGAAAGCCTTTGGGCCCATGGCTTTCCTATTTCCTGATGAAGGTATCAGCCGTTTACCCTCATTTAACATTACGGTCTTTTGACGCAGATTCAGATATCTTCGACATATCAGCTACCTAGCGCTCACCTGGTTTCGGCTACCAGGAGGATCCTTGGCTTGCGCTTTAAATCCCGTACTTTCGTACTTTGCTACGTTGTCCGATCCGCTCTTGATTCAGGATCGTAGGTTCATCCAGCAGCATGGATGGTGGTGTTTTCTTAAAATTAAGAGCACCACAGCTCTTATTGGCGACTTTCGTGTCGCACGGCCCAGTGTTAAGCTGGTTGTAAAAGCCGCCACGGAAATAGGTCTGAGATTTTAGGCGGGGGATATTTGGATGATGTTTTGGAAGTCAAATCTGCAATTTTTCTATTTTTAAAGTTCCGATTTTTATTTAATGTGAGGAATTGAGCGATTTTTTCTTCTCATACAAGCTTGACAAGCGTCATTTTAAAGGGTATTTCTTCCGATTAACTGCCGACATTAGTTCTTCCACAGAACCCTTAATTGTAAGAGAAAAATGAGTAAGCTAGAAGGGGGCCATTGACAATATCTCATGCAGACTGCCGCTAAATTTCTAAAATATTTTTTATTGTAATTTTTTAGTTTAAATAATCATGAGCAGAAAGCAGTCGAAAAACCTATGTACCCGAAAACTAACCGGCAAGAAACCTTAAATTGATAGTCTTCTTATTAATTGTCACCATAGAATTATTAGTAACCTTAGCAGCTGGGAGAGGGAGGGGTAGTAAGTTATTAGCAAATGCCTTCTGACTCTTTCTATTTATCTAACAAGCTTTAAGAGAATAGCTGGTGCTTCGACCCCCTTCTGGATTTTTTGTTAAAATTCCAAAATTAACAAGTTCGAGGATATCGCGATAGGCCGTATCTTGAGAGCATTTTATAATCTTAGCGAATTTGGAGGAAGTTAACTTGCCTTCGAAACCATTTAACAGAAGATTGATAACCTTTTTCTGGCGCTCGTTTAATTGGAACTTGTCGATCGCTTGCCAAAATCGTGCTTTAAAGAGCACAGCACTCAGAGTGCTACTAGCTCCTTGTATGGCTCGTCCTAAGCAATCAATAAACCACTCTAACCATTCAGTTATTTCCAACTCTCCTTTTTGGGTTTGTTCTAGAATTTTATAGTAATCCTTACGTTCCTGTTGGATCTGGGAGGAAAGACTATAAAAACGCTGGGAACTTTTCTCTGATCGAGCTAGTATATAATCGATGATTGCTCGCCCAATACGTCCATTCCCGTCATCAAAGGGATGGATTATAACGAACCACAAATGAGATATACCTGCTTTAATAATAGGGTCTACGGGTGAAATATCATTCAACCAATCCAAAAATATATCCATTTCATGGTTAACCTTTTCGGGTGAGGGGGCTTCAAAATGGACTCTTTCTTTACCAATATAACCTGATACAACCTGCATATGTCCTTTGCGCCATTGCTCTACAGTAATCCTGGATAATCCACTGCGCCCTGTAGAAAAAAGGGAAGCATGCCAGGCAAAAAGCCTATCCTTAGTAATGGGCTCATGATAATTTTGGGTGGCATCGAGCATCATTTCAACAACGCCTTCTACGTTGCGATCAACTTTATCCATGCCAGCTATCTCTATGCCCAGTCGACGGGCAATTGAAGAGCGAACTAATGAGGTATCTAGAAGTTCCCCTTCGATTTCACTGGACTTCACCACATCTTGAGTAAGTGTCTGAAGGACCGCCTCTTTTTGCAGATTAAATCCCAAAGATTCCATCTTGCCTATAAGCAGGCCTTGTTGATGGCGTACAGGAATCAGTCGCTCAAAAATAGCTTCTCTATTCCAGCGAAATTTTGGCCAATCTGTTAGCTCGTGAATATACATTGGACAACCTTCATCTATACTTAAATAAATTATAGGAACAATTCTCCGCAATCACAACCATAATATCCGCATTTATTGCGTATATTATGGTTGTTATTCTCCGCGCGGCGTACAAACTGTATTTAAATACTGATAAAGAGTGACCCGACTTACGCCGAGAGATTTAGCAATATGGGCTTTTTTCTCTCCGTTGGTGATTCTTTGCTGCATCTCTATTAATTGTTCCTCGGATAACGCCCGCTTTCTACCTTTATAAACGCCTTCCCTTTCTGCCTTGGCAATACGCATTTGAAGTCGAAAGGCATGCTTTTGAATAATAGGCCATGCATAGGTTGACCAACCTTCCTTCAATCTTGTTAAAGATATCTAGAGACTTTCGCTTTCTCAGACATCCCATACCTGCAGAACCATAGGCTTCTCTTACGATTAGCTGTCCTTCCTTTTTTTTGGAAAGAAAGGAGTTCTACAGGCTTATCACGTTCCGCTCTAAGAGCACGCTGACTTAGCCGCCTGCTAGAGACCGGGAAGCTTGTTGGCTGCGAAGAGAGTTACCCCCTTCTCTCTTGCCCGCTTCCGACAGAGGTGTCAGCCGGTTACCTCTGTTAGATCTTACGATCTTTTATCGCAGATTCAGATGTCTTCGGCATATCAACTACCTAGTGCTATCCCGAGTTTCGGCTCTCAGGAGGATATTCCTCTCACGATTCCTATCTTGCATTAGTATGCTTCGCTACATTGTCAGGATAGCTCTCCTCCTAAGAAACACCTATATTAAATCCTTGTTTTTCTATCTTTTCTATCAAATCATATCCGAGGTGTTTTGCCAGTTTTTCCAATTTCCCCACTAAATTTGCTTTATATTTCTTTTCGTAGCATTCTATACCCTGCTCAACATAATCTTGGCCGTATTTAAGCAATCTATAAAATAAACATGCTATTTTTCTGGCAGTTGCCGTAATTGCCTTCGGTGCTCCTGCTTTGCTTTTTACTCGCCTCATGAATGCCCCAATTGCCGTTTGAGTTTTCCCTGCAGAGCAGGCTGCCAATCTAAATGCCTTAGATGCACTATTTTTTACCTTTCTGGTTTTACTCCCCAATATTTTTGCACCGCTAATTTTATTTGCAGGACTTAAACCCAACCATGACGTGAAATGCTTTTCTGTGGGCCATTTGCTCATGTTTGTGCCAATTTCTGCTGTAATAGCTTGCACTGTAAGCTCGTTCAGACCAGGAATAGCCGTAAAATCTACACCTATAAGCGCATATAAGCTTTCCCTAAGATTAAATTTAGGAATATTTGAAGATGATAACCTACGCTTCTTCTTTTTTAATGGTTCTTTATTTTCTTTTTTGTCAAGTTCCTGATAATAAACCTCAATTACTTTATCAAGGTCTTCTATCTGTTTTTGATAAAAATTGTATGATTCAAACTCTTGCTTCAATACAAAGAGATGCTCTTGCCGATAATCACCATTCAATGATTTGGCAATAACGTCTTCGCTGCTTTTGATCCCATTATTTCGTAATTTGGCTAATTTAATCGGGTCACGTTCACCTGTAAGAATCGCATTAATAATAGCTGTACCAGTAGCGCCAGTAATATTGCTGATTACGTTATGGAGCTGTATGTTCATCTCCGTTAAAGCTTTTTGCATACGCAAAACATGGCTTGACGCGCTTTCAATTAAACGTGCTCGATGACGTATATAGCTACGAAGAACACAAATCTGATCATCAGGCCGAAATGAAGCTCTCAACAATCCATAACTATGTAATTTTTGCAACCAACCACAATCTTCGACATCAGTTTTTTTGCGTCCAGGTGCACCTTTTACATGTTGAGCATTAATAAGATTAACTTCAAATCCTGCGCGTTCAAGTATTTGGTATACTGGAATCCAGTAAACACCTGTAGATTCCATAGCTACAGATTTAATTCCACATTTCTTTAACCATGTTGCCATCATATTTATGTCTTCAGTAAAGCTGCCAAATGATCTTATGCGTACACTATCTCTATCTTCTGGGACGCAAACGTAATGTATTTTTGAGCCAATATCTATACCTGCCGCATCAAGATTAATCATTTCCAACCCTTTTGCACTAGCGCTTTTTTTCTTGCTCATTGTAAAACCTCCGGTTATATGGGGCTTAGGCCATTGCCGGAGCTGCTATAGTTGGGGTGGTTTGAAATGTATAATCTCCTAAACGAGGTATCTTACGATCCATCAATATAAAAACCACAAGCCCCAAGACCAGACTTTATTACGGGTACAAGACGCCATTGAGCGGACGGTCATAACTCTCAAAGTAGCTCCGACATCCACACAATAGCAGGGCTGATTCTGTTTCTTACATATAAAACAAGATCCGCCAGGAGATTGTGTGCGACTTTATTCATGTCCTTAGGTTCACCTGGTGGTACAGGTGGTCCTCTCCTTTATTCAACGGAGGACAACTCTCAACAAAGACCTCGTGTCGCAGCCCCAACTTTTGAATGGTCTCCTAGTTGCTAAATGCAACAAACCCTTTTGAGCAGTATGGAAGCTTTTCTTAACCTTTTAAAAGTAGGACGGTATAAAAAGAGTGTCAAAGAGTATCGACAAAAGTTTATCAAGTCTCTAGATATCTTTAACAAGATTGTGGCTTCACACCACCATTATGCCAAATAAGAGAGGGGAAGGAATCCCTTATTTTATTCCCTTTAATAACTTGACGACACCCAAATAATTTGACAATACTCTCTCAATTTGTAGGATTGCGCAAATTTAACTAAGCAATTTTACTGATTTTATCATCCCATTCTTTTGTATCCCATCAAAGTGTCTTTTGTAGTACTCAAAGATGGTATCATTATTCTTGATCGCTATCATATTTTCATAATTTAGATTATTTTGTACACTTTTAGTAAAGCCCGCAGAACCAAGAATAACTATTTTATCTCCGTTATTCTTGATTATTAATAATAGTTTATCATGAAACAATCCCCCATTCTTCATTCCCACTTTATAAATTTTAATATTTTTATTCTTTTTTAGAAAATGGAGAGCAGGTCGCATAAATGAACCATTCTGAGGATCATGATATTGTTGGGCATCAACTCTTATCTTTATAGAAGCTCCGTTTTTAGCTGCCTTTTCCAACCCTGCTATTATATCAGTACTAGGTGAGTTGGCCCGGCTTATCAAAAACATGTTAATAAGGATCTCCCTTGCGCCTTCTATATTTTCCTTTATAAACTCTTTAACGTTAACTATAGGAGCAAGACAAATATTAAGCTCCTTCCCCTGTCTCTCATGAAATAAACGTAGTTGTTTAATAATTTCTCCATTATCCTTGGGGTCTTTTATTATGTAATCAAAATAGGTACTATAAAGATTTGTGAGCTCAGAATTGTTTTGAAAGATGATAGAACATTCTATGTTATTATTGTAAGCTGACCACGTTAAATTAGGTGAGCCTGTCATTAAAGATAGACCATCGATACTCATAAACTTATTGTGCATCTTACATTTACCCGAAGTAGTCACGACGGTAATTTTGTGAGTAAAATCAAAATTATAATTAAAGATGCCAAGTATTTCCGGTGAAGCTTTTTCATTGTCCCCAGTAATTAGTCTTATTAATTCCTTACTTCGTAACAATTGAGCCGTCCCCATATCAGTAAATTGATCAACCGCTACCATCATATTTTTGGTAGATCCATTAAGGAACTCTTTAATCCCCTCCTCTAAATTTCCATAGAGTGTAGAGATAGGAACTATACTGGGTGGAGAAATGGTATCAGAGTAAAGTATACTAGAAGCTCCCCCCCCCTCATCATCAGATTTATTTTTCCCTTTATATCGATAGGCTTAGGTTTCCTATCTTCTGCGAGTTCATCATGCGACTCTTTTTTTCCTTTTCTGAAGTTTGATCGAGGATAGAGGTAGAAATTATGGTAGACAAACTAGGTTTTCTACCCTCTGACAATCCATCATCAACTGGTTTTTCCCCAATTTCTAATTCTTGCTTCTTAACGATCGAAGGGGGGGAATATGTATCAGTGATATGATCTCCTGCGGCTGCTAAAAAACAATTTGATTTACATAGCAGCGTGAATGTTAATATTAAAATAAGTTTATGCATTATTGTCCCTAAATATTTTATATTTTTAAAAAGAAGTTTAAATATTAATTTTCTCTACAGTCTCTTCACTTTAAGAAGCAGGGCATTTTTCTCTTAAAAAATTAAAAAGAATTCCCATAAACTAATTATGTACCCCTTCTATCCGAGCCTCATCACTCATGTTACCAAGGGCTTTTAAAGCTTTTTTTGCTAATTTATTTCCCTTTTCCTTAAGCTTCTCAAGTTCATTCTTACCTTTTTCCTCATCATGTTTGAGATTGTAGCTTCCCTGGAAATAAGCTGAAGCTAGAGAAACTTCTGCTTCTTCATGCCCTAAAACAGCAGCTTCTTGACATAAAGAATAAGCAAGACTCATATTTTCTTCTTCATTATCTTCTTTCAACCCAAAATAATAAGGTGCAGTCTCATAAGCGACACTTAGGTCATATAAAGCTTTAGAATGTCCTTGGGCAGCAGCTCTATAAATATATTCTCGACTGATCTCTGGATCGGCGTTTAAAATGGATGAGGCTAACTCATATTGAGCTTCAGCATGGCCTAACTTTGCTGCAAGCTCTAAACGCGCTTTATCATCCATTATGATATTTGCTAGTTTTATCCATTTAGGAGGTATTTTAAGGGGGAGGTAGGCATGGAGAAGGTTATTAGCAGCACGGGTTTTAAATGAGAGTTGCATTGGATGCCATTTATGTTCTGTTTCAATATTTTCCAATATGTCTTTAATAATAAAGATTGTGGGCTCTCTTTTTAAAAGTATCTGTATTTTTGCTATAGTTTTATCGTCTATCAAATTACCGCTTAATTGCAAGTTAACAAGCTTTGTATTAAGTTTTCTTTTAAATATTCTGCTAAATTCTTGTGCTCCATTATCGGTGATTTTATTATTAGATAGGTCTAATTCCACTAAAGAGGTATTATACTTAAGACTTAAGGCTATCAATTCGGTACCTTCGTCCCCAATAATATTATTAGCTAAATTTAAGTGAGTAAGACATTTATTTTCTTTCAAAAAACTAGCAATTACATTAGCACCTTCGTTTGTAAGGTAGTTATAAGCTAAATTTAAGATAGAGAGAGTAGAGCTTTCCTTAAATGCTTGGAAATGAAAATATAGAGCAGAAAAGTTCCCCTTACCTATATTGTTTTTTTCTAAATTTAGATCTTTAAGCGTAGTATTAAGGCCTCTCCCGAAACATCCTATAATCCTCTCATCCAATTTATTGTCGGATAGGTTTAAACTGTTAATAGCTGCTTCTTGACTAAGAAGTTCCTGTGCGTAATCAGACGCATGATGTGTCAAATCACAGTGAGTTAAATTTAATTTTTTCAAAGATGTATTATCTCTAACAAGTCGAACAACATCAGACATCCCGCTATCTGCTAAGCTATTGTAAGCTAAATTAAGACTCTGAATATTCATCTCTTTAAGAAACTCGGTAAGTTTTTTTATGCCTTTATAATTAATATTATTGTTAGCTACATTTAGATGGGTTAAGTTTTTTCTACGTTTTATCACCCAAGTTAGGTCTTCTATTCCTTCATTACCTATTTTATTAGAGGCTAAATCAAGTGAAGTAAGAATAGGGCTACCCTTCTGGAGTGCGAATGCAAGCTTCTCAGTTCCACTCGTACCAAGTTGAACATTTCTTAAATGCAGGTTTTTAAGAGTGGTAGATTTCTTAACAAATTTTATTATATTCTGAACTTCTTGAGGGAGAAGAACAAGATCTCTTACAAATAAAACTTCCAGGTTACTAGGCGGAGCACTAACAAGCCCTCCAATTTCTTCCTTCGATAAACTATCTATTATTTTTACGTATGGTAAAGAATCGATAATTTCTTTGAAATTTGTATTCGCTTCTCTAGCTTTGGCAACGTCTTGGTAACTTAAAAATTGTAGCACATGATATAAAATTTCAGGAGGTAAATCTAGAATTCTACTATCTAGGGTATTCATAATTTGTGGTTTTTTGGAGATACCTAATTTCTTATATATTTCTCCATATTTTTTTAATTTTTCCACTGTCTGATTGAAAGTAGGATACTGAGGGCTGGCGGGATTTAAAGAGAACAATGCACCTTGTCTCAAGGTCTGTATGTTTTTTTGTGTGCTATCTAAGGACATAAGATTTTCAGCGATATAAATCTGAATTCTATCGTACTCGATCTTTCTGCCTTGTTGCTTCATGCTCTCCCTTAAAGTTTCTAAGACTCTCAGATGTAGGTCTTGTTGGCGTTCTATAAGCTTATCTGCAATTTGGGAAGCCCACTGTATTTTTCCGCCATCCTTAAGTCTTAAGTCACCAAATTTTCTTGGTGCTTCTCCAGTCCCTAATGAAACAATATAAAGGTCACACCCTGGAAACTCTTTTTCAGCTGTTCTTACCGCTTCAAAAGTTGGATCATTGGCATAAAGTCCTCCATCAATAAAAGTATGGACACCAGTTTCTTTCTCATCTTTTATGGTCGCTGGCTCAAAATAAGAAGGTGCTGCAAAAGTTACTCGTGCCACATCTCTCATTTTAAAATTGTGTCCTTTAAACTTTTGGGCAAGATGGCTGTCAAATAAGTAAGGGCAACTTTGCCCTATATTCTCGGCTGGAATAAGGACATGGGAAATAGATTCGCTAAGCCATGTCTCCCCGAACTGTTCTGTCAAAACTTCTTCCAAAGAACGAGCGTCATATTTAGGCGCCTCTAACTTTGATTTTCTTCTCAGAAAAAAAGATTTTATTTTTTTCAAGCTTTCCACAGGCCGAGCTAATCTTTCCCAGTCCTTTAAGTATAATTGAACCATATCTTTTGCTGACTTATCGGCATTCAACCCCAGGACAATAGCCCCTCCTGTAGAGGTCCCTGCCATAATATCAAAATACTCAGCAAGCCTCACTTTTTCTTCTCCAAAATGATTAGATAAACGCTTTTCAATTTCTTCTAGAACAGTTGCTGGTATAATCCCTCTTAATCCTCCTCCATCAATTGTTAAGATTCGAACGACCTTTCTTTCTGGCGGAGAAAAAGCTTCAGCTAATTCATCTTTCTGCATGGCCTGAGCTGAAAGAGAGGAAAGAATCATTAAAGCCATAAGAGGGCGGCAGTAGTTAGAAATTTTTTTAAGTTTACCGGCTGGTTGGCAATGGATCAACATGAGGCCCCTTATTTTAGTAAATTTTAGCTTAGTTATGCTCCCATAATTAGAAAATAAATTTCCCCTTTAAAATAAAAGAATTATTAATCTAGAGGTTCCTTTAGATATGGTGTAAAATTTAATTGTCTTTTTGAGATTAGGGGTAGTTATTATCCAGTAGTTTCTATGTACACAACAAATTTTCATTTTGATGGCATTGTTGCGCAAATAGGACGAAAGAATAAAGTCCCCCTTTTCTCCGTATTTATTAGATTTTAACTGATTCCGGCATGCCAAGATTAGTAAAAGTGTTCATGATGAAGCACCCAAGATGCAATTCTGCATCCTGGTTATCCCATAACCTGGCATTAAGCTTACGACCGATCACCTCTTTATAGCGGTATATCGTATTTTCTACTTTTGCTCTCCTGCCATAATCATTTTTTGTTTGCCAGGCGTATAGTCCCTTTTTATCAATGTAATTAATACCCTTTTGTCTGACAGAGCAATGCTCTTCTGACAGTGAAGGAGATCCTCGAGCTGGAGGAATAATGGCTTGAATGTTGTCTAATTCTAGTTTTTCATAAACACTTTCCCCATCATAGCCCGCATCAGCAATAAGTTGCGTAATATTTGTCGCATCGGCCTGCTTAAGGTGAGCGTCTAAGCAGGATCGATCATCTGTTAAATGACTAGTCATTATCCGAGAAACAATTAATCCCTTGCTGCTAATGCCAAGGTGAAGCTTACGCCAGACTTTGCGTTTGTACTGTTTGCCATATTTTGTTTCGAGCCATTCACTTTCTCCAAATACTTTAATACCTGTACTATCAATGACAAGGTGACCGTGTTCATCCATTTTTTCTAATTGGCGCGTGATTAAAGGGACAGTCCCTCGACGTGATAGTCTTGTGTAATCAGGGACATCCAATTGAAGGCCAAGGAGATGAAACAATGACTTGACCAATCCTTGAGTTTGTCTAAGTTTTTGTTTAAAGATGAGCCTTAATGTTAGCATTAGTGTAATGGCATGATCAGAATAGTGAAGAGGCCGCCCTTTTTTAGAAATAGGAGATTTTTGCGCGTACCACTTATGGTGAAGATCCTCACAAAGCCATAAAGTGAGATCTCCTCTGTTTATTAAAGTTTGATTATAGTCTGGCCAATTCTGTAGGCGATAGTGCTCTTGACGTTTATGAATAGCGCCTGATCGCCTAATACGTTCTTTATAAGGCATAGGTCGTCCTTTTTTATTTTAAAAAAAATACTTCCATTTACCTTTTAATGACAACTTTTTCTATTTGCGCAACAAATCCACATATGATCTCTTCAAGAGAATATGTTTTTATTATCGTAAGGAGAGTTTCATTGTAGGGCGGAGTGATTTCTTGCTCGCAAATGGGAAAACAGGAGCTTTTAGGAAAGCTAAGCTCAATTGTAACTTTTGGGGTGTCGGCGCTTTCCCAAGGGTATCTGAATGACACAAGATAGTTTTTAAGATTATTAACAAGAATCGGAATAGATACGACGCTAACATCATGTCCTCTTCTTTGTAGGGATTCTTGAGTGAATTGGCAAGCGGCGCGAATTAATCTGTTTAACTCGTCTTCATCAGGATGATCACCTATGATAGAAAAATCTATATCCTGTGAGAATCGATCATAGCTTTTAAAATAGCATTTTCGAAGACATGCACCTCCTTTAAGTACCAAATATGGACGAAGCTCTTGGATTTTTGAAAAACCATATAACAACCAAGATATGGCATAATCCTGTTCTATTAAGGCCCTGTCAATAGAGGCTTTTTCTTGCTGCTCTTCAATTAATTTACTAATTAACATTGGTTAATAGGCTTACTAAATATCTTTCTTATTTTTAGTTATACCAGAGCAATTATCACTTTTTTTAATTTTAAAAAGAATAATAGCAGCATTGATATAGATGCAATGGTTAATGCTCTTGAAAAACACTTAAAACAGCACTTCTGGAAAGCAGCCTAGCTCAAAACGAACACTTTTGGGGGTTAATCTGCAGGCCCCCTATAATGCCTCAATTCATTCATGTATCCTCGATGCTGATCCTCATAGCCAAAAGAAGCTAAAAATCCTTAAGAAAACATCCCCTGTTGCCTGGCGGCATATTCACTTCACAGGAAGATTTACCTTCTATACCAACAAAAACCCAATTAACCTTAGTCATCTCATTGAATATATTGAATTATAATCCCTTGTTTTCTCCAAAATAATCAACCTTTTTGACTCGCTCGGAATTTTCGGGGGTTTGTGGCTGCAAGGCCTATTTGGAATGTTTGCGGCTTTAGCTGAGTTTGAGCGGGAGCTCATTGTTGAAAGAACGCAAGCAGGATTAGCGGCGGCTAGAGCTCGAGGAAGAAAAGGGGGGAGGCCTCGAAAAATGGATGTCCATTTACTTCGCATGGCTATGGCCGCGATGACAGATCAAAAAGCAGTGGCACAAGATGTAGCTAAGCGTCTCGGTACTACCACAACGACATTATATATGTATGTGAATGGAGATGGATCAGTTAAAGAACCAGAGCAAAAACTTCTTCATAATATCAATGTAATTTAATTTCAAATTCGTTTATATGATTTATGAACAGTTAGAAATTAACTTATTTTCTAGTTATTTTAAATGTTCAAGCCATACTATTGGCCCCTATTTTAGTCACTTCTTCCATAGAAAACCTAGGGATAGTCAAAGGAAATGAGCTGCTTTTTGAGGTAGAAAGATTCTACAGCACGAAAAAGAAAAGGTAAATTTAACTGAAAAAATTAAAAAAAAATTTATGATTATTGAGACAACAAGCCATATTTTCTGGAGAAGAAGATGATACTAAGTTTTTCAAAAAAAGCCATGTTTCTATTATGTTTCTTACTTATTCCTACAAGCTCCAACTCTCAACAAGCAGAGCTTCCTGAAGGATTTGTCTTTTTAAAAGATATCGATCCTAAAATCATCGAAAGTCCCCGCTATTACTCAGACCAGAACTTCTTAGGAAAACCGGTACCAGGATACACAACACCACGGGTTATATGTACTCAAGAAGCAGGTGAAAAACTAAAAGTGGCCCACGAGGCTCTCAATAAAAGGGGGTATAGGTTGGTGGTCTATGATGGATATCGACCTCAAAGGGCCGTTAATGAGTTTATGAGGTGGAGCCAAGATGAGAAAGATCAACTGGCAAAAAGACTTTATTATCCGAGTGTGGACAAAATAGATGTCTTTAAGCTAGGATATGTGGCCGAGAAGTCAGGCCATAGCCGAGGGAGCACGTTTGATTTAACAATCATTAAGGATGGCCAGCAGCTGAAACCCCTAACTATTTCCTTTCGCCAGTTGGCAAATGGCGAGTCGATTCCCTTCTTGGATGATAATACAGAAGATATGGGATCATCTTTTGACTTGTTCCATAATGTTTCACATCATGATAGTAAACTTGTTAATGTAGAGAAGTTGGAGAAGCGCAAATTCTTGCGAGATGTGATGAAACAGTGCGGTTTTAAAGAGTACCCCTATGAGTGGTGGCATTATACTCTCGAGAATGAGCCCTATCCAGAGACTTACTTTGACTTTATTGTAGGGAAGAGTTAATTCAGTTCTGATACTCCGTGAGAAATCTAGAGTTATTAATATAAATATTAGGGATTAAAGGCTATAATAATAAGTACCAATGATATAGTCCTCATTATTATGATTTCTGAATATTGATAGATTAACTGATTTTTTGGTTATTCTAAATCGCTTATGCTATACCATTGGGACCCTTTTATTTCTATGAAAAACATAATAAATGTAGTTTTCGTATACAATGAGTTCACTCGAGGGGGTCTGTTGCATCTTCAATAGTTAATTGACGCTTCCGCCCGGAATGGATAGAGCTCCACAAAACGATAATTAAAATAAAGATATTCTAGAGCATTTTCGATGCTTAGGTGTAAATGCTTGATATCATAAACGTCCATGCTTGATTTAGAGCGTCATTTTGTACCCAGAATAAATGAGAATATACATTTGGGGCAAAATGGCTTTGTGGCCATAAGTCATTCTCCTCTATCAATAAGAGTAAAATCTTTCAGACTAACTAAAAGGCAAAGTTAATTTGACTATACCCTTTAAGACCATTAAATATAGGGGAAGATCAAGAAATGGCATAATAACAACCTTCGAGTAACTTTTCGTTCCAATGATTGTCAGACTCCCTATCCTATTAGCAATTATTTTATTATGTCTTGCAACTTCCCATCCGCAAGCCGAAGCACCTGCATTCTCATTAACTGCTACAAAAAGCACTGCGAAACTCATCAAAAGCATTGAAGGCGTTTATAAATTTCTACATGGGGTAGATTCGTCCATTCCTTATCCTCCGACTGGAGATCCTGAGGACATCCTTGAGATTGTAAAAGTCTCAGAGCAGTCTATCTATTTTCGAACACGTATTACGTCAGCTTGGGCGAGGGTAGGTGCGCAATGGGGAATTGCCTCTTATACCTCAAACGATACTTTTATCTATGATGCGCTTAAAAATCATCTAAGTTATCAATAGCCGATCCTTATTTTTCCTCACTTTGCAGATCACCCCCCGGTTTGGGATGGTCTCCTATTTGTGCAATTTAGAAATGTCCCCTTTTGTTGATACCTTATCCATTGAGGAATCCCAACGAAAGGTGGGGGATCATGGAAGGTTACATAACAATGAGCAAACAAGATCTAACTTGCCTCGAGCTTATTCAAAAAGTCACGTTAAGCTCTTGTTCTTAGCGGACAAGAGGCGTGGCCCCCATTGACAATAGCAACAAAGCTCGGGGCTGGGTTAATGGAAGGATGCTTCAGCTAAAGCTTTTTTGTACTGTTGTGAGTTCAGCAACCGGTTCATGTATCTAATTTTTCTTTTTCTTTTGCGATCAAAGCTGTAGGTGTAAGATCCCACTCCTCCCCCGAGATGACTCAGGCTACAGCCTCCATTGTCCCGCAACTCAATTTTATCTTCTGTTACTTTGATTGTAAATTGACACCTAGGTTTATTCCTAACTTGGGTTCCATCGGGCTCTGTATAGATAAAAGTATCGTTTGAGGTATAAGAGGCAATTCCCCATTGCGCACCTACCCTCGCCCAAGCTGACGTAATACGTGTTCGAAAATAGATAGACTGCTCTGAGACTTTTACAATCTCAAGGATGTCCTCAGGATCTCCAGTCGGAGGATAAGGAATGGACGAATCTACCCCATGTAGAAATTTATAAACGCCTTCAATGCTTTTGATGAGTTTCGCAGTGCTTTTTGTAGCAGTTAATGAGAATGCAGGTGCTTCGGCTTGCGGATGGGAAGTTGCAAGACATAATAAAATAATTGCTAATAGGATAGGGAGTCTGACAATCATTGGAACGAAAAGTTACTCGAAGGTTGTTATTATGCCATTTCTTGATCTTCCCCTATATTTAATGGTCTTAAAGGGTATAGTCAAATTAACTTTGCCTTTTAGTTAGTCTGAAAGATTTTACTCTTATTGATAGAGGAGAATGACTTATGGCCACAAAGCCATTTTGCCCCAAATGTATATTCTCATTTATTCTGGGTACAAAAATGACGCTCTAAATCAAGCATGGACGTTTATGATATCAAGCATTTACAAGTAATTGGGGATTTGGGTTATGTTTTTTGTACTTACGTAATGTGAAAGGGTTCAAGTGGAATCACAAACGTGTCTATCGCATTTACAAAGAGCTGAGCTTAAATTTAAGAATCAAACCTAAGAAACGTCTGATACGTGAGAAACCAGAAAAGCTTGTTGTGCCTAAGGCGATTAATGAGGTGTGGTCGATGGATTTCATGCATGACCAACTCGGTGATCAAAGTGGTTACCGGCTATTCAATGTGATTGATGACTATAATCGAGAAGGTCTAGGGATAGAGATTGATCTATCCTTGCCGGCTGAACGGGTGATAAGATCTTTGGATCAAATTATTGAGTTGCGAGGCAAACCCAAGGTTTTGTGATGTGATAACGGTCCTGAATATATTAGCGGCAAATTGCAGAAATGAGCATCCAAGCATGGGATAAGCCTGGCATATATCCAGCCGGGCAAGCCTCAGCAAAATGCTTATATTGAGAGATTCAACAGGACAGTTAGATATGATTGGCTCAATCAGGAGATATTTGACAGCATTGGGGAAGTTCAGGAAAAAGCAACAACTTGGCTATGGCATTATAACAACGAAAGACCTAATATGGCCTTAGGTGGGATAACGCCTATGCAAAAGCTACATGGGGTGGTCTTTGGCAATTCTACTTTTGACTCCCTTTAATTTGGGGAGGATTACCTAACCATATGAGGCTCAAGGCTCAGTACATAGTAAGATGGGTCTTCTTTTCTATCACGATACTTCCAACCGTTAGTCACAAAGCGCTTCGTGGCGCACTCAGATCAGGTCTTAACTTTTACAACTTATGTGAAGAATTGGGTATTGCCAGCCAAACTCTTTACCTCCATGCAGGCCCTCAAGGCCAACTATCCGCCCCGACGGCCAAAATTTCCTGGAGCAAAGGAAAATGCAGGTTTTGTAGGAAGAAGGTTCTCATCAATTACGTTTTTATTATGCGTTAGCTTCTGATCCCAAAGCAATTTTCTTCTGAGATTGGCTTAAGGAAAAAAGAAATTCCTTCTTGTTTACTTTGAAAATTTTTTTCTTTCTTTACCTTTCTTTTTTTCTTTAGGATCGGCTTTGGTTCTTGCTTTTTTTATGCTTGTACTGCTTCCAGCTTCTTCTTCTTCACTTTCCTGTTTCTTTGCTTCCTGCTTGTGTGTCTTTGATTTTTTGTGGCTTTTGATGAGAGTTGGTTTAGCCTCTTCTTTTGCTATTTTTTTCTTTTTTCACGACTGCTTGATAAATTCTGAGAAGCTGATTTTTCTTCTTCCTCTTCCTCTTCTTTCTCTTCTTCTGGAGATTTGGTAGGAGCCTCTTCCTCAACTGCTTCCTTAATTTTTCCTTCTATTTGGGTAATCAGTTTGACTGTGCCGTTTATAAAAAGTTCTGTTGCAAGATCCCCGCTGTCATAAGTTAGAAAAATAGCATCTGTTGTATCTTCCTTATCCCTGTGTGTTCCTCTTTTCGTCCAAGAAATTTGATGGTTTGTTATATTTTTTTTAAGACTTGCCAAAGAGCGGAATGCTCTTAAAGCTTTTTTGTGGGGATGGCCATAGGTATGGCCCGCGCTGATCAGGATGTATTCAGGTTGTATCAATCCAAGCCATACATCATTGTTAGACCCTTCCGTATAAGCCCCATGATGAGCTAGAAGAAGAACTTGGGATCTTAGAAAACCAGGAGAATAAGTTACTTGGATTCTACTCGTAGTTATACCTGTTGCATCCCCTGGAAGAACTGTATGAGCATTCCCATAGGCTATTTTTAATACCAGGCTATCAGTGTTTGTTTCTTTTTCTTTCTCCTCTCTAGTCGTTGCATTTGTCAATCGGACTGTCCCTCCTGGTCCGCTGTCATGGGTAGGATTAACGGATAAGAAATAAAGCCTAAAATCATCATTGATGACTTCTAAAGCCTTTATAAACTCTGGGAAAGGGTGGGAAGTGTAGTCTTCGGATGTATACTTGCGTTCTCCCCAAGATGGATAAGGATTGTAGCTTTCAGGATGAATAGGCAGAATCTCCTCAAATGCCTTAATGGGCTCGTAACTGATAGCTGGGAAGTAAACTTGAGAGCCATTCTTAATATATCCATCTATCCATTTTTCAAAATTTCCATGAGATTTTATATACATCTCAGGTAAGCCCCCACAAATGATATAATTAAATAGTATCAATCTCTTGATTGAATAAGGATGGAAGCTTATTAATATGATCCGAATCAGGGTGAGTTAGGATAACTCCTTTGATGTGCATAGGCTTTTTTGCTTTCGGGCAACCAAAGTTGGTAAATCGTTTTTTGTTGAGAATTTCGTCCAGCGTAGGTAAGGGCTGGTCCGTTTTGTCTGTTTTTTTAGCTAGATGTTTAAATTCTTTCTGGGAAGAACCAGAGCCACAATCAATAACAAGCTATCCTTTCTTATTCTCTGTCTTGTGTGGGATCTCAATTGTGGCAAAGTTTCCTTGTCCCACATTATGAACGTGTATTGTTGCTTTGTCCGTTTGGCTGCTTGTTGAGCCCTGCTCCATAGCGAAAACAGATAAAGCAGTGAATATTGCGAGGAAAAAGGTAGGTAAAATAGCCATCATTAACCGTATAAAGAAAAAGCTCTTATGTACTTTGTAGATAAGAGCTTTTTCTTTATATGCAAGTGGCTACTTGCTTTTATTTTAGGAATGTCTTCTCTATGTGCTTATAGTAGCTGCCATAAGTGGCAGGCCCATAAGCCTTGATAAGGGCATTGTATTGTTCAGGAAAACCTCGAGCCATCATAAAACAATCAGGAGAACCCAGCTTTACTCCTTGTTCAATGGCCATTAGAGCTTGGGCTCGAAACTCTTGCTCATGCTCTTTATGGCCTTTTAAAGCATCAGGCACTAGAAGAGTCATACAGTATTTCGCCAGATAAGCCCACCCTTCCGGATCATTAGCTTTGCCTGCTGCCTCAAAATATCCCCTGGCTTGGTTAACCTTCTCTTCTGGCAAAGCCGCAAGTTCGTCATATTTTATTTTAGAGCCAAGAGTAAGAGGGGGGAAGCGCCCCCCTACTAGCTCTCCGCATTGAATATAACCATAAGTAACGCCATTTCTGCCGGCTTCTTCATAATATTCCATGGCTTCCTTAAGGCATCCTTTTTGTTCAAAATAAATTCCCTTTTCAATCAAAGCAGGATAATAAGCTAATTTCACAGCGTCTTGCAGATAGCTCAGCTTTCTTTCTTCATCTTTTACAAGATCAGCTGCTTTTATATAGGCGAGACCATATCCTTCCTCTTTAGTAGCCAGAGTGAGATATTCTTCTAAGGTTGGAGGGATGGGAAAATCGACTATATAACGATGCCTTACCTGAAGGGCAGCAAGCTTGTTCCGTGGGGTTTGGCCTTTTTCGAATAGCTCGTAAGCTTTAAAAGTATTAAAACCAAGGATAAAGATACCACCCTTACAACCATAAGCATAATTTTCTCCCAAGACATAGTAAGCATC
Organism: Candidatus Paracaedibacter symbiosus; assembly: GCF_000757605.1. Classification (GTDB taxonomy): domain Bacteria; phylum Pseudomonadota; class Alphaproteobacteria; order Paracaedibacterales; family Paracaedibacteraceae; genus Paracaedibacter_A; species Paracaedibacter_A symbiosus. The sequence continues at coordinate 705,532 of NZ_JQAK01000001.1, read as the reverse complement.
TGGATGATCCTGGCATTGCTCTAATTCCTCTAGCGCATGCTTGTAACGGCTACGGAAATAGTCAGAATCTTCTTTCCTTTTCTCAGTAGACTCCAAAGACATCTCGTCTAAAGTACTTGTTAAGTAATATGTAGCTAAAGAATTATGGTACTTTGTGGCAATCGCCAACCCTGCAACAAAGTCATTTCTCTGAAGAAGATGCTTGGTATAGTATGAGTCAAGAAGTTTATTCAGATCGGGTGGGTAAAAGAGATGGCCACCAATTACTTCTTGATCATTTGCCTGACAAGGCCATTGGTAAAGGGTGAGAGAAAAAGGGGGCTGTACCCATTTGTTGCTTTCCTCCCTCACTTGATGCCAATGATCAGGTGTATATTTGTGATTTGTTGTAAGTTTTGTAAAAGTTGAATAGGCTTGTTCGATGCCTTTCTCGCTCGCATCTTTATAAGCCTTATGAATAGATAGGCATAGGTGGCTTAAGCGTGAACCAAGCTCCTCTGTAAAGTCTGTTGGTTCTGGAGAAGTAATTTTAATGAGCTTACAAGGGCCATTGGAAGTTGGCATCGATCTTTTTCTACCTTCTTGTAGTTCCATCGCTTTCACAGTTAAAGGAGACAGACAGCAGACAAGAATTAAAGTGGAAATAATGGGGCCAAGCATTTCTACCTCCCTTTATTATAATAATGCGAAGATACATGTGGCATTAATACAACAAAAAATCTAAAGTTAATACAACAAAATATCTAAAGCGAATAGGGTGAAAATTCTTCCTATATTCATGAGTTTTTCTAATATTGCAAAGCTTTTCTAAAAGGTTGGTTTGAAACTTATGCTAAAAATAAAAGGTAAATAAACCGCAGTAGAAAATTAGTAATTTATCCTTCTATTGATATAAGAAAGGATCAGAACCTGTCTGGGAAAAGATTAAACCAATTTAGCAAGCATAATTTTTACCATAGAGATGCGTACCATATTTTCAGAGTTGCCAGGGATAACTAGACAGCGTCAATGGGGCACGGGCGATAATAAAAAGCACTTTTTATATATTATTGAAATGAAGAATTACAATTACGCAAGAGAAAACGTTACGGGGAATAACTATAAGAAAATTAGGGGTTTATTGTTGCTAAGCGCCATAAATCTTTGTTGGCAGAGCACAGCTTTGGCTATGGATAATCCCAATCCTATGGGTAAAATAGCAGCCGACCTTGAAGATTGCGGCCAGCAAAGGCAACCGTTTCTAACGAGGCAAAGGGTAGAGGACGATACATCACCTGAGAGTCTAGCTGTAGGTGCTTTGGTGGTCGATCATGGAATACAACCATTGCTTGCCATAGAGTCCCCTAATAACCCCCCACGCTCTAACTTTGCTGAAAGTACCGTCCATACTACTGGAGATAACCCTTTTGAATGGCTTCCATTGGAAGTAAATTATCACATTTTTCAATTTTTAGATTCGAACTCTGCCAAACAAGCTGCATTGGTATCTCATGCTTTTAATAGTTTGGAAAATCTAACAAGAAGACATTTAAGGGTTAAGGATTCCATCACAGCTGAGAAGCTCATAGAATTTGTAACGAAGTACCCACACCTGACATCGCTGGATCTGGGGGGGGTGCCGACAGATCAAGGATGCAGCCCTCATCAAGGTGGCTGAGAGTTGCCCGAACCTGACTTCACTGGATCTGTCGGGGTGTCGAAAGATCGCGGATGCAGCCATCATCAAGGTGGCTGAGAAGTGTAAGAACCTTACCAAGCTGGATCTATGGGGGTGTCGAAAGATCAAGGATGCAGCCATCATCAAGGTGGCTGAGAAGTGTAAGAACCTTACCAAGCTGGATCTATGGGGGTGTCGAGAGATCAAGGATGCAGCCCTCATCAAGGTGGCTGAGAGTTACCCGAACCTGACCTCACTGACTCTGTCGGCGTGGCCACAGATCAAGGATGCAACCCTCATCAAGGTGGCTGAGAAGTGTACGAACCTGACCTCACTGACTCTGGAGGGGTGTTGGCAGATCAAGGATGCAGCCCTCATCAAGTTGGCTGAGAGTTGCTCGAACCTCACCTCGCTGAATCTGCGGGGGTGTGAAAAGATCACGGATACAGCCATCATCAAGTTGGCTGAGAGTTGCTCGAATTTGGCATCACTGAATCTGCGGGGGTGCGGCAAGATCACGGATGCAGCCATCATCAAGTTGGCTGAGAGTTGCTCGAACCTCACCTCGCTAAATCTGCGGGAGTGTGAAAAGATCACGGATGCAGCCATCATCAAGTTGGCTGAGAGTTGCTCGAACCTCACCTCGCTGAATCTGCGAGAGTGTGAAAAGATCACGCATGCAGCCCTCATCAAGGTGGCGCAGATGTGTCCTCATCTTAAAATCTATCGATAAGGCACTTAAAGCGTGGGGACATGCATATCCCCACGCTTTATTCTTGATAGGTGACAACGGCATTTGAAAATATTTAATTCAATTGATTTTGGAGAGATAGAGGGTTGGCCGGTATAAGAAGAAAGCTTCAGATCAACGACTCGCCTTCAATGCTGCCAAGGCCATCTGGCTAGAGACGGCTCTACACCTTCTTTCTATCTAAATTCCGCATTCCCTACCCTGAAGCTAGTCCTTATTACTTAACTTAATGGTACCCTAAAAACTGCTAAACTGCTTAATAAAATATTAGGCTCTTTTACTAGGTAACTTTTACACGTACTTTATTTTTCTCCCCCAATGACCTTATCTAAAAACATAAAAAACGTATTGGCTGAGTTACTTTGATCTTCTATAACCCCTAAAGAGCCAGGGCTAATAATATCATTCACTAATTTTCGAGCATGCTCGTTACCAGCTTCAGCACGTGCAAGAAGATCCTGAAAGCGTTCTTCTCCGGATCGTTTCTCCTGGCCCAAGTATCCGCAGCAAATAGCATTACTCAGACACTCATGAGCATCTTGGTAATCAGCTTCAGCATATTTGACAAGAGCCTGAAAACGCTCTTCTCCAGGTCGGTCTTTTTGGCCTAATGAGCCAAAGAAAATAGCTTCACACACCCGTGCCTGAGCATCTTGGTAACCAGCTTGTGCATATTTGACAAGATCCTGAAAGCGCTCTTCTCCGGATCGTTTTTCCTGGCCTAAGTATCCATAGCAAATAGCTGTCATCATACGCACCTGAGCATCTTGGTAACCAGCTTGAGCATATCTGACAAGATCCTGAAAACGCTCATCTCCGGATCTTTCTCCTTGATCCAAGACACCCCAGGAAATAGCCATAATTAGCGATATTTGAGCATTTTGGTAACCAGCTTCAGCATATTTGACAAGCTCCTTGAAGCGTTCTTCCCCAGGTCGTTTCTCTTGGCCCACGAGACCCCAATAAATAGCATCAAACATCCGCTCCTGAGCATAAGGGTAACCAGCTTCAGCATATTTAACAAGCTCCTTGAAGCGTTCTTCCTCAGGTCGTTTCTCTTGGCCCAAGACACCCCAGTAAATAGCATCAAACATCCGCTCCTGAGCATTTTGGTAACCAGCTTCAGCATATCTGACTAATTCTTGAAAACGTTCTTTCCCAGGTCGTTTTTCTTGATCCAAAAAGCCATAGCAGATAGCTTCACACACCCATGCCTGAGCATATTGGTAACCAGCTTGAGCATATTTGATAAGATCCTGAAAGCGTTCTTCTTCAGATCGTTTTTCTTGACCCAGTAAACCATGGTAAATAGCATCAAACATCCTCTCCTGAGCACATTGGTAGCCAACTTCAGCATATTTGGCAAGCTCCTGAAAGCGTTCTTCCTGAGGTCGTTCACTTTGACCCAACTTGCCATCATGAATAGCGTAACAAATTGCCTCTATTGCGCTCAAGAATCTTTCTTGGGCCGCTTTCTGGTAATAGTCCCAAGCTAAGTCGTTATTACCTGCTATTTCTTCTAACTGGCCTTTAAGATAATTTGCTTTTCTCTGGCTGAAGGTTTGATCGATCAAACCAATAATTTTTTGATCTTTATTAAGCTCTTTTCTCTTTTCAAAAGTGGATGGCAATCGAAGATATTTTATTAAAAAATAAAGATGCTTGTCTGACAGGAGATCTTCTTGGTAGGACTCAAACAGTACATTTGGATATTCTGGGAAATCTTCTTTTACTACCTCACGCCATATGTCATTTGTGATCCTCATCCCTTGCGATGTTTGATCTAAACTAAGTAAGGTCTTTGCATCACATTGAGGTAAAATGTGATGAAATAATACTTCCTCAGGTATTTCATGGAGTGAACCACGGGATTGTCTTAATTGCTCAGCCCTTTCAAGATATGGGAGATTCTCGTTTTCACCCCCATGGGACGCTGATAAACAGGTTATTGTAGGTCCAGCAAGCATTAATACTGGGAAGAAAAGTTTAGCTATCATTTAAATTTTCCCCATCCCACATATCATTACAGCTATGTTAAGCATACGTTTTTTAAAGCTTGGTATGTCCCCTATCTACAAAACTAAGTTTATTTTGCTAAAAATTAGTTAAATTTTTTATACTTAGACTCACATCCTAACCGCTTTTGTTCCCTTGCGTTCCAGGCAAAAAAGTAGCCATCTTACAATACAATGCAGCTTATTTACATTCAACGCTCGGCTATACCCCACCAAATACTTTTGAACATAGATTTTTAACACAAAACAAATGGCAGGAGACTTCTTTAAAATTTGCTTGCTAAACTGGGGGCATTACAAGCCTACCTGAGAAAATTGGTAATCTAAGTAGCCTTAACGAGCTTAAAAAAACTCATTCTACGACATAACCCGCTGAGAAGTTTGCCTAGAGAGCTTGGTAGGCTAACTAATCTAAAAAAGCTTAATATTAATAATACTAACAATGAGGAACTGCAGTTTCTTCCAAATGAGTTAAATGAGTTAGGCGAACTGATTAACTTACGAGTGCTTTTGTTAAAAGAGAACTTAATTCGATTTTTACCTGAAAACTTCTCTCAATTAAACAAGCTTGAGGAAATTACTATTTAGAAAACAACTCTTAATGCAAGTAACAATGAGTTAATAGAATGGCTTAAAGCTAAGTGCAAAAAACAATTATTTGTTTTCTAAAAACATTTTTTTCGATATAGCCCATATTCTAGCCTACGAGCATACGAAAAACCCTTTTTTACCTGTTTTCATACAGCCATTCAATACGACTATGTTTTTCGTATGGTTTTAGAGCATTTTCAAGCACTTTCAAGTTTGTTGATCCATACTGACGAAAAACACTTGGGGCTGTTGAAAAAGCCTAACAATATTAGGTTAAATTTACAAAATATTATATCTACGATGTGTATAGGGGTTTTATAGATATGCCTTTTCCCAAAAATGTATTGAATCGACTAAATATTGGGTTTTAGGGTAAGAACGGGCAAGAAAATAAATTATGAATTACTTGCTTTCTATTTTGTGGGATTTAAGTTATGGCTTGTATTCTCTTGATATTTAGGGCAATTGCTGTCATGAGTGCCTGGATCTGAACTTTCTCGAGTCTTCTGTATTTTGCCTGGCTTAAGCCATGAAGGGTTTTAGCTTCGGCAATTATCCCCTCCATTTTCCACATTCTTTCTTGGAGTTTCTTCAGGAATGCTGGATGCTTCATGTTTTCGGTTACCCGAGCATAAAGCTCTTGGAAAACGCTTCTTAGAACATATCTTTTTCCGCTCTTTTTTACGATTTTAGCCTTGCATTTTTTTGTCTTTGCGCAAGCACGGCATTCTTTAGTCGGAGCACTATATCTCTTAAGGCCTTTATCGACATGAGAAGAAGGAAACAGAGTAATTTGATTAACACACCGAAATACGTCTCTATCAGCATTATAGAGGAATCCTTCACTTACCTTAGGAGAAGCACTACCACTTCGGCTGCTAAACCAGGGGATGTAAGGCTTAATTTGTTCTCCAATAAGCTGATTCAGGATTTCTGCAGACCCATAAGCTCTATCTGCGACAACTTCTTTAAAAAGAATGTTATAAGTTTTTAAAATGTGATGTAAACGTTCAATATAAGGCTGCGACTCATGTACAGATCCTGGCGTAACATAGCAATCAATAATGATACGTTTATAATCATCAATAGAATGATGAACTTTATACTTTAAAGTATGAGCTGTTCCTTTTTTATGAGCAAGGCGAGCATCGGGATCCGTTTTACTGATGTGAGTAGAATTATTAATCTTGCGAGGAGGTGGGGGACAAAGACCTGTATTTTGTTGTATGCTGACCTTTTTTTGAGGAAGGAGGGGAACAAGGGAATCCAAGGAAGCATTTGCCTTAATTGGCGTGCTATCTGTCATCAAACAATCGCCTTTGATTAAACCTAATTTTTGGCAAAGCACTACAACATAATGGAAAAATTTATGAAAGATGCTTTGGCCAAACCTATCCCGGATTCGTGTCAAAGAAGAATGATGAGGGATACGATCATCTAAATTTAATCGACAAAACCATCTATAAGCTAGATTATAACGTATCTCTTCACATAATTTACGATCAGATGAAATTCTGTATAGATAGCCAACCAAAAGCATTCTAAAATAAACTTCAGGGTCAATTGATGGTCGCCCGTTGCTTAAGCAATAGGTTGTTGAGGTAATCTTTTTGATAAATGACAAGTCAATTAGTCTATCTATACGTCTTAGAAGGTGAGAATTAGGAATTAAGGATTCTGGAGAAATATAACTAAAAAGGGAAGGCTGATAAAGTGGGATCCTTGCATTTGTAATGGTTCCAAATCTTATTATTATTAGTTGATTTATACCATAAATTTGATTATAAATCAGCTACTTAAGTGATTAACAACGTGTGGTTGAGGAGTGAAAGATATCTAAGCAATCACTCTACCTATCAATAAGGCTTTTTCAACAGCCCTAGGCGTTTTTCGTATTTTCCCCCTTATCGCACAGAACTTTTTCAGAGTGCCGAATAATGTTGCCCAATTAGTGCCATTTATTCTGGCGCATCACCCCATTGAAAAACAACTCAACAAGGTTGAGTTAGCGAACCGATTTACGAAGGCAGTGGCTGTAGGAGATCCTCCGTATTGAAGATCACCCAACCCAACAGAAGGCACTTATCGCAGCAATTTCAACACATTCTGTCATGTCTTGGGCCCACATTAATATGCTTAAAGAATATGATTTTTCTGATGAGAAACTTGCCGATTCCTTTAATATACGCCCCCCAAAACTACGAGCTTAAGATATCATTAAAATGGAGGGAGTAAAATCACTCACCAATCAATGTATCTAAGGCTATTGTTAAATTCAGGTGGTGATTTGCGTACCTATATGAGATTTAACCCAAAGATTTTAAAAGGTCTTTGCTCTCGGCGAGGCTTATGCCCAAATTGTCAATGCTTATTGGATCTGATCAGCTTTGTTATGTCAATTATCTTCGAGATCTGATCATCATTAAATATAACAATTTGCAATTTGAATTCTATCATTTGCCCCCACGGTAACAAGCCAGGGCCCGCCTTGGCTGAGAATTCTAACATATTTCAAATCTCGATTTGTACAGGCTCAACATATACTATTAGAAGCAGAATGAGTTATATTACTAGTTTTTTAGCTAAAATATTGTTTTAGTGTTAGGGCGTTAATAGGCGCATAGCCATGCGAAGTATTATTAAAATAAATCCAGATATGTTTTGCTTTTGTTTGTTTAATTCTTGTTGCCCATGAATGCAGCTCCTTCTCTGTATAGGAAGCCTTATACCAGGGAAGGCCATGAAACCGCAAATAAACATTATCATTAAGGCTAAGCACTTCATCTGGCAGCCCTGGAGCACTAACGCTGCAGAAGATAATATTGTGTTTAAGGAGAGCTTCATATACCTCTGTATTCCACCAACTTGGGTGGCGAAACTCTAAGACGTTTAAATATTTTTTATCGAGGCTACTTAAGATATCTTGGAGGTATGCGGGATTATAAATAAAGCTTGGTGGCAGCTGGAAAAGGAAAATTTCTATCTTCTCTTGTAAGAGAGATCCAAGTCGATAAAATTCTTGAAGTTGAGACTCAGCATTTTGAAAGCGCCTAAAATGTGTAATTAATCGATTAGCTTTTAAAGAATAGCTAAACCCTTTTGGGGCTTGAGTGTACCACTTATTAATGGCATTAATTGTAGGAAAACGATAAAAGGTGTTGTTAATTTCTACACTATTAAAATGATGGGCGTAAAAAGAGAACCATTCCTGGTATGGTAAGTTTGTGGGATAGAATAGGCCTTTCCAACAAGGATATATCCAACCAGAACAACCAACTCTTACCCTTACATTCATGTTCTATTCCTATCAAATAGAGGATGTACTAAACATAAGTAAGTTTAAGAAAAAGTGTAAAGTGAATAACAAAATATATTTAGCAAAACATCTATTATCCTAGACAGGCTTTGAAGAAAATATCCTTGAGTAGAGCATGTGACGCTCCCTCTAAAAGAGATAAACAATAGGCACGATAAAAACTTTTGTGTCAGAGGTGGCTCTTCGAATCTTATTCTCTAAAAAATTTCTTGTCTGCATTGGGATAGCAGACAAGATTGAAAAACACGGGATGCGGGTTTAAATATTTTAAGAATCAGCTAAATCATAGGCTAAAGAAAAAATTGTCAATTTTTCATTACTAGGCACGGGCTGCCATAGTTGATCAAGAGTCCCACAGATACAAGTTCCTACATCATGGGGAGCTAACTTTTTTCTAATTTCTTTATCACATCTATCTCCATCTGAATGAGGAGCCAAAATGTTTATGCCTCTGTCTAAAAAGGTGCTTTTAATATGCTGTTGAAGGTAGGCTAGCTTAGGAGAAGCCAGAGCAATTTTGTTCATAGCCGCTCCTATATCTGAGAATGAGGGATTTGTATAAGGTGTCATAATAAGGGCTCTCAAGGTAAGGCGCCTTATATCTCGCCCTACCTTCTCTAACAGCCGATCTTCAGATTCCTGTTCTTTATAAGCCTCTAGCTTCGTTTGAAATCCATATGCTAAAAGATCATAAACTGCCCCTGTAAAAACTTGGGAAAGAGAGTGTACTTCGCACTCAACATTATTAATATTAATTTTGTTGTATGCATTCCGTAACCCTTCCCTTTGGCCTATTGCTTCTCCAAATTCTTCGGCAATAGCAGGAAGAAATGATTTTTGATAAAGATTTCCCTTTGTTAAATTCAAAAGATCGTGGCGAAGAGTAGGTTGATCAAGAATAGTGAACATAGCTGTTAAATCGCCAAATGACTCATGAATGGCGCCTGTTTGTGGCCTCCACGAATTGTTATAATCTGGCCGAAGATTGTCTAAAGCTGCATGCCCTGTCTCATGCGCAACAATATCAAAAGAGCGGCAGGTGTAGATTCTCTTTCCTTCCATTCTATTATTTTGAAATGAAAAGAAATGTAATTCTCCTCCCTTTTCACCCCGTCTATAAAAAGCATTCGCTTCATCAGGAGCATCATGAGGAAAAATAGCTATGGCCTTTTTATTTTTCCATGTTTGATAAGCTCTGCTAAAAGAAGAACTAGTTCTTTTATAAATATTTTCATAAAAATAACTCATATCCCGGTNATACATTGCCATAACCAAGCTAGCGACGCCAAAAGTATGAACAGAATCAAATTGTTTAGAATAACTTCTAGGTAAAAAGTTACCATTTTTATCTTTTGGAACTATATCTTCCCGAGAAGCAATATAAAAATTTCTATCCTGTGGTCCATCAGCTACTTCATGAGGAAGAGAAATTGTCATTTCCTTCCCATTTAAAGTACGTTCATCTTGTTTGAAGATACGCATTAAGGAGCGTTGCCCAGGCTCGGCATAATCATTCTTCTCCATTGCTTGGGCAGCAAAAGGACAATAATTTAAAAGCAGAATTGCCCCTAAAGCTAATTTTTTCATAATTTATATTCCTTTTTATATTTTTTGATAGCCATTACCGTATAGTAACAGGCAAGACCATACTTCTAAGATCTGCCGCCATCTATCGCGTAAATTAACTTACGAGGAGTACTTAAGTAGATTTTCCGTAGATTTATAGGTAGTGGTGCATTAGGTGCCAGAAAAAGGACAATCGAGAGGCAGTGATGCTTGTATGTTGACAAGAACCTTGTAGGCTCATCACTTGCAGGATTGGGGCGGTCATTGAAGCGTGCCTTAAAAAGACGTAACGCCATTGAATCTCACATTGGTCACATGAAAAGTGACGGAAAGTTGGGCAGAAACTATCTGAAAGGTGAAATCGGTGATACCTTGAATGCCCTCTTAGTAGTCGTCGGGCATAACTTGCGGCTTCTCCTCAACTATCTGAGGGAGTTTTTTGCCTTCCTCGTGCTGTTATTCATGACGAGGCCCACGATAGGGATTATCAAAAAAGAGGGGTTCATTTAATGAACGCTTACTTCAGGATCGACTATGTTAGATTTTTGTAAAACAGGTGAACAAGGGGGTAGGGTTCTTCTCTACATCCAAACAATCTGAAGAGTCGAAGTGGGGCAGAAACGAGCATCTTCAGGTTGCTTGGGGATAAAAGGGACGCTAATGATTCATCATTACTGGGAGATTCGGCACCGTCCATCTCATTATCATTGCTAATGCTAAACTTAAATCTCTACAAACATAGTTGATGACGGTGTCAATAAAATCTATCCGACCATTGCTGCTATCTGGGAACGAAATTGGCAGGAAATTATACCGTTTCTAGATTTTCCAGACTATATCCGTAAGGCTACATATACCACCAATGCTATTGGAGTGGCCAATCGCCAAATCAGAAAGGTCATTAAAACAAAAGGAGCTTTTCCCAATGATCAGGCAGTGTACAAACTTGTTTATTTAACCTTGCAAAACGCCATGAAAAGATGAACTATGCCTATTAAAGAATGGAAACTCGCCTTAAACCAGTTTGCCATCCTTTATGCAGAAAGGCTCTAGATTTATGACCTTTCGGAAGCATTTACACAAATTATCTGACAGCCTCCGGCCAAGAAGGAGACACCAAAATTTACACTAAATATTTACCAATAATACTACTTGCTTTACTTTTTTATATAACCGGATACCTTAATATATGCGCACAAGAATTAACTATCCCAACGATACGTCTAAGTTATTTTCAGCTTGATGAAAGAGGTAACTACGAACTTAAAAATGGCATGCCTTATGAGAGCACTAATGAAGACCATTTAGTTAAAACAACTTTCGCTGTATCTAATAGTGCTTTTATTGTGATGGATCCATGGGATAACTTGCCTTCGAAGTTCCTCAATGAACATTTTGGCAAAGTTATGAATCAATTTTTATTACCTCTCATTGAGAAAGCCGCGGAGAAAAAATTCCAAGTATATGTGTTTACAAATAATTGCAAAAAATGTACCTCTCCGTACTCATGTGGAGTACATGAAAAAATTGAAGAGTTATTAAAAAAACACTCTAACCTGCATATACTATATTGGGATGAATTTAAAAAAGATGAATTCGTCTCATCGCTAAAAGAAAAGAGGATATCTCAACTTATCTATACTGGTTTTGCTTCGAATCTATGTGTTATAGGGAGACCTTCTGGAATAATAGCCATGAAGAATGAAGGGTTTAAAACCTTTTTTGTTCCACAAGCATCGGCAGCATTGGAAACAAAACATACATGGAAAAAAGGTAAAATCCATAAATATACAACTACAATCTTAGCTCAAGGGCTAGCGGGGATAATAAATCTTAAAGATCTTGATGAAGCTCTAGAAAAGTTAAAAACTGATTAGGAAACCTAGTGTAATGGAATGGACTCCTCGGCTTAAAGACGGCATGATAAACGTGTCTTTATAACCCGAGCAGGAAGCGTCAAGTTAACGTAGGCAAAAAAGCTTGAGAGTGTTAGATATGGGAAAAAGGTTTAAAGGGTTGAAGTGGTCTTCCCCACCAATTCCTTCAAACGAGAAATCATGGAAGCGTCCATTCCTCCATATCTTGCACGCCATTTGTAGAATGTAGCACGGCTCATTCCATGCTCTCGGCATAAAGTAGGTACGGGAATCCCAGATTCTGCTTCTTTCAGAATTTCCATGAGTTGGCTGTCGCTATGTCGGTTTTGTTTCATTGTAAAATCTCCTCTTTCTTTTTATGAGAATTTTCTACTTTAAAATACCTCTTTTTTTAGGGAGGATTACCATACCTTGAATGCCCTCTTAGTAGCCGTCGGGCATAACTTGTGGCTTCTCTTCAACTATCTGAGGGAGTTTTTTGCCTTCCTCGTGCTGTTATTCATGACGAGGCCCACGATAGGGATTATCAAAAAAGAGGGGTTCATTTAATGAACGCTTACTTCAGGATCGACTATGTTAGATTTTTGTAAAACAGGTGAACAAGGGGGTAGGGTTTTTCTCTACATCCAAACAATCTGAAGAGTCGAAGCGGGGCAGAAACGAGTATCTTCAGGTTGCTTGGGGATAAAAGGGACGCTAATGATTCATCATTACTGGGAGATTTCTTCCAAAAATCCATTGACCAATTTAGTGGTGCGTTGGTCCAGTAGCGGGTTGTAAACCACACCGATAGTTTCGTCATTGTGTCCCGGTTTGGTAAACCCGTGAAGACCTTGGCCAAAAATCATCATTTGCCAATCAGTGACCGACTGTTTCATTTCCTCCTGAAACTCAGCCACTTGTTGCGGGAGAACCATAGGATCTTTATAGCCATGCAAGGCGATGACTTTTGCAGTATAGGTTTCAGGAAGGGGATAATCAGGCTTGGCTAAAATTCCATGAATTGTAATGCCTGCTTTTAAACCCATGTTGGTGCGTACCATGTCCAGGACACACAACCCGCCAAAGCAATAACCAATGGCATTAATATTACTTGGATCAACACGACTGTCCTTTTGGACAAAATCCATCACCTGTTGAAGCCTTTCTTTTAATAGCTTTCGATCAGTGACAAATGGATGAATCAGGCTTTGACATTCTTCGCGCGTTTTGCCAATTTTAGCATCCCCAAAAAGATCCACAGCTATGCTCAAAAAGCCTTGGCTGGCAAAATAGCTTGCTTTATCGCATACAAATGAATCCCGACCAGACCAAGTATGAAGTACAAGAATGGTAGGTAGAGACTGTTCCTCAAATTCCTCTGGAAAAGCGTAGAGTAACTCTAAAGTGTCATTTCCTGCTGGAACTTTTATATTCTGCGTTTTGACGTGTGCCATGCTCATACTCCCTTAGTGTTACCTCTTTATGTTACCTGTTTATATGTACTCATTATGGCTGAACCTACGAATTTCTCCCTATCAATCGAGGGACTCAATTTTATATTGGTACTCCCTCCTTAAAGAGGGCCACCGAGGAGCGTCACGTCAACATAAAAGATGCCGCTTATCTCGATGATATAAATTTGCATTTTCAGTCATATTGATCACATATTAAGTTTAGCCGAAAAATTGACATTTTCTACGCTGATTTTTGGCAATCTTTAACCCCTTTAAAATATCTTAAGTAGTTTTGGCTATTTGGATTTTTTAAAAGGTTAAGAATTTGACGTAAGCATGCAGTATGAAATGTTAGTTTTTCCACTCAAATGATTACAAGACAAGTTTGATACGGGAATAGGGAAGAAACGAAGTTTTTTCTTTTATTAAAACTCTCGCCTTGCCATTTGCTTTGATATACATTTCTGAAAAGATTATTGACAAGAAAAACGATGCAAACTTCGGCCCGCTATGAAGCCACTCTAAGGTGGCAACTAGCGGTAAAGTCTTTTACAGCTTTGCAAAGCCCACAGAATCTAAGCGTCGAGGTTGACAACTTTCAAGGCGTTGCTTTGAATAAAGTCACGACGCGGTTCCACAATATCTCCCATTAAAGTTGAGAAGATTTGTTCAGCTTCCTCCAAATGGTCAAGTTTAACTTGCAGTAATGTTCTTGCTTCGGGGTCCAAAGTTGTTTCCCAAAGTTGATCGGGGTTCATTTCACCCAGTCCCTTAAAGCGACTGATAGTAATACCGCGACGGCCAACCTCAAGCATCGCATCACCCAGTTCAGTTGGTCCGGTGATAATTTGATAAGTGTTTTTAGAAGTAAAGGTACCCGCTTGTTCAAAGAATTCATGAATTTCCGATTGAAGACTAAGTAAATTACGGATTTCATGAGATCTAAATGTCCCTTCATCTAGTTTCCAAGATTCAAAAACCCCCCCCATGGATTTTTTAAAGACAATGTCGGATCCTTGACGTTCAATTTCCCACGAAGGTTTGTAGCCTGGTTTGTCTTGAAGTTTGGCAAGTGACATCTGAGTAAGCTTATCGACTAAGGCACTCAAGTCTTTTTGAGGGTCGTTAAATAAACCATAAAACAAGCATTGTTCTAAGATTTGCGGATTATTAAATCGCCGTGTTAATCCTATAAAATTGTGCCGTGTTTTTAAAATGATATCAGCAAACTTACGGAGAGATGGTCCGGAGAAAACGGTGCCATTGTGGGCGGTGAATTTGCCTTCATCAGCCGCTGCATCCAACAAATAACTGTCCATGGCGCGTTCATCTTTGAGATAAACCTCAGACTGACCACGCTTGACCTTGTAAAGAGGTGGCTGCGCGATATAAAGGTACCCCCGCTCAATTAAAGGGCGCATTTGACGATAGAAGAAGGTTAACAGCAATGTGCGGATGTGGCTGCCGTCAACGTCTGCGTCAGTCATGATAATGATTTTTTGGTAACGCGCTTTGTCGGGATTAAAATCTTCTGGGCCAATACCGGTGCCAAGGGCAGTAATCATCGTCCCAATTTCAGCGGACCCCAACATTTTGTCAAAGCGGGCCCGCTCCACGTTCAAAATTTTACCTTTGATTGGCAAAATTGCCTGGAAATGACGGTTACGTGCTTGCTTAGCTGATCCACCGGCGGAGTCTCCTTCAACAATTAAAGACTTCACTTTTTGCAGGATCTCGTTCTTGGCAGTCGGCAAGCTTCCCTGGAAGAGAAGCAAGATCCAAGACTCCTTTACGGCGTGTGAGTTCGCGGGCTTTTCTAGCAGCTTCTCTTGCCGCAGCAGCTTCAATGACTTTGCCAATAATAATTTTTGCTTCAGCTGGGTTTTCTTCAAACCATTGGTCCAAAATTTCGCTCACCGCGTTTTCCACAGCCGGGCGCACTTCAGAGGAAACCAATTTATCCTTCGTTTGGGAAGAAAATTTGGGGTCTGGCACTTTGACGGAGAGTACACAAGTCAGACCTTCACGCGCATCTTCCCCACTGACGGTGACTTTTTCTTTTTTTCCAAAAGGGCTGTTAGTCATGTAGTTACCAATGGTTCGAGTCAGTGCGCCTCTAAAACCAGCTAAGTGGGTTCCCCCATCGCGTTGCGGGATGTTGTTGGTGAAGCAAAGTGTATTTTCGTGATAGCTGTCAGTCCATTCCATCGCCACTTCCACAGTGACTTTATCTTTGACGGTAACGACGGTGATTGGCTTTGATTGAATCACGTTTTTGGAGCGGTTAAGATATTTAACGAATTCTGTCAACCCACCTTCATAGTGAAGCTGAATTTCGTAGGGTTCTTCTTCCCGTTCATCTCTGAAAATAATGTTGACGCCGGAATTCAGAAACGCAAGTTCCCGTAATCGATGTTCAATCGTGGCGCGGTCAAATTCCGTAATGGCAAAGGTTTCTTTGGAAGGCAAAAATCGGACTTGTGTCCCTGTGCGACCTTCTGCATCGCCAATCACTTCTAGTGGACTTTCAGGCACCCCATGATTGAAACGCAAGAAATGCTTCTTTCCATTGCGCCAGATAGTGAGTTCTAAAACTTCGGACAACGCATTGACCACAGAAACACCAACACCGTGCAAACCACCGGAAACCTTATAAGAGTTTTGGTCGAATTTACCACCAGCGTGTAATTGCGTCATGATCACTTCAGCAGCAGAGACGCCTTCTTCATGATGGATATCTGTTGGGATGCCACGACCGTTGTCACGAACGGTGACGGAATTGTCCTCATTAATAGTGATCTCAATGCGGTCACAATAGCCGCCAAGCGCTTCGTCGATAGCGTTGTCGACAACTTCATAAACCATGTGGTGTAACCCGCTGCCATCATCCGTGTCGCCAATATACATGCCGGGACGTTTACGGACAGCATCGAGGCCTTTGAGAACCTTAATCGAATCGGCAGTGTAGTCAGTTTCTGGAGTGAATTCCGGTTTGTTAGCTGTCATTGTCATCATAACCATCGTATAGTGTTGTGTTCTTAATTCTAATGTACTGGGCGCTTTGCTTTAAGTATACAAAATCGCTGAGCGATGTACCAGTCATCCACGTTTGTAATTTAGCACCTTTTTCTACCATCTGGCAAAGCTCTTGAAACAAATAATGCCGATAATGACTATCTAAATGCGCAATGACGTCATCCAGCAGCAATAATGTCACACGATTGCTTTGTTCCATCTGCACTTTTGTAAAAGCAAGCGTGAGCGCAATCAATAGCATTTTTTGCTCCCCCGTTGAGCAAAGTTCAGCTGGGATTTGTTTGCCTAAGTGCTTGACAAATAAATCACTTCGGTGCGGACCAAAGACAGAGCCCCCCGTGTGAGCATCTTGAGTTCGGTTGTTGGCAAAGGCCAGCCGTAGTTTTTCTTCAGCCGCCACGGCTGTCATGTGGCGACACCACTCTTCAACCTCGCCTCGCATCTGGGCAAAAAATCGCGGAAAAGGAGAGGCTGAATCGGTTGGCTGATGCTCTGTCACATTGCGAACGACTTCCGCTCGCGCATGGACAATCGCAATTCCATCTTCAGCCAAATTTTTCTCCAGTGACGCAAGCCAAGTAGAATCGCCACGCCCTTCCCGAAGGAGAGTACTGCGTTCACGCAAATAATGTTCATATCGATGCAGGCGGTTGGTATGCGTAGGGTCGAAAGCGTACGCCATGCGATCAACAAATTTGCGGCGAATGCTCCCGCTTTCTTGAAATAACCGGGCCATGGCGGGGACAATCCAAATCACGTTGAGATGTTCGGCAAAGTCAGCCTGACTGCGCACAATATTACCATTAATTTTGAGGCGGCGTTTTTCGCTTCCCGAACTCGTATATTCTAATCCTGTGCCAAGAATGGTGTCAAAACCATCTTCTTTGAGATTGGCTGCAACGGTCCAGCAAGGCAGGGGAGTTATATCAAAGGTCGTCATTTGTGAGAGCTTGCTTGACCGTAACCCTTTCCCAGGACTGAGAAGAGAAAGAGCCTCTAAGATATTGGTTTTGCCAACCCCATTGTCACCAATAATCACTATTAAGGACGCGCGAAGCTCCAACTGCAACTGCGCGTAGTTGCGAAAGGCTGAAAATTGGAGACTTGAAATTCCTGCAGTGAGCATTTAAATAAGTTCGTTAGGTTTGGAGGATTATTGCTGTTGTATCATCTCCGCTGCTCGGGTCAAGCTCAAGGGCGGTGATGACAAAAATAGCTAATTCCCCTAGCGACACAGAGCCTAAACCCGCATCGGCATTAAGACAAACATAGAGTCATTATCGTTCATCCCGCGGATAAGGGCAGGGGAAGAACCATCTGAGAGCATAATTTGTGCCTCATCATCCCCAATTTGTTGCGCGATATCAAGAAGATAGCGTGCGTTGAAGCCAATCTCAACGGAATCATCTGAAGCATATTCAACAGGGATTTCTTCAACCGCACTGCCTAATTCATGGCTGGCCGCAGAAAGGGTAATCGTGTTGTTGCCAACATGCATTTTAATAACCCGTAGTTTGTCTGTGGCCACCGTAGCCACACGGTCAACAGCAGCGGCAAAGGATTTGGCATCAAGAATGATTTGTTTATCGTTACCTGTTGGAATAGCTTGCTCGTAATCAGGATAAGATCCATCAATCAAGCGGGAGCTTAACGTGGCATTAGGCAAGACAAACTCAATGCGGGTGGGGGAGAGGCGCAAAGTGACGTTACCATCGATTTCATCAAGCAACTTGCGCACTTCTGTGACTGTTTTTCGGCCAACGATAATGCCTGGGATTTCTTCAGCACCTACAGGAATTACCGCCTCGATACAAGCAAGACGGTGGGCATCAGTGGCAACAGAACGTAAGATTTTGCGATCTCCAGTACCATGCACGTGCAGATAAATTCCATTCAAATAATAGCGAGTATCTTCACTCGACATGGCAAATTTAGCGCGGTCAATCAACCGTTTGAGTGTTGTGATTTCGAGTTGAAACTCGTGGGGTAACTCACCTTGAGTTAGCTGCGGGAATTGATCCACAGGGAGGCTAGAGAGATTAAACTTAGACCGTCCAGCTTTTAAGGTTAATTGACCATTTTCTGGGTTAAGAGATAAGTCAACGCTTAGGCCATCAGGAAGCTTGCGGACAATATCAAACAACATATGCGCTGAAACAGTAATTGCTCCTGGCTCATGGATTTCTGCTGGAATCATTTCTTGCAGCGCAATATCCATATCTGTTGTTGACAGGGTTAATCCCGTGTCAGTCGTTTGCAATAAAACATGGCTCAAGATTGGAATTGTGGTACGGCGTTCCACAACGCTTTGGCCATGGGACAGCGCTTTTAGAAAAACGGCACGATCAATTGTTAATTTCATTCCGGTTATACCTCCAAAGTTCGGCGTAGGATTTCTATGTCTTCAGCGAATTCTTTATCCTGAGAAAAAAGTTCTTCAACTTTTTTGACCGCATGAATAACGGTTGTGTGATCACGACCACCAAATTTGCGGCCAATTTCAGGTAAAGATCGTGTGGTGAGAATTTTTGATAAATACATGGCAATCTGTCGTGGACGCGCCACATTTTGTGACCGGCGAGCTGATTGCATATCTGAGGTTTTAATGCTGTAGTATTCGGCAACACGTTTTTGAATATCTTCAATGGTGACCCGGCGATCATTTGCCTTGAGAAGATCGCGCAAGACTTCTTGTGTCATTTCAAGAGTGATTTCCCGTCCAACAAGCGTGGAGTGCGCAATAATACGGTTAAGCGCTCCTTCGAGCTCACGGATGTTTGAGGCAATTTTATAGGCCAAAAACTCCATCACATCCTTAGGAATGGCTGTGTGGAGAGACTCAGCTTTTGCCTGCAAAATCCCAAGGCGCAGCTCATAAGTGGTTGGATGGATGTCAGCAACTAAACCCCAACCCAGGCGAGATTTGAGGCGCTCTTCCATGCCTTGGAGGTCAGAAGGAGATTTATCGGCGGAGACAATCAATTGCCGATTACGGTCAACCAACGCATTGAATGTATGGAAAAATTCTTCTTGAGTTGTATCTTTCCCGCTGATGAACTGAACGTCGTCGATCATCAATACATCGACGGAGCGAAACTGTTCCTTAAATGCAACCGTGTCCTTAAAACGCAAGGCGCGAATGAATTGATACATGAACTTTTCAGCGGAGAGATAGATAACGCGGCGATCTGGATGGCACTTTTTAATATGCCAAGCAATGGCGTGCATCAAATGAGTTTTACCAAGACCGACTCCCCCATAAAGGAACAGCGGATTAAACTGAACGGTTTTTGATTCTGCAACGCGCAACGCTGCGGCATAGGCGAGTTCGTTTGGTTTACCAACCACAAAATTTTCAAAGGTAAAACGGCTATCCAGGGCGGATTCCACAAAGTTTGGGCCTTCCGTCTCATTTCCGTTTTGCACCACAATGGTAGTGGGTGTTGCTTGTGGTTTGGTAAGTGAGGGTGCCGATTGAGTTTGCTTAACAATGATTTCAATAGTGTCAACTGCTGGATTCACATCCTGCCAAAGATCCCGAATTTTATCACCATAATTGGTGACAATCCAATCGCGCATAAATTTTGTTGCCGCCCCAAGTTGCACTAACCCTTCATTATAACTGACAAGAACAAGGGGGCTAAACCAATTTTTAAAGGTGGCCTCGCCGTATTCATTTTTTAAGTGTTGGCATATGGTTTCCCATTCTTGTTGAGCAGTGCTAAACATAGAACTTTGCCGTATTAATGCCTCCACTTGATCCGAATCCTATTTTTGCAGTTGATATAGATGAAGATGATTGTAGCCAGGTTTTTTGATAAAACAAAAGGGGCCAATCACCATGTAATTTAGTTCTACACAAAAAACGGGCGTTGAGATAGAAAAAAAACGCTTGTGGCATTGAAAATAAATAAATATTTTTCTTGCAAATGGAAAACCTCTATTTACGGATCTATTGCAAATTTAGAATGTGATGATAGTGTAAAGTCAATTAAGTATGTATCAGAGCATATCTATGAGACCTAAAGAGTTTCGATATCGTCATTTTGTACCCGAAGTTATCCTCCAATGCTTACGCTGGTACCTACGCTACCCCATTAGTTACCGCTAACTAGAAGAAATGGTTTGTGAACGCGGTTATAGAAATTGACCATACAACGATCTACCGTTGGATTCAGCATTATGCTCCTGAGTTTGAGAAAAGAATACGTTGGTACGCTAGGCCTTTAGCTTGGTCGCTCAGAGTTGATGAAACCTATATTAAAGTCAAAGGCCAGTGGAAGTATTTATATCGGGCTGTTGATAAATATGGGTCAAGTCCAATCTTCACTTCCTTTCTAAATGCAACAGAGCCGTCGAATGGTATAAGAAAGCTGCAGGGCAGGGCGACACTTTAGCCCAATTCTTTCTTGGGACAATGTATGAGCAAGGACGGGCTGGATTGCCTCAAGAAGAGCAGGCTGAACAACAAGCAACTGCTGAGTAGATAGGAGTTAAAAGTTAAATTCCCTCTTTCCCCTACGATGGTTAATTTTTTCAAATACTGGCATTACTATGAGAAAGCTTTCCAGGTAAAGTTCAGCATCAGCGTTTGTGTCCAAAAAATAGTTTTTAAAACCTTGATTAACCTGCTAAAGGCCCTCAACAAGTTCAACATCACTTCCAACTACCCTCTATTTCAAACTTTATAATTATACTTAAAAAATCCTTATTTTTAAACAATTAATCTAGATCCAGGTTAATAAATATTTGATTTTAAATAATAAATGTAATCTTCATTCATGATATAAAAAAGAGGTAAGTTAAAATAAAATATTAAAGGAGGTGTTCCATGGTGTTTCATCATCAAACAGCTAACCTACTTAAAAAGATTGTTAACTCGTGCCGCACCCTTATCATTCCTATGATTCTATTTTCTCTATCTGCTGGAGCCATGGAGAAAGATGAAAACATACTTCATACTGCTGATCTGCGGGTGACTCAGGAACAGTTATTAGAAGGACAAATCAGCCGAATAGAAGTACCTTACATAAATTCTCATGTTTCTGACATTTTAGAAGAAGATGACGCCCAGTTTGTTCCTCCAGAAGAACAAAGAGACCAATTTTTACGAGATGAAAATCTAGTTCTTGATCATACAACAAAACAGTCTTTCACTGATACAGGCTTAGATGAAGTTTTTGGCTTAGCTATGGATGGCGGGGGAATGCGAGGCTATATGGCAGCTCGTTATCTGGTATTTCTTAGAGATTTATTAGAGGAATCAGGTTACAATATTCCCCTTTCTAAAGTGTTTGATTGTGTGGGAGGAACGTCAATCGGGGGGATTTTGTCCTTAGGTGTGGGAGCTGATCTTGCCCCTGATAAACTAGTTGAAATCTTCCTTGAACATGGAGAACGTATATTTCCCACAAAAGGTCAGTGGAAAGCAAGATTAATGAATTTGGGAGGCTTGATTGGATGCAGATTTTCACCCGAACCTCTTAAAGGACTTCTCCAAGAACAATTGGGGTTAGAGACGACATTAGGAGATACTAGTACAAATGTTGTTGTGACAGCCTGTACAACCAAAGGACAGCCCAAACTATTCAAAAGCTTTTCTAAAGAAGATAAAGATCATGAACTATGGAAAATAGGTCTATGCACCTCTGCGGCCCCCACTTACTTCCCTACTTATAAACTAACTGAGCAAGATGCTTATGTGGATGGGGGAATGTGGTGTAATAATCCTGCGCTCCACGTGATGATTAATATGGCCAAGGAGCTACACGGCGGCACCTTTTCTCCTTCCAATTTGCACATTCTCTCTTTAGGGACTGGAGACACGTCTTTGCAAACTCTTTTAGGTAATAACGTAGGCATTACAAGCGCAGGTACTCTCATTGACGTTCTGATGACAAGCAATAGTCAAGGAACTCATGAGATGATGGATAGTTTATTGGGTAGAACTTATTACCGAGTCAACCCTTTATTGGGACGGGCAATTAATCTAGCTGACGTAAGCCGAGACACAATTGATGTTTTAGGGAGATTTGCTGATCACCATTCTCAAAAAGATATAATTAGGGCTTTTGCTGAAGAATATGTGAGGATTAATAGGACTCGGATGTGATATGTTATGCTTCCGTCTTATCTGGTTAAGTAGTTTCTTCTGTCCATGGCTAGTAGGGATAACTTCCCTGCAAGCCATGGATAATCCTGAGGTACATGATTTACGACAGGGACAAGGTCCTGAGTATATTGAGAAAATAGAAACTCTCGTGACAGGCACCTCAACACTTAAATATACATTTTGCTATCAACCATCTCAAAAAAGAGAATCTTCTTTTTCTCAAGAAAATTCCCAATCTAATGAACAGCCTAAAATTACTTATAAAAAGGAAGAAGATTTAGCAACAGGATCCACAGAAGAGGAAGACTCCCATTACTCATCAGCATTTGATACGCGCTATAAAGTGCAGAATCCCTCCCAGTGGCCCCATAGTGTCCATGGCCATCTCCTCATGCGATTTGAAGACCGTATCAGTAAAGGCAAAAGCATTATTAGTGTTGGTTCTGGCATCCTCGGTGGTCCAAATCATGTGTTAACAGCAGGTCATAACCTTTATAATTCAACAAAAAAGCAATGGGCCAGTGAAGTTTGGTTTAGCCCAGGCAGAAAGGGAGATAGTTTTCCTTTTGGCTGTCATAAAGCCGCTCTTTTGCTTTGCTCTCAAGAATGGATAAGTAATTCTAGAGAGAAGGATAACTATGATTTTGGCATGGTCATTTTAGACCAAGTAGTTGGTCAAGAAACAGGACAATCAGGATTGCTTTGCACTCCCAATGCCTATCTTCAGAACCAGCAAATTATAGTCACTGGTTATCCCGGTGATAAGGGAAGCAAAGATTATTATTCTACCCAAATGTGGGAAAAAGAGAGCCGCATTAAAGAAGGTGAAATGGCATCTGAAATAATAGAATATAGCATCCCGACATCTCTCGGACAGAGTGGAGGAGCCATTTGGGGCAGATTTAATCTTACCAGATCAGAAAATCAAAGCTTTTATACTATCGGCATTCATACTGAGGGTGACCCCAGCGGTGTGAAAAACAAAGGTATTCGTCTTACAGAAGATAAGTTTGACCGTATTGTAAAGTGGATAAATAGCTATCATTTAAATGAATCTATGCCGCCTACACTATGGAATGAAGGGAATAATTATTATCAACAAGGCAAATATGAAGAAGCGTTTGATTGTTTTCAAAAAGCACACAAAGAGGTAGAAGAAAAGGGTAAGTATATACCAGATCATATCCTATTAAAATTAGCGGATTGTTATTGGAAAGGAAAGGGAACGGAGAAAAACTACCTGGAAGCATTTAAGCTATATACACAAGTAGAAAACCCTAAAAACTCTCCTAAAATATTATTTCGGATGGGAAGGTATTTTCTTGAAGGGTTAGGAGGACGTAAAGAGGTCTTTAAGGGCTTAGATTCTCTTGAAGAGGCAGTAAAACAAAATAGTATTGATGCCATCAGATATCTTTACCGCTTTTACTCTAAACCAGGACTCACTCAGGACCCGGCAAAAGCAGAAGAGTATCGCCAACTTGCTCAGGGACTTGGAAAATCAATGCCAGACCTTCACTCTCCAGAAACACCCAATGTCAGACCTTGGAAAAGAGTGACGGATGAAGAACCACTCAACAACTTATATATTGCTCCAACTATGGAAGGATTCATTGAAAGCTTTCCTGAAGGATCACAAAAAAGCTATTTGACACTATTATGGGAGCAGCTACAGGAGTATCAAAGTACTACTCTTACAAATGCGTCCCATAAAGCTTCAATAGCTGGCATGGGAGGAATTGGAAAAACTTCGCTGGCCTTACAATACGCTCATGAAGCTTGCCAACATAAAGCGTACCAATTAATTTACTGGTTGCCTTCTGAAACAGAAGAAGGTCTTTACGAAACCTTTAAGGATCTTTTTGATGACCTTAAGGTCCCTTTTGAGCTTCATTCAACTCTTATTAATCTTATTAATAACAAGGATCTTAAGAAAAAACTCTCGCATAAGAAACCTTACTTACTCATTTATGATAACGTTCCTAATCCACCTTTTTTAAATAAAAAATACCAGTAGGAGGACATGTCCTTATCACTTCACGCTGCCGGGAAGGCTGGGGGAAATCTCGCATAAATTTGGATGTGTTTAGTCCTGAAGAGTCTGTTAAATACCTTTTAGATAAAACGGAAATAACCCCAACTTCAGAAAGCAGACTAAGTGCAGAAAAACTTGCCAGAGAATTAGGTAATCTTCCACTTGCTCTGTCTCATGCCGCATCTTACATCCATTACATACGTGAAGAAGCAAATAGCACTTATCAATTTGAAGATTATTTAAAGCATTTTATACAGCAGCCAGATAGCCATTTTAAACAATTCAAAGCTCCCTATACTTTAGAGTCTGAAAATAAATTAGAAATTACCCACGAATATCTTGTTGCCAAAACTATACAAATGTCTAAAAACCATATTACAGAATTGGGAAAACAGCTATTATTCTATTTTTCTTACCTTGATCCAGATCACATCGTTGCTGACGTTTTCTTAGCCTGCACAAAAGATCAAGACACCCTCACACAAACAATTGCACAATTATCTACTTTTTCTCTTATAAAACCAGGTGATCCTTTTCTATCAATACATCGTTTGGTGCAGCACGTACTAAGGGCAGAACAAAACCGTCAAGAAAATAGAGCGCATTTACCAGAGACGCTTAATACCATCTTGTCCAGCTTTTATACTTATTGGAAAGGCAATTTAAAAGATGTTAAAGAAAGTGGTAATTTGTCTCCACTCTACCAAAACACCACAGCACTTTTATCTCATTTAGTGAAAGTTGGTAAGTGTTTAGAAGATGAGATTTCTAAAGATGACAAAGGCTTAGAAGAGTACTTTATTCACTTGAGAACTGGAGAGATTCTATTACATCACTGTTTTAAAGACAGTCGAGAGAAGTTGCGCAACACAATCTTTCAACAGCAACAAAAGCTAGAAAGCCAAGCTGATAAAAAAGAAACTTTCTCATTAAAAATATTGCAAGAAGAAATGAAAGAAGAAGGTATTAACTTAAGAGAGGAAGATTATCCACTTTTTTTCTCAATTCTTTCAGAAAACCCATCTATAGCGGAACGAATTGAAATTGCTAAAACTCTTGCCGAAATTAAGCCACATCAAAGGAAAAATGTTATAATACTTGCTCAGTCTTTGTTTGAAAAGAGCATGAGTAATAGTGGCAAAGCTAAAATTATCACCGCTCTTTCTAGCATAGATGCCCCTACCAAAAGAGAAGCTGTGGCAAAATCCGCGAAAGATTTATTTAACCAAGACATGATTGACAGGAACGCTGCAATTGCCACAGCTCTTGCCAAGATTGAGGATCCTATAAAAAGAGAGGCTGCAGCAAAGCATGCAAAGGTGATATTCACCGCAGACTTGGAAATTGGTAGAGATGAGATTATTACTGCTCTTGCCAGGATTGAGGATCCTATAAAAAGGGAAACTGTAGCAAGATCTGCAAAAGATTTATTCAGCCTAAATATGCAGTATAAGAGGGACGCAATTATTGACGCCCTGGCCAATATTAAAGATTCTACAAAGCAGGCTGTGGTGAGATCCTCACAGAACTTCTTAAATCTCGGCTTATTCAGATACAAGGATATGGCTCAAAGTATCTATGCTCTTGCCAAAATGGATGACCTTATAAAAATAGAGATTGTGGCAAAGTTTACAAAGGATTTAATCACGCAATACATCGAGAGTGATAAGATCGCTGCAATTATCCATGCTCTAGCTAGCATTGAGGATTCTAAAATAAGAGAGGCTGCGGCAAGATCCACAAAGGATTTAACGCAAACTATGAAGGGTGATGAGAAGATTAAGGTTATTCATATCTTTGCCGGCATTAAAGACGCTACAAAAATAGAAGTTGTGGTGAGATCCACACAGGATTTAGTCACACAATATATGGAGAATGAGGAGATTATTGAGATTATCTACGTTCTTGCCAATATTGAAGACTCTGCAACAAGGGATGTTATGGTGAGATCCACAAAGGATTTGTTCGAGCAATGTATAGAAAGTGATGAAGTTACTGTAGTTATCAAAGTTCTTGCCAATATTGAGGATTCTACAAAAAGAGCTGCTGTGGTGAGGTTCACAAAAGATTTACTCACGCAAGATATGAATGGATATGAGATAGGTCAGATTACCTATGCTCTAGCTAGCATTGAAGACTTTGCAACAATAGAGGCTGTAGCAATAGCTGCAAAGGATTTAACTCAAGGCATGAAGGTTTATGAGATTGCTGCAACCATCCGCGATCTAGCCAGCATTGAGGACTTTACAACAAGAGAGGCTGTGGTGAGATCTGCGAGGAGCTTAATTACGCAAGGCATGAATGGACTTGAGATTGCTTCTATTATCCGCGCTCTAGCCAGCATTGAGGACTTTACAATAAGAGAGGCTGTGGTGAAGTCCACAAAGGATTTATTTGCGCAATACATGGATGGCTATAATGGGGCTGCGATAATCTACGTTCTTGCCAAAATAGATGACCCCATAAAAATAGAAGTTATGGTGAGATCCATAAAAGATTTATTGGCGCAATATATGAGTGATTATGAGAAGAAGAGAGCTGCTCTTATCAAGTCTCTTGCCAGAATTGAGGACGCTGCAACAAGAGAGGCTGTGGTGAGATTCGCAAAGGATTTGGTCACGCAAGATATGGAGGATGATGGGATTGTTGCGATTATTGATGCTCTTGCGAGCATTGAGGATACTATAAAAAGAGAGACTGTAGCGAGAGCCGCAAAGGATTTAGTTACACAGTATATGGGGGGGCAAGCAAGGGCTGCACTTATCAAGGCTCTAGCCAGCATTGAGGACTCTGCAACAATAGAGGCTGTGGTGAGGTCCGCAAGGGATTTAACACAAGGCATGAAGGTTTATGAGATTGCTGCAACCATTCGCGCTCTAGCCAGCATTGAGAATCCTACAACAAGAGAGGCTGTAGCGAGAGCCGCAAAGGATTTAGTCACGCAAAACATGGGAGATTATGATAGACTCGATATTATCCGCGCTCTTGCTAAAATTGAGGATGCTACGACAAGAGAGGCTGTAGGGAGAGCTGCAAAGGATATAGCTACGCAAAACATGGGGAAGTGTAGGGCAGCTAAACTTATCAAAATTTTTGCCAACATTGGGGATACTAAAAAAATAAAGACTTTATCGAGAGCTGCAAAGGATTTAGTCACACAAGACATGTTGGGTTATGAGAGTGTTACACTTATCAAAAATCTTGTCAGAATTGAGGATACTAAAAAAATAAAGGCTGTAGCGAGATTTGCAAAGGATTTACTCATTCAAAACGTTGAGGGTCGCGAAGCAGCTGGATATATCAGTGCGCTAGAAAAAATCACACTCCAAGAACAATCCAATAAAATTTGGCATAGTATTTATCAGCTTTTAGCAGATAATCAAGCTATTGATAAAAGCCAAGAATGGTTGATCGAAATTGCTATATCTACTTTAAAAAATGACTCTTACAAATTTATTCAGATTTTTACAGATTAACTCTTGCATAATCAATTCAAAGGGTATCGTCATCAACTTGTCTATTTAAAATCATATAATATAAGGCTTATCAAGATGACTTGATGATCAGAAAGGGAAGGCCTTCCCTGTGTTGTAATGATACCGAGATGATTATAATGCGAACAGCCCCTAATCTTCTTCCTTTGATACCTCAAAATGTAAAATGAGACTTAATTTTACAGGTGATGTAAAAGCAGCTTTTTACTATCTTTAAACCACAACAACTAGTAACCTTTTTAGAGATTTCTAATGACCGAATCTAAAAAAACGCTCTCAGTGAATTTTGGGGAAAACGGAAAAACCCCAACCCAGCTGCAAGAAAAATTGCAACAGATAAAGAACTTGTATGATAAGGGCGCCTCACCAAAAGTGTCTCAACCTCAAGCTCCTAAAAAACCAAAGCCTCAACCAAGTAAACCGCAGCAAAAAACACGAGAAGAGATAGAAAAAGAAAAAGCTGCTAAATCCAAAAAACACGCGCTCATAATAAAGAAGGAACAGCAAGAGGCCAGACAACAACGGTCTGAGAAGACACAAAATGCGCTTGGCTGGCTGCATGATACCTATCCAAACTGCTTTTAATTGGGATGAACCCAAACCTTTAAAAAAACGCATTGAAAAAGATATCTTTGCTACTTTACCAGAAGATCTGCCCTTCCCTCGGCTTGCTATTCGCTGGGCTATTGCCTATTATGTTGGGGCACCAAGATATCTCGATGCCCTTTTCAAAATCCCAACACCGCTTTGATCTTCAAGGAGAGCCTGTCGAGGAAGTTATACCAGAGCATCAACAGCGAGCGGAAGAACAGCTCCTTCAATACATTGAACGTAAAAAGCGATTCTATGCTGAGAAAAAAGAAAGACGACAAGCCTGGAAACAGAAAATGAAAGAAATATCCATTTAACTCTCAAAATCAAGTGCTCAATAAAGAGGCACAGGGTAACAAAGAGTTGAGTGAGCTGTAAGATAGAGTGGTTAACAAAAAGTTAACAACAAGCATATCCACAGGTTCTGTGCATAACTGGGCCTGTTGTAGTTTTGCTTATATGATAGAGGAAGGATAAAAGAGAACGCATGGTAAAAGGCGCCTTATCAACGTCACAGACAGAAGATCTTCAGGGGATCATTGAAAAGGTAACTTATCATAATCCTGACAATGGATTCTGTGTCCTTCGTGTGAAGGTCAAGGGACAGCGGGACTTGGTGACCGTAGTGGGGTCCAGTCCTGTTATAACAGCAGGAGAATGGATCCAGACCACAGGAAGTTGGTTTCAAGATAAAGTCCATGGTCTCCAATTCAAAACAATACTTTTAAAAACAACACCACCCAACACTCTTGACGGAATCTTGAAATATCTTGGATCTGGCATGATCAAAGGTGTCGGACCGGTGTATGCTAAAAACCTTGTTAATGCCTTTGGAGAAGAGGTTTTTGATATCATTGAACAAAATCCTGAACGGTTATCTGAAGTCCCAGGCATAGGTCCCCATCGACGCCACAAGATTATCACTGGTTGGGCTGACCAGAAGGCTATCAGAACCATCATGCTGTTTCTCCATTCTTATGGCGTCAGTACCACCAGAGCGGTGCGCATTTATAAAACCTATGGCAATGCGGCGGTTCAAATTATAAAAGGTAATCCTTACCAACTTGCGCGCGACATCAGGGGGATTGGTTTTATCATCGCTGATACCATTGCCATGCAGATTGGCATTGCCCAGGACTCCCTTATTCGGGCAAGAGCAGGACTGAATCATACGCTTGCAACAGCAATGGACGAAGGCCATTGCTGTCTTCCCGTTCCCAACTTGCTGGAATCGGCACAAACACTTCTTGAAATTAACGGAGATATTCTCGAGACGGCTTTAGATCTTGAGCTCCAGGAAGGAACCCTTATCCAGGATTTCATTAGGGATACCTCTTGTGTTTTCTTGAGCGGACTTTACCAAGCCGAAAAAGGAATTGCTGAAAAGCTGCACAAGCTTCAGTCAACACCAGCTCCCTGGCTAAATATTGATATTCCGAATGTCATCAGTTGGGTGGAAGAAAAAAATAGTATTACTCTTTCTCAATCTCAAAAACAGGCGCTCAACAAAGCTCTCACACACAAAGTAACCATTGTAACAGGGGGGCCTGGGGTCGGCAAAACAACGCTTCTTCGGTCTATCTTACAAATTCTCCATGCTCAAAAAATGGAGCTGGCTTTATGTGCCCCGACGGGAAGAGCAGCCAAGAGAATGACAGAGGCCACAGGGTTCGAAGCAAAAACAATTCACCGACTCCTCAATATCATTCCAGAAACAGGTTTCTTTGCCCACAATAACAATACTCCTCTTGTCTGTGATGTGGTTGTTATTGATGAGGTGTCCATGGTTGATGTTTCTCTCATGAATGCTCTTCTGAAAGCAATTCCCGACCAGGCTGCTCTTATTTTGGTGGGCGATCAAGATCAGCTTCCTTCCGTTGGCCCAGGGCAAATTTTAGCTGATTTGATTGCCTCAGGGGCTATCCCCTTTATCCATCTCGCCGAAACGTTTCGCCAAGCAGCTTCCAGTAAAATTATCTCTGTGGCTCAAAGTATTAATAAAGGAGTGATACCGCCCCTCAAAGGCTATGGCGCTGATTCAGATTTCTTCTTTATTGAGTGTGAAGAACCGGAGAAAGCTCTCACTACAATTGTTGAGCTCGTCCAAAGGCGACTGCCCAGCAAATTGGGTTACTCGCCACTCAACGATATCC
Source organism: Candidatus Paracaedibacter symbiosus (assembly GCF_000757605.1). Classification (GTDB taxonomy): domain Bacteria; phylum Pseudomonadota; class Alphaproteobacteria; order Paracaedibacterales; family Paracaedibacteraceae; genus Paracaedibacter_A; species Paracaedibacter_A symbiosus. The sequence continues at coordinate 674,902 of NZ_JQAK01000001.1, read as the reverse complement.
AGGTTCTTTGCCCAATGACACGCGGCATGGTTGGGACACGCAGCCTCAATATCGAACTTCAAAAAGCCTTAAACCCACCTTCAGAAAAGAGTTTACAGAAATTTGGTTCTTGGTACAGCGTAGGAGATAAAGTGATGCAGATTGAGAACAATTATCAAAAAGAAGTCTACAACGGCGATATTGGGATCATCCAACAAATTAATGAGGAAGGAGGAGAGGTTCTGATCGATTTTGAAGGAAAAAAAGTTGCCTATGACATGCACGAGCTGGATGAAATTATCTTGGCCTATGCAATGACTATTCATAAATCTCAAGGTTCTGAATACCCCGTTGTCATTATTCCGCTCCTTACCCAACACTATCCCATGCTGAAAAAGAACCTGGTTTATACAGGGATTACCCGAGGCAAAAAACTAGTGATCCTTGTAGGGCAGAAAAAGGCCTTGGCGATTTCGGTCAACAACAAAAATGTCCAAAAACGCTGGTCTATGCTGGAAGGACATTTGAAAGCCTTATCCTAATTTTTTTCATAGGCTATAAACAATCACTTTTTCTCATAAATACAGTGTTACTGAAGTCGCTACGAGAGAAATAAGCTGTATAAATTCATTTACTTATAGATTAAGAGTAAATCTAGAAATACTTAGTTATTAACATTTTCTGTGGATAACTTTGAGACCTTGTATAAGCTTTAAAGAGAGGTTTTCTCAACATGCTTGCTTTATTAAATATCCATCTGTAGGCAATCAATAGCGAGAAGAATGTTTTCCGGCAATATGAATTGTATGTAGGTAAAGACCTCTTTGGTAGTTGGCTTTTAACGATAGCTTACGGCCGTATTGGCAAAGTCACACAAGTGAGAAACTACCCCTTTGATTCCATGGAAAGCTTAAACACGAAACTCCAACAGCCTTTAAGAAAAAGACTATCTTCCCAAAAGCGAATGGGCACCAACTATCATGTTACCTCCTATTCAATATCAGGAAACAGTCTAAATGAGACATTCTTGAAAGTTTTGGATTCTTTTATTTTGTCAGAACGATAGGCAGCTCTTTCCAAAAAGTTGTATAGGCTGGGGATTTCTTATCTTTCCTTGCGTGATGATCGCAGACAAGCTGAGAAGTTACAATAAAGCTTACCAAGTTTTTCTCAAACTCTTACAGCAGCGTTCACATAAACGCTTGAACAAATAGGATAGAAAATAGCCATTAGCCGACAAGAGAAAAGGAGAAACAAATAAGGGGCCCGTTGCATTTGGATACGACAACTCCACACGGTAAACTTGTCTTTGGTATGTTTGCACTATACTGCCCCTAGTTTAGAAAAGCGTTGAAATAAAGGATTCTTTCTGTTGATTTAAACAACAAAAGGAAGACGAAAATGCAGCGACGCCAATGGACAAGCGAAAAGAAAGCAATGATTGTCCTCTCCGGTTTAAGAGGATAATCAGTTGCCTCCATCTGTAATGAGCATGGAATCAACCAATTCCAGTATTATCAATGGAAAGATCAATTTCTAGCAAACGCTTCTAAAGTCTTGAGGTTGAGAAAGTTAGCCAGAAGCAGGCACGGCTGGAATGTGAGAACCAAAAGCTTAAAGGGCCTTGTAGGTGAACTCACCTTGGAGTTAAAAAAAGCGAGGGATGGTCATGAAAAAGCGTGGCACCTATACAGCTGTTGAGATTCGAAACATCCCATTTGTCGAGCGGATATGCCAACTCAAGTCGCGGGCCATCCTTTCTGGGGATACCGCCGTGTATGGGCCCATATGACTTATGTGGATGGGTTAAAGATCAGCAAGCACAGAGTCGAACGGCTGCTGAAGCAACATAATCTGCAAGTGAAGAAGAACCTGAAACTCAAAGCTATTCGCCGCGCAGATACTAAAAAGCCAAAGCCAACTCACCCCAATCAATGGTGAGGAATCGACATGACCAAGGTTATGATAGATGGTTTTGGCTGGGTCTATGTGGTCATTGTCATTGATTGCCACACCAAGAAAGTGGTCGCTCATTATGCGGGGTTACGGTCCAAAGCTTGGCATTGGTTGTTTGCTCTCAATAAAGCCGTCAACCGCCAATTTACTAATGGGGTGCGCGGGCATAGCCATTTGATGTCTGATAATGGATGCCAGCCTACATCTACTAGCTTTATGGCGGCATGCCGTGCTTTGGGAATTCACCAAGCTTTCACCAGCTACAACAATCCTAAAGGTAATGCAGATACTGAGCGATTTATGCGTACTCTCAAGGAAGAATTTGTTTGGCTGAAGGAATGGACTAGCCCAACGGCTTTTATTGATAAGCTAGACCAATGAATCGAACACTACAATGCGGCTTATTTGCATTCAACGCTCGGCTATACACCACCAAATACCTTTGAACAGAGATTTTTAACCAAAAACAAACAACAGGTGACTCCTTTAAAACTTGCTTGCTAAACTGGGGGCATTACACCAAGCTGCAGAGTTTACTTCTTAAAAATAATAAATTGGAAACCCTTCCTGATTGGTTAAGCCAGTTAACTGCATTGCAAGAGCTCTGGATTCACAATAATCCATTGGCTGCAGATTCTGTAATGGGCTATCTCAAAGTAGCGCCTAAAGGAGTAAGAGTTGTCATATCTAAAACTCTGCTTGATAAAATACGGGGCCCACTTCAAGGTTACTACGAGGTAAAAAAACATTGGAAAGAGCCGGAAGCCTTCCAAATCACAAAAATTCCAAATCACAAAAATTGATAATATACTATTAACAGCTCAGAAGGGTTTTCCAGACCATCAAGGAGAAGTCGGAGTAAAGGAAACTTGGATCAATCAATCTGAGCTGCTCAGCGCGGAGCATAGCCAAATTAAGGAAACCAATTTAAAAAGCGGTGCTAAAGTCTCCAATAAAGGAAAAGCCCTCTAAAGTCGGATCAGCAAAAGCCTCACACCTCTGGTGTCAGAAATCTGAGCTCCGTGAGAACTGGAATTACTTATATCTATCCGACAAACTTGAACGCATTGAAGATCAGCCAAAACAACAAAAAGCACTTATCACAGCAATTTCAACGCATTCTGTCATGTCTTGGGCCCACGTTAATATGCTTGGAGAATATGATTTTTCAGATGAGAAACTCTCTGATTCCTTTAATATTTGCCCCCAAAAATTACGAGCTTAAAATCTCGTTAAAATGGGGGAATCAAAATCACTCATCAATCAATGTATCTAAGGCTATTGTTAAGTTCACGTGGCGGTTTGCATACCTTTATGGGATTTAACCCTATGTTATACAACATCAGCATTAGAGCCCATTTTTTTACTGGGCAAGGTTTAATGAAAGACAAAACCTATTAATCCAATTTCATGAGTCCCCCAACATAGCTGGGGGTTACCAATGTTTATTTATTGCACTGTCTCACAATGGCCTTCTTTCTCCTCTGTCTTTTTTTCTTTTGCGGAGGAGTTTGTCTCCTCTTTTTTGGAGGCATCAGCTGCAGAGGGGGTTGGTTGCTCGGACAGATTAAAATAAGATTTAATCACATCACTACAGGTAACAGGGGCACCTTTATTTGTAAACCAAGATACAAACTCATTATAGGCATTTTTACAACTTGTGTAGTGGCGTGAATTCTTATCTATTGCATTTAGAGTAGTTTCTCCTTGTTCCTTAAGAACTTCTAAATGATAACAGAAAGAGAGAATTTTTTCCTTCTGGTTCGCATTTTTCGTTATTTGCTTATATGGCTGCTCAACTTTCTCAAGTTTTAAAAGCTTGATTGCTATTGATTTAACCAATTCAAGATGGTACATGAATACTTTGGCCTTTTTCTGGTCAGTATCAAATCGATTCATACGATTTTTAAAGGCTCCTAAAGCATTTTCATTAACATTTGAATTATTAGTAGTTGGGTTATTGTTATCGGCAGTTGACTCTTTTACTAGCTTAGATCGATCTAGCACCGGTATACTTTCTGTTTTATAAAGACTTTCAATCAGTGGTGCATAGGGGCTATAGTCGATAAAGGGCATATAGACGATTTTATGCATAGGGATAAATTTTAGTACATATTTTTCTCCTCCCAAAAGATTGTTTATAGCGTTTATCTGTTCCTCTTCACTGGCTGAACCTAAAGAATTTAGTTCTCCGGCTATTTTATAAAGTGTACCAATTTTGTTTTGTAAATCTTTGTCCATTTCAAGATTAGGTAAGTTTTGGTTCACTAACTCTTTATGATATTCTTCTATTTCCATTGGAGAGGGAGAGTTGTTAGGCGAGTTTTGTGTATCATTAGAAGCGAGTCCTTGTGGATTATTAGATGAAGTCGCTTCTTTTTCTTTACCTTTTGTTTCTAATCCTATTCTTATTCTTATTCTTTTTTGTAAAATTTCGTTTTCTATTATTGTTTTTGCATTGCGAATTGACTGTGTCTTTGCTGTTTGTTCTAATATAGATATCTCTTCATCCTCACTAATGTCTAGCTTGTACTTCTCTAACATACCATCCATAAAACGTTTTAGAGTTGCGTTTTTAGCATCATCTCCAAGTCCTGTACACTTGTTTTCTATAACACGATCTCTTAGAGCCTTGAAGGGATCAGAGTTTGTCTCTATTGTTTCTTTATAATCTGTTAATGATGGAAAGTGCTTATCAAGGAATTTCATTGCATTTAAGAGGCCAGTAGCTTCTTCGTCACCAAGCTTCTCAGCATCTTCCAAATATTGTTTTGCCCGTTCTTTTGCCTCCGTTTTATTTTGAAGGCCATTCCCTTTTAACTCAAGTTTTGCCAATTCTTTATAAATACAAACTTTTTTCCTGTTTATTATTGATTGATCATCTTGTGTTGATCGATCATCTTGTGTTGATTGATCATCTTTGACGAGTGTTTGCATGAGATCTAGTATAGGGACAATGGAATTTTTAGATAATTCTGGTTTAGGTATTTCATTATTAGCGGTAATAATAAATATTAAATCTTTTATTGGAACATATCGATCAAAATAGGGACTAAAAAATGTTGCTTTTTTAGGGTCTAAATAATCCAATAACATTGCAAGTGTCTGTGTTGCTGTTCCCGGATCTAATAAAAGGCGATCAAAGTCATTAAGAATAATGATTGTGTTTGAATAGGTTTCTCGTACCTTTTTTATTTTTACATAGAATACGTACTGTACGTTAGAAGTATGCTTAAATGCTTTATCACTTGAAATCTCGAATCGTTTAATCTCATCTTGTTCTCTTTCTTTGCACCCTCGCAACAATGCTTGCACAATATAACCAAGATTTGAATTCTGGCTTGAATATCCTTGACCTTCTAGAGATGATTGAGAAATGTCTCGTCCACTCCTTATAGGAGTTACAAAAAAAGGTAATCCTAGATGATTTAATATTTCTTCTGCGGCAGTAGTTTTTCCAACCCCAGGCCCGCCAAAAAAGTAAAATGCTCGTTTAGATTCAGTGTCAGCTGTATTTTGGGTTTCAACCGTATCTTGGGAAGAAGCAATAAGTTGTGAAATCAGTTTTTTAAACTCCTCTTTGGTTTCCTCGTTATAAGAACATAGATTGTGATAAGAACGTAGATTGTGTGTCAAAGCGGTGGAATTTGAAGAATCTGCATTAAGATTCCAAAAATCAGAATTAAACTCTATGACTTTTTTTTGAATTGGAAAATCTAAACAATTTTCCAAAAAAACTCTTATCGAACTTAAAGGAGGGAACGGCCCAGGGTTTCTAGCACCAAGTAAAGACCCTTCAATTTTTGAGCGCAATTCTGCAGGATAAAAACGTTTCCTTAAAACGTAAGTGAATTCTAAATCAGAAATATTTTCTTTAACAATATTTCTAATAAGTTCTTTCTTTTTGTTTTCAAGAGTATCCCACACTTTTTGAAAATCTAACTTCTTACTATCAGGATCCCAAAAATCTTGTATTGATAACACACCTGTCCCTAATAGACTGGCTCCTACAGCAAATTTTGCAGCAGCCTTAGTTGCTTCCGTAGTACCTAATAATACTAGGCTAGTTCCTTGTGAGAGAGCGCGCCCTATAATCCCTAAAACGGCTGTAGTTTTCGTAGGTTTAGCAGCTTCAATTGAACGTTTTAATGTTTCGAATTCATTCTTAAATCTAGGGAACATTTTGTTTTCTAGGCAACTAATTTTTTGATCAATAAAGAGTTCAAGAATCTTTTTATCTATAGTCTCTTCATTAAGATGTTTGATATTATCCCATGATCCTCGATACTTTTGTTCTAATCTTCTTTGGTCATATATAGATTCATCAAAAACATCAATATATGGACTAACGGTATCATTTGATAAGGCAGAATAGGGAATAAAGAACAGACTTGTTAAAAGATAGCGTAATTGAGGTTTCATTTTGATCTCCAATAATTGTTAGTTGTTTTTTGAGATTGATAAGCCACTTGGGCTTCGCAGCTGTTAAAGGATGGGGGTACTGTTTGAGAAATACCCCCATTATTTAACGAAATAATTTTATCAGCTTTATTAATCATAAAAGGTCGATGGGTGATGATAATTTTGGTCATATCAGGAAGAAAAGTTTCAACATTGTTTTGAATGAGGAGTTCTGTATTTTTATCGAGAGAAGAAGTAGCTTCATCGAAAATACATATTTTGGGTTTTTTGAGAAAAAGACGCGCAATAGCGAGTCGTTGCTTTTCTCCCCCTGAAAGTTTAAGACCTTTATCCCCAACAATCGTATGAATACCATCAGGAAGACAATCTATGAAATCTAGGAGGCATGCTCTCTCTAAAGCAAGCTCAATATCTTTAAGAGAGGCATCAGGCTGAACAAAAAGAATATTATTTTTAATAGTATCATTCAATAAGTAGGTTTCTTGAGGAACCCAACCTATGATTTCATAGAGGGATTGAAAAGATAGATGCTTAATGTTTGTTTGGTTAATAAGGACTTGGCCTTTGGTAGAGTCATATAATCTTAGAAGGAGCTTTGCAAGGGTAGATTTACCCTTACCTGTTTCCCCTAAAATAAGAAGAGTTTTTCCGGACTCTATTTCGAAAGAAACCTTATCTAAGATAACTCTGTCTTTATACATAAAAGTGACATCTTTAAACTCAACATCAAACGAATTACCTGATAGTCGCAATGGATGGGGAGTCTCCTTGATTTCACTTGTAGTGAGGAGAATGTCAATGATCCCTTTCATATCCAAAAGAGCTTTTTTTATATCCTGTATAATTTGACCTAAGATGCTGATAGGTAGAATGAATTGTAATATATATCCGTTAAAAAGGACAAAATCCCCAACTGTTAGTGTGCCTTGTAGAACCCCTACAGCCACAAAATAAGTAAGGAAAGAAAGCCCAAGTCCTAGAATTATAGATTGTCCCAAACGAGCAGTACTAAACTTTGTCAGAAATTTGACTTCAGCTGTTTCTCGTTTTTTTAATTCTTTTTCACAGACGTTGATTGCTAACTCATGCCTTCCAAACACCTTAACGGCTTCATAATTAGAAAGCCAATCTATCACAACCCCTTCTGTATTTTTGTCGATTTCATTGGCAATTTGGCGGTCATTTAAAATGGACTTCATAGATATAAGCGTATAAATAAAAAATGCAACCAGCGTTCCCGCAAGCATAAGAGTATAAATAGGGGGATAAAGACTTGAGATAAGAACAAGAACAAACAAAAACTCAATAATAGTGGGAAGAACATGAAAGAAGACACCTAAGATAATCGAAGGTACATCTGTTTGAGCTCTCCGAATTACATTTGTTAATGCCCCTGGCTTTTGGTCCAGGAAATAGCTATGAGAAAGAGTATAGATATGGGAAATGACTCTTAAACCTAAAACGAATGTAATACGCTGTTCAATTCGATAGGTAAAGATGGCTCTTAAATGAAGAGATGCTTGACTTATCATCCAGATAGCACCATAACCTAACAAAATTAAAGTAATGGACCCTATCTCTGAAGAAGAAAAAGACTCAATAATCTTTTTCAGCATGAAAGGCACAGCTATCGTAGAAATAATCCCAATAACGAGAAATATAATGCTTAAGAAAAGATGGATAAGGATATGCTTATCTTCAAAGGTTTTTAACAGTATAGAGCTCAAGCATGCCCAATAGTGTTTATACCGGGTTTTATTAATCATAATGACCTCTCCTCCCAAAACCTTAAGAAAATTTCAAGAGAGGCTAGATGCATAAATGCCCACAAATTCTTTACATCACCGTTTCCAATACGGATGATCGTTTGATGTAAACCTTTCTTATCGATATATCCTTGTTTTACAAAATATCCTTCCAAGCAAATATCGAGAACTCGCTCAAGATTTTTTTTAACTCCCAATTGAAATAAACCTGTGGTTTGACCTTTATCTCTCCTCCAAACAGTTTCTGTTTTGAAATTATCATTAACAGCCTTTCTGAGAGGGTAGCGATCATAGCCTTCATCAAAAAGTTTGTAAGTAGGAAAGGATAAAGCAAATTCTACGATAGGTTGATAAAGAAAAGGATAAAAAGCTGGGTCAGCTTGATGCATTAGTTCCAGATGAATTGACGCAATTCCTTCGTACAAAGCATCGATCTGTTCATATTTTCCAGGAAGAACTTTGGATGAAAGATTATTATAAATTGGATGAGTATCGAGAACTTTGAGAATCATCTCTTTGTTAATCCAGCTAGGGATATCCTTTAATTTTTCCTTCAAAGATACCCTGTCTTTTTTTCTACCAAAGACATAAGAAAACAAGCTAGTGACATTTTCTTTGATGATAGGAAAAAATGAATCCCTATAAAATTGGGAAAGATTTTTAAGTTCCTGTGTAGAGCCTTGTAAGCCTTTTTCTATAATATAGTCGGAGAGTGCTTTTTTTGAAGGAGGACGCATAAAAATATGATCACTACCATGGCCGCTTATAAAGGTAAATGATTCGTTGTCTGGAAGAGCAGCAAGTATTGTTTCCAACCACCTTAGGCTAACCATTCCTGCAAAAGGCTTATTTGGTTTTAAAGGTTGTTTGTTCCGCGGAGAATCAAAAGGCAGAGAATTTGAAACATCAACTTCAATAAGATCGATTCCTGTTTCCTCACAGACTTTGCGGGCATGCTCCAGCTCATTTGAGGATTTAATTTGGGAATGAAAATAATTTAAAGCTGTTAAAGTTTGATTTTTCTTAATAATATCTTTTAAGCAATAAACAAGAGAAGAGGAATCCAATCCCCCTGAAAGACTTACACAAACCGATTGATAGGGTTCAATCCAAGGTCTTAGCGTTTTCTGGAGGACATTGACAGTGTCATATTCCTGTATTGCTTCGTTTCTATAAAAACTTAGAGGATTCCAAAATGGAGTCGTTTTTCTTTCATTCTTTGTTATTTGCAAGCTGCAGGCGGGAGGAAGCTCAAAAACATTTTTGAAAGGCGTCTGAATAGAACTATTATTACCATAGACAAGATAAGAACATAGGTAATCCCAATTATATTCTGGTTTTTGACGTAGGACCTTAAAAAGAATGTCTATATCAGAAGCAAATAAAAGACTTCCATCTGGAAAGGGATAATAGAAGAAAGGAAGCTGCCCCGTCGAATCAATAACAATGTTAAATTGAGTGGCAGTTTCATTTGCATTAATATAGACATATTTTCCCCATACTTTTTCCAAAATTTCTTCCCCATTTAAAAGAGATAATTCTCTAAATGTTTCTTTCCGTAATGCAAAGGAGTTTTCTTTGTCAAAAACGCGGCCAATAAGGAGTGATAAAGCATTCTCCCAAACAGCATCCATATCTTGGAGATTGGAGAGTTTGCCATAGCATAGAACAAGAGAACCTTTTCGTATAACGGAAGGCGAATCTTGGGTAAAAGACTCAACAGCTTCTTGTAAGTTTTTTTCGGTCAGCGGCAGTGAGCCAAATTTTAAAAGGCCTGCGTAAATCATGGCTTTAATCTCCTAAACGGTTCGTTTAGAATAATGGCAAGGCCTTCTCTTAAATCTGGCGAATCTGTGACAGTTTTTCCATCACATTCAACCCATGCATGGGCAAAAAACGGATAATTTTGTATTCCAATTTCTAAATTGCATTTCCATCCTTTTTCCAGGGCAATGAGGACAAAAGTTATCGCCCATTCTAAGCATTTTGTTCTGGTTGGATACAAAAAGCAGGCCTTATTGACCATATTTGCCAAGTTATTTAGCTCCTCTTCTGAAGGGATGGTGTATGTTAGATGGTTCTTACGAGATTTTTTTATCAGCTGAATCGTTGCGTATAGTCCCTTAAACATTATATAAAAATTAACTTTAATAAGAGTCATAAGGACTTTTAATACTTGGGCGTTTAACCTTACCTCTTTGCTTGTCAGAGGTAACCGCCAATCCACATTTGAAACCCCGTTCGAATTAAGCTTACGATCAATGTAAAAAGGATATGGATGTTCTTTAGTTTGAATAATATGGTTATTTAGAAGTTTTTGGATATGAGGCGAGTCTTGAGGATGAGACGTGAGCTCTTGAAAAAAGCTTTGAAATAATTTAGAAAAATGGGGGGGATAAATAACATATTTATCAGCTTTTGAATCCAAAAGAATAAATTCATCTCGAAATTGAGAGACATAAATATGATCTTGTAAATGGTAATACATAATTTAGTACCCTTAAAACCAGGCATTACTTTTTTGAAAAAGTAATGCCTGTTAGCTAGCTAGACATAAGTGTAATAAGCCCCAGAACCTTCTGAGGGGTCGCCCCCTTTGGAACCCTGAGTTAAAGTAGAAGCGCTTGCTACCAAAGTGATTCCATACTCAGTATCATTAATTTCAATATTTTCCATTTTTTTCTCCAACTATTTAATGTATCTAACAGTTTTGAGTATCTTGAAAACAAGCATAGGGTCTTCTATGATCGCATTAGTTTTCTTGAGTTATCTCTGCAATGGATAATGGGAATTTCCCTCGCTGTCTCCACCCAGCCTACCTTGAGTTAAAGTTGAAGCGCTTGCTTCTAAAGTGATTCCATACTCAGTATCATTAATTTCAATATTTTCCATTTTTGACTCCTTTAAAGTTTTTAATCCTCTCTATCACCGAAAATTTGCTATAACCTGATCTGGATAGAGAGCGCGATGAGATAAGGTTACGCAAAATACATAGATGATTTCGAAACCCCAAGAACATCCGTAAAAACTTAGTAACTAGCTAAAAATAGACTTGGAGAATGAAGAATAAAGGGAAACACTTATGATTTTGAATGAAAATCAGTGCTTAGTTGCTCTTATCTGTGTAGAAAATACGTAGATAGATAATGGACATAAATCACGTTTACAAAAAGAAATTTCTTTTTTAGGGTTCCAATTAAAAATTAAGATGGATGCTTAATCACATCTAGATAATAAAAAAATATAAAGAGTAAGCCTAGTGAGCTCATTTATTTCATGAAAAATAAACAAAATATGTTGCCCCAAGATTTTTATCTGGAATACTTATCAAGTATTAATGATATCCATTTTACTAAGCGTGAAATCGATGTGATGGCTTGTCTTTTAAATGCAAGAAGGACAAGTAAGACGGCCTCTTTTTTATCTATTGATCCACGAACTGTTGAAACCCATGTTCGCAATATAATGTCAAAAATTGAATGTAATTCACGTGAAAGAATTATCGACTTTATTGAATTCTCTGAAAAACTCCCACGTATGAGGCAATATTATTCACTTTTAAGAATTAATACTATTTTTGAGAAGATTTTGAGAGATATTTCATTTTTACAACTAGAAAAAGTCCTAATTTGGGCACTAAATTACCCTAAAAATAAAGATAGTGTTTTTCATCATTTTATTTCTCATCTAAAACTCGCAGGTATTAAAGTATCAACCTCTGCACGTGAAAAAAAGGCAAGTTATGGGATATGTTTTCTACCTAAATTTCTGGCAGAAGAAGAACTTTATCCTTTTTTTCAGAAAATACCGCAAAATATAAGTAAGGTTCTTTGCCTTTTGCCACTTGGCGCAAACTATACAAATATCCCCAAAAACCTTGTAAACTCTAAAAATATAGATCTTGTAAAACAGGCAAGTTATTACTTCTCTTTTTATGCCATTCTCAAACAAATTTTGCCAAATTTTAATCTAGATAAATTTATTAGTGAGTTTGAGGAACAAGAGAAAAAGATATTTCCTGAAGACAAACTACCACAGATTTCCCTTAGTGATAAAAAACTAGAAAGGTTGTTTGTTTATCCAATAAAAGCTTATTTTTTAGCAGCTTTTTTTGTCATTGGGCTTATCAGCAGCGTGCTCCTTGCTTTTCAATGGGATAAAAAAGGCCATAAACACCTTCATTCTCAGCCGGATTTGATTATCCCTAAAGAATCAGTTTTTCTTAACCGCCCTGAACTCATCAACCAAATTGATAATAAGCTTAAAGGGCAAAGTGGTATTCAGTCTGTAGCTCTTGTAGGTATGGGAGGCTCAGGAAAAACTACTCTAGCACGCCAGTATGCACGTATGCATATAGCAGATATCGTATGGGAAATTAACGCAGAAACACGGGAAAACCTTAATACGTCATTTGAAAAGCTCGCGCAAGTTCTTGCAAAAAGAGAGCTGGACCAAATAACTTTAGCAAGGATTAAAGAAATCAAAGACCCATTAGAAAAAGAAGAAAGAATTATTTTATTTGTAAAAGAACATCTAAAATCTCAGTCAAATTGGATTTTAATTTACGATAACGTAGAGGTATTTACAGATATCCAAAAGCATTTTCCTTATGAATCCCATACATGGGGACAGGGAAAGATTATTTTAACGACGCGGGATAATAACATTGAAAACAATAAACATATTAATTATGTCCTTATTATGCCTGAACTAGACGACCAGCAGCGGTTCAATCTTTTTAAGAAAATTATGTCCAATACAGATGGGTATCCTTCTACACTTAATCAAACTAAAGAAATAAATCAGTTTTTAAAAAAAATCCCTCCTTTCCCTTTAGATATATCGATTGCAGCTTATTATTTAAAAGCTACAAAAATGTCGTACGTATCTTATATAGAAAATTTGGAGCAATCTAATAAGGATTTTACAAGCTTACAAGAAAATATTTTAAATGAGATAGGTGACTATACAAAAAGCAGAAACGGAATAATTATCGTAGCTTTACAAGAAATTATAAAAAAACATGAAGATTTTGCAGAGCTTTTGTTGACTATTAGTTTACTTGATTCTCAAAATATCCCAAGAGATTTATTAAGTAATTTTAAAAATAGCTTGCAGGTTAGCAGCTTTGTTTATAACTTAAAAAAATATTCTCTGATCATAAATGAACAAGAAAATTCTTCTTCCCCTAATCTATCAGTTTCAATTCATCGAAGCATACAAGCCATCAGTTTATCTTATCTAACTAAAATATTAAGACTGGAAAAAAATAAAGAGCTAATAAAATGTATTTCAGAAAAATTAGTAAATTACGGGATAGATAAGATAATAAAAGAGATAGATGTCCCCAAGATGCAAGTCCTGGCTGGGCATTTGGAAAAACTCTTAAATCATAAACACCTATTAACCTCTGAGGTAGAGGGAGAGGTAAAAGGCGTTCTAGGTGTTATCAACTATTTTTTTGGGGATAATAAAAAGGCAAAAAATCTCTTCGAAGCAAGCCTTTTACAGCTAAATAAGTTACATAATGAAAAACCAACTCTTACTGCTTTGTTTATAGGTTACCTAGGGAATGTTTATAGGGATTTGGGAGATTACATTAAAGGCAAAAAACTCTTAGAACAAAGCATATCTATTTATAAAAAATATTACCCGCAATCTGCCCTAAACCATGCGTTTTTCTTAGTATATTTAGGAATTATTGAAAGAATTTTGGGGAATTATGAGGTAGCTAAAGATCTATTTCAGGAGGGGCTTAGTCTTCATAAAAAACATTTTTCTGACAATGATAATTATGCGGCTTGGGTACATGGGCAATTAGCTATTATTGATAGAGAAATAGGAGATTATGAAAAAGCCAAAGTTATTATGGAAAGAAGTCTTGATGCATTCAAAAAAGAGTGTTCTGATATTCATTTTGATATTGCTTGGGCTTTGGAGCATTTAGGAGATATCTATATAAAGCTTGATGATTCTAAAAAAGCCAAAGATGCATTAGAGGAAAGCCTTAGGATTTATGCTTCTTACTTTCCTGATGAACTAGGGCAAGATTGGGTTTTTACATACCTTCAGCCCCTTTCTTCATCAGAGGATGAAAAAAACTATCAATTATTTGCACAAATTACTAAAAAATACAAAACTCACTTTCATGAAAATTATATTTATGCTTGTTACCCTTTAATGCTATTAGGTCAGGCTCATATAAAATTAGGAAATTACAAAAAAGCTAAGGTTATATTAGAACAAGTTTTAACAATTTATCAGATAAATTATGGGAACACAAATATTGCAACAGCTTATGCTTTAAATGCCTTGGGGGAGGTATATTTTATTGAAAATAACATAAAAGTCTCTGAACGTTTTTTCAATGAAGCTTGTCGTATATTTCGCCAAAATAATCACCCCGATAGCTATAAGTGTCTAGAAAATTTGTCAGAATTATACTTAAAAAAGTCCGTGGTAGCTCAGAATGAAGGAAACATAAAACTAGAAAAGGATTTTAAAAATCAATTAATTAACTACTTAAAACAAGCGCTAGAAATATTACAATCTCGTTTCCCAAATAACTCCCCCCACACAGTAAGAATTAAATCAAAATTGAGCGTTGAACAAACTCCACCGACGTTGTCACATTAAGTAGGAAAAGGAAAGATTTCTTAAGAGAAATAGTTATGTTTAGATAGAATCTTCCTATGGTTAAGCACTTTGAAGCTAAACAGCCAATGCTTGGTATTTATAAGTTCTCCTAGCGTCAGTTTCTTAAATTATGGGCACTTCTTCCAAAGCAAATATGGATAGTTAAGGACAAAGACAGAAACTTTTGGCAATTAATCGCATTCCTAAATCTTCGCTTTACTCTCCCTTGTTTATGAACATGCTGATGGGAACCACCACAGGTCAAAGAACCCCATATATAATTGTTAAATACAATATTTACCTTGCAAGGTGAGGCGGTCTATATATGTTCGGTATCGATAAATATCTTGATGTTCTGATGTTAAAATAAAGAGGCTATTGCATGCGCGATTCCTGCAGAGGTTTTATCAGAAGGATCAGATTTTCTTTTAGTAAGGTATATAGCTTGTTTTTTAGGTAGCATCTCTTTCGGGAAAGAAAGGGCTTGAAGATTGTAGGAAGATTTTACCGTATTATTATGCAGTTTAACCATAAAAGACGGTAAATAGGCTACGGCCTTACCTTGTCGACATAGTTCAAGCGCAGATTCCAACATGTCTACCTTATATTTTATGCAACGGTCTGCCTGATCATCAGACCAGCCATCTAATGTTTTTATATCATTTGGAGAGTCTAAAATAGGAGTAATTGGTGCTGCAAAGGGAAGAGCTGAAAAAGGGACTTTACCAAATACATCTTCACGCCCATAGATCCTTAGTTCATAAAAAGCTATTCGCTGATGTAAAATACCTGCCATAGGAATAGGGAGATTCGTAATCCCATAATCAATTTCATACTCTAAAAGGCTTCTTTCTATTTCGCTAGGAGTCAGTTCGTAAAGTATAAGTTCATTTATTTTTGATAAAGAATCCATTAAGCATCGCAAAAAATAAGTAGAAAATATTTCGAAAGAACCGATGCGAAGAGGTTTAGCGGTTAGGGCATTACTATTCTTTTTTTCCCTAAGCTCGTGTCTTAGCTTCTCCCAATCTTCCATAAGAGGACGTGCTCGCCTAGCTAGTTCTCGACCGCTTTCAGTGATAGAAATCCCTCGCCCAGCAGGGACTAGTAAGGTAGTTCCTGTTTCATACTCTAGTTGCTTGAGCGCTTTAGAAAGTGCACTAGGAGTGATATGCAGAGCTTCTGCCGCCTTCCTAATATTTTCTATCTCTGCAACTACAAGAAAGTATCGCAGTCTATTGCTGTCCATAAGTTCACATATATTAACCTAAATTCGTTTTTTATATTTATGATTTTTATCTAAGTTACTCTTAAAAATGTAAAAGATAAAAAAGAGAACATGTCATATGCGTAATCCTATAATCAATAAAGCACATAAAATTATCACTTGGCAAGATAAAGAAAACACAGGGGCTATTGGCTGGATTGTTATCCATAATGTGGTTAACGGGGTTGCAGGAGGCGGTTTGTTTATGCATGAATCTGCCTGTTTGCAAGAGGTCAAAGATCTTGCCTACACGATGAGCTTAAAAAATTCCTTACAGTATTCTATCTTTGGCGGAGGAAAAGGAGGAATAAAATTTGATCCTACTCATCCTGAGGCTACATCTGTATTAAAACGTTTCTTATATGACAACAGTGAAATCATAAAAAATGAGTGGTGCACAGGAGGTGATCTTAATACAACTACAAAAGATATCACAGCCCATTTAAAGGAAATAGCTGATATAAAATCTCCCTTTATATGTCTGGCTAACATGTTGGAGAAAACTGAAGGAATTAAGGTCGATATCGACAAATTTAATCAGTGCCTCTACTTTCCTGAGAACGATTTTTTCACTGTAGAGCAAACTATAACAGGCTATAGCCTCTTTAAAACCATAGAAACAGGAGTAAAGGTAAAAAATACTAAACCCAAGATTATCATTCAAGGGCTAGGTAAAGTAGCTAGAGCTTTCTGCTACTGGGCACAATCGGCTTATGATATTGTGGGTATTTGTGAACGTGATTGGTATATTTATAACCCTGAAGGCATTTACATAGAACCCTTACTATCTTTAGATCTTGATACTTATTTACTGGACTCAAAGCAGGCTCTCCATTTCACTAAACGTAAACTAGGAGAATCTTCTGAAGATTTTCTATTGCAGTTTCTTAGCCAGGTACAAGGAGATATATTTTGCCCTTGTGCTACGCGTTATACCATAACGGAAAAAGTTTTAAAGGCTTTAATTTCAAATACTTTGGCTAATTCTTCCTTAAGTAGTCCTTTTATCATATCAGGCGCCAACGATGTGTTTAGGGAAAAAAATCTTATTACTGAAGCTTTTAAAAACAATGTGACTGTCTTGCCCGAATGGCTTTCTAACTCAGGCAGTGCCATTTTATTTATGGAGGCATTAAAATATCAAGATCCTCTTACCCAATGGAATGATTTCATTAAGCAACAAGTTGCTAATAGAATTGTTAATTTTCTAACTATGGCAAATAACCTAGCTTATTTCCATAAACTGAACATCTATGATGCATGCTGTTACCTAGCCCAAAGCTTGGTTGAAGCAGATAAACAGAAATTAAATAGAGTAGCATAAACAAGGGAATAAGGCTGCAAATGAAACATACTTCTGACTTATGTAATCTCTTTATACAAATTTCAACTAAGTTAAAAAGTTGCTTTAAAAGCAATGAGAATATTTCCAGATATCATATCCTTAAGGCCATTCCTTATCGACGGGTAACAAGCAAAAATACATATGGAAAAGAAGAAATCTTTGACCTATATCAACTGGGTATATTTTCTTCTGCCTCAGGCGTTAATTTGCTTGCTTCTGCAGGAAGGGGTCAGGAGACCCTAGAAAATCTAGAGCTTGTGGAGCTACAACCCCAAGCAGAATACCGACCTCATTATCACAAGAATAGCAGCGCAGTTATCTATATTATACTTGGTTCAGGTACGTTTATGCTGGGTGAGAAGAATATTGAGTATAATGCTAACAAGCGCATTGTTATTCCTGCAGGCGTTGTGCATGGCTTTCATACCCAAACACGTACCCTCTTTTTAAGCATTCAAAGCCCGCCCATTCTTAACCCTAAAAGCGAACACATTGATATCTATTATGAAAAGGAAAGCAACTATGAATAAAATTAATCATACACATAATGTTCCTTCCCCAGCCACTCAAGGAACAGGGATTCCTACTAACATGGGATTAGATCATGTTGGCATTGTTGTACCAAATGCCCAAGAAGCAGCTAGCTTTTTAATGGAAGTATTCGATGCAGAGTTTGATTGGGAGGTTAAGCGAGACCCCACACCAACTGCCAGGGAGCGTGGTTGGTCAGAAATCTTTGGGGTCCATCCAGATGCTTATATGCCTCATGTTATTATGTTAAAGTGTGGCGATAATGTCTTAACTCAATATATTGAGCTTTTTCAATGGTCTTCCCCTGATCAGTATAAACCTCAAGGAGAGGGAGGATGGCATAAATTTAGCGATCTCGGTAATAGTTA
Source organism: Candidatus Paracaedibacter symbiosus (assembly GCF_000757605.1). Taxonomy (GTDB): domain Bacteria; phylum Pseudomonadota; class Alphaproteobacteria; order Paracaedibacterales; family Paracaedibacteraceae; genus Paracaedibacter_A; species Paracaedibacter_A symbiosus. Next base: position 656,632 of record NZ_JQAK01000001.1, on the reverse strand, counting down.
TATCTCCTTCACTGTTAAAGATATGGATAGAGTGGTTTCTCACATTAAATCCACTGTTATTCCTAAGTGGCAAGGGACGCGCTTTATTCAAGATCCACCTATGCAATTTCCTTTGAGGGGGGAAGTTTGTACATCCACCTTCCTGGTCTCACCTTGGGGGATGTGGATTGAGTTAACTGCTTGGAGCCAATCTAAAGAAAAAGGAAAGGTTATTAAGGCTCAACAAGAGTATGAACCTAACCCACTTATTGGCCAGCATATTAATGAACTCCCGACCCCTGCCTTTATGATAGATTTAGACGTTGTTGATCATAACATCAACCTTATGAGCTCACGCATATTAGGTAAAGGCATGGAATGGCGTGCCCCAGCAAAAGGACATAAATGCCCTGAGTTAGCTAAATACATGATTCAGAAAGGAGCAAATGGCGTAGTATTGCTTACACTTGCTGAAGCTGAGGCATTCGCTGCCGCAGGGATTGAGGATATATATTTAGCTAATATAGTAGGATCAAAAGAAGAATTGGAAAGATTATCATTGCTTGCCAAGAGGGTTAAGCGTCTACGCGTAGCGGTCGATAATGAAGAATATTTGCAAGATTTAGCAGCCGCCGTAAAGCACTGGGAAATCACCACTCCTATTGAGGTATTGATTGAATTAAATATCAATCATAATAGATGTGGCGTAACGATTCCTGAAGCAGTGAAGCTTGCCCGCCAGGCTAAGGAAATTGAAACAACTACGAAGGCAATTATTTTTGCTGGTATTACTGGTTATGAAGGCCACACGCCCATCCTATCCCCAGAAGAAAAAACTCTGGAAACTAAAAAGGCTCATGGAATCTTAGCAAAAGCTCAAGCCCTGATTGAACAAGAAGGTATAAAAGTAAAAATAGTGAGTGCGGGAGGAAGCTGTAATTACATTGATTCTCTGGAAGAGGGAGTAGTTACAGAAATTCAGGCAGGAGGGGGTGCGATAGGTGATCTACTTTATCATAATAAAGCGCACCTGAAAGATCATGGTCATAAAATGGGTGCCTTAATTCTTACCCAGATTATTAGCGTTCCCCATGATAAGAGTAGAGCAATGGGTAATGCGGGGTTTAAAGCTGTTGGCTGGCATCCCTTCGGAGGCTTGCCTCAGCCCCGGGATCGTAGTGATCTTCGAGTAATAGGCTTAAGTGCAGAACACACCAAGTTTGAAGGTGTGGATCAAGAAAGATCCGCCCAGCTAAATGAAATGGTAAAAAGCGATGTCCAAGTCAACCGCGGCGATAAGATAGTTCTTATACCTGGTTATACCGATGCCATGGGTTTTTTACACCGAGAGATTTATGGGATACGAAATGATAGGGTAGAATCTGTCTGGAAAACAGTATCAAATGTTACCTGGTCTAGCCAATAAGGGAAGCAGATATAATGCTACTATTACTCCCCAAGCTATAACCTTAGGAGAATGAACATATGAAACTCCCTTCTACCCTTGAAAGAATGATGTTTGGGTTTATTGAAAGCCAAGTACTCTTTGTTTGTAATGAAATAGGAATATTTGATTATTTAGAGGAGAATGGCCCCTCGAAGGTTGACAAAATTAGTAAAGATCTTGACTTGCCAGCATCTTCATTAGATCGTCTGTTAATTTGTGCTACTAGCTTAAACTTATTAGAAAAAAATAAGGATAAATATAAGGTAGCAGCTGAGTTCCGGCCATTTTTAATCAGGAAAAGTAAATACTATTGTGGGGCAAGATTTAGTCATTATTGGAAGTCAACTTATAAAGTATTTGATCATTTGGTCGCTGCAATACAAGAAAACAAGTCACAATGGGGAAAAATAGAACAAAATAGAGAGATTGATGATGCTTTTAACTCCGTTTATACATCCTCTATCTACTCAGATGAAACATCAACGCAAGATTTTTTAGCAACTATGTGGGCCTCAGGTTATGAGGACTCAGTGGATTTATGTAAAAAATATTCTTTGAAAGGTTATGCTAAATTAGTCGACGTGGGTGGGGCAACAGGCTCTTTCGCAATAGCTGCTCTTCAAGAAAACCCTCATCTAGCCGCTGAGGTCATGGATTACCCTTTGGTTAAGCCCTATGCTGAAGAGGCGTTTCAAGCTTATAATGTTTCTAATCGTGCATGCTTTCATGCAGGAGATATATTTAAAGATACTTTACCTAAAGCTGATGCTTACTCAATAGGCTATGTTTTATCTGATTGGCCGCAAGAACTATGCCTGGCCCTTATTAAAAAAGTTTATGAAAATTTGCCTCCTAATGGCTTAATTATTATCTTAGAGAAGTTTTTTAATAAAGATAAAACGGGGCCATATCTTACGGCTATGTTAAATCTAACTATGTTGCTTGAAATGCATGGTACCCATAGAACAGCTTCTGAATATATAGGTTGGTTAAAAGATATTGGCTTTACAAATTATCAAACCATATACTCTTCCGGAGAAAAACACATGATAGTGGCCCAGAAAGGGTAAAGTAAATGACCCTGTTCTCCAATTGTGCCGCAATCAGGAAAGATATCCTCATCTTTGATGTGTGCAAATCGTTACAGAGTAGTTTATAGCATGCTGCCAGGTGAGAAGGGATGGATCATTGGTGATAAAGGGGAAAACAAAATCATAAGTTCTTATAATTATACCTTTCCTTATTTTAGTGGGATGAACCAAGGAAGTTAGGAGTCGTGCTATTTGCAGGCTAATCAACAAAGGGGAAAACTCAAAATGTATTTATCTTCATTAAGAAGTAGCAAGAAATTGCTTATTAACACTAAGTATTTTATTATTCTAGCATCCTTTTTTATAATTTGTGGTTCTGACGCCGTTTTTGGAATGGAACACCAGATTAATTCTGAAAATAAAAGTCAAGAAAAACACAGCAGCATCCAGCGGACAGAGCAAATCTCCTTAAGTTCCTTAAGAGAAGAAAATATAGAGGATGATAGCCACATGCATCAGCCTCTTTTAGATGCCACTTCAGATTTTTATTTATCAATTAATCAAAAATATATTGATAGTGCTTTTTTGGAATGGCTTGATAAAAATCAATTTGCCAAATTTAACTCTCAACCACCCCCTGCTAATAAATGTTTTGATCGGTCTTTATTTGCGATAGAAGCCTTTAGTGGAGGAGCGAGTAGCGTTATGTTCTTTGTTCTTGGTTATGATTTTGCTGAACGTTTTTTGCAAACGACAGCTATTTCACGACCTGGACAAATCGCCTTATCTTCTTTATATGGCATGACTGATTACATACCTATGGTTTTTCTGGGAACTGAATTATCATCAAATGTGATCAATAAATTATTTTATAGAAAGTCCCAAGAAGAAAAATCAATTGAAAGAAAGATAACTTGGAAAAATTATCTTTTGGAATATAGTCTGAAGACGCCAGTCATAGTTGCAGGTATTCTGTCTGCTTCTCCACTTACTTACTTAACCTATGATGATTTGTTTCCTTATATTGGGTGGGGGTGGCTTGCACCAGGCATACCAACATTTTATGTACGAACTTTGATAGATTATTATTCAATAACTACATTATCCAATAATATATACAATGCTATAAAATCCCCCATGGATAGGCGATTTGCACGCTCTAACCCGCATAGTAGACAAGCTTATTCAATGCGTATAAAAAATGTTCTCCAAGAAGCACGCTCATACATATCCTCTCTAAATTATTTTCAGGCGGAACAGCTAACGCAAATACTTAAAGAGCATCTTGATCCTCTAGAAAGATTTAAAGTGTGTTCACATCCAGAGTCTTTTATTACAGAACAAGTTCAAGTAAAAAAAGACTCGCTCATAAAAACTATTATAGGAATTGCTGGGGGAATAGTAGGTGGTTACGGCCAGTGGATAGTGTATCCTGTAGAACTAGATTCATTTGTCCCCCTACTGACATTAGTTGGTCTGGAAGATAAGAAAGCTTTGATAACCGGTCTTGCAATTATAGGGACTATAACCGCTTCTGGTTTGACTACTTTAGCTACATGGAATAGTACTCTTAAATTTTATGATGCCATATCTGGAGTATTTTCGTCAGTCTTTAATTGCATTAAATCTTGTTGTAAACTTAAACCAGAAAGAACGTTCAACACCATTGTCAATACTGAAAAAGAAAATAGTTTTTTCTGGAAACGGCTAGGAATAGGTGTAGTGTCAGGAGCGCTAGCAGTTTGTAGTGCTGGACCATCGGCAGAAATTGCTCTTACATTCCTAAATATAAACGAGATTTGGCCCAAGCTTGAACTTGCATCTGCCATAATTGCTGTATTCTCAACCTCTTTTTGGGCTGTTGATGAAGCCTTATTAAAATTATTAAAAACAGGAGATCCTCGCCAACCACTGTTAAATACTATAGACCAAATCATTTTAAAGCTTCCTGATATGTCTAAGAAGAAACTAAGAAAATTAATTAATCTACTTCCAGAAGAGGCCACTATTTAAAAGTAAAAATAGAAGCAGTGCAAAAGAAGAGGTTCTGTCGCATGGGAAAATTTTATACAATCATGTCACAAGATAAACAATGATTTAATTTTTTCTAAGCTATGACTTAAGATATTGTGGAGAATTAAATGACCCTGAGGTTAAGAATTAATATTACAGAAGACTATGAAATAGAGCTAAAAGAGAAAAATAACAATGAAAATCGGCATCATAAAGTTAATTTGAAACTATCTGGTCTGAAAGATTATATATAAATGACACAAGTAAACCTACTAAATACATTTTGCGAACATCACCTTAACCCTGTTTATGAAAAAATTAAAAATGAAACTTGGGGTAAAGATAGTATAAACCTTGCAAGCTTACTTAGCATGCAAGAACTTATCAAGTTTAATGATTGGTTCAATCTAACGCCAGAGATGTCCATTTTAGATGCTTGTTGCGGAGTTGGTGAAACCACAATGTATTTTGCAAGAAAAACTAACTGTAAAGCATACGGCGTAGATGTTAGTACTCATGCGATAAATTCAGCAAATGATTTAACCAAAAAAAGTTGCTTAAATGTTGAATTTTTAGAGGGAGATTTGAAAAATAGTCTGCCTTTTTTTAGTTCTTATTTTGATGCAGTTGTTTGTATAGAAGCAATCATTTATTTTAATTATAATGAGAGACTTAGTATTCTTAAAGAGTGGAATAGAATATTAAAGCCCAATGCTAAACTAATTTACACAGATCCCTGCATAATATCTGGAATTATTACTAATAATGAGATTATGCAACGTGCTAGCTTTGGTGAATACTTTTTTACTCCTCTTAAATTACAGGAGGACCTTTTCAAAAGTAGTGGCTTTGAATTGATTAAATCAGAAGATATAACAACAAATAATGCAGAAATTCTATCAAATAAATGGTGGGATGCTAGAGAGAAAAACAAACCTGATCTACAAAAATTAGAAGGCATAGAAACTTTTAACCATATTCAATCTTTTATTGACATGTGTCGTCAACTTTACAATAAAAATAATAATCGGAGAAAACTTTCTCAATTCGCCTATTATCTAGTTAAACGGGAAGAGCTGCTTTAATCCAGAAAAACAGGCAATGTCGATGATCGGAAAGGTGTAGAAAAGTTAACTCATGAATTAAAAGGATGGCTTTTTAACCATCTCGAAATTTGACACCTGAAATGAGTTTTGGCAACTGGTTTTTACCATCTAGGCGTCGCCATGTTTTTTCCACATTCTTGATCAGCTTGAAAACCATGGTAAAAGCTGTCTTTCGCGATAAACATCCTTTAGATCGTTTGGTGCGATGCTTGACCGTTGCAAATGTACTTTCTATAGGGTTTGCCGTACGCATATGTTTCCAATGCTCGGCTGGAAAATCATAAAAACTCAGAAACTCCTGGTGATCTTTTTCTAAACAATGCGTTGCTTTGGGATACTTGGCTTGATACTTTTCTATAAGCACATCAAACTAGCACTCTCACTTGTATCTTACAGATAACCTTGATACTTATAAGCTTGGGTATTGAGGGGGAAAAGGTGAATCTGTCACTCTCCTAAGGCTTTAAGCCTGTTTCTTAGATAAGATCCCTAATGCAGAGACGCCAATGGATCAGTGAAAAGAAAGTAATGATTGTGCTGTGCGGCTTAAGAGGCTAGTCAGTAGTCTCCATTTGTAATGAACATGGAATCAGTCAATCCCAATATTATCAATGGAAAGATCAATTTCTGGCAAACGCTTCTAAAGCCTTTGAGGTTGAGAAAGCGAGCCAAAAGCAGGCACGACTGGAATGCGAGAACCAAAAACTCAAAGGCCTTGTAGATGAGCTTACCCTGGAATTAAAAAAAAGCGAGGAGTGGTCATGAAAAAGCGTGGTCCTTATGTCGCTGTTGAAGCTCGAAACACTCCATTTGTTGAGCGGATATACCAACTCAAATCAGACCATCTTTTCTGGGGATATCGCCGTATTTTGGCCCATATGACTTACGTAGATGGGCTAAAGATAAGCAAGCATCGAGTTGAACTTGCGCCGCAGACAAGAACAGAAAGAGACCGATATGATCTGAAGTTCTATAAGCTTTACAAAAGATGACGGAAGGCCCGTCGAAGTCGGCTTTCAGGAGCAGGCTTCAAACCCTCTCAAGCGGCTGCCATTAAGAGTGGTGGTCGTGAGCGTTGAGAAAAGGTAATGATCAAAAAGACGAGTGAAAACGAACCACTGATGAAGCGTCGTTAGATGTAAGACTGATATTAAAATGAGGGCCTGTTTGACACTCTCAGACAAGTCTACCAGGAGCCTGATGACTGGGTAGATGGTATCCGGCGTGCAGGTGGCGTGAGTTTGATTGAGGCTTTTGTGAGGAACTGCGGGAACCAGTCGTTTTGATGCTAAGGGAGAAATCCAAGTGACAAAATTCACAAGGGTGAGAGTACCAATGCAAAGCACTGGGACGGAGCAACTTGTAGTAGTGACGAAGTGACTGTAATGGTCATGGAGCGAAGGAGTTGCATTAGGCCGTCGAATCAATTTACAACTCGAAAGAGGAGGACATTTTGAGTAAGACAAAGCCCTTCATCATTCCAAAGCAACTAGTGATGAGGGCCTATCAATTGGTCAAAGAAAATGCGGGGTCGGCTGGTGTAGACCAACAGTCTCTGTGTGACTTTGAGAAGGACTTGAAGAATAATCTTTATAAGATCTGGAATCGGATGTCATCTGGTACGTATTTTCCGCCGCCTGTAAAGGCGGTTTCTATACCGAAAAAGACAGAGGAGCATGATCTCCTGATGAAAGCGATTAGAAAACACACGGACAATTCATGGGTAACTCTTTACATAGAACGGTGGCTGAAAGCTCTCATGCAAATGCCTGATGGAACGCTCATTGAGCACCATAAAGGCACGCCGCAGGGTGGAGTGGTCAGTCCCGTTTTAAGTAATTTGTTTCTCCATTATGTGTTCGATGTGTGGATGGGAAAATACGACAAGGACATACCTTGGTGCCGGTATGCCGATGATGGGTTGGTTCACTGCAAAACAGAGCATGAGGCTCAAGCACTACTGACTGCCCTTAAGCAACGTTTTGCAGATTGTGGACTAGACCTACATCCAGAGAAAACAAAGATTATTTACTGCAAAGATGGAAAACGACGAAAGCTCTATCAGAATACAAAGTTTACCTTTTTGGGATACGATTTTTGTCCGAGACAATCAAAGAATCACCAAATAAATTGCGTATTTATGAGCTTTAGTCCTGCGGTTAGTAAAACCGCAGCCAAGTCAATGCGGAAAATGGTCCGGCAATCAGGAGTACGCTACAGATCGGATCTTAGTCTTGAGGAAATAGCCAAATGGTATAATCCAATCTTAAGAGGATGGATAAATTACTATGGTGTCTACAACAGATCGGGACTCCGACAGGTTATGCGGCACTTTGATTTAACTCTGCTTGCCTGGGCCATGCAAAAGTAGGAAAAATTGAGAGGCCACAAAACAAGAGCTGCTAGTTTTATGCAAACCATAAAGAAGGCAAAGCCAGAGCTGTTTGAACACTGGAAGCAAGGAGTGATAGGAGCGTTTGCCTAATACGAGCCGTATGAATCGAGAGGTTCACGTACGGATCTGAGAGAAGCTGGTGGGGCGGTTCCACCGGCTTACTCGGCGACTGATGAAGCAACATGACCTGCAAGTAAAAAAGAATATGAAACTTAAGGCAGTCCGCCGTGCAGACACTAAAAAGCCAAAACCAATCCGTCCCAACCAGTGGTGGGGAATTGATATGACAAAAGTGATGATTGAAGGTTTTGGCTGGATTTATGTGGTTATCATTATTGATTGGTATACCAAGAAAGTCCTTGGCCATTATGACGGTTTACAATCCAAATCCTGGCATTGGTTGATTGCTCTCAACAAGGCCGTCAACCGCCAATTTACTAATGGAACGCATGGACATAGTGTGCAACTGATGTCTGATAATGGATGCCAGCAAGGAAACACGGATACAGAAAGGTTTATGCATACACTCAAGGAAGAGTTTGTTTGGCTGAAAGAGTGGACTAGCCCAACTGCTTTTATTGACGAGGTAGACCAATGGATCGAGCATTACAATGCAGCTTACTTACATTCAACGCTCGAGTATATGCAACCAAATACTTTTGAACAAGGATTTTTAACTCAAAACAAACAACAGGAGACTCTCTTAAAATTAGCTTGCTAAACTGGGGGAACTACACGGTTGAGTATCCATTTGGTTTAGCACTACCTATGTGCGAGATTGGAAGATATATGGGATTTAACCCAAATTTAGCAATAACGGTCAAGAAAGTATTTTATTATTAGAGTAATCTTGTTCATGTAAATATGGCGTTAATTTAAAAACGAGAAAAGCATGAATTATGAGCATCGATTAAAAAAGGTAGTGGAGTTTATCGGCAAGAATCTTGATGATGAGCTCACTTTGTCTCAGTTGAGCTATATTGCGTGCTTTTCAAAATATCATTTTCATCGTCTATTTACAGCTTATACCGGGTTATCATTACAGCAATATATACGTTGGTTACGCCTAAAAAGGGCGGCGCACCAACTGATTGTTAATAAAGATAACACTATTATTGAAATTGCAATCAATGCTGGATTTGAATCTCACGAGTCCTTTACCCGAGCATTTAAACAAATTTGTAGTTTAAACCCAAGCGAGTTTAGGTCTCAGCCAAGGTGGCAAGCATGGGAGCAACCGCCGTATTGTTTGCCTAAACAGGATAAAATGATTATGAATATAAGTATTAAAAACATGAATGCACGACGTTTAGCTGTTTTAGAGCATCGTGGTGATCCTAAAAAAGTGGGAGATAGCGTCAATAAATTAGTTAGCTGGGCGAAAGCTCAATCAATGAATTTGAAACCCAAAGCTGGAGAAGCGTTTGGATTTGCATATGACGATCCAAAAACAACTTCACCAGAAAATTTTCGTTTTGATCTTGGAATTAGTGTGCCAGAGAAATTAAAGCTAGATGGAGAGGTTATTGAAAAACAATTACCCGCTGGTCGTTATGCTGTAGCAATGCACAAGGGTTCACGTGATAATATTGGTGATACAGTATATGGATTGTATCGTGACTGGTTACCTGAATCAGATGAAGAGCTAGGCGATTTACCCTGTATTTTTTGCTACTATAATTTCGATCACGAGGTTGCTGAAACAGAATTACTGACCGAGTGCTGGTTATTGTTAAAGTAGTGAAACCCCATTCGTTTGCATGTGCTGCAAGAAGCAGGGTGTGAAATAATCTTTACTGAGGGTATTAGCCATTTTCATTCCAAAAGCCACGCTAACATAGATAATATTTATTATTTTCAGGCAGTTAGAAAAAAGTTTATGAATTGCAGATTTTCAGGGATTCACGTACTAATAAAGAGTAAATCCTAAGAGAAATAATAAATTATGCTTTTAATTAGACCTTGGAGTGACTTTTGGAATGAAAATGGCTAATACCCTGATAACAATTTGAAAACTCCCAAATATTTAAACGGAAGCGTCAAGTTAACCTAGGCAAAAAAGCTTGAGAGTGTTAGATAGGGGAAAAAGGCTTAAGAGTTAGAGCATGACATTATCAGTAGCCCCCCGTCGTCATCGATTTCCTGTTTCTATTATTAGCCAGGCTGTATGGATTTATCATCGGTTTAATAACAGCTATCGAAGAAATGCTTCTTTTCCTTTCAATGAATGAAGTAGAAGAAATCCTAAATTTAGATGATCCCCACATCTTGACTAAGCTTACTTAGTATCTTTTCATGCGCTAGCTTATCCCATCAGAACCGCTGATACCCCTAATTGAGCATTTAATTTCTATATCTGGGATGATTATACGATTAATATTTACATTTACAACAGCGAAATTATTACAGAAACAACTTGTATTGACAGGCCTATCACCAATCCAAGGTAAGATAAACTTCCTAAATTTTCGAACTGCTTTTTGCGTTGATTTTCATCTAAGTTCAAGCTATTAATCCGCATAATTTTCTTATAAGCTCGTCTCAAGGCAAGTGGTTTTGCAAGAGTTGCAAGAGTTAAGGTAAATGCAGAATAGGGGAAATGTTGAGCAGGAAAGAGGAAATCAAAGAGAAACCCCAAAGATAGAATTCCCACAATGATCACAAGGCTTTCTAAATAGAGTTTTCTATAAAAGAACCAAACAAAACCTATAAAAAATGCAGGCCAATGCGCTGTTATGCCAAATTTTCTACCACTTTGTTTTTGGTTGGTTACAAACTTCCAGTAACGTATATAAGACCTAGCATTTTTCCTAAAATAAATTTCTAAATCTTCTTCTTTCAGGTTAAGATACTCTGCTTTGGAAGGGAATAAAGCCATGGATGCCACCTCTTATTAATAAGTAATAATTGTTCTTATATAAAACTGCCCCGGGGCACGGTCAAGTTAACTTTTGCAGATGATAAAGATGTGTTTAATTGGAATCGTTAGGCGCAAAGGAGCCCTTGAGCCGCCTCAGACCAGATGGTGCAGGCGGCTCTAAAAGCATCTCTTCTTTCAGAAGCTTTTTTTAAATATCGTCCCACCTCAATAGCAAAATCGTATAACTTCGTATAATGTATGCTATACGAAGTTATTACGTAAACGGGAAGAGCTGCTTTAATCCAGAAAAACAGGCAATG
>NZ_JQAK01000001.1:612821-645250 GCF_000757605.1 Candidatus Paracaedibacter symbiosus | reverse complement strand
CTGATGGCCAACACGCGGTTGATGATGCTCGTATAACTTCGTATAATGTATGCTATACGAAGTTATTACGCTAATGTTCTCTGTACACCCTGAGGGGTGATTTGAACTTAATCAGACATTTCTCTTTGCGGCGTGTAGGTAAATGAGCATTTTCAGCTCGATTGTTTAATCCTTTATGGAATCGGTGTTGAGTTCCCCGGCACATAGCCCGGTCTGAGGCGGATCAAGGGCTCCTTCGCGTCTAATGAGTCCACTTGAGAACATCTTTTGCATCTTCAATAGTTAACTTGACGGCGCCTCATTAACCGGTAAAGCTCATTGTCGCCTAATATGTAACTCAGAAAAAATGAGGGTTTGTGGCTGGAAGGCCTATTAAATGTTGCATAATTCACCAACATTATTACGAATAATAACCTATTTTATTACGCTTCCTTGGAAAAATATTAATAAATTTGAATTCTATTATTGAATATGGTATTAGCTTGAGATGTTTTACCTTTTTTGTCATGATTTGTTGGTATCATAAATGGATAGTCTAATTATATGTTTAGTTTTTAATATAGTTGGAATAGGTATTTCTTATCTATTAAACTTTATTGGGCCAAAGGAAAAAATCTCTGGGAAAACTGGAACGTTGATCTTTTTTGGTTTTTTAGGAGGGATGCTTTTAACATATACTCTTTGGCTTTTCCTCCCTTATAGCTTAAACATTGCTTGCTATATAATATTTGTAATTGCGGCTATAGGCTTAGCGCTATCTATCAAAAACGGAGAAATAGAGTCTGTCTTAAAATCTGATTATTGGATAGTACTTTTATTATTGTTACCTTTTATTATCCTGGTGCAGTATAACCCAGGAAGTTGGGATGAATTTTCACATTGGCTTCTACTTCCAAAAGCTTTTTATTATCAACTTACTCTTACACCGACACCGATAGAATGCTCTACTAGCGACTATACCCCCTTATGGGCATTGCAGGCAGTATTCTTTCAGTTTTTTCTTTTCCATCAAATTTTAATGAATCAATTGTTTTTGTTGCTAGGCTTAGCTTTTTTTTATCCTTTTTATTTTTTGTTAAAGAAATAACAAAATTAAATAACGTTTCAATGGCTTTTCTAACTTTAGCAATAGTTCTTATTATGCGAAAGACCAGTGAATATTTGCTAATAGAATTCCCGATATATTTGATATTATCAGTTATTTTATTTTTAATTGAAAATATCTCAAAGAAAGAAGATGGATACCTTCCCAGAAACGTTAGTCTGCTTACTATCGCTCTTTTATCTGCTTATATGATTAAAAAACCTTTAATTTCTGCTCTTATGCCAGCAATTATTATTCTATGGAGAGCTGGTTATAGGAAACAGGTCTGTTATTTAGCGGTACTTTTTATAGCTACTTATCTTTCTTGGAAAATTAAGTCCTCACATTTAGTAGTACAATCCCCTCAATCCACTTTTGACATTCAAGCGCTTTGGGGAAGTAAAGCACTTGGAGTATATACACAGGTTTTAAAACAATCCCTGCAAATGAAACTTAAATTTATCCTTCTTATTTTAAGTTTTGCTCTTATGTGGTGGAGAAAAAAAGATGTGTTTACATTCTATTTAATTTTTTCCGTAACATATTATTTTGGTCTGATTGGGGCATACATTTTTGCATTCTCAGACTTTGAAGCCTCTTACCTAGCTTCCTATAATAGATATTTAGGGATTTTGGTTGTTCCATCGTTCATCTATTCCCTTTATATTGCTATCTCTGAGCTAGAGAAACTTTTCATTAATAGACGGTTATGGAGAGAAGAAAAAATAAAAAATAAATATGCATTTTCTGTGCTTATGGCGAGCGTACTAATTCTTTTTTCTTATCATTCTCATAGTAGACCTAGACTTTATAATGTCATGGAGGGGGATTACAAGCCATTCATTACGGATCCCGTTAAGGAATACTATTTAAAACTAAAAGAAAAATATGATTTAAAAGAAAAAAAATTTTTCTCATAGAGCAGGGGGGAACAGGGGAAAAGCTTCTCCGCTTCAAGTATTATGTTTATGAGGATAGCCGACATATGAGTGGGGGATCATTTGGACCTACAAATGATAACTATTGGCGGGTAGTCGTAAATAATGAAAAAGATTTTATTAAAAGATTAGATAGTTATGATATTATTATTGTATTGCCCTCTGACCAATGGATGAACGATATCATTTCAAAATTGACTCGTCTCCAGACCGCAGGCTTACAAAATTATGCCATAGTAAAAAATGCCCAACAATATGGGTTAATAATCTTATGAAAATTTGTTTCATCATCCCTAGCTATGAACCAGATAGAAAACTTATCGTTCTATTAAAAGAAATTCTAGGAAAAACGGATAAATATATCTTTGTGGTTGATGATGGTAGTAAAAATAAAGCCATATTTAAAGACCCTATTTTTTCAAACAATAGAATTATTTTAATTACCCATGCCATCAATCTGGGGAAAGGAGCAGCCCTAAAAACAGCATTTAACTATATTCTTGTGCATCATCCTGATATTTTAGGATCTATCACACTTGATGCTGATGGCCAACACGCGGTTGATGATGCCATTAATGTATCTTTGGCCTTAAATGAAAAAAATGAATTGGTTTTAGGAGCAAGAGATTTTAGCCTTCATGATAAAACCCCTCCCCTAAAATCCAGAATTGGCAACCTTTTGACCCGAAATATTTGGCGTTTTGTGGTAGGGTATAAAATCACCGATACTCAAACAGGTCTTCGGGGTATTTCTAGCAGGCTAATGAGAGAATGTCTTCAGATCGAAGCAAATCGTTATGATTTTGAAATGGAGATGCTATTAAAAGCTCAAAAGATTGGTATTTCTCCTTATGAAATCCCTATTCGAATGATCTATATTGATGATAATAAGGGAAGCCACTTTAATCCAATATTCGACTCATTTAAAATATATTTTGTTATCTTAAGGTTTTCTATATCATCTTTCCTCAGCTTTATTGTGGATTACTCATTTTATTTCCTATTTATCCTTATGTTTTCTCTTCCTATAACTTTTTCCTTTATTTTCGCTAGATTTATAGCATTTATTTTTAATTATAATATAAATAAAAGAGTTGTATTTAAATTTAATCAAAAATGGTCTTTCTATAAATATATTCTGCTATTCATGATTAACCTTTTTATAGGGAGCATTTTTATGGGCGGTATAGAACTATATGGATATAACGCATTTTACGCTAAAGTGTTAATTGAATTAATTCTGTTCTTCTTTAACTTTTTCCTTCAAAGAGAGTGGGTTTTTAAAAAAGACTAGCTGCTATTGCCTTCACCCAATTATATACTGAACGCCCCTCAAACTTCGGAAAAATTATGCCTCCTATATTTGAGCTTGATTTTCCGCTGAGCCTCGTAAACTTAACAAAAGCACAAAATAGTGATAAAAAAAGGAAAAAATAAATAAGGCTATGTAATAGCTCATGACTTTAAGTAAAGCTCTCAAACGTCACCGATTCCCGATATCAATAATTAACCAGCTGTGGTGCATGAATAGGCAAAAAGGTTGATTCTGGTTAGGCTGTGTTACTTTCAACTCATTGCTAGTTTTAAAACGAGAGTTTAATTGTCCGCGTACATGAGAGGAATGAAAAAAATAGGAACGCTATGGGAAGCGTCAAGTTAACTATTGAAGATGCAAAAGATGTTCTCAAGTGGACTCATTAGACGCGAAGGAGGCCTTGAGCCGCCTCAGACCAGATGGTGCAAGCGGCTCTAAAAGCATCTCTTCTCTCAGATGCTTTTTTCAAATATCGCCCCACCCCTATGGCAAAAAGATTACGAACTTTTCCCATAAGGGCTAATGTTCTCTGCACACCCTGAGGGGATTTAAACTTAATCAAACATTTTTCTTTACGGCGTGTAGGTAAATGAGCATTTTCAGCTCGATTGTTTAATCCTTTATGGAATCGGTGTTGAGTTCCCCGGCACATAGCTTGTATTGGTTTTTTGTAGCTTCTCAATTTATCCGTGATAATGACCCTGGGAATAGGATAACTACTTAATAATCGGCTTAAAAACCGAATTGTCACTTTCTTATTCCGACGTTTCTGAAGAAAGACATCCAGTTCATAGCCATCAGAATCGACTGCACGCCATAAAATAAATATCTCTCCATTGACCTTTACTGTCATTTCATCAATGTGCCACTTATCCGAAGGTTTCCTCTCCAGTTTTTTGATGACGTTTCTGAAATGGCTTGAAAATTTGATGCTCCAAGACCGAATCGTTTCATAAGAGACTTGAATTCCTCGATAAGCCATCTGTTCGTCATTCAATATTTCGATAGCTATTATTAAACCGATGATAAATCCATACAGCCTGGCTAATAATAGAAACAGGAAATCGATGACGACGGGGGGCTACTGATAATGTCATGTTCTAACTCTTAAGCCTTTTTCCCCTATCTAACACTCTCAAGCTTTTTTGCCTAGGTTAACTTGACGCTTCCTATCAACGTATTCTTTTCTCAAACTCAGGAGCATAATGCTGAATCCAACGGTAGATCGTTGTATGGTCAACTTCTATAACGCGTTCACAAACCATTTCTTCTAGTTGGCGGTAACTAATGGGGTAGTGTAGGTACCAGCGTAAGCATTGGAGAATAACTTCGGGTACAAAATGACGATATCGAAACTCTTTAGGTCTCATAGATATGCTCTGATATATACTTAATTGACCTTACACTATCATCACATTCTAAATTTGCAATAGATCCAAATTAGCCACATCTACAGAAATGGCGATTGATCGGTATAAAAAGGAATCTTTTACTGCTATTTTCATGGATTTAAGTAACGAAAAGAAAGAGATGTATTCCTTGCCTGTAACTGAAAAACTCCGTCTTTCTCTTTCTGAAGACCGCACCCTCATCTGGATTTGAGCAAACTTAAAAGCCTGGTAGCGACTATATTAGGCAGAATATAGTTTCTAATCTTTCCTATTACTATCTCTTCAGGTATTTTAGGTATAGAGATAACCCTCAATAAACTGTACTCTGCATAGAACGAAACAATAGGAACATCATCTCCATGTCACTCACAGATTTTGGCTTTCAAAAAGTTGACCCTAAAGAAAAAACAAAACGCGTTCGGGGTGTTTTTGAAAGTGTCGCTCGTAACTATGATATAATGAATGATTTGATGAGTCTTGGTATTCATCGTCTCTGGAAACAGGATATGGTGAAACAGTTGCCTCTCCAGCCAAAAATGAAAATCTTGGATGTAGCGGGGGGGACAGGCGATATCTCCTTTCTGATGCAGGAAAAATATCGACACCTTGACCTTGAGATCACTATTTGTGATTTAACGCCTTCCATGTTAGAAGTAGGACGTGATCGTGCGGTGAATAAAGGATTGCTTCATGGGATTGACTGGGTTTGTGGGAATGCCGAACAGTTGCCAATTCCAGAGAATTCTGTTGATCTTTACACCATTGCCTTTGGATTGCGGAACGTGACCCACATTGAAGTTGCTTTAAAAGAAGCTCACCGAGTTTTAAAGCCAGGCGGGGTTTTTGCCTGCCTTGAGTTTAGTAATGTGAAGTCTGCTTTCTTCAGCAAAGTCTATGAATTTTATTCTTTTTCCTTGTTACCTTGGCTTGGGGAAAAAGTGGCAGATGACCGCGAATCCTATCAATATTTAGTTGAAAGCATTCGCCGGTTTCCCGCACAAGAAAAATTAGCTTTAATGCTGAAAGAGGCAGGAATGCAAACCACTAGTTGGCAAAACTTAATGAATGGGATATCTTGTTTACATATAGCTAAAAAATAACTGAGATAGGTGAGGCGCTAACATCTAACCTTTGGATAAAAAGGGTGAGGGATAATGAGCGCCTTTCATATGTCAGACATGTTACTTTCGTGACCGCGTATGGCTCGTGGTAATTCCCTCCTCCGCTTATGTCGAGGAGATTGCCTCAAAGCTTAGGCTCTACGTGAGTGAGGTAATTTAAAATTAAAAAGGAAGAATATGTTAGCCACACAATCAAAAATAATAAAGACCGACTCTTCAGATGTGGTCATTACTATTCAAAAACTCCCCCATGGTCAGGACTTACCACTTCCTGCCTATGCAACAAGGCTCAGTGCAGGAATGGATCTGTTAGCCGCGATTGAGGAGCCTATCACCTTAACCCCAGGAATGCGACATCTCATCCCTTCGGGAATTGCCATTGCCTTGCCAGAAGGATTTGAAGCGCAGATCCGCTCCCGTTCAGGGTTGGCGTTAAAGCATGGTGTGGTGGTCTTGAATGCGCCGGGAACAATTGACGCAGATTATCGTGGCGAATTAAAGGGAATTATGGTTAATCATGGTTCTGAACCTTTCATTATTACGCCAGGGATGCGGTTTGCACAATTAGTGATAGCACAAGTTGCTCATGCGGAATGGAATCCGGTTGCAATACTTAATGATTGTCAGAATACTGATCGTGGTGCGGGTGGTTTTGGGTCAACAGGCCTTTAATAAGAGTAAATTTAAGGATAGTATTTTGCGGGCAATCGTTTTTATTTTATTATTATTCACTCAACAGGTGGTAGCTGCACCTGAAAAATTACCCTTGCCTCGGTTTGCTTCCTTGCGTTCCAATAAAGTTAATATTCATGTCGGACCTGGTTCAGGTTTCCAAACCGAATGGACGATTCATCGTCAGGGATTGCCGATTGAAATTATTGCAGAATTTGATATCTGGCGCCAAATTCTCTATCTAGATGGAACCAAAGGTTGGGTTCATAAAAGCTTATTAACTGGGACAAGAACAGCCGTGGTGGTGGGGAAAACACACCCTCTCAGAAGTAGCGCAACAACGGATGCCCCTATTGTGGCTCACGTAGAGCCAGATGTCATCGTCAAACTTAACCAGTGTGTAGAAAATTGGTGTTATGTAGATATTAAAGGCTACAAAGGTTGGATGGAGCGTGCTGCTCTTTGGGGGGTCTATCGCCATGAAAAAAAGAAGTTTAGATGAGCATCTTCTCCCCTCTTATCAGCCTTAATCATGTCAGCTATCATTCCTCACAACAGGAAGGTAAAGATCCAATTTTGAAAGGTATTTCGCTTGATATTACTTCCAAGAAGATCGTGACGATTATCGGGCCAAACGGAGCAGGAAAGACGACTCTTCTCAAGCTTATCTTGAAGTTAATTACCCCAACGACTGGTACTATCGACTACGCTAATGACCTTAGAATTGGTTATATGCCCCAGCAATTGACGATGAATACATTGATGCCGTTAACGGTGGAGAGATTGCTGCAGCTGGCAACGCCACGTCCCAATAAAGAAATTGATGGAATTATCGAAGAAGCTTTAGTGGAAGTAGGGGCTTTACACCTTTTGCAACAATTAGTTCACCTGCTCTCAGGTGGGGAGCGTCAACGGGTGATGCTGGCAAGAGCTTTAATACCAGATCCCAATCTTTTGGTGTTGGACGAACCAGCTCAAGGAGTGGATGTGATTGGTCAAGAAGATCTTTATCAACTGATTGCTAAAATCCGGGATCAGCGCCACTGTGGCATTGTCCTGGTTTCCCATGATTTACATACCGTCATGCGGGCGAGTGATGAAGTCATTTGCTTGAACGGCCATATTTGCTGTTCTGGACACCCTGATGCAGTGATGCGGCATCCTTCTTATCAAATTCTTTTCCAAGGACGAACCCTTGCTGAGCCGGTGATTACTACCTACACGCATGATCATGACCATTGCCATGATCATGTTTGCGAAGGTCACCATCATGGTTGATTTTTTTCTGTATGATTTTATGGGGCGTGCTTTACTTGCAGCTATGGGAATGGGCTTTATCTCTGCCGTCATGGGCTGTTTTCTGGTATGGAGACGTATGGCCTTTTTTGGGGATGCAATGGCGCATGCTGCTGTTCTTGGTGTTGCTCTTGGCGTTATTTTAGAGGTAAACACTTATCTGTTTATTGCTGTGATTTGTCTAATGACAGCGGTAATTATAGGGGCGGCGCAGCAGAGAAGTTCTATTCCAATAGACACGTGGTTGGCGGCAATATCTTATACTTCTTTGGCGCTGGGAATCATTCTTATTGCCAAAACCAAAGGAATTCGCATTGACCCAGAAGCCATTTTATTTGGCGATATTTTATCGGTCAGCCGACAAGATCTTGCCTGGATTTATGGTGTAGTTGTGGTGGTATGGGGCTTTATTTTGGTGCGTTGGCAGCCGTTGTTGCTATTAACATTAGATGAAGAACTTGCTGTGACAGCGGGTGTGAATGTCACTAGTATGCGGCTTGCTTTCACCATTTGTTTAGCGATTGTCACTGCGGTTGGAATAAAAGCCTCAGGAGCGTTATTATTGCCAGCTCTGATGATTTTGCCGGCTGCGTCGATGGCGCGCTTTGCCAGAAGTCCTGAAGTGATGGTGGCGGGCGCAACGGTGATTTCGCTCTTAAGCGTTACCTTAGGCATCTTAGGATCCTTCCACTTCGACACCCCCTCCGGTCCCACCATTATTGTCACCGCCTGCGGATTTTTTCTATTATCGAGTATGTTACGGCGTTCATAAGTCTTCTTTTTCTTACTAAAAAATAGAGAACATTGAAGCTTTCACAAACTTAGATCTTTCGCTTCTAGGCGACGGAGCTCATCGCGTAGGCGGGCAGCTTCTTCAAATTCAAGGTTGGCGGCAGCGTCGCGCATGCGCTTTTCCAGATTAGCAAGATGGGTTTTCAGTTTTTTGCCAACCAATTCGCCCCCCTCACTATCAATGCCAACGGTGACGTGATCAGCTTCATAAACACTTTTTAAAATATCGACGATGCCCTTTTTCACTGATTCTGGCGTGATGCCATGGGCAGCATTATAGGCCTGTTGTTTTTCCCTGCGTCGGTTGGTTTCTGAGAGGGCTTCGGTCAGGGATTTAGTCATCTTGTCTGCATATAAAATCACTCGACCATTGACGTTACGGGCAGCGCGTCCAATCGTTTGGATGAGCGAGGTTTTGGAACGTAAATATCCCTCTTTATCAGCATCAAGAATGGCAACGAGACCACATTCCGGGATGTCTAAGCCTTCGCGTAACAAGTTAATCCCGATCAGGATATCAAACACGCCAAGACGCAAATCACGGATAATGGTGATGCGCTCCAACGTTTCAATATCAGAGTGCATATAACGCACTTTAAGACCAGCTTCACTCAAGTATTCACTCAATGCTTCAGCCATTTTTTTAGTGAGAGTTGTCACAAGAACGCGAAAGCCCTGGGCGATTGTGTCACGACATTCGGCGATTAGATCATCGACTTGATGATCACAGGGATGGACAATGCAGATAGGATCGATAAGGCCTGTGGGACGAATGATTTGTTCGATCACTTCGCCATAAGTTTCTTCTAACTCGGACGGTCCAGGAGTGGCAGAAACATAAACTGTTTGGGGGCGCAAATGATCCCACTCTTCAAATTTTAGAGGACGATTGTCTTTGCATGAAGGCAGGCGGAATCCGTATTCGCTGAGAGTTGTTTTCCGAGAAAAGTCGCCCTTATACATCCCTCGAATTTGGGGGACCGTAACGTGGCTTTCATCAATAATGAGAAGGGCGTCTTTAGGTAGGTATTCAAATAAGGTGGGCGGTGGTTCGCCTGGGGCTCTGCCGGTTAGATAACGGGAGTAGTTTTCAATACCGGAACAACTACCGGTCGCGGCCATCATCTCCACATCAAACTTCACGCGTTGTTGCAGGCGTTGCGCCTCCAGCAATTTGTTTTCTGCAGTGAGTTCGCGTAATCTCACATCAAGCTCAATCTGGATCTGTTTAATAGCCTGTTGCAAAGTCGGCCCAGGAGTAACATAGTGACTGTTAGCAAAGATGCGAATCTGCTCAAGCTCTTGGAACTTTTCACCAGTGAGGGAGTCAATCTCAAAGATCTTTTCAATCTCATCGCCAAAAAAGCTAATCCGCCAGGCTCGATCTTCATAATGGGCGGGGAAGATCTCTAGCGTGTCGCCACGTACTCTGAAATTACCACGGAAGAAAGCAATGTCATTCCTTTTATATTGTAACTCCACCAACCGACGCATCAGCTCACGCTGCTGGATATATTGATTGACCTGCAAGGGAATCGTCATCTGACTATAGGTTTCCGCACCGCCAATCCCATAGATACACGAAACGCTGGCAACGATAATTACGTCGCGCCGTTCCAGGAGTGAGCGGGTAGCAGAGTGACGCATCCGGTCAATCTGTTCATTGATGGAGGATTCTTTTTCAATAAAGGTGTCAGTGCGTGGCACATAGGCTTCAGGTTGATAATAGTCGTAGTAGGATACGAAATACTCAACAGCATTATGAGGGAAAAACTCCTTCATTTCAGCATAGAGTTGGGCTGCTAAAATTTTGTTGGGCGCCATGATGAGAGCAGGTTTTTGCACTCTCTGAATGACATGGGCCATGGTGAAGGTTTTGCCTGAGCCAGTGACGCCGAGGAGAACTTGGTTTTTCTTTTCTTCCCTCACGCCTGCCGTCAATTTATCAATGGCTTGTGGTTGATCGCCTGAGGGCTGAAACGGTGATTCAACTTTGAAAGGAATCACCTCACTTGACACTTTATTATAAAGAAGCGGGATAGTGACTGTCATAGCAATCCAACCTCCATGCATTATCTCCCATAAACCTACCTTTTTACTTGGAAAAGTCAAGGTTATTCGGTATCCATTTTCTTCCTCGAAGAAAAAGCGGCGTTTACAAAAATATCTATATTATTTTAAAATCATAAATACTATTTTTTGCTTTAAAAATAGGAAAATTAAAATATTTGAATAATCATTTAATAGTAATTTAATATGCTTTCTTGAACTTTAAAAACAATAAAAATTCTGTAAATAAGGTATATGAAATGGTAAAAAGATTTATTTCTTTCGTTTTAGTTTTTAATTTTTTGTTAAGTGTAACTGAATGTTATTCAAAGGGTGGACGTGAACAAGATAAATTATTTGATGATTTAAATGATTATGAAACTTTCGAGATGCAGATCGAAGAAGTTCCTTATTATCAAATTCCTCCTAATTATGAAGTTTTAGTTAATAAATTTGACGAATTATATCAAAAATTAGAATCGAGATTTTCTATTTTAACAACTCTTAAAGAAATAGTGCCCTATGGTCCATTGATGGAGGCCTATTTTAATGAGATAGTAACCAATAATAGCGTTCAAGAACATGAAATCAACTATTATCACTTATGTGCTTCTTTTATTCGCACTGGAGTAATCTCCTTGTATAAATCGGGAGCTATTGACCAAGAAGAAGATTTAGCTTCTGATCTTGATGAGCACTTATTAGAGTATATTGGAGGTGATGAGGAAAGCTTTGTTGGACACCCACGAACACTTTTTAATCTTACTGAAAACTTATCAAATACTGTTATGCCGCAAATAATCAGAATGGCTGCAATGACACATGATGAAGCGGAAGCGTATTTTGCTAGCCTCCCTATACCCTCTCTCAATATACAGTAAATTTGGCTGAAAAATGCTTATAATCCTCATGATAAGATGAAGTTAGCTTATAAAACAAGCATTACAACATCTTGTTATGAGGAGCCGTACTGTTAGAAAAAGACATGGACCCTCGGGGGCAATCCCCAGGGCAATTGCATGAAAAATTATTTTTAGAGAAAATGACCTATACAAACTCAAAAGCAGCGCGTTTCAGTGCTTTCGCATAGTCGGTTTGCGGATTGTTGATAATTTGATCGGCGGTACCTAATTCGACGAGTTGACCCTGTCGCATTACCAAAATACGATGACTCATCGCGCGTACAACCTTCAAATCGTGACTAATAAATAAGTAAGATAATTTGTGACGCTTTTGAAGATTACGCAATAACTCTATCACCTCGGCTTGGATTGAGCGATCAAGGGCTGAGGTTGGTTCATCCAAAACTAGTAATTTAGGTTTTAGAATCAAAGCTCTGGCAATGGATATACGTTGACGTTGACCTCCTGAAAATTCATGGGGATAGCGAAAACGTATTTCTTCTGGAAGGCCGACCTCTTGGAGGCTCCGAATCACCGCTGCCTCAATTTCAGCTGAGGTGAGGTTTTTCTGATGGACCGTAAGACCTTCAGCGACAATTTGGCCAACTGACAAGCGTGGGTTGAGGGAACTGAATGGATCCTGGAAGACAATTTGCATGCGCGCACGAAAACCACGCATTTGTTTGAACGCCAAATGATGAAGCTCATTGCCCATGAAAACGATGGTGCCAGTGCTCTCCACCAGTCGGAGCAGTGCATAGGCCAGAGTGCTTTTTCCTGACCCACTTTCACCAACAATGCCTAGGGTCTCCCCCTCACTTAAAGAAAAAGAAATCCCATTCACAGCCTGGACGCTTGATGCTGTGCGAGTAAAGAAACTTGCCTTACTGGTAAAGGTAACTTTTATATCACAAGCCGTTAAAATTTGTGGCGCATTTGCCGCAAGAGGTGCTGGATCTCCCGAGGGTTCGGCTGCCACCAAAGCTTGAGTATAAGGATGAGTTGGTTTCTTTAATATCTCGTCAGCAGAACCTATTTCTACAATTTGGCCGTGACGCATCACAGCGATGCGATCGGCAATTTGGCTGACCATATTAAGGTCATGGCTAATCAACAATAGCCCCATCTTGAATTGTTGCTGAAGCTGCTTCAAAAGCTTAATAATTCCCGCTTGAATTGTGACGTCCAACGCGGTTGTGGGTTCATCAGCAATCAGCAATTTTGGCTCACAGGCAAGGGCCATGGCAATCATCACCCGTTGACGTTGTCCGCCCGAAAGTTGATGGGGTAGAGCCGAAAGGCGGGATGTGCCCTCCTTAAAACCAACGAGGTCTAACAATTCAATGACTCGGTTAGTAGCAGCTTGTCTGGATAGGTTACGATGAACGTAAAGCACCTCAGAAATTTGTTTTTCGATAGAGTGAAGTGGGTTCAGAGCTGTCATTGGCTCTTGAAAAATCATCCCAATTTCATTCCCTCGAAATTTTTTCAGGAATTTTTCAGTCCTGTTCAAAAGCTCATTCCCCTCAAACAAAATAGAACCCGAGGGATGCATAGCCGATGGATAAGGAAGAAGGCCTAAGATTGAGTGAGCGGTAACAGATTTGCCAGAACCGCTTTCCCCTACCAGCGCGAGCGTTTCACCCTGGCTAATCTGAAAGGATACATTGCGGACGGCATCAAAAGCAGGCTGGCCTGAGCGGGCAAATTGAACCGATAAATTTTTGATTTTGAGCAGGCTCATGAGACAGATACCTTTCTTGGGTCAAAGGCGTCGCGAACCGCCTCTCCAATAAAAATCAGAAGACTTAAAATGAGGGCAATGGAAAAGAACCCGGTGAGCGCTAACCATGGCGCCTGAATATTATTTTTTCCTTGAGTCAATAATTCTCCGAGAGAGGCTGACCCGGGTGGCAGACCAAATCCTAAAAAGTCAAGCGACGTCAACGTCGTAATTGAGGCACTAATGATAAAGGGTAAATAAGTAATGGTTGCCACCATCGCATTGGGCAGAATATGACGCCAGATAATTCGATAACCAGGAACACCTAATGCTTCTGCAGCTCGTACATAATCAAGGGATCGGGTACGGAAAAACTCAGCTCTCACAACCGCAACTAAATTCATCCAGCTAAATAAAAGCATGATCAACAATAACCACCAAAAGTTAGGCTCAATCATGCTGGAGAGAATGATAAGGAGGTAGAGAATCGGCAGACCACTCCAGATCTCAGTAAAACGTTGCAAGATCAGGTCAATCGTCCCACCATAATATCCTTGAGTGGCACCAGCGGCGACGCCGATAATCGATGAAAAAACAGCCAAAGCGAGCCCAAAGAGAATGGAAATCCGCGAGCCATAAATCAGTCGGGCCACCACATCGCGCCCCTGATCATCGGTGCCAAGCCAGTTATCCATTGTTGGCGCAGAAGGAGCCGGTGTCGGTATGTCATAATTGACCGTGTCAAAGCTATAAGGAATGGGGGGAAATACCATCCATCCTTTCTTTGTGATCAGCTCTTTGACATAAGGATCACGGTAGTTGGTCTCCGTCTCAAAAGTACCGCCCCAGATTGTTTCAGGATACGCTTTCACAATCGGAAAATAAAAATGTTGATCGTAATAGACTACAATTGGTTTGTCGTTGGAAATCAAGGGAGCCAACAGGGTGATCAAGAAAAAGACGCAGAAAATCCATAAGGATAAATAGCCACGGCGGTTAGCTTTAAACTGTCGCAAACGGCGTTGCATTAAGGGTGAAAAAGTCATCTTAAGTATCCGTAAGTCCTCTGAGGTTGCCTTGAAATTACTCCCATTAGGAGGCAAGTACAATAAATTTCGCCGTCCCGAAGATAAACACCCTGAAGCACGGGCGTCCGGCAATTATAAACAATATTCTTCAGAAAAGCAGGGGTTAACATCCTATCCTCGGCTGGCAGCTAGGTCAATGCGTCGATCGACCAGCATATAGGTTAAGTCACCAATCAGGTGCAGGAACATCCCAATGAGGGTATAAATATAAAGGGTACCAAACATCACCGGATAATCCCGGTTCATGGCGGATTCAAAGCCAAGTAAACCTAATCCATCAAGGGAGAATAATACCTCAATTAATAAGGAGGTGGTGAACAAAATGCCGATAAAGGCGGCAGGGAAGCCTGCGATCACAATTAACATGGCGTTGCGAAAAATATGACCATACAAAATTCGATTTTCGGTAAGGCCTTTAGCCCGGGCCGTCACCACATATTGCTTGCTAATTTCCTCCAAGAATGAATTTTTAGTAAGTAAAGTCAACTTTGCAAAACCGCCAATCACCATTGCCGAAATGGGCAAAATCAAGTGCCACAAATAATCGAGAATTTTACTCAAAGTGGTCATGGTATCCCAATCTTCTGAAGTCAATCCACGTAAGGGAAAGATGGTGAAGAAACTTCCGCCCGCAAAGAGCACAATCAGAAAAAGAGCGAATAAAAAGCTTGGCACGGCATACGTCACAATGATCACAGCGCTGGTCCATACATCAAAAGCGGAGCCATCTGTCACGGCTTTTTTTATCCCAAGGGGAATTGAGATTAAGTAGACTAACAGGAGCGTCCATAAACCAATGGAAATAGAGACGGGAAGCTTTTGCAGAACCAATTTAATGACACTCGTATCGCGGAAATAGCTGTTGCCAAAATCAAATATCGCATAATTTTTCATCATAATGATAAAGCGTTTATAAGCTGGCTGGTCAAAGCCAAACTGCTTTTCCAATTCTTTGATAAACGCTGGATCAATCCCCTGGGCGCCCCGATAAACACTTTCACTCCCACTACTTGATTGCATTTGATGCGTGTCCGCACCCGCACCACCAAGGCGAGAATCGAGGTCCGACGATTGACCTCGTAATTTGGAGAGGACTTGCTCAACAGGACCACCAGGAGCCGCTTGAACAATCACAAAGTTAATCAACATGATTCCCAATAAGGTAGGAATCATCAGGAGAAGACGGTGCAGAGTATATGTGAGCATTACTTATTTCTCATAAGAAGAATGATTTTAGTTTCAGCCATACTTTTCTTATACTTGATTCTGATTCATTTTTCATTCTTTGTGAAAGGGCGGTCGCCTTTTTTTCATCATACCACCAACTACTATAATCCAGTTTGGAGTAAGCAGGGCTGGTTTTGGAGTGATCAAATTTATCCCAGTAGGCAACAAAAGTGGTGGAGCTATGCCAAGCAGGAATCATATAAAAATTCCACAGAAGAACGCGGTCAAGGGCTTTTGCTGTCTCGCATAACTCAGTATAGCTTTGTGCTTGAATTAACTGCTCGATCAACGCATCTGCGACTTTGTTTTTAATGCCAGCATAGTTATAAGTGCCAATGTTATCAGCTCGCTCTGAGCCAAAAAAGTCACGTTGTTCATTGCCCAGCGAGGGGCTTTGGAGAAAAATGCCGACAATCATATCATAATCAAGGTGTTCGACCCGATAAATATAAGAAGTTGCATCCAATAGACGTACGTTGATGTTAATGCCGATACGTTGTAATGCGTCTTTTAGGGTGAGGATAATCTTCTCAAATGTGTGGTCACCTACAAGCACTTCAAATTCTAAAACCTGGCCGGTTTTTTTGTGCTTCATCACCTTATTGTCAAGCGTCCAACCAGCTTCTTCTAGGAGACTTTGCGCCTTTTTAAGCTCTTTGCGGAATTCAGATTCACTACCTGCTTCGGGAAGAGCGAAGACTTCATCGAAGACTTGTTTTGGGAGTTCACTTTTGAACGGTTCTAGAAGTTTTAATTCGGTCGCACTTGGTTTCCCCGTCGCGGCAAAGTCAGAGTTTGGATAATAACTTAAGTTGCGACTATAAAGGTTAAAGAAGAATTTTTCATTCAACCATTTAAAGTTGAGGCATAAGGTCAACGCCTCACGGACAAGAGGATCTTCAAAAAGGGGACGACGTGTATTGAAAAACAAGCCATATGTAGCCCCGGGAAGTTTATTCGGAATTTCAGTCCGCACAACCCATCCATTTTTGACTGCGGGAAAGTTATAGGCAGTGGCCCAGTTTCGCGCTATATTTTCAGCTCGTAAATCAATTTTACCAGCCTTAAATGCTTCAAATAAAGTATTGGCGTCCATATAGTAATCAAGACGGATGCGATCAAAGTTATTACTTCCTTTTTGCGAGGGAACATTTTCACCCCACCAATGCGGATTACGTTTGTAGGTGATGGAGCGCCCTGGATCCACTGACTCGATTGTATAGGGGCCACTCGTGGGGGCAGGAGTTAATGTGGTTGAGGTGAAGTCAACTTTCTCATAATATTTTTTCGGCAATATGGGAAGCTGACCAATAATCATCGGCAGTTCATGATTTGTAGTCGTCGTGAAGGTGAACTTGACTGTGTGGTTATCGATTTTCTCAACCTGGCTGACATTCTTATAATAAGTGCGATAAAGAGGCAGCCCTTTAGCGCGTAAAATCTCAAAACTCCAGATCACATCGTCAACGGTAATCGGTGTCTCATCACTAAATTTGGCATTTTTGTTAAGAAAAAAAGTAACCGAAGAGTGGTCCGGTGCGACTTCTAACGCTTCGGCTACAAAAGCATAAGATTCACCTGGACGATCACGGGCTTCGTTAAGAAGGCGTGCGTAAGTCAGACCAATCCCACCGACCGGTGTCCCTTTAACAATATAGGGATTTAAACTGTCAAATGTTCCCAGAGCGCCTAAATTAAGTTGGCCCCCTTTAGAAGCTTCTGCGTTTGTATAGTCAAAATGAGTAAAATCGACAGGATATTTAAGGTTATTAAAGCTAGAAAAACCATGGGTTTTTTCAGCCTGAGCAGAAGAGAGCACAAGGGAATTGAATGTGATTAAAAACAAAAATCCCCACAGACGACTATGGGGGGAAAGTTTAAAAGCTAAGATCATGGGTAAGGAATCTCTTTTATATTTTTGGGAGTGGTTTTGGACTATCACTCAAGGTCATTAAGTAGGCGATGAGATCAGCACGTTCTTTATCATCGGCAATACCAACAAATGACATTTTCGTGCCCGGAATATACTCACGTGGTTTATGTAAAAATTTGTTGAGCTCTTCAACTTCCCAGTCACCTTTGCCGTGTTTGTCTTTAAGGCCTTGGGAATAGGCAAAACCTGCCGCGTGAGCAAATTGATTGCCAACAATTCCCCACAAATTCGGACCTGTATGGTTAGGACCATCTTTTTCGAAGGTGTGACACTGTAAACATTTTTTAGCCACAACTTTTCCTTTTTCAGCATCAGCTGAGGCAAGCACTGGCGTAATCGGCTGAAGTTCTTTTTTCTCTGTTCCTGCAGAGGCACCTGCCGCGCCTAAATCGATGGGGATAATGTTTTTTTCGAGTGGCGTTGGATGAATGAGGATATCAGAAAGCAATGAGCCTGACATTGCAACGAGAAGAGCAACAAGAATGCTTGCTGCAATTTTATTAAATTCAAAACTATTCATTCGAGCCAGTTATAAAAATTACTACTATAATAAGTATAAATCGAAATGGCTACTTGAGAAAGAGATTATTAAAAATTTACCGAAAAAAATAGCTACCCAGTTTGAGGGCAACTACAAGGCCACACTGGGTAGCCATAAAGACAGAAGTCACAACACCTTACGGATGGGGGGGCTGATAAATTCGTGCAAAGAGTCCGCCAACAGGGAACACTGTTCCAAAATAATAATAAGCTATTATTGAGTGCTCTGCGGCAATATCTCAACGTTATTTACTGAGCGTCAATTTTCATCTGTAATTGTTGTCAAACCTTCATACTCATTGACATCTGATAAATGTATTGTGCCGGTAATTGTTGTCAAACCTTTATACTGATTGGCACCTGATAAATGTATTGTGCCGACATCTACAGAAAAAAAGTTATTTGTTACCGGAGAAAAGGAAGGTAAATCACCTAGAGTCAGAGGAGAGTAAGTTAAACTATCTAGATCTGCGTTGTTTGAAGGTTCCTGGGTCCTAGCAATGATGGTGGGGGCGAGGAAATTGGAAGGGTCTGGTGCTGACGGTTCAGATGCTGAGGCTTTAAGGCAGGTTGCCTGAAGCAAGAGAAATAGACCTAATTTTATTTTTAGGGACATGTTTTACTCCTAAATTAATTTTTTTAATTTTAGGATAATTTTCTTTAAAAGTCAATTGATTTTTGAGTGGAAGAAAAGGGGGATTCCCCCTCTTTGTAGATCTTTAACTATTAATATGCTGTTCTGAGGAATTGATGAAATTTCTCGTTCCTGTGAAGCTAGTGCTTCTTTGCCATGGAAAAGACTTGAGAAAGTCGTTGCAGGGGTTTGCGTCCCGCTGCCCGACCCAATCTATAAAGTTCATTTTGTAAAAGATAAGGTATTCCAGGAAATTTAAAGTCTAATTCGTTGACGGAACCTCCACCACTTTTGAGAAGCTCAACATAGCCTTCAGCTGTTTTTTTTGCTTCTGCCATGCCACGATTGAACAGATTGGGATCAAGCTCAACGATTGACGCATCGGCATTAAAGCATGTTGTCCCTGAATCATATGTCTCTTCTTCAGGTTCAGAAATGGCTGGTTCCTCAAGAGCTTTTAATTTTCCGGTTACCATTCCAAGGCTACTGAAAGCTTTGCTAATTGTGCGGGTGATATCCGTTGTTCCTTGGTCAAGGGTGTGGCTTAACCAATAGATAGGGGAGGCAAGTTCGCCCAAAGGTTTACGGTGATGTTGTATGCCGCCAATGCTAAAAGAAGCATTTCTCACCATCGTTGAATAAGAGGAGCTCTTGGTTGATTCTGAAGTAGAGCTGATTGGCTGAAATGCGGAAGAGGTATAGCTTTTAAAAAGATCTTGTGCAGTAATAGTTTCTCCCGGCTCTTTTGGCGCGTGAGGAAAAGGATCAACTGGTTGGGGAGAGTAGCTCGTTATAGCTTTGCTTTGTCCTTCTTCATCAAGCTCTGTCGCTTGGGGATTAAGTTGCACGGAGCCACTGTCCGGATGCTTAAGGTAAGCAGGTTTTAAATTGTAAAAGAATGACTTAATACCAGCAAACAAGCCAGGGGCAGTCGTGCGGTTGTGAATGTCATCGGCAAAACAAGCTGTTGTAGCGATAACGCTTGAGATAAGTAAAATTTTTCGAAACATGGTATGCCATTTTTAGTAATTATTGGTTCAATTACAATATTGGATCTTTTTGATAATTTGTCAAGAGTCAAGACTTTGAGAATTTTTGTCGTTTTTTCTCTCATCTTTAGAAAGAATAATTTTAGTGTTTTAAGACTCTTGACTCCTCATTTTAATTTCTTATTCCGCAAGTTTCTTTAACAACTTGACAATTATGCTCTGGCGTAGAGAGGAGCACCGCGAAATGACAGTAGTAGTTTTTTCATTGGATTTTTGAACAAGGATTGAGGGAAACTTTTAAAGCTTGGTGAGGCTGCTCTCTTCCTTATTAATATCATTAACATCTTTACAAAACGCAAACTAAAAAACCCTTTATTCAGGCTGATGAATGTCGCAAATCCTAATTATCAATTGAACACTTTGATCAAACTTGTTAAAAAAAGAGACGGTTTTTTATAAGTATAGTAATAAAATGACAAAGACTTTAATTGTGATTCCAGCACGTCTGGCTGCTGGCCGCCTTCCTCAAAAGCCATTGGCGCTGATCGAGGGAGTGCCGATGATTGTGCGTGTTTGGCGTCAGGCGATGCTCGCGAATGTGGGGCCGGTGATTGTGGCTTGTTGTGGTGAAGAAATTGCCAGTGTTGTTCGCGCGGCAGGCGGCGAAGCGATTATCACGGATCCTGATCTTCCCAGTGGGACAGACCGTGTGGTCGCGGCGATGAATCAGTTTGATGCGGGATCCGATTATGACATCGTCATTAATTTGCAAGGCGATTTGCCGACGATTGATCCAAATGATGTGCGGCAAGTGATGTTACCCTTTGCAGAGCCCGAGGTAGATATTGCAACCCTGGCGGCAAAAATTGAAGAGGCATCGCAAATCACCAATCCTAATGTGGTTAAGATTGCCACGGGGACTTGGCGAAAGGTGGTTGATGGTCAGGTAGCACGCGCTGTGTACTTTTCACGCCAGGCAATTCCTGCGAATGCCACAGAATTTTACTATCACATTGGTGTTTATGCTTACCGTAAAGAGGCATTAAATCGGTTTGTTCAACGGGCGCCATCTTATTTAGAGATGACTGAAAAGTTGGAACAGTTAAGAGCATTAGAAGCAGGGATGAGGATTGATGTTACAAGGATATCGCAGATCCCTCAAAGCGTTGACACGCCCCAGGATTTGGAGCGCGTCGTCGCAATGTTGAGGGATTAATTGCCGCCGTTGCCGCCAGCGTTTCCTGCTCCCTTCACGCCACCCATGTTCCCCATGACGTTGTCGGCAACCATTTTGCCGAGGTTGCCCAAAGGATCTTTGGATTCCGAGTTATGGAAAACCTGGCGATTGCCTTGCTGCTGATTAGGCGCCCGTTGAGCCGCCTTTGAGCGCGCTGCTTGTTGAGGTCTATCCCCACTAAGGCTACCACCTTGCCCAGCTGGACCTTTTCTCATAGCTGGTGGAGGTGGTGGCGGTGGAGGGACATTATTGCTGCCACCATTCCGGTTAGGAGATGGCTTTAATTTTTGTCTTTGATCTTGAAGTTGATTGGAAAAAGCATCTGTATTCACCTGAAATGTTGGTCGCGCATTAGGTATTGTTTTGCGCAGATTATTGCGACCCTGATTGAGCATATCCGGCGTAATTTTTGGACGTTGGTTATTATCACCCTTTTGATTTTGCTGATTCGGCGTTGTTTTGCGCAGATTATTGCGACCCTGATTGAGCATATCATTGGTGATGGCTCCGCCCCCGTGATTAGGTGCACCTTTTCTCATGGCAGGGGGAGGGGGTGGTGGCATTGGGATGCGATTGTTGCTTCGTAAATTCTGGCGTCCCTGATTGAGCATATCATTGGTGATGGCTCCGCCCCCGTGATTAGGTGCACCTTTTCTCATGGCAGGAGGAGGGGGTGGGGGAGCAGCTGGACCGTGATTTACTTGCTGAGCGCCACCACATGAATTAATTTTCTGCAAAATGGTGATTGCTTCGGCAATCGAACTATTCACTGCTTGGGGTGATTGACAGGTTTTGCCTGAGAGTTGTGCTTCTGATTGGTTGCTTAAATCAGGATTTTGTGCCGGATCAGAAGGAGTTTGCCCTTGATCATGTCCTTGATCATTCATCTGATCATTACTATCTTGACCTTGATCGTCTTGGTTTAGTGGATCATTTTGGCCAGAATTTGGGGTGTTGAGATTAATGTTTCCGCCTCTGTTGCCGTTGTCATTGTTACCAGAGTCATCGCCAAACATCGCTCCCATACCTTCCATGTCGGGTTCTTGGTTTTGGTTCTGTCTAGCAGCTTGGCGCCCCGCTCTCACATTCTCTTGATTAGAAAGCTGGAAAGCTTTTCGGGCAGCCTTTCTACAATCATTAATAGGGGCTGTGCCGCATTCTTTGATGCATTCTTGGGCGAGTCTTTCTGATACACCACATACATCACCTTGACAAACTGTTTGACAATTTAAAGCCGCATAAACTGAAGTCGCCCCAAATAAAAAGCTAGCGCAAACAAGGCTAGTGTTTAGGTAAGCAATTTTCTTGATCATGATAAAACCTATCTTCAAATGCATCTAAGTCGATTTTAGTAGGCAAAGGTTAATAACGTACTAACTTTGCGAAAAGAACTTTCAGAGTGAAAAGGGGTGTGTTAAATGTGATGTACATAATTAATAAAGTTTAGACTAAAGATGACATTATATCAGTTCAAAAACCTTTTTCTTTCGGCCTCATTAGCGTGTCTTCTTGTCGGGTGTTCTTCCACAGATAAGGAAATTGAGGAGATGCCGGTGGAGCAGCTCTACAATCTTGCAAAAGATTCCCTTGATCGTGGTAGCTATACTCAAGCGGCAAAGTATTTTTCTGAAGTAGAGCGTCAGCATCCCTATTCAGTATGGTCCCTTCGGGCTCAGTTGATGGCCGCTTATTCTTTTTATGAAGCCAAGAAGTATGACGAAGCGATTGAAAGCTTTAATGTCTTTATCCAATTGCACCCGGGGCATGAAAGCATTCCTTATGCTTATTATATGATTGGTTTGTGTAACTATGAACAAATTCCAGCTATTGAACGTACTCAAGAAACAACAGAGAGAGCGCAAACCGCTTTCCAAGAAGTAATCAACCGATTCGCGGGAACGCCCTATGCGAAAGATGCCAAGTTCAAATTGGATCTGATCGTTGATCACTTTGCTGGGAAAGAAATGGACGTGGGTCGTTATTACTTGGGCAAACGTGCCTACATTGCCGCTCTGAATCGCTTTAGGGTCGTCGTCGACCAATATCAAACCTCCTCTCACACTCCAGAAGCATTGCATCGAATGGTTGAATGCTACCTTGCTCTTGGGATTTATGACCAAGCACGGACAACAGCTGCTATCTTAGGTCACAACTATCCAGGAAGCCCATGGTATGCTGATACTTATAGCTTGATGCAAAGTCAGGATCCCAAAACATCGTTGCCCAAAAAGCAAGCCCAAAAAACGATGACGGCACAGGCTGATTCCAGTGTCAGTTCCAAGCCCCCAGTTAAGTAAAATAGAGGGAGAGACGTCTCATGCTCACCAGCTTATCAATTCGTGATTTTGTCATTATTGACTCACTTGATTTGCAGTTTGAGTCAGGGCTAAGTGCGCTTACTGGCGAAACTGGAGCAGGGAAGTCTATATTATTAGATGCGTTGAGCTTAGCATTGGGGATGCGTAGTGATGCCTCGCTTGTGCGTCAAGGGGCAAAAGAATCGGTGATCATTGCTGAGTTTATTTTGCGGGAAGCCGGCGTCGTCAATGACCTGTTAACCCGGCAATCAATCCCCCATGAGGAGAGCTTGATTATTCGTCGCCTGATTTCAAGTACTGGCAAAGGTAAAGCTTACGTGAATGATCATCAGGTGAGTATCACTTTCTTGCGTGAGCTTGGCGACGTATTGTTAGAAATTCATGGCCAATTTGACCGTTTGCTGACGGTTTCTTCTCACCGCAAATTGTTGGATGCCTATCTTGTCGCTCCCGAGTTGATTGCCTCAGTCCGGGCAGCCTATCAAGACTGGCAGGGGGGCCAGAAAAACTTTGAAGAAGCAGCGGCACGCTTGGACCACCTCCGACGCCATGAGGATTTTCTAAAATACCAGCTGAAAGAGTTGGAAACTCTGAATCCAGAAGCAGGGGAAGAGGCACAATTGATTGAAGCGCGCCAAGCCTTATCAGGATTTGCTAAGCTTTTTGACATCGTGCATCAAGCCTATCAAACCTTACAGTCAGGCGCCACCTTAGAGTCGCTACAACAGTCTTTTCGTGCCCTCCAGCGATTGCCAGAAACCACTGATGCGCATGTAGATGCGGCGACAAAATCTTTGAAGGTTGCAGTGAGTGAAGTTACCGAAGCAGTGGCTCAACTGGATGAACTTTATGGTAAGATTGATGATCAACCCGCCAAATTGCAGCAGATTGATGATCGATTGCAAGCGCTTCGAGCTGCAGGTCGTAAACATAATGTGGCTGTAGATGATTTGGCCACGTTTTTAGAGCAATTGCGCGAAGATTTGGAAACTTTAGATCAAGCAGAACAGCGTACTACTCAGCTTGAAAAAATTGTATTGGCCAAGAAAAATGTATTTTATCAGGTAGGCAAACAATTGCATGAGGCGCGTGTCTCCAAGGCCAAGGAATTGGATGCATCGATGGCAGAAGAGTTGCCATTGTTAATGCTGCCCAATGCAAAATTCCACTCGGTGGTTGGGGAAGTCGAGGAATCTGCCTGGCATGAAGCAGGAATCGATAAAGTCCAATTCTTGGTGGCAATGAATAAGGGACAAGAACTATCCCCCTTAGAAAAAACAGCCTCGGGCGGGGAGTTAGCTCGGCTGATGTTAAGCCTCAAGGCAACCCTCGCGACAACTGTAACTCTCCCAACTATCATTTTTGATGAAATTGATATTGGGGTTGGCGGGGCCGTGGCAGCGGCAATTGGTCAGCGCCTTGCTAAATTAGCCCAGCATGTGCAGGTGCTTGCCATTACTCATTCACCCCAAGTGGCCGCAGCCTCCGATCATCATTATTTAGTGCTAAAACAAGATGTGGGTGAGAAGATGCAAACAACAGTGGCCAAGCTACCATTGACAAATCGTTATGATGAATTGGCGCGGATGCTCTCGGGCGTTGAAGTCACCGATGAGGCAAGAGCTGCTGCTAAAAAACTACTCTCACGATACGGATAAAAAGTTACAATGCTAGATCATTCTTATGCAGACGTTAATGTGGATGCATTAACACCCCTGGAAGCAGCCATTGAGCTAGAGCGCTTGGCCAAGGTCATCGCCCATCATGATGAGCTTTATTTCCAAAAAGATGCGCCTGAAATAAGTGATGCGCAATATGATAACCTTGTCATTCGTAACCGTAAAATTGAACTGCGTTTTCCCGAGCTGAGGCGCAATGATAGCCCGACACGTCGGATTGGGGCACCGTTGGCGTCGGGTTTTCGGAAGGTCAAGCATCGAATCCCTATGCTGTCCCTGGAAAATGCTTTTAGTAATGAAGATGTTTATGAGTTCTTTAATCGGGTGCGTCGTTTTTTAAATTTGCAGGAAACGCAAGAAATCACTATTGTGGCAGAACCAAAGATTGATGGTCTATCAGCTTCACTTCACTATCAAAATGGACGTTTACGCCTTGGGGCCACGCGGGGTGATGGCAGTGAAGGGGAAGATATTACCGAAAATGTCAAAACAATTCTTGATATTCCCACGGTGTTGGAAGGGAATAATGTACCGGAAAGTTTAGAAGTACGCGGTGAAGTTTACATGTGCCGTGACGATTTTTTTGCTCTGAACGCGCGTCGGCAGGAAAATGGTGAAGCAGAGTTTGCCAACCCAAGAAATGCCGCAGCAGGATCCTTACGGCAACTTGATCCAAAGGTGACTGCAACCCGTCCTTTACGCTTTTTTGCTTATGCTTTTGAAGCTCTTTCCGGCGTGGAACTTGGCCTCCATTCAGATATTCTTGCCCAGCTCAAGCTATGGGGGTTTATCGTAAGTCCCGAGATTCGCCTCTGTCATTCCTTAAGTCAAGTGATTGATTATTATGATTATATTGGAGGACGTCGTGCAACTCTTCCTTATGATATTGATGGGGTGGTCTATAAGGTGAATAACCTTGAGTGGCAACGTCGATTAGGCAGCGTTGGTCGGACACCACGCCATTCTATTGCACATAAGTTTGAGGCTGAAAAAGCTGAAACTATTGTAGAAAATATTGATGTTCAGGTGGGACGCACCGGGGTTCTTACACCAGTTGCTTGGTTGAAACCTATCAATGTTGGTGGTGTGATGGTATCGCGGGCGACTTTGCATAATGCCGACGAGATTGTCCGACGGGATGTTCGTATTGGTGATACAGTCATCATTCAGCGCGCCGGCGATGTGATCCCGCAAGTGGTAGAGGTTATCAAAGCTAAACGCTCATCAGAATCACAATCTTTTGTTTTTCCTGAGGCTTGTCCTTCTTGCGGAAGCTTGGTTGAGCATGTGCCAGGTGAGGTGGCGCGGCGCTGTTCTGGCGGATTAATTTGCGCCGAACAAGTCGTGGAGCGACTTAAGCATTTTGTTTCCCGTGATGCTTTTGATATTGAGGGGTTAGGGATCCGCAACATCGAAGCGTTTTTTGCCGATGGGCTTATCAAAAATCCTGTTGATATTTTTATGCTAGAGGCACGGGATAAACAATCACTTACGCCGCTTCGATGTCGTGAAGGATGGGGTGGACAGTCAGCGCAAAATCTCTTTAATGCCATTAATAAGCGACGTACCATTTCACTTAATCGATTTATCTATGCGTTGGGGATTTTGCAAGTTGGATCGGTCACAGCCAAGTTACTCGCTAAACATTATGTTTCATTCGCCAACCTTAAAGAGCAAATGATTTTGGCCGAAGATCCCACAAGTGAAGCCTATCACGATCTCTTAAGCCTTGATGGTATTGGTCAAAGTACGGCCGCTGATCTCATTTATTTTTTCCAAGAACCACATAACCTTGAGATTATCGATAAATTGCTACGCGAGATTCATATTGAAGATTTTCATATGGAAATAACGGATAATACTCCTCTTAGTGGTAAAACTCTTGTCTTTACGGGAACAATGCAAGCCATGAGTCGGTCAGAGGCAAAAGCAACTGCTGAGCGTCTGGGAGCAAAAGTGGCAGGGTCCGTCTCCAAAAAAACCGACTTTGTTATTGTGGGAGCCGATGCTGGTAGTAAGGCAAAAGCCGCTGCTGAACTTGGGATTCAGGTTTTAAGTGAAGCGGAATGGCTGAAAGTGGCGCAGGGTGAGCTCACGAAAGGGGTTTAATCTTCCATAATCATCCCGTCCCTGAGGGGGAGCGAGTATGGCAATCTCCTACCCAACTCCTGTCAGTGTATCAAAGAGAAGCTTTGTATTAAGTATAAGGATGATAATTGCGACGATCCAAGCAAGGATTTTCAAGGGGAGCGATATGACGAACTTGCCCATTTTTTCCTTATTTGAGACAAATTGCAGCAGGGGGATAACGGCAAAGGGTAATTGCATTGACAAGATCACTTGGCTGAAAATTAAAAGCTGGGCTGTGCCGCTATCACCGTAAAGAGCCGTAATGATGACAACGGGGACAATGGCACAAGCGCGGGTGATGAGACGTCTAGCCCAAGGGCGGAGACGTAAGCGCAAAAATCCTTCCATCACAATTTGACCAGCAAGGGTAGCCGTAATTGTTGAATTGAGGCCTGAGGCAAGCAACGCCACTCCAAACAACAGTGAGGCAATACCCAGGCCAAGGAGAGGCGAAAGCAGCGTATAAGCTTGTTCGATTTCTTCCACATAAGTGTGTCCCGTGCCATGAAAGGCAGCAGCAGCCACAATAAGAATTGCAGCATTTACAAAAAGAGCAAGCGTGAGGGCAATCGTACTATCAACCGTTGCCAGGCGAATGGCATCCCGTTTTCCTGCGTCATTTCGTTCATAGGCTCTGGTTTGAACAATGGAAGAATGGAGATAAAGATTGTGTGGCATGACTGTCGCCCCAATAATGCTGATGGCAATATAGAGCATTTCTGAATTGCTGATCACCTGGGATGAGGGAATAAATCCACGAAGGACCTCGGCGATCGGGGGGTGTGCTGCAATGAGTTGTATGCCAAAACAGCTAGCAATGACAACGAGCAAGGCAATAACAAAAGCTTCTAAGAACCGGAACCCCTTGTTCATTAATAGTAGTAATAAGAATGTGTCAAGTGCGGAGATCAACACACCAACAAGGAGGGGAATGTCAAAGAGGAGTTTCAGGGCAATAGCTGTG
Organism: Candidatus Paracaedibacter symbiosus; assembly: GCF_000757605.1. Classification (GTDB taxonomy): domain Bacteria; phylum Pseudomonadota; class Alphaproteobacteria; order Paracaedibacterales; family Paracaedibacteraceae; genus Paracaedibacter_A; species Paracaedibacter_A symbiosus. Next base: position 617,228 of record NZ_JQAK01000001.1, on the reverse strand, counting down.
CCAATCACTTCAGCCAAATCACAGCTAATGATGGCGATTTCGCAGATGAACCAAAGCATTAGGCTGACAGGACGCGAGTAAGTTTCTCGGCAGGCTTGCGCCAAATCACGGCCAGTGACAATCCCAAGGCGGGCTGCAAGTGCCTGTAAAATAATGGCCATCAAATTAGATAAAAGAATGACGCAAAGGAGGTTATAGCCAAACTTTGATCCACCAGCAATATCTGTTGCCCAGTTGCCCGGATCCATATAACCCACCGAGACCATATAACCTGGCCCGGCAAAAGCCAAAAAACGGCGCAACCATAATCCATTTTCCGGAACAGCAATGGTGGCATTTACTTCAGGTAGACTCTTTGCATTTGAGTCTATATCTGTCAAAAAGGGCTTAGCTTTGGGCGCTGAATTTGACAATGAAGAGTCTCCATTCATATCCGTTCTTTGATTCACTATACGCCTTTAGTGTAAGTCAATTATAAAGTTCACACCAGAGAGTTAATAAAATTTTTTAATAAGGGAAAGATGCTGAATGCATTACAAGATCATAGCTAAGAGACTTATTTAACAAAATAACGTAAATTTTTGCTTACGACGGCACAATGGGTTATTTCTTGTGAGTTTTTTTAATATAAGCATATCGATCATTTTTCGACGATGGGGAAGAAAAGATCATTTATCCCCTTCAGTCATCAGAAAACCTATTATAATAATTATCAGAGTACTCTCTCCACTTAAGTTATGGGACTGAGAGAGGATTAACGGGTGATGGGGGACAATGGGGAGAAGCCAGTGAAGATGCAAATACCAAGATTATTGTCAGCATTCAGATTGATTGCGGGCGGATTAGGCTGATCCCTGTTGCGCCCTCAAGATGACAAAGAATATTCTAAGGAAAGGTCTTACACTTATGAGGAGTCCCCTATTACCTTCTTCCCCGCGTCCCTACAAATCTTCTACTAAACAAGAAAAAATTATGCACTGGGAGTTAAAAAAATCCACTTATCCTTGGAGTTCAACTATTGATTACCGTAAAAATCCTGAAAAATACCAGGTAGGAAAAGGAGAACAAGGAGTTCTCATTTGTGAGCCCTACAAATCAGAAATATTACCTCACTGGCGTTTTAAAAACCCGGAAATTGCTGAGAAGAGTGCTAAGGAGATATTTAATCTATTTAAAAAATATCTAAATAGGAAAGATTTCGTCGGCGCAGATATGGCGCGTAAGTATTTACAAATGGGATATACAAGAGCTAGAAGATACGCCAATCACAAGGGAGGCAAAAAATATGATCCTCTCTTGGGAACAGAACTCCCTCTTAATGTGAAAGATCCTGATAAAGAAGAAAGCGCAAGACTATTTTATAGGATGTGGAAAAAAGCAGAATCAGATTTTTTATATAGCAAAATGAAAAGGAGTTGGAAAGAAAGATACGGCTAAATTAGGGCGCGAGGGCAAGAACTTTGCATGTAAAACTTCTTGGGTTAAAAATTGTGGCTTGTGTGAAACGGCCCTGTCTTCTGCAAATGTGAATATTCCCGTCTCTCAAAGGAGAAGAAAATCATATAAAGGCTGAATAATTATATTCCCTTTGGAATAATGAAAGCCAACTTTGCCATCTGTGATCAATCTGGCTAATCCTTTACTGCTTCAGCATTTTTATAACGGTTTAGCTGTATAAACAAAGAGTTCCTTCGAAGCTCCGCATTTCTCATCAGCATGGGTATGATGGGGAATGAATAGAGTTCTATTAGATTGCCTTTTTAAAAGAATTGCGCGCTAGAGCACGACCAATATAAGATGATGTACCAACAGTATTCTGAAGAGATTGTTAAGCGGGTTTTTGTACTATTTCATAGTCTACTGATATTATTTCTTTTTTTGATGCCAATTATTATCAGCCCCTTTTTCATATTTTTCTTTTACGGCACTCCAGGCGACTTTATGACTAATTTCCTCTATCGATTCATCTTTGTGACGTCTTTTTTGAGGATCGCTATATTCTTTATGTGCGTTATTATAGGCTTCTCTATAAATGTCTTGAGCGTGCTTAGGTAAATGCTTTTGAATAGAGTCAGGTAATTCGGAATTAGTTTTATAAGGCATTATTATCTCCGTTATCCATTAAACTTAGTTAGATTAAAGCCGAGCATCTAGAACTTAATTTTCTCCAAGTTAAGAAATCATAAATTACTTATTTATCTTTTGTAAATTAACTCAAAACTCCTTAAAAGTCCATCCACTACTCTTATTCCCTTCCTAAGGATCATGTGTAGGTGATCTGCTCGGAATTCAGGTGGCGAGTCCCATAAAATTTGTTGATAACAAAGGGATTCCCCCTCGTTCCGTCCTAATTTGTTTAGCTAAAAGAAGGCGTGAGAGTATTGAGAAAATAAAATTCTCTATAGTGGCCTGCGGCGGTCAAACATAATGAAAGTTAGTTTAAAAAGAAGAATTTAAAAGTGTGAATGGGTATCTGGCGGAGGGAGAGGGATTCGAACCCTCGATACGGCTTTTCAACCGTATAACGGTTTAGCAAACCGCCGCCTTCAGCCTCTCGGCCACCCCTCCGGATTTTTATAATCTAGCTATATTTAAGGCGTCTGTCAATTTCTAAATTTACCATTGTAGAGAAAGAAATACAGTCGTTCCGTAAGTCACTGCGAGCGTATAAGGAAGCCAGGCTGGCGGTGCTATAAATGCTGGGATAAAGCAGAGCAGCCAGTTCACGGTTCCATAAGTTGCCATCCCAACTCCCACTCCAGCAGTTGCGCAGGAAAAAAAGCGAATATTGAGTAACCAAGTCCGTAATGGATGGTTTTTGCCGACCTCCACGTTAACTGCCTGCTTCTTAAGCTCATCTTTTAAGCTATAGATATCTTCACTTAAGATATCTTGCTTATGATCCATGTCTTTGACTATACCTTCTTGCTCGATTAGTATTTTTTTGATGTCCTCTAAGGTGATATGCAAAAATTGTAAATCAAAGTTTTTAGAGGGGATGCCTGCTTGTAACTGAATCAACACCTGCTCAAGTTGAGCTTTTTTTCGGCGTGATTGTTCTAGTTGCCATCTGAGAGTGGTATTTTCCCGCAATAGTTCTAAATTTTTATTAACCAGATGAGAGATTCCTTTTGATTCAGGATCTTTTTTTTGTGGCTGCAGATTCTGACTTCCGATTATTTCCCAAGTTTCTAAGGATGAATGCTCATCCAGCTCAAGCGGGGGAGCCGAAGTAAGAGGAGAATAATCATCGAGTAATGGAGCAAGAGGTGGGTGCTGATTAGATAAAAACTCCCTATTTTGATGCACAATATTGAGCATACTTTTAGGTTGTGGTTCAACAACCGGTGTTTCTGAGAAAGTGGGGGGAGATTGCAAAAAAGAAGGGCTTCCTTTCCCGTCACCGGCGTAATTTCTTTGTGACGGGGATTCTCCATATGGTTCTACTTGCGCACTATAAGCATAAAAGCCAATCATACTCAGATAAAATAATATTATATATCTAACCATCTCCCTCTACCTATCTTAAAGAAGTAATATATATGTGAGATCAATGAAAGACTTCACATTCCTACTAGAATCAGATCACAAGTAACTATGTTAGTCAAAAAGAAATATTAATAGATATTATTGCAAAAAAATGTCACTTAATGGTTAATAAAATTACCTCTTAAAGAGGGGCTGGTCTAATCCCCGGTATGCCGTGCTTGAATCATTGATAAAACCTCACGGCGAAGCGCCGCATCTTTTTTAAACACGCCAGTCGTTTTGCTGGTCGTCATGGTGACACCATGTTTATGGACACCTCTGGTGGTCATGCAGTGGTGAGTAGCTTCAATAATGACAGCAACGCCGGATGGGTTTAACGTTTGTTGGATGGCATCGGCAATTTCGGCGGTCATTTTTTCCTGAATTTGCAAACGTTTTGCAAAAAGGTCGACGACACGGGCAAGTTTACTAATGCCAACTACACGATTGGTTGGTAAGTAGGCAATATGGGCTTTGCCGATAATAGGAGCCAGGTGATGCTCACAGTGTGATTCAAAACGAATATCGCGTAAGAGGACAATTTCATCATAGCCTCCCACTTCCTCAAAAGTTCGGGCTAAATACTCACTGGGATTAGTGGCGTAACCTGCAAAATATTCCTCAAATGCTCGAACCACGCGACTTGGCGTTTCTGTCAACCCTTCACGATCTGGGTTGTCACCCGCCCAGTGCAATAAAGTGCGTACCGCTTCTTCTGCTTGCGCGCGCGAAGGTTTTGATTGTTGATTGGGCTGTTGTTCGGAAAATTTGAGGTTCATGACTTTTTACTCTATGCTTTTATTAATTTAAAAGGATGGGTTGATGGGGGCTATCCAGAGAAAAAGCTGGAATATCGACTAAAAAAAGTTTCTCCATTGG
>NZ_JQAK01000001.1:568675-612651 GCF_000757605.1 Candidatus Paracaedibacter symbiosus | reverse complement strand
ATGGGTTTTTTCCATCTCATACTGACCCATCATAATTCCTGACGGTGTGGACAGCGGAGTGCCGCTTGTATACTCAAAAGCCGCTCCTGGTTTAATCGTTGGATGTTCACCAACCACGCCACCACCACGGATTTCCTGACGCCTGCCATACGCATCGGTGATCGTCCAATGGCGTGAACGCAACTGGATTGTCTCCGTCCCTAAATTTTCAATGTGGACATGGTAAGCCCAAAGATAGTGATTTTCTTCAGGCGACGATTGATTTTCCAAATAAATGGGAAAAACTGTCACTTTAACAAAATTTGTTGTTTGAGTGTAAATGGGATCCAAAGTCATTTAAAATCTATATAATTTAATTTCTACATTAGTTATAGTACAGTATGATGAAATAAAAAATCACTAAAAACGTTCACCCTGGGGGTTTTATGGCCGAAAAATTTGATGAATTCATGGAAGAAGTCGAAAGCGATATTCGTCATGAAAAATATATGAATCTTTGGAATCGTTATGGTAAAGCCCTTACCGGCTTTATTATTATGGGACTTGCTTGCCTTGTCGGATATAATTTGTGGAACCAATACGACTATAACAAACGCAGCAAAGCTTCGGATGTTTTGATTAGTGCTCAAGACTATGCGGCACAAGATCGCCATGGTGAGGCACTTAGCGTTTTAAAAAGTTTGGCGACAAGCACGGTTGCTCCTTATGATATTCTTGCTAAAGTTAATGAGGCAGGTATTTTGAGTTTAGGGGATGCACGCCAGAAACAAGAGGCTCTGAAACTTTATCAAGATATTCTTAATACTAAAAATATTGATTCGGTTTGGCATGATTTGGCCACCTATCAAAAAGTGGTGATCCAAAGCGAGCAATCTGAAGTGAACTTTGAAACTTTGCTGAAAGAGTTGGATGCGATTGATCAAGAACACTCTTCCCTTGCACCTCTCGTCTTGGAATTAAAAGGGGCTCTTTTATTTCAAAAAGGTGATAAAGCTCAAGCAGGTGAAATTTTTGTAAAGCTCGCTCAAAGCAAGACTGCACCAGAAGGAGTTGTCATGCGCAGCCAGTTGATGGCTCAAATTATTAGTGCTAACTAACAGACCTTTTTTGAAGTCGAGAGTTTTGTTTCTCTGACTAGCAAAATTTTGACGAGCATGGGGAGTTTATAAAAGTAAATGAAGCTTACGAGTTAAAATCTAGCGACGTCTGGGCGCAAAAGGCGACTGTTTCAAAAGAGGTCTAACGATAAAGCTCTGCCATTTTTAGTAGTAGAGCTGCCTCTTTTTCAGTTCGATCTATTCATTTATAATAGCAAGCCGCTATAACTATCTGGGTTTGTCCTTTAAAGGAAGGATAATAGAAAAACTCTCTCGCATTAAGAAAAAATAAGATTATTAAAAAGGTGTTTAAAAATTAAATCTTTATTATAATTGTAATATAATTCAAATTGAGCGAAACAGTTTTAATTGGATGAGAGTGATATCATTTCATTAAATTATTCATCCTCACATCATTTTATTTTACTTAAAAAATCTTGGTATGTAGTTGAGGGCATTGGATTACTTCTCTCATGATTCCACTATTTTTATCTGCTATTTCCTTGCTGAGTACCCTCCATACCAGAGACAGATAATATAGCTAAGACTGCCATTGTCCAATAATAGCCCCATCAAGACAGCTTTCAATCTATCCAAAATAAATATGAGATTTATCAAGTCTCCCCGGGGTCATCTTTAAGATTTCAGATTGTTAGTGACCTCAACAACTTTTTCCATACAGATAGATTGCAGGAAAAAGACCAAGAGGCAGCAAATTGTTAAAATATTTAAGGGGAAACTTATAATATTTTTGAGCTTCTCCGCAAGGAGGAACTAACTTTTAAGAAAGCTTAATTGGCGGCGAACTTCTTTTAAAAGGGGCGTTATGAGAAGATATGTTTTAACGTTGCCCATCAGCAAATCAAGCTTATATTCTTAAAATGTCGGTAAGTGGAGATTATTGCATAGCGAAAGTGGCCGCACCTCATAGACATAAAACTATTGGTAATAAAAATAAAGGGTTTTTCGCCCTTTGAGGAGTAAGAGATGGCTATATCAGAAATTCCTAGCAAGATAATTGAACGCGCAGAAGCTCTTACAGAGATGAAATTGCATGTAGCAACTGAACTTACTAAAATCATTTATTTGCCTTCTAAAGAAAGAGTAACCGAGAAAGAAGTTCTAGCCACCTATTATAATCTTTATAATAGTATTAAAGAACTAGCTCCCCCTCCTTTAGAAAAAATAAGTTCTAAAAAAACGCGTGCTTACTTAATAATAGGAGGAGTTATTCTTTTATTAATATCTCTTGGTCTGTATGTTTTTCCATTGGCTAAAATTATAGGAAATTATCTTCGTTGACTTCTATCATTAGTATTTCTTATCGCGAGAGATCGAGCCGCTTTTACAGAAAGAATAAAGGGAACAACCTTCTGCCAATGTGGCGATGCTCTCAAAAGGGACGGCTTATACTATTGCCTGTCTTCAAGGGCTGACTATAAATATAAAGGTAATCTTATCACCTGCCAGGAATAGGTTTTACCCAAAAGGAGGGAAGAAATGCTGGATCATGTATCTCTGTTTGTAGACGACTTCCAAAAAGGATTAGAGTTTTATGATAGCCTTTTAGAACCTTTAAATATTAAAAGATTTATGACCTTTAAGAGTACGGCTGGATATGGAACAGAACATAGCAAGTTCTTCTGGATAACAGCTGTCGGTGCTTTACCTTCCCTCTCCGAAAGAAGAAAGTTAGGTCTTCATATAGCTTTCCATGCTCCTGAGCGGTTAGCAATAGATAGATGGTATGAGAATGCTCTAAAATTAGGAGCTATGGATAATGGCAAGCCTGGGATTAGAGAAGAATATCACCCTAATTATTATGCTGCCTATATTGTTGATATTCATGGTTGGCCGTTAGAAGCTGTGTGTCATCACCCCTTGGAAAATGAGGGTAGTATGGCATATTTGAAAGAGTTTAGTAAATTAATTACCTAAAGAGGTGATTTTGATGCAATTTTAAGTTCTCTTATGGAAAGAAATAATTAGCAATTGATTCAAAAATTTTAAAGCAATAGAGAGATTTTGAGTACCATGGATAATATCCAGACCCAGTTATCAACAATTGATAAAAGTGATGAGTATGGCCCTTTTGACATTATTGGAGATGTGCATGGGTGCTTTGACGAGTTGGTTACCTTGTTAGTGAAGCTGGGTTATACCTTTGAAAAAGGCAATAAAATTCAAGTCTCGCATCCAAAGGGAAGACGGCTGATTTTTGTGGGAGATTTAGTGGACCGTGGCCCCAATTCTCCCGATGTATTGCGACTTGTTATGGAGGCTGTTTGGAGTGGAATAGCGTTTTGTGTTTGTGGTAATCATGATGATAAGCTTAAGCGTAAACTCATAGGGCGGGATGTAAAAGTTTTACATGGATTGAAAGAAACTCTCGACCAATTGGCCAAGGAAGATGAATCTTTTAATTCTTCAGTAGTTGATTTTCTAAATCAGTTAGTTCCCCACTATGTATTTGATAAGGGAAGATTAGCTGTGGCGCACGCTGGGCTCAAAGAAGATCACATAGGTAAAGATTCACCCCGCATTCGGGCCTTTTGCCTCTATGGTCAAACGACAGGAGAAGTGGATGAGTTTGGGCTGCCGGTTCGTTCACCTTGGGCAGAAGACTATCAAGGAGAGACACTAGTTGTTTATGGGCATACGGTTGTTCCAGAAGCAACGTGGATGAATAACACCATTAATATCGATACGGGTTGTGTTTTCGGGGGAAAATTAACAGCCTTTCGATACCCTGAGCTAGAGCTTGTCAGTGTCGACGCTATTCAAATCTATTACCCAGAGAAAACTGCACTATAAAATCTCAACTGGCCAACTAAAATCACCAAAAAAGAGATTTAGGATGATCCAAGAGCCAATTTTACTCGATCTGCCCCTTTCTATTACGGCCAAGCGTCTAGTGATTCGCCCTGTGCAGCCCGGAGATGGCGCCAAAATGTTTGAGGCAATAGAGGAATCACGTCAACTCTTTGAGAAGTGGTTTGAATGGACTCACTACGTCAAAACTCCCAAAGATTTGGAAAAAACTGCACGGGAGTTTTATGCTAAGTTTATTTTAAGAGACGAGTTTCACTTTATAAGTTTTTATGAAGAGAAGCTTGTTTGTAGTGCCAGTTTTCATAAGCTTGATTGGAAAACAGGTTCTGCGGAAATCGGGTATTGGTGTAAAAAATCGGCACATGGCCAAGGTTTTGTCATTGAGATGGTGAATGCTTTAGTGGAGTATGCTTTTCAAGAAATGGGGTTGAAGCGTCTGTCTATTGTGATGGATGAGGAAAACTATGCCAGCATTCGCGTGGCTGAGGCAGCCGGATTTACCCTTGAAATCAAAGCAAAGGGGCTGTGTGCTAAACCCGGTGTTGAGACATTACGTCTAGGGCGTCGCTATATTCGTTTGGCGGAATGAGTAATGGTGAATGAAAAGTCATCAGTTTGTTCCAACCCATCAGAATTATGGCAGAGACTGATGAAGGAGGGCTGGGATTTTATCAAAAATGTGGTTTCGCTTGCTATTCTTTGAAAGGAAATTATGGTATTCGTCATCGTTGTGTAAAAATTAATCTTCCTCAATAATTTCTAAATACGCCAGGAATGGCTGAGGTGAGAGACCATCAGCAATCTTCCAGCACGCAGATAAAACCGCCTGGACATAGTTCCATTGCGCCAGACGTTGCGGATTAAGTGAAAGCTCAGTCGCAAAGCCTTGAATTCGTCTTGCAATAATATCTTTCGCATCCCCATGCTGCATTAAGTCAGGAATTGGATTGCGTAAATACGCCCCCACCTCATACGCCGACTCCCCAATCACACCTTTCGGGTCGAGAGCAACATACCTCTGATTGTGAGCTAAGATATTATCATGATGCAGATCCCCGTGAAGCAGGACAGGAGGACCTTGAGTTGCCAGTAACTGGTATTTGAGATGACGTGCTTTTTCTAAGTAGTTAGCCGGCAATTCCCACTCCTTGTCCAGCTCGTGGAGCCATTGGACAAGGGAAGGAAACTGCCGGGTAGAGAAAGGGGCTTTGTGTAATTGTTGCATTACTTGCACCGTTGCCTGGATTGCCAGATGATCTTCTTTAGGAAAAAAGGATTTTAGAGAATGCCCAGGATTGGCGCATTCCAACAGCAAAGCGCCCCGCCTCAAATCACTTTTCAGTAATTTCACGCATCCCTGACCAGCAAAGCTTTGAAGGCAAACGGCTTCCTTTTCGATGGCCGATTGATCAATTCCGATTTTAAGAATAATAGGCTGGTCACCTTGTAATCCAGACATCACATAATTATTGGTAAGATTGGGAAATGCCACTAGATGTTTAAGTTGCCATTGGGAGGCGCAAGCTGAGACCAGGGTAGGAAGAGCTCTCAGCCAGTCTTTGCCGTGTGCCCCAAAAATCGTGATTATGTTGGTCTCAAAAGGAGAAATGGTTTGGCTCCTTCCTCAAATTGCTACCACTTGACCATCTACTAAGCGTAGGGTGCGATCGCTATAGTGGGTCATGTGCGCGGTGTTATGGGTAATCATCAAGGTGGTGCGCTGTTCTTCAGCAACAATGCGAGTGGTTAATTCCATCATCACCTTAGCCATTGTTGGATCAAGAGCAGCAGTGATTTCATCGAGCAACAACACTTTTGACTCACTCATCAATGCCATGATTAAGCTTAAAGCTTGACGTTGGCCGCCGGATAAATTACCGGTGAGCTCATTTAAACGTTTTTCCAAGCCCATGCCAAGCATTGCTAATTTCTCGATGAAGATTTCACGCCGCGCATTATTTTTGTGGCGAGCAAAACGACGGGATTGGCCTCGCTTATAGGCAAAGCTTAAATTTTCCTCGATGGTCATGTTGCTAATCGTGGCGATGCGTGGGTCTTGTAAGACTTTTGCTATGGCGGGACTGCGTTCTTCTACCGACCATTTAGTGATGTCTGTATTGTCCAAAGTAATGCTGCCAGAGTCAACAGCAAGGGCACCTGAAATCGCATTAAACAACGTTGATTTACCAGCGCCGTTGCCGCCAATTAAAATCACAAATTCGCCGCGCCTAATGGTCAAATTGAGGTCTGTTAAAATTTGGCGTTCCAGTATAGTGCCGTGCCCCATGGTGACACTGATATCTTTTAGGCAGAGCATGTGCTTTTTCCTTTTAGCTGTGGCAATACCATAATGGCGAGGATAGCCAGGCCAGTGATTAAGTTTAAGTCAGACGTTTCCAATCCCAACCATTCACTGTGAAGGGCTAAAGCAATCAGCAGACGGTAGACAATTGATCCTAAAAAGCAGGCGAATACATTTAACCAAAGCGAGCGGAATGGCAGCAATTTTTCTCCAATCATCACGGCAGCCAAGCCAATAATAACGGTGCCAATCCCCAAAGATACATCACTAAAGCTTTGGTGTTGGCAATAAAGACCACCCCCCAACCCAATCAACGCATTGCTTAAGGTAAGGCCAGCGACGGTAAAACTCGCGAGGCGAACCCCCATCACCTTAGCGAGTTGTTGGTTTTGACCAATACTGCGTAATGCTAACCCAAAATCCGTTGCCAACAAATAGCTTAGCAGGCTCCCTATTCCCAGGCTAATAGCGATCAACAGCATGAGGGCATTTGATCCCACGAACAAGGTCCCCTCGTTCATCAACGTAATATTGGGAATACCGCCCATTATCTTGAGATTAAGGGAATAGAGCATAAAGGCAACCAGAATGCCGGATAACAAGTTCGTCACTTTGAACTTAACATATAAAATACCAGTAGCAAGACCGGCAAGACCCCCAGCACTTGCGGCTAATAGCAAGGAAGTGAGAGGAGAGAGGCTCGCCTTCAACGCTACCGCAGCGGTGGCAGCCCCACAAGTAAAGCTGCCATCACAGGTGAGATCGGGAAAATCAATAATCCTGAAAGTAAGGAAAATGCCCACGGCAACAACGCCGTAAATCAGGCCGATTTCTAGACTGGTGAGGAATTCAGCGCCGCTCATGAGTTTGCTCCCCCGATCACTTTGGTGGCTAATTTAGTGAGCTCTTCAGGAATTATAATACCAATTCTGGCAGCAGCGTCCACGTTGAGGTAAAGATCGGTTTTGTGGGGAAGTTCAATCTGTTCTACGGCTATATCACCGCCATTAAGGAGGCGCGCGATCATATAACCAGTTTGCAATCCTATCTCGTATTGATTTGGCCCAAGAGCCGCGACCGCTCCCAGGGCAACGGCATCTGTATCGCTCACATACACTGGGATTTTGGCGCGAGTTGCAGCTTTGATGACGCTTTGAAGGCTGCTAAGAGCTGTGCTATCATTGCTGATGAAGATTGCCTGCGAATTTTGGGCAAGCTTCGTTGCATTTTGGGCTACATCGGCGGTTTTGTTAACGGCCTGACAAATGAGAATCAAGTCTAATTGAGGGCAAAGTTCTTCCAGTTTTTCTTTTAAGATAACGGAGTTTGCCTCTCCAGGGTTATAGAGAAAACCAAGCTTTTTCAGCGATGGTTGCAGTTTTTTAAACAACTCAAGCTGAGGCAGTAGATCAATATAGTTGGAAACGCCAGAAGTATTATTGTTGGGTGCCGTAATGGTTTGGACAAGACCAGATTTTAGTGGGTCTGTGATGGAACTAAAAACTAATTTTACCTTTTTAGAAGCTGCATGTTTAGCAAAGCTTTGCGCAGTGACCGTCCCCACACCCACAACTACAGCAGGATTTTGATTACTATATTTGGCAGCAATCTGTTGAGCGAGAGCTGGATTTCCTTGGGCTGATTCGATTCGCAAGTCCAAATTTTTGCCTTGTTTATACCCTTTTATTTCTAAGGCAGCGACGATTCCATTGGTGGTAGCATCTAGGGCAGGGTGATCCGCAATTTTACTGATATACACTTTGTGAGGAGGTTGAATAGTGGCAGATTGCGCTGAAGTGGCAATAAATATTAGACCCTGTATAAATACCTTCTGCAAATTCATTTTTTTTGTAGAAGTTAGACGCACAGATCCAACGACGTTCATAATTGAGATTAATTTAGCTAGTTCCATTTTTCTTATTTATCCTATTTAAGACAAGGCGGTACCCTTGATAGGGCTCTTCCTTTAAAAAGCGCGCCACACGACCAATGGTAGTGAGACTTGCCCCTGTCAGGCGGTGAATGTCGCGGTAGGATAAGTTTCCAGCCTCAAGGTACTGGCAAACTCGCCACCGTTCCTTCAAGGCTATTATTTCTTGGGGGGTACAAAGATCTTTTAAGAAGCGATGTACTTCATCTTCTGTCTCCAGCAGAAATAACGCCTCGGCCAATTCAATTGGCTTTATGTGATGATGATCGTCTTCCATGCAGTTTCTTTGTCTTGTTGTAGTACTGTGATAGTACAATAGTTCAAATAAACCATTTGTGTCAATAAAAGAAATTGACAAACTTAAACACTAAGAAGCTGTTGAGTGTTTAAATCTGTCCTATCAATTTGTGGTTATTGTGTTTATCCGCCCCTTATAGCTTATGCTCTTTTTGGGCGGGGGACATTGCCCCACTTGCGAAAATGAAATATCTTCCCCTATCTCGCCCTTGTTTAAAACACCGAATTCACTAAACCTCCTTCAACACGAAGTGCTGCTCCATTGGTGGCTGCGGCTAAGGGACTTGCAATATAGGTTACGAGATTGGCAACCTCATCCACACTGATAAAACGGTTAATCAAAGAGTTCGGACGGACATTTTTAAAGAATTCAGTCTCAATTTGAGCGACTGTTTTATTTTGTTGAATGGCAATATTGGCAAGGAATTGTTCAACGCCTTCAGACCGAGTGGGGCCGGGGAGGATGCTATTCACCGTGACATTGGTGCCAGTGGTGAGTTGAGCAAGTCCCCGTGAAATAGCAAGTTGGGCTGTTTTTGACATGCCGTAATGGATCATTTCACCAGGAATGGCGATAGCTGATTCACTCGAAATAAAAATGAGGCGTCCCCAATTTTGAGCCAGCATTTTGGGGAGATAATAACGGCTCAAACGGACGCCACTCATGACATTAACGTTAAACATTTTTAGCCAATCGTCATCAGTGATATCGCCAAATTCTTTGGGTTCATAGTAACCAAGATTGTTGACGAGAATATCAATGTTTTGCACTTGAGACTCAACTTTTCTAACTTCCTCTGCCTGACTGAGGTCGGCGACAAAAGGAAAGAGAATAGCCCGAGGGCAATGCTGTCGTATTTGGTGAATGGCAGTGGTCACACGCTCATGGGTGCGGCCATTGACATAAACAGAGGCTCCTTCAGTGGCAAGACTTTTGGCGATAGCAAGGCCAATTCCCGCTGTTGATCCTGTCACAAGAGCTGTTTTATCAGTTAAGTGCAAATCCATCTTTTAAGACTCCTTTTAAAAACTACCTCACTATAATATAAGTTTGTTGCCCTAATTTTCTCTTAAAGTTATGGTGGGTGTAAGTTTTTAAAAAAGATATGAAAGAACAAATGACACGTTATTTAATCACCAGTGCGCTTCCCTATATTAATGGCATTAAACATTTGGGGAACTTGATTGGATCAATTTTGCCAGCTGATGTGTATGCCAAGTTTTTGCGTCAAGATGGTAAAGATGTATTATATATCTGCGGAACAGATGAACACGGAACGCCAGCTGAAATTGCGGCAGCAGAGGCGGGTAAACCGATTGAGCAATATTGCTGCGAAATGTTTGAGGTGCAAAAGGGAATCTACGAGCGTTTTGGGATTCAATTTGATTATTTTGGTCGGAGTTCTGCTCCTTCAAATCATCAATTAACGAGGGATATTTTCTCGCATTTAGAGAAAAATGGTTTTGCTGAGGAAAAGGAAATTCGTCAATATTATTCTTTTGATGATAAGCGTTTCTTGCCTGATCGCTATGTGGAGGGAACCTGCCCCCATTGTGGCTATCAAAAGGCAAGAGGCGATCAGTGTGATGGCTGCGGCACTTTATTAGATCCCGAAGATCTGCTTGATCCTTACTCAAGCATTAGCGGCAGCAAAAATATCGAGCTGACAGCAACCAAACATATCTTTTTAGATTTAAGTAAGCTTGAAGATCAATTGAAAGACTGGGTGTCGGATCAACTCCAATGGCCTGATGTGGTGAAGGGCATTGCCAAGAAATGGCTGAATGAAGGCTTGCAACCGCGTTGTATTACGCGCGACTTGAAGTGGGGGGTTCCTGTTCCTAAAGAAGGGTATGAGGAAAAGGTATTTTACGTTTGGTTTGATGCCCCCAATGGTTATATTAGTATGACTCAAGATTGGGCAGCGACAACAGATAAGCCAGATCAGTGGAAAGAGTGGTGGATGGCCAATCAGGACGTGCAATACACTGAGTTTATGGCCAAAGATAATGTGCCGTTTCATGCGATTTTCTGGCCAGCCGTCTTATTTGCCGCGGATATGGGATTCAAACAAGTTAATTATATCAAAGGCTTCCACTGGTTAACTTATGATAAAGGTAAGTTTTCTACCAGTCAAAAGCGTGGTATTTTTACCGATGTGGCGCTGGATTTGTACCCCGCTGATTATTGGCGCTATTATTTGTTGGCTAACTGTCCGGAAACATCAGATTCTGATTTTTCTTTTAGCCTATTTGCTTCGGTCGTTAATAAGGATTTGGCTGATATTCTCGGAAATTTTGCCAACCGTACTTTGTCACTTTTCCAAAAATATTATCAAGGTTTAGTGCCCCTGCAATTGCAGCCAGAGCAAGTGGATCAAGCTTTGTTGCAAAATGTAGAGGCACATGTCAGCGAATTGGGAGAGCATCTGAAACAGATGAAATTCCGTCAAGCGGCGCAAACTTTACGATCCCTTTGGGTGTTGGGAAATGAATACATCACGACCAAAGAACCATGGACGGTGACGAAGACAGATCCGACGAGCGCGATGATTAGCCTCATCCATTGCTTGCATTTGCTGCGGGTTTTTGCGGTTACTAGCTATCCCTTTATTCCAGAAGCAGCAGCAAAGATTCTCACATTACTTAATGACCCAGCAGCAGATCAGTTAGCCCAAACACCCTTCGCCGCAAGTGTTAATTTTAGCTATTTTGCCAAAGATCACCAATTGCAGGCACCGTTCCGATTGTTTGACAAGATCGAGGAAGCCCGCGCCCAAGAGCTAACAGAGCAATACTCAGGAAAGTAGGGTGAGGGTCCGACAACAAGCAACACTCTTTATGCGTTGAGCTCGAAATCTCTCTCGATGGTTGTTGACCTTTTGGGGGGGACGTTATAAACTAATTAAAGTTATTCATTAATTTTAATTAGTTTAATGTCATCACAGCCAAACCTTCGTCCTCTTTCGCCGCATTTACAAGTCTATAAACCACAAATTACCTCAGTTCTGTCAATTACCCATCGGGTGACGGGGATAGGTCTGTCTCTGGGCATCTTCTTCTTTCTTTATTGGCTAGGGGCTATTGCCATGGGAGCTGACTCTTTTGCTGAAGCAATTATCTTCTTCAAAAGCTGGTTCGGTCAACTTGTATTAGGGCTGTGTCTTTTAGGATTTTATTATCATTTTGCTAATGGAATTCGCCACTTGGCTTGGGATTTAGGATATGGCTTTTCACTCCGCGCGGTACACGTAACAGGATGGACAGTTGTGATTGCTGCTGTGTTGCTGACCTTACTAACATGGATGAGTATTAAATGACACAAAGAGATTTTCAAACGCCATTGGCGAAGGTAAAAGGTCTAGGCTCAGCTCACGATGGTGTTAACCATTGGGTTTACCAAAGAATCTCTGCAGTTGCCCTTATTGTTTTGGGGCTGTGGCTAGTGTGCAGCCTTTCTTATCATGGTGACGATTCTTATGCTGATGTGGTTACTTGGCTGGCCAATCCTTGGACAGCATCTGGGATGTTTTTATTTATCTCAGCTGTAACCTTCCATGCAGTTTTGGGGATTCAGGTGATTATCGAAGATTATGTTCATGCGGCTTTTTGGCGCTATGCAAGCTTGTTAATCCTGAAATTTTTGATGATTTCCATTCCTGTATTATCTCTCTTTTTCTTGATTAAAATTGCATTCTTAGGTAGCAAGTGATGGCAGACTCTTATAAAATTATCGATCATAAATTTGATGTCGTTGTTGTTGGTGCTGGCGGGGCTGGCTTGCGGGCAACCTTAGGTATGTCAGCTGCAGGGTTAAAGACGGCCTGTGTGACAAAGGTTTTCCCAACGCGTAGCCACACTGTTGCTGCGCAAGGAGGGATTGGTGCTGCCCTTAATAACATGAGTGATGGCGATGACTGGCGGTATCATTTTTACGATACTATCAAGGGCTCTGATTGGTTGGGTGATCAAGATGCCATCGAATATATGTGCCGCAATGCGATTCCAGCGGTGGTAGAGTTGGAACATTTTGGCGTTCCTTTTTCACGTACACCGGAAGGAAAAATTTATCAACGTCCTTTCGGTGGGCATACAGTTCGCAAAGGTGAGGCAATGGCTAAGCGTGCTTGTGCCGCGGCTGATCGCACTGGACATGCGATTCTTCATACGCTTTATCAACAATGTTTAAAGCACGAAGCAGAATTTTTTGTTGAGTATTTTGCCCTGGATTTAATGATGGATTCAGAGGGCCGTTGCCGTGGTGTTATTGCTTGGAACCTGGAAGAGGGGACAATTCATCGTTTTCAAGCGCACACTGTTGTGTTGGCAACAGGTGGATATGGCCGAGCGTATTTTTCCTGTACTTCCGCCCATACCTGTACTGGTGATGGCAATGCAATGGTGTTGCGTGCTAGTTTGCCGCTTCAAGATATGGAATTTATTCAGTTTCACCCCACAGGTATTTATGGTTCCGGTTGCCTGATTACTGAAGGCGCGCGTGGTGAAGGTGGTTACCTTACGAACAGTGCAGGCGAACGATTTATGGAACGTTATGCGCCAAATGCTAAGGATTTGGCCTCACGTGATGTGGTGAGTCGGGCGATGACGGTGGAAATTTTGGAAGGAAGAGGAGTAGGCCCTCATAAGGATCATATTTTCCTTCATTTAGAACATCTTGATCCCCAAGTATTGCATGAAAGATTGCCGGGCATTTCTGAGACCGCTAAAATTTTTGCTGGTGTTGATGTGACGCGTGATCCGATTCCGGTATTGCCGACAGTGCATTATAATATGGGAGGGATTCCAACCAACTATCATGCGGAAGTAATGAAAGATGGAAAGGGGACAATTGTGCCGGGCTTGATGGCGATTGGAGAAGCTGCTTGTGTTTCTGTGCACGGTGCTAATCGTTTAGGAACAAACTCGCTGTTGGATTTGATTGTTTTTGGCAGAGCTGCTGCTCTTAGAGCTAAAGAGTTAATTGAACCTAATAGGCCCCATGATACTTTGCCTGAAGGTTTAGAGGATAAAGCGCTGGAACGTTTGGATAAAATTCGCCAAGCCAACGGCGATCAAAAAGCAGGGGCCATTCGGCTGGGCATGCAACGAGCAATGCAAAAGCACTGTGCTGTCTTCCGTGACGAAAAATTGTTGAGTGAAGGAACCCGCGAGTTACAAAATATTAAGGATCAAATGGCTAAACTAGAAATAAATGACCGATCTTTAATTTGGAATACGGACCTGATGGAAGCGTTGGAACTTGATAATCTTCTGGCTCAGTCAACGGTAACATTGGCATCGGCCTTAAACCGCCAAGAAAGCCGCGGAGCCCATGCGCGGGAAGACTATCCAGAGCGCGATGATCAAAATTGGATGAAGCACACACTAAGTTGGTTGGAAAATGATCAAAATGTTAAGTTAGATGACCGTCCGGTCACTCTCCACACTCTTACGAATGAGATTGATCCCATTCCCCCAGCAAAACGTGTTTACTAAAGGAATTGTTCGCAAATGGCTGAATTTAGATTGCCCGCAAAATCCCGTGTCTTGGATGGTAAACATTACCCTGCTGCTAAAGATGCAAAGAACGTCAAACAATTCCAAGTTTATCGCTGGGATGCCACCCCTGATGCAAATCCGCGTTATGATACCTATGACATCGACCTGGATCATTGCGGTCCAATGGTTTTGGATGCGCTAATTAAAATCAAAAACGAAGTGGATACAACGCTCGCCTTCCGTCGGTCTTGCCGCGAAGGAATTTGCGGCAGTTGTGCAATGAATATTGATGGCACCAATACTCTTGCCTGCACCAAACCAATCGCAGAGGTGAAAGGCACGATTAAAATCAATCCATTGCCCCATATGTCTGTTATTAAAGACTTAATTCCCGATCTCAAAATCGCTTATGCCCAATATACGTCGATTAAGCCATGGCTGCAAAACGACACTCCCGCACCAGAACGTGAACGCCTTCAAAGCGAAGAAGAACGTGCCAAACTCGACGGTTTGTGGGAATGCATTTTGTGTTTTTCCTGCACAACCAGCTGTCCAAGCTATTGGTGGAATGGCGAGAAATATTTGGGCCCAGCAACATTGCTGCAATCTTATCGTTGGATTGCTGATAGTCGGGATGATCACACAGGCGAACGACTGGATGATTTAGAAGATCCCTTCAAGCTCTATCGTTGCCACACCATCATGAATTGTACTAACACTTGCCCCAAAGGTCTCAACCCTGCCAAAGCCATTGGCGCGATCAAACAAAAAATGGTCGAACGGAAGGGGTAGAGTGAAATGTTCATTATTTCTCTTCCCATGTTGATGGTTGTTTCTCCACCAAGGACTTAATCACATAACAAAGGGTTGGGAGGAGGAAGAGAGTGAATAATGTGCCAAGGCTGAGGCCACCCAGCAATACAGCGCCAATGGCTCGGCGGGATTCAGATCCGGCATCGTTTGACAGCACAAGAGGGATGATGCCAAAGATCATCGCGCCTGAGGTCATAAGGATGGGACGTAGACGAAGCTTTGCTGCTTGCCTGACAGCGTCAATCAATGGAATTCCTTGAGTGCGCAACTGATTGGTAAACTCAACAATCAAAATGCCATGTTTGGTGATCAGGCCAACGAGGGTAATAAGACCTACTTGAACGTAAATATTCATCGATTGCTCCACTGCCCAGACAACGCCCAGGGCACCTGAACAGGCAAGAGGGACGGTAAGCAACACAACCAACGGATCAACAAAATTTTCAAACTGAATGGCTAAAATAGCAAAGATAAAAACCACAGCAAGGAGGAATAATATGGTCATGGTTGAGGTCGACTCATTATACATCTTGGCCGCCCCAATCCAGCTTTTTTTATAGGATTGGGGGAGATTTTCGGTCAGAGATTTTAACAGCTTGGGCATTGCTGATTCAATTTTAATTCCTACAGGTAAATCAACGTTTAAAGTAGTTGAGCGCATCTGGTTAAAATGTTTCAATTCTTTAGGTTGGGTGTCGGGTAGCATTGTAGCGACAGATCCGAGAGAGATGCGCTGACTGGAAGGATTGGTGACGTAAAGCTCATTCAATGTCCAAGGGTTACTACTGCCTTCTAAACTGACGGGGTACAAAATACCATCCTTGGAAAAAGTAAGGGATTGATCACCACTAAAGAATACCTCAATCGTTTTGGCAATTTGTTGTTGAGTGAGGTTGAGTTTGGACAAAGCGTTGGTGTCAAGATCAATGGTGTAACTTAAGAAGTCAAGTTTCAGGTCGTGACGAACCGAGTCAAATAGCTTGGTATCTTCAATCTTTTTGCGTGCCGTCTCAACATTTTTAAACAAATCGCGGTAAGTGTCCGTTGTTGAAACAACGATTGCAAGTTCTCCGCCACCAAAGTCATTATCAAGTCCAGGTAGTCCTGAATCCCAGCTCCATGGCCAAACATCTGTAGAAGGCGTGGCAGAGGCTTCTCTCCGAAAGGAATCGACAATTTCCGCCGCTGACCGATGGCGCTCAGCCTTTGGTTTTAAATGAAGCACAACGGAACCACCCCAATCGCCCATAAAACTCAGATAGCCAGCTGCTTCAGGTGTTGACTTGATCATAGTTTCGATAGGAATTAGTTTTTGTTCCATTGCAGTGATGTTTTTGCCGGGAATGGGTGGCACGTAGACACCAATCAGAGCGCGGTCCTCTTTAGGTGCCATTTCTCGAGGGAGAAGATTGGCCAATAAAAAAGAAGCACCAATGGCTGCTGCGGTAGCAGAGAGGACAACTTTTTGACGCTTCAGAATAAACGTTAATATGGTGCTATAGGTCTCTATTAACCGGTCAAAAAAATAATCTATCTGGGGCAAGAAATGATGTTGCTGCGGCTTCAAAATTGTCGCGCACATGAGAGGCGAGAGCGTCAAGGCAACTATTCCGGAGATCAGAACACTCCCCGCCAAAGCGACAGCAAACTCAATAAACAGCTGTCCAATCGCCCCTTCAATAAAGGCAATAGGGGCATAGACGCTGGTCAGTGTTAATGTCATCGCAACAATGGCAAACCCAATTTCACGGGCACCTTTAATGGCGGCTTCTAAGGGAGGAGTTCCTGCTTCAATGTGGCGAGAGATGTTTTCTAATACGACAATAGCGTCATCAACCACGAGTCCAACAGCAAGAACCATCGCAAGCAGCGTAATGATATTAATTGAAAAGCCAAATAGAGTGAGGAACAGCAGAGAGCCTACCAGCGAAATGGGGATCGTCACCAATGGTATGAGAGTAGCTCTGATGCTTCGCAAGAACAAAAAGACAATAGCTAACACAAAGATAATTGCTTCAATAATAGACGATTGAATGTTTTTCAAGGATGCCCGAACGAAGTCCGTTTGATCCGTGATAATATGAACTTTAAGCTCAGGCGGCAGATTTTGCTGTAGCTCTTTGATTTGGGATTGGACGAGGCTGGAAATGTCAAGCGGGTTGGCATCAGAGGTTTTATTAATCGCCAAACATAAGCCAGGCTTGCCATTAATTCTAACTCTGAATTGTTCGTCGTTGGTTGTGAGGCTGATGTTCGCCACAGATTTTAAAAAAATAGGATGCTGCTTTTTATGAACATTATTAAAGTCTTTTTCTCTAATCAAAATGTTTTCATAGTCCGTCACCGTTTTAAGGTCGGCATTTAGAGTTGCAGGTGTTTCATTTTGAAATTTCCCAACGGGGAGTGACAAACTGCTGCGACTAATAGCGTTAAAAATTTCATCAACATTCACGCCAAAACTATAAAGCCGTTTGGGATCTAACGACACCTTATAAGTATAGGGTTGGCCCCAAACTTCACAGGATGCCACACCTTTCAAACTGCGAAAGGTATTGCGTAAATTGAGATTGGCAAAGTGAGTGAGGGCACCAAAGTCCATCGCCGTTGACTCTAAGGCAATCACTATAAATGGCGGGCCATCTGATTTAGTTTTACGCTCAATGACTGGGTCTTTAACCTGTTGCGGTAGTTGACCTCGGGCCAGCCCCACTGCATCACGTACAGAAATCATTGCTTGATCCATGGAGGTGCCGATCTCAAAGTGCATTTCCACAAAGCACGATCCTTGATTGGATGAGGAGGTAATGCTATCAAGACCAGCAACTCCGGCAAGATTATCTTCTAGAATATTGGTGACAGCCGTTTCAACAAGCTCAGCACTGGCATTAGGATAAATGGCGCGGACAGTGATTGTCGGGAAGGTAATTGTGGGGTATTCGCGGACGCTCAACAAGTGAAAACATAAGGCGCCAATCAGCGCAATCATTCCATTCAGGATAACAGAGGTCACCGGATGGTTTATAAAATAGGTTGTCAAATTCATAACTTTTATTTTTCTTGATGGACTGTCACAGCGATCTCGGGATAAAGACGAGATTGGCCGGCCACGATCACTTGATCGCCCACAGCAACCCCCTCAGTTACCTCAATTTTGTCTTTTTCTCGCAACCCAAGTGTAACGGGTATAAGGGTGGCTTTGCCTCCTTTCACGAGATAAACAAAAATATTCCCGTCCTTAAAGACGATGGCGTCAAAGGGGAGAACAATAACATCTGTGTGTTGTTCAATCACCAAATCCACATCTACGGTGGCCCCAATCAAACAATCATTGCAAGGATAGGTGACGTAGGCAGGGCAGGCGCCCGTCTCTTCATCGATCATTTTTTGAACATGGGTTAAAGGGTATACTTTGCCATTGATTTGAATTGGTTGGTGATCTTTAATGGCGAGTGAGAGAGAAGCTGGAATATCAAACTCCACAATTAGACTCGCCATGTCATAGAGACTGACAATCGGATCAGCTTCTTGCACTTGCGCGCCTTCACGCGCTTTAAAGACACCAATCACGCCATCAAAAGGGGCATAGAAATAAATTTTATCAAGGGCAATTTTTGCCTCTGCCAAAGATTTTTGCGCCCCAATCAAAGCATGCTTTTTTTCTTCCACAGCTGCTTTGCTGGACGCTCCTTTCTTCTCAAGATTGAGGATGCGATTATACTGATCCTGGGCAATATTTTCGGCAGCAACTGAGAGTTCATAGGACTTTTCAATATCCGCATTATCAACTCTGGCAATCAACGTTCCTTTTTTTACCCATTGTCCAGCATTGAGAAGGGAGTCAAGTGTGCCTGTTGCTTTGGCAATAAGGGTGGTGGAGTGGTGTGCCCGCACGGTGCCAATAAATCGAGCGGTAACGGCAATATTGTGCAGCGCTGCTGTTTCAACCTCGACCACTTTTGTCTCAATTGGGAGGATGGAGACCGTGAAGGAAGCGACGATTTTATAGCCAATCAGGATAACAAAGAGGAGTGCTGCACTCACTATCACCGGGCGTGAGTGACGTGTTTTTTCCCAAATCTGTTTGACATAAGTTAGGATCATGGGGGTGCCTTCAAAAGAAAAAATAAGCTAGAGATAGGCCGCTGGATAGTAAAATTAAGCCACTATAACAGAGATTGTTAGTGACAAAAAGAGGGAAGTATTATTATTTGGAGATTTATTCTGAACATATCTCTCTTCAACTCTCCTTTTTATGGAACCTAGAATTGAGTTCTCATTGCCCCCCTCAGATCAAAGTCCGAGGGGGGGCGAAATTAATCTGCTTTTAAGACATTGGGGAAGCCAGCTGACAAAGCCTGAGATTCATAGTCTGCCAATGTCCCTTCAAACAAACCACCTCTCCCATCTGCTGTCATCGCAAAAATGTGAGTGGCTACATCATTAATAAAGGCGCGGTTGTGGCTAACAAAAAGTACTGTTCCTTCATAATCCCCCAAGGCATTAGCCAAAATATTGGCGCTCGACATATCCAAGTGATTGGTTGGCTCGTCCAGGAGGAGGAAGTTCGCATTTTGCACGATTAAACAGCATAAGCCTACCCGGTTTTTTTCGCCCCCTGATAAAATTGACAGCTTCTTGAACACGTCATCCCCTCTGAGAAGGAATCCACCAAGGAGAGAACGGGCTCGCTGTTCAGAGATTTCTGGATTAATGGCAAGCACATTTTCCAGTGCTGTTTTCTTTTCATCAAGATAATCAAGTTGTTCCTGAGCGTGATAGCCAATGCGCACATTATGCCCTAATTCAGCCTGACCCATTAAAAAGGGAATCTGATGAATGATTGACTTAAGCAGTGTTGATTTGCCAATTCCGTTGGCACCAATAATGGCAATCTTTTGCCCTCTATCAATCTTGAGGCTGAGTTTTTTGGCGAGTGGTTTGGTGTAACCAATCGCAACCTCTTTAAGATTGAGCACATGTTTACCACTGGGATTGCCATTGCTAAGTTGAATTGAAACTTCGCTTGGGTCCTGGTCAATTTGCACTGATTCTTCTAAGCTACGTAAGCGTGAGAGCATCTTTAAGCGGCTACGTACCTGAGCTGCCTTAGACTGTTTAGCGCGAAATCGATCAACGAATTTTTCAATGTCAGCATAACGATTTTGGATGTTTTTCACCTCGTTTGCATTCAACAATTGGCGTTGCTCATATTGATCGAGGAACGCATCAAAGTTTCCTTTGTAGGGCGTGAGTTTTTGGTTGAACAAATGAAGAGTAATGGTGGCTAACCGATTCAGCAAATCGCGGTCATGCGAGACAAACAGCAAGGTGCCTTTAAAGGTTTGCAAGAATTGTTCCAACCAAATCAAACTGGGTAAATCTAAGTGGTTGGTTGGCTCGTCCAAAATCAAAAAGTCAGGCTTGTTGATCAGGACTTTCGCTAGCTCCAAACGCATCCGCCATCCGCCTGATAGTTCCAACGGTGAACGATCAAAGTGGTCTTGCGTAAATCCAAGGCCAATCAATAAACCTTTTGTGTCGGAAGAGAGGCCATAACCGCCCAATTCTTGAAATTCTGCTTCCAGCTTTTCATAGGCAAAATAATGTTCATCCGTATAGTCTTGGCCCATTAATTCAAGAGCAGCATCCCGACGCCTTTCAAGATCTCTTAACGCATAAGACCCCTCAAGACATTCTTCCAAAATCGTGTCTTTAGGTGTTGGATTGGGTTCTTGGGGCAGATAGCCAAGAACCATCTTTTTCGGTTTAATCAGTTGGCCCGATTCGGCTTCATCCAAGTTGCAGATAATGTTGAGAAGAGTGGATTTGCCGGCTCCATTGGCACCAACTAAGGCAATTCTCTCCCCTTCGGGAAAGTGATAGTTGATGTTATCTAAAATAAAACGGTGACCAAATTTTTTGGTTAAATTTTGAATAAGAATCATAAGTCGCACAGCCTTTGCTTGCAAAATTTACAAATAGTCATAAGCATGTACCCAAAACACCTACAGAAATCAGTTTCTGGCTTCGCATATTGGGGGTCGCTTTTATCTTGGTACTCCTTAAAGAGAGTCTACTATTCGCGTCGCACCAAAATAAAAGTCACCTTAAATCTGCTAGCCATAATGCCGTCTCTTCGGGGGGGTTGGGGATAATAAATCAATGACTTTAGCCGCGCTAAATCCAAATAGGGGATTGTTAACGGCACACGGAAATTCCCGTTGGGTCGTGTGCCAGCTTATCCTGTAATGTTGATGCTTTTCTTTCGCATATTTTATAATCTTTCGTAAGTACACTCAGTAGATTTAAATACTTTTTGGCAAAAGTCAAGATTGTTGAATTTTTAAGAGAATAAAGAGGGTAATTTTTTCAGAGGAATTTAGTATTGGTTGCGGGGGCAGGATTTGAACCTACGACCTTCAGGTTATGAGCCTGACGAGCTACCGGGCTGCTCTACCCCGCGTCAATAAAACTATTATATACACCAAAGTTATTAAGAATGCAAACATTATTTTTCTGAAGCTTAGAATAAAGTTGCTGAACAACCTCAAAAAGAGCCACTTGAAATGGGGGAAAATGATTCTCACATAACGACTTATAGTGTTTTTTAACATGATTATATCGAAAAATTGAATGAAAAAGATTCTTAAGCACATTGTTTTGCGGGCAACATTAT
Source organism: Candidatus Paracaedibacter symbiosus (assembly GCF_000757605.1). GTDB lineage: Bacteria > Pseudomonadota > Alphaproteobacteria > Paracaedibacterales > Paracaedibacteraceae > Paracaedibacter_A > Paracaedibacter_A symbiosus. The sequence goes on along the minus strand of NZ_JQAK01000001.1, from coordinate 591,205 downwards.
TAAGCTCTATGGCCCAAAAAAGCCTATTAAGGAATCGCAGCTGCCTGAATTTATCAAAATCATCAATAATCAAACGCGACGGGAATGTACATATATTGGGTTGTGTAATAGTCCCATATATCAAGAGTCATTAGATGCATAATATGAAAAAATTAAGCGTATTTTAAATCTGACTAGCTTAATTGTTGAAAATAATGCAGTGTCGAATAATGTGCTCAGTACAACTAAAAAATTAAAGAAAAAAACAAAATACATCATTAGTTAAGTAACTAATATGCTTAATTTAAATAAAAATGATAACAATACCAAATGTTGTGGCAGCTTAGATATAAGAATACATCATAATTTTCAGCATATTCAGCTATCTTTAACCTTTGAGTGATATATCATTCCTATAGAAGCTCCAGGGTTATAGGTGAGGAAATGTCGAAAATTTTGATGATGATGAGTGCGAGTGCGGTATTAGCTACGACAGTCTATGCGGATTGTCCCGTTCTAGATTTAAATACCCTGCCAAACGCAGCTTGCTCTACGGAACGAGCTCCCTACAAAACGGGACCACTTTCTAAAATGAGTTATGTCTCCCATACGCCATGTCCTTCCGGTGTAGGATTGCGCAAAAAATTGCAAGGGATCTTTAATGGACCTAAATCCTATCCTGGACAAGAAGTGTCCAGAAGATCAGGGATAGTGAGTTGTATCTATAATCTCAATCAAGATTGGCAAAAGTTATTGGGGGTTAAGAATCAACATCTGGTCTTACAAGCTGAAATTGCCACACCCAATCAGGCCAATTATTTAACTTTTTTGCGCTGTCCTGTTTTAAGCCAAACTGCAGCTGAGTTGATTAACCACAATGAATCGATCGAAATCTATTCAACTCGTAATAGTAATGTCAGCTATGTCTTTAAGGCCATGCAATTAGAGCCCGCAGGGACTATATCGCGCTTTAAAAATTATGTGACAAGAGGCAATAATCAAAACCTTCAGGAACTTGGTAGCCAGCTGCAGGTTAAAAGACCATTTCAACAGCGTTGCGAATATAATCATAAAACAGGTGGTTCACCTCTGACACTGATTTTGGATGGGACTCAGGATGTAAAATAGGACTTCGGGATACCCAGAGAGTCTAATGATACCAGCCAAAGCGTTTCTGGTAGAAAGATTTAACCATTTGAACGGTGACCGCATATCCCAAAACAATGAAACCTAGCCAGATAGTAAAGGTGAGTGGCACTGGGATGAAATCAAGGGTCGCGGCAAAGCGACTATAAGGGAGATAAATCCCGATGGCGATGATGGCAAAGGTGGCCAGGAGAAGGGAGGGCGCCGCCGAGCTTTCAATAAAAGGAATTTTGCGAGTCCGAATTAAATGCACGATAAGCGTTTGGGTGACAATGCCCTCAATAAAAAATCCCGACTGGAAAAGGTTTTGATGCTCAAGAGAATTAGCGCCAAAGCCAAACCATAATGTTAAGATAGCCAAAATATCAAAAATAGAGCTTAAAGGACCAAAAATTAGCATAAATCGGAAGAGCTCTGGTGAATTCCAGTTGAGAGGTTTTATCAGCGCCTCTGCATCGACTCTATCAAAAGGGATGGCAATCTGTGAGGTATCATAAAGAAGGTTTTGCACCAACAGCTGTAAAGGCATAAGGGGCAAAAACGGCAGAAATATACTGGTGATTAAGATGGTGAACACATTTCCAAAGTTAGAGCTTATTGCCATTTTAAGATATTTCAAAAGATTGGCAAAGGTGCGGCGTCCCTCAAGTACGCCGGTCCCCAAAATCATTAGATTTTTTTCTAACATGATAATGTCGGCAGATTCTTTGGCAATGTCGACCGCAGAATCCACGGAAATACCAATGTCGGCAGCTTCCAGGGCATTAGCATCATTAATGCCATCTCCCATGAAACCAACAACCTCTCCGTTTTCTTTTAAAAGGCGGACGATACGTTCTTTATGAAGGGGGGAGAGTTTTGCGAAAACATTCAGGGATTTTGCTTTTTCTGCAAGCTCCCGATCGCTCAACGAATCCACCTCATGCCCTAGGAGGATCCCATGGAGGGGAAGACCGACGTCTTTACAAATTTTCTTGGTGACCAGTTCATTGTCACCAGTTAAGATTTTCACCTCAATGCCATGTTTCTTTAAAAATTGAATCGCAGGCGCGGCGGATTCTTTGGGGGGATCCAGAAAAGCGATATACCCCAGGAGTTCCAAATCTATTTCTGCATGGAGAGTGGTTGATCCCTCAATAATCTTTCGCGCTACCGCCACAATCCGTAAGCCTTCTTGGTTGAGTTTAGCAGTGACTTCCATGATTTGAGTTTTAATGGGAGGGGTCAATTTTTGCGATTGACCATCCTCATAAACGTGCGAGCAAACGGTGAGCATTTCTTCTAATGCTCCTTTACAAATGAGAATGTGATTCTGCTGTTGGTCTGCAACAATGACTGACATCCGGCGGCGCATAAAATCAAAAGGGATTTCATCAATCTTTTCATAATTCAGGCTGGGATCGAGCTTTTGGTTCACCTCTACATGTTCCAGTACGGCGACATCGAGTAGATTTTTAAGTCCTGTTTGGTGAAAGCTATTAAGATAGGCATATTCTAGGACGAGATCAGAATTTTCACCCCAGGCATCAGTATGGCGTTCTAGGAAAATCTTATTCTGCGTCAAAGTACCTGTTTTATCAGTGCACAAAACGGTCATGGCGCCAAAGCTTTGAATGGCATCCAGGTGTTTAACGATGACTTTTTGTTTCGACATAATAGTGGCGCCTTTGGCCAGTGTGGTGGTGACGATCATGGGGAGCATTTCCGGTGTTAAGCCAACAGCGACGGAAACGGCAAACAAAAATGCTTCAAACCAGTCATGCTTAGTAAATCCATTTATCAGCAGGATAATTGGCATCATGACAAGGGTGAATTGAATGAGAGTCCAGCTGATTTTATTGACACCGGTTTGAAAATTGGTTGGTGCTCTGCTGGAATCAGTCATGTGTTGCGTCAATTCTCCCAAAAATGTGCTTCTGCCCGTAGCAATAACAATTCCAAGGGCGGTGCCACTGATGACGTTTGTTCCCATATAGCAAATATTTTCTAAGTCAAAAATATTATCTGTTGCTTTACTGGTGACATATTTTTCCACAGGCATGGCTTCACCAGTCATGGAGGCTTGGTTAATAAATAAGTCTTTGCAAAATAAGATTCGGGTGTCAGCCGGAATCATATCTCCCGATGACAGATGGATGATATCGCCGGGCACAAGGTGATCGACATTCACCTCGTGTTTATGTTGGCTGATATTAAGAGTGCCAGCCTCCCTATGAATGAGTCGACGGATGACGGTAGCAGTTGTCTTCACCATAGCTTTCAATTGTTCGGCAGCACTGCTTGACCGACGCTCTTGCACAAAACGAATTAATGTGGACAAACAAATCATCATAACAATGACTGTCATCCCCGCAGTATCATCGGTCCAGTAGGAAATAACCACCATGAATGACAGCAATATATTGAAAGGAGTGCGATAGCATTCCCATAGCTGGCGCCACCAAGTAGGAGAGAGGTTACTGTCTAATTTATTAAGGCCAATGATGTCGCGAAGTTCATCGGCTTCGTCTTCAGTAAGTCCATCTAAGTTGCTGTTGAGCTGTTCTAGCAGCTGGGGTGTCTCCATAAATGCCGTTTTAATGAGCTGTGTTTTATAATTGTGAGAGATTTCATCTTTAGAGGGTTTTGTATTGAAAATTTCAAGAATATGGAGATAAACAAAGTACCTTTCCAGATATCTGTTACCCAGAATGAAAGCAAAAATCTTTTTTATTTGTTCAATAATTGCCATTATTCTTACCCATTTAGGATTAGCCTCTGTTAATATGAAAATGGCTTTGATAACGCCCCAAAAACCATTACCTTTTATGATAATAGTCTCACTAAAAAACTTAAAAAATACATAAAAATACATAAAGTATAGTAATTTTTTCACATAAATTTAACAGGGATTTAATGGAAAAAACAGGCAATATATTATTTATATTAATTTTTGTCATCCCCCCAGAGTCTGTGGTTTTGTAGAGAGGCGAACATAAAACACTCTTTTCCCAAATAAATACTGGATCTTGAGAGGAAAAAAAGCCAATATAGGAAAAAATAAGATAATAGATAGGGGGGAGGATTGACTACGACGCGTCGTCAATCTGTTGAGTTGGTTCGGTTTGATCATGTTGGTCTGGTATATCCAGGTGGAGCACCGGTCTTGCATGGGCTGAGTCAATCTTTTCATGTCGGTTCATTTACCTTCTTGACCGGCGTGAGTGGCGCAGGTAAAACCTCTCTCTTAAAACTTATCTATCGGGAAGCAAAGTCCACCGAAGGAACTGTTCGGGTTTTTGGTAAAGATGTCTCAAAGCTTAATCGGTCTGAATTACCTCAGTTCCGCCAGCGTATTGGTATCGTTTTTCAAGATTGCCGTTTATTTCCCCATTTAACGATTTTGGATAATGTGGCCTTAGCTCTTAAAATTACTGGTTCTGATATAAAATCCTCCCGTATTTATGCTAAAGAATTGCTCGACTGGGTTGGTTTAGGTCAACACATGAGCGACTATCCAGCGATCCTTTCAGATGGACAAAAACAACGCGTGGCCGTGGCGCGTGCAGTGATTGGTCGGCCACTCTTATTGTTGGCGGATGAACCTACCGGAAATCTTGACTATGAGGCTGGTTATCGATTGTTAAGATTGTTTGAGGAACTGAATAAAATTGGTACTACAGTGATTGTCGCAACGCACAATAAAAATTTGATTTCGGAGTTCTCTTATCCAGAATTAGAACTTTATCAGGGCCGTTTAATCAGTAGGGGACGTGAGGCGCTTAGAAAGTTACACTCATCGTGACTGAACCTACGAATTTCTCCCTGCCGATCTATGGGCTCAATTTTATCTTGGTGTTTCTTAAAGAGAGCCAGCTATTCGCGTGCTGTCAAAATAAAAGTTGCTGGCTATTTCGAGAGTCCAAGTCCGCATTTTCAATCATGATGAGTATAGAGTAATGCTAATGCTAGCCAAAAATAATATTGATGAAATTCCCATAAATCAAGATGCGGTGACGCGCTTTGTGCCTATGATCATGGCGCTTCTTGTTTTTCTGCTCAGCCTCGTGCTTGCGGGGGCGTTTTCTATCAGTTCTTCCTTGAAAAATTGGCATGTGGGGGCGAGTCACAAACTCACCATTGAAGTCCCCTTGCAGCATGAATTGGATCGGGAGCGGATGATTCCTAATATCGTCACTTTTCTTCAGTCTGTGCCTGGTATTAACCATGTTGAACCTATTAAGCATCAGCAGCTATTAAGTTTGCTTGAACCCTGGGTGGGTCAAGCAGAGATGTTAAGTGACGTTCCTGTTCCGGCATTGATTGATATTGATGTGGATCCCAATGCTCATTTAGAAGTACCGGAATTGATTCAAAAGTTGCGCCAATATGCGGCTGGGGTGCGTATTGAATCCCATAGCAGGTGGCTTGAAACCTTGTTAATTTTGCGAACCTCTTTACAAGTGGTGGCTTATCTTTTTGCATTGATTATAGCGATGACGGTTGCTATTACCGTAATGTTAGTGACAAAAGTAGGCCTTGCATCGCATTATCAAAGTATTGCTGTGTTACGACTCATGGGGGCTCACAATAGTTATATTGCTCGTAAATTTCAGGCCCACGCCTTAAAGCTCGCCTCTAAGGGGGCATTAATTGGTTTTTTGGCAGCGTTTCCGGTCCTTATTGGTCTGAACTATGTGACGTCAAATTTTGGGGTACCCGAGATGTTGCGGCCCACAGCAGATTTATCGCTTATAGCCTTGCTTGTGATTATCCCTTTTATTATTATTGGTCTTAGTATTTTAGTGGCGCGATTTGCCGTTTTAAAAACGTTGATAAAGCTTGATTAAGATTAACACAGTATTAAAAATTTTTCTGGGATCAGTGCTTAGTATTGTCGTTTTGTGGATTGCTGGGTTTCTTTTTTTTGTCTATTCGTTACCAATCCAACCATCAGACGATATAAATCGAGTTGATGCTATTGTTGTGTGGACAGGTGGTGGTTGCCGTATTGCGACAGGTCTAGAGTTACTTGCTGCTGGTGTTAGTGATAAATTATTTATTTCTGGCATTTCCGATATGTATCGCGACACCGAAACAACAGGTGAACAGAATAAGAATTCAAATCCTTCTCTATCAATTGACACGGTTTTTGCGTGGTCAGAAAAGCAACACCATCCTCAACACACTATAAATGAAGTTGCTGATCCTTTAGCAAAGCTACGCCTATGGGGAACCAAGGGATGGAATCCCTTAAGGGCATTTAAAAAAAGCTGTAATGAGTGTCAAATTGATTTAAGTCTTGATCAAATTAGTGAGCTCATGCAAAAAACTTACTTTGGCAGCCAGGCGAAAACCACCATCGGTAACGCGATTGAAACAGCTCGTTGGGCCAAATTGAATCGGATACAGTCTATTCGACTTGTGACATCTCCCATGCATATTCCGCGTAGTCTTGTAGAATGTCAGCGTTATTTATCCGATATTCAGGTGATTATCCATCCGGTCGAATTAAGCAAGTTTAATCACCGTCATTGGTATAAAGATTGGCGTATAGCTTATAAAATAGCGATAGAATATTCAAAATACTTGTCAGTATTACTGGGGGTTCGCATTCAACGACAGGAAAATTTATATGAGGAAAAAGAGGATAGTAAATCCAGGTAGAAAAGCTGATATTTTCGGTTAAACTTACTATAAATAGTATATCTTTAGAAAGAATTAATAATGAAATATATTCGCTCCTTCATCTTTGATGTTTATTTTTATGCAATTGGACTATTTTTTAGTATTTTTGGGCTGCCAATATTGTTAGGCCCGCAAAGGTGGTCCTATTATGTGTCACAAATTTGGGGCTATATGACGCTTGTGGGGGCTCGGTGGATATTGGGGTTGGATTGTAAAGTAGAAGGTCTTGAGAATTTACCCGAAAAACCCTACCTCATTGCATCGAAACATCAATCCGCATGGGAAACAGCAGCAATGTGCTATATTTTTCCAGGAGCTGTGTACGTTTTAAAAAAAGAACTGAAATATGTTCCTTTTTTTAACTGCCACTTTGCCAGGCAAAAGGTGATTGCTGTTGACCGTAAGCTAGGCAAACGTGCGATCGAACCTATGGTTGAGGCGGCTCAATTTCATAAAGAGGCAAAGCGCAACATCATTATTTATCCAGAAGGAACGCGTTCTGCTGTTGGTAAGGCTGGGCGTTACCGTGCGGGGGTTTTTGCTTTGCAAGAAGGATTAGACATCCCTGTCGTTCCTGTGGCATTAAATTCTGGTGTATTTTGGCCACGTCGCTGTTTTGTCAAAAAACCAGGTGTGGTGACGGTTTCGATCCTTCCAGCAATTAATCCCGGCTTAACGCGCGAAGAATTTATGGAAACTCTAGAAAGAGTTATTGAAACCAAGTCAAATCAACTCCTCGAAGAGATTAATTATGAGAACATGGTTGAAAAAAAATCTTAGCAAAATTGCCGCGATTATCGTATCTCTTACGGTTATTGCCATTGTGGTAGATGCGGTTCAGCACTATGCGGTTTTAAAGTTTACTGAGGGATGGCTGCAAAGCTGTGAAAGACGTCAGAATACCTTTGAGGCAAAATTAAATTTGTTGCCCTTAGGAAATGCGTCTGTTGACATTTTAAATCTCGTTTCAAAAGAGGATGACGAAATATTAACTGTCAAAAAGATACATTTGCGCAAAGGAATTTTTGACTTTAATCATTTTAATCTTACTGCAGAAGAAATAGTAGCTCCTTTCCTCTCAGCACAAATGCTGAGAGCTGTAGGCCAGCGGACGACTAATGAGACAGGACCAACTCTAACCTTTAATCCCATCACAATTAGTAATCTTGAAGTTGCAGCTCCTTTGGTTGCCCTTAAAGCGCAAAACGTTTTGGCAGATGCAGTGTATAAGGAAGGCGATTCTATTCTTACTCTAATAGTCACGGCGCCAAAAATTGCCGTGAATCAGAACGAGGCATTAGGCCTACAGATCTTCGGAAATTTGACAATGCACCCCCCGCATAATGGAGAGCTCACCTTTAAAGTGAAGGGCATTGAGGAATTTGCTGATATTGTTATTCAGTCTGGCTATCTTGACCCTAATAAAGGGCAAATCTTAAAGGTTGGTGGTCTGTTGCTGGGGGACGAAGAGGGCAACGTGCGCCTTAAGCTCCGTTTTAAAAATAATAATATCTTTTTAGGGCCACTTAAAATTCGTTAAATTTAATCCGCTAAGTGGAAATCTAGGGAGCTTGCTCCCGGGATGAAGAGCTAAAATGGGCATGAGCCCATTAATGTATTTAAGCAGGGCGTCCGAACTAAAAAATTCCTATCTCCGTAGCTTGCTGCAGGGATAGGAATTTTTAGGTCTGCGCAAATTTATATAATAAGGAGAATTTATATATGTTAAAAAAATGGGGATACTTTGTACTCTGCCTCAATTTAATGGGCATAATACCCACAGGAGCCGCTGAAATTGATGATTTTATTCAAGAAAATCCAGTCATACGTCAATTTTACAATGCTTTACGTGGTGATACACTTTGGCATCATGTCACACAGACTGCAACTCCGGAGCTAGAAGGAAAAACTTTAGTATTTGCATATAAAAATGATGATTTTGAATTTTTAGCTGCTGTAAAGAGTAAAGAGGAAATTAGGGTGCTTAAGAATAAAACGGGCTTTAAACGCACTTATAAATTTCATTCCTTTGTAAAAAATGGGCTTCCTATCTTGGTTTTTTTAAAGAAAAAGATAGAAAAATCTTTCTTGCATACCAAATTTGCTGAAACATGGGCTGATACTCTCATTGCTGAACCTTATAATCTTGCTCTTATTGAAAAGGCCAGAAGTGTTCTAATAAATGATCCATCACCCTTTTCTCCTTATATCGATAAGAGTATCCCTAGATTAAAAAAACTGGAAATAGATGTGTATTTCAACACGGGGGAGGAGGCTCTGCAACAAGGAAATATGTCAGAGGCATTAACATATTTCACCTTATCTTATAACGATGGCAATGTAAGGGCTGCCTATCTTCTTGGTAAGCTTTATGCTAATGGAACAGCTGAAATGGTACCTAATTATATAAAAGCAGCAAAATATTTTAGGGATGGTGCTGTTAATGGTGAAGCGGCAAGTCAATTCAGTTTTGGAATGTTATATTATAATAATAGTATTGCACGGATAGATCATGATTTTGAGAAAGCATTCTCTTGGTGTTTGTTAGCAGCCTTACAAGGCTATAAAGACGCTGTTAAATTTATTTATGAAAAGCAGGATGATTTCTTATCAATAGGAGAGTTTTTGACAGAGTTTTCGGTCAGGAAAGGCGAGAGAGCCTAACCTATATAGCCAACTAGGCGCCTTTTTGGCGTCTTTCCAGCACTTTGAAAAGCCTTCATTAGCTTTGTCTAGTGGCGGTTTTCAAAGCTTGAAAATACATCCAAAATGTCGCCATAACTTTGCATCAATCTATACTAGATTGGCTATATTCTTGCTTCTAACGCGTCACAAAGTTCGACCATCTCATCGGCGGTACCAATGGTAATTCGTAAGTGATTTGGCAGACCATAAGGGAGGACTGGTCGAACAAGAATCCCATTCTTACCGAGATGTTGGTAAGTCTCTTTTGCATTATGAGGGCCTGCTTCAGGGAATTCCACTGACACAAAATTTCCCCCACTTGGCAAGAAGCGATAGCTTTTTTCGTGGAGGAATTTTATGAAATTTTCCTTAATTTGCACCATTTTCTGGCGGACATTTTTTGCCCATTCCTGATCGCCTATTGCTGCTATTCCTGCAATTTGGGCGAGCTTATTAACGTTAAATGGCGGACGGATTCGGTTAAGAAGATGAATCACATCCACTGAACTATAACACCATCCAAGACGTAAACTTGCTAAGCCATAGAGTTTTGAAAAGGTACGCGTAATAATTAGATTTGGGTGTTTTTCCACCAATTCAAATCCACTGGTATAATCATCTGCCTCTTCAAGATAATCAGCATAAGCAGCATCAAGAACGATAATAATATGGGGAGGGGTTTGTTCAATTAATCGGCGTAGCTTGCCTTTATCTAGATAAGTGCCAAGGGGGTTAGCCGGATTATCGAGATAGATGATTTTTGTGCGAGGGGTGATTGAGCTTAAAATCGCCTCTATTTCACTTATGTAATTAGGCTGAGGCGCATAAACAAGGGTAGCACCCACACTCATTGCCGCGATGCGGTAAACTTGAAACCCATAATGGGGCGAGATAACTTCGTCCCCAGGGCCGGCAAAACAGCGTGCCACAAGATGGAGAATATCCTCAGACCCATTGCCACACAAAATTTGTTGGGGATCGAGGAGAAAGTGGTTGGCGATTGCCTGCTTTAGGCTGGCCGCCCCACCACTCGGATAGCTATGAATATGATGAATATGAGCTTTTAACGTATCACTTACTTGGGGAGAGCAGCCATAAGGGTTCTCATTGGAGGCTAGGACAATCCGACGTGACATTCCTTCTGGTGTAATATCGCCGCCAACATAGGGGGTAATCTTATAAATACTCGGATGCGCTTTAATTGTCATTATTACACTCGTGAGGGTTTGGGGCGTGCTAAAATTAAAGGAGAGCTTTTTTGCAGATAATTGCAATAAACTTGTTTGCTGGCTTCAATACAGACGAGACCTGAAAATTTAGCTAAAATTGTCGGCCCAATTTTTTCGAGTAATTTAGAGATGTTTCTTGCAAAATGGGAGGGGCTTGGCAGGCTATAAAGTGTGCGCCTAGAGCGAAGAGGAGTAAATTGATTTTCTTTCAAAATACGAGAAAGCTGCGTCATCGTGTAAGGATTGCCATGACCAAAAGGGGTGTCATCAATTTGCGCCCACAAACCTCGTCTGTTAGGCACAATCACCAAGAGCCGCCCATTGCTAGCCAAGATACGCCATAGCTCTCGTAAATAAGGTCGAGCGTGTTCTGCATGCTCAAGAGAGTGAATGAGAAGGATACGATCAACAGATTCGCTGGGGAGGGGTAACGCATCTTCATTAATTAAGCAGCAACTATTTTTTTCCTCACTCGGCCAATGGAGGATTCCTTGCTGAGCTGCCATAAACACAAGAGAGCGATGAATGCTGTCGGAGGTAGGCATAAAGGGAAGAGGATAGCCGAGGCCAAGAAATGTCTCTATGGCAATTTCTGGCCATAACTCAGTGAGAGTTGCCCTAATTGTGGAGGCCGTTGAGTGACCTAAGGGACTTGCATAAAAATCAATAAGGTCGACAATGTCTTGGGCCATTCTCTTATTTTATTCCACACGTCATGAGTATACCATAAGTTACATTCTTTATTCTGAGGCTTTTTGCCCAAAAAATAAACGTTATTCTTTTCTGGCAGATGTCTTGCAATGAATCTGCGTTGTTTTTGCGATATAAGAGAGCCATATTTCAGTTTCATGGTGTAGGGTTGGAGATGTTTCAAAGTCTATATCCATGGCTTTGAGAATTTCTGATATCAAAATGGGCCCTTTTTTATCGCGAAATATACCCCGGATAATTGCAACAGCATAAAGCTTGCCATTTTTTTCAAAACGTTGTGTCATTATATACCACTTGCCATTCCAACTCTCTAAAGTTGTTTGCAGGGTATAAGTTTCAAAAAGAGTGAGAGGACGGAAATAACAAATTTGACTGGCACTTACGACAGGGAACCATTTGTTGCGCAGGATGACTTTTAAAAGGCCTGTTTTCATCATGTAATCAATACGCCCAAGATCCATAATGGTCAGATAACGACCATTATTCATATGCCAATTCAAATCAAGATCATTGGGAAGAACGGTTAAGTTAATACTGGTCGTTTCTTTAATATGAACAGATTTTGTCCGCGAAAAGAACGATTTAACATATAAAATAAGTAATCTAATATATAAGTTCATTCTATATACTTATACTATAAGGCTTAATAACTAATAAAATAGAATGAGAGGGGAAAATGAAAAGAGACATATTTTTTATTTGTGAGCCATTTTGCTAAGAAATTATAAACTTAGCAACTTCCTTTATCGTCAGTTTTTGAATCTCCGATACGGTGCCGGTAGCATCAATAATACGGCATCGATCGGGATTTTCGCGAGCAATTTCTAAATATCCTTGACGCATACGATTGTGAAATTCAAGTTGCATATTTTCAAATCGATTTTCACTGGTATGGCGTTGCAAGGATCGCTTAATTCCAATCACGGGATCAAGATCGAAGACGAAGGTAAGATCTGGTATATGGGAAGAAAAGAGTTGCTGGTTGAGGGTTTTGATGAAGGTCAAGTCAGCACCATGACCATATCCTTGATAGGCAATAGTAGAATCAGTAAAGCGATCGCAAATAACCCACTTCCCTGCATTTAAGGCAGGCAGAATCACTTTTTGCCAATGGTCTAGCCGCGCTGCATTTAACAGTAAAACTTCGGACAAGGGAGACCAACGACCAGTTGTGCCAGAAACGAGAAGAGCCCGGATGAGTTCTGCTCCTTCTGTGCCACCGGGTTCACGTGTAATGGTAACGGTGATACCCTGGTCGCGTAAATAATCCGCTAAAAGGTGACTTTGAGTGGATTTGCCAGTCCCTTCGCCGCCTTCAAAGGTGATAAACTTGCTCTGCATTTATGCTTTTCCCCAAATCAAATAGGTGATGGAAGCAATGATGCGTTTGAAGAAACCTGCTTTTTTAACTTCACTTGCTGTGATAAGCGGAAATTCTAAAGGTGTTTCTAGCGTTGGAGCTGTTACAAGGACCTTGCCGACCTCTTGCCCTGCGGTTAAGGGGGCGCTTAAAGGACGGTCGTAGACCACCTCAACTTTGGCATCTTTTCTAGCCGCTTGCGGAATGGTGATCCGGCAATCTTTGGCAACGGTCAGAGGAACCGTTTCTTCTGAGCCAAGCCATACGGGAGCTGTTTCAACAACCTGACCCGCTTTAAAGAGGCGAATGCTGGCAAAATTTTTCATTGCCCACGTCATTAATTTAGTGGCTTCTTCGGCGCGTGCTTTCATCGTTGGCAAACCATTAATGACAAGGTTAAAACGCTTTTCTGTTCCTTCTGGTTCAATTTCTTTGGCCGACGCGACGAGACCATATTGACCAGTATCTGTAAAACCAGTTTTAAGACCATCAGAGCCACTATTGTTGAACAAAAGTGGATTCCGGTTTGGCTGCGTGATGTTGTTGTAAGTAAACTCTTTTTCACCAAACAAAGAATAGTGGTGGGGATAATCATCAATGAGGCGCTGCGCGATAAGACTCAGATCCCGCACCGTTGTGAGATGCTCAGGATCTGGCCAACCGCTGGCATTTTTAAAGGTTGTATGAAGGGCGCCAAGCTCACGGGCACGTTGTGTCATCTCGGCGGCAAAGACCTCTTCGCTGCCAGAAACACCTTCGGCAAGGGCCACGCACGCATCATTCCCAGATTGAATGATAACGCCATGCAACAAATCATCAACACTGACCAGACTGTCGACTCCCACAAACATTTTCGAGCCACCCATTTTCCAGGCTTTTGAGCTGACCATGAGAGGGGTGTCCAGCCTCAGCGAGCCATCTTTCAAGTGATCAAAAATCATATAGGCCGTCATGATTTTGGTCATAGAGGAAGGATAAACGAGCTCATCGGCATTTTTCTCTAAGATCACCCGGCCTGTATAATGGTCGATTACAATTGCTTGAGCTGCTGTTGTATTGATCTTAACGGAAGCAGCAATCACAGGAGGCAGATTAGGATTGTTGGTTGCCAGCGTAATGGCTGGGGGAGAGGCAGGTGCTTCAACTTTTTGCGACTCTTTTGCTTCGATTTTTTGCGGTGCTTTAAGTGCTTTTTTGTGATTCTTAGGAGCAGCCAAACATGCAGATGTCAGAAGAGAAAGAGAGAAAAGAGTAAAAAGTATTTTCCGAGTCATTGTCATGTTCCTTTAATTTGCTGTCAAAGTCACGCCATGATAGCCATTACGGACAACTGTTTCCATAACTTTTTGTGCTTGTTTTTTGGAAGCGTATGGACCCAGCTTGACAGTGAAAAATTGCTGGCCACGCACAGCTTTTGAGAGGGCGACAGCCACTTTGCCGTGGTGGCGTAAATTTTGTTGGGTTTTGAGGGCGTTTTGCTTTTGCACAAAACTACCAACCTGAATATAATGGATGCCGTTTGACGGCTGAGATGCCACCGGGGCTGAGACGCGAATAGGTTGGGCTTTTGTTGTGCGCGCAAGAACTGGTGTTTCTTGGGCGGCTTCATTCAGGAGCGCTTCAAACCCGTCGTTATTTACTTTTTTCGTATAGGTTAGCTGTGTTGTTGGAGGCTTAATCGGTTCAGAAGTAGGCTTGTTAAGCACGGCCAAGGTTGCTGCAACCTCTATGTCTGTTTCAGGTTGATAGACGGTTTGGCTAACTTTAGGCTCAGTATGATCTAAATATTGATGATGATTTTCGGCAATTTCATCGCGGTAAATTTGATCCCAAGCACGCCCGGAAGGGTCCATCCCATAGCGCCCATATTGTTTGAGATAGTTGGCAAGAGCAACGCTTTGTTCTGGCAGTGCTTTAACCCGAACATTTCCCAGTCCTTTACCGTGAGTGCCAAGTTCAATCGCTGCTTTTTTGGACAGATCAATAATGCGATCATCAACAAAAGGTCCACGGTCGTTAATTACTAAGTGCAGACTTTTGCCATTGTCAGTGTTCGTCACTTCAACGACGGAAGGAATAGGAAGTGTTTTGTGGGCCGCTGTATAACTATGCATATCATATTTTGAGCCGCAAGAGCCAGGGCGTTGGTGAAAGCCCGGACCATACCAGGAGGCCACACCCGACTCCTCATAATCGTAGTGATCTTGTGGTGTATAGCGGACGCCTTTAATTTCATAAGGTTTTTTGGTGCCGCTGCAAAGTTCTTTTGCCGGTGTTTTTTTGACAGGTGTAGAAGCACAACCGCTTAAGAGTAAGCCGGCTCCTAAAACAACACACATGAGAAAAAGCACCTTCATTGTCATTTTTGGACAAGGGTTTGATTTTTTTGGTGCCGGGGGCATCCCCTCTTGATAAGGTTTTAGTGAGTGATATTTTTTAGGTATAAAAGGCATCAGAGTGCCATCAAACAAACATTTCTTGCAATAACGAAGCCATGGATAAAATTTTTTCATACTTAATAAGCGAGATGGGGTATTTTTTACTTCTTTTTACGAAGATAAAATTTTTTTCTGCAACACTCAAGAGTTTTGATCATTAACTTTGCCTTTTTAATGGGGGAGGTAGAAAATCTGCAGCAGTAAAGATAATTTCATTACCCGTCCGATAGTCCAAATTGTTTTTGTAGATTTCTGTAATTTTATTTTTCAACTCAAGAGCTATTGGCTGCACAGCGCTGTCTGGTAGCTGTTGGATAGCGTTTGTCAGACTGATGAGAGACGCAATATCGATTTTTTCTGATTTTAAAAAGGTTTTTAATATCAATGACTTTTCTGCCTCAAGGGTTTGGAATGTTTTAAAGAGAGGTAATTTATCAGACTCAGGGGAGGAGGTTGCAAGCAGATCCTGGGCTAGCTTTAAGGCTAAGGGCGCTATATCTTTATGAATATCTTTTTCCCGGCGTAAGTAAAATCCCTGACCGTTCCAAAAATACTCAAAAGTATGCGAAAGGTGAGAGCACCAATCACCAAGGCCTCTAGGTTCTGGCTTAATAAACATTACTACTTTACCATCTAAAGTTTTGACTTTACCAATAAGGAGATGCTCCATAGCAAAAGGAAAATAAGGCATGGAGTGTTCCGACGGACCGAAACGGCAGTCAATCCCAAACTGATACTCTGTCCTCTCCACAAAATGGCTGCTTAAATCTATCCAAGTCCACCCTTTACCTGTCCGTGAATAAGCTCGATTGCTGGCGAAAAGAGGATTTTTGCAGGCAATAAAGCTCTCCCAATCCGCACATCCTGACACGTCTAAAGCATAACATTTAAAAAAATTCAGGAGGGGAATAGACTCTAAATCAGGTATAATAATCGCCCCCCGATCAACAATATCGCCCCGTTTATAGGCTTTATCGATAAGCGCCCATAACACGCAGGTGATCGATTCAAGATAAGCACGTTGTTTGGTGAGTGTGGTCTCGTCTGGACCTATTAACAGAGATATTCCCCCAAATGTGAGACCATGTGGTAAATAATGAGAGCTATAGTCTCCATAGTTTTGGAACAGCTTGAATTCATGCTCAAATGCTTGGTCCGTCGTATAAATATGAGTTAAGATGCGATGGCCTTTTTCAATAAGCTGTGCATACAAATCTTTCATATCATTGGCTGGCGGATTGGAGTGATGATAGGTAAAAGGAGATTTTTCATCTTCGCGATGGAGTAAATCACGACAAACATCTTCTACCAACTCGCGGGTGAGGATAATGCTATCCGACCTGCTATTTTTTAAGGAAGATAGCCCAATTTCCTCATTATTATCCTTATTCTCATTAGCAAAAGTAGGAGAGAGAGATCCCGAGCTAACACAAGCGATGATCAGAAACAACGAACAGAGAGAAAAAGTCATTGTGGTTTCTTCGCTTCTTTGATGAGAGTTCCAATAATAGAGGGGTCGAGGAGAGTAGAGATATCGCCAAAATTATCCAGATCGTTGGCGGCAATTTTTCGTAAGATACGGCGCATCACCTTGCCAGATCGAGTTTTTGGTAAGCCGCTGGTTATCTGAATGTGATCAATGGTCGCAATGGGGCCAATGTGGCTTCTCACCCACTGAACCAGAATTGCTTCAATATTGGGATGCAATTTGTCTGACTCTAAAACGACATAGGCGTAAATTCCTTGCCCTTTGATTGAATGAGGCCAACCCACAACAGCAGACTCAACCACCGATCCATGAGAATTGAGAGCAGATTCAATTTCAGCTGTGCCAATGCGATGACCAGAAACGTTAATGACATCATCGACACGTCCTGTAATCCAGTAATAACCCTCGCTATCGCGTAAACATCCATCGCCGGTGGTGTAGTAACCACGATAGGTTTTAAAGTAGGTATCGATGAAGCGTTGGTGATCATTATAAAGGGTACGGGCTTGTCCAGGCCAAGAGTCAGTGATAATTAAATTACCGCTGGCTTCGCCGTCAAGGAAATTCCCATCGGCATCAACAATGGTTGGCTGGATGCCATAAAAAGGGAGAGTCGCTGACCCTGGCTTAAGGGGAATAACGTGGGGTAATGCTGAAATCATAATGCCGCCGGTTTCCGTTTGCCACCAGGTATCAACCAGGGGGCGGGCCCCAAACCCAACCTGTTGGTAATACCATTCCCAAGAGGTGGGATCAATTGGCTCCCCCACAGAGCCTAAGACCTTAAGTGAATTCCGATGAGTTGTTTTTAAGTAATCTTCGCCTAATCGAATAAGAGAGCGAATCGCTGTAGGCGCTGTATAAAAGAGCGACACCTTATGTTTATCGATGATTTGCCAGAAACGCTCAGGGGTGGGGTAGGTGGGGATCCCCTCAAACATCACAGTTGTCGCTCCATTAGCTAAAGGACCGTAGAGCACATAACTGTGACCTGTGACCCAACCAATATCAGCGGTGCACCAGTGAATATCCTCGGGGGTATAGTTAAAGATATGCTCGAAGGTCATAGCGGCGTATAAAAGATACCCACCCGAGGTATGGAGCACGCCCTTTGGTTTGCCAGTGGAGCCAGAGGTATAAAGCGTAAACAGAGGGTCTTCCGCACTCACAGGGGTCACTGGACAATTGGTTGATTGGTTTTGAAGTAGCTCATGATACCAAACATCGCGTCCCGCAATCCAAGGCGTGTTTGCCTCAGCTCTTTGCACGACAATAAGGTTGGTAACGGATTCGGTGCCCTCAAGGTTTAAGGAGCTATCAACGTTTTCTTTAAAGGGGAGCTGTTTGCCACCCCGGATGGCTACATTGGAAGTAATGACAAGTTTGGGCTGACAATCGCTGATGCGACTGGCCAAAGACTCGGGCGAGAATCCCCCGAAAACGACAGAATGGACAGCGCCGATGCGAGCGCAGGCAAGCATAGCCACGGCTGCTTCGGGGATCATTGGCAGGTAAATAACCACCCGATCTCCCTTTTTCACACCAAGGTTTTTAAACCCATTAGCGAGGCGAGACACTTCGGTATGCAATTCTTTGTAAGTAAGAGTTTTTGAGTCGTCAGGACTATCCCCTTCCCAAATAATGGCAGCTTTATCTCCCAGGGCATCAAGATGGCGGTCGAGACAGTTCTCAGCTACATTCAATACCCCATCTTCATACCAGCGAATATAAAAATTTTCGGGGTCAAAGGAAATATTTTTAGCTTTTGTATAAGGCTTAATCCACGAAAGGCGCTTGCCCTCTTCAAACCAAAATTTTTCTGGATCGCTGACCGATAATTCATACCTTTTCTTATAGTCAGCTAGGGTTTTTGCTTGGGCAATTGGCATAATACACTCATTAATTTAAAGCTTTATTATAATTTTGTGCGAAATTTTATATAAGTAGCAAGTAAAAATATGGGGAAGTGTTTTAGAAGGGAGAAGGAGAGAAGCATGACAAAGACTCCTATCATTAATATTCTCGAAGTCTATCAGTTCAATACCAAATAAAAGCTTAATAATTATAGCCAATCTAGTATAGATTGGTGTAAAGTTATATCGACATTTTGGATGTATTTTCAAGCTTTGAAAACCGCCACTAGACAAAGCTAATGAAGGCTTTTCAAAGCGCTGGAAAGACGCCAAAAGGGCGCACAGAAAATGGGTCAATCTATACTAGATTGGCTATAAAGGCAAGAGGGCAGAGAATTTAAGGGTGGTTAAGAAGGAACCGAGAGCAAGAAAGTGATGTGGTAGAAAATAAACATGAACTTATTGGTAGAGGGCTTCGTCTCAAAACTCACCCCCGTGTATTCATGCTTTTTTCCTTTTAGATCTTTCTCACTAACTTAAGGAAGGTGAGTTTACTCACTCCCTCCTCTCACAATCTCAAGATCCGTAAAGTGTTGTTTTTGTTGATGTGACAGCATATTACGTTGTTGTTGCTGCTGTAATTGTTGTTTTTTAAATTTTATCACCTGATTAACTGGGTATATTGCGGTGCTAAGAGACTGGATGGGAAGCCTCACGCCAAACCTAGAACCTTGGGGCATGTTTGGCAAGGATCCGCTGGAGCGTGCGGCGATGCATTTTCAGACGTCGAGCTGTTTCGGAGACGTTATTCTGACATTCGGCAAAAACGCGCCGGATATGCTCCCACTTTACTCGGTCTGGGGACATGGGGTCTTCTGGAGGCGGTGGGGGATTATCAGTTCGGTTTTTAAGAGCACGCTCAATCTCATCCGCATCGGCTGGTTTGGGGAGATAGTCCACTGCCCCGTGTTTAATTGCCGCGACAGCGGTAGCGATGTTGCCATAACCGGTCAAGATGATAATTCGAATGTCGGGGTTGCTCGCTTTAATACTTTCCACCAGATCCAGGCCGTAACCATCGGTGAGCTTGAGGTCTAAAATTGCATAATCAAAGGATTGTTGCCGCAATTGAAAGCGCGTAGTCGCCAGACTATCCGCAGTTGTCACCTGAAAACCCCTGCGTGTCATGGTACGCGATAATCTTTCTCGCAAGTGCAAGTCATCATCCACAATTAAGAGACGATTTTGATCATTCAAAATTTGTTCAGACATCCAGGTTCTTTCTCACTTCTATTGGTAGTTGAATCTCACATCGGGCGCCGTTTTGATTTTTAAAATAAAGGGTTCCACCAATTTTTGCCAGCAAAGCTTGTGCGATAAAAAGTCCCAGGCCTAAATGATACCTAGCTTCAGCGCTTGATCTGCCAGAAACATACGGTTCGCCTAAGCGACCAAGGATTGACTCTGGATACCCAGGACCATTATCAGCAATGATGATATGAATTGCTCGCTCGTCCCAATTCACCTCAATGCTTAAGGATGATTGAGCAAACTGCCAGCCATTTTGCAGGATGTTATTGAGCCCATGCACCAGCTCTGGTGTTAGCTGCAAAATCGGTTCGGGTGGCGGAGAGCTAACATTAATGACTAGATGTTTCTCTTCATTTTCTGGTAACCTTGTCGCGATCAACTGGAGTGCCGCTTTAACGGGTAAGGCATCATAGGGAAGTGTTTTCTCCCCGGCAAAGTTCTGAGCCAACTCCACTAGAATCTGACGGCAATGTTTTACCTGATCTCCAATTAATTGTAAATCGAGATGGTGCGGCGTTTCCTCTAATAAATCTTGAGTAATCAATGAGATAGTCGTAAGCGGTGACCCCAGCTCATGGGCGGCGGCTGCTGCAAGAGCTCCTAAAGAAGCAAGACGTTGCTCCCGTGCCAACGCGAGGTTGCTCGCGTGGAGAGCTTCTGATAAACGGCGACCTTCTTGCGCCACGCGCTCAATATAAAGGGCGATAAAAACAATTGCCGTACTAAGGGCAATCCCAATGCTAAGCTTTAACGCAAGGGGCAGCTCAAGGCCGTGGGTCTCCCAGGGAAGAGGATAGGGGGAGACAGCCAAAACCCCAATCGCCCCAAGAGCTGAGAGATAAAGAATTAGTGATTTTTTGGGTGGCAAAAATCCCGCAGCGACAACGACTGGGGCGAGTAATAAGACTCCAAAGGGATTATTCAGTCCGCCGGTCAAGTAAAGCACCGTGGTTAATTGTCCTAAATCGTAGAGCAGATAAGCGGCAGCTTGACCCTCAGGAATGAGATTTCCTTTGGCGCGCACCAGGCTGAAAAGCCCATTAATTAAGAGGGACAAAAGCAGGACAATCGCTAAACTTTTTATCGGCATAGTAAAGCCAAGGCTGTAATAAACAACCAGAATGGTGACAAGTTGACCCGCAACCGCAATCCATCTTAAGGATATAAGGAGTTGGATAGGAATAGCACTAAAGTTCATTGGACTTGACTCACACTCTCGATAGTTTAATGTGACATTACTTAAGGGACAAGTTTTAGGAAATAGAAAATATTTGCTGGCTATCATTCTTTAGTTTGACCCTTGCACGATACTACTCAATTATAGGAGACAAAACGATGAATTTAAAATACCTTCGGTTGGGGATTTTGGGTTTGTCCTTGGGGCTGGGTGTTTTGGCGGCATTCACTTATTATTTTAAAGTAACTCCCAAAAGTTACGCGAGCGCTGAGACGACCAAATCATTACCCAATTTAGGTGGTCCTTTTAAGTTGAATGACCAATTTGGCAAGATACGCACCAATGACGAGTTCAAAGGTAAGTTTATGTTGCTGTATTTTGGCTATACCTTTTGTCCAGATGTTTGTCCTTTGGGTTTACAAAATATCGGGGAAGCCTTGCGGTTGCTTGGCCGCGATATTGACCAGGTGGTACCCCTTTTTATCACCATCGACCCTGAGCGCGATACGGTAGAGAATCTTAAAATTTATGCGACAAATTGGCATAGTTCATTTGTTTTTCTGACAGGAACGCACCCAGAGCTTGATCCTGTATTAAAGGCTTATAAGGTTTATGCAGCTAAAGCCAAACCAGATGGAACGATGGCGGATTATTTGATGGATCACAGTGCTCTTGTGTATTTAGTTGACCGGAATGGCAAGTTTGTTGATTATTTTCCTCATACGACAAATCCAGCACAAATGGCTAAGCTGATTCAAAAACAGCTTATATTATCTCCCTCAAAATAACTTCTCAGGGACTTTAAGTCCCTCCCCATTTATCATTTCTTTACTTTCCCTCCCTTATTCTAGGTTCTGTAAATTTGTGTATAAACTAGGCCAACTAGCATTTTATATTTTTTGGGTGAGGGAAATTTTGTCAATGCTTTATCATTTATATGAATTGAAAAATGCGGCATTACTTCCGGCTCACGCCTGGTCCGAAGCGATTGATCTTTTAATGAGTGGGGTGCCTAATGAGATGAACCCTTATGGGAGTTTAATTTCTGCTTCCACAAAAATAATTGAACGAACAACTCGCATTTTTACAAAGCCTGATTTTGGCTTTTCAGAAGTTGAACGTCAGGGCGTGCCCCTTCAGATCAAAGAAATAGAGGTGATGATTAAGCCCTTTTGCCGCTTAAAATATTTTCAACGTTTACAAGATGGCACGCCCCGCACATTTGACGATCCCAAAGTATTGATTGTTGCCCCGCTTTCTGGTCACTTTGCAACCTTATTAAGGGATACAGTGCGGGCGATGTTACCAGATCATGAGGTCTATATTACCGATTGGATTGATGCCAGCCGAATTCCTTTAAAAGAGGGGACTTTTAATCTGCAGCATTATATTGACTATTTGTTGGATTTTATAAGGTATTTGGGACAAAAAGTGCATGTTATTGCGGTGTGCCAGCCGTCAGTTCCCGTGCTTTGCGCTGCGTCA
>NZ_JQAK01000001.1:497626-568312 GCF_000757605.1 Candidatus Paracaedibacter symbiosus | reverse complement strand
AAACCTTGGCTGCCCATGATCTGTGCTCGTCGTTGCCACAATCAATGAAGTTCCAGCACGTGCAAGAAGGAGTGGGGCATTATGGTATCTTCAACGGTCGACGGTGGCGCGGGGTTATTCAACCCAAGATAGCTGAAATGATCCGTTCTTTTAATGATTAAGGTCAAATAATAAAAAAACCCAAGGAAATGATCCTTGGGTTGAAGATCTTCAAGCCTTGATGGTATGAAGCCTAGGTGACTGAACCTAGTAACCTGAGTTGTCAGGGATGATGCGACCACGGTCTTTAGTGCTTTTAATAACAAGGACCCGTTGACCAACACGAATCACTGGGTCTGCACCTTGAGCAATTGTTGTAAGACGGCCATCATCCAGACGTACTTGATATTCGAAACCTTCTTGGTCAGTAAGTGCCTTTTCAGCAAAGTGACCACCAATAGCACCAGCAAGGGCACCAACGCCGGCAGCAACGACAGAACCATGACCTTTACCAATCTGGGAACCAGCATAACCAGCGGCTAATCCACCAGCAAGAGCACCTGCACCTGGTTCATTTTCGCGTTCAGCTGTTTTTGCTGAAATTGTCACTGGGCGAGCAGAAACAACCACCCCGCGGTATGTGTCATTCATTTCGCCTGCGCCCCGGACAGAGTAATTGCTGCCGCCAATACGAGGCGCACAACCTTCAAGAAGAAGTGTGGAGGCACAAAGCATAGAAATGACGAGTACTTTTTTCATTTTAAACACCATTAATTTTTTGTTGAAAGCATTGAACAAACAAAGCTTTACTAAAGATAGATTGGCAATCTGCTTAACGCTTGTCAATGAAAAAAGCTTTGAGGAGACGCTGGCAATCATGCTCTGCCATGCCTCCATAGATTTCAGGATGGTGTAAACACGTGGGTTGGCTGAAAAACCGAACACCGTGATCCACGGCACCACCCTTAGGATCAAATGCCCCAAAATAGACCCGACGCAACCTGGAGTGGGCAATGGCACCTGCGCACATCGTGCACGGTTCTAATGTCACATAAAGATCGCAGTTAACAAGTCTTGTTGTGTTAAGAATTGCACAGGCCTCTTGGATGACTAATATTTCTGCGTGAGCTAAGGGATTTTTCTGAGTTTCCACAAGATTATGAGATCTGGCAATTACTTGACCTTGGTGTACAATCACAGCACCAATAGGCACTTCATTGTTTTTTTGGGCAAGCAAAGCTTGCTCGATGGCTTGTTGCATGTAGGTCATGGACGGTAGCTATTCTCTTGTTCTTATTCGATGGTCATTGCATGAAGCGTCAGTTTCGCGGCGACTAGGGCAAAACCTCTTCTTATTTATGAAGGCTTTTAGCAGAGTAAACAATAGACCTCTTTCGACACTGTTGCCTGTTGCTCGTTGATGTCACTAAATTTTAACTCGCAAGCTTCCTTTACTAATGTAAACTTTAGGCTCTGTACAGCTAATTTCCCCAAATTCATTTTTGGTTCTATTTGCGTGCAAATTCCCCCACATTTTTCCAAGTAGATAAACGACGATATCGAAATTTGACATCATTTTCAGCTAAAATATCTCAAAATCATCTTTGCGTGAATTAGGTGCACAGAACCTAGTCGCTTGCCAAAATTTATCGAGTCAGAAAATAAAATTCTTAGGTCACGAAAGAGATCTAATGCTTTTCTATGGGTATGTCCCCCAAGAAGTAGTGATCCGTGGAGTGCTATCTAACGTACGATGGATTGGGCATTTGCTGGCAATATTTACAAGTTTGGCCCGCTGTTCCTCAGTTAGGTCGTTTCCATGAAGGATGACTTCTTTGGTAAACACGTCGACTTTGCCTGTGGAGCTGTCTTCTTTATGATGGGTGACGTGAATTTCTACCTTGTCGAGTGGCAAATGGTTAGAGTGGGCATACCAGCGCACCGTCATTGCCGTGCATTCACCAAGAGAAGCAAGAAGGAGATCATAAGGGGCAGGGCCCACGTCCTTCCCGCCAGCTTCCACGGGCTCATCACCGATAATTGTATGGCCGGAAACGTCAATGGTGACGGCAAAAGTGCTAGCACCTGTTTCAATTATATGAGCTTTTCTTTGATCTGTTGTCATAATACGCCTCATTTATTTAGGGAGGGGAATAAAGTCAGCACTATCACCTTGAATTTTACCAAAATGACCAGCTTGCCAATCAAGCTTTGCCTGTTGAATCCGTTCTTTTGAGCTGGAGACAAAGTTCCACCACATATGCCGCGGTCCATCCATCACCGCGCCGCCAAGAAGGATAAATCTAGAATCAGTTGCAGCTTCAATCAACACATCGATGCCTGGTTTTAAAATCAACATTTGTGTGGTGTCATAAAAGATACCTCCAATGGAGAGTTTGCCTGAGATACTGTAAATTGCCCGCTCTTCTGTTTGTTTGGGAAAACATATTTTCGCCCCTTCTTTTAAAATGCAGTCCGCAAAGACTGAGTCATATTCTACTTTTACGGGGGAAGTTTGACCAAAAAGCGACCCTGAAATCAGGCGAATTTCGAGATCTTTTTCCGCTAATAAGGGGAGGTTATTACTCGAATGATGGGCAAATGTTGGGGGCATTTCCTCTCGTAAAAGGGGCAGAGCTAGCCAACATTGAAGGCCGAAGAGCGAACTTGCTGACTGGCGACTTTCAAAACTCGTTCGTTCGGAGTGGGCAATCCCTTTGCCGGCAGTCATCAGATTGACATCGCCAGGCGTGATTTCCTGGTGGCTGCCAAGGGTGTCACGGTGAACGAGAGATCCTTGGAAAAGATAGGTGAGAGTGGAAAGACCAATGTGTGGATGGGGGCGGACATCAAGGCCCTGTCCGGTTATAAATTCTCCTGGTCCCATTTGATCCCAGAAAACAAACGGCCCCACCATTCGTCGTTGGCGCGAAGGTAATGTTCGGTAAACACTCATCCCCCCAATATCAGCTGTTCGCGGAATTAATATCATATCCAACTGATCAGGGCAGTTTTTGAGATCGCAGTCTGGGTTGTTGGCTTTAAAAAAGCTCATAAAGAATCTCCTAGCAGAGAAGTCGTCAAGGAGAGTATATCACAAAAAGTTTAATAGTTTATGAAAGGATGTAAGAATGCTAGGTTCTTTGCACCTAAAGCCTGTCAATGAAATTAGAGTTATTTCACCATTATCTGCAACCGTTGGAATACGGATTCAGGAGTGATTTCAGCAAAACAGGGTGGCTGAATTTCTGAAAGATGTTTATTCCGACAGTCTCTTTTCACGCAAGGCGAACACCAAAAGGGAGAGATAAGATTGTGTTGGTAATTATCAAATTGCCCGATCATATTAGGCGTGGTCGGGCCCCATAAAATAAAGGTTGGGATTTGAAATGCGGCAGACAAATAGCCGAGACCAGAATCCACAGACACTGTGAGAGAATGGTGTTGAATGATCGCAGCAAGTTTACCCAAATCCATTTTGGCAAGCACGTGAACATGGTTGCCAGCTGATTGAATACGCAGCGCTTCTTGATGTTCCTGGGGAGTTGACCAGGGGATTGTGACTGTGAAGCCAATCTCTCCTATTAACCGAGCAAGCTCTGTCCAATAATCCACCGGCCATTTTTTCGTCATCCAACTTGCACCAGGCAAGAAGAGAGCTGTTTTTGCTCGTATCTCTCCTTGTTTAGAAAAACCTGCGTCTGTTGGGGTTTCAGGTATAGGATACCCAAAGGTTTTGGCAAAGAGAATGCGCGTTCGTTTGATAGACGTAATTGTCCACGGAATCTCAAATTTTTCTTGATAAAAGAGGCTCGCAATCGGTTCACGTGCCCCTTTCCAGGCGTAACCATAGCGTTTGCCTTTCGCCAATAGGCTTAACAAGCCACTTTTCACAAGCCCTTGCGCATCCAGGATCAAATCATATTCTTCTAGACGGATATCGCCGATGGCTTTGCGGATTTCCTTCCAGGTATTTAGCTGCCAAAGTTTTTTACGCCACCGACGTAAGGCAATGGGAAATACCCGCCTTACGGCAGGGTGTAGGAGGGGGGGGTGGCAAAAACTTTCCTCTGCCACCCAATCAACGATCAATGATGGATTATGCTTTACCGCATCGGTAAGGGCGGGGAAGGTATGGATAATATCCCCTAGGGAAGATGTTTTTATCAATAAAATGCGCATTGTTGTTTGTTTTTGGGCTTTATATGAAAAATTAAATTATAGACCTAAATCCCGCCTCTTCAACTATTTTAGGCCTCTCTCGTCAGTATGCTATAAATATCGACAGGCGTATATCTTCTTCGCTTTTCAAGCTCTTGACATTTATGTCTTCCTCGGGCTGTATATACCTAAACAGCCAGAAGATGATAACGGGTGAGCCTCTCTTATATCGGACGCATATCATAATTAGGTATAGGGTTAATTTTGTTAAAGCAACAGAAAATTTTAATTGTAGCTCCCGCTTGGGTCGGCGATGCAGTAATGTCTCTTGGGTTGATCCATCGATTAAAACAACAAAATCCTCAAGCTGAAATCACGGTATTGGTTGTGCCGTGGTGTGAGGCTGTATTTAAGTTTTGTCAGGATGTGACGCGTGTTATTCCTTTAAATATCCCCCACGGTGTATTTGGGATGAAAGCACGTTGGCAGTGTGCAGCAGCTCTCAAAGCCTATCAGTTTGATGTGGCGTACGTTCTGCCAAATTCCTGGAAGTCAGCTCTCATTCCCTTTTTAGCGCGCATTCCAACCCGTATCGGTTTTACTGGCGAGATGCGCTGGGGACTGCTCACTCATTGCCTTAAAAAAGCAACGCACCTACCATTATTGGTGGATAAATATCAGTCTTTAATGCAGACCGAAAGGCAAGAGAATAGTGAGTTTCTGCGACCTCGCTTAGCAATTAATACAAACACCTTTGAGCGAGAAGAACTTTTAGCACGGGGTAGTGTGATCCTAGACAAACCCGTAATGGCGTTTTGTCCTGGTGCAGAATATGGTCCTGCCAAAAGGTGGCCAGCTTCTTATTATGCAATGGTTGCTCAAACGTATGTCGATCAAGGGTGGCAAATCTGGATATTGGGGTCTCCTAAAGATGCCGCAGTGGCGGAAGAGATTGTCTCTGCGGTTTCAGGTCAGATGACGAATTGGATAGGGAAAACGTCACTGGCAGAGGCAATTTATCTTCTTAGTTTATCTAAAATGGTGGTGACGAATGATTCTGGATTGATGCATGTGGCAGCGGCCTTAAGTTTGCCAACTGTGGCTTTATTTGGCTCTTCCAGTCCAGATTATACGCCGCCATTATCACCTCTCGCAACAATTATGTATTTGAAAACTGCCTGCAGCCCCTGCTTTAAACGTGAATGCCCCTTGATTGGTGATGCGCATATGAAATGTCTAACGCAGATTTGGCCGCAGCAGGTAATTGAGACAATTTCTGAGAAATTAGGTTCTGTGAGCATTTTGTGAATTGATCTCTTTTAACCTCTGCCCTTAGTAAAAAAAGAGTCATTAATTTAAAAATAACCTTTCCTGAATCCTTGAAATTTCAATAATGAGTTTTTATATAACCTACAGTGTCTCATTTTCTTAAAAAAAAATAATAGTAATGAAAAGAGTTGTTTTAAGCTTTTTAACTGCTACCTGTTTTATGACCTCCTCCCAGGCTAAAAACCCTTGGCAAGAGGTTTGTGGTCATCAATTAACCCAGTCAATCCTTGAGAAACCCGAAGGTGATTTTTCCAACTATAAAGTTGCCGTTGTTGATAATGGTTTCGTTAAAGAGCATCCGCTGATTAAGAGTCAATTAAGTGCGGGATGGAATGGTCGTGATATGAATGAGGATATTAATGCTTCTATCGTGCAAGATTCAAACCATCACGAAAATGGAAAAACATGCTCCCATGGAACCCATGTGGCTGGGATTGTGGCTCAGATGGGTGGAGAGGTTGTTCCAGTTAAGCGTGGTGCTTCTGGAAATCGCTCCGTTAATTCTGATAAAGCGGCGCTTGAGTATTTGGCGACGCGGCATGATGTAAAAATTGTTAACCTTTCTTTTGGAATTGATTGGTGCAGTCTGCGTAGTAGTATTAAGAAATTGGCCAAGCAAGGTAAGCTGATTGTGATTGCTGCAGGAAACTCTGGTGAAGCAATAGAAAATAGAACTTTAAACAAGTTGCTAGCAGATACAAGTCTCAAAAAGCGGGTTGTTTTAGTTGGAGCTACAGAAAAATTATTGGGGAAGGAAAAGCTAATCTCTTTTAGTAATAAAGCAACTGCATCGGTGGAATCAGCATTTATTGCAGTGCCCGGCAGAAACATTACTTCTTCTGTTCCCTATGATAGTGCTGCGACAGGGATGAAAGAGCTCAGCGGCACCTCTATGGCGGCACCGATTTTTGCTGGAGTAGTGGTGAGATTAATGACTGAGTTTGATGCTTCTGTTGATGAAGTGCGTCAGGTGTTATTCGGCACAGCTGTTAAACAGAGCAATTCGAATACTGGTCAAGGGATCATGGATTTTGTGGCTGCACGGAATAAATTTAAAGAGCGCGCTGCTGCAAAAGTCATGCGGCAAGTTGAGGCTGTCCCAGTTGTTCCACCAGCAGTGTTACCACACGCTGCCGCTAAAGCTGTTCAGTCAATGTTGCCCGCCAAACCGTCAATTAAGGTTATTCCTGAAGCAGAAAAGCCAGCAATGATGGTGCAACAACCAAAGACATGGGCTGATACTGGTAAACAAATGCGGGATATCGCGACAAAAGCCGTTAAAATAGGTGCGGCTGTGACTAACGCAGCTTATAATTATGCCGTTCCCATTGTGGCCGGCGCTTATAAGCTTGGTAAACAAGCGGTAACCACAGTTGCGCAAACTCCTTATAATTATCTGCGTTCCTGGTTTTAAAAACTATCCCGTTGGAGGCTAACTAAGGCGTTAACTCTTTCGTTTATGGTACACATGCGTATAAAGTACGTGGGCGTTCCGGTTCTGGATTTTCTTGCTGTTTGCCTCATCCTCGGAATGGGTATGTTTTAGCATTTATATCTTAGTTCTTAAAATGGCTCCATAGGGGGCCATTTTTTATGTTAATGCTTAAAAATAGGAGAAGATCAAAGGAAACAATAAAAACCTGGGAGGGTGCGGATTTAAAAAGCTGTCTAGTAACTACTTGAGATTTTATAGTAGAGGAAGGCAGCCCACTGAGATCTGGGAAGTATTCTGTCATAAAAAGTTAAGGCGCTCCCGCCTATTGTATTACTGCTTTTTTTCCTCAATAATTAATTTATCTATTATGTATGTTAAATTAAAGGTAAGGCAGGCAGCATGCGCATTGAATCAGATTCCATGGGTGACGTAAAAATTCCAGAAGGAGCTTACTGGGGGGCACAAACAGAACGTTCACGACAAAATTTTCGTATCGGAACTGAAAAGATGCCAGTTCCGTTGGTGCGGGCATTAGGGGTGCAAAAGCGGTGCGCTGCCTTGACGAATAAAGAACTTGGCAAGTTAGATGCCATTCTCGCCGATGCCATTATTAAAGCCGCTGAAGAAGTCATCGAGGGTAAATGGGACGATCACTTTCCGCTGGTTGTTTGGCAAACAGGCTCAGGTACGCAAACCAATATGAATGCGAACGAAGTAATTGCTAACCGAGCTAATGAGATTTTGGGTCATCCGATTGGTCAGAAAAAACCAGTCCATCCTAATGATCATGTGAATTATGGTCAGTCATCTAACGATACTTTTCCAACGGTGATGCATATTGCGACAGCTTTAGAAACGCAGCAAAAACTGCTCCCAGCGCTTACTAAATTCCACCAAAGTTTGGTGACGAAGGCCCGCGAGTTTCACGATCTCATTAAGGTTGGGCGCACCCATTTACAAGACGCTACACCAGTGACTTTGGGACAGGAATTCTCAGGTTACGCCCATCAAATTGAGCTTTCTATTCAACGTATTAACCAAAGCCTCTGCTATGTATATGCTCTTGCTCAAGGGGGAACAGCGGTCGGCACAGGCATCAATTGTCCTAAAGGATTCCCAGAAAAGTTTGCGGCCCATGTCGCTGAATTTACGAAGATTCCTTTTGTTCCCGCAGTCAATAAGTTTGAAGCATTAGCCAGTCACGATGCGTTAGTCGGGTTGTCAGGGGCCTTGAACACATTGGCAGCCTCAGTCATGAAAATTGCCAATGATATTCGGTTACTTGGTTCGGGGCCTCGTTGTGGTTTTGGAGAATTGGACCTGCCAGAAAATGAGCCTGGCTCATCCATTATGCCGGGCAAAGTGAATCCTACCCAGGCTGAAGCGATGACAATGGTGGCTTGTCAGGTGATGGGAAATCACACCACAATTACTGTGGCAGGAAGCCAAGGGCATCTAGAGCTTAATGTCTTTAAACCCGTGATTATTGCGAACATTTTACAGACAGTTCGCCTCCTCACCGATGCGGCGCACAGCTTTGTTGATCATTGTATCGATGGCATTCAACCTAACAGGGCCAAGCTACAGCAAAATCTCGATAAATCGTTGATGTTAGTAACGGCGCTCAATACAGTCATTGGTTATGATAATGCGGCTAAGATTGCTAAAAAGGCATTGCATGAAGATATAACCCTTGCGAATGCAGCTGAGTCATTACAGCTTTTAACGCGCGATGAATTTAATAAATACGTTATTCCAAGCCAGATGTTAGGAAGTTAATAAACCTCCATTCAGAAGACCCTCAGGGAGATTGAAATATTCCCTCGGGGGCTTCATCCCATTCAACCAGCCTGTTTGCCTTGATTCGGATGAAAAAGGGAATGTTGTTCTTGATTAAGTAGTCAATCCAGTGCTTACCCGCAAACTCACGATCAGCAATCAAGCAAGCTATTGTATTGCTTCCGAAGATACCTACGAAGGATTGTAAAAGATCAATCCTTTCCGTTGTGTTAGAGTTCCCTTTTTTAGGCAGAGCCTTCCATAAAAGAGGGATGCTGAACTGGCTGGTGATGACGACGGCTAAAACCAAGAGATTGATCTCAATTCGACCAAACTTCCAATTAGTTCGGTCAATGACGAGAGAATAAGTACCCTTAAGTTGCGCAATCTCTACAATTGCTTTGGTATAATCAGCAAAGTTGAGCTCGAATGATTTGAGAAAATTACGTATGCGAGCACAGATGGATTCTTGTTTGGCAGACCCTGTAAACCCAAGGACTGGCTTATGCTGTTGAACAGAGCCCAGAGGCAATGAGCCCTATAATCATGCCCACAAAGCATTTTATTCTTGCCAAGTTCCATGGAAATAGAGTTTGATAGCGCTCGAGAAGGGTGTTGAGATCCATCGTTTTTTTCTTTCTTTTTTGTTGTTATTAAACGAAAGATCTAAAATTTCGTGGCTTTTTTCAACTCATTCTTCCTATTACAAAAAACGAAATAGGCGTAAAGTAGGGCTATCGAAGGTATACCTTTATGAATAAAAAAAATCTCAAAATATTTTTATCATTTTCTCTTTCTTGTATAGCAGGCTGCTCCACAGAAGATACAATCAATATGACTGCAAAGGAATTAGCTCAGGAGCAACTTTCTAAACCTTATTTGTGTGGGGGTATTTGGGATAAAAATTTCCTCCATAAGCATCCTGAAATTTCAAACAAATTAACACAGTATAAAGAGGGAAGACTGTGCAAAAGCCTTAAGGACGTGGATACCGGCAATTTAACACACCAACAATTATCTACAAGGCTTAAAGAATTAGGGTACTTCTGTTATAAAAAACCTCTTTCCGTTAACTCAAAGGCTACCCCTTTAAGGTATTTGAAAAAAGATGGTGGAGATACTGCAAATTTGAATGAACTAGACGTAGTATGGCAAGAGATATGTGTTGAAATAAAAGACGGCTGTGTTGTACGTATAAAAATGGATGGGTACCCGAGAAGCAAACGCCCAGCCCCCCATTCAACGAAAGCTATTTTACTCAATAGAGCTCAGGACCCCTCTAATTATGATAATGAAGCATTTAAAGTCACTTCTACAGGAATCCCTGTTCCTAAAGGTCCAGATGCGAGCTTTGGTCTCTCTCCTTGTCCTTATGAGAATGGTAAAGCATGTGAGGCGTGGATCAGCGAAATTATGGCTGCCGCCCACCCTTATTTAAAAAGAACTCAATAAATTCTCTTGCTTAAAATTTTCTTTAAACCCCATTATTATTTCTAAAACTCTATAAAAAATCATACGGTAGTGAGATTTTTTGTAATTAAATAAAATCTATTTTGTTTAATTTGAATTAATATTTCTCACTTAAGATAGGTAATGTAAGTAAATTCATTTGAGGCAGAATGAGGATGCTCACTCTTTTAAGCTTGGCTATTCTATATGTGAGTAATAGTGGCAGTATTGCAGCCCAGGAGCAGCAGCCCTATGATACCCTATCTACTTTCACGTTTTATCAAACAGAAAATGGGTGCCGGTGGTCCAATCACGACTATGGTGGACTGTATTTGGGAACCAATCATATATCTCTGATTACTAAGATTGAAGGGGAAAACCACAATCTTTGCAGCTTAGGATTTCATGGTTGCGAGCTAACCGATGAAAGTAGTCTTCCTCTGTGGCCGATATTGCGTTCTCACTCTACTTTAAAATCTCTGGATCTTTCCTCCAATAAATTGGGGACAAAATCGGCAATAAATCTTCGCCTGCTTCTGGAGCAAAGTCAGCTAATAGAAAGTTTGAATTTGCAATTTAATTTTTTTAAGGCTGGAGATGTGGCAGCAATAGCCACCGGGCTGGCCCATAACCAATCTTTAAAATCTTTGGAGCTCGGTTTTAATGGCGTAACGGATACTGATATGGAGACCTTAGCAGCCGCTTTGGCGCACCATAAATCGTTACAAAAATTAGGCTTGTCCTTTTTATCTCTCACGCCTAATCAAATTCAAGTGTTAATACGGAGCATTATTAAAAGCCAGACGCTCACCGATCTTAATCTCAGTTATAATAATATGAATGAGTCAATGTATCAGCTCGCTGCTCTGATCCATGCTAAACCACAGCTTACCTCATTAACCTTAACCCACTGCAATATTGGTGATCAGACTGCGGAAAAGTTTTATGTTCAGATGAATCAATATGCTGAAACTTTTTCTAAAGATCCTGTTAAAAAAGGGTTCTTCAGCTTTTTTAATGGTGAAGAGAAAAAGCCCTTCCCGCAGATAATAATTGATTTACGTTACAATGACTTAAGCGATCGTGGCGTTTACGCTTTTAAAGCTGCTTTTAAAAAATATCAGGATAGTATCCAGATTTTATATTAGCATTTCTCATTCTTAAGTCTCTTAAATTTAAAGGAAGAAGATCTACTCTAGCCCTTTTCATTTAATTTTTTGGTGAAAGAATGGAGGCTTGTGGCAAAATCAGCATCAAGGGTAGTCGACTGGGCAGCAAGCTTGTTCTCTTGTTCTATGCGATCAAAGACCTCTTTGCGCAAGACTTCGGCACCTTCAGGATAGGTAAAGCTCAGTTTAACGCCGCCGGTCCTTACTTCGGTGACGGTAATCAGAATGTTTTTATTAATGACGATCGATTCGCCTACTTTTCTTGATAAAAATAACATCGACTAACTATGTACCTTATTTATTTGTCACGCCGCAGATAGTGTCATTGCGAAGAGCAGAATGGTGGGGCCGCCTGTTCAAGTATAAAACAAGGAGATTGCCACTCTTTTTTCAAAAGCTCAACCTGACATCCTCTCAGGAGTGAAATCTCTTTCTCAATCATAATCAGTCTATAGTGAATTTTATAGGTATATTTTAAATTTATTTTAAATTTTTATTAATCAATTTTTATGATCCTAGAAGTAGATACACAAACGGCTGTTGGAGATTGTTTAATGCTCGCACCAACTAAACTTTTAACGCTTATTGCCAATAAAATGGTGTGGCAGAACGCGAAAACTCATCTTCATAGCCATAATATTGCACATTCTGAGACGCCTGGATTTAAGCGTGTTGATCTTAAAAAATTCGACGCTGTGTTGAAGACCAATATTTCCACAATGAAAAAAAGAGAGTCACTCTTATCACCAACTATGACCATTGATAGTTCACATCAGGTGCAAACAGGTGATGAGGTAAAGCGAGATGTGGAATCGATGGAATTGGCGGAAAACGCTGTTAACCATCAGGCAAATGCTCAGCTGTACAAAAAATACCTTGGAATAAACAAGCTTCTTATAGGAAAGACTTAAAAGGCTCATTGGGAGATTTGTAATGACATTTATAACGAATAAAATCACATCGCCTTTAGCAAAGTCTTTGCTTGTTTCTGCCTATGGGATGGCGGCACAAAACGCCAGGTTTTTTAACAGTTGCGCAAAACTTGGCCAACGTTTCTTCCCGTCCAGTAGTGCCAGGGGGGATGCCATATCGTCGTCAATTAATTAGCTATACAAACCGAAAGGACTTTCGCACAGGGGTTAATTTGGTGCACTTGAAGCCAACTCAATATGACAAGAGCCCTTTTCGGAAAGTGTATGACCCGTCGGATCCCGCGGCTGACCAGAGTGGTTATGTGCAAGAATCGAACGTCAAACCACTTATCGAAATGTCAGATATTCGGGAGGCAGGATTGACCCATGAAGCAAATCTAAAAGCATATGAACGCACTCTGGGTGCCATGACAGATATAATCGGTCTTTTAAAGGCAACATAAGGAATCTAAATAATGGCTTTAATGAATCCAATAGCTGGGATTAATAGTTATCAGAAAATTATGGGAATGGGTGGGATAGGCCCCGCGGGGTCTGAAGCTGCAATTGCGGCGCCTGCTTTCGAGGAGGTGTTGAAAAAGACATTGACTCAAACGGCAGAAGCTGCTCGTGAACATGAAGCTCTTGCAATTCAGTATACAATTGGCGAAGCCGATATGGCACAAGTCGTTCGAGGAGCGGCTGAATTAGATGTTAAAGCATCAACTGCTGTGGCTTTGCGCGACAAACTTACTGCTCTTATTCAAGAGTTGGAGAAGATGCAGATTTAAAGAGTTATTTTATTTGAGTCGTCCCAAAACAAAAATCGCCTCAAATCTACTTGCTATAATTATGTATCTTCAGGTATTTTAGGGATAGACGGAAAATTTATGGCTGCTTTTTTAAAGATGAATATTATAACCTGTTTGCTCACCAAGTTTCGAGGTCAGTTTGTCGGCGAAGATGCTTACGGGAACAAATATTATCAGGATAAACGGGTACGCGATAATGGTAAACACCGTCGCTGGGTCATCTATAAAGGCGAGGTTGAGGCCAGTAAAGTCCCCCCGAAATGGCATGCCTGGCTTCATTACGTGATCGATACACCACCTTCTACAAATACAATAGCATACCAATGGGAAAAACCGCATCGCCGTAATTTAACCGGCACCAAATTTGCTTATAAGCCAAGGGGCTGGGCGCAAACAGGTGTCATTAATGTCATGCCCGATTACGAATCGTGGAAACCTGAGTAGCAGCTTTTTTCCTCTTTTAAAGTAAGTAAATGTAAAGCTTTCACCTTCATGTTGATTGAGAGTAATTTTTTTGAAATAAATTTATACAAAATACTTTCTATATATTATTCAAGTCGACGATTTTTTTTGTGAAAATTATCTATCTTAACCGTTGTTTAACTGTTTACCATTAATCTCTGGAATTGGGGAGCCTAATCCAACTATGGAGCTTAATGGCTATGTTAAAGAATATTTTGATTCTAACTGTTTCAGTTTTATCCCTCCAATCAATTGCTGTTGCCACCGATGCAGACAAGCCAGACTCTGGTACGCCTGCGGTAAAGCAAACAACTGTTGTGGTAAATCCAGCTGATCAACATGATGCTATTACCACTAATCCAGCGCCAACATCAACGACAACGGTCCCAACAACAGATCCGACCACAACTCCTGCACTTCCAGCAAAAACTACGTCAACAGTTGGTCAGAAGATTAAGAACTTTTTTAAGTCATTTCTGATTTGTTTTAAAGAAACAGAAACAGTTGCGACAAATGTGACAAAGGACGTAACACCAATTGTGGCAGATGTGACCACAGCCATTGATGAAGGCAAAACTTTGGTGACAGACGTAACGAATGGCATTAATGCCATTAAAAGTAAAACCGTCCCAGTAAATACAAGTGCAACCCCAGTAAATACAAGTGCAACTACAGCAAAGTAAACTGTTAAAAACCAAAAGAATTAAGGGCGGTAAAAACAGTTAAAAATACTGTTGAGGCTTGAGGTCTTTTAGATAACGTAAAAATAGTGCTTTCACTTTTGCTCCCCCCCGAAAGCACATGGTTCAGCGAGGCATCCTCGACTGAACCTTTTTTACTTATATACCCAAAGGCTTTTTTGTTCCCAGAGGGCCTTGACAGCCTCAGATGCCAAGCCAGAAATTGGCTTCTTCACGTATTTTTGGTGTAATCTTCCAGCTGCGGAGTAACGCCGTGCTCTTCAATCATGCGCTTGACGCTTTCAATGGATTGGCTAAGAAGAGTTGTGTCACGGGTGCGTAAAACAAGGTTAACGCCAAAACTACCTGAGGGGTGAAAGAATGGGTAGCTACCAATCTCAACTTCTGGGAATTTGAACTGAATATTGGCTAGGTCATCAGCGATTGTGTTTTCGCCAATCATACAGGTGAGGGTTTGTTGATAGATCTTAGAGCCATGGCTGAGACGGGACACAAGCGTACCAAACATTGCCTGCATCACGGAAGGAATCCCGGCTAAACAGAAAACATTTTCCACCTGAAAGCCAGGAGCTGTGCTAACGGGGTTGTTTATTAAGGTTGATCCTTCAGGGATCAAAGCCATGCGCAACCGTACCTTATTCAGCTGATCTTGATAAAATTCCGATAAAAGAGCGACAATGCGCGGGTCTTCGATTAATGGTTTATCAAAGGCGCGCGCCATACAGGCGGCTGTGATATCGTCGTGGGTGGCACCAATACCGCCAGTGGTGAAAACGTAAGTGTGAGCTTGACTAAGGGCTCGAACCGTTTCAATGATTTTAGAGGTATCGTCGCGGATGATTCTTGCTTCAAGCACGTCAATTCCCACCTTGCCAAGTTGTTGGCACAAGAATTGAGTGTTGGTATCTTGTGTACGACCAGAGAGTATTTCGTTACCAATAATCAGAACTGCAGCGGTTGGATTTGTCATGTGTAGTTATTTCTAAGACTCTTTTGGGAGAGGCTACTATTCATAGTGTTTCGTTGCAACTTAAAAGTTATCGCGAAACTGCTTGACATCATTCAGCGCCTTCAAGTTATTTAGGTATATACCCAAAACACCTGAAGAAGTCGATTTCTGATTTCGCACCTTTGGGCTCACTTTTATCTTGGTGCTCTTTAAAGAGGGCCTGCTATTCATCTCGCACCAAAATAAATGTCGCCTCAAATCTGCTGGCCATAATCCGTTCCTTCAAGTGTTTTGGATATAGTTGTGTTCAAATTTAAGCCGAGAGTGAGTCAAAACCATGCAATTTACCAAACCCCTTCTCAAAGGAACACTCCTTAAACGCTATAAACGGTTTTTAGCCGACATTGAACTGGATAATGGCGAGATGATTACGGCCCATTGTGCCAACTCTGGTGCATTGCTTGGCGTGAAAGACCCCGGGATTCCCGTTTGGTTAAGCGAAAGTGAAAATCCAAATAGGAAGTTAAAGTATACCTGGGAAATGGCAGAAGTAGACCAGGTGATGGTGTGCGTTAATACGTCTTGGCCCAACGTCATCGCGGCTGAAGCAATTCAAAGCCAGGTTATTACTGAGCTTAACGGCTACACCCATTTGAAGCGGGAAGTAAAGTACGGTCAAAACTCTAGACTTGATATTTTGCTTCAAGATCCTGCGAAAGTTGATTGTTTTGTTGAAATCAAGAGCGTGCATGTGCGGCGCGACGCTTCCGTTGCCGAATTTCCGGATGCGGTAACAACTCGAGGTGCTAAGCATTTATCAGAAATGGTGGAAGTGGTCCGGGAGGGGAAAAGGGGAGTGATGCTTTATGTGGTCCAGCGCAACGACTGTGAGTGTTTGAAATTTGCTGCAGACATTGACCCAGTTTATGCAAAAACAGCAGCACAAGCAAAGACCCAAGGAGTGGAGTTCTATGCCTATTACAGTGAGGTAAGCCCAAACGGTATTATAATAAAGGCGCCGATTCCAGTAATCTTTTAAAAATATAGCACTGAAAATCTAATATTTCTATCCGTTAGGGATGTTTTGATTTGTGAGCTGAAATGATGTATGGTTGAGCCAACTTTAACAACAAGAGAATAATCGTAAATAATGATCAATACTCCACACCACCACCATCACGGGGAGTGTTGTGATCACGACCATGATCACGACCATGCCGAAGAGGCCATTTATCTATTTCAGGATCAAGACTTTGAGGGGATGCGCAAAGCTGGTCGTCTTGCTTCAAAAGTGCTGGATTTTATCACGCCATATGTGAAAACTGGGGTGACAACGGGTGAACTTAACCAGCTATCTCATGACTTTATTATTGCTCAGGGGGCCGTGCCAGCGCCACTTGGCTATCGTGGATATCCAAAATCGATCTGTACTTCTGTCAATCATGTTGTTTGTCATGGGATTCCGGGGGATAAAAAATTAATTGAGGGGGATATCCTTAATATTGATGTCACCGTAATTTTGGATGGTTGGTATGGTGATACAAGTCGAATGTTCACTGTTGGGAAAGTTAATCTTAGAGCCGCAAAGTTGATTAATACAACTTATGAGGCAATGATGCGTGGGATTGAAGTGGTCCGTCCGGGGGCTACTCTTGGCGACATTGGTTATGCGATTCAAAGCTATGCTGAAAAACAAGGATTTTCCGTGGTGCGTGATTTTTGTGGGCATGGGATTGGTCGTATTTTTCATACAGCGCCTAACGTCCTTCATTATGGAAAGCCGGGAACGGGGCTGGAACTACAGCAGGGAATGTTCTTTACCATTGAGCCAATGATTAATGCTGGTAAGTACCAGGTTAAGGTTTTAGAAGATGGATGGACGGCGGTGACGCGAGATCGTTCTTTATCAGCTCAATTTGAACACACCTTAGGGGTCACAGCCAATGGCTATGAAATCTTCACCGTTAGTGGAGAATAAGCTCACGGAAATTAAGGTGATCGACCCTCAGGTTACTGCGCCTAAGTTACGTAAGCCCCACCATGTGGGGCATCGACAGCGCCTCAAAGCAAAGTTTGATAGGCGAGGGGAAGCAGCCTTTCATGATTACGAGTTGCTTGAGTTATTGTTGTTTTATGCGATCCCAAGAGTGGATGTGAAGCCGATCGCGAAGGACCTTTTGACAAAGTGTGGTAGTCTCCTTGGGGTGTTTGGCGCGTCTGCGCAAACACTTAAAGAAGTCAAAGGCGCGGGTGAGTCAGTTGTCCACATTTTGAAGTTGGTGCACACGCTTATTGGCAGATCGATGCAGGAAAACTTGCAAGGTAAAACTGTATTGCAAAGTTGGCATCAGGTAATTGAATATTGCACAGCGCGCATGTCTTACAATCAACAAGAACAGCTGCGCTTGCTCTTTCTAGACCAGAAAAATCAACTCATTTCCGATGAGGTGCAACAGGTGGGGACTGTGAATCACACGCCCATTTATCCACGAGAAGTGATGCGTCGGGCCTTGGAAGTGAATGCTTCTGCCCTTATTCTGGTTCATAATCATCCAAGTGGTGATCCTGCCCCCTCAAAAGCAGATATTGAACTGACCTTAAAGATTCAAGAGATTGGGGCGCAGTTGGGGATTAAGTTGCATGATCATATTGTGATTGGCAAAGGAAAACATAATTCATTTAAGGCAATGGGGTTGCTATGAATAGTCCTGAAATTCAACGTTTAATCCAGTTTTTAAGCAAATTACCGGGACTTGGTCCCCGTTCTGGAAGGCGCTTAGCACTTCACCTTTTAAAAAAACGAGAACAGACTTTTCGTCCTCTGATTCAGGCGATGCAAGATGCTGAGGAGAAAATTGTCACTTGTACTACTTGCCATAATCTGGATGCTACTAATCCTTGCAGCTTATGCCAGGATCCACGCCGTGATCCTACTCAGTTATGTGTTGTTGAAGATGTTTCAGATTTATGGGCTCTTGAACGGGCAAATATCTTTAGAGGTTATTACCATATTTTGGGGGGTGTTTTATCGGCAATTGATGGGGTTGGGCCGCAACAATTGCACATGACAACCTTGCTTGAACGGCTGACCCGAGGGGATTTTACGGAAGTTGTGTTAGCTTTAAGTGCGACGGTGGATGGACAAACAACAATTCATTATTTGACAGATCAACTTAAAGATTTTGCCGTCACCATTACAACGCTCGCCCATGGTGTTCCCATTGGTGGGGAACTTGATTACCTTGATGAGGGGACGTTGTTTACCGCATTTCAGGCAAGGCGGGGAGTGAGCTGACTCATCCTTTTATTGTTCTTGAGAAAAATTGAGAAAACTCGTATGTTGTGAGCTGCTTTCTTTACCAAGATCATTGAGGTTTATTTATGATTAGAAGTATTTTACATAGGCGTTTAAATACAAAATCTCTAAATTCTTGGGATATTTTGCCAATTCTTTGCGGGTTAACTTTACCTTTATACACTGCATTGAGCTCTATTTTTTTTGTTCTTACATTCCTAAGTAGTTTTTTTAAACCGGGTCTCCTTCATAATTGGAAGCAAAGCGCTAGATTACCTGCTATTAAGTTTCTTTTGTTGTTTTTAGGATGGTTAATCATA
Organism: Candidatus Paracaedibacter symbiosus; assembly: GCF_000757605.1. Taxonomy (GTDB): domain Bacteria; phylum Pseudomonadota; class Alphaproteobacteria; order Paracaedibacterales; family Paracaedibacteraceae; genus Paracaedibacter_A; species Paracaedibacter_A symbiosus. The sequence goes on along the minus strand of NZ_JQAK01000001.1, from coordinate 549,561 downwards.
AGGTTCTCCTATGCTAATCTAGGAAGCATGGGAAATATTTTGCTTATGAAACATACGCTTAAGCCATTACTTATTCCCTTTTTTATGCACGTATTTACGAAAGCGAATGAGCGTTGGATTGTTAATGCATTTATTCTTTCTATGCTGCTTACTGTTATTTTGGCATTGATACAATGTTTTCCAGGAGTAAATTTTAAATATGCTGCGAAATTTACATCGGGATCTATCTTCAAAAATCATATTGCCACAAGTATTTTTATGGCGTTTGCTTGTTTTATTGTCGCTCACCAAGCTTTATCTCACAAGAGACAGGAAAGATTCATTTATTGTGCACTCTTTGTCTTTTTTGCATTCCATTTATTCTATTTAAACCATGGCCGTACCGGCTACATCATTTTTGCTGCCTTATTTGTTTTGTTTCTATTTCAAAGGTGCACTATAAAAGTGATAGGTATTAGTCTGATTTCTGGATTAATCATTGCTTTGAGCGTTTTTAAACTTTCACCGAATTTTAATAAACGAATCAATGAGGCACAGCAAGAATATCATCTTTATCACCAGCAAGGAAAGTCTGAAACGTCAACAGGTTTAAGATTAGAATTATGGAGAAATAGTATTAAATTGTTTAAGCAGAAACCCATTTTGGGATGGGGGACAAACTCTTTTCGTAAAGCTTATCAAACGCTGCCTGAAACGCATAAAACTACTCATGCTCATAATCCTCATAACCAATTTTTATTGATTGCTGTGGAAAACGGTATCGTCGGATTACTGCTCTTTTTAGGATTTCTTCTTTGTTGTGGATGGGCAAGTTTATTAATGCCTGCCAACATATCACATCTGTTTCAGGGAGTTTTAGTTACCTTTATCGTTGGGAGTTTTGGTAATTCGCTGCTGGGAGATCATTCAGAAGGATTGTTTTTTGTGCTATTTTGTGCTTTAGGCTTATCTACATTAATAAGACCGAAAATAATCACGTATAAAGTAACCTCTTCTTCGTAGTAGGGTTAGTCGAAAGATAGGCATTTTCTAAAATGTTATTTGATGAGCTTTGATCACCTTGTAAACTTTTAAAAGAATCGAGGTTCTGTAAACAAAGTTAAAAGAGAATGATTGGGAGATGTTTTTAGTCGGGAATGACGCCAGCTTGCGAAGGAAAAGTATATCTACTTGGAGGAATTAGGGGAAATTTGTCGACCAAAGCATCAAAACCGACTCCTTTCATTTTTTGTTTACAGAGCTTAATATTTGCAGTTTTTAAGATGTGGAATCTGATTCAAACAGCGCTATAAACTGTCAATTTTTCAAACAAAAATTACTATCTCATTGGTCTTAATTTCTTTTTAGAGAAAATGGGTCATATTAAAGGTAAGGACATTATAAGATTTATTGACAATGACAGCAAAACTACCTGCTACAGTTCTTCAATTTGTGAAGGTGATCACAAAACCTTATCGATTGCATTTGTTAGGGCTGGTTATTGTCGGATTATTATGGGCTATTGATCTTAGTTTACGTCCCTATCTTTTAAAACTTATCCTGGATAAAGTAGATGTAAGTCCCTCGTCTACAGTGATTAATCAAACCATTGGTGTGGTTTCTTTTTATCTTGGACTTTCGCTTTTAGGAACTTTAAATTTAAGAGTTTATGATTATATTAATCTTAAAATGATCCCCAATTTAAGAGCAGATATTCAAGAAAAGCTAACTTATTATGTGCTAGGCCATTCACATGCCTACTTTCAAAATAATATGGCTGGGAATCTTGCTGGTAAAATTGCCGATGTCAGCTCTGGTGTCAAAGATATCGTTCTGATTAGCATTGATCGGTTTTTGTGTAATAGCTTTGCATTGATCATCGCAGCATTCACCTTTGCCACCGTTAATCCCATTTTGATGTTGATTTTGCTGGTTTGGTCATTCTTTTTTGTTAGTTTTACCTTGCTGTGTAGTCATAAAATCCATCGATTGTCCTTTTCCACCTCAGAAAGCAGAACTATTAGTGTGGGACGGATAGTTGATCTGCTGATTAACAGCAACATTGTCCGATTATTTGCCAAACGTGATTTTGAGCGAAAGCTTTTGGTTCAAAATTTAGAAAGTTCTATCACGAATGAACAAAAACTGCGGTGGTTTATTCTTTATGTAAGCCTTGTGCAAGGAATTTCATTCGTGGTAATGTTAGCAGCTTGTCTGGGATTTTTGTTGTGGGGTAGGCACCATAACATTATTAGTGTTGGCGATTTTGCCCTGGTTTTAAGTGTGGCCATTACGATTGTTGATTTGATGTGGGGGCTATCCAAAGATTTTGCCGAATTTTCAGAAGAGCTTGGTCGAGTGAGTCAAGGGCTTACCATCTGTAATATTCCTTACGAAATTATTGACTTGCCAGAAGCTAAAGATTTGGTTGTCTCGAAAGGTGAGATTACTTTTAATGATGTCTATTTTTGGTACAAGGGGGCGAGTCCACTCTTTAATAAGCTGTCGGTAACCATTCAGCCCGGTCAGAAAGTTGGATTAGTTGGTTTTTCAGGGAGTGGCAAATCAACTTTTGTAAACTTATTGCAACGCTTATTTGATATTAATGGTGGTGAAATTTGCATTGATGGCCAAAATATAAACAGCGTTAATATGGCAAGTCTTTATGCAAACATAGCCCTCATTCCTCAAGAGCCAACCTTACTCAATCGCACAATCCTTGACAATATTCTCTATGGTAAACTAGACGCGAGTGAGGATGAGGTAAGAGAAGCGGCTCACAAAGCGCACGCCGACGATTTCATTAACAAGCTGCCGGAAGGTTACTATGCACTAGTAGGGGAGCGAGGAGGCCGTCTCTCAGGGGGACAGCGTCAGCGTATTGCAATTGCTCGAGCAATTTTAAAAGATGCGCCGATTTTAATTTTGGACGAAGCGACAAGCGCGCTCGATACGATTACGGAAGGGCTCATCCAGGAAAGTTTAGATCAACTGATGGAAGGACGGACAACACTTGTGATTGCTCACCGTTTATCAACTTTAAAAAATATGGATCGAATTCTTGTATTTAGTCATGGGGAGATTATTGAAGATGGGACCCATCAACAATTAATTCGAAAGAATGGCCTTTACGCCAAGCTTTGGAAAAGTCAGATTGATGGGTTTATTCAAGAAGATAGAGGGGAATAGTGCTCTCTCCTCATCTTTTGTTGTTCTCTTTGCTACCCCTTGAATGCCAGGGTTTTTTACCCCTGGCATTGCTATAACCTTAGCTATATAGAACCTAGGGGCTAAGCACCTAATACTTGTGCAGCTGCCGCATAAGGAAGATTCAAGTCATTGGCGACGGCCTGATGGGTAACTTTTCCTTTAAAGATGTTGAGACCTTGACGTAAATGTTCATCCTCTTGCAATGCCTTCATATACCCTTTTTCCGCTAATGCAATGATAAAGGGGAGGGTCGCATTGTTGAGAGCAACAGTTGAGGTTTTGGCAACAGCACCTGGCATATTGGTGACACAGTAGTGAACTACATCGTCCACAATGTAGGTTGGATCTGCATGGGTTGTGGGTCTACTAGTTTCAAAGCAACCACCCTGGTCGATGGCCACGTCCACCATGACGGATCCCGCACGCATATTTTGGACCATGGCATGGGTGACGAGTTCGGGAGCTGCGGCGCCCATCACGAGGACGGCACCAATGACTAAATCAGCGTCGATGACATGTTTTTCAATCATGTCATAGGTTGAGTAAAGGGTTTGAACACGGCTACCAAATAGCCAATCAACTTCGTTGAGTCGTCGTGGGTTTTTGTCAAAAACTGTTACTTGGGCCCCCAGTCCGACTGCCATTTTAGCGGCATTGGCACCGACAACACCGCCGCCTAAAATCACAACTTTTGCAGGAGAAACACCAGCAACACCGCCTAAAAGGATACCGCAGCCCCCATTTCCTTTTTCAAGGAATGTGGCGCCAGCCTGAATGGACATGCGTCCGGCAACTTCGCTCATCGGGGCCAAAAGAGGCAGGCCACCGAAACGATCTGTTACCGTTTCATAAGCAATAGCGATACAATCAGAATCAATCAAGCCTTGCGTTTGTTTGGGGTCAGGTGCTAAGTGAAGGTAGGTGAAAAGAAGTTGACCAGAACGGAGTTTTTTACATTCAGAAGGTTGTGGTTCTTTAACCTTAACAATCATCTCGGCTTCGGCAAAGATTAGATCAGCGGTGGCAGTAATTGTTGCACCTGCGTTTTCATAGGCCTTATCATCAAAGCCAATCCCTAAACCGATATTAGACTCCACAATGATTTGGTGACCAAGACGGGTGAGCTCTCTGACAGAAGTCGGAGTCATGCCCACGCGATATTCGTGGACTTTAATCTCTTTTGGAATTCCAATTTTCATTGTTACGTATCTCCTTTATTAAACAGTATAATATTTTAGTAAATTATCTGTTAAAAAGTCGCCTTTTGGTCTTCTACTTTGCAGCGGGACCTGATCCAATAAATTTGGCAAACGCGCTCCAATCTTCGGGAGTATCGCCAAAATCTTTAAAAATGTCGGAAATATTTTTATTTTCCCAGGCAGCAATTCTCTTTAAAAGCGCAGGGGCCGGACTATGTTGTTCAATACCTTGGAGAAAATCACCGATATCGCCGACCATCTTGTAGGCGTCCGACCTTGTTTGCGGGATAGAGGTCGCAGAGACAGCTGTTTCATTTTGATTTACTGTAGTTTCAGGAATAGCAAAGGGGATAGACGGTATTATTTCCTGCTCAGTAGCTATTGGTTCTATTGGACTGGCAGCTAGGTCAAGACCTGTTTTCATAAAGCGTTGCAATTCTTTTAATGTATCGACAACTTCATTCATTGCTGGGCGTGACTCATCTTTTAAGAGAGTATCTAGCGATTTTTTAAAGTCATCATAAGCTTTAAACGCTTTTGCTGTGCCAAGATTAAGGTTCTCTAATAATTCCTTCGAACACACTTCTAAAATTTGCTGGATGCGCTCTAAAGTCAATTCATTATGTAACTCAGCTTGTTTTAACATTTTTTGGCGATCTGGTGAGCGTTTCGACACTGTATCTAGCCGGGTTGCGTGCATCCAATCGGCAAGGCTGATGGAGGAAGAATTAAGGGGGTTTTCAATAATAGGAAAGGTCACTAAGCGATTCTTCCAAGCGCTATCGAGCCACTCTAGTAGATGTAATCGACGTTCATTATCACCCTCTTGAAGTTCAGGAAAAATTGACTCCCAGTAAGATTCACAGAGTCCTTGCAATAAGGCAGTTCCCTTAATAAAGCCATCTAACTGGTCCATGGTAATCCAGGCTTCAGCTAACCAGCTCGCAATTTGAAGATCTTTGGTTTGACTTGTCAAAGCCTGACAACAAAGCTTTTCAACCATAGGCCAATCAGCTTTTTTGAATGCGACCTGCCAAACGCCTTGAGAGAGGGTGGGGTCATCCTCCCGTCTGGCTTCTTTTATTTGATCATAAATCGTCTCATAATAAAGATTTTTACCCGTAGGATTGTCGGCAGAGAGAGGGCCTAATAAGGTTTTTAAATTGCCCATTGATTGACGATCGTAATTGGTAACCATGGTTTATCCTTTTAGGTTCAAAAGACCCGAGGGTTGGGGGGCCAAATTTCTCAAGTTAGAGGAACTAGCTCATCGAAATTTGGCATCACTTTCAGTTCAAAATATTTCAACATCATCATTGAGTATATTCGCTACACAGGATCTAACTGACGGTAATAGTAGCTTCACCAGCATAAGTAATACTGATAACGCCGCCATAAGCGCAGGTTAATACGGAAGAACTATCAAGTGCGGGGAATTTTCCGATTGTGGTTTTTATTGCACCAGGTGCCCAAGGTGCTGGAAGTGTTGGGATACAGGCAGCGGGAGTAAAGGCACCAAATTTAGCAGCTGTTGCCGCGGCAACGGCGGGATTAGCCATACTATTGCACATCGCAAATCCTGAAACGTTTAAATAAGGGATAAAATCCATAATATTAGCAGCAGGTTGTTTGCTACCACTTGCCATATGAATGGGCAAGAAAACCAGCGCACAAGGGGCGGTCCCCATAGAGCAGCTACACAGTCCATTATTAACAACAAGTTGCCCCATTTTTTCTCTCCAATAAATTTTTCGGTTTAACCTCTTGTGTCTTTGCCATAATCTTCGCATACTGTTAGCAAATGGTAAATTTTTAAAAAATTTTTTTAAGAGGTTTTTTAATGGTGACGCAGCATCGCATTGTGCCGGCAATTCAGTGGTATGAAGGAATGCTGCTATCACCACAGCATTTCCAGCAGCAAGAATTGCGTTGGCATCAACTGCAGTCGATTCAGGTGAGTCATTTGTCAGCCCATCATTGGGGCGTTATCAATTTAGAGTTTGATCCAGTGACTTTGCCAACAGGCTTGCTGCGGGTTTTGAATTTACAAGCCATCATGCCAGATGGTTTGGTGGTGACACATATTTCTAAACCTGATGCGGCGCAGTTGCAGCTGGATCTTAACCTCTCCAAGCAAAAAATTATGGATATGGGAGCGACTGTTTATGTGGTTGTGCCTGAATACACTGAGGGTTTCTCACCAGTGCGCAGTGAAATGCCACGCTTTGAGGCTATAGAAGGCGAGAGTGTAACGGACGATAATGCCAATGATAATGTTATTCAGATTCCACGTCTGCTGCCTCGTGTGTCTTTAATGGTCAGTGATGCGCCGCCGGCACGCTATACGTCTTTTCCGATTGCCAAAGTTGGTTATGTTGATGAATCTTTTATCCTGCAGCCTTATGTGCCACCATGCTTTCGGGTTCCACAAGTAAGTATGCTGGGAGAACGCTGTGGTATCGTTGTCAGGCGTTTGCGTGAAAAATCCGCCTATCTATCTGAAAAATGGCAGGCCCAGCTTGGAACCCCGCTGATTGGCGAGACAACATCACAAATGCGTCCTTTAGTACAATCTTTACCAGTGATTGAACCATTATTGTTGTCCGATGTAGCGCATCCATTTCAATTGTATCAAGCCTTATGCCAGGTTGCAGGTTATGTCTCAACCTTAAGGCTGGGGCAAATTCCGCCTATTTTCCCATCCTATAATCATAATGATTTGCTTACCACCTTTCAGTCCCTGTTTGATTGGGTTAATATTGTTATCGATAGCCTTGAAAAGGCATATAGCATCCTTCTCTTTGCTCAGCGTGATCGACTATTTACTATTAAAATCCAGCCAGAAATTGTGACGCCGCAACTCCTTGTGGGATTAAAGGCACCTGCAGCAATGTCAGAAGGCGAATTATCTGATTGGATGCGCGATGCTATCATCACGACCGAATCTCACTTTGAATCAGCACGAATCCGTCGGATCACGGGGGCGCATCGTGAAGCTGTGACAGATCAGGAGTTGTATGATTTGATGCCAGGGCGTGGGGTGCTTATTTTCCAAATCGACGCCGAGGCCCAGTTTATCACGCGCGGTGAACGTTTGATCATTGTGAATCCGGCAGATTCTATGGAAAAACGACCCACAGAAATTGTCTTCTACATTAAGCATAAAGACATTATATCAAGGCATGCCTCTTCATCTCCAGAACAGCAAAAGGTTGGTTCGGTTAATTCTGAGGAAAATTATTAATGGATATTTTGCCTGCTTCTTCGACGTTTTTAATGCAAAACTTTCAAGAGTTTTATCGTGAAGTTTTGATTCAGAAAGAAAAAGCATTTAGGACTCTTGATGCTCTCAATTTGTCGATTGAAGGCGATGACAGAAAAGCCGAAATTGAGGGGATCACTGATCGAATTCAGACCAAATTTCGCCAACTGTTTGAGCGTTTTTCTCTAAACGCCCAAAACCAGGTGGGTGAATTTGCTATTAGCCATTTTCAGGAAGCTCTTTATGTGATGGTTTCTCTAGTAGATGAAGTATTTTTATCTTTTACTTGGCCGGGTCAAAAGCGTTGGGAAAATAATTTAATCGAAGCTCAAGTGTTTCATACGCAAGTGGCTGGAGAGCAGCTTTATAAAAAGTTAGATTCTTTGATTGAGGCCAATGATGCGGTGCGAAATGATTTGGCGATGATTTATTTGATGGCGCTTTCCCTTGGATTCCGTGGTCGGTATCGGGGAGAAAATGATGCTGGCAAAATTGTGTGGTATCGTCAACAGCTTTACGCCATGGTAAATCGGCATGGTGTTACTCTTTATCATCCGGGACGCGAGCGATTAATTCCGGCTCTGTATGAATATAATGTCACGGCGGCATCTAGTAAGGGATTGCCCGACCTCCGAACTTGGTTCATGGCCTTTGGGGTTATTCTTTTTGTATTTTTATTTGTTGCCTCGATGGTTTGGTATAATGTCGTGCGTGATCTTGATGGCGTTATTGGACAAATTTTATCCCAGGCACAAAAGTTAGGTATATCATGAACTCAATTTCTTCACTGATTGATAGTATCACAACCTACTTGCCGCACATTCTCATTGCCATGTTCATCATTGCCATTATCACCATGATTTTGGTGGTGGTGCTGACCTCGACCTCATTCAAACATGCTTTGCAGAAGAAAACGCTTCCTAAGAAAGAGGAATCCCCACGGGCGACAAGACCGCCGGAAGACAAAATGCCACGCCATTGGGGGCGAGTTTCGGAAATTCTTTCGATGCGAGGCTACTTTCAGATAGGGGATATTAGCTTAACTTTCTTACGGGCCTTGGATTTGTTACGCCAACGTTTGGATACCGTTAACTTTAAATATTTTATGCCGTGGTATCTGATGATTGGTCCGGAAAAGTCAGGTAAAACAACATTGATGGGTAAGTCAGAGCTCGTTTATCCATTGGGTCAGCCAGATTTTGGCGTCGATGATCCACATCCAGGTATTAAATGGTGGTTTTTAAATCATGGCATTGTATTGGATGTAAATGGCAACTATTTCATCTCCGAAACGGGTTTAAAAGCTGATGAAAAAGGATGGCGAACTGTTTTATCTTTGCTCAGTCGCTACCGGGCGCGTCGTCCTATTGACGGAATTTTACTAACTATTCCCGTCTCAGATCTTTATGGAGCAGGTAAACTGACCATGGAAGAGATTAAAGATCGAGCCAAATTTATGGCGCAAAAGCTCTCCGCTACTCAAAATATGTTGAGCCTGCGTCTACCCGTTTATGTGGTGTTAACTAAGTGTGATGTGCTGCCGGGGTTTCAAAGCTTATGTCAGTCGATACCGCCAAAAAATCGTCATAATATATTAGGTTGGTCGTCGCCCTACCATCCCGGAACGGCATTTATGCCCGTGTGGATTGATGAGGCTTTTGGCCATTTGCAAAATCAATTACATCATTTGCGTATGGAAGTGTTGGCAGAAGGAGCATCACCTGAAACGCGCGATGGTGTTTTTATTTTTCCTTATGAACTCTCCCATTTAATTACACCGCTGACAACCTATCTTGCTCAAATTTTCAAAGTGAATTCTTATGATGAATCTTTGGTTTTAAGAGGGGTTTATTTGGCTGGCGACAGTGGCATTAATATTGATTTTAGCCAACTAAACACCACGCCCCACCAATCAGAAGAAGAGGTGACAACACCACAAAATACCCCCGATGCTGTTACAGAAGATGGCACGCCAATTATTAAGCTGCAGGTAGGAGATCTTGAGGTTGATCCGGCGCACCTCGGCAAATCAAATGAACGAATTTTTTTCTTTAATGATGTGCTGAATGAAAAAGTCTTTAAAGAAACAGGGCTCGCTCAGCCAATTCATCATCGTCTGATTTCTATGAACCGCAACCTCAATTATGCTAAAGTCGGAATGATTGGGTTTGTGGGCCTCAGTACCATTGGATTGATGAATGCCTATGATCGGATGAGTAAAGGCCGCGACTATCTTTTGCCGGCATTGGGGAAAATCAACAGCACGCTTTATAAAATACCCGAATCTCGCCTTGATGAAAGTATGGCAACTTCTCGTCTTTTTGACCAGCAAGCACGTCAACTTTTGGATATGATGAATAATATCGAGCAGGCGAGTTTTTTCTCTTTTTTCATGCCGTCGTCGTGGGTTAGTCCGGTTCGCGACAATTTACGCACAGCGCTGAAAGTTTCCTTTGACCAGATTATCTTGAGAACTATTTATGTCGACTTATTGGTGAAGTCGCGCGATCTGTTGACGGTACGCCCTGGTCCAAAGGATGTGACTGATTCATTAGCGGTTCAGCTGCAACCCACCGCAACTATTGAATTTCAGTTATTCAAGGGATTTGTTGAGCGATTTATTGAACTATCAGATAATGTGGATAAATATAATCGTCTGCAGGAAAGCAGCGACCCGTCTTTGATTAGGGATTTGGCAGCCTATACTTTAGGGGTTGAATTGCCAGGAGAGTTTATCGAAAATTACTCACGTTTTCGTCGGGTGTTGAAAGAAATTCCTTATCCAAAGATTGATTTAAAACCTTATCAAGGGGCAGCACGAGAAACGCTTGTCATTCTTTATGACCACTTTTTACAAAATCTATTATCCACGAGTGATCTAAACTCCATTATAGGCAAGGTTAATTATATCTTAAATGAGTTTGGCCATAATCGGGCAGATTCTCTCCCTGAATTAGATTATTTACGTAAGATCTCCAAAGACCTTAATACCTCCATGTCAACACTTGGCAAGTCCGGCAGCAATTGGATTGATGGAGCTTATTTCGACCCAGGAGCAGGGTTTTCTGACACAATGACTGAGGTGAGTCAATTCTCCATGTTTGGCCCTGAAATGGTTGATGGTTTTGCGACAAACACAGCGGTTGCATTTGGTAAGTTCCAAGCATTTATGCGCCAACTAAATTCAGTTTTATTAGATCCAGGTGCAGCAATAGGATCTGCGGATAAACCTGTTTATCCTTCCGATGGCTTAACAGCGCTTGAGAAAAGCTTAGCCGTGCTGTTCACACAACAGTTTATGAATAAACCATCTGGTGAACAAATAATTACTGATATTCCTCTAAATCAGGTGGTTTTCTGGAATCCTAAACTTATCGATGCTGCGGCTGATGAGATTAAAAAATACGAAGCCTTCTTAGAAAAAGATCTCGCTAATTTCCCACCAGTGGTGCGGGAGACATTAAAACAAATTGCGCGTAAAAACTTGCAAGAAAATATCACTTCCCTTGTGGCCAAAGCGCAAATGCTGTCACCTATTCCTCAAGATATTCCGGGAACTGTGGCGGCCGAAGAAACTTTGCGCAATAAAATTTCAGATGTCCGCGAAATCTCTCCCAAATTTGCCAAATTGCTAGAAGTGATGAGTGAGGGAGGAATTGGCACAGGTTTTGTGGAGTTGCGGACCATGCTCGGCACCCTTTCTTCGCGTCTGCTGGATCAAGTGGATCAGTTGCTTGTAGGGTATAAACTGTACAGGGTCAAGGACGATAGTTTTAATTGGTGGGATGGAATCTCTTCTCCTATGCTTGACGGATTTAATGTCAAAGACGCTGAAGATCTTAAATCTTTTCTTGAACAGCAGCGCCATATTTTGCGCAATCTTGCCTTAAACTACGCTGAGCCAATGGTTAACTTCCTGAGTACTCCAGTGATGAAAGAATTTAATGGCAATATCATGCTTCTCAATAAATGGCGTCGCATTTTAGATGAAGTTAAGGTCTATGAGAATAAGAGACCTGACAATACTTTAGGTATCCTTGAAACAACCATTTCAACGGATCTCATAAATATGGATTTGGCAAAGTGTTTTAAATCTATTCAACTTGACCAAGTCAAACGTGCTTCAGGAGATTTCTTTACCAACCAGGGTATTGCCTTAAAACGTGGGATTTTGGCGCGGTGTGAAGTATTGCAGCGAAACAAAGCCATCCAGGGCTACCAAAAGCTCTCAAGCTTCTTTAATGATAACTTGAAACACAAATTCCCATTCATTTTAAAAGCCGCCAATAATACGCCTGAGGCCGAACCTGATGACATTAAAGAGTTTTTCAAACTCTATAAAGATGCTGGCGATGCGCCCAAAGTGATTCTGGATCAAGTTTACCAGTTAGGTTCCGATTCCCGTAACGCTTATAGTTTCCTGGAGGCAATGGAAAAGGTAAAACAATTCTTTGATACCTATCTCAACTCTAAGAATCCCGCCGATCTTCCTGCTTTTGATTTTACTGTTAATTTCCGCGTCAATCGAGGTCGTGAAGTTAAAGGGAACTTGATTATTGATTGGTGGGTCATGCCTAATGACCAAACCCAAATTACTAATCATGACAAGAGTCGTAATGGTAAATGGATTTTCGGTGATGAGTTTGTACTGGGACTTCATTGGCCAAATGTGTCGCAAACACAACCTTATATGGATCCAGCGCAGGCACCCGTCATGGCGGTTGAGGATGGGATGGCTAAATTTAGCTATGCAGGTCGGTGGTCATTGTTGTGGATGTTACGCAAACAACGTGCGCCTTCCATGGACTATAGCCCGGTGACGGATCCATTCCCCTATGTGCTGAAGTTCAGTATTCCGAATAGTCCAGTCGATCGTACGGTTGTTTACAATACGATCACTTTGTTAAGCCCCAGCAAAGGAACAAAGTCTGGTAAGCCAATGCAGATGCCAGACTTTCCAGAGGCGGCACCTGAACTAACCGAGGCAGTATTGAATAAGGCTAATGAGCCGGTGTTGGTGAATGGATCGGTTGAGGAAATTGAACCAGTCACACAACCTGAAGATCCAGTTCCCGAACCAACTTCAGAACCGGAAAAGAAAGAGGAGACAAAAAAAGAGGATAAACCTGCAGATGCTTCTGCAAGTGGAGGTCAGTAATTATGGTGATAAAAATTGAGTAACCGCAAGATGTCGGTTTTTTCTCCTATCTGCTGGTTATAATCCTCTTATTTCAAGTATTTTGGGTATAGTAATTTTTTTGATGATAGGATAAGGTTCAAAATGAGTTATTGCCTCATTTACTAATAATTATAACACCCACAATCAGCGGATCTGATGACTGTCGATGTGACACATATACTAGAATCCTTCGTTCATAACGGTGCATGGGTGCAAGCAATTGGTCAAGGCATCACTGTTGAGAAAATAGCACAAAAGGCAGGAACTGTCCCCTATGGAATGCTTTTGGGACTTGGGAAAAGATTTCAACGTATTTATACTTATCATGATTGAAACTACGCATATCTTAGTGGTATAAAATCGCATTTTTCATCATAATGAATGTATAATGAATAAATTTACAGAATCTAATAAGAGAAGCAGATAGCCGTGATATTTTTAAGCGCAATTGGAAAAATTGTCATTGCCTTTATCCAAAGTTCTGGCCGATTAGGGTTGTTTTTTATTGAGGCAATTACCCGACTTTTTCAGCCTCCCTGGTATTGGCAGCAAATTGGGATTCAGTTGATTAAAATTGGCTATTTTTCCTTACCTGTTGTAGGATTGACGGCAATTTTTACAGGGATGGTGCTCGCACTGCAAAGCTACACCGGATTTTCTCGTTTTTCAGCTGAAGGAGCAGTGGCAACTGTGGTTGTGTTGTCGATGGTGCGTGAGCTTGGCCCTGTGCTTGCAGGCTTGATGGTGGCAGGTCGAGTTGGGGCGGCTATGGCTGCTGAAATTGGCACAATGCGAGTAACTGAACAAATCGATGCGCTGACGACACTTTCGACAAATCCCATGCAGTATTTGGTGGTGCCGCGATTGATTGCCGGTGTCTTAATGATGCCACTTTTAGTTCTCGTTGCGGATGTTATTGGTGTTTTTGGAGGCTACTTAGTTGGTGTTTATCAGCTCGGTTTTAATCCAGGTAACTATCTACAAAAAACGGTGCAGTATCTTGAGTTTCAGGATGTGACCTCAGGCTTGATTAAGGCGGCAGCTTTTGGGCTGATTATCTCTTTAATGGGATGTTATCACGGCTACAATTCAGAGCGGGGTGCTGAAGGAGTTGGGCGGGCGACAACGAATGCAGTTGTTGGTTCCTCCATTTTAATTTTGTGCATGAACTATGCTCTAACGGCGATTCTGTTTAATCGATGAATAGCTATACAGAATCTAGGAAAAAGTTATGATACCCAAAATACAAGTGCGTGGTCTCTCTAAGAGTTTTGGCTCAAAAATTGTATTAGATCATATTGACCTTGATCTAATGCCTGGTGAATCTTTTTGTCTTATTGGTGGTTCTGGGACTGGGAAATCAGTGCTGATTAAATGTATTTTGGGTTTGTTACAGCCAGATTCAGGACATATTTTGATTAATGGGATTGATATAAATACTCTTAACCGGCGCGACCGACAAGCCATGCTAGCTAAGTTTGGAATGTTGTTTCAAGGCGGGGCTCTCTTCGACAGCTTACCTGTGTGGCAAAATATTTCTTTTGGGTTAATGCATCAAAAGAAAGTCGGTCGCAAAGAGGCGAAAGAGATTGCTATTGAGCTATTGAGCGAAGTCAACCTTGATGCCGCAATTGCTGATGTTTATCCGGCAGAACTTTCAGGTGGTATGCAAAAGCGGGTTTCTTTGGCGAGAGCTATTGCTTGTAAGCCGGATGTTATCTTTTTTGATGAACCAACCACAGGACTTGACCCCATTGTTAGTGGCAGCATCAACAATCTCATCATCAAGTGTGTGCGTCATTTAGGCGCGAGCGCTATTACGATCACCCATGATCTTAATAGTTTGCGTTGTATTGCTGACCGAGTTGGTTTGCTTTTCCAAGGCAAGATGATTTGGGTTGGAACTTTGGATGAACTTGAAACAACTGATAACCCCTATGTTGTTCAGTTTATTAATGGCAATGCTGAGGGACCTTTTACTTTATTATAACGATCAAATCATGCTGATTTTTTGAGAGAAGCTTCCCCAAATATTACTGCAAGGCGATAGCGATTCAGCATAATGGTAGAAATAAGTGACAGCAACGCCATGGCCAAGATTAAAAATCCTGGGCTCAGTTTTGAGCCTGTGAGTTCAACCATCAACATTGCCATTAATGGGGCAGTGCCGCCAAAAACGGCGTTGGCGATATTGTAAGAAATAGCAACACCACTACATCGATAGGGTACGGGGTAAAGTTGAACTATAAAAGACGATCGAGGGCCAAAGCAAAGGCCAAGACTGATGGAAAATAGGCCGTGATAAATAAAAATCCAAATCGATGGCAGATAATAAGTAGCATAAACTGCAGGAATAATCGTCAACATACTGGCGCAAATACCAAATAATAGCATTTTATATTGGCCAATCTTATCAGAAAGAGTAGCTCCAATAAAAGTTGCTGGCATCATCAAAATCAGACTGACAAAAGAGAGATAGAGTGAACTTTCAGAGGTGGCCTGTTGCGGCAGATAAATTACCAAGAGGTAGTACCCTGTCGCATTGATGGCGAGAAATGTAATCGACAAAAGAAATTTAAGCGGGTCTTTAAGAATGGCTTCGCGAATCGGACTTTTAATGAGAGGTGTTGTGCTTGCTAGAAATTCAGGCGTTTCGGCAAGTTTACGTCGCATCACTAAACCTAAGATTCCAAAAATTATGCCAAGTAAAAAGGGGAGACGCCATCCCCAGTCGAGAATTTGTTGTTTATCAAGAGCAAAAGTAAGTGCAAGAGAGGTCAGTGTTGCTAAAATCATCCCCATCGAACTTCCCATATCAGCCCAAGAACCAAAAAACCCTCGCCGTTGTGGTGGCGCATTTTCAATCAGATAAATGATGGAACCGCTAAACTCCCCCCCTAAAGAAATTCCTTGAATTAACCGGCAGCACAAGATTAGAAACGGAGCATAAATACCAATTTGGTTAAAAGTTGGCAGTAAACCTATGGCAGTAGTTGGAATTGTCATCATAAGAAGAGAGAGGACAAGACTGAACTTTCGGCCATAGAGATCGCCAATGTGGCCGGCAATAATGGCGCCAAGAGGGCGCATTACAAAGCCCGTGGCAAAGATACCATAAGTCAAGAGAAGTGAGGTTGTTGGATTGTCAGATGGAAAAAATAATTGGCTAATATAAGGCGTTAAAAAGCCAAAAATAGCAAATTCATACCATTCTAAAAGGTTGCCGGCAAAGCAACTTATAATAATTTTAGAAGAGGAGATATGTTTCTTGGTATTTTGCATTAAATAACCGTATAAATAAAAAAATAACGTTTCAAGAACTTTATCGTCTATTTTAATTTATATGCAAAGCCCTTTTTAAAGGTGAAAGCGATTTTAATGATTAAGTATGTGCTATTTCTTGCCAGTGTTTTTATAACTCATAGCCAGGCTCAGGTGGCTTATGACCCTTGCTATGTTTTAGGGTGGAACGCGATACCTCACCGTAATAATTATATGTTGGCGCCTTATGATATTATTTTAGATGCTGCCAATAGTCAAACCCTTCCAGCCCACTTTCGCAGTCCACGTTTCTTGACACTAACACCAGCTCGCCATAATGAAGTTAATTTTAAGGGATTTTATGATTTAAGAATGTCGGGGAGTGGTCAGTTTTCTGAAAATCAACTAGAAGAACTTGTTAAATACCTTACCAAAATGCACCACATAAAACCGGAAAAAATCATTATTGTTGATCTGCGAGAAGAACCACATGGCTTTATCAATGGTGATGCCATCACATTTTATTATGGTCCCTTGACTTTGCACCGTAATAAATCAACAGCTACTATTCTTGACTCTGATAACCAACGAATCAACTGGTTGCGGAGTCTCTCTCACGTAGTGATTTATAAAGTTACTAAAGGAGATGATGGAATGCCAAGTAATAAAACACCAAAATTATTGACGGTGAAATCAGCCTTAACTGAGTGGGAATTGAGTACAAGATTAGGGATTCAATATGTGCGAATCCCGGTGACGGATCACTTTATGCCTGATAATAATGATGTGGACCAATTTTTGGAGTTTGTTGAAGGGCTTGATTCGGGGACTTGGCTGCATTTTAAATGTCGAGGTGGCAAAGGTCGGACGACAACTTTCATGGCAATGTATGATATGGTGAAGAATCCCAATCTACCTAAGAGGGAGTTTATTAAACGTCAAACCTTGATTTATGGAGTAGATTTGGCGAAATCAGTAAATAAAGTGGGGAAACAAAGCTGGAAGTGGTCGCTTAGTGTTGAGCGGATTCAATTTATTGATCGCTTTTATACTTATCTGCACAGCAAAGATGGTTATGGAATACGTAAATGGTCTGAGTGGGTGAGAATCCATTATCCAGGAGTATTGGATGAGATGTATACCACCTTTGTCGAGTAGATCTAGTGGTTTGGGGTAAAATTCTAATAATGGGGAAATAGATGCAAAAGCTTGAACTATCAACAAGGCAGATTCAAGACTGCTTTCCTAAACGTTTAAAAGATACGCACAAGTTCACCAATGGGTATGTCACTGTTGTGGCTGGATCACTGCAATTTCCGGGATGTGTGAGACTCGCCGCCCATGCTGCAGCACGGGTGGGCGCTGGCGGTGTCATTGCTTTAATTCCTGAATCAATACAGCATGTTACGAGTGCTTTCTATCCTGATATTATTGTTTGGCAATTAAAAGAACATCAAGGACAGCTGACTCATGCTTCAGCGTTTGAGCAATTCGATAGCGCCCAAGAACGTTCAAAAGCGGTATTGATTGGTTGTGGGATGGGTAGGGGTGAGGAAACATTTCACTATATTAAAGAATGCTTGCTCCATACCAGAAAACCGTGTGTACTAGATGCAGATGCTTTATATGCATTAGCTTCTTTTGGAGAAAAATTCATTATTGAGCAGGCGCAGCGTCAATGGATTCTCACGCCCCATGCCGGAGAGTTTGAGCATTTGTTAGATGTTTTTGGCTATATTTCAAGCCATGATATAGCGAAACTTGCAATGAAATGGAACTGTACCATTGTGCTCAAAGGATTTCCTGCCATGATTTATTTGCCAAATGGGGAGTGTTTTGAAAATCCAACAGGGAATGTTGCCGCTTCAACTGCAGGATGTGGGGATGTCCTCTCTGGTATTATCGCTGGCCTTTTAGCCCAAATCGGATCACCAGAACAAGCTGCCATTGCCGGAATGTACCTTGCAGGAAAAGTAGCTGATGACTACGTTTTAGAAGTGAAAGCACATTCTTTGCTTGCATCCGATATTATTGAGCGGTTACCTATAACGTTAGGTGAAATAATTTCCATATAAGAAGTGTTGTTTTTTCTTGCATCTTGGTCATTGCGAGAGAGGGGATAGTCCGAGGGGATTTCCTTGTTATTTTTGAAGAGATTGCTTTGGTGCTAAAGCTCTTTGCAGTGACGTGAGTTGGGAGAAAGTCTTTATTTAAAAGAAGAAAAATTATGATCATTCAAGGTACTGTGAAGACTCTTGGCATGGATGCTGATGGGCTAGTGGAGCATGACGGTGAAAAATATTATGTTCCTTATACGGCGCCAGGCGACGTGGTTGAGTTTGAAATCATCAAAGAAAAACGCCGCACGCGGATTCAGCTGCAACAAGTTATATCGCCATCTCAAGTGCGGGTCGCTCCTCCTTGTTCCCACTTTGGAAGCTGTGGCGGATGTAAGCTCCAACATGTGAATGAAGAATTTTATCTTGATTTCAAGATGCAGCAGCTAACACGCGCTCTAGATTTTCATGGCGTTATTGCCGAAGAAATTCGTCCCGTTCATGTGATTCCAGAACACAAACGCCGCCGTATCTCCTTGACTTTCGCTCATCGATTTGAAGGAATGGTGCTGGGGTATGTGCGTCGCCAATCAAAGCATATTATTGATGTGCAGCACTGTTTTCTCATCTGCCCCGAAGTTGAAGCATTAATGCCAAGGCTTCGGGCCTTTCTTGGAGAGCTTTTTCCACGTCGTGAATCTGGCTATGTGGATATTATTGCTAGCCAAACAGGATTGGATGTGAATGTTAAAACAGGGTATGTGAAGTCGTTGAATCTTGAGCAATCAGAACTCTTCACAAGTTTTGCTACTGAAAATGATCTGGCACGACTATCTCTCAACTACCGTTCCGTGATTACCCGTCGCGAACCAACCGTTAAGTTCAGTGGGGTCGACGTGGTGGTGGAGGCAGGCAAGTTCCTTCAGGCGAGTGATGAAGCCGATGAATTTATGCTGGCTTGCGTTGAAGAGTATATGCCGGAAAAAATTTCTTATGGATTAGATCTTTTCTCAGGGCGAGGAACTTTCACGTTTTTGTTAGCGCAAAAAGCACCGGTTGATGCATTTGAATGTGAACAAGATGCAATTAATGCAATGCAGAATGCGGCTAAAAAAGCCAATGTTAATCTCAACGTCATCAAGCGCGACCTGTTTACCTATCCGTTGCAAGTAGAGGAACTCGAAAAATATAACTTTATCATGGTTGATCCACCAAGGGCAGGGGCACTCGCCCAGGTTGAAGAAATTGGGCGCTCAAAATTAAAAGATCTTGTTTATATTTCTTGTAGCCCTGCATCTTTTGCCCGTGATGCACAAGTATTGCTGCAGCATGGCTTTACCCTTAATTCCGTAACCCCCTTAGACCAGTTCTTATGGTCAGAACACTTGGAAGTAATTGCGAAGTTTAGCAGGTAAAGATCAATAACTTTATTGGTTGCCGTTAAAGAGACAATCTCAATTAGATGGTGGAGAACCTTTTAAAAACGGATTTATTTACCTATCAGATTGAATTTGTAAAGTTTTCTCTGCCAATTGAGAAGTAAAGGGACCCTAAATAGGTAGGGGTTAGGGTCTCTCCAAAATAGAGTTCTGAAATTAGCCTTGCTGCTGACAATAAACGGAATACAATGCAATTGCGGCTGCATTTGAAACATTCAAGGTGGAAAAGGCTTCTGCCGTTTCCAGACGAATCAGGAAATCGCAGTTTTCAAAGGTCAGACGTCGCATTCCTTTTCCTTCAGCTCCTAAAATCAACGCAACTTTACCCGTAAAATCGGCTTTTTGAAGCGTTGTTGTCCCATTTTCAGCAAAACCATAAGTCCAAAAACCAATTTTTTTCAATTTATCAATGGTTTGCATTAAATTTGTGCAGCGAATAATGGGCACTAGTTCTAAGGCGCCACTTGCGCTTTTGGCTAAAACACCCGATTCTTCAGGCGCATTCCGGTCAGTCATAATCAAGGCTTTCGCACCAAAAGCGGCGGCTGAACGAATGATAGCACCCACGTTATGAGGATCACTTACTTGATCTAAAATAATGATAAGTTGATTGGGAGTATTCACTTCCTCCAACTCTTCAAAAGAATAGCGCGGCAAAGCGGAGACTTGAACGGCAATTCCTTGATGGACAGCCCCGACATTAAATTTATTTTCAAACCAAAGTTTATCAACGGTTTTGATTTTGCTGGCAGGAACGTCCACTCCTGAAATCACAGTTTCAAGAGACTTTTCTCCAAGTAAAGCAACCTCATAGAGTATACGTTCTTCATTTTTTAAAGCGGCTGTGCAAGCATGAATCCCATAAAGCCAAATGCGTCCATTTTTATTTTTCATTGAAAATTCCTAAAAAAATTACCTTTTCTTAAAATAGACCATTGACAGACGATACGCAAATCTTCTAATAAATCAGTATGTGCTGGAGGGATGGCCGAGCGGTCAAAGGCAGCAGACTGTAAATCTGCCGACGTATGTCTACGTAGGTTCGAATCCTTCTCCCTCCACCATAAAGTTTATGCGGGTGTAGCTTAGTGGTAAAGCCCCAGCCTTCCAAGCTGGTCATGAGGGTTCGATTCCCTTCACCCGCTCCATTTTATTTTTGAGTTTATGAATTCATCAGCAAGGTGTTTTAGGTATGTCCAAGTCAAAGTTTGAGCGCAATAAGCCGCATTGTAACATCGGAACGATTGGTCACGTTGACCATGGTAAGACATCACTCACAGCAGCGATTACAAAAGTACTGGCTGAAACCGGTGGTGCACAATTCACAGCTTACGATCAAATCGACAAAGCTCCTGAAGAAAGAGCCCGTGGTATTACGATTTCAACAGCCCACGTTGAATACGAAACTGCTAATCGACACTATGCACACGTTGACTGTCCAGGACACGCTGACTATGTTAAGAACATGATCACAGGTGCGGCGCAGATGGACGGCGGTATTCTTGTTGTTTCAGCAGCTGACGGCCCAATGCCACAAACTCGTGAACACATCTTGCTTGCCCGTCAGGTTGGTGTTCCAGCGCTTGTTGTTTTCATGAATAAAGTTGACATGGTTGATGACCCAGAATTGTTGGATTTGGTTGAGCTTGAGGTTCGTGAACTTCTTTCCTCCTATGACTTTCCAGGTGATGACATCCCTGTTGTTCGTGGTTCTGCATTATGTGCTCTTGAAGGTCGTGACGAGGCAATTGGTCGCGAAGCGATTTTGAAATTGATGGAAGCTGTCGACACTTACATTCCACAACCAGAACGCGCAATAGATCGTCCATTCTTGTTGCCAATTGAAGACGTATTCTCCATATCAGGTCGCGGGACTGTGGTGACAGGTCGTGTTGAACGGGGTGTTATTAAAGTTGGTGAAGAAGTGGAAATTGTTGGTATTCGCGACACTCAAAAGACAGTGTGTACTGGTGTTGAAATGTTCCGCAAACTGCTTGATCAAGGTCAAGCAGGGGATAACATTGGTGCGTTGCTTCGCGGAACAAAACGTGAAGATGTTGAACGTGGTCAAGTTTTGGCAGCGCCTGGGTCGATTACACCGCATACAGTGTTCGAAGGTGAATGCTATATCTTGACAAAAGAAGAAGGCGGTCGTCACACAGCGTTCTTTGGTAACTATCGTCCACAGTTCTACTTCCGTACAACAGACGTTACAGGTACTGTAAAACTTCCTGAAGGAGTTGAAATGGTAATGCCAGGTGACAATGTCAATATGATTGTTGAGTTGATTTCACCGATTGCGATGGACGAAGGTCTACGGTTTGCGATTCGTGAAGGAAACCGTACTGTTGGTGCTGGTGTCGTCGCTAAGATCGTTAAATAATAAAGTTGTAGACTTTATAGGGTTTCTGCGATATAAAAGCAAAAGATCTATAAAGTCTTAACGTTGCAGGAGTGTAGCTCAATTGGCTAGAGCGTCGGTCTCCAAAACCGAAGGTTGCGGGTTCGAGACCCACCACTCCTGCCATTTTGCGTTTGGGGCTTTCTAGTGAAGAAAGTAAGGACAAAATGACCACTGAAAAAAAAGTATTGTCACGCAAGTGATGGAATTTATTCCTCAAGTTCGTCAAGAAGTCAAAAAAGTAACTTGGCCGTCTCGTCGTGAAACCACCCTAACGACGTCATTTGTTTTTATTTTTGCAGTTATTGCGGCAATTTACTTCGCGCTTGTTGATCAAATTTCCTATAAAATTATTGAATTTATTTTGGGGTTTGGCCGATAAATTCGTGGTGTAATTGTTGTATAGATAAGTCTTTAAATTCAGGGGTGTGATTAGTAATGGCTCTTCGTTGGTATGTAGTAAATGTTTATTCCGGTTTTGAAAAGAAAGTGGCCCAAGCACTGAATGAACAAGCTGTAAAAAAAGGTTTGCAAGAGTTCTTTGGCGACATTCTTGTCCCTTCAGAAGAAGTTATTGAAATTCGACGTGGTAATAAAGTTAATGTCGAAAAAAATTATTTTCCTGGTTATGTCATTGTAAAGATGGATCTCAATGACGAAACATGGCACCTTGTACGTAATACCCCGAAGGTATCTGGCTTTCTCGGTAGCCGTGGTAAGCCTAGCCCAATTTCAGAAGCTGAAGTTTCCCGTATTATGCAGCAGGTTCAAGAATCCATTGAGCGCCCACGCCACATGGTTGAATTTGAAGTGGGTGAGCAGGTTCGCGTTTCTGATGGTCCGTTTGCTTCCTTTAATGGGATCGTTGAAGAAGTGGATAGTGAAAAATCACGACTCAAAGTTTCTGTAATGATCTTCGGCCGTCCTACACCCGTTGAACTTGAGTTTAATCAAGTAGAAAAAATCGCGTAGGTCCTGATTTGTTCAGGGTAGTCGGTGGGAGAGATAGCCATATCTCAAACCGCCACTCAGATAGAAAAAACAATTAACTGAGGTTAGTTATGGCAAAAAAAATTACAGGTTATGTAAAGTTGCAAGTACCTGCGGGGAAAGCAAATCCATCACCACCTATTGGTCCAGCTTTGGGACAACGTGGTTTGAACATTATGGAATTTTGTAAAGCGTTCAACGCGCAAACACAAGGCATGGAGCCTGGTATGCCGATTCCAGTTGTTATCACTGCTTACGCAGATCGTACATTTTCATTTGTGATGAAAACCCCACCTGCGAGCTATTTTTTGAAGAAAGCTGCAGAGTTGAAAAAGGGGTCTCAAGCACCCGGTCGTGATGTAGCTGGTCAGGTAACGTGGGCACAAGTCCGTGAAATTGCTGAAAAGAAAAAGGCAGATCTTAATGCGCACGATCTAGATGCTGCAAGCCAGATGATTGCTGGTTCCGCTCGTTCAATGGGCTTGGAAGTGGTGGAGTAAGATAATGGCACATGTTGGAAAAAGATTGAAAAAAGTATATGAAGGTCTAGATACCGAAAAAGCATATACTATTGAAGAAGCTGTTAAGCTCATTAAATCACATGCGACAGCCAAGTTCGATGAAACAATTGAAATTGCTGTTAACTTAAATATCGATCCGCGAAAAGCTGACCAGAATCTTCGGGGTGTAGTTCAGTTGCCCCATGGAACTGGTAAAACCTACCGCGTTGCCGTATTTGCTAAAGGACCAAAAGCTCAAGAAGCGTTAGAGGCTGGTGCAGATATTGTTGGGGCGGAAGATTTGGCGGAAAAGATCCAGGCAGGCGACATTCAGTTCGACCGTTGTATTGCAACTCCAGATATGATGGGTGTTGTAGGTCGCGTAGGTCGTATATTAGGGCCACGTGGGTTGATGCCAAACCCAAAACTTAACACAGTGACAATGGATATTGCTAACGTCGTTAAAGCTGTTAAGGGAGGCCAAGTCGAATACCGAGCTGAAAAAGCAGGTATTGTCCATTCTGGCGTTGGGAAAGCAAGTTTTTCGGAGCAAGCTTTGGTTGAAAATATTGCTGCTTACATGGATGCAATCCAAAAAGCAAAACCAACTGGTGTTAAAGGTACATATGTTAAATCCCTTTCTCTTGGTTCCACAATGGGGCCATCAGTCAAATTTAACATCGAATCAAAGTAATTTAAACGGTGTTAACCGTTTAAACGGTGGGGGGTTCTCCCATCGCTGTCCAAGACTGTAGGTTCCATGAAGATGGTTTAATAGGGAACTGCCTGCAAGAGACGGAAGGAAGAAGTTTTTAAAGATAACTCCTTCTGGGACAGAAAATAACTGATGCTTCGGCGTCAGATTTTAAGTCCTCGGTTACGAGGAAAACTGTTAAGGAGTGTTAAGATGAACCGTTCAGAAAAAGAAGAACTGGTTTCACAAGTACGCGAAAAGTTAGCGAATGCTGTAAGTGTTGTCGTGACCCGTCAATCTGGTCTCACAGTGTCTGAAGTTTCCGAACTTCGTCGCCAAATGCGTGAAGCTGGTGTAGAGTTCAAGGTTTTGAAAAACACTCTCGCCCGCATTGCTGTACAGGGAACAAGCTTGGAAGGTTTGAGCGATATGCTCGAAGGTCCAACAGCGTTGGCAATTTCTCAAAATGACCCTGTCAGTGCAGCGAAAGTTGCTGCTAAGTTTGCAAACAGTAACAACAAGCTACAACTCGTTGGTGGGTACCTAGATGGTCAAATCCTCAATGAACAAGCTGTTGATGCGCTTGCTAAGTTGCCATCACTTGATGAACTACGTAGTAAGATTATTGCAATTATCAACACACCAGCAACAAGACTTGCCGTTTTGGCAAAAGAGCCTGCCTCATTGGTGGCACGCGTTATCGCTGCTCGTGGTCGTGGTGAATAAACCTTGAATTAAAAAAAGTTAGAAGGAGTTATAATATGTCTGCAAATCTCGATAAAATCGTCGAAGAATTATCAAAGCTCTCAGTTCTTGAAGCTGCTGAACTTTCTAAAAAGCTTGAAGAACACTGGGGTGTTTCTGCTGCTGCTCCTGTAGCTGTTGCTGCAGTTGCAGGTATGGCTGCTGAAGCCGCTGAAGTAAAGTCTGAATTCGATGTTGTTTTGACTGATGCTGGTGCAAACAAGATCAACGCGATTAAAGTTGTTCGTGAAATTACCGGTCTTGGCTTGAAAGAAGCAAAAGACTTAGTTGAAGCTGCTCCAAAGGCAGTTAAGCAAGGTGTTTCTAAAGATGAAGCTGAAAAACTCAAAAAGCAAATCGAAGACGCTGGTGCAAAAGTCGAACTTAAATAAGTTTAGCTTTCAATTACGGAGAGCGGAAGCTCTCTGTAATATTCTGAACAATTCATCAATAACGGTAAAAGGCCGTTATCGATGAGTTGTTTTTTGGCATGTGTATACTCAGCTTTGGTATAAAACACCATTTTGTTGACTATAGGTGTTGAGGCAATTTTTGTTTACTAAGTAGTCTTGAAGAGAGGGAATCAATGGTAAAATCATTTACCGGTCGGAAAAGGTTTCGTAAAGGGTTTGGGCGTATTAAAGAAGTAGCGCCTATGCCAAATCTCATCGAGTTGCAGAAATCTTCCTATGATAAATTTTTGCAAATCAGTGTCCCCCACCACCAACGTGAAGAAATTGGTTTACATGAAGTATTAAAATCTACATTTCCTATAAAGGATTTTTCGGGGAAGTCGCAGCTCGAGTATTATAAATACGAACTTGAAAAACCAAAGTACGATGTAGATGAATGCCGTCAGCGAGGGCTTACTTTCGCTGCACCACTGAAAGTAACATTACGTCTCGTTGTTTGGGATATTGATGAAGATACTGGCTCACGCTCCATTCGTGATATCAAAGAACAAGATGTCTATATGGGTGATATGCCCTTGATGACTGATAACGGAACCTTCATTGTTAACGGTATTGAGCGTGTAATTGTCTCGCAAATGCATCGCAGTCCAGGCGTATTTTTTGACCATGATAAAGGGAAAAGCCACTCATCAGGTAAATATCTTTTTGCTGCCCGTGTTGTTCCTTATCGTGGTTCCTGGCTTGACTTTGAATTCGATCCCAAAGATTTAATCCATGTGCGTATTGACCGTCGCCGTAAGCTTCCTGTCACAGCGTTTTTGATGGCTATCGATGGACAAGAGACGGCTGAATTACGCAAGGAGTATGCAGCGAAGGGGGAAACACTCCCAGCTAATTTAATTGCGGGAATGTCTCGTGAAGAAATTTTAAATTATTTCTATAGCACAGTAACTTATACAAAACACAAGAGTGGCTGGAAAACAGCTTTTGATGCTATGAAATGGCGTGGTGTAAAGTTATCTCGCGATTTGATCGATGCTGAAACAGGTCAAGTTGTTGCTGAAGCAAGTACTAAAATTACACCACGTCTTGCGCGCAAGCTTGCAACGGATGGTCTCAAAGAAGTTCTTTTGACAACAGATGATCTTGCAGGCCTTTACATTGCACGTGAATACATCAATGAACAAACTGGGGAAATTTACATCGAAGCCGGTGAAGAGATTACCGAAAAAACATTGGAAGCTTTAGCTGAACTTAATGTTAAAGAAATTCCAACGCTTTACATTGATCACGTTAACGTTGGGCCATATTTACTGAATACATTGATGGCTGATAAAACGCAAAATCGTGAAGAAGCATTGTTTGAAATTTATCGCATCATGCGCCCGGGAGAACCACCAACCTTAGAAGGCGCAGAACTTCTCTTTAAGGGGCTATTTTTTGATGCTGAGCGTTATGATTTGTCATCTGTTGGGCGGGTAAAGATGAATGCGCGCCTTGCACTTGAGACAAGTGATAACATTCGAATTTTGCGCAAAGAAGATGTGCTTTGCATTTTGAAGGTTCTCTTGGATCTAAAAGATGGTCGTGGTGAAATCGATGATATTGATAATCTTGGTAACCGTCGTGTAAGGGCAGTTGGTGAATTGCTAGAAAACCAATATCGTGTTGGGTTGACCCGTATGGAAAGAGCAATTCGTGAGCGGATGAGCTCTGTTGATATTGATTCTGTTATGCCGCATGATTTAATTAACGCAAAACCTGCAGCTGCTGTAGTGCGTGAATTTTTTGGTTCCTCACAATTGTCACAATTTATGGATCAAACAAACCCGCTTTCAGAAATTACTCATAAGCGCCGTTTGTCTGCCCTTGGACCTGGAGGTTTATCAAGAGAGCGTGCTGGCTTTGAAGTTCGTGACGTGCATCCAACTCACTATGGTCGTATCTGTCCGATTGAAACTCCAGAAGGTCCAAATATTGGGTTGATTAACTCACTCGCAACCTTTGCTAGAGTCAATCAATATGGGTTTATCGAAAGTCCTTATCGCCGTGTCATCGATGGTGTGGTCACGAATGATGTGATTTATTTGACGGCCATGGAAGAAGGGCGCCATACTATTGCTCAGGCAAGTAGTACATTGGGAGAAAGTAACGAGATTTTAGATGAAAATGTTACTTGCCGTCAATCTGGAGAATACATTATTGCTCCTCGTGAGGAAGTAACGCTTATCGACGTTTCCCCAAAACAGTTGGTTTCTGTTGCAGCTTCTTTGATTCCGTTTTTGGAAAATGACGACGCGAATCGTGCGCTTATGGGGTCAAACATGCAGCGTCAAGCTGTGCCATTGCTTCGTTCAGAAGCCCCCCTTATTGGCACAGGAATGGAACATGTTGTTGCGCGGGACTCTGGTGCTTGTGTTGTTGCAAAGCGCGCCGGTGTTGTTGACATGGTTGACGGTCGTCGCATTGTTGTCCGCGTCACAGAACGCGCGGAAGGTGAATCCACACCTGGAGTTGATATTTATAATCTGTTAAAGTTCCAACGCTCCAATATGAGCACATGTATTAACCAAAAACCTCTGGTGAAAAAGGGTGACATTGTTGCTAAAGGTGACATCATTGCTGATGGTCCAGCAACAGAGCTTGGTGAATTGGCTCTTGGTCGCAATGTTCTTGTAGGTTTCTTGTCTTGGCAGGGTTATAACTTCGAAGACTCAATTATTCTATCTGAACGTATTGCACAAGATGATGTCTTTACTTCAGTTCACATCGAAGAATTTGAAGTTATGGGGCGAGACACAAAGCTTGGCAATGAAGAAATTACGCGTGATATTCCAAACGTTGGCGAAGAATCATTACGGAATCTTGACGAAGCAGGTATTGTCTATATCGGTGCTGAAGTCAAGGCTGGCGATATTCTTGTTGGTAAAGTGACACCGAAAGGTGAAGTGCCAATGACGCCTGAAGAAAAATTGCTTCGCGCCATTTTTGGTGAAAAGGCATCTGATGTTCGTGATACTTCTTTGCGTGTTCCGCCAGGAATTGCAGGAACTGTTGTTGAAGTTCGCGTCTTTTCCCGCCGTGGTGTTGATAAAGATGAACGTGCACTTACTATTGAACGCCAAGAGATTGATCGTTTGGCAAAGGACCGCGATGCAGAAAGAGCAATTTTAGAACGTAACTACTATAAAAACCTGGAAGAAGCATTGCTAGGCCATAAAGTTGTTGCAGGGCCAAAAGGAATTGAGATCGGTGCAAAAATTGATGCAGATCTTTTGTCAGAATTTACTAAAGGACAATGGCGTCAAATTTCCATCGATGATGATGCAGTGATGGCCGATCTTGAAGCAATGTCCCGTCGGATGGATGAAAGTGTTCAGCGTCTGCAAGACTGGTTTGAAGGCAAAGTTGAAAAACTCCGTGCTGGCGACGAGCTTCCTCCAGGCGTTTTGAAAATGGTGAAAGTCTTTATTGCTACAAAGCGTAAAGTTCAACCAGGAGATAAGATGGCGGGTCGTCATGGTAACAAGGGTGTTGTCTCCCGTATCGTGCCTTTAGAAGATATGCCACATTTAGAAGATGGGACAGTTTTAGATATCATTTTGAACCCTCTTGGGTTGCCATCTCGTATGAACGTTGGGCAAATTCTTGAAACTCACTTAGGAGCAGCTGCAGCAGGCCTTGGACGTCAAGTTAACCACATGTTGGAAGAATATCGTCATAACAATGCCTCTGTTGAGTCTGTGCGTAAAGGCCTTCAAGGCATTTATCAAAATGAGGATGACAAAGCTGAACTTCATAATTTGAATGATTTAGATCTGATAGAAATGGCATCTAACTTGCGTAAAGGCGTGCCCATGGCAACACCTGTATTTGATGGAGCAACATCCGACGATCTCGTAAATTCTTTGAATAAAGCAGGTATTGACAGCACCGGTCAGGTGGCATTGATCGATGGTCGTACGGGTGAGCCTTTTGATCGAAAAATTACAGTTGGCTACATTTATATGTTGAAGTTGCACCATTTGGTTGATGATAAGATTCACGCCCGCTCTATTGGACCTTATAGCTTGGTCACTCAGCAACCACTCGGCGGTAAAGCGCAATTTGGTGGTCAACGCTTTGGGGAAATGGAAGTTTGGGCCTTGGAAGCCTATGGTGCTGCTTATACTTTGCAAGAAATGTTAACAGTTAAGTCTGATGATGTTTCCGGTCGTACCAAAGTGTATGAAGCAATAGTCCGCGGTGATGACAATATGGAAGCAGGTGTTCCAGAATCATTTAACGTTTTGGTCAAAGAGTTACGTTCACTTGGGTTGAACGTTTCCTTCGAACAGCAATCTTAAGTGATCAAGAAACGGAGTAAAGAGTAGTTATGGCTAATGCACTACAAAAAGTTGTTGAAAACACAGAAATTATCCCCGGCTTTGACTCCATTCGTATCTCGATTGCGAGTCCTGATCGGATTCGTTCATGGTCATATGGTGAAGTAAAAAAACCTGAAACTATTAACTATAGAACTTTTAAACCGGAACGTGATGGCTTATTCTGTGCTCGTATTTTTGGTCCCATTAAGGATTATGAATGCTTGTGCGGTAAATATAAGCGGATGAAATATCGCGGTGTTGTTTGTGAAAAGTGTGGCGTAGAAGTTACCTTGAGCAAAGTTCGTCGCGACCGTATGGGGCATATCGAATTGGCCTCACCAGTTGCTCATATTTGGTTTACCAAGTCTTTGCCAAGTCGCGTGGGTTTGCTGCTTGATATACCTTTAAAAGATATCGATAAAGTTCTTTATTTTGAAAGCTACGTCGTTCTGGATCCAGGCATGACACCTTTTAGAACCAATCAGCTCATTACTGAAGACGAGTATATGCGTGCTCAAGATGAATATGGTGAAGATGCATTTGCTGCTGAAATTGGTGCAGAAGCTTTAAAGATTATGCTTTCCAAGTTGGATTTGATGAGCGAACAAAACAGTTTGCGTGATGAACTTTTGGAAACATCATCCGAAATGCGTCGCAAAAAGCTCGTCAAGCGCTTGAAGTTGATTGAAGCTTTTCTTGAATCAAACACTCAGCCTGAATGGGTTGTTTTAGATGTTGTGCCGGTTATCCCACCAGAGCTTCGTCCATTGGTCCCTCTTGATGGTGGTCGTTTTGCAACCAGTGACCTGAACGATTTGTATCGCCGCGTGATTAACCGTAATAACCGATTAAAGCGATTAATTGAGCTCAGAGCACCTGATATTATCGTACGTAACGAAAAACGGATGCTCCAAGAATCAGTTGACGCGTTGTTTGATAACGGACGGCGTGGCCGGGCGATTTCTGGCGCTAACAAACGTCCTTTGAAATCCTTGGCAGATATGCTGAAAGGGAAGCAAGGTCGTTTCCGTCAAAATTTATTAGGTAAGCGCGTTGATTATTCTGGTCGTTCAGTTATCGTTGTTGGTCCAGAATTAAAACTGCATCAATGTGGTTTGCCAAAAAAGATGGCTCTTGAATTGTTCAAACCATTTATTTATTCACGGTTGGAACGTTATGGTTTGGCGAGTACCTTAAAAGCAGCTAAGCGAATGGTGGAAAAAGAACGACCAGAAGTTTGGGACATTTTAGAAGAAGTGATTCGTGAGCATCCAGTGCTTTTGAACCGTGCTCCAACACTTCACAGACTCGGGATTCAGGCGTTTGAACCTATCTTGATCGAAGGTAAAGCAATTCAATTACATCCGCTTGTTTGTGCCGCCTTTAACGCCGACTTTGACGGTGACCAGATGGCTGTTCACATTCCGCTATCTATGGAAGCACAGCTTGAAGCGCGTGTCTTGATGATGTCAACAAACAACATCTTGAGCCCGGCTAACGGTCGCCCAATTATCGTTCCGTCAAAAGATATTGTTTTGGGTATTTATTATCTTACCCTGCAGCGTGAAAACATGCCGGGTGAGGGAATGATATTTTCTAATATTGCAGAAATTGAATTTGCCTTACAAGAAGGTGTTGTGCATTTGCATACGAAAGTTCAGGCTCGTGTTCCTTATTATCAAGAAGATGGTTCGGTTATATATAAGCGGGTAGAGACAACCCCAGGCCGTATGTTGCTTAGTCAGTTGATGCCAAAAACATCAAAGATTACATTTGATTTAATTAATCAATTGCTGACCTCAAAAGAGATAAGTAACTTGGTTGACGTTGTTTACCGTCACTGCGGACAAAAAGAAACGGTTATCTTTGTTGACCAAATCATGGGGCTTGGTTTTAGGCATTCAACGCGGGGTGGTATCTCATTTGGTAAAGATGATTTGATTATTCCTACCGAAAAACAAGAGTTAATTGATGCCACCAAAATCATGGTGAATGAATTTGAACAACAGTATGCCGATGGTTTGATTACCCAGGGTGAAAAATACAACAAAGTCGTTGACGCTTGGTCACAATGTACTGACAATGTTGCCGATGCAATGATGAAGGCAATGTCCAAAACGCAACCAGGTGAAGCTGTAAACTCTGTTTATATGATGGCCCATTCTGGTGCGCGTGGTTCTGTTGCACAGATGAAACAGCTTGCTGGTATGCGTGGATTGATGGCTAAACCATCAGGAGACATTATTGAAACACCAATCATTTCAAACTTTAAGGAAGGTTTGGATGTTCTTGAATACTTCACTTCCACCCACGGTGCACGTAAAGGGTTGGCTGACACTGCGCTGAAGACAGCAAACTCAGGTTACTTGACACGTCGTTTGGTTGATGTGGCGCAAGATTGTATTATTACTGAAAATGATTGTGGCTCGACAAGAGGAATTACTCTTTCTGCTGTCGTTGAAGGTGGTGATACCATTTCTTCAATTTCTGAGAGAATTTTGGGTCGTACAGCTGCTGCTGATGTTATAGACCCAGCAACTGGTGCAGTTATTGCAGTACCTGGCGATTTCTTTGACGAAAACTTGGTTGAGACCATTGAAACTGCCGGTATTGATACGGTGATGATCCGCTCAGTTTTGACGTGCGAGACAACCCCTGGCATTTGTGCAAAGTGTTATGGTCGTGACTTGGCTCGCGGAACTTTGGTGAATGCGGGTGAAGCAGTTGGTGTTATCGCAGCCCAGTCAATTGGTGAACCGGGAACTCAGTTAACCATGCGTACCTTCCACATTGGTGGGGCGGCGCAAAAAGGCGGTGAGCAGTCCAGTATCGAAGCATCCCATTCAGGTACAGTTGGTATCCGCAATAAGAGCGTGGTTCGTAACAGTAGTGGCAATGATATTGTCTTGGGACGTAACACTGAACTTGTTGTTGTGGACGATCAAGGGCGTGAACGTGGCCGACACCGGATTCCATATGGAGCACGTTTGGTCATTCGTGACGGTGATCGCGTAGTTCCGGGCCAAAAATTGGTTGAATGGGACCCTTATACCATTCCGGTTATTACTGAAGCTGCTGGGACAATTCATTACATTGATCTTGTTGATGGTGTTTCCTTGCGGGAAATCACTGATGAGGCAACTGGTATTTCTAATCGGGTTGTTGTTGACTGGAAACAACAAGCCAGAGGTTCTGACTTACGCCCAATGATTAGTATTCGTGACAAAAAAGGCAATCCTGTCATTCTTAGCAATGGCTTGGAAGCGCGTTACTTCTTGTCTGTTGATTCAATCTTGTCAGTTGAAAATGGTTCTGAAGTGCAAGCTGGCGATATCTTGGCGCGTATTCCACGCGAAACAACAAAAACTCGAGACATTACGGGTGGTCTGCCACGCGTTTCTGAGTTGTTTGAAGCTCGTCATCCAAAAGATGCAGCGATTATTGCTGAGTTTGATGGAAGAGTTGAATTTGGGAAAGATTACAAAGCAAAACGGCGTATTCTGGTCATTCCTACAGATGAAATGCAAGAGCCCGTGGAATATTTAATTCCAAAAGGTCGCCATATCACTGTTCATGAAGGTGACCATGTTAAAAAAGGTGACTTGATAGTTGATGGAAATCCAAACCCCCACGACATTTTGCGGGTATTGGGGATTGAAGCGCTTGCATCTTATTTGGTAAGTGAAATTCAACAAGTTTATCGCTTACAAGGTGTTCGCATCAATGATAAACATATCGAAGTTATCGTTCGTCAAATGTTACAAAAGTATGAAATCAATGATACAGGCGATACCATTATGATTCGCGGCGAACAAGTTGATCGTTCTGAATTTGAAACATTAAATAAAGAGGCTATTGATAATGGTCGCCGCCCTGCAACTGGCATTCCAGTCTTACAGGGGATTACCAAAGCCTCGCTACAGACAAAGTCGTTTATCTCGGCAGCGTCATTTCAAGAAACTACTCGCGTCCTTACAGAGGCCGCTGTCTCAGGAAAAGTAGATAGCCTGGTTGGATTAAAAGAAAACGTCATCGTTGGCCGTTTGGTCCCAGCAGGTACCGGAAGTGTTGTAAATCGTTTGCGAAAGGTTGCTCAGCAGCGCGATCGCGATCAAATTTCAACAAAAAATGATTCCGAAAGTGAAGAAGGACTTGAGTCTCGTCAAACATATGCATAATATGTAACGAAATCGTTGACTTAACTGAAAACGATAATTATGATGCAAGGTGCTGGTTTTAAATTTAACTCCGGCAACCTTGCATTTACGCAAGTCATTAAGGTGATAATTTAACAGTTAAAGTTAAAGAAAAGGGATTAGGCTAATGCCTACAATTAATCAGTTAATTCGTAAGCCACGTACACCAAAAGTAACACGAAACAAGGTTCCTGCGTTGCAAGGTTGTCCGCAAAAGCGTGGCGTTTGTACACGTGTATTTACCACGACACCAAAAAAGCCAAACTCAGCTTTACGTAAGGTTGCTCGTATTCGTCTAACCAATGGTTTTGAAGTTACCGGATACATTCCGGGTGAAGGCCATAACTTGCAAGAACACTCTGTCGTGTTGATTCGCGGCGGCCGTGTAAAAGACTTGCCTGGTGTGCGTTATCATATTATTCGTGGTGCCCTTGATACACAAGGTGTAAAAGACCGTCGTCAAGGTCGTTCCAAGTACGGCGCAAAGCGTCCAAAGTAAAAAAGTAAGAGGTAGTTATGTCACGTCGTCGCGCGGCCGAAAAGAGAGAAATCCATCCAGATGCAAAATTTGGTGAGATTGTTCTTACTAAATTTATTAATAACATTATGTATCAAGGTAAAAAATCTGTTGCTGAACAGATCGTTTATGGTGCTCTTGATAAAGTTCATGGAAAAAATGGCAAGAATGCTATTGATATTTTCCGTGAAGCACTTGATAACGTTAAACCTGCTATTGAGGTACGTTCCCGCCGTGTTGGTGGTGCAACTTACCAAGTTCCGACAGAAGTCCGTTCTGATCGTGCACAAGCCCTAGCTTTTCGTTGGTTGATTGGCAGTGCCCGTAAGCGCTCAGAAAAAACCATGGAAGATCGTTTGTCATCAGAAATTCTGGATGCTTCCAATAATCGTGGGGCAGCTGTAAAGAAGCGTGAAGATACCCATAAAATGGCTGAAGCAAACCGTGCTTTCGCACATTATCGCTGGTAACATGGTTGGATGACGATATGACAAGAACAACGCCACTCGCAAACTACCGTAATATAGGTATTATTGCTCACATTGATGCTGGTAAGACCACAACAACTGAGCGTGTCCTTTATTACACTGGAAAGTCCTATAAAATTGGTGAAGTCCATGAAGGGACTGCAACCATGGACTGGATGGAACAGGAACAAGAACGCGGTATTACAATTACGTCTGCTGCAACCACATGTTTCTGGAATGATCATCGTATTAATATCATCGACACTCCTGGTCACGTTGACTTTACCGTAGAAGTTGAGCGCAGTTTGCGCGTGCTTGACGGTGCAGTCGCAGTTTTTGACGGTGTGGCTGGTGTTGAACCTCAATCTGAAACTGTTTGGCGCCAGGCTGACAAGTATCGCGTTCCGCGTATTTGCTTTGTCAACAAGATGGACCGTATGGGGGCAGATTTTTATCGTTGTGTGAATATGATTGTGGATCGCCTTGGTGCGAATCCATTGGTGATGCACTTACCGATTGGTATCGAAAGTGACTTCTCAGGTATGGTTGACTTGATCACCATGAAGGCCATTGTTTGGCAAGATGAATCACTCGGTGCGAAGTTTGATATTGTTGAAATTCCTGCTGATATGAAAGAAAAAGCAGAAGAATATTATGCTAAGTTAGTTGAAACAGCTGTTGAAGCTGATGATGCGGTGCTTGAAAAGTATTTGTCTGGTGAAGAAATTTCTACTGCAGATTTGAAACATTGTATCCGTAAAGGGGTTCTAACCCAAAAATTCTTCCCAGTTCTTTGTGGGACTGCGTTTAAGAATAAAGGTGTTCAGCCACTTCTTGATGCTGTTGTTGATTACTTGCCCTCACCCCAGGACCTTATCCAGATTGCTGGTACTTCTGTTGATGGTGATGAGGAAATTATTCGTAAAATTGATGATAATGAGCCTTTCAGTGGTCTTGCATTTAAGATTATGACTGATCCATTTGTTGGAACATTGACCTTCGTTCGTATCTACTCAGGTAAGCTTGAATCAGGTAGCTATATCGTGAACGCAACAAAAGGGAAACGTGAACGTGTCGGTCGTATGTTGTTGATGCATGCAAATAGTCGTGAAGATATTCCAAATGCTTATGCCGGTGACATTATTGCTTTTTGTGGTTTGAAAGAAACGACGACTGGTGATACGTTGTGCGAACCGACAAAGCCTGTAATTTTGGAGAAAATTATTTTCCCTGAACCTGTTATTGAAGTTGCTATTGAGCCAAAGACAAAAGCTGACCAAGAAAGAATGGGGCTTGCCTTGTCAAGGTTTGCCAGGGAAGATCCGTCATTCCGTGTCACTACAGATCCTGAAACAGGTCAAACTGTTATTAAAGGGATGGGGGAGCTTTATCTAGAAATTATCGTTGACCGCATGCGTCGTGAATTTAAAGTTGAAGCAAACGTTGGAGCACCACAGGTTGCATACCGCGAAACCATTACCAAAACAAACGAAGTCGACTACACCCATAAAAAACAATCTGGTGGTTCTGGTCAATTTGCTCGTATTAAACTTCGCTTTGAGCCGTTGCAGCCGGGTGAAGGTTTTGTATTTGAAAATGAAATCGTGGGTGGTGCTGTTCCAAAAGAGTATATCCCTGGCGTTCAAAAAGGATTGCAATCTTCTCTCGACACAGGTGTAGTTGCGGGATATCCAGTAATTGACTTTAAGGCCGTCTTGTTTGATGGGGCGTACCATGATGTTGACTCCAGCTCACTGGCATTTGAAATTGCAGCGCGTGCAGCTTTCAGAGAAGGTTTGGTAAAGTGTAACCCCAAGTTATTAGAGCCCCTCATGAATGTGGAGGTTGTCACGCCAGAAGATTACATGGGAGACATTCTTGGTGACTTGATGAGCCGCCGTGGTATAGTGAAGAATATGGACCAACGTGCTAACGCCCGTGTGATCTCCGCAATGGTTCCATTATCGTCAATGTTTGGTTATGTTAATACGCTTCGCTCTATGAGCCAAGGTCGTGCGCAGTTTTCAATGGTTTTTGCTTGCTACGACCAGGTCCCTCAAAGCGTAGCGGATGAAATTAAAGCTAAGGCCAGATAAGCTTTAGCTCAATTTATATGAATATTATGTTTAGGAATTAAAAATGTCTAAATCAAAGTTTGAGCGCAATAAGCCGCATTGTAACATCGGAACGATTGGTCACGTTGACCATGGTAAGACATCACTCACAGCAGCGATTACGAAAGTACTGGCTGAAACCGGTGGTGCACAATTCACAGCTTACGATCAAATCGACAAAGCTCCTGAAGAAAGAGCCCGTGGTATTACGATTTCAACAGCCCACGTTGAATACGAAACTGCTAATCGACACTATGCACACGTTGACTGTCCAGGACACGCTGACTATGTTAAGAACATGATCACAGGTGCGGCGCAGATGGACGGCGGTATTCTTGTTGTTTCAGCAGCTGACGGCCCAATGCCACAAACTCGTGAACACATCTTGCTTGCCCGTCAGGTTGGTGTTCCAGCGCTTGTTGTTTTCATGAATAAAGTTGACATGGTTGATGACCCAGAATTGTTGGATTTGGTTGAGCTTGAGGTTCGTGAACTTCTTTCCTCCTATGACTTTCCAGGTGATGACATCCCTGTTGTTCGTGGTTCTGCATTATGTGCTCTTGAAGGTCGTGACGAGGCAATTGGTCGCGAAGCGATTTTGAAATTGATGGAAGCTGTCGACACTTACATTCCACAACCAGAACGCGCAATAGATCGTCCATTCTTGTTGCCAATTGAAGACGTATTCTCCATATCAGGTCGCGGGACTGTGGTGACAGGTCGTGTTGAACGGGGTGTTATTAAAGTTGGTGAAGAAGTGGAAATTGTTGGTATTCGCGACACTCAAAAGACAGTGTGTACTGGTGTTGAAATGTTCCGCAAACTGCTTGATCAAGGTCAAGCAGGGGATAACATTGGTGCGTTGCTTCGCGGAACAAAACGTGAAGATGTTGAACGTGGTCAAGTTTTGGCAGCGCCTGGGTCGATTACACCGCATACAGTGTTCGAAGGTGAATGCTATATCTTGACAAAAGAAGAAGGCGGTCGTCACACAGCGTTCTTTGGTAACTATCGTCCACAGTTCTACTTCCGTACAACAGACGTTACAGGTACTGTAAAACTTCCTGAAGGAGTTGAAATGGTAATGCCAGGTGACAATGTCAATATGATTGTTGAGTTGATTTCACCGATTGCGATGGACGAAGGTCTACGGTTTGCGATTCGTGAAGGAAACCGTACTGTTGGTGCTGGTGTCGTCGCTAAGATCGTTAAATAAAGAAAGTCGTTGATTTATTTAAGCGCAAGGGGCATACTGCCCCTTGCAACTTTATTAAAGTGAGCTGTTTAATATGGAAAATCAAAATATAAGAATTAGATTGAAGGCATACGATCATCGTTTGCTTGACCAGTCTGTAAAAGAAATTGTTAATACTGCTAAGCGTACTGGTGCGCAAGTTCGGGGCCCTATACCGTTGCCAACACTAATCGAACGGTTGACTGTTTTGCGCTCCCCGCACATTGACAAAAAATCCCGTGAGCAATTTGAAATTCGTACTCATAAAAGAGTGATCGATATTATTGAATGGTTGCCGCAAACTGTTGATGCATTGATGAAACTTGACCTCGCCGCTGGGGTTGATGTTGAAATCAAGTTATAGAGGTGAATTATGAGAACTGGTCTCATTGCTGAAAAAATTGGTATGACGCAGGTGTTTGCCGCTGACGGTACTTTAGTCCCAGTAACGGTTCTTCGCGTTGACAATTGTGTTGTGATTGGCAAAAAAACAGAAGATAGTGCTGATGGTTATACAGCAGTTCAGCTCGCTGCAGGGCAAGTTAAGCCAAATAACCTGACAAAGCCTGTTCGTGGATTCTTTGCGAAAGTAGGAATCGAACCGCGTGCACATATAAAAGAATTTCGTGTTGATGTTGAGCACTTGCTCGACCCAGGAACTGAAATTACTGCAGCTCACTTTACTGCTGGTCAAATGATTGACGTAACAGGCATTTCTGTTGGTAAAGGTTTTGCTGGTGCTATGAAACGCCATAATTTTGGTGGGTTGCGCGCATCACACGGTGTTTCTGTTTCGCACAGAAGTCACGGTTCAACGGGGAACCGTCAAGATCCAGGTAAAGTCTTTAAGAACAAGAAGATGGCTGGTCACATGGGGGCCCGTCAGGTGACGAAACTCAATCTAACAGTTCATGGTATTGATGTTGATCGTGGGTTGATTTTTGTTAAGGGAAGTATCCCCGGGTCACGTAGTGGAATTGTATACGTTCGTGATGCAATTAAATGCACAGCGTAATCTTGTCTGTAAGATTGAAGAATGGTTACTAAAATGAAACATAATGTATTAGATCTAAATGCCAAGAAAACTGGCGATATAGAGCTTAACCCAGAAATTTTCGGGTTAGAGCCAAGAGTTGACATTTTGTCGCGTGTTATCGAGTGGCAATTGGCAAAGCGTCGTGCTGGAACTCACAAAACTAAGGTTGTGGCTGAGGTACGTGGAAGCGGTAAGAAGATTTACCGCCAAAAAGGTACTGGCGGTGCCCGTCATGGTAGTAAACGTCAAGTTCAATTCCGTGGTGGTGCCGTTTCCTTCGGTCCAGTTGTTCGCTCACACGCATATGCGTTACCAAAAAAAGTTAGAAAGCTTGGTTTGAAAATTGCTTTGTCAACAAAGCTTGCCTCTGGCGAATTGCTGTTTATTAATGATTTTAACCTTCCGTCGGCTAAGGCGAAAGATTTGCTTTCTGTTATGACTAAGTTGGATATTGTGAATACACTTCTTATCGATTATGAAGTTCCAGCAGACTGCAATGTTCTAAAAGCATCAGGCAATATCAGAGACTTTGATGTCTTGCCCCAAATAGGTGCGAACGTTTACGATATTATGCGTAAGGACAAAGTTATTCTAACAGTCGGTGCTGTTAAAGCATTAGAGGAACGCCTGCGATGAAAAATATAAATAAAGTTGATATTTCATTGT
This sequence comes from Candidatus Paracaedibacter symbiosus, assembly GCF_000757605.1. Lineage (GTDB taxonomy): Bacteria > Pseudomonadota > Alphaproteobacteria > Paracaedibacterales > Paracaedibacteraceae > Paracaedibacter_A > Paracaedibacter_A symbiosus. The sequence goes on along the minus strand of NZ_JQAK01000001.1, from coordinate 509,636 downwards.
TTGATGTAATATCATCCCCATTGGTGACTGAAAAATCAACGAGACAGAGCGAAAACAACCAAGTTGCTTTTATTGTGAACAAGACGGCAACAAAGCAAACTATTAAGTCAGCTGTTGAGCTTGCTTTCAATGTTAAAGTTGATGCAGTAAATACGCTTATCCTCAAAGGTAAGCAAAAACGTTTTCGTGGTAGATTAGGTCAGCAAAGTAATCGCAAAAAAGCGATTGTAACATTGGCTAAAGGTCAGACCATTGATATTGCTTCGGGAATCTAAAGATGGCATTAAAAACATATAAACCGACCACTCCTTCTCAGCGCCAGCTGGTTAATATCGATCGTTCGGAACTTTGGGCAGGTAAGCCTTTCAAAGGTCTGACAGAGGGTAAAAAGAAAACTGGGGGCCGTAATAATCACGGCCGTATCACCAGCTGGAATCGCGGTGGTGGTCATAAACAGCGTTATCGTTTGATTGACTTTAAGCGTCGCAAATTAAATGTAGAGGCGACTGTTGAGCGTATTGAATATGATCCAAATCGTTCTGCATTTATTGCTTTAATTCAATATGTAGATGGTGAACATTCCTACATTGTTGCACCTCAACGCTTAAAAGTAGGTGACAAGGTTATCTCTGGTGAAAATTCTGATATTAAGCCTGGTAACGCCTTGCCACTTAAAAATATTCCTGTGGGGACAATTGTTCACAATATTGAAACTAAAATTGGTAAAGGAGCTCAACTTGTTCGTTCAGCTGGTGCTTATGCCCAGATTGCCGGGCGTGATGGTTCCAATACTATTTTGAAATTAGCATCAGGTGAATTACGTTTGATCCGAGGAGAGTGTTATGCTTCTATAGGGGCTGTCTCTAACCCTGATCATCAAAACAGAAACTATGGTAAAGCTGGTCGTAGTCGTTGGCTCGGTTGGAAACCATGTGTTCGTGGTGTGGCTATGAACCCGATTGATCACCCCCACGGTGGTGGTGAAGGGCGTACATCTGGTGGTCGTCACCCTTGTACACCTTGGGGTATTGCCACAAAAGGTAAGAAAACTAGAAATAATAAGCGTACATCACAATACATTATTAGAAAAAGAAGTAAATAACGGAGACTACTCGTGCCAAGATCAGTTTGGAAGGGTCCATTTTTTGATGGTTATCTGCTTAAAAAAGCTGAAACAGCTCAAAAATCTGGACGTAAAGACGTTATTAAAACGTGGTCTCGCCGTTCAACAATCCTACCACAATTCGTGGGACTTACATTTGGGGTTCATAACGGTAAGAAATTTGTGCCTGTTTTTGTAACAGAAAACATGGTTGGTCATAAGCTTGGTGAATTTGCACCAACAAGAACTTATTATGGCCATGGGGCTGATAAGAAAGCGAAAAGAGGCTAATTATGAAGAAAAATAATACAGCTTTAGCTAAACTTCGTCGCATTCATGTAAGCCCACGAAAGCTCAATCTAGTTGCCCAACAAATCCGTGGGCTAAAAGTAGCAAAGGCTCTTGACTTGTTGACGTTCTCCCGTAAGAGAATCGCCCTTGATGTGAAGAAAACTTTGATGTCTGCAATTGCAAACGCAGAAAACAACCATGGCTTAGATGTTGATAATCTCGTTGTTCACGAAGCAAGCGTTGGTCAAGCGTTCTTAATGAAACGCTTTATGGCTCGTGCAAAAGGTCGTGGTGTTGGAATTAGAAAGCCATTTAGTCATTTGACAATTATTGTTCGCGAACAAGAGGTTTAAGGTTATGGGTCAAAAGGTTAATCCAATTGGTCTTCGTCTCGGAATTAACAAAACGTGGGATTCACGCTGGTATTCTGAAAAAGACTATGCAACTCAGTTGCATCAAGATTTACAAATTAGAAAATTTGTTCACGAAAATTTGCAAGCTTCTGGAGTTTCTCGTGTTATTATCGAACGGCCTTCTAAAAAAGCGCGTTTGACAATTTATACCGCGCGTCCAGGTGTTTTAATTGGTAAAAAGGGTGCGGATATCGAAAAACTTCGTAAAAAGCTTTCTGATATCACTAAAACTGAAGTTATTATAAATTTGGTTGAAGTTCGTAAGCCTGAATTAGATGCTCGTTTGATTGCTGAAAGCATTGCACAACAAATAGAACGTCGTGTTTCTTTCCGTAGAGCTATGAAGCGCTCTATGCAGTCTGCAATGCGTCTTGGCGCATTGGGTATTCGCGTTAACTGTTCCGGTCGCTTAGGTGGTGCTGAAATCGCCCGTATGGAATGGTACCGCGAAGGTAGAGTTCCTCTACATACATTTAGATCCGACATTGATTATGGTCTAGGTGTTGCTAAGACTACCTATGGGACATGTGGTATTAAGGTCTGGGTGTATAAGGGGGAAATCCTTGAGCACGACCCTATGGCGCATGAAAAAAGAAGCGTAGAAGCGCCTGTAAACAGGTAATTTTATAAAAGTAGAGGATTTTACTTGATGTTAGCGCCAAAAAAGACTAAATATCGTAAAGCGTTTAAGGGGAGAATCCACGGTAACGCAAAAGCAGGTACCACTGTTTCCTTTGGTACCTATGGATTAAAAGCATTAGAGCCTGCTCGTATTACTGCTCGCCAAATTGAAGCTGCTCGTAGAGCTATTACACGGCACATACGCCGTGTTGGTCGTGTTTGGATTCGTATCTTTCCAGATGTGCCAGTTTCTACAAAACCAGCTGAAGTGCGTATGGGAAGCGGAAAAGGTAGTCCAGAATATTGGGTGTGCCGTGTGAAGCCAGGCAAGATTATGTTTGAATTAGATGGTGTATTGCCTGAAGTAGCAGAGAAGGCATTTGAACTTGCCGCGGCGAAGTTGCCAATTGCAACTCGTTTCGTAAAACGTATTGGTTGAGGTAGAAAAGTGAAGTACCAAGAATTAACAACAAAAACGGCGAGTGAATTGTATGATTCACTCATTGCGTTAAAGAAAGAGTTACTTGGTTTGCGCATTCAGAAGAGTATGGGGCAATTGCAGAATACAGCTCAAATTCGCAAGAATAGAAAAGATGTTGCGCGGATCATGACACGTCTAGACCAACTTAAAAATGATACAGGGAGCTTATAATGCCACGCAGAGTTTTTGAGGGTGTAGTTGTGAGTGATACAAATGACAAAACAATTGTTGTTCGTGTTGAAAAACGCATTAAACATCCTGTTTATAAAAAATATATCACGCGTTCATGTAAGTATGCTGCGCACGATCCAAGCAATACTTACAAGATTGGTGACTTGGTAAAAATTATAGAAGGACGGCCAATCTCTAAGTCTAAACGTTGGCACGCAGTCTACGCAGATAGTGCGCAAGTCTAAGGAGCCAGTAAAATGATTCAAACAGAAACACGTTTAGATGTAGCTGATAACTCCGGTGCCAAACAAGTACTTTGCATTAAAGTACTTGGTGGCTCTAAGCGCAGATATGCGTCCATCGGGGATGTTATTGTTGTGTCTATTAAAGATGCTTTGCCAAAAGGTAAGGTAAAAAAAGGTGACGTACATCGCGCAGTTGTCGTTCGTACCAAACAGTCTATCCGTCGTCAAGATGGTAGTGAAATTGAGTTTGATACTAATGCTGCTGTACTTATTAACAAGGCTGGTGAACCAATTGGGACACGTATTTTTGGCCCCGTAACAAGAGAACTACGTAACCTTGGTTATATGAAAATTATTTCGCTTGCTCCAGAGGTTCTATAATGACTGTAGTTAAATTTAAAATCAAAAAAGGTGACCGCGTTATTGTCAGAACTGGCGGTGATAAAGGTAAGATTGGTACCGTTTTGAAAGTGCTTTCTAAAACATCTTCGCTCCTTGTTGAAGGAGTTAAGATAGTTAAGCGCCACACAAAGCCAACACAAATGAGTGCTGGGGGGATCATCGAAAAAGAAACTAAGATTCATATTTCTAATGTGGCCCTTATTGATCCAAGAGATAATACTGCAACAAAAGTTGGTTATAAAATCTTGGAAGATGGTTCTAAGGTAAGATTTGCCAAAAAAAGTGGCGATAACATTTAAGTAGGATGTGAAGGCTGTCATGACACGGCTCTATGATTATTACAAGAATGAAGTAGTCAAAAACCTTGTGAAGGAATTTGGCTACGGAAATGAATTGCAAGTTCCTCGGTTAGAGAAAATTGTAATTAATATGTGCGTAAAAGAAGCAGCACAAGATAGTAAAAAATTGCAAGTTGCAGTTGATGAACTAACGGCAATTGCTGGGCAAAGACCAGTAATCACTAAAGCTAAAAAATCAATTGCTGGCTTTAAACTTCGCGAAGGAATGAGTATTGGCGCTAAAGTAACTCTACGTCAAGATCGTATGTTTGAGTTCTTTGATCGTCTAATTAACATTGCTTTACCTCGAGTTCGGGATTTTCGGGGCGTTTCTGGGAAGAGCTTTGATGGTCGTGGGAATTATGCCATGGGCCTTAAGGAACAAATTATTTTCCCTGAAATTAACTATGATAAAGTTGATAAAGTTCGCGGGATGGACATTATCATTTGTACAACAGCAGGTACAGACAAAGAGGCCAAAGCATTGCTCAAGGCTCTTAATGTACCATTTATGAACTAAGGCGGTATAAAATGGCACGTTTAGGTTCTGTTAATAAAAATAACCGTCGTCGGCAACTTGCAGAGAAATCTGCAAGCCGTCGTGATAAATTAAAAGAAGTTATTTACGATAAAAATGTCGATTTTGAAGCGCGTATAGAAGCTGTAATTAAGTTGTCTGAATTGCCACGCAACTCATCAGCAACACGCATTAGAAATCGTTGTGAAGTTTCAGGTCGTCCACGTGGATTCCACCGCAAATTCCGCATGTCTCGTATTGCTGTGCGCGAATTGGGGTCTCTTGGTCTAATACCTGGTTTAATTAAGTCAAGTTGGTAATTAACTATGTATGTAAATGATCCAATTGGTGATATGTTGACTCGTATTCGTAATGGTCAACTAGCACATAAAGCGAAAGTTGTGTCACCTAACTCTAAGCAACGCAGAGCTATCCTTGATATCTTGAAAAGCGAAGGTTATATTCGGGGGTACTCAGTTAATGCTGTTAGACCTGGTATCGAAGATGTCGTTATTGAGTTGAGATATGTTGAAGGTGAAGCTGCTATTAAGACTATTGATCGTGTTTCTAAGTTAGGCCGTCGTGTCTATTCTTCAGTAAGCGATATCGGTACTGTTCATAGTGGCTTGGGTATATACATTCTTTCTACATCAAAAGGTGTAATGTCAGACGTAGATGCTAAAGAGCAAGGTCTCGGTGGCGAAATTCTTTGTAAAGTATTTTAGTTAGGGGTAAACATGTCACGTGTAGGAAAGAACCCTATTATTGTTCCTGCTGGTGTTAATGTCAACATTAGCAATGGTACAATTGAAGCTGCAGGAAAGCTAAGTAAGCTTAGCATGCAGTTGTCTGATGCGGTTACTGTCGAAATGACAGATGGGCAAATCCTTGTAAAGCCAGCCAATGAATCGACTACAGCTCGTGCTCTTTGGGGGACAACACAACGCCGCATCAAAAATTTAGTAAATGACGTTGCAAATGGTGTTACTGTTAATTTAGAACTTGTAGGCGTTGGTTATAGAGCTTCGGTTCAAGGTAACAGTCTATCTCTGCAGTTAGGTTTTAGTCATGATGTTGTTTATACCTTACCTAATGGTATAACAGTTAAGTGTGAAAAACCTACTTCTGTTGCAATTACAGGTGCTGATCGCCAGTTGGTTGGTCAAGTAGCTGCAGAAGTTCGTAGCTATCGCCCGCCAGAACCGTATAAAGGTAAAGGTGTGATTCGTCAGGGCGAATTTGTAATTAGAAAAGAAGGTAAGAAGAAGTAGTATTATGTCTAATTCTATTAATTTACATGAACGACGAAAGACAAGGCTCCGTGCTAAATTGCGTCGCGTAAACGCAGAGAGACCAAGACTGACTGTTCACCGTACAAATACCCATATTTATGCTCAAATCATTGATGGCGAAAAAGCGGTTACAATTGCTTGTGCTTCAACTGTTGAAAAAGAATTGAGAGTGAATCTCAAAAATGGTGGCAACATTGAGGCGGCAAAGAAGATTGGCAACTTAATAGCAGAGCGCGCATTAAAAGCAGGTGTCAAGTCCGTTGTTTTTGATCGTTCAGGATATATCTATCACGGTCGCGTGAAGGCTTTAGCTGATGCTGCTCGTGAATCTGGATTAAGCTTCTAAGGATTTAAAATGGCTAAAGTAGCAAATAATGATAAAAATGTACGTGAAGAGCAAGAGCTCGTCGAAAAACTCGTGAGCGTACGTCGTGTGACAAAGGTTGTTAAGGGGGGTAAAAACCTTCGCTTTTCAGCACTTGTTGTTGTGGGTGACGGTCGAGGTCGAGTTGGTTTTGGTTCAGGTAAGGCGCGTGAAGTTCCTGACGCTGTTCGCAAAGCAACTGAACAGGCCAAGCGTTCTATGGTTCGTGTACCTCTTCGTGAAGGGCGTACATTGCACCATGATGTAACGGGTCGTTTTGGGGCAGGTCGTGTTTATTTAAGAACGGCTCCGGCAGGGACTGGTATTATTGCTGGTGGTCCAATGCGTGCAGTTTTTGAGGCTTTAGGTCTTCAAGATGTTGTTAGCAAATCTGTAGGTACTTCCAACTACTACAATATGGTTCGTGCAACAGTTGCCGCATTGACAAATGTACACTCTCCAAAGCAAATTGCTCATAGGTTAGGACGTAAAGTTCCTGAAATTGTCGCACGTCGCGATGCCTCTCAAATAAGGAGATAATCATGACGAATAAAGAAAAAACAAAGGCTACTATCGTAGTGCGCCAAGTTGGAAGCCCGTTGCGTAGAGACGCTCGTCAATCACTTTACTTAAAGTCACTTGGTCTTGGTAAAATGAATAGAACTAAAGAGCTATTGGATACACCAGCAGTTCGCGGTCTGATTACCAAGGTGTCTCACATGGTTGAAGTTGTTGAGTAGTGTGAGGTTGTAATGTCAATAAGATTAAATGAAATCCAAGATAACCGTGGAGCCAGGCGTGAAAAAAAGCGCTTAGGTCGTGGCATAGGTTCAGGTCTTGGTAAGACTTCGGGTCGCGGCGGAAAAGGCCAAACTGCACGCTCTGGCGTTGCTATAAATGGCTTTGAAGGTGGTCAAACACCTATTTATCGTCGATTGCCGAAACGTGGTTTTAAGAATATTCATGCGCAAGACTTATTTGAGCTAACTTTTGAAAAACTTAATGTCGCCGTTGATGCTGGCCTAATTAAAGCTGGTGAAACTGTTGATCGTGATGTTTTGGTAAAAATTGGTTTTATGAAAAAATGGTATGATGGTATCAGTCTTGTCGCAACTGGTGAACTAAAGCATAAATTTACTTTAGAAGTTACTCGTTCAACAAAATCAGCTCTCCAACAAGTTGAAAAACTTGGTGGTAGTGTCAAGTTATCATAATTTGTAATAAGTAGGTGTCGTTATGGCTTCAGCTGTTGAGCAGCTTGCTTCAGGTTTTAATTTTTCTACCTTTGCTAAGGCAGAGGATTTAAAAAAGAGAATTTGGTTTACATTAGCTGCGTTAGTCGTTTACCGTTTCGGCACTTATATTCCCTTACCAGGAATTAATCCTGAAGTGATTCGCGAGTTTACTCAAGATCACTCAGGTGGAATTCTGGGCATCTTAGATATGTTCTCTGGGGGTGCAATTGGTCGTATGACTATTTTTGCATTGAATATTATGCCATATATTTCTGCTAGCATTATTGTGCAGCTTTTAACGTCTGTATCGCCCCATCTTGAAGCCTTGAAAAAGGAAGGCGAATCTGGTAAGCGTAAATTAAATCAGTATACGCGTTATGGAACAGTTTTTCTGGCCTCAATTCAGGCGTTCGGTATTGCGGTTGGGCTTGAAAAAATTACAGTTGCTGCGGGTTCTGCTGTTTTAAATCCAGGGATTATTTTTAAGCTGTCTACAATAGTGACGCTTACAGGTGGAACACTTTTTATTATGTGGTTGGGTGAGCAAATCACTTCACGTGGTATTGGGAATGGGATCTCGTTAATCATTTACTCAGGTATCGTTGCTAACTTGCCGCAAGCGGTTGTTCGTACTTTTATTTTGGGTCGTGAAGGGGATGTCTCCACACTTCTGATTATTGGTGTCCTTTTTATGATTGCAGTAGTTATTGGCTATATCGTGTTTATGGAGAAAGCGCAACGTCGCATCTTGATTCAATATCCAAAAAGGCAGGTAGCCGCCGATCGTCCAGCAAGTGCGCAGTCATCTCATTTGCCTCTAAAACTGAATAGCTCTGGTGTCATTCCGCCAATTTTTGCTTCTTCTTTGTTGCTTTTTCCCGCCACTATTGGAAGCTTTTCAGGGGCAAACCCGGATTCATTTTTAGGAATGATAGCAGTTCATTTGTCACATGGTAAGCCTTTATACATAGCTTTATATATTTCGCTAATCGTATTTTTTGCATTCTTCTATACGGCGATTGTCTTTAATCCGACAGAGACTGCTGAAAATCTGCGTAAAATGGGGAGTTTTATCCCAGGTATTCGCCCAGGCAAGATGACTGCTGATTTTTTGGATTATGTTTTAACTAGGCTAACTGCTGTTGGTGCACTTTACTTGGCCTCTATATGCGTGTTGCCAGAGTTAATTCTCGCGAAAGTATCTCTACCTTTTTACTTTGGTGGGACAAGCTTATTAATCGTGGTTAGTGTAACCATCGATACGATCAGTCAACTTCAGTCACACCTTGTGGCTCATCAATACGAAGGATTGATCCGTAAAGCAAAGCTTAAAGGGAAAATGTAAAAGATGATTTTTATTTTTTCGGTCCGCCGGGCTCAGGTAAAGGCACGCAGGCACAAAATCTAGTTGATAACTATAATTTTGTTCACATATCAACTGGTGATTTGCTTAGGCGAGAAATAGATGCCCAATCTGGTTTAGGGTTAAAGGTTAAATCTATTATGGAATCAGGGCTGTATGTTCCAGATGAGATTGTAACTGAAATAATTGGAAATGTTTTGGAAAGACCTGGAAAAGTAAATTTCATTTTTGATGGATATCCAAGGACATTAAATCAAGCACTTGCTTTTGATACCTTACTTAGTGTAAAAAAGTTAAAAGTTGATTTAGTAATTAATTTTGAAGTTGATACAGAGCTTCTTGTTGAAAGAGTCTCAGGTCGTTTCTCTTGTGCGTCATGTGGTGCAGTTTATCACGATGTTTATAAAATACCTCTTGTATCTGGGGTGTGTGATAAGTGCCATGGAAATAAGTTTATTCGACGTAAAGATGATAACCCTGAAGTCTTAAAAAAGCGCGTCGAAGTGTATATGAAGGAAATAGAGGCGGTTCGTGATTTTTACCGAAATAAAGGTTTAGTGAAAGATATCGATGCGTCTCAAGCTGCTGAATCAATTCAAGCTGAAGTTAAAAATAGTTTGGTTCAGTCAGGTTTTATTATTTAAGGGAGATAATTGCAGTGGCTCGTATTGCTGGTGTTAACATACCGACCCAAAAAAGAGTGTTAATTTCTTTAACATATATTTATGGTATTGGTCGAGTTATGTCTAAAGAGATTATTGAAAAGGCTGGCATTGATGAAACTCGTCGTGTTAGTGACTTATCTGATCAAGAAGTTTTGAAAATTCGTGAAATCATTGATAGAGACTATAAAGTTGAAGGTGATTTGCGTCGTGAAATTTCTATGAATATTAAGCGTTTGACAGATTTGGGATGCTATCGTGGTTTGCGTCACCGTCGTGGTTTGCCAGTTCGCGGTCAACGCACGCATACAAATGCTCGCACCAGAAAAGGTAAGGCTGTGCCTATCGCTGGTAAGAAAATGGCTGGTAAGAAATAAAAATTAGACGGTAGTTAAAAATGGCACAGAAATCAGTTACTCGTGTAAAGCGTCGCGAACGTAAAAATATCGTAAACGGACAAGTACACATTAGCGCAACATTTAACAATACATTGATTACCATTACAGACGACATTGGAAACGTTATTTCCTGGTCATCTGCTGGAACAGTTGGTTTTAAAGGCTCTAGAAAATCAACACCCTATGCAGCTCAAGTTGCTTCTGAGGACGCTGCACGTAAAGCTGCAGAGCATGGTCTAAAGAATGTTGCTGTGTACGTAAAAGGACCAGGTTCAGGTCGTGAAACTGCCTTGCGTGCTTTGCAAGCTGTTGGTTTTACAGTTACATCCATTAAAGATGTTACGCCGATTCCACACAATGGATGCAGACCACCTAAGCGTCGTCGCGTATAATTGTTTTTTGGTCGCAACAAGCTTTAGTTAATATAGTGGGGAACACAGTGTTACAAAACAATTGGCAGGCGCTCATTAAGCCGCACAAATTAGATGTTAGGTTTCTTAACCAGAACCTTCGTGAAGCGGTAATTATTGCTGAGCCGCTAGAACGTGGTTATGGTATGACTTTGGGGAATACCTTAAGAAGAATACTTTTATCGTCTTTGCAGGGAGCTGCAATTACATCTATTAAAGTTGATGGTGTTTTGCATGAGTTCTCCACCATCCCTGGGGTTAGGGAAGATGTTGCTGACATCATCTTAAACTTGAAAACTGTGGGTGTTCGGTCAGATGCAGAAAATTCCAAGCGTTTAAGATTGAATGTTACTGAAACAGGGCCCGTGTACGCTGGACAAATTGAATGCCCTGCTGATGTTGAAATACTGGATCCGGATGTGCTTATTTGTACATTAGATGAAGGTGGAAAGCTCAATATGGAGCTTACGGTTGAAAATGGTAAGGGCTATGTTCCTGCTGCGAACATGATTACTGATGAAAAACCGATCGGTGTTATGCCTATTGATGCTATTTTTAGTCCGGTAAAGCGTGTTAGCTATAAGGTTGATCAAACTCGCGTTGGGCAGCGTACTGACTATGATAAACTGACTATGCATATTGTGACTGACGGTTCTATGAAACCAGATGATGCTGTTGCTTTGGCAGCTCGTATTATGCAAGATCAGTTGCAACAATTTGTAAACTTTGAAGAGCCAAAGTATGCAGAGAAAAAGAAAGAAGCGGTTGAACTTCCCTTCAATCCTAATTTGTTGCGCAAGGTTGATGAGCTTGAACTTTCAGTTCGTTCAGCAAATTGCTTAAAGAATGAAAATATTATTTACATTGGTGACTTGGTCCAAAAGACTGAGCCAGAAATGTTAAAGACACCTAATTTTGGTCGTAAGTCGCTTAATGAGATTAAAGAAGTTCTTGAAAATATGGGCTTGAGCCTAGGTATGATGATTCCATCTTGGCCGCCAGAAAATATTGAAGAATTAACAAAGAAACTTGAAGACCCTTTTAATTAAGATTTTTTGGTTGGAGATAAAAAATGAGACATGCCCTTAAAGGCCGTAAACTAAATAGAACAAGCTCACACAGAAAAGCTTTGTTCTCAAACTTGGCCCAAGCTTTGATTACACGTGAGCAAATTACAACTACTTTGCCAAAAGCAAAAGACTTGCGTCCGTATGTGGAAAAATTAATTACTCTTGGTAAACAAGGTACATTGCATTCACGCCGCTTGGCAGCATCTCGCTTGCGCGATGAAGCATCAGCACAAAAGCTGACAACAACTTTGGCCGAACGTTATGCCGATCGGAATGGTGGTTATGTTAGGATTATCAAAGCTGGTTTCCGTTATGGAGATAATGCACCCTTAGCAATCATTGAATTAGTTGACCGTGATGAATCTGCAAAATCATCAGCAGCTGTTGAAGTAGAAGCTGAATAAAGCTTTGCTTTATAAACTTTAAAAAGTTTAAAAAGGCGGCCATATGTGCCGCCTTTTATAGGTTTCCCAAACTTGCCCAACACTACTGTTATTAAGATAGTTTTTTCCTCAATATTTCGGGGGAAGGGGCGTTTCTCAAGGTAGCTAGTCGTCGTTGGATGAGGTGTGTAAAAGCAGTAAGAGCAAAGGCTTGAGTGAAGGGAGACTGGGAATATAATTGCCAAGCTATAC
>NZ_JQAK01000001.1:446562-497226 GCF_000757605.1 Candidatus Paracaedibacter symbiosus | reverse complement strand
AGGGGGAGTGTTCAACTAGGTGTGTCAGCTATTTAAGTTAAGCTCTCATTTGAGCCTGCCCTCAAAATAAACAGAGAGCTGTGAGATGGTCAAGGCCCAATTTGATAAGGGCTTAGCCCATTTTTCAGTAATCTTTTGACAAGCACAATAAACCAGCTTAAAGTGAGCGCTTTCACTGGTAAAAGCGCCCTTCGTTTTACAGAACTGACATACTTTAGCGAACATTCCCGGAAACTCAATAGCAAAATCAGATACAGCCTTATCAGTTACTTCATCAACTCTGTTTTTTAAGTTAGGTTGGCGCCGGTTTTTATCAAACAGCGCCTGAATCCCACCTTCTTCCACAGCTGATTTACATTGATAAAAACTGTCTCGGGATAAGCTTATTACTTTGCATGCTTTCGAAACGTTCCCAAGCTCTTCGGCTAAATTTAACAAACCTACTTTGTTTCTGAATATAGGGTTACCTTTTATGGTTTGATGTTTACTCGACATAACTATCAAAACGGGTAACCTTACTTTTTTCAAGCCTAGTGAGAGAGTAGACCGGTTTCTCCCTCGCGGTTGTACCCCGGCCCCTCGTTAGAACCACATCGTGCTCAATTAAGGCAATGGGCTCACGATAAACCTATTTACTGGCTGTGAGTTTGAAACAATTGGTGATAAATCTTCACTTTTGGTACGGGGTTCATTTCAATAAAACATGTAAATGCCCCCCAATTAAATGATTTCTTTTGACTGCGTCGATTGAGCCAGTAGAGCATAATCCCTTTTGCGTGATGTATAAATGTCGACACACGCTCAGTATTGTGAGATACACCATAATATTGTATATGACCCTGCAATTTCTTGCAGAAGGCTCTCCATATTTCTTTACTATCTCCTTTATGCCTCACTGATTTTGCCCAGACTTTAACATTTTTGAGTTTGGCTCGCATCCGGCTACCCTGGGTTTTCATCTTCGGGATTTTGTAACCGTTATTTGACCGCCCCCAATAAAAGGTAAATCCGAGAAAATTAAACGATGCTTTCTGATTTTGACGTTTGTCAAATTTTATTAGCTTTGTCTTTTCCTCGTTCATACACAGTTTGAATCGTGCCAAACGTTTACCTAAAGACCTCTTGATGCGTTCTGCATCAGCACTTCCATGGCAACAGATGACTAATCATCACAGTACCTAAAAAGGCCAATCTTGTTCCGACAATGCTTTTTAACCACTTCTTCGAACCATTCATCTATCACATAGTGAGCAAGTATATTGGCAAGTACTGGGCTTACACAGCTACCTTGAGGTACTCCTTCATCGGATAGTATTAGTTCACTTTCTGACAATACACCTGCTTTAAACATTCGGACAATGTAGCGTATAAAACGCTCATCTTTAATTTTAAGTCTTAGAATATTTTCCAATATGGAATGGTCAATTGTGTCGAAAAACTTGGCTAAATCTACATCAATAACAGTGTCTACCTGTTCTTTATATAGATAATTATGTAGTGCTCGTATAGCATCGTGACACCCTATTCCTTGCCTAAATCCAAAAGAACATGACAGAAATATTAGCTCATATATGCTTTCCAAGATACGCTGAAACTGTTTTTGAACCAGCTTGTCTTAAAAGTTACTTATCCCCAATGGACGGTATTTACCTGGCTCTCCAGTCTTGGGTATCTCTACGCGCCTTACTGGAGATGGCCTATAGCCCATACGTTTCATTCGGGTAGTTAAATCTTCAAGATTAGCTGTAAGATATTCACCATATTGTTCTTTTGTAACTCCATCTATTCCTACTGCTTTCTTTACATCCAGTAAGTAATAGCATTCCTGCAAGGATGCGATATTGACGTGATGCATTATATTGCTAAACGTCTTTGTCGAGTCACTTGCAGACAACCAAGCTATCCTCTTAAGTTTTGTTGCCGTATCTATCTGGAATTCTGTTGTTCCCATTTACGTTTCCCTTTCGATGTCAAGTTTACCTGGAAGCCTTCCCTCCCGTGGCATTACCCACGCTCAGCGATACTATGCTTCCTCTGACTCCCTAATTATCATCTTGTGTTCCTTGCCATTCAGACTTGTCGCTCAATACGCGTCCTTTGCGAATAATTAGGGTCTCCCACGTTCACTTTATGGCTTTAACAACATGCCGTGCTCTACGACCCCGAGAGTGTTGAAAACGCATTGCCCGTAGTACGCGCTTCAATATTGCCTTCTGATATCTGAAAATCATCGGCCACTCTAATTTGACCTTAACGGAGCTCAATCACTTCAGCTTATGCTTACGGCCTGCTGTTTCCCTACCTACGCTTAACATCAGATGTTACCATATGAGGCTCAAGGCTCAGTACATAGTAAGATGGGGCTTCTTTTCTATCACGGTACTTCCAACCGTTAGTCACAAAGCGCTTCGTGGCGCACTCAGATTAGGTTAGAACTAATTCACATAAATTAATCTATGTTCGTCATTAATTCTTCTCGAGCATAGCCCTTGCAAATTTAGTTTTAAAGGTTCTAGTTTGCCAATACCTTCAAATGGATTTCTTAAAGTATCTTTTATGAGTATATTTATTCGTTTTAGCTTTTTTTATCGTGTTTTACCCAATATTGGTAATCTTCCCAAACCAGACTAGAAAATATGATAGACATTAAGATTGAGGCTCAACAAGTTTACGTTCTTGTCCTTTACCTGCTCTTAATTCTGCAGGGGATGATAGAACGTGCTGAGCATTTGTAGGATCGCTTAAAATATAAGCGGTTTCATCAAGGGCGTTATAATCTTCTAAAGACATCATGACCATATTACCTTGCTTGCGAGTAATAATCGTGGGTTCATGTCGATCCTTGATCATATCGATGATGTGCTTCATATCTTTTCTTAATTCAGAGAAACTCACGGCCTGCATCGTTCTATTTCTTTTTTAAGGTACCTTATATTGTACTTGTAATTATAAGATAAAAATAATTGTCAAGATATAACTGTACAAAAATGAAAGAATATTTTAACCGTCTCGTACCAAAAAGTATATTTTATGACACCATTCCCTTTTTCAGGCCTTATACAAGCAATAAAAAGAAAGTTTTCACTTGATATTTCCACGGGTATCATCAACTTAACTAAATAAAAGCCAAATAAAAGTGCAAACAAAGTCTTTTTTCAAATCTTAGGCACAGTAAGTCTGGTGAGTAACAGAATGCCAATTGCTCCTCGCATTCTTAAAAGTTTGTCTGTCGTTATTTGCAGATTGCTTATAACGCCCAACTTTAAATAGATTATTGATTGTCCCCTGGTACGATAAAGACGTTTGAGTTAAGAGCGGAGATTTGGAACGGCGCATCTTACGTTCCTGCTGCCGGGTAACCTGATGGGAATTCGAGAGTGTTCGCTAAAGTATGTCAGTTCTGTAAAACGAAGGGCGCTTTTACCAGTGAAAGCGCTCACTTTAAGCTGGTTTGTTGTGCTTGTCAAAAGATTGCTGAAAAATGGGCTAAGCCCTTATCAAATTGGGTCTTGACCATCTCACAGCTCTCTGTTTATTTTGAGGGCAGGCTCAAATGAGAGCTTAACTTAAATAGCTGACACACCTAGTTGAACACTCCCCTTGATACAGCTGGAGACGCAAGCGCTGACCAATAAGACGTGACGGTACACTAAACCAACATTTTTGACGAAGATGGTGCTCCAGGTTGTCACTCACGCTTTTTATAAACCGGACACTATTTCTGTCGCTATGTGCGGCTATATTAATTGGTGTTGTATAGCTTGACAATTATATTCCCAGTCTCCCTTCACTCAAGCCTTTGCTCTTACTGCTTTTTACACCTCATCCAACGACGACTAGCTAAGATGTTTGACCTAACCCTCCCAAATTACAAAGAGAGGATAAAGAGACACAATCATACAATCGCCCGTGAAATAAAAAACCATTACCCCTAAAGTTGGTCAATTCCCTTTTTGGGCACCATAGGCCCAGGACATTTGGTTGGGGACATTGGATTGCTGAAGTTGCTAGGTTCACAATAGGCCATTTATCGATATGGCAATTATGGGGGCGCGCTATAGAGTAAATCTAGCTGAAAATATGTTAAATTTCGACGGCGCTACCTAGCTACTGTAAGAAAGTGGAAGAAACTTGCCAGACAAAAATAGCAAATGAGACTAACAAAAAGGAAGAGGTAGTGAACTACCCCTTTTTTTGTGGATAAAGCATTAAAACGTATTCATATCAATGACAAAACGATAATGAACGTCGCCTTTAATCATCCGCTGATAGGCTTGTTCAATATAATCCATCGGAATGATTTCTACATCAGCCATAATGTTGTGCTTAGCACAATAATCGAGCATTTCTTGCGTTTCTTTGATCCCACCGATAAGAGAGCCGGCAATCTTGCTGCGTTTTGCAATAAGGCAATGGTGGTTGAGTTCAACAGGTTTCTCAGGTGCTCCTAAAACGACCATCACTCCATCTAATTTAAGCAGGCTTAGATAAGCATTGGTATCATGCGGGGCAGCGACAACGTTGATAATAAAGTCGAATTTATTCGCATTTTTTGCAAAAGCCCCAGGCTCAGTAGTGAGAATAAAATGGTGAGCCCCTAGCTGTTTTGCGGCCTGTTCTTTATGTTTTGAGGTGCTAAGAACGGTGACTTCTGCACCCATGGAAACTGCAAGCTTTACTGCCATATGGCCAAGCCCTCCAAGCCCCATGACGGCAACATGGTGCCCCTTGCCGATCTTCCAATAGCGAAGCGGTGAATAAGTTGTGATTCCAGCACACAGGAGCGGCGCCACACGGGGGAGATGCAGTGACTCTGGAACTTTCAATGTGTACTGTTCATCCACCACTATTAACTTTGAATAGCCACCATACGTGGGTGTTTTTAAATCATTTTCTAGACTGTTATAGGTTTGAACTGTGTGTATTTCACAGTACTGTTCGAGATGCTGATGGCAGCTATGGCAAACTCGGCAGCTATCAACAAAACAGCCAACGGCGGCACTATCACCTACCTTAAATTTTTTGACATTTGAGCCGATGCGGCTAACTTTGCCAACAATTTCATGTCCTGGAACCATTGGGTAAATTGAGCGGCCCCACTCATCCCGAGTTTGGTGAATGTCAGAATGACAGACGCCACAATAAAGGATTTCTATCTCGACGTCATTCTCGCCAGGATCGCGGCGGTCAAAATGGAAGAGAGTAAAGGGAGAGGTAGCATTGTGAACGGCATAACCTTTGGTTTTAGTCATGGAGAACTCCTACAAGTTGATAATTTAGTAGACTATGGCGCACCTGATTTCCTCAAATTTCTTGACCTATTCGAGTGAAATTTGGCATCATTTTCGACTATAAATGTCTCAAAACCATCTGTGGGCGACTTGCTTCACTATAAAAGCATAAAACTTAGCTTTTGAACTCACTATAGAAGGAAAGAATTAAGAATGACTTAAGGATAGTTGTATGGTAATTCTTAGAGCAAAATCGTCAATTTAAGAGAATCACAATAATGCAGACACTATTCAAATTTTTGGTTACCATCTTAATGGGGCAATTTATTCAACTCGCCGCAGCGGATGTATCACCCTCTATTTCTCGATTTAATCAACCAAAATATGAAAAAGATTTCAAAGCATTAGACTATGTTAATGCTAAGGCTCCTAAAGGGGGACGGATCCGTATTGGGACTATTGGGACGTTTGAAACATTGAATAAAGATGTTGCCAAGGGAACTAATGTTGCAGAAGGGGTTCCGTTGACCTTTGATCCCTTGATGAAAAAAACACAAGATGATCCCCATAGTTGGTATGGTCTTATTGCGGAAAAAGCAGATCTCGCCCCAGATTTTTCAAGTATCACTTTTTATCTTAATCCTAAAGCAAAATTTCATGATGGAAGCGCCATCACAGCAGAAGATGTTGAATTTTCAATTAATTTGTTAAAAGAAAAAGGATTGCCGCGCTATAAGCTTTATTATTCTCAGATTGAGAAAATGGAAATTCTCAATCCTCACACGATTAAATTCACCTTTAAAAAGGGGAAAGAGGGTTATGATCGGGAGCTGCCAATGATTATTGCCAGCCTTCGTGTTTTGTCAAAAAAAGATTTGAAAAATCGTGATTTCTTGAACACTGGGTTGAAACCCATCGTGGGAAGCGGCGCCTATAAGGTAGCCAAAGTTGATCAAGGAAGATCCATTGTTTTGGAGCGTGTTAAAGATTATTGGGCGGCCGAACTGCCGATTAATGTGGGCCAATTTAACTTTGATATTATTGAAATTCAATATTACAAGAATAATCACTCTCTTTTTGAATCTTTTAAAACAGGAGAATTTGATTGTTATTTTGAAGCCGATGAAAAGCAATGGAACACTGCTTATAATTTTAAAGCAATTCATCAAGGAAAAGTAAAAAAAGTTGAGTTGGAACATACGCGCCCTGTCACAGTCCGTACTCTTATCTTTAATATGAAGAAACCGTTGTTTTCCGATATTCGTTTGCGCAAAGCACTAGCTTATGCGTTTGATTTTGAAACAATGAACCGGCAGCTATTCCACAATGCCTATCACCGAATGACAAGTCTATTTGCCAATACACATTTTGATACAAAAGGGGTGGCGTCGGATGATGTCTTAAAGATTTTAGAACCTTACAAGAATGACTTAGATCCAGGTGTGTTTGAAAAAGGAGGGGAGTTACCAAAGCCAGCTGGGCATACGACTCAACGTCAGAATTTGATGAAGGCAGATGAGTTATTAAAGCAGGCTGGATGGGTGATTAAGAATGATCATGAGCGGGAAAATAAAAAAAATGAAAAACTTCAGCGGTTGAATGAAAAAACAGGAGACCCGCTTGTAGTGGAATTTATGGTGAAAGATCAACGCTTGGAAAAGGTGGTGCTTGAATATGCTCGTAGCCTTCAAAGTTTAGGGATCACGCTCAAGATACGTCGTGTCGATTCTGCACAATATGAAAGAATTGTCCTAGAGCGAGGCTTTGATATGATAGCTCATTCCTGGACCAACAGCCTTTCGCCAGGCGTGGAACAGTCATATTATTTTAGTAAAGCCGCCGCTGATATGGAGGGAAGTTCGAACTATATTGGGATAAAAAACGGGGCCATTGAAACTTTGGCAAAGAAGGTGTCGTTTGCCAAGAGTGAACAAGAACTGGAAGTGGGAGTTCAGGCTCTGGACCGGGCCGTAATGGGGATGTATTACTTTGTGCCAGCTTTTTATGACAATAAGATTTGCTTGGCTTACTGGCAGGAACGCCTCGATATGCCAAAAATTGATCCCGCGCTTGGCACTAACGCTATGGAATGGTGGTGGGCAAAATAGGAACTTTCCTGCTGAGCACGCTTAATATACCCAAGCAAACTTCATTTTCAAGTTGTTTGGGTATAGAGGCGCGCAAAAAACTACCTTATATGCATATTTCTCCCTTAAACTGCTTTATTTTTGAGCATTTGCAGCGTTTAAGTGAGGCTGCTGGCGTTTAGGTATGCCTATGTAAGTTCTATTTCTAATACATGTTCTAATACATGTTTTTTCTTCTACTTATCCTAGAAATAAGCATTTTCCCCAATCATCAAGCAAAATTTTGCAAAGTCCAATAGTTATAGTGAATCCAATTGATATACGGAAAATTATAGCACTCTAATTTGAGGTGATTTTTTGCTTGCTCGGCAAGACGAGTTGGCTCTCCCTGAGGAAGCCAAGCGGAAAAAAGAACCCAAAGATGGGATGATAGAAATTCCGAATATCAATTGAATTCACTATAAATACCAGCAATAAAAACTGACTGCTCTTTCTTTGTTTTTCTGCATCCGTGCTGAATTTCCTGCTTTTTTACATTGGACTATATAAGAAAAATTCGATATTTATGCAGAAATTCCTTAAACTTTGAGTAATTTCAGTATAGGCTTTAAGTAAGGTATCATTTTTTGTGATGACAAGAGAGATGACAGAACAAACTCATTCGCAAGCAGCGACGAAAAAGCACCCTTTCCACCTTGTAGACCCGAGCCCGTGGCCAATTGTGACATCTGGGTCTTTATTGGTTATGGCCATTGGTGGCGTTTTGCTGATGCATAACAAGGGACATATCCCCTTCTATATTGGTTTTGCAATGGTGGTCGCGTCAGCATTTTTCTGGTGGCGTGATGTAGTGCGGGAAAGTAATACGCCTGGCATCTACACGGCCAATGTAGAACATGGCTTACGAGCTGGTATGGTATTGTTTATTAGTTCAGAAATCATGTTCTTTGTTGCTTTTTTCTGGGCTTATTTTCACGCGGCTCTTTTCCCAGTGGATGCCACTGGAAATATCTGGCCACCTAAAGGAATTAAAACCTTTGATCCGTTTCATCTGCCGTACTTTAATACACTGATTTTGTTGCTTTCAGGCACAACGGTTACCTGGGCGCATCATGCTTTGTTAGAAGGGAAGCGTAAAGAATTATTGCAAGGGCTTGGCATTACGGTTTTGTTGGGAATGAGCTTTACGGTTGTTCAAGCCATTGAGTACTCGCATGCGGCTTTTGCCTTAAAAGATGGGATTTATCCCTCAACTTTTTTCCTTGCCACTGGTTTTCATGGTCTTCATGTGATCATTGGAACCATCTTTTTAGCTGTGTGTTGGTTGAGGGCCTGGAGGGGTGATTTTAGTCCCAAGCATCATATAGGTTTTGAAGCTGCCGCATGGTATTGGCATTTTGTTGACGTTGTTTGGCTTTTCCTTTTCATCTCAATCTATTGGTGGGGGTATAGACCGATCCTGCATTAGCTGTATATATTCTCTGAAATATTATTACAAAATGGCCTTTCGGAGAGCGCTAATTTTTTCTCTTGTAAATTAAAATTAAATTCTTATCTACGAGGAGTTATAATAATTTAACTGAGAATTTGTAATGAAAAAAATTAAACTGGGCGCTACAATGGGAATTATTTTTGCGCTTTCTGGGTGTGCTTGTCCGGATATCATCGAACCTACAAAGGTTACTGATCAATCATTAGATTGTGGTCAACTAAGAGCAGAGATGGAGCATTGTGAAAAAGCTCGCCGTGAAGTTCAAGCAGAAAAAGGAGCAACTGGAACCAATGTAGCTGCTGCTATTTTCTTTTGGCCAGGTCTAATTGCAACTCACATGAATGTGAATGATGCAATTAAAGCTTTAGATGAACGAAAAGCAAATTTAAATACAATTTACCAAACAAAGAAATGTAACTTAGGTTATTGATTTTTTTGTAATATGTACCTTATATGTCATCCCCAGCAATGTAATCTTTTTTATATTTCGGGGGATGACAAATTGAAAATAGGTTGCAATTCAATTTTTTTTAATGTCCTGTAGAAGCCTACCGAATTTATTTCTCTGATTTTATCTTGGAGCTAATAAAGGCAGCGTATGGTAGAAGACAAGCCGACACCCTCTCTAAACATCTACCTATCCTACTTAATCATCGTTAAACTTGTCTTAGATCTTTTATTGAGGAGAAGATGTAAAGCAAAGTCGGTAGGGCAATCAGAGGTATTTCCTGAATTCAAGCTGATTTTCTATTTTGGATATATTGGGCCGCACGAAGGATCGGCCCAGTGTAGCAATGGAAGAAATCTAAACACCTTCCAACTCTTGAATCATGGTATCAATGTCGCTATCTGATAGTTCTTTGATGGAAAAGTTTTTGGATTTGGTTGTTGTCAGATATCCCTCCAGCTTTGCTTGCAGTTCAATAATCTTCAGCGCGGTGGTCAAATTTTCATGGGATAAGGCTTGTTGATAAAGAGTACCTAAATCTTTAATCAATTTTTTTTCGAACGCATGGTCTTTTTCCTTTCCTGTTGTTTGGTGCTTACCAAGGAGAGGCAGTATAACATAGAAATAGCTAAATATGGGCTTTAAAGAAATTTTGGCAATTTTTTGGGAAAAAGGAGGGATTGAGAGAAAAAATCCAACAATCTCGATTGACCTGCATAAAGAATTAATAGACCATCTTGACAATACCTATCAATCTGCGGTACAAAATCAGCACTCCCTTTAAGTGAGTGCTGATATAAGTAATTAAAGGAGATACAGCAATGCAATTAAGACCATTACATGATCGCGTTCTTGTGAAACGTGTTGATGTTGAAGAAAAAACAAAATCTGGAATCATTATTCCCGATACAGCTAAAGAAAAGCCACAGGAAGGCGAAGTAATCGCTGTTGGCCCTGGGATTCGCCACGAAAATGGAACAGTGACACCGCTTGATGTCAAAAAGGGTGATCGTATTCTATTTGGTAAATGGTCTGGTACGGAAATCAAGATTGATGGCCAAGACTATCTCGTCATGAAAGAAACAGATATCGTTGGTATCCTTGTTTAAAGAGATCAAAATTCTCTCATCAATTTTTTAAGAGGTATAAAATGGCAGCTAAAGAAGTACGTTTTTCCGCCGATGCTCGTGAGCGTATGCTCCGTGGTGTTGACATTTTGGCAGACGCAGTGAAAGTAACATTGGGTCCTAAAGGTCGTAACGTTGTTATTGAAAAATCATTTGGATCTCCTCGTATTACAAAAGATGGTGTTACCGTTGCAAAAGAAATTGAACTAAGCGACAAGTTCGAAAACATGGGTGCGCAAATGTTGCGTGAAGTTGCTTCCAAGACATCTGACTTGGCAGGTGATGGTACGACAACAGCAACTGTTTTGGCACAAGCAATCGTTCGCGAAGGTATTAAGGCTGTGGCTGCAGGCATGAACCCAATGGATCTTCGCCGCGGCATTGATATCGCTGTTGAAACAATCGTGACTGATTTGAAATCACGCGCTAAAAAAGTTTCAACATCTGAAGAAATTGCCCAAGTCGGCACAATTTCTGCAAACGGTGAAAAAGAAATTGGCGAAATGTTGGCCAAAGCCGTTGAAAAAGTTGGTAAAGAAGGTGTGATCACCATTGAAGAAGCCAAGTCACTTCAAACTGAATTGGACGTTGTTGAAGGGATGCAGTTCGATCGTGGCTACATTTCCCCATATTTCATCACCAATCCAGAAAAAATGATTTGTGATCTCGAAAATCCATTTATCTTGATTTATGAGAAAAAGCTAACCGGTTTGCAAGCTATGTTACCAGTTTTGGAAACAGTTGTTCAATCTGGTCGTCCATTACTCATCATTGCGGAAGATGTTGAAGGCGAAGCATTAGCAACCTTGGTTGTGAACAAGCTTCGTGGTGGTTTGAAAGTGGCTGCGGTGAAGGCACCTGGTTTTGGTGATCGTCGTAAAGCAATGATTGAAGACCTCGCAATTCTTACCGGCGGTCAAGTTATTTCTGAAGATCTCGGGATTAAGCTTGAAAATGTCACGATGGACATGTTGGGAACAGCTCGCAAAGTCACAATCACCAAAGATGATACAACAATCGTGAATGGTGCTGGTGACAAAGAAATGATTCAAGCTCGTTGTGGCCAGATTCGCGCGCAAGTGGAAGAATCTTCTTCCGATTACGATCGTGAAAAACTGCAAGAACGCTTGGCAAAACTCAGTGGTGGTGTTGCTGTTATTCGCGTTGGTGGAGCAACCGAAATCGAAGTGAAAGAACGCAAAGACCGCGTTGAAGATGCAATGCATGCAACACGGGCAGCTGTTGAAGAAGGGGTTATCCCTGGTGGTGGCGTTGCGCTGCTTTATTCCATCAAGAAACTTGAAGGTTTGAAGACAGCCAACAGCGACCAAGAAGCAGGCGTTCGTATCGTTCGTCAAGCATTGTCTGCGCCTTGCCGTCAAATCGCTTTCAATGCTGGCCAAGAAGGGTCCATCATTGTTGGTAAGCTGACTGATGCTAACAATCACAGCTACGGGTACGATGCCCAACACGACCGCTTTGGCGATATGTTTGAATTCGGTATCATTGATCCAGTTAAAGTTGTGCGTACAGCCCTTCAGGATGCAGCTTCCGTTGCTAGCTTGTTGATTACAACAGAAGCAATGATTGCTGAAAAGCCTGAACCAAAACAACCTGCTGCTCCAATGGGTGGTATGGGTGGCATGGGCGGTATGGGTGGCATGGATTATTAATCCTCTACCCAACGTTTCTTTCTCAATCAAAAAAGCTCTGGTTTTCCAGAGCTTTTTTGTTTTCAACCGTAGACGCGTGTGAAGGCGTTCAGAAGAATGCGTATTTATGAGAAGCTGTTCGCGCCTCAAGTGCGGCACCAGTATTCTATAAACCCTTTGAAAAGAAGATTAGTGGTAAAGATCGAGCCTTGGTAGATGCTGGGTTTTTTGCAATGTCGCCAACTCTTTTGGGGTTGTTAGAGGCGCAAAAAATCTACCCTGGCAGAAGATATGTTGTTATCTCCATTGCCAGCGGCAATTTGGAGGAACCACGTAGGGTGACCTCAAAGGGGGCGACAGCGGGAGGTTTTCCTACCATGCTAGCGCCAACAATCTCGTCAACAATCTCGTCAACAATCGAGGGGGCGATCTGGGCTGACAGATATGATGATGAAACTTATCCCTGGTATCACTTATAATCGTCTTTCATTCAAGGTTGAAACTAAAAAATTTGATGATTTTAGTGAGAAAAACCTCACTCAAATGCGGGTTGCAGTTCAACAGTTGCTGACTAGTCCTGAATTTTATAAAGCGATTAATGATATTAAGGAAGCATTGGCAGAACGAGATGCGAAAAAAGATTTACGCCCTTTTGTCTGTAAAGCCAAAATAGATTATTATCGCCATGTTAGAAGCTTAAGTGGTAGCCAATCGCAATACACTAAAAATACAGCTTTAAGGTAATCTGTCATTGCCAACAATCAACCAAGGCCATTATCTCAGGCGGGAAGGGCACCAATAAATCTTCAACAGAGCCGGCGCCCAATTCCTCCTCAGCAGCCAACAGGACAACGGCCCCTATTACAACAACAATATCAGCCACAGCAACGGCCAATGAGCCAAAGGTAAGAGAGCAGCATGAGTGCAGTTTCTGCAGTATAAAGGAGAGCAGGCTCTCCTCATCCTTTTATAATAACTCTCATCCGAAGTGGCACGTTTTATAGCGCAGTTTTGGGCTAAGTCACTCTATATGGCTAATATCCGGTAACGCCGTTTTTGGACGACTAATTAACATATAGAAGGAGGGAACGACAAAAATTGTAAAAGTTGTTCCAATCAGCATACCCGCAACAATCACAATGCCGATGCTGAACCGACTGGCAGCACCAGCACCTGTGGCCATCAGCAATGGTACAAGGCCCACAACCATCGCCGCTGTAGTCATTAAAATTGGTCGCAGGCGAATGGTTGCAGATTCAACGATTGCTTGTTCTCGGGTTCGGCCGTGGTCAAGTTGAAGTTGATTGGCAAACTCGACAATTAAAATCCCATGTTTGGTGATGAGACCCACCAGGGTAATAAGGCCAATTTCGGAATAAATATTTAAAGATGCAGTACCTAAGAAGAGAATGAACAAAGCGCCAAAGATTGACATAGGGACACTTAGCATAATTACAAACGGATCTCGTAAACTTTCAAATTGGGCGGCAAGAACCAAGAAAATGATGACAACGGCAAAAATGAATATCGCATAAAGGGCATTTCCTTCCTGAACATATTGACGCGATTCGGACAAAAAGTCATAGGTAAACCCAGCGGGTAGATTTTGTTTTCCATAGGAAATCAAATAGCTGATTGCGTCGCCCATCTTCGCATGAGGCATTAACATAGCTTGGAAAGTGGCAGAGTTAATTTGGTTAAATTGATAGAGCTGATTGGCCTGGGTTTCAATTCTCAAATCAGCTATCGTATTGAGGGGGAATTGGCGCCCATTGGACATATTAATGTAAAAGTCACCCACACTTTCAGGAGTAAGGCGAAAGCCTCGTTCTGACATCGGGATGACTTTATAGCTCCGTCCATAGAGATTGAAAAAGTTGACATAGTTTTCTCCCATCATCAGCGCCAAAGTAGAGCCAATATCTTGCATGCTAGCATTCATTTGGGTGGCTTTGGAATGGTTAATGTCAATTTTAAGGGTTGGATTGTTGAAGTTTAAATCACTGTCCACCACCATGAAGTGCCCACTTTTCATAGCATCAGCTTTGAGCTTTTCCATAACTTGGAAAATTACCCGGTGGTCAGCCATACTGTTGATCACAAACTGAATGGGAAGGCCACCAGCACTACCTGGAAGAGGAGCAGGCTCAAAAGCAAATGCTTGTATCCCAGTGATGCCGCCAAATTTCCCTTGCATCTCAGCTAATATTTGGTGGGATGAGCGTTTTCTTTTACTCCAAGGTTTTAAAATCAGCCCTCCAAACCCATCATTATAAGTTGTAAGACCTGCAAAGGTGAAGATCATATGCCGTTCATGGTTTTCCTTTAAGATATCATAAAGACGATCAGTATAATAGGAAGTGTAGTCAATGTTGGCATATTGAGGCGCCTTGGTTGACACCATCACAATCCCTTGATCCTCGTGTGGAGCAAGTTCTGATGGAATAAAGAGAGTGAAAAACCAGCTTGTCCCTAAAATCAAAACGAAGACGAAGATAACAACATGGCGCTTTTGAATGACGTTTTTTAAGATTCTTTGATATTTCATACTTAATTCATGAAATAGATGTTCAATCTTCAAAGCAAAGCTGCCACTGAGGGCTTCTTTTGTAAGGATCTTAGAACACATCATTGGCGAGAGAGTTAACGCCACAATCCCTGAAATAACCACAGATCCTGCTAGGGTGAGAGCAAATTCGCGAAACAATGTTCCAGTAACTCCCCCCATAAAAGCAATTGGCGTATAGACGGCAACAAGAGTAATCGTCATCGTGATGACAGGAACGGCAATTTCACGTGATCCAATAATGGCGGCTTCAAAGGGTGTTTTTCCCGTCGCAATATGACGGTAGACATTTTCGACCACCACAATCGCATCATCCACCACCAAACCTATGGCCAATACCATCGCCAAAAGAGTCAACAGATTAATACTAAAGCCAAGGGTAAGTAGAACCGTAGCAACCCCAATAATCGAGAGTGGAATAGTCACAACAGGAATGGTAACGGCGCGGAAACTTCCTAAGAATAAGAAGATGACGACAATCACAATCAAAATCGCTTCGCCGAGAGTTTGGATTACTTCACCGATAGATTCAACAATAAATTCTGTTGAGTCATACGCAACGGTGTAAGTAAAATGAGGGGGAAGGTTGGGTTTATACTCTTCCAGCATTTTTAAAACATTGCTAACGACCGTGAGAGGATTTGATGTTGGGGTATTTTTAATACCGATAAATACGGATTGTTGCCCATTCATTTTCACAATAGAATCATAGTTTTCAGAAGAGAGCTCAATATAAGCAATATCACCCATGCGAACTACACTTAAGCCATCACTTTTGATGATCATATCTTTGAATTGTTCCACACTTTCAAGATCTGTGTTGGCTTGAACATGGTAGGTGACAAAATGCCCTTTTGTCTGCCCGGGGGCCGATTGATAATTGTTTTTGAGGAGGGCATTATAAATGTCTGTTGCTGAGACATCACGGGCACTCATTTTGTTTGGGTCAATCCACAGGCGCATCGCGAATGTTTGTGCTCCAATTAAATCGATACCCGCCACTCCTGAAATCGTTGAGACGCGTGGTTGAATCTGCCGTTTAATATAGTCAGTGATTTGTTCGTCCGTCATATCAGGGCAACTAAAACCCACATAAAGAATATCATAGGTTTCCCCCGTTGATTTAGAAATCACAGGAGATTGAATTTCTTTTGGCAAGATACTGTTGACTTCTTGGACTTTGGCCATGATTTCGGTCATCGCCACATCAGGAGGAAAGTTAAGTCGAATGTAGGCGGTAATCGTGCTGGTCCCTTGCTTGCTTGCAGAAGTGAGATATTCCACCCCATCGGCTGAGGCGACCGATTGTTGGATTGGTGTTGTCACAAATCCCTGCATAAGTTCTGCAGTGGCCCCTGGATAAATAGTCGTGATGGTAACCACTGTATTGGTGAGTTCTGGATATTGTCTGACAGTAAGAGAGTTAAGTGAACTCAACCCAATCAGTAAAATCAAGACATTTACAACCCCAGCAAGAATAGGTCGGCGGACAAAAATATCTGTGAAACGCATTTTATTACCTAATAAATCGTTAGTTTCTCTGGTGGTGTGAGGGGTGGCGCCCCTTTATCAACCACAACGTTAGTTCCATCATCAAGTTTTAATTGTCCCGAAACCACAACAAGGTCACCTGCCTTAATTCCTTTAAGAATAGAGGCTTTACCTTTCTGGTGTTCACCAACCTCAACGTAATGGCGTTTGACGATTGTGCGCGGAGTCCCTTTTTTATCTTTTCCATCTTCCACGATGACATAAACAGCATTCCCGTACAGGGAGAAATCGACAGCTGTCTCTGGGACAGTGACGACATGATCTTCTGTGGGAAGGATGAGTTTCAGTGAGGCAAACATGCCAGGAGACAATAATAAGTCATCATTATCCATGGTGGCTTGAATTTTAATGTTGCGGGTTTCAGCACTTATCTGTGGCTCAATGGTCGTGACAATTGACTCAAATTTTTTATTAGGAAAGGCATCAACCTTGACCATCACTTTTTGACCAACTGAAATAATAGCCCGATCCCGTTCGGGGCGAGTAAAGTTAACAAAAAGTTTTTTGGCATTTGTTAACGTGACAACAGTTGTTCCTGGTTGCAAATATTGACCCAGATCAACCTGGCGGATTCCTAAAATACCGTCAAAAGGAGCCCGTACATTTTTTTTGTCAATAACAGCTTTTGCCTGCATCACTTGCGCTTCGTTTTGCAACTCTGTTGCCGATTTTTGGTCAAGATCTGCTTGTGATTCAAAACTGCTTTTGATCAATTTTTTCGAACGATTGACGGTAGCTTGAGCGTAGGTTAACTGAGCCGCAAAGCGGGTAAGATCAGCTTGTTCTGTTGCATCGTTGAGTTGAATGATTGGATCACCTGCTATCACTGTTTGCCCAGCTTTAAAGTGGATAGCGGTGATGCGCCCTTCCACTTCAGGAGCAATGGTGACAGACTGGACTGCCTGCAATGTGCCAATGGCGGGGAGTTCTCTATGCCACGTTTCTTCTACAGCTGGGATTGCTGCCACTGCAACCGGGGGAGGTGTAAAATCCATAAAGAGGGATGGAACTATTTTGGCGGCAATAATAAGTGCAATCACGGTAACCATAATTGCCAGTGGCTTCCAGAATTTTTTTAAATATAGCCAAGCTCTTTTTAATTGATGAAAAACGAAGTGTTTAAGGCCAGACATTTAAAAATCCTGTAAGGCAAATTCATATTAGTCTATTAAATCAATTTTTGATAAATTTGTATATGATAATTTATTCATTTTTATAATAGTCAGCTTTTTTCTTTGCGGAGGCGGTATTTTGGGAAGGATGGCGCGCGGTTTATAAAAGCAGGGGTTGGGAGATTTAAGAGGATGTCCCCTTGCCCAAGGGGATGCACATTGTACCCTCTGTTTACTATAACGGGGCTGATATAGCTTTAGATAATAATCAAAAAGCGACTAAAATGGTGTTAGTCTTATTTTTTTAACCATTGGATGATTGTCATGATCTGCTCATCATCCATTAAGGCTGGAGCATGAGCAACACCTTCGAATTCTGCCAAAGCAACGTGGGGTTTTTCCAGCATCTTCATTGCTGTTTCTTTTGTGAGAATCTCTGAATTTTTTCCCCGTAATATCAGAATGGGGCATTCAATCGGCTCCCAAAATGGCCAAAGATTGGCTTCTTCTGCTTGAAAAGTGCTTAGGATTTTTGGGTCATAGGCGAGTTGATATTCCCCTTGATCATTTACGAAAAAACTGTAAGTGGTGAGGTGGTCTAGATGCTCGTCTGTTTTTACGCCAAACGGGGCGAGAATTTGGCTCAAAAAATGTTTGGCAAGATCCCGGGTTTTAAAGGTCGGCATTAAACTCAAGTATTGCACGATTTTTTTTAAAGGTTCCGCATTAAGATGGGGCCCCACGTCGTTGAGGATTAGTTTTTTAATAGGCGTATTAGCACGGGAGGCCATCAGCATCCCAAGTAATCCACCCATAGAGGTACCAATCCATAACAATTCATCGCTGGGAAAAACGTTAATGAAAGTGGTCAGAATAGTGGCCATCAGCGGCATGTTATAATCAAGAGCAAGGGGCAGCCAATCACTTTTACCACGCCCCGGCATATCTGGACAAATGACTCGGTAACCATCCGCCGCTAATGCACGCGCTAAGTAATCAAAATCGCGACCATTACGCGACACTCCATGGACACAAATTGCAATTTTCTGGGAGTCAAGGCTCCCCCAATCCGTATAACTTACCTTATGAAATCCGTCGGTTGCTAGGCAAAGGAGTGCGTTTTGTTTAGGTTCTATCATGGTGCCATTTTTCATTGAGTTTAAGTATAAATAAAATTTAACTTATTTTTATTCGTTTTAAAAACAAAACGTGGAGTCAGCGTAACATTCCCTCCACCTTTTTAAATAGAGTAGAAAATTTTAACTAAAT
Source organism: Candidatus Paracaedibacter symbiosus (assembly GCF_000757605.1). Classification (GTDB taxonomy): domain Bacteria; phylum Pseudomonadota; class Alphaproteobacteria; order Paracaedibacterales; family Paracaedibacteraceae; genus Paracaedibacter_A; species Paracaedibacter_A symbiosus. The sequence goes on along the minus strand of NZ_JQAK01000001.1, from coordinate 478,691 downwards.
TGTGTCATTATCAAAGGACATGAACGTGTATTAAAAATAAACGATAAAGTATTTACAAAAATGACGGTTACATTTGACGCAATAAAGCAAGCGGCTGAGGCAATTAAAGGTAATCTCATTCGCACACCAACAGTAGAGTGTTTGGAGCTAGGTAAGCTTATTCAAGGTAAAGTGTATCTGAAGTTAGAAAGTCTTCAGGTAACAAATTCCTTTAAGCCGCGGGGAGCGTTGATCAAAATGAGGCAATTGACTGCCACCCAACAACAGCGTGGAGTGGTGGCAATGTCGGCAGGTAATCATGCCCAAGGAGTGGCCTATCATGCCCACAAATTGGGGATTCCGGCAACAATTATTATGCCAACCAATACGCCGGTGGCGAAGATTGAGCGTACGCAGGCGCTTGGCGCGACGGTTGTATTGTCGGGTGAAAATTTGAGTGAAGCCGGGGTAAAAGCGCAAGAATTGATTGCTGAAGCAGGCTTCACTTTGATTCATCCCTATGATGATCCAGCAATTATTGCAGGCCAAGGGACGGTGGCACTGGAAATGTTAGAGGATATACCAGCGCTGGATACTCTGATTATCCCAGTTGGCGGTGGTGGTTTGGCTGCAGGGATGTCAATTGTGGCAAAAACGTTGAAACCTGACATGCATATCTACGGTGTGCAGTCGACCTACTGCCCGGCAATGATTCAGGCCATTTATCCGGAACGTTGGTTTATGCCACCGGATGCAGGAACTTTGCCACTCGCTGAAGGTATCGCTGTGAAGCAACCCGGGGTGCTGACGCAAAGCATTTTAAAAGAAAAACTACATGACATGATTGGGGTCAGCGAGGACCACATTGAAGCAGCGATTGACTATCTCTTAACCCACGTCAAGGTTGTGGCAGAAGGGGCAGGGGCTTCTGGGATTGCGGCATTGTTGACGGAACCTGAACTTTTTAGTGGCAAGACAGTAGGAGTTGTGATTTGTGGCGCGAATGTTGATGCGCGGATTCTATCGTCAGTGGTCCTGCGATCTTTAGTGCGCCAAGGGAAAATGGTGAGGTTGAAAATTCAAATTTACGATGCGCCTGGTGTATTATCAAAACTCTCAAAAATTATTGGTGAGAATGGTGGTAATATTTTTGAGATCAATCATCAGCGTTTATTTTCGTTGATTGGCGCAAAGATGGCTGAGGTGGATGCTGTTATTGAGACAAGAAATGTTGAGCATGCACAAAAAATTATTGAAAAGTTGCAAGAAGGTGGCTTTCCCACGCGTCTTCTTGATTAACATCACCCCTGCATAAAAAATCTTCCGCCTCCTTAAAGCTTTAAAAAGGGCTGACTATTAGCATCGTTTCACTATAAAAGCTTCCCGCTATCGGAGGGCATAATTTTGCATACTTAAAGTGTTTGAGGATAAAAAGTAATCTTAAAAAAATTTCCTAGATGCGCCGGCGCCTTTCGTAAATCACCCTAATTTTTAAGCTATTTTTAGCTAAATTGAATTTAAATTTAGAGGGAATAGTTTATCTAGTTCGCCAAAGTTGCCAACAAAAAACAAAATAGATCAAGGAATTTAGGGTGCAAGAAAGCCTCGCTCCTCTTAATTTTTTCTATATTAGACTTTTTGGTATAGAATAAGGAGCGAGCTTACTTATCTCACGAAAACTTTAAACGAGCTTAAATGAAGTTGTTAAATCCTCTTGTTTCTTGTGCATAATAAAGGCACAATGTTTTTGATAGATTTTTAATTAAACTGAATTTTAAGGGTCGACAATGTCCGTTGCAAATGGAGTCATTCATTTAATTTCGTTGCTCAGTCAAAATGCCAATGCCGCTGTACCGCAGCCTTGGCAGATAGGGTTTCAGTCAGCTGCCTCTCCAATTATGGAGGGGATCAACGAAATGCATCACCTGCTATTGGTAATTATTACGTGTATCGCCATATTTGTTACAGCGCTTCTGGTTTATGTATTGTATCGATTCCGCGCCTCTCGAAATCCTGTTCCCTCCCAGACAGCCCATCATACATTGCTTGAGGTTGTGTGGACCTTACTTCCTGTGTTGATTCTGGTTGTAATTGGGATTCCGTCACTCAAGCTGATGTTTTTTGCTAGTAAAATCGAAAATGCTGATTTAACTGTTAAGGCAATTGGGCATCAATGGTATTGGACGTATGAATATCCTGAGCAAAAAGTTCAGTTTGATAGTTTAATGATTGAAGAAAAAGACCTAAAACCAGGGCAACTTCGATTGCTGGATGTGGATAATCCAATTGTTGTTCCTGCGGGGAAAACGGTGCGTGTGGTCGTGACGTCAGAAGACGTTTTGCATAGCTTTGCTGTTCCCTCTTTAGGCATTAAAAAAGACGCTGTTCCAGGCCGTCTTAATGAAACTTGGTTCCGCATCGAAAAAGAGGGGACCTATTATGGTCAATGCTCGGAGTTATGCGGTGTTAAACACGGGTTTATGCCTATTGCAGTCAAAGTTGTCTCTGAACAACACTATGACGAATGGCTCAATTCAAAAAAAGCAAAATAAATTAGAGGTAGACACTCATGTCGAATACTTTGGCATATGCCGATCATCATGATCCCCATGACCATCATCCAACAGGATGGCGTCGTTGGCTTCTTTCTACTAACCATAAAGATATCGGAACACTTTACATTATTTTTGCGATGTTTGCAGGAGTGTTAGGTGGTGGTTTATCGATGGTTATTCGTTGGCAGCTCATGCATCCAGGCGGTATGGTTTTGGGAGGGGATCATCAACTTTATAATGTGATCATCTCAGCTCATGGCTTGTTAATGATCTTCTTTATGGTGATGCCAGCCCTCATTGGTGGCTTTGGTAACTGGTTTGTTCCCATTATGATTGGGGCTCCAGATATGGCTTTTCCTCGCCTTAATAACATCAGTTTTTGGCTGATGGTCCCCTCTCTTACTCTGTTAATTTTATCAGGAATGACAGAGGCAGGAGCTGGCACAGGTTGGACCTTTTATCCGCCGTTAAGCTCTGTTTTAGGGCATAGTGGGCCAGCGGTTGACTACATGCTCTTGAGTTTACACTTAGCTGGAGCGTCCTCAATTTTGGGGGCGATAAACTTTATTACGACTATTTTTAATATGCGTGCGCCTGGGATGAGTCTTCACAAAATGCCCTTATTTGTTTGGGCGATGTTAGTGACAGCATTTTTGCTGTTGTTAGCCGTTCCTGTTTTGGCAGGGGCCATCACTATGCTCCTAACTGATAGAAATTTCGCGACCACGTTTTTTGATCCAGCTGGTGGTGGTGACCCGGTCTTGTTCCAACATTTGTTCTGGTTTTTTGGTCACCCCGAAGTGTACATTATGATTTTGCCAGCGTTTGGCATTGTCAGCCACGTTATAGCAACCTTTGCCCGCAAACCGGTTTTTGGTTACTTAGGGATGGCTTATGCTATGGTGTCAATTGGTGTTCTTGGGTTTGTGGTGTGGGCTCACCATATGTTTACTGTTGGGTTAGATACATCAACTCGGGCGTACTTTACCATTGCCACCTTGGTGATTGCAGTACCCACCGGCATTAAAGTTTTCAGCTGGATTGCAACTATGTGGGGCGGGGCGATTCGTTTTGCTGTCCCCATGATGTTTGCTGCTGGTTTCGTTTTGCTCTTTACTATTGGTGGGTTAACGGGGATTGTATTGGCCAACGGTGAAGTTGATATCGTTTTACATGATACTTATTATGTTGTTGCTCACTTCCATTATGTGCTGTCCATGGGGGCGGTCTTTGGTCTATTCTCTGGGTTTTATTACTGGATTGGCAAAATGTCTGGCTATCAATACAATGAAACTTTAGGCAAAATTCATTTTTGGCTAACTTTTATCGGTGTCAATATTTTGTTCTTCCCAATGCACTTTTTGGGATTGGCAGGGATGCCACGTCGTATTCCTGATTATCCAGATGCGTTTTCGGGATGGAACTATGTTGCGTCGCTTGGCGGTTTTTTGTCTGGCTTTGCTGCTTTGTTCTTTTTCTACGTTGTGTTCCGCGTTTTTTATGACAAAGTGAAGTGTCCTGCTAATCCATGGGGTGAGGGAGCTACAACGCTTGAATGGCAGGTAAGTTCACCGCCAGCATTCCATACATTTGAAGAACAGCCACTTGTTAAATAGAAATAATTTTTCAGCTAAGTGAAAAAGACGCTTTATATATACCCTAAATACTTTAATAGAAAGAATGAGGGGGGGGATAAAGCGTCTTTTTCAACTATATTTTTTCAACAAATTACCGTAAATCTAATGATATGTATTTTTAACGGTGCAGAGGAATTTGCATGATTGATAAGGCGATAGCTTTTGATGAGATAGATGATCCATCTGAGGAGTTGGGCGATTACATTGCGTTGCTAAAACCGCGGGTGATGTCATTGTCCATTTTTACTGCAATCTGTGGTATTTTGATGGCGCCTGGTCACATCCATCCTTTGTTGGGATTTATCACCGTGCTATGCATTAGCGTGGGCGCGGGCGCCTCTGGTTGTCTCAATATGTGGTATGACCGCGATATTGACGCCATCATGCAACGCACCAAAGATAGGCCCTTGCCGGCAGGTCGTATTGCGCCGGATAATGCTTTAGCCTTTGGCATGATTTTGAGCGCTGCATCTGTTATGGTTTTGGGAATTGCAGTCAATTGGCTGAGTGCGGCGTTGCTTGCCTTTACCATTTTCTTTTATGTGGTGATTTATACTGTTTGGCTAAAACGATGGACAGCACAAAATATTGTCATTGGTGGTGCTGCAGGTGCTTTGCCACCGGTCATTGGTTGGGCGGCCGTGACGAATCATGTTGGCATAGAAGCCTGGATTCTTTTTACCATTATCTTTTTATGGACACCTCCGCATTTTTGGGCACTTTCTCTTTATCGCCATGATGATTACCTCAAAGCAAAAGTGCCCGTCATGCCTGTCGTTGCAGGGGAAGCCTCCACAAAACGTCAAATCATTGGGTATACACTTTTGACAATTTTGGCAACCGCAGCACCCTACTTTGTGGGTATGGGATCTGTGATTTATTTGAGTATTGCACTAGTTCTTGGGGGAAGTTTTCTACTGTTGGCAGTACAACTATACTTCCTGGCGGGATCCCAAAAGTCGATGCGACTTTTTGGCTATTCCATTACTTATTTATTTTTGATATTTTCAAGCTTAACAATCGACATTTGGATATTCTCATGACCCATCAAAAGCTAAAAAAGCGCAACCAAGCCATGCTCGTCGTATTAGTGAGTTTATCTATTCTTTTCTATTTTCTTTCTTTTGTTCGCCTGGGCGGGATGTCGCACTAAGTGCCTCAAAATATTCTCTATATAGAAAATTCCACAGAACCTAAATGAAGCGACCAACTCAAAATACAACCGGTATTTTATTAGCCTTTTTGGCGACTGGAATGTTAGGTATGGCCTTTGCTGCGGTACCGATTTACCAGATGTTTTGCCAAAAAACAGGGTTTGGGGGCACCACGCAGCGCGCTGAAGTGCCGTCTGGACAAACGGTCGAACGGACATTAAATGTGCGCTTTAATGCGGACGTACACCGTGATTTGCCTTGGCGATTTCGCCCCACGGAAGTGCAAATTCAAATTAAAGTTGGCGAAAATGCGATGACGCATTATGAATCAGAAAATTATTCTAGAGAGCCCATCGTGGGGATGGCAACCTATAATGTGACGCCGGATAAGGCAGGGATTTATTTTCGCAAAGTCCATTGCTTTTGTTTTGATGAGCAAACGCTGATGCCAGGACAAAAGGTCGACATGCCGGTTTTGTTTTATATTGATCCCGAATTTGCCACTGACCCTAATATGGCCGATGTTCAAACTATAACGTTGTCTTACACTTTCTTTAAATTTAAGAAATAAAACGATTCTATCTATTTCTTGCTCACTAGGCTCAGTAGGAATAAGTGTTTAATTTTTTCTGTGGGGATAAAGTTTTTTAAAAACGCCTCTTCTCAAAATTATTCAACTCGCTATAATAGAACATAGATATCCCTTTAAGAATAATCGATAAATGCTAAAAAAACTCATTAAAACTACAGTTCTTTTGCTTGGTGGAATGATGTGTGCCTATGCAAACGGATTCCATATCACCTGTCCTCTTAATCTCAATACTGATGATCATCTTTATCGTGACTTTGTGCAAAATTGTGGCGCAAGAGTTGAGGATATTGAGCCAAACCAATTTCAAATTACTTTTGCGGGTCTTCATAATTTGGAGGCAGCCGATGCGGCGCATATGAGGAATATCGTCACCGATTGGGTGGCGCATTATCGGGGTCAATTTGGGGAGATCAAACTGGATTTAAGCGATGTTCGGTATGACGCAGGCAAAATTTATCTCACCACGAGCTTTTTGGAAAATGGGCTTTATCATTTACGTGATTCATTACAGCAAGCTATTCATGGTGCCAAGTTTCCCTCTGGTAAGACGTATGATCTAGATGCTAATTCCAGAGGTTTTCACCTCTTTTCAATGGCGGTGGGGGATACGAATGGCTTGAAAGCAAAACGCATTCAACGCGCGACTGAAACCTTGAGAGATAGGGTAAGTCAGGCCAAACTTGTTTATCCTGAAGCCTATACTCAAGTTCTTATTGAAGAACCGGTATTGGTGATGAATTAAAAGGTAACTCTATTTCTCGACTTTCAAACTCCAGTTTCGTTACTACGAGTCTTCAAACAAGGCATAATGACGATTCTGGGGAGTGACTTATTCTCTGCTTCCCTGCGCGCTCTTTTTTTCCCGAGTTAACATCTTTTTAACTGCTAGAATGTTACAGATTGAAGGAGAAGTTAGAAATTTCGGGAGAATAATTTATGTTTGCAAAGATAATGACATTATTAACTGCCGTGCCGTTGACTCTGGCACTGTGTAGTGGAGCGGGCGCCATTGGCGTTTCCAATGCAGCAAAAGAACGAAAAAGCATTTGTGCTGAGCTTGCTGGGGTTAATGATAAAAATGACCCTCGCTATGTATTAAAAGAATTTTGTGATCGAACAACATTTCATTGTACTAGCCACGGTCGTGGCGGTGTTGGGCTTTTTGGAAAAGTAAAGGGTGTTTGTGATGATCCTCGCCTTTGTACAAATGAGCAGATTAAAAAGGCTTGCCAAGAACAATGTGTGGATGCAAGAAGTGGGAAATTTGGGATTAAAGACAAAAAGTCTGAAGACATCGAAAAAAAGCTTAATCAATGCCCTATGAAACCCGGGATGGCAGCAGTGGTAGAGCCAGTTGCACCTCGCCGTAACAGTATGATTAATCAACCTCGTGGCTCTATGATGATGCAACGACCATCGATTACTCCGCCTCAAGCACCATCGGTTTTGATGGATATGCCCGGTAGTGAAGTGCAGATGCAACCAGGCCAACCAGTTGTTCAAGAAGCCCCAGTTATGCCTTCACGCAGAGATAGCATTGGACGCCGTGGTTCTGTAATGATGCCATCTCCATATGTGCCTGCCCAAAAAACTGTCGAAGACAGTGTGGTCTCGGAAATGGAATCCCAGCCATCCTTAGATTTTGTGCCTCCCCCACCACCTGTAATGCAACAAGTTGCACCTCTTGCACCTCCACCTCCTCCTATGGGGTATAAACCAGCACGTCAAGGTGGTAGCTCTATTGCAGCAAACCAAGCATATCCTCAAGTGCCCCAAGCCAACCAACAGATGATGAGTCAGCCAGATAACCTATTGTCTCAGATTCGCGGTGGAAAGCAATTGCGGAAACCAGCAGAGCAACCAATTGGAGCTCCTCAAGCAGGAAATTCCAGGGATGACTTGCTAGCTGCAATTCGCCAAGGCAAAAAATTGAATAGCTCCCAAGAAAGACAATTGAAAGAACAACCTCAGACTGCTGGCGAGTTCGATTTAGGATCAGCTCTGAAGAAAAGATTTGAGGGCGTTAATGGAAATTATGAAGATGATGCAGCAGAGGATGATGAAGACGGAAAGTGGGATTAATAGTCCTTTCTCTCGCCTCCCATAAAAAAAACCTCTCATCGTAAGATTGAGAGGTTTTTTATTAATCAAGGTTTAATAATTTTTTTTATACTAGAAGATGAAAACCTCGAAGAGTATGACAAAAATATGGATCACGTATGGCGCTTCTTTAGAAATATTTTTGTGAAGCTAATCCGGAATCGGAATCTTAGGTTCGATATTCTTTCAAGCTTTTTTATTCTTCAAGTTTTAACGGCAAGTTCGATCATCTATTATACCTACAGCCATAACTCCGATACGATGGTGGACTTTTCATTAAAGATGATCGACGATACTAGTCGCTCAAAAATTGATCGGATTACTAATCGTTTTGGATCAGTTCAGTCAGATATCCAAATGGGATCATATATTATTCGGGACATTTCAGATATTACCATCAATAACAAGATTCTGTTAGATTACTGCATTGCCGTTGTCAAAAATAATCCTTTTTTAGAAAGTGTTTTTATTGCGACAGAAACAGGGATGTTCTTTCAAGTTAAAAGATTGTCGCCAGGGTCAACCTATCGTTCTTCGCCTAACAAGCTATTGCCCAAGCGTGCTGCCTACGCGGTGCGGGTGTTAGAGAGATCGGAAGGCTCGGGAACTGAAGTCTGGAATTATTTAGACCAGGATTCCAACATTTTGGAAAGTGAACAGCTTCCTCAGTTTCAGGTCACCTATGATCCGCGTGTGAGAGACTGGTATCAACGGGCAATGCAAACCAGAAGTAATTCTTGGTCGGATATTTATATCTTTAGCACCACCAAACAACCCGGTATTGCGAATTCTTATCCCCTCCAAAGCAATCAAGGTAAAGAATTTGGCGTGATTGGTGCGGATATTCCTCTAGAAGGATTTAAGGAAATTCTAGGTGACATTCATTTTAATGGATTATCCATGATATTAACCGGTAAAGGTGAAGTCGTCGCCAGTCCGTATAACGAAGAAACAGCTAGGGTGTTAGGAAATGAAACTCAGCTCGTCAATGTCGCCGATTTATCGGAAAAAATTCCTGGGGCTGCCTTTAAACAATATTTATCAACAGGTGAGAAAAAAACTGTCTTTCCTTATAATGGCAAAGAATATGTCGCCATTTTTAAATCTTTTGAAGGGCTGTTATTTAAAAACTGGTTATTTATGATTGTTATGCCAGAAGATGAGCTGGTGGGAGCCATTAAAACAACCCAGCATCAAACGATGCTTATTAGCTTATTTATTCTTATTGTCTCAATATTTCTCATCTCCTATATGGCACATAGAATTGCCAGACCTATTGTATGGTTAGCAAGACAGGCTAATAGCATTACTCAATTTGATCTCTCTGACCCGCGGGAAGTACATTCAGGAATTTTAGAAATTCAGCTTTTGCAATCATCAATCACTGCCATGCGGCGAAGTCTTGTTTCCTTTGGAAAGTTTGTGCCACGGAGCCTTGTCCGAAAACTTATCGACAAAGGGGGCGAAGTTAAAATTGGTGGGCGTAATAAAAGGGTAACAATCTTTTTTAGTGATATTGCAGGTTTTACAACGGTTAGTGAAACGTATCCACCCGATAAATTAATGGTTCATCTTTCAGAGTATTTAGAAGCGCTCACCAGTATTATTATTAAAGAGCAGGGGACAATCGATAAATATATTGGGGATGCGATTATGGCCTTTTGGGGCGCGCCACAATCGGATCGCGATCATGCGCTCCATGCTTGTAAGGCAGCACTGCATTGTCAAAAAAGATTAGCTGATCTTAATCGTAAATGGAATTTTGAGAAAAAACCTATTCTAGAAACTCGGATTGGAATTCACACAGGAGATGTTATCGTTGGCAACATGGGGTCATCTGAACGTTTAAACTATACAATTCTGGGAGATAACGTGAACTTGGCCGCAAGGTTGGAAGGAGTTAATAAAGTCTTCCATACGCACATTATTATTAGCGAAGAAACACTGCATTTAGTGCGTGATGTAGCCATTGTTCGCCCGCTGGATGTTGTGGCCGTCAAAGGGAAAAATATCGGGATCAAAATTTACGAGTTAATCGCTCTTACTGCATCAGATCCCATGCTGGTGCCCACGGATGAGCAGATTGACTTTTCGCGACAATTTGATAAAGCCTTCAACCTTTATCATGAGCAACGTTGGGAAGAGGCAATTGCTGGGTTTGAGCGAATCAATCAACTCTTTGGCAAGGATGTGACAGCGGATATGTATATTAAACGTTGTAAGGTATTTCAAGAACATCCCCCTGGCCCAGATTGGGATGGTGTTTTCCACCTCGAAACGAAGTAATTCGTTGTTCCATATTATAGTTTCGAGAGAACTTAGTGAGGAGCTGTAAAAATTACTTACAGCCGTTGAAAATTGCTTGACCTTAGGGAATAGAATCGGTAGATATTAGATGTACTAGATGTGGCGGGAATAGCTCAGTTGGTTAGAGCGCAAGTTTGTGGCACTTGAGGCCGCCGGTTCGATCCCGGTTTCTCGCCCCACGTTTCAAAAATTCAATTTAGATTCTTTTCCACGATAAATCCTTCAAAAAATAGACAACTTCTTTCGCTTCTGTTTTAGTAGACGAGAGTAAAAGCAGAAAATACCCTTTTTAAGCTCTCATACTGGGCGTACTATAATATAATTGTAATTCCTCAAAACTTTCTTTCTTGGCCAGATAGAAGCCTTTTTATGTTGGCGCGGTGAGTCCAGGCCATTAGGAAATAGATAGCCATTGTAAAGACAACAATATCGGTTCTGCCAACCAGGAAAACTGCATAAATTGCTGCCATAAATAAAGCGATCAAGGCGGAAAGGGACGAAATTCGCGCTACTTTTGCGGCAATAATCCAGGTGAAGAGTGTAAGCAAGCCAACGATTGGGCAAAGGGTAAGATAAACGCCAAGGGTTGTGGCCACCCCTTTGCCGCCTTTAAACTTTAACCAGACGGGGAAAATATGTCCAAGAATGGCAGCGCCCCCTACCAAGCACTGAATTGTTTCATCAGCGACCAAATATTTAGCGATGACCACGGGGACCGCACCTTTTAAGGCATCAGCGATAAGAGTTGCTGCAGCTAATGATTTAGACCCAGTCCTCAGAACGTTCGTTGTGCCGATATTGCCAGAACCGAGATTACGAATATCACCTTTTCCTGCCATTTTAACAAAGAGTAAGCCAAAAGGAATTGATCCCAAAAGGTAGGCAATGGCATAAAGGTAAAGGTGTTCCACGGTTTATCCTCGGGTAAAATTTATCTTAATAAGGTATGCCTCAAAACACTAGCTCTTGTAAATAGGGCTATGCTCCAGCAATCTGAAAATGCTTAACCACAGATTCATATCGTCAAAAAAAATAAGTCGGAGTAATTTATCGCATTTAAAATTTTGTTTGCAAGTAGAATTAGCTTGAAAAAAAAATGGTAATTCTTATCTCTGAAACAGTAAACAATTAATTTGCGATAATTATAAAAATGACCATGAAAAAAGCTAACCTTCTGGCTACCTTTTCTGCTTTCCTGCTTTTCTCCACCACCCTGAATGCAATGGAGAAAACCGCTGTTGAGCCTGAAACTAACTCACCGTTTATACCCAAACAAGAAATGAGTTTGCTGGAAGTAAGCAGTGATGTCGAAACTCTTACCACCCAATCTATTTTGATCAATAGCCTTGCTTATGGTGTTGTTGAGGAAGTTGTTAACACAACTTGTCGAAACTTTGAAAATATCTTGCATAATTTACTGGTCACTAACGGAACCGATGGGATTGCCTTATTTTTTGAAAAGATGGGCAAGAAAACAGGTGAGGTTGCCACTAAACAACTCGTCAATATGGCAGTGCAACAGCTAATCGATACAGTAACAGGGCCAGTGGATACGGCTAGTCTTCCCCTAAAAGCGCTTAATGCCATTGCAATTCTTGATGGTTTATTGGTTCATACACTTTTTGATCATCTGCAACATCAAGTTGAAAATAAAACAGCTAAGTTGGTTGAGTTAGCCTTTAAGAAAATATTTTCTTCTCCAGAAGAAGGAGATGCAGGCCTTGAGATTAAAAAAATGATGAAATCATCAATCTGATAGTCCCAGCTATTACTCAACAGCTATCCCAACAGCTATCCCAACTCTTCGCCTCAAAGTTAAAGTCAACCGTTAGGGGGGTTATTGAAGAAAGCTCTTATACGTCAGACTATAATAATATCATCCTGCCTTTGTTTGACCTGATAACCACAGGGACGGGATATGACCTTCATAATACGACGTCTCAGCATATTTTGGCAAACTATCCGCTGGCCGAGCTCAAAAGTGAGTTTAGTAAAGCTGCAAAAGCAAAAATGCAAGAGCAAACAGGGGTTCTTCATTACCTTGGAAGCGAAGTCGGTGGCCTTTTAGGTAAGATTACAGGTCGTGTGATGGGAACCTATGTAACGAATGAAATTGCCGATCGCTTTATTGCAGGCAGAGGAACTACCCTTGCTCAGAGTATTCTCACAATTCCAATTCTGGTAGAAATGAAGCAATTGAGTCTGATGTCGGAGGTTGACTATCAACAAATCTTGACTGCCGAAAAAGAAGTGATACGATTACGTCTTGAAAATGAAAGAGTTGAAAAAGAAGCAGCAAACCAATTGGCGTCAAAAGAACTGGCTGAGTCGGAATTCACTGTTCAGGAAACTTTAAGGTTGCAAGCAGAACAAGAAGCAACAGAAACGCAAAAAATCGACCAGGAAATGGCAGACCTGAAGCGTCAATTTGCGCTCGAATTACAACAAACTTCATCCCCTCAAGGAACAGATTTGCCGGAAACTCGCGAAGAAGTACAAGTTATAGAACAACCGGCCACTGGTTTCTTTCGAACGTACTTTGTTAACCCAATTTCAAATGGGGCGACAACGGTAGCAAAGAGTACTTATAACGCTGCGTCTGTTGTGGCAAGTAGTGCTTATAATATGGTTGGTAGTCTTGCCAATAATACTTATAAGGCTTCCATTGTTGTGAAAGATAATGTGGTCTGGCTTGGTGAAAAGGCTATTCAAATTTCCCGTGAAAGTGCTGACTATATCGGCAAATTAGCCAATGCAGCTTACCAGGAGGCTTATGATAGCCTTACGCCCCATCACATAACAAAATTAGGGAATGTTATAGGGAAAGAGATTACTAAGAGCATTTTTGAAAGAGGATCAAAAGAGTTTGGTAATTCAGCCGAGATTACCCCAGATTTCTATACTAAAAAATTAGATACAAAATCAACGACAAGCTATCTTGTTGGTAAATATGCACTTACTACAGGAAATATTGCTTGGACAACGAGCAAGTTGACGAGTAATGGTATTTATAACGCTTCTCAATATCTCTATGAATTACCCCACACTATTCATACCGAGATAGAAGAAGCGGCAATGCAGGGATGGGCTACTCCATTCTACCCAGAAGAAGATTAATAGAGGTTCTACGGTACCACCACTCCCTCTATAACTGTAAGTTTTTTATAGAAGTGATTAGAAGAGAGTTAAGGATAACACCGATAGTCTTACAATATTATGGAGCAGAAACTTTGGTTTCTCTCCATTATACCCTGCAACAGCCATAAGCTCTGTAATGTTGGTCTGGTTTACTTGTTTCAGTTGATTTTCTAAACAGCCTCTATCGTTTGTTGGAGAATCACTCATTGACCGAGCAATGATCAAACTATCTTTAATTCAAAACCATTCCCGGTTTTAAGGCGCGAGAAATATTAAAGTTAAAAATAAGCACTGGGGAAGAAAGATTTTTGGAAAATAATGAATGGTAGCGGAGAAGGGACTTGAACCCCCGACACGCGGATTATGATTCCGCTGCTCTAACCAACTGAGCTACTCCGCCCCAATTGCACCTATAACATACCCAGCTTTGGCGTAAATGTCAAAGCTGTTTTTGTGAGTGTTGTTAATATTTTTATGGTAGGGTGAAGTTGATTTCTATTTTTTCACGAAAGCAATTTTTTCATGGATCAGCCTTGGCGTCAAGTAGATGGTTTTGTTGAGCTATTTGTCAAACTCACTCCTAAAGCCTCCAAAAATGCAATAATAGGGATGATGGCAGAGGCGGATGGGACGAGTGTATTAAAAATCTCAGTCACTGCCATTCCTGAAAACAATAAGGCAAATCTTGCTTTAATCGTCCTGCTGAGTAAAAAGCTTCATATCCCCAAAAGTAATATTCATATCAAGATGGGACTCACCAATACTCGGAAAATAATTCAGATTTATGGGGTGGAGGTTGAGAAAGTAGAGGAAAAGTTATTTGGACGAGAGTTATAGTAAATTTAATCTCAGTACGCGACAATAGAACAAATCATTCCTCCGGCGCTGGCTAAGGATAACTGTGGCCTGTGGGCGAACAGCATGATGACTATAGAAGAGCAAACTAGCTATACTTATCTAGCTCATTCTTCAAGTTTATAATTGATTTATTGAGCGTTGGTGATTGCTCAGCTATTCCCTGAAATATATAACTTAAAGCTTCCAGAGAAATAACGCAAATATTTAAAGCCAGCGCTGTTGTTGGATCCCACGTAGGGATTGTCGAAATAGGAATCATAACAAGGTTTCCAACGCTAAAAAGCAATTCCAAAATTTTACTCACAATATAGGTGTTAGGTAAACAGCATTTTGAGAATGAAAAATACCAGCTTTCTAAACTAGTAAGACTGGTTAAATGCTCATAGCGAGCTTGTAAGTTCTCATATTCTTTTTGAATGTTTGGTGATAGTTTATGGCGTATTCCCTTAAGATTAGGGGAGGCGGACGCGGTTTGACTTTGAGCTATAATTTCGGCAATTCGTTCTTCAATTTGCTTTAGTGCTTTTTGGTTTTCAACCGCCCAATCGGACGCGATATCGGCCAATTGCCCAGAGATAATCGTTATTACGCTGACGATAGTTGATGTGATACCAAGCCATTTTTTTGCCTCTGGGGAATACTCACCCAAAGTAGAAAGAGACACAAGCCCTGTTCGACAAGCACTACCGATCCCTTTAGTGAACCCACTCACACCTGCTGTGATGCTCCCTAAGCTTCGCCCGGTTCTCAGGCAACAAATACCACAACCAGCATTTTCAACATCATCCATATTGTTAATCGGCAGAATGCCACCATTTTCGAGGTCTTTTTCCTCATTGTCAGTAGCTTTGTTGCTGGATTGGAGTCTTTCTGCTTTGATACCCCGTGGTGTTGTTTCGGAAGAGTACTCATCAAATACAGAAGGATGGTTGTCTTCATCTGGCGTGTCGATGATGATGTGATCGAGCCCTGATTTATTGCTGTCCAAAATTCCATCGTTGTTATGCTGCGACTGAGCTTCCAAAGTGTCGCTATAATCTCGGGGCGTGGTGGTAGGCGGAGATAGCTTAAGCACAACTGCACCGCTATGCTCACTTGGTATTTTGATAATAGTATGTGGGTTGTCAGAAAGAATATCATGTTCTGGTTTTTCTGCAGCAAATGTAGAGGAAATGGTTAGCAAGATAACTAAAGCGTTCAAAATAATGGATGGCATGGGGGCTTCTCCAATGGAAGATCGATGAGGATCAAACTTTTTAAAGTATAGGGGGAAAGTATTAATTTTTGTTAAAAAAGAGAAGTTTATGAAAAAAAGCCTTTGTTATTATTTAAAAAAACTAACCATGAGGAGAAAAAATGATAAAAATATAGCCAATCTTCTATACTAGATTGGCTATATCAGTGTACTTGCGGAAGAGTGTTGTGGAGAATAACACTGTTGACCAGATTGCTGTTGCAAAAGCCTGGGTAAAAGCGAATCCCAAGGACGAGCTCGGCCATTATTTGAATAGTTTTTTATTGTTCCCCTCTGCGCAGGGATAACGATTTTTAAAGGGGCAATTTCCTGGGGAATAACCCAGGAGGGGAATAACTCAGAAAATTGCTATAGTTCGTATTGTTCTTGCAAGGATAAGTTATCAAAATAACTCTATTTATTATCACCCATTTTGAGGGCGGCAATAAAGGCGCTTTGTGGGATTTCAACATTCCCGTATTGGCGCATTTTTTTCTTACCTTCTTTTTGCTTATCGAGAAGTTTGCGTTTACGGCTGATGTCGCCACCATAACATTTAGCAGTGACGTCTTTGCGCATGGCTGAAACGGTTTCTCGGGCAATTACTTTGCCACCAATGGCGGCTTGAATAGCAATTTTAAACAATTGCCTTGGAATGAGATTTTTCAAGCGCTCACAAATCATTCGGCCTCGGGATTCGGCTCTGCCATGGTGAACCATCAATGAAAGGGCATCTACTGGCTCGCCATTCACAAGAATTGCCACCTTCACAATATCACTTTCTTCATACCCATCCATCACATAATCAAAGGACGCATAGCCACGGCTGATGGATTTCAGGCGATCGTAAAAGTCAAAGACGACTTCGTTGAGCGGCAGACGATAAACCGCCATGGCACGGTTGCCTGCATAGGTCAAATCAATCTGTACACCGCGGCGTTCCGAACAGAGAGTCAGTATGGATCCCAAATATTCATCGGGCACCATAATGGTAGCTTTGATCCACGGCTCTTCAATAAAATCAATTTTGACGACATCCGGCATGTCAGCTGGATTGTGCATCTCCATAATTGTGCCGTTGGTCATGTGCATTTTATAGACAACGCTCGGCGCCGTTGTAATCAGATCAAGATCAAACTCACGTTCTAAACGTTCTTGAATAATTTCCAGGTGCAGCAATCCTAAGAAACCACAGCGGAACCCATAACCAAGAGCTGCAGAACTTTCTGCCTCGTAGTGGAAGCTCGCATCGTTCAAGCGAAGCTTACCTAAACACTCACGAAGCCGTTCAAAGTCAGCTGCGTCCACGGGGAACAGGCCGCAAAAAACAACAGGAATCGAAGGCTTAAACCCAGCCAACGGTTCAGTTGCTGGACGGCGTTCTTCAGTGATCGTATCACCAACGTTACAGTCAGCGACATGCTTGATACTTGCGGTGATAAAACCCATTTCACCCGGATAAAGCTTGTCAACCATTACCTGTTTGGGTGTGAAATATCCAACTCGTTCCACCTCATAAGTAGCCTTGTTGGACATCATGCGAATCTTTGAACCTTTACTCAGCACCCCGTTTTTAACGCGGACCAAAATCATCACACCCAAGTACGGATCGTACCAGCTGTCAACAAGCATCGCCTGAAGCGGGGCTGCCTCGTCACCATTTGGAGACGGCAGACGTGTGACGATGGCTTCCAGCACATCTTGGATGCCAATTCCCGACTTGGCGGAGGCTAAAACCGCATCGCTTGCATCCAGGCCAATCACTTCTTCGATTTGGGCACGGACACGTTCGGGTTCAGCCGCTGGCAAGTCAATTTTATTTAAGACTGGAATAATTTCGTGATTGTTGTCAATTGCTTGATAGACGTTAGCCAGCGTTTGTGCTTCAACCCCTTGGCTAGCATCTACAATCAACAATGACCCTTCACATGCCGCAAGGGACCGGCTTACTTCATAGGCAAAGTCTACGTGGCCGGGTGTATCCATCAAGTTAAGATGATAGGTCTCGCCATCTTTAGCTTTATAGTGGAGCCGGACTGTTTGTGCTTTAATGGTGATGCCGCGTTCGCGTTCAATATCCATGGAATCGAGGATTTGTTCTTTCATATCCCGTGATTCAATGGCTCCACAAAATTCGATCAAGCGGTCAGCCATAGTAGATTTACCATGATCGATATGGGCAATAATCGCAAAGTTTCTAATTTTTTTTAAGTCGTGTTTGTTCATTGGAGCTACTGTCTCAAACTTGCGCCAGTTGCTTTGGCAACAGCGTTAATAATGCGGTCGCTGAGATCATTGATTTCAGCCTCCGTAAGGGTTGCTTTTGTTGGTTCTAATTTAACTTCAACCGCGATAGATTTTAGGTTATCACCAATTTTATCGCCCGTATAGACGTCAAAAATCTGTACGCTGGAAATAAGAGGTCTATCGACCTTTTGGATGGTGCGCACGATCGCATCAGCTTTGACATCTGACGCTACTACAAAAGCAAAGTCACGCGTTACACTTTGATAGGGTGACAAATTAAGGCTCGTTTTCTTCGCCTTTGGTTGATGAATGTTATCCAAGAAAATTTCAAACGCCACCATGGGGATGTCCGTCTCAAAAGCGGCTAACGTCTTAGGGTGAATTTCCCCAAAGTAGGCAAGCGTCTTATTGCCTTGCTTCACGGAGCCGCTGCGGCCAGGATGGTAATATTTTGGAGCAGATGCCTCTATTTGGTAGGCAGAATCACTAACTCCAAGGGTTGTGAGAATGGCCTGAACATCGGCTTTAGCATCATAAACATCGACGGAGCGGGGGGCTTCTAACCAATGACGGGCGTGGCTTTTGCCGCTGCGTATACCGGACGCGACCAACTGCTGTTGCTTCAAGGTATAATGGGGTCCAACTTCGAAGAGTTTAACATTTTCTAAGCCCCGATTAGCATTACGTACTACAGCGTCAATATGATTAGCAAGGGCCGTCGGCCGCATGATGGCAAGATCTTGGCTAATTGGATTTGTGAGTTTGAGGCCTGGCTCAATGTCACCAAATAAGGCGGCTCTATCTTCACTTAAGAAGGACCAGCTGACAGTTTCAAAAAATCCCCGCGCGGCTAAAATCCGACGGCTAACATCAGCTTTGGTTTTTGGTAAAACGGTAACGTCTACCTGGGGCAAGGGGACTTCAGGAATATTGTCGTAGCCGTAAAGGCGCAAAATTTCTTCAATCAGATCCATTGAATTGGTGACATCCATCCGGTGTGAAGGAACTTTAGCTTCTAGTTGCGCCGCCGTATGCGTTACCTTAAAACCAAGCTTTGTTAATATCTGCGCCGCCTCATCCATGGAGATATCGCAGCCACCCACGCGCAATAACCTCTCATGGGTGAGACGAATAATCGGTGCTTGCCACGGCACTAGTGTGCCCGGAGTATGGAACGCGCTGACCACGTGGCTGGGTTGCCCACCGCACCAGTCAAGAATGAGATTTAAAGCAGCACTCAAGCCATAAGCTTGACTTTCCGGATCAACACCGCGTTCAAAACGGGTGCGTGCATCGCTGGGTAGATTAAGCGTGCGGCCAGTGTTAGCCGTGCGGATGGGGTCAAACAACGCACATTCAAGAAACACATCGGTTGTGGTGTCGGTACAGCTTGAATCCTCACCACCCATAACACCAGCCAGGGCGAGAATGTCCGTGGCAAGAATGTTAGTCTGTGCAGCAATCACCGTCATCTGGTCATTGAGTTCATAGGTTTTGCCATTAAGCGCATTGAAAGTTTCGCCCGTTTGAGAGAGGCGAACGGTGAGATTTCCTTTAATTTTAGCGGCATCAAACACATGGAGCGGGCGACACAAATCATAACTGAGATAATTTGTTACATCAACAAGGGCGCTGATGGGACGAAGACCAATGGCTTCGAGTCGGCGTTGTACCCACTCGGGGCTGGGACCATTGGTGACCCCTTTAATGTAGACACCACGAAAATCAGAACACGCTTCAGAATTCTCAATCACCACTTGAAGGGGAGAATCAAACGTCCCCACTACTGGCTTGTAAGGAAGGGGGCGCAGCGTGCCAATTCCGGAGGCAGCAAGGTCACGTGCAATGCCGCGAACCCCAAAACAATCGGCGCGATTCGGGGTAATGGAGACATCAATCACGGAATCATTCAGGTTCAATACGTCGATAATAGGGGTGCCTGGCAAAGCGTCTGTCACCAGGTCCATAATACCATCGCGATCTTCGCCAAGGAGCAACTCCCCTGCAGAACACATCATACCAAAGCTTTCAACGTCCCGAATTTTACCCTTTTTCAGAGCCTCTCCCGTGACCGGAATAACAGTACCGATGCCAGCAAAAACAACTTTCATTCCTTGGCGGACATTCGTTGCGCCACAAACAACTTGTACCAACTCACTCTTGCCAATATCAACTTGACAGAGGCTAAGGCGATCAGCATTTGGATGTTTGCCATGGACGCTGACCTGACCGACAACAAATCCTTTTAATTTGTCTGCAGGGTTATCTACTCCTTCAACTTCAAGGCCGAGTTCAACAAGTTTAACGCAAATTTCTTCTAAAGATGCATCAGTTTCTAGGTGGTCTTTCAACCAGGATAATGTGAATTTCATTTTTTTAGACTCTGCCTTACGAACCGGTGAAGGGGGAAAAACCGTAATGGCTTAACCAGCGTGTATCTGATTCATAGAAAAGGCGAATGTCAGGAATACCATATTTCAACATCGCCACTCGTTCGACACCCATTCCAAAGGCAAATCCCTGGTAGACATCGGAGTCAATCCCACAGTTTTTTAACACATTAGGGTGAACCATGCCGCACCCTAAAATCTCAAGCCAATCACGGCCTTCCCCAATTTTCATGGTACCATTGCTACGATCACACCCAATATCCATTTCAGCGGAAGGTTCCGTGAAGGGGAAAAAGCTTGGTCGAAAGCGCACAGGGAGTTTATCGACCTCAAAAAAGTGACGGCAAAAATCAATCAGGCAGCTTTTTAAATGACCCATGTGAATATTTTTTTCAATCACAAGACCTTCAATTTGATGGAACATCGGTGTGTGCGTTGCATCATGGTCGCAACGATAGGTGCGTCCTGGCGCCAGGATGCGAAGCGGCAATGATTCATTCTTCATTGTGCGGATTTGCACGGGCGATGTATGGGTGCGCAGCAACTTCACAATACCATCTTGATTTGGCAAATAAAAAGTATCGTGGGACTGACGTGCTGGGTGATGCGCTGGGATATTGAGGGCGTTGAAGTTGTGCTCTTCATCCTCAATGTCCGGTCCTGTGGCAACGGTAAAGCCAAACTGTGAAAAGTACGCGACAATCTCATCAATCGTTCGGGAGACAGGGTGAATCGTACCCAGGTGCTCTGGGCGCGGGGAAAGGGTGACATCAACACTTTCGTGCTTTAAACGTTGCTGCAACTCAAACTCAACCAGATCAGTTTTCTTTACCTCTAGCAATGCTTGAACACTGTCTTTGAGTTGGTTGATTTCAGCGCCTTTTTCCCGGCGTTCTTCAAAGCTGAGCGCACCCAACCCTTTCAAAAGGCCGGTAATAACACCCGTCTTTCCAATAAGATGAACGCGTAAGTCATCCAGCTGTTTTAGTGATTGGCACGCTGCAATTTGCTGTTGCCAATGGTTCAGGTCTTGCGACATGGAACCTGTTTACTCCCATTCATTATTTGGTTTTTTGTCTCTCACAAGGAATGAGATGACTCAAAAATCAACTTATATCAGTTGTCATATACTCAAAATACTTGAAAATTCGAGATTATGGCAAGCAGATTTAAGGTGACTTTTATTTTGACGCGACGCGAATAGTAGCCCTCTTTAAGGAGTGCCAAGATAAAAGTGAGCCCAAAGATGCGAAGTCAGAAATCGATTTCTTCTCGTATTTTGAGTACGAACCTAACATGATTTAAATTTGACTATCAAGGCATAAAGTCCCATAGCACAAAACAAAAGCATATTCCAGATGGTGGCTGAAACGTCGAAGATAACCCAGGTGATTTGATCACAACGCACAACGGGCTTTTGCATGAACTGTGCCTCAAAATCTTCAAAATTCCCCGCAGAAATGCCACTAATGCCAACGCAAGAACTGGGCGCTTGCCACCAATGAAGTTCCACCCCTACGTGGTAGAAACTCAATCCAATGCCACCTAGAATGACAACCAGGACCAAGTAAAAAAGGGCGGGATGATACCAGAAACTATCTATAATACCCAGAATTATAAGGGCGGCATAGACATAGCGTTCATAAAGGCAAAGAGGGCAAGGCTGGATACCAAAAGCGTATTCAGCAATAAAGGCAGTGAGGAGAGCGAGAGTGGCAATGCTTTCTATAGTTTTAAGAAAAAATTGCCGACTCAATATTTTTTGTAGCATTAGAATACTAACTTAAAAGCGAGGAATCCTAAAAATAGTGTAACAAAAAATCCAATAAAAACAAGGGTTAGGTTTTTGCTAATAAAATCTTTTGCTTTATCGCCTAGGAAATAAAAACAGGTTGCCAGCATAAAGAAGCGAATCGAGCGACTGATGATGGAGGCTAAGACAAACTGCCACAGGCTAAGACCAGTTGCGCCCCCGGCAATAGCGACAAGTTTATAAGGAATTGGGGTTGCGCCTTTAAGGAGGATAATCCAAAAGCCATATTCTTGAAATAAAGTTTGGAAGTTAGCGAAGGCACTTTCCAATGAATATTTTTGAATAATCCACATGCCAATGGTCTCAAATAAATAAAACCCAATTGCATAACCAACAAGACCACCAACCACAGATGAAACCGTACAGGTAAAAGCTAAAAGCCACGCCTTGGCCCGGTCAGCAATGATCATCGGGATCAGCATGATATCCGGGGGAATTGGGAAAACGGAGCTTTCTAAAAATGAAACAATGTTTAATAACCAGGTGGCATAAGGGGATTGCGTTTTAGCCAAAAACCATTGATAAAACCGAGGTGTTAATTGAGTATTCACTTGTTCCAATGCTGTTTCCTTATTTTCGTTGGATCTCTATCGGATGAGCTTTAACAAGAGATCATCCCTCATCACTACTCTACTTATGTAATATGGATAAGTTCTTTTTACAATAAAGATGAAAAATAGTATGCCTCAAAATTTTATAAAAAGCATAATTTTTATGTTGACCTTAGGCCGACTTATCGATATACCCATAGATATGCTTTTTAGTTTAAGTGCCCTTGTGGCGGAATTGGTAGACGCGGCAGACTCAAAATCTGTTGTCTGTACAGACGTGGGAGTTCGAGTCTCCCCGAGGGCACCAAATCGCTTTTAAAAAATCCTTTTAAGTTAATTTACCCAACCAATCATCACTGATTAGATTCTGTCGTGGTATCTGAGATTGTCGAACCCCTATCTAGATAAGTCTATTTTGTCTTTTTAGCCTGGCAAATTTCCCTCTCTCTTTTTCAAAGAAGATAAGCCCTGACGTCAGATGACAATAAACAAGAAAAGAGCAACCCCCTGGCTGGGCTCAAGAGGTTGAGAGCAGAAGGGGGCTAAGATTTACTTTAAGGTGGTTTCAGAGGTAACCTTTTTCAGGCAAATTTAAATAAATCAAAGTCGAGAAAACCTAAAAATATAAAAAACTAGAAAAACAATCCCATCTCGTTTAAGAATGTGTTTCTCAATTTGTCACAGAGTTTATCTTGATGTCCGGTTTCGAGGAGTTCATAAGCTGTCTTATTTTTTTCAAGAAAAGTCTCTACCGATGCGTCATCAATATTCAAACTATTTGGTTCAACAATATTCTGAAGAAATAGCTCTTCTAATCTTACATAAATTTGATGAGTAATTTCCTCGTCTAACCTACGTCTTAATATAGCTATATTATTGTTATTCTTATCATTTTTTATGTAATATTCAGGAATTGTACTTAAGAAAGCAGGTCGGACACCTTCTGTAGCTCTTTTTAGATGTTTCATAGCTGCAATACAGTTTTCAAGCCATTTTTTCTCAGAAATACTATCAGAAACATTAAAGGTTATAAGCTTATTAATGACCGTGAAATACCCTGCCAAATGAGTTGCCTGATCAACATTTTCTAAGGAGGAGACAGAGCCTTTTTCATAATAGCCCTCTGCTTCGTCGTGGAGATCCTTTAAGGTC
The DNA here is from genome assembly GCF_000757605.1 of Candidatus Paracaedibacter symbiosus. GTDB lineage: Bacteria > Pseudomonadota > Alphaproteobacteria > Paracaedibacterales > Paracaedibacteraceae > Paracaedibacter_A > Paracaedibacter_A symbiosus. The sequence goes on along the minus strand of NZ_JQAK01000001.1, from coordinate 454,984 downwards.
TTTGAAATATTCTCTTTTTGAGAGTGATATTGCCGGTTTTGACGAGAGAAAGACGCCTTCTGCTGTGTCAATTCATTTGTATTGCCCGCTCTTAAAATCAGCAAGCTGAAAATAAAAATGGTAAGTAGTTGGGACCACAGTTTGGTCATATTTTTCTCCCGTTTAATAGATATATGCTTGTTGGTACTTGTCGGAAAAGACTATCGCATTGTTTCATTTCTCACCGAGTGAGGCAACAACACGAATATCCACCAAAATATACATACTAATATGAAATAAGGAAAATTTGGAAGAGAAAAGTGGTGGCTATCAGAGGAGATAGCCACTTAAAATTAGCGCGGACTAACGCTTAACTTTGACTGGACTGAAGCATTTTCAGACACCATCATTTTGATGTTCTTGCTGACAGAGGTAAGCAGGCTCATCCCTTCAAAGAAACCTGCAAAAAGGCTGCAGCTGAGACTCGGCTCATTCATAAGCCTAATTTCAACCAATGAGTCTTCTGGAATATTAACAAGCCCTTTTGCCACATTAATTGCTTTGAGGAACCCGCCAAGCTCATCCACAAGACCAAACTCCTTGGCTTGCTTTCCTGTCCACACCTGGCCTTTGGCGACTTTGCGGATAGCTTCCACAGGTATGTGCCTTCCATCAGAGACTTTTTTCAAGAATATATCATAATAATGATCAAGACTTTCCTGAATTTTAGCCCATTCCTCAGAGGTGAACTCTTCAGCGGCAGACCACATGCCAGAATGCTTAGCCGTCATGATTTGACGTAAGTTGATTCCAAAATCCGATGCTGCCTCCCCAATGGCGAACTTGCCGGTTGCCACCCCGATTGACCCAGTAATCGTTCCCGGATTAGCGATAATTTTGGTGGCGGGGGCGGCGATTTCATATCCCGCTGACGCTGCCAATGTTCCCATAGACACAATCACGGGTTTGCCTAGTTTATTGGCAATGCGGTCAACTTCGTACCAGATTGTCTCTGCCCCTGTGACTGTTCCGCCGGGGGAGTTAATGCGTAAGATAATTGCTTCGACCTCATTATCTTCAGCAGCCTTCTTAAGTTGCTGTGCGATTCGGGAGGGGGTACTTTGAGTTTGTCCATAAGGGCTATTAACTACTGGTGAGGTAATTTCACCATCCACAGAAACTAAAGCAAATTTATGTTTTATTTTTTGGAGAGGAATGCTCTTCTTATAGGTTCTCAACGTAGCAAAAGTTGGTTTGGTTTCAAGCTCTTGCTCAACCAATTCTTTTACTTCTTCTTTGTGCAGTAACTGGGTGATGAGCTTTTTATCAACTGCCTGCGTGTCAAGATAAGGGGCAGCATTCACAAGATGTTTGGCGTCTACCTCTTTAATGTTGTGCCTATTTGCAATAGACTCTTCAACTTGACCAAGCATGTCACTTAAAAGGTTAGTAAGATTTTCTTTCGTTTCGGGACTGAAATCTTTGTTAGTATAGGGTTCGATAAACCCCTTATAGCTTTCACGGCGATCAAGCTGAGGTTTAACTTTGTATTTATCCAATAAATCTCGCATGAAGTAGGACTCAATGGCATATCCAGTTAATTCCACCATCCCTTGCGGTTGCATAAAAATACCATCGGCGATGGTCGCTAGATAATAAGGCGAGGTGCCACCTCCCCCTTCACCATACGAATAAGCATAGGCATAGACTTTTTTCTGAGATTTTTTGAAATAACTGAGAGCTTCACGAAGCTCTTGCGCCTCAGCCAGAGTGATATTTGATCCTTCGATACTCAGGAGAATTCCTTTGATCCGCTGATCGTTAGCGGCGTGCTTAATCGCTGTTACCGTTTCGTATAAAGAAATAGGTCGCATATTTTGCAACATCGAAAAAATGTCGCTATCTGCATTGACATCTACAAAAGGAATACTGCCAACTTTTAAATCCAGAATGGTCGTCTGGCTAACTTCTTCTTGTTCCAATTCAGGTATGTTTAAATAGGAGCTGATTAAAAAATAAATACCCGCAATGGCAAGGATAGTTAAAAAGCCGACAGAGGCTAAAAATGCTAAAATAACTTTAATAATTTTTTTCATGAAAGTAACTTTAAATTGTTTGGTCTCGATCGAATGACCCTATTGGACCACATTGTCCGCGCCAACGCAACAGATGATCTGCAAGGGTAAAGGCAACCATGCTTTGCGCGATAGGAACGGCTCGAATGCCAACGCAAGGATCGTGTCGTCCGTGAATGCCAAGGGTAGTAGGGATAAGCTCTTTTGTAAGAGTAGTGCGTACCTGTTTGGTTGAGCTTGTCGGCTTGAGAGCTATTCGACAAACGATGGGTTGACCCGTGGAAATGCCCCCCAGAATACCACCCGCTTTATTACTGGTAAAAGTAACTTTTGAGTCCGGCGAAAGTCCCATTTCATCAAAGCCAGTTTCGGCAGTAGCACTTCCAAAGCCATCCCCAATTTCAACAGCTTTAACAGCATTAATACTCATGAGGGCCTTAGCAAGGTCAGCATCCAATTTATCATAGACTGGCTCCCCTAACCCTGCCGGGATGCCACTCGCCTGGATCTCAATGAGGGCCCCCACCGATTTTCCAGCTTCGCGTACCTCCGTCAGGTAATTCCCCCATTCCCCAACAACAGAGGGATCTGGGCAAAAAAATGGATTGGTGGAGATGCTTTCCTCCACCCATCGTCCGGAAGTTTTTTTGTGACCCAACTGAACTAAGGCAGCCAATATTTTAACAGTAGGGCCAATCATGTGGTTAAGAAGCTGCGTGGCAACCGCCCCGGCGACAACACGGATAGCTGTTTCTCGGGCAGAAGCTCTGCCGCCACCCCGGTGGTCCACATGGCCATACTTTTGTTGATAAGTGTAATCAGCGTGGCCGGGACGAAAAACATCCTTCAGAACTGTATAATCCGAGGATTTTTGATTTTGATTGTGGATGATAAACGCAAGAGGAGTACCCAGCGTTTTGCCCCCAAAAAAGCCAGATAAGACTTGGATATGGTCCAGTTCATTTCTGGGCGTCACGAAAGATGATTGCCCGGGGCGTCGTCGATCTAGCTGCTGCTGAATAAGGCTCATGTCAAGGGGAATGCCAGGAGGTAAGCCATCAATAACCCCGCCAATGGCGGGGCCATGACTTTCGCCCCAACTGGTTAATGTTAAGGATCTGCCTAGGTGATTGCCTGGCATCTGGTAAGATTAACCCTTCACAGTCGAGATATCAGGAACATTCAGTCCTTTCATGCCGACCACATGATAACCGCAATCGACATGGTGAACTTCACCCGTAACCCCAGAAGCAAGGTTGCTGAGAAGGTACACACCCGCACCCCCTACATCTTCGAGGCTTGTGTCGCGTGCAAGGGGTGAGTTCGCTTTTGTCCATTGAGAGATGTACCTAAAGTCACCAATTCCAGCCGAAGCAAGTGTTCTAACTGGGCCTGCAGAAATCGCGTTGACGCGGATGTTGTATTCACCCATATCAGCGGCCAAATAACGGACGCTTGCTTCAAGAGCGGCTTTGGCAACGCCCATCACATTATAATGAGGGATGACTTTTTCGGCACCATAATAGGTGAGCGTAATAATGGAACCACCCCTTTTTTCCATTAAGGGAAGGGCTGCTTTACAGGTTTCTGTGAAAGAAAAACAAGAAATATCTAAGGCCATGGAGAAGTTTCCACGGGTGGTTTCAAAGTATTTACCACGTAGTTCTGTTTTGTCGGCAAAAGCGATAGCGTGAACCACGAAATCGATAGAATCCCATGTTTTCCCCACCGTCTCAAAGGCTTCCATAATGCCATTGTCTTTACTGACGTCACATTCAATAAGGAGCTCAGCATCCAGAGCTTGGGCCAATGGTTCAACTCTTTTTAAAAGGGCTTCATTTTGATAAGTAAAGGCAATTTGAGCACCTTGTTCTGCAAGAGCTTTGCTAACCCCCCAAGCGATTGAGTGATCATTTGCAACTCCCATAATGACGCCGCGCTTTCCGGCCATTAACCCATTTTTTGACATTCTTAAGATTGCTCCGTAATAAATATGTACCTCTTTTTTGGCGAAAAATGGAGCAAGATTCAACTAAATCTTTTCGAAGTTAAGTATTTTTACTCAACGAATTTTATTGAAATTATCACCAAAGCCGATTACAAAAGTTTAATCTATTGAATTATAATATTAATGTATATGCCAGATCAAACGTTTGTTGTTGTTCAGAATTTAACAAAAACATACCCTGCCGCAACAGTTCCTGTTTTGCAGAAGGTAAGTTTTGAAGTTCATCAAGGGGAAATTTGTAGTATTATTGGCCGCAGTGGCGCGGGCAAAAGTACTTTGTTGCGGTGTTTAAATGCTTTAGAATCCTTTGACTCTGGAAGCATTCAAATTGGAGCCGCTCATCTTGATCAGGCAAGTGAAAAAGAACGTCGGGCAATTTTAAAAGAAATAGGCACTGTTTTTCAAACCTTTAATTTGTTGTCCCGTCGGACAGTGCTGGAGAATATTTTATTGCCAGCAGAGTGGTCTGGAATTCCCAAGGACAAGGCGATAAAAAAAGCAGTTTTCTTGAGCGAAAAAGTAGGTCTTGGCGATAAAATGTCTGCCTATCCCAGTAGTTTAAGCGGTGGTCAACGCCAACGGATAGCGATTGCCCGCGCTCTTATTACCGATACCAAATTATTATTATGTGATGAGTTTACCTCAGCCCTTGATCCTGAAACAAGCTTAGAAATTTTATCCTTATTGCGCCAATTAAATCGTGAGCTAGGGGTGACGGTTGTGTTGGTTACCCATGATATGTCGGTGGTGCGTGAAGTCAGTGATCACGTAATTGTTATGGAAAAAGGCGAAATTGTTGAAAAAGGCAAGGTAGAAGAGATCCTGCTCCAACCGCGCCATGAAGTGACTCATACGCTTGTTCGGGGACTGTTTATAAAGCAGTTGCCCAATGATATTTTAAAGCGTCTGGTGCCAGGTTCCTTTCCGGGTCATGTCCTGATTCAGTTGGTCTTTTCTGGCTCTTCAGCAAGACAACCGGTGATTGCCAATTTAATTCGCCAATATGATGTACCAGTGACTATTTTGGCCGGAAGTCTTGATCATTTGAAAGAAACATCGCTTGGTGTCCTCACAATTTCTATTCCTAATGAGCTTGCCAAGGTGGCACAAACACTCGACCACTTTAAAGTGCATCAAGTGGCGGCTGAAATCCTGGGTTATTTGCCGGAGTCAATATGCTAGATTTATTGCTGAACTCATTGTATGAAACCCTCCTTATGGTGAGTGCCTCCAGTTTTTTTTCCATTCTCCTGGGTGTTCCCTTGGCTCTGTTGTTGGTGGTGACCTCAAAAGGAGGGCTTTATCCCCACGCCTTTTTATGCCACATGGCAAATTTTATGGTGAATGCGGTGCGTTCCATCCCTTATATCATTCTGACAGTGCTAATAATGCCGTTCACAAGGCTCTTGGTTGGAACCTCGATTGGCACTTGGGCGGCAATTGTGCCGCTTTCCATCGCCGGATTGCTTCTGGTTGCCAGAGTTGCTGAAGAAGCGATGCGCCAGGTGCCACGGGGGCTGATAGAGGTAGGGCTTGCAGCAGGCGCAAGTCGTTGGCAAATTATCCAGAGTATTCTATTGTCTGAAGCTATGCCAAGCTTGATGGCAGGTGTGACAACTGTGATTGTTAATATTATCGGTTTTTCAGCAATGGCTGGCGCTGTAGGCGGGGGTGGGCTTGGTGATTTGGCTATCCGCTATGGCTATCAACGTTATGACTTGCAGTTAGTTTTGATTATTGTGCTTATTCTTATTGCTATGGTACAGCTAGTGCAAGTTGTAGGAAATAGGATTGTCCGTCGGATGAGTAAGTAGTTAACTTTCTCACTGATGGACAACTAGCCGTTTACATTTTTTGCTGGTAAAATTAAAAGGATAATAAAATGATTTCTCCCTTTTTTAGCGCTGTTTTATTGACTTGCTTACTTGGATCTTCTGCCTTTGCTTTTAAGGTGGGCGTGACGGCGGGACCCCATGCAATGATCATACAACAGGTTAAAGAAAAAGCCGCTAAAAAAGGTCTGAATCTGGATATTCAAATCGTTGAATTTAATGATTTTATTTTACCTAATGAAGCTTTAAATGAAGGTGAACTTGATGCGAACTCTTATCAACATCAACCGTTTTTAGATGAGCAAAGCAAGCTTAAAGGCTATCAACTCACTTCAGTTGCCAAAACAGTTTTGATGCCGATGGGACTTTATTCGGACAAGCTGAAAGGGCTTTCTGAAATGAAAGAGGGCGCTAAGATTGCGATTCCCAATGACCCAACCAATGGCGGACGTGCCTTAAAATTGTTAGAAGCCAATGGATTTTTAAAGTTGAAACCTGATGTGGCACTGCCCTCCCTGCTTGATATCACCGACAATCCAAAAAAACTTAAGATTATTGAACTTGAAGCGCCGCAATTGCCACGCTGTTTGCCGGATGTGGACGCAGCTGTGATCAATACGGATTGGATATTGCTGGCAGGCATGGATCCAAAAACAGCGCTTGCTGTAGAATCAGAAGACAGCCCTTATACTAATATTATTGTCGTTCAAACGGCGAAAAAAGACGATAAAGATGTCAAAGAATTTGTTGACCTTTATCAGTCAAAAGAGATCAAAGATTATATTGATAAAGAATTTAAGGGAGCTGTTCTTGTGGCTTGGTGATCATTGCAGTATTTCTTGACAATTTTTTTCAAAAGCTCTAATTAAATAAAGTGCCCAAATGGCGGAATTGGTAGACGCGCCAGTTTCAGGTATTGGTGGGCGAAAGCCCTTGGAAGTTCGAGTCTTCTTTTGGGCACCAGACTCTCTTTTCAGCATTTGGATTAAAATAGATGGCTAGGCTGAGTGCTACCTAAATGACTAAGTTTAGGGGGCAAGAGATTTACGAGATTGGCGGCGATTTTTTTGCATCGACGACGCAAAAAGCAGAATGTTTTACTTGAAAAGTGGCCATTTATAGCACATGTTTGAACGACACTTCTAGTACTTTAAAAATCGCGCATATTAGGCTCTGTCAACAAGATTTAATACAGACGATCGCCAAAATCAGCTTAGAAAATGAACATTTTTGGGCTAAAGTTATTAATATGTTTTCTTTTAAGATGGAATGCAGAAAAAGGAACCCAAAGATATGACGACAGTAATTAGCCATGCGGGTGGTAGTCAGTCTCTATACTTACATCATAATGATTTGCCTGATGGCTTGGAGTTGGGGAAATTTGTTGCAATTGACACCGAAACAATGGGGCTTGTGCATGGGCGCGACCGATTGTGCTTGGTTCAGTTGTCCGCTGGCGATGGCGTATGTCATCTGGTTCAAATTCAAAAGGGGGAAAAAGAGTCAGCACCCAATCTTAAAAAACTTTTAACCGATCCTGAGGTTACCAAAATTTTTCACTTTGCCAGATTTGATGTGGCAGCGTTATATCAGCATTTTAACGTTTTAACAGAACCGATTTATTGCACAAAGATTGCCTCAAAACTCGTCCGTACCTATACAGATCGTCATGGGTTAAAGGAGTTATGTAAAGAGCTATTGGGCGTTGATATTTCTAAGCAAGAACAAACATCAGATTGGGGCGCGCCGAGTTTACGGGATGAGCAGCTAAAATATGCAGCAAGTGATGTTCTTTACTTGCATCAGTTGAAAGCTATTTTAGATCAACGGTTACTGCGGGAAGAACGTACTGACTTGGCCAAAAAATGCTTTAACTTTTTACCAACGCGCGCCATGATTGATTTAATGTCTGGTGAAGAGTTCGACATTTTCCACCACTAAGATATACGGTAATAATGACAAACGTACTCAACCTTCCAATACGGCAAGATTATCAAGGCTCAGCGAGAAAAGTGCTGCAGACAGAAGCAGCAGCTATTGCGAGAATGGCTGAAATATTGAATGATTCCTTTAATGAAGTCATCGACCTTATTTTAAAGTCCCGGGGGCGCATTATTGTTACAGGAATGGGGAAAAGTGGCCATATCGCCCGCAAAATTGCCGCCACCTTTGCTTCTACCGGGCAACCATCGATTTTTGTGCATCCAGCAGAGGCTAGCCATGGTGATATGGGGATGATCACCTCCCAAGATGTGGTGATTGCCTTGTCAAACTCCGGGGAAACGGCCGAACTTGCGGATCTTATTGAATATACCAGACTTTATCAAATCCCTCTTATTGCATTGACGCGACGTCCTAAAAGTACGCTTGCCCTTCATGCAGAATTTGCTTTTATTTTACCAGACTCACCAGAGGCATGTCCGATGAATTTGGCGCCTACGACCTCGACCACGATGATGTTGGTGTTTGGTGATGCATTGGCGGTTGCTTTGTTAGAGGCGCGCCAGTTTACGCCAGCTGACTTTAAA
>NZ_JQAK01000001.1:424895-446202 GCF_000757605.1 Candidatus Paracaedibacter symbiosus | reverse complement strand
AAGACTCCATAAAGTTGCCGACAAGATGCATAGAGGAGAGCATCTGCCACTTGTCACAACTGATGCTTTGATGGGGGATGCGATTGTTCTCATCTCACAAAAAGGATTTGGGTGTGTTGGTGTCTTAGATGAAAGCGATCACTTAGTTGGTATTGTGACCGATGGAGATTTACGCCGTCATATGAATCCACAGCTTTTACAGCAGCCTGTAGGCGAGGTAATGACACTAAACCCAACCACAGTTGAGGGGGGGCTACTGATGACCGAAGCCTTAGCTCTCATGAATCATAAAAAAATTACAGCCTTGTTTGTTGTTGAAAATAATGCTCCCATAGGAATTATCCATATTCATGATTTTTTGCGAGCAGGTATTGTTTAATGGTAGCTAGGGTCTGTGCAGCTATATTCAAAAAACGTGACATTGCCGATTTCTGGCTTCGCCTCTTTGGGCTCGCTTTTATCTTAGTGCTCTTTAAAAGGGGCCAACTAGTGACCTCGTGTCAAGGTCACTTTGATCCATGCAAGGACGGAGTAAATCTGGGAGATTACGCTTAATGTTTCCAGGGGACAAGTACGATTTAGAATCAGTCAAAGCTGTTAATAAATATAAATATGTACGCGGGCTTTTGCTTGTCGTTGCTAGCATTGCGTTGGCAATCATTGTCTTTTGGCCCAATATTCGTGACTATTTTGAAACGCCTCAGGTCCCTCTCATTTCTCAGGAAACACAAGCTCATAAAGTGGCTCTTTCTGATGCCCAAACCAAAAGTAGTGCCAAATATATCCGATTTCACGGCGCTGATAAATCGAATCAGCCTTATACTCTTATTGCAGATGATGGTGACGAAAACACAAATGGTCTTGTTTTATTGACTAAACCTCACCTAACCTTAAATCTTGCGTCAGGTAATACGGCGACATTGACCGCAATCGATGGGGTTTATGACAAAAATAAGGAACTCATTACCTTGAAAGGCGGCGTTGTGGTTACTCACTCCAACGGCTATCAGTTTGTCACTTCCCTTGCCTGGATTGATTTAACTCAATCAATATCCTATGGTGATAAACCCGTTCATGGGGAAGGGCCAGCGGGAACGATCAACGCCCAGAAGGGGTTTCGGTTGTCTGATAATGGAGATAAATTTATTTTTTTTGGACGTCCGGAATTGATTTTAAAATCGAGGAAAAAACCATGATGTGGACTATTACACCCAAAATACTTAAAGAAGGCACAACTTTCGCGTCGTGCCAAAATAAAAATTGCCTCAAATCTGTCGGCCATAATCTCGCCTTCTTTGGGTATATTGTTTTTAGCTGTTTACTCCTGAGTAGGGCAATGGCAACAGATGAGTCAAATATCAAAATTGTTGCTGATAGTATGGAATGTGATCAAGAAGCCAATTTTTGTCAAGCCGATGGGAATGCAGAAGTTGAAAAGCTAAATGATCCAGATAAAAAAACCATTAAAGCCAGTCATATCAAAATGTTTTTTGAAAAGACTAAAACAGATAAGCAAGAGGAAAAAAGCTTTGAAGCGAGGCCGGGTAATAAAAAACCAACAGAATTTCAGGCTGATGAACATGTGATTATTACAATTAAAGAGACTATTATCCAAGGTGATAAGGCTTCTTATAATCCAGATAGTGAGATTGCTGAAGTGCATGGAAAAGTCAGTGTTACCTCTGGCAAGAATGTGGTTACGGGGAATTATGGCTGGGCAAATTTAAAGACAGGCGAGTATAAAGTCCTGAATTCAGGTGGCCGAGTGACAGCACTCCTTTTTCAAAACACAAACAACCAAAACTAGTAAAATAAAATTATGGAACAAGAACAGGCTAAAATTGTCTCCTCCCTATGGGCAAAGAAACTGGGAAAAAACTATAGTAAACGTCAAATCTTGCGCGGCGTCAGCCTTTATCTTAATCGCGGCGAAGCAGTGGGGTTGCTTGGCCCAAATGGGGCAGGCAAGACAACCTGTTTTTCGATTATGTGTGGTTTGGTGCATCCTGATTATGGGCATATCTTTATCGACGATAAAGAAGTCACTTTTATGCCAATGTATAAACGCGCTCGTTTAGGTGTTGGTTATTTGCCACAGGAATCCTCCATTTTTCGCGGCATGAGTGTTGAACAAAATATTAAATGTGTATTGGAATTAAGGGGCCTCAGCCGGGAGCAGCAACAAAAAGAAACAGATCAGTTATTGGAAGAATTTTCTGTGAGTCATCTGCGTTATGCTTCTGCGGTTTCTTTATCAGGGGGGGAGCGTCGGCGTGTAGAAATTGCCCGGGCTCTTGCCAGTAAGCCAAACTTTTTATTGTTAGATGAACCATTGGCAGGGATAGATCCCATTGCCGTTAACGAAATTCGTGAATTAATTTTTTATTTAAAAAAACGTGGTATTGGGGTTTTAATTACGGATCATAATGTGCGCGAAACCCTGGACATCGTTGATCGAGCTTACATTTTACACAATGGTGAGATCCTGATGGAGGGCACACCAGCCGATATTATTTCTTCAAAAGATGTGCGTCGCGTTTACCTTGGAGAAAGATTTACTCTTTAAACTGGATTTATGGGCGAAATCCTATTTAGTTTTGTTCTAGGTTTTAGGTAGCTAACTTACCCAAAAATGATTTTGGCCATTTTTACCTGTAAATGGCCAAAATGGATACGGGGAAATGAGGTGCATAGAGCCTAGACTGTGTAAGAGTATGAATATGCGACAAATGCAACATTTAAAACAAGGTCAAAACCTTGCTTTAACTCCCAAGCTACAGCAATCGATTCAGATGCTACAAATGTCCACCCTTGATTTGGTGGATTTAATCCAAGTCCAAGTTTTAGAAAACCCCTTTTTGCAAATTGAAGAAACGTCTGAAGTCCCCGAATGGCAGCAAAATTATAACGAAGATCCACATCTCGGCGACTTACAATCGGAAACTTACAGCAATTTTTGGACAGATGTGGGAACAAAATCTTCCCAATATTCTTTTGAAGATCAATCAAATTGGATCGAAGAAACAGTAATGGCACCTCTCTCTTTGAAAAGCCATTTGCTGCAACAATTGGAGACAAAAACCAAAGATCCCCATACTCTGTTGATCGGCTATTATCTCGTTGATTTAGTTGATGATGATGGCTTAATTCGGGCCAATCTGGATCAAGTTGCTCTTGATCTTAATATTAAGATTTTGGACGTGTTAGCGGTGCTTACTTTGCTGCAAAGCTTTGACCCTGTCGGTGTGTGTGCCCGAACATTGGAAGAAAGTTTTGCCATTCAGCTCAGTGATCAGAATGTTTTAAGTGATTCCCTAAATCGTATTTTGCAGCATCTTTCAAAGCTGCCAACCAAAGGAATTCAAGGGGTTGCGAAGCTCGCAGACATATCCCTCGAAGAGTTTAAAAAGGCGTTGCAGCTCTTTCGGACTCTCAACCCTAGGCCAGGCGAGTCCTTCCAGTCAGTTTCTTTTACCAAAAATACCATCGATATTTTTATTATAAAAGATTCTATGGGGGAGTGGGTTTGTGAACTGAACGAAGAATCTTTACCCAAAGTTTATGTGGATAGTGATCTTTATCACGAGCTAAAATTAAGGCGTTTGAAGGCGGGTGATGCGGCTTATCTTTCTTCGCAACTCTCGGCTGCCAATTGGTTGGTTAAGGCGGTTCATCAGCGTTCCAATACGATTTTGAAAGTATGCCAGGCTCTGGTGACGCACCAAGCAAGTTTCTTTGAAAAGGGCCCTAGTGCTTTAAAACCGATGGCGTTGAAGGATTTAGCGCTTGAGTTAGGCGTGCATGAAAGTACAGTGAGCAGAGCTATTAATGCCAAATATTTGCAAACTATCTGGGGTGTGTTTGAGCTAAAGTACTTCTTTTGTGCCGCCGTCAGAAATGGCGTAGAGGATCAATCGAACAGATCTATCCAGGCAGCGATTAAGGTTTTAATAGAAAGGGAGGACAAGCTTAATCCGCTTTCCGATGATCAGCTGGTGTCAAGCTTGCAAAACAAAGGGATCATAGTGGCAAGGCGGACAATCGCCAAGTACCGAGATGCCTTAAAAATACCTTCTTCTTTTGAAAGAAAAAAACAAGCACAGTTAATGACTTTTTAAATAGGATGATCTATATTTAGATATAAATAATTGCTGGGGAGGCATGAATGAAAATAATAGTGTCAGGTAAAAATATCGAAACAGGTGATAGCCTCAAGCTGCATGTAGAAACAGCTGTAAAGCATATTGTTGATCGTTATTTTGGCGACATTCTTGAGGTTCACGTTAATTTCTCAAAGGATGGTTTTCGATTTGTGACTGAAATTTCCTTTCATGTCAGTCGACATTTTATTGTCCGTACCCACTGCGAAGAAAGCGATCCTTACCGCAGTTTTGATCTCACTCTTGGAAAAATTGAAAAGCGCATCCAGCGCTATAAATCACGTCTGCGGTCGCGCTCCCGTCAGAACTCTCCGGAAAAAGAAATGCTTAATATCTCAGCAAGTCGCTATGTTGTTGATAGCATGAAGGAAGATAATGCCGAAGCTGATGTGCCATTGATTATTGCTGAGATGAACAGTGAAATTCCAACAGTCAGCGTGAGTGATGCTGTGATGCGCATGGATCTAACTGAAGATACTGTCATAATGTTCCGCAATGCTGCTTCTGGCCAATTTAATGTTGTTTATCGTCGTCAAGACGGTAATATTGGCTGGATTGATCCCACAAAAGCGTAACATATATTCAAGACCCTGGCTTTTCAGCGATTTTGGATATGTCAGCTATTTTGCAGTTAAGTATAAACCATAAACCCACTCTTAATTTTTAGGAGTGGGTTTTTTTAAGCCTCCTGCAAAAGCGGAGAGAATACGCTCTTCCTAACCTCTTACGTGAGGGAGATTCTGTGCGTCTCTATAATTTATCGTCAGGCGGGTTGTTTGGGACCTTCTATCACTTACGGGAGTCGACACCCGTTAATGGGACATGGAAAGATTTTCAATTAATATCGAAACATCTCCACCTTTCCACCAAAAGTGTTCCAAACTGGCCTTTGCATGAGTGAGGATCACAGAACTTAGGAAGAGATCTATCAAATATAATCTTCCCAACGGCTCAAAGATTTTAATGCTCTGTTGAGTCGTTTTTTATTGTAGGTTAATAGTTCGGGTGTCAGGTCATAATCAATAGCTCCCAGCAGTAATTCATCCAATGTTTGAATGCTTTCTGCTGAAACCATTGGTAACAATCTGCTCCATAGCTCTTCTGCCCTGACGTCTCCTGTTTCTGTTGCGCGCGAAGGGCCTCTTCCCAAATGTCTGGTTAATGAATGGCATCCAAGTTTAAGAGAGCGTCGTTCCTGATGCCGCATCACTCGAATTCGAAGCCGCAAATACCGACCTCCTAGATCAAATAAATTCTGATCAATTGTGCCATCATGGTGTGCTAGATGGAGCCACGAAAGGATAATAGTCGCACCATTATCTTTTAAAATTTCGCGTACCCGATGGCGTTTTTCTTGCAACTGTACAGTGCCATTATCAAATCTTTGGATATGCTTAGGCCGACCCCGTAGACGCGTAAATCCAGCTTTAGCGGGGGAAGTAAGATTAAACATTCGTAATTCCTTTTACTCTAAAAATGTTTAAATTTTTATCTAATCGTAAACGATTACAGGTTAATAGAAGTTGCCCCAAAGTCATGGGTATATTGTTGATTTTGAATGCCATTGCAGCTTTATCTATGGGGACAATATTGATGCCATTGTTGCCCATCCACTCAAGCATTTTTTTAATTGAAATCCAATCATCACAGATGTGATTTCGGAATTCCTTCTTGCGTTTAGGCAATAAAGGTGTGCAACTAAACTCTATAAGCTTTTTGATTTTAGGTTTTTTTTCTACTTGAGGGCGAATGCTAAATCGAACCAGAGCTTTGCTGATACTCATTTCAGTGCGGTTGAGCTCTCTGGCAATTGCCTTGACTTTTTTGCCAGAAAAATAAGCATCGCTTAAGTAGATGATTTCTGTGTCTGACCACTGACTTCGATTCATTTTAAATAATTCTCCAACTGATAATTGTATTTTTACATTTCAAAGCTGGATACTTAATTTAAAAATTCCACCCCAAAAAGAGCCTTTTTTTGGTTTTTCATAAAAAAAATTTCTGAAATTTAGGGGAAAAAATTTTTTTTACGAATTGTTAATTGGTTAACAGGGAATTAAGGTAAAATTTAAAATTATATTACAAAAATTCCGAGAGTTTTTGTGGCATTTTATCAAGATTAAAATCCGGACTGTGATTGATTATTTTAACAGTAATTATTTAGCTTTATAGCTGTTCATTTTATCTTTCACCAAGCATCCACAAACATTGATTGTGAGTGTTTTTTCAGCTTTTGATGGTTGAGTGTTTTGGAGCCCACTCACCACTTATCACTAAACAATAAAATGGATATATGCTAAAAGAAATAATAAATCATAAAAACTAAAAGGACAGGTTATGACATCACCATTCGCGAACTATAAATTTGCTGTTATTGGAGCAACAGGCAATGTTGGCCGTGCCATGCTCTCTATCTTAGCTGAACGTGGTGCGCCTCTCCAGAATGTAGTGGCGGTAGCATCAGCCAGATCAGCCGGCCGACAAGTTTCCTATGGTGATGAAGGCGTATTGACGGTGCAGGGACTAGATTCATTTGATTTTAGCAAAGTGCAGATTGCTCTATTTTCACCTGGCGCGGCAGTGTCGGCTGAATACGCGCCAAAAGCGGCGAGTCAAGGCTGCATTGTGATTGATAATTCCTCTCATTTCCGCATGGATGATGAAATTCCCTTGATCATTCCAGAGGTAAATGGTGCAGCACTTGCAAACTATAAAAATAAAAACATCATTTCCAACCCCAATTGTTCCACTATTCAGTTAGTAATGGCGTTAAAACCGCTGCATGAAAAGGCAAAGATTAAACGCGTAGTTGCCTGTACCTATCAATCTGTTTCGGGCGCTGGGAAAGAAGGGATGGACGAATTAATGGGGCAAACCAAATCTATTCTGATGAATATGGCGGCGGAACCTAAAAAATTTATGAAACCAATTGCTTTCAATATCATTCCGCAAATTGATGTGTTTATGGAGGAGGGTTCTACTAAAGAAGAATGGAAAATGAACGTGGAAACCAAAAAAATCCTGGATCCATCAGTTGAAGTTGTGGCGACCTGCGTGCGCGTTCCTGTCTTTATTGGTCATGCCGTTGCGGCGCACATTGAGTTTGAGAGCCCCTTGAGTAGGGCTGAAGCGGCACGGGCTTTACGCAATGCTCCAGGAATCCGAGTAATTGATAATCCTGAAGATTATGCTTATATCACCCCTGCAGAAGTGGCAGGGGAGGACCCTGTCTATGTAAGTCGTATCCGATCAGACAAATCAGTAGCCCACGGATTGAGTTTGTGGATTGTCGCGGATAACGTTCGCAAAGGTGCTGCCCTGAATGCCGTGCAAATTGCTGAAGAGTTGATCAAGTCATATATGTAGATATGCCAGTAACAAAGGAGAGAGGGGGGATCCTCTCTCTTCTCAGCGCCATCCATGCTCAGCTAGATAGATAGAACCTAAAGTAGTAAAGTATGATATAAAAAACTTTTTCATTTTCATTATTATTTTTAAACTAGGGGTTTATGTTATGCAGGCTATTATACAGAAATTTTTCAATAAATAAACTTTTTTTCAATTAATAGTTTTTCTGACTGAGTTTGGTTATCCGCGAACTTGTTTTAAATTTCTTTCCAATGAGTAAATGTGGCACAAGTTCAGGATGGTAAGCAGAGGAATGCCATAGGTATTTCCCTAAATTCATTTTAACCAATGATTGACATCCTCCGAACAGCTGTGTTTTCCCTCTTCTATCGTATAAGTTGAGAAAATTAGCAAACAAAAAACCCGCTAAAGTGGGTTTAGCGGGGTTTTCTAAAAGAGAGATCTGAATTTATTGTTAGCTGTGGTTTATTGATTTAACAATGTCATCACAGACTTTCTTCGCATCTCCCAAAACCATGAAGGTATTGTCATGATAAAAGAGTTCATTATCAACGCCGGCATAACCTGAAGCCAAGGATCGTTTCACAAAGAAGACAGTTTTTGCTTTTTCCACATCCAAAATTGGCATGCCATAAATGGGAGAAGAAGGATCCGTCTTAGCTGCGGGGTTGGTGATGTCGTTAGCGCCAATGACAAAGGCCACATCGGCAGAGGAGAAGTCATTGTTGATTTCTTCCAATTCTAAGACTTCATCATAAGGGACATTGGCTTCGGCCAACAGCACATTCATGTGGCCAGGCATACGTCCAGCAACGGGGTGAATGGCATAGCGTACTTTGATTCCTTGTTTTTTCAAGAGATCAGCCATTTCACGTAAGGAATGTTGAGCTTGAGCAACGGCCATTCCGTACCCTGGGACGATGATAACCGAGCGAGCATTCCCAAGCATAAATGCAGCATCTTCAGCGCTGCTAACTTTTACAGGGCGATCGCTATCGTGGACGCTCCCAGGAGAAGCACCACCGCCAGAAGAGTCGGTTCCAAACCCACCAAGGATAACGTTGAAGATCGACCGATTCATCCCCTTACACATAATATAGCTGAGGATGGCACCTGATGCCCCCACAAGAGCTCCTGTGATGATAAGGAGATTGTTGCCTAAGGTAAAACCAATACCAGCGGCAGCCCAACCAGAATAGGAGTTCAGCATGGAAACAACTACCGGCATGTCCGCCCCCCCAATCGGCATAATCAACAAGAAACCAAGGCCAAAGGCTAGAAGTGTCAGAAGCCAGAAGACTGCTTGGGAGCCCGTTGTCACAAACAATAGCAACAAAAGCAGTGAAATAAGCCCAAGTAACGCGTTTAGTTTATGTTGAGCTGGGAAAATCAAAGGTTTGCCACTAATTAAGCCTTGTAGTTTACCAAAAGCGATGATGGAACCGCTAAATGTAATAGCGCCGATTGCTGCACCAAGACCCATTTCAAAGAGGCTGGAAGTGTGAACATGATGCGCTGTACCGATTTTATAAGTATCGGGAGAGTTGAGGGCAGCAGCCGCAACCAAAACCGCAGCCAAGCCAACAAAGCTGTGAAAGCCTGCAACAAGTTGAGGCAGTGCCGTCATCTTGATTTTGCGAGCAATAACGCCACCGATGGTTCCACCGATGATGATGCCTACAAGGATGATGCCATAGCGGGAGACATCAGGAAGCAGAAGAGTTGTCAGAATTGCAACCGTCATCCCAATCACCCCGTAAAGATTACCGGTTCTGGAGGTTGCAGCGGAGGATAATCCACGCAGGGCCATAATAAAGCACACTGCAGAGATCAGATAAAAAAAGGCAGAAATATTCGCGGACATAAAAATTGCTCCTCGTTACTTGCTCTTAGAGAACATCTCAAGCATTCTTTGGGTGACAATAAAGCCGCCAAAGATGTTGATTGATGCCAAAATAACGGCCAAGAAACCAAAGGTGGTGGAGATACCGGCAATGGTTGGACCAGCGGCGATTAAGGCGCCGACAATGATCACGCTGGAAATCGCATTGGTCACCGACATTAAAGGTGAATGCAGTGCGGGGGTTACTTTCCAGACAACATAATAACCAACGAAGCAGGCAAGAATAAACACTGTCAATCCGATGATAAACGGGTCCAGATGTTCTGTACCTGCTGCCTGAGCCACTTGTTGAGCTGAGTTTTGCAGTTTATCAACTTGAGAGATCAGCTCTTTGGCTGTCTCCTGCACTTTTTGAGCTCTATCAACTAAAGACTGGACATCCATAAAGATTCTCCTGATAAGCTATTGGACTTCTTCCTAAACCATTGCTTTTTGCGACCTGGCGTTGTCAAAAAATCTGTCACAATCCTGAAGTGCTTATGGACACTCTGGTTGCTCAATATTTTTTTCCTCGCCAGAAACCAAAATTCTTGGTTTGGAAAGAGGTCTATTGAAAGAAGGGTTCGGTTGAATAAAATTTCGTTCATTTAAATTTTTTCACCGAAACCGGGGTGAATGATGGAACCGCCATGGGTGAGGCAAGCTCCTTTAATAATTTCGTCCTCGAAGTTAAGCTCAACAGCATTGCCTCCTTTGTTCATCATTATTTTTAAGAGGTTGAGAACGTTTTTGGCAAAAACTTGGCTTGCATCTTGAGCGATGCTGCTGAGGATATTCGCATGGCCAATAATTTTAACACCATTTTTGACAACCGTTTTACCAAATTCAGCCAGCTCACAGTTGCCCCCTGATTCAACAGCAAGATCCACGATGATGGAACCTGGTCGCATGGATTTTGCCATGTCAGCAGTGATGAGGATAGGGGCTTTTTTACCTGGGATTTGCGCAGTGGTAATAATAATGTCTTGGGTCTTGATCACACTTGCAAGCTTTTCAGACTGACGTTGTTTGTATTCGTCGCTCATTTCCTTGGCATAACCACCCGAACCATCACCCGTTTCTGTGGACTCCACTTCAACGAAATTTGCCCCAAGGCTTTCAACCTGTTCTTTGGCAACGGCGCGAACGTCAAAGGCACTTACGATACTACCAAGGCGGCGAGCTGTTGCGATTGCTTGAAGGCCAGCAACTCCGGCGCCAATCACAAGGACGCGAGCCGGCGCAATAGTGCCAGCTGCAGTCATCATCAATGGCATGGCGCGGCCGTATTCGGAAGCAGCATCCACGACAGCCTTATAGCCGGCCAAGTTGCTTTGAGAGGACAAAACGTCCATCGCCTGCGCGCGCGAAATCCGTGGGATCATCTCCAATGCAATGCTTGTGACTTTGTGGTTGGCAAGTTTTTTAAGCAACTCTTGATTGCTGTAGGGTTTGAGAAGACTCATCAGAATGACATTTTCTTTTGTGCCTTGCAATTCCTCAATGGAAATAGGAGCAACGTGAGGAATAATGTCAGCTTCTGGAAGCATTGTTTTGGCGTCTTTTACAATTTTAGCACCCGCTGCTTCATAAGCATCATCGACCATGCCAGATTCTTTGCCAGCATCTTTTTCAACGAGGACGTCAAATCCCATTTCAATTAATTTTTTGGTGACCTCGGGTGAGATTGCGACCCTTTTTTCATATTTGTCGGTTTCTTTTAGAACAAGAATTTTCATCGCTTTTTAAAATCCTTAATATTGCTAAAATTAGAGTAGCACATTTTCATCAACAGAGCGAGTGAGCAACTACAATGTTGTTAACCCTTTTTTAAAGAGTGGAAGACGGCCATGTTATCTTCTCTTTAAAAGAAAAAAGTCTATAAGTCTACTTACCTGATCCAAAAAAATTTGCCATAATAAGGCGAACGCACTCAATTAATGGTAAATAATGACAAAAAACATAACAAATGTCGTCCTTTGCATCTTAGATGGTTGGGGATTAAATCCATCAAAAAATTTTAATGGGATTGCCTCTGCTAAAACACCATGCTGGTCAATGATGCAGGAGGCATATCCGATGTCTGAGCTCCAGGCGTCAGAATTGTACGTGGGATTGCCGCGTGGACAGATGGGAAATTCCGAAGTAGGTCACATGACGATTGGCAGTGGTCGCGTTGTTTTGCAGGAGTTGCCTCGCATTGATGTGGCGATTGAAAAGGACGAAATTTCAGCTCTTGCTCCCTTTGAAACTTTTGTGGCTGGGGCTGAGAAAGGCACAAAAGTTGTGCATCTGATGGGATTGCTCTCACCCGGGGGCGTCCACTCTCATCAAGATCATTTTGTTTATTTTGCTAAGACCTTGGGATCCCTAGGGTTTCAGGTGAAACTCCACGTCTTTTTGGATGGACGGGACACTCCACCTAAAAGTGCTCACGGGTTTTTAGTCGATTTTCTTAAAGAGATTGAGTCTCATCCAGGTATTAGCCTTGCTACCTTTGGTGGGCGTTATTTTGCCATGGATCGAGACAAGCGCTGGGATCGTATTGAAAAAGCTTATCAAGCAATCGTTTATGGGAGAGGGGAAAAATCAGCTAACCCTTTAAAAACAATTCAAAATTGCTATGAGCAGGATGGGGGGGATGAGTTTGTGTCTCCCCATGTTTGCGATGGCTATCAAGGCATGCAAGATGGCGATGCTATGGTGATGGTAAACTTTAGAGCTGATCGGGTACGGCAAATTTTAACAGCGCTGCTGGATTCAGATTTTAAAGAATTTGATCGAATTAAAGCTGTGCACTTTGCGGCGACCTTGGGAATGTCAGAATATTCGCAAAAGCTTATGTCTCTTATTCCTCCATTGTTCACGAAAGAATTGGTTTCCCAGACTTTAGGGCAAATCGTCTCAGAGGCAGGGTTGAAGCAGTTGCGGGCGGCGGAGACGGAGAAATACGCCCACGTCACTTTCTTCTTTAATGGCGGGCGTGAATTGGTGTTTGAGGGGGAAGATCGAAAACTCATTCCTTCACCGCAAGTGTCAACCTATGACTTAAAACCAGAGATGTCAGCGGTTGAGATGACGGATGATTTGGTGGCGAGTATTAAAACTGAAACCTATCAGCTGATCGTCGTCAATTATGCTAACCCTGACATGGTGGGGCACACGGGTGTTCAATCCGCTATTATTAAAGCGGTGGAAACGGTAGATCAATGCTTAGCCCGGCTCCTCGAGGCCTGTAAAGAAATAGGGACTATTCTAATAGTGACAGCGGATCACGGCAACGTGGAACAAATGGTTGATGACGTTACCGGAGAGCCACATACAGCACACACGTTAAATCCAGTGCCCTTTTTAGTTGCTAATGCGCCAAGATCCTTTACTCTAAAAGGAGGATCTTTGGAAAATATTGCCCCCACGGTGTTAGATTTGATGGGCTTAGTAAAACCTATTGAGATGACAGGTACAAGTTTGATTGAGGTAAGTTGAGGGGAAAATGAGGATAATGAAGGGCCAAAGAGTCTAGATAGATATGCTCTTAATTTTGTTGTTTTTTACCCAAATTACGTTAATGAGGAGATGAGTGCTGTTTAAGATGTATTGGTTGTTGAGTATATTAACTTCCTGGCCAGTCTTTGGTATTGAGCCAACGACGCCAGGACTCGCTGACTTGCAATCGGCAATCAACAAATCAATTAGCCGAGTCCAAACTGTGGAAGACTTGATTCAGGCCCGGCAAAAAAGTCTTGATCAATTGCAAGATGAAGTAAAATCATGTCTTACCAAAATTCAGGATAAATCTACAGATATTGTGGCGCTGATTAATTACTTGCGTCATGCGAAAGGTTTTTCACCTTTGCTGACAGCGATGGCCTCCCAAAAGGTTGAAGATATTGTCCATTTAAGTATCGTTTTAAAGAATTTGGCCCCCACTTTATCTGATCGTTTTAAATCGGTTTTAGACTTACTCAAAAAGCTGGTGGAGGTACGGATGGCGCTTAAAAAAGATCAAGTCAAATTCAGCCAACTGGAGTGGGAGAAGAACAAAACCTTCGTGGAATTGAAGAAAAACTTTAGTGAATTAGACGAATTACTTTATGTCACAGATCAATCTCTCCCTTTGCGTCATTTCGATTCCGAAGCTCAAATTCGTGAAGTTGTCGATCGTTTTACCGTGCAAACAATGGATTGTCAAAAGATTATAAAAATGCCTGAGGGAATGGAGAGCAACCTTGTCACAGGAACCCCCATTTCTGCTGATAATACTCTCCATTATACTGATTTAAACAATCAAGTGGTCCGAGCGCCTTTTGATGGCGAAATATTATTATCGGGGAATAATGTGGAAACCGGCGGAGTACTCTTGATTCGAAACGGTGAATACCTCATGCTAATAAAAGGTATCGATAAAGTTTTAAGTTATGCAGGGGCTAAAGTGAAGCAGCAGCAGTCAATTGGTCTTGTTTTTGGGACCGCTGCATCTAAAAAAATGGTTGTCACGACTTGGCAATGTAAACTTCGATTTTGAGGGATGGAAACGGAAAGAACGATGAGTAAGATTAAATATAGGTTGTTTACCATTCAGTATATACTTCTGTTTTTGCTGGTTGCCGCTCTTTTGCCTGGATGTCATAAGCAATCTTCATCGGATTCTTCTTCGATAGATTTTTGTCAGGACTCTTTGATGAAAGAAATCCTGGAAAAAGTACAAGAAGAATATGTTGAGAGGCCGGATGAGCGAAAAATGCGCGAAGGGGCCATCAGCGGGATGTTGAACGCTCTTGATCCTTATTCAACCTATATGAACCAAGAAACTTATGAATTGTTTAAAGAATCAACAGTTGGTGAGTTTGGCGGTATCGGGGTTGAAGTTCTGTTCATGGATGATTCTCTGCGTGTGATTGCCCCGATTGATGATACCCCAGCGGCCAAGGCGGGGCTCCAACATGGTGATTATATCGTAAAAGTTGATGATGAATCTATCACCAGCTTTACCCAAGTTAAGTTGTTTAAGAAACTTCATGGTAAGCCAGGAGCGCCTGTTAAGTTGACTATTCAGCGGGGCGATCAAGATCCGTTTGACCTAACTTTAGAACGTGCAGTGATCACAATCAATCCTATTAAATATAAGCGTGACGGTAATATCGGCTATATTCGTATCAGCTATTTTAACGAAAAAACCACCGAGAAGCTGAAAGAAGCGATCCAAGCGATTCAAAAGGAAGGGCCTTTAAGTGGGGCAATTATTGATTTGCGTAATAATCCCGGAGGAACCTTAGACCAGGCTGTTAATGTCACCTCGTTGTTTATTGATAAAGGCAAGATTGTGGAGGTTAAATCCCGGGCTCCTAAGAAGAATATAGTGTACGAGTCTACTGATCGACAAGAAATGCTGCGCGACGTGCCATTGATTGTATTGGTTAATAATGGGTCAGCATCGGCTTCAGAAATTATGGCGGGCGCTCTGAAGGACCACAAGAGAGCAATTATCTTAGGGAAGACAACCCTTGGAAAAGGATCGGTCCAGGGACTGTTTTCTCTTGAGGGGCGAGGAGCCATTAAATTGACTATCTCGCGTTTTTATACGCCCCTGGGTCATGAGATTCAAGGCAAGGGGATTGCGCCAGACATTGTTGTGGAGTCAGGGCCAGTAGTTTCAAATCTTGTCTATACGAAGGATGAGAGCAAACTTATTGCTGATGATGATCAGCAGTTGAATCGTGCGCTTGACATGCTGAAAGGCATGGAGCTGCTAAAGGGGCATTAGTTGTTCGGTTCTGTGAACAAAATCCTCCTCAATAAATAATTTGTGCACAAAGCTTAAAGGAGATAACAAGTGAAAGTTGAGCGGTTCTTATGGTAAAAAAAGCAGCAACAAAAAAAAACTCTCCCAAACGAAGCAAGTTTAAGGGTTTCTATCGTTCTAAAAAAGTTGTAAAGATTAGGCGATTTATCATCAACTTTCAAAAGTGGATAGAAAAACATATCAAATTTCTGAAGAAACCCGGTAAAAATAATCTAAATACTTTAGAGCCTATTTTTCAAACATCAGAAAAACCGGCTAAGTTTTTTACACCACTACGCCTGATGACCTTTATGATTCTCTTCATGGGGGCCTCGGGAACCTACCTATGGTTTCACTTAACTTCAGCTTATATTGAAAATTCGGTACCCATCCTACCCGAAATTACGCAGACATCTGGAAAAGACTCAGCCCATAACTATCCGGACCTTGCGTTCCCTATACAAAAATCACCAAAAGAAGAGTCTGCGCATCTTAACAAAAATGCTGATATACACAGTGCAGTTTTCACAATGCAACCGTATCTTAAAGTGCATTCGGGTTTGTCTTTAATTAAAACTATTAATCCTCAGTTTTTTATTGAAGCGGCCGACAACAAGACTCAAAAAGTCGCAATTTTAATTGTGGGACTTGGAATTAATGAGACATTGACGGAAGAAGTCATGGAGCAGCTTCCTAAAAATATCTCCCTCGTTTTTAGCCCTTATACAGCGGACTTGGAAGATGCTATAGAATTCGCTCAATATGAAGAGTTTGCGGCTTTGGTTGCCGCTCCCCTTGAAGATGAAGATCCTGTAACAGATCAGGGATATTTCACTTTGAAGACAAAAGTATCAGAAGAAGAAAATTTAGAGATTCTGAGAAAAATCGCGTTTTATGCCAAAGATGCTGATTGTATTTATGGGCAGGGTGGTGCAAGATTGCTGCGATCTGCTAAAGAGCTCAGGCCCGTTCTTGATTATATTCGCAATGTGAACAATTGCTTTGTAACGCCCCCTGATATTGTGGTGAACCGGCTTCACGAAGTAGCTGCGTCAATGGAGCTCAATTACGTTTGCACAACAGTTGAAAACCCAACGAGAGCGATGATGCCTTCTATTGAGGCATTGACCAAACGAACAGGGTTTTCAATTTTAGCGTTTGACGCCAAACCAGGAATTGTGGAAGAGATTAAAGAATGGATCCAAAAGCTTCAACAGGCTAAGCTTTCGATCGTTCCGATAACAGAAATTATCCATAATTAATGACAATACTGATTACCTTTCAATCATCAGAATCGTCATCAGCATATACTTTTTTAGAGAGTATTGTTAATGAATAACCCAAAGTTACGTGATTCAGCGCTTTATAGGCCCTGTATTGGACTCATGATTATCAACAGTTCCCGGCAAATTTTTATGGCTAGGCGTAACGATCTTTGTGAAGGTGAGCCTTATGCTTGGCAAATGCCGCAAGGTGGAATTGACGCCGATGAAACGCCACACCAGGCTGCTATGCGCGAGCTGGAAGAAGAGATCGGTACCGATAAAGTTGCGTTGATGCATGAAGCAAATGACTGGTTTTATTATGATTTTCCAAAAGGATTAAAGGAAAATGGGTGGGCTAATCGGTTTGCTGGCCAGCGCCAAAGGTGGTTTTTGTTTGAGTTTACAGGTGAGGATAAGGACATCAATCTTGACACCCAACATCCTGAGTTTTCGCAATGGCGCTGGGGCTCAAAAGAAGATATCATATCCCAGGTTGTCCCTTTCAAACTTCATGTCTATGAACAAGTCTTTGCTGCTTTTGCTAAATTTTTAGGTTAAGAATTAATTTTACAAAGTGATTAACAGGCCATCTATTATCTGTCATTGTGAGGATCAAAGAGACTGGGCTTTCCGCGAGAAGAGGAGAAGGAGAGTGTCACGAGACTTTTATTTCTGTACGACAATCTTTGAAAATATACCTTGGGAATCATAAAATAAGTTGAATAGACCTGCCAAGGTGATCAGGCAGGTCTATTCAACTTGGTTTGTAGGCGGTGCAACTTATTGACTCACCTTCTACTTGCTGATTAAGTACTTATTCTTCCGTTTTCATGACACTTGCATTAATAACTTGGCCATGGAACAAGGGAACGCGTTGTCCAGCTATGGTTTTTGTTAGCAAAAAGGTAAAAGGACTATCGACAACAAACGTTTCTATGGCCTTTTTTCTGTGGCCCATACAGCTTTCAATCTGGTAAAGTAGCGCTGTTGCGGCCGAAGCTTCAACTCCACTGTTGGTCATATCAAAAGTAACTTTTTGAATGTAGTCTGAAACACTGATAGGATCTGATAACAGTTCTGTTTGAAATGTCGTATTCAGGGTGTTTGGTAAGTGAGTGGATAATTTTCCTTTTAGATCTATTGTCGTTTGCAGGGAAATAAATGGAACTTGTAGTTTCTTTAGCTTGACATTTTTTGATTTCGTAGCAAAATTTTTCATATCTTCCATGGAAATGAGCCGCACAGATGTTGGGCTATGACGGATGAATAATTCACATTTTCCAAGCGTTTTAAATAAGGCAATTTTTGTATCTTTTTTCTTATATAAGTCCAAACGTGCCTCATCACTTGTAAGGGATTTAACTTCGGTTCTCTTGCCCAAAGCATCTTTAAAATCCATAAATCCTTGAGCGAAAGTTTCCTTAAAGCTGGCATTCACATAAAGGGTATGCAAAAGCACACAAGCAGCATTGGGTGTAAAGGCACTGGCCGATAGTATTTCTTCAATTTTACCGTTCGTATCCCGTTTAACAATTCCATTAATTTTAGCCGCCGCCTCAGTAGCATTACAAAAATCCACAGCATGAAGCTGAGCCCCAACGGCTTTAATTTTAGGAAGACATGATTTATTAACGGTCTGGTTAAATGCTATTAGGGCATAGGCACCATTTGTCAGTATGTACTTTTTCTTTTCATCCCGCTCAGATTGTATGGGCTTTGAATGGGCAGTTAGCTGGTTATTGAGATCCGTGAGGTGAGAGCTGAGTTCGTTATTGTTCGTAAAAGCTTCAATTTCACTTTGAATAGAACTGTCGGCAATCGTATGTAACATACCTAAAGTTTGAACCACACCCATAGCGCAAAACGTATTATTTTGAGCCCCATTCTCTTGAATCACTTCTTGAAGTTTTGCTCCTACCTCATGTAATGCTGGGATAATGCCTAACCGGGTATCCTCGATTTTTTTTCCATGGCATACGTGGTTTGTAAGCCTGCACACATAATCAACAAGATGAATAATTTTTTCAATTTTATCTCCTAAAACGTGATAGTAACGCTCCTGAGAATATGGTATTTATAGCTAATTTAAAATAATTTTTTAAAAGAATTTAAATATAAGAAATAAATGGTATGAAAAAATCTTATCTTATTTTGGGTTTATACCTAAACAACTTGAAGATATGGAATTATGGTGAGTAGATATGAAGGCAAAAATCGTTATCTTCAGGTAATTCCATTTAATCGGATATGCAGCCCCCATTTCTGGGGTAACTTTGCTTAAAATTTATCGCTGTCTAAATTTAAGACAAACCACATACATCTCAGCCGAATCTTGTCGACTAGATTGTGGCTTAAAGTGACTAACTTTTTCAAAACTGAGTTTAAGTTGTTTGAGAAGATTTGCCTCTGTTCCCCCCCGTAATACTTTTGCGACGAAATGGCCACCGGGTTTTAAAACTTCTTGGGCAAATAGATAGGCTTCTTCAACCAAACTCATAATACGCATATGATCCACGTCAACCATGCCACAAGCCGGTGCAGCCATATCACTGACGATCACATCAGCTTTGCCGTCAAGCATCTCAAGGAGCTGTTGTTGAGTTGACTCTAAGGTAAAATCGCTGACAATCAAGGTTGCTTGTGGAATCGATGAAATAGGGTTGAGATCAACACCAATTACTTTGCTTTTTGGATTTTGTTCAGATTTTAATTTTTCAACAATAACTTGTGTCCAGCCACCCGGTGCTGCACCAAGGTCAATGACTTTTGTTCCGGGTTTTAAAATTTTGTACTTATCATTAATCTCAATTAGCTTAAAGGCAGCTCGCGAATAATAACCTTTTTCCTTAGCTAAATGAACAAAGGGGTCGTTTAACTGGCGCTCAAGCCAGCGGCGTGATGATTCAGTTCTTTTTTTATTGCTTTTGACTTTAACTTTTAACAGACGCGTGTTTTTTAGTTTATCTGACATACTATAATCAATACAGAATTAAGGTTAGACTTTTATTTTTATAAATCGAAGATTCATATTGTTTTGCGGAGAAAGCTCTTTTAATAACTCCATTAAAATGCCTTCACGGACTCCACGATCAGCTACCCGGAGTTTTTGTACGGGCCACGTATCGCAAATTCCTTCAAGAATCGCAGTTCCCATAATAACAAGATCAGATCGGCCCATCCCTATACATGGATGCATAGATCTCTCCTCAGCGGACATATCAAAAATTGATTTGCAAATGTTGTGAATATCACACACATCTAAAAAGACACCGTCAATGAGTCGGCGATCATAACGCTCCAGTCCCATGTTAATGGCGGCTAACGTTGTCACAGTGCCGGAGGTACCGATCATTTGCACGCGGCGTCTTTCTAAATGATTGTAAACTCCATTTTTATGGGAGAATTCAATCAGTTTTGTCGAGATTTCCTTACGAATTTCATGGTAGACTGCGTTCGCTCGCTCTTTACTATTATAGTAGTCAGACAATGTCACAACTCCATAAGGAAGCGAGATACAATCCAAAACTTCAATAACTGGAAAGCGTCGACGATGAAGTCTGCGTGGCTCAGTGATATGTAGCCACATTACTTCCGTACTGCCGCCACCAATATCAAAGGCAAGGGCATAAGGAATGCGCGAGTTCAAAATTCCAGCACATCCTGAAAGTGCTAAGCGCGCTTCTTCTTCAGAGGTAATAACTTCAAGGTTAATACCAATTTCGTCCCGTACTCTTTGAACCAGTACATCACTGTTTTCAGCACGGCGACATGCCTCAGTTGTGACAGCGCGCACAATTCCCACATTGTTTTGAACAATTTTGCCTTTGCAAATCTTGAGAGCCTCAATCGTTCGTTCAATAGCGTCGTTAGTAAGAAGGTTTGTCGCCTGAATGCCTTCACCTAAGCGTACAACCCGTGAAAAGGAGTCAATCACTCGGAAAGATTGCCCTTCAATACGGGCAACTAATAGGCGGCAAGAGTTTGTGCCAAGGTCGATAGCAGCGATGACGGGGAGGACCCCTGTCTTAGGGGGCTTGTGATTCGAAGATTTGAAATTCTTGCCCGTCATTATCAACTTTTTGCAATTCTATATATTGTTTCTTTATAATTGAGGATAGGTTATCACACTTACAAGAAAAAATCCTGTAAAGTTTAAAATTTTTTATCTGGAAGAAATTTAATCCCTATGATAATGGTAATTATAGTTTGGGGGATAGTTTAGTGGTAGAACTCTCGGCTCTGGACCGAGCAGCTCTGGTTCGAATCCGGGTCCCCCAGCCACTTTCATAAATACTTCATAATCTCCACAAAAGAAATGCAACAGTATAATATTATTGCCATGGAAAAAAGACATAAACACTAAGCTCTAAGCCAAAGAACAAGATAATAAATGACCCACTATAATAGAAAGTTTCTTTTGGGGTTAACATTGTTTATCTTAATTGAACAAAATCCTAGTTTTGCTTTCGGAAACGAACAATTCCCTCATCCTGTTCAATCAAGCCTAAGCGTAATACAAGAGGTTGCGGAGGCATCTACATCGAGTGCGGTTAATACCTTTCCTATTTTAGAAGATAGAAAAATTGAAATCATAATATAGATAGAGGCAAGTTCTGGCAGGTCCCCCATATAACCCTCTGTATTTTTAAAAAGGTAAAGCTTGCTGATACTGAAAAATTTCAAGGAATCTTTCAAGTACTTGACAGTGCATCTGTTAAGTTTAATGCTGCTTCTTTTGGATTTATGGGGAGAGGGGATATACTTGTTGCGATACCAGATAAATCTACTTTGTAGATGACTAAGAAGTTAAACACGTTAATCATCGATTATGTAGGTAACAGTGAAATCT
>NZ_JQAK01000001.1:227395-419895 GCF_000757605.1 Candidatus Paracaedibacter symbiosus | reverse complement strand
AAGAACTTCCAGGAAATAACCCTCACGTATAGACCGTACCCGAAACCGACACTGGTGGATGAGTAGAATATACTAAGGCGCTTGAGAGAATGGTGTTGAAGGAACTCGGCAAATTGATCCCGTAACTTCGGAATAAGGGATGCCTAGTCAAAGGCAACTTCAACTAGGTGGCACAGAATCGGGGGTAGCGACTGTTTAACAAAAACACAGGACTATGCAAAGTCGCAAGACGAAGTATATGGTCTGACGCCTGCCCGGTGCTGGAAGGTTAAGAGGAGGTGTGCAAGCACTGAATTGAAGCCCCAGTAAACGGCGGCCGTAACTATAACGGTCCTAAGGTAGCGAAATTCCTTGTCGGGTAAGTTCCGACCTGCACGAATGGCGTAACGACTTCCCCACTGTCTCCAACACCAACTCAGTGAAATTGGATTCTCCGTGAAGATACGGAGTTCCCGCGGTCAGACGGAAAGACCCCGTGCACCTTTACTACAGCTTTGCAGTGGTATTAGGAATAATATGTGTAGGATAGGTGGGAGCCTATGAAAGCCGGGCGCCAGTTCGGTGGGAGGCAATCTTGAAATACCACCCTTATTGTTCTTGATATCTAACTGAGGCCAGTTATCCTGGTCCAGGACCCTGCATGGTGGGTAGTTTGACTGGGGCGGTCGCCTCCGAAAGAGTAACGGAGGCGCGCAATGGTAGGCTCAAGTTGGTCGGAAATCAACTGTTGAGTGCAATGGCATAAGCCTGCCTGACTGTAAGACACACATGTCGAACAGAGACGAAAGTCGGTCATAGTGATCCGGTGGTTCCTCATGGAAGGGCCATCGCTCAACGAATAAAAGGTACGCCGGGGATAACAGGCTGATCTCCCCCAAGAGTCCACATCGACGGGGAGGTTTGGCACCTCGATGTCGGCTCATCACATCCTGGGGCTGAAGCAGGTCCCAAGGGTTCGGCTGTTCGCCGATTAAAGTGGTACGTGAGCTGGGTTCAGAACGTCGTGAGACAGTTCGGTCCCTATCTGCCGTGGGTGTTCGATACTTGAGAGAACCTGTCCCTAGTACGAGAGGACCGGGATGGACGTACCTCTGGTGTATCGGTTGTAGCGCCAGCTGCATCGCCGAGTAGCTACAGTACGGACGAGATAACTGCTGAAAGCATCTAAGCAGGAAACTCATCTCAAAACTAGGTATCGCCATTAGAGCCGTGATAGACCATCACGTTGATAGGGTGGATGTGTAAGCTCAGTAATGAGTTCAGCTAACCACTACTAATAGCTCAATTGGCTTGATTTACTCAACCACGTTTACCCACACCCAGGTAATGTCAATAGAAAAATTGATTTTTTCATCACAATTATCCAATTCTATACTAAAGGGTATAGAGTTGGCTTGGTAGTCATAGCGAGGGGAAAACACGCGATCCCATCCCGAACTCGACCGTTAAGACCCTCCGCGCCAATGATACTTGGGCTTAAGTCCTGGGAAAGTAGGTCGCTGCCAAGCTTACTCTATATCCTTTTTCTGTTCCTTCTCTTCTTCCTTTTTTTCTTCTTTTACATTTACATTGCTTTATTTGTTTTCTTCTTCCACCCTGTTAAGTT
The DNA here is from genome assembly GCF_000757605.1 of Candidatus Paracaedibacter symbiosus. Lineage (GTDB taxonomy): Bacteria > Pseudomonadota > Alphaproteobacteria > Paracaedibacterales > Paracaedibacteraceae > Paracaedibacter_A > Paracaedibacter_A symbiosus. Next base: position 418,289 of record NZ_JQAK01000001.1, on the reverse strand, counting down.
AATGGTAAAACTGTCGCTTTTTCAGATAAATCATTTTAATTTTAATTATGAGGAAGTCATTTCTTTGGTTCTTTTGCTTTTTGATTGGGGGTTTTAATTTAAATCGATAACTAATTTGATATGGATTACCTCCCATTTCCCAATGGCTTTAACAGTCGCCAACATACTCTACAGTGCCCTCTATTTAGCAAGCGAAACTGATCCCGCCATAGATAATACTGGGACTGGCTGATCCCATGCTCATTACAATAGTGTGGCCACTGATTGTTCTCTCTGCCCTAAGAGGACAATCAGAGCCTTCTTCTCAACTTGCCCATTGTCCCCGTTGCATCTTCCTCCTCCTGTTGGTGTTTAAATCAACAGAAAGAATCCTTTATTTCAACCTTTTTCCAAACTGGGGCAGTATATCAGCTGCATGGTATAAAGAAGAGGCAGAAAAATCATTTAATATATGTGTTGGGATTTATGTGGCAAGTACCCCAAAGCCATAGAATACTTGGCAAAAGATCGAGAAACGTTACTGGAATTCTATAATTCTCCCGCTGAGCATTGGCTTCTTATCCGTACAACCAATCCGATAGAGTCCACCTTTGACACACTTCAATGCTTCAACTTTATCCATTTAGGCAAGCTGATTTCTTACATATTGACTAGTAGTTTCTTCATTGGTATTTCCAATCGTTCCTACAAAATAACTTTGAATCCGTAGCTTACCACATTCCTGGATGAAGCCTAAAGGATTCTCTTGCTGAAATACTTTTGATGATTTGCACATAATATCTAATGGTGATACTTGAGGTTCCGATCGGACAACCAGGTGAATATGATCTACAGGAATCTCAAGTTCGACGATTTCAATATTATAGTCGTAACCTACTTGCTCAATAATATTTTTTAGAACCGTACGGTAAAGTTCCGTAAATATCTTAGGGCGATATTTGATCTTGCAACTATTTAGCAGACACATTGAAGAGGAACGAAGAATATAAATCGTTACCTTTAGGAGTGTGTTATGAATCAAGGAAAAATGAGAACGTATGATAAAGAATTTAAGGTTAATGCCATGAGTCTTTATTTATCGAGTGGTAAAAGCTACCAACAAATTAGCCAGGATTTAGGAATACCAGGCTCAACGCTTGCTGGTTGGGTAGAAGAACATAAAAAAGCAGGGGCAGAAGCGTTTGTTGGCAAAGGTCACATTAAAATTGCTGACAATGAAATAGTGCAACTAAGGAAAGAGCTTGCCCTTGTAAGGGAAGAAAGGGACATCTTAAAAAAAGCACTGGGCATCTTCTCCTGCCTGCGCAAATGAAATATCAGTTTATGCAAGAGCATCAACATGACTTCAAGATAGAGAGGATGTCCCAAGTGCTGAATGTAGCGCGCGGTGGATACTATCCACATATAGCCATCCCTCATGAGTCGCCACATAAGTACAATCTGCAACCCACCGTTAATTAGGCTTTTGTGCACTAAAATCTTGAGCCAATAAATTAGGCGCTGGGATGTCCTTCTTATTGGCGCGGGTAGTCACTTTAAAGCGTTTTTTCATTTTGGCCATCATGCCAGATGTTTTCATAATCCTTGCAACTCTCTTACTTGAACACATCTGGCCGTCTTCCAATAATTCAGCATGGATACGGGGGGCCCCATAGCTTTGCCGACTTTCTTCCTGAATAGCCTGTATTTTAATCCTTAAGCGTTCATTTTCTTGAGCCCGTTTTGAAGGTTTTGCCTTACTTAATAAGTGGCCACAGTGCTCGACTTATTTTCTCGAAAGATTATTGGGCTTGCTATGGGATAACGGATGACTGACGGTTTAGTGATTGCCGCACTTCGACAGGTCTTAACACATCGCCAACCTCAAACAGGACTTGTACATCATTCTGACCGTGGCCGCCAGTATACCAGTTGCAACTTTCAAAAGGAGTTAGAAATGCATGGTATTACTTCCAGCATGAGTCGTACCGGAAATTGCTATGATAATGCAGCCATGGAGTCTTTTTATCATACCCTTAAAACTGAGCATGTTTATTTTGAATCTTATCAAACAAGGGAGCAAGCTAAGCTAAGTATTTTCGAATATATAGAAGTTTTTTATAACTGCAAGCGACGTCACTCAAACTTAGGATATGTCTCTCCTGCAGTTTTTGAAATGCAATGGCATAAACAACAAATTATTTCTCTTTATACTGTCCATTAAATGGTTGCAAGATCATTATTTGCAATACTACCCTTTCTGCAAGGTGAACTTAAAGCAGGCACCAGGTCCTGATTGAGTATCCAACCATATTTCCCCACCATGTTGCTCAATAATTCGGCGACAGATAGAAAGTCCCAATCCACTTGAACGACCGCTTGCTTTGGCGCTTAAACGCTTAAAAGGCTGGAAAATTTCATCTTTAAATTCTTCAGGCACTCCCGGACCATTGTCCTTGATGCTAATAACCCATAGAGATTTTTTTCTTTGGGTAGAAATGGATATTATTAAAGGAAGGTCTCCTCGATAGCGGATAGCGTTAGAAATAACATTTTGGAAAACAATTTGAAGTTGTTGATTATTTCCCCAAACAGTAGGCAATTTTTTGAGAACGATTTTAGCTTCAGCCTGCTCAATTAAGGTGTTTAAAACAGTAATGGTTTGAGTCACCACGTCATTCAAACAAACTAATTCCATCTTCATTTCTCGATTGGCGGCAGAATAATCCAGCAAGTTTTTAACCAATGAACCACCATAGGAAGCGGTATGTAATAACCTTTTTAAAAGATCTTCAATTTCATCATAATCTTTTGCCTTAAATTTTTCATAAATAAGCGAAGTTGCTAAGCTTATATTTCGTAAAGGATCACGCAAGTCATGGGCTGCTGAATAAGCGAATTGGTGCAATTCTTCATTCCGTTGTTCAATAAGCTTTGTTTTCTGAGCAAGCGTCTCAAGAAGCTTCTTTTCTTTAGTGATCTCTGTGACGGTGAAGATTACACCTAAATAACAGTTGTTTTTTTAAATGGGATAGCTGATGCGCGAAATATTTTTGTCGAGCCATCTTTTGTTTCCAGGTAAATTTCTTTATTTAAAATCAATTCCCCCTCTAAAGCTCTCGGGATAAGTCCCTTATTTTTTGTATATCTTTTTCCTTCTTTATCGTAGCGCTTGGGAAAAAAATTATCCCATGCTTGATAGGTTAGATGCCCTTTAAAGCCCATTTCAGAGAGAAGTTCCTCAGCTTTCTTGTTAACGACTTGAAACTCGTATTTATCATTAATAAAAAGCAAAGCTTCACCCATATTGGCGAGCAGGGAATGAGAAAAGTCTTTTGTGCAATTCAGCTGAGTTTCAAATTTTAATTCTTGAGTGTGATCAATCATCAAACCTGCAATTGCAATTATTTCATTATTAGGGGCGAAAATTGGTGTTTTATATACGGTTCTGCGATGTTGCTTATCCTCAACATGAAAGGTAAGAGAGCAGCGTTTTTTTAATACCTCCTGGTCGCTTGAATAGGAGTGAGCTGCAATATCCGGCGGGATAAAATCAGCATTTACCTTATTAATAATCTGTTCCATTTTAATATTAAAGAATTCAAGAAAACTGTTATTAACCCACCGATATTTACTTTCGGTGCAGCGTACCCAAGCGGGATGCTCCAAATACTCTAACAGGGCAAGAGAAGAATTACCTAAGAACGCTTTATCAAAAGTATGCTCTGTTATTATTTTCATTACTTTTACTTTATAAAATAGGGAGGTGACAATAAAATTAAAGGGAGGGATTGCCAAAAGAGGAATCCCCACCAACTATCACTGCAGATCATATGTATAATTTTACGAGGTAATCTTTTTTAAAAAACGATTAATATCATATAACCTTTATTGCACCTCTCAGCCCTTAATTGTTATTATCATATATAGACCAATAAGCATTGCAAGGTAAAAATGTGAGCACGCAGGAAGAACTATTATTCTTTTTTTCATTGATTTATAAGCTTAGAACGCAGTTTTCCAACAATTCGAATTCTTACTCAGGTAATTTATTTAGAAAAAAATTGAGTGCCCAGTAAGTCCCTATCCCTCCAGTCAATAAGAAGCATTAGAAAGCCTACTTGTTGTTAATTCCTCTTAAGTAAAAGGTAGCCTTTAGGCACCTTGGCATAACCATATTGATAAAACTAATGGAACATTTCCCATTCCTTAAAGAAACTAAACAGCTGGGTTCCTAGGGTTCTTGACTTGTATTTTCATGGGCATTATCATACGAAAGAAAAATATAACATTTATCTCATGAGCCTAAAAATGAGTCGCACAGCGATTGCAATCTTATCCACGGAAAACCTCATACACAATTTGCAAGTGATTAAACAAAAAGTTAATCCTGCAAAAGTTGTTGCTATGATCAAAGCAAATGCTTATGGGCATGGTCTTAGGTCTGTTGCTTTAAGGCTGGATAAGCATGCTGATATCCTGGGCGTCGCCTCCATTGATGAAGCACTTGCCTTACGTAAAATTGGTGTTAGTACTCCAATCTTGCTGGCCGAAGGGGTTTTTGAACCAAACGAATTATTATTAGCCTCTACAAATAATTTTCATGTTGTCTTCCATAATGAAATGCAACTGGAGTGGCTTGAGAAAAGCTTGTTACCTATCCCTTTACATGCGTGGATGAAAATTAATACTGGGATGGGAAGATTGGGTTTTAGTATTGAACAAGCCAAGTTGTATTATCCTAGGTTATTAAATAGTCAACAACTCAAAAAGCCTATTAAAATAATGTCTCATTTGGCGTGTGCGGATGAAAAAGATCATCCATTAAATGGAGAACAGATTCAAGTATTTAAAAACTTTATTAAAAACATCAACGGTGAATTTAGTCTTTCTAATTCAGCGGGGATTTTTAATTTTCCTGATTGTTATTTTGATTATGTGAGACCCGGCCTTGCGCTTTATGGTGTTAATCCAATAGAAGGCGGTCGGGCGGAAGCCCTTGATTTAAAACCTGTTATGACCCTGCAGACAAGTTTAATTTCTGTGCAAACTCTCCCGAAGGGCTCCTCTATCGGCTATAAGGGAAGGTATTGCTGTCCCGAAGATATGCAAGTGGGTATTATTGCATTTGGATATGGTGATGGTTACCCTTTGACAGCGAAAGATGGGACTCCGATTCTTGTCAACAATATAGAATGCGCACTTGTAGGGCGAGTATCTATGGATATGATTGCGATCGATTTGAGAACATGTCCTAATGCTAAAATTGGAGATCCTGTCATATTATGGGGAAATGGATTGCCGATTGAGCGTGTCGCAGAGTATACATCAAATATTCCTTGGGATATGCTAACGGGAATTCAAAATAGGGTAAAATTTCTTTGGACGCAGGCATAATGGCATGGAAATGAAAGTACGTCCTATCGGTGTATATGATAGCGGTATTGGAGGATTAACAGTCTTAAAAGTGTTGAAGGAAAAGCTCCCGAATGAAAGCTTTGTTTACTTCGCAGATACAGCGAATTTACCCTATGGAAATAAATCAAAAGCACAAATAATTGATTACTCAAACAATATAATATCTTGGTTTCAAAATGATATAGGGGCGAAACTCGTTGTGGCTGCTTGCCATACAAGTTCTGGTCTTGCCTTAGAGGAGATATCAGATAATTTTGCAGTTCCCATTGTGGGAACTATATATCCGTTGCTTAACTGTATCCTAAATAACGATTTTTATAAGAAAATAGGTGTCATTGCGACGCCGGCTTCGGTGGCAATCCGAACACATGAAAAGGTTATTATAAAGCATGGTTTTCATGGCCAAATATTTTCTATCGAATGCCCGGATTTTGTTCCTCTCATAGAAGCTGATCAATTAAACATGGATGCCTTAAAAGAATGTGCAAGAAATTACTTAAGCATATTTGAAAGATTGCAATTGGACACGCTCATATATGGGTGCACACACTATCCTCTTATTAAGTCAGTAATTGAAGAAATTTTACCAAACGGCATAAGGTACATTGATCCTGCAGAGCATATAACACAAGAAGTGGTCAGATTACTTACTCAAAATAGTCTCTTAAATGAAAGTAGCGACCAAACTCCCTCACGTTTCTATTGTAGTAATAACCCCGAGCTTTTCTCAACTAAAGTAGAAAAACTGATGGGAATTTATAAACCGTCAATCGCTCTTAAAGATGTCCACAATTCATCCATAGAATGTCAAGAGAATGGAAGCTTCAAGCAAATCGATGCGGCTTTGTTGTAAAACTTATAGCAATGAAAGGTGTCTTTTCGAATCGGTGAGTGGAGAAGGTATAAAGGAAGTATTCGTCAAACTGTGCCAGTTCTGTTAAAAGTGTGAAAGCACTAAGGTCCGGGATAATGGTAAAGTGGTCACCAAAGCTTTATACAATGTACTGGACGTTAACCAGCATGGATACAAGGAAATCCTTGGTTTTTACGGGACGGATTCAGAAGGGGCTCACCTCTTTAATAGATGCAACAAAATCTCAGGCGACGGCCTGATATTAATAAAATTTATCTTTGTTTCTTTCTTCCTAATTGCGACAGCTCCCAAGTAGCAAGGAAGAGACGTAATCGAAAAGAAAGACCATTCTTCTAATTCCTCTTTAATGTCATAAAGCTTTACCACTTTGAATTCATCTTTGGGTAGAATAGTTGTTTCTATACGAGAAAGAGGATAGGAAAGCCCCACTCCTAAAGCTTTTAAAAAGGCTTCTTTAATTGTCCAGGTTTTATAAAATAACTGTAACTTATCAATTTTATTCAATTTTTCAAAGACCAGCGACTCATTATGGGTCATAATGGCAGGGCCTAAATCTTTGACTTCAAGATCATTATTTTTATATTCAATGTCGATGCCAATATTATGGTGGAAAGAAAATGCGTAGCAAGCAACATTATGAGAATGGGACATACTGAAATATAAATCAGCATTTTGTTTAGAGAGGGGTTTAAGGAATTCATTATAAGCATAATCTACTTCTGAGGGAGGAAGAGAAAGGTATTTGCCTATCAAAATTCTCAGAAATCCGTGCGAAATAATATAACGCTTTTTTAGATGTGCAAAGACGAACTTATCTGCTCGCTCCTTTTCTTCAGAAGAAAGATATGAGGAAAAAGTTGAAATGTACTTTTCAAACTTGTCTAAATTAATAGAAATTACATTTATGACATTTTCAGAATTAATCATGTTCTCAGGTACGCGCATTTTAAATGAAATAAAATTGTAGGTTTAATATTATTGGTAATATGGCTACTCTCTCTGAGAATTTAAAATTAATACATAATATATATATTATTTGGAATCAAAGGCTTCTTTTCTCACGTATAAAAGGAAGCTATGCTTCACTAGTTCTAGTTCCAGCATATAAGTTTGGCATTTTATTTTCCATTCCTTAATTTGATGCAGTTATTTTTTACCTCCTTAAATTGCAAACGCGGCAAAGCCGCCTGCACTTAATTATAAACCTCCATGTGAATAAATTAATTAAATGTTATCTTTTAATCCTTAAACTTATTAACAGGTTAACAGGCAAAAAATATTCCACATGGCAAGAGGTCAAGTTTGATAAATAGCCTTACTTATGCTGACTATGATAATTTCCCTGATATTATTAATTTTTATTCTTCTCACAAGGGTAATAGTATTGCTTACCGCTTCTTGTCATCAGAACAACAAGAGGTGACAATAACCTATCAAGAGCTTGCCACCAATGCGCGTACAATTGCTGCTAATCTAACGACCTACTGTGATAAAGGTGACCGTGCTGTCTTAATTTTTAATCCTGGCTTAGAGTTGATCCAAGCATTTATAGGTTGTCTTTATGCTGGCGTTATTCCCATTTTACATTATCCGCCCACTAACCAAAAATTGGTGGATAAGCTAAACCGTATTATGGAAAATGCAGGGGCTAAGTTAGTCATTGCTCCTATTTTCTTAGAAAAAAAACTTGAAAGTCTCAATTTTTCAGAAAATAAACTCTGGCTTACCTATGAACAGCTTAATGCAGCTTCTGTCATTAGTTGGCAGTCTCCAAAGCTGCAGCTAGATGATATTGCCTTTCTTCAATATACTTCGGGGTCGACGGGGGATCCCAAAGGGGTGGCAATCTCTCATAGTAACATTCTTGACAATGCGCGCCTTATTCGCCCAGCCTATGGTTTGGATAAGGAGAATGTAACTATAGTTAGCTGGTTACCCCCATACCATGATATGGGGTTAATCGGTGGTATTTTAAGCCCTCTCTATTCTGGTGTTCCAAGTATTCTTATGGCCCCTTTAACCTTCATGATGCACCCCCTCAAGTGGCTAAAAGTCATAACTGATTATAAAGGTACAATTAGTGGGGGGCCCAACTTTGCTTTCGACTATTGTGTTGAACGCATTAAACCCGAAATGAAGCTAGAGTTGGATCTCAGCAGCTGGGACTGTGCCTTTAATGGGGCTGAACCGATTAATTTCAAAACATTGGAACGCTTTTACCACGCTTTTAAGGACTGTGGGTTGCGTTGGGAATCTCTATTCCCCTCATATGGGATGGCTGAGACAACCCTATTTATTGCTGGAGCCGCATTAGGCGAGGGACCAATCATTAAGACGGTCTCAGCTGCAGGGTTACAAGACGGAAAGGTGTTCCCTCCTCAAGATGAAGAGGATCTCTATACCTATGTCAGTTCTGGTCGACCGAGGATGAAAGTGGCCATTGTTGAGCCACAAACCGCTCAACGCTTAGGCGAGGATGAAATCGGTGAGATCTGGGTACAAGGCGCCAGTGTGGCTCAAGGTTATTGGCAGCGCCCGCAAGAAACACGAGAAACATTTGCGGCCAAGATTGCCGGTGAAGAAGGTAACTATTTACGCACCGGGGATCTGGGCTTTATGAAAGATGGCGAGCTCTATATCGCTGGTCGCATTAAGGACATGATTATTGTCCATGGGCGCAATTATTATCCGCAAGATATTGAATATGTTTCTCAAAATAGCCACCCTCTCATTAAATCATCGGGATGTGCCGCCTTTAGTCTTGACACTCTGGGTGAAGAAAAAATCTGCGTCGTCGTTGAAATTCAAGATAAAGGACCAGAAACCTATCCTGAAATAGTCCAAGCAATTCGCAAAGCTGTTCTGGAAGAACTAGAGCTTCACATCAATCGCCTTATTCTAATTCCCCCAAGAGCTCTCCCTAAAACCACGAGTGGTAAAGTCCAACGTCGTAAGACCAAAAAAATGATCTGTGATGGTGAAATTACCATTTTGCAGGATGATCAGGATTCTGACTCATCTGTCAGGAGTGATTTGCCGCTCAACAACGTCACCAATGACGAAGCACAGTCACTCAAAAAATTTATTATTGACTGGATACAATCTCAAGGCCTCATGAATGCCTCTCAAAGCATCCCAGAAGATGTGCAATGGACTGAGCTTGGTTTTGATTCCTTGCGCGCTGTTAAGCTGTGTGTTGCTCTGGAAGAACACCTCCAACGGCCGATTAATCCTATTATTATGTGGGACTATCCCACACTAAGTAAACTTACTCATCATTTGACAGGTGCCACTCAACAAGCGATAAAAACAGGTTCAACCCTTGACATCTGTTGGAAAGAAAAGATCGCTATTATTGGGATGGGCTGTCGCTTTCCTGGGGCTACCCATAACCCGTCAGCCTTTTGGAGCTTGCTGGAGGAGGGAAAAGATGGGATCCAAAAAGTACCGCTAAGTCGCTGGAAACGTGATCTGTACTCTCATACCGATCTCGATTCGGGTAAGCAGTTCAGTCAATGGGGCGGTTTTATCGATAAGGTTGATCAATTTGATGCTAGTTTCTTTAATATCAGTCCCCGTGAAGCAGAAATGATGGACCCCCAGCAACGCGTAGTTTTGGAGACGGTTTGGCAAGCCCTTGAAAATGCCAACATTAACCCAGAACAATTGCACGGCACACAAACAGATATCTTAATGGGTGTCTCGACATCTGATTATAGTACTTTACTACAACGATATGAGTCGCTTGAGAACTTAACTGCCTATTTAGGAACAGGCGGCGCCCTTAGCGCTAACGCAGGACGGCTTGCATACATTTTAGGAACTTATGGCGAAGCTATTACTATAGATACGGCTTGTTCGTCTTCCTTAGTTTCTATCCACCATGCCTGTGATAATTTGCGATCGGGTGAATGTAACCTGGCAATTGCGGGAGCGGTTAATCTCATCCTCTCTCCCAACCTATCAATCATATTCTCAAAAGCCCACATGCTCTCGCCTGAAGGGCGCTGTAAAACCTTTGACGAGTCAGCCGATGGATATGTAAGAAGTGAAGGCTGCGGCGTTGTGATTTTAAAACGCATGAGCGATGCCCTTCGTAATGGTGATCATATCTTGGGAGTGATCCGCGGCACGGCTCTTAACCAAGATGGTGCGAGCAACGGATTTACAGCTCCCAATGGTCTGTCACAGACCAAGGTAATTCAGGAAGCCTTGCATCGATCTGACCTAACACCTAATGACATTGATTACATAGAAAGTCATGGGACTGGGACTTCGCTAGGCGACCCGATTGAGGCCCAATCTATTGGTTCTGTTTATGGACAGGATCGGCCCTGTGATCGGCCTCTCCTCATTGGTGCTGTTAAAAGTAATATTGGGCATCTGGAAGCTGCTGCCGGTATGGCAGGACTCATCAAAGTTATTCTCTCTCTCCAACATGAAGCTATCCCCGGTAATCTTCACTTTAACAAGGTAAATCCCCTAATTGATCTCAACCGTATCCCCGCCCAAATCGTAACGGGAATGGTTCCTTGGAAACGTGGGTCGCGGATCCGCCGTGCTGGCATTAGCTCCTTTGGTTTTACCGGCACCAATGCCCATGTGATTGTTGAGGAAGCTCCACTCCCACATGAAAAGCCTACTAATCCTGTTGACAGAACAGCTCACCTTCTGACCCTATCAGCTAAAACTGAGGCCTCGCTCACTCAACTGGTCAAGGCTTATCATGACTATCTCCAAGATCACTCTAAACTTGATATAGGGGATGTATGTTACACTGCTTCTACAAGCAGAGCTCATTTTTCTCATCGCTTGGCTGTGGTCGGCAATAGCATCACCCAGCTCACAGAAAAACTTGGTAGTCATGAGTATACTCAAGGTGTTGTGAAGAGCGGATTCAATCCTAAAATTGCCATGCTCTTTACAGGGCAAGGATCTCAATATGTTGGTATGGGGAAAGGTCTTTACGAAACACATCCGGTCTTCAAAGAAGCTTTGGATGGCTGTGCTACCATCTTGATGCGGTATCTTGACTATCCGTTGTTTGACCTATTATGGAAGGACAGCGAAGCTATTCATCAAACGCAGTACACTCAGCCTTGCTTGTTTGCATTAGAATATGCCCTTTACAAACTGTGGCAAAGCTTTGGCATCGTACCCTCTTTTGTCATGGGACACAGCGTTGGTGAATATGTTGCCGCCGTGGTGGCTGGAGTCATGAGCCTTGAAGACGGTCTGAAGCTAATAGCGACCAGAGGCAAACTGATGCAGTCGCTAGCCAAAGGCGGCTCCATGGCTGCCTTGAATGTGGATCAAGAAACACTGGAGCAATTACTTGAAGAAGTGCAAGAAAGAGTAGATATTTCCGCTGTTAATGGTCCAAAACAAAAGGTGATTTCTGGCTCCGTTGCTGCTATCGAGAAGGTGTTGCATCTTGCAGCTGTTAGAGGTATTAAGGGCCAGCAGCTGCGCGTCTCACACGCCTTTCATTCTTCGTTGATGGACCCAATTCTTGAAGAATTTCAGGCAGTGGCTGCCACCATCACCTATCATAATCCTCAGCTAGGTTTGATTGGAAACTTAAAAGGCGAGGTAATACGGCAAGCCCCAGACGCAGCCTATTGGACGCAGCATTTGCGGCAAGCGGTGCTATTTGAAAAGGGGATTCAGTCTTTAGAGCAAGAGGGTTGCCATATCTTCTTAGAGGTAGGTCCCAACCCCATCCTGACCGCTCTTGCCAAAGGGTGTGTTGGAACAGGTAATCCTCAAGTCTTTACCTTTTCCTTGCAAGGTGGTAAGGATGATTGGCAGCAGTTGAATCTAGCTATTGCTACTCTTTACACCCATGGTGTTTCGATTGACTGGGAAGGTATTGACAAACCCTATCACCGACAAAAAATCAATCTGCCAACCTATACTTTCGATCATCAACGCTATTGGGCTAAAATTTTAGATGAAGAAACAACAAGTTTGTCAGGATCAAACTTTAAAAATCAAAGAACGACACAACATGCTACCCCAGTTATCCCAAACGATAATGGTCTTTGGGGCCAATTAAACAGCTCTGATGTTCTGATAAATGACAAACGTAACCTTATCCAAAGCATGGTAGAGAAATCACTCAAGGAGATCCTTGGACTTCCATCAAATGCTCCTTTTAATGAAGAACAGAACTTCCATGAGACAGGATTTACCTCTCTCATGGCGCTTGAATTAACAACAAAATTAGAAAATATATTGCACCACAACATATCTATTCCCTTGACGGACTTGGCGAATAACTATCAGTTGAAATTGTTGACTGATTACTTGCTTAATAAAATTGCAGGCATCTCATCTGTTAAAAACGCGTCATCATACTCTGTCGAACTTTCGCAAAAGTTAGAGATGCTATTTTGCATCCATCCCATCGGTGGTAATACGCTCTGCTATAAACCTCTAGCCCAAGCATTAAAAAATAGCTATTTTCTCTATGGGATTCAACAACCTTGGCTTGAATTACAAGAGAACATTGGCACAATTGAGGATATGGCTAGATTATATATCCAAAACATTCGCACCCTTCAACCTAAAGGGCCTTACCGACTTTTGGGATGGTCTATGGGAGGCGTCATCGCTCATGAAATCGTCCATCAGCTTGAAACCGCAGGAGAAACTGTTGAGATTTTGACCTTGATCGACCCTTTTTTCCCTGATGATAAGACAGCTAATCAAGCAAAGATGAACAGTCAAAATCAACGAATTGTTGAATTTTTCATCAATCTAGCAGATCAAAACGATACGCTCATTGAAATGAATTATAAGGAATATAAAGACTTAGATGGAAAAGATCTTCAATCGTATCTTGTTAATCTAGCAATTCGGCATAACCTTTTAAGAGAAGGGGAGGCGGCAGAATCTATATTTTTAGCACTTTACAATCAAATGACTTATAATTATGAAGTTTTGCTTGATTATCAACCAAAACGAATAAAAGCTAAGACCCTTGTCTTCCGTGCAACTCAAAATGTGACCTTCGGAATAAGAGAAAATCAGTTTTGGCAAAGCTTAAGTAACGGCAACATTGTGATCTATGACTTACCATCAACTCATTATTCAATTATTAAAGAACCATTTCTCGAAAAAATAGTTACCTTATTAAAGGAACAACAAAAATTTGAAACGTAGCCAAAATCCCGACGAAGATTATTGTAAATAAACGGTATCATTAACTTAACCAAATGAAGGTCAAGTAAAGTGTATGATTATGTCCAAAGGCATTCACAAATCTAAACATTTTAAAATTTGCGATAGAACCAGAAAAACCAAGAAATGAGCCCCCTTCCTTTCTATTCCCAAATAACTGACGATGTCTATTAGACCTTGCATTTTACTAAAAAATATTTTTAAGTACAGGTGTAAGATAATTTATTACAAATATATTAAATAAAACGAGTAATTAAAATGACCCTAAACTCTTTAATTAAAACTGGAATTTGTTTGTTTTTCACAATGACTTTAATAAACGCGATGCAGCAGGAAGATAAGATTCCTATTACTGTTACCAATAATTATTGTTCCTCGAATACGAAGATGGAACTAACAGTTTATTATGAGAATCAAAAAGAAGCCGCTTTTTTTTCGTTTAACGTTCCTACCAAACAACAAGAACCGATTATAGCAAAACAACAAGAACCGAATATAGATTTTAATCTTCCTCGAAGTCCCTTGATAAAAAAAATAGACTGCCTGTGGTTGAATAATAGTATAGTGGCCCCTGCCGATAATGACCCAGATTTTGATTCCTGCCCGACTGTGCTAGCAAAATCATTATTGACTGTCGAAAACCCTCATTTATTAACCCATATTTATTTAACATGCAGCCATCTAAAAATTGAGGCTATATTTGAAACTCTGCCCAAACAGCTATAAGTTAATATGGGTATCATTGACTTAGACAGATCATGAACCAAACCAATAATGAGCGATAAAAAGCGCGTTTAAAATGGGTGGAGGTTTATGGTCAAGTAAAAGATGCAGGTGTTGTTTGTCGTAGATGTGGGATCTTTGTCTTACACTTCGCAAATGGTCGTCACAGTTAATTGAAAACTCCCGAAACGTCTGTGAATCTCGCAGCTCAACACAATCTCATGGTGGTTGATGTGTTTTTTGAGGGAGTTTTGCCTCCACCGTATCTGAAAGAATTATTCTAAGGCTTTCAGTCTTCATCATGATGGTTTTCCTTGCCTGAAGCTTTCTGCCTTAGTTTTTCTTTTGTTACCTTTTAAATTGGAATTTCACGCATAAGTGTAATGGAGATCCTTCTGTTGGAGGCGTCTTTGGGATCGTTCCCATTAAAAGGGTCTTTGTCAGCTCGACCAACCACAGAATCAAATCGGCTATCTGCAACGCCTGTTTCAGCTAAGACTCGGCGAGTTGCATTGGCTCTTTCCGCAGAAAGTTCCCAGTTGCTGAATAAGCTATTGTTGGTATAAGGCACTGAGTCTGTATGTCCTGAGATGTCAATTTTGTTGGGAATATCCTTAATCGCACGAGCAACTTGGACCAATATTTCATGCATTTGTTTATACATGCGGCTGCTGCCACTGGGGAACATTGATTGATGGTTTTGATCAATAATGTTAATTTTAAGGCCTTCTTTTGTTTCTTCAATACTAATATTATCTCTCAATTCTTTTAGCTCCGGAGCGCTTTCCATTGCTTGCTTAACTTGATTAGAAACTTCCTTAAAAGCACGTTCTTCTTCAGCTTTATTTTTAAAAGTGCGAGTGTTAATGAGTTTGGACTCGATATCTTTTTGCGCTTGTATCTTTTGTTTTTCTTCTTCGGTCATACCGGCATATTTTGAAGCATCTTCTTCTTGGCTTTTTGAGTCACCTGCAGCTTGACCTCCATGACCTTTTTCGGTGGGAGGAGCAGGTTTGATGGCAATGCGTGAGCTTGATTCCTCCATTGTCCCATCTTTTTCTTTAATCGATAATCCTGCCATCACGCCGACGTTGCCACCAACACTGGTGCCTGCAGAGATTGGATCGAAAAAGTTCGCAATACCACGCTTTTGTTCTTCAGAGGTTGCATTGATTAACCACATAAGTAAAAAAAATGCCATCATCGCAGTGACAAAGTCTGCATAGGCGATTTTCCAGCTGCCCCCATGATGGGCATGGTGGGCGGCTTTTCGTATTTTTTTAATGATTATTGGTTGTTTTTTTTCATCGCTCATGGCGGTTATACCGAATCGGTGGCAATGGCTTTTTCAAGCTCATAAAAATCGGGTCTGTATTCAGATTCAATTGATTTTCTGGCATATTCGACGGCAATAGCGGGAGCATACCCATTCATACAGGCAAGAATCCCAGCTTTCATGCAGTTAAAATATTGTGCTTCTGACTCATAAAGCGATTTAACGATGTTGGACAAAGGGCCAATAAAACCATAGGAAAGTAAGATACCCAAGAAAGTCCCCACAAGAGCAGCTCCAATGAGTTTTCCTAAAACTTCTGGCGGTTGGTTAATCGAACCCATCGTATGAATAACCCCTAAAACAGCGGCAACGATACCAAGAGCTGGCATAGAATCAGCCATGTTTTGCAGCGCCGTACTGATGAGCCCGCGTTCGTGATGATGAATGTCGATTTCTTGAGTCATTAACTCTTCCATCTGATGGACGTTTTCACTCCCCATGGTCAACATTCTTAAGTAGTCGCAAAAAAAGGTGATGGCTTCATGGTGTTCCATAAAGTGAGGGTAGTTGGAGAAAATTTTGCTTTCCTTAGGGGTTTCAATGTGCGTTTCAAGTTCCAGCATGCCTTTAGTCTTAATCAGTTTAAAGAGGGCAAACTGTAGGGTCAAAAGCTCGAGATAATCTGCTTTATCAAAAGCTTTCCCTTTTAACGCCATTTTCAGGCTGGATCCTAAGTGAGATAAAACATACTTGGTATTCCCAATAATGAATGCACCGATAGCAGCCCCGACAATGATGATAAATTCCGCTGGTTGCCATAAAACAAAGATGTGCCCTCCGTGTGCGACGTAGGCGCCGATAACACAGGAAATGACAACCAGCATTCCGATTAAAATCATCATGAGAAAAAATCCAGAACAGTTTATTATAACCCTGCCATTAGAGTCTCACACCATTCGTTAAAAAATCATGAATGCGTCAGTTTTATAATTCTTAGGCTCTGTGAACCTCATTTCCCCAAATTTCTCGAAGTATATAAAATATTCTCTCGAAATTTGGCATCATTTTCAGCTAAAAATGTCTCAAAATCATCTTTGCGTGAATTAGGTACATAGAGCCTAGAAATAATAGTAAAAATCTTGTGGGAGTATATGAAGACGATTGCTTTAGGATTAACTTGTTTGGGAATGAAGGATGAAATTTTAAGTAACTACCAAAGAGAGACTTATTTTTTACAAAAGTTAGCCGTGCTGAGTCCTCTGTTAAAAATATCTGGATGCTCTTTTTAAATAATCCATCATGGTGATGAGAGTGAGAATAGCAGCCATCCATAATAAGGTTTCACCAATATAAGATTTTTCTGGAAGCGTTGTATCTTCAATCAAAATCGTAAAAATTGCTAACATTTGGATAGCCGTTTTCCATTTTGCTAGGCGACTGACGGGAATATTAACATCAAGTTCACTTAAAGTTTCGCGCAAACCCGAGATTAAAATTTCACGGCACAAAATAATGGTGGCAGGGATAATCGCCAGACGTGAGATTTTATCAAATCCAGCCATAAGTAAAAGGGTCGTCGCGACCAACATTTTATCGGCGATAGGATCAAGAAACTGGCCGAGTCTTGATGTCTGTGATAAGGCACGTGCCAAAAATCCATCTAAGTAATCAGTCACACAAGCACTACAAAAA
The DNA here is from genome assembly GCF_000757605.1 of Candidatus Paracaedibacter symbiosus. Classification (GTDB taxonomy): domain Bacteria; phylum Pseudomonadota; class Alphaproteobacteria; order Paracaedibacterales; family Paracaedibacteraceae; genus Paracaedibacter_A; species Paracaedibacter_A symbiosus. The sequence goes on along the minus strand of NZ_JQAK01000001.1, from coordinate 401,142 downwards.
CTTAAAGCAGCTACCCAACGCCCCACTTGCGTATTACTGAACATGGCAGCAACGACAACGGGAATCAGCAAGATCCGGATAAAGGTGAGAGTGTTTGGTACAGTAGGAAGTGTCATGGTCTCGTTTTGCTATTCTAATGTTCAATGAACAAATGGGTTGTAATTTTAGTGCCAGCTCAACATAGAAATACTCTTCTATTGTTATCCTTATGTCAAGCCCCGGGGGAACAACCGACAATGAAGCATTATTTTTCTTATACTCCTTTTACGCTATTTTATCTCTCATGAAAATACTGATAAATTGTTTTTGCAATAGATTTATTTATGCCAGGCACAGTCATGAGTTCTTTGAGCGTGGCATTGATAACGCCCTTAGCAGAGCCAAAGTGTTGTAATAACGCTTTTTTTCTTGCTGCGCCAATGCCTGAAATTTCGTCAAGTTGCGATGTAATTAATTTTTTTTGTCGGCCGGCTCGGTGGGTGCCAATGGCAAAGCGATGCGCTTCATCGCGCAAGCGTTGCAGATAATGAAGGGCAGGCGTATTTTCAGGTAAGGAAAATGGTGCCATATTTTCCATAAAGAACCGTTCACGTCCCGCATTGCGTTCTGGTCCTTTAGCAACGCCCACAACGGTAACCCCTTCGATTGATAGTTCTCGAATCACTTCTAACACGGCATTGAGTTGGCCAAGCCCCCCATCAATCAACATCAGATCTGGCAAGTTCCAATTATCGTCACTGGCGCGAAGCAAACGGCGCCGCAACACTTCACGCATCATCGCATAATCATCGCCCCCAAAATCTTGCCCTTGAGATTGAATTGCGAACTTGCGGTAGGCCTTTTTATTAAATCCTTTTTCATCTGCTACCACCATCACGCCATAAGGATTGGTTCCTTGAAGGTGACTGTTGTCATAGATCTCAATGCGTGCAGGGCGTTCCTTCATCTGAAACACGGTGGCAATTTGATCTAGAAGATTGCCAACAACCGCGGTTTCAGATAAGCGCCGGTTAATCGCATCGGTGGCGTTGGAAATAGCGTGTTGCAAGAGCTCTTTTTTCGTTCCTGAGGGATTAATATCGATGCTGATTTTCTTATGGTAATGCTTAACGATGGATTGTTTGATAAGAGCAAATTCCGCTGGTTCTTGATTAAGGATAATGGTTGAGGCTGGTTCATGGCTTGTATAAAATTGATTGAGAAAAGCAGCAATACGCTCTCCCAGAGAAGAGTCTTCTGTGTGGGCTAAGAAGAATGAGTCATTACCAAAGTTTTGCCCTTGGCGGAAAAAGAAAATCTGCAGGCAGGTTTGACCACTATGTTCAACAATGGCAATCACATCAGCATCTTGAATCCCATGGACATTAATTCGTTGATGCGCCAAAATACGGCTAAGCAGGCGGATACGGTCGCGATAAGTCGCTGCTTCCTCAAAGGCAAGGCGATCACTTGCCTCGTGCATTTTTGTTGCAAGGAAACTTTGAACTTGATCCGTTTTTCCCCCAAAATAATCAATGGCTTGACGTACCAGAACAGCATAATCACTTTCCGAGATCTTATTCACACAAGGAGCTGAGCAGCGTTTAATGTGGTACTGCAGGCAAGGCCGGGTTCGATTGGCAAAAAAAGAATCGCTACAGTTGCGCAGTAGAAAAACTTTTTGCAAGAGAATCAGAGCCTCTTCTACAGCCGGAACACAGGCAAAGGGACCAAAATATCGCCCTTTAACTTGTTGGGGCCCCCGATGTTTTTCGAGCCTTGGAAAAGGGTGATCCGCCGTGATTAAGATATAGGGGAAGGATTTATCATCTTTTAATAAAATATTATAGCGGGGTTGGAGCTGTTTAATTAGATTGCTTTCTAACAGCAATGCTTCAATCTCGCTATGGGTTGTTACGATTTTCATCGAGGTCGTTTCAGCAACCATACGGCGTAGACGATTGGGAAGTTTTGCGATTTGAGTGTAGTTGACAACCCTTTTTTTCAGGTTTTTTGCTTTACCAACGTAAAGGGGATCCCCCTTTTCATTAAACATTTGATAAACGCCAGCTTCATGCGTAAGCGTGGCAACTACATCTTGAATAATTTTTTGGCCGTAATCGATGGAAATCGTCATGTCATTCTAGAATTCTTTGTTAGTTCTATTTTAAGTATTTATCGTCATGGCGAGCCTTTGAAGAGATGGCTCCCTCTTGGGGGCTCTTCGCAATGACAGGGCGGAAAGTTTCTCCTAACTTTATAGCAAAGATATCTGATATCTCAAAGAGTTAACAAAAGGTTAAAAGTTTTCCACCAAACCTGTGGATAACATTGTGGAAAAAAACGTGGGCATGCTGGGGGAAGGGACAGAAACCCTAGGGCAAAAGCTGCCTGCTCATTTTTTAAGCTGTTATATTAACTTGTTGATTTTGCTATGTTTTTTATTGGTTCAAACTACATGATGATAGAAAAGAGCGACGATTTGCCCGTCAAGAATTTTTTATATAAAATTGTGAATAAATTTGTTTCGTTTGAAGCGGTAAAAGGGACAATTAATTAGTTGGGATTTTAAAGAATATCTTCTTTTCCGGAAAAGAGTTGCTGGGCATTACTATATGCAAATCAAACTGTTAATACTTTATTAATACTTTTCCACCAAACCTGTGGATAACATTGTGGAAAAAACGTGGGCATGCTGGGGGAAGGGACAGAAACCCTAGGGTAAAAGCTGCCTGCTCATTTTTTAAGCTGTTGTGTTAACTTATTGATTTTACTATGTTTTTTATTGGTTCAAACTACATGATGATAGAAAAGAGCGACGATTTGCCCGTCAAGAATTTTTTATATAAAATTGTGAATAAATTTGTTTCGTTTGAAGCGGTAAAAGGGACAATTAATTAGTTGGGATTTTAAAGAATGCTTCCATTCCTCGATTTGTTGTAGATAAGGCGAACGGCAATTTTTAACTATTTCGAAATAGCAGGTAAAAAGGGTTAAAAAGGACTTATATCACCAACTATATAGGAACCTAAGCTCATAGGGGGAAAGAGAGATCAAATAAAAATGGAAGGGAATTCACAAATTTATTGAAACCATTAATTTTATACTTACTTATAGAGATGTCTGGGTTTTACTTCATATCAATTTTCTCATAGGATTTCAATAAAAAAGGAGTTTTTTAAATGAAAATACTAACAAAAATCTTACCCCTCTTTCTCTCTGCTGCACCAATGACAATCATGGCTATGGAAGTAGATGATATTAATCCTTCCAAGGGCATCAAAAGGCCGTACAGTTCAATAAAGGCAGAAGAAGAAAAAGAAAAATCTCAAGAGCACAAAAGGCAAAGAACCCAAACGCAAGAAATCATTGCTGAGCTTGATCAAAAAGAACCTAGCGAGAAATATATAGAGATATATAAGGGAAGTGAGAAATATAAGAAAATTGACGATTTTGAAAATCACCTAGAGTCTTTAAAAAGCCTTACCCCGGGATTTAGAAAATTAAGCCTGGGCAACGATCCTGACAACAGATTAGAAGATATGGAGGCTGTACTTGAGCAGCTGAAAAAAAGATATCGTTGTGACTTCTTTGCCAAGCCAACTTCCTCAAATTTTAATATTACAGACTATCTTTCAGATGAACTTAAACAAGAAATACTCTCTTATTGTTCGAAGAAAGATTTAGCAAATTTGATATTGGTTTCCCATGATGTAAGAGATGCTGTCTATAGTCTTGCACCTTTTTTCCAGGAGGTAGTAAAGTGTGGGCAGTATAACAATATTAATGAATTTTTGGATGAATTTTACCATGGGAGTTCCCGTGCTTATGCTGCTGCAGGGATTACACAACGCCAGAGTCACAAATCATACAGCTTTTGGCGGAATAAGTGGCTGGATTTAGCTTTTGAGGCTGGTGATTTGTCAGCTGTCTCTTTTATCTTTCAAGATGGAGTATTTAATGATTCCAAAGGAAAGGCGGACGGAGCAGACAAACTTCTAAAAGTTATAGAAGAAGTTTATAAAAGACAGGAAGTAGGCAAAGATTTCTCGTTAGATAAGGGGATAGCAAGTTACTTAAATCACCAAATCCACGAAGGTAAAACAAAAAAGGAAGTTTTAAAAGTTGTTAACATACTAAAAACAAGCTTGTCTAGATCTATAGAGGCAAACCTTATCCTTAGTCGGGTTTTCCTCACTGGAAAAAAAGTAGGTAAACAAAATAAGGTAGAAGCAATTCCTCCAAGCACGCTTTACGCGCTTCAATACTATCATAAGGCAGAAAAAATAGCAAATACTTTACCAAGCTTTCAAAGAGGCCAAACTCACTATGAAATGGGGTTATGGTACCTTATCACGCACACTACGATCAAAGGTAGCTACAAAAAAATTTCACCACAAGATACCAGCGCGTTGGAACGTATCAGTAATCACTGGGAAAAAGCGATTGAAGCCTGGGCTGAAGCAGAAGAAGGAAATCGTCAAAAAGCAGTTACTCATTTTAAAGAAACTATTATGAAAAGCCCCCTTGTTTCCTGGTTGGAACCAAAGCAATCAAAAGGCTCCTCTGCTCATCCTACATTGCTTTCAACAACTCAGAAACACTACCGTGAGAGATTGATAGAAAATGGATACCTACCTTTCAAGTTTTTAGAAAAATTATATGAAAAAGATAAAAAAATAATGATGCGCTAAAACCCTATAATCAAGATATAAACATGGCGTTAGTAGCTGCAAGAAATATAAAATTCTTTTTATTACGTACCTCTCATCCTGGATTATCCGCTGATGAGGAATTACATCAGTTTACCGAAGCATGTAAGTATTTCGATTCCGCAATTAGGTTACGTTTACAAGAGTGTGATGAAGGAATGTGTGATGAAAGAATGAAAGATAAGTTCATAAATATACTTAATGCCATTTCACAACAAAAATTAACTGGGGAAGACGTACTTAATGAATATGAGCGTATTCTCGAGCAGCTTGGGTTAGGTGATCACAGCACATCGTTAAATTCTGTTTAGATTTTTTCCATAATCTCAATAAAAAGGAATTTTTTAAATGAAAATACTAACAAAAATCTTACTCCTCTTTCTTTCTGCTGCACCCATGACGGTGTTGGCTATGGAAGTAGATGATATTAATCCTTCCAAGGGCACCAAAAGGCCGTACAGTTCAATAAAGTCAGAAGAAGAGGAAGAAAAATCTCAAGAGCACAAAAGGCAAAGAACTCAAGCCCAAGAAATCATTGATGCGCTTGACCAAAAAGAACCTGGCGAGAAATTCAGAGAAATCCATAAGGGAAGCGAGAAATATAAGAAAATTGACGAGTTTGAAAATTATCTGGGGTCTTTAAAAAAACTTACTCCGGAGTTTAGAAATATAGCCTTGGGCAACGATCCTGAAAGAAGATTAGGAATGATGGAGGATGTACTCGAACAGCTGAAAAAAAGATATTATCGTGACTTCTTTGCCAAGCCAACTTCCTCAAATTTTAATATTACAGACTATCTTTCAGATGAACTTAAACAAAAAATACTCTCTTATTGTTCGAAGAAAGATTTGGCAAATTTGATGTTGGTTTCCCATGATGTAAGAGATGCTGTCTACAGTCTTATGCCTGTTTTCAGGGAAGTGGAAAAGTATGGGAATTATAAAGATATTAATGAATTTTTGGATGAATTTTACCAGGGCAATCCCCGTGCTTATGCTGCTGCAGGGATAACACAATACCAGAGTCTTAACAAAAAATCTAACCAGCGGAATAAGTGGTTAGATTTAGCTTTTGAGAAATGTGATTTGTCAGCTGTTTCTTTTGTCTTTCAAAATAGGCTCTTTATGAATGCAGATGGAGATAAAGATAATGTATACGACAATTTAAAAATAATAGAGCAAGTTTATGAAAAACAGGGCTTAGGCAAAGATTTATCGTTAGATAAGGGGATAGCCAAGTATTTAGATCATCTCGTTGGAATATGTAACTCAAAAAAGGAAGTTTTAAGTGTCGTTAAAATACTAACAGCAAGCTTGGCTGGGTCTATAGAGGCAAATCTTATTCTTTATGATGCATATCTTACAGGAATAGTGACTAAAAGCAAAAAGAAGATAATTGTACTTCCTAAAGATACAGCTAAAGCAAATGAATACTATAGGAAAGCAAACGAAATAGCAAATGTCTTACCAAACTTTGAAAGAGGTATGGCTCACTATGAAATAGGATTTTGGCAACTTGCTAAGAGTAGCATATACAGAAAAATTCCAGCAACAGATCCTATTTTAAAAATAATTAATCAGCAATGGGAAGGAGCAATTGATGCTTGGACTGAAGCAGAAGAAGGAAATCGCCAAAAAGCAGTTGCTCATTTTAAAAAAGTTCTTATGGAAAGCCCCCTTTTTCCTAGGAGGCCAATGTTATCTGAATACCCTTCCTCTAATCCTACATTTCTTTCGACAACTGAGCATCTCACGGGAAGAATGAGCGAAAATGAATACATACCTTTCAAGTTTTTAGCAGAATTATATAAAAAAGATAAAGAAGCTGATGATCAGTTAAAGCCTTATCACCATGATATAGACATGCTGCTAATAGCTGCAAGAAATAAAATGTACTATTATGTATTTTTCGATGTTCTTACTCCGGATGCATTATCCGAATTTAGCGAGGCATCTGACCGTTTCAAATATGCAATTAATATGCGATTAAAAGATTGCAATAAGGGAGCAAGAGATAAGTTTATAAATGAACTTAATGCCATTCCCCAAGGAAATTTAACTAGTAAGTTAACTAGGAAAGAAACACTTGAAGCATATGAACGTATTCTTGAACAGCTTGGTTTAGGTGATCCCAGCATAATGCTAAGCCCTGTTGAATAGTTCAGTAATTAAATTTTTACATTAGGGTAGCCTGTCTCAGGGGGGGGCAGAGAATTCCTGGGCTGTAGTGTGGTGATTAAAAAATAGGCTATGCTAAATGGATATTGATCTTGTTGAGTTTTTTGTGTTGGGAGAATAGGGCTTGTCCCTTGTTCTTTGAGGCACTATTTTTAGAGAGCTATACTCCCCCCTTTCTCCCAATCCATTTTGTCTCTTTCTGCCTGGCAAATTTCCCCTCGTTTCTTGAAATAGCTAAAAAATCTCAAACTCATCTTTGTGGGGATGAGTGGCGAGAGAACCTAGTCATTCGCGTTAAGGAAAATGTGTTTTTGATCAGTATCACTTAAATCGCTTTCCCCCTCACTCTCTGAATGGAAAACAGATATTGAGGATTTATCATCTTCCTCATCAGATTCTTCATCAGATATGGTCATATATTCGTTGTTATCTTTCCCATAATATATGTTTCTCCAAAATAAGGGTGTTTCTAGGCTCTCAACAGTGATGTCCTTCGTTTTTAACCCATCTGGCAGCTCTTCTATCATAGTACCGCAAAGATTTATATTTTTTAAAGCGGGAGGACTCACAAATTCCATAACGCTGGCAATAGGGTTGTCAGATACGTTTAAATTTGACAGATTTTCTAGGGATATTGATAGCTCCACGGGCAGTGTAGAGAGCTCATTAGAAGACAAATTTAAAGAGACTAGGTTCGTTAAAGCATATAGGTGGGGAGAAATGTCTGTGAAATGGTTTCTCTCAGCATTGAGTTTTTTCAATTTTGTAAGCTTTGTCATGCCTTGGGGCAAAATTGGAAGCATGTTGGCGCTGATGTCAAGTTCTTCTAGGTTTAGCAATGAACCAATGGTATCGGGCATTTCTTCAGCAAGTAAAAAGGACATATTTAAATGTGTTAGGTTGGGTAGAAACTCAAACAAAGCTGGGTAAATAGATGTGTTAGGATTGTCACTCAGATTGAGGTGCGTTAAGCTCGGTGCTCTAAGAATAAAGGAGGTTATTTGATTTTTCTGAATATCTAACTTCCCGAAAGTTGGTGAGGCTGATTGTATTTCAACAAATTCGAGCGCATTGCGTGCCAGGCTTATTTTTTGAAGAGAGAAGTTATCCTGTGAGTTATAGGAAAATCGGACGAGCTTATTCTCAGATAAATCCACTTTCTCTAAGGATTTCAAATTTTGGAGGAAATCAACTCCTTGATTTAGGTTGTTACCAGCAAGATTAATTTCTTGTAACTTATCAAGTTGAGCGAGTGAAAGCGGCAAACTCGTGAGACCATTGTGGCTTAGATTTAATATTTTTAAGTTTGTCAGGCTACCAATCGTGGGGGGAAGCAAAATTAATTCATTATTCGCCAGATTTAAATCTTCTAGCCATGTCATTTGTAGCAGAGATTCCCATAGTTTTTCAAATTTAGAATCCGTAAAGCCGGAAAGCTCAAGCTTACTTTGATTAATAATATCAAAAGCATAAGAGTTCCGTTGTTCTTGTTCTAACGGAGTGATTGTGTGGAGTGTATTTAAAAATGTGTCTGTGAGGGGCTTTCTTTTTTGGGTTTGAGGGCTTGGCACTATGGGGGCAGGTAGATTATCACCTGAAAAATCCAACGCAAGGGCTGTGGCTGGGGGATACCCAATAGTGGAGGATAGAAGGGTTAGGAGCAGGATTTTGCGCATATTTCTCACCTATTATCTCGAGGTTGATAGTGGAGACTCACTTGTCACATCACTGACAAAAAACAAGAGTATTTTTACTTGTAAATCAAAAGGATATGGAACAACTTAATTGTAAAAGAAAAATCAGGAGAAATAAAATGATTCAGAAATCTGAGATAGTAAAAAAGCCAACTATCCAAGGGAAAGTCAGCTTTTTTTATGATAAAGGTTACTAAAAACTTAACGCCGAGTATCACGGATAATGAGGCTGCTCCAGAAACCTTCTAGCTTATGTAAGGTTTCGCCAAGCATTTTCATTTTATCCGCACTCACTTCTGCTTTATCCAAAGCATTCGCGTGATGGGAAAGAATATCATCAAGCTGATTATGTAAATCTAGCCCCTTGTCTGATAGACGTACATGGCTTGATCTTTTGTCGTGTTCGGATGGCTCTTGCACGAGGTAACCATTTTGAACCATCTTCCTAAGGTTATAGGAAACGTTGGATCCAAGATAATAGCCACGGTTTGTTAGCTCACCAACAGTCACTTGACCTTTGCCAATGTTGTAAAGCACTAAACACTGAACGTTGTTAATATCTCGAATGTCCAAGCGATCAAGCTCAACTTTGACTACTTCTAGAAAAAGGCGGTGGAGTCTTTCAATCATTACCACTGATTGGAAATAGGAATCTTTCATTACGTCACCCTAAAAATAGATATGTACTTAATATAAAGTATGCACTTAATTCGTTAAAATTCGTTTAATCGATTGTATTTATCTATTTCATTTTGCTGAAAAACTGATAAAAATACTTATCGCGCGCTTTTATTGGTATTATTATAGGCCTATACTTTAAGTAAATGTTCCTTAATATATAGACAAGCAAGTGAAAAAGACACAACTTTGTCAGAATAATTACACAATTTATGATATAATGAAAAGAAAAATCTATAATAAATTCAAAAAAATAGTTTGGAAAAGGTAGAAAATAGTATGCAAGACGCTTTAAACCCTCTCATGATTATCGAGGCCGTGGCCGATTACAATGACTGGGAATGCAATTGGCTTTCCGATACGGAAGTGGCAATAGTCATTCCCAGCTTATCAATTTCCTATGAAGTTCACTTCATTTGGGAGAAAGAAGGGGGACATCTTCACCTCATCTGTTTTTCTAATTTGGAAGCAGAAAAAAACAGTAGCGTTGACTTTTTACGACTCTTGATGCTTGCTAATCAAAAATTATGGATTGGGTCATTTAGTGTGCTCGAAAACAATATCATTGCTTACCGCCATGTTTTACACATAAAAGGTGTGGGGGCTAATGATTTTGAAGCATTAGTTGATGAAGCTATTAGTATCGCAATAGAAGAATCAGACTCGTTCTTCCCTGGGTTTGAAAAAGTGTTGCAGCATGGCAACTTATCCTCTGATGATCTTGATCTGCTGTCCCTTGGTGTAGAGGGAAGTGCTTAATGCATCCTACTTGTACGAAAATATTGCTGGTTGGGTGTGGAGCGATGGGCAATGCGCTGCGACAGGGATGGCAACCCCATAAAGATATTGAAGTTTTGGTTATTGACCCTCAGTCAGCGGCAGGCATAGATATGTTTGGAACAGTGCAAGAGCTGCCGGAAGACTATCAGCCGGATGTGGTGCTGTTTGCCATAAAGCCGCAAATCGCAACTGATGTGGTGCCCTATTACGCTCTATTTAATCAATCTGATACACTATTTATTTCCATCATGGCAGGTGTGTCGGTTGCCAAGATAAAGCAGTTGCTGGGAGGGGAGGCTGCCATCATTCGTACTATGCCAAATTTACCGGCAGTGGTGGGAGAGGGGGTCACCGGCATTTATAGTGAGGCCACTCTCCAGCCGACGGTCAAGCAAAAGGTTACAGACCTGTTTTCTGGTATTGGTGCGACTGTTTGGGTTGAAGCTGAGGATCATCTCAATAGTGTGACGGCGATTTCTGGCAGTGGGCCTGCTTATTTCTTCCGATTGGTTGAGGCGATGGCCACGGCGGGTGAGCAGTTGGGCTTGTCAAAAGATATTGCCGACCAATTGGCGAGACAAACTTTAGTGGGAGCAGGTGCTTTGCTTTCGCGTTCGCAAGAATCTGTGGAGCAATTGCGGATTAAGGTGACGAGTCCAGGGGGAACCACAGCTGCCGCGTTAAGTATTTTTGAGGCAGATAATGCGCTGGATGACCTTATCTTAAAAGCTGCAACTGCTGCTTTTCATCGGGCAAAGGAATTATAGTGAATCCAATTAGGTTTCGGTTCAAAATAATATTAATGGGAATAAAAACATGATGGCAGGCATGGGGCTATTTAGTCGTGAGCAATATCACCATATTGTGGAGATAACTTGGGGATTAGTGGCCAAGCAGGGGCTTCGAGATCTTGATGCCGACCATATTGCCAAGGTTGCTTTAATGCCAGTTGCACCTCTTAGAACGATGTTGCCTGACCAAGTGGATATTATTCTTTTATTAATAACAGACATCCTTTCCAAAATTAAAATTGTCCCGAATCAGACTCTCACAGAGCAAGACCGTTTGTTTGATGTGTTCATGCAAGGGTTTGACATGGCTGAACCCCATAAGGTTGCCATTCAAAAGCTGTGGTATGATTTGATATGGAAACCATGGGTGTTATGGCAAGCCCTTCCACCGTTTCACAAAAAACTGGATGAGATGGTGGAAAGCTTAACAACAAGTGATGGCGTTTTGGGGCAATTGCTCACCGATTTTGGGGTGCGGGCGGTTTTTTTCAAAACTTACCTTACCTGGATTGACGATGAAACTCTTGATTTGTCAAAAACTATGTCAACTTTAGATCAATCCCTCAAGCAGTATTATGAGCTGAGGGCGTATAGCCCTATATATCCAATTTAGTATAGATTGGATATATACTGATCATGACTGAAACTGCGAATTTCTCCTAAAATATCTCAAAATCATGCCTATAAACCTTATTTTCCGAAAGGGGGGTATTGATTTGTTTCTTAACAATAGTTACGTACAGGGTATATAGCTTATTACATATGAAAATAAAACAATAATATGAAAAATTGTATCTTATTAAATCTATTATTTACTGCTGGAACAGCAGCTTTTGCCTATGCGCATTCTGCTGAGGAAACATTTGAGCGATTTTCAATGTTTGGACAAGGAACTATTCAGCCTCGGGCTGATAACTCTTTTGATTGGCACCATGTCAAAGCAAGATTTAAACGCGAGAAGTTTTTAAAGGATTATAATAAAGACCACGCCTTAACCTTGGGGCAAGTCACCCTTCCCGCCGACAGTAAAAATGAAGAATTAAACGAGGCTTGCTGGAAAGCTTTATTTAATCTGAAAAGGCACTACAAAAGCCAAGGAGATAAAATAAACTACGGATTCGTCTATCTTGGTATGGCGAAATTTTTGCTCACCCATAATGCTTATCCGGAAGCTTATAATAACGATTATAAAAAAAGGAATTCCAACAGCAATTACGTGATATTATTGGCACAAAAGTGATCCCGAATTGTGAAAAAACACGTAAATTGAAGAAGTGGTCCCATATTTATGAAGGGATGCTTTTCCTCGATTATGTGAAGCAATTTCCACAAACTCATCGACGGGTGCAGAATTTAGCGGATGCTTATCATGAATTTTGTGAGGCTATGAAGCTCAAAACAACTAAGACATCCTATCTTTTGGCAGCAGAAGTGATTCTCGATTTTGACTTTGTACCAAAGGATATGACGCAAGAACAAGCTCGTACTTTGGCTGAAGAATATATTAAAAAGGCTTTTGAGAATACCAAAAAGGTTTCTTCGAAAAGTAATGTGAAGGGAAAGGCAAACAACCAAACAACAGTTGAAATTCACGCGCGCCCTAGCTATCTAAATGACGTTATTAAAGGGGGCAGTGAAAAAACAACCTCTGAAAGCTCTCCAGAAAATGAAGAACTTAATTTAGATAATCAAAACAATACCAGCCCCTCTCTTACAAGTATTTCTGCTTTAGAGAGTGACGCTGCCACTCCCAAATTCCTCCCAGTTGATGAACTTAGGGACTATGACTATAACAATCTCTTAATCCCGCACCATCAAAATGAAGATAACATTCCCATTCGCAACAAAGCTTTAAATACAAGGGGTAGCCTTCGGGAAGCTTACATACTTGATAATAAAAAATTTAGGAGACAAAATGTTTCCGGAGAGGGGTTGAGCTGTTTCTTTAATGCGGCAGGCCTTAACCGAAGCGGCCAAATGCTTCAATTTGTCTTTTTCGCAAACGATCCTGTGCTGCGTTATATGATTGCTAATGAAATAGTCTCAGCGGCAAGCAATCCTGATCAAATCTCAGCTGAGCTGAGGGAAGCGATTAATTATGATTTATATGCGGTTCAACGTCAAAAACTAGATGAGTTAGAAGAACAAAGATCACGATTACTGAAAGAACAAAACCCTAATACCAATTTTCAACACCCTGAAAATTTACCAGAAGTGTATCGAAATCTGCGGCAACAGGGTGAAGACATTTTAGAACAACTTCGACAAAGGGCTCTTCAGCTTGAAGCATATAATGCTTTTGTGGAACACCATATCGGTAATGAGCAAATGATGGTGGCTCTCGATGATCTCCAGGATAATCTAAATGCTAACTTTACCTCTATCGATGCACTTGCTTATATTAATGATATAGGTATTAAAATTTATCAACCTTCTAATGATGGCACCCTAAGGCTTGTCCATAAATATATACCTCAAAACACGACAGAGCTGGTTTACATGTATCATAGTGGCGTGCATTTTCAAGCTCTGGTACCTGTTGAAGATGAAGACGTCTTGGAAGAAGACGGCTTAAGTGATAGTTCTCATGACGCTACAGTGGGCGTTGATCCAGAAGAAGCATCTCAGGAGGAGAGTGATCATCTTGGGATACCAAGTGATCAAGAATTAAAACGTCTCTACAGAAAGGTAGTGACAAGTGCCGGCTCTAGAGAATATGGGGAGAATGTCGTTCGTAAAATTCTCTATGCCTGCCAAGAACTTAAGTGGCGGCAAAAGCAAATCTCAGAATTAGTTAATCTGGAAAAGCGTAGAATCAGTGAGATCCTAACGGCAAATGGTGAAAGACAGAGGCGTTATTTGCCTCAAGAGCACGCAGAAGATCTTGTTCATGCTTATCTCGAATTATATGGAGATGTTCAAAAAGGAACTGTAAAGTACATTGATATTGCTAAATCTTTTACTCAACGAATTGATAACTTTTCTGTAAAATCTATCTTTCAGCATTTGGTGGTCCGATTCAAAAACGGACAAAAGAAAGAAACGCCAGATCTTATAAAAAGCCAATCTGCTAACGTTATTGCAATGTACAAAAAGGGCAAGGGTTTTTATGAGATAAATGAAAAGACAACATTAAGTATTGACACTATTGTCAAAATTATTCATGAAGGGGTTTTTCCGGAGAATTATACAAAATCCATTAACCTTTCCATACAAAAGAAAGCCTTGTCAGCGAATGAGAAAAAAACCCTGATTATTAAAACATTCAATGCGCTAACAAAGAAGTATTCGGGTAAAAAACCTTCTGTTTTAAATGTAGCAAACGTACTTAAAGCTAAAGGTATTGGGTATAAAGTGGTAGAACGGATTTTAAAGGGAGAAGGGCTTGTCCCTCAAAACGTCAAATCAAAACATTTAACACAGGCTCAAAAGAATGATATCAGAAGTGATTTTGCTAAGATCAACCCGTCTACAGGTAAAATAGTTGAGACATATAAACGTCTGGCTAAAAGACATAATGTGACTCCTCTTCAAGTTGTGGATTTATTAAAAGATCGTACCTATGAATCGGTAGGGGAACGAGAAACCCAGAAGAATCGGGAAAAAGTTATAGCGGCTTATCATATGCTGACGGAAGCGCAAAAGAAAACCCCGGCTAGGTACATTGCAAAAAAAGTAAGTTTGTCATCTCATGCTATAACCAACCATTTAATGGCAGCAGGTCTGTATGAATGGAATGGTATATTTGGCAAGTATGCTGCTAATAAGCTTGCAGGTAAACACTCTACAAATAAAACTGAGCAGGGTAAAAGAAAAGCAGATTTGATAAATGATTCAGAAAAGAATTCAGAAGGAGAGAAGACTAAAGATTCTCATAAAAAAGGAAAACGTCTGATTTGACTAGGAAATAGGATTGAGAGCTTAAAGGGGAGAGATTTTGCTCTCCCTTTTTTGTGGTTTGAGAATAAAAATTACGTAAGTTTAAATTTAACTTTTCAATTCAGGACATCGCTGTTATGGTGCTGCACATGAATAATGATCCATTCTCTTTATTATATTGTTTGCAGTTAATTCGGTCTGAAAATGTCGGACCAATTACCTTTTGGCAATTGGTGCGCCAATACGGATCGCCAAAGGCCGCGATAGATTATTTGTCATTAGCAGATCCCCTTGGTCAAAAAAGAATCACTGTTCAGTCACTTGATCAAGCGCAAAATGAAATTGATACTCATAAAAAGCGCGGGATTCATTTGCTTTCAGCCTATGAGGCCGCTTTTCCTAGCTCATTCAAACTATTGCCGGATTGTCCGCCGATTTTATCAGTACGGGGCCGTCTTGAGGCACTGAAGCATGAAAAGGTTATTGCTATTGTGGGCGCAAGAAATGCCTCACTTTCAGGCCGAAATTTTGCCAAACACCTTGCGACGGACCTTGGGAATTATGGCTGGGTGATTGTGTCAGGGCTAGCGCGTGGTATTGATGGGGCCACCCACTTAGGTGCCTTGGCAAAGGGGACAGTTGCTGTGTTAGCTGGTGGTGTTGATATTATCTATCCGCCTGAACATGCAGATCTTTATGCTAAAATTCAACAAACTGGTTGTATTATTAGTGAGATGCCACTCACCATGCACCCCTCGGCAATGCATTTTCCTCGGCGCAATCGCCTGATTTCGGCGTTAAGTCAAGGGGTTGTCGTGATTGAGGCAGCGCTTAGATCTGGGTCGTTGATTACAGCAAATTTTGCCCTTGAGCAGGGGAAAGAATTATTTGCGGTACCAGGTTCTCCGGTTGATCCACGTTGTCGAGGCACGAATGATTTATTGCGACGAGGAGCGCATGTGATTGAATCAGTTGCCGATGTAATTTCTGTTTTAGAAGGGCGCCAAATCAAAAAACATATAGCCGAACCCGAAGACCACTATGAATTAGCTGAGGATATTATCCCTGTTTTTGCTGAAGAAGTGCCGGAAATGTCATTGCGAGATCAACTTTTTCAAGATCTTTCAACAAATCCTATTGCAATTGAAGCGATCGCAGCTCAATATGGCTGCTCCGCTGCCTCATTGCTGACGGTTATTTTAGAGTTGGAATTAAGTGGGTTGATTGTGCGTTATCCCAATGGGATGATTTCGCGTTAAAAAATTAGACTTTTGTTTTAGGGGTTGATAATCCCTATGGGTCATGCTGAACTTGTTTTAGGTGGCGCGGCGGGAACGGTTCTTATGGCCCCCCCCTTTTGCCATGACTATAAAATAGAAATTTGTCTTTTTAGTGTAAGTGTTAACGAATTGTATTTGCCAGGTAGAAAATGAAAAAAGTTGTTGTTGTCGAATCACCGGCAAAGGCTAAAACAATTAACAGATATTTAGGGAACGAGTTTGAGGTATTGGCAAGCTATGGCCATATCCGCGACTTGCCCTCAAAAAATGGTTCTGTTCAGCCTGATGATCAATTTTCCATGATCTGGGAAATGGATGATCGGTCAAAAAAGCATGTCGCAGACATCGCTCGAGCGCTTAAAAATGCGGATGAATTGTACCTCGCTACCGACCCTGATAGAGAAGGGGAGGCTATTTCTTGGCACGTTCAGGAGGTTTTACGCAGTCAGGGATCACTCGTTGATCATAAAGTGCGCCGCATTGTTTTTCATGAAATCACAAAAAATGCAATTCAGCAGGCCCTCAAATCGCCACGCGACATTAATCAGCAATTGGTCGATGCCTATCTGGCGCGTCGTGCTCTTGATTATCTTGTTGGGTTTACTTTATCACCCGTCTTGTGGCGCAAATTACCTGGGTCCAAATCAGCTGGTCGTGTGCAATCTGTTTCTTTGCGATTAATTGTCCAGCGTGAAAATGAAATTGAAGCTTTTAAAACACAGGAATATTGGTCTCTGGTCTCGGATATGCTCAATACCAAAGACCAAAGCTATCAGGCGCGATTAACCTACTTGTTCGGCAAAAAACTCGACAAGATGGATATCAAAAACGAAGACGAGGCACAACAAGCTGCCAAAGCGATTTTAGAGCGCCAGTACAGCATTAAATCTGTTGAGAAAAAACAAGTTAAGCGAAATCCGGCCCCCCCATTCACAACCTCCACCTTGCAACAAGAAGCGTCGCGCAAACTTGGCTTTAGTGCGAGCCGCACGATGCAAATTGCCCAAAAACTCTATGAAGGGGTGCCAATCGCCGGGGAATTAACAGGTTTGATCTCCTATATGCGTACCGACAGTGTGTTCATTTCTGATGAGGCTATCAAAGATATCCGCCAATTTGTCGGGGATACTTATGGTAATAATTATGTGCCAGCCACTGTGCGCCAGTTTAAAAACAAAGCCAAGAACGCGCAAGAAGCCCACGAAGCCATACGCCCCACGTCTGTATTACGCCATCCAAGTGAAGTTTCCGCATATCTTGATGATTCTCAGTTAAAACTCTACGAACTGATTTGGAAGCGTACCGTTGCCTCGCAAATTGAATCGGCTGTGTTCAACCAAGTTGGTGTTGATATTGAATCAACGGACAAGCAGATTATCTTGCGTGCGACAGGGTCAACCCTGGCCTTTGACGGATATTTGAAGGTATATCAAGAAGGGGTGGATGATGCTGTTTCTGACGATGAGGATGGCAGATTATTACCCGTCATTAATGAAGGAGAAGCGGCAACAGTGACAGCTGTGAATCCAAACCAGCACTTCACACAACCACCACCACGCTACACCGAAGCGAGCCTGGTTAAAAAAATGGAAGAGTTAGGGATTGGACGTCCATCCACCTATGCCTCTATTTTGCATGTGCTGCAGGAACGTGATTATGTACGCCTAGAAAAACGTCAATTTATCCCTGAAGACCGTGGTCGCATGGTGACCTCTTTCCTCGTCAACTTTTTCAAACGCTATGTGGAATATGATTTTACGGCGCATTTGGAAGAAGAGTTAGATGAAATCTCAACCGGTACTCGCAAATGGCGTGATGTTTTGACTGAGTTCTGGACAGCCTTTAAAGGAAACGTGGATGGGACGAAAGAGCTCAGGATCACTGAAGTATTAGATTCGCTTGAAAAAGACATGGCTTTCCATTTATTCCATGGCGATGAGGAAGGTGCGCGTAAATGTCCTCAATGTAGCGAGGGTAAGCTTAGCCTCAAACTGAGTCGTTATGGGGCCTTTATTGGGTGCTCCAATTATCCTGAATGTAAGTATACCCGGACTGTTGGCGGCGATGGCGGGGATAATGTTGAGATGGTTCAGGCAGATGAACCTAAAGTTATTGGTATTGATCCAGCGACAAAAGCGCAAATTACTTTGCGTAAAGGTCCTTATGGGATTTACCTGCAGTGGGACGGCGAGGTTGATCAAGCCCCCCCTCCACTAGAAACTTCTTCTAAGGGGAAAAAGAAAAACCCAAAGTCGATAAGCCAAAGCGTGTTGCTATTCCAGCCGGTGTTGATTTGACGCAAGTGACGCTTGAGATGGCGCTTAGTTTAAAACAATTGCCGAAAAAAATTGGAACGTATCCAGAAACGGGTGAGTTGATGGTGGTTGGGATTGGTCGTTTTGGGCCATATGTTAAATGCGGCGATGTTTTTGCCTCTATTCCAAAAAACGAAGATATGTTTACCATTAGCATTGACCGTGCGGTAGAATTGGTCGAGGCTAAGAAACAGAAATCAGCGGGGAAACCAAAGCGGGTTACGGCGACAAAACCTAAAAAAGCGGCAGCTAAACCAAAAGCAACAACTAAAAAGAAGAAAGCTGAATAAAAAGCTTTTGTCCTTAGTTTGTGATCATTGCGGGCGCTTCTCGAGGCGCCCAATAATGATTATCGAAATAACTTTATAGTGAAGCGTTAGGTATTCTTCTTTTGGGCATAGACGTTCAAATATTCTGTTGCACCTCTAAGTTTAGAACACATATAGCCAGACGTTCTATCCACAAAATTTTCAACTAAAGTTTTGCTGGCATTGAGGCTTGCCGCAGCAAGGTCATATAGTTGCGGAAAAAGCGGATCAGTGATTTTATGACGAAGATGGACAATAAACTTTCCCATGTGATAACCAGTAATTCCTCCAAGGTATCTACCAAAGTCGTCTTCGTAACGGTCTTGCGGTCTAAAACGGCTTATTATCCCCATCGAATCATTAATTTTTTCCATTATGCGAATGGAAGTAGCTTCGCCTATATGTGAACCGTAAGCCGCACATGTTGTGACAATAAGTGTATCAATAACTTTTGTATCGACAACTTCAAGGGCTTTTTTCAGTGCAGGGACAGCGAGCGCCATCATCTCTGCATGGTCATCAGGTTGTGCGGCATTGCAAGAAGAATAAAAACCAAAAATAAGGGTTGGAATGATGCTTTTGAGAAGATTTTTGTGATTCATAATTTTTTTCTTTCTTAATGAATTCTTAATGAATAAACATATGAGGTTGATATAAGTAACGAGGAAGTTTTTTTCAATGTATTTTTAACTCTATTTTTACTAGTGTTCATCCTTAATTGTCTTGTGATAATCTTAAAAAGTTACCTTACTTAAATTTGAGTAAAAGTTGTCAGAACCCCATGTTATCCTCGAGCTAGATGGAAGATAACCCAAGGTATGAGGCAGCAGTTATTTTTAATGCGGTGGCTCACGGTATGGATGAACCTAAAAATAAATAGATGGAGAATTTCTGTGTCTCGTAAAGATGTTGTTATTGTTGCGGCAAAACGCACCCCGCTTGGCTCTTTTCAAGGGGCTTTAAGCGCCCTTATGGCAACAGAGCTTGGTTCAATTGCTATCAAAGGGGCGCTGGAATCTATCCATTTATCATCTGAAAAGGTTGAAGAAGTTTATGTGGGTTGTGTGCTGCCTGCAGGGTTAGGACAGGCACCCGCACGTCAGGCGTCAATCGGAGCTGGAGTCCCTAACACTGTTCCCTGTACAACAGTCAATAAGGTGTGTGGCTCGGGCATGAAATCGGTGATGTTAGCTTATGATCAACTTCGCGCTGGGGAAACTAATGTGATTGTTTCTGCAGGCATGGAGAGCATGACCAATGCCCCCTATTTGTTAGAAAAAGCGCGAGGTGGCTATCGTATCGGTCACGGCAAAATTTACGATCATATGTTCTATGATGGTTTAGAAGATGCCTATCACAAAGGGCGCTTGATGGGGACATTTGCCGAAGACACTGCTGAAAAATATAAATTTAGCCGCGAAGATCAAGATGAGTTTTCCCGAGAATCAGCTAGACGCGCAATGAAAGCAATTGAAATAGAAGCGTTTCAGCAAGAGATCATTCCGGTCATTATTAAGTCCAAAAAAGGTGAAGAAACTGTCTCTATTGATGAAACTCCCACAAAAATTAATATTGATAAAATTGCCAAACTCAACCCAGCCTTTAAAGAAGATGGCACAGTGACAGCAGCAAGCTCTGCCTCAATTTCAGATGGGGCGGCTGCTATTGTGTTGATGACCGCGGATTATGCCAAAGAAAATCATTATCAGCCATTGGCGGTGATTAAGGGACATGCAACCTTTGCCCACGACCCAGAATGGTTTACGACAGCTCCTGTGGGCGCCATTGACAAACTGTTGAGAAAGCTTGATTGGGATGCGGACGATGTTGATTTGTTCGAAATCAATGAGGCCTTTGCTGTAGTAACGATGGCAGCAATGCATGACCATAAGATTCCTCACAAGAAGGTGAATGTGAATGGTGGCGCTTGTGCTCTGGGCCACCCTGTGGGAGCCAGTGGTACACGCTTGATTGTCACTCTGCTTCATGCTTTGCAAAATCGGGGGTTGAAGCGTGGCATCGCCACCCTTTGCATAGGTGGTGGGGAAGCCGTTGCCTTAGCGATTGAATGCTGCTCATAGAGTCAATAGATCTAATATATACTCAAACTACCTGACGATGCATAGTAACGTGCATCTTCAGGTAATGGTTATAAACGCCCCTATTCCTCCTATAAATATAACCAATAAAACAGTTAAAGAGTGCCAGTTTTTCAGCGAATGTTAATATTAATGTTGGTAAACTCTATTTAAGTAAAACTAAATGTAAGCTTGTTATTATATTTAAGTAATATTATTCCAAAAATAGCCAGCACTTAACTTTTGCTTAAGGTTTATGTGCTGGAATTAACTGTATTGATTTTTAGCTGTGAGAAACGGTAAAGCAACCCGTTTTTTATATGGCGAAGAGGGTATGTCAAAATATATTTGTAGGTGCATCCATGATCTTATCTGTATTTTTAAAAAAAATTTCGTTTCTGCTCGTTTGTGGTACCTTTTTTGAATTTGGGGCGTATGCCCAAGATCAGAAACCCACAGATCTGATAGACTCTGGGGGGCTTCTATCAGAAAATCTACTTCTTGAATCTCTTATTAAGGAAAAAGAAGAGATAGGAGACGAAAAACCTATCGTTATAACAACTGAAAAGCAAAAAAACATTGATCTGACAGGCATACCTTTTCCACACGAGATACATGACGAACTTATTAAACATACGATAGCTCAAGATGAAGCCATGAAATCATTGGCGACATTTATGCATCAACATCTTGTCACAGGTCGATTACGTGAAAACTCCAATTTGCATAGTTTATTCCTTGAAAAACCAAATATTTTAATAGTGGGGCCCACGGGATGTGGTAAAACATCCAGCCTCGCTGTTTTATCTAAAATGTTAAAAGTTCCGTTTGCTGTAGGGAATGCCACGGAATGGACGGCTCAGGGATATGTGGGGGGTAAATGGCAGGATCTTTTTGAAAAATTATATTCTAACGCACAAAGCCTTCTCCCAAAAGAAAATATAAACAATGAGTTGGTTATTAAA
Organism: Candidatus Paracaedibacter symbiosus; assembly: GCF_000757605.1. GTDB lineage: Bacteria > Pseudomonadota > Alphaproteobacteria > Paracaedibacterales > Paracaedibacteraceae > Paracaedibacter_A > Paracaedibacter_A symbiosus. The sequence goes on along the minus strand of NZ_JQAK01000001.1, from coordinate 379,505 downwards.
AAAGCAGAGCAGGGGGTTGTTTTTATTGACGAAATTGATAAGCTTTGTACCAGAGGAAGGGGCGATTTTGAGATCATTAAACGGGTTCAACAAGAACTTCTTCCCGCAATTCAGGGGATGGAGGTAACCCTCACTAATGGTACTCTTAATACAGCGAACATTTTATGGATTGCAGGCGGTGCGTTTGCTGGGCTTATTTCTTCTGAAGATAGTTATTCACAAAACAAGAAGAGTAGAAGAAAAATCCCGATCATTACTCCTCAAAAACTTGCAAGTTATGGGATGCTGCCAGAGTTAGCGGGGCGTTTATGCAATATTGTGCCATTTTCTCCCCTTAGTAAAGAAGATCTTAAGCAGATTATGTTGACGTCAAAAAATTCATTTTTACAACAGCACATTTACCAATATAAAATAGCCTATAACATAGATCTTAAATTTACTGATGACGTCATTGATTATATTGCAGAGGCTGCGTTACGGCAACAAACAGGGGCACGTGCTATTAACCCAATGATCTCTAAGATTATGGAAGAGAAAACCTTTAATATTCAAGAATATATAGGAAGTTCTCTGAAGATTGATAAAGCGACTGGTAAAGATATTTTGAAGGATTATATCCAAGATCCGATAGAAGAAGAAAATCCAAGTTTGGTGATGTTGTATTCATAAAAGATGTTGTGTTTCCTTAACGCCTCTTTGGACCTTTCCTAAGAGGCTTTTTCTTGTGGACGATGGGCATCCTATAAGCTAAAGTCACAATAAAATTACTAGGACAACAGCTTCTAATATGCTTAAAAAAACTTACTCCTTAAAAACTATTTTGATAATGATGGCTCATTTGTTTTGTGCCGGAACAGGGGAGGGGCGATGGGCAAATCCGGAAGAGGCACCGATTCAGTATGAGCTTTTTAATCGGGATATTACAATCAAGGCTGATAGCAGCGAAGAAATTGTTGAGTATCGGGTTAAGATCTTAAATGAGACTGGGCGGGAGAACTTTGGTATTTTTCGCACTTTCTTTAATCAGAATATCCAAAAAATAGAGATTCTTGAGGCAAAATCCATCCATGATGGCCTTGAAACCAAAGTGCCTTCAAAAAACATTGAGATCAAACCCGTGGTGAGTGAGCCTAATGGTTTTGACCAAATGATGCAGGCGTCTGTCACCTATCCGAACGTTTCCGTGGGCTCGACTATTTACCTGAAGTTCAAGCTTACGATTTTTAAACAACCGTTTCCAAACTATTACTCGCGCAGTTTTTATTTAGGACAAGAGGGAGTTTGGACCCACTGTAATGTTAATATTACCTCTCATTTGCCGCTTCATATTATGCTGAACGATCCCCGTCAAAAATTTGTTATGACGGAGAAAAAAGAAGGCGAAAAGCAACTTATTTCACTGCATCTCAAAGAAGGTGAAAAGTTTTATGAGGAGCTAGTTAATGAGCCCCATAATAGCTTTTTGAGTGATGATCATGCAACGCGCTTTGCAGTCTCAACCTTTAATTCCTTTGATGATTTTGCCAAAGCTTCAGCTTTAGGTTTCCAAACTGTGATTGATGAACCTTTGCCCCCGTTGTTGCAAGAAATTAAGCAAGAAGCCGTAAAAGGGGCGACATTGAGTGATCAAATTAATATTGTGACATCCAAGCTTGCTGAAAAGATTCGCTATTTGAGTGATCGCACAACAATTGAAGGGCGGTTTTCCCCGCGATCATTAAAGGTCACTGTGACAAGTGCAACGGGTGACTGTAAAGATTTTTCTGCGGCAACTGTCGCGATACTCAAAGCCTTAGGTCACAACGCACATGTGGCACTTGTTATACGGGGAGCTGGGTATTTGGCACCGCAAAAATTACTACCATCGGTTGAAGGTGTAAATCACGCAATTGTCAAGGTAACTGATAAAGATGGCAAGATTTTTTGGGTTGATCCCACCAATGTGATGAGCATTGCGGGCAAGATTTTTCCTGATATTGCTAACAGGCCAGCAGTCGTTCTGGATTTAGAACATCCATCGTATGACGTGATTTCAGATGTGGATCCTGAAAGTGCTAAAACAATTGTTGAATCAGAAATTGAACTGAATGGTGACTTGCAGAATGTTAAAGGGAAAGTAATTCTTACAGGAGAAGATACTTTGGCGATTGCTGGTGCTACTCTTTTTGATTCAGAGCAAGCAGTCCAAGAAAAAGTTATTAAAATGATTAGTGGCGAGGCAACGCCTCTCAATAAAATTGTGAATTTGCCGGACTTGCGTGCCCGTATTGTGCCAGAGTCGCTGAGGGTTGAGTTTTCCTTTAGTCAGAAAAATAATTTACTACGGACCAATCTGGGACATGGGGTTTCTATTGATTCAACTTGGGGAGGTGTTTATACACAAACGGTTGATGGTCAAGAAGGAACGATGTATGTGGGGACACCCTCAACCCTGAAACGCAAAAAGATTATCAAAGATATCAATGGTAAGGACCTTTCAAAGCTTGATTTCAGTTTAGTAACGCCGTGGCTAAAAGTAATTAGAAAGTGTGATCTACAAGAAGGGAATACAGTAATTGCAGAGGATGTGGTGATTCTGAAAAGCTTTATTTCTGCTGCTGAAATCAACTCGGCGGAGTTCAAAAAATTGAAGGAATCAATTAAGGAATACTGCCAAAACGTTGCAGTTATATTCCCCTAATTATACTCAAAATACCTGAAGAAGCCGATTTCTGGCTTTTTCAGATTTTTTGGTGAAGAGAAAACATTATTATGTCAAATTGGCATTCGTTTGATTTTATAGGCTGCTAAGCCGCTATAATGGTGCTGAAAAGGTCAGATTTTAAACTAGCGCCGCCAACCAAAACACCATCAACATGGGGTTGCGAGAGGATCTCTTTTGCATTCTCAGCTGTTACCGAGCCCCCATAGAGAATCTTGTATTTGTTGTTAATATAATTGGCGATCATCTGATGCATTTCCACAATATCATGGAGGGTTGCAGAGAGACCCGTGCCAATGGCCCAAACAGGTTCATAGGCAATAACAACCGATTCTGGTGTGTCAGGGATAGACTCAATCAGCTGCTGTTTGACTACATCAAGGTGTGTTTTAGACTCGCGATCTGTCAAAGTCTCCCCCACACAAATGATTGGAATTAAATCATTTTTAAGAGCATTTAGACTTTTTTGTCTAACAAGGCCGTTGGTTTCTTGATGGTATTGGCGCCGTTCGGAGTGCCCTAAAATAACGTAAGTGCCGCCGACATCCCGCACCATTGCAGCACTGGTATTGCCTGTAAAGGCGCCTGCATCTTGGGCGTGGCAATCTTGGGCGCCAAGGGCATAATTAGCCTTGGACAAATAAGATTTTACCGCGGTTAGATAGGGAAAAGGGGGGCAGAAAACCACTTGATTCTTATCAGCGTAGGTTAAGTTACAAAAAAAGGATTCGATAAAGAAAAGTGAACCATTCATTTTCCAATTTGCGACAATTAATTTAGACATTTCTTCTCCAAGCAATGTTTCCAGTTGATTCAAATTATGGTGTTTTATATACACTATGTATATACTAAAATAACGTAAGAAGTTGATTTCTGGCTTTACCTCAAATCTGCTTGCCATAACCTCAACTCTTCAGGTACTTTGGGTATAGATATTTAACGATACAATAAATGTGTATAAATAATGCTGCAAATATTTCGTGAACGTTCTGGTGGTCTTTTTATTAAAATATTGTTTGGCGTCCTCGTCGCTAGCTTTGCTTTGTGGGGAGTAGGTGATGTTTTTCGTAACTACTCAAATATGCGTCCCATTGCAACAGTTGGGGGAAGTAGTGTGAGTCAGGAAGAGTTTTTACACGCATATCAGCGCGTAATTAATAATTTTCAAGTAATGTCGAAAGGCAAAATTTCTTCTGAAGAAATTAAGAAAATGAAGCTTTATCAGCGTGTTCTTGATGATCAGATTGATGCAAAAATTGTTAAAGAAGCCATCCATAATCTAGGATTGGTGGCAACAGATAATGCCGTTCGCATACACATCCAATCGATTCCTGCTTTTAAAAATGCGAATAACCAGTTCGATAAAAACAAATTTGATACCCTAGTTGCCAATAGTGGATTGACAGAGAGGGGTTTTATCAAAGAAATTCGAGATAGTTTGTTGCAACAACAGCTGTTTGGATCTCTCAGTTCGGGCGTGAGATTACCGTTGTTTTATCAGGAAAAGATTTTTCAAGGTCTTCAACAACAACGCGTCTTTACTGTGGTGAGCGTGCCTTTAGCGCAAATGCGGGTAACGGAGACACCGACAGAAGCTGAGCTAGAACAAATTTTTAAAGAAAACCAGGCTGAATTTACGCAACCTGAATATCGCAAGCTTTCTCTTTTGGTGATTGATCCAAAAGTGGTTCGTGACAGCATTCAGGTGGACGAGGCTAAGGTACGTGAAGAATATGAGACACGAAAGGTAAACTTTGTTTTGCCTGAAAATCGCGATGTAACACAGTTGATTTTTGCCTCTCGGGAAACAGCAGAGGCAGCCTCCAAAGCGCTCAATGATGGTAAAACCATCGCGGAAGTCGCCAAGCAATATAAAGCAGACATCCGTAAGTTTGAACAGGCAACTCCTGATAAATTTACCGCCGACCACAGCAATGTGATTTTTGGGTTAACTGCTGGCAATGCGTCTCAGCCAGCTGATTCAGTTCTGGGATATGTCGTCTTTATCGTGACAAAAATTGTGCCAGAACATGTCCAAGGTTTTGAGACGGTTAAGGGACAACTTGCTGATGATCTGAAAAACGATCAGGTCAATGACCAGCTTTACGAGTTGAAAAATAAAATTGAAGATGCCTTGGCTGGCGGGGCCCAGTTTGCTGAGGTGGCTAAAGAGCATAATCTTCAAGTTCAAGTCATTGATATGGTTGATAAAAATGGATTGGATGCGTCTAAAAAATCAGCGTTGCCGGCTGAGTATCAAAGTTTGCTTTTAGACAATGTATTGACCCTCCCTGAAGGCGGTGATACTAATGTTCTTGAGGCTGCCAATGGAACGTCGGTTGTGGCGCATGTTGATAAGGTTATCCCCCAAACAATCCCAGAATTAAATCAAATCCAGGACAAGGTAGAGGCTTCTTGGAAAGAAATTAAACAACAAGAAAAAGCTGCAGAAGTAGCGCAAAAACTCGTTAAAGAAGCTGACTCAGTGGCAAAATTGATAGAATTTGCGAAACAAAATGGTTTAACTCCTAAAGTTCTCAAGCCAATTAGCCGGGTTGATGCACAAAAACAACAAAAACCACTAGAGGGTGTTTCTGCAAACATGCTTCGCCAAGGTTTTGTGTTGGAAGCTAACAAGGCAGCATATGGGCCGACAGAAGATGGATTTGCAGTAATTATGCTGCAAAAAGTTGTCCCATTCGATCTGGCTAAGGAAAAAGATAAAATGGCTGCTTTGGGTGATTCATTAAAGAATATGTTACAACAAGACGTTCAGGCTTCTTATATTGTGCATTTGCGCCAACATGGTAAAGTCTCAATTAATGAGGCTGTTATTGAAACATTGGTGAATCACTCTTAACTCACCAATGGAAGCTTTCTAAGACATTAAACAAAAAACCGGCTAAGCACAGCCGGTTTTTTTGTGAAGAGGATATCTATTTATTACGTATGAACTCGGTAGAAGAGTTCCGTCTGCCATTCTCATTTTCTCTATTGTAAAGAAATGTTTTGAAATCTTCTAAGTCTCGAGCATTTTGTTTATCCTCAAAGGAAGAGTAGGAGAAGAGAATATCTATTTATTTTTATTATTTTGGTAGAAATAAAAGGATGACAAGCTAAAGAATAATTTATAGTGAATCCAGCCCAAAGTGGTGCTCTTTACAGCGCAGGGATGGGCCGGATCCACTCTATAGGGGGCTCATTAAGCGTACGAAGGAAGACTACTACACATTAAATCTAAAGTGAAAAACGTCACCATCTTGAACGACATAATCCCGGCCTTCAAGTCGTAGTTTTCCTGCAGCCTTGGCGCCAGCTTCACCATTACAGGCGACATAATCGTCATAAGAAATTGTCTCTGCACAGATAAAACCGCGTTCAAAGTCAGTGTGGATTTCTCCGGCTGCTTGAGGTGCTTTTGCGCCTTTAAAGGTTGTCCAGGCTCTGGCTTCTTTGGGGCCGCAGGTAAAAAAGGTAATTAAATCTAACAACTTATATCCTTCGCGGATGATTTGCTTTAAGCCAGTCTCGCTGAGTCCTAAGCTTTCCAGGAATTCTTGTTGTTCTTCAGCTGAATCAAGACCGGAAACTTCGGCTTCAATGGCGGCAGAAATTGTCACAGCTCTGGCGCCATTTTTGGATGCATAATCAAAGACTTGCTGTGTAAACTTGTTCCCTATTGCTGCATCGCCTTCGGCAACATTGCAAACGTACAAGATTGGTTTTGCTGTGATTAACTGTAGTTGTTTGAACAGATGAACCTCATCACGGCTGACCTCAAGAGTTTTGGCCATATGACCGTCTTGCAAGTGCTTGAGTGCGCGTTCCATGATCGGCATCAACGCTTTTGCTTCCATGTCATTCGATTTGACTTTTTTGGCAAGGCTGATAATGCGGCGTTCCAAGCTTTCCATATCTGACAGCATCAATTCTGTTTCAATAGTGGTTAGATCCCGCAGCGGGTCAACGTGGCCGTCAACATGGGTGATATCATCGTCTTCAAAACAACGCAACACATGAATAATCGCATCAACAGCGCGAATGTGACCTAAAAACTGGTTGCCCAACCCTTCGCCTTTACTGGCGCCACGCACCAACCCGGCAATATCGACAACCTCTAGTTGAGTCGGTATAATTTTTGCGGAGGCAGTAATTTTAGCTGCAGTTTCCAAACGTGAATCAGGAACACCTACCCTGCCTGTATTAGGCTCAATCGTGCAAAATGGATAGTTGGCAGCTTCCGCAGCGGCCGTTGCGGTTAACGCATTAAATAAAGTTGACTTACCAACGTTGGGCAACCCAACAATACCACAATTAAATCCCATCTTTTCGAAGCCTTTTCAATTTTTTAACGTAAAGCCATTTAGAGGAAGAGGATGTTTTTTTTGGCTATTTGCGCCAAAAACATCTCAAAATCATCCTCATAAAATGTTGTTCACAGAACGTCGTCTCACCGATAGTCCTTTATTCTATTTATAAGGTTCTATTCCTTCCAATTTCAAGAGCTACTTTCCCTGAAAATTCATCAGGTCGATAAAAAGAATCTTTAAATCAGTAAATGGCGCGCCGCATTCTCGGGAAAGAAGTGTACGTTTTGGTGTTTTCTCTTTGGCAAGGCTTTCTTTTTTAATATCATCAAGGAGACTTTGCGCATGATAAAGCTCATTCCAATCAGGAAATACTCGTACTATATCGCCTAAAGTAACAGGAGAAGCAGGGTGTGAAAACGCTACATCCGTGGTTATATCTTTATCGCTGTGGTTGGTGAATTCGTAGGTGGGGCTAATTGTTTTGCCAGAGATTTTGAGCGTTTCAGAATCTATGCTTACCTTATCAAATTTTTTATACTCAATCACTCCGCCGATAATGGTCGCAGCCATCCCATTGGTACCCAATTGTGCTGGCATCAAGATTAAAGCGGCGCTTAAAAAAGAAGAGTCGTTGACATTTTATTGTTATCCCTTAAGATGTTGCTTTACCCACAGGATGCACTCTTCTTTGGATGGGTGGAACCCCTTTTCTGCCCACCAGTGGCGACAATGGATGAGTATATTACCAATCTCAGGTCCGGCCTTTACCCCTATAGCTATTAAGTCTGTTCCTGTAATGGGAAGAGGAGGAATGGAAGTCGCCGCGATATCCAACATGATTGAGGTGAGTAATGCAGGGTTCTCTATTGCTTCTTGAATATATTTCACAATAAGGGCATCCTGCACGATTTCTTTTGACTCCACGGTCAAATAATAACGATAAGTCGTGGTGTTAAATAGTGGCGCTTGAGTTAAAGTCGATATCTTATGGATATAGGTTTTTTGGGCGTTGGAAAAGCGAAATAACGTAGGCTTTGTCCCTCTGCTTGCATTATCTTTGTGTGAACTAGGTAGACAGAACTTCGTCAAAACCACTAGGCGGCGTAAAGGAGAAGGGGGGAGATGCACCATTTCCTCTAGGATGAGAAGACGCTTGAGATTCGCCAAATTATAGTTCTGGAATAAAACTTCCAGAATCTTATGTTCTGCCATTTGCGTCAGGCTCAACAATGGGTTTAACGCCTCTAGCAACTTCAGAACTTCCTTGGTAATACGCTCTTTGGACAAAGTGAGAAGCTTTGGCGCCAGGCGCTCACAAATCGCCAAAGTCTCAGTATCAAGGGGTTGTCTACCATACCAGGCATGGAAGCGAAATAAGCGCAGTAACCTTAAGTAGTCCTCTGTAATACGGTCTTCGGCCCGGCCGATAAAGCGAACGATGCCATCCCGAAGGTCGGCAATACCATTAAAATAGTCATAAATCGTCCCATTAAAATCGGCGTAAAGCCCATTGATGGTTAAGTCGCGGCGCATGGCATCTTCTTGCCAATTATTGGTAAAAGCAACCTCAGCCCAGCGGCCATCGGTTGTGATATCTTGCCTTAAAGTTGTGATCTCGTAAGGTTGCTTATCGATAAGCGCAGTGAAAGTCCCATGGTCTATACCAGTGGGAATGCAGACAATCCCTTTTTGGCGCAGCGCCGCCATTCCTTGCTTAGGGGGGAGGGGGGTTGCTAAATCAATATCTGCTGCCATCTTGCCAAGGAGAGCATCACGGACGCAACCACCAACAAGGCGGATCTCTGATCCTTGTTCGCTATAAACCCTCTGTAGTGGTTTTAGCTTTTGAATGAGTTCCAGAATGATTGGAGGCGCGGCCATCTTTTTAGGGCATCTTTCTCATTAAGTTGCAATTTTATTATGGTTTCTTGGCAACCAAACATGTTTTACTCACCTACATAAAAATTATAAAACTTTTGATGGTGGGTTTTTGTATATTTTACAATATCTTCAAAAGAATTATAACAAGGTTGTCTCAGTTTACCAATATAATGTACTGGCTGACCAATTTTTATTACCGGCACGTAAAGTGTCTGCATTAAATAGATTAACGCGGGTGCTTGAATGGAGAGAAAATGGGTTAGATGCTGTTGTTTTGAGATTTGATAGATTTTTTTTAAAAAGATAAGCTAGGGAAGGAGCAGTTTGGTTTAATAGTTGTTTGTCGAGATGATTTCGAATGATTCCCATCCGTTTCTTAGAGATTAAGAGTCTTGAAATTCCCATGGTAGTCTGATCGGGGAACGTAAAGAGTATGGTCGATAAATTGTTGGTGAAAGGGAGAATCATCCAATTCAATCGCAGGAAGCGCATTAAAAGGATATTCTGTTTGGGGGAGAATCATCCGAACCCCACCTACAAATAGGTCTAGTTCTTGATGGTACAAGAGTAGGTGAATCGTATGATTGTCAGATTCAACCTTATCAAGTAAATCTGCGCGCGGTGCAATAAATCTCCTTTCTTCACAGAATACTTCATATCTTAAGTGGTAGTAAATATTGAGAAGATTATCGCTTTCTGCGATCATCGCCATATAGGGATCACCCCGGGTGTCAAAGTGAGTTTCAAGATAACCCTCACTATTAAACTCTCTGTTTTCCATCCCCGGGCTCAGATTTACTGTCTGCATAATCAATTCCATAATCTCTTATTGAGTAGTGGAAAAAAGTGAGTTAGTCTATTGGGTACACTATTTTTAGAAAAAATAGTTGGTTTCTGCATAGATCTAAGCTCATTAGGAGTATTTGCAGTCTATAAGATAGAAGTTATTATGATTTTGGCGAGGGGGTATTGCGTTTTTGCCTGACAAATTTTCCCTATCTGGGGAAATAGATAGATTATTCCTGGAAATCCGACTTTATTAAGACTCAAGACACGCGATGCTTATATCTTGATTCTTATCGTTTGTTTGTTTTGGCGGAGGGAGCTTACCTTCCAGCGAAATTTCTCTGTTTCAAGATCAAGTAAAATTCCTGTTTTAAAATTGTAGGTCTTTTAGGGATCCTTTTGTCTTCAAAAACTCTTTACCTTTATTCCCAAGGCTGTTGGTATCCCCTCTATAACTTATGGTTAAGCAACGAGCGATTGCTCAAGCACCCCTCAGATGTCCAAGTTAGAACTTAACTTTACCCCCCCTGTTATTATAACTTAAATTCAATAAAATCCCCCGTAGCGCTCATTCTCTTAAGGATGAAGCCTTCATGCGAAAGAAGATTTAACAGCCCACTTTTACCAAAAAGATGATTATAACCAACTGCTGCAACCATCCCTTCTGAATAATATCTATGGTAGTCTATTATTTTGCCTAACCATTTTGGATTCCTTTGCAGCATCTCCCCTTCAAACTCAGGCGCTTCTTCAGGTGGAATAACACCTAACAAATAATCTTCGTCTATTTTTAGGGCCTCTGGGGATCCAAATCCCGCTTGATGTTTTATGATTTGCTCAAAATTATCAAACGTCACATCTTCAAAAAAAGCAGAGACATCTTCCCTCGTTTCAAGTCCTTGAATTTCTTTTTGACTCTGTTTGAAAGATCTCATCAACCAATAATCCAATCCATTGAGAAAATGACCTCCAATATAGGTCGCATACAATCCTTTCAGATTGAGTCGATCAGCTTGAATATGCCCGCCTTTTTCTAAAAGGAATGGATTAACATAATTAAGAAGCTCAGTTCTGTCTTTTCTATCTAACATCTCAATATAAGAAGGCTCATTTGATTTTTTGAGAGCCCCCATAGCTGCAAGAGAACATTCATCTAAAGGCTTCTGAGTATCTGTATTTTCAACCACCAGAACAGATCGCTCAAGCAAACAAGAGGTCAATGCTGGAGGAAGGCGCACAGGATCTATCCCATGCTGAGTTCCTACTAAATAACTTTTTCGGCCATCTCGCTCAAATGAAAACAAGAATGTATCAGCACCATATGCACCGCTTCCACAAACACAACTCATAGTAAAACACAGGAAAGACAAATAAAATATTTTATATAAATTCATTCAATTACCTCTATTACATGATTTTTATTTTTTATAACCCATTCAATTTTAGTTATGCAAAAAAATAATCTGTATCCTTATAACTTAGGAAAAAAGGATTGGCTAAGGAGATGTGGTTGCTAAAGTTTGGTTTTGCACTCTTATGAGGCTGGCTAATGAAGGCATTTCGTACTTTTTCGTGATGCGGTCATGGAGATAAGTATAGACGTTGACGCTGTGTTTTTTGGCAGTTTCAACAATAGTCATGAACGTATCTTTTGCTTCAGTACCCTTTAAGAAATTGTCTACTGCCTCCTGATGCAAATAAAGATAGGGCGTTAATTTCTTGTAATGACGACCTTCGTGGATCCAGCACAAAGCAAGCCGTTCGGTCACCCCTTTAAATTGGGGCGCATCATCTGTCAGTAAAATCTTCACAGCGCCCGAAGATTCCTGGTAAGCAGCAATTCCGCTGGCCTCTAAAATAATCTTGCGATTCGTATCATGCTTGTGAGGATTGAGATACATCTGCTTAAGAATATCATAAACCTCTTGGCGGGTAAAACTGCCTTCTAATTTCTGGTCTCTCAAAATCTGTATGGCTTTATCGGGCAGTTTCATTTGCTCCATCAACGCATACGCTACCTCGTTAAACTTAAACGACAGACCCTTGTTAGCCAAAATTTCTAATATCGCAGCAGATTTTAGCCAGTGGGCGTTCGCCTTGTTCGCATGTCATTTTGAGAATTTCCTCCTAAGCCGCGCACACACTGGCCCACATTAACATGCTGTAATTACATGAAAATAGACCCGAGAACCTTAGCTCTTTCAGCGTTGGCGGAGAGAGTGGGATTCGAACCCACGGTACGCGTTAAGCGCACAACGGTTTTCGAGACCGCCCCGTTCAACCACTCCGGCATCTCTCCTAATGATATATTATTTATCATGGATTTCAGGCTGCTGTGCAAGGTTTTTATTCAATACGCCTTTAACAAAACATTTTCTCCCAGCATAAATTAATACTTTAGTAAGATATTTCAGTATCTTGAAGGGATCAATGCTTAAGGGTAGAATTTTATTAAATAGAGCTGTAGAACACAATATTAAAAGCTAGGGACTAGGATGGCATTTTTAAATAGTTTTGTACCGGTTGCTCGCGTGGTGGCGAAGATCTATGCCCCTTTTGTTGAAGTGATTATCCATGACCTTGATAATCAAAAGGTGCATCATGTTGAAGGTAATCTTTCTAAACTCAACACAGGAGATCTATCCAAATTAGAAGAAAATCTGGACATTCTTGAGGCTTCGATTGAGCGATGCACCTCGCCGCAAGTAAATAAAAATGGTCGTCTGATTAAAACAATCTCTACCATTTTAGTTGACCAAAAAGGCGATGAAAAAGGGCTCATGTGCATTAATTTTGATGTGTCAAAGTTAGTTTTAACTCAGGAGATCTTGACTGAATTATTGGCACCCCAAGTAGAAGCTGAATCTGAAGAAATGTTTAAAAATGACTGGCAAGATCAGATACATTTATTTATCCATAAATTTTTAGATGAAAATAAACTCAATCTTGAAGTATTGAATACCAAGCAAAAGAAAGAGCTGGTTTATGGCCTGTTTAATCAGGGAGCCTTTAATGCAACTAATTCTGCTAATTATATTGCAGGTATACTCAACATGGGTCGGGCCACCATCTTTAATTACCTAAAAGAATGGCGAGCAGCTTAAGTCCGCCCACACGTTTCCATTTTTAAACTATTTATACAGAGATCAGTTTTTTAATGTGGCCACAGTCATCTCACTCAAATTACTCTAAATTATTGGAATGGTTACGTACGTTTGCGAAAATTCATAAGAGGTGCAGACGCTCAGAAATAAAGTTTTACTAAAATTAATCAAATATTTACATCTCTCTAGTTAATCTATAGAAAACTCACTATAAATCTAACACTTAAGGGGCGGTGCTTTAAAAATGATGAAAGCTGTTGGTTATTTTAAGTCAAAGTCTATTTCTGAAGCAGATAGTTTAATCGATCTTGAGATTGAAGAACCAACTCTAGAACCTTTAGATTTATTAGTTGAGGTGAAAGCTGTTTCCGTTAATCCCGTTGATTATAAAGTTCGTGAAACGCGTGAATCGATCTCAGGTCAGCCCATCATTTTAGGTTGGGATGCCGCTGGTATTGTCGTGAATGTGGGCAGTGAGGTTCATGGTTTTAAAAGAGGGGATCATGTTTATTACGCCGGCGATTTAATGCGTCAAGGCTCTAATGCCCAGTTTCATGCCGTTGATTCCCGTCTAGTTGGACGAATGCCAAAATCTCTTTCTTTTACAGAAGCTGCTGCCTTACCGCTGACGTCATTGACAGCTTACGAAGGGCTGTTTGGTAAACTAAAAGTGCCAACGGATAAGGAGTTTAATCTTCTGATTATTGGAGGAGCAGGGGGGGTAAGCTCTATTGTTTTGCAATTAGTCAAAGCCCTTACAAAAGGAAAAGCATTTGTGACCTACGGGCGTGAATCATCCAAAGAATGGTTGCAACAACTAGGGGCGGATGGTTTTCTTAATCGAGAAAACACACTGTTAGAGGGAATGAAAAGTTTAACCCTTCCTTGGTTTGATAGCATTTTTTCGACAACGCATACCGCAGAGTACATTCCAGAATTCAGTCGTATTATTCGTCCCTTTGGAGATGTTTGTTTGATTGATGATCCAGATATTTTAGACATCGCTTCCTTAAAAAGTAAGTCTGCGAGTGTATGTTGGGAATTTATGTTTGCTAAATCTCTGAATAAATACGATATGGAAAGCCAAGGTGAAATCTTGCATATCCTAGCAGATTTAGTTGAGAAAGGTGCTGTCAAATCAACGGCTACCACTGTTTTAAAGGGCTTAATCGCTGAGAACTTTAAAAAAGCTCATTCTATTCTGGAATCAGGAACATCCACGGGTAAAATTGTTGTGGAATATTAGGGGGTGAACATTTCTTGATACGAATTTATGTTGGCAATTTATGGTTGAAAAATATCATCACGTTTTTGAGGTAGAAGAGTTATTCCGTCAAAACTTAGTACAATTTTCGGCTAAAAGACCCCAAAATTTGTTTTTTACACAGCTATTAACAGACTATTTTGGGAGTTAAGGGCGAGTTTTAGCTGATCTTTAATCAATTCTGGTTTGCCGAAATAATAACCTTGACCTTCGTCAGCCCCGAGTGTTTTGACAAGGTCAAGCTGCGGAATTGTTTCGATTCCTTCGCAAAGAATTTTAAGATTAATTTCTTTTCCTAAATCAATCATCTTTTTTAAAACAAGATATGCATTCTTGTTCGTTTCAGCTTTGTGAATAAAGCTTTTATCAATCTTAAGCTTATCCACTTCAAGTTCGACTAAATAGCGCATAGAAGAATAACCAGAGCCGAAATCATCAAGGGAAATCATAACACCGTTTTTGCGTAAAACCCGGAGGCAATGGCTGATCATTGATAGGTTCTCAACATTCGTTGATTCAGTAATTTCCAGTTCAATCAATGAAGGGTCAACTTGATAATGTTTCAGTTCTTGGATCAAAAAATGGACAAATTGATTATCCAGTGAGGTAGGGGAGATATTGATTGATAGTGGTGACAGAGTGGTTCCCTTTTTTATTAAAGAGATAGCCTGACTAACTAACCAGCGATTTAGTTGTGGCATCAGACCATGGGATTCTGCAATGGTAATCCACCGTTCGGCCGAAATAAAGCCAAATTTTGGATGGTGCCAACGCAAAAGTACCTCACCACCAATCACTCTCAGCGTGCTAATATCCACTTTTGGTTGAACTGCTACTTGCAGCTGACTCGTTAAAATGGCGAGTCTCAACTCATGGACTAAACCATGCTCCAACATTAAAATCTACCTTAAATTTTTGAGGTCTCAGACCTCGGTTAAATTGATCTTTTTTTCTTAAAATTAATTTGACATCCTATATGTATGTACGGCGGTACCAATAATCAAGATGTTCTTCTTAAAAATCATCTAAATATCTAACAAAAAAATTTAAATGTGGCAAGAATATAAAATAACTTTTTAAATTAAAAATAAAACTTTATTAAACTTGCATGTTTTTTTATTTCAAGAAACAGTTGGAAAAGAGGAGGTTTTATTGTCTGTGACCTTAGCGGTAGAGATGGTAGTGAAGGAGGGATGATTTTGCATAAATTAGTATCGCATAGATTGGTTATGAAAATTCTTTTGTCCTTTCTTTTAGAAAAATATTGACGTTATCCCTGATTTCGGGCAAAAAGAAAAGGTGCAATGGATGGGTGGCTGAGCGGTTGAAAGCACCGGTCTTGAAAACCGGCGAGGGGGCAACTCCTCCGTGGGTTCGAATCCCACCCCATCCGCCACATACAAACAATAAGCGTCAAGATAAACATCGCACGTCTTGAGTCTTATCGTTTTTTATGGGGATCAAGAAATATGGTTTTTAGGTGCAAAAAGAGGTAAATCCTCCTTTTTTATGACACAGCTCTTAAATATGACAATTCATCAAATATCTTGATAAAGTGAGGAAAACTGGATTGGATGCAATCTGTTCCTTGAATAATTAATGGGTTACGTGCAGATAATCCCATGATGTAAAACGCCATAGCAATGCGGTGGTCTTTCCCCGCATTAATGGTCTTTCCCCCAAAAATTGGTTTTGGCCCAATGCCGTTGATGATTAAACTTTCGTCTTGAATATGGGTTTCAATACCACATAGATTCAAATTGCGATAGAGTGCGTTTAAGCGATCACTTTCCTTATAGCGCAGTTCCCTAAGGCCATGAAACACGGACGTTCCCTCTGCAAATGCCGCTGCAATTGACAGAATTGGATATTCGTCAATCAAGGCGGGGACATCTTCACTTTTAATAATGCAAGGCCGATTATAGCTGGTTGAGACTTCGATATCGGCAATTGGTTCAAAACATTCGTTGCGGATATTCTCAATCTTAATGTTCGCTCCCATCTCTTGTAAAATACTAAAAATGCGACTGCGCAACGGGTTCCATGACAGATTTTCAATACGAACAGTTGAGTAGGGACAGATCATGGCAGCCACTGCGATGTAAGCCGCCGCAGAGGGGTCACCAGGTACAGAAATATCTTTAGCATTGAAGACGTGTTTGCCCTCAATATCAATTTGGGTATGCCCACTTTCCAGCAATGTAAAATGGATCGGATAGTCTAAATACTGCAGCATACGTTCCGTATGATCGCGCGTTTTGATCGGTTCAATAATCCGGGAGATGCCTTTTGTGTTCATCGCCGCTAAAATAATAGCTGATTTGACCTGGGAAGAAGCAACCGGAATCACATAATCGATGGGCTCTAGTTTGGACGAGCCCTTAATGGTGAGGGGAAGGGTGTTTTCGGGAGTTGCCTCGAATTGACAGCCAAACTCTGTAAGAGGCGTCATCACGCGTCGCATGGGGCGCTGAGAGAGCGATGAATCCCCATATACCTGTATATTAAGAGGCGAAGAAGCGAGTAAACCACATAAAAGGCGAGCTGTCGTGCCGGAATTACCGAGATAAAGTGGATTGATAGGTTGCTTAAAATTCCACCCGCTCTTGCCATGAATTAACCGGCTTGTGGGGGATTGCTGAATGATATCAACACCTAGACTTTTTAAAGCAAGCTCAGTATATTCCACATCCTCGCCAGTGTTAAGGCCAGTGATTTGTGTATTTCCATGGGCGAGCGCGCCTAAAATAAGAGCGCGGTGCGACACGGATTTATCGCCAGGAAGACCGATTTCGGCGTTAATCACACCATTTAAATGGCTTTGGCGAAAAGATGTTAAAGTATTTGGTGTTTTCATCGCGACTGTTTATGTATAATCCCTAGACTAAATGAGTATATCTTGTGTATTATGTGTTTTATATAGTTTTATTAATTAAAATAGAAACTTTTTAAAGTTTCAACCATTTTTGTTTTTGACAAGTGACTTAATATTGTGGCTAATCGCATTAACAGTCAGTAAACTAGATTAAAATTTGTAGGAGATTTAACGTGGTAAAGTTAGAGTGGGGCGTCAAGCGGACCTGCCAAAGTTGTGGTTCCAGGTTCTACGACTTACAACGCTCACCCATCAATTGTCCAAAGTGTGGAAGTGTTTATGAGGTTTTGAGCAGTACAAAACGGACTCGCTCGAGAGCTGCGGCAGAAGCTGCCAAAGTTGTTGCTTTTGGAGTAGAGGACGTATTGCTGGATCCGGAATTGGATATCGAAGTTGATATCGAAGAATCAATGGATGATGATTTGATGGAAGACACCTCCGATCTTGGTGAAGATCTCGATGAAATGGCTGACGTTGACGTCGAAAAAGACGAAGACGAGATTTAAACTCTTTTTAGTTCTCACCTCAGTGCAAAAAGTGCAAACGGCGTGACAATATCCTGTTTTTTATGATTGAGGAGATTGTCACGAGCCATCCCTTCAAAACAATAGTCATGAAGCTCTTTACTTTTTCTCCCCTTACTACCGGCGTCTGAGTTTTGAGATAAGATATATCCTTCTATTATGATATTTGGGTGAACTGCGGCCCGAAGCTGTGAATATAGGGGTTTAGGCTCCCCCGATCTTGTAGGTCTTTGCTTACGATAGCCAGCTGTCTCTCGCCCGAGGATCAAAAACTCTTAACAAAATTTGAGCTTCCTCCCCCCTGTAATATAAAAATATTATATAAAAAAGCTAAGCAAAATACCTTCTCTTACTGTGGCTGTAGGATAATTCTGCAGGGTTATGTTATTAAAATGCATAGCTTCACTATCACTTCTTCTAGCGGGAGAAGGTGAGTCGCGAAAGATAAATTTAAATGTCCGAAAGGGCATTAATCGAGAGGGCGGGCTGGAAAACCGCCTTCTCAGATTTCACTACTCAAAAATCTCAACCACCTTGAGCTGCGACCACTTTTGGCTTTGCTGGAATTTTTATTTCAAGGCAAAGCTCTTTCAAGCGATCATTCTCAACTATTGAAGGAGCGCCCATCATCAAATCTTGCGCTTGTTGATTCATCGGGAACGCGATAATTTCACGAATGTTGGGTTCATCCGCCAATAACATTACCATGCGGTCAACCCCAGGCGCACTGCCACCATGGGGAGGAGCGCCGAACTTAAAGGCATTCAAGAGACCACCAAATCGGCTTTCAACGTCCGCCTGGCTATAGCCAACAATTTCAAATGCTTTGTACATTACTTCAGGTAGGTGGTTACGGATAGCGCCGCTGGACAACTCAATACCATTACAAACAATGTCATATTGATAAGCTTTAATAGTGAGAGGGTCTTGGTTGAGTAACGCCTCCAACCCACCTTGCGGCATGGAGAATGGATTGTGAGAGAAGTCAACTTTGCCAGTATCTTCATCCAATTCATACATAGGGAAGTCAACAATCCAGCAGAATTTGAAGACACCTTGTTCAATAAGATTCAACTCTTGACCCAATTTCGTGCGAGTATAACCGGCGTTTTTAGCTGCTGTTTTTGGTTTATCGCAGACAAAGAAAACAGCGTCGCCCTCACCAACATGAGTGAGTGCTTTTAGGTGATCAAGGCGGGCGGCATCAAGGAATTTTGCAATCGGTCCTTTTGCAGTCCCTTCACTAAAGCTGATATAGCCAAGTCCTGCCATGCCAATGCTGCGCGCCCATTCGTTGAGTTTATCAAAAAAACTTCGGGGGTGATCGGCTGCTTTTGGTGCTGGAATCGCGCGGACAATATTGCCTGCATTAATGCCTTTGGCGAAGATGGAAAAGTCAGAATCGCGGAAGACATCCGTCACATCGGAAATGACGAGGGGATTACGCAAATCAGGCTTGTCATTACCATATTTCATCATCGACTCATCGAAACTAATACGAGGGAACGGGTAAGGAGTAACTTCTTTGCCGTTGCTGAATTCCTCAAAAACACCGTGAAGAACAGGTTCAATCGCCGCAAAAACGTCTTCTTGGGTCACATAGGACATTTCAAAGTCAAGCTGGTAGAATTCACCAGGTGAGCGGTCGGCTCTTGCATCTTCATCGCGAAAACAGGGGGCGATTTGGAAGTAGCGATCAAAACCAGCAACCATCAATAATTGTTTAAACATTTGAGGCGCTTGAGGCAGGGCGTAGAATGTACCAGGGTTCAACCGGCTAGGGACCAAAAAGTCACGGGCGCCTTCAGGAGAAGAGGCTGTCAAGATCGGTGTTTGAAACTCCATAAATCCTTGATTAATCATGCGGCGGCGCAAAGAGGAAATAATCGCTGAACGTAAAATAATATTGTGGTGCAACTTTTCACGGCGCAAGTCAAGGAATCGGTAGGTAAGGCGAGTATCTTCTGGGAATTCAGCATTACTGTTGACCTGAAGGGGGAGCATATCAGCTGCTGATTGAAGAATCACTTCTTCTACATCTAATTCAATTTCACCGGTGTTCATACGTGGATTAATAGTGTCAGCGGTCCGTTCTACAACTTTTGCCACAACGGTGATGACACTTTCATTGCGCACTGATTCGGCCAAAGCAAAGCTTGGGCTATCTTTATCAACAACACATTGAGTGAGGCCATAATGGTCACGAAGGTCAATAAATAATAGATTGCCGTGATCCCGTTTGCGATGAACCCAGCCTGAAAGTTTAACTGTTTGGCCTGCATGTGTTTTGCGCAACTCGCCACAAGTATGCGTCCGATAAGCGTGCATGAGAGCTCCCTCAAAATAAAATCTAAATCTGTTAATTTTAAAGAGCCATACCTCTGCTACTGTTGTCAAGAAAAGCCATCATTTATTTTGATTTTCTAAGCTCAGAAAGGTCTGAATTCTGAGTAGATATTGAAAATGGGTTAAGAGCAGGCTTGGATGCTAGGGGCAGAGCGCTTCAAAGAAACTCAGAGTATTTAAAGTATGGCACTCAATAGATGGAAGAGAAAAACACTATCACCTTCTTGTGGCTTTGAGGGAGCTGGCCTTGTGAAATTTTCCATCACAATATAGCCAGCTCTTTTTCGATGGTGACCGGATTTCTAACCAATAAATCTGGGTTTTCCCTATTTCTGCTCAGGATGAAGAGGCGGTGTCTTGGTCTCAAAATGACGCTTAAAGAAAGCTCGGAACTTCTCTTTTATGGCAGCAAATACAGAAGTATTGTTTTCAGTGCTCTTTACATGTTGCTCCAGCTTTTCAAGATCCTGCTTTAAAAGGGTATAGTCTTGATCATGTTGGGCATAGCCAAGCTCATTAGCTCTTTTAAGCTCATATCGCGCCTTGGCTATGAGTTTCAAGCTAGTTTCCTTCTCTCGTTTCTGTTTCTCCTCGGCTTCTGTAATCAAGACTTTTGCGACAAGGGTAGGAATAGGAAGGGATTGGTTAATGATAACTAACGTGTTAAGGGCAGTTGCGAGCACTGTAATTGATTCATTGGTCTGTTTCTGATCTAGAAGACGCGCAGCTTCTTTAAGGGCAGCAGGATATATTGCAAGGGGTAAATGGTAGATGCGCACATTAATCTCGCTACGCAAGATATCCAGGAGTAAACGAGTCTCCGGGTAGTTTTTGTTTTTCATTTCCTTATTTATATCTTCGATGATCTTCTTAATTATTTTGATATCGCTAGGAGCTGTGTCAATTACTTCAACTTTAAATCCTATGGGTAATAAAGCTGTTGCAGGGTGGCGGGCTAGCAATATATTAATTTTGCCCGTTGCGCGTTCAATGGCCTCGAGGGCTTCCTTCTCGTCCTTCATTTTTGTTAGGGAATCAATAGCTTTTTTAGTTTCTTCAATAACTACTATGGCCTCAGGAACGAGCGATTTCTGCGCTTGTTCTTCAGCTTGTCGACGTTGCTGGTCGATTTCTGTACGTACTTGTCCTTCGTTTTGAACGTGTGAGTCTTGAAAGTGGCTAATGGCAGTCAATGTATCTTGTGCATAAGGAGTGGATATATATAAGCTCAAAGCGAGGGAAGCTCCAAGCAATTTAAGACTTACTATCCGGCGGGTAAATACGTATTTGTACATAGAGAAATTTCCTTTGTTATAATAAGTAGAAAACCGAGAGAGGGAGATATACTCAAAAAACCTGAAGGGGTGTTTGGAGTATATAAGTAAAATCTTCTTCTCCCCTTCCTTAAAAAACCATGTTATTGCTTTTCAGCTTGCTTTATCGCGTCAAGCCCCTTTTGAAGCTGCTCTTGTGTTTTATTACTTAATGTCTTTTGAGTAATTTTTCCGCTCGCATCTGCATTTTCAAGAGTTTCAATAATGGGAGATGTATTATCTTCATCTGTAATGACAATCAAGGCGGCAGCATTGTTGCGAGTTAGAGTATCGGCTAATTTTTCTCTAATTTCTTGTAGCTCCAAAGCATCGGTTAAAGCCCCTACCGCTGCGCCTAAAGCAGTACCTGTAATGCTCCCGATTAGTGGCCCGAGGGGACCAAAAGGGATTCCTAAACATGCTCCGATTAACGTACCAAGCCAGCTTGCAACGATCGTATTATTAGGAGCAAACTCATACGTCTGTTTTAATTTAATTTCTCCTGCCGGCAATTTGCTAATAACAATGGCATCTTTTAGCTCCAGTTGATCTTTACTTTGCATTTTTAAGAGGTCTAAGCGTGCAGATTCAGCCGCAAGCTCATTGTCAAAACCTGCAAGAATAATATTATACATAGCTGTTCTCCTTACGTTTTCATGGTTACGATATAAGAAAATTAATGAGCGCCTAACGAGAATTTGTAATTAATTTTCCAATTAAAATGTTTTAGGTATATTGAGCGTGACCTATTTTAGAGACGAATTTTAGCCATAATTAATTATTAATTCAGAGGTATCTATCTCTGCCACTCCTGGAACAGACAAGGCTGCATGCCGAGCTTCCTCATACTCTGCCCAAGAGTTAACCTGTCCTTTAAGAATAACTTTACCACCTTCTTTGATTTCTACTCGAACGTGACGCGCGTCAAGAGCCGCATTTCGTTGAAATTCTGTTAAGATTCTATTGGAGATTTCTTCGGAGGTTGGGGTAATAACAGGGAGTGGTTTGACTATAATATTATTAATAATATCTTTGACCCCATACAAATTTTTTAGGGCTTTATAGGCATTTTCACGTTGAAAATAGAAATTCACTTCACCGCTTAGTTTAATAATACCATGCTCAACAATTACTTTGATTTGATCAACCGGAATTGTAACGTCTGATTCCAGAGCTCGGATGGCTGCTTTTGCAATCTCCTCATCGCTGCGTTTGAGCGAGTTTTCGAGGCTAATCTGTAATTCATTCACCACTCCTTTCACACCGCGGATAGCCTTCGCATCATCTTCTGCCAGAACCTTCTCAAAATAATTATTAACCGTCCCACTAAGGACAACAAGGCCATTTTCTACACTCACAACAATGTTGTGGGAATAGATTCCTGGATCATTTGCAAGTTTGTCTTGAATATCAGACTTAATGATAAACTCCGGTATAAAATAATCAGATCGACTCATTAGCGTCTCCTCTTATAAACGGCCTAGCTTACTTCATCAATAACCTTTAAAAAAACAATAATATACGAGAAAGATCCGTCGCTTTTTAGCTCGATTTAATAAGGGCTGGTTAAAGGTCAGATATAATTCTTGGGACGCGCTAGGTTCTATGCATAGGAAAATGTCAATGAAACCTAGGAAACGGGATGGATTGGCTTTTGGAAGAGGCTATTTGAGCTTTTATCAAATTACGGCTAAATCATTGATTCACCAAAGCACACAGAATCTGCGGTCATTTGTTTAACTTAAAAGTAGTTGTAATATCATTTAATAAGGCTAAATGAGGATTTTAGCTAATTATTAAGCTATTTATGGGTTAAATAAAGGTAAAGAGAATCATCAGAATTTTTTGTTCAATGTTATATTCAAAGCACTTGAAAAAACCGGTTTTTTGCTTCGCCTCTTTGGGCTCATTTTTATCTTGGCGTTCCTTAAAAGGGGCAAAGGCGGAGTGTCGTAGCCCCATAAATGCCACCTCAAAGCTGCTGGCCATAATCTTCCATTTTTCACGTGTTTTGGGTCTAGCAAGATTTATCCTCGTTTATACAATTCTGATCTCGCCCTTTTCCTTCAAAGCTGCGGCAGATCTTCCCACGTTGGAGTCAGGCTGGTTTCCTCTTGATCCTTATATGTATCTCGAAGGTGGGCATGAATTCACGATCTTAACCGGATTTGACATTCGGATAATGGAAGCTGTGCTCCAAAAAGCTGGGTACACGCCAAAATTTTCCGAGATTCCCTGGAAAGAATTCCTGGTTGATATTGAAAAAGGGAGCCGCCAAATAGGTCCTTTTGCTACCGAAACGTCAGAACGTGAGAAGTGGGCTTATTTTTCACTACCTTATCGTTGGGAGGAAAATGTGCTCTTTGTTCGACATGATTCTCCCTTTACCTTTAAGCGAGAAGATGTGGCAGATATGCTGGCGCAAATAAAGGCTTCCAACTTTCGGTTAGGGGTGATGGATGGATTTGTTTATGCCTCTCCTCTTATCAATGACTTCATCGCTGATCCCACCAATGCCGACCATATCGTGCGTGTTAAGTTTGAGCCAGATAATCTGAAGAATTTGTTGGATGGTAAGATCGATGGCTATTTAACCGATAGAATCGTCGGCGCCACAATGGTTTGGCGTGCTGGTAAGTCTAAGTTGGTGGAGGAGCGCTATTTAGGAATAAGTACCCCCATTCACTTTATCTTAAGTAAAACAAGTGTTCAGCCGCAAGTACTGAAAAATATTAATAATGCAATTACGGATATGAAGAAAAACGGAGAGCTTTCCAAAATCGTGAGGGACTATATCTTACCCGTAATTTTGATGCAGACTGTTGACCGCGATTGGTTTTTGTGGATCGAGATGCTGGCGATCATCTCTTTCGTGGTGGCTGGGATTATCATTGCAGACCAAGAAAACTTGACAGTTATGGCGGCTTTTGGGTTAGCAACAGTTCCCTCTGTTGGTGGGGGGTTGCTGCGTGACTTGATTATAGGGCGAGCCCCCGTAGGGGTTCTAGTAACGCCCCGCTATATGCTCACCGTTGTTATTTCCTTCTTATTTTTGTTTGTTTTTGTTAATCTTTATGACTTTTTTAAAAGAAAACTGCAATGGCATTGGGTGGATAAAATTACCCCCAGTAAAGAGTCGGTAAATGTGCTTTTGTATGTTGCTGATTCATTGGGAACCTCTGCCTTTACGATTGTGGGGGTATTGGTTGCTGTGTCTGGTAAAGCTGATCCTCTTTGGTTGTGGGGCCCATTATTTGCTGTGCTTACAGGCGTTGGTGGCAGCACCATGAGAAATGCCTTGGCCGGGTATCGCCCCTTGGGAAATGAAAAAATTTATACAGAAATTCCATTTGTTTGCGGTTTTTGCTTGTCCGTGTTTCTTTTAAAGCATTTATCGGGGCAAATTGATCCGCATGCCATTTTTATTGCCGTTACTCTGACAATAATCTTTGGGTTTTCCATGCATATGGTCGCTTTTTTCTTTAATATCCCACCGTTGCGGATGCGCATCTTTGAAACGACACGCAAGGAAGTGTAGCTGGCTTCTTTATTTGACATCATTTTCAGCTAAAAATGTCTCAAAATCATCTTTACGTGGATTGGGTCCACAGAACCTGGGGGTAAATCAAAAATTACCTCAAATCTGCTTGCCATCATCCTATTTCATCAGCTATTTTGAGCGCATAACAAATACAGTTAAGATAAATATGTAAAATGACAGACGTATGTATTCTTGGGGGTGGACTCGTTGGTGGTGTTTTAGGAATTGCCTTAGCCAAACAGGGATTGGTGGTGACAATTGTTGACCGGGAAAACCGTGAGACAATGCTCAATCCCAAGATTGATGGCAGAACAACTGCTATCAATCTGGCCTCAAAGATTATCTTTGACGAGCTTGGTTTATGGGATGAAATTACTCCTCATGCTGAACCCATTCTTGATATTAAAGTTTTTGAAGGGGGATCGCCCTGGTCCATACACTTTGATCACCAAATGATGGGTCAAGACCCCATGGGGTATATTGTGGAAAACCGTTTTATTCGCCAAGCCATCATTCAGCAGACATTGAGCCTTTCAAACATCACTTGGTACGATGAAACGTCACTGCTCACCAAAAAAATTACCCCATCGGGCGTGGAGATTTTCTTAGATAATGGGCAGGAAATTAAAGCAAGTCTGCTTGTAGGTGCAGAGGGACGAAGCTCTCCGACTCGCGAGGAGGCAGGCATCAAAAGTTATCAATTCTCCTATGACCAAAAGGGATTGGTCTTTTCCGTCTATCACGAAAAACCCCATAATGGGGTCGCGTGGGAGGCCTTTCACCCCTCAGGACCAATGGCCTTCTTGCCGATTCAAGATTGTCCGACCAGTGGCCGCCATCGCTCTGGCGTGGTATGGACTTTGCCGGTAGAGCAGGGGGATTTCTGGTTTTCTCAGGAAAATACATTGATTGCTGCTAAACTCAGAGAGCTTTTTGGCTTTTTGGGAGAGTTTGAAATTGCGGGGCAAAAGTGGATTTATCCGCTCAACGCGCAGATGGTCGATCGTTTTATTGAGGAGAGATTGGTAATTGTTGGGGATGCGGCCCATGTTTGCCATCCAGTTGCGGGGCAAGGAGTGAATGTTGGTTGGCGCGATGCGGCAATTTTGGCAAAGCATCTCCAGCACGCAAAGAACTTAGGTGTGGATTTAGGTGCAAGTTCAATTCTTAAAGAATATCAAAAAGCGCGGCGTTTTGATACCTGGTCAATATTTGCCATGACCGATGGCATGGTACGGCTGTTTTCTAATAACTCATCGATTTTGCATTTTTTACGCAACGCGGGTCTTGGCACCGTCAACCGCATCCCAACGCTTAAAAGATTTTTTATGCGCCGCGCGATGGGCTTTTCTTAAACGGTCCAGCGCAGGGTGGTATGGCAACGTGGTCTTCCAAGCTATATAGTGAATCCAATTGATATTGGGGAATTTCTATTATCCCCTCTTTGGGTTTCTTTTTCCGCTTGGCCTCGTATTTTCTTTTTAAAGGATTAAGAAGCGTCTATAGTCATAAAAAATCTAAGTTCAAGGTTTTAAGCGCCTCTTCTTTACACCCTTCACTCTCCGGTTGAGGGCTCGACCTTCTTAGAGTGATAAAAATCGTCGCCTATCTGCATAGGAATATAATTACAGCCGAAAAAAAATTTACACACTACGTTTCATTGTGTATTTTTTAATGTATCTAAGCTATAACTGGCATACCTTTTTTAATAAAAAATAACGGAAAATAAAAGATGTCTTCATCTCCTTCGATTTATGAACGCTCACTTTGGTATCATAAACAGCCAATACCAGGTAAACTTGCAGTGGTGCCAACAAAACCGATGGCAGATCAGCGCGATCTTGCGCTTGCTTATTCGCCCGGGGTAGCGGGACCCTGTAATGCCATTGCGGAAGACCCGTCTCAGGCAGCGTATCTAACTTCACGGGCCAATCTTATTGCTGTTATTTCTAATGGTACAGCGGTATTAGGGTTGGGAAATATCGGGCCGCTTGCTTCTAAGCCAGTGATGGAAGGGAAGGCTGTTCTCTTTAAAAAGTTTGCTGGCATCAACGTTTTCGACATCGAAATTAATGAAACAGATCCAGATAAGCTTGTTGATATTATTGCCTCGTTAGAGCCCACATTTGGCGGCATTAACCTTGAAGATATCAAAGCACCAGAGTGTTTTTATATTGAGAAAAAACTAACTGAACGCATGAATATTCCAGTATTTCATGATGATCAACACGGAACTGCGATTATTGTGTCTGCGGCGATTTTGAATGGATTACGTCTCGTCGGTAAGGATATTAAAAAAGTAAAATTGGTAACATCCGGCGCAGGTGCTGCGGCTCTTGCTTGTGTTGACTTGTTGGTTGCCATTGGTCTGAATCCAAAGAACGTGATTATTTGTGATAGCGAAGGTGTTGTCTTTAAAGATCGTGCTTCTAAAATGGATGCAAGTAAGGAACGTTACGCAGCGGATACGCCTCACCGTACCTTGGGTGAAGCCATGGTTGAGGCAGACATTTTCCTTGGTCTATCCGTTGCTGGCGTTGTCTCCAAAGAAATGGTTGCTGGTATGGCAAAGCGCCCTCTCATTTTGGCTCTGTCCAATCCTGAACCAGAAATCCGTCCTGAAGTTGTTAAGGAAGTGCGCAGTGATGCGGTAATTGCCACCGGTCGTTCCGATTATCCAAACCAAGTGAACAATGTTTTGTGCTTCCCGTTCATTTTCAGAGGGGCACTTGACGTGGGCGCGACTGGAATTAACCAAGAAATGAAAATTGCTTGCGTTAAAGCATTGGCTGAATTAGCCCACGCGGAAAGCTCAGATATTGTGGCCAATGCCTATGGCGGTGAAGTTCAAAAATTTGGTGACGAATATATCATTCCAAAGCCATTTGACCCTCGTTTAGCTGTAGAAATTCCAGTTGTAGTTGCTAAAGCAGCGATGGAAACAGGAATTGCAACGCGACCAATAGAAGACTTTGAGGTTTACAAAAGTCATCTGACAAGCTTTATTTATCGTTCTTCTCTGGTGATGCGTCCAATCTTTGCACAGGCGAAGAAAGAAATGATGCGTATCACTTTTGCTGAAGGGGAGGAAGAAAAAGTCTTGCGCTGCGTTCAAAGTCTTTGCGATGAACAAATCTGCCGCCCTATTTTGGTGGGACGTCCGAATGTGATTCAGATGCGTATTGAGCGGTTGGGGTTAAGGCTTCAAGCTGAAAGAGATTTTGACCTGATTGATCCAAATAATGACAGTCGTTATAACACCTATTGGCGTGCTTATCATGACTTGATGCAACGGAAAGGAATTACTCCTGACATTGCCAAGACAATTATGCATACCAACAATACGGTTATTGCTGCATTGACTGTGCACTTAGGCGATGCTGATTCCATGATTGCTGGAACTGTTGGCACCTACAATCAACATTTAAATGATATTTTGGATATTTTAAAGCTAAGTCCGGATCATGATACTGTGGCTGCTTTGAATATGGTGATTTTGGATAAAGGTGTTTACTTTATTAGTGATGCTTATGTCAATCATAGCGCTAAAGCGGAAGAAATTGCTGAGATAACTATTTTGGCGGCTGATCAAGTCAAAAGATTTGGCATTGTACCAAAAGTCGCTTTATTATCCCACTCAAACTTTGGCTCCAGCAATGATTGTTCAGCTGTAAAGATGCGTAAAGCTTTGGAAATCTTGATGGATTCGCATCCTGAGTTGGAAGTGGATGGTGAAATGCATGGGGATGCGGCTTTGTCGGAAGTTATTCGTGAACGTATTTTTCCAAACAGTCGACTTAAAGGGGAGGCAAACTTGCTGATTATGCCTTCTGTTGATAGTGCAAACATTACTGTTAACATGTTAAAAGTGTTGGCTGATGGTTTATCTGTCGGTCCAATTTTGATGGGAACGGAAAAACCAGGTCATATCGTGACGCCTACTATTACTGTGCGGGGGTTGATTAATATGGCAGCGCTTGCGGCTGTTGATGCCCAAGTCAGACTCGCGAAAAAGTAAAGTTGTCTCCATAACCATTTAGGTTGTGTGAAATTATACCCAAAATACTTGAAGAAGCCAGAAATCGGCTTCTCCATCTATTATGGGTATATCTCCAAAGTGAAAAAGGCTAAAGAACTAGAACCGGATGCTCATTCCAATAAACGGAGTTACATCATCTGCTTCAGGCGTCAAGCCAAAGTAAACCCCCATATCCATTTGCCAATTCTCTGTAAATGTGATTATCAAGCCGGTGTCAAAGGTGGCAATCCATCGAGAATCTTGCTCCGTGGATCGTTCTGTATAAATTTCAAAAAATGTACCAAAGGTTTCCGAAAAATCCCAAGAAAGGGATCCCATATTCGCAAATTTAAAGACATGTTTATGCACATTATTGCCGCGCATATAGTCTACTTCTGTCATCAATCCAAGGCCTAAAGTTTCAGTAAATTTAATATTGAATGGCAAAAGAATACCACCATCATACGATTTATTACCTAAGTGATCTTGATTTGTGGGGATCTTGACATAAGGAATAATACCAAATGCAGTTGTGCTCTCGCCTTCATTCCCCCAAAAATTATAGGAGAAACGGATGAGCGTATCATCAATTCCTTGATTGCGCGTTGTTTCTGCAGTAAAAGTATCTTTTGTTTTGATGGAGTTAAAGGCTGTGGCGATAAGATCAACCTCAAGATTGCTTGTCAAGCCCACACGAAGATTAGGGGCAAAAATAGTATAGCTATGGGTTCGTGTGTTATTGTGTTTGTTGGTATCATAGGTATAGGTTGCCATGTCAAACTCAAGCTGATAATGGCCGGCATCAATAGTAAAGGGGCTTTCTGTTTTATCAGGGCGATCGGTTGCCATTTCTTTAAGCATTTTATCAGGCACAGGGCAAAAAAGAGAATATTTTGATTTATCATAAACAGGGCTATTGGCTAAGACAGGTTCAGGACAAAATCCAAGGTTACATAGTAAAGAATAAGATAGATAACGCAATTGAATATACTTTTAATAAAATTAACTGTAAATATTAAACGATTTTACCAGCATAATAACAAGGGGGTGTGGGAGGCACACATCCCTCTGTGAAAGTTTTTCTTTTTCAAAGCTATTAGCTTTCTTCCAGAAACTAGCAATCAGCTGAAAAATTAAGAAATACGTAACAACTTGAAAAAGAGAAATAAATTACGTATAATTGGATTATAATTTTACACAAATTAAAGATTTCGTTTATTATATGAAAAAAGCCTACAACATAAAGTTAATTTCTTGCCGAAAATCAAAGAAAGCTTTCTCTGCTATCTGCACACCCTTATTGAGACAATCTTTCGCATCAAGTCGTTAAAATCCTGATTCTTTTATCTTTGTACAAGGAATTTGATCAATGAAAAACTGGCCTACCAAAAAATACTGTGGAATTCTTGAATCGGCTGGTAACTCATACAATCTCTTTTCTTCCCTTAAGACGCCCTCCCTTCAGTACCCTAAGTTCCTTGCTCAACTATGCCTCATAACAACAGCTTTTGCCACGTTCCCTACTTGTGCAATTTCGAATGATTGGACAGGCACGATCAGTACTGATTGGTTTAATCCGGGCAACTGGTCTGCTGGCACTCCTAATGCATCTACCAGTACCATCGTTGATACGGCAGCCACCAATTCCACACTTATTAGTGGCAGCGCAGCAACTAGTAATGATATCGCGCTTTGGGCGTCACTGGTACAGGCATTCTAACCATCGATGGAGCTGCATCATCGTTGAATACTACATTTGACCCCTCCACCCCCCCATCATTATAGGTAATAATTCTGGTAGTAATGGAACATTAATGGTAAAAAATGGAGGTACAAGTCACTTCCCAGGATACCTCTTTTGGAAATTCTGGGGCAAGTACTGTAACTCTCAAGGGAGCTGGGTCATCCTATACTAATGGCTTTGATACTAATATGGCCGGTAATTCTGGTAGTAATAGTACGCTCCTAATACAAAATGGCAGCACATTTACCAGCCGAAGTGTCAATGTGGGATTGTCTGGGATAGGTACTGTGACAATTGATGGAGCTAATTCCGTATTGAATGGCGCAATTCTTTTAGGCACCAATTCTGATGACCAAGGTACAGCTACAATACAAAATGGTGGTAGTATTGCAACCGGCGGCAATATTGCCTATATTGGTGACTTAGGCACTGGGAATATGACAATTGATGGAATAGAATCATCTTTAACTGCCGCCTTTCAACTCTCTGTAGGCCATGGCGCTGGCAGCAATGGGACATTCACGATACAAAACGGTGGCATGGCATCTAGCTACCGGTGCCTTTGTAGGTGATTCTGGCACAGGTACTATGACAATCGATGGACCTGGGTCAACCTTAACTACATCTGACACTACAACCATGGGGAATAATTCTGGTAGCAATGGTACATTGACGGTACAAAATGGCGGTATAGTAACTAGCGGCACTACCACTGTAGGCGCTAATTCTGGTAGTAACGGTACAATAAATATCGGCGCTCCAGCAAGTCAGCTCGCTGTTTCTCCCGGGACCATAGCGAGAAATATCCTATTTGGCGCTGGTACTGGAATACTTAATTTCAATCACACAGATAATAATTATACATTTTCAAATGTTGTTTCCGGCCCGGGGGCAGTCAATATTCTGAATGGAACAACCATTTTTACAAATAATAACCCATATAGTGGACAAACATCCATTCAGGGTGGAACCTTAACTGCTGCTGCTAGTAGCTCGATTGCCGCCAGTGCGGGTATTCAGCTAACCGCTGGTACCTTTTTTCAGCTGGTAACCAAACAATCCAAGACCTCAGTGGCACTGGTGGCACTGTTAACATTGACGCCTCTACGCTCACAGCGGGAACAGGTAATTCCACAACTTATGCTGGTGCGATTATAGGTCATAATGGTAGCTTTATCAAAACCGGCAATGGGACTCTGACGCTTTTAGGAGTCAACACTTATACTGGATTGACCGACATTCAAGGTGGAACCTTAGCTCTTAGAGGTTCCAGTTCGATTGCAGATTCAGCAAACATTCATATTGCCAATGGTGCCACCCTTGATGTGAGTGCGGTAACCACTCCGTCTCTGGCGAACGTCAATGCGGATCAAGGTAGTAATCTTTTGATTGGGGGACAGTCAGTCACTCTAGGTGGTGCTTCTGGTAGTGCAACCTTTGCTGGAAATATTTCGGGGTTGGGAGGTTCACTTACCAAGACAGGCGGCAGCAGATTAATCTTAACGGGAACGAATAACTATAATGGCTATACGCAGGTTAATGGGGGGATCTTGCAAGTGGGGGATGCCTCTACCTTGGGTTCTCTTGCTGGCAATGTTATCGTGGTGGCAGGAACACTTGATATTAGTAACGCTAACGTGGATCTTAGTCAGGTTACTAGTGATTCTGGCAGTACGATACAAGTTGGAAATCGTGCCTTTACCTTAACGGTTCCTCAAACCTTTAATGGATCGATCCAAGACGGAGGGATCACTGGAGCCACAGGCGCCTCCTTGACAATGAACGGGGCGAGTAATACTGATGTACTTGCTTTGAATAGGGTAAATACCTACTCCGGCGGTACTATTCTACAAAATGGAATGATTGCCATTAGTAATAATCAAGGGTTAGGTACAGGCACTTTTGAGTTTGCTGGCACTGGTGGGGCAACCCTCCAGTTAGCCCAAGCTTTAAGTGGTCCAATTGCTAATGCAATCCAGATGACATCAGCAGGTAATCTTGACACCCAAGGCTTTGATGTGGAGTTGTCAGGAACGATTACGGGTAATGCCACCTTGACTAAATTAGGATCAGGTCTGCTTACTCTATCAGGACCTAACTATAATAATGGTGTGATCCATCAAAATGGCACCATTGCCATTGGCAATAATCAGTCTTTAGGGGTTGGTAATTTTACTTTTGATACAGCAGGGGATATTTTACAGATAAGTTCAACTTTAACCAACGTCAGTAACCCTGTGGTTCTCGTTCAGGATGGAACGATTAATACGGCTGGCAACAATGCCAACTTTAGCGGTCAATTCACCGGTACGGGTGGTCTAACAAAGAATGGAAATGGTGTTTTACAGTTAAGCAATGCGGATAATACCTATTCGGGTGCGACACTTGTGGATGCGGGAGAGCTCAAGGCCAATGGCACCCTGAAAAACTCAGATGTTACTATTGCCAGCGGAGCAAGTTTCAGTGGGAATAACACCGTTAACAGCCTGACCAACAGGGAGACTGTTGCGCCTGGAAACTCTATTGGCCAGATTGAAGTTAATGGAAATTTTAATAATACAAATGGTGTATACCAATGTGAAATCAACGCCAATGGGCAGTCAGATTTAATCCAGGTTCTTGGTACAGCAACCCTTGGCGGCACTGTCAATGTAATGCCGGATGCGGGCAGCTATATAAGTGGCACTACCTATACAATTCTGACGGCCGTCAATCCCATCACGACGCAGTTTGATGCGCTAACGTCGACTTCGGCCTTATTACAATACAAACTTGCCTATACCACCAACAGCGTTTTATTAACGGTAATAAGGCAAGCCTCCATTGGCAGTATTGTCACGAGCGGCAATGCAGGCACCATTGCTGGATATATTGATGGGTTAGGCACACCACCAGCTGGATCAGTCCTTGCCAATCTTGAAGCAGCTCTGTCAAATTTGTCTGGCGATGCGCTTTATAATGCTTTAAATCAGCTTCACCCGGCGCCCAATGTGCTGATTGGCGCAGCAATAGTCGCAACCGAACTTGATCAAGCAGATGGTCTTTTTGAAGCGTCCTTTACTGACCGCCTCATCCGCAAAGTCAAGAAGCGCTTGAACGATAAGGAAGCTCAAGGTCAGACCCTTGGTCTTGCTATTGCTCAAGGCAATATACCACTGGCAATAGGGCTTACTAATGTGCTCAGCAAAATTGCAACCCATTCTGAGACGCATCTCAATCTTGTCCCTAAAACACGTGAAGTGCCACAAAACTTACGCACAACTTTGGGTAAATCGACTTTCTGGGGGCAACAGACTGGGCGTCACTTCAGCCAAGATGCCAAAGGGATCAATCCCAATCTGGCCGTCCGAAGTCGCTCAAGTCGCTTTATCCAAGCCAAAGGTGGCGGTCAACTTTCTGGCCTATTCGATCTGAATGATGTCCAGCTCTACCTCTATGCCAAACTTGGCTATACTTATAAACAAGAGCTAGGTACTCCCCAAGGGGTCACCACTTCCTTTGCTGGTTATGGCAACAGCTTCACCGTCTTCGTGAACAATAAGCGTCAGAACTCAAAAATCTCACCAAGGGCTCATCAGATTTAATTATAAATTATAAAAGAATTCTGCAAGATCCTGTTTTAGATTTCTATAGTGTCGGACAATCTGACAAGTTGTTCTACTTGACAACACCCACAATCATAGATATCTATAGAGGGAAAAATTGTTGCTAAAAATATCTCTGTTTAGTAGGTATTCTGACCTCTTTAGAATATGCGAGACGCAAAATTATCATTTATCCTATTAAATTAGGATCAAGTTGGCAAAATTATAATATTGACATATGCCAACCATACAATTTCAGAAAATTAATAAAAGAGCTAAAAATGTTTAAGCCACTCCAATTTATTGCATTCTTCTATGGCCTTGGTCTCCAATTAATTTGGGCAAGTTCAGAAATTGACCCAGAAGAATTCATCCATCATAGTTGCCTCGTCCATGCATCGAATTTTCCACCAGTTAATAATATTAAGTATGCCGGAGCTACGATAAATAATCAGATTATCCCCTTTGATAAAGCTGCGCGGAGCAGGGTAACCCTTCATCATTGCCTTGGTTCCCTTGTTCCCAATGAGGCAATGGGTTCTGTGGTCTATTTGTGGGGCATGCCTATAAGCGCAAGTATGCATGAGGGTCAGGGTCACAGCATCTCACCATATGTATTTTTAACACCCGTGAGGAAAATAGTAGATCGCATTTATGGGGGATCTTTAAGCGATTTATTTGTTATCGATCAAATTGAATATGATGAAGATACTACTGTTTTTATTAATAACAGTCACCTTAACAATTTTAAAGAAAAAAGCCCTGATTTTAAAGGCAAAATCATACTCTTTAATTCGGATCATGATGATGTCCGCGCGCTCGTTAACCAGGAAATTGAAAAGCAAGGCTTCTGGCTAACTGCTTTTAACAGGTTCAGCCAAGGAACATTTCAAGAGATGACGATTAATGGTGAACATTTTACCTCTAAATCCATCGAAGAATTGTTTAAAAAGGTAGGCTGGAGCTACGTTAATAATCACAATAATCATTTATTCAATTTTCTTGAGCAATATATTTTTCCTATTAATACCCCTTTTTTGCAGGCTTTTCGAAGTCCCCATGGAGAAGTTAAAACATCCTCAATTTTATCGGTGGAGAAAATGGAGGTCTATAAACACGCCCTTGACTTCCTCTTTCAGCAACTAACACAAGAAGTATCAAACAAATCAGCTTACTTACAGAGATCTCTTGCCACTTGGCAGTTTTTAGTAGGCGAATGGCAGCGTGTTCACGAACGCATGGCGCACATTTTCAAAAACTATGATTTTAAATTCAATTGTTCCCAGCTGCAACCGTGGATAGATAACCGGAACAGTTCTGAAGAGCTGAGCAAACTTGAAGAAGGGCTTACCACTGCGGCTCTTAAACGCGTTCGTCCTTATTATACTGGAGAGTCGAGTATTGGCTATGAATGGCACTATTTTCTGGCTTATCAGTATGAAATGCTTGATACCCTATGTCAGTATGTGCAAGCGCAAGTGCCTGCCTGGAAGCAGGCGCCAGGAATCCTGAGCTGGTTTGCTATAACCCACTTATTTAGTCCTCATCATTCAGTGGATGAAGCAATGGAAAAAATCTTAGCAGGGTATATCCACAAAACAGCTGAGGAAGTCCAAGCCTTAGATGGGGATATATTTGAGCGTGCTCGTCATGAATTCTGGAGGTATATCAAGCAAGATAAAAGTGAATACGCAACCCACAGCTTAAGTAAGATTGAACGTTTGCGACTTTTACCCGCGTTGGCCTATATTTTGGGTGAGAACAGCCTAAAGGAAGTGACGGTTTTAGACTTTCCCACTTTACTACGAATTGCTCCCATGACAAGAATTTTATATGGAGATGATGATGATTTGATTTTTGCTTGTGGTAGCTTTATGAAAAGTAAATTCAAAGATGGACCAGAACCCACAGTACTTGAAGAAAGTCTGGTAAGAGCCGCTGTTTATTCCAATGCTGTCCGTCAGTTATTACTACCTATAAATCCGCAACCAAACACAGAGATATATAAATTCATAAAGGATGGAACGCTTGGGACATTAGACGAAATTTTTACGAAGCTTGGCTTGCACACAGAATTTAGAGAGCGCTTTCCGGCCGATGAAGACTTTTGGAATGTAAAAATGGAGGAGCATGAATTTATAGGTCCATCATTTTATAGTATCTATTTGGAATTGGAAATGCTGAAGAGATTCCATTAAAGCAGCTCTGATGCCCGTCTTAAGAGGCAATATCTATCAGATAAGGGAAGAAGAAATATCCAGGATAAATTATGTGGGAAAGATTATAATAAAATGCCTTTAACCTTCCATAAGTTTAATGAGGAGGATAAAACAATATGAAAAAACTAAGAGTGATTTTACTGCAGCTTTGCCTATCTATTCCTATAATAATAGGTGCCTATGCTATGGAAGAGGACAGGGAAGTTACATTAAATAAAAAAGTTGGTAATCTTATCATAACAGGATTTAAGGGAACTAGCCCAGAAGAGGAGGGGGTAAAAAAAATACATACTTTGCTGCAACAAGAGGAGCTTGGAGGTGTTATTTTATATGGATATAATATAGTTAATCCCGAGCAACTTTTTAATTTGACTAAATCGCTCCACGAAGCTAATCTCAAATCTTTTATTGCTGTGGATCAAGAAGGTGGGTTTGTCCAAAGATTAACTGAACAAAAAGGATTTAGGAAGACACCATCTGCGGCGGACGTCGCTCAGCTATATGCGGATCCTGAGGAGGCTCGATCTCTTTATAATTTGATGGCTGAGGAGCTAAAAAGATATTATATCAATATAAATTTTGCTCCTGTTGTTGATCTAAATAATCCAGAGAATCCATCACCGGCTATTGGGAAGTATAAAAGAAGTTATGGTGATGATCCTGAGCTAGTCTCTCAATATGCTAAGGTTTTTATTGAGGAGCACCTTAAACACGGCATTTTGAGCTCACCAAAACATTTTCCTGGTCATGGCTATTCAACAGGCGATACTCACCAGGATATTACTGACACAACACAAAGAGCTATCCCTGAGAAGGAGCTTGTTCCCTATAAAACGCTTATGAAATCAAACCATCTTGATATGGTCATGACAGCTCATATCGTTAATAGGCGGGAAGAGTACGATCCTGAGGGATATCCTGCAACATTGTCTCCAAAAATCCTTAAAAATCTTTTACGCTCACAAGGCTATAATGGGGTAGTTATTTCTGATGATCTGCATATGGGAGCAATCCAAAAGCATTACTCAATAAATCAAGTAGTTCCTTTAGCTTTAAATGCAACATGTGATATGCTGTTATTCTCTAACAATAGGGCCGCTATGCCAGAGGCTACGGGATACTCCCCAGATTTGGATGTATCCGGAAAGGTTATTAAAATTGTTGAGCAGGAAATTAAGCAGGGAGGAGTTTCATTAGATAGAATTAATGAGAGTTACCAAAGAGTTTCTCTCTTAAAAGCTCGATTAAGCAAATAATTTAAATTCTCATCTTAAGAGATTATTTCAGCCAGCTCTCCTTTGCTGGATAGTCTAGTAGAAGAGAGAATTTGAAAATGAGGTAATTTTTCTCAATGGCATGTATTGTTTTAGGGCAGTGATGGTATGACCTGAGCATTTAGATGGTACCATCCACTTAACTAGGAGGAGCTCAAGAAAAATCAGCAGAAATATTTATCTTTTAGGCATAATGGTGGTATGAAGCAACGATGCCGTCGAAAGTGAGAATGGATTAATAAAGGATAACACAGTGAAGAAAATTTTCTTTTTTGGTATGTGCATTATTGGAAGCCTAAGTAGTATAAATTGCGCTTTTGCTGGGCGGCATAATCAATGGAAATATTATGAGGAGCAATGGAAACCTTATAAAGGCAAAAATCGCTCTCAAGAATCTAATGAAAGAAGAAGGCAACGCCAAAATTGGGTAACCATAGAGGAATTTACACACAAACAACAGGCAAAAGCTCCGACAAAAATTCAATTTCATCCCCAAGCTCATATAGAAGATCCTCAATACCAAATTTTTATGGTAATGCTTCTTATGAGCTCGTATGTACTGCAAGTTAATGCCACCGTTCACAAACAGGCACTTTCTTCTCCTAATTTTCAGAATTCAGAAGATTTACTTCTGCAGAGGCCACAATTGGTCAGAAATACAACTTTGCCAGTATGCTCCATTAATGAGGCACTTAAACAACAGCCTTTATCTAATACGCTTTTGAGTTTCTCTCCTTCTAATGCTAACATTGGAGCCCATTTGCCAAGTTCCTTAAAAAACACAAAAACTGCTTTATTTAGTGAGGCATATGGGAGTCTGCAAAAAGCAACCCACCCTAAAGTTGCCGCAAAGAAGAGGACCAAAAGTTTAAACAAAAAACAAGCAAGTACCAGCTTCCCATCCGCTCTGCATAATGATCCTATAGATCAGCTGGGACACAACAACATGACTAAGGAGCCAA
Organism: Candidatus Paracaedibacter symbiosus; assembly: GCF_000757605.1. Classification (GTDB taxonomy): domain Bacteria; phylum Pseudomonadota; class Alphaproteobacteria; order Paracaedibacterales; family Paracaedibacteraceae; genus Paracaedibacter_A; species Paracaedibacter_A symbiosus. Next base: position 341,059 of record NZ_JQAK01000001.1, on the reverse strand, counting down.
CAGCAGGATCTCTCTTAGTTAAAGAACACGTGCTTGTTAAAAATGGAGGTATTAAAATTGTTCATGAGTTTGCTAAAAATGAAACATGTCCTTCTCTTCAAATACTTGCTCAAGAAATCCTCCAAGTGGATTGTACAGATCCCTATTTTGGTTTCGACCCAAGAAGCGATAGGCTGGAAAAGTGTTTAGAGAGTGCTTCCATGATCACAAAGGCTGGCCTTATATTTGTTAAAGATATTTTTGAAACAAAATACGAAAGTGAAATAATAAAAAAAGATTTAGGTATTATTGTCGGTGAATGGCACAATAATCTTTATCATTATCTTTATGAATCTCTCATCATAAAAATGTCGGCTGCATTTGAAGTTCCGAGCTTGGTTGTAGAGATTAGCCCTCAAGATTTTGCCACCATAGAAAATTCTCAGCTTAACCCTTTGTTTCCAATTACAGCATCCTCTGATACCTGGCAGTATAATATTAGAAAAATTCGTCTAGCGCTCTCTTTGGGGATGAACGTTATACCAGCGGATTATCCGATGCCAAATCTGCCGGCTACTTTATACAACTTATGGGCTAAAAAATATAAATATCGTTTAGATGATAATTGCGAATATGAAACGCTCGTTTTCGATGTAAGAGAACCTTATTTTTGTAAAAGTATGATAGAAACAAAGGGAAATTTTGTTGCTATTTTCGGAGCTGGTCACCCAAGTTTTATAAAATATGGATGTCCTGACCTTGAAAACAAACTATACTACATCCAATTACAGAAGAAAAATGAATATAATCATTTTCAGCTATCTCCTAGCTGCCCTGATTCCATTGAAAAAAGATTGGCAAGAGATGTAGACTTTCGCTATAACAACCCTTACAGAGAGATGCCCGTTGCAGATATTATTAAACTCCAACAAACCATCGGCTAACTACCAATATGTGCCTGTAGAGGATATTATAAGCAAGGTAACTACCGACCTTGTTCGGAAGAGTGTATAAAAGGTTGGGTTCTGATGCTACCGTCTTAAGAGTCAAGTATTTTTGGTTTCCAAGGTTGTAAAGTCTTAAGCATAGTATTCATAATTGTTAAGAGTTTATGCATACAAGCTGTAAGGGCAACTTTGGCCGCTTTTCCCTGATTTCTTAGCCGTTGATAAAATTGACAAATTAAAGATTAAAGGGTACCAACAACTTAACTAAGTGAAGGTCAAGTAAAGGTACACATAAAGGCTTTCTTTCAAATTTTAGGCACAATAATTCTGTTGAGTGATAGAATGTCAATTCCTAAGAGCGTTTTTAAAAACTTTTCTATAACCTGTAGCAGATTGTTTATTTTGCTCCGTGGCAGGATAAAAATCTTTGAGTCAAAGGTGGAAATTTGAAACGGCGCATCTTTCGTTCTTGTTGTCGCGTTGCTTGATGAGTATTCTCAATTCTATTATTGAGCCTTTTAATCTTTAATTGAATTTATTTTTATTAGTCATAAAACACAAAATGATCATATACAAAATAGTAAAATATATTTATTAGGATTATTAAGAATGGGGAATAGGCGATAAATGCTATTTTTACTATTTCCCACTTTATTGTCTCTAAAAGAGTTTTTCACAAACGGTCGTTTGCGTGATAAGGTTTTTTTGCGGGAGCAGGTGGGAAATATGGTAAACGTTTAATGTGATATATTCCCACTTATCAATTTATTCATATAAATATTATTTATCGTATTGTTTGTAAGCTGTTAATGCTTTATGACTAATATCAGTAATGACATTTAAAGTAATATGCATAAAATGGAAGAAACAATTTTACGACCAGACTCCAAGGGAAGACTTAATTTAGGGGAACTTGCCAAGGGTGTGAGTAGCTATCGTGTAAGAAAAGAAGAAAATGGGAAACTTACCTTAACACCGTTTGTAGAAATTCCCTTTTCAGAAAAATGGATCTTTGAGAATCAGGATATTTTAGAAAAGATTAAATCTCAACTTGCCCAAGATAGTGCTGAGTAAACATTTTGCAAAACCAACAGAATGCATCCATCATTTTAGAAAGCTAATTTTATGCTGATTGGTTATATGCGCGTCTCTCTAAAGCAGACAGGTCTCAAGCTTTAGATTTACAGCGTAATACTCTTTTAAGTGCCGGGGTGGACGTATCTTATCTTTAGGTCGTCTTATCTTTGGGATCTTTGCGGCTTTGGCAGAGTTTGAGAGGGAGCATATTTCAGAGCGGACAAAAGCTGGTTTAACAGCGGCGAGAGCCAGAGGCAGAAAAAGGGGAAGAAACCATAAGATGGCCCTTGCTAAACTGCGTCTTGCCCAAGCGGCAATGGGCAAATCTGAAACCAAGGTAGCCGACTTTTGTGAAGAATTGGCATCACCCGCCACCCTTAACCGCCATGTAGACCTCCAAAGGACCTTCAGGGCAATACGGGCTGATGGGCAAAACCTTCTAGAGCAAAAGAGAGTGTAGATTTTGTAGGAAGAACGAGCACTAGCCCCGTTCCTATTGAAGCTAACTTAAGAGCTTAGTGCAGTTCTCTTCTGAAAATGATAGCCAAATAATAAAAAGTTAATCTTGAAAAAAATAAGCGAGAGGATAACATGAAACTATTAATAGTTGCTATTTGCTTGTGGGCTTATAAAGGTAACCTTACCAATGTGCAAGCTATGGATCGTGAAAAATTCACTCCTGGAGATTCAGGAGGAACAAATTCTTCTAAAAGAAGGGGGGCTGTGCTTCAAAATTCACCTCCAGAACATTCAAAAGATCGGATTGGGTCCTTAAATATTAGGGAAAATGTAAACGCGCAATCTATAAGTCCCCCCAGCATAATAATGAGGTTGGGGAAAAAGGACAAAGCCAACGTTGACGAAATAAAAGCCGCTGTCAACCCTGATGATACTATAAAAAAAAGAAACCTCACGATCAGACGTTGGGACAAAGTCAAGGAATTATTAAGGTAAAGAAAATGGATGAAGAACTTTTTCCCTCTCCAACAAATACTAGTGAAACGCCGGGAATTAATACTATGACTCCGTTAATGGAATCTGCGTTAATGGAATCTGCTTCAATTAGGCCTCCCTTTAGCTGGCTCCCGGTTGATTCTGGTGTAAAAGCGCCCAAGGATCCTATGAAAGGATACCATACTTTGGAAAAAAAGGTGTCTAGTTCTCAAAAGCATGATGTAAATACAACTGTTCAAAACCCAGTTTATAATTTCGGTAAATCAGAAGATTCTGAACTTGAAGAGTGGGAAAAAAAATCATCAGGGCATTGATCGTTAGAAAAAATCTTCCCGTCAAGGAGCAATTCTAATCCATACTAAATTTGGTATAAAGACTGCGATAAAAAAAAAGCTTGGGATATATATTTTTCATTAGTCCTCAACTCTATGATTGATAAGAATAGTTAGTAATTATCGTATTCAAATTTTATATATTGAAGTAATTTATAACAAACAGTGACCAACATTCTATATTAAAAATAGGTTGGCTCACTTTATCTGTTTCTATAAAATTTCTGGACTACTATTATTTATGCGTATAAATTTTTTGGCTCACCTAAAGTGATTTTATTAGAGCAAGGTTTTCTGCGGTGTTGCGGGCGTTCGACAAAAAAGGATACTTTTTGATTGGTTGCACGCCAGTGATAGAACTAAGGTTGTGTGCTTTTGCCTTGCATATATCCATAAATCTGATTCACACTGTAATTTTTAAACAAAGCTCCTCGACTTTGATATTGGCTCGATATATCTATCAAAACGAGTAACCTTACTTTTTTAAGTTCTGAGATAACTAGTATCAGATTATCTCAGAACTAATACAGTTCATAGACTTTATTTGAATTCTTTGATGAAACGATCCCCACCATTAAAGATATATTTCTGTGTCGGCTGACGGACAATTTTCTGCTTATTGCGCCAGCCCAAAAACAGGAAAATGCTCCAGAAGGGGGATATATTTAGTTTTTTCTAATATTTTCGAGTATTTTAGCCTTTTTTTACTTTTTTACGCTAGCCTCATCAGAAGAACCCCCTTTTTAAAAAGGAACTACTTATGAAGTATAGCTATCTCATCTTATCTCTGGTTGGCGCTCTATTTTTGAGCGACAATTCTACAAAAGCTGCAGATTCTTATCCTAAAAGCCCCACTCAACAGTCTTCGGTTGTCATTGGACGCTCGGAGTGGCGCAAATCAACCCAGTCTAATAAAGAAACATTTCCACGATGGAAAAACCCTCGACCATTTAACTGCAGACAGGAATGCACCAGCGTTACAGCAATGCACTGCCAAGGACCAGAAGTAGCTGGCCGTTATGAAAAATGCGCCCAAAACTGCAAAAGCATGCTAGCCACAAACGACCATTATAAACAAGCAATCAGGAAATGCGAAGATAATCTGCAAACAAAACAATATTTAGGTCAAATTATCGAGTTTAACTATACCTCCCCCATTGCCGAACCAGGAACACCTGAATCGCGAGGTTTTCTAGTCAGAGTGCTCAGGAAAAAAACATCTCCACATTTAGGCAGCATTGATTTTATCGAACAGAATGACGAGATAATTGCCTTCCTCCCCTATCCCCCACACTTCTCCATCAAGCCTGCGGAATTTCTCTTTAAAATGATTGAATTTGATGAACTAGATTCTCTAGATTTTGAAAAATTCACTGACGCAGAAATAGAAAACATAAGGCAAGATGATAGGAATGAAATCTATATGAACAATTCCTATAAAGCATTTTTCACGATACCATCAACCTCACCGGAAACAATAATGTTTGATACCCCAATCAAGCGAAATAATGGAGAAGTTAACATCCTCTCAAGCACATTTAACTCTCAGATTCACGAAGAAAGTACTGTACCCTTGTTAATAGACTAAAAAACTGATGAAATAAAAAAGTTTTCAAGTTTTTTGCTGATGTTGGGCCTGGGGATTTTGTGTGGAAAAAGTGTTAACGTTATGCACATACCCATCAGGCCTGCTGCTCAGTATCTCAAAGAGTATTTTATGCCTATCCAATTATTTGTATGATTCATAGACATAGTTTCAACTTAAAAGGTATGGTAAAAGAGATAAAATTACTAGCGAACAGCGTGTAAACTAGCACTGTTTTTACTCTTAGGCAGATCATGAACCAAACCATTAATGAGCGATAAAAAACGCGTTTAAAATAGGCGGAGGTTTATGGTCAAGGAATCCCACAAAAGAATGAAAGGCCTAATATGGCATTGGCGGAATAACTCCTGCACAAAAGCTGCATCGTGTGGCTTTTGACAATTTTGTTTTTAACTCCTTTTAATTTTGGGAGGATACCCAAATGACCAAGTAAAATTTTTTCTTCTTTAATTTATTAACAACCAATAACATCAGGACCCGTGTAAGAAGTACCGGATCCTGAAGAAATTAAAATGAGAATCATTCTCCTACTTTGGAAGAAAATAGCCTCACATCATTACACAATTATTCTTCTTTTCTTCTTTCATGACGACAAGAGGTTTCGTTGGTTCCACCTTCTTAACGACAACAGGTTTCGTCGTTGCCATCTTCTTAACGACAACTGGTTTAATTGTTGCTTGGGGATTTAATTTAAAACCACAAAGAGCAATAGCAGGAATTTTATTAACCCCTTCTGCCTTAAATTTAATTACATGAAATCGTTTGAGGGCAAATTCTATTCCGAAATCTTTTGTGAAGAAGGAACTTAAATTAAAATAATAATTATTTGGATTCATTAAGAGGCTATCTAAAAATGGAAGAATAAAGGCGCTATAAAACTCTTTTCCATACTCAGGATTACCACAAGCACCTAGGGCGCAAGTCACTGAAAATGATCTACATAAATCTTCCCATCCAAGAATGAGATTATAAATGTCGACGTGAGCGTTTAATTCATCTTCGTATTCTACATTTAATATATCTTTAAAAACTTTTTTTTCTATGAGGCGGTTATAAATCTTTCTAGATTCTTCCTCAAAAACCTCCACCGAAATACCATTTACCTCATATTTTTCTTCATACTCTTCAAGGTCAGCGCTAATGCCTTCAAACAGGTCCTTATTGTTTGCATAAATATTTAATAAACATTTTAGAGGCGTTGCTGTCCCCCCTAGCTTTCTAATTTTTTCTTTACTAAAATAAGGACTGCATTCCTGAATATTTAAAATTTCAGTACTGCGATTTCCTATCGTCGTGTTTAAATCTTCAATAAATTCATTGACTATTTTTTGCTCATGATCACATTCTGCTTTTTGGGTAAGATGTTCGCCTGAATAAATCGAAAAATCGAGTATATTCTCCGTCGTAAAGAAACATATGTTATATTTTGTTGAGTAAAAAAGGGCTGAAACATTTTCATCTTGTACGTCACCTCCAGCAATACTCTGAATACCCATCTTTTCCATTCGTTGATACATTTCTTCACGCAAATATTTATGATGATCACGATGTTGTTGATTATATGGGTCAACTCTCTCCCAGTTGGCGGGAATCTTTACTTTTTTACCTAAATAAACAAGTTGGTTTGCCTTATTACTACTATCAACGAGAGAAACTGGCTGAATACTCTTGGCAGATGAAAAAAGGACCAACTGTTTATCCTTCTTGCTTTCTTCTCGCTTTTCCAATTCTTGCTTCTTCAATATGTCAATGAGTTTGTGTTCAATGAACTTTTCTCCTTCATCAATCACTTTATTTTTCAAAGCCCCTGCAGATGGGTTTAAGTTTGAAAGGCTTGATGTTACTTCTGGAAATTCATTTGCGTGTGCAGATAATAGTAATTTTGTTGTAATACAAAAAATGTATAAAAAAATGTTTTTCATAATTATGACTACTGTAGTTTAAAAGTTATTGTTTTTTATTTCCAATTATATTGGTAGCTTATAGTACAGGGGACCGACAACGGTTTTATTTAGTATATATTAGATGTATATATTAGGTGGAGTTTTTATTCCACCTTTGTTCCTTGAGTATCAAGCTGATTATTCAGGCGTACAATGGGTTTTTTCCAGCTTCATGCCCTCTTTAGTAATCGCCAATATCGGATTTTAGGGCGCATTAGATGATTCCTGCTTTAATGCTTGCATTACTAGACGATCTTCTAGTTTTCGTTGATTGCGTAAACTTCTCTGGGATTGGGTAGAATGTGGCTGTGCAGCCCGCATTGCTTCATCATCTTCTTGTTTCCTCTGATTTCTCTTGCGCCTATTTTGAAGGTCTGTTTTAATCTTGAAGGGTTCATTCGGCAGGCGTGCTTTTTCTTGGCGCGCTACTACTTCAAGAGGTGCTACTACTTCAAGAGGTGCTACTACTTCAAGACGTACTTTTTCTTCCAGACGTGCTACTTCTTGGCGCGCTACTTCTTCCAGACGTGCTACTTCTTGGCGCGCTACTTCTTCCAGACGTGCTACTTCTTCCAGACGTGCTACTTCTTGGCGCGCTACTTCTTCAAGACGTGCTACTTCTTCAAGACGTGCTACTTCTTCAAGACGTGCTACTTCTTCAAGACGTGCTACTTCTTCAAGACGTGCTACTTCTTCAAGACGTGCTTCTTCAAGACGTGCTACTTCTTCCAGACGTGCTTCTTCAAGACGTGCTACTTCTTCCAGACGTGCTTCTTGGCGCGCTACTTCTTCAAGACGTGCTACTTCTTCAAGAGGTGCTGCTACTTCAAGAGGTGCTGCTACTTCAAGAGGTGCTGCTACTTCAAGAGGTGCTGCTACTTCAAGAGGTGCTGCTACTTCAAGAGGTGCTGCTACTTCAAGAGGTGCTGCTACTTCAAGAGGTGCTGCTACTTCAAGAGGTGCTGCTACTTCAAGAGGTGCTGCTATTTTCCCACGGAGCTCGTCGACTGAAATTTCCTTTTTAAATTTTCCATTTGATAGAATAACCCATGTTTTTTCCCCATCGTTTTCATCGAGCTTTCTTTTAAGCGAATCTAAATGGGTTAATTCTTTTAAACTATAAGGATTTTCAGATAGCCCTTGTGGGTTATTAGAGGAAGAAGCATTCTCTTCTTCCACATAATAAACATTTGTCTTTGTTTCTGTTAATTCTATTTTTGAGGACCTCACTATAGTAGGAGCTCCCATATTAGTAACAATGTCAATATCGCGTTCAGGAAGGTCAGTCATCCTTTTTTCTAAAACGGTTAGATTTCTTATCTTCTTATTACTATTTCCCAACGGGACACGAAGTTGGAAGCCAATAAAAGCATTCCTTTTTCGCACGTTGTCATGACTTCCTTCCGCAATTAATGAAAAATTATCATGCAATTGCACATTGGCGCGGGCACGGAAACCATTAATAGATTTGGCACCTGCATGTCCGTGGAAGTGATAATAAGCTCCATATACTCTTAAGAAATTAAGACCTGGAACAGCATTTCCTATTTCCAGATCTAACCCTTTTAAAGGTACTTCTTTAACTTTAATGGTATTTATAGTGTTTTCGGTAAAACTATATAAATTACGTCCTTCAAATTCTTTCCAAGTTTTACTACCCACTACTTCTTTGTTTTTTTCGATTTCTTTAGTGGTATTCTGTGGATAGTAAAAATTTGCTCGATAATCCCAGGTTTCACTGAGAGCCTCCAAACCAAAAGTTATCTGATTGACAAAGTTGGATAATTCAGTACGCCGCCGATCGTAAAAACCATACACTCCTAAAATAAATTTTTGATTATCTGTTATCCAGCGTTTTCCAATACCAAAGTTTCCTTCTCTTGATGTTTTTGAATCAGCTGTAAAACGAAAATCCACGTAGAGAAGTTCTGTATCATTTTGCCACAGTGGCGAAAATAAGGAGACTTGACCTATCCGCCTTTGGTTGCCATATTTCCCCCCAAAGTTTATCGTGGGTCGCCACTTTTTATCATAAAAACAATCCTCTTTTTTCTGCGCCTTTTTATCAGACTGACCGTCTTTTGCTTTATTGCTAGATGTATGAGAAAAAGCTGCATCTGGCATAAATAATGCCAAAGAAACTGTAAAGAGACATATTTTTTTAAAACTCTTAATGGATTTTATTTTACTAAAATTTATTTTCATTTTTCTTTATCTTTATTTTTGTTGAAATAAAAAACATCGTCAACACATTAGAATGTATTTTTTTAAACGTTTAACTAAATATTAATACTGCTAATTTAGCATTATAATAAATTATACTCAACTTTTTAAGTGATAATATTATAATATTTAACGTGATTATATATCGTTTATTTTAATATTTATAAAATCAAATTTGAATAAAATTTAACTTTCTTTTTTTGTATAATAGGAAATACTAATAATTTTATAGTAGGCTACTGAGAGTAAGACCTAAGCTTTTAAATACTCAAAAATATTGATTTTTGTTCCTCCATATCTCTATTTTAAAAAATAGAGACATTAACAGGGCTTGAGTTATGAAAAATTAAAAGAGAGAAGCATATGATTTGTAGATGGGGTAATCTCAGGGCGCGGATTAGATCTTTTTATTGAAGATACTTAAGGCAAAATTTAAATGATGACGTGCCAGATTTCAGAATCATTAATCTCTTTTCACATCAAGAAATCAACGAAACTTTAAATATAGAAGTAACAGGTAATTTACAGGCTATGTAGGCTATGCAAATTCTACCGACCATTATTAGATCATTATTAGACCATTATTAGATCATTATTAGACCATTATTAGATCATTATTAGACCATTATTAGATCATTATTATCCAATTATCTGCTTCTGAGGGGCCGGCCCATAGTTTGTTCACGATATTCACTCGCAGGTTTTTTGATTAATTCTAAGATTAACAAAGATATAACCATCATTGAGGAAACCTTCGAGAAGTTAAACTTTGGTAAAGTATTGCTAGGTATAAAAATAATGTCTAACCAGGACGGGGCTCAACCTTAGAGGATGGTAATCAGGATTTTGAGAAAATCACTCTTTTAAGTAAAATAGCTCTTGCAAAAGTATGACTAAATTGTGTAAAAGCTATAATATCTGGTCGCATAGCTCAGCGGTAGAGCACTACGTTGACATCGTAGGGGTCATAGGTTCAATCCCTGTTGCGACCACCATTTTCACTTTCCGGTAAACTAAACGATTCTAATTCTTCATCCGTAAATCCGAAATGATGACCAATTTCGTGGATCATCACGTGGTCGACCAACTCTCTGACACTTTCTTCGTTTTCCCTCGCATACCGAATCAGTGGACAGCGAAATAAATATATAATGTCGGGGATGCCATTTTGCACTGAGATCTTTTTGTGGGGAAGGGGGATTCCTTTATAAAGCCCTAAGAGATCATATCGGTCTTTAAGATGCAGATTGGTCAAAGTTTGTGGATCTGGATAGTTTTCCACCCGAACAATAATGTTGCGAAGGAAAGGCTGGTATTTGTCGGGCAGTTCGGTCAATATTTTGTAGGCCATGGAGTAGATATCCGCAAGATCGGGAATTTCAGCGGCGATATCTCTACCCCCAACGATTTGAAGTCGCGTTTTGTTCTTTGTCATTGAATAAAATTCTCACATCACTTGCATCTAGGCAATTTGCCGGGCAAAGTTAAACATATGAACAGCATAAAAGAGGAAAGTTAACAAATGGTCGAGAAGCTAACAAAAAATGAGATTAACTCAATTTCTAGCCAACTTCCAGATTGGAAGCTATCTGATGATCAGCTTTCTATTGGGAAGAGCGTAGAGTTTAAAGACTTTACTCAAGCCTTTTCTTTTATGACCAAGGTTGCCTTGGTGGCAGAAAAAATGGATCATCATCCCGAATGGTTTAATGTGTATAATAAAGTTTCTATCTGTTTAACGACACATGACTGTGGTGGTTTAAGTCAAAAAGATATAGACTTAGCCATGAAGATAGATAGTTTTAGTTAAATAGGGTCTCCTCGAAATGAAATGAGGGAGATTGCGTTGGTGCTTTTGCTCCTCACAAGGACGGAGTATAAGTGCTCAGGCATAGAGGTAAGCTATGAAAGATATATTTATAAAGAGTGTTCTGGTGGGCTCGCTCGTTGGGTTGTCTGGTTGTGCTCCTGATGCTATAAAGTCAGGAGTCGCCTCAGCTGCTAAAATGGAACAAGCAAAAGTATGGTTGGAACAAGTCAAATTTAACCCAACTCCTGATGTGAATGGTAATGCGCCCATAACGGTTGATATTTTAGTATTTTACGATGCAGAAGCGATGGGGAAGGTTGCAGCACTGACGGCAGACAAATATTTTCAGCAAAAAGATCAGCTGAAAAAGGATTATAGCGATCAGATTGATTTTTTCTCCTTTGATGTCGTGCCCGGGCAACGTATGAAGGATCAGGATATTGAACTGAGCAAAGCTTCAGGGCTGGCGGCTGTTGCCTTTGCAAGATATAGTACGCCAGGGCCGCACCGTGTAGCCATTGGTCCTGATAGAATTATCCAGCTTGATCTTGAAAAGAATGATTTTAAGATCACAACAATTAAGTCATAATGACGAGAAAAAGAAATTAAGGTGAGAGTGTGAGTACACAACCGACAAAAAAAGATTTTTGGTTTTTGCCTTTGGGCGGCTCAGGTGAAATTGGGATGAATCTCAATTTATATGGGTATGACGATCAATGGTTAATGGTTGATTTAGGCATCACTTTTGGTGATCGTTTGGGAATCGATATTATTACGCCAGATCCAGAATTTATTGCTTCTCGACGTGAAAAGCTGGTGGGATTAGTGTTGACGCATGCCCATGAAGATCATGTCGGAGCCATCCCTTATTTGTGGCCTGAATTACAATGCCCAATTTATGCGACTCCTTTTACTGCCCACGTGGTACGTCAGAAGATCAAAGAATACTCCTGGGCTAAAAAAGTTGAAATTCATGAAATTCAGCTGAATACTCATGTAGATATTGGCAAGTTTGGCGTTGAATTTATTTCTTTGACCCACTCAATCCCTGAACCCAATGCGTTGGCGATTACGACGCCACTTGGCACAGTGATGCATACGGGTGATTGGAAGATTGACCCAGAACCGTTGGTTGGCAAGGCAACAAATCATACGCGACTCCAGGAATGGGGCGATCGCGGTATTTTGGCGATGGTGTGTGATTCCACAAACGTTTTTTCTGAAGGAAATTCAGGTTCAGAAGATGCTGTGCGCACGGAGCTGATCGATCTTCTTGGCCGACATTCTGACTCACGGATTATCTTTTCTTGTTTTTCATCCAACATAGCCCGGGTGGAAACAGCTATAAAAATTGCCCATCATCATAATCGCAAAGTTTGTTTAGTGGGCCGTTCTTTGGAACGCATGGTCGAGGCAGCTCGGCAATCGGGATATCTGCAAGATATTGGCAGTTTCATTGATGAAACCACAGCAATGCAATTACCTCCTCAAGCAGTGATGATTATTTCTACCGGTTCTCAAGGTGAGCCGCGCTCTGTTTTGGCTCGAGTAGCTGGTGATCAGCATCCTCTCATTAAGTTGGATAATCGAGACGTGGTTGTTTTTTCATCGCGGGTAATTCCGGGGAATGAAAAGGCGATTGCTAACCTCCAAAACAATCTTGTGCGTAAAGGGGTCTCTATTATCACTTCCCATGAAGAAGATATTCACGTCTCTGGCCACCCCGCACGGGAAGAATTGAAGCAGATGTACGAATGGGTGCGTCCGCATGTTCTCATTCCAGTGCATGGCGAGTTTCGTCACATGCAAGAACAAGCAGAGCTGGGACTGGAGTGTGGTATTCCAAAGGTGGTGGTTCCTGAAAATGGAACGATTGTTTGCCTAGAAAAAGATCAGCCGCAGGTGATTAATTCAGTTCCCGTTGGAAGGTTGGGGTACGATGGCAATCGCCTGATACCAATGCAAAGCCCCCTGGTGAAGGAACGGTCGAAATTATCTTTTCAAGGGGTTGTTTTTGTGACGTTGGTATTAGATCGTGCAGGACAGGTGGCCAAACCACCTCTCTTATCGATAATGGGTATTACCACTGGCGGAGAAGAACAAGAACATCTCGAAAGGGATATGAATCGCACAATTCGCCAGGTTATCAATAATGGGTATAAAAATACAGATAGTTTAGCCAATGAGTTAAAAGTAGGGATTCGCCGAATCTGCAATAACTGGATTGGTAAAAAACCACCTGTGAATGTGCATATCGTTCAAATATAGGTTTTTGCATCCCTTTCTGTTCATCATTTTCTGTTCATCATTATTTTTTGAGGCTTGGTAGCTAAAAAAAATACCCTTAAATCCCAGCTTTTGCTGGGATGATATTAGGGTACAATCTCTTCCATAAAATGGTATCTTTTTAGTAAAATTAACCTATTTTTTACGCCACTAAGTCAAAATTTACTTTGTTAATAACGAAAGGAAGTTTTGATGCGTAAATTAATTTTGCCTCTTTTATTTTTAGCAACTTCAGTTAATGCTATGGATCTACAGAATGAGTTTACTGAAGCGCATTATGCAAAAAGTTTGCCAGTTGTTACTGCAAACAACTTATATCAACAAAGCGAAGAGTTTTTACGGGAAAGCAAAGCACTTGCAGACTTAAGCTATCTCAGCGCGCAGTGGGAGCAAGCTGGTAAAGCTGTGAAATTAGCATCGGACCTTTTAACATTGTCTCAAGAAAAGACATTGAAAATGGTGCCGCTGCCGGTTATATGTAATAATTCATTTACCGGTCCATCGGAACGAATAATTATCAATACAGACTATGAGAAGTCTATTTATATGCTTATGAATTGGGCTGATAGAATGCCAGAACAGATATTCACCATAATGAGTCTCACAAAAGATAAGCCTGAAGCAACAATTAAGATCAATAGCTTAAGTTCAATTTTATCAGAGTTGCGGGGAACAAATCTTCTTCATAGTAATGAGAATGCGGCTCGAGCACATGATATCTTGCACGAGGTCATAGTCAAACTTGAAAAAGAACAAGCAAACTTACAAAATCAAAGAAAAAATATTTTGTTTCAGATCGCGGCAAATAAAAGGGATCAGGATACGCAGAAGCTAGCTTTACTTAATCGTATTAACTCAATGTCCTCTAACCTTGTAGTTGCTGCGATTTTCCTAAAAGAGGATATGAACTAACTTTATCTGTTGTTTTCTTGCTGAGTTGGCGAGGGCTTGTGTTCCCAGTTACCCTCTCGGATTAGATCCGAGGAACACCAACCCCCGCCCAAAGATTTAACCAGACTTGCAGTGGCTGTCAGGCGCCGTGCGGCAATGGCAATATAATTGCTGCGGGCAGTAAAGTAATTGATCTCAGCCGTCATCACATCTGAGAAATAAATAGTGCCTGATTTATATTCATTGATGGTGAGATTTAGTTGCTTTTTGGCAGCTTTAACGGCCTCTACTTGGCTTTTAATTTCACTTTCTAAAATGCGGAGGGCGGCTAAATTATCCTCCGTCTCCTGAAAGGCGGTTAAGACCACTTGCCGGTAGTTAGCAACCGATTGATCGTAAGCTGCCCTTGCTGCTTCAACTTTGCCACTCACCAGGCCACCGTCAAAAACCAATTGTGCCATTTGTCCAGCCATTGACCAAATTTGGGAAGGAGCGGTGAAGAGCTTGTGCCATAATGTACTTTCATATCCCCCAGAACCGTTAAGGGTTAAGTTGGGGAAGTAGGCAGCGATGTTCACACCAATTGTGGCATTGGCCTGCGCCATTTGTCGTTCGGCCTGGGCGATATCTGGGCGTCTTTCCATGAGCGTTGCTGGCAAGGCCGATGGCAGAGTTGGTGGTTCTGGAAGAGCTGAAGAATCAACCGGGATAGAGAAGTCTGATGCTGCTTTGCCAACCAATACAGCAATCGCATGTTCATATTGCGCTCGGGTAACTTTATTGTCGATGGCTTTGACTTCAGCAGTTTTAAGCTGACTTTCAGCCTGAGCGATATCAAGGCCAGTAGAAACACCCATTCTGTGACGATTTTGCGTTAAGACCAACAGTTTTTGATAACTCCCCACTGTTTCATCAAGAAGTTTTTGGGTGGCATCGACGGCGCGAAGTTCATAATAAAATTGAGTAAGGCTGGCCTCGCTTGATAATTTTGTTAAAGCAACATTTGCTGCAGCCGCCTCCGCACCCGCTTCACTTGACTCCACAGAGCGACGCACGCTGCCCCAAACATCCAGCTCCCAAGTGGCATTTAAACCAACATTATAGAGGTTAGTAGGCGCACTAGCCAGATTAGTGCTACCTGTTGAAAAGCTTTTTTGACGTGTGGCTGAGGTGGTGGCATTAATCGTAGGAAAAAAGCCCGCGCGCGCTTGATCCACAAGGGCTTGGGATTGGCGATGTTGGGCTTCAGCCAGCGCTAAATTTTGGTTGGTGAGCTCAACCTCAGCCACTAAATTACTTAGGAGGGGATCATTAAACATATCCCACCAGGTACCCCGATCAACGGTATCTTGAGGGGTGGCAAATTTCCAGCCAGCGGGCGGCTCTTTGAATTGCGCTGGTGTTTCAATAACGGGGCGCACATAATCAGGCCCAACTTCACAGGCGTTGAGCAAAAGTAAGAGTAAAGGGAGAACCACCACGGATGTTTGTTTGTGGCGACGTTTCCACCAACTACTGACGCGTTCCATGCTGAGATAAATGACAGGTGTGGTGTAAAGGGTTAACATCTGGCTAAAAATAAGTCCTCCAATAATTGAGATCCCCAGTGGCTTTCTTAATTCTGACCCAACACCACTGCCAAATGCAAGGGGGACCGCACTTAAAATCGCCGCCATCGTCGTCATCATGATGGGACGAAAACGCAATAAACAGGCTTCATAGATGGAAGCGATGGCTGATTTGTGTTGCTGGCGTTCTTTCTCAAGGGCAAAGTCAATCATCATAATCGCATTTTTCTTCACAATGCCAATAAGAAGAATCATCCCAATGATAGCAATGATGCTAAGCTCTGTTCCGGTCAGGAGCAAGGCAATCATCGCGCCAATCCCAGCTGAGGGCAAGGTGGAGAGAATTGTGATTGGGTGAATTGTACTTTCATACAAAATGCCAAGGACGATATAGACTGCAATAAGCGCTGCTAGAATTAACAGAGGTTGCGAAGACAGCGAGTCTTGAAAGGCTTGAGCTGTACCTTGGAAGGATCCATGCATGGTTGCTTTAGGCATACCAATTTCTGTTGTTGCCTCGTTAATCATCTCGACGGCTTGGCCCAGTGAATAGCCGGGAAGTAAGTTAAAGGAAATGGTGGCGGCAGGGAATTGTCCTTGGTGATTGACCAATAAAAGGGTATTTGAGATTTTGGATTTTGTCACCACTGACAAGGGGATCTGATTGTTGGTGGCAGAAGGGGCATAAATCAAATCAAGAGTTTCTGGACGCTGCCAGTATTGAGGAGCCAGCTCCATAACAACGTGATATTGGTTCAAAGCAGTATACATAATAGCGATTTGGCGTTGTCCAAATGCATCATAAAGAGTATTGTCAATTGTTTGTGGTGATACTCCAAGTCGAGAAGCAGCATCACGGTCAATGGTGACAAATACTTCCTTCCCATTGCTCAGCTGATCACTATTGACATCCACAATGCCTGGCAGGGTTGCGAGTTTTTCTAGTACGCGTGGCGCCCAGGTGTTGAGTTCATTAAGGTCATAAGAGGTGAGGGTATACTGGTACAGAGCATTGGATTGACGGCCACCAATGACCAAATCTTGCGTTGCCCGCATATAAACTGACGCGCCAGGAATAGCTGCTAGTTTTCCTCTCAGTCGCCCCATAATATCGTCGATGGGAAGCTTACGCTCTTCGAGGGGTTTCAACGAGATGTACATGGTGCCCGCGTTGCCAGACGCACTATTACCGCCGATAAAACCAACCACAGTTTCAACGGCAGGATCATCTTTGACAATTTTGACGTAGTCGTTAAGTTTTTGCTTTAGCGCTTGGAATGAAATATCTTGCTGTGCCTGAATGCTCGCGACTATTCGACCTACGTCTTGTTGGGGAAAGAATCCTTTAGGAATGATAACGAATAGGAAAATATCAGAAGCAATCGTTGCGGCAGTGAGCGTCAGCATGAATTTTGGCCGTCGCAAAGCCCAACCTAAACTTTGGCGATAGTGACGCATCATAAAGTTCATTACGCGCCCCTGGTGATGACCTTTTTTTTCAGGCTTTAAGATATACGCCGACATCATTGGTGTGACGGTGAGAGAAACAACCATCGACATTAAAATCGCAATCGAAAGGGTAAGAGCAAATTCACGGAAAAGGCGACCGACAATTCCACCCATCAAGAGAATAGGGATAAAAACAGCAATTAACGAGGCGCTCATGGAGAGGACGGTAAAACCAACTTCTTTGGCACCAAGAATTGCAGCCTGTATCGGCTTAAGGCCGGCCTCAATATGGCGGGATATGTTTTCCAAAACCACCACCGCATCATCTACGACAAAGCCTGTGGCAATGGTCATTGCCATCAGCGACAAGTTGTCAAGGCTGAAGCCGCAAAGATACATAACGCAAAAAGTACCTAGTAATGAGAGGGGGACAACCACGCTGGGGATAAGAGCCGCGCGAAAATTACCTAAAAACAGATAGATCACCCAAATCACTAAACAAACAGCCAAAATCAGAGTAAATTCAACATCTTTAAGAGAGGCACGGATAGTGGTGGTGCGATCCATAACAACGCTGAGATCGATGGCAGCGGGGATATCTGCTTTTAAGTTTCTGAGGGCGCTTTTCACGTTATCTACAGTCCCAATAATATTGGCACCGGGTTGTTTGAAGATAATTAAGAGCACAGAGGGTTTACCATTACTCAGACCAGCGTTACGAAGATCTTCAACCGAATCAATCACCTCGCCCAAATCAGAAAGCCGAATCGGCGCGCTATTTTGATAAGAGATAATTAAAGGCTGGTAATCAGCTGCTTTAAAGAGCTGATCATTGGTCATAATTATGTAAGAATGCATCTCGTCGGAGAGCTGGCCTTTGGGACGGTTATTGTTCGCCGCAGCCACGGCAGTTCGCACCTGCTCAAGGCTAATCCCGTACTTGTTGAGCGCTGTTGGGTTCAACTCTAGTCGGACTGCGGGCAGCGAACTACCACCGACAATTACTTGACCAACACCATTCACCTGAGACAGCTTTTGCTGCAAGATGGTAGATGCAATATCATACATTTGACCACTGCTATAGGTGTCAGAAGTCAGCGCAAGAATGATTATCGGTGCATCAGAAGGATTGACAATCTTGTAAGTTGGATTGCTAGGTAGATCCGCTGGCAGATTGCTTCGCGCCGCGTTAATGGCTGCCTGTACATCTCGTGCTGCACCATTTATATTGCGAGACAGATCAAATTGTAGGGTAATTTGCGCTGTTCCAAGTCTTGAAGAGGAGGTTATTTCGGTAATGCCTGCGATGCGTCCGAGTTGCCGCTCTAAGGGTGTTGCCACGGACGTCGCCATAGTTTCAGGGGCAGCGCCTGGGAGGGTAGCCTGGATGCTAATTGTCGGGAATTCAATTTGTGGCAAAGGAGAAACGGGCATCAAATTAAAAGCAAGAATACCCGCCAATGCCAATCCAAATGCTAAGAGGGTTGTCCCAATCGGACGGCGGATGAAAGGGATCGAAATATTCATGAAGGGGTCCCTCGCAAAGGTGACAGCGAGCGCATCAATCGGTCAAAAGCCATGTAAATGATGGGTGTTGTGTAAAGGGTGAGGAGTTGGCTCACCATCAAGCCACCAATAATCGCAATGCCGAGGGGTTGTCTAAGCTCAGCGCCCATACCTTGACTAATGGCCAATGGAACGGCTCCTAAAATCGCCGCCATTGTCGTCATTAAAATAGGACGGAACCGCAGCAAACACGCTTCATAGATCGCCTCTTGCGCTGATTTTTTATGGACGCGCTCTAATTCAAGCGCAAAGTCAATCATCATAATCGCATTTTTCATAACAATCCCTATGAGGAGGATAATCCCAATCAAGGCCACCACACTTAGCTCCTGACCGAAAAGGATCAGAGCAATCAACGCACCCATCCCAGCAGAGGGTAGGGTAGAGAGGATAGTAATCGGATGAATATAATGTTCATACAAAATGCCCAAAACAATATAGACAACAATAATGGCCGCCAGGATCAGAAGCCCTTCATTGGCAAGAGAGCTTTGAAAAACTTTGGCTGATCCTTCAAAATTGGTGACGATGCTTTCCGGAATACCGAGCTCTTGTTTGGCTTTATCGATGGCGTGAATGGCATCACCTAAAGCCGCTCCTGGACTTAAGTTGAAGGATATAGTTGAAACGGGGAATTGACCTTGACGGTTGATCAGCAACGGGCCAGTTGTCTGTTTAATCTTTGTCAGTGTTCGAAGGGGGATGGAAGCTCCAGCAGAGGAAGTCAGGTAAATATTATCCAACGCTTTTTGTATCTGCTGCAATTCTGGCAAGATTTCAAGGATCACGTGATATTGATTAACTTGAGTATAAAGCGTTGAGATTTGGCGCTGACCAAAGGCATCATAAAGAATATTGTCAATTTCTTGCACCGTAATTCCCAGGCGAGCCCCCGTATCGCGGTCAATAGTAATCAGCGTTTGCAAGCCGTTGTTAAGTTGATCGCTAGCGACATCCTGCATCCCTTTCTCACCCCGCAATTTGGTGATGAGCTTGTCGCTCCAGCGCGTCACTTCCTTTTCATCAGGACCGTTGAGGCTATACTGATATTGAGTACGGCTGACCCGGTCATCGATGGATAAATCTTGGACCGGCTGCATGAAAAGCTTAATATCAGCAACTTTATCCACTTTTTCCTGAAGCCGTCGAATAATATCGCTGGCGGACAATTTCCTTATTTCCATAGGTTTGAGATTAATTAACAGACGGCCACCGTTGAGGGTAGTATTGGTGCCATCAATCCCGATAAAAGAAGATAAACCTTCAACGGCAGGGTCTTCTAGCACGACAGCCGCGATCGCCCGTTGGCGCTGGGCCATGGCTTTGAAAGAAACAGATTCCGGTGCTTGTGTAATCCCTTGAATCACGCCGGTATCCTGAATCGGGAAAAAACCCTTGGGGATGAAATAGAACAAAACTCCTGTCAATCCCACCGTAACACCAGCAATAATTAATACCTCTTTTTGGTAACGAAAGACGGTTTTGAGGGATCTAGCATAAGCGTCAACCACCTTATCTTGCATGGTCTTTGACACCTGTGCCAACCAATTTTCGGGGTTGTCAGTGCGAGCGGACAAAAACCGAGCGCAAAGCATCGGTGTTAAGGTGAGGGAAACAAAAGCTGACATTAAAATTGTGACAGATAGAGTAATGGCAAATTCGCGGAACAAGCGGCCAATAATATCCCCCATGAACAATAGAGGTATCATCACGGCAATCAATGAAACAGTGAGAGATAGGATGGTGAAACCAATTTGTTCAGCTCCTTTAAGGGCGGCTTGCAAGGGGCGTTCCCCTTCTTCGATATAACGCGCGATATTTTCAATCATGACGATAGCGTCGTCTACCACAAACCCTGCCGCAATGGTAAGCCCCATGAGAGTGAGATTGTTGAGGCTGAACCCCATCAAATACATTACCGTCAACGTCCCAATCAGCGAGAGCGGTACGGCAACACTCGGGATTAAGGTGGCCGAAACATTCCGTAAAAAAATAAAAACAACCAAGACCACTAAAAGAATTGAGATCAGCAGATCAAATTGCGCATCAGCGACCGAGGCACGAATGGTGGTCGTGCGATCGGTGACGAGAGTAAGCTTCACATCACCAGGTAAGGTAGCACTGATTTTGGGCAAGAGATTTTTGATGCGATCCACCACTTCGATGACATTGGCACCTGGCTGACGTTGAATGTTAAGGATAATCGCTTGTTCATCGTTAATCCAGGCGGCTTGGCGGACATCTTCCGCACCATCAATCACTTCCGCAATATCTGAGACGCGGACAGGAGCATTATTTTTATAAGAAACAATAACCTTTTTAAACTCGCTGCTGGTGAGTAATTGATCATTGGCATTAATCGTCAAACTTTGGGCAATGCCATCAAAGCTTCCTTTCGGGCGGTTGAGACTTGCGGCGTCGATGGCGGTGTGAATATCCTCCAGAGTTAAACCATAGGAAGATAATGCATTGGGATTGCACTGAATCCGCACGGCGGGACGCTGGCCGCCACTGATGCTGACCAAACCAACGCCCGAAAGTTGGGCAATCTTTTGCGAGAGCCTGGTATCAGCAAAGTCCTCAACTTCAGTAAGGGGCAAGGTTTTGGTAGTTAAAGCCAACGTTACAATGGGTGTGTCAGCGGGGTTTACCTTGTTATAAATCGGTGGGTTAGGTAAATCCGTTGGTAGGTAAGTAGTGGCAGCATTGATTGCTTCTTGCACTTCTTGCTCCGCCACATCAAGACTCAACTCAAGATTAAATTTGACGGTAATGATGGAGGAACCATTCGAACTGGTGGACGTCATTTGGCTGAGTGCCGTCATCTGGCCCAATTGCTTTTCTAAAGGTGCTGTGATAAGAGACGCCATCACATCGGGGCTTGCCCCAGGATAAAATGTCGAAATGCGAATTGTTGGATAATCGACTTCTGGTAGAGATGAAGCAGGCAGCAAACGGTACGCTAATATCCCTAAAAGCAAAAGTGCGGCCATCACAAGGGAGGTGGCAATCGGGCGCAGAATAAAGGGACGAGAGGGACTCATGACGATGTCTTTTTTTGAGACGCAATCATGTCGAGCTTCGGTTCAGCCTTGGGTTCCTTAATCTCGGGTACCTTAATCGCAGCGCCATCAGTGAGCTTATCTATGCCCTCTATAATCACCTGCTGATTTGCTGTAAGGCCTTCTTTGATCACAGTGTCATCTTGATAGGTAATACCGGTGGTAACATATTGAATCTTCGCCGTTTTATTGTCATCAGTTATATAGGCATAGGTTCCTTTTGAACCATGCTGCACCGCGGATGTGGGAATAAGAATGGCTGCTTTTAATGTCGTCACTAAAAGTTTAATGTTAACGAATTGATTGGGAAAGAGGGTTTCATGAGGGTTGTCAAAGGAAGCTTTCAGTTTCACGGTACCTGTGGCTGTATCAATCTGGTTGTCCATTGTCATTAAGATACCAGTGTCCAAAAGCTTGTTTTGCCAGCGATCGTAGGCCTCAACCACTAGTTTATCCTCTTGCCGAACTTTATTGAAGACCTCGGGCACATTGTCTTCGGGTATCGTAAAAACCACAGTAATGGGTTTGGTTTGGTTCAAGACAGCAATTCCTGTTGTGTCTGATGTTTGAACATAGTTACCCGGATCCACGAGGCGCAAACCAACGCGCCCTGTAATCGGGGAGGTAATTTTACAATAAATGAGATTGACCTTTATTGCCTGGATCTGCCCCTCATCGGTTTTAACAGCACCTTCATATTGTTTGACTAAAGAGACTTGTGTATCAAGAGTTTGTTGCGAGACTGAGTCTTGTTTATAAAGAGTTTGATAACGTTTAAGATCAAGCTTGGCATTGGCGAGAAGTGCTTTATCGCGCTCCAATTGGCCTTCGTACTGCGTCAACTGTGCCTGATAAAGACGGTCGTCGATTTGGGCAAGAAGCTCACCTTCTTTAACGGCTTGCCCTTCTTTAAATAAGATTTTTTGGAGTTGGCCGTTGATTTGTGTTTTGACCGTGACGGTGTAAAGGGGGGTAACTGACCCCAGCGCAGAGAGATAAACTGGCACATCCGCTGTTTTGGAAGAGGCAGTGCGCACAAGCATTGGTTGTTTGTTACCTGCTCCCTGCTTAGTCGTCATTGTTAAGTGAAGGGAGGGGGTGGTTTTAATCTGAATCATGGCGGCAATTGCGATGATGAGCAAAAGAGAAATGATTTTTAAAACTTGGCGACCATGTTTAGTTGTTTGAATTTTTTCAATATAAACAGCAACTTGATGCTTCATGACGGGCAAGGAATAGGATTTGATGCTATTTTCAGAATCCATAGGAATCACGTATATTTACACAGTTATAATTATCCATGTGTTTATCATAAATATGGTTCAAATTTTTAGCAACCAACATACCCAAAAGAATGGATAGTTAACCAATAGTAAAAAAACAAAAATATATATATTATTTAAAAAATATACTTGAAAAATAAGCAGTACTTCCTTCAAATGGGGATGCGAAAAGCATCTTTATTAAAAGTTAAGCACAATGTGCGGAATTTTAGATGTTTAGTGGACTAAAATAACGTGAGTGCGATATAGGAAAGAGCGTCAAAGCTTGGCTTAGAAAATCTCAATTTATTCGCTAATTATACTCAGTCGAGAAAAAGATAATTTTGAGACATTTTTAGCCAGAATTAATGTTAAATTTAGATTAAGTAATCTAAGAGAATTACCCAACTCAAAAGGTAAAGTAGACTCGTTCAAAGAGGATCAAGTCCGCTTGGAAAATGCCAGACCTCTAGCTAAATTTAGTATATATGCAGGGCCAGGGTGACAATAGGGTAAACCTAGCTCTTACAGCCCCCACTCATAGTTAACAAAACATTAAACTTTAATGAAGATTTACTATGATATTTTATGAAGTTTCTATAATCTATATTTATGAGTATTTTATTCAAAAAAACACCAAAACGTAAGAAGAATATCTTCACTGCGATTGACATCGGCGGCAGCAAAGTATGTTGTGCAATTGCCAAGCTTGATGAGCGTGCGAGCGGCGAAAATCTTAAAATAATCGGGCTTGGTTACCAAGTTTCCCGCGGGATCAAGAATGGCACTATCACAAATTTAGAGGAGCTGGAAGATTCGATTTTAAATGCAGTTCATTCAGCAGAGCAAATGGCTGGGGATACGATTGAAGAAGTGTATGTTAATTTAGCAGCGTCATGCACGAAATCTCACACAGTTGATGTGGAGATTGCGCTTAACGGTCAAGTGATTAGTGATATTCAAATTCGCCAATTGATGGCATTAGGGCGTGCGTCTTTTGTGAATCCCTATTCGCAAATTATTCACGTTTTGCCGATTGCTTATGCCTTGGACGATGTTGAAGGTATTAAGGATCCCCGTGGACTTGTTGGCCAAAAAATCACCGCTAGCCTGCATATTGTATCGGCGCAATTATCGTTGATGCAAAATATTGCCAACTGCATTGGTCGCTGTCATTTAGATGTCAGCGGCTTTGTGGTATCCCCCTATGCCTCTGGATTGTCTATTCTAGACGATGATGAGTTAGAGCTGGGAGTTACAATCATCGATTTAGGGGGGAGTAATTCCAGCATTGCCTCATTTTTAGACGGTGCACTTGTGCATATTGATAGCATTCCCATCGGGGGATCCCATATCACTAGTGATATTGCGAGAGGTTTATCAACTCCTCTCGTGCAGGCTGAGCGTCTTAAAACTTTATATGGTACCACTATTTTCTCGTCCTCAGATGATAGAGAAACGATCCTGGTTCCCCAGCTGGGAGAGGGAATGCATCAGATTACAAACCAGGTCCCGAAGTCGCTGTTGACGCAAATAATCCGCGCTCGGGCAGAAGAGATGCTGGAGATGATCTGGAAGCGATTACAGCATTCGGGAATGGATCGCCTTGTGTGCCAGCGTGTGGTATTGACTGGCGGGGGTAGCCAGCTGCCAGGA
The DNA here is from genome assembly GCF_000757605.1 of Candidatus Paracaedibacter symbiosus. Classification (GTDB taxonomy): domain Bacteria; phylum Pseudomonadota; class Alphaproteobacteria; order Paracaedibacterales; family Paracaedibacteraceae; genus Paracaedibacter_A; species Paracaedibacter_A symbiosus. The sequence goes on along the minus strand of NZ_JQAK01000001.1, from coordinate 316,448 downwards.
ATTCGGGAACTTGCCTCCAACATTTGGGGCAAACAAATCCGAATTGGCTATCCAAAGGGAATTGTGGGAGGCAGTGATATTGTCTCAACGCCCATGTTTTCAACCTGTGGGGGGCTCCTTAAATTTGCCTTGCGGGACTATATTGGAGATGAAAGTCAAATAAGTCCAGTTTATGACGATGGAGCAATTTTGACGCGGATTATGGGATGGATTCGCGAGAATTTCTAAAGTGAAAAAAGGGGATTAGATCTCTTTTGAAAGAGGCCTCTTGCATGATGAGATGGGACGACTTAAGATATTCATAAGATAGATAAAATTGTATAAATTGTATTTTGTTTGACGCATGTTATATACTTAAAATACTTAAAGAGGCAACATTATGGCCAGTAGATTTGAAGGTGGCATTTATCTTTGCGCCATGCGAATAGCAGGGGCCCTGTAATGAGTGTTAAAATGAAAATGGGTCCAAAGATGCGAAGGCAGAACTCGACTTCTTCAGGTATTTTGGGTATATAAGGAACAAAATTAATCACAAGAGTTCTTATAAGAGGGTAAAGCGGAAATGCAGATAGATTTAAAACCACGAATAACCGTTGTAGGTGTTGGCGGCGCCGGTGGCAACGCGGTCAATAATATGATTCGTGCAAAATTAGAAGGCGTCGAATTTATCGTCGCTAATACGGATGCTCAAGCGCTTACCCAATCTTTAGTTCCCTCAGAGCGGCGTATTCAATTAGGGTTGAATGTAACTCAAGGCCTTGGGGCTGGTTCTAAACCGGACGTTGGGCGCTCCTCTGCAGAAGAATCAATGGATGAAGTGATAAATCATCTTCAGGGCAGCAATATGGTTTTCATCACCGGCGGCATGGGTGGTGGAACGGGCACTGGTGCAGCACCGGTTATCGCTCGGGCGGCTCGGGAGTCTGGTATTTTGACTGTTGGCGTTGTGACAAAACCTTTCCACTTTGAAGGAACTCACAGGACTCGCACTGCAGAAAAGGGGATTGAGGAATTACAACAATATGTTGATACCCTCATCATTATTCCGAACCAAAATCTTTTCCGGATTGCCAATGAGCGGACGACATTTGCGGATGCCTTTAAAATGGCAGATGATGTGTTGTATTCGGGTGTGCGTGGTGTAACCGATTTGATGATGATGCCTGGTTTGATTAATCTTGACTTTGCTGACATTCGGGCTGTTATGGCTGAAATGGGCAAAGCGATGATGGGAACAGGTGAGGCACAAGGCGAACGACGTGCTCTTGATGCCGCAGAGGCAGCGATTTCTAACCCGTTGCTGGATGATGTTTCGATGAGTGGTGCTCGTGGTGTCTTGATCAACATCACTGGTGGCTTTGACATGACGCTGTACGAAGTAGACGAGGCAGCAAATCGTATCCGTGATGAAGTGGATCCTGAAGCCAACATTATTTTCGGTTCTACTTTTGATGAAAAATTGAATGGAACAATCCGGGTTTCTGTTGTCGCAACAGGAATTGGTCATGTAAAAGCAGTTCAACCAGCCATTGCTCCCACTATGCAAGCACGAACTGAACCTACTCTTAATAATAGCTTTGCTTCGCGTGATTTTGGGTTTGCTTCAACGGCTTTTACACCAAAACCGCAAGCACCTGCAGAAGTGCCCAAAGCCTTTGTTGAAGAAACTCAAGCAGCACATGTTGTAGAGGCAATTGCGCCAATGCCTACTGAAATAGAAACAGCCGAAGTGCAAACGAAGACGTTGATCGATGAAATTGTTGAAGAGCTCAAGGAAGAAGTTGTGGCAGAAACAGCAGTTTATCATAATGAAGGGGTAAGGAATGACTTCCAACCGGCGACACCACACAATCTGAAAGTATCATCTGAACCCCAAGTTGAACGGAAGAAAGCAACCTCTTTGTTTGAAAGGTTTACTGGCGTTTCTCGCAAAACAGCAACTCCAGCAGAGCCAAAATCCCAGGTTTCAATGATTTCAACTGCAGATTCAGCCTCAGAGGTTGACTCTGATGTCCTTGAAATTCCTGCCTTCTTGCGTCGTGGCAACAAGGGATAATATTTATTTTAGATTCTATTAAAAAGTCAGCTTACCTGCTGGCTTTTTAATTAAAATTTCTCTATGCGCCATTCACGTGCAGTCTAAATTACTCTAAATAAAAATCACCAGCTAATATTAACAAAATTTTAGGACAAAATTTCTATCATCAAAGAAAGAAATAGACTGTTAACATGGCTGGAGTACGAAAATGAAAAATTTCTTAAAAATATGTCTTTTTTTGATAGGAGCCGCTTCTACAGCGGGGGCAGATACTATTCCACAATACGGGAGAGCAGGGCAGCTTCAAGTTGGTTATTATGGTGATAATGCAGGGAACCCTCCTGCTACAAAAGTACCGGGAGGAAATGTTTTTATCGCAAAATCCAGTGGCTTTCCTTCCATAGATTTTGTAAAGCGTTTTGGTAAGCATTGTACCAGCCATAGAAATATGATTGGTCGTTCGGTCAATGGTTTATGCGATGACGTAGGTGTTTGTAATCCCGAACAATATAAAGCTTGTTATAAAAATTGTATCCAAGACCGTAAAAAAGAAGATGAGAAAACAATGTATATCTTCCAAAAATTAGCTGCTTGTAAAGTAGATCGTTCAGATAAAAATCTCGCAATTATTCAAGATCAGGCAGTTTTACGCATTAATCAAGCGAAAAGGACTCAAATAAAAAGCCAAACTTTTACCACGGATGCAGACAGCTATAAAGCTCAAAGGGCAGAGGGAGTTCGTGATATTAAGAAGTCATACAATCCTCTCTCTGCGAATTGTACCAGTCATAAGAATAAGTTTGGTTTTATGACTAAGGGTATTTGTGATGCGGATGACCGTTGCAAAACAGCAAAGTACAAAAAATGTTATAGTGAATGTGTGCTGGGACGTCCGGTAGATTATAAAACTTTTGCGATTTTGAAGCAACTTGTAACTTGCCGAGTCAATGAGTCAGATTTGGAACTGGGAGACATTGCGAAAGAGGTCCATAAAAAGTACAATGATTATGAAATTTCGCAGGCTTCAACCCTATTGAGAAAAACACCATCCAACAGTAATATGGGAGCAGCAGGCCAACAACAACCAGCTGGTCAGGTTAGACAAAGGTAAGCCGGAAGATAGGGGGTTTTCTTGCAACTAGAAAAGGGGGTATTAAGCCCCCTTTTTTGTGTAAAAATCAGATCTAAACCTGCATAATATCTTTTTGTTTAGAGACAAGTTGCTCATCGATTTTTTTGATGCGGGCATCCGTTAATTTTTGGACATCATCGGAAAGACGATGATGTTCATCTTCTGAAATATCGCCGTCTTTTTCAAGCTTCTTCAGCATTTCCATGGCGTCACGGCGGACATTCCGAACGCTGATTTTTGCTTCTTCAGCATACTTTGAAGCAACTTTAGTTAGTTCTTGGCGGCGTTCTTCTGTCAGCGGAGGAAGAGGGATGCGAACAGTTTGACCATCAGTAACAGGATTGAGTCCTAAACCAGCATCACGAATTGCTTTCTCCACATTTTTCACCATGGACTTATCCCAAACTTGCACTGTCAAAAGGCGTGCTTCAGGCGCGGAGATGTTTCCAACTTGGTTGATAGAAGAAAGTGATCCATAAGATTCCACCTTCACACCATCCAAAAGGTTGACTGAGGCGCGGCTGGTTCTAAGACCTGTAAACTCGCGAGTAAGCGCTTCTAAGGCGCCATCCATGCGGCGTCCAATTTCTTCTAAACGTTTGTCTGACATGGTTAAACCTCTTATTCTGTTACTAGTGTATGTTTTGCAGTTCCCTCAAGTACTTTAAGGAAGCTATCATTCTCATAGATAGAAAAAACTGCAAGGGGAAGATTGTGTTCTTGCACAAGAGCCACAGCTGTTGCGTCCATCACTTCCAGTTTTTGTGAGAGAAGATTTGAATAACTAAGCCTATCATAGTGAATTGCATCGGGATAAATCTTAGGATCTTTATCATAAACGCCATCCACTTTTGTTGCCTTAAGCAGTAGATCACATCCCATTTCAAGAGCGCGTAAAGCTGCTGCAGTATCTGTGGTGAAAAAAGGGTTGCCGGTACCTGCCGCAAAAATCACGACGCGTCCTTTTTCCATGTGCCGTATAGCACGTCTCCGAATATAAAATTCTCCGATAGCTTGCATCGGAATAGCAGTCATAACGCGGCACAACATTCCTTCATGCTCAATGGCATTTTGTAAAGCAAGTGCATTAATAACCGTAGCCAACATCCCCATATGGTCGGAAGTAGCACGGTCAATTCCATGAGATTTGCTCCCAGAAACACCGCGATAAATATTGCCACCGCCAATCACAATACAAACATCTATGCCAAGGTTAACAACATTGCGAATATCATTCGCAACTTTATTGAGCATTCCTTGATTAATTCCTTGGTGTTGCCCCGGGGTAAGGCTTGATAAGGCTTCACCTGAAATTTTTAATAAGACACGTTTATATTTTTGATGATCTAACATGAGTGATAGTTGAGTCTTCTAAGTTGGGGACATCGAATTTTTTCAGAATACCAGTTTCTTTGTCGAAAAGATAGGAGGGGGAAATCCCCCCCCCCCTGCAATTTAGGCTAGGTAAAGGAAAATTGAAAGAAGCCCATTTTGGATGTTTTGCCTATAAATTTCTCCAACTTTCTCAAAATAGATAAACTATTCCCTCGTACGTTGGTTTCATTTCCGGCTAAAAACATCTCAAAATCATCCTCATTAAATTTCTTTTACAGAATCTATCGATTACCAGATGCTTGGGCCTGAACTTCTGCTGCAAAATCTGATTCTTCTTTTTCAATGCCTTCACCAAGTGCATAGCGGACAAAGCCTGCAACCTTAATTGGGGCGCCAATTTCTTTAGCTGTGTTTTCAACAACTTGTGAGATTTTCAATTTGCTATCCATGACAAAAGCTTGTTCAAGGAGAACAATTTCTTCATAGAATTTTGAGACGCGACCTTCAACCATTTTTTGGATGATTTCCTCAGGGCGACCAGAAGCACGTGCTTGCTCAATCAAAATATTTTTTTCGCGTTCCAATAAGGACGGGGCAACATCAGAAATTTGCAAGGCAACAGGAGCCGAGGCGGCAATGTGCATAGCAATTTTTTTACCCAATTCAGCCAATTTTTCTGTATCACCAGTGGATTCAAGAGCCACAAGAACACCAATTTTACCAAGGTTGGGGACAACAGCACTATGCATATATGAACTAACAACCCCATTCGTTACGGCAAGGTGGGTAAGGCGACGCAAGTTCATGTTTTCCCCAATGACGGCGATCAAATGGGTAAGACCTGCTTCTAGGGTTTCATGTTCACCGACTGCAGCTGTTTTTAGGCTGTCAATGGTGTGCTTTCCTTCCAATGCAACGGCTGTTGCTTGAGCAACAAAGTTTTGAAATTTGTCATTACGAGCCACAAAGTCTGTTTCAGCATTGATTTCAACGATGGTCCCAGTATTCCCCGCTGTCATTACGCCTACGAGACCTTCAGCAGCAACGCGGCCTGCTTTTTTAGCAGCAGCAGCAAGACCTTTTGTGCGAAGCCAGTCAATAGCTTCTTCCAAGTTTCCGTCTGTTTCTATAAGAGCTTTTTTGCAATCCATCATGCCGGCGCCGGTTTTTTCCCGAAGTTCACGAACGAGTGCTGCAGATATTTCAGCCATGGTATAATCTCCAATAAATGTAGATAGCTCCTCAACGTATGGATGAGGAGTATGAAAGTTAAATTAGGCGCCTTGGACGGCTGTCATTTCATCTTCAGGAAGATCTACAGCTTCACCAAGGTCAATACCTGCAGAAACCATTTCAGCTTGGAGACCGTCGAGAACGGCACCGGAAATGAGTTCACAGTAAGTTTTAATGGCGCGCAATGCATCGTCGTTTCCAGGAATCGGGAAGCTAACGCCTTCTGGTTCAGAGTTGCTGTCCAAGATCGCAGCTACAGGAATACCCAAACGACGTGCTTCTTGAATTGCAATTGCTTCTTTATTTGTATCGATCACAAAAATTAAATCTGGGAGACCACCCATATCACGAATACCACCAAGAGCCATTTCAAGCTTTTTGTAGTTACGTTCTAGATCAAGTGCTTCTTTTTTTGTCAAGCCAACAAGACCACCTTCAATGCGTTCTTCCATTTCTTTCATGCGTTTAATGGACTGGTTAACAGTTTTCCAGTTAGTCAATGTTCCACCCAACCAGCGATGGTTAATGTAGTATTGACCGCAGCGTTTTGCTGCTTCTTTAACAACTTCGGACGCTTGTGGTTTTGTACCAACAAATAAAACACGACCGCCGGCTGCAACTGTGTTGCGGACAGCTTCCATGGCACGGTAAAGCAAATTATTTGTTTGTTCTAGGTCGATAATGTGAATTCCGTTGCGGACGCCGAAAATGAACTCAGCCATTTTAGGGTTCCAGCGACGTGTGTTGTGTCCGTAGTGTACACCAGCTTCCAAAAGCTGACGCATTGTAAATGTTGGCATTGCCATAATTAAAACTCCTTTTCCGGTTATACCTCCACAGGGTTGGAAGCTGTTTTTAGTATACAAAAACAGCACCGGATGGCAAAAGCACCGACCCTGTGTGTGGATTTCTAGCAATTTCTAGCATATTACATAGCCTAATACAAGGCTTTTTCCCTTCTCGAGGGAGGGCCTACAAACTATAATTTATCTCTTAGAAAAGGGAGGAGTTTATTCTTCCATCCCATTTACGCAGCAAGGTCGTCGTTTATCTACTTGCAGAAATTTGGTGAGATTTGCAAGCAAATAGGGCCAAAATGAATTTGGGGAAATGAGAGGCGTAGTGCCTAGACCTACTTAATATTTAAGGAAACTAAAAAGTGGTAGACGCCGTCCTTTGTGACAAATAAGTGGAGTCAAGAAAAAAATCTGATGTATTTTTATAAAAAGGTATTTGAAATCTCGCGCTTTTTTTTCTATGGTGTGCACACAACGTGTTGAAGAATTTTAGGCTCTGTACCTATCTTTCTTCTTTATAATAATAATTAATTATGGACTGGGGTTGTCGGATGACTCGATCTGAGTTGATATCGAAGCTGTCTTTTATACATCGTGATTTAACGCAATCACAAATTGAGACAATTGTTAACCATATATTTAATGAGATTTCAGGGGCATTGACTTCTGGCGGACGTGTAGAACTTCGTGGTTTTGGAACTTTCTCTTTAAGAAAAAGGGAAGCGCGTGTTGGCAGAAACCCAAGAACCGGAGAAATGGTTCAGGTAGATAGCAAAGCTGTTCCGTTTTTCAAAAGCGGCAAAGAGCTAAGAGAAATGCTCAATACCGCAGGCAATTAAACAGGTATAGGGAAATTCTATGAACTGGCTAACAAACTTTGTCCGTCCCAAAATTCAGGCATTGATCCGCCGTAATGACGTTCCAGATAATCTTTGGACAAAATGCAGTTCTTGTGGTCATATGCTTTTTCATCGCGATTTGGAGCAAAACCTCCATGTATGTCATCACTGTAACCATCACATGCGGTTAACAGTGACGCAGCGTCTGAATCTCCTATTTGATGAAAAAACTTACACAAAAGTGCCATTGCCAAAAGTTTTAGCTGATCCGATTAAATTTAAAGATACTAAAAAATATACAGATCGCTTGAAAGAGTATCGCACCAAAACCGGTAACGAAGATGCGATGACGGTTGCTTATGGGAACATCTCTGGAAATCCTGTCGTGATTGCTGCTTTTGACTTTGGTTTTATGGGCGGTTCAATGGGAATGGCAGTAGGAGAGGCGATCCTTGTAGGTGCTGATCTTGCCGTTAAGAGTAAGTGTCCTTACCTCGTGATTCCTGCCTCTGGAGGAGCCCGAATGCAGGAAGGGATCTTGTCTCTGATGCAAATGCCACGCACAACCATTGCTGTGGAAAAAGTCAAAAAAGCGGGTTTGCCTTATATTACATTATTGACTGACCCAACGACAGGTGGTGTTTCTGCGTCCTTTGCCATGTTGGGTGATATTGCCATTGCTGAGCCGGGTGCCATCATTGGTTTTGCTGGCGCTAGGGTTATCGAAGAAACCATCCGTCAAAAGCTTCCTGAAGGATTTCAGAGAGCAGAATACCTTTTGGACCATGGCATGATTGATATGGTAACACATCGTCATCAATTGGCAAAAACTGTAGGGACTCTTTTAGGTCATTTAAGGTTCCAATCGAGTGGTCTAGCTTCATTATCTTACGTTTCCAAAACTTAAGTTATAAAAGCTAATTGATTCACAAATAATGTTGAGACATTTTAGCTGGAATTGAGGCCAAATTTCGCAAGAGCATTTCCCCATTTTTGCTGAACCCGCAAACGAGTTTCTAAAAGAATTGATGGTATAGTCCACCTATTTCGAGAAATTTGGGGAAATTTCCAAGCAGAAGAGGGCAAAATGGAGTTGAAGAAATTAGAGACGAGAGAGCTTAAGGAACTATTGAACTATTTCCAACGCATCCATCCACGGCAGACTGACCTCAATTTATCCCGGATGGAGCGGGTTCTGAAAGCCTTAGGCTCCCCACACACGCATCTTCCGCCCACTATTCATGTGGCAGGAACCAATGGGAAAGGCTCAACCATAAGCTATCTGCGCCATATTTATGAAGCAGCTAATCTCAACGTTCATGTCTATACATCGCCGCATCTTATTCGTTACAATGAGCGTATTCGCTTGAGTGGAAAGCTGATCACCGATGAAGCACTTATCTTTTTTTTGAACCAGGTGAAACAGGCCAATGAAAATCACGAGTTAACTTTTTTTGAGGCGAAAACGGCAGCAGCGTTCTTAGCATTTCAAGCACAGCCAGCCGATGTTTTATTGCTGGAGACAGGTCTGGGTGGCAGGCTTGATGCAACCAATATAGTTGACGCCCCGGTTGCCTGTGTGTTGACGCCAATTTCTATCGATCATCAGGACTTTTTGGGGGAGACTCTGGCAGAAATTGCTCAGGAAAAGGCCGGTATTATCAAGCGAGGGGCGAAAGTTTTCATCAGCCAACAGGCAATTGAAGTAAGACAGATTTTGATCGATAAAGCAAATCAGTGTGGGGCAGGGGTAGTTGAGCTGGATCTCACCCAAAAATACACATTTCCTCAGCCTCAATTGGCTGGAGAGCATCAAATTCAAAATGCACGCCTCGCAGCGGCTATTGCTTTTGAATTGAGAGATCAATTGCGTGTCACAGAAGCAGCAATTGCACGTGGAATTGAGAATACTCAGTGGCCAGGTCGACTGCAGAGATTGCCAGTAGGTGATCTTTGTCCGACCGACGATGTAGACGTCTGGATTGACGGGGCACATAATGAACATGGGTTTCGTGTCTTGAATAATTTTATCCACTCAATACAGGAAAAACGTCAACGTCCTCTTATTATGGGAGTGGCAATGCTGAAAAATCGGGATCCTGAGATATTTTTTAACATATTTTCTGAAGTGGTAGATGCGTTTGTTTTTATCGCTATGCATGAGGAGGAGCGCTTTCATGCCCCCGAATTCTTGGCCACTTATACTGAAAAAGCATCAGAAATTGTGCCTATTGAGCAGTTAAATAAATTTTTTCAAAAAAAACAAGTAGATGAACCTAGGATTTTTTTAACAGGTTCCCTATATTTGGTAGGAAAGGTTTTGGAATTAAACAAAACAACGTTAGAGTAATGGGAGTAAATTAATGAAAAATAAATCATTTTTTTGGTTGGGGATCGGTTTGTCGCCATTGGTACTGGGGTTCTGGTGGATGTTGCAAAATAAGCCCGAACCGGTAAGTCAAGTTGCTGAAGCTCCAAAAAAAACACTCGTCAGCATTGATTTTATTCCAGCAAAATTGAAAGAGCCTGTGCCTAATAAAGAATTTTTACTGTTGTCCGAGGACGACTCACAGCCGGATACAAAGAAAAAACTAGCAGACTTTGCTGGCAAGCCCATTATCGTGCACTTTTGGGCAACGTGGTGTGGCGCATGTGTTGATGAAATTCCAGAACTTGATAAATTTCAGGAAAACTTTGGTGATAATTTCCACCTAGTTGTGATTGCCTCTGATGAAACAAAGGGTAAAGCTGTTCGCGAATTCTATCAAGCTCATAAGATTAAAAATCTGTCGATTTTTATTGATGAAAAGGGAGCCCTTGCTCGCTCAATGAAAGTTTCTGCTTTGCCAACATCTATCTTTGTAAACACTAAAGGTAAAGAACTTGGTCGGATCATTGGCCCTGTCGACTGGTTAGGTGAGCCAGGTAAACTGTTGATGGCCCATTTATCTAAAGCAAAATAGAGAATGTTCCTTGAGCTGCCGGAGTTTTGTCTAGGTGGTTAGATAGTAAATGTAGCCGGAAATTGGCATTTTTTAAGCTGATTTCTGGTGATCTTTTATTGGTGCAGAAGACGATCAGAAGACAGCCTTCTTGAGCTAGGTCACTCTCGAAAAGTTTATTATTATAATTTTCCACACTTTCAGCGCATAAAGATAGTCCCATCCCACTGCAAGATTTTTTCCCGGCGGTTTTCCACAATTGTGGTAACTCCGCCAGAAATAGATTGAAATTGTTGTCTTTAATTGTCACCTTCACTATAGTCTTTGAGAAGAAATATCCAGAAATCTAAAGGATTAAAATCAATTATGGCAAAGCTTTTCTTTTATTATTCGGCGATGAATGCGGGTAAAACAACGACACTGCTGCAATCCAGCCATAACTACCGGGAGCGGGGAATGAATACTCTCGCATTTACGCCTGATTTTGATGACAGGTACGGTATTGGTAAAATCTCGTCGCGGATTGGTTTGCAAAGTAATGCTTATGCCTTTGCTACAAACTTTAATTTTTTTGACCACATTGCCCATCAGAAAAAAATTTTACCGAATCTAAAATGTATATTGGTGGATGAGGCCCAATTCTTAACCCGGAGTCAAGTGCAACAGCTTTGCCAAATTGTTGACCAATTAGATTTGCCAGTACTTTGCTACGGCCTTAGGACAGATTTTTTAGGTGAATTATTTGAGGGAAGTCGTTATTTACTTGGCCAGGCAGATGAATTGATTGAGCTTAAGACGATTTGCCATTGCGGCCGAAAAGCGATCATGAATGCAAGAATTAATGAGACAGGTCAAATGGTGCGCGAAGGGGCTCAAGTAGAAATTGGGGGCAATGATCGCTACATTTCCCTCTGTCGCAAACATTTTTTCCTGGGACACTCCCAACCTCAAGATAAATGCATTCTCGAATTGATAGCAGTGTGACTCTTCATGAAAAATGATTGGTTGATAGAGACAACATTGTGCCCATCAAATCAGGATACTGATTTTTTAACCCGGCAAATTAATGAAGAGTCTAAAAGGAAAGGGATTAGTGATAGGGCTTATCCTTTTGCCTTTTTTATTCGTGATGACAATGGAAAAATCATTGCCGGCTGTAACGGTTCCGTTGTTTATGGTACTATTTATATAGATCAATTGTGGGTCGATACCGTCTATCGCAGTCAAGGTTATGGTCGTCTATTAATGGAAAAAGTTCATGAATTGGGACGGCAACAAGGTTGTACTATGGCGACAGTTGCGACTATGAGTTTCCAGAATGCGTGTCAATTTTATGAGCAGCTTGGTTATGTTTGCGATTTCGAGCGGTCCGGCTATTCTTCCCAGGCAATTTGCTATTTTTTGAAAAAGAATATTTAGATCCTCAGAAGGAATTTTTCTACATGACAAAGCAAGAAAAAAAGAATTTAAGTCTTAGAATTGCTCTCTCAACGGGAGGAACAGGGGGGCATGTGTTTCCTGCTCTATGCCTAGCCGAAGAGTTATTGAAGCGGGGCCATTCTCTTTCTTGGTGTACGGATCAGCGTGGTGAGAAATATTTTACGTCAAGGGCAGCAAAAAAATCAGATAAATTGACATTTTATATTGCCCGGGATAGTGGTGGACTTTTAGGTAAACTCAAACGACTGGTGACGATTGCTGGGGCAACTTTTAAAGTTCTGGTGTCTTTTCTCAAGAAAAAACCCGACTTAGTGGTAGGTTTCGGCGGTTACACAACAGCACCTGTCGTGGTGGCGGCGACCTTGCTTCGCATTCCCATTGTTTTGCACGAGCAAAATGCAGTCTTAGGCAAAGTGAATCGTTGGATGGCGAGTTATGCTAAAGTCATGGCATTGGGATTTGAGGCCACACAGCGGATTCCTCCAGAGATAAAAACAATTTATGTTGGCAATCCGGTGCGTGCAGAGATTATGCAGCTGAGGGAAAAGGAGTATCCTGCGGTTACAAATAAAATAAAGCTATTGGTAATCGGGGGGAGTCAGGGCGCTGCCTTGTTTTCCAGGGTTATTCCTGAGGCAATTTCTTTGCTACCCCAGCCTCTTAAAGATCGTCTTGAGATAACGCAGCAGGCCCGAAAAGAGCTCCTCGTTTCAACCCGGGAAGCTTATCAAAAAATAGGAATTTCAGCGACAGTTGAACCTTTCTTTGATAATATGGCGGATCTTTATGACGGTGCGCATTTGGTTGTGTGTCGAGCAGGGGCAATGACGGTGGCTGAAGTTTGTGTGTCTCATAGACCGGCGATTTTTGTACCCCTGGCCATCGCCATGGACAATCATCAATACTATAATGCCAGCGAGTTAGTAGACGCTGATCTTGCTTGGCTTATTAAAGAAAAAGAATTTACGCCTCCGGTTTTGGCGGCCCAACTTTCAAAGATCTTCGAAGAATCAGCCCTTTTGAAAGAAATTTCGCAACGATTACAAAAAAAATACCGTCTTGATGCGACAGTAAGGCTTGCTAATTACCTGGAAGATTTGTTACCAAAAGAGAAAGAGAGCTAAAATACTGGAAGTAGCTGGCTTCTGCTTGCCATAATTGCGCTTCTTTAAGTGTTGTAAGTATAAAAAATCGTATAAATTGTTGGTGTTAATGCGCATTCCTTCCCATTCAGTAAAACAGATCCATTTCGTTGGCATTGGCGGTATCGGCATGAGCGGTATCGCGGAAATTCTTCATAATTTAGGTTATACTGTAACAGGAAGTGATGTTGGGGTCAGCGCCAATGTTGTGCGACTGCAAGAGTTGGGTATCCAGGTCCACATTGGTCATGGAGCTGATAATATTCAAGGCTCCCAAGTGGTGGTGATTTCCACCGCGGTTAAATCCGATAACCCAGAGATTCTGGCGGCAAGGAAGCTTAAAATCCCGGTAATTCGCCGGGCAGAAATGTTAGCAGAGTTAATGCAGCTCAAGTTTTCTGTAACAATTTCTGGGACCCATGGCAAGACAACCACGACGTCACTCACCGCTGCCTTATTTGATGCAGCGGGTCTTGACCCGACAGTTGTAAATGGTGGCATTATCAATTCCTATGGAACAAACGCACGTCTTGGTCAAGGTGATTGGATTGTGGTTGAGGCGGATGAATCTGATGGCAGCTTTTTGAAATTGCCAGCAACTATTGCAGTTGTCACCAATATAGACCCAGAGCATATGGATTTTTATCCTGATTTTGATGCAATTAAAAATGCCTTCAAGACATTTATTGACCGACTTCCCTTTTATGGTCTGGGCATATTAGCGATCGACCATCCTGTGGTGAGAGAATTACGGGCGACCATTACTGATCGCCGTATCCTCACGTATGGGTTTAGCGAAGAGGCAAATGTCAGAGCCACAAATTTGCGAGAAACCATGGACGGTATTACCTTTGATGTGGACTTGGTTGGTAACGGTGCTTTTGCTAATCGCGCTTTGGCTAAGGATCAGGTGAGTGTATTGCCCCGCAAAATACGTGATATTTTCTTGCCTATGATGGGGCAGCATAATGTGCAAAATGCGTTGTCTGTGATTGCGATTGCTCAAGAACTAGGCATTGATGATGATAGCATTAAGCGGGCCTTTAATAACTTTAAAGGAGTCAAGCGCCGCTTTACTAAAACGGGGATTGTCAAAGGAGTCACTGTCATTGATGACTATGCCCACCATCCGGTCGAGATTAAAACCGCGCTGGCAGCCGCACGGCAAGCTTGTCGTGGCAAAGTTGTGACCGTGATGCAACCCCATCGTTATTCAAGGCTCCATTTCTTATTCGAAGATTTTGCCAACTGCTTTGAGCAAGCGGATGAGGTTTTTATTGCTCCGGTTTATTCGGCGGGTGAAACACCTATTGAAGGAGCGTGTTCTGAATCTCTTGTCGCTGCGGTTCGCGCAACAGGAAAAAATGAAGTCCACTATTTAGGTGATCCTGAGCAATTGGCCCCCGCTGTGGCATCAAGAGTGAAAGAAGGTGACATGATCCTCTGTTTAGGCGCCGGAACAATAACTCACTGGGCCGCGGTATTGCCACAGCAACTGGATGTTTTGTTGCACGCAGGCAAAAGTGTTGCATAATGACTGACTGGCGGACAAATCTTCCTGCTGTAAAGGGTCGATATCAGGAAAATGCCCTATTGTCAGAGCAAACTTGGTTTCGTGTCGGGGGGCCAGCCGAGCTATTATTTCGACCCCAAACCGCAGAAGATCTCGTCTTGTTTTTGAGAGATAAACCAGGCAATGTGCCGGTTACTTTGCTGGGGGCAGGGTCAAATATTTTAGTGCGGGATAATGGTATTTCTGGCGTGGTGGTCCGCCTTGGGCGTGGCTTTGCTGGGATTAAAATTGAGGGAAATAAAGTCATTATCGGTGCTGCAGCCCTGGATAGAACTGTGGCTCTTACATTAGCAGATGCGGGCTTATCGGGGTTAGAGTTTTTGGTTGGCATTCCTGGAACTCTTGGTGGCGCTGTCAAAATGAATGCTGGTTGTTATGGTCAAGAAATCAAAGACGTTTTAGTCTGGGCTGAGGTGATGGATCACCAAGGTCGCGTGACGCGTCTTTCTCAGACTGATCTCGGTTTTACTTATCGCCATAGTACTCTTGAAGCTGATCAAATTGTGATTGCGGCGTGCTTTGAGTTGGACTGCGGAGCACCAGCTGAAATTCATCAGCGCTTGACTCAATTACTTGCGACAAGAGAACAAAGCCAGCCTGTGAAGGGGCGCACCGGGGGCAGCACTTTTAAAAATCCGTTGCCGCAAAAAGCATGGGAGTTGATTGATCAAGCTGGATGTCGTGGTCTACAAATCGGTGATGCTCAAGTTTCTGAAAAGCATTGCAATTTTTTACTAAATTTAGGAAATGCAATGGCCAAAGATTTGGAAGAACTGGGAGAACAAGTACGGCGTCGTGTTCAGGCAATCTGTGGGGTTGAATTGGAATGGGAAGTCATTCGCCTAGGGAGGTAGAGTCATTCCCCTCGAGAATGACTAAAGCGAATGGAGATTGAGGTAAAAGGGGTAGAGCCCTCTACCATCTTCCTAGCACCCGGCGCGAGCTCATACAATCTCCAACTTTGGTTGAATATACCACATTTACTATATTCTACACCTGCAGGAAGGATCCGTCCGGTCCGGTTAAGTCTCGCTGCCTTTTGCTTTAAGACGCACTTCACCGCGCGGCGAAAGATTCATAATCATTTTATTAGGTAAGCGTAAATCAACAGTTTTGACTTCCTCCAGATCAAGTCGTTGATGCTTTAAGAGTGTATCAAGCTTAGCAACAGCATCTGCAGTTTTTGATTCTGGTAATTTGATTGTCACTTGGCGATTTAGCTGAATATCCCAGCGCCGGCCACCCACGCGAACAAGAGCAGTAATTTTCCCGCGCACTTCCGGAAATTTTTCCAAAATCGCTAAGATTTTTGGCACGTGAAGGGGGGCATCTCCCCCTACAATTACTGGCAAATTCATAAAATGGGAGAGATTTTCATTGGTAATAATCACTCCTTCAGCATCTACAAGGTAGTGAGTTTTTTGATGTTGCCAGATAGCGATGGGCACACGTTCAATAATTTTCACGTAGATCGTCCCGGGGAGATGCCGATGAACATGGGCCTCCTTGATCCAAGAAACCTCTTTCAAATTCTGGCAAATCTCATGGGGTGAGAGTTTGAAAATGGGGTCATTGACCTTGAGCTGCATCGCCTGCAGAATCCTTTGTCCAGAGGTATATTGACGTCCTTGAACCTGGATATCATTCACTTTAAATCCAAATTTAGCTGATGCATCAAGGGAGGCTTGATAAAGACCATCCAGCGCTTTTTGAGGATATTCTTGATACCAGATCACTCCCAACAAGCCTGCTACACAAAGAGCAACTCCCGTATAAAGAGTTTTTGTTTTAAAAATTGTTCTCCGGCTTCGATTAGAAGAGCGATCAAAGAGAGATATAAATCTCTCTCCTATGGAGACATGATTATTCCTTGGCTTACGGATGATTGGTTTTTTCTTCTTAACGTTTTGCTGCATCAAATTTTTGTTATTCTGTGACGCTTATTTCTTATTTAAGAGTGCCACATTTTACCTCAACAAACCAGCGTTTTCGCAGATCTACTACAAAATAGACGTGTTCGGAGGAGGTCAAGATAGTCTCACCTACGAAGTCAAAAACCGGCATCTTCAGATGAGTGGGCATACTAGGTACTCATATTTTCCATTTGTTGTAAAAATGTCTGCTCATTATGAAGAGTAAAACTACCCCATTTAACAGATTCTACTCTGTTTCCAGAAGTTTTATTATAATAAATTTTTTCCCCCACACTGCCATAACCATTTTCTTGCTGGCAACTATAATAACCTCCTTTTTGCTGTTCTAAAAGCAAGACCGCATCGCATAATGACCATGTATCCACGTCAAAACAGAGGGCTTTTGTGCCACTTATGACATGGATAGTCGTGCGATATTTGCTCATCATTGCCTCAGTTACCATGGCAACAGATGCCTCTTTATTGCTAAATGTCTCCTTGATTTTAGTAATCAATGCCGCAATCGACTTTACCGCCAGCGCAGGAATAAATTCGTTGGTATTTAGGAAAAAACTCACCATGTAATTAGTTCCAGCAATCCAACGGGTTTGGGTAATAAACCCAGGATAGCTGCCTGAGTGACCAATAAGGTGTGGTTCTGTCTCCTCAACTTGAATCCCTAAACCATAACGCTCGGTTTTCGAATTTTTAACCGGCCATGTTAAGGATAAAATCTCTTTTTGTGTCTGTGGGGATAAAAGCTTGCTACCTTGCAGCAACTCATGAAAAAAGAGACTTGTGCTCTCAGCATTTGCACAAAATCCTGTTGCAGATGCTAAACCGTTTGCCGCAGCATGCTCCATTGCCCGCCGAGCCCCCGCAAAATAGGACCGAGTATGACCATCAGCGAATATCAGTCCTGTAGCAGGCTCATAATCTGCGATGATCTTAGTGTTTGGCAATTTCGACAATATTAGCTTTTGTATACCTTCCACATAAGGTCTCTCCATCTTATTTTCAAGGATCATGCCCAGTAGGCCATAGCCCATATTTGAATATTTCGTGACTGAGTTCGGCGTGTAGACTAAATGCGCTGATAATACTTCTTCCAATAACTCATGGCGAGATAGAAAGGGTTTTTGAAGTTCCCAAAAGATAGAATCTACCCCATCCCGAAAGATACCAGAGCGATGCGTTAATAAATCGCGAATTGTGATTTCTTTAAAATGCGGATCTATATGTTTTTGAAGCTCAGGAATGTAGTTTATAGCCTTTGAGTTGAGGTGAATCTGCCCTTGGGCTTCTAACTGCAAAAATGCGCAGGCTGTACGTTTTTGAATGGGAAGCAATATGGAACAGATGCTCAGTCGTAAGCGGTGTCTTAGATTGCAAATTCGCAAGGCCATACGCTTTACTAAAAATGACCTCGCTTTTTTTGCGGAGGCATACCTGAAATCCCGGTAAATTTGAATGGCGTATTCGATGGCCTAACCACTTATCAATGATCTGAATAACAAGCTGTTCTTGGGGTGTTTGCATAACTTTACCAGTTGATTCGTTATAGGTTGCAGAGATTCAGTGAAGAAGCCGAAGTTTCATTTCACTTACGAAAACGTCCCAACAAGGAATAATTCTAAAGTTAGCAGCAGAGTAGTGTTGGGGGAGGGAGTCTGTCACTGTAATAGACTCAAAACATGTCGTTAGGTTTTGAAAAGATGTCTTACTACTAAACAGGCCGTGGGTAGCATAAACGTGAAGCTTTTTTCCTCGACAAGCTTGGGAAGCTACCAAAAGAGTTGATCCAGTATCGATCATATCGTCGACAAAAATATAAGTCTTTTGCGAAGGTAAAGCCTGGGATGAGCGGATAATCAGGTCACCAGAATCCAGCCGTTCCTTGGATAAAGCTGTATACGGGACATCCAGCAGTTCAGCAATTTTCTGTACACGTCCTATACCGCCAGCATCGGGCGAGATAAGGCAAATATCGCTTAACTTAAAATATCGTTTAATATCTTCTGCAATGAGAGAAGCTGCTGTTAGATTGATGGTCGGAAAATTAAAATGATCGAGAGTGGTCAAGGAATGTATATCTAAAACCATTAATGTATCAGGATAAGATGTTTCTAGGATTTGTGCCACAACCTTAGCGCCGATGGCTGAACCCGAATTCCTACTTCGATCCTGTCGGCTATAGGGTAAATAGGGGACAATGACAATCAAACGCTCTGGCTTTCGGTGTCGAATCGCATTCATAGAGAGCAGTAGCTTTAAAATCCCTTCACTTAATGGGAACGACGTGTGGTGAAATAGGATCACTGTTTGGCCCGTTAATATTTCTGAAGCCTCGACATAAAATTCACCACTTGCATAAGTTGTTATTGCTAGGGAGGCAAAACTTGTCTCAAGCAGTTGACTCAAGTGTTTTGCTATCAGGGCATCTTGGGGAGTGGAGGTAATGAGTATTGCCATTGCCATAGTCTGGTTATTGATAGATTGTTTCTTAAGCAGGATTTTGAGGTATTTTCTTTAAAAAATCACTTAAAATCTGTGATCGACATTTAAATGTAATTTCAGCTGGTTTCGAAGAAAAATAAACCCCAAATTTGGTAGGTTTTGTGAATCTTGTGATATCTGCTAATAAAAGAACATTTCTTAGGTGGGATTCGTATTAATCATGTATCATATTGCCATTTTTGCAAGTTAAATTCTAGTTATATTGTTGCATGTGAGGCTGTCTTTCCCCTCTCTAATCCAATCTATGAGGATATTTACTTGATATGACAGAGAAAATTAGATACTTTATAAGTCCATACTAAGTTTATACTTATGATTTGTGGGTTAACTACTTGTTTTAGAAGGGAGTTGATTTTTCGTGGAAGTTGTAGTTCGTGACAATAACGTCGACCAAGCTTTACGCGTGCTGAAGAAAAAGATGCAGCGTGAAGGAGTTTATCGTGAGATGAAATTGCGGCGTCATTTTGAAAAGCCTTCAATCAAAAAAGCTCGTGAAAAAGCCGAAGCAGTTCGCCGTTTTCGCAAGCTTATGCGCAAGCGCATGGATCGTGAAGGGTATTAATCTATTCCACGATTAATAAACGCTAAAAAAGACGGCCTGTTGGTCGTCTTTTTTTATTGTCCAGAGCTTAACCGCTTGCCAGCTTTCTTGCAGCTCGTTTCCTCCCCCTTTATTTTATCCTTCCTTGAAATTAATTTGCCGGGACGGGAAATGTGTGGATTCTGTTAATAAATATGAGGTGAGCCCAGGTAATTTTCATTGATAAGAAGATTAACAAAAGAGGATTAAAGCAATGTGCAAAAGAAATGCCTAGAGGTTTTTCTAGTGATCTAATACAATATTTAATGGATAATGAGGTACTCACGGACGATGAAGCAGGGAGCCTATTCGTCGAATCTCATAAAAATAATTGTAATTAAAGCTAGCCTTTCTCGCCCCTCATTCACATAAAGATAATAATAAAGGGCGAGTATCTTTCCTTTTGTGCTCTAAATTCCTTTATAAGTTGGGAAATTTTTTGCGGCATGCTTCTTCGATTTTAGCCTGATCTTCATCAAAAGCGGGCACACCATTAATCCAAATTTTACCATCCTTGTGAACATCAATGGATCCAATGTCAACTTGACTCCCATTGATAAAAGGATTTACATAGTCAGTGTTTCCCTTTTTGGGACGGGGAAAAGGTTTTACTAATCTACCCATGTACGCCTGTAAATTAATATGGACCTCATCCCCAAGGCCAAAATTTTTGGTGCCTGGACTGCCATTGAGATCAGCAGGGACAACTTTTTTCCCTTTAGTATCAATGCCGGATGAATAATTAATAGAATCATCGGGTTTGTTATTGACAACAAGTTGAGCGCAAATTTCGCGCGTTAAATTGAATTTAGCTGTTTGTGAGGGCGTACTAGCTGAGGCAGCTGTCGCTAAAAAAAGAAGATAGGGAAGCATTTTGTGTGTATACCTTTTTCTTTATAGATCATAGTTTTATCTTATTCATATTTTCTGAATAATTGGTTAGTATGCAGCATATTGTTAAAACGCCTCGCAGTGACGGCTTGAAATTTGAATTGTAAGGAACCTATGATCCCTCTAGATACAACCTTGCCCCCACGCTTGCAAAAACAACTCCTTGGTCACGAGGGGCAATGGCAATTGCTACAGCGCCAATTCAGCGAAAACAAGCTACATCCAGCATGGTTGCTTGTTGGTCAAAAAGGAATTGGCAAAGCAACGTTTGCCTATCAAACTGCACGTACCCTTTTAAAAGCAGATCAAGGGAATGACCAATTTTTCGATACGTTGATTGATCAAAAATCCCATCCCAATTTGTTGATTATCGAAAAGGAATTGGATGAAGACGGTAAGCCTGCCAACGATATTACTGTGGAAGGTATCCGTAAAATTGCGGATTTTGTGCATCAATCGGCCGCATTTCCAGGATGGCGGGTGATTATTATTGATGCCATCGAAGAGTTGAATCGAAATGCCGCCAACGCCTTATTGAAAATCTTAGAAGAACCGCCAAAACAAGTATTAATCCTGCTCGTCTGTCATTCAGTAGGGCGCATTTTACCAACAATTAGGTCACGTTGTTGCTTGCTGTCTTTTGACATCCTCACCCAAGAGGTATTAACTGAGGTTTTAGGTAAAGTTCCTGACCCATTAGCTTATGCGTTGGCGAATGGAAGTATTGGTCAGCTCCTAGAGCTTGAAAAATTTGCGCTTAACGACCTTTTGGAGGAAGTCATAAATGTCTTGCAGGCGGTTATGGCAAATCGTTTGACATCCCTCCAGCAATTTGTTGGGGGTTTTGAAAAAGGAGATCCATTAGCACAAATAATGCTGATCCTTCTTCCCTGGATTTCATGTCAGCTGGTTTTACTGAAAAGTCAGCAAAACTCTTTCGTCTTACGACATGATACGCTTTTGCCTTTGGCGAATCTCCGTATTCCTTCGCATTGGCTTTTAGTTCAAGAGAAGTTATCCTTGTTGTTGCAAAACGCAAAAGACGCCCATCTTGACTTTGCAACTTTATTAACGGCAGCGTTCCTATGTTTTGAGTCGCCACACCTAATGAAGGAATTTACTTAATTCACTCTACCCTGAAAGCTTTTTATGCCCCCACCAATTCTGCTGATGGCTGAAATGTAAGACGCTCATATAAGACTAAAGCTATAAATCCAATCGCCCCAATCGTTAATGTCACCGGAACAACGCTGATGCCGAGAGTAAATGCTTCCAGAGTGTGGGGGCCACCCATTATTTCGATAATACCCCCAATAGCACTGTGAAAAGCGTAACCAAAGATCATGATGATCATGTTAGCCACGGCGGTTGTTAGGCCTACAACGTGCTCTTTAACGTAAGTAGAGGCTTTATAGATGGCGAGGATTTGATAGGCGCTACACACCCCAATTGCAATGAACATTACACCCATGCTGCTGATGGTGGTATAATTAAAAATAAGAGCAAAAAAGCTCAATGCCATGATTACAGCTGCGGCAATAATGGTGCCGAAATAGCTATTGCTTTTCTCTGCAACAAAGCTCAACAAAGGAGAACCAAAACACATCCCAATATAAATTAAAGAAGGGAGGCTGGCGGCAAATGTGTCATCACATCCGTAGGCTTTCTTTAAAAAAGCTGTGCCCCAGACGTCGGCAAAGCCTTCTAACGGGCCAACCATCAAGCCGGCTAACAAGCAAACAATAATTACTTTTGGCGTGGAGAAAACTTCCCGTATGTCGCTTAAAACTGTTGTATTAGGCGTTGACTTAATATTGGGAACAATGAAATAGGTCGCAGTTGCCAATATCAATCCCATAATGGCAAAGCAGGTAACAACAGCTTTATAGCCCATGGTGGCGCATAGATAGCTGACAGGACCACCACCATAAATGGCGCCGATCAAACCGATAGCGGTGGTCAAACTTAACATACCGGTAAAACGATTTTCGTTAAAGGTGAGGCGAATGACTTTAAAGCTTCCTAAAATAGCAGCCGATGATCCCATACCAATAAGGGCGCGTCCAAGAATGGGATAAATCCAGTACTCAGCAAATATGATTGGTAACAAGCCGATAACGGTCATAATAATACAAATTGGCAGAATTTTTTTAGGGCCAAATCGGTCAAGCATAATACCGATAGGCAAATGCATTAAAGAATAACCGACATAATAAACACCAGAAAATTGGCCAAAAGTGAGGGTGTCGATGCTGAATTGTTGGAGAATATCAGCCATCATAATGTTGGGCATAACCCTTAAAATATATTGATAGGCATAAAAAATAGAGGTAATAAACCACATCGCCCAAGCAATAGAACGTGATGTAGACATTTTAACTTTACTCTCTCTTGGCATTTTAATCTAAGATTCCCGGTTATCACAGAGAAAGGAGGCATTTAATAGACTAACTATAAATAATGCTCCGCTTAGCGGAGGTGGAGAAAAAGAGAGATGTGGGCAGATGAGTTAAATAAAAAAACATATTGACGTTAGACATCAAATTAACCCTAAAAATTAACGGTTTATGCAACGTTTACTCGTACTTCTTTACAGGTAATTTGGTTTGAATAAAATGTCAAATACTATTTTGCAGTTGACTTATTCGTTAAAAATCCGCATATCTGTTAAGGAAACAATAAATGATGTCGAATTTGGGATTTTACTATTTCCCTTCAAACGATAAATTTATGCCTTATGATCATCCTGCCTTTATTTCAGGATCTCGTAATTAGCAGATGCCACGCAAGTTCAGCATGATGCACAAGGCTAGAATTTATGAATGTTTGAATACTTAAGTAGCATATTTCCCCTTTAAGTCCACATTATCAAATATACACAATATAATAGCAACAAAAGCTGGGTGAGTCATTCTCGTGAAGCTTTATTGCTTTTCGAGGTTTTTTTAATGACGAATTTTTCTTCTTTTGGTCTCAATGATGGTTTAGTCGAAACACTAAAATCAGAGGGGATCACAACTCCAACTCCTATTCAGGAACAAGCAATCCCATTTGTCTTGGCTGGACGCAATGTTTTGGCATCTGCACAAACTGGCACGGGTAAGACGATTGCCTATGCTATTCCTATGCTACAACAGCTTATCAACAATCCAACTGATGGCGCATTGATTTTGGTTCCAACTCGTGAACTTGCAATTCAGGTACGCGACGCGGTTCGTAAACTTGCTGGTCAAAAACTAGGCCTGAAAGTAGCCTTGTTGATTGGTGGCGAAGAAATGAGGAAGCAGTTTGACCAACTTAGAGCAACGCCGCGTGTCATCATTGGAACGCCGGGTCGTACAATCGATCACTTAAAGCGCAGAAGTCTTTCCTTAAAAAATACAAAATTTTGGGTTTTGGATGAAACTGACCGCATGCTTGACATGGGTTTTAGCATTCAATTGGAAGAAATTGCGCAATATATGCCAGAAGAACGTCAGACAATGATGTTTTCCGCAACCTTGCCTAAGTCAATTATGCGTTTGGCTCATATGTACTTAGCAGATCACGAACGTATTTCTGTGGATGCCACAACAAAAGCCTCTGATAATATCACGCAAGAAGTTGTTCGTCTTTCCCATGGCCAAAAATATCCAGAACTTTTGACTCAGTTAAATGACCGTGAGGGATCGGTAATCATTTTCGTTAAAACAAAGCGTTCCGCTGATCAGCTGGCTGAAAAGTTGTATGATGAAGGCCATACAGCGGATGCCTTTCATGGTGACTTACGTCAGCGTAAACGGGAACTTGTTGTGAGAAACTTCCGTAACGGCAGAAATCGCGTTTTGGTTTGTACCGATATTGCGGCACGCGGTCTAGATATTCCCCACGTCAAGCATGTGATCAACTATGACTTGCCCCAGTGCCCAGAAGATTATATCCATCGTATCGGTCGTACGGGCCGTGCGGGTGCTCAAGGAAATTCTTTGTGTCTTATTGGTCCGGAAGACAATCGCCTATGGCGCGCCATTGAAATCATGATGGATCCTGAAAAAGCAAAATTAGAAGCAGCAAACAAGCAACAAAGATCTGAAGGTTCTAGAGGACGTTCTGGTGGTGGCGGCTTTGCTCGTGGACGTTCTTCTGGCGGCGGAGGCTTTGGTCGTGGGCGTTCGGAAGAGTCTAGAGAACGTTCTGGTGGTTTTGGTGACAAAAAGCGCTCCGGCGGTTTTGGAGAAGAACGATCCTCCGGTGGTTTCGGTGACAAAAAGCGCTCCGGCGGTTTTGGAGAAGAACGATCCTCCGGTAGTTTTGGTGACAAAAAGCGCTCCGGCGGTTTTGGAAAAGAACGATCCTCCGGTGGTTTCGGTGACAAAAAGCGCTCCGGCGGTTTTGGAGAAGAACGATCCTCCGGCGGTTTCGGTGACAAAAAGCGCTCCGGCGGTTTTGGAGAAGAACGATCCCCCGGTGGTTTCGGTGACAAAAAGCGCTCCGGCGGTTTTGGAGAAGAACGCTCTGGTAAGCCATTTGCTGCAAAAGGACGTAAATCAAAAAGCGAATCTGGAAGTAGTGACAAACCTTTTGGCGTTTCGCGTAATGAAAATCGGTCAAATAAATTTAATCGCGCTTAATTAGATTCTTTTGCCCCTCATTTACGCAGAGATGATCATGAGACATTTTTAGCTGAAAAGGCTAAAATAGTCTCATCTCACGAAAGGTGCGCAGAACCTACTACCTTAATTCTAGAACTTGAGAGCCGATGGAGGTTGCTATTAGCTTGTTGGGGAGCCTCCAAGCGTCTCATTTTAGCAGAAGAAATAATAGGATCAGTGAATTCTTTTTCTAAGTTTTTTTTGAGTTGGGCATTAAGCGGAGCTTAAATAAATTAAAGCTACTAAAAGCATTGATGATCCTTCTTTTGATTAAGAATGTTCTAAATAATTGGCGAAAGTTTTGGAACACATCAATTATAACAATTATAATATGGAGTGAAGAACCTCTGTTTTTAGCATACACAACAATCTTTAAGATTTTACAAAGTCACTCCTTTTAAAATTAACAATTTTATTTCCCCCTAGAATTATTAATCATTATAATCTAATGTCGAAAGCAGTACTCTCTTTGACGTATGTAATATCATGTTGTCGATAAAATCTTTTCTTGTTTTTGTGAGCCTTTGCCTTTGTGTTCACGCAGAAGAAGCATCTGAATCCACACAGCCCCTCCAAGTTGTCCGTGTGACACCAGAAGGGGAAAACATTCCTGAAACTGGGCAGATTGTCATAGAATTTGATCGGCCTATGGCTAAATTGGGTCAGATCCCTACCGTAGCAGAGATAGGAGTTTCAATTACCCCCGAGCTGAAGGGACAATGGCAGTGGATTAATGAGAAGACGCTGGTCTTGAATGTTCAGGCGGAAAACTGTCTTAAAAAGGCGGAAAAATACACGGTTATCATTAAGCCAGGAGTGAAAGCCTTAGATGGTTCTTTCTTAGAAAAAGAAGTCAAACACGAATTTACCACAAAACTTCCTTCATTAACTTCATTAGATTTGCGCACTTGGAAGTCACCGACGCATCCCGCAATTGGGGTATCATTTAATATGCCAGTGACCAGGGAATCCATTGAGGCCCATCTTTATTTTGCTATAAAAGACAATTCTAAAGGCCGTGTTGCTGTTAAAGCAACTCCCGATCATCCCGAGAGGGATAAGGAGGACCAAAAAACCAATTTAAAAGAAATACGCAATTGGTTGATTGAGCCAGTAGAAGAACTGAATTCACATACGCATTATGAATTACGTATTGAACCTGGCATTAAAGCGATTGAAGGAAGCGAAGAGGGCCGTGAAAATGAGAAAAAGATATACTTTACGACCTTTGATACCTTTAAATTTATTGGTTTTAGCTGCCGCTTAAATAATCAAAGTCGGCAGAGCGAGCCTATTTTATTTACCGAAAAGAATCCACAAAAAGATGATCAGCGTTGTAATCCGCAAGAACAGATCAGTCTTGTTTTCACTTCACCCGTTTTACGCTCTATTGCGAAAAAGAATATTGATATTAAACCAGATCCAACAGCCGGTAAAAAAGATACTAATGTTTGGGGAGAGTGGGGTAACTATTCTAGGCTCAGCTATAAAGCTACGTCAGATAGAAACTATAATGTCGTGCTTCCCATGGGCCTTAAAGCTGCCACTGACTATACCTTTTCCGTTGATGGAGGTGAGAAGTCTTGGTGGCAGCGTCTTTATCGAAGCGTCCAAAAACGGATAGGAAAAACGCCTGATCCTGGCTTTGTTGATGAGTTTGGTCGGCCGCTTGCGTCACCATTTTCTGTGACAATCAAACTAGATGATCGCAAGCCAAACTTCGTTCTTCCAAGCCGCACTGTGATTTTGGAAAAACAAGTAGATAGCGATGCGCCGCTTTACGTCAATAATTTGAAATCAGCTACCTTTAGCTATAAATCCCTCACGACTAGTGATGTTCTGGATCAACAAACAAAGACGTACCAAATTCCGGAAGCAAAGAATATTCAGTATGCCATTCCCTTTAAAATTCGTGAGATGCTGAACAATAAATCAGGTGTTATATATGGCAATATTACAACGGATCCTGAAGTTGCCAACAACGAGTATGATAAAGAAGCACGCATTTTCTTTGCTGAAGTAACGCCTTATCAAGTCCAAATCAAAATTGGTCATTATAATACCGTCGTCTGGGTCACAGATATGGCCACGGGTGAGGTTGTGAAGGGCGCAAAAGTGACAATCTATCCGTCAACGTTTGATGCTCTTGGACAACCGCAGGATATTTTAAGTACGGGGCTCACCAATGATAATGGTATTGCTTTGCTGGATGGGAGTGAAAAAATTGATCCTAAGCGTCAGTATGCTTTTGTCTGGCGTTGGACAGATCCACGGTTATTTGTTCGTATCGAAAAAGATGACAACATGGCCTTATTACCCGTAATGAATAATTTTGAAATTGATACATACCGTGCCTCAGGAGAAAAATTCTGGTCAAATGCATCCGCGAAATATAGCCATCTATCCAGCTGGGGAACCACAGCTCAAGGAATTTACCGGGCTGGCGACAAAGTTCAATACAAGATTTATGTGCGCAATCAAGATCATGATCACTATGTGGCGCCTCCAAATGGTAGATATATTTTGGAAGTTAAAGACCCCACCTACAAAACCATCTATGAAATTAAAGATGTGGCTTTTAATGAATTCGGAGCGACAAGCGGCGAGTTTGCTTTGGCAAAAAATGCGGCTATTGGCTGGTATACCTTCGAGATGAAAGCCTATATGGATGACATGGTGGAGGATAAATTTGATCCTAAAACTGGGCAAAAGATTGAGCCAGAACCAACATGTCAACTCTCACCAATGCAGATGTTGGTGAGCGAATTTACGCCGTCTCCTTTCAAAGTAACCGTTGATACCAATGGAGAGCAATTCCAGCCACAGCAAAATCTAACTGTGATGATAGCAGCAAAGCTTCATGCAGGTGGCGCTTATTCTGAGGCGGATACAGAAATTGCAGTGATGTTACAGGCGGGTGTATTTGCTTCCAAAAATCCTGCCGTGGAAAATTTCTTCTTTGGTATGATAAATCCTCGAGATCAAGACCTAACGATTGTTAGAAAATCTGGTCGACTTGATGGTAAAGGGGAGTTTGAATTAACCCAGAAGTTGCCAGATCAACCCGTTTTTTATGGTAAATTGCTGATCGAAAGCAAAGTAAAAGACGACCGTGGCAAGTCAGTGGCTGCCAATAAAACAGTGGACTATATCGGCGGGGATCGCCTTGTTGGTTTGAGACAAAAAGAATGGTTATTTGCTGCGAAAAAATCTGCGAAAATTCAGGTAGCTGTCGTTGACAAAAGTGGCAATCCTGCTGCTGGAAATGTGGCTATTACGGTTGAACAAAAAGAGACGACAGCCGCTAAAGTCAAAAGCGCTGGAAATGTCTATAAAACGGATGCGAATACGACATGGCTTCCGGTGGAAAAAGCCTCAATGAAGCTTGAGGCATCCCCTGCAACCTATAGTTTTACGCCTAAGCAAGCAGGTACCTATAAAATAACGGCAAAGACAGCGGATGAAAAGGGCCGGATTCACACGTGCGAGCTTGAAGCGTATGTTACTGGCGAAGATTTTGTTCTGTGGGGCGAAGAAAACGATAGGTTCCTTGCTGTAATTCCCGAAAAAAATGAGTACGACGTTGGCGATACAGCGAAATTTCTTGTCAAAAATCCTTATCCCGGAGCAAAAGCACTCATCACCATTGAAAGACTTGGGGTGATTGATAGTTTTGTCCAAACACTGGATAGCAACTCACCTGTTATTGAAATTCCGATTAAACCTGATTACATTCCTAACTTTTATGTCAGCGTGAATGTGATGTCTCCCCGCGTGAATAGCAAACCTCTGGAGCTAGGGGAATTGGATCTTGCCAAACCAGCGTTCCGTATGGGTTACGCCAAAGTATCTGTCAAAAATGATTATAAAAAAATTAAGGTGACAGCCACTGCGGATAAAGACGTTTACAAACCACAAGAAAAGGTGAAGGTGACGCTACAGGCAGACATCAACCATCCTCGAGATCAGGCAGAACCTATGGAGCTTGCGGTAGTAGTGGTTGATGATTCCGTTTTTGATTTAATTAGTATGGGCCGAAAATACTACGATCCTTATGCTGGTTTTTACCGGGAAGAAGGCTTGGATATGCGTAACTACAGTCTTCTAAATGGACTGGTTGGACGGATGAAATTCGCCAAAAAAGGGGCCACCCCAGGTGGTGATGGAGGGGGTGATCTCAGCATGCGCAATGTCTTTAAATTTGTCACTTATTGGAACCCGTCTTTACCCGTTGATGATAATGGAACTGCTACTATTGAATTTGAGGCACCTGACAACCTGACAGGCTGGCGCATTTTTGCGATTGCCATGACACCAACGGATCGGATGGGAACGGGTGAGGCAACATTTAAGGTTAATCGTCCCACAGAAATACGCCCGGTGATGCCCAATCAAGTTGCCGAAGGTGACCGATTTGAGGCAGGTTTTAGTGTGATGAATCGCACCGATAAAACCCGCAATATGAAAATTGAAATTGTGGCTAATGAAGGGACCAAAACTTTTGATCGAACTGTGACTGTGGAACCTTTTAAACGGGCAACAATTTATACGCCCATTCATATGGCTAACGTGAAAAGCCTTACTGGCGGTAAAATTGATTTTGTTGTAACGGCAGGCGATGAATTGGATCAAGATAAACTAGCCTATAGCGTCCCCGTTAAGCAGTCACAGATTATTGAAACAAAAGCATTTTTTGGCAATATGGATCAAGGTTCAGTGAAGATCCCGGTTAGTGTGCCAGGCAATATCTATCCCGATATTGGGGGGGTGAAAATCGCGCTTTCACCGAGCCTGATTAGTAATATTTCTGGTATCTTTACTTATATGAAAAATTATCCCTACAGTTGCTGGGAGCAAAAAATTTCCCGGGCTGTTATTGCGGCCTCCTATCCTGATTTAAAACGATATCTTGGCAAAGAGGCAGAGTGGCCCGACAATGCTGATTTTGTTAAGGAAATTCTAGAAGATGCGGCATCTTTCCAAGCATCTAATGGGGGAATGGCTTATTATAAAGCGCACGATGAGTATGTTGATCCATTCTTGAGCGCCTTTACCGGCGTCATGTTTGCTTGGCTTAAGCAACAAACTTTTGAGCTTCCAACCTTGACTGAAGACCGCTTGGTGGATTACTTACAAGGCTTATTAAAGAATGATTTTGTTGAAGATTATTACTCACCATCGATGGTTGCAACCACCCGTGCTATAGCATTGGAAGCTCTTTCTTATCGTGGTAAAGTTGTTGTAGTTGACCTTGAGAGATTTATGCCCGAGGTCACAAAAATGAATGCTTATGGTAAGGCAAGTTTTGTTAGAGCTGCGATGAATGTAAGGGGCGCAGAAGCTATTGCTGATAAAATTATTCATGAACTTTTATCCCACTTTAATGAAACAGCAACACAAATCACTTGGGGGGAAGATTTAAATACCTCCGTGAGTCGTATTTTGGATACACCGCTGCGGGAAACTTGCAGTGTTTTGGAAACTTTTGCGCGTTTCAGCCAAACGGAAAACGGTAAGGCTTTGATTGGGGATAAGGCTGCAAAACTTGCCAAAACCATCGTGAGTGCACGTAAAGGAAAAACGCACTTTGAGAACACGCAAGAGAATCTTTATTGTGGGCGGGCGCTGGCAACCTACAGTAAAGTATTTGAGTCAACCTCGCCGCAAATGACGGTTCAGGTTACAAAAGACGGTAAAGAAATGGGTAAAGCAGGATTTGATGGGCTCACCAATCCCACGGTTGAAATCGTGGCTGGTTTTGCGGAAACAGATCCAGGCAAAGAGATAAATATTTCCTTAACCGAAGAGGGAAAGGGGCGTTTACATTATACAGCATCTTTAACCTATGCGCAAAAATTAGACGCTCTTAAAGCTATAAATGCAGGGCTTGAGGTACGACGTGATTATAGCCGCCTGGAGGATAATAAATGGGTTTTGTTAGCGCCTGACACTAAGCTAAAACGGGGTGATTTAATCAGAGTTGGGCTTTATGTGATAACGCCTGCAGACCGTACGTTTGTTGTGGTGAATGATCCCATACCGGGTTGTTTTGAGCCGGTAAATAAAAATCTGGCGACCTCATCTATCATGGATCAACGTAAATTAGATGACAAGCCAGCAGAAGGTTCCTGGTGGTATGAAATAAAAAATTGGGTCGATTTTAATGCCACTCGCTGGGCTTTTTATTTCATGGAAATGCGCCAGGATTCCGTCCGTTTTTATTCCGATTATCTACCGAAAGGAAATTATTATTTAAGCTATGTTGCCCAAGTGATTGCAGATGGTGAGTTTGGAATCTCACCGACAACAGCCGAAGAAATGTATAATCCAGAAACCTATGGACGATTTGAATCGACTAAAATAAGTGTGGCATCTACACACGCCTCGGCCTTGCAAGAAACAAAGTGACGTACTAATATGGAGACTTTCCTCCAATTTTATAATGAAATACTCCTGTAAAAAGTGTCTATCTATTTTAAATTAAAATGGCTGTGTCTTGTAGCCTTTATCGTTTTTGCCTTGAAGACCTATCACGATGTCCAGCCGGTAGAGGAATTGTACCGAGCGGTGATACAAGATGCACAAAATTTGAGAATTACGGATCGTCACGGCCAAGCACTCTTTGTGGATTTTCATCAACGTTGGAATCATCACGACCAACAACCACTTCACAAAATTCCTAATTTTTTACAACAAAGCTTGATATTTTCGGAAGATAAAAACTTTTTTTCACACCATGGGGTTGATTGGCAAGCAAAGGTAAGCGCTCTCTGGCAAAATATCAAAGCCAGACATGTTGTGCGTGGGGCTAGTACCATTACAGAACAGGTTGTGCATCTTTTGACTGCTCGACCACGCACAATATGGTCCAAATGGCTAGAGGTGATTGAGGCCACTTTGCTGGAGCGAAAAGTTTCAAAAAACCATATT
The DNA here is from genome assembly GCF_000757605.1 of Candidatus Paracaedibacter symbiosus. Taxonomy (GTDB): domain Bacteria; phylum Pseudomonadota; class Alphaproteobacteria; order Paracaedibacterales; family Paracaedibacteraceae; genus Paracaedibacter_A; species Paracaedibacter_A symbiosus. The sequence goes on along the minus strand of NZ_JQAK01000001.1, from coordinate 284,515 downwards.
TTAGAGTTTTATATAAATCAAGTTCCCTTTGCTTCTAATCGTCATGGCATGATTCAAGCGGCGCGTTATTATTTTGATCGCGATCTTTCCACTTTAACCAAACAAGAAATTTTAGCGCTCATACTTTTGATAAAGGCGCCTTCTAGCTATGATTTAAAAAAATCGGTGACACGGATGGAACAAAAACTTCAACCCTTTGCCCAAAAGCTTGGTACGGCTGGAATTTTATCACCTTCCGAGCAAGAGCAAATTACGACACATTCGCTTACCCTTGAAAAAACAAAAACACCAATCAATGCTACTCATTTTGTGCGTTATTTGCAAAAATATCATCAAACAGATCTGCATCTGCAACGCAATCAAACGATTCGCACAACCCTTGATGCGCCTTTACAAGACTATGCGCAGCGTGTGCTTGATCAGAGGTTGAGATTTTTGAAGCCGCGTCAAGTAAACAATGGATCGGTGTTGGTGTTGGATCATACCTCAGGTGAGGTCCTTGCTTGGGTGGTAGGTGGTGCCAGTCTTGCAAAAGACCAGACCCCAGGAGCCATGATTGATGCCGTGACAGCCCTTCGGCAACCCGGATCAGCCCTCAAGCCATTCGTTTATGCCTTAGCCTTGATAAAAGGATGGAACTCGACGACCATGATTGACGATGCGCCACTCAGTGGTCCGGTTGGCTGCGGCATGCATAAGTTTAAGAACTATAGCAATATTCACTACGGGCCTGTGACAGTACGAGAGGCGTTAGCCAATTCGCTCAATGTTCCAGCAGTAAAGGCGATTCAATACGTGGGAGTGGATTGTTTCTTAGATCTATTGAAAAAACTAGGGTTTACAAAACTGCAGCGCGGCGCTGATATTTACGAAGAAGGGTTAGCTTTAGGGAACGGGGAAGTCAGCCTGTTGGAGTTGGCCCGGGCTTATGCAACTCTGGCCGATAAAGGAGCGACGCAAGAACTGAAATTTTTTCTAAATTATGGTCAACATCATCCCCCAGTTCAAGTTTTTTCCCATGCCGTTGCCTCTATTATTGGCGACATTTTATCGGATCCTTGGGCTCGACGCTTAGAGTTTGGCAATGCCAGTGTGATGAATCTCCCCATTCAAACTGCAGTGAAAACAGGCACATCCTCAGACTACCGAGATGCGTGGATTGTTGGCTATAATCATAAATATGTAGTCGCGACTTGGATGGGAAATCTTGATAATACGCCAATGGATGGTATCACTGGATCTATTGGGCCTGCGCTTACTCTGCGTAGCATTTTTGCCTTCCTCAATCGTTCTGAAGACTCAAGCGGTCTTCCATTAAGTCCTGATCTTATTCAGCGCGATGTCTGTATTAAACGCACTCAAATGGGAGAGTGTATTTGGCATTCAGAGCTTTTATTACCTGACGATATAATAGGCGATGCTTTAATCAAAAGAGAAGGGGAAGAGGTTAAAATTCTCAAACCCACACCGGGTTTAAAGATGGCAATTGATCCCCGTGTGCCCGATGAAAAGCAAAAATTTGAGTTTAAACTAACAAGTCTTTCCGATGGAGACCGCGTTGAATGGATTGTTGATGAAAATTTTGTGGCTACGACCTATCAAGCCACTTATTTGTGGCCATTAATTATAGGAAAACATCGTGTTAAAGCCTGTATCTACAAGGGGGATCAAATAATTTATCAAACGCCAGAGGTGGGGTTTTTGGTAAAATAGGATTGTAAAAAAACTTAAGTGATTTTTGTGAAAATTAACGCTATACTTACCATGACGTTTCGTAGGTAGTTTTAGGTATAAATAATGCAAAATAAAGTTGTCACAGTATTAGGTGGTTCAGGATTCATTGGCCGACATGTGGTGCAACGATTGGCCGCGCAAGGGGCGTTGATTAAGGTTGGCTGCCGCGATATAAATCAAGCCATGCATCTTCTTCCCATGGGAACTGTCGGCCAAATCAAACTTATTCCCACCAATGTACGAGACACTCCAAGTTTACATAACATTATCAAAGGTTCCGATTGCGTCATTAATCTTGTCGGAATTTTGTATGAAAGTGGCAAACAAAGTTTTCAGGCAATTCACGTAGAGGCAGCCCAAAAAATTGCCGAAATCTGTGAGCAAGAGGGTGTCCAAAAACTCCTTCATTTTTCTGCGTTAGGAGCAAAAAAAGAATCGTCTTCTGTTTACGCAAGAACTAAAGCCGAAGGGGAGGTTGCAGTCAGAGCCGCATTTGAGGATGCTATAATTTTTAGGCCGAGCGTAGTTTATGGTGCGGAAGACCGTTTTTTCAACCTTTTTGCTGAAATGGCTACCCTCTCTCCTATTTTGCCGCTTATGAGCGGCGGGCATACAAAATTTCAACCCGTTTTTGTGGGGGATGTGGCTGAAGCTGTGGTAGCAGCGATTTTCTCTGATATTGCCGAAAAAACTTATGAGCTTGGTGGCCCAACTATTTATACTCTTAGACAATTGATACAGTTGTTGCTCAAAACAATTAACCGCTCTAAAATACTCCTTCCTATCCCTCGAATGATGGGATATGGAATTGGTCTCGCTGCCCAACTTTTGCCAAATCCACTTATCACTGTAGATCAAGTGCGTCTGTTAAAATCTGATAATGTGCTAATGAATTCAGAAGCAGGGTTTGCCGCTTTTGGGATTAAACCTAAGGCAATTGAAGCAATTCTGCCCACATATCTGCGGAGATTTCACAAAGATTAGGTATTCCCTTATGGTAACTGTCTGCGACCTTTACTCTTCTCTATGGACGTGTACTGAGAGCGAAACTACTTCGGCTAAAAATGCCTCTCAAACTCATCTTTTACTGAATGTGGAGTGAGAGAAGCTAGCGTATCATAACTATCTGTGGATCAAAAATAAGGACTTTCATGACTGAAAACCCTGTAAAAAGGGAGAGGGTATTATCCCCTTCGACCCTATAAACTTATCTTTATAGAATCTCAGGGGATTTTTATTAAGAACTAATCTTCGCCATGGGATTTTGTATAACCCGCAACGCCGTCAAATTCGTTTAACTTTTCAATATGAGACCAACGGAAATGTGGTTCAACTTTTTCAAGAAGCTGGATAATTTCTGCATCTTTCACATCTTGATGTGATTCTTTGGAGACAAAACGACAACTAAAACAATCAGTTAGATCCGAAGCTGTATTTCCTTCACTTGGATAAACCTTAACACCACGATTAGAAATCATTTTTAATTTCATCTGGCTATTTGCCGCTGCAGCCTCAAGCTCTTTAGCAAACTGAATAACAGGCTTACCTGTCTCGATAAAAAGGTCGATCCCATTAACAACCCGCTTGTGCACGCGGACGAAATCTTGATCGTTGCGAACGTGTGGCAGTTTAATCGGATGATAGTCACGATCTTTATATCCAGGATATGTTTTATCAAGGTTGCGGATGATGGCATCAGTAAATTCGGTAGTGGAAGCTGCTCCTTTATCACCCAAGATATCACGGGTCAAAATTTTATCAACAGCGAGAGTTGTTAATAATGCATTTTCGATCATTTTGGCAGCTTCAAATTCACCCAGATGGCGCAACATCATGACACCTGAAAGCAAAACAGCTGTTGGGTTGATAGAGTTTTTGCCGGCGTACTTAGGGGCAGACCCATGAACTGCTTCAAAAATTGAGAATTTATCGCCGATGTTGGCGCCCGGAGCAAATCCAAGCCCCCCAATCAAAGCCGACCCCAGGTCACTTAAAATATCGCCGTTCATATTGGTTGTCACAATGACGTTAAATTGTTCTGGTTTCTTAACAAGTTGATGGGCACAATTGTCAACAATAATATGATGGGATTCAATATCAGGATATTCTTTAGCAATATCTTCGAAGGTGCGCTTCATCAAACCTTCGGTTTCTTTCATAATATTGGCTTTAGTTGCGCAATGAACGAGTTTACGACCTTCCGATTTGGCAAATTCAAAAGCAAGACGGACAATCTTTTCGCAACCTTTGCGGGAAATCAGCTTTAAACATTGCGCAACACCTGGGCTTTGCATGTGTTCGATGCCAGCATAAAGATCCTCAACGTTTTCACGCACGATCACAATATCAATACCGCGACCGGAATAGGGGGTTTGAACACCTGGAAATTCAGTAATTGGGCGGATATTTCCGTAAGTATCAAACATTTTGCGCAAGGTGACGTTCGCACTTTTCTCACCAAAACCAATCGGCGTTTCAAGTGGGCCTTTGAGAGCAACCTTATTTTTAATAATCGAGTCAACGGTTTCTTTTGGAACGCCTGTCCCTAAGCCCTTTTTAAAAACCTCAGCACCTGCTTCACAAATTTCCCAATCAATCTTAACGCCAGTTGCATCAATAATTTTGCGGGTTGCTGTTGTAACTTCTGGACCAATACCATCACCAGGGATCAAAGATACAGTGTGCTTACGAGACATTCTAAAACTCCGTTACCTAAACTATAATTACTTATGAGTATAGATGTAATTGGGCTTCATAAATAGAAAAATTTAATAAACTTAAAATAGTTTTTTATTCGTAAATTTTTTTGGTGTACAGTTTCTATTAAGTGAAAATTAATCATCTAAGATTACATTAGTAGTATCACCAAATGTAAGCATTAATAGTATGGGGGAATAGTTATGTTAAAAGCGTTATTTTTAGGATTAGCCATTGGTACAATGTCCATGATATCCGTATCGGCTAATGAGACAACCAATCCAATGGGGCCAATGTCATCTGCCAATGATATGCAGCCAAACATGGGTGATACACCAATTGAAAATAGGGCCATGCCAGCCGAGCAAGAATACATGATTGAACACGAAAGTAATGATGACAATGCGGCCATGTCAATACCTGGTAATGATGACATGAACAGCGCTATGAATAATGATATGGCAAATAACGGCGTGGATCCTGAGATATCTCAGATGCCAAATCCAGGCAATTAAGCCTTAATCTCATCGGCTAATTAATAAAAAGGAGAGAATGTATCTCTCTTTTTTGTTATGGACGACTCGCAATTTGGTTTTATCTTTAGAATTACACCCGTTTTGACAGCCATATAGCTGTTTTACAAATAAATTTTACTGTTGCAGTGATCGTCTCATAAGCAGGCGCTTGAAGACCTCCCTCATCAATTGCATGGTCTTTGTGGGCGATTTCTTCTTCACGAATTCTAGCAATTGTTGCTTTTAACTCCCCATTTTGTGCGTCAGATAACTCATCCAGCTGCTTTTGATAATGATCTGCGATCACTTCTTCAACGGCAATGGTACAGGCATGGGCAGCTTTTTCACCAAGAAGAGCGGTTGCTGTGCCCAATAAATAGCCCCCAACATGCCAAATTGGCTGAAAAATGGTGGGAGAAATAGAGTGCTCCACCGCCAATTCATTAAAAACTTTAAGGTGTTCTATCTCTTGGGCTTCCATTTCCTTCAAGGTAGACCGAATTGTGCTGTTTTTAAGAACAGCCAATTGACCAGCATAAATACGAGTAGCTCCATGCTCTCCCGCCTGATTGACACGAATGATGCGATCAATATTAGGCTGGGTGAGCATCTTTTCGGACCGCGTCACTTACGTTCTCCCAAACAATCGCTCAAGGGCGTGTTTATCTAACTTTACAAAGGTAGGGCGGCCGTGATTACATTGGGAAGAAGAAGGTGTGGCCTCCATTTGCCTCAATAATGCATTCATTTCTTCTCCGGAGAGCTTACGCCCGGCCCGAATGCTATTTTTGCAGGCTTTATCTGCCAAAATCTCATGAATCGTCTGTTTCATTGAGAGCGCCGTATCTTGATCTTTCAATTCAGAAACCATGTCGTGGATTAATTGTTTAAGATCAGATTTATTGAGTAACATCGGAATTTCACGAAGCACAAGCCCTGTTTTTCCAGCCACTTCAATGGTAAAACCGAGAGAGTTAAAGTTAGCTAGATGTGGCTGAAGCAGACTCATATGTAACTCAGACAATTCAATAATTTCTGGAATTAACAGAGCCTGACGTTTAATCAGACCACTTGCAAAATCTTGTTTCATCTTTTCATAAACCAGACGTTCATGCGCGGCATGCTGGTCAACAATCACCAGGTGATCTTTTGTTTCAGCAACAATATAGGTCTCATGAATTTGAGCCTTGGCATGCCCGAGGTAGCTGGCATTATCCTGTTCTGCAACCTGGTCCATCTGAGGCTGCGGCATAGCAGCAATAACTGTGGGCGCTTGTAAAGGTGCAAGTAATTGCTCACTAAAAGAATCAAAATCCTGTATTTTTTCTGGAATTGATAGGCGCGCTTGGTTAGGTGAGGAAGACCCAGCGGTGGGTCGAATAAATCCACCGCCATCACGTCGTGGCATGGGAGACGTCGCCGCTGGCACTGAGCTTGGTACTACGGGGGCCGTAAATGCCTGGATAATACCAGAAGACAAAACGGTTGAACTTTGATTTGAGGTGCCTCGCAAGACTTCGCGAATCGCGCTGATCACAAAGCTACGCACTGAATTCGGATCGCGGAATCTGACTTCTGCTTTAGCGGGGTGGACGTTGATGTCGACTTCGTCAGGGGGACAAATCAAGAATAAACATAAGGAAGGATAGCGATTCCCAGCCAATACATCCTGGTAGGCAACTCGAATCGCTGTTGCTAGAAGCTTGTCCTTGACTGGCCGGCCATTGACAAAGAAATATTGGTTGCTGGCAGAGCTATGGTTATAAGTTGGGATGCTGACCCACCCTTTAAGGGTAAGATCCTGACGTTGCGCCCCAATGGGGCAACAGTTAGCGTGAAAATCTTTGCCGAGCACGCCTTCAATACGGTTAATTCCCTTTATAAAGGATAACACGCGACGTTCCCCATCCGTGACAGTGAAGTCAATTTCCGGATTAATAAGGGCTAACCGTTCAATGATATCAACGATGTGGGAAAGTTCTGTTGCGGCTGCTTTAAGGAATTTTAATCGTGCTGGGGTTGCATAAAACAGGTCACGTACCTCAATTTTTGTGCCCACATCGCCGGCTGCTGGCGCCGCTTCAGATTTGGCGCCACCTTCAACCACAAGCTCCCAAGCTGTCTCACTTCCTTGTTGGCGAGAGGTGATTTTGAGGCGACTTACAGACCCGATGGAAGGGAGTGCTTCGCCGCGAAAACCTAAAGTTTGAATGTTAAATAAATCATTATCAGGAATTTTTGATGTTGCATGGCGTTCCACACATAATGCCAAATCTTCGGCTGACATACCACCGCCATTATCAATGATACAAATATAAGTTTTACCACCGTCCCGCAAAATGATATCAATTTTGGTAGCGCCAGCATCGATTGAATTTTCGACTAACTCTTTAATAGCCGAAGCAGGCCGTTCAATGACTTCCCCAGCAGCGATCTGGTTGATTAAGGTTGGATCAAGAAAACGCACCTTCATTGAGATACCTCTTTATTTAAAATAGCCATGTCGTCCTTATGGCGAGGAGCATTACTCCATGGCGATCTCCTTGCAAAACTCTAGGCGATTGCCACGGATTTTTCAAGGGGTCGTAATGAGGAATGAAGAAGCAGGCCATTTCTTATCCCTGTTGCAGATAATGACGAGTAAGGAGTTTACTTTCCTCAACCGCTGGTTGATCGAAAGGATTCACTTCCAGTAAGTGAGCCATAGCCAAGGTTTCAACAACATAGTGCATCATCAAGGCTCCCATCACTTCTTCATCCAGCTTGTTTAGATGCAACACCCGCGTCGGGCAATTATTATTCACAAGCGTGTCAATGGTTGCTTGTTGTTCCGCCTGCATCAATTGGCCCATGGTTTTGCTCTTAAAAATGGTAAGCGTGCTGTGTTCAAAATCATGGTCACCCACCTTAAGTTGATTATCCGAATGCTCCATAGTGACCACAGTGAAAAATTTATCTTTTGGACCATCTAAATAAAGTTGCAGCTGAGAATGTTGATCCACTGTGCCAATGGCGCGGATAGGGGTTGTGCCTTTACCATCTTTGCCGATGCTTTCAGCCCATAATTGTCGATACCACATGGCAAAAACTGCCAATCGATCCACATAAGGCATCAAAACCGATTGATTAATATCATGACTTAATAATGCTTTTTGGAGGAGGGCACCCAACAATGGTTTGCAATCTTCAGGCTCTGTGGTGTTGGAAATTTCATCCAAAACATAACGGGCGCCGGCGCGAATTTTATGAGCATCCAAGCCGCAAATGATAGCAGGAAGCAGCCCAACCAGGCTAAACACAGCAAAACGCCCGCCCACATCCGTCGGATGATCCAAAGTTTGACATTCATGGCGCACCGCCACTTCACGAATTGCATTCTCGTGTGGCTCAGTAATAATCAAAAAATGATTTTTAATTTCAAGCTCTTGTTGTTGCCAGTGCTGTAAACAAACAAGCAATTGCATTAGCGTTTCTGCGGTATTACCAGACTTTGAAATCGCAATCACCTTAGCGGTTTTTGGATCAATTGCCGTAAAAAGCTTGAGGAATGTATCGGGATCCACATTATCATGAAAATGAAGACGCGGTGCCCCTGCGGTGGTCAATGCATAAAGTGATTGCCCCCCCAAGCTTGAGCCACCCGTTCCCAAAATAATGACGTCTTTAAAGTTGCTTTTGATCTCAGCAGCTAGGGACGCAATAGTCGCAATATCATTATCTTGATCAACGAGTTTGAACAGGGGCAATTCACCACGCAATTTTTTTAAGTAATTAAGCGTATTGAGGCCAATATTATTGCTGCTTTTTTGCGCCTGCAAGTTAATAAGTTTTTGATAATACATTTAATTGACTTTCTTATCAGGAAACACAGTAGTTGTAACTGCTGACCCTTTGCCTAAAACCGCTTGAGCGGCCTTATTGACTTGATCTAAGGTAACAGATTGAATATAGCTTGGCCATGATTCAATTGCTTCAATATCAAAGCCAAAAGCAAGCCCAGAAAAAGCCTGAATCGCGCCATCATTGCCATCACGGGCAAACGCAAGGTCAGCTAGAAGATCACGCTTTGCGGCTTTTAACTCGTCCTCAGTCACACCATTTTTCAAAACGTCGGCGATAATTTCGGCAGTTGCTTGCTTTAACTCTTCGAGAGCTCTCGTCGGATTTAAGGTCGCACTCACGGAAAAGTACATCGGATCAAGGCTACGCGCTGTATAGCTGGCATCAGCATCAATACAAACTTTCTTTTCATCGACAAGCACGCGATAAAGACGACTAATTTCATTGCCGCCAAGGATTTGTGCCAAGACTATTAACGGATAATAATGTTCTTTGCCAAGGCTAGTATGATTCGGAGCTCTGTAATTCCAGTCAACATTAGTATAGCTAACACGCGGATTTTGCACGCTTATATTTTGTTCAATGCCAGAAAAATCGGGTTCTTGCACACGCTTTCTCTCTGGAATTGTACCCTTTTTAAGAGGCCCAAAATGTTGTTTGATGATCGGCAAAATCTTTTCCATGGTGACATCCCCAGAAATAACCAAAATCGCATTATTAGGTTTATACCAAGTTTGGTAATGCTGTCTGGCCGCTTCATTGGTATAAGCCTCAATATGGTGGGGATAGCCAATAGGGGGTATGCCATAAGGATGATAGCGATACATAGCGCGCCAAATCACTTCAGTGGCATTCCCCACCGGATTATTGTCCATGCGCATTCGGCGTTCTTCCATGACGACTTTTTTCTCTGCCTTGGTTTCTACCTCATCAAAAATGAGATTCTCCATGCGGTCAGCCTCATACTTAAGGACCTCCGGCAAATGTTCACCGGCAATACTGCAGGTAAAAGCAGTAGCGTCAAAGGAAGTATAGGCATTAATAATCCCACCCTTGCTGGTGATTTTTTTTTAAATTCACCAGTGGGAACATTCTTAGTTCCCTTAAACATTAAATGTTCAAGAAAGTGAGAAAGTCCAACCATTTCAACAGGATCGTCTGCAGTGCCAACCTTATAGTAAATGCTAAGTGAGACAATTGGAGCTAGGTGATTTTCCACAATTACCACTTGCAACCCATTATCTAATGTTGTCGTTTTGGGCTTGTAAATTGCCGCCATTGAAGCGTCACTACTCAAACTTGCCATCATTAAGACTGCCGTAATAAACTTGCTCATTGGGATTCTCCTGCTTTTAATCCTTCTGGTTTCCCAACGACGATAAAACTAAGTTTTTCAGGATTTAATAATTTTTTGGCCACGCGATTGACGTCTTCTAAAGTTACCTTTCGAATTATATCATTGCGTTCGTTAATAAAATTCGGTCTCATCCCATCCAGTTGATGCATGCGCAACATCGCTACAATTTGAGCTGTGCTCCCAAAGGCAAGGGGGTAAGAGCCAATCATTCTTTCTTTGACGAAGCTAAGCTCCGCCGCGGTGACACCCTCTTTTTTAACTTTTTCCCATTGTTCTCTAATAATACTAATAACTTTTTCCACAGAAGCGTTTTGCGTGGCCGTGCTCCCGATGATATAGGCTGTGTGATCATTCCAGGAAAGAGTCGCACTCACCCCATAGGCAAGGCCACGTTTTTCACGGACTTCGTTCCATAATCGTGACTCAAAACCACCATCACCTAAAATTCGCATCAAGACCATGGCGGCGTAAAAATCTGGATCATGTCGACCAATACTCGGCTGGTAGAACAAAATCGCACTTTGCGGAATATCCATTTCTTTGATAAATACGTCGCCTGGTGAGATGGGCTCTAGATTTGCGATGGTCTCAGGCACTGCTTTTTCAGGCAAGTTGGTAAAGGTTGAATCGAGAATTTCGGAGAGTTCTTGTTGATTAATCGCCCCAGCTACCGTCAGCGTCAATTCGTCTTTAGTAAAACGATCAGCCATGTATTTCTTAAGGTCTGCCGGCATGATTGTCATCAAATCACGCAAATTTTCTTCAATAGAATGGCCATAGGGGTGGTTGGGAAAAGCCCTTTTATTCATGAGATCACCACCAATGGCGCGTTCAGAATGGAGAGATTGATTCAGAATTGTCAATAATTGTTGTTTTACACGTTCCATTGGCTCGGACGCAAAACCAGGCTCCGTCAGCATTAGCTCAATAATCCGAAAAGCTTGCTGGATGGAGGTTTTAGGGGCCCTGAATGCAATGATAAAGTCATCGCTTGATTGATCAACACTCAAGTTAATATTGTGTTCCAGAAGATACTTTTTAAAGGTGGCAGAATCATACGGACCGCATCCTTCATTAATGATACCTGAGAGGAAATTAGCAAGCCCAATTTTGTCCTTGGGATCTGATTTACTGCCTGCGTTTTTGAAGCAAATGGAAACACTAAGCACAGGAATATCTTGATTTTCAACCAGCCACACCGCAAGGCCTTTTGCCGTTTTAAAATCAGTCACTTTAATTTGACTTGGCTGAAGGGTTTGATTTTCCTGAACCTGCGCGGGTTTTTGCGTCATAGAGTAAGCCTCTGTCATTCCTGTTGAAATTCCAAGTGCAATTAAAGAAGTTTTTACAAGCATTAATGCTAGACCTTTGGGTAAAGAGTTGATCGTTATACTAAGCGCCGCTCAAAGCCTAGACTCATTATCGCGAACCTTCCTTAGAAGGTATGGCAATCTCCTCGAGCATAAAGCAAAGAGTTGCCACGTTACTTGCGCTTCGCGATAACGAGTCTGAGTGGTAATGAAAGGCCACAAAAAACCGAGTCTAAAAATTAATCCTTTGATTCTGTAGCCTTTTGTTCCTTTTCATAGGTTTTGGGGGCAGCAACCTCCTCGCGATAATCTTCCGCCTTGGTTCCCTGAGATAGGTTAGAAGAAGCCTTATTACCAATATTTTTTAACTTGCCAAGTAATGTTTGCTCTTCTTCAGCTTCCTTGTTGACTTCAGAGCGAATGTTTGGATCTGCCTTTGACGTTTTTGAAGCCTTTTCTAAAATAGATTTCTCAGCATCATTCGCAGTTTTTGTCAAGGTAACCTTTTGCCCCACAACTTTTTCTTGAGCATATTCACGATGATTTACGGCCCCTGGGTTTTCAGCACCAGGCTTTGGTACCGGCAGATTAAAATTTGGTGGCATGCTCAACGGTGGGTTTGTTGGGACCCTAAACTCATCGGCCTGATAATGATCTAGACCAAAGGTATTGCGTACACGGTCACATCCACCTAAAGCTGTGCCTGCAACTAAAAGAGTTAGGCTTAATATAATCTGTTTATTTTTTGTCATGAGTTTTTCCATAACTAAGCTTCATTGTTATTGTCAGTTTTTATGCTAAAAAGCATCTGACAGACTAATAATACTGCGCCAATCACGATTCCACAATCGGCAATGTTAAACGTATACCAGTGGTAACCAAAGGCATGAAAATCAAGAAAATCAATAACCGCTCCATAAAAAAAGCGGTCAATGACATTTCCCAAGGCACCGCCAAGGACAAGGCCAAAACAAATGCTAGAAAATTTGGAGTCAGCTTGCCAAATCCATAATCCCAGCAAAAAGCTAATACAGCCAGCAACGGCGATCAATGCCCAAACTTCGGAAGAAGAGCCAGCGGCAAATAGGCCGAAACTAACTCCTCTGTTAGCGGCAAGAATAATATTAAAGAAGGAAGTCACCTCAATTTGGTGGTTCCCACTCAAAAACCAAGACAGCACTACTTGTTTGCTGAGTTGATCAAGAATGAGCGTTAAAAGGGTCCCGCTAAAGCCAAGGAATTTAAAGTATTTCATGCGGCGACAACTTCTTCACAGCGATTGCAAACGTGATATTCACTATCCTGAACTTCCGGCAAGACTTTCCAACATCGCTGGCATTTCATACCTTCCGCAGCATTAACGATGACACCAATATCAAGCCCATCTTCCACTGTAAAAGCGGCGGCAGGTGGTTGGGCAATCACTAAATGAGCTGTTGAGGTGATAGTAACTTCCGCCAAATCCACGCCTTGTAACTCTTTTGCCAGATCACTGGGGAGGTAAATTGCGACGGATGCTTGAAGACTAGAACCAATTGTTTTGGCAGCTCTTTCAATTTCAATGGCACCTGTGACAACACTTCGTACTTTGCGAATAGTTTCCCAATACTGGACGATTTCTGGGTTGAGCCACTCTGTCGGAATGGAGGGAAACTGTTGCAAATGAATACTGTCATTCTCCAACTGGTGACGCATAGACCAAGCTTCTTCCGCAGTAAAGCTTAAAACAGGTGCTAACCAATGGGTTAAACATTCAAAAATATGATGCATGACAGTTCGAGTAGCCCGACGTTTATGCGATAACTCATCATCACAATACAAGCAATCTTTACGAATATCGAAATAGAAGGCTGATAAATCCATGGCGCAGAAGGTATGCAGCTGGGTATAAAAACTCATAAAATCAAAGTCTTCTGCTGCTTGATGGAGTTGTTGATTCAACTCAGCCAGACGATTTAATACCCACTTTTCAAGAGGCGGCATGCCCTCATAGCCAATCATTTCTTTATTGCTATAACCGTCCAGCGCACCCAAGAGATATCTCAAAGTATTTCTAAAACGTCGATAAGTATCTTCTTGTTGTTTCAGGATCTCTGGGCCGATGCGCATGTCTTCGGCATAGTTAGCAGAGACAATCCATAGACGTAAAATGTCGGCGCCAAGGGTCTCGATCAATGTTTCTGGAGCAACCCCATTCACCTGGGATTTGGACATTTTGTAGCCTTTTTCATCCAACACAAAACCATGGGTTAAGACTTGTTTGTAGGGTGCTTTCCCATGAACACCACAAGACTCCAACAAGGATGCCTGGAACCAACCTCGGTGTTGATCCGAGCCTTCAAGATAAAGATCTGCTGGCCATTGTTGATCTTCACGACCGCCCAAGACAAACTCATGGCTACAGCCACTGTCAAACCATACATCGAGAATATCCGTCACTTTTTCATAGTCGTTCGGATTGAAATCAGGGCCTAAGAAATGACTATTATCTTCGCTAAACCAAACATCACCACCTTCCTGGCGAATGGCATCTACAATGCGGGCGTGCACACCGGCGTCCCGTAAAACTTCACCGGTTTTTTTGTTGACAAACAAAGTGATAGGCGTGCCCCAAGCGCGTTGACGTGAAACACACCAATCTGGTCTGGTTTCAACCATGGACTTGATGCGGTTTTTTCCTTGGGCTGGGAACCATTTAACTTCCTCAATTGCCTCCAAAGCTTTCTTACGCAAGGATGTTTTTTCCATACTAATGAACCACTGCGCGGTGGTGCGATAGATGAGAGGAGCTTTTGAGCGCCAGGAATGTGGATAGCTGTGAATTAATTTTGCTGCGGCCAACAGGTTGCCATTTTCCTTCAAAACCTCCATGACCTTGGGGGCTGCTTTAAAGATATGAATGCCTGCAAAGTAGGGGACATGATCATAATAGTGACCATCATCAGCCACCGTTTCTGGCACTTCCAAGCCAAATTCGCGGCCCACAGCGAAGTCTTCTAACCCATGACCCGGGGCAGTGTGAACCAAACCGGTTCCTGCATCAGCAGTGACATGCTCACCAGGCAAAAGTGGGACATCAAAAGTATAGCCCTGCGCTGCCATTGGATGGTGACAAATGGTACCTTTAAGTTCAGTGCCCGGCAATTCCGTAACGATTGAATAATCCGTTAAACTAAGATCCTTGATGATATTTTCAAGCAAATCTTTCGCCACAACATAAGATTTTCCTGTTTCATTATTTTTGACCACCACATAAGTAAACTCACCATTATAGGCAATGGCGCGGTTGCCAGGTAATGTCCAAGGAGTCGTTGTCCAGATAACCATAGAGACGCCTTCAAGGGACGTATGACTCGTGCTTTTTACCGGAAAAGCGACATAAATTGAATCGGATGTATGATCCTTATACTCAACTTCAGCGTCGGCGAGGGCTGTTTTTTCCACAACTGACCACATCACCGGTCGTAGGCCACGATAAAGGCTGCCATTTAATAAAAAATGACCTAATTGCTCAACGATTTTGGCCTCGGTTTCAAAATTCATTGTGGAATAATAGTTATCCCAGTCAGCAACGATTCCCAGACGCATAAATTCTTTACGTTGAATATCGATCCATTTCCGCGCAAAATTGCGGCATTCTTCCCGAAATTCAAGAATATGCACATCATCTTTGTTAAGGCCACTCGCGCGATAACCTTCTTCCACTTTCCATTCAATCGGCAGACCATGACAATCCCACCCTGGAACCATAGGGGCGTCATAGCCTTTCATTTGATAGACTTTGTTGATAACATCTTTCAATGTTTCACTTAAAGCGTGACCAATATGAATGTGACCATTGGCGTAGGGTGGACCAAAATGCAAAATAAATTTCTTGTGCTGCTTGGACTTTTCTCTAAGCTTTGGATACAGGTTAATCTTATCCCAATGCGCCAATAGTTCTGGTTCGCGCTTTGCTAAACCAGCTTTCATTGGAAAGTCAGTCTTGGGAAGAAACACAGTATTTTTATAGTCCATCGTTGGTTCCAGTATCACTCTTATTTATTTCATTTACATGTACCTGTAGTTTTACTTGACGCGGGAGGACGGTGTCAAATTTCTTTTCATCATTTCACACAGAAATAAAAAAACCTGACCGACGCCAGGACAAAGATTAACATGTTATCCCGTTTTTCTGAAAAACACATAAAAAAGTAAAATTTAGAAATGATCAGAGATGGGTAGGGAAGGGTAAAGCCAAACAATTGCGGAATCTTGCCTGTAAAACTTAAAGTATTACCTCAGAAAGACTCACATTCTCATCCTTCCCTTTAAGGGGCCTTCTGGTCGCTCGCGTAAATACTCGTAAAGCCCTGCAATCACTTTATTTTCTGCTAATGTTTTTGGATACATGTAATAGATGTCAATCGACTGGCTCAGGACAGCGGGCAGAATAGGAACTAAAGGGACTCTGCTTGTCTGGACGGCCGCATGAGAAAGAGGGCCGATTCCAATCCCATTTTCGATTGCTCGGAAAATGTCGGTGGGGCACTCAATGATCGTTAACTGCTTCCACTGCGGAATATGAGTCAGATACCAATTGATAGGGGCATAAGGAAAAAGACAATCTTTGGTATAAGAGATAAGGTGATGATCGTGAAAATCGGTGACTCTTTCTAAAAATCCTTTTTTCTGAAGATAATCTCGACTGGCATAGAGGCCTATGTCATAGGTTGTCAAATATTTGTAGTCAATATTTTCTTCTTTCTTCGTCACTGGCCTAATATCAATATTTATTTCTCCTAAAGTAAAGTCTGGTGCCTCATTCAAATTTTTAAAAGAGAACGTTAGTTGAGGGTGAGTCTCAATAAAATTGCTCATATCCTCAAAGAACCATAAATTGCTAATAAAAGAGGGAAGAGATAAACCGAAATGTCCTTCCATCTTATCAGAAGCATCATTTAACTTTTTTAGAGAAAGTTCATATTGAAAAAGGATATTTTTGGCAGACTGGAGAAAAATTTCTCCCTTCTTATTAAGAGTAAGTCGTTGCTGCACAACAGAAAATAGCTCGTGCCCTATTTCTTCTTCCAGTTTTTTAATCGATCGAGTGACAGCAGATCCCGTCATGCCGAGTTTTTCAGAAGCTTTTCGAGTAGAGCCTAAAGTCGCCGTGTAATAGAAAGCCAGAAGCCTATCCCAATTCATACCTGATCCATTTTTACTAATACCTGAGAGCAAATGTAGCCTTTGCTTTGAGAATTTACAAGAATATCTGAGGGTTAGAGCGAGGAAACCTTACAAATGCTCAAGAATTTTCCTTCCTTCCCTTCCCTTTATATGAGGAGGTGCTTAGAAAAAATTCCATTGACGACATCCCCACTACTTCCTATGTAAGGGAGTAGTAGAATAATTAAGTAGTAAATATTATGAAGATAAGAAAATTTCTGCCTCTCGCGATTCTCCTGAGCACTCACGCTGGCTTTTCTATGGACGTTGGCCCGCAACTTGTTCTACCCGATGGATTTAGAGTATCGTTGTTGCGTGATACCCAAATTGAAAGAGAGATTCAACAGGACGTACAAAATCATCCATCCAATACTTTGCTAGGTTTGCCATCTGAGGTTCTGCTGCATACTTTATCGTTTTTACCTACGCAAGATTATATGCAAACAAGTCAAACTTCAAGGAAGCTTTATTGGGCAAGCTGTGATAAATATGGTGTCATTGCCCATTTGAAAATGGCTGTTAATGCTATTGATCCCTATGGAACAAAAGCTCAAGAAATCTCACAAGATTTCAATAACTTGTGGAGAACTGATATACAAACAAGTACAGATGAAGGAGATATACAAGAAATAGAAACTTTTGTAGACAAGCATAAAAATCACATTGAAAAACTTCGCCAGGAAGTTGACTATCATTCCAACAGACTTAAAGGAAAGCCCCGCCTATCAACCATTAATATGGCAACATCGCTAAACTTTGATTTTATTATAAGATATGATTTACCTTCACTCTCCCAAACAGGTAATAAAATTATTATAAAGCTCATCCGTTTATTTAAAGAATATTATTTACCCAATCAAGAAGCAGCTGAACCTCATCTTTTACAGGTTGCAGAGTATGTAAAACCAATAATTCCCAACCTTTCTGAGGGCAAGCTAACACAACTTACAAGCGGCAGACATTTGAGAAAAGCAGTGAGACAAGTAAATCAGTACCCCCTCCATCTTAAGCCTTTTTATATGCCAACAACGATTAACGTTTCAACATATACAATTACAACTCAACAATTACAGACCTTTCTCCTGCCTGGATCTATACAGACTATTGACGAAGATGAGGTCCCCAACCTTCCCCCTCCAGTAGAAGACGATGAAGGCTCTCAATAGGGGCTTCCCTATTCAACTGTATAATCATGAGGTTAATATACTATAATAATGCCAGCCCCGTACAAGAGAGGCTCCATACATTATCCTCTACTGCCTAGGTAGATGAAAAAAAATCATTACTCAGTTGTGTTGTCTTTTAATTCAGCGTAGGTAGTAAGAGGCATACGGGGCTGAAAATCTTCGCCTCTTCCAGCGAGCACAGCTTGAGTGCCGGTCAAATTTCATTCGGGTTTTATCCGCTCATTTTTAATATTCCAGGGACTGAGAGAAGTTGTGCCCTTAAGCCCTGATCCATATGACATGATTTTATGTTCCGTATAGATACGTAGACAGAATCCGTGAGTTTCAAGTCAATTTTTATGACGGTTTTTCCCTCTGATGCATTTTGCAGTATACGTTTGAGATGGTTTACATTCAATGCAGGTTCAGCATAAAGGGTTAAGTTGGCTGTGCTGGATTGGATAACTGTGTCAAGAATATCAATGGACTGAGCAATGAGGCGAAAATTATCCCCCTCCACTCGAACCATAGCAGTGATACTAAAGGCTGTTCCGGGGATTAATAGATCTCTATTTTTAGCAAAAACTTCAGAAAACACAGCAACTTCAAAAACGCCATAAGGATCTGATATTTGAAGGAAGGCAAATTTCTGGCCCGTTTTAGAGGTTCTTTCTTGCTTGACAAGGAGGACACCAGCCAGACGCACGTTAGAGCCGTCTTTGCTTTCTCCAATTTCTGTACTTTTCAGAATGGATAGGCGACCTAAAGCATCCCCATAAATATTTAAAGGATGGGATGATAAATAAAACCCTAGCGCATCAAATTCCTTTTGTAGTTTTTCTAAAGTTGACCAAGGATCCGTTGGTGGCAGGCCACTTTTATGATGAGTCATCTTTGTGGTGGCGGCGCCAAAGAGGCTTGCCTGTTGCGTTTTTTTCTCTGCTTGAATCAATTGCGCCTGTTTGAGCAAAAACTCAATACTGGTATATAATTGCGCGCGGTTATCACTCAAACAATCAAAAGCGCCGGCAGAAATCAAATTTTCAAGTAACCGCTTGTTAATGACTTTTCCATCTACGCGGCTGATAAAATCAAAAATATCGGTAAATTCACCATTTTGAGCCCGCTCAGACGCCAACAGCTTCATTGCTTGCTCGCCAACGTTTTTAACCGCCGACAATGCATAGCGCACCCCGTCATTTTCCACCACGAATTCAGCGTCTGATTTATTAACATCGGGCTGATACAAAGGAATCTCAGCGCGCTCAATGTCTTGGCGAAATACGTTGAGTTTGTCTGTATTCTGCATTTCGTAGGTCATGGAGGCAGCATAAAATTCTTTAGGATAGTTTGCCTTCAGATATGCAGTTTGGTAGGTGAGGAGGGCATAAGGGGCCGAGTGTGACTTGTTAAACCCATATCCTGCAAACTTTGCCATCTGCTCAAAGATTTGGCTGGCAATTGCTCGGTCCACGCCGCGCTCAACGGCCCCTTGAACAAATAAGGCCTCTTGCGCATCCATTTCTGATTTAATCTTCTTCCCCATGGCGCGGCGCAGTAAGTCCGCAGCTCCAAGGGTATAGCCACCCAGGACCTGGGCGATCTGCATCACCTGCTCCTGATAGACCATCACCCCGTAAGTTCCCTCCAAAATAGGAACAAGGTCAGGGTGAAGATAGGTCACTTCTTCCTGACCATGTTTACACGCAAGATAACGCGGGATGTCATCCATCGGTCCTGGACGGTAAAGGGCGACAAGAGCAATTAAATCTTCAAAACGATCTGGGCGTAGTTTCTTCATTACGTCGCGCATACCAGCACTTTCAACCTGGAAGATACCCACAGTTTCAACACGGCCCAAAAGCTCAAAGGTGATAGGGTCATCCAGGGGAATTTGCGAAATATTGATATCAATGCCATTTTGACGCACAAGGTCGCAGCATTTTTGAATAACTGTTAACGTTTTGAGACCTAAAAAGTCGAACTTAACCAATCCAGCCATTTCAACATATTTCATACTGAATTGAGTCGCCGGGAGCTCTGAGCGTTCATCTTTATAAACCGCTACCAATTCCGAGAGAGGACGGTCACCGATCACAACGCCTGCAGCGTGGGTGGAGGCATGGCGATAGAGCCCCTCAAGCTTCATGCCCATATCGATTAATTTGGCAACAGCAATGTCTGCTTTTCTTGCATCTTCAAGCGCTGGTTCAATGACCAAGGCTTGTTCCAAAGTCGTCGGGTTAGCTGGATTGTTGGGGATGAGTTTGGAAATACGATCAACCTGGCTATAGGGCATTTGCAAGACACGACCAACGTCCCGCAATACCGCCCGTGCCTGTAATTTACCAAAGGTGATGATCTGCGCTACCCGATCATCACCATACTTTTGACATACATATCGAATAACTTCATCACGGCGATCCTGACAAAAGTCGATATCAAAGTCTGGCATGGAGACGCGTTCTGGGTTCAAAAACCGCTCAAACAATAAACTAAAGCGAATCGGGTCGATGTCCGTAATAGTGAGAGACCAAGCAACCAGTGACCCAGCTCCCGACCCACGGCCTGGCCCGACAGGGATCAACTGACCTTTCGCCCATTGAATGAAGTCTGAAACAATCAAGAAGTAGCCAGGAAATCCCATGGTCTCGATAATCGACAGCTCATGGGCCAGGCGCTTATAGTAAATATCACGCTTTGTTTTTTTGTCGTCTTCCGAATCGGAAGCTAGATAGACCTGAGCTTCCAACCGTGCTTCAAGTCCAACTTCCGCTTTATAACAGAGTTCTTCTGCCTCTGTGCGCCCAGATGAACAAGGAAAGGCCGGTAAGATTGGTTTGTGGGGGAGGGGACGATAGCTGCATCGTTGAGCTATGAGACACGTATTTTCGATCGCTTCAGGAATATCACTAAATAAATCAGCCATTTGCGTGGCTGTTTTAAAGTAATGGTGCGGTGTTAATCGGCGCCTATTGATCTCACTGACAAAAGTACTGGCGGAAATACATAAGAGGGCATCATGCGCTTCATACATATCTTCGGTCGGAAAATAAACATCATTTGTGGCAACAAGGGGAATTTCAAATTCATCAGCAAACTTTAAGAGATCTCCCTCAATTTTTTCTTCTTCTTCCAGACCGTGGCGCATCAATTCTAGATAAAGCCGATCCCCAAAAACATCTTTTAGTTGGCGAAGTTCTGCTATGGCTTGATCGTGCTGCTCTTCATACAATAGCCGCCCCACTGCAGACTTCGGAGAACCAGTAAAAAGAAGTAAGCCAGCATTATGATCAATCAATTTTTGCAGCTGGATTTGCGGATCTTGACCACTTGCAATTTCAAGGTAGGAGATGGAAATGAGATGGAGAAGGTTGCGATAGCCAACCTCGGTTTGAACAATCACCAAGAGCTCATCCATAGGAATTGACGCCGTTTGCGAAGAGCCTTCCCGGGTGATTCGCAAGAGAGCGCCACAAATGGGCTGAATTCCCGAATCAGCGGCTGCTGTTGAGAATTCTAAGGCGCCAAAGAGATTGACTGTATCTGTCACTGCCACGGCCGGCATCTTATTTTTTTGGCAGATCTTTATCAAATCTTTTATTTTTACAGCCCCTTCAGCAAGGGAGTAGGCGCTATGAACGCGAAGGTGAATAAAGTTCATTTAAGTCAAATATATAATTGTCAGTGTTAGAATAGTTTTACTCTGATTGGAGCTCTCGAGTCAAATAGAGTCTATAAAGGTGGCCGTTGCCCATTATATTTTAGGTGCTATTTCTCTTAGAAAATAGCTGCTCAGGCATTATACTCAATCGAACGATAAAATGATGAGATAGAAAAAATATTAGGTGCACAGAATCACCTTGATATTCGGAATTTCTATCATCCCATCTGTGGGCTCCTTTTTCCACTTGACCTCCATAGGGAGAGCCAACTCGCTTTGCCGGCCAAGCAATCCGCAAGCTAACTTTCACGCTCAAAGGAAATGAGGTTGGGAGTGACAGGGTAGGGGCCCATGCCACTTCCAGAAAGACTGGTGTTGTGGATGAAGAATTGATGGGCGTCAAAGTCGTCCAGCTCCCTGAAGAGGGGGGTATAAGTGCCGTCAGGCATCAGTTTCCAGCTGTTGGCCGTGTCATTTAAATTGGCAAACATGATCTGTTGTAGGATTTGTTGGTGCACCGTTTGATTGCTGATGTTAACCATCAACTCCAGCCTGGTGTCAAGGTTGCGTGGCATCCAGTCAGCAGAAGAAATAAAGACTTTGGCAGTGGTTGAGGGCAATAAATCACCGTTACCGAAACAAAAAATACGCGCATGTTCTAGGAATCTACCAACGATACTTTTAACAGAAATATTTTCGGAAAATTTTGGAATTCCTGGGCGTAAACAGCACATGCCACGAACAATCAGAAAAATTTTTACCCCGGCATTGGATGCTTTGTAGAGAGCATCAATAAGAGTCGGATCGGTTAACGAATTCATTTTGGCCCAGACCACAGCTGGCATACCATTTTTAGCGAATTTAATTTCATTTTCGATCAGTTCTAACAGATTTGCCCGCAGGGTGAAGGGGGCAACCCCCACATCATCAAATTTGTCAATGCGAGAATAACCGGTCATGTAGTTAAAAATACAGGCGGCTTCATAACAAAGTTTGGGATCAGCCGTAAGAAGCGACAGGTCCGTATAAACGCGGGCGGTTTTGGCATTATAATTACCGGTGCCAAAATGAGTATACGTTTTAAGTCCGCCGGCCTCTTTGCGGACGATCAGGCATAACTTCGCATGGGTTTTTAAGCCAACAATGCCATAAATAACATGAACACCAGCCTGCTCCAGGTCCTTGGTCCATTTAATATTGGCTTCCTCATCAAATCGTGCCCTAATTTCCACAAGAGCGGTTACCGATTTCCCCGCCTTAGCCGCATCAATAAGAGCGGCAACCACCGGTGAGTTGTCACCAGTTCGATACAAAGTTTGCTTGATGGAGATGACGTTTTTGTCTTTAGCTGCTTGTTTGAGGAACATCAAGATCACTTCAAAGCTTTCATAGGGATGATGGACGACGATATCCTTGATTTTGACCGCCTCAAAAATATCATCGTTATTGTTGCGAATACGCTGCGGCGTACGAGGAATAAAGTCAGGGAAGAGAAGTTCTTTTTTTCCGCAAATACTTACCAACTGTTGAACATCATTAATCCCCAGAACGCCATCAATTACCAACATATCATTGGGGTTCACATCAAATTGTTCGGTGACGTAAAGCCTTAAATGCTCAGGCATTCTCGCATTCACAGCAAGTTGAACAACCTCACCATTAAGACGTTGGGCGAGCGCCTCTTCAAAGTCCATCCGAAAGTCTGAGGTTGAGTATTGCAGCGACATTTCCGCATTGCGGATAAGACGAAATAATCCCTGTGCCAGGATAATGTGATTTGAGAAAAGCTTATGTAAGAAGAGGGTGATTACTTGTTCAATAAAGATATAGCGATCTTCTTCGCCGTGGAGCTGAATGAATCTATCTAATCCCATAGGCAGAGGGATAAAGGCATAGACGGGGCTCATCTGGTCTTTATCTTGTAATTGGACGACCATAGAGATTCCGCGGGAGGGAATCTGCGGTACTGGATGAGCAGGGTCGATTGCCATCGGAGTAAGAACAGGGAAAATGTTCTTAATAAAATAATCTTCGAGCCACTTTTTATCCTCCTCCGACAATTCTTTAGGCGAGATAATGTTGACGCTGTGGGTACCTAATTCTTTACGTAGACTACGCCACTGCTGCACATGGTGCGCAATTTGTTCCATCGCGCGATTCTTAACAATGGGCATCAGCTGATCCATTGCCAGACCATCCACGGATTTCCGATTTTGCTTTAGCTGATGCGTTTTATACAAACGACCTAGGCGTACCATGTAAAATTCATCTAAGTTATTGGCTGCGATGCCTAGAAACCTTGTTCGCTCTAAAATAGGATAGAGTGCGTTTTGAGAGGCTGCGTAAACGCGCTCATTGAATGCCAACCAAGACATTTCAGAATTAAAATAGAGTGATTCTTTCTTTTCGTGCTTCATAAACGTTAATTTTCTCGCCAGCATCCAATTATCAATTTTTAAAATATTAGATAAATTATCTTTAGTATGAGTGTAGGCCAGAAAAAGTTAAAAAATAGTGCAAATTGAGAAAGATTTATTAAGATTATGGTTATGGGTCTCGCGTGGTTAGGAAGTAGTTCCATTGATGCATCAATATTTCTTTAACTTTCTCTTAGTAAGGATCAGCTAAAGTATATATATTATAGTATACTAAAAATACCTGAAAAGTAGAATAGTAGTATTGCATCTTTGGGCTCACTTTTCCCCAGGGATTCCTTAAGGAATCGCCTTTTTTTGTGTCTTGCCCAACTAAAATTGACTACAAATTTACCGGATCTCATCACGCCTTTTCAGGTGTTTTGATTATATTAAAAAAAATAATTAAGAAATAAGTATAAAAAGGTATTGGAATGAGAAAATTATTTATCTTGCGTCATGCAGATACGATGTCAGGTTCTGACGATAAAATCCGCTCTTTATCAAAGGAGGGTTGGAAGGAACTTAAACATTTAAAATTAAAAGGAACGACCCTTTTCAATGGAGTTGACATGGTTTTATGCTCTAGTTCTACTCGGACCAGACAAACTTTGGAGGGGATTGCTGATATCTTGCCTGATCGTGTCTTGGTTAGCTATATTGATGCTCTTTATCACGCCTCCTCCAATACAATTCTTGAAGAAATTAGCTTGGTAGACGATAAATTTAAGAATGTTCTCGTTATTGGTCACAATTCAGGTGTCACAGATTTCATGTATCGTGTGTGCGACTCTGACTCGATCTTTATGGAAAAAACAATGCGTACGGCAAATATTGCAGAATACACTGTTAAAAGCGACACATGGCGCACCTTACGCTTTGGAGATCTCCAATTCATTCGTCTAACAAAGTGATGCTGGGGGGTAAACAGAGTAAACCAGCTTAGAAAATCTCAATTTTCCAACTAGATTAATATATAGTGAATCTAATTGGTGTGGGGGAATATTATAGCACTCAAATTTGAGGTGATTTTTTCGCTTGGCCGACAAAGCGAGTTGGCTCTCCCTGCGGAGACCAAGCGGGAAAGGGAGCCCAAAGATGGGGGATGATAGAAGTTCTCAATATCAATTGGATCCACTATACCTTCTGATTCTTTAATTCTTTTATTTTATCGGTGGCCTTTTTGATTTGATTTTTGTAAAGCTCTCGAGGGTTATTGTTTCCTTGCAATTTGTCGTCGGCAGAAGGAAGAGACAAGAGAAAATTTTGACAATCTCCCCTTGTTGCATTCGGATGCTCGATAATCCTAGCGCGCACCTGCCAGCTTTTTGGCATCATGCCCGCGATAACATAGATTGAAGCTGCTTGTTGGAGGAGCGGAAGGTGTGAAAATTCTGGTGAGGCTAAAATTTCATCATAATAGGTAACTTTGTCGTGGATATTCTGCGGATCAAAAGGACAGTAATAGCTATAATAGACAGCCGTGGATTGAAAAGATCTAGCGGGGTAATCCTCCTTAAAATCTGAAGCAATGCAAGGAGTGAGAGTCTGAAGACAAATAGCAGTAAGAATCCAGGAAAGTTTCATCATCTCTTTTTATAAGCAATTTTATTTTCATCTCATTTTTTATTATTTCAGATTTAAGACACAAATCAATGTTAATTTTTAATAAAATTATTAAAAAGTTCTTTATCTCTTTGCAAGAACAGGTTAAAACCATAAAAATTTAACTAAAAATAGTTTGGCTCTCTCCATTAATATTAAGGTGATTTAAATGAAAAGAAGCAGCGCTTTTGCTTTTCTTTTGCTAATATTTATACAAATCTTCAAGGTGACTTATGCAGAATCTCCAGCAGATATTATTGCCATTAATCAAGCTGTATATGATATATATGTCCAGCTTGATGATCAAAAATTGCGCGAGATTATCGCCCCGCTTGGAATTTCAAAGGGTGGATATAAACGGATCGAAACGCCAGAATTAAGATTAATATTACAAAATCTACCCGACATTTCTAAAAAGCATGCCGGTGGGGCTTCGGCCAATACTCTTGCGGGTGTTTCTAGCTTGGGAGGAAAAACCACATTTATTGGGATTATCGCTGATGATGATTTTGGTCATTCTTTTGTCAAGGATATGCATGAGGCAAAGGTTAAATCTAACTGTTTAGTCCGCAATGCGGCAGCAGATAAGGGAACAGCTCTTGTCATTCTGTTAATTACCCCTGATGGTGAGCGGACAATTCTCTCCTATCTTGGTGTCTCAGTTCCTATTACGCATAAGGATGTTGACCAAAATCTTCTCAATAATCACAAAATTTTGTTCAGCGATGCCTATGTTTGGGATCAGGGGGTAACCTCTAATATGCTCCAAAAAGCCTATGCTAGGGCCCGGAAAAACAAGATGATAACTGCTTTTGGTTTAGCCAATGCCAGTGTTGTTAAAATGCATCGTGACCAGTTGGTGGATTTTCTCAAAGAAGTTGATATTGTTTTCGGTAATCTTTCAGAATATCAGGCTTTGTATAATCAGGAGAGCATGGAAACAATCATTCAAACCCTCCAACAAAGCGGAATTATTGCAATTTTAACTAATGCTGAACATGGTGCATTGATTATTACTCCAGAGGTGGTCCTCCATAGTCCCCCAAAAAATGTTAAGCAAATAGTTGATACGACAGGGGCGGGAGACATGTTTGCCGCTGGATTCCTTTATGGTATGATCCACGGATACGATATTCAAGATTGCAGCAAACTCGCCAGCGAAATGGCAGGATATATTATTACTAAAGTTGGCGCCAGACCAGATGGTGATATGAGATATATTTTGAGTAGTAGGGAATGAGGGAGGGGCAATCTCTCGAATAGAGAACAAAGAGATTGCCACCTTAACTCACTATAATTGCTCCATAAACTCAGAAAAGCTTTTAGAAGAATTGATGGGGGTGAACTCAAAAACCTGATATTCAGCAAGTCTTTCAGTATAAAAGGGGTCGTGGTGTAAAATGGTCATCAAGGTTTCCCGGTTATTCGCGTGGGCCAAAATAACACCACCACTACCAGGGGTTTGCCGGCCAGAGGAGAAAAAGACACCTTCAGCATAATATTTTTTTAAAAAATCAATATGGGCCGGTCGTGCCGCATCAATTTTCTCAATGCCAGCTATGTAGCGTAGAACTACGACAAATATGTTTTTGCTCATTGAGCTATTCCTTTATCAAATCAAAAAAGGTGAAGGCAACTTTTTGGGCAAAATTTCCTTCTGAATTATTGAGTACAACGATACCGATTTTCTGAGACGGAATAAAGGCTAAAAAGTTGGTGAATCCCTTCAGCCAACCGCCATGAAAAACAATGTGCTCTTGCCCATAATCAAGACTGCGCCACCCTAGACCGTAATAGGATTTAATTGATTCTTTTGAATTTATACGTAGCCATTTTAAAGCATCCATTGTCTCTATCTGAGGGGCGTGAAACATCGAGAGATCTTCGGTACTTAAAAAATCGGGGAAATTACCTAATTGCAAACTCAAAAATATAGCCATATCTTTGACAGTTGAATTAATGCCGCCGGACGCACAAACCGATTTGTGATAGTTACAAGAATAAGTTTTAGAAGGATAAATAACCTGTTTGTCATTCTTTTGATGTGGCCAGGCAAAGTTTGCCATGTGAGCAAAATCACCATTGCCAATAGTTGTATTGGTCATACCAAGCGGCGTGAGAAGGGCTGTTTTCATCACCTCTGCGAAAGGAGTCTTTTCAATATTGGCGATGGCATCTTCCACCAGACTGAAGGCAAGATTATGATAGTCAAAAGTGAGGCCGGGCGCTGTTTTTTCTCCTTGTGCCAGTTCTTGTAAGAGAATGATCCGTGGGATTCCTGCCTCAATTTTTTGGTTCCACAAAGTGCGTCTATAACCTGTTGAGTGACTTAAGATGTGGCGTAGGGTTGCTTGATTAGGCATAGCAGGGAAAAAATTTGTTGCTGACATTTCAAGGTGAAGGCGTTGTAACTTAACGAGGCGTGCTACCAATGTTGCTGTCACTGGTTTTGAAATGGATCCCAGTTGAAAGAGGGTGCTGTTTGTGACAGGCGCTTTTTTCCCTTTTTCAAAACACCGTAAGATTTGATAAAAACAACTTTTCCCTGTTCTACAATAGCAATCGCACAGCCTACCACTTTTTGTTGGTGGAGTTGCTGTTGAATAAATTGGTCAATCTTAGAAATTGTACCTTTGCGGATGGTTTTGGGTGTTGTGCCCAGGCATTGGCTAGCAATCAAAAAAACATCACAAATAAATTAATTAACAGGCGCATGAGACGACTCCCTAATTGGACCCTATAGTAGTTGTGGTTTTGAAAGAGGTTTTATAGAGGAAAAAATCAAAGGACTCTCTAACTGTTATGCTTGGGGAGCGGCTGGGAACCATGGCAGTGGAAGGATAGTATAGTGAATCCGATTGATATTTGGAATTTTTATCATCCCTACTTTGGGCTCCTTTTCTGCTTGGCTTCCTCAGGGAGAGCCAACCAACTTTGTTGCCCAAGCGAAAAAATCACCTCAAATTTTTGGATTCACTACATTTAGTCGACAACCAGCCCTTTTTTGAGCTGATTTACATATCCTCAAAATAATCGTTGCCTTGATCAGATTAAAAGCCGATGAGGAGCGACGCACCAAAATAAAATTCGACCCAAATCTTCTGGCCATAATTCTACTTTTTCAAGTATTTTGAATGTAAGAAAGACGAAAATCATTTCTGATTTCCGCCATTTTTCTATGAGTCAATCATCAGGACTTAATTGTCATCAGTGTCGTTATTATCTTCAAGAATTCCCAGATGTGATTCTGCCTCAGCTTGCAAAAGCTGGGAGGAAACAACATCATTTTCATCCTCGTCATCCTCTTCATTCATATTAATGACGGTATTTGACAATGCATCTAGGAACTCATTTTCTAGATCTTCATCCGCTTCATCACGGAAGACAATACGTTGCATAGAGCGCACAACACTATCTCGTAAGTGATTGGAGGAAACTGTTTGCTCCGCAATTTCACGCAAGGCGACGACAGGATTTTTGTCATTGTCTTTGCTGATAGTAAGGGCAGCACCGGAAGAAAGTTCACGCGCCCTTCTTGCAGCAAGAAGAACGAGCTCAAAACGATTTGGGACAATTTCTACACAATCTTCAACTGTAACGCGGGCCATAATTGTGATTTCCTTAAGTTTATTTGAGTATATAAGTAAAGCAAATTTGGTTAAACGTCAACATATAGCGATCTTAGTATAAAAACTTATTTTCAACTCGCGCAAATAAATCATTAAAAACATTAAAAAAACCTAAATTTTCCTATTGAGAAAATACGTCTTTCCTTCTTACTTATTTTTTATATCGTTAACAGTTAATTCAAAACATTTAAAAACATTTAAAAATAAAAAATAATTAAAAATAAAAAACCTAAAATTAAGGGGAAGTGATTTGGACTATAATAAGAAACTTCAGGCGAGTCATTTTAAAATGCTACTTCTTCTGATGGTAGCTGCGTCCACCTTAACTCTATCAGAGGTTTTTGCAAAAAATTCTGAGCTCAAAGAAAAACATACCAATCCTAATACCAAAGAGCAAAAAAAGCGAGATCTCCTTCATGATAAGAAATGGCGTTCAGCAGTTCGGTTGGGTGGGAAATATGGCAATCAACGTCATCTAGGGCAGATAGCTTTATTTTCTCCGCTTATCCAGAGCGATACAGACCTTTTATACCTAGATCTTCGTTTTGCTGCGTATACAAATTCGTCAAAGGAAGGAAATTTTGGAATTGGAAAGCGTTGGATTACCGCTAACAACCAATTTATCCTAGGGATTTATGCTTTTTATGATTGTCGCTCTACGGAATTCAAGAATATTGTGAATCAGCTGAGTCTTGGCTTTGAAGCAATGAGTGAAACATGGGACTATCGAGCAAACTTTTATTATCCTCGACATACCACTAAAGAGAGGGACAAGAATCATCAAACGGTTGTTGAAAGATCGCGACCACAATCCCGAGGTGCAGATTTATATCATGTTGTTGATTGTTATACGTACGCGGATAGATTTCGAGAAGTTCCTCTAAAGGGATTT
Organism: Candidatus Paracaedibacter symbiosus; assembly: GCF_000757605.1. Lineage (GTDB taxonomy): Bacteria > Pseudomonadota > Alphaproteobacteria > Paracaedibacterales > Paracaedibacteraceae > Paracaedibacter_A > Paracaedibacter_A symbiosus. The sequence continues at coordinate 254,484 of NZ_JQAK01000001.1, read as the reverse complement.
GACCTGGAAATAGGACGTTCCATACTTGGATTTGAGCCTCTTAGGATGTATGGGGCTTATTACCACTTCCAAGGAAAAGCAGAAGCACCGACTATTAATGGTTTTCGTCTTCGGGCTAATTTTCGTCTTAACGAGTATGTTTCCTTTCAGTTAGAAGGGAGCCGAGATAAAGTACGTAAAAATGTTGGTTTTATTGGGGTTCAGCTTACCATTCCATTGGGTGAGGTAAGTAAAAAAAGAGAGTTAACTTCTTTAGAAAAAAGAATGACCGAGTTACCGAGGCGGGATCTTGATATTGTCACAAGCACCAAACATCTTGGCCGCCATATAGTTTTACATAAACCAGAAGAACATCTTGTATCGTCAGGAGTAAGGGCACCACTTCCACCACCACCGCCACCACCGCCAGTGCCTGGAGTAGGGGCACCACTTCCACCACCGCCACCACCACTACCGCCGGGAGGAACGCGGGGGGTATTATCTTGGGATAAAATTCATAAAGAACTTCATAAAGGAGTACCATTAAAACCAGCTTCTGAAAGAGAATTGATGCCACGACCAGTTGCGCCTATTGAATTACGCGATGCATTGCTCAATCAGATCCGAGAAAGGAGACCACTGACAAATGTTTCTGAAGACCAGAAGAGATATAGGGAGGGGATGAGGACACAGCAAATCTTTGAGGATACACCTCAACAGGAAGCACACGCCGCGATGTTTAGAAAAATAACAGAGGAATTTAAAGATTTAAGTGGAAGTCAAATGAGCAATTCACTAACTGATAGCTGGCTGGTGGATAATGATAATTACTCCCCTAGCAGCCCTACTTATAACAACAACCAATTTGTCTCGCCCATCCCACCAGATAATGCCAATATTAATAGAGAGCCTTCCCCGCCACCACCACCGCAGCAACAAACTGAAAACATTCTTTCTGAAGATGATCGAAGTGCAGCTGATGCAGAGCGGGCAGGGGGCGACATATGGGAATTTTTTAGAAGGAGAGTGGTAGCAAGACGGGGTTCGATAGCTGAGAGTATATCTGAGAACGAATTATCCTCTTCTAGTGATTGGGGGAGCGATAGTGGTACCCTGCAAGAAGAATGAGGCGAGAAAGAGGCTGATAGAATGGGCTGAAGTTGTAGCAAGAGGAGGCAGTATTAATTTTTTCCTCAGAATTTGGACGGCCGTGATACCGAGGAATCCGATGCCATTGATGATGAAGAAGAACCCGGATAAAAAAAGAAGGGGAGTAAATCTTAAGTTATAAGATCCCCAGGTTGGGGGTAATGTCAGTATTTATAATAGTAAAATCAAATAATTAACTGGTTACCATTATGGAAAACTCGTAAGGTTCTGTGGCAACACTTTTATTATATCTCACAGAAATTGCCACGTCACGTTGTTCCTCGCAAGGACGCTCCGTATCTGTATCTTCATGTTTTTTGAATATAGTCAACATAAAACTACAAAATAAATTCTTTTCTTTAAGTGTTGACATTAAAATCACACCTTGGCAATCTAAGTTTATTAATAAAGTTTTAACTCTTCTTATTTTTTTAAAATATATTGTTCTGGGAGGTGTTGTTGTTTCAGGTTTCGCGCTCACGAATTGTTAGCTTGTCTTGTTTTGTTCTCGCTATAAGTATTACGCTTCATAGCCTTATGACAGACCGCCAGGGAATGGCCCCTGTTATTATTGAGCATGAGTCAACAAATGTGGTGGTTCCTGAAGAAAAGGCCGATCAAATCGTTGCGAGCGCCGTAACCCAGTACCCCATCGAAAAGCAATCAACCCTTGTTATTGGCAAGGGAGACACGGTGATGTCCGTTCTCAATTCCATCGGAATGACGAAAGATCGGGCACACTTGGCAGTAAATGCTTTAAGAAAAGTATACAATCCAAAAGCACTTAAAGTTGGTCAAGAACTACATGTAGTCTATAAGCCAGGCGATGAGACGACAGGTGTCACTTTGGTATCGGTTAATTTTAAAACCTCGACTGGCAATGAGATTGCTCTGAGTTATAAAGATGGAGAATTTTCTGCCGAAAAGTTTGAGGTACAGCTGACCAGAGTGCAGCAGAAAGTTGTTGGAAAGATTAATTCGAGCTTTTACTCTGCAGCTTTGAAAAAAGGGGTGCCCGCTCAAATTGTGAAAGAAGCAATTGCTGCGCTTAGTTATGATATTAACTGGCAGCATGATCCTCAATCAGGTGATGAATTTCAGATTTTATTTGATGTCTTCCAAGATCCAGAAGGCAACGTTATTAAAGTAGGTGAACTCAAGTTTGCTGCGTTTGCTCCCAAGGGTAACTGGCGCAAGGTTTATGCTTTTCAAACAGCGGCAGGATCAACTGGTTATTTTAATGCTCAGGGTGAAAGTGTTATAAAATCATTACTTCAAACGCCGCTTGACCCCACAAGAATGCGGGTAACCTCAAAGTTTGGAGTGAGAAACCATCCGATGTTAGGTTATTCCAAAATGCATAAAGGAGTAGATTTTGGCGCACCCACTGGGACACCAGTGATGTCTGCTGGTGAGGGAGTTGTCTTAAAATCTGGCTGGAACGGCGCCTATGGTAACTATATTCTGGTGCGTCACAGCGCTGACTACTGCACAGCTTATGCGCATTTGAGCAAGATTCACGTAAAGCCAGGAACAAAAGTGCGCCAACGCCAAGTGATTGGGGCTGTGGGATCAACTGGCAGGTCGACTGGCGCGCACCTTCATTATGAAGTTATCCACAAAGGCCGCCATGTGAATCCGCAATCAATTAAACAGCTGCCTTCCACTAAGTTGACTGGTAAAGAATTGGCTAAGTTCCACGCAGTTAAGGCTGTGTTTGATAATTATGCAATCAGTGATAACTTTGCCGAACTTGCTCTGAGGAAAGTACCGCTTGCGGGGTAGATATTGTTCTAAGGAAATAATTGAGAAAGAGGGGAGGGCTCCTCTTTTTTTGTTTTAAACCTTTCTCTTAACTGAAACTCACGTTATACTTCTCAAAAAATTTTATAAAAGGAATATAAAATAAATGTCTTTTTTCTGGCGTTTAACCTGTTCTGCAACCTTGGAAAATATTGAAATTTTTGCTGACGCAATTGAAGAACATGTTCTATCTGTTGGGTGGTTTGAAACGACAAATCCTGAGATTTGGATGGTGGAAGCCACTGTACGGAAAGAGCCTGAGATGGCATTCTTGCAGCAGCTTATTAGTGAAGCAGCCGCCCAGCACAAGGTACCTTCGCCTCATCTTCATGTGGAAAAACTCCCAGATGCAGATTGGTTAGAACAAACTTGGAAAAATTTCCCACCCCTAGAAATTGCTCGTTTTTATATTTACGGTAGCCATGCAAAAGGGGAGATTCCCGAAGGGTTGATCGGTATGGAGATTAATGCAGCAACCGCTTTTGGATCAGGAGAGCATCAAACAACGACTGGCTGCCTTGAGACACTTTGCGATTTTATGGACGCAGGAATTCAGGTCAAGAACCCCCTCGATATGGGCTGTGGATCGGGTGTTCTCGCTATGGCAGTTACTAAGTTATGGCAGATGCCTGTTTTAGCTGTCGATAACGATCCAGAATCGGTGCGTGTCGCCGCCCAAAATGCAGCGACAAATAAATGTGAGCAGCTAATGCATACTTTATGTAATGAAGGTTTTGAGGGCGATGTTGTTCAAAAATATGGTCCCTTTGACCTGATTGTTGCTAATATTCTTGCTGGGCCTTTGTGTGATATGGCACCTCAGATGGTTGCTAATACAATAAAAGGAGGGCGAATTGTCTTGTCCGGGCTTCTGACTCGCCAAATTGACGAAGTTGCCGCGGCTTATGAAGTGGCGGGAGCAACATTAGTAAGTGTTAAAAATGTGGGGGATTGGGCAACGCTTAGCCTTATAAAATAGAAAAATGTTTAATACAATTCTTCTCCTTGTCAAGAGAGTGCTGTGCAAGATATTCTCTAAGAAAAGAGAGGGTTTATGGTTGATCATTTTTTGAATCGGATAAGGTTACTTCAGAACTATGTGAAAGATGAGATTGACTGTCAGGCATTTTTTGTACCTCGCGTGGATCGCTATCAAGGCGAATATGTTGTTCCCGCCGATGAAAGATTAGCCTGGCTTACTGGTTTTACTGGTTCTGCTGGGATCGCAATTGTTATGCCAGATGAGGTGGTGTTGTTCGTTGATGGGCGTTACACCCTCCAGGCAAAGCAGCAGGTGCCTGCCGCAGTAAAAATCATCCACACCACTGATATGCAGCCATTTGCCTATCTAGAGGAAAAACTCTTAAAAGGTGCACGCATTGCCTTTGATCCTTGGTTGCATACAGTGCAAGAGCAGACGCAATGGCTGAAAAAATCTGACCAATTAGGATGGGTGTTTCATTCGCTTGACCACAATCCTATTGACCAATTATGGGTTGATCGACCGAACCGGCCTCTCAATCCTGTTTTTTTGCTCGAGGATAAGTTTACTGGTAAAAACAGCGATTTAAAGCGAGCAGATATAGCCACTGCTTTAAGAAAGTCAGGGGCAAATTTAACCTATATTAGTTCTCCCGATGCGTTATGCTGGCTTTTGAATATCCGAGGGAGCGATTTTCCTTACACCCCTCTTGTAGATGCTTTGGGGTTTATTGATTCTGAAGGGGTTGTTACACTGATAATTGATCCGGTTAAAATCCCTGATACGGTAGGGGAGGCTTTGGGTGATCAGGTAGAGATTATCCATGAAAAAAATCTTTTATCCTTTTTAAATAAGCAGGAGAAGCGAAAATTATTGATTCATGCGGCTTCAACTCCTGTGTTTATTGCGAATAAATTTTCAAATGATAAACTGATGCTGGGAGACGATTTATTGCAACTTCCCAAAGCCTGTAAAAACCTAGTTGAGCAAAATGGCATGCGCCAGGCGCATCTAAAAGATGGGCTTGCTGTTACGCGATTTCTTTATTGGTTAGCCAATAACACGGAGCCACTTACTGAATTAGATATTGTGGAGCGATTAGAAGAATTTCGCCAGATGGACTCAACTTATCGCGGTCCAAGTTTCCCAACAATTGCCGGGTTTGGCAGCAATGGCGCTATTGTTCATTACCGCCCAGAAACTAAAACCAATAAGTTGATTCAAGATGGGTCACTGTTGTTGCTTGATTCGGGGGCGCAGTATTTGGAAGGTACAACCGATATCACCCGTACCATTGCTATTGGTGCCCCGACTGAGGAACACCGTCATTATTTCACGCGTGTTTTGAAAGGACATATTGCGCTTGCAGTGATCCATTTCCCAAAAGGGACAAGTGGGAGGCAACTAGATATTTTGGCGCGGCAACCGCTATGGGAAGTGGGTGCTGATTTTGATCACGGGACGGGGCATGGGGTCGGGTGTTTTCTGAATGTGCATGAGGGGCCGCAGCGAATTAGTAAAACAGGATCAGGGATTGCCTTGCAGGTGGGGATGGTTTTATCGAACGAGCCTGGCTACTATAAGGCCGATAACTATGGTATTCGCGTCGAAAATCTTATTCTGGTGACGAAATCGGATCTTGAAACGGATCGACCTTTTTATTGCTTTGAAACGCAAACGCTTACACTCGCGCCAATTGATGTCCGTCTGCTGGTTAGGGAGTGGTTGACAGCGGCGGAGCGAGAATGGCTCAATGCTTATCATCAAAAAATTCGCGATCTTCTCTTACCCCAGCTTGAGCCAGAAACAGCTTCTTGGTTAATTGAGGTGACAGAGCCGATTTAGGGATAGGAAAACCAGTCTCGAGTTACGTGTTTTTAGCTGATTTTGCCAGACCTGCGCGGTCTTAAAAACTTTGAAGAGGACCTATATAACAAAAAACCGGCTAAAAAGCCGGTTTTTTGTTCTTGCAACTGACTTTTTTCATACTTATCGTAAGCTTAATCTTAAACAAATACAAAAGAAACTCATAGCTTATGCAGCAGCCGCATTACCCAAGGCATCTTGTGCTTGTGCAACAAGAGCTTTAATGGATTCGGGGTTGTGCATAGCTAAAACAGCTAAAGCTTTACGATCAAGCGTAATACCGGCTTTTGCAATACCGTTCATGAAACGGGAATAGGTCATACCGCATTCACGTACTGCTGCATTGATACGTTGAATCCACAAAGCGCGGAATTCACGTTTCTTGTTGCGACGGTCGCGGTAAGCATATTGCAAAGCTTTTTCAACACGTTGAATAGCAGGGCGGAAACATGTACTTGAGCGTCCACGGTACCCTTTCGCCATTTTTAATACTTTTTTATGGCGAGCGTGTGCTGTCACACCTCTTTTTACACGGGCCATTTTAAATTCTCCTGATTAGACGTGGAAGTAATATGTCAAAACTTTTTTAGCATCGCAATGATCCATAATGATCATCCCACGCGCATCGCGAACGAATTTATTGCTACGCTTACGCATACCATGGCGTTTGCCGGCTTGGCCCATTTTAACCTTACCGGAACCAGTAATACGAAAACGCTTTTTCGCACTGCTTTTTGTTTTTAGCTTGGGCATTTTTACTCTCTATTCATTAAGTTTGATCAAGGTGGATAGGCATGCCCTGTCTTTTGACTTTTCTGTCAAAGACAACGCCGGGCCACCGACTTTATACTTAGAAAACAAGTATAACTCACTATTTATAGACAATCAGATGACGTAAAACAAGTCAAAATTTTGGAAGAAGATCTTTAAGGACACGAAGAGATAAGATTAGAATAATATTAAAGAAATCGCGATTATAATATAATATTTACTGTAATAACTAAGGTAATTTGTTAAAGTCTGCATATGAAGCCTAGGTGCTTTCGGATTGGTTAATGTAAGTGAGACAGACAAGTGGGGTGGTTAAAAAGTGACAATAATAACAACAGCATCAGAATTTAACAAACTCTGCCAGCGTTTGGCGCACGGAACCCACGGTTTTATTGCTGTTGATACAGAATTTGTCCGCGAAAAAACCTACTGGCCTCAATGGTCATTATTGCAAATAGCTATCCCTGAAGATGTTTACATAGTGGATGTGACAAGTCTTGACCGGGAGAAAGATTTTGACGCTTTTAAAGATTTGCTCCTGCACAGTTCTATCCTAAAGGTCTTTCATGCCTGCCGACAGGATGTCGAAATATTTTTACACGAATTAGACATTATTCCAAATGCCATCTTTGATTGCCAGATTGCAGCCTATTTATGTGGTTTTTCTGAGGGGATGGGTTTGGCTAAGCTGGCCTATGAACTTTTGAGAGTTGAGGTTATTAAAACTCAGCAACATACAAATTGGATGTCACGTCCGTTATCTCCCAAACAATTAGCCTATGCAACTGTTGACGTGCAGGTGATTCAAAAGCTTTATCATGCGCTTGAAGCTAAGCTTGGGGAGCTCGGGCGTTGGGGGTGGTTGCATTATGAACAAGAGCATCTCTTTTCCTCCAGAACCTATATGCCTAATGTGGATGAGTTATGGCATCGCATTCGTACGCATCATAAAATGAAGGCATCAAAGCGGGCATTATTACAAGAGTTATGTCGCTGGCGTGAAGAAAAAGCGCGAGAGTTAAATTATAATCGTGCCCGAGTCATAAATGATGATGCTTTGGTCAAAATTATTAATCTTAATTCAGAAAACATTTTGGAATTAGCAGATCAGGTGCCAGGCATTGATGTTGATTATTTAGAAGAAATTTGGGCCCTGTTACTTGCCTTTAAAAGCCGTAGCCCCCATACATATCCAAGGCTTAAGCATCCCCCACGTCGCCCACCTTATTTGCTGGAAGCTTTTGAGAAGATTGCACAATTACGGCAGCAAATCGCTGTTAAGCTGCAGGTGTCAGAGCGCCTTCTCGCCAATGATGAAGCTATAAAGGACTTTGTTTCAGATTATGAAGTGCCTTTTACTCGTGGTTGGCGCTACGAGGTCTTTGGTGCTGAAGCCCAAGGAATATTAAAATTATATAAAACAACAAACTAATCTAAAAATGGAAGAAATATGAGCAAAGAGTAAAAATTGTTGTTGGCAAATCTTGTAAAAATATGGCATAAAGTAAATATATTCCAGTCGGGAAGTAGCGCAGCCTGGTAGCGCGCCTGCTTTGGGAGCAGGATGTCGGAGGTTCGAATCCTCTCTTCCCGACCATTTCGAAAAAGATGAGTAATAGTAGTGTCATATGCTCGCATCTTCAGTCCTTCCAAAACATCTATGCAATCTGGCAAAGCCAAGACTGGCTATTGGGTTTTACAGTTTAATGCCTGTGATGCCAAATATGCAGATCCAGTTATGGGATGGACAGGTTCTCATTCAACCTTAGAGCAAATCAATTTAAAGTTTAAAACGCTTAAAACAGCCATTGATTATGCGCAACACCATGGCTTAGCAGTAATTGTTGACCTCCAACAGACACCCCGCGTGCAGCGCAAAGCCTATGCTGATAATTTTCGCCATGACCGGCCATTAGGGTAAAATATAGTAATTTCAGCACACCTTTCTAACCTTATATAAAACTTCTTGATGGTAGTTAACAAGCATTCCTTAGCTCTTAATGCCTGTCTTTCAAAATTTTCCTCTTTTTTAGAGGAGCTCCTTAATAGGGGGCCGCATTGCAGCAGACCCCTAACAGCCTTAGAAGGCCTAGCTCCTTCAATATGAAGCGGTTTTTACTTCAGCAAGATCTATCCGCCTACTCTAAAGCTTAAAGCTTGACACATTGACCACGAAAATGCGCCCGTAAATTATATTTAGATTCCCAGTATTCAAGTATAAGTGTTTCCAAATGCTTTTGAGGTGCATCTTTTAAAGAGTAAAGTTCTCCCGTTTTAGCGTTAACAATTAAAACTCTTGAACCGGGAATGGGGAAGTATTGCTGGGCATCATTCTCTAAAACCATCGGATCGACATGTTTGTAGGCTGGCAAAAAAGTATTTAAGCTACTTGCCTTAACATAATCGTAAACTTCTTGGCCTTCTGGCAGATCGTATCTATAAATATAGGGCATTACATCGGCAGCGATGTTTTTAAAACCAGAATTTCGCAAGAATTTGTAAGCTTTAGAGAAATTTTTTGAATAACAACCGCTTACTAAGGCTACTTTTGCTATTCCTCGTTCGTGTGGGGGGATGTTCTGGATAAGCGAAAGCATCGTGTCATCATTGTCTGTATCCTTAACAGCTAGATGAGCAAAAACTGTTGCCTGGGAAGACCAAATAGCGACTCCCACACAATAATTCAAATAGTATGTAGAAAGAATATGATCATCAATCTGATTAGAAAATACACCACCCTCCGATGCGTCAAAGACCAACCACTTTGAAAGATTAAATAAAGGCTCATTGTTGTAGGATAGGGGGAGAGGTGTGTAGTTTATCTTCGGTAAGTTTTGAACATCAATACTTTCTTCTTTGCTGAGATCAAGATCTTGTAGATGTTGCGTAAAGGATGCATCTGTACATAAAACTGCGGGGTATGGGTCATCTTCATGGGTAGTAACACAACGGATCTTTAACCCCTCGTACCATTCGGTAGATAGACTATCGAAGGATAACGAGGGGCTATTCATAGCAAAAACGTACCCAAAACATACTATTGAAGCTAAGATTTTTTTCACAATTGTTTCTCCTTGTTAAGAAGCATATATGCATTATCAAAAGGGAATTCAAGTTAGTAGGCTGATACTGTCGAATTTATTGCGTAAATAAAAATGTAGGTATAAAAAACAGAAAAAAATTATCTGGAAGTGTGTAATATAAAAAGCGATTACAATGCTTTGAAATAATTTATGACGAGTATGATTGTACTTGCAGGGCAACACAATATCTAGAAAAACCGCTACTAATATTACACTTCATATGATGAAAATTGGTTATACATGCGTCTCAGTCTTGGAACAAACTTTAGATTTACAGATTGAGACATTGAAAAAAGAAGGATGTGAAAAAATTGTTCCAAACCTATTTTGTGTATGTATCTGGGGGCAATCCATAAACTCACTTAGAAATTTAATAACTATCTCAAACACAAGGATATTCTGGGTCTTAGAGAGCAGCACATTTCAGATTGAACATTTTTTGGGGCGCCGCAACACGACCCCTAATATTTAAGCAAAACTACCGACCAATATGTTTTTGGCCTTTTGCTTTGGCAAGGAGGATTTGTTTTTGTCGCTCAGCGGCGCGATTTTTGGTTTTTTCTGGTATACTGTCAAAACAATGAGGGCAGGTGATGCCTGCTGTGAATTTAGCAGACTCTTTGTCCTCTTGTGTAAGAGGATGGCGGCAAGAACGACAAAGCTCAAAACTGCCAAGTTCCAGTTGATGTTTAATGCCAACCCGTTCGTCAAAAACAAAGCATTCGCCCTCCCAAAGACTTTCTTCGGCTTTTACGTCTTCCAAATACTTAAGAATACCGCCTTTAAGATGATAAACTTCTTCAAAGCCTTGGTCCAGCATATAAGACGAAGCTTTTTCGCAGCGTATGCCCCCGGTGCAAAACATGGCAATTTTTTTATGCTTGGCCGGGTCAAGGTTTTCTGCCACGAATTCAGGAAAGGCACGGAAAGTCTTAGTGTTTGGGTCAACTGCACGCTTAAATGTACCCATCATGACTTCATAGTCGTTGCGAGTATCCAACACAACGATATCCTCTCTACTAATCAGATCGTTCCAATCTTGCGGCTCTACATAAGTTCCCACATTTTTAAGGGGGCTGACACCGGGCACGCCCAGTGTAACAATTTCCTTTTTCAGGCGCACTTTGAGGCGGTAGAAAGGCATTTTTTCAGCATGGGATTCTTTATACTCCATATCTTCTAACCCAGGGATAGACAGAATGAAGTTCTTGACAGCATCAATACCGGCACGCGGTCCGGCGATTGTGCCGTTAATCCCTTCTTCAGCAAGAAGAAGTGTTCCCATAACACCCCCTGCTTCACAAAGATCTTTCAGGGGTTGTTGAATATTCTTCACTTGAGGAAGAGGGGCGAATTTATAGAGTGCTGCAACAGTAATCATGATATTTCTTTAGTTAAATAACTTTAATTCTACCTACCATTGAAGGAGAACACTGAAATAAGAATCTCCTTGGGCATATCCTCGCGTTTCAAGAAAGGATGCGTTTCAATAACGGACAGGATATTTATCTTACTTAATAATTTATAGTATATAGGTTTAGCAATGAAAAGAATTATTGCAAGTATTTTCTTATCCACATGCTTGTCCTTTTCCAAGGGAAGGCCATTTATTTTTATCAATTCTCGGGTGAATTGCCCTTTCACTTCATGTTATTTTTTGCCAGGAAGCTGGCGGCATTTCCTTTAATAGATGCTGCGTGAGGTAATCAGGCATGCTTTCTTTATGAGCTTTCAGCATTGATAACGCCTGTTGCTTATCATGATGAAAAAGTTTGACCTTCTTTTTGTCTTGAATGAGAGAGAGGGCCGTTTCAAAAATAGTATGGGCGTTACACTTTTCTTGGATCAGCTCAGGGACAACCAATTTGTTCATCAAAATATTAATTAAACAAATATAGTTGACCTTAGCAATTAATTTGGCAATCCATAGGGTGATAGGGGACGTCTTGTAGGCGATAATAAATGGAAAATTAAATAAACCTAATTCAAGTGCGACGGTCCCACTGGCGGCAATTGCAAAATTCGTATTAGCAAAACATCCCAGCTTATCTTCTTGTGTGATAATTGAAATGGGAAAATCATACTCTTTACATTTTTCAGCAATTAGCCCCTCAAATTGTTCAAAAGTCGGGATAGCTACATGAATGTCTGGTACATAAGGCAAAAGCAGTTGGGCGCTTGCCAAAAATTCGTCCAGCAAACGACTTACTTCAGATTGTCTGCTGCCAGGGAGAATCGTGAGTACAAAAGCTTCCTCGCGGATACCATATTTATGACGGAAATGGGGGGTTGGTTGTTGTTTTTCAAAGCGCTGCAATACTGGATTGCCAACGTAGAGCGCTTGAAACCCTTCTTTTTCAAAATAGGGGGGTTCGAACGGAAGAAGACAATAAAGCGTATCATAATAACGCATCAACTTGGGGGCTCTGCCTGCTCCCCAGGCCCATACAGCAGGCGCCACCAGGTGAATTACTTTGCCGGTAAATCCTTTTTTTCGCAGGCGCTTGACAACTCGAATGTGAAAATCAAAGGCATCAATGGTTATAACTAGATCAGGATTTTGAGAAATAATATGATCAGCCGTTTGCCGAATACGCTTCAAAATCTGGAAAACCTTCGGCAATACCTCAACAATACCATGAACGGTAATGTCAGACATGGGGAAGAGGGATTTCAATCCTTGCTTTTCAGAGTACTGCCCACCGATTCCACTCATGTGCAATGGATATCCATTCAGACGGCTTTTCAATGAATTCAATACTTCAGCTGCAATAATATCACCTGATGGTTCGGCGCTTGAGATAAATAGTTTCATTTGTTTTTCTCTGTACCCATCATGACTGGAAATTTAGAGATGACATCGAAATTTGGTATCATTTTCAACTAAAAATGCCTCAAAATTATTTTTAATTCAACTCTCCCAGGGGAAGTGAGCTGAAACTCAGTTCGTGTTAAAAACGTAAATAAAGAGACCCAACTCATTTGCAAGCTTAATGACAGCCTCTTGATCAATGATTTGTGAACGATCAGCCTCAATTGCAACTCCATTTAATTGAGAAGCATGTAATTGATGCAAGGTTTGGATGCCAATGGTGGGTAAATCAATTTTAAGGTTTTGCTGAATTTTTGGCGTTTTCACCAATAGACCACCTTCAGTCGCCAACTTATAGTCACGAACGCGTCGGATCAGTTGTTCTGTTCCTTCTATCGCCTCAATACCCAGCACTTGTCCCATTTGTATAATAATTGCCTGGCCAACATCACCGCTACTTAACAAGTCAAGAATTCTAATACCTTTATTAATATCGGCAATCTCTTCTTCAGTTGGTGATTTTAAGGTTAGAACCCCAGCTTTTGGACGTATATCATGTAAAATGTCCGCAGGTGCGAGAATGCGAAAACCTTTTGATTCCAATAAGTCAGTAATCGCCGTTAAAATTGCATCATCCCCCAATGTTTTATAACTAATAGCAGCAGCTAATTTTACACCTTCCCAGTCAAGGGAAATATTGCTGAAATTTGGCCGTTTAATGCCGCCGGCGAAAACCACCTCTTTAATTTTATGTTTATTAAACGCCTCAATAAACGAACCAATTTTACCGATTTTTAGCCAAATGTGATCAATATCCTTCACCGTTTCAGGAGGGGTTTGACCTTCTATTGCGGCTACAAAAATAGGGCGATTTTGCATCGCACATTTTTTAATAATGAGGCGAGGAAGATCTCCCTGTCCGGCAATTAATCCAAGGGGTTTGTTATCTGACAAGTTATTAGCCATATTTGGGCATACAAATGTTGCGTTTGGAGTCATTTTTGATGAAGTTAACAACGTGCATCACTTCTTCAGAGTCTTTGTATTGTGATATTACTTTTTCAATTCGTTCCAAAAGCGTAGAGTTTTCAAAATCCTTGATGTTTTTATCAAATAAAATTTTATAAGCATCACGTAACTGGTTAATAGCCCCTGGTGAAAAATTACGACGTTTGAGGCCAATAAGATTTAGACCTGAAAGATGAGCTCGTTCCCCTACAATTACGCCATAGGGAATTACATCTTGTTCAGCACCCGACATACCCCCAATCATGGCGTGCTCGCCAATGCGGACAAATTGGTGAATTGCTGACAGCCCACCGATAATTGCGTGATCACCAACATGGACATGCCCTGCAAGGGTGGCATGATTTGCAAAAATAACATGATTACCTATATGACAATCATGGGCGATGTGTACACCAATCATGAAGAGCCCATCATTCCCCACTTTTGTCAGACTGCCGCCCCCTTCAGTGCCAGGATTAATAGTCACATATTCGCGAATAATGTTACGCTTACCAATTTCAAGAGATGAGTGTTCACCTTGAAATTTTTTATCTTGAGGTACATGCCCAAGGCTAGCGAAAGGAAATACGACAGTGTGTTCCTCAATCGTCGTATGACCTGCAACGACAACATGTGACTTTAGATCAACGTTATCACCCAGCTTTACCTGGGGACCAACATGGCAAAAGGGACCAATATGGACATTGTTTCCAATCTCGGCGCCTTCTTCCACAATAGCTAAAGGATGTATAGTTACTACTGTCATGCTTATTTGTCCGTAATCATTGCTGTAAAGGTTGCTTCGTCCATCAATTGCTCACCCACCCAAGCTTGACCAGAAAACTTCCAAACAGGGCCTTTACTCTTAACAAAAGTAACTTTGAGAAGTAAGGTATCACCAGGGAAAACAGGTTTACGGAACTTGGCTTCTTCGATGGACATAAAGAAGACACTTCGCTTCTTTTGGGGTTGATGTCCTTGTTGCTGTTCGAGTGTTTTAATAACCAGAGCACCTGCTGCTTGTGCCATAGCTTCAACAATTAAAACGCCTGGCATGATTGGTTTTTCTGGGAAATGCCCTTGAAAAAACCATTCATTCATCGTAACGTTTTTTATGCCAGTGGCTTTCAAGCCAAGCTGTATGTCAACAAGTTTATCAATCAACAAAAATGGATATCGATGGGGAATAAGGCGTTGAATTTCATCGATATTAATCTCTGAGATGTATCCTTCAGATTCAGTCATAAATTCCTCTAATTGCCTGTTTTTTCTTTTATAGTTATTATTCAACTTAAAATTAAAAATGTTTTTCTTCAACGCATACTGGCAAAGATTAACTAAATTATCAATATGTTCTTGCACATTTTGGGTGAGAGACAAGTTATTTTTCTGACAAGATATCTATATCTCGCTTATTAAAATTTTTTGTACAAGAAATCAAAACACGCAACTCCATTCACATAGTTTTTTTACACTATTGTAAGCTGTCTGTCATGCTAGGAAATCGGCGGAGATTTATAAAAACTTGCTCATTTTTAAACTAAAAGTCCCAGTTTCTTCTTCCCTGACGCCTTAGCGGCAATGGGCATGTTCGCTTCACCGGTTAGGGTCTGGCCCCGCCAAATTAATTGGCCACTACTGCTGACATGATGGCCTAAATTATTATGAACGCGTAACCTTTGCTAATCGATTAAGGTGAATTTGTTGTTTTAAAAAATCTCGATGCTTTATTGCAGGAGATCCCATCATGGCAACATTTGGCTCAACATCAGTCATAATGCCAGATTGAGCAGCTATACGCGCATTATCGCCAATTTTAAGGTGGCCCGTAAAACCTGACTGTCCGCCGGCAATAACATTTTTCCCAAATTTTGTGCTACCCGAGATGCCGGTTTGAGAGATAATAATACTATGGTCGCCCAGCTCAACGTTATGGGCAATCTGGCAAAGATTATCAATACGAACGCCTTTGTGAATAATGGTATCACCAGAGGCTCCCCGATCAACGGTGGTATTGGCCCCAATTTCAACATTATCTTCAATAATTACACGACCAAGTTGAGGGACAGAAAAATGACCATCCGGACCAATGTCAAAACCAAATCCCTTTTGCCCAATTTTAGCACCACACTTTACATAAACATTGTCGCCAATGAGGGCGTGGCTGACAACAGTCTGGGAGCCAAAATAACAATTAGTGCCAATTTTTACCCCATTATGAATAACAGTGTGAGCTTCAAGAGTGCAGTCATCGCCTATTTCAACCTCCTCACCGATAACGCAAAATGCTCCAATAGAACAATTGATTCCAATTTTAGCGGATAAAGCAATCACTGCATTGGGATGGGTACCACTTGGCTGTGACGGTTTTTGTTGATAGAAAATGCCAGCAATTTCAGCATAGGTTCGGTAAGGAGTTTTGCTTAAGAGTAAACCAACATGGGAGGGAGCATGATCTTTATTATCAGGGTGAATAATACAAATCCCAGCCTCTGTCACTTGCAAAACATCTTTATATTTGGGATTGTGATAAAAAGTGAGGTCTGAGCCATTTGCCAAATGCAAAGGTGCTACGCCGTTTATTTCTTTCTTTAAGTCACAATTGACTATTTCGAGTTTCATCATCTCAGCTAATTGGGCGGCAGTGTAAGGACCTGTATTTCTATAAAATTTTGAATCAATCATGAGTAACTCTTATTTTTTAGTGTAAATGGGCTATTGGTAGTCGTTGATCTAATGCCTCTAATATATCGGGGGTGATATCAAGCTCTTTTCCGCCATAAAGTAAGACGGGAGCATCTAAAATTGTGGCGTTAAAGACAAGATTGAGACCACGATTTTTTGCAATCTCAACAACAATTTCATGAATTGTTTGCTCAATTTCATTGGTAGCAGCGGCTAAACTTGCATTTAATTTTTCTTTTTTATCACGAATATTTTTTTCAAGTTCAATTACTTTTTGATCAAGCTGTGATCGCCGTTGTTGCAGCTCTGCTGCTGGCTTTTTAGCTGTGCTTTCTAGGCGTTTAATCTCATCAAAACTTGCTCGAAGTTCATTTTCCTGCGCCAGTATTTCAGAATGAAACCTTTTATATTGCTCGGCAATCAATTCTTGAAAACTTTTAAAAACAAGACCTTCATTGCGAATCACCGATAAATTAACAATCCCTACAGCAACCTGGGGAGGAGGAGAGATTATGGGCGCTTTATAATAGTATTTTACGAGACAAAACAGCATAGTGATGAAAAAGATGCCTGTGATAGCACTCATAATGATTTTGGTTTTAGGAACTTGCTTCATACAAAAAACTTCTTAATTCATCAATGTGTTATGTGCAAATAACTGCTCGTCTCTCAAACTCCCGACACATCATTTCAGATATGCCCTTACGAAGAACGCAGTGACGTGATAATCCCTCTCGTGAAGATAGGAATGAGATTGCCCCCTCGCGCTTGCTCTCCTCGTTTGCAATGACGAGGCTTGGGCGGAGAAGGCAATCAGCATAAGTTTAAAACCGGCTCGATACCCCAAACAAGAATCTTTCTGGTTGGTCGAAGGATTGTTTTTTAAGTGGAATCGCGTAGTCTAGGCGCAATGGGCCAAGAGGCGATTTCCAAGCAATCCCAACACCGACGGAAATACGAGCTGATTTACTATCATTTACACTCACTCCTGGCATATTTTGGGCTGTTTTCCAAACCGACCCAATATCAGTGAAGACAGCGCCTTTAACCCCAAATTCGTTGGGCAGCCCAATTGGAAACATAGCCTCTAAGCTCGTGACCCAATACAATGTCCCCCCAAGTGGATCGTTGGTGCGAGCGTCACGCGGGCCTAAACCGCCATAGCTAAATCCACGGAAGCTTTCGTTACCCAAAAAGATACTGTCAACCAAACGAACAGGCTTTGAGGAAACTCTGTTTACATTCCCAATGGTAGCCCGTGCGTTAATTGTGACCTCCTCAATTGGGGTATAGTAAGCCGACGCGCCTAATGAGTTCTTTAAATAGTTAACGTTACCGCCAAGACCGGAATAGCTATTGCTCAACGTCACATTGTATCCAGCTGTTGGTTCGCGCCGACTATTACGTCTGTCGTAGGTAAGCGCCTGCGCAATAGAGGAGTCCAGATATTTGCCCGCCTGTTGTTTGAGGTAAAGTGAGGCTATATCAGGTACATCTAGTAATTTATCTTGGCGTAAACCATAAGAAAGTGTTTGATACCAATTTTCTGCCAACGTATAGCCAACATGTAATCGCGTACCCGTTGATTCTTGAGTAAAGTGACTCAGACGAGTTGAACGTGTGTGGAATATGTTGGCACCACCTTCCAGGTTATAACCAAGAAAGTAAGGATCACTAATCCCAATATCAAAGTCCTGACGACGAGAAGCAATCGTTGCATCGATCGAAACAGAACGTCCCGTTCCCATAAGGTTGCGCTCCGTGAAATGAACGTTACCAAGGGCGCGGTCAAGGCTTGAGAATCCTCCCGCGATACCAAGTTCACCAGTTGGTTGTTCTTCAACTTTTATGATGATTTTTGCTTTATCAGGAGCGCTGCCAGGTTCGGTGACGATTTCTACTTTTTTGAAATAACCAAGGTCATTCAAATTTTGTTCTGCACGTTTGACATACACACTATTATAGGCATCGCCCTCATGGAGGCGAATTTCACGACGAATTACGGCGTCTTTGGTTCGGTCATTACCGCGAATCTCAACCCGCTCAACATAAACGCGGGGACCTTCTTTTATTTCAAAGGTGATATCAACGGTTTTCTTTTCTCTATTTTTTTCAATAATAGGGTCTACTTGAGCAAAGGCAAAACCGGCAGCACTTGCTGCTTCTGTCATATCCGTCATGCTTTTTTCAATATTGCGCCCAGAATACCAATCCCCTGCAGAAAAGTTAATCTTGCCTTTGAGAGCTTCGGGAGGTAGACGTTTAATATCTGATTTCACAGTTACTTTATCAAAAGTATATCGTTCACCTTCTTCAATGGTAAAGGTGAGATACAAGTCTTTCTGGTCAACAGAAAGCTCAGCTACTGCAGAGACAATACGGAAATCAGGATACCCATTGTCATAGTAATATTGACGCAAGAAATGTTGGTCAGCCACAAAACGTTCTGGATCATAAGTATCATCCGCTGCAAAGAAACGATACCAGCGTGTCCGCTTTGTGAGCAAGATTTTTTCTAGTTTGTCAGAGTCGATGTGCTTATTGCCGATGAAATTGACTTTTCGGACATACGTGACTTCACCTTCATTGATTTCAAAAACCAAATCAACCCGATTTTCATCAAGTTTAATGATCTTTGGCTCAACAGTGGCACCATAACGGCCCATGCGGCGATAAAGGTCAAGAATGCGTTGTTGAGCTGCTTGGATTTTTGTGCGAGACAAGACTTCACGTGGACGCAATTGAACTTCTTCTTGAAGTTTATCGTCTTTAATCTTGTCATTTCCCTCAAAAGCAACTTTGTTGATAATGGCATTTTCAATGATATCAACGACAATGGTACCCTGGTGATGTTTAATCTGCACATCGGAAAAATAACCCGTTGCATAAAGATCTTTTAGCGCCTGGTCAATGGTTACCTGATCATAAGAGGATCCAGCTTTTAAGGGGATATAAGAAAGAACCGTTTCTGATTCAATACGTTTATTACCTGTAATTTCAATTGAGCGAATTGTTTCAGCAAAAGCGCTGGGAGCCAACAAAAAAGAGGTTAGTAATAATCCAGTAATATATTTCTTTGTCATAACTTCGGCGAGCCTTTATTAATTTAAAACTTGAACCAGCTAAGGATGTTAAAACGAACTAAATCGTTTTTTGTTGATAAAAACATGGCAAATAGGACGATGACTAAGCCAACGGTAAATGCAATTTCTTGGGCTCTCACGCTTACTGGCTTGCCGCGAATACCCTCTATGGCATAGAATACCAAGTGGCCTCCGTCAAGGACGGGGATAGGTAAAAGATTGACCATACCGAGATTCACGGACAAAATAGCCATGAACCAGAATAGAGAAACCAAACCACTTTTGGCGCTTTCTCCAGCCATTTCACCCATGCCAAGAATACCAACGAGTTCGCTAGAAGATCGATTAAAGGTAAGCATTTGTCCAATGCTGGCGAGAGTATCCACTGTCATTTTATAACAAGTTTTTGCCGCTTGCCCAATGGCAGCAAGCAGTCCTAACTGTTGGTAATCCATCCCGCCAGGACGAACACCTAAGTGTTGAGTTGGTTTAAATTCTTTAGTCTCGGCATCAAGTTGTGCCATTTTACCAGTTGCAATTACTGTTGCTTTTTCCGCTTTTCCTTCTTCTGGACGCTCCACTGTTACTCGTATATCTTGTCCTTTTAAAGGTGGAATAAGGGCACGAATATCATCAAAAGTACTAACAGGTGTTTCATTAATCTTGATGATGCGATCATCTTTTTGAAGCCCCAAATGTTCAGCAACGCTCCCCGCAATGACACCACCGATTTGATTGTTGATGATCGGTTCACCCTTAATAGCAAAGATTCCTGTCATCAAAATCATCGCTAAAAGATAGTTAGCAATAGGACCAGCGGCGACAACCGCCATGCGTTGACCTACGGTTTTACCATGAAGGGTTTTGGCTTTTTCCGCCTCATCCATGGCAGAGAGTGATTGGGAGTCAGCTCTACTGCTGCTATCGGCATCGCCATACATACGCACATAGCCGCCAAGCGGTATGAGACTGAATTTCCAGCGTGTTTGAGCTTTATCAGTCCAGCCAAAGATCTCTGGGCCAAAGCCGATTGAAAACACATCAATTTTAACGCCATTCCACCGCGCCACCAAATAGTGACCAAGCTCATGAATAAAAACTAAAACGGTTAGAACGATCAGAAAAGGAATGACATATTCGGTGATGTTTCCAAGTAAGTACGACATAAAAAGCCTCGTTTGGCAGTTAAGGTTAGCAACACATTAACCGATTGTTAATCAGTTTAAAATGGGGATTTTTATCAAAATTGAAATTGTTGAATAATTTGTTGCGTGTGATGGCGCAAATATCTATCAAAATCAATAACATCCGCTACACAATTTAGTTTGGGCGGTGTGGTTTTTTCAAGCATCATCTCGATGATTTTAGGAATCTCTATAAAAGAAAGACGATGGTTTAAGAAGTTTTCTACGGCTATTTCATTAGCTGTATTAAAAATAATCCGTTGTCCTTGACAGTTTTTCAAAGCTTGCCGTGCCAATCTTAAGGCCGGAAAGCGGGTAAGGTCAGGAGCTTCAAAGGTTAGTTTACCCATCTCAATAAGATTGAGTGGTTTGACCAACGTCTTATGACGGTAAGGCCAGCCAAGGGCATAGGAAATGGCTGTGCGCATATCAGGCATTCCCAATTGGGCAAGAGTTGAACCATCTTGATAGGCAACTAGGGAATGTATAATAGATTCAGGATGTACAATCACATCAATTTGGTGTTCTGGTACGTTGAAAAGGAGTGCTGCTTCAATAAGTTCCAATCCTTTATTGGCAAGAGTAGCGCAATCAATGGTGATTTTTGCCCCCATATCCCAATTTGGATGTTTTAATGCTTTTTCAACGGTAATATTGGCAAATTCTGCGCTAGCTAAACAACGAAAGGGCCCCCCTGAAGCGGTAAGGATAAGTTTATTAAGCTGCGCTCGGTTCTGTTCCTCAAATACTTGGAAAATAGCACTGTGCTCTGAGTCAACTGGAACTATTTTGGTACTATGCTCAGTAGCCAGTGCCAGGATTTGTTCACCCGCGGCAACGATGGATTCCTTATTGGCAAGCGCTAGCTTACGACAGTAAGGAATAGCAGCATAGGTCATCTCTAAGCCAGCCAGACCCACAACGGCAGAGATGACTGTATCCACCTCTATCTGGGCAACTTCTAAAAGCCCTTCTTTGCCGCAAAGAACTGTTGTCTTTGTTCCTACAAGTAAATTGTTTAATGTTTCATATTGAGAGGAGTCGGCAATAACGGCGTATTGTGCACCAGTTTGAATGGCAGCATCGGCTAGTTTGGTGACATTTTTTTGGGCCGTAAGAGCAATAACCTTAAAAGCGTCGGGGGTTGCCCCTACAAGGTCAAGAGTGCTTTGGCCAATAGAGCCCGTAGCGCCAAAAATAGAAATTTTTTGTGGGGCAGACATTTTTTATCCTATATGACTATCTATACTCAGATAACCTGAAGATGCCGGTTTCTGGCTTCGCATTGGATGTGGCTTTAGTCCCATAAAAACGCATCCGCCTGGATTTTGAAAACCAATGAATACATAACTATATTCCTAGAACAAGCAGTAATCCTGCGGCAAAAGAGGCAAGGAGAGTGCTATCCAACCGGTCTAAAAGGCCACCATGACCAGGAAGTATCCCCCCAGAATCTTTGACATTGAAGTAACGTTTGACAATGGATTCAAGTAAATCACCCAAATGACTCATCAAGGAAAGGTAAAAGGAAACGGCAGCCATCTGCCACCAGGTGATATAAAGGTCTTGCAAATAACAACCCAGGCAACTACCAACAATCATTGAGGCGACAATACCACCGATAAACCCAGACCATGTTTTGTTAGGGCTAACGCGAGGTGCAAGTTTTGGGCCACCTATATTTTTTCCTGCAAAATAAGCCCCAGAGTCAGAGGCCCACACAACAGTTAAGATCCATAAGAAATAGAGAGTGAGACCTTCATGGACAAAATAAATGATCAAATAAACTGATGCAGAAATATAAAGTGTTCCAATAATATGGAAAATAAAATCTTTAATCGTACGCTTTTGCGCAATGTGGGGGATAATAAATAGGCCAAGAGATAACATCATATATTGCAAATATTTTTTAGCTGAAAAATCAAGGTAAATTAGCCCTAATGTTAAAAAACATATCAAATAAGGAAAGGGATTCGTAGAAGTACCAAGCGACATCCTCGACCATTCATGCAGCAACATGAAAGATGCTGCAATAATAAAGATGTCAAAGTAGGGTGATCCCAACCAAATAACCGCCACAACTGCTGGAATTAAACATGCAGCCGTCATGATGCGTAAGGTTTGATTAGAAAATTGTTTATGAACCAACTGTTGTACCATAGCGACGCTCTCTATTTTGATACTCTTCTATGGCTGCTTTTAAATCATCCTCGCTGAATTCTGGCCATAATTTATTGGTAAAATAAAGTTCAGCATAGGCTAGCTGCCATAAAAGAAAATTACTAATTCGCATTTCACCACTGGTACGGATTAATAAATCGGGGTCTGGGAACTTACTGGTATAGAGGTGTTTTGCAAACATCTCTTCATCGATGTTGTCGAATGTTAACTTGTCCTCTTTTACCTTTTCAGCAATCGCTTTAGCTGCATGAACAATTTCATTACGCCCTCCATAACTGAGAGCAATAATTAAATTGATTCCATCATTCTTTTTTGTTTTTTCCACCGCATCATCAACAAGCTGCCTCAGATCACCAGAAAGACGTGTCTGATCCCCAATCACATGAAGACGAATATTATTTTTAATAAGATCTTTTAGTTCAAATTTCAGATAGTACTTTAACAGATCCATTAGCTCCACGATCCAAGATGAGGGGCGGCGCCAATTTTCTGTAGAAAAAGCATAGACAGTGAGGTGAGTGACGCCGAGGTTGGCAGCAGCTTGACAAATTTTTTTTAATGCCTCAGCTCCTGCTTTGTGACCAGCAATAGTAGGCAACCCACGTCGCAATGCCCATCGGCCATTCCCATCCATAACAATTGCGATATGATGAGGGATTTCCTTTGGAATTTGATTTTTCGCTTGGTCTTCAATCATAAGTCTGTTGTATCAAAAAGTTAAAATTTTATTAATAATCCTGTTTTAAGTTCTAAATGGTTTACCAGCAAAAAGCTAGTAAAAAACAAATTTATAAAACCAAATACCCTGAGGCTCAATTTAAGTTGAAATCTCTTTCTAGAAATGATCAAGGCACTATAAAATCCCTTTAAAACACAACTCTATCGGTAATACTTGAGGGAGCAAATATGGATTTCTGCCATTCTAACTCACTGGTTGTGAATTTAAAGTCGTCCCCTGCCTGCTCGCTCTAATTGCCTACCTTCCAGTTAGAGGGATAGTTTTAAAATTCATTCAACTCCGATAAATTTTGCTTGCGCTCGGGAGTGGTTTTTCGTTAATAATAAGCTCATGTGCGCCCATAGCTCAGCTGGATAGAGCGACGGCCTTCTAAGCCGCAGGTCGGGGGTTCGAATCCTCCTGGGCGCGCCATCTCCACCAAATTTCCTTCAGGATAAAGGTCTGGCTTGCATGTTTCAGTCACTCTCAACAAAACTCACTGGCATTCTTGATAAAATAAGGAATAGAGGCGCTCTGACTGAGGCAGACGTGAATGCGGCATTGCGTGAAGTCAGAATTGCGCTTTTAGAAGCCGACGTCGCATTGCCCGTTGTGAAGCAGTTTATTGAATCTGTTCGCGAAAAGGCAATCGGCCAAGACATTATAAAAAGCATCAGCCCAGGCCAAATGGTGGTGAAAATTGTCCATGACCACCTTCAGGAAATGCTGGGACAAGAGACAGAAAAGCTCAATCTCGCCGCGGTGCCACCTGCCGTTATTTTGATGGTAGGGTTGCAAGGATCGGGAAAAACAACATCTTCTGGTAAACTTGCCAAGTACATTACAGATCATCACAAGAAAAAAGTGCTGCTGGCGTCCTTAGACATTTATCGCCCAGCGGCGCAACAGCAATTGGAGACTTTAGGACAGCAGCTGAGTGTCGCCACAGTGCCAATTGTGGCATCAGAAAAG
Organism: Candidatus Paracaedibacter symbiosus; assembly: GCF_000757605.1. GTDB lineage: Bacteria > Pseudomonadota > Alphaproteobacteria > Paracaedibacterales > Paracaedibacteraceae > Paracaedibacter_A > Paracaedibacter_A symbiosus. The sequence goes on along the minus strand of NZ_JQAK01000001.1, from coordinate 230,208 downwards.
CCTTTAGAAATTACAAAACGGGCATTACAGCTAGCTAAGGCCCAGGGTATAGACGTACTGATTCTGGACACAGCTGGGCGTCTTCATATTGATGAAGGTCTAATGGAAGAAGTGACTGCGGTCAAAAATCTTGCCAATCCAGTGGAGACGTTTTTGGTAGCCGATGCCATGACTGGTCAAGATGCGGTAACGATCGCTAAAGAATTTAATGAAAAGGTTGGGATTACTGGGATTATCCTAACACGCTTGGATGGTGATGCACGGGGAGGTGCGGCTCTGTCGATGCGTGCTGTGACTGGTCGACCAATTAAATTTATGGGAATGGGAGAAAAGCTGGATCAGCTGGAGCTGTTTCAACCTGAGCGGATTGCTGGTCGCATTTTAGATATGGGGGATATCGTCAGTCTGGTAGAGCGTGCCGCATCCGTCGTGGACCAGGATGAAGCTGAGCGCATGGCTAAAAAAATGCAAAAAGGCACCTTTGATCTCGATGATATGGTCAAGCAAATTGAAGGCATGATGAAGATGGGAGGTATGTCCGGTCTTTTGGGCATGTTGCCTGGCGTGAGCCGGGTGAAGGATCAGCTGGATAAAGCTGGTATGGATGATAGCATTTTAAAACGGCAAATTGCCATTATTCGATCGATGACAAAAAAAGAACGAAAAGATCCCAAGTTGTTGAACGGATCCAGGCGCAAGCGTATCGCCAGTGGGTCAGGGGTTCAAGTACAGGATGTGAATCGCTTAATTAAACAGTTTGAACAAATGCAGCAAATGATGAAAAAATTTGGCAAAATGGGCCAAAAAGGGATGATGCGCAATGGATTGAAAGGCTTGCTTGGTCGTTAAGGCTTTTCTTATTTTTTATAGTGAATCCGACAGTATTAGGTAAGTTGCATCTATCCCCGAACCTCTAAGAGTTATTGAGAGGTGATAGTAATTTTTTTTGTTTCTGAAATATTTTCAGCAGGTTTTTTAACGGAAATTGATAAAACTCCGTTAGAAAATGATGCTTTTATTTTTTCTACATCCAACTCAAAAGGAAAAAACACTGTTCGAGAAAAGCTTCCATAGGAGATTTCTTGCATCCAATAATTTCCTTCTTTCTCTTTTTCCTCAGTGGTATTTTTTTTCTCACCTTTAATTGTCAATTGGTTCTGGTTAACTTCTATTTTGATGTTATTTTCCTCGACTCCAGGAAGCTCTGCTTTCAATGTAATTTCTTCATTCGTTTCTGAAATATTTAAAGTAGGAAAACGACTAACAGAAGAAAGGGGAGGAAATACATCTAAATCACCTAAAAAGCGGTTAAAAAGCGTGTCTATTTCTTGTCTAAAGTTGGTTAAAGAGGGCTGATTAGTTCTCTTTCTAAAAGGTAATATCTCTTTCCACAACATCACATCACTCCTACTTTAAAAAAACAGATGTTACTACTAGCGACGAATTAGTTGAATCGTCCTAATCTATCCTCTCAACATTTATATGATTTTAAGGAGTGAGAAGAGGGGAATAATAAAAATAATTTGAACTAGAATGAATTCTTCTTAAAAAAGTAAAATTAAATAACAATTCTGTGGGGGGAATTTAAACCTGCTGAACGGTATGTTCCACGCTCTCTCGACTGCTCAGAGAACCTACTAAAATAGGAGAATAATTTCTTTAATTTATCGATTTAAAATCCATTAATTTTTGGCATTAATGGAGCTATAAAATTCACGAAAACTTCTTCTTAAAGTACATGACTAAAATAAATAGAAAGCACTTTGAAAAAGTGGTTAATCGGCAAGCTGACGGCACTTTTAATAAAAGACCTCCCCTGTCTTTAATCAGATATATGCAATTTATTGCTATCTTGGGGCAAGTTCCAAACCTTTTGCAAATCATCAGGACAGTAAAACGCCAAAGTTCGGGGGATATTTCTTTGTTTGGCCTTGGGGTCGCATTGTTTTGTGCAGTGAGTTGGTTTGTTTACAGTATGGTACTGCGGGATAAGCCCCTTATTCTTTCTAACATTCTGGGGTGTCTTTTGGTTAGCATCAATTTCGCAGTCACCTATATTTATCGGTGAGAGAGTAATCTTCTGGCTCACTTTCGTCATTTTGCTGGAAATTAATACATTTTTTTAAAAAATATGGTGATTAAGACAGTTTTTTATTGATGAAATTTGAATTCTGCGTTAGATGATATACAATTGATATTTTTATTGGAGACAATTAATAATGGCTTTGAAAATTCGTTTGGCTCGTGGCGGTTCTAAAAAGCGTCCATTTTATCGTGTTGTTGTTGCTGATGCAGCCAGCCCCCGTGATGGTCGTTTTGTTGAGAAAATCGGTACTTACAATCCTTTATTGGAACAAGGACATGCAGACCGCCTGGTGATCGACAAAGAACGCGCTCAATACTGGCTTTCCGTAGGGGCGCAGCCAACAGATCGTGTTACTGGTTTCTTGGCAAATCTTGGGTTGGTTGGTGCTGCTGAACGCCGCGAGCAAACAAAACAGAATCTTCCAAAGAAGAAAGCTCAAGAACGCTTGAAAGCTGAAGAAGCTGCAAAAGCAGCAGCAGCCGAAGCATAAGCTTTAAGGGGAGGGCCCTTTTTTAGGTGCTCTTGAACTATGCAAAATAAAAATAATAAAGGTTCACAAGAGAGCTCTCCCTCAGATCTTATCTGTATGGCTGAAATTACGTCATCGTATAACTTCGTATAATGTATGCTATACGAAGTTATTACGAAAGGCACCTTTGATCTCGATGATATGGTCAAGCAAATTGAAGGCATGATGAAGATGGGAGGTATGTCCGGTCTTTTGGGC
>NZ_JQAK01000001.1:171776-227031 GCF_000757605.1 Candidatus Paracaedibacter symbiosus | reverse complement strand
AAACTAAAGACGTTCACAGAAAGTCCATCTAATATCTCTCATTATAATGTCCTAAAAGATGAAGCTGGTGCTGTCTATAAGTTTCGGATCCTTTCTACGCCGACACCTTTTTCTGCGGTAGTTACTTTGCAAGGAGTAACAGATCGTAATCAGGCGGAGGCATTGCGAGGGATTAGGCTTTATGTGACGCGGGAAGAGTTACCTGATTTAGCAGAGGAAGAGTTTTACTACACAGATTTGATGGGAATGGCAGTGATTGATCTTCAAGGTGATTCTGTAGGTGAAGTTCAGGCAGTTCACAATCATGGTGCTGGAGATTTTTTGGATATTCATCTTAACTCGGGGGATGTTTACAGCATTCCGTTCCGTAAAGAATCGGTGCCTACCGTGGATGTTGCTGCGCGGTCTATTACCATTGATAAATCGTTTTTGCTAGATAGCAAAGTTTAGATGTCCCTCATCCAATCCACATCACAATCTCCCTGGTATGCGACAGCAGTGACGCTTTTTCCAGAAATGTTTCCAGGCCCCTTAGGTTACTCTATTTTAGGAAATGGTCTGGACCAAGATCTATGGAGACTGGATACAGTCCAGATTCGTGATCATGCGTTAGATAAACATGCAACCGTTGATGATACACCCTATGGCGGTGGGGCGGGTATGGTGATGAAGGTAGATGTGGTTGATCGAGCACTGGAGACTGCGCTTGAACGCCAACCGGGGCGTAAACTCATCTACATGAGCCCTCGTGGTAAACCATTAACACAAGCTTATGCACGGCATTTGGTTCACGATTATTCAGGCATTATTTTGCTTTGTGGGCGCTTTGAAGGGGTTGATCAACGAGTTATTGATACAAAAGAGCTTGAAGAAATCAGCATAGGCGATTATATTCTAACAGGTGGCGAGATACCGGCGCTTGTTTTATTAGATGTTTGCGCGCGATTAATTCCTGGGGTCATTGGAAAACAGGAATCATTAGTGCATGAAAGTTTTGAAAATGGGCTGTTAGAGTATCCACAGTATACAAGACCACAATCCTGGAAAAATAAGATCGTGCCGGAGGTACTGCTCTCTGGCGATCATCAAAGAATCGCTGACTGGCGGCAGGATCAAGCAGAAAAAATAACTCAAATGCGTCGACCAGATTTATGGCAGAAGCATATTGGAAAAAAGTAAATTTTAGGAGTTAACTATGAACCTGTTGCAACAAATTGAGCAAGAACAGCTAGAGCATCTTACGCAAGACAAGCAAATTCCAGAATTTCAAGCAGGCGACACAGTTCGCGTGCACGTAAAAGTTGTGGAAGGTGAACGCAGACGTACACAGATTTATGAAGGTGTCGTTATTGGTCGCCGTAATGCAGGTATTCGCTCTACTGTGCGTGTCCGCAAAATTTCTTCTGGTGAAGGTGTGGAGCGCGTATTCCAACTTTACTCTCCAAGCATTAACATTGAAGTTATTCGTTTTGGTCATGTTCGCCGTGCGAAGTTGTATTATCTTCGTACACGTACCGGTAAAAGTGCTCGTATTGCTGAACGCCCTCGCAAAACAACAGCAAAATAACAAACTGTTTCTATTCTTTTTTAAAGGCGTCTTTATGGCGTCTTTTTTTTATATTAATTTAATTGTGGAAATATCGCCTCTCTCCTCCCTCATTTTCCCCCACCCATTTTCGGCTTTTTTTTATTACAAACGCCCCTAAATTTCTAGAAATAAATACCGATCCCTTGAAGAAAATTGCTATCTTTTTCACCTATAAATGTCGCCAAATTATCTTTATGTGAATGAGGGGCGAGGGTATCTAAATATTCTATCAAAACTTTCATTTTTAGGTTTGTAGATGGGGATGGCCTTGCTATAGTGGGCCATAGGATGATCATTGCTGTTCCCTTGGGCTTACTTCGGGGATCCAGGCATATATAAACAGCTTAGATCCGTGGAGCAAGATTTCGTAAAGTCTTTTTCAAAGAACTCCATCTAACCCAAGGATAGTAGTGAGCGCTGATAAAATAGTGGGGCAGCTAATACTGTATTATGTTGGAAAAATTGGTTGTGTAATTTTGCTGGCAATAGTCATGGGACTTTTATCGGGTTGCTCCTGGCTGTTCCCAAAAGAGGATAATGACTATTCTCGTAATTTGACAGACTATCCTGGCATAGAATATGATGTTCATTTTAACGTGGTAGGGGATGAGTTCTTAGAATCCTTTATTGAGACCAATTCAAAGCTAGAATTGTTGCGAAATAAGCCCCCAATTAGCTCTAATGCATTGAGATATCGTGTTGTCCAAGATGTCAAAAATATTCGACGGGCTCTAAAACATAAAGGATATTTTGAGGCGAATGTTGAGGCGGCAATAGACATTCAAGCTTCACCAAAACTCGTCAATATAGCCATTGAAACAGGCCCTAAATATAGTTTGGGGGGCTTTAGTTTAGAGATTTTAGATCATGATTCAAATGTTGATATAACCCCTTCTAAGCTGGCGCGCGTCATGGAAATTGAGGTGGATGATCCGGTGGATCAAGATAAAATTTTCGAGGCAAATTTACGGCTTGAGAAATACTTCAAAAATCATGGTTATCCGTTTGTAAAAATGGAAATCCCAGATGGCAAAGCTGATAAAGATGAAAAAACCTTAAATGTGGTATTTAAAGCAACCTTGAATCGAGCTCGACAATACGGCGATAATTTTATTAAGGGGATTAAAACCATTGATTCCACCTATATTCGTAACCGCATTGTTTGGCAAAAAGGTCATGTGTATGACGATCGGGAGGTCGAAAGGACAAAGCGTAACCTTATCGATAGTGAGCTCTTTTCGGCAGTGATGATTACCCCGCTTGAGGAAGCTGTTGGTGAAGAAGTACCGATGACAGTAGATTTGGTTGAGGCTCCGCCGCGGTCGGTGGGCGCTGGAGTTGAATATGCTACTTCAGAAGGGGTAGGGGGACGCCTTGCTTGGACGCATCGGAATCTATTGGGTGGTGGGGAAATCGTTAAAGTAGAGGTAAAAGGAAGTCAAAAGGAATCTAAGGCGATCGCTAGTTATGAAATTCCCGATGTTTTTATAGCTGATTTAAATTTTCTCACCTGGATTCAGGCGCGTTATGAGAACACAAGGGCTTATAAAGGGCAAGTTTATGAGACGTATGCCGGACTTAATTATTGGTATATGCACCATGTTCGCGCAAGCTTGGGACTGGCATATGAGCACTCAAAGCTAACGCGTATTGTGACACAACAGGATAAATATTTTTCAATTCCTGCGACTCTTTTAATCGATTTGCGTAATGATGCGATTAACCCCTACAAGGGGTGGCGCCTATTCGGTGAAGTGACGCCCTATTTTGGCAAGCTGGGCCAGTCAAAGAAAATGCTGCGATTTTTATTGAACGCGAACTATTATCTGCGATTAATTAAAAAGGATGTTTTTGTAATTGGTTTCTGGGGGCGACTAGGGCAAATCACACATATCCATAATAAAGATATTCCTTTAGATAAGCGCTTTTATGCAGGTGGTCTCAATTCGGTGCGCGGCTATGGTTTTCAAAAAATTAGCCCTACTGATATTGAGGGTAATCCAACAGGTGGTAAGAGATTAATGGAATTTGGGGTTGAGCCACGCTATAAAATTTCGGATACAATTGGTGTGGTTGCCTTTGTTGAAGCGGGATCTGTTGGCCAGGCGGAGTCATCTTCCTCTGAATCTGGACATTATTTAGTGGGATATGGCGTTGGTTTGCGCTATTATACGGCGATCGGCCCTGTTCGATTCGATATTGCGTTTCCAAGCAGAAGACGCATTGTTAATGGTAAATCTTATGATTCTGCCTTTCAACTTTATCTTAGTATTGGACAAGCGTTTTAAGATGATAGTAGCCTTTAAAAAATTCTCAATTTATGCGCTGCTGACTTTTATTTCTATGCTGCTTATTATCCAAATACCAAAGGTCAATACTAAGATCACTGAAATGGTATTGAATACTGCCTTGCCTAAGGGGATGAAAGGACATATTAGTCGAATTCATGGCCAGTTTCCCTTTGATGTCAAGATTGATTCTGTCAAAATTTCAGATCAGGAAGGGCTATGGTTAGATATACACGGTTTCCAATTTTCCTGGATTGGGGCAGGTATCTTTTTTGGTAAAATTGAGATTGAAAGGATTGGAGCTGAAACATTAGAAATCATTCGCTTTCCCATTATCCCTCATGATAAAGCAGCGAAAAAGGGTACGCTACCCCTCCCTGTAGAGATTAGTGAATATTTCATCAACAATGTTAAAATTTCTCCTTGGTATTCAGGCGGCGTCAAAATTCACGGTAAGGCAGCATTAGCACGCGCTGATCAGGCAGATTTTAAGTTATTTATCGAAACAATTGACCAATTTGAACATGGTGATGCAGATTTACTTGAGCTTGAAATTCACGCATCGGGCCAAAAACTCATTGTCTTTGCTGAAGCAAAAGATTCACTCACGCGGCTCAAAACGATCGCACCTGAGCTCGCCGCCCAAATTAAAGAAGGTGATTACGAGTTTAATATCGATCTAGAGGCCAATCTTGATGGGACAGGGGTGACGGGCTCCTGTACAGCGGCCATTAATAATTTCTTGAGTGTAAATACGCACCTGAATCAATTTATTGGTGATCAGTTGGATTTGGCAATTGAAATAAATCTCGATGAGTCTGGTAAAAATGTTATCGGGTTAGGTGATTTTTCAACTTCCAACAATATTAAAGCCAACTGGCAGCTAAACTATGGATTGGCGGAGCGGACTTACACAACAGCTTTGACGTTTAATTGCGCTCATACCGAGCATCTATTTCCCCATAACTCTCAACTACGGGGCAATGTGAAAGCCACCATCAACGCTGAGGGTCATTTAAATAGTGATCACCATGTGAAATGGTTATTAACTGGGCCAACATTAGCGGGACGCCCTTTAGATAAATTTGCGGGAAATGTTGTATATGAACACCAAAAAGGCCAAATTTATGCCAATTTTAGGCATCCTTATCTTGAAACAATCTTGCATGGGACCTTTTATTTGCAGGATGAATTATTACATTTTGATGGGTTTGAATTTAAAGGGATTGATCATAAAATCAACGGGAATGCTGTAGTTGATACCACCACTTTTAGCTTGAAGCAAGCTGATTTCCATGTGGCGATAGACAATATCAAGTCTATGGCCAAATTGTTTGGACAGAATCTTGCCGGACGGGTGAATGGGGCAATCCATCATGAGGATGGACAATATGGCATCGACCTAAAATTTGATGACGCTATTTATGAAGACTTGGCCTTTCATAAGCTTAATACCAAAATAGCCTTTAAAAATTCAGAAAACTTTACCGTGAACTTGAATGCAGGCATTGGACATTATAAACGTTCTAATATTGAGTCTGCTGTTTTTTCAGTAGAAACCAAACAAGGGAAAGGGTTCTTTGAACACCATCTCAAAGGCGGAGATATGGCCTGGTCAACGGCCGGGACTCTTGCTACAGTGGAGCAACAATGGAAAGTTCTGCTGAAAGAATTGCGCGTTTTTTATGCAGATCAGGCGATTGTTGAGCTTGTAAAGCCAGTTCACTTAGAGGCCACCCCCGAAACTTTTAAGGTTGCTGCGAACACGATAAAACTCGGGAATGGTGAACTTGTCTTTACTAATCTCGAATTGGGCAAAATATATAAAGGGAAGTTGACATTGACTTCTGTTAGGCCCTCAATACTTGCTTTTTTAGTAAATGATCAGGTATTGGACGGTAAAATTAAGGGAGAGCTTGAGATAAAGGGTGAGAAGACGCCCAAAGTTGTGGCTAAACTTTCAATTGAAGATCTAAGTTTAAAAAATACATCACGCAGAACAATGAAATCATTGTCAATGGCAACTACTCTTGTATTTCGGGATAGCGAATGGTCATTAAAGCTAAATTATCATGATTCTGAAAATTCTAAAATTGAAGCGGCGGGGACTATTTTAACTTCCACACTGATTCCGGAGGCAGCGGCAAAAGTTTCGGCGAAATTAAAAGGTCATCTTGACCTTTCTGTTTTGAATGGGTTTATTTGGTGGGGGGATCGCTTTAAAGGGCAATTAAAAATTGATCTTGCAACGAGCAATACACTGCAGCAGTTACACCATAGAGGTACTCTTATATTGCATGAGGGAGAATATGAAAATGCAGAATTTGGGACAATTTTGCGCCATATTGAAGTACACTCAATATTAAACGGGTCAACCCTGCAAATCACCAAATTGACGGGGAACGATTTCCGTGATGGCACTTTTACAGGCATTGGTTCTGTGAAGCTGGCAGATTTGTCGGCAATTCAGCCGCAGGTATTCCTTAAACTCGAGAATATGTTAATAGCGAACGATGACATTCTCTCAATCAATGTCACTGGCCAGATTAATTTGAAGCCAACAAACAAGGGTGCCTGTGTTCTCGAGGGGCAGATTCAAACAAATTTTGTGGATGTATTTTTAGAAGATACGGTTCAAAAAATCAAAAATATCAATTTGATAGAAGTCACAGAACAGACGCAATTACGGCGAAAAGCGCCTAAGAATCACCCACTAATTCCCATGGCTTCAACCTACGATTTAAAAGTCCACATTCCGAACAAGCTGCTGATCGAAGGACATGGAATCAAAAGTTTATGGAAAGGCGATTTGCATGTTATAGGGCCGCTCAATAACCCCGAGGTGAAAGGTGAGCTGGTGATAATTCGTGGCCGTGCAGATGTTATTGGCAAACAAATGTCAATCGCCCCTGATAGTAAAATTTCTTTTATCAACCAGAATAATGATGTTATTCCATTTTTGAATATTAAGGTTGAAAAGACAATCCGGGATGTTGACGTTATGATTTGGCTGCGAGGAATTGCGACAGATCCTAAAATTGACTTTATTTCAACGCCAGTGTTAGGTCAGGAAGAAGTGGTGTCGCTGTTGCTCTTTGGTAAGCCTTTAAACTCAGTTTCCTCAGCCCAAGCATTACAGCTAGCGACTAAGCTTGCCGCGATTAAAGCCCGCGATAAAGGTGGTAATTTGATTAATAAATTCCAAGATGCTTTTGGTTTGGACGAGTTTTCTGTGGGCAGCAATGATTCATCGGATGAGAATGGGACTGAGCAACAAGATATATCATCAGGCTATTCTGTGCGGGTTGGGAAGCAACTAAATGACCACATTTATTTCGGTGTTGATCAAGGCTTAGGTGTTGAAGCAGATACCAAAGCCATCGTAAATATTGATGTGACAAAAGATACCAAAGTTAATCTTGAAGCCGGTTCTAAAGGGGCAACGGTTGGATATTTCTGGGAAAAGCGCTATTAATCGGCTGTTATAAGTAATATTAGTTGGAAAGCTAAGATTTAATAACGCGATGGGAAATGAAATTTCAAGCCTTAATAACCGCGCCGAGCATAGTCCTGTTTCTTCTCGTGTTTGGGGTATATTGCCGCGAAATTGGGCGTCATTTACCGCTAAAGCAGCAACAATTTTATCTGATGCTTCAGAAGGTCGCTCAACTGTTTCAAACTGGAAAAAGCCATTATTGAGAGCGTTCTGGGTAGGGTGAGGGTAATAATTATCATAGACTTTTTGGCTTAATATGGTCGATAAGTATTTGATATCCTTTAGGTAATAGCTCCAGAACTCCTTTCTAGGTGGAGGCTTTCGTGATTTTTCTCAAAGTACGTTTCATTAAAATAAAAATAAGGCTATAATACATCAACGTAACAAAAATCATTATTGCGAAACAGCTTGTTGAGTCAGAATGCTTGAACCCCACCTGTTGCAAATCAATAAAATTTATAAACATAAGAGGAACAAGGAAAACCTTGCTATAAGTTGCAAAAGGTATGGTTGTTTGAAAGAAATCTGGATAAATTTGGTACTTCAAAACCCGTCTAAACCCATACCAGAAAAAAAGATAATCCCAGGCAAAACTCCAAAAGCCGAAATAGAGGCTGATGCTGAGAGAAGGTTCTTTTATGTCTTGCAACTCAGGGGAAAATGGTAAAAAAAGAAAAATATATTTTCTAAAAAATTCAAGCTCGCCAGAATTTATTAATAAATTGAGGAAAAGTAGGTTTAAGCACAAAAATATGATAAATATCGTAAAGCCAAGTACATTTGCACGCCATGAGATAGACCAATAGATTTTGATAAGGTCAAAGAGGCGAGGGTTCTGATTGAACATTGTGCTGATCATTCCCACATTTGAGATAAACAATGTTGTTAGCATAAGGGTAAACTCGGGTGATTAAAAAGATTTTTTTTAGTATGTTTAGCGCTTTAATTTTGGTACCAGTTGCCCTTATTTTATGGTTGATGTTTGGTCCAGGAGGGGTGTATACACGCGTCGATCACGGCCAAGATACGGTTATCTTAATTGAAAAAGGGAGTCGCCACGAAGAGATTATCAAGGTTTTGTTGGATAAAAAGCTCATTAAAAACTCTTATGTTTATTATGTAGCTCTGTTTCTTGCACAACAACAGGGCAAACTAAAAGCAGGGGAATTTTTAATTCCAGAACATGCAACTCCTTATCATATCATTCGAATTTTATGTTGCGGTCGGGTCATTGTTCACTCAGTGACCTTTCCAGAAGGAGTTACGGTTGCTGATGTTGTTGAGAAAATTAACTCACTTGACAATCTAAAGGGCCCCATTTCTCATACGCCAGAAGAGGGTATGCTGCTTCCCGAAACTTATACTTATGTGTATGGCGATACAAAGCAATCAATTATTGATCGTATGAGTGCAGCCATGACTAAAACGGTCAATGAACTTTGGGAAAAAAGCAAAGAATTAGGCCTTTATAAAGAGGCCCATGAAATCATTATTATGGCCTCTCTTATTGAGAAAGAAACGGGGAAAGCGTCAGAACGGTCAAGAATTGCAGCCGTGTTTCTTAACCGTTTAAAAAAGGGGATGAAATTGCAGTCGGACCCAACTGTTACTTACGGGTTAACTTTGGGCAAGATTAAGCTTGGTCGCCCAATCACCAAGCAGGATTTAAGATCTGAAACGATTTTTAATACATATGTCATCGCGGGACTGCCACCATCTCCGATCGCGTGTCCCGGTGTGGATGCACTAAAGGCGGCGGTGAATCCGCTGAAGACTGAGGATTTATTCTTTGTGGCAAATGGTAACGGGGGGCATCACTTTAGTGAAACTTATTCGCAACATACCAACCATGTTAATGCGTGGCGTCGCCTTGAACGTAATCGGGGATGAGATACTCCACACTATTTGGAGAAGCGAGTTTTTGGTTTTTTCAAGTATTAGGATATAGCGTAATAATTGAGGAGATAGGGCAAATTTGGTGCATTTCTAGATTCTGTGAACTTATTGATCTTAAAAGATTTTTGAAAAAAGTTAGGTGTAGGTTACTAAAGTGTTAAAGAAAAGTATTGCAAATTCTAACAGATTTGGTATCTTTTTAGTATAATCGCATTGGGGTGTAGCCAAGTGGTAAGGCAGCGGGTTTTGGTCCCGCCATTCCTGGGTTCGAATCCTAGCACCCCAGCCATATATGGCTCGTTTTCCTAATATACTCAATCTCGCTTTATTCAGTTTCTAGACTGAAAATTATCTCAATAATCGACATTAGCCATAAAAATTCTGTTCACCTCATAACTCTTGCCATCCTTGTAGCAGAGGAAGTCCGACATACGCCTCGCTGGTGTGCTGCCACATACGCCTCGCTGGTGCTGCCACAGATTACTAATCATCAGGTAAATAGGAGGAATGAGAGCGAAAGGGCGGAGGTGCTGACGCAGCAAAATCCTATGGTCGAAATCATCAAAGGAATTTCTATTTAATGGAGTTTTATGCTCGGTTTTAGGATTAGTTGATGCGAGAAGTTGCAAGGAGCCGCGCTAGCCACCCCTCGCACGACAAAGCTAGCCTTATTTGCTAGTGCCAGTTGCAGATGTCGTTGTTGTGGCCTTGTACGTTGTTGTGCTTGAACCACCTTTATTGGTTTTTTTATCTGTTTCTTTATAAGTTGTGGTGGAAGCAGAGTCGTCTGAACTCATTTTATGACCTGTTTCATTGGCAGCATGGGAGATAGCGTGGCCAGCTTTTGATAGATCTTCACCAATGCCTTGTGTTGTGTTGCATCCGGAAAGCATTAATAAAGCAATAGTGCCGCTGCCAAGAATTGTTTGTGTGGTTTTTTTCATCCGTAACTCCTTTATGGTTTACTCTTAAATAACATTGCAATCACTTGAATTAATATAAATACATAATATAGTAACACTCACTAAAAAATCTACGATATAAAAAGTTAATTTTTCAACTATACAAAAAATCACTTCCGAATGGATAGGCGGCTCAAGCAAGCAACCTCAGATACAGAGATAATTTCAACTTAAAGGATATGGTTAGGAAAATATATTGATATATTAAATATTTTTATTTAAAAGAAAGTAAAATTTTAAGTAATTTGAGATGAATAAACATCATCCATACTGAAGAATAGATACTTAGTATATTTTCAAGGAAATTAGATATGCACTACCTCCCTCCATTACAGTTAATGGTCAGCCTTATGATAATAATGTTTTTTTCATCTGTTAGTGGAGGAGACTATGAAAAACAAAGTACAAATCTTCCGTCTCAAAAAAGACGAAGGCTAGTTTTTGATATACCAAGTATCGTTATAAGTGATGACAAAGAAAACCACTCGCCCTGTCAGGAGGAGACAAAAAACTTAACAGAAGTACAACCCTTAGCTGATGCAGACCCCCTAACTTTTTTAGCTAAAAGGCCACGCAAAAAACGTGTTTTAGAAAAGCGGTCTGATTCTTTGCTTATACTAAATTCTACAAAGGAATTTTCTTTACCGGCAAAGGCGCCTTTCAGGGGAAGTGTAAATAGTAAAGCTTTATTGGAAAAGGAAGAAAAAGCCTCTTCCGTAACAAAAGATGCCCCAATAGCGCTTTTTTCGCGGCCCTCCAAAGGTATCGTTTCTCTTGATAGGGAGGAAAATAAAAAAAACAATGGCAAGAGATGATTGATGATCAAACAGAGATTTTGGCTATGCCAGGCCTCGCAGGTTTTACGAAAGCAATAACATATCAAAAACGGGGCTTAGCAAAATTGGAACTTTCTCACTATTTAGAGGCTATAGACGATTTTACATTAGCTTTAGATACAGAAGGTAATACAAGCATCACCAAAGCAAAAACACTTAAATATCGCGCCTTTGCAAGAACCCAGCTTAGTTGTTATAAAGAAGCTCTTAAAGACTACAAGGAAATTTTTAACATAGACTCTGATCTTTCCCCCTTATTCTTATCCGAAATTCATACTGCTTGTGCTAAAATCTATCAACTTATTGCTGCTGAAAGACAACCCCTATTTTACTCTGGTGAAAAGGGGGGCTCTGATGCTACCGCCTTAAGAGCCCATTAATTCTGGTCTTCTAGCTGTCATAGTCGCCATATAAGCCCCGGCAGCTATCACCTTTTCTATCAATTGAGATGCCGCTTCAAGGATAAGATCATTCATCATCTTAATGTCAGATGCTTGATAATCAGTCATTTCAACGGCATGCATGTTCATATCTGGGTCCATGGGTAAATGCATCTTATGCCAAGGCCTTTGAGGACAAAGACTTAAAGGCCGTATTCTTGCAGAATCTCTTCTTTAAGGTCATCTTTCCCAGGTCCTTCCAGAACTTCAGAGAAGTTATTCTCTATAAATTTAATATCGTTTTTAATATTTTCTAACTCAGATGTCTCGATTTGAATTTTGTATAAGCTTATCCTAGATTTTAAAGTGAGTTCCTTTTTAGAGTAATAAATAATCTTTTGTTCCCGTAAAGATAGAGATGAGAAGTGATCCATTTTCATCTGAGCCAGCTTTGTTAAATAGTGAGCATATAAAGCATAATTTTTCTTGATTTCGAAACTTTCATCAATATCAGTGGCTAGGTCATGCTTAATTTCTGCGATATGATGGAGGTGAGTCCTGGGTTTATGTTCTAGGGACTGGTAGGACCCCGTTAAATAAATGCTGGCTCTTATAAAATCAGCTTCAAGGGGAGAAATCTGCCTGTCTTCATCTGATTTTATTAAGCTGCGAGGACTGGTTTCTGCGGCTTCATCAAAAAGAAAATTTAAAACCTTGGCAATTTTTTGCCATTTACTTCTTTTTTGTTCTGCTTCAAGGCGGATTTGTTTGTATTCTTCCAGATCCTTACAAAAATGTATGAAAGTAAATAATCTATCTTCTCGCAACTTATACCAGTGAGGTTGCCAAATTCGATATTCTTCCCCCAATGCAAGCTTATTAAAAATTTCTTGTATACTTCCAAATACCCCATTTTCCAAATTATTATAGAATGATAGGTAATCAGGATCATATATATCATCTTTTCCGGAAGATATTCTTTTGTGTGGTACTTGGTTAAGCCATTTAGGCCCCATTAAGATTCCTACACGGCTATCTTTTAAAATATTAACAAGTTGATTAGCTTCTTTGTAGGAGCGGGGAGGAAATTGCTCTAAGAGCCAATCCCTGAAAAAGCCAAGATATTTAAAATCGTCAGGTAATGGTTCTTGATACAGGAGCTTTGTATCTGGATGCTCTCTAAATATATCCTGTAAAGTAAAAGGTTCTACGCGCGTGGCCTCATAAAAAATCTTGTTAAGGACTCTTAAAACAAAAGGGTCATTAAGAATTTGTACTGAAGACCTGTTGGATGGTGATTGGTCATGTTCAACAATCTCTCGAAGCATATCTTTAAGGGAGTTTCTTGCTGGCAGTGAAGGATAGGGCATCCCATATGTCTCTTTCACAGCTTTAATAAACTTCTCTTTTTCTTTGCCTTCAAGAAGATTTGGAACATCATTATTACTCTTTATACGCTCCATAAATTTGAAGAAAATTGAATTTATTACCAGAGAATTAGCAAGAGTTTTATTGCCATTTTCTGTTAGCTCTTTAATTAAGCTTTTGACTTCAACTGAATTATCTTTCAGCCAAGATCTAAAGTTATTATCTTGATTTATTTCCAAAATAACATTAGGTAATAGCTTTGCAGAAAAATGTGTTTCTTGTAAAATTGTTTCTAATGGTGCTTCTTCCTCTAGATCTTTCATCTTCTCTTTTAATGAAGTGATAAAGCTCAAGTCTTGACGCTTGGCAATAGCGTCCTGAACTTCATCACTTAGTAAGAGAGACTTTTTTCCTTGTTCTCTTAAATTAGCATCTGTAATAAATAGATTGAGCCAACCTTCTATATCTTTAAACCATTCTTCTAAAATTTTCAGACGCGCAGGATTTAAATGACTGGCAGATTCATAACTCTTGGCCATAAAGAATTGGGCCATAGAAGCTAAATCATAAACTTGGAAAGGAGAAAGAAGAAGTTTGGCAAGCTCTTCTTTAGAAGCTTTTTCATTGAAATGAACACAATAACGAAAAAATGGGTTTAGCAATTCTTCAAGTTTCATGAACAAAGTGTCCGAGTGACTTGTAAGAGGAATACCTAATTCATTAAAAATTTCCTTTTGCCGCACATTAAAAGTTTCATTATCGACTTCTTCTGTTCCCACCGTCACTGTGCAATTCAACAGAGCTTGTACTGAAGCGAGTTCACGATTATCTTCAAGTTTCGACCAGGGTGTAGCAATTTTTAAAAGGCCATGAGCTTCTAAGATATCATAAATCTTGGTTTTTATTTTTTCTAAAGCTGGATCGTAATTATATATTTTCCCCAAAAAATTTGGGTTTTCTCTCTTAAATTCAGCAAGTCGATGATTAGGTACCAACGCATAAGAATTATTCTTAAATTGATGAAGACCGACCGAAAAAATGTCTGAAGCTGTTCCTCCATAGATTTCACCTAGAAAACCTTTGAAGGGTTCTATTAAGGCAATCGTGTTATCATTAGTCTGTAAGTCAGATTTTTTTGCTTCACCCCTAAATCCACGCATTATACTAGGAACGGGCCCGCCTATACAAAAATGAAGGGTATGGCGGGGTTGGATAACTTGATCTTTTGAAAAAACTTTTATTTCTCTAGGACCAAACTTCATCCCCATGAAGCTTTTTCTTTCTGTCAAACTTGTGCCGGGAATAATAGTATTATTTTTAGGGCAAATGCTCGTTAAATGAACTAATGGTAACTTTTCTATCAGTTGATCAGCTGATAGATTTTCCAAAGCTGTCGAAGCTAAGGAGCAAGTTATTAATGCTTTAAAAACACAAAAAAATCTAACGGTTTTCATTATTTTCACCAATGTTAATTGTATTAAAAAAGAGATAGTTATTATTTGTGGTTTTTACAATAAGTAGTAGCAGGATAATGTAATGCCCTGTAATGCCCCCCGCTTAGCAAGCATATTTTAAGGGGGCCTCCTTCTGTGTTGGGTTGAAAAATTTATGTTCTCTTAGTTTATCAAATCTCTTTCTGACTTTGTACTTCTCAGCATTGGGGGTTGTTTATCAGAAAAAGAATAATTGCTGTGGGGCACGGCCTTTCCTTGTTTGCTATGCCTCGGAGAGACAAGGGAAGCTATTCTCTCACTTAAAGGAGATTGCGCCAAATTAAAGGAAGGTATGCGCAAAGGGGACACTATAGAGGGGCATTCTTTTTTCTCAATTTTATCCTCGATGGGTTGTCCTTTTCTCTCTTGCCCCTTCTCTTTTTCCCTATTTTCTCCTCTTATATACTTTGGCGTTTTTCGATACTCTCGCTTAGAAAGCTTTTCTGCTACTCCCTCACCTGAAGAATTACTATCATCAGATTGTTCTTCTGAATCGTCAGAACTACTTTCTATCTTTTTTGTAGGCGGAAAGGCTTTTGATAAATTTAATTTCTTTGAATTTTTTCCAAGACGGTGAAAAAATGTAGGCTTTTTGCCAGAGGCATCTTTAGTTTCAAAGTGCTCGATCTCATCTAAAGTTTTTTTTGCTTTTTTTGCAATCGGTTTATACCGAGTCAACAGATTTTTTAAGTTGCTTTTATTTTCCAAAGATTGTCGAATTTCTTTATCAAAATTTTTGACCACATCTTCAATAAAATTTTCAGAAAAAGCGTTCTCATAATACTCATCAAAGATGTCCAGGTAAAAATTTACGTCAACGGTAGGAGAAAGCCTTTTCAAAAAATTAACGGATATTCTATAATCTATTTCTTGTAGCCTAAAACTGTCTCCCAGAGTTATAATAGCAGCGTGATTCTCTTTTAGAAATTCTCTAAGCTCTTGGCAGATACTAGCTGTTCCTTGCAATGTTTGAATAAGCACTTTTATTTTTTCGCGCTCTTTTTTTAATTGCATTAATTCTTCTATTAATTCCTCTGAAAAGCTATCCAAAGAAAGCCTTTTTTCTATTAAAGAGCACTTTTTTATTAAAGAGCACTTTTTACTGTAATGAGAAATATGAGATTGTACTTGAGTGAGCAGCTTTTCTTGGACCCACGTTTTCCCTTTTATTTCTGAAAGTTCTTTTGCAAAATCTTTTAAAGAAGTAAGAACTTCTTTTTGAGTTTCCACTTTCTTTTTGAAACTATCTTTTCTCAAAATTTCTCCATCCTCCTTAACATCGAAATGAATAAAGTCTTCAGGAATCTCTCCTTCTTTTCTTAAAAGGAAGTGCTTTCTATCCATCCAGAAATTTAAAGCACTTTGATTATAAGTGGGCAAAGAAAGGATTTCTTCACTAAAAACTGAAAATTTTTTATTATTTCTCATTAAAGTGGCCTTTGGTATAAAAGGCTGCATATCCTTAAGTAATTTGTCATATTGTTGTCTTTTTAGTCGGGACATAGGCTCTTGATATGTTGCTATTTGATGATCACACTCTACAATTAATTTTTCTCTTTCTGTGTGGCTAAGATTTTTAAGATTCCCGTGGTTTTGAAGAGCTATATGATCAAAAAGATATCTTTCTTTTTCTGCGGCGTGAAGAAGAACACTATTTGAGAAAATAATAAAAAGAATAAACACTATCACTTTAACTAATTTATATTTGATGTCATTTAAAAGAATCATTTTGAAAATCTCTCTTCAATATTTTTTATTATCAATAGATTGTTGACTCTTATTAAGTGAATTAGTTGAGGGTTCTAATTTCTAAAGAGTCCTATAAACTGAGTAACCTATTCAAGTTTTTGGATACCTAGGCTTCTAGAAGGACAAGGAGAAACGTTAGTTTTTCCTCCTAAGACGATTTTCAATTTATTATCCTCCAAGCCTAAAACCATTGCTAACTTAAGGATTCTTGCTGAAATCCTTAATGTGCTGTTAAATTTTATTATACCTTTTTTTAGAATTTTAAGAAAAATAAATATTATCGATTGTAAGTAAAAAACTAACAGCTATAGGTATCGTCATCAACTATGTTGTAGGGATTTAAGTTTAGCATTAGCAATGATAACGATTTTACTTTACGCATAAGGGCAGGGGGCTTGTTGCGTAAATGGGATAGAAGGATAAACTCCTCCCTTTCCCTCACACTTATTAGATTTTAACTGATACCAGCATGCCAAGGTTCGTAAATCTCGCATTGTGCTTACGATCAATTACCTCTTTATATCGGTACATCGTATTTTCTATTCGTGCGTTCCTGCCATAATCATTATTAAGGGAGAGCAATACACAATGGCTGGATGAATTTTTTGTATTTAAATCAAACTATTATAAAAAAGTAAAACATTACTATTATTTCTCTTTGAGCCCTATAAAATAATGCATTATAATTTTTTGTTGAATAGAAAAACTTATACCGATTTATCTCTAAATTTATGGTTTCCAAAAAAATAGGAGAGATACACCCACCCTATCAAAAAATTAGCTTTGTATAATATTTTTATTTTATATTCACTATTTTATATTTTTTGACTCAAAGGAAAATTGAATGGCTTCTCATCCTTACCAGTTTTATAGAGACTTTTATGATAATTCGTCCCACATGAGGATACTGGCAATTAATAATCCTTATAAATTTAAAATAGTTAATTGTACGAGGCCATTCTTAGAAGTTTTAGGTTATACAAAAGAGGAGCTGCTAAGTTTTCGATCTATGAAAAGTCTATATCATCCTGATTGTTATGAAGCTTTGGATCAAGCTAGGTGCTTATATTTAAAACAAGGTTTCCTTCAAAATTATGAACTAATTCTTAAAGCAAAAAATGGCAAGAAGATCTCTGTTTATTTGAATATTTTAGCGGTAAAAGATTATGAAGGAAATATCCTCTATAATCATTGTTTATATAAAAATATTTCTGATTGCGGAGATAAAGATATTTCAAAGACTGTCAAAGCCCAGCAATATCTGGAATCCTTAAATAAGGCATTTATAGAAGTGCAGGATTTCTATCAATATTTCTATGATTTTTACGAAAATGCTCCCGATATGTTTGTCTCTATGGCAGGTGGAGATATAGAAAATGTAGGTATTACACATTGCAATGACACTATTGCTCAAAAGCTAGGTTATTCAAAAGAAGAAATCCTGGCTATGAACATGTATGATTTATATCATCCTGACTGCCTTGAGGAAACAAAAAGGATGAGGAAACATTTTCTTATCCACGGATATGTAAGCAATTGGGAGCTTCAACTTAAGAAAAAGAACGGTGAAAAAATTCAGGTTTCTTTAAGTTCAAAAAGTAAGAAAGACAGCCAGGGATGCATTATCAGTAGTATTAGCATGTGGCGAGATATAACGGACTTGGTAGAAACGCGGCGTCAGCTTCAAAAATCAAATGACTTGCTGACTCTTCAAAATGAAGAAATAAAAACACTTATGCACCTTATGTCGCATGATATTCAGGGGCCTATACGCGGAATTGAAAATTTTACACAATTTATCCTCGATGAAAGTAAAAAGGTTTTGCCAACTTCTACTTTAGATCTCCTTTATAAAGTGCAAAGAAATGTCAGAAAACTTCATTATCTTACACGAGATATTCTTTCTTACTTTTTTAAAGGCTCTTCGGCAAGCATAGAAGAAACCAACTTAAAAGATATAATAAACCAACTTTCCGTCTATCTTGATATACCTTCATCGATAAAAATCCGCTTAGAAAGTAATATCCATACTTTTAAAACGAAAAAAATCCTTTTAGCGCAAGTTTTCTATAATCTGATCTCCAACGCTATTAAATACCATCATAATCCAGATAAAGCGGAAATTTATGTAGAAGGGGTAGATAATAATAAAGATTTGCTTTTTATTATCAGAGATAACGGCCCTGGTATCCCGCCGGAATTTCATGAAACTGTGTTCGAACCGCTCAAAAGACTTAAAGCTGTGAAAGAAGTTGAGGGGAGTGGAATGGGACTTGCTATAGTCAGGAAGATAATTACTCAAGAGGGCGGCAAGATTGACCTAGAATCTGAAGCAGGTAAGGGGGCTACTTTTACTTTTACTTGGCCGAAATAAAGGGTAAGCCATGATTCGTGTGTAAGGTTACGTTAAGGATTCAAAAAGGGTTGAAAGGGTTTTGTTTTCTGAGGCTCACAGAAGCTTTATTTTTTGTGAACCAGGACATCTTTAGAATATGGCTATACTCTTCGCGGCGCACCAAAATAAAGTCACCTCAAATCTGCTGACCATAATCCCGCTTCTTCAGGTATTGTGGGTATATTAGTTGAATATTAACTAATAAAAACTATCTTTTCTTCTATCTAAGAGATTTAAAAGGAGAATAGATTATGAAATTTACTCTCGCAGCTCTTGCACTGTCGGCTCTTTTAACAACTCATGCCTCGGCTCGTGTTTCTACTAATGACCTTGGCTTCCCATGGAATGCTCCGGCTGACACCTGGGATAGTGGTGACTTATCCTATGAAGAAATGTTTGGCGAGGAGATGGCAAAAAATGCCATGTGGCATATCAATCTCCCAACGAAAGCTTCTGAGGCAGTCAGCCAGTTTCTCTCAAATCCTCTGATTCGGGATTATCTTATTCGGGAAACCCAAACATGGGACAACTTGTCAGGACCTGTAATTCAGGCCTATGTCACCGCTCCATCCGTTCTTAATGAGAGAACTGGCGAGAATTTTAAGGCAGCTGCTGCACCCGACTCTATCAGCGCTATCAAGCTACTGTCGCTACAAAGAAACCTGTTGCCCCACGAAGCAAAAATTTCTTATCTCTTGAACCCAAAAATGGAGAGTGGAGAATATCTATCAGAGGATCAAAAGGCACATGTCCTCCAGTATATTAAGAATAATTTTCCGCAAAGAGGAGTGCGGGAATATATCGATATAATGCAAGGATTTTCAACAGACTAATTAATGCCAATTATAGTTTGTCTGTAAAATTTTGATGCAAAAAGTCATTTTCTAACAGAGGGGGCGGAAAATGATGGCAGTAAAAGCTTTATTAGAAGGATATAGACTGACTACAGTGGAGATTTTATATCGCTTGCCCGATCATCCACACTTACTCCAGGCTTTTATCTGGCAGGATTATGATCTTCCCCCCGAGTTTCCTAGGCTCATGCATTTTTTGGAATTTTGGGCACAGTCTATCGACGGAAAGCTGTATTCTGTTCAAGTGGCTAGCGCTGGCCCCCTCATTTTGTCATCCAATCGGTTAGCTTCTTTTTATGGCAAGTTTTAAAAGTTGACAAGGCTTAGTAAATTGATTTATTTACTTAAATGTAAGATCGATAATTATGCATTTCCAAGCCTCTAGGTAATCCCTAGAGGCTTTTTTTATTGTCCAAAGAGTAGGACCTCAAAAAAATGAAACGTTTTTGGAAAACTTTGACAAAGGGCTTGGAGCAACCAAAAAAAACTGGTAGATCAACTGCCCCTTATGTTGCCTACAATCTATTAGGTAGGCCAGTATGGACACCGCGTGATTATCAGCAATTGGCCGATGAGGGATATCAGAAAAATGTGATTGTTTATCGGTGTGTGAATCTCATTACTCGTGGGATCAGCAGCATTCCATGGTTGCTCTATGATCGTGATGCGGAGGTTGAACGGCATCCCATTTTGGAGCTTCTCCATGTTCCTAACCCACGCCAGGCAGGATCGGCCTTTATGGAATCGCTCATGGGGCATTTGCTGCTTTCCGGCAATGCCTATATCCAGGCAATTTTTGATGGAGACAATCTTCCTTGTGAGCTTTATCCTTTAAGGCCCGATCGCATGAAGGTAATTCCCGGAGAATCTGGAACGCCTCTAGCCTATGAATATACCGTTGATAATGCCAAGCGCTATTTGAATTGTGATAGAGAACAAGGAAATGTGGCGGTATTGCATTTTAAACACTTCCACCCTCTCAATGATTGGTACGGAATGAGCCCCATCGAAGCCGCTGCAAGATCTATTGACCAACACAATGTCGTGGCCGAACATAACTTATCCTTGTTGCAAAATGGTGGAAGGCCTTCAGGAGCGCTGATGTTTAGGCCCTCACCCAATGGAACGCCGCTCACCGATAGTCAACGCGAAGGGCTGCGCGAAGATATTAAAAATATCTACGAAGGAAGTACAAATGCTGGCAAAGTTCTCGTACTAGAAGGGGATTTTGACTGGAAAGAAATGGGGCTTAGCCCAAAAGATTTAGACTTCATTGAAGGAAAAAACCTCTCGGCCAGAGAAATTGCGCAAGCATTCGGCGTACCGCCCATTTTGGTAGGAATTCCAGGCGATGCAACTTTCGCTAATTATAAGGAAGCTCGCTATCACCTATGGGAAGATACAATTGTGCCGCTAATTGAGTCAATTGTCGCGGAGCTTAATCTTTGGTTATGTCCCTTTTTTGATAAAAACCTAAGGTTAGGCTATGACCTTGATTCTATTCCCGCATTAGCACTCAGGCGCGAGGCAACGTGGAACAAAATTTCCACAAGTAACTTTTTAACAATCAATGAAAAGCGTCAAGCGGTGGGATACTCACCTATTCCTGGCGGCGACATCTTGTAATTCTTATGCTTATGGCCAACTAGCGGCTCAAAGTGGCGCTTCCGATACGCATGAACACTAGCTCTCATTATGATTTATTTTTATTAATGGAGGATAAATGCAGCAACAATATATAGCAAATTTAACGATTAAAAGCCATCAGACCGATGGCTTTTTTTGTGGCTACGCCAGTGTTTTTCACCTCAAAGATCACCACGGTGAGATCATCACTCCCCATGCGTTTAAAAAGTCTTTGGACCAATGGAAAGCAAATGGTGGCATGCCAAAGCTGTTGTGGCAGCATGATCAAACACGCCCCATTGGTGTTTGGCATGAGATTTATGAAGATGACCATGGTCTGTTTGTAAAGGGACAATTGCTCTTAGATTTGCAACAGGCACGGGAAGCTTATGCGCTCTTAAAGGCAGGAATCATCGATGGGATGTCTATTGGGTTCAGACCCCTTAAGACACGAAAATATGGCAAAAATCAGGATCGATACATTGAAGAAATCGATCTGCAAGAAATATCGCTTGTCACTTTTGCAGCTAACGATCAAGCCAAAGTAACGGCGGTAAAGACGTTCGAGGGGGGGAGAATGATCCTCTTGCCAAACAATCAACGCACTCTAAGGAGAATAAAATGACTGATATGCTTAATGAACGACTCAACCAACTTGATAATCTTATTGAAAAATCAACACAAAGGATTGAAAAAATGGAAATTTCTCTACAACGTCCAGTATTTTCTGAAAAAACAACAAGCACAAAGTCAACAGGTTTTTCCAATTTTGTTCGTAAAGGAATTGAGGACTTTAACCAAAAATCTTTGAGCTCCCAAACTGAAGATGGAGGCGGTTATCTTATTCCACATCCGATAGTGCAGTTGATTAATCAAGGCATTGCGAGCTATTCGGTGATCCGTCAACTCGCCTCTCATACCAGTATTAATTCCGATTCTCTAGATCTGTTATTGGAAAAAAATGAAAGTGAAGCCGGCTGGGTTGCAGAGACCGAGGACCGTCCGGAAACCGGAACGCCAGAACTTGCTAAAATCCGCATTCCGGTCCATCAAATCTATGCCAAACCACGGATCAGCCAAAAATTGTTAGAGGATGCTTCCATCAATATCGATCAGTGGATTTCCGATAAAATCGCTGATAAGTTCGCCAAAATCGAAAACACAGGTTTCCTTTTTGGAGACGGTAAAGGTAAGCCACGCGGTATCTTAACCGGTGAAACTTGTGAAATTAATAAAGAAGAATGGGGCAAAGTGTCAACTCTAACGACTGGTGCTGAGGGGGACTTTGTCAATGCCGATCAGATTTTAGAGGTGGTTTATGCGTTGAAATCTAAATATTTACCAGGAGCTGCTTGGATTATGCCACGCTCTGTCGCCTTTAAAATCGCCAAAATGAAGGACAAGCAAGATCAGTACATCTGGCAAGGTTCATTAAGTGCAAATCAGCCAAATACATTGCTCGGCTACCCCGTTTATCTGTGCGATGACATGGTTCAGGAAGAAAGTCCTCTGCGAATCGTGTTTGGTAATATCAAAGAAGCATATCATGTTGTTGATCGTACTCAAATGTCTATGCTGCGCGATCCATTCAGCGCCAAGCCATATGTCGAATTCTATGCGACAAAGCGCGTAGGTGGTGACTTGGTTAACTGTGAGGCTTTGAAGTATATCAAGCTTGTTAAGGAATAAATTCATCATCTGAACTTTCATTTATTCCTAGTTGAAGGCATCGCTCCCTGGTAATCTCCTCGTTTTATTTTCGAGGGGATTGCTTGCAATGCCTTAACCCAATTTTCAAGTTGTTGAGGGTATATACCCCAAATAAAAAGGGAAAAATGCTATGCTACGTCAATTAACCACCTCCACTGTATTGCCAATTACATTGGCTCAGGTCAAGGCGCATTTACGTCTTGATCATGCTGACGAAGATGATTATTTGACATTTTTAATTCAAAGTGCAGTGGAAGCAGTGCAAAACTACACCGGTCGATCGCTCATGCTTCAAACCTGGGAAAAGACTTATTATCAAAGCCAGCATTATCGCAGCAGAATCAGTAAACAAGTGGACTTACCAATCACAGTGTCGCTGCCTCATTCCCCGTTGCTGAAAATTAATTCTGTTGTCGGCACCCATACCCGTAAAATACCCCAAGAGATTACTCAGTACGATCTGAAATTTCAGGGAGAGTTGGCGATCATTGAGATTGATCAGCTTTTCTCAAAGGTAAAGATAGTTTATGAGGCAGGATACGGCGAACGGCCAGAGGCAATTCCAGCTGATATTCGCCAGGTGATTTTGCAATTGGTAGCGCTGTTTTATCAAAAACGACAATCATTCCTCCTCACAGAGGAGCCCTATCTCGCTGCCTTAATGCAACCTTACCGAATTTTCAGGCAGGTTTAAAATGCATCCAAGATACATGACAGAGCGAATCACTTTTTTAAAAAGACGCATTGGTGAAAATCAATTTGGTGAGCGTATAGAAGAGTATATGGAAGTGGGAAAAGGTTGGGCTGCAATCAAATTCAAGTCAGTTGACTTTGGTGCTGGGGAGTCAGAAAAAAGTATTGTTTATCAAGCGACTATGCAAAGATCAATCCCTAAATTTCACCGATTCATTTGGCGCCAACAGCACTATGCGCTGAAATCAGCGGTCATCGTTGAGAGCAATCGTAATACTGTGACAATGTTTGTTCAAGCTGTCTAGGCTCAACTGCACCTAATTTCCCCAAATTCATTTTTGTAGGTATGGAGGGCAAGAGGACCTAAAAGAATTCGGGGCGTCAACTATTTGTTAATAAATGAAATGCTACAGCTAAAGTAACAAGAGCAAAACTCTAAGAGGTTTTTTATGGCAGATTTTCAAATATTTAGCTTGATAAAGCAGTATCTAAAGGAAAAAATGGGAGATCAAGCTATTTACTTTACGCTTGATCATGACATGCAAAAACCGTGTTGTGTGATTGAGCTGGAAGAGTTTTGGTCCAACAGCATCGCCTTAAATGAGGGGATTAAATCAAAAATTACCTTTAAAACTACCTGTTTTTCCGATGACAATTTATTGTCAACACAAGTAAGCCAATCCCAACAAATTGTGAGGTTATTGGATGGATTAAATCTTCAACTGGATGATGGGACCAAAGCCCACGTGAAGTTTTCCCAAACACGCGTTAATGCTCCTATACAAACAGCCCCGCAATCAGTCAGTCAGTTTTTTGAAACCGTGTTGAGGAATAATTAATGGCAGAGCAAAATCAAAATACGACCCCCTCACAGACGCTACTTGAGCAAATCACCGAAGAGCTTTCTCGCCATAACCGCGGCCTCGTTACAGAATTACCCCGCTGGATGCAGTAAAAGTCAAAGGATTCTAGACTAGGGGCCGGACACCTAAACCACGCAAAAACGATTTGGAGGAGGTGAGGGGCGAGAGAGCTTAAGAAAATTAGTGAGGAAATCATGGAAACAACTTTAGTTTTAAGTCGAGGTGGCCTGCCACCAATGTCAGCCCGCGGGTGTATTCAAGAATTAACTCCGATCACTCAAGGCCAATTTAAGAGAACCGTAAATGGTGATTTAATTTTCATGGGGATGCAGGGAAAAAAATATAAAACAACCATTTCTTGTCAAGATACAACCGTTCTTGCCACTGATGGTTTAATTCCGGGTGCAATTATTGAGGTATCATGTATTCAAGTATTATGGCAAAAGGTGGTTGGCGGTAAAGCAGCGTTGGAGCGACCACCTGTTTTAGGGTCTATTACCGTTGTTGATGAAAATAAAAATCCTGTCCAACTTATTCGCTGCGAAGAAGGAAATATTGAGGTTGCGACAACCGAGATTGCCTATGTTTGCTACCGGCCAATTTTGGCGATGCGGATTATCTCTTATACCCTCAAGACCAATGAATGGGGAGTAAAATCAGGGTGGAGTTTGGAACTCGAAGAGGTATAACTATAAAGATTATGGATAATTCCCGCACGCATATACTTTAGGACGTTTCTGGTGCGGGGTCTCGAAATTAATTATACTTGCTTCCTATTTTTTATAGTTGACCGACCACAATTAAATCTTATTTTTTTTCTTAGCTTCGTAGTAGCTGATGTAGAACGTGGCGGCAATAATCAAAGCAGCCCCTTCTAGAATCAACGCCATGGGTACTTCACTGAACAGAAGGAATCCGATAAGCGCAGAGAAAATCAACTCAACATAGCGGAATGGCATCAGCGCTGAGGCATCTGTAGCTGAGAAGGCGCGAATCAAACAAACTTGAATGAGGTTAGCCCCAATCCCCAAAAGGATAAGAAGACCTAATTCTGCCAATGTAGGTGTTTGCCAAAAGATAATCGCGGGGATAAAGGCGCCTATTGTCGTTCCAAAGGCAAAGTAAAACAACATAGAATAGGTGTTTTCAGTAGCCACCATCTTTTTTGCCAAGATATCGAGCAAGGCAAACTGGAATGCTGCTGCCATCGGGATTAAAGCTACGAGGTTAAAGGTTTCTGAGCCTGGTTGAATGATAATTAACAGCCCAGCAAAGCCAAACAAGGTGGCAATCCAACGCGGTGCATCTACTTTTTCCTTTAACAATAAAACAGCCAGCGGCAAGAAGAAGAGAGGCTGAGAAAACATAATTGTCGTGTTTTCCGAAAGGGGCATAACGTTGACAGCATAACAGCACGCCCCAATAGCTCCAACTCCAAGAATGGCTCGGAAGACATGTAAATGCGGACGGTTTGTTTTAAAGAGAGTTAATCCGCGGGACATCATCAATGGCACAACAGTGATCATGCTGAAAAGAAAGCGAAAAAAGATAATTTCAGCCACGTGTAAACGCTCACCCAAGTAACGCATTAAAACGTCATTAGAAACGCTAACAAGACAGATCATGCATGCCCAAAAAGCGCCCTGTAAGTAGCCTTTTTGGAAAAACCAACTCGAAAGAATAATCTCTTTAAGCCAATTATGAGTTGATTGGCTAGAAGCGATTTTATCAATTGTTTCGAGGGACGTATCAGTAGGTGATTGTGACATATAAGTATATTTTTTCATTTTTATAACTTTTATCTGCACCAGATATAAACCTCCTCCCCCCAAATGTCGATAGGTAATATGAGGATAAGATGAGATTTTTTTTGAATTGGATAGATGTGAACTCACTCCCCACCGGGGAAGAGATCACAAAAACAGATCTAGATATTCTTGATCTTGTTATAACACAGCGGGAGGGAGAAATCGCTCTTTGTCAACTAACCGTCCCCCTTACTTCTCCACTGAAGCAGAATAGTCAGGCAATTTTGTTTGTTGAGGTAGAGGGTAAGAGGACTCCTCTATTTAAGGGGAAGTTGATGGATCTTCCCTTACAAATCAATGATTGGCAACAGGTGATTGAGTTTTATGCTATCCCTTACGATGCCAAAGAAAAGCTTGCACAGCTGCGAGATGAAATCCAGCAATCCGGAAATTGGGATGAGTTGTTTATTGAGGAATCATCACGCCAAGATCCAGTTGAAGCATTGGAGGCGACTCCGTCACTTTTCTGTTGGGATCCGGTAAGTCATGCCGTGGAGCTCTCCGACTTATTTCAGGGAAGAAGGATACGGAAATATGACGAGACACAGATCTTAAAAGATACCCTTAGTATCAAAATTGCAGGCCTTCCAAAACCCTATATTAAAGTCTCAGTTGTGGCTGAATGGATCCAGGAAGTCAGGGGCGAGCTTAATCTTTTCCCGCTCATTGAAAAGCATTTTAACGGAGGAAGAATTAATACATTGACAGCAAAAGGGTTAATATCAAGCTGGCCCAGAACTGGGCAAATTTTGGGCAGATCCGGTTACGCAGTTGTCGAAAGCAGGTTGGCGCCTTTTACGCCAGGAACAACAGGTAGCCTTGGTCTTTATCCCCAAATGACCCAAAAAATTATCTTTGCTGATGAGCCAGTAAAATCTGTCCATCTCAAACACTCTTGGTTTACAGGCAAGCTAAAATTGGAGTGGAATTATCGCCAACGACGGCGTGAGATTACAACCTTTAAGTTGCACCATCAAAATCAATTATTGCAGCGGTCGGAGTTCAAAAAGCTTGATCTTGTCTTGAATCTTGCAGATATAAGTCAGCAGCTGCCTTCTCCCTCAGCGCCCAGTTTTTTTGAGACAGAGCGGGGCAAAAAGGCGATTATGCATGCCATTAAAATCGCCAGATGTCACCTAGCCGCGTCAGCTCGAGGTATCGAAGTTTCTTTTAAAGTTCCTTTTGCGGAAGCGATTTCCCTGAGTATGGATGACTCAATCCAGATCCGTCACCATGCTTTTCATGGCGACTCTGCTACTGGAAAGCTGGTTTCTTATAAGCTTAGTGCCAGCTTTGAAAAGTCATGGGCTGAACTTAAAGTTGCTATTGCAGCTGGAATAGGGGAAGAGGGGCTGCCAACAACAATTGAGCTTGACGCAGAAACGCCACTTGCGGGGTTGCCGGCTCTCGAAAATCTGAACTTAAATGATTTTGTGGAGGCCACATCAGTGCGAAACCAAGCAAATGAACAGCTTAAAGCTATCCATGAAGCTCCTCCAAAAGATTTGAACGCGCTGAAGCAATTGCTTGTTGAACATCAAACAGAAGTGAACCTGAAGCTCAAAGATATCAGATCTGTGGATGTTTTAGAGCGGCGGTTTTTCGTGACAACGCCACTTATGTGGAGTGCGCCATCTCAAATAAATGTGGAAGGAAGTTAAATGAAGTTTCACCAAAATTTTAATAAGCTGTCGATTCGGCCCTATGGCCAAGGCTACCAAGCGCCCTCCACAGCGTTATTTAATACAGAGGTAACCGCAATTCAAATAGCCCCAACAGAAGAAGATATTGAAACAGTTGAGCTAGTGCAAATGCCAGATTTTATTGAAGTTTTAGTAGATATAGTCTCGGTACCATTGCCTCAGGAAAGTTTTATGGCAACATATCAGTTCGACGATGTGATTTGGCCCTCGGTTCCTCTTTACCCGCTAGACGAACCTCAATTCGTTAGGGCATTGAAACTAATGTATGGCGGCAGACTCAAAATACGTGACAATGAAATGCACGAGTCTGTGCCAATCAGGGGGAAAAACATCAAAGGTTTTGAAGTGGTTGTTGATGAAAATGAATCTGTCTACACCCATAAATTTGATGTACAAAATAGCTCAATTGATTTCTATGTAAAGCAAATTCGCGATGTTGTGCCAATTTGGTCTTGTGGCGGGTTCTACCGACCTAGCTTGGCTTTAGATCAAATTCAACAGGTTTTTTGCTCCATTTCTGAATATAACGGAAAAACTCTGGCGCGAAAAACATTGTTGCATCAGTGGAATGATCAAGGGTTTTATCCTCCGTTTACTGCGGAAAAAGATAATCAAAAAACCATTTTTAAAACCAATCACCAGGAACTTTATGTGAAGTTTATCGATACCATTTGTCGTGGTGAGGCAGTTTTAAAACTGATTAATCCACAATCTAACGAAGCAACAGCGTCGTTTATTTATCGATCCGTCGATATCAAAGAGGCTGGGATTGGCAAGGCTTATCTTCATTTCCAGCTTATATCTTGATCATCAGTGAAATAAAGAATTTTTCAAAAAGAAAAGGGTAAAAAATGACACCAGATATCCAAATTCTTGCCCGAACAATTTATGGTGAAGCAAGAGGAGAATATAACAAGGTGAATGGTGGTATTGCCGCCTTGATTGCCGTCGCTAACGTTGTTGTAAATCGGACGAAACAGCGCACGTGGTTTGGAAAAACAATTGCTGAAGTTTGCCAAAAACCCTGGCAGTTTTCTTGCTGGAATGTGAATGATCCAAACCTTCGCTTGCTGCAGGCCAACACTATCCTAGATCCCATTTTTGAGGTTTGTTTAATGGTTGCAACAAAAGTCATCCAGGGGGAGTGGCCAGATTTAACAAAAGGATGCGATCACTACTACGCAGTAAGCCTGAAAACACCCCCTCCTTGGGCTCAGGGGCGGGTCCCTAAATGCCAGATTGGTCAACATCTTTTTTTTGATTTGAAAGAGAGGCATTAAATGACACTTCCCCTTATTTCAGCCGCTTTAGGTTTGACCCAATTTGCTCCCAGTATTGCAAAATGGCTGGGGGGAAACGAGGCCGAAAAGATAGCAACAACGGTGGTTGACTTGGCCAAGAAAGTCACTGGAGAAGATGATTCATTAGTGATGATTCAAAAGCTCCACAATAATCCTAATTTGGTTATCGATTTTCAAAAAGCAGTGATTCAGCTGGAATCAGAACTTGAATTTATGCACTTGCGCGATCGCCAAGACGCCCGCGCTAGAGATACCGCCCTAAATCAGTCCGGGAGAATTAATATACGTGCCGATATCATGGTGACCTGTGCCGCTGGCGGGCTCATCAGTTGTCTGGTGTCGCTTGCATGGTACTGCGATAATTTACCAGGAGAAGCCGTTGGTATTATCTCCACAATCGCTGGGATTTTTGGGGCGTGTTTGAAGGACGCCTATGCCTTTGAATTTGGTTCATCCCGAGGCAGTAAGATTAAAGATACAACCGTAGCTAATATCATTGAGCGCAACGGCTTATAATTTAAAAGTGATTTGCTATTACTCGTTTGTAATGAGGTAAAAATGCAAAAACTTTTTAAAAAAGATTGGAAAAATAATGACATTTCAAGAACGTGTATATTTCATGGCTTCATCACGACCAAAAAGTTTTAGTAAGAAGGCCAATGCCTGGCCTTTTGGCGTTTCAAGAAGAGGATCTTCTTTGCAAATACGTCTGGCTTCTTTATTAGCTAATGATAAAAGTGTAGAGCAAATTTCAGGATGCTCAACAAAGTCAGCAATTTTAAATCCGGGCATTCCGCTTTGACGCGTGCCAAGCACATCGCCTCCACCGCGAAGTTTCAAGTCTGCTTCGGCAATTTTAAATCCATCGGATGTTTCGCGCATGGTCTCCAAGCGTTTGCGGCCCACTTGGCTAAGTTGTTTGCCGTATAGTAAAATGCAGGTGCCAGGTTTGTCGCCTCGGCCAATCCGGCCACGAAGCTGATGGAGTTGTGCGAGGCCAAAACGCTCAGCATGCTCAATAATCATGATAGTTGCCGCCGGGACGTTGACGCCCACTTCAATGACAGTTGTTGCAATTAAAATGTCAACATTGCCGTTGATGAAGTGATCCATCACCGCGTCTTTTTCTTGGGCTTTCATCTGGCCATGGACGAGGCCAACGCGGGTTTCAAAAATTTGTTGGAGATGCAAAAAGCGATCTTCAGCAGCAGAGAGGTCCAGGGCTTCAGATTCTTTTACCAAGGGGCAAACCCAAAAAATTTTGGCGCCTTCTTCAAGAGCGCGTTTCGCCCCTTCCACGATCTCCTCAAGGCGATCAAGATTAATAACTTTTGTTTGGATGGGCAATCGGCCTGCTGGTTTTTGGGCAATAATCGAGACATCCATATCACCATAGTTAGCAAGCTGAAGGGTACGAGGAATAGGGGTGGCAGTCATGGCAAGAACATCAGGGTTATAACCCTTACTACTGAGTTGTAAGCGCTGTTCAACGCCAAAGCGATGCTGTTCATCAATCACAGCAAGGCCTAATTTTTTAAACTCAACTTTATCTTGAATAATCGCGTGGGTCCCAATGATTAAGTCAATTTCGCCACTCGCCAATTGGTCTAGGATTTTGGTTTTTGCTTTGCCTTTTTCACGGGCAGTTAAGATGGCCGCTCTCACACCAATTTGGGCGACAAGGTCGATAATTGTTTCCGCATGTTGACGTGCCAGGATATCCGTTGGCGCTAACATCGCTGCCTGATTACCAGCCTCAATTGCCTTGAGCATGGCGATTAGCGCCACCACTGTTTTACCACTGCCAACATCACCTTGAATTAAACGTGACATAGGATGGGGCAAGGCCATATCCTCAAAAATCTCGTGCACGACATGTTTTTGCGCGTCGGTTAGCTCAAA
Organism: Candidatus Paracaedibacter symbiosus; assembly: GCF_000757605.1. Taxonomy (GTDB): domain Bacteria; phylum Pseudomonadota; class Alphaproteobacteria; order Paracaedibacterales; family Paracaedibacteraceae; genus Paracaedibacter_A; species Paracaedibacter_A symbiosus. The sequence goes on along the minus strand of NZ_JQAK01000001.1, from coordinate 196,120 downwards.
CGGCAAGGCACTAAGCAATTTTTGTACCAGCTGACCACCTCCTTTTTGAGTAAGTCCTGGAAGAGTGCGTACTTGGTGTTGTCTGGCAAGCTGCAATCCTAGTTGATGAGACAGAAACTCATCAAAAGCCAATCTCTGCCTGAATTTTGATTGTAATGACAGATCAATTGTGGTTTTAGGAGCGTGCACCGCTAGAATCGCCTCGCGCCAACTAGGCCAACCATGTTGTTTGACATGAGCTTCATCCAACCAATCAGGAAAGTTTGGGATGCGGGAAAGAGCTTGGTTAATCGCGCGCTGAACGCATTTATTGGTTACCCCTGTGGTGAGAGGGTAAATCACCTCATGGGTGATGAGATGTTGAGCGTTAGCCGTATCAAGTACAGCATCTGGATGAGCGATCTTGGCCTGCGAAAGATAGCGATCCACTTTGCCAATAATGATTTTGCGAGCGCCGACAGGATATAGCTTTTGTAAATAAGGTTTGACGGCATTAAAATAAATAATCTCAAAGGTATGCCTGCCATCTGTACACATAATTTTATAAGGTTTCGTCCGTTGTATGCTGGGAGTATGACTTAAAATATCAACTTCAATAATTATATTTTCCCCGGATTCCGCCTGGAGAATTGACTGAATGGGACGGTATTGAATAATATTAGAAGGAAGATGCAAAAGTGCGTCCACAACCCGGGCACCTAAGAGGCGTTGAAATAAGGATTTGCGCCTGCCTTCAATGCCTGGCAGCGTTTCTAATGGAGCAAAAAGCGGGTGAATTGGGATGTTCTGCATGTAGTTTATGAATGTAAGTTTTTACTCCAGTCGATATTATAGCTAAGCAGCGTTTCTTCAAAGTGTTTTGGTGGGGGGGCGGTAAAAGTAAATTTATTGCCATTGCAATCTGTGACACTAATGGCGCGAGCATGCAAGTGCATGTTTTTACTAACTTCAGTCGCCTCCCGGCCACCGTATTTGCCATCTCCGATAATAGGGCAGCCGATGTATTGACAGTGCACACGAATTTGGTGAGTTCGGCCTGTTTCTGGATTTAATTCTAGCCAAGTAAGTTCAGGCTTTCGCTTAGAAATAAGTTTTTTAACGGTTCGGTAAACAGTGATAGCTTTTTTGCCATGCTTTTCGTCAACCACCATTTTTTCTTTATCAGCTTTTTCTTTTATTAAGGGGGCTTTGACTTTGCCAATACCTGGTTTAGGATGCCCCAGAACAACGGCCCAGTAAGTTTTAAAAATATTGCCTTCTTTGAATAATTCGGTTAAATGCGTTGCCACACCCAGCGTTTTAGCAATGATGAAAACGCCGCTGGTATCACGGTCAAGGCGATGGACCAAACGGTAACGTTTGTTTTTGATTTTACCTAAGGCTTGTAAGTAGCCATCTATGTGCTTGGTCGTTTTGCTGCCTCCCTGAACCGCAAGCCCGCTGGGTTTGTTGAGGACCAAAAAATCTTCATCCTCCCAAATTACGAGGGATTCTAGCCAGGCAATTTCGTCAGAAGAAAGAGCAAGTTCAGGTGTTGGTTTTTTCACCGGCGTTATAGTTTCTAGCTTTTCTTGAAGGCTTGCTAGGTCGATATAAACATTCACCACATCGCCGTTTTGGATACGCTCACTGGATTTTACTTTTTTATCATTTAGCTTAATTTTGCCTTGCCGCAGGAGTTTCTCAAGCAATCCTTGCCCCAAATGAGGAATTTGGCGCTTGAGCCAACGGTCAAGACGAGCAGATTCAGTATCTTCAACAACAAATATTTGTGGCTGTTTAGGTGGCATCGTTTATTTATTCTTATAATAGGTTTGGGCCTATTATATCGCTGTTTTAAGATGATGTGCAAGCGTTTGCTCGTAGCTACCCTTGCAAAAGCGCCAAATAATAATTATTGAGGATTTTACGCAAAAAAAAGTACGTTCTTAGGAGATTTCGGAGGGTAAATGGTTTTTCCTAATGATCTGCCATACGATATTTCACCGACCACCTTAAGGCGTAGCTGCTGGTGTAGACAAAAGTTGAAGGGGAAGAACAGGGCAAGAATTGATAATAATTAAGTTAAAGATTACCTTGAAATCTGCTTGACATAATTGGATGGCTTCAAGTTAATTGAAGATAATATTTTTTGCTTACTTTTCTGAAAAATTAATGATCCAATTTTATAAAGCTCATGGTCTGGGCAATGATTTTGTAATTTTTGAGGCGCCGGAAAATTTACTTTTATCCCCAACCCTCATTCAGAAAATTGCAGATCGAAGGCATGGCATTGGATGTGATCAAGTCATTGTTTACCGTGAACTTTTCCATCACAACTACCATGTACGTTTTTATAATTCCGATGGAGGAGAAATTGCGGCATGCGGGAATGGATCTCGCGCTTTAGGGCGATTGCTATTTGACAGGGATGGTAAACCAGATCAGACGCTTTCATTTCACACAAAAGGCGGCATTTTAAAGGTTTTCAAGCAAGCTTCCCAGCAAATTCAGATAGAATTGCCAATGCCCAAATTCCATTGGACGGAAATCCCACAGCACCATGAGGGATTACATGCTCTACCTATTATTGAAGGCCAAATCTCTCCTTACTATACTCTGAATGTTGGAAATCCCCACCTGGTCGCGTTTTTTGAAAATGTTAGCCTTATTGATGTTATAAAAATAGGCCCGATGCTGGAACATCATTCACTATTTCCCCAACTCATTAATGTTTCCTTTGCAGAAGTCAGGGGACAGCAACATCTTAAGCTTATTGTTTGGGAGCGGGGTAGCGGCTTAACAGGTGCATGTGGGACCGCAGCATGCGCCACAGCGGTTTTAGCAATCCGGGAGGGATTGGTTGAGGGGCCCGTAACTGTCACGCAGCCCGGCGGTGATCTTATAATCGAGTGGAAAGAAAACCAGCCGATTCTAATGACCGGGCCAGCAACAATTACTTTTCGTGGTGAATTTGATTTTGGCGGAGATATTTAATGCCTAAAAAGTTGATGATTTTTGATTGTGACGGGGTGTTGGTCGACAGCGAAATTATTGCGCATCGAGTGGTCGCAGAGGCTTTGCAGAAAGTTGGTTGTGCGATTTCGGTTGAAGAAAGTATACGCTATTTAACGGGCATTAATCGTCAGCACTCAAGAGAATTATTGCGAGAGATGTATGGAGTTAATATTTCTGATGCTTTTTGGGAGGAGGAACAAGAGCGAGTCATAAAGGCATTTGAAGGCGAACTTAATGCTTTAAATCTCGACGTCTTACAGAAATTGTCTTATTACAAAACAGAAATTTGCCTGGCTTCTAGCAGTCAGCGTCGGCGTGTAATCACAGCCTTATCAGTTACTAATCAGCTACAGTATTTTGAAGGAGCAGCTATTTTTACGTCACAGCAAGTAAAACACGGCAAACCGGCACCAGACCTTTTTTTATTGGCTGCATCTACCATGGGTTATGCTCCAAAAGAGTGTGTCGTCATTGAAGATAGCCCTGCTGGAGTTGAGGCGGGATTGGCTGCAGGGATGACTGTTATTGGGTGCAGCCATGCAAGATTTCCTTGGTATCAAGAGTGGCTTAAGACTTATCCCATTCAAGTCTCTTCTTTATAGTTTATCGATAATGAGGGAAATCCTATTAAAAATAGCATGAATATCTGCAAATATCTTAAATATTACACAAAAACAGATGTTTAATTTTTATCCTAACACCATTGAGAGTGCTGATTAATCTAGGGCATTAAACTTTTATCAAAAAATAAAAAAGGGAAGGGGCTGTGTTGAGGTCAATGCAGATTCCTCTCTTTTCTCCAGAGATAACAGGCGCAAGCGTTTATTTTTTAAAAAAGCATTGCTTTTAACCATATCTAAAGGGGAGGTTACTAAATTGATAGGTAAGGAAATTTAAAACTGAATGATATGCCGATGGTACAAAGTATCCAAAAATTACGCGCCATTGCCAATGATTATGAGGTCTTCATCATTGATCTCTGGGGCGTTATCCATAATGGTATTAAAGTTTTCTTACCTGCAATAGAAGCCTTAGAGCACTTAAAAAAAGCTGGAAAGATAGTTTATCTTGTTACGAATAATCCCAAAACGAGTGCTGAAAATATTGTCAAATTGACAGGCATGGGGCTATCTTGTGAATTTTATACCGAAATGATTTCAGCTGGACAAAAGTGCTTGGAGATGTTTCTTAATAATGAAATTCTGCCTGATCGACCTCGACCGCTTAGAGCCCTCATTTTAGAAGAAGGATTGGCTTGTACTTGGGATAAAGTAGCGGGTCTTACGCGAGTCCCTGCTCTTTGTGATGCAGATATTATTCTTGGTTTTCATATTGCAGAAGAAATTATCGATATGTCCAATTATAAATCTATGCTAGAAGAAGCGTTGGGTCACAATATCTTATTCGTTTGTTCGAACCCGGATATGTACGCAACAAGGAATAATGAAAGATTTGCTAGAGTTGGCTTACTCGCAAGGACTTATGAGCAAATGGGGGGGCCAGTTATCTATGTGGGCAAACCTTACCCATCAATTTATGAGGAGATTCTAGAAAAACATCGTAATAAGCGGATTTTGATGATTGGTGACTCCTTAATTACCGATATTAAAGGAGCAAATCAGATGGGGTTTGATGGGATGCTTGTTTCCATGGGAAATCACAAGGAGGAGCTTTCGAAAGTTCCTTCAAATGAATTACAAAATTTCTTTATCCGAAAAGGAATTGTCCCGACTTTTCTCTGCCCCCAATTATTATGGTAGGTTCTCTTGGCTGTCTACCCAAAATACTGGAAGAGAAGAAGAATACAGGATATCGCATGCATGTTAATTAATTTATCTCTCCCCATAGGCAGTCCTGTAAAGTGCCTCAATCTTTTTAGGGGAGACGTTATAGTTCCAGAGAAGGAATATCAAAATGGTTGCCATAATCTACTCACACTTGAACAGCGATCAACTTATTGATTTTTCATTGAAAAATGGAGAGGGGGAGCTGGCCAGTAATGGGGCACTAAATGTTAGAACTGGCGCCAGGACTGGTCGTTCACCCAAAGATCGTTTTATTATTAAAGATTCCATAACAGAAAATGTGGTAGATTGGGGCGTTATCAATCAACCCTACTCAAATAGTGATTTTGAGCACTTATGGCAAGATGCGTACGATTCATTAAATCGACATGATATTTTTGAGTCTATAAATTGGGTTGGCGCTGACCCAAACCACCGCGTCAGCGTTAAAGTCCAATGTAACCTTGCTTGGCATACCTTATTTTGTAAAACACTATTCATTGCGCCCGACACTGAGACAACACAGCATGATTGGCTGATGGTGAATGCATCTAAATTTGACTTTGACGGCCCTAAATATAACTTACCCGGCTCAGCCGCGATTGTACTGGATTTCACTCACAAACGAATTTTGATCTGTGGCACGCTTTATGCGGGTGAGATGAAAAAGGCGATGTTTTCTGTGCTTAATTTCCTTTATCCACAAAAAAATATTCTGCCCATGCACTGCGCAGCTAACCGATCAGAAGAGGGGCATGTAGCCTTGTTTTTTGGTCTATCTGGCACTGGCAAGACCACCTTGTCTACAGATCCGGCACGTCAACTAATTGGGGATGATGAACATGGTTGGGCTGATGAGGGTGTCTTTAATTTTGAAGGTGGTTGCTATGCAAAATGTATCCATTTATCGGAAAAGAATGAACCCTTGATATGGGCAGCGCTTCGCCACGGAACGTTACTTGAAAACACTGTCTTGAGCCCAACAACTAAAACTCCTGATTTTGCGGATGATTCATTGACAGAAAACATAAGAGCGGCCTATCCACTTGATTTTATCCCAGGACGAGCGTTGAAACTTTTACACCCACAACCGGATAACATTATTTTCCTTACCTGTGACCTTTATGGCGTGCTCCCGCCCGTCTCCAAACTTACCCTTGATCAGGTGGTCTATTATTTCTTGAGTGGCTATACAGCATTAGTTGGTAGTACCGAATTTGGGCATGGTAAAGGTGTTAAGTCAACATTTAGTCAATGTTTTGGCGCACCATTTTTTAGTCGTCATCCTAAAATTTACGCTGATATTTTGATTGAAAAATTAAAGAAAACTGGTGCGCGTGTTTATCTGGTCAATACAGGTTGGCACGGAGGTGCTTATGGGGAGGGGGGGACACGATTTCCCATTAAGACGACCCGTCAGATTGTCTCCAACATTGTTAATAATTCCTTAAATTTTGTGGAATTTAAGAAAACCCATCCCTTTGATCTCTATGTACCAATGGAGGTGCCAGGTATTGATCCAGATTTATTGGATCCAAAAAGGCTGTGGAAAAATGAGTCCGATTATCTGGCAAAAGCGAAAGAGTTAATGGCAAAATTTGAAGAAAATTATCATGCTAAAGGATTTGCCAAAATCTTATAAGGTACTTTGTGTAATATTGCTGATTAGTTTGTAGATTAATAATTTTTACCTATTTTTTTACCTATTGTTAAAATTTATTTTCGATAACGCTAATAGAGTTAATTTATTCAAAACTGTATATTTACTATTGAAGTAGGTTCTGATTAACTAATATGAGGACTATTACTAATATGAGGACTATTATAAGAGTTATGGCCGAAATTATGTATTATTTGCCTTCTACTTTATAGCAAGGGAAGTCCTTGCTATAAAGGCTTAGAAAACGGGACTAAATGTCCTTAAAGAACCAAGAACAGTAGCAGAGGCTAAGTGTTTTTCTTACCTCTCTAGTTAACAATACGGCTCTCAGCAGCACGGAGAGCTGCTTCTCTCATTTCTTCTCTAGAGATCGACTTTGGTCCTTCTTCTTGTGTAGGTGTAGTACTGCCCCAGAAGCGGTTATAGGCATAGTTACCTAAAGACCAAGTGCCATTAACGGCAGATTTACCGCCTGCCAAAGCAATATTGCTTGTAATCTCAGCTGCTTTTAAAGCTACGGTAGCGCCATGCTTGGCGACAAAACCACCAACTGTGACCAAAGCAGCCTTAGCTACTGGGGAGTTCCCAATCATCATTGCCGCGTTTGTGGCTGCTGAGAGAGCGGTAAGGCCTTCAATACCTACTTTAGCTAGTAGATAAGAACTTCCGTAGTAGGTTCCCCAGAACAATGCCGTTGGCCCGTAGAGGTATGTAAGACCTAATCCTGCGGCTGTAGCACCCAACTGAGCTGCACTATACAAATTATCTTTATAAACATTTCCTCCCTCTGCTGGTTGCTCTAATTGGTCTTTCGTTTCTGTCAGAGTGATAGTTTGAGATTTAAGTACTGATTCATTAATTTGTACCCGCTCGTCTTTCCACAATTTTGGGGTCGACTGGTCCAATCTGTTGAACGTCCAAATATTACTCTCCTGGGCAGATACATAGGCACTGTCGAAAGCCATAATTGTTAGAAAACTTGTAATAATTTTTTTCATGTAAATATTTATTCCTATCTTACTTTAATTTAAGATTTTTGTGCTTTAAATTTAAAACTTGACAGTTTTCATGTTGGTATGGTGAATGGATAATTCAAGGGGTCTTCTTTGCATAAACGAAAAAATAGAAATTTTTAATAGCCAGCAGTTATTTGGAATTCCACGGTCTTTAACTAAACACTAGCATATCGCATTGATAGCAATGGGGGACCGAAGCTACCTTAGCAATTGGTTAAGGCGTTTATTGATAAGTCCCGAATAAACACCCTTCGTTGGTGTTGGTAGGAACGAAACATCAATGATCTCTGGCCATTTTTTAGTCGCAAGAATGATATTTTTTACCATTTTTTTTATGCGTGCGGGGTGGATTCCTAGACAGTCAATAGCAAAATAATTGATAAAATCATGGCTGTGCAACATATGCTTTTTTCCATTGAGTGATAACGCCATTTCCTCATCGTCTTTAATTTCTCTTAGAATGGCTGTATTCATCAAATTATAGGCAGGAGACAACTTGACCACTTGATTCTTAGTGATAAGAGAAATGTTTTTCAAATGCATATTGGTATTTCCGACAAGAAAATTGAAAATAACCTGGCAAAATAGCTTTTCTTTTTCCAATAGAGGAAAAGTTGTGTGCTTTTCAATGATTCTAACCACATTTTCTAATGAATTTTGATCTGTTTGCTTCTGAGTCGTCTCCGCCAATTGAGTAAAGTTCTGGGTACATAATTGAAGACGAATGGGACTTTTAAGCGAGGGGCGATCAAAACGACGACTCCAAAAACTAAAAAGGCCATCTGTATTGTAAACTAAGCCATGCAATGGGACATCTAGACCTGCTGATTTTGCTAGACGCATGGTCAAATCCTCATTCTCGGGCAAAGAGGGGTAAAGTAGGCTTGGGGGCTTTAAAATAAAGGTGCTTCCTTTTTCAATAATTTCAAAAATTTCTTTTGTTGGATTGAGTGATACCTTTAGTTTTGGCTGTATTTCATGAGTCCTAAGTTTTTCCATCATGACTTGCGCCTGTTTAATTTGAGCATGGCGGGGATAGGAAAAATCCTTTAAATCCTTAATGTTTTTTGATAACAGTTGCAATCCCTTCTGACTATAACGTTTGCCAGAATCTTTAATAACCTCATAGGTAATCGGACAACGCATTTACTTTTCTCCATCCCACTCACCAGTCATAGCATCAGTTTCTTCTTTGATTAACAAGGGATGGTCAAAGGATAAGCGAATGTTAAGAACATGGCACACTTTCAGCAATGTATCAATCTGCAGTGATTCCTTGCCCGCTTCAATCCCTTGAATGGCAGTGCGGCTTAATCCTGACAATTCGGCTAAATTTTCCTGCGAGAGGCCTGCTTTTTTCCGTAAAAGTGGGATGTGGTAGCCAAGCTTATGGGCCGTTAATTTCATACTATTTGAATGCTTTCTTTCTATTATTTATCATCACGAAGTTTTTTTTCTATCCTATTCTTAATTGTTTTAAAAAAAAGAAGCATTTTGATTTTTTTAACAATCTATATTCGTTTTTTTGAAAAAAGTAGGAGAGGGGCTTTTGCTTCTTTTTTGAAAAAGTGGCTTCCTAGTGTTGCTCCAAAACCTTCATTTCTCACACTTCAAAGTGTAAAATGATTAATCATACCAGATACAAGCAATCAAGGGGCTATACGTGCTTATGAAAAAGCGGGGTTTCAAACAGTGAATGGTGGTCGAATAACTTTGATGCTAAAGGATAAACCGCGAAGAAACGATAAGCAGTCAGCAATATAGCAGTATCGATATCGATAAAACTTATAATCAATATTATGTTAAATTATTAACTAATAGCAACTAACAATCGTGACTATCTGCTATAAAAATTTTCAAAGGTAAACTCACCGTATAATTCTCCTTTCTGAAACTGGACTAGCCCAAATTCAATAACCGGAATCATGGGGTCAAACCAAGACAGAGCATCGTGCTTTTTGGTTCAACATTATAGGGTTGTTCTGCCCCGATTTTGTCAACAAAAAACAAACATAGATCCTCCCATATTGTTGATGGATCAAATGAAGACAACCGTTGCTAGATTTGGCGAGACTGAAGTTCCAATCTGTTCTCTACCCTCACGAATAATAGTATTACGGGGGCTTTCTCCTTCTTCAATTTTTCCAGTCGGCAGATGCCAATGTCCTGCAAAAATTTTTGATGTCGGAGCACGACGTAATTGAGGAAAAGTTGGTACCATACTATGACAGATCATTTTTAGCTCCTACTCAATTGTAAATTAGGGCATGCCCCCCCTTCTTTCTCTTACCAACTATGCCGTTGTTGCATTCATTTTGCTATACGGATCAATCAACATAAAAGCCGGAATGAAATCACCAAAACCAATAATCGGCCCTGAATTAGAGGGAAATTCTTCCTCTTTCAGTATTCGATTGTTGCTGGTTCGTATTCTTGATGATCTCTCTGCTCTTTCCGGCCTTTGAGATCTTTCTTTTACGACCACAGGCGCTTTTTCTTCTTCTGCAATCTCAACCATAAGTGGCGAAATTGTCTTTTTAATCAGATGTTCTAATCGGCTTAATTTTGCTTTTTCTGATTTTGTAACAAAGGTGATAGCTTTACCAGTGTTCCCTGCCCGCCCTGTACGGCCAATACGATGAACGTAGTCTTCGTTGTTAACCGGCATATCAAAGTTGATAACAAGCGTCACACCCGAGACGTCAATCCCGCGCGCTGCCACATCACTCGTTACTAAAATCCTCGACTCGCCTCTTTTAAAACTATCAAGCGCGTCGTTACGGGCATGCTGACTCATATCACCATGAAAAGCCTGTGCCGCATATCCATGGCGCACCAAAGAACGCATTACTATGTCCACATCTCGCTTGCGATTGCAAAAAACAATCGTTGGCTCATTACTTGGGTGTTCTGATAAGATTTTACGCATCACTTTGCGCTTGTTTATTGTGTCAACATGAATTACATGCTGGTCAATAGTATCCGCTGTTTTTGCTTGACGTGTAATAGTAATTTGTTTCGGATTAAGTTGATATTGGCTGGAAATTTGCTGGATTTCTTTAGCAATCGTTGCACTAAATAAAAGGGTTTGCCTAAGTTTAGGCAGCATTGCCAAAATGCGATCAACGTCTGGCATAAAGCCCATGTCAAGCATGCGATCTGCTTCGTCAATCACCACTATCTTAATGTCGATGAGGACCATGCGCCCCCGTTCAAACATATCAATCAATCGACCCGGTGTTGCGATAATAATATCAACGCCTTTTTTCAATTTACGTTCTTGGCTGGTGACGATCTCACCCCCTACCAATAAGACTGTGCTAAGACCTGTACCACCTGCATATTGAATGATGTTTTCTTCAACTTGGGCTGCAAGCTCACGCGTGGGTGCCATAATGATTGCCCGGGGTAAGCGATTTCGCTTGCGGGTATTTTGTAGAATATCGACAATTGGCAAAGCAAAAGAAGCAGTCTTCCCTGTCCCAGTTTGCGCGCAAGCTAGAAGGTCTCTACCTTGCAAAATTTCCGGAATAGCTTCTTGTTGGATTGATGTGGGAAATACATAGCCGATTTCCCGTATTGTTTTTAATAGGTTTTTCGATAAACCTGTTGTTTCAAAACTCATTGATACCTAAATTTCTCTTTTTACATCCAGGCATTCTATTCCCAGATCCCAAATAGGGTTTTTAAAAATTATGTTTTTCTTACTTTATACATTCTATTTATGCATTTTCAATAAATTTACAAGTAAATTCAACATAACATAGAAACCTTATCATAAATTATGACATTTTCTCCACTGAATTCGACAATCATCCCATCAATACCTGGCTGAATGCCCGGTGGCAGGTGTTTAACTGCCTCATCATAATCAAAATCCTGATTCATATGCGTTAAAATCGCCTGTTCTGGCTGTAGCTTTTGAATCAACTCCACTGTTTGAGCAAAAAAAGAATGGGTGGGATGTGGTTTAAAACGCAAACAATCAACAACCCAACATTTTAGCCTACGGAGCTGGCTCAATGATTTATCAGGAATATGATGAAAATCTGTAGAGTAGGCAAAATCCCCAACGCGAAATCCCCACGATACCATATTCCCATGATGTTGGGGAAACGCACACATCTCAATACCTGCGACAACTATCTTTCCTTCGGAAAAAGGATGAACAGTTACAAAACTTGGGTAAAACTCATCCACTTGGCATAAGGCATAAGGATAATTAATTTTGATGCTTTTTAAAGTATGTTCATCGCCGTAAAGAGGAATAGGATGCTTGTTGCGAATGGCAAATTGTCGGAGATCATCAATTCCACGCAGATGGTCTGAATGAGCATGAGTAAAAATCACTGCATCAATGTTAGTGATTCCCGTATCAAGTAACTGTTCGCGCATATCCGGTCCCGCATCAATCAGGATGATTTTTCCTTGAATCTCTAAGAGAATGGAGGCACGTCGGCGGCGATTTCGGGGGTTATTTGGATCGCAATTCCCCCACTCTCCTGTAATAAGTGGGACACCGCCAGAAGAGCCACACCCCAGAATTATAATACGCATTTTGCCCGATAAGCCTTCGTAAAGAGATTGAAGAAGTTATTAGTCGTCGCTTCTGCTAAGTGGGGAAAAGAGAGTTCTTTTAATTCTGCCAGCAATTCAGCCGTGTGAACCGTAAATGCTGGCTCATTACGCTTACCGCGATGAGGAATCGGCGCCAAAAACGGTGAATCTGTCTCCACTAAAATACGATCAAGAGGAACGAATTTAGCAATTTCACGTAGTTCTTCTGCTTTTTTAAAGGTAAGAATCCCTGAGAATGAAATATAGTAGCCAAGCTCAAGAGCTTGGCGCGCTAAATCAGCCGCTCCGCTAAAGCAATGAAATACTCCCTTGGCAGCTGGATATTTCTTTAGACACGCAATCGTATCTTCATCAGCATCTCGAGTGTGAATGATCACAGGTAAACTGAGTTGGATAGAAGCGTCTAAATGCTGCCCAAAAGAATCAATTTGGCTACCTTTTGGGCTATTATTGTAAAAATAGTCTAAGCCTGTCTCACCAATGCCAATGACTTTTGGATGTTGGGCAAGTTTTATAATTTCTGCCTTAAGACCTGGTTTTGCATAGTCTGCCGACTCATGGGGATGCACCCCCACTGAACAAAAAATATTGTCGTATGTATCTGCAATTTTTTGAAGTTCGTGCGCTTCAGATAGCCTTGTATTCACCGTCAACATGGTTTCGATCCCCAGATTATGGGCTCTTTTAATTATGTCTGGTAAATCATTTGAAAATTCTGGAAAGTTCAAATGGCAATGGCTGTCGACTAGCATATTTATTTATTACCCACTAAAAATGGTTTACTTATGGCGGATCAATCTTTAGAAGAAATTCCTCAATCAATCCCTCCTAGGTTAAAATATAGTTTTACTCGAAAAAGTCAGTCTATTCAATATTATTGCTGCTACTTTCTTCCAACTCAACCAAACAGCCTAAACAATCTTTAGGATGCAGAAAAATTACATTTATGCCATGAGCGCCCGGTTTTGGTTCGGTAAGGGGGCGAATTCCCTTCTCTTTTAAATAGGAATGCGCTTGAAAAATATCATCTACTTCAATGCAAAAATGGTGAATACCACCCGTTGGGTTTTTTGCCAGGAAACCAGCAATTGGTGATTTTTCACCAAGAGGAAAAAGCAATTCTATTTTTGTGTTATCCAGATTGACAAACACTGTTGTAACTCCATGCTCTGGCAAATCAGCGGCTTTTGAGACCTGTGCCCCTAAAATATCCCTATAAAAGGAGGTTGCTTGTTCTAAATTAGGAACCGCAATTGCAATATGATTTAATCGTTTAAGCATGATTTCTACCCAAGATAAAGAGAGCCAAAGATGTGAAGCCAGAAATCGACGTCAGATTGGTGAGAAAGAAAGTAACCATTATTGCATTTCGAGCCTTTGAGAGGGGCAGAAAATTGCCACGTTGCTTAACCTCTCCAAAATGACACTATCTGAATGACAAAAAATTCAACGATATCTATCAATCTCAACTCCTACACTTGTCACGTTAGGATAAACTGCCAATTTCTCAACACTTACCCAAACACGATAAACGCTTGAATTTTCAAAACAAATTCGGCAAATTTCTGCCGCTAAAGACTCAACAAGTTCAATGTGACCTTTATTCACAAAAGCCTCAATTTCTTTGATAAGTTTGTTATAGCAGACATATCTAAAATTTTCATCAATAGGCGCCAAAAGACGTGCATAGCATTTTATAGAAATCTGAACAGGCTGTTTTTCTTGTTTCTCATAATCAAAAACACCAATAAAACATGGCAAGACCAGCTCTCGAACGGAAATAACCCAAACATTATTATGGTTTTCTACCTCCCTATTTTCAGAATGTGAAGGGGGGACCCGGGTAACTTCAGTCATTAATCTTCCCTCACTTTAGCATCTTTTGGCATAGCCCAGCCTAGGTGTTGGCCGCCATCAACGGCAATCATTTGGCCTGTAACTGAAGGTGCGCTTAAGAAAAACCTAGCTGCGGCACATATTTCCTCAATACTTCCCCCTCGCCTTAAGGGCATGCTGCGACATTGTTCAGCAAACTGTGCCTCAGTTTGGTTTTCGTTACGCAAAGTTGGTCCCGGCCCAATAGCATTCACGCGAATAGTGGGGGCTAAAGCTAAAGCCAATGTTTGGGTTAGCCCCCACAATCCAACTTTACTCAAACTATACGTTATATAATGGGGAGTTAGATTCCAAACCCGCTGATCAATAATGTTAAGAATCAGCCCCTCTTTGGTTTGGTTGGCAAAATCTTGGGCAAGTATAAAAGGTGCACGCAGATTGGGTTCTAGATGATAATCCCAGCTGTTTCGCGTTGCTGATGTAATGCTGTCATATTTGAAGGTCGAGGCATTGTTAACAAGAACCGAAATAGGCTTAACCACATCCAAAAGCTTTGAAAAAACCTCGCAAACCTCTTTCTCGCACGACAAATCTGCCTGAATCAGGTAGGCTTTTCGACCGAGTGCACGAATTTCTTCCGCTAAAGTCCCCGCCTCTTGTTCTGAGGCGTGATAGTGCACACAAACATCAAAACCGTTGGCAGCAAAGTCAAGTGCGAGTCCTCGCCCTATTCGCTTAGCCGCGCCTGTAATTAAAACTGTTTGGGGCACTATTGAGTCCTTTACATTGTTATGCTTATGATTGCAATTATGAAGACTTTAAAGAAGACGCAGTGATCCATGTATATTTTAAATAAAGCACGGATTTACCCCACAGCGCTTTTGCCGCTCGCACAATGGCGGGCGAAGAAAATGGTGAGATTTTGGAAAATCTAGTCTTCGTCAGCCATCACTTCATCATCTAACAACTCATCCTCATTTTGATCTTGTGAAGATACTGCTTGGTGTTGAGTTGTTTGATCGTGCGAAACAGTTTCCGCTGTGGCTGTCTCAATTACAAAACCGAGAACCATGAAAAAGTTTAGCATTTTTGTTATATGTGAAAGGCTCATTTTTATCTCCGAAATTTAAAATCCTCTGCAGTATATAATTCTTCAAAAATACTGTCTAGCTTTATTAAGGTTGTTTATGCGCCAAATCATAATATCAGAAATATGCGACCACTTGCCAGTCAAAATGCCAGAAAGAATGAGAATACGGGCCTCTTTTTGTTGAAATTCCTTGATAATTCCTGGGGACTTATCATCAAGTATGCCCGTCCCCAGAGGTTGCAATGGAGGCTGTAAACTCGCTTTTAGGGCTTCAGGCACTGAGTGCATAGCACTTTTAACAAATTCGGCATTGTCACGAAAGTTGTCGTCTTGAGAGTCTATCCCCTCCACATTCTCCCAAATTTACAAAACGTCGGGGGTGGCACATCAAGAAATAAAGTCGTATCAAATTCTACTGGCCATAATCTCGTCTCTTCAAGTATTTTGAGTATAAATAATCAATATCAATATTTTCCCTTTAAATTATCTTCAAAATTTACTATGTATCTAATACAATAACAGAGAAAAACTAAGACAATGAAATTTCTAGACCAAGTAAAAATATATCTTCGATCTGGCAAAGGTGGCAACGGATCCTGCAGTTTTCGCCGTGAGAAGTTTATTGAATTTGGCGGCCCTGACGGCGGTAATGGCGGTCGAGGAGCAGATATTGTCATTGAAGCTGTTGAAAATCTAAATACGCTTATTGACTATCGTTATCAGCAACATTTCCGGGCCGAAAATGGCAGAAATGGTGCTGGACGCAATAGAACGGGCGCGGATGGCAAGACACTTGTTCTAAAGGTTCCCGTCGGCACCCAAATCCTTGATGATGATAAAGAAACCCTAATTGTTGACATGGTTGAGCCAGGTCAACGTTTTGTCATTGCCCATGGGGGTGATGGTGGTTTTGGAAACCTCCACTTTAAAACATCTACTAATCAGGCGCCGACTAAGACGATACCGGGTTGGGATGGGCAAGAAATGTGGGTGTGGATGCGATTAAAGCTAATCGCTGACGCAGGTCTTGTGGGCCTCCCAAATGCCGGAAAATCAACTTTTCTAGCAGCAGTGACTCGGGCAAAACCTAAAATCGCTGATTATCCGTTTACAACATTAGCTCCCCAATTGGGCGTTGTTTATGTCCATGACCAGGAATTTGTGTTGGCGGACCTTCCTGGCTTGATTGAAAATGCCCATGAAGGGGCCGGGCTGGGACATCGCTTTCTGGGACACGTAGAGCGTTGCGAAGTCATTTTACATTTGATTGATGGCACAAGCGAAGAGGTTGTGGAAGCTTATACAACAATCCGTAATGAACTCGACCAATATGGCTATGGCTTGAGCGAAAAAATGGAAGTTGTTGGTCTTAATAAATGCGATGCCTTAACAGAAGAAGAAATAGCAGAAAAGCTTACCGCGTTGAAAAAAGCCTGTGGACATAACAAAATTTTTGCCACCAGTGGTGCAACAGGTCAAAATGTCCAACCCATTTTAGCAGAACTTCTTACCCACATTAACAACAGCCGACGACGACGGGAGCGTGCTGCCGTTGAAGAAAAACCTTACCATCCATTGGGCTGATGCGCGAATGCACATACTGCCCTCCAAATGATCATGCTGAACTGAATTCAGCATTTACTGATGAGAGTGGGATCCTGAAATAAATTCAGGATGACCAACATATCAGTATATTCCAAACAACTTTTGTTAAAAAGCCGGAGTCAACTATGTTAAAAAAATTATTGGGAACTCTCCTTATTGTATCTGCGTTCGTTGCCGGTTGTTCAGATGAAAACACCAAATCTGCTGCTGCTGAAAAAGGAGTTTATTCCGTGGCAACCAGTGCGGATTATCCCCCTTTTGAATTTTTACAAGATGGTAAAATTGTTGGTTTTGACATCGATTTAGCTCAAGCTATTGCGGATAAACTTGGCATCAAAATCCAAGTGAATGATATGTCATTTGATGGTATTTTGGGATCTTTAAAGTCGAGCAGAACGGATTTAGCCGTGTCTGCTCTCACCGCTACGCCAGAGAGAAAAGAAGCTGTTGATTTTTCTGAAGAATATTACACAACTGCGCGGGTTCTAGTATGCAGTGATCTCTCACCTGTGCGCAATATTACGGATCTCACAGGGATGGCTCTGGGGGTTCAAGCTGGATCAATTTATGAAATCTATGCTAATAGTGATTTAAAGGAAAAAGCAGCGGGTGTCACGATTAAGACGCTACCGCGGGTCCCCGAATTGGTTCAAGAACTTAAAACGCGGCGGATAAGCTGTATTCTTGTGGGACAAAAAGAAGCTGAAATCTTGATGAAAAACAATGAAGGTTTGCGCCTTGTTCCACTTGGGGATGATGATAATGCAGGTTTTGCTATTGCCATGCCTAAAGGGTCGGTTTTAAAAGAGAAGGTTAATCAAGCCTTGGCTGAATTAAATGCTGATGGTACGATTGAGAAACTAAAACAGAAGTGGCTTCAGAAATGACCCTCAATTTTGCGGCAATTGCCCCTTCTATTCCTATGATTTTAGAAGGGTTAATCGTCACCTTAAAATTCACTTTCACATCACTTGCTTGTGGTTTGCCGCTGGGTTTTTTGTTGGCATTGGCAAAGGTATCTCCTCAAAAGGTATTGCGCAGCTTTGCTCAAGGGTATACCTCTATTTTTCGAGGCACACCGCTTTTAGTGCAGTTGGGGTTGATTTATTATGCAACCCCCCAGCTAACTGGTTATACCATTTCAGCTTTTGAGGCTGGTGTTTTGACTTTTTCTCTAAATTCAGCCGCTTATTCTTCTGAAATTATTCGAGCGGGGATTGAGTCCGTTGATATTGGTCAATGGGAAGCAGCCAGAGTATTGGGCTTAAGCCGAAAGCAACTGTTACTGGGTATTATTTTGCCCCAAGCCATTCGCAATGTTCTGCCAGCAATTGTAAATGAAATGGTTGATTTATTAAAAGAATCTGCCCTTGTTTCGACGATTGGAGAAGCCGATCTGTTACGACAGGCGCAAAAGGTTGCCAGCGAAAAATATCTTTACTTTGAACCCCTGGTTATTGCTGCTGCTTGTTATTATGTGATGGTAATGTTGATCAGTTTTTGTGCCAAAAAACTAGAACAGAAGCTCCGCTATGCTTAAGATTAATGCTGTCTCTAAAACTATTAACGATCTCAAGATTTTGGATTCAATCTCTTGCGACTTAGACAACGGTCAAATTGTTGCCTTACTTGGCCCTTCAGGGAGTGGCAAATCAACGCTATTGCGTTGTTTAAGCCGCCTCACCTCTCTTTCAGCAGGCAAAATTCTCTATAACGGCACTCCTATTGAAGCATTGGCACCAAGCAAAATTGGTGTGGTTTTTCAAAGTTTTAACTTGTTCCCCCATATGACTGCAGAAAAAAACCTTACTTATGCGCCCGTCAAGTTAAAGCAAATGGCAGAATCAGAGACGAAAAACAGAGCTGTGCAGCTTTTGGAACAGTTTGGATTGAGTGATAAAAAAGATTTATATCCAGGGCAATTATCTGGGGGGCAAAAACAGCGTGTCGCGATTGCCAGAGCTTTGATGATGGATCCGGATATTTTGTTGTTTGATGAACCCACCTCTGCCCTTGATCCAGAAATGGTAGAGGACGTTGCGCAGCTGATTTTAAAGTCAAAGCGCGGTGACCGGTTGATCATCATGGCAACGCATGAACTCAAAATCTGTAAGTTGATTGCCGATCATATCCTATTTTTAAATCAAGGAAAATTGGTTGAAAATTGCGGTACTACACAGTTTTTTAATGCACCAACCAGTGCTAGGGCCAAAACGTTTATCGATAAAATGAAGGTGTAATTTTTTAAAGCGGCTCGTTTTATTTAATCTTAAGAAGAGGGAAAAAACCAAAGCCCCTCTGACTATCACCGTGAAGTCTGGTCCGGAGGGAGTACTCGGCATTGTTGATTATAGGTTGACCTTGGCTGTCATGGTCAGCTCCCCCCTCTAATACTGAATATCATACCGGGTACTAGGCCCCTCGCCAGGAAGTTTATAAAGGATTCCTTTCTCAAGAAGATCAGCAAGATCGCGTGTGGCAGTGGCTTTGGAACAGCCTGTCAAACTCATGTATTTTTTTGCGCTGATGCCGCCTGTAAATCCTGAAGGCCCCTCTTCAAACATTCGGTGGATCACTTTTTCTTGTCGTATGTTTATATGACTGGCATAATCGCGCCAAAATTTGGCTTTCTTCAGAATGAATAGAATGAGGTTTTTAGATTCAAGTTGAGATTTGTAAAGAATGTTCACAAAAAAGTCGATCCACTCTGTTATCTCCAAAGAATAACCGCTGCACAAATTAAGCATGCGATAATATTCTTTGCGATTGCTTTGGATTGTACTTGATATACTAAACAAAACAGGGGACCCAATATCTTGTGAAAGGGCTTTTTCAGCAATTGCACGCCCAATACGACCATTTCCATCTATAAAGGGATGGATACTTTCAAAATAGAGATGGGCGATAGCGGCGCGAACGGGGCCAGGTAAATAAGGATCTCCTTTTGACTGAGTTTGATTGTACCATGCCAAAAAGCGCTCCATTTCCGCTTCAACTTGGTCGGCAGGAGGTGCTTCATAATACACTTTCTCGCGCCCGATGGCGCCAGCAATAATTTGCATTGCCTCAGAATTTTTTCGCCAACTCCCAATTTCCTCCACGGAAGAGGTCTCATCCATCATCACCATCCGATGCCACCTAAATAGCATGTCTTTGGTAAGCGGTTGATTAAATGTATGGCGTGCATCTAGCATCAACTCTGCAATTCCCTTGGCTCTGTCATCCGAAACATTCATATCGGCATGCGGAAGCCCCAAATTTAATCGAATTGAAGATCGTACATCATCCGCCTGAAGAATTTCCCCTTCTATTTCGGAAGTTTTGGTGGATTCAAGAACCATTAAATCAATGAGAAGGTCGGTAAATGAAGCATCCGGCAGCTGGCTCACCGCCCCTGCTAACAGACTAACTTCTTGCGCATACTGATAAAGAATAGTTTGGACGTTGGAAAGATTGTACTCAAAGTGAGGCCATTCAGGATTTTGCCAGTTATAACGCATAGTAGCTGTGCCTTTAATAGGATATGATTATTATATACCATTAAATCGGCTCAAAAAAATAGTTATTTGAGCTAATAGTGCTCTTTAATCGGCTCTTTTTTTGCTTTGAGCCGATTAAAGGCTGTATCGGCTCGTTTATTTGTTAAAAATGAATCGATACAACGAGAAAATCGGCTCAGATATATAAAATAGTCCTCATGAGAGCGGTATTTTCTCCTATCGCGCTCCATTTTAATTGGAGTATTAAGATCACTCATTAACTATTGTGTAAAAACCGTTCCACTTCAAGCGCCGCCATACATCCCTGCCCTGCAGCTGTGACGGCTTGACGAAAGACTTTATCTTGTACGTCACCAGCAGCAAAAACACCTTCAATATTTGTGCCAGTCGCGCCATTTTTCACTAAAATATATCCTTCCTCATCCAGGTTGATTTGCCCTTTAAAAAGATCACTCATGGGTGTATGGCCAATGGCGATAAAGACACCATCAACGTCAATATATTGCATTTCATTGGTCTTAACATTCATTAGGCGAACTTTATTAACGCTTTTAGGAGAATCAGTGCCCATAATCTCATCAATGGCTGAATCCCAAATAATGCGAATCTTTTGGTTTTTAAAGAGACGTTCCTGAGCTATTTTTTCCGCGCGCAAACTATCCCGACGATGCACCAAAATCACTTCTTCAGCAAAATTTGTCAGATAAATTGCTTCTTCAACGGCTGTATTGCCCCCACCCACAACCATAACTTTTTTTCCTTTATAGAAAAAACCATCACACGTGGCACAACCAGAAACGCCGTAACCACGGAATTTTTCTTCAGACTCCAGCCCCAGCCAACGTGCCTGCGCGCCGGTAGAGATGATAACTGTTTCAGCCTCAATAAGGTCCCCCCCATCAGTCCAGCATTTGAACGGACGGCTGGAAAAATCAACTTTATCAATCATATCCTCAATCATTTCGGCACCCACATGCTCGGCCTGAGCCCGCATTTGCTCCATTAACCAAGGGCCTTGAATGACCTCAGCAAACCCTGGGTAGTTTTCCACATCAGTTGTAATTGTTAGCTGTCCACCAGGTTGTAGCCCTAAAGCCTGAATCGGTTTCAAATTAGCACGAGCTGCATAAACGGCTGCCGTATAGCCAGCTGGACCTGAGCCAATAATCAAGACTTTTGTCTTTTTCGTGTCTGTCATTTTATTCTCTCGTTTTGTAACCTATAATTGATGCATATTGTGGGGAATTTTTCAGAAAAAATCGAGCTTAATATTTGGGGCATGCTAGGATTTGTTCGTATGATCATTCCTTATCCCCCTCATACCAACAAATCCGAGAGCCTTCCTATGGTAATCCCCTCATAAAAAAGAGGTATTTTAAAGTAGAATTGTCAAAAGCCTCACGATGTAGCTTTTGTGTAGGCGTTATTCCGCTTAGATTTTAACTGATGTCTTAAATCAGACTAAAAAAAGCCCTCTATCGGGGAGCGTTCATTTACTCATTTGATAATCGATAACGCGGGCCGATCCGGATCATACTGACACAGGCAGCAACGATGGATAAAATCGCCGCTCCATATAAGACGATGCGCGTCGGGCCGGCTGCGACTAAGCCAAAAACAAGTGATACAAGCGCCGCTCCCACTGTTTGGCCAAGCAGTCTGGCGGTCCCCAGCATGCCGCTAGCCGAACCGCTGCGATTATCTGGTGCTGAACCTAAAATTGCTCGGTTGTTAGGCGACTGGAACAACCCAAATCCGGCCCCACATATAGACATTCGCCACATAATACTGGCGTCCGTTGCATCAGCCGATAAGCCTGCCA
Source organism: Candidatus Paracaedibacter symbiosus (assembly GCF_000757605.1). Taxonomy (GTDB): domain Bacteria; phylum Pseudomonadota; class Alphaproteobacteria; order Paracaedibacterales; family Paracaedibacteraceae; genus Paracaedibacter_A; species Paracaedibacter_A symbiosus. The sequence goes on along the minus strand of NZ_JQAK01000001.1, from coordinate 174,232 downwards.
GCAAATAAAGTCCCGCAGAGAAAATCAGGAGTCCTATCCCCCCCAGAACCCCAACAGAATAGCGGTCGGCTAGTCTTCCGGCGAGAGGTGCCGTAATCGCCGTTGCAATCGGCCAAGGGGTCATCAACAATCCCGTTTGAACTTCATTACGTAACAACACATATTGCATAAAAAATGGTAAGCTGGTGAATGCTGCCATCTGAGCGATAAATGAGCAAATCGATGTGGCAATAGAAGACGCAAAAAGTGGGATTTTAAAGAGGTCAACGGGAAAAAGTGGTGCCTCAACGGTCAGCTCTCTGCGAATTAGAACAACTCCCATCCCAAAAGCAAAAAGCAAGCCACTGGCTACCTGAATCAATTTCCCTTGATGTCCAACACCGTCAATACTGATGATCAAAATCGAAATCGTCATTGCGCATAAAACAGCATTTGCCCAATCAAAGGTATAACCATTATGGGAATCAGGCAGGTGTGTGGTGGCAATCCGTAGCGCTACAAGACCGATCGGCACGTTGATCGCAAACAACCACTCCCACGTTCCAATGGCTAAAATACCGGCGGCAATCGTAGGGCCAAGTGCCGCAGAGACGGCCACAATAAAGGCGTTGAGACCTATCCCCCGCCCTAATTCTTTTTTAGGATAAATCAGGCGAATAATCGCCGCATTTACGCTCAGAATCCCAGCAGCACCAATTCCTTGCAAGACGCGTGCGAGAGTTAAAGCAGGTAGACTTGATGAAATTGCACAAGCAAGGGAAGCAGCTGAAAAAATAGCTAACCCAGCACAATATACTTTGCGATAGCCAACAATATCACCCAAGGAAGAAAGCGGTAATAAACAGATACTGAGCGTCAACTGATAGGCATTAATAACCCAGATCGAACTGTTGGGAGTGGAGTTTAAATCCCGCGCAATAGTCGGCAGCGCCACATTCGCAATAGTGCTATCCAGAGTTGACATCGTAATTGCCAAGGCAATCGTTAGCATCGCCCACCGCCGATCAATCAGCGGTAATCCATCTGTTTTTTCCATGGATATCATTCCCAGCAAAAAATTAACTCTAGATTTATTTTAGAAGATATTGTTTAAACAATCCTAAATAATATTATTTTAATTAAATTTTAAAAGGTTTTTATAATGGCATCAAAATTTGTTCTCACCGCTTTCTTGGGGCTGTCCTTGCAAACTATCACCGCATCAGTAAAGGCCACTGATATCCATGACACGCAATTGGATATAGCACCTTCTCATCAACAAATAGCACAACTTTACGAGGAATTCTTTGCTGAGCCTGTCTCTTTTGATTTTAAGCATATCGATAATAGCAAAACACCAGCCCTTATTAGGCAAATTTGTGATAAAGGGATATTCGATTGTGACCGGCTTTTAAATATATTAAACCATGAAACCCTTGCTTGCCCCCTTGATCCAACTACTCATATTTCATCGATAAAACAATATTATGAAGTGATGAAAAACCAAACAGAAAATCTTGAGGAACTCTCTAATTTTAGCGAACTCCTCCTTATAACTTTCTTCATGCAACTCCGGGATCAAGGTTTCCAAGCTACAAAGTTGACAGATCCTGTGCTACAAAAAGCTGGCGATCGTCTAGCTTACGATGCATTACTAATCAACACTCTTTCTCTTCAACGGTGATAATGACTAGATTCTGTGCACCTCATACACACAAAGAGGATTTTGAGCCAATTTTAGCTGAAAATGATGCCAACTTTCGATGTCGTCATTTACCTAATCCAAGAATTTTGGAGGAACTTGCAAGCAAAATGGACCCATACGGATCTCAAAAGAAATCTTGGGATAGCTTAAAAAAGGGGCAACAAAGCCCCTTCCCTTTACACTTTCCCATAGATTTTGAGAAGGAAAGTAAGGTCTTCTGCATCTTCGTACAACCGTTCGTCACGTTTGGAGCCCCCGGCATGACCCGCCCCCATATGCATTTTCAACAAAATAGGTTGATGACCAGTGTTATACTCTCGCAGCTTTGCGACCCATTTGGTTGGCTCCCAATAGGTGACACGGGGATCCGTCAACCCCCCTGTCACATAGATCGCTGGATAGGTTTGAGGCTTAACATTATCATAAGGTGAATAACTCAAAATATAATTGAAATAAGATTCTTCCCTGGGATTGCCCCACTCAACAAACTCACCCGGTGTCAACGGTAATTGTTCATCCAACATGGTGTTCATCACATCGACAAAGGGCACATGAGCAATAATTGCCTTGAATAGATCAGGGCGATCATTCGCAATGGCCCCCATCAACATTCCCCCAGCGCTACCACCCATGGCTGAGATGGATCCTTTCTTCGTATAGCCCGCTTTGATCAAGTGTTCTGCTGAATCGATAAAGTCGTTAAAGGTGTTTTTCTTATTCAACATTTTGCCGTCAAGATACCACTGATACCCCAGATCATCACCTCCACGAA
>NZ_JQAK01000001.1:146861-171213 GCF_000757605.1 Candidatus Paracaedibacter symbiosus | reverse complement strand
CGACGGTTCCCTTTTCGTAAGGAATGAATCCTGTTAGATAGACATCTGGATTATGGGGTAATACTTCTTGAAGATTATTATCTCCCATCAATTTTACTGCTAGCCGAAAGTTCCTGCCCGTATCATTCATCCGCAAATAGAATTTACCCAGATAATGTTCTGCTTCAACCATACGACCTTTCACACGGGGCATTAATTCTGTCAGTTCAGGTTTGGGCGCAGTCAGATCTAAAATATAAACAGCATTTTCATCCTTTGTTCCCGCCTCTAGAATAAGATAACGACGATCAAAAGTACGCGACACACTGAGGCTCGCAATGGTATCCTTTTCTTCATAAAGAAGTTGATCATCGATATGTGCTGCTCCTAATGTATGATGAAAGAGCTTCTTTGCCCGCCATTCGGGCGTATATTGTGTATAATAAAAACCGCTACTATCGGCCGCCCAAACAACCCCACCTGCGACACTGGGAATAGTATCAGCGAGTGCCGTTTTAGAAGACAGGTCACGAATTTTTAACTCACAGAATTCATTACCGGTTGTATCAACCGTATAGGCGAGGAAATTCTGGCATGGACTAATCGACAGACTACCTAATTTGAAGAAAGAATGCTTTGCCGCCTCTAAGTTCACATCCATATAGACTTCTTCTTCTGCGTCAAGATTTCCTTTTTTCCTTAAAAAGACAGGATAATTCTGGTCAATTGATTGACGCGTATAATAAAAATAGTCACCACGCTTGACAGGAACAGATTCATCTACTTTTGGCAAAAAACCACGGCGTTCCTCAAATATTTTTTGAACTGTTGACTCTAAGGGGGCAAAAAACGCCTTTGTATAATCATTCTCCGCATTGATATAGCCGAGAATTTCTGGATCTTTTACCCCATCTCCTGGTGTTTTCCATGTGGCATCACGCAACCATGCATAAGGGTCCTTCAGCTTTATGCCATTCAGCTCTATCTCATGGTCTTTAATCGCTGCCTTTGGCGGGACCAACTTGTGAAATTCTTCCATTGCATATCCTTTTTGACTTATTGCTTTTAGAGCTAGTATACTCAAGAACAAAATCAACTTCATTGCAAAAATCTCCCGATATTAATTGGGCTCCCAAGGGAGCTTTATAGGGTATAATTTGATAGTCATTAAAATTTATAATAATTTTAGCTGGAAATCCAGCATATACAGATAGTTGTAGGATAGCTGCCCAGGGCCAGTAAAATTTTTTAAAAAAGATGTTGCAATGGGGGCGTTAAATCGGATATACCTACAAACATCTTATGTACGCGCCCATAGCTCAATTGGATAGAGCGTCAGACTACGGATCTGAAGGTTAGGAGTTCGACTCTTCTTGGGCGCGCCACTTATCCCCTCCTTAAGAAGAAAACTTTATCCTTCCGGATAAAAGGGGCTGATTCATCCTTATTCAGCAGTTTCCTCCAGTTCTTGATTAATAGCACTCCAAATCCGCTGCTGATTGGATGGAACAAAACTTACCTGAAAGCTTAACCATTATGCAGTTTTCAGAACCCCCTCGCTGCCGGCTGCGTACCTCTAATATTGCAGAAAGGGTTAATGAGGAGACCCACAGGGTCGAAATTAATGAAGATTGGACCATGGCAAAAAGTTATGTGGATATGAACGCTTAAACAACCAATTTAAAGGGTAAAACCAATTTAAAGGGTAAAACCAATTTACAGAATTATCGTTGCTTGATTCATTTATTATTTAATGGTTTATTGCGCAACTATGGAGAATATAAAAAATTTATTCTCCTACAGGAACATTGAGAACAAGCTATTATAAAATAGGCATAGGAAGGCGTATGGGGAAAAAGATACTTTTTGTGTAACCTTCATAACTCTACGCAAATCCTCTGAAGATCTGGCGTTATGACAAATGGATATGCGGCGGTTTTTAAACAAAAACGACGCTCATCATCTTTGTTGGCTCTTTTTAACGAGTTTTTTCTAAAATTGAGTCGATAGGGAGAAATCAGAAGCCGGCATTTTTAGGTTGGTTGGGTATATGCATCAGCTAAGCGTAAATATTCGTGATCATGGAGAGAAAATAATGCTTAAAGATAAACATACTGAAGATAAACTTATAATTACTTTCCATCAAGTTGATCACTCAGTTGCCTTAGAAGAGACGATTCGCAATAAGGCAAACAGGCTCTTTAAATTATATAGATTTATTATTCACTGTCGCATTACTGTAGAAGCTTTCCACCACAACAAATATAAGCGCCATTTATACCAAATTCACATGGAGATTAAGGTTCCCAGAGGGGAATTAGTCGTGAATAAGCATCCCGGGTCACATGAAGATCCTTATATGGCAGTTAATGAATCTTTTAGAGCTGCTGAACAGGTTTTAAAAAAATTTAATCAGAAAGAGCATCATCTGATAAAATATCATATTCCACCCCAACACGGAAGAATTTGCAAGCTTGAAGATGAATATGGGTATATTGAATCTCCTAACTCTTCGGAAGTTTATTTTAATGAAAAAGCTGTCCACCCAGGCAAAAATATTGGGACTTTAAAAGTTGGTGATATGGTTCATTTTACGCTTGGAGATTCACAAGATGGTAATCTATATGCAAGTGTTGTCAAGAAAGTCAAAAATCACTTTATTATTGATGATCTTTCGTCTCTTAGAGAATTAGCTGAAGAAGAAATATAAATGGATTTTTTTCAGAGATGGCTGATTAGTCACATTCATTAGTGCTCTAAAGTTAAGTAATTCCTTTTTTATGTTACACAGAACATGAATAACTAAGAGCTAAAAGAAACATTAAGTGGCAGCAGTTACACTCACTCAACTATTGGCTGAAGCGTCTAGTTTTTTCGTCTTTAAGCGCATTCATCGCCAAGAGTTAATTTATCTGCTAACTTTATAGTGGGGAAGATTCAAAATTTTTACAATTTCTCCTATTTCATCTCGCTTTTCAGTAATCAATTTTTCAGCAGACTGCTTAAGAATTCGAATGTTTTCAGGATCTACATTGTCGATGTAAGTGCGCTCTGAATCGAGAATTGGTTGAAAACGATAGTACCTTTTTGGATGACCATAATTGAATGCATAATACATTTCATAGTTGGTAATATCATTGACAGCATCCATCATAATAGAAATGATTTTTGGCGCCCATCCAATAAAACCAGAGGTTTCTACATCCTCTTTGGCAATATTTTTTGTGACAGCTCCATAGTTTGTGCCTGTGCCTAGCGACACAATCATGAAATTAATATCAGTGCCAAACATTTCTATTGCATAAATAACAGCCGCTAACGTGGGATTATTAGCACCTATACCTCCGTCTATGAGAGATAATGTGCGCTTGCCCGTTCCATCCACCATGGATGAAGGCCTAAAATAGGTGGGAGCGGCTGAGGTAGCTCTGGCCAAATCTTTTAAGTAACAATCTTGAGCGGGTTCTTTATGAGCCCGAGAAGATTTAAAAAAGAAAGTTTTGTCTAATTCAATTTCATAGGCGGGAACAATCACATTCGTAATGCATTCTCTTAAACAGGTATTGCCAAAATAAATATGTAAGTACTTTTCTAGAGCGTCAGTAGAGTATTTTGCGTCCCACCACCCATTCCCTGACTTTATCACTTGCCATAAAGATTGAGAGAAAACATCTTTGCCAAATTGCTCATAAATATTGAGGATTTCAGCTGCAGAGTATTTCGCTCTACCATTTTGATTGGGCGTAGTGAGCATAAGGGCGATGAGTCCACCTGCTGATGTTCCAGCGATAATATCAAAACAATCCGCGAGGCGACGGTCGGGTAACAGGCGGGACTCTATATGTTTGAGAATAACAGCAGGAATAATGCCTCTTATTCCTCCTCCATCAATGGAAAGAATTCTGACAGTTCTCCTCTCGCTCGAAGAACTATGGTTTCTTGCTTCCACCTTATATGAAGGCAAAACAATGCTCATAAGTATCATTATATTCAGGCCTATAAGTACTATTTTCTTCATGGATTCTTGTTCCTGCTTTGAGAGAGATAACTGAGCAATTAAGGATTGCTAAGAATAATTTATCCCTTTATTGAGAGCTGTTGTTCTATGGGAAGTTTTGAATCATTTTCTCTGAGGTATCTAGTAGATTGGAGTGTGCCTTTCTCACTTGCTCTCCCTTCTTCCCTTCCAATGATCTGCGGAGGATGGGGGATAAATGTAAGGGTGGGAGTCCGTTGGTCTACTCACTCGCAGGTGAAATACCTGCAGAAGGGGGAATTACCATTCACATGCAACATATAAGAAAGCTGATGTTCCTACAAATAGTTTACTGTGTTTCACTTTTTGGGGTGTGTCCGGGCAACTAGCAGATACCCTCCCTTAAAAATTATCACCATTTTATGAAAAATAAGTATTGCATAATTAGACACAGTTTTGGTAAATATAGATTATCTTGGTTATGCCGGCTTAGCTCAGTTGGTAGAGCAACTGATTTGTAATCAGTAGGTCGCGAGTTCGAGTCCTGCAGCCGGCACCATCCAAGATTTTTTTCCTAAAATACACCTTCATTTTCTTCTAAATCTCATTGCACTTTCCTCACGTTTTTAAGTTTTTTACTTTCTCTGACTAATTTGTCATTGCGATGAATGAAATGACATGGCAATCTCCTCAAGAATATAACAGGGAGGTGGCTATACTCGCCTATTCTCCCCCGTAATGACGAACTAAGAAGAAGAAAAATATTCTCCTCTTCCAAGGAACTTAGATGACAAAGAACTCTCTGTATGATGTGATAATAATAGGTGCTGGGGCAGCCGGATTGATGGCGGCTATCTGTGCGGGAAAACGCGGCAAAAAAACACTGCTTATCGAACATACAACCAAAATTGGTGAGAAAATAAGAATTTCTGGTGGAGGCAGGTGTAATTTTACTAATTTACATGCTTCTAGCAATAATTATATCTGTCAAAACCCTCATTTTGTCAAATCAGCCTTAGCGGGTTATACTCAACACGATTTTATAAAACTCGTTGAATCTTATCATATTGCTTATCATGAAAAAACTTTAGGACAGTTGTTTTGCGATGGTTCCTCCAAACAGATTATTAATATGATGCTCAATGAATGTCAGCAGTATGATGTGGATATTAAACTCAATTGCAACGTCATCGATATCTCTAAGACAGAACAATTTGAAATCGCCAGTAATGAGGGGGTATTCACCAGTGATTCTCTTATTATTGCGAGCGGCGGTTTATCCATTCCTCAAATGGGTGCCAGCGATTTCGGTTATCGCATCGCTAAAAAATTTGGCCTGAAGATCATCCCTCCCCGGCCTGCTTTGGTTCCTCTAATTGTGGCAGATTCAATGCGAGACATGTTTACCCAATTAAGCGGTATCTCAAACCTCTCGGTTGCCTGGTATAAAAAGACGAGTTTTAAGGAAAATATTTTATTTACCCACAAAGGTTTAAGTGGTCCCGCCATATTACAGATTTCTTCCTATTTGGAAAAATTTCATGGCGAAGAAATAAGCATCAACCTTCTTCCAGAACTTGATCTAAAACAACAATTTATGGCGGATAAAAATCACAAACAAACAGTAGCTAATTATTTAAAAACTTATCTCACCAATCGGTTAATTGATCATTTAGCTGGCAATCCTGACTTTAATAAAAGCCTGACTGATCTTAAAAAAGAGAGCTTGTTCGCTATCGCCGATCAACTTCATAATTTTAAGGTACCGATCAGCGGAACTGAGGGATACAAAAAAGCTGAAGTCACAGCGGGTGGCATAGATACCAACGAATTCTCTTCTAAGACAATGGCTTCAAAAAAAGTTCCAGGTTTATTTTTCATTGGTGAAGTAGTTGATGTGACTGGATGGTTGGGCGGATATAATTTTCAGTGGGCCTGGTCATCAGGTTTTGCTGCGGGTAATAATTGTTAGACTTATCGGGCCGCTCTTATCTCTATTGATTTTAGGTGTCAGTAGAGCTTTACGGAGCGACCTAACTAGTTAATTTGAGCGCGAGATAGATAGGATTAGCGCAGTGAAGATTAAGCGGTTAATAACTGCTTTTTTAAAAATTGATTGATATAATCAACTGTTTGGTAGAGGAAATCGGTTAGCTCTTCTCGGGTCCCATTAAAATAAGCTTTAGGATCAGTTTTCACCTTTGCCAGAAACTTTTCTGTTTCTTTTGTTGCGCTGCTATTTAAACCGGCTATCAACTGTTTTGTATCTTTGCCAAGCAGCGGAAAAATAACAGTGTCCAAAAAAGAAACATGGCTTGCATGTTCCAATAAAATAAGCTGAAGATTGGATTGTGGGGGTAACTCCCTTAAGGGATCTGTTTTTTTGTACTCCTCATTTGCCCCCAACAATAAGCTCGGTTTTTCAAATGTTGTCTTTAAATTAAGTTGATTCAGACGTGAGTCCAGAGACACGCAAGCTTTGATTGCTGTTTGAATCTCCAAGGGAATAGGAAGAGTTGCCAGATTTTCAACCAGCTTTTTATTCGCGTTACCACCCAGGGAATGGCCCATCAAAGCTATCCGAGAAAGATCTGCTTCGGGCAGGGCGTGAAGGATTTCTTTTAACTGCTGTAGGACAAAAATAATGTCGTGATAATAAACATCCAGCGCCCTTAATTTAGTGCGGGTGAATCGTTCTTCTTTTGTTTGAGCATCTTGATTCTGCAACGCCGTCTTTAATTCAGCCACCGCTGCATCAAACTCAAGGGAATGGGATGCTGTGTCCTTTTGATAATAATGATCGATATTGACTATGATATAGCCTTTCGCCACTAACGAATTCAAGATTTGACTATAATGACGAAAATTAACGCTCCACCCGCCAGAAAACAAAATAATGGGGAATTTCCCCTGTGTCTTTGGGTTTAAGATCTGAATTTGGAGTTGGCGGGTTCCCTGAATTTTAATAACTTCTTCAGGCCACAGCGCAGCCATGTTGATTTCAGATCTAGATGTATCCTCCAAAAAGATTAAACCACCCTGATTGTGCTCAAGTGCACATGTCGTCTCTATAATCAAACATAAGAAAAAGAGAAAATGATAAATCATTCGAAAGAAAATTCTTTAGATGGTGCGGTCGAGAAGACTCGAACTTCCACGGGAGTTACCCCACAGCGACCTCAACGCTGCGCGTCTACCAATTCCGCCACGACCGCATTTATTACGTGACTTATATTTGCTAACAAATTGTGAGTAATTAAGCAAGCATGAATTTGCTCAACTTTCCTAAATAATGAAAAAAGCTCAATCTTCCAATTGGTTATAAATTAATGTGGGTGAGGTGGGTGAGTTTGAGATGAATCTGTATGCCCTAGGAAATAGGCACAATGACGTGCATTTGGTATCTTTACTGTCAACTCTTTGAGGTGCCGATTCAGCTGTCTGAAGATTGCCATTTCAAAATATATCTAATGCCTGGTACAGACAAGCAGTCCTAGTTAACCCCCCGCAGCTTATTAACAAAATCGAGTAACCCTCTTTGACGATTACGCTTAAGTCGTTCTGCTGTAATGATGGCATGCACTTGGGCGACGCTTTGCTCTAAGTCCTCATTAACAATCACATAGTCATATTCAGCCCAATGACTCATTTCATTTGAAGCTTCTTTCATGCGATTGAGGATGACGTCTGCGCTATCTTGCGCACGGGTATTTAAACGTTTTTCCAGCTCTCCTAGAGACGGAGGAAGAATAAAGACACTTACCAAGTCAACTCGGGCTAATTGCGCGAGTTGCTGGGTTCCTTGCCAGTCAATGTCAAAGATAATATCCTTACCCCCTGTAAGAGTATCAAAAACATAGTGTTTAGGGGTGCCGTAACTATGACCAAAAACATCAGCATGTTCTAACAATTCATTATTATGCAACATACTTTGAAACTGCTCTTTGGTCACAAAAAAGTAATCTTCCCCTTCCCGCTCCCCTGGGCGCATAAGGCGAGTGGTGACAGAAATAGAAACATTCACATTTTTATCAACCTCGAGAATTTTTGTCGCAATTGAGGTTTTTCCTGCGCCAGAAGGAGAGGAAAGAACTAACATAAATCCACGACGGCTGATACTTGTCATTATTACCTTTTGTGCACTGTTTTTTTAGTGAATGTCCCAATAAACCATACTTTTTTGCCGAGCTCAATTTCATTTTTTAACAATTGTGCGTAACTCCGGAAATGGATAGGCATTAGAATCCGTGATGTAATCCGTAAGGACATATCTTTCCTGACTTTCATAGCCGCTGCTTGATATTGGGAATTTCTATCATCCCATCTTTGGGCTCCTTTTCAAGCTTCTATGCCTCCTTTTTTAACTGGCAATACTATATAAGGCTACATTTTGCAAAATCAAGTGGGGGGAGAGCTTTATATAACACTTCTCTGTAAATTTATAAAACTTCTAGGTTACTTAAATATTTGAAAAAATGAGGCAAGAATGTTAAGAACAAGCGTAGATAGACATGTGTCCGTTTCGTGCTTTATTGGTTCAAATTTTCAAACATATTTAGACGGTCTCTACCGATCTACATACTGAAATTTGGCCAAAATCTAGAAATACCAAAGTTAGGCGTATACCGCCGGAGTTACAATTCATGATTAACGACGTCTTAATCCAAGGAAGAGCTCAAAAACTAGACTACTTGAGGTTTTTGTTAGCTCTATGTGTTTTACTCGTTCATTTAATTCCCTGGTCAAATCGTCTTTCAATTCCCATAAGTGAAAACATTTTAATTATAAATAAGCTATTTATATATGTGTTCCAGTCAAGTGGAGAAACAAATCCAACTGTTTTAGCGTTTATCGTTTTAAGTGGGTATTGTATTCATCGAAATGGACTTAGAAAGAATAATTTTGATGTCAAAAGTTTTTTAATAAAAAGGGTTTTTAGAATATCTCCCATTTACTTTTTGGCTGTCTTACTGGGCGCATTAGCCTTCTTAATGAGCACTAAAATTAATGTTAACATTAAAGAGATAACGTCAACAAGCGAGATTTCATTATCGGGTATTTTGTTAAAGTTATCTGGAGTTTGTTCTTTTTTCCCCCATCTCTTCGCTTTTTCTTTTCAAGGAAATGGCCCCTTAACAACTGTGGCTGTAGAATTTTACTTATATCTTTTTTATCCGTTTGCCATATATTTTCTTAACTCCATAAAGGAAAAATACTTCTGGTATGGCTTATTTTTAATAACTTCTCTTGGCGTGATTCTTATAAGTATTTCTCCACCTCTTAAATCATGGTGGCATAATGGGAGCTTCTTTGGTTTTTTACTCTACTGGTATATTGGGGCGAAATTTATTTCTAGAAAATTTGCAGAAAAAATAAAACGCAATATCAAATCGATAGTTCTAGCTTGGCTTATCATTACAACTCTTCTTACTTTTATAAAATTGGAATGGAGTGTCCTTATTGAATTTAGAAAGATCCTTTTCACTCTTATGATTGGCAGCTTGATCCACAGTCTTGATAAACCAACGTTAAATAGCCAAGACTCTAACCTCTTACCCATTCAAAAATACTTTTTAAAACCACTTATAGAAAGTAGCTATAGCCTTTACGCACTTCATACGCCTTTAGTGGTTATCTGTTTGGCCTTTAGGATGGATTGGTATATTATCGTCCCCATTTGTTTAGTTGCGGGATGGGCAACTTATTTGCTTATAGAAAAGCCTTCGATACAATGTGCTAGATCCTTGATTAAGCGTATTTCCCAAGGCTCTGTTCGCCCAGGGTTTAATATAACGTGAACTCGCTATAAGGAAGAGAAAAAAGAAAAAGAAATAGCTACATTTTGTGAGAGAAACTATAAAAACTAACTAGTCGTCGCTGAATGAGGCGTATAACGCAGCCTACAAGAAAAAATTATCTTCGAGCTTAGTTTGTTCTCTGTTTTCTTCATCGACGATTAAATTAGATACTTTAGGAGCGTAGAAAGCCCCTCTTCTTGCATCGCCCAGAATTGTCTACTCTTTGCGTCAACTTTATCCATTTCGGCAAGCTGATTTCCTACATATTGACGAATAGTTTCTTCATTTTTGGGGGTTGTGCAACAAGCATGGCCATGTAGCTTGTCAATCTGACCTATGTGTTGTAGCATTGAGACAATATACCCGCCATATTTTAATTTATTAGCTAATAGGTAAGACGGCACCGTGAGGCTAGGCCGCCTTGATCCGACTTTGGGAAGGATTTATTTTCTACTTTCTTGAATATATTTTTGAATATGCCAATCAAAATAAAAAGCAAAATTCTCTATATATGTTGAAGGTCTAAGAGCATGAAGAAAGCTATATGTAGAGCTCCACCTATTCGCATTATAAGCAGGATAAAAACGCTGATACTCTCCCACATTATCAAGAGACCCATGGGCCCTATCCATCTTGAGTTCAATTAAATCTATCGTAAAATGTGTGCTATGAATACTAGGTAAAAAACTTTACCTTCTCCTTTATAAATGGATCGAGATCTATGATTCTTCATTGATGGAATGGGATTTTCTTCTAAATAACTTTTTAAATCTCCCATGGTTATAAGAGATATATTGGGTGTCTTTTTTTCTCTTTCTTGAAAAGCACGAATGAGTTCTTCAATGACAAAAGCAGGCCCTGCTCCCGAGCCAATATTATCTACAAAATAGATATCCCCTTCTTCAAGGGATAGATTATTAGGACTTAGACCTTTTTCTTCAAGGAAATTCATAAGATATTTTAAGCGTTCAGGAGTTGTGCAATCATTAATATCTACTGGCATGCTTCCTCTGCCACGATTAGGGCTGCCAGAAAAAGGAAAGCTAATAATATAACGCAGATGATCTGGCATAGCTTTTAGTAAGGCTTCAAAAGCCCTACCAAACCAGTAAGGCGTATTACCAAAAAAGACAAAAGTATCTTTTCCTTTACTAAGGTTCAGAAGCTTAAGGGTTGCTTTATAAACTTCTTCAATCTCATCCACCTGTAAAAAACCGAAAGATCCGGTTGTTAAATATTCTTCCCTTGCTTTTTCATCCTGGAACCCGAAATGCGTATGATTAAATATTCGTTCCAGTTCTTTCGTAACAATCGCGTCTGTTTCATCTTCGCTTTTTCCTATGATAACCCCCTTATAAAACAAAATTTCCGATCTAATTTTATCTAAATAATTATCATAAATAAAAGATCCATAGGGTAAGTTGCCAGCAACTTCTAATAGTAATTTCGGATCCACAGAGTGAAAAAGGTCCTGTTGCTTCTTACTCCATTGAAATTTTGAAAGCTTTCCCCTACGCGTTGGGCGCTGAGTTGTAGGGAAAAAATTTTGAAAGTTTATAACTACTTCCCCAAGAGCTGCTTTATAAAGCTCCAACTCTTTCGGTGCAAGTTCGAGATTGCTTAATAACATCGTTTCCTGGAGTACATCAATTTCCCCAAACTCTATAGTCTCTGGCAATTTTACAGGCTCAATAAAAGCTTTTGCTTCCTCCCATGTTAAGTAAGGAATTTTTATAGGAACTCGCTCATCGGAGCTATTTTCTTCAACTTTTTGGAAATCATTCTCTAATTGTTTTTTCAGAACGTCTCCTTGATGATTTACGGGGGGAAGCCCTTTTTGTTCATAATCTTCAGCAAGCGTAAATTCTGCAAAGGCAGGCGAGGAGAAAAGAAAAAGGGAAAAAGCCCATTGAATATATAACATTGAGTACTCTTCTAAGATAATAAAATAGCATTCTAATATAACAGATTGTTATTAATGCCCAGTCCCCAAACTTCATTTTGTTGGGTGAATTATCTCTCTCGTTAGGACCAAAAACTTGGTTGAATAAGAGAGTGAGACTATCCTGGGATTTCACCAAATTTATAGTTAAGTTATGCTCTCAAGTCAATTATTTTCCTGGTTACTCCGCGCAAAGACTACCCGATCTCCGTATTGATTCTGTAACTTTGAGACTGCCCTCGAAATAAACAGAGAGCTAAGAAATGGTCAAGGCCCAATTTGATAAGGGCTTAAGCCATTTTTCAGCAATCTTTTGATAAGCCCAATAAACCAGCTTAAATAGAGCACTTTCGCTGGTAAAAGCGCCCTTCGTTTTGATGAAACCCTTCAATCCCATTAGTTGCGTAAATCAGGCAACGTATCGGATCAGAGTATTTAAAGTAAGGTTAGTCTTACTCTTGAAAAGTTAATTTGACGGTATCGGGTAGAGTTCATATCTTCTTATTTGATCGAGCTTCAAAGATTCTTAAAAGTTTAGGATCACGTAACATCTCATCGCTCAGCTTGTTATAAATTTCTGGATCTGTACAGGGGACAGGGATGCGATCCGCATATTCAAAGAGCAACAGGGCAAAATCCCTTGTCGTTGTTGCGAAATTGTACTTTAAATTCTTAAATATTTTCCTTAAGAAAGGACTTTGCGCCCATTGCAAAAAATTACAGAGCCAAACAATGTCTCCAGTTTTATCTAACATTCTAAAGGTCAAATAATCTTCCCATGACTGTATCAAAACTATAGCAATATATTGCTCCTCCAATGCCGATTCAATAGTTTCCTCAGTATGCAAATCTTTCGTTAAATTATACAAGCTGATGTTATTATAATAGAAACTAGATAAAAATTCTGATCTTGCATGTTTTTTTTCGGTTAGTAAGTTATTTGGCAATAACCACATTTTATCTACCGAATCTTTAGTAAATTGCGCACTCGTAACCGACCGCTGGTTTTGCAGCCCCACGGTGGAGACATAGACATTAAACCCCAACACAATAACAGCCATACTGCTCATAATTGAGACAAAAACAGATGTTCGCGTATTTTTGAACTCATCTGGTTTAATAAAAATAGCAGCCAAAAGCCCCCCTATCAAGATAGAAATCGTCAAAAACTCGATAGAAAAACTCATGAAGTTAACCATACATCATACCATATAAAAATCTAGCAAAAATGGAATACATCCCCTTATTGTATATAAGCAATATTAGTTAAAAGCCGGTTAATTAGGGGTGAGAGAAGCAACCTTCGCCAACCATCTTCCTGACTTAAGGCAAGGGGTAACATCGCCAGCCATGTCAATCCCCCACCATTGATTGGGACGATTTGGCTTTTTGGTGTCTGCGCGGCGAATGGCCTGGAGTCTCGTATTTTTCTTGGCCAGCAAATCCTATGGCATTTCTCTTTTTAAGTAACTCCCTTCCTTAGACCTACTCCCCGAGAATTAAAGAAAAAATTTCCTTAAGAAAAGTTTTTTCAAAAGCATTATAAGGTAATTGATTTCTAATGAACGAGGAACAAAATGGGAGTACTTTCTTCACTCAAGCATGATCAAAAAGAGGCTATTGGACTCCTTCAAATAGGTACTTTTCTTGAATATTTCGACCTTATGCTCTACGTGCATATGGCTGTTTTACTAAATGAGCTTTTCTTTCCCAAAATAGATCCCCATACAGCAGCTCTACTTTCAGCCTTTGCCTTCTGCTCAACTTTTGTTCTAAGACCTTTTGGAGCCTTAATTTTTGGATGGATTGGGGATAATATAGGAAGAAAGACAACTGTTATTATTACTACCATGCTCATGTCTATATCTTGCATGATTATGGCAAACCTACCAACCTATGCCCAAATTGGTATTGCTGCAACTTGGATTGTGACTTTATGCCGTATTATCCAAGGGCTATCTTCCATGGGGGAGATTATGGGGGCTCAGATTTATGTAACAGAGATTACTAAGCCTCCTGTTCAGTATATAGCGGTTTCTTTTGTAAGCATTGCTTCAGCTATTGGCTCGATGGCTGCTCTGGCAATTGCTTCGTTAGTAACACATTATCAGTTTAATTGGCGGGTTGCTTTTTGGATTGGGGCAGCTATTGCTGTCATTGGCTCTATTGCACGAATAAGGCTTCGAGAGACCCCAGAATTTATTGAGAAGAAAAATAAAAGAATAAAAGACGGGCAAGTAAAAAACGCTAAAAAAGATTTGGAACAAGAATGGGGAAATTTGAAAACGTTTATGGCTTATTTTTTTGTTTTCTGTGGATGGCCATTAACCTTCTATATAAGCTATATGTACTTTAATCCCACTTTCAAAGAATTATACGGTTACTCCGCTCAAGATATGATTTTTCATAACTTTTTATTATCCATAACCTTATGCATATCAAGTATATTGTGGGCGTGTTTAAGTTTAAAAATACATCCTTTAAAGATTACAAAGTTAAAAGGTAAAATGGGTCTTGCTTTAGCACTTTTACTGCCTTTTCTCCTTCTGGTTGCCTCTCATCCATTATATATCTTCGGTCTCCAAATTCTTATATTAAATCTAACTTTAGGAGAAATTCCTTCTTCAGCTATTTTCATTAAACATTTTCCTATTTTGAAACGTTTTACTGTTACGAGCTTTCTATATGCTTTAACCCGTGCTCTCATGTATATTATTACGTCTTTTGGTCTCGTCTATCTTACTGAAATCCTTGGTCATTGGGGGCTATGGATTATTATGATACCTATTACGATGGGCTTTTTATGGGGCATATGTCATTTTGAAAAACTTGAAAATTTATCAAACGACTCAAAATTGCTCCCTTCATCGCATTAGTTGTGTAAAATCAGGTGGCAGAGGAGTTAAGATTCCTCCTTTGCCCAGCAAATCTTTACCTGCTTTTATCTCCTCCAATAGCTTTTCTTGAAATTTTTCAAAATTAAATGACAGCGAAGCATTTTAGCCTGAGCCCTTAAATTCAGATTGACCCAAGGTGTATAATTATCTACCCAATATCCAATTGGATTCACTATACTTGATTGATTTGTAAAGTTATCATTTTTAAAACTTTCTCAAAAAAAGATTGAATCTTCTCTTCATTTGCGACTAGTATCAGCTCATTAATGGGCGGTCGTAGCTCAGCAGGATAGAGCGACGGATTCCTAATCCGTAGGTCGTGGGTTCGAATCCCGCCGATCGCACCAATTACGCCATAACGGTTCTTGGCAATTTCTTTCGAACCCTCTATATTGAACAAAAAAATGAGTAAGTGCCTCTATACTAAAAAACACTTGAAGAAGCGGGATTATGGCCAACGCATGCGAAGCCGGAAATCGACTTCTTCAAGTATTTTGGGTATAAGCTGGGAAGTTACAGAAATTAAGGAATACATATGGCGATTACCCTCATCTTTCCGGGTCAAGGATCTCAAGCTATTGGCATGGGCCTCGACTTTTATAATAGCTTTGCGACTGCCAAAGCAGTTTTTGATGAAGTAGATGATGCCCTCAATCAAAAGCTTAGCAAAATCATCTTTGAAGGTGATACCGATCAGCTCACATTGACCGAAAACACGCAGCCTGCTCTTATGGCTGTGAGCATGGCGATTGTTCGTACCGTTGAACATGAAATGGGCAAGTCTTTACATTCTCTGACCGCCTACATGGCTGGGCATTCCCTAGGTGAGTACACCGCCAACTGCGCCGCCAGTACATTTACCTTAAAGGATACAGCTCGACTTTTAAAGCTCCGGGGTCAGGCAATGCAACGTGCTGTCCCTGTGGGTAAAGGCGCGATGACCGCCATTTTAGGCCTGGAAATTGAGGCGGTAGAATCCCTCACAAAGCAAGCAAGCCTCTCAGAAGACGATCTGTGTGTTGTCGCTAATGACAATTCTCCCGGTCAACTCGTTGCCAGCGGTCACAAAACCGCGATTGATCGTATCATTGAACTTGCCTTAAAAAATGGCGCAAAACGGGCCCTTCCCTTGCCCGTCAGTGCCCCTTTTCATAGCCCCTTGATGCAACCAGCTGCTTGTGAAATGGCAGATGCTTTGGCCGATACAATTGCCCAACATGCAAAGGTACCCATTATTGCTAACGTCACAACCGCACCGGTTTTAGCATCGGGAGAAATAAAATCTCTGCTAATTGAGCAAGTAACGGGCCGTGTTCGTTGGCGTGAATCGATGGCGACTTTGCAAGATTTGTCCGTCACCCATGTCGTTGAAGTTGGTTCAGGAAAAGTGTTAACTGGCTTGATTAAGCGCATTGACCCAGGTCTAACGGCCTCCTTTGTCAATACAATTGCTGATTTAGATGCTTTTATCAAATTGTTAGATTCAAAGAAGTAGTTTTGTCGTCTTTTAATAATACTAACTTTCCAGATTATAAGGCAGGGACTATGAATTTCTAAAACAAAAGCGCAACCGTAGGTGATGTCCATGCGCCTCGGAAGCGCCAGAAATGAAACCATCATTGGCCGTAATCACGGAAGTTAAAAGTAAGGAAAAATGAATATGTTCGCTTTTGAAAATAAAGTTGCTCTTGTCACGGGCGCTACGGGTGGTATTGGTAAAGAAATTGTAAAAATACTCCACCAACAAGGCGCGATTGTCGCCATTTCAGGCACAAGAGAATCTGTATTAAATGAACTTGCGGCGGAATTGGGGGATCGCATCCATGTATTCACTTGTAATCTAGCCGATAAAGACAGCGTGGAGGCATTGATTCCAGCGGTTGAAGCAAAGCTTGAAAAAATCGACATTCTCGTGAACAATGCCGGCATTACCCGTGATACCCTCATCATGCGAATGAAAGATAGTGACTGGCAAGAAGTGATTGATGTTAACCTGACTTCTACATTCCGTCTTTGCCGTGCTGTATCTAAAGGAATGATGAAACGCCGTTATGGGCGAATCATTAATATCGCTTCGATCGTTGGGTTTACGGGGAACCCTGGTCAAGTCAACTATGTTGCCTCTAAAGCCGGAATGGTTGGTCTTTCAAAATCATTGGCGATTGAATTGGCGACCCGTGGCATCACTGTCAACTGTGTTGCCCCTGGCTTCATCACCTCGGCAATGACAGAGGTGCTTTCTGACAGTGTTAAAGAAGGAATTCTTGGCAACATTCCAATGAAGCGCATGGGGACAGCTACAGAAATTGCAACGTCTGTCGCATTTCTCGGGTCGGAAGAAGCAGCTTACATTACGGGGCAGACAATTCACGTTAACGGCGGTATGTCCTGTATCTAACTCGGTATCCTTATAAGGAGCGCAAGCCGACAACCCATGCCTTTTCAAGACATGGGTTGCTCAGTCTTCTGTTAAAGACTGCTTCAGGTATTTTGGGTATGAGTACTTCTTCCTATCAAATTTTGTAAGGCCACCCTTGAGGAAGGAAGCCCTTTCTCAAGCAAATCTTTTTCGAAAAAATAGCTGGTAATGACAAGTGCTTGATACAATTGTTCAGGTGAAACACTTTGTGACTGTAGCCAAAAATCGGGAATTTTGAATAGGCGATCGGCATAGGGAAGGCCTGCTTGCGCTGAAACGGCCCGCCCCGTTTTTGGGGAAATATAGGTCAAATTATCAGATGTTCCCGTCACAGCACACTTGGTTAGATCAAGGCCGAACCCTAAATCTTCCAACAATTTCAGTTCATAATCACTATAAGATTGATACCAATTATCACAATGGGTCAATTGCGTAATAAGCCCTGTCAAACTGTCATAGAGCTCTTCGTACTGATGTCGCTCAGCCATCAAATAATCCGCCAAAGCGAGAGCTGAACCGAGCGCATTCAATTTCAATCGATCAGATAAAATTCTTGATGAGGGCGATTCCATCAGCTCCAGTTGCCACAATCCAAGATGCTCAGGCAAGCGCGCCGACCATTTTGCCTGCACTAAATTTCCTGGCTGAATAGCAGCTTTTGTTTTGGCTGACGACTTAAACAAACCGGCGCATCGCCCCTGATTTTTTGTGTAAATCGTGACAATGTGAGACCTCTCGCCATGTACGCGCGCATTTAAGATAACCCCCACATCTGTCCATTGCATTGATTTATCTTCCTTATTGAGCTTCTTCCTTATCGAGTTTACACATCAAAATCCAACCCCATAAGCCGATAAGCCCCTGGCTTATCAGACCAATTTTCAGCTACTTTTACAAACAAGAAAAGATGGACATTTTTACCTAAATAATAGCCAATTTCTTGACGTGCGGCATTCCCTATTTTCTTAATTTGCTGGCCACCTTTGCCCAGGATGATTGATTTTTGCCCATCACGTGACACATAAATCACCTGAGAAATACGAATATCACCGTTCTTTTGCCGCTCCCAGGCTTCCGTTTCAACATAGGTTTCATAGGGCAATTCCTGATGCAGCTGTTGATACAGTTTTTCACGGGTAATTTCGGCCGCCCACATTCGCTGCGGCATGTCCGTGATCTGCTCTGCGTCAAACAACCAGGGACTTATCGGTAACTTTGTTGCTACATAGTCCACAAGTTCTGAAACGCCATCCCCTGTAAGCGCTGATGTCATCAAAATATCATCAACATTCGGGTAATCTTTAAAGTATGCAATAAGTTCTAGGAGGCCTTCTTTGGCAATTTGGTCCACCTTATTGAGGACTAAAATCGCGCGCTTATCACCAAGTTCCTTTAAAATCTTCTCAGTACCGGCTGTATATTTATGGCTAGCATCATGCAAAACGACGATTAAATCCGCTTCTTTACCTGCCGTCCAGGCCGCAGAAACCATCGCTTTTTCAAGACGTTTTTTAGCCTCAAAAATCCCCGGCGTGTCCACTAAAATGATTTGCGTCTGATCTTTTATGGTGATCCCTAAAATGCGTTGACGCGTGGTCTGCACCTTGTGCGACACAATGGATACTTTGTGCCCAACAAGATTATTAATCAACGTTGATTTACCAGCATTTGGTTGCCCTAGTACGGCCACAAATCCGCATCGAGTTGAGGTGGAGTGTTCTTCACCACCATGGCCAACTTCTGTCATCCTATTTTTGGGCATAGATTCTGTCATTTAGATACCTTTTCTAACAATATTTTAGCTGCTTCTTGCTCGGCAACCCGTTTTGAGGCCCCTGTTGCCTGTGCCTCAAGATTTTGTACTTTTACTTGCATAACGAAATGGGGTGCGTGGGCAGGTCCACTCATTTCAATAACTGTATATTCAGGGACGCCATAGCCCAACTTTTGCGACCACTCTTGCAACGCCGATTTATGATCCTTTGGCGGCTTTTTGGTCGATTTAATTTTTGGTTGCCACAGTTTATGGATTACAGTTTTTGCCGCATCTAACCCTCCATCAAGGTAAACAGCACCAATTACTGCTTCCATAGCGTCAGCAAGAATCGTGCTTTTAGCACCTTCTTCGGCACCCAGTGCATCATAAATCTCATCAAACTTGAGCGTCCGTGCAACTGCAAGACACGCGTCTCTGCTGACCAAAACCGCCAGGCGCTTGGCTAGATCCCCTTCACTTTCTTGGCCGAAATAAATAAATAATTGTTCAGCAATCACCAAGCCTAAGATACGATCGCCCAAAAACTCTAATCTCTCAAAGTCAAAGGAGCGACGTTTCTTCTTTAAACTGGGATGTAACAAAGCCATTTCAAGGAGTTTTTTATCCTGAAACTGATAGTTTAAACTCAAACTGGCTTTATCAAGTTGTTCACTTAACAATAAATATCTCCTTTGATATGGTTAATCTAAAGTGTATCTACCTGTCATACCAGCATAGGCTGATGATATCCCAAGTTTATAATATATATATACCTGGATAACCCACCTTCGCTGGGATGACAAATACAGTTTTAACAATTCTCCTACAGCACCTAGCTACACTATATCTATGATAAAAGTAAACCCAAAGGTGCGAAGCCAGAAATTGGTGTCTGGATTCACTATATTTGAAATGTAAAAAAAAGCACCACCTAAAGGTAGTGCAAAAACAATATAGTTAAATCTAATGGCTTGGCCAGATTGGCAAAGCCTTGTCTCTATGATTAGATAGTTGGCTCAATCGAAACGAATGAGCGATTTTTTATTCCTGTTGAAAACTTAACGGTGCCATCTGTAAGGGCAAACAATGTGTGATCCTTACCAATACCAACGTTTTTTCCAGGGTGGAATTTTGTTCCGCGCTGACGAACAAGAATGTTCCCAGCTAAAACAAATTCACTACCAAATTTTTTTACACCAAGACGCTTACTCTCTGAGTCGCGACCGTTACGGGTACTACCACCAGCTTTTTTTTGTGCCATAGTCTACTCCTATTTCAACAGACTTATTTGCCTGCTGCAATTTTTGTGATTTTCAAAACCGTCAAATTTTGACGATGACCATTTTTACGACGGTAATTATGTCGACGTGTCTTTTTGAAGATGATCACTTTACGATCGCGCATCTGTTCAACGACAGTTGCTTGTA
The DNA here is from genome assembly GCF_000757605.1 of Candidatus Paracaedibacter symbiosus. Classification (GTDB taxonomy): domain Bacteria; phylum Pseudomonadota; class Alphaproteobacteria; order Paracaedibacterales; family Paracaedibacteraceae; genus Paracaedibacter_A; species Paracaedibacter_A symbiosus. The sequence goes on along the minus strand of NZ_JQAK01000001.1, from coordinate 151,019 downwards.
CTTTAGCGCCGGCAACAGTTGGGATACCCACATGGTCTTTCTTGCCATCATTAACAAGTAAAACTTCGAGCTCAACAGTTGTGCCGGGTTGGACATCCAACTTCTCCACGCGGAGAACGTCGTTTTCAGCAACTTTATATTGCTTACCACCGGTCTTAATTATTGCAAACATTTTCTATAACTTTCTTAAAAGTCTATGTTTTATTTAGAGACAAAATAAAGCCATCAAAAGATGGCCTTACAAAAGTTGTATCTTCTTGACCTATTCTGTGTCAAGATTTTTGTTAGGAAACAAGAGTTTTACAGCTAGCATGACACCAGAAACCGTTCACGATCTGATGATTTCCGCCATGATGGTTACCATCAAGATATGTCTTCCCCTGCTATTAGCAAGTCTTATAGTCGGTATTTTGATCTCAATTTTCCAGGCGCTTACCCAAATTCAGGAAAATACTTTAACCTTTGTCCCAAAGCTACTCACCATGTTTGCAGTCTTAGCACTATCAATTAATTATATTGCGGGAAATCTGGGTGTCTTTGCCGAAGATATTTACAGCCGAATTGTTCAAATAAATTAGGCAAATAATGAGTAAAGAAAACCAATGATCCAAACTTTTAACATGGAAGAGTTACTGGCGTATTTTTACGTATTTACACGCCTAGGGGGCGTCATGATGTTGCTGCCTGGGTTTGGGGAGTTTTATATTCCTATGCGGATTCGCCTCCTCACAGCTGTGGTCATGAGCCTAGCGATCACCCCTGTGGTGGCAGGCACTCTTCCAGCCACCACTCTAGTAGGGGCTGAAACTGTTTATTTCCTCGTCCGCGAAATAGCCATTGGTTTCGCATTAGGGGCTATTGGCCGAATCCTCCTCAATGCTTTGCAAATCTCGGCGAATCTGATTGCCTACCAGACTTCCCTTTCAAGTGCGACGATTTTTAACCCGGCCATGGGGACACAAGACTCACCCTTTGCCCCCTACCTGATTATGGGCGCCACAGCCCTGATTTTTGTCACTAATACGCACTATCAAATCATTGATGTCTTTATAAAGTCTTATGATGCCTTTCCACCAACCGGAGGCTTTCCCTTTGGCGATTTCAAAGACATGATGGTTCGTATTGTTAGCCACAGTTTTAGTCTCGGTGTCAGGCTTGCTTTTCCTTTTTTAATCGCTGGCCTTATTGTCAACTTTTCTGGTGGTCTGCTTGGCCGTCTTGTCCCGCAGATCCAGGTGTTTTTTGTGCTGATGCCAGCTCAAGTGTTATTGGGACTTATTTGCGTAATGATTTGCGTCACGACGATTATGTCTGTTTTCGTCCAAGATTTCTTTAATCTCTATCAGGATTTACCTCGAGGATAAGATGGCCGACGATAAGCCCGAACAAGATCAAAAAACGGAACAAGCGACGCAGCACCGAATTGACGAAGCCTTTAAAAAGGGCCAAGTGGCGATGTCCCGGGAGGTCACCCATTGGTTTGCGCTGGTTGCTCTGGCCTTAACAATTATGATTTTCTTGCCCTTTAGTTTCTGGTTGATTCAAGAATATCTCGCCCTCTTCATTGTTTCACCGCATCTTATACACCTTGATGGCGAGGTTGTTGAAAGACTGATGGGGTCAGTTTTTTTAAAAATTATTATTTGTTTTGTCCCCCTTGGTATTATTCTTATTGCAGCGACTCTAGGAGCAGGTTTTTTACAAACGCGACTCGCCATTCAAATGGATGCGCTGATGCCCAAGTTTGAACGAATCTCTCCCTTCTCCGGGATAAAAAGGCTTATTTCCAAAAAAGCCTTGGTTGACTTCATAAAAAACCTCCTAAAACTCTCAGCTATTGCCGCTTGTTTGTTAACCTTTTTGGGCTCCAAAATTATCTCTTTACCAGGCTGGACGGATCTCCATCCCCACCTTTTTTTGAGGACAATTCAAGGCTTGGCCCTGAAGTGCCTATTGATCATTATTTGCCTCCTCACGCTCATTGCCGTATTGGACTATTTATACCAAAAGTATGAATTTTTAAAAAATCTCAAGATGACCAAAGAGGAAGTTAAAAAAGAACATAAAAACACTGAAGGTGATCCGCTCATTAAACAGCGACAACGCCAACTATCTCAACAGCTTATCCGACGTAACATGATGAAAGAAGTTCCCAATTCATCAGTCATTGTGATGAACCCCACCCACTACGCTGTTGCCCTGAAGTATGAGCCGGAAACGATGGATGCGCCTGTCGTTGTGGCTAAGGGTCTGGACCTAATGGCGCTTCGTATCCGCGATATCGGTCGTGAGAATAAAGTGCCGATCGTCCAAAACCCGCCCCTCGCCCGCGCACTTTATAAAGGTGTCGAAGTCAGCCAAGAAATCCCCACTGAACACTATAAGGCGGTAGCGGAGATTATTAATTTTGTGATGAATCTGAAGAAACAAGAGAGGACGAAGGGATAGCGCCTTTCAACCAAGGAGTATAAAAATGTTCTTTTATGCAAGAAAGAATCTGTGGATTCTCACCATTTTATGGATCAGTTGCAGCGTGTTATTTTTAGCAGAACCATCGATAGACATATTGGTAAGCAGTTATTTTTTTGATCCCGCCATCGAAACATTTCCTCTGGCGAAATCCCCGCTTATTGAGCATCTCAACAACTTTGGCCGCTGGCTTATTTTCTTACTCGCTCTGGCAACCGCAGAAAATTAATATGCAGAAGGCCTGTCTCTACTTCGTTGTATATACTCTGTATGCCTTTGTTGTGATTGAATATGGCGTCAAGGAGATATGGCTGAGACCAAGACCGGGGCAAACTACTCTGTTTGGGAGCACTCATGAATTCCTGCCCATTTTCCATAGTCTGCCAAGCGGTAACTTTCGCTCTTTCGTCTCTGGCCATACCGCTGCTTGGTTTGGATTGATTTGTGTCGGCTATAATATCTACCCCACTAATCACTTTTTTTGGACTATTCTCAGTCTCCTCGTTGGCATCACCATGGGGCTGCTTAGAATTTGTGTTGGCAAACACTTCCTCAGTGATATTGTCTTTGCAGGACTTTTTGTGGCTACCTCGTGCGTCATTTTAGAGATGTTTATCACCAGATTTTTTGGGACAGCAGCCCCTACCTGAAGCGATCAAGGGCTCCTTGCAAGATATAAAGGTCGCGCAGCCCATTTTATCAACCATTTGGGCCCGTGGTGGACAGACGCTCCTCCCAAAAACGAACGGGGATTAGGATTACGGTAGTTACAACAATTACTTCTTTTTATTCAATTACTCGTAGTTTACTGAGAGGGTTCTGGGATGGATATGATGTAAGTTGAAAATCGCTCAGGCCGCAATAAATCCGTCCTTCCTAGGTAAAAATTTTGTTTAGAAGTCAGTCTTTCTTTATTTTCTTGCCATGGTGATCCCCTAGTAGCAAAGGAGTGATATCCTCCACCGTACCTTCTCTACTGTCGGAACTATCGGAACTATAAGGTGAATTTTCGCGTGCTGGTGAATTTTCCCGTTGTTCAGGAAAAAGCTCTTCTGACGAAATGCTTTCCATAGGTTTAGTATTCGGAAACGACGGATTACCATCCCCAAAGATAAACTTTCGAACATATGCTAGCATTGAAGAGTTTTGTTGATTTCTTAAATATTCTACATTAGGTTCCCAAAACCCTTCATACTTCCTATGAAGCTTAGCTATATTGCGAGTAGGAAAAGCTTTTTTTATCTCCTTACATACATTATCGGGTATATTTTTGTATTGCCCCGTTGCTACTTTCCATAGACCATCAAGACTTTCCGGTAACCAGTAAGATTCAGCATAAGCAAGATAAGGCAAAGCCTTTACCCCTTCGTCGTTTCTTAGCATATTTATTCCAATATTATAAGCCTCTTCGGCAAGATCGATTTCTTTCTGAGTTTTTGGCAAGTGATGGGTTGTAAACGGGCCATAATTTCTAAAGGGCTGTACCTTTTCTTTGAGTTCAATCCTCAACACTTGAAATTCTGAAACGGGATCTGCCTCGGAAATTCGACTCGCCGCTAAGGCAGGCAAGCCCATTATTGTTAGTAATCCTAAGGATATAACGAATATTACGTAATAACTTCGTATAGCATGCATTATACGAAGTTATACGAGAAGCCTTTAAAAAGGGCCAAGTGGCGATGTCCCGGG
>NZ_JQAK01000001.1:138068-146580 GCF_000757605.1 Candidatus Paracaedibacter symbiosus | reverse complement strand
GTTTAAGTTAAATTAGTGACTTAATTCTCCGTAATAACTTCGTATAGCATACATTATACGAAGTTATACGAAATCCTCAACACTTGAAATTCTGAAACGGGATCTGCCTCGGAAATTCGACTCGCCGCTAAGGCAGGCAAGCCCATTATTGTTAGTAATCCTAAGGATATAACGAATATTATTTTGGTTATGTTCATAATTTTAAAGTTCTAAATCTTTTTTATTTTTTTAGGATTACGGTACTTACAACAGTTACTTCTTTTTATTCAATTATAGGTAAAAATTTTGTTTAGAAGTCAGTCTTTCTTTATTTTTTTGCCATGGTGATCCCCTGGTAGCAAAGGAGTGATATCCTCCACCGTTCCTTCTCTGCTGTCGGAACTATCGGAACTATAAGGTGAATTTTCGCGTGCTGGTGAATTTTTCCGTTGTTCAGGAAAAAGCTCTTCTGACGAAATGCTTTCCATAGGTTTAGCATTCGGAAACGACGGATTACCATCCCCAAAGATAAACTTTCGAACATATGCTAGCATTGAAGAGTTTTGTTGACTTCTTAAATCTTTTACATTAGGTTCCCAAAACCCTTCATACTTCCTATGAAGCTTGGCTATATTGAGAGTAGGAAAAGCTTTTTTTATCTCCTTCCGTACATTATCAGGTATATTTTCATATCGTCCAGATTGTATATTGTCTAGATATCTAAGACTTTCCGGTAGCCAGTACGATTCTGCATAAGCTAGATAAGGCACAGCCTTTATCCCTTCGCCATTTTCTAGCTTTTCTACTCCAATAGAATAAGCCTTCTTAACAAGATCGATGTCTTTCTGAGTTTTCGGCAACTGATGGTTCTTAAACAAGGTACCAACGTTAAAGGGTAGGACTTTTTCTTTGAGTTCTATCCTCAACACTTGAAATTCTGAAAGGGGACCTGCCTCGGAAATTCGATCCGCCGCTAAGGCAGGCAAGCCCATACTTGTCAGTACTCCTAAATATATAACAAATATTATTTTGGTCAACTTCATGTTTATTTAATCTCCGATTAAAGGTTGAAATTTTCTTCTTCTTTCTTTGTAATTACAGTGCTTAAAGCAGCAGGATAATAACCTTGATAAGAAGAAAGAGTGAGTTTTCTTAGTTTTTCAATATATTTTTGAGATTGAGCCGACTCAGGAGTTTCCCCTTCTAGCAAGGTTACCTTATTATATAAAATGCCATACAGGGCGATAAGGTAAGATTGTCTAGCAATTTCCTCACTAGAATAGGATGAGGGAAGTAACACCAACCTTTGAGGCCAAGTCCAACTGCCATCCAAGGACCGAAAGTTACTGCTATACCACAAATTAAGAAAGCTAGGTGTATTTGCTATTCCAGTTATAATTCCTGTGACACTTGCAAGGCCTTGGGTAACGCCTATTGCTACATTGTATGGCTCTTCATCACTGTTTCCCTTATCCAAATTTGATATGCAGTTAGCCCCATAAACAAGTGAACTAGAAAAAGTATAAGCTAGTAATAGGGTTGCCGGTAATGGGAGTGAGTCCCTTTTTTTACATAAAGTAAGGCGATTAGCTAAATCGTTTGCCCATAATGAGAAAATTTGTTCGTGCTGCTTTGGCTCTCCAGGAAGTAAATCCAGCAATTTTTTAAGTGTGTTAATCTCTTTCCAAGAAGTGGTTCCGTTTGCCTTGTGGGTTTTAATATGCTGAGAGATTATTTTGTGTGGTGCTAGAATTTTTGCTTCTCTAATTTCCAGGGCATCTTGCGTTATTTGATTATCGTCCCATGCATATTTATCGCTCCATAAATTATGTTTGAGCATAAATTGCGTTGCTCGAACATAATGATTTTCGCTTGCTTTATTTAAAAGCTGTCTAGCTTTGCCCTTTATATTTTTTTGGGTATCTTCGTCTTCTTGGGATAGAGTATAACCATAAAATGTAAAAACTCCTTGGAAGTAAAATCCAAAAGGATTGCTCTCATCTTCCAAAGTTTCAAATATTTTACTAGCTTGTTCCCAAAAGTCCTGCCAATCACTATCCCTGACTTTTTTCTTTCTAAAGGGAATAGATCCATATGAGGGCATTTTTTCATCGCCTTTAAGACTTTTGCCTATGCCATCTTCGCGAATTATAGTATTAATATACTCCCCAAAATAATTCCCAGGTAATTCATTGGAAATAGGTTCCCAGGACATTTGAAATGATAATGATTCCTTCCTCAGGGGAGTAGGTAGATGCTGCACAATCCTTAATGCCGCGGGTGAAAAATCCCCTTCCTCTTCCGCAGCAAAAGTCATTGAAATTAAGCCAGGAATTAATATGGCATAGCGAAAAAAGTTCATAAGAAATTCTCTTCTAAAAGTATACATTATGTATTTGATATAAGAATGATTTTATCATTATTCAATAATCTATTTTTGTTTAAGTTAAATTAGTGACTTAATTCTCGCCAGAGGGAATGTAATGGGTGAAAATCTAAGCTGAAAGCGGGAATTGTTCTAAGACGGTGTTGATACAACCAAGAAGTATAATAATATTTATCACCAGTTTTTTTGGGACAACAGCCCCTACCTGAAGCGATCAAGGGCTCCTTGCAAGATAAAGGTCGCAGCCATTTTATCAACCACTTGGGCCCGTTTTTTGCGTGATAGATCAGCTTCTAACAATGTCCTTGTCACAGCCACGGTGGACAGACGCTCATCCCAAAAATAAACCGGAATATCGATCACGGTTAACAGCGCATCAATAAAGGCGCGCGCCTTTTGCGCCTGAGGGCCTTCGCTGCCATTCATATTAAGGGGCAGCCCAATAACAAAGCCAGCAACACTAAAATCATTTATTACTTTTTGCAACGCTTTATAGTCATTTTCAAGGGTGCTGCGACGAATAACCTCTAGAGGACTTGAAATAAACCAGGTGATGTCCGACAGTGCCAGGCCAATAGTTTTCTCGCCCAAATCAAGGCCTAACAATCGGTTTTTGCCCGATTTTAATTCTTTTAAATCATCTAAAGTAAGGACTGGCATAAGGATTCCTGAAGGTTGTGTGAATGAAGTGCATAGAACCTAGAATCTAAACCTATAGCAAGATCTTTAATAAAATCAACCTGCTTTTGCTTAACGTTGCGATCTCAACTTATTCCAATAGTCGAGACGCTTGCTGATTTCCCGCTCAAACCCTCGCTCCACTGGCGTATAGAACGTCTGTCGTTTCATCTCCTCGGGGAAGAAGTTTTGTCCAGAAAAAGCGTCGGGAGCATCATGATCATATTGATATCCCTCGCCGTATCCTTCTTGTTGCATCAATTTTGTAGGAGCGTTGAGGATATGCTTTGGTGGGGGTAACGATCCTGTTTGGCTGGCTGCTTTTCTCACTTTTTTTAACGCCATATAGACCGCGTTTGACTTTGGCGCTGTTGCCAAATACACAACCGCATTCGCGATCGCAAGCTCTCCCTCAGGCGAGCCTAATCGTTCATAACATTGGTAAACCGTGAGGGCGTGAGTGAGCGCTTGGGGGTCAGCCAAGCCAATATCCTCACTGGCAAACCGGATGAGACGCCGCGCCAAATACAAAGGATCCTCTCCGCCTTCCAGCATTCGTGCCATCCAATAAAGCGCTGCATCGGGGTCAGATCCTCGCATCGATTTAATAAAAGCACTGATCAGATTATAATGATATTCTTGGTTTTTATCATAAAGCGCCGCGCGCTTCTGCAATACTTTTCCTAACTCTTCTGCGCTTAAATCCGTCGCTGGATTCAACGCAGCCACCGTCTCAACATAGTTGAGCAACATCCGCGCATCACCATCCGCAAGACTTATCACAGCTTGACGAGCTGCCTCACTTAAGGCTAGACGCTTACCCAAATGGCTTTCTGCTTTTTGCAACAAGAGTTCCAGCTCTTCATCAGCAAGCCGATTGAGGACGAGCACGCGCGCCCGAGACAACAACGCTGAATTTAAAGAAAAAGAGGGATTTTCGGTCGTAGCGCCAATCAAAATGACCAGACCTGATTCAACGGGTCCCAACAGCGCATCCTGCTGTGACTTATTGAAGCGATGAATTTCATCAATAAATAAGATCATGCCAGGGGTTGATTGAGCTTGCTCAAAAACTTTACGCAAATCCGCCACTCCAGCAAAAACGGCAGATAACTGGACAAACGCACGCCCCGTTTCTTTAGAGATCAATCGTGCTAATGTCGTTTTACCTGAGCCAGGAGGTCCCCAAAGAATGAGTGAGGGTAAGCGGTGAAGCACCAATAATTGTCGGATCGTCCCATTCTCGCCCAAAAGATGTGACTGCCCCACCACATCCTTCAGCAATTGGGGACGCAGCAACTCGGCAAGAGGTTTTTCTATAGAATGATCAGCCATTGGACTTCCTTCTCAACTAAGAATTTTGGTTTCTAGCCAGGATTACGACGAAGGATTTTTCAACACCACAAGGAAGCAAAAGGCGATGATTTTGAAAGAAGTCCATCATTGCGCCTGAATCATTATTACAGAATCCCCTCGCCGGATCCCCATATGCCGCACAGGTTTTTTCATGAGGGAGATCAATTGCTTAACGGTCGTAATTTTTTGGCCGTTGACTTCTTCGATGATATCACCGGGCTGAACTCCAATAAAGCCAAATCCAAAACCATTAACCGGTGTTTCCACCACGACCACGCCGGCACGATTGAGCTCAGCCAGATTGTATTCTAAAGCCAAAGCTGGCGACATATTGGCGACCTTCACTCCAGCAAAAGGCCCCGCCTCTGCGACTAATTGCACGGTGGGATCCGGGCTTGCTGGCGGCGCAATCAAGCTAAAATTAATGGCCTCTTCTTTACCTTTACGGGTGATGGTAAGCTGAATCGGATTGCCAATGGTGATGCTTTGAAGCATAACCTTATAGTCCTCTTCAATTTGAATAGGATGACCATTGATTTTAGTGATGATATCTCCGGCTTTGAGTCCTGCTTTTAAAGCTGGGCTTTGGGGATGACACGACACCACCAGCACACCAGACGGCCTGTCAAAGCCAAAGGATTCTGCTTCTTCCGCTGACATGGATTTTAATTTAATTCCATCCCATGGATAAATAACTTTGCCATCGCCTTTAGCGGCCATTAATAACGGGCGAATTACGGCGGACGGAATGGCAAATCCCACCCCATGGGAAGCCCCTGTCTTTGACAAAATGGCATTGGGAATAGCGATGAGGTTGCCTTTCATATCCACAAGGGCGCCACCCGAATTCCCAGGGTTAATCGGCGCATCTGTTTGCAGCAATATTTGATCATTAAAGTTACGTGAAAGGGCAGAAATGATGCCGTTAGTGACGGTGAGCCCAATTCCAAAAGGATTACCAATGGCGATCACCAGATCTCCGACTTCGAGGTTTTTTGTATCGCCCAACGGAATGAATGGTAAAGAGAGTTTGTCTTTACCAACGTGATTACCAGCGGGATTAATTTTGATCACCGCCAGATCATTTTTCACGTCATTCACGACGATTTCGGCTTCAAAAGTGCGATTGTCGTCAAGCTTTACCTGGATTGCTTTAGCATTGCGTATCACGTGATGACAGGTAATGATAATCCCTTCAGAATCGATAATCACCCCTGACCCCAACGACCGCTCAACTTGCTGGCGTGGAATGTCGCCAAAACCACGCCGGTTACCCAAGAAAAGATTGAAAAATTCCTCATCAAATAAGGGGTTCTGTAATCGTCGCTCCGTCACCTGCAGCGCATAGATACTCACCACCGCTGGTTTTGCCTTGTTCACCACTGGGGCAAAAGAAAAGCTGATTTGCTCCCGTTTTTCAGGAACTTGTTTGCTTGACGTTTGTGAGGTATTTTTTTCAGAATCTTTATGAATGAGTTTACCCAAGAAAGATTGCTTTTCTTCCGCAACGCCATAACCCACAATTGTAGTTGCAAGGACGCCTAGCATGAAATATTTGACGACATTTTGACGCATGGTTGTCTAACCGCTTCAGGTGTTTTGCGTGTATTATAACCTGAATTTAACAGAAGAAACAGATGAAAATACATCTATATTGGTTACCATTAAAATTTCAAGGTTGTTATTGCGAGAAGCAAAAGCGCCGTGGCAATCTCCTTCCCGCATAACATCAAGTGATCACTACGCCCTCTAATGAGGGCTCGTGGTGACGAATTAGACTGACTCCCCTGCCTACTCAATATCCAACTTGGCTGGGACTATTTTAGCCTTAATAGCATTGAGCAATAGATGGTGATCACGTAAGTTCAAATCCGCATAGGCGAAGGAGAAATCAGCAATCGCTTCAGCTATTTCTTTACCTTTCCCCATATACCCAGCAATAATTGCAGGGTCAGCAGATCTGCCATGAGCTCTCGCCAAAGTCCATCCACAATAACGAGCGTAATCCAACATATCTGTCACGTTAAAGCTTTCAATCATTGGTTTAATCTTCACATCGTGCAGTTTGCGGATATAATAATGTCTGCCGCTCACATCCCCAATCAGGTGGCCAAGGAAAATGTCGCCTGCTGCCTGCATAATCCGTTGCCCATAGACAACCCGCTCGCCCTGACTAATAAAACTACGTTGGTTGACATAAGGTTCAAGAACAGATCGTTGAGCTTCTTTAATCTGCAAGAAAAGCGGATCATTTTCGCCAGCAAAGAACAAGGCGGCAGCACAAAAAGTTCCCACACTTCCCACACCAACGACCTTCATGGCGATATCAGCAAGTTCATATTTATCCAGCAAAATACGACGTTCAATCGGCAGACTACTTTGATATTTCTTCACCGTACGATGAGCACTTTCAATAAAACCGGGGTGCGCTTGCTCATCTGAGTGGAAAATTAATGGCGGGACATCAATAATTTTTGGTTGACCATGCACCACGTGGGCCATTTTGATCATTTCATGAATGCCATCAACTTTTTGTGCTTTAGATAATTGTTTTTTGGAAATTTTTTCTAACTTCTTATCCTTAAACATCTTGATCAGCTCTTGATAATCCATGATGTAGGCCCAAGCCTCTAACACTGGCATTTCTGCTAATTCATGCATTTTTTGGTTATAGCATTGAACAAGATGGCGAGCAACAAAGTGGGTATCATCGGCTGAAAAACCATTATTTTGACAAGCGATCACAAAACTTGCAGCTAAGCGTTTTAAGTCCCATTCCCATGGCGCTGGATAGGTTTCGTCAAAGTCATTCACATCAAAAACAATGCGATGTTCTGCAGTGGCAAACGCGCCAAAATTCGCTAAATGGCAGTCCCCACACGCTTGTACATAATATCCTGTTGTTGGAGTGCGGGAGAGATCTGAGGCCATGATTGCCGCAGCACCACGATAGAATGTAAATGGTGAAACACTCATTCGACCGTACCGAATCGGCAAGAGTTCCTGATTGCGGCTGGCGCCGGACTCAATTAAAAGGTCAATAGGATTTGGGCGGTCGTGCGCATTTAGTTCTGAATGAGATTTGGGTGGACAATGAAGGCGTAGCTTTTTCCCGGCATCGTAACGATCTGCCTTAGTTCGATGATAAGCTGGCTTTGCAAGAAAGCTTTCATGAAGTTTGGTGGGGTGACGAACAATTTCACCGCTCTTGGAACCATTCTTTTCAGTCTTTTCATTTTGTTTTGCCATGGGAAAACTCCATTCATACGCTGCAATCAGTTCATCCTGATACAATCTTTATAGCAAATACTATAGTTTGAATTTCCTTCTAAACAGTTAAAATTGACTAAACTTGTTGCTGGGTATAAAGGAAATATGAACTCGATATAAATATTAAAGAGAAGTCTTTTAATTTTTTCTGCCTTCTACATTGAAATTGTCTCACCCAGGTTTACTTTCTATAATAGGCAATGGTAACAAAGACACATTGGAAACCCTATGACTAGCTTATTTCTAAGCGAGATTATTCATGCTCGCATGAAAGATTCTCCAGATGACCTTGCCTACACTTTTTCAACATCCTCGGATATTACTGAAGCAGTTACTTACGGCGAGTTATTCAGCGAATGTCGACGAATTGCTCTTATCCTGCAAGAACTAACGCAAGACGAAGATATTATTTTGATTGCCGTAAGTCCTTCTCTAAATTACATTAAACTGATTTATGCCTGCATACTGGCAAACCGGATTTTTCTGCCCACTTTTCCGATTAAATCTCGCCATGATATGGCAAGAATTGAGTCATTACTACAGAAAATCCCAGTCCGCCTGGTGATTCATGATAGCAGAATTGAAGAAGCTATTCTGGGAGATCACTTTCATCATACTCCCATCAAACTTATCAAAGATATTCTTAATACCCACCCTAAAGACGTCGCTTTACTACCAATCAATTATCATCCAGAGAGACCTATTTTTCTCCAAGCTTCATCAGGAACGACTCATTTCCCTAAGGTCGTATAACTTCGTATAATGTATGCTATACGAAGTTATTACGGAAATATTTGACGACATTTTGACGCATGGTTGTCTAACCGCTTCAGGTGTTTTGCG
>NZ_JQAK01000001.1:0-137472 GCF_000757605.1 Candidatus Paracaedibacter symbiosus | reverse complement strand
AGATTTGTGCTGGGTGCATCAGCGACCTGATTCAAAATAGTTTTTAAAAAGATAAGGCGCCAGCGAGACATCTACTGACCACACCAATGCTACCAAAATCATGGTCGCAATACTGGAGGGGAACCGGCGAATAGACGAAAAAATATAGGCAAAAACACTTTTTGCTGAAGCAACATTTTTCATTGTAATCGTATAACTTCGTATAATGTATGCTATACGAAGTTATTACGATACGTGAAGTTTCCAACTCATTTAAGTTCGCCAAAGTCGTTTTTACGCGATCCCCTTCAATGGCTTAGAAACATTGCGCATCACTGGGCCACAATCACTGCAGCTCCTAATCTTGCCTATGATCTGTGTCGTCATAGGTTTCAGAAGGATAATAACGACTCTTTGGATCTCAGCCATTTGCGTATCGCCATTAATAGCTCTGAGATGGTACGGGCCCAAACCCTTTGCCGTTTTTACGAAACCTTTAAAATCACTGGATTTAAATGGGAAAGTTTTGTTCCCGCCTATGGTCTGGCCGAAGCCACCCTGATGGTTTCTTGTAAGGACGTAAAGCAAGCGCCCTACATCCAATCTTTCTCCCGGGTAAGTCTCCATGAGGGAAAACTCATCCCTTGTGACGATAAATCAGTTAACACGGTTGATCTCGTTTCCAGCGGAAAACTATTGCACAACATTTCGTGCCGTATCGTTGATCGCTATACTTTACGTCCCCGACTGCCTTATGAAATTGGTGAAGTTTGGATCAAAGGAAAATCCCTCGCGCTTGGGTACTACCGCGATACGGTATCAACCGACCTCTCTTTCAATCAGCAGTTTATTGGAGAAGAAGAACAATATTTACGCACAGGGGATTCGGGGTTTGTTGATGATCAAGGGCATTTATTTATCATTGGTCGAATTAAAGACCTGGTAACCGTCGAAGGTAAGGACATTTCCGCTGAAGAAATTGAAGGGTTGATTGAGGATACTTTTGCCCCTGATCCTACCTATAGAACCGCAGCATTACTCCTTGAGCACCAGGAAAAACCAGAGATTGTGATAGTTAAAGAAATCCAAAATGCTAGTGATTTAGAAGCGCTTTCACTTCAAGTGCACACTCATATTAAAGAAAAATTACTTTTAAAAATTGATCGCATTATTTTTGTTTCGCGAGGCAGCTTGCCTCTCACCACTAGCGGCAAGGTCAAACGCCACGCTGCGGCCATTTTATTAAAAAATGATCTACTTGAGACGATTCATACAGTGAATTTGGAGTGAAATGACAGGGATAGCTGAAAGAGCACAGTGCCATAGGCCATGCTAGCCTTTGCGACACTGAACAACACAGTACTCTAGGTCTCTTAGCGCCTATTCCACCCCGACAAATAGGTCAACAATAGTGCTTTGAGGATCCTTGGCGCGCTTATCGTAGACTTCAAAGTCGATCTGATAACGACGTTTTCCCTGGTCGCCGCCTTGAAACAGCTGCCAGATTTTTTGCCAAGCATTAATGATAACAAAGGGCATAGCGCCAGAATCGGTTGTTAGCTTTAAATAGGTACCGGCTGGAATTTCAAGCATACTTATTCCTTCAGGCAACTCATCTACCTCAGTCACTTCTTCACCGATAAAATAAGTGTACTCTCCTAAATACTCGTTAGTGTAGTCCGTATAGGCACAAATACCCACGCCCGGCGATTTACGATTGGGGATTTTATTGGCCGTCTCTTCGTTCAAATATCTGGTTACTAACTTGGTAATTTCTGAGGTAAGAGGATTCGTTTCCTTGGCAAAGCTTGTCCGCGCAGTGATTCCTACCAACAGTTTATGCGGCACTTCTTGACGTTCATATTGCATAGCTTTTCTTTCTAAGGTTAAGGTTAAATTTATCCTACTATAATCTATTCAGTTTCAGGTAAGAATCCTCCCACCTGCTTATTCCACAAAGTCTTGTAAATTGTTGAATTGTCAAGCAAATCACAATGGGAGCCTGATTCAACAATCTTCCCACGATCAAAGACCAAAATGCGATCCATATGCAATAAAGTTGACAGGCGGTGAGCAATAATTATCGTCGTTTTACCCGCCATAAGCTTAGCCATTGAGTTCTGGATTTCGCTTTCAGTTACAGAATCAAGCTGTGAGGTGGCTTCATCCAAAATGAGAATCGGTGCATTTTTTAAAATAGCCCGAGCAATCGCCAAGCGTTGACGTTGCCCCCCAGAAAGCTTCACACCTCGCTCGCCTACAAATGAGTTATATCCTTGGGGCATGGCCATAATGAAGTCATGGGCATGGGCCTTTTTGGCAGCTTCAATCACCTCGTCATCACTTGCTTCTAACTTACCATAACAAATGTTTTCCATGATGGAACGATGGAAAAGCGAGGGATCTTGGGGAATCATACTGATGGACCTATGCAATGACTCTTGGGTGACTTCTGCTATGTTCTGCCCATCAATCAAAATTTGGCCAGAAGTCACCTCATACAGACGCAAAATGAGGTTCGCAAAAGTTGTCTTACCACTCCCAGAATAACCAACCAAGCCCACCTTCTCCCGCCCTTGAATGGTGATGGATTGATTCTTAAAGAGAGCTTCTGCTTCCTTGTATTTAAACTGCACCTGCTTAAAGGTAATTTCGCCGTGCTGAACAGTGAGGGCTTGGGCTCCTGGCTGATCCTTAATCTCTATTTCCGCTTGAATAGCTCTGAGCGCCTGGCTAATTTTGCCAAATAATTTGGTAAAATGGGGAAATTCACGGGTGACCTGCCACATAAATTCAACAATCGAAATATTAATCATTAACACAATCACAAAATCACCAACGGTGATCCAACCTTCTTGCTGCCCTTGGATGAGAAAATAAAAATTCAATACTTGAGTAAAGAAAAACGAATACCCATAGGTAAACCACACCCAAAAGTTGAGCCATTGCATTTTCTTTTCCGCCGTCACTGCTGCGTCAAAACTTTGAGTGAGACTGCGAATTTCACTTCTTTTTCTAGAAAAAAGCCGGATGGAGAGAATATTTGATAATGCATCCACTATTTCCCCAGTGATAATTGAGCCTCGTTCTGACCAATCATCAGACAACTTATTCATGCGTCCTGTTAGCAATAAGGCCCCTATCACAAAGATAGTCGCCCAGCCAAGCATACATAAGGCAAAAACCGTCCCCACATGCCAGAGTGAGAAAACCGCAATCAATATCACCAAGTTTAGACTTAAAAATCGATCGGTGGTAATTTGAATAATGTCTGGCACACTATTCGTTAAGTCATTGACTTTATTTACTAAACTTCCCGTAAAATTGTTCTGATAGAATTGATGACTTTGACCTATCAATTTTTCTACTGCTGTGGTGGCAATATGACGACGCATCTCTGGGATCATCTTAATTGTGACAAAATAATCATAGAGACGAAAAACTGTCGATAAAATAAATGATAGACTGAGATAAAGGCAAACGGTTCCTCCTACCGCCGTCCAAAGATTTGTGCTGGGTGCATCAGCGACCTGATTCAAAATAGTTTTTAAAAGATAAGGCGCCAGCGAGACATCTACTGACCACACCAATGCTACCAAAATCATGGTCGCAATACTGGAGGGGAACCGGCGAATAGACGAAAAAATATAGGCAAAAACACTTTTTGCTGAAGCAACATTTTTCATTGTAACAACTCGATAGTTTTTATTGATGAGAATGCCAGTTTTCGGGTAATTTTACTAGGTTAGAGACAGCCTTTTAATTTTGATAAAGAAGACGGCAAAATTTATAATCATTAGGTGCACAGAGCCTAGCATTTGTCCAAGTGTTTTTCCATCCTTAGCCATTGTCAGGAACTTCTAGGCGGCCGAAGCGAATTCCTGGCCCATAAGACCAGGAGATTGCCACGCAGCAAGGCATCTCTGATGTGACTTGATGAAAAAAATATAATCTGGCTTGCTGCGCCTGAAGGCTCATCGGCTTTGCCCACGATAACAATCATGAAGTAAAAAAGCTAAAAACTCAGCGTATACAGATTATTGCCTTTCGACTTGGACATATACATCGCCATGTCAGCTTTTTTAATTAAATTCTCATAAGATTCACCTGAAGCTGGATATTTAGAAACACCCAAACTCACGTTTATATTTAAATTAAGTGAATTGATATTATAGGGTTGAGAGATAAAGGAAATCATCCTCCGTAAAATTAAATCTAAATTTTGTTTTTCATGGAAATTAAGCAAAATGGTAAACTCATCCCCACCAAACCGGGCGACAACATCATCGCGCCTCAGATTATGGCGTAATCTTTTTGCGACATTTTTTAAAAGAATGTCCCCTACTTCATGACCGTAAGTATCATTAATTTCTTTAAAACCATCAAGATCAAGAAAGATGAGATAAAAAATTGATTCTGAGTTAGTCGATTTGATGAGTTGCTTAAGATGCATCTCAAAAAATTGACGGTTAGCAATGCCGGTCAACCCATCATAAAATGCCATATAGTGGATTTTTGTCTGCTGCTCTGTTGATGGCTGACCTGCTAAAAAACTCTGATGAATCGAGAGAAGTTGCATCAATTCTTGCACTTCCCGCGCTAGCCTTTTTAAAGGTGAGGAGTTGCCTCTCTCATCTTCTAAAACCGCATTAGATAAGCTAGAAAGACGATTTAAGCATTCAGAAAGCGAAGGATAACCTGTTAAGTAACTTTCCTCCTCAGTTGAACTCTGAACAGGAAAATCTATAGGCACAGTATCCCGCTGAAGCGATTGGCGCATGTATCCCCCACATGTCTGATTTATCCAATACAAACTTTTATACAACTGTTTAAAGTTACAACACAAGAGCATATTTTTATTTAGGCTGAGTTATTTTCTTCATAGCTTAGAGATATTATTGGGGACACCGTTTTTGTTTGCGCGTTTTGGGGCGCGTTTTCCTGCTAGAATTCTTCAAAGAGAGTTGGCTATGATCCTCATCCTTTTAGAAAAAAATCGCACCAAATCTGCTTGCCATAATTCCACTTCTTCAAGTAGGTTGGATATTAAGTAAAAACTTTAATAAATCTAAAGTAAAATGACGATC
Source organism: Candidatus Paracaedibacter symbiosus (assembly GCF_000757605.1). Taxonomy (GTDB): domain Bacteria; phylum Pseudomonadota; class Alphaproteobacteria; order Paracaedibacterales; family Paracaedibacteraceae; genus Paracaedibacter_A; species Paracaedibacter_A symbiosus. The sequence continues at coordinate 132,406 of NZ_JQAK01000001.1, read as the reverse complement.
ATTCCGCCAAAATATGCGTTTAGTCCTTTAAGCCCTATTTTTAACGCGCTTTACCGTGAATCTGAACAAACTCTCATTCCTAAACTGATTGACAGCATCACCCTAAGCGACCCTCAGAAGCTCACTATTCGCCACCGCGCAACAAAGTTGATTGAAGGCGTACGCCAACAAAAGATGAAAGCGGTGAGTGTTGAGAATTTTTTGCAGACCTATGACCTGAGCAGCAAAGAAGGCATATCCTTGATGTGTCTGGCAGAGGCATTACTGCGCATTCCAGACAAAGTGACTCAAACCGCCCTCATCCGCGATAAAATCAGCGCCGTTAATTGGTTGACTCACCTCGGGAAGGCCGGATCTTTGGCAATGAATGTGGCAACTTTAGGTCTGGCAACAACAGAGTTGTTTTTGACGTGGGGGCTTGAAAAAAACAGCCTCATCAAAGGAATTGCCGATCTTTCCCGCAAGATGACAGAACCCACAATTCGCCAAGCTGTTGCTCATGCAATGAGGATTTTAGGTTGCCAGTTTGTCATGGGTGAAACCATTGAAGAAGCCTTGAAACGTGCCCAAGCTAACGAGGCACGTGGCTATAGGCATTCTTACGATATGTTGGGTGAAGGCGCGAAAACTGCAGCTGATGCAGCACGTTATTTTGAGGCTTACCGGCAAGGGATTGAATCTGTTGCCAACTACCGCAATACGGGGGATATTTTCGCGCAACCTAGCATTTCCGTCAAACTATCAGCCCTGCATCCGCGCTATGAATTGGCCATGAAAGACCGCGCTTTTGATGAACTATTGCCTCAGGTCGTAGAGCTATGTCGGGCCGCAAAAGCTAAAGACATTGCTCTGACCATTGATGCGGAAGAATCAGAACGCCTAGAGCTCTCCTTAGAGCTATTGAAAGTAATTGCTGCAGATCCATCGCTAAAAGATTGGGATGGCCTCGGTCTTGCAGTGCAGGCATATCAAAAGCGCAGTTCAGCGGTAATTGATTGGTTGAATGAAACAGCATCTGCCACCAATCGCCGTTTTTGTGTGCGGTTGGTGAAAGGGGCCTATTGGGATTCTGAAATTAAGAAAACTCAAGAAAGAGGCCTGGAAGATTATCCTGTTTTCACGCGCAAAATTTTCACTGATATTTCTTATTTATCTTGCACCCAAAAGATGCTTAACAACCCTTGCCAAATTTATCCGCAATTTGCCACCCACAACGCCTATACAGTAGCAACAATCCTAGAAATCGCCGCTGGTCGTGAGTTTGAATTCCAACGTCTCCATGGTATGGGCGAACAACTCTACGATCAATTTGTAGATACAAACACCCCTTGTCGTATTTATGCGCCGGTGGGCGAACATCGTGATCTTCTTGCCTATTTGGTACGCCGACTCCTGGAAAATGGGGCAAATTCGTCCTTTGTTAATAAAATTTATACTTCCAGTGTGGCAATTACCTCACTGATTCAGGATCCAATCGGTGAGGCAAAAAACCTCAAAACCATGCAGCACCCCCACATTCCATCACCAAAAGAGATGCTGATGCCCACTAGACTAAATTCTAAAGGGTTTGACTTGAACGACCAAGATCAACTCCAAAACCTCCAAACTCACCTCACTAAGTTTAAAGATCATTTCCCCTTATACGCTGGACCTTTGCTTGGTGAAAATGCGAAAAAAGACAGACAAACGATTGAGATCCGCGATCCTGCAAACCCTACTGACGTTGTTGGTCTATGCGATCAGTGTGATACGGCTGATGTCCAAAAAGCTCTTGATGTGGCGGCTAAAAATGCGGAATCGTGGAGCCAGGTGCCGGTTGAATCCCGCGCTCAAACTCTTGAAAAGTTAGCCGCTAATCTCGAGAGCCACTACGGTGAGTTGATTGGTTTGCTGGTCTATGAATCAGGTAAAACTGTCGCCGATGCAGTGGCAGAGATTCGAGAAGCGGTGGATTTCTGTCGCTATTACGCTAATCAAGCACGCCTCCACATGGCAGCCATCTCTCTTCCCGGACCCACTGGAGAGAAAAACGAGCTCACTCTCCATAGTCGTGGTGTTTTTGTCTGTATCAGTCCATGGAATTTTCCTCTAGCGATTTTCCTTGGCCAAGTCGCCGCTGCCCTTGTCACCGGCAACGCAGTGTTAGCCAAACCAGCGCAGCAAACGCCGTATGTCGCCTATCGCACCTGTCAATTAGCGTTCGAATCAGGTATTCCTGAAGGTGTGCTGCAATTCCTTCCCGCCAAGGGCAGCGATATTGGTAAACATATGTTGACTGACCCGCGCGTAAGCGGCGTTGCCTTCACCGGTTCAACTGAGGTCGCTTGGACCATTAATCAAACCTTAAGCGCCCGTCGCTGCGCCATTGCGCCCTTAATTGCCGAAACAGGGGGAATTAATGCGATGATTGTTGACTCTTCTGCCTTGTCCGAACAAGTGGTCAGCGACATCATCACCTCCTCCTTCCAAAGCGCAGGGCAACGCTGCTCTGCCCTCAGACTCCTCTTTATTCAAGAGGATATTGCGGATAAAACTCTGGAAATGCTGGCGGGGGCCATGCAGCAGCTGAATCTCACCCATCCAGCGAATCTTAATGCAGATGTGGGTGCGGTGATTGATGCCGCTGCCCAAAAAGAGCTTTTATCCCATATTGATACATTGAAAGAGACAGGTCGCCTCATCGCCTCTGTTCCTTTAGATGAGTCTACACATGGTTACTTTGTTGCCCCACAAGCCTGGGAACTTCCTAATGCAGCAGCGCTTACCCGGGAGGTATTTGGTCCAATCTTGCACATTGTTCGCTTTAAAGCCGATGAACTGAACAGCGTTATCAATCAAATCAATGCCAAAGGTTTTGGCCTGACCCTAAGTCTCCATAGCCGTATCGACGCCACCATTCAGAAGGTGAGAAAACATGCCAAAGTGGGGAATTTTTACGTTAATCGGAATATGATCGGCGCTGTGGTTGGCGTACAACCTTTTGGTGGCGAAGGGTTATCTGGCACTGGCCCCAAAGCGGGTGGTCCCCATTACCTTTTGCGCTTTACCGTTGAGCGAACCTTTACCCAAGACACCACTGCTGCTGGCGGCAATGCATCACTGCTTGCGACGTTGAGTTAATCTTTATCATCCCCCATTCCCTCAAAATCAATTTTGGAGAAATGAGGGATGGGCACATTTGGGTTCTGTGAATCTAAGGCAACCGTCTCGAAAAATAAATTATATAGTTAACACTTCTTTTAATGATTTTCTCTATATTAGACATAAGTATAAAAATTCTAGGTAAACGTTAACATTTTATAACGCAATTTTAGATGAAAGGTACTTGTCATGGCGAAAAAGAAAATTGCCTTAATCACTGGAGCAAATCGGGGACTTGGATTTGAAATTGCCAGGCAATTAGGAAATCTCGGCATTACAGTGTTGATGACAGCCCGTAATCAACTTACAGCTGACCTTGCTGCTTCTCACCTCACAAAAGAAGGTATTGAGTCTTATGGGGTAATCCTGGATGTGATCAATCAAGAAGATATTTCAGCGTTGCCAGATTTTATTGAGAAACATTTTGGCCACTTGGATATTTTAGTGAATAATGCTGGCATCTTGCTAGAACGCTCCAGCCCTGCTACCTTTGACATTTTCCAAAAAACCTTTGAAGTGAATACCTTTGCTCCTTATCTGATTGCCACAACATTATTGCCGTTATTGAAACGAAGTTCTGCGGGGCGTATTGTTAACCAATCAAGCATATTAGGGTCAATCACCCGCACTTCTAATCAAGAAGAGATGGATAGCAGCTTTTTGCATCCGGCCTATAATGCGTCCAAAACAGCCCTCAATTCCCTTACTGTTATTTTGGCGCGACAACTGGCACACACGCGAATAAAAGTGAATGCAGTGCACCCTGGGTGGGTCAAAACGGATATGGGATCTACTCTTGCCCCGATGGAAATTGTTGATGGCGCCAAAACAGCTGTGCGATTAGCCACGCTTCCCGATGATGGACCGACAGGTGGGTTTTTTCATATGGATGAACAACTTCCTTGGTAAGTAGTAAAATATAAAATGATACTCACCTCAATAAATCCTTACTCGGGTGACGTTATTGCAACGTATCCCGAACAAACATTTGATGATGCCAAAATAGCTGTAACCCAGATTGCCGCAGCTCAAAAAGAATGGGCAGAAGTTCCTGTGGCAGAGCGGGCAGCTCTTTTTGTAAAAGTCGCTGCTATCTTACGAGCAAAAAAGAATGATTTTGCCACTCTTATGACTTTAGAAATGGGAAAACCAATTCTCCAAGCCAAAACCGAAGTGGAAAAGTGCGCTGCTGCTTGCGACTATTTTGCCCAACATGGGCCCCTTTTTTTAACCCCTGAAAAGGTTAATAGCGAGGCTCATAAAAGCTTTGTCAGCTTTGAACCTTTAGGCGTGATTTTGGCGATTATGCCGTGGAATTTCCCGTTCTGGCAAGCCTTTCGTGCCGCTATCCCTGCCCTCATTGCTGGCAATGGTATGCTCCTCAAACACGCGGCCAACGTCTCAGGCTGTGCCCTTGCTATCGCCCATGTCTTTAATGATGCAGGTTTTCCAAGGCACCTCTTCCAAAGCTTGTTAATAAAAGCAGAGACCGCCGACCAACTCATTGCTCACCCCTTGGTTGCTGCTGTTACTTTGACAGGAAGCACGCGGGCGGGACGCCAAGTCGCGGCAAAAGCAGGACAATTTATTAAGCGATGCGTATTAGAACTAGGTGGCAGTGATCCTTATATCATTTTAGAGGATGCCGATCTCCCTGAAGCTGCTGCCATTTGTGCCGCAAGTCGGCTACAAAATAATGGGCAAAGCTGCATTGCGGCTAAACGTTTTATCGTTGTAGAAAAGCACGTCCGCGAGTTTGAACAATTCCTATTTCAGGAATTTAATAAAGCAGTCATGGGTGATCCCCTTAATCCAGAAACAACTATTGGACCTATGGCAAGAGCAGATCTGCGTGAGACATTGCATCACCAAGTAATGCGGAGCATTGCCAAGGGCGCAGAATTCTTGGCTGGTGGCACAATTCCTGAGAGCAAGGGATTCTTTTATCCACCCACAATCCTAACCAGCGTTAAAAAGGGAATGCCTGCCTTTGATGAGGAACTATTTGGCCCTGTTGCCCCCATTATCTCAGCAACCGATGAGGAACACGCCATTGAGCTTGCCAACGATACAGTCTATGGCTTAGGGGCTGCTGTCTTTACCCAAGATATTGAAAAAGGTGAGAAAATCGCAAAGAATCGCCTGAAAGCCGGAAATTGCTTTGTTAACGCCATGGTCAAATCTGACTGGCGCTTTCCTTTTGGGGGTATCAAAGAAAGTGGCTTTGGCAGAGAATTATCTTCTATTGGCATCAAAGAGTTTGTTAATATAAAGACAGTCGTCATCCATAACTAGTTTTTGTTAAGCTTAACCACCACCACGTCCTATAAAAAAGGAAATCACAAACAAATCTAAGAAAAGCAAAAATAAAATCTTGGCATAATAACCTTTCACACCACTTCCCTTAAACCAGTCTTTGATTTTAAAATTAGTCGCAGAACTTGTTAAGCAGTCCTGCGAAAACTATTTACATCTATTTTTTTAGGCCAGGTAAAAGTGAAGTTATTTGAGTGTCCATCTCCTGGGCATATATAGAGGCTGCCACCGACTTGGTCAAGAATCCTGTTGACAATGGATAACCCCATGCCCAATTCTTTTACTTCAAGATTAGACGTCAAGTGTTGAGAGATTTTTTCTATGGCAGAAGAAGAAAGCCCGGGCCCATTATCAGTGATTGAGAAATAGAGTAAGCTATCAACTTCTTGGACCATAATATTGATCATCCCATGTTTAGGGTTAGGGTTATGGGTAATAGCGTTGGTTATAAGATTATATAAAACTTGCTGAAGATGGATTCTTAATGTGTTAAACACAGGCATATCAGAAGATACAAAGACACGAAACCCTTTAGGCTTAACCAGAAGGTCTAAGATACCCTTAACCATAACTTGAGTGTCCACCTTTTCCTCTATTGAGAATTTATCCGCAATTAGATAAGTTTGAAGGTCCTGAAAATATAAGGTTAGACGCTCTATACGATTGAAAAAAGACTGCCACATTTTTGGAGAGGATTGTTTTATTTCTCCCCCCAACTCCTCGTGAATTAACCGAGATAAAAAAGAAATCCCTCTCAACGGAGCACTTAAATCATGGGATATAGCATGTACAAATAATGACAAGCTCTCATTATGCTGCTCTAACTTCCTGCGTGCCTGAACCAGTTCAGTGCTCTCCCGCCAAATAGCAAATGTGCGAAGGCAATTGTTTTTCTTATCTTCAATACTTGAGAGATTACATAATACATCAAGCTTTGTTTTATCTTTTTTAATTAATTGTATTTCTAAGTTTTTATAAGATTTCCCTTGAAGAATCTCTTCTCTCGCCCTTATTGCCTTTTTAACAGAATTAGGAGTGAAAATATCATAGCATGATTCCATACTTAAGAACTCATCTTTCGTATAGCCAAGTATATTCGTACACTCTTGATTGCAATGAATAAACTTGCCCCCTATCGCCAAAACAGCCATCATATCGGGTGCGTTATCAAAAAGGCATATATCTGGGGCGCTCTCTTCAAATAATTCTTCGCTCATCTTTAAAACTCTAGTAAAAATTAGGTAAGGACATAATTGTTAAATAGTTTAAGATGCATTAGGTATAATCACAAGGTAATATTCATATTTTTTTAACGAATTAATATTCCATTTTTTACTTAACTTTGGGTGTTCTAGTCCCTATTGATGCGAGGATGACGGATTTGCGGTTCTGATACAAAAATTTCGGAAAAATAATTTTATTTCATATTTATAAAATTAAATTGGATCGATTAAGGATTATTGCTCAGGAAAAATTCTTGTAACAGAACTAGATTTGCAATCCACGAACTCTACACAACTATTCCATCGTGCACCCGAATAATGCGATCCATCTTAGAAGCAAGTTCTGGATTGTGGGTGGCGATAAGAGCGGAAAGACCCGTCTCGCGGACAATCTTCAACATCTCGCCAAACACAATGTCTGAGGTTTGATAATCAAGGTTGCCAGTAGGCTCATCCGCCAATAAGATTTTAGGCGTGTTAGCAATAGCTCTGGCAATAGCGACGCGTTGTTGCTCGCCACCGGATAACTTTTTAGGGCGATGCAAGAAACGGTGGCTAAGCCCAAGGATTGCCAACAATTCTTCAGCTCTTGCCTTTGCTTCTGCTTCAGACTTTCCCGCAATTAACTGAGGGATAATCACATTTTCCAGAGCTGAAAATTCTGGTAAGAGGTAGTGAAACTGATAGACAAAACCAATATAATTACGGCGAAGTTCTGTCTTTTCAACGTCCGATAAGAAAGAGGTATCTTTCCCATTCACAAAAACCTTGCCCGAAGTTGGCGGCTCTAACAGCCCAGCAATCTGCAAGAGAGTCGACTTCCCTGCCCCACTTTGCCCCACAAGCGCCACAATTTCACCCGCTTTAATGGTCAGATTTACCTGACGCAATACATTAACATGTTCATCACCTTGACTAAAGGAACGGGTTACAGAATTAAGAACAAGAGTCTCTTGGGTCATTGTCTTAGGGCCTCTACTGGATCAAGTTTGGCAGCGCGCCAGGATGGATATAAGGTCGATAAAAAGGTCAGTAACAAAGCAACAACGACGATCACCATGACTTCAACCATATCCACTTTTGAGGGCAACTGAGTTAAAAAGTAGATTTCAGCATTGAACAGTTCGGTGCCAGTGAGTTTTTGCAAAAACTCACGGATTCGTTCAATATTGAGGGCAAATGCTAAGCCTCCAACGACACCCACCAATGTGCCAACCAAACCGATTGATGCGCCAGTTATCATAAATATTGTCGTGATATTTTTTTGCGTCGCGCCCATGGTCCGCATAATTGCGATGTCGCGCGTTTTGTCTTTCACTAACATAATGAGACTCGACAAAATGTTAAAAGCAGCAATCAAGACCAATAATGTCAGAATAATGAACATCACATTGCGTTCAACCTGAACGGCATTGAAAAGACTATTGTTGGCGTTCTGCCAATCATAGATGTGGAAAGCATCTCCAATGGTGGCTTTCACGCTAAAGTTACGCGCGGCCACAGCATCAGCATTATCGACAAAAACTTCGAGATTTGAGATACTTTCAGGAAACTTGAAAAGAGTTTGTGCGGATTCTAGAGGAATAAATACAACCCCTTTGTCATAATCATTCAGACCCACTTCAAAAATGGCGCCGACGTAAAAAGACTTTTGCATCGGGAGCGTTCCAAAGGCAGATGCATTCCCTTCAGGGCTCACCAAAGTTAGCTTATCCCCTACTTTAAGAGCAAGGGTATCAGCCAAACGGCGGCCGATTGCCCCCCAATAGGTTTTTTCGCCCTCTCTGTCAAAAGCCCCAAAAGACGTTAACGCTCCCTCGCGAATATTATCAGCAACCATTTTGCGTTGTTTCAAGTCGTCTGGTTTGATCCCATGAACGGCAACCCCCCGTGCTTGATTTTTATATAATACCATCGCCTGGCGTTCAATGACGGGATAAACAGCTGTAATACCCGGGATTTTTTTAACTTCATCGGCTATTTTATCATAGTCCGTAAAAGGAACCCCTTTGGTCATCACCGACATATGGCCATTCAAGCCAATAATACGCCCTAAAAGCTCTTCACGAAAACCATTCATCACGGACATCACAATGATGAGAGTTGCGACCCCTAGGGCAATCCCAATCAAAGAAAACCAAGCAATGACTGAAATAAATCCTTCTTGCTTGGAGGATCTTAAATAGCGATGCGCAATAAATCGTTCAAACTTTGAAATCATATAATTTGCCTTAAGCCTTTATCCATCGTCTCGGGGAGATCGCCATGCTCTCTGAGGAGGGCTCGCAATGACGGATTTATAATTTTAATTTTCAACCCAACCTTACCCAATCTCTAACCAATTTAGAACAAGAAAATGGTGGCGAGCCCCAAAAATACCGAGAATCCAAGCACATCGGTCGTGGTGGTGAGCAAAGGACCAGAGCCAATCGCCGGGTCAAAGCCAAGCCTGTCAAGAATAACTGGAAACAATGTGCCGGCCAGACCTGACCATAACATGTTAAACATCAAGGCGCCCCCTAAAATCAACCCCAACGTCATATCGTGATACCAACACGTGGTAATAAAAGAGAGTACTCCTGCTAAAATAAAACTATTTAATAGCGAAATGCCCATCTCCTTAAGCAAAGTAGAAAACACCTGTCCTTTTCTTAAATCACGCTGAGCAAGCGCCCGAACTGTTACTGTTACTACCTGCATTCCAGAATTGCCTCCCATGGAGGCCACAATTGGCATCAATACGGCAAGTGCCACAATTTTTTGAATCTCCGTTTCAAAGTGCGAAATCACTGTTGATGCTAAAAGAGTATTGATAAAAGTAACAATCAACCATCGCAATCGATTTAAAGATAGTTCAACAATTGGCTTACTAAAAGTAGGCTCTGACACGCGACCAAGCTGCATCAGATCTTTTTCTGCTTCATCTTGAATTACATCGATAATTTGAGTGGCGGTGATGATCCCGACCAAGTTTCCTTCCGCCTCAACAACAGGTACAGAGGTTAACGTATATTGTCGAAAATAAAATGCAACTTCTTCTTGTTTCATTGTCACGGGGATAATTTTAATATCTCGGTCCATCACATCGGCTATAATTTTACGGCGAGAGAGTTGCAATAGACGACTCAAAGAAAGGGAGCCAATTGGCTGATTTTTCTCATTTACCACAATTACTTGGCTTAAACCTTCCGCTAAATCCTCTCCTCCTTCAAAGGAATCGATTATCTGACCTAATGTCAAATGACTCGCCACAGCAACCATTTCACGTTGCATTAAACGGCCGGCTGACTCTTCCTCATAATCCAGATAAAATTCAATGGATTTGCGGTCTAATTCTGAAATGTCTGCCAAAACCCGTTGTTGAATATCGCTGTCTAACTCATCATAAAGTGTCACAGCCTCATCGCTTTGCAGCTGGGTAATAACTGAAGCTATTTCTTTGGAGGATAAAAGATGAACAATTTCTTCACGAATATACTCATCTAACTTCATCAAGATTTCGGGATCAAAATGGGGGCGCAGCACCCCAACAAATTGAACTCGTTGGCTGTGGGATAATTGCTCAATAATATCAGCCACATCAGCTGCATGAAGCCCAGAGATAAGCTCCTGCACAAACTTTTCGTCACCTGCTTGTAAGGCACCGCGAACAAGTTTGATATGTTCTGACGAAACACTATAGTTATAGTTTGGACTGGTTACTGACTCTGAATCGTGTTTCATATAACTCTCTTAAAATTACCCAAAAAGATACTAACTCATCGTGATTAGAAAAACGGGAGTTATCGAAACTTAACATCATTTTCAGCTAAAATATCTCAAAATAACCTCGTACTTAATTTTATATTAGAACTCCTTAAAGAGCACGCCAAGATAAAAGTGAGCATAAAGAGGCGAAACCAAAAATTCTAAGCTTACCAGGCGAGCATTATATAAATACAAAAAAGCCCTGTAGCCTAAAACTACAGGACTTTTTCTTAAAGCTAAGGCTGAAGGCTGTGTGCACCTAGTTTGCCCAAATTCATTTTGGCGTGAATGAGGTGCACAGAACCTAGACGCCTACTATTTCTTGGGCTTATCTTCAGCTGCTGCTTTGGCTTTGGAAAGTGCTTCCCCCAAAATATCACCAAGGCTAGCACCACTGTCGGCGGAACCAAATTCAGACATTGCTTGCTTTTCTTCGTCCAATTCTCTTGCTTTGATAGACATAACAACCTTACGGCCACCACGGTCAATGGAAGTAACTTTTGCGTCGACTTTTTCACCAACAGCAAACCGTTCTGGGCGTTGATAATCGCGATCGCGGGACAAATCTGCTTTACGAATAGTCCCAGTCAGGCCACCTTCAAGCTCAACCTCAATACCCTTGTCGCTAACGTGGATAATAGTTCCTGTTAGAATATCACCTTTGTTGATAGTCCCAAGGGAGGATTCAAAAGGATCGTTGGCAAGTTGCTTAATTCCAAGGCTGATGCGTTCTTTTTCTGCGTCAACATCCAGAACTTTAACTTTAATCACATCACCTTTTTTGTGGTTTTCGATTTCTTTTTCATCATTTTTCCAAGAAACATCTGTTAAATGAACCATTCCATCGAGATCTTCATCAACACCAACAAACAAACCGAACTCAGTAATATTCTTGATTTCACCTTCGAGAACGCTACCAATTGGGAACTTCTCAGCAAATTTTTGCCATGGGTTTTCAGAACATTGTTTCAAACCAAGGCTGATACGACGCTTTGTCATATCGACATCAAGAACCATGATTTCAACTTCTTGACCTTGCGTCAATACTTTACTTGGATGAATGTTTTTCTTTGTCCAGCTCATTTCTGTAACGTAGATCAAGCCTTCAACAGCTGGTTCCAATTCCACAAATGCACCGTAATCTGCAATGTTGGTAACTTTACCACGATGACGTGATCCAACTGAATAACGTTCCTCAACACCTTTCCATGGATCAGATTCAAGCTGTTTCATCCCCAAAGAAATACGTTGTGTTTCACGGTTAAAGCGAATGACTTGAACCTGAATAGAATCACCAACTTTAAGAACATCTGCTGGGTGATTAATACGACGCCAGGAAATGTCAGTTACGTGCAAGAGACCGTCCACGCCACCCAAATCAATAAAGGCACCGTAATCTGTGATGTTTTTGACGATACCCGAGAGAACTTGACCTTCAGAAAGATTGGAGACCAATTCAGAACGTGCTTCTGCGCGGGTTTCTTCAAGAACAGAACGGCGGGAAACAACGATGTTGCTGCGTGCCTTGTCCATTTTCAAAATTTTGAATGGTTGGGAAATGTTCATCAAAGGGGTTACATCGCGGACCGGACGAATGTCAACTTGACTGCCAGGCAAGAAAGCCACGGCGCCTTCAAGATCAACGGCAAAACCGCCTTTAACTTTTCCAAAAATAGTACCGTTAACCAAAATACCAGCTTGATAAGATTTATCTAGGATACCCCATGCTGCTTCACGACGAGCTTTTTCAATGCTCAAGACAGCTTCACCATTCTTGTCTTCCATGCGTTCGATGAAAACATCAACCATGTCGCCAACACGAATTTCTGGATCGCGGCCTGGACCTGTAAATTCTTTTATAGAAATACGGCCTTCTGATTTCAAACCAACGTCAACAATCGCTTGATCATTATGAAGTGCAACAATGATCCCTTTAACGACAGAGCCTTCAAAGCTTTTTTTACCGCTGAGAGATTGTTCCAGAAGATCTGCAAAGCTTTCCCTTGAATGGTTTTGGGTATTTAAATTTTCCATAGTAATCCTTAAAAAATCTCTATATAAGCAATCGCTTACATAAAGGGCTAGAGGTTAACAGTTCTGACTAACTACCTAAGAATTGATATTTTTTTTCTTTAAGTAAAGTTGATCTACATAATATGCAGCTCTACTACATACTTCATCAATTGTCAAATGCGTTGTATCTATAATATGCGCATTTTCTGCGGCTGACAAGGGGGCTACTTTACGATTTTGATCCCGTGTGTCCCTTTCAACCATAATTTTGCTGATTTCACCGTGGGAATGGGGTGTTCCGCCACCTTCTTTATTGCGACGCATCGCACGAACTTCAGAACTAGCTGTTAAGAAAATCTTACAGTCCGCCTCAGGACAAATCACTGTCCCAATATCGCGGCCATCCAGAATAACACCTTTAAAGGGGGAAGGATCTCCATGAGCAAAATCACGCTGAAGTTGATTTAAAATCTTCCGGACTTCCGGAGAACTTGCAATTTTAGAAGCCATATTAGCCACAATTTCCGTGCGCAAATCTTCTTGATTAGTCGACTCGATACTAATCTGCCTGGCCAAAGCAACTATTTCTGTCGCGTGAGTCTGGGGATCAAGATTGCTTGCGATAACTTCCTTTGCTAGCGCGCGGTACAACAACCCCGTATCGAGTTTTTTCAAATTATATTTTTCAGCGAGAAACCTAGCAACAGTTCCCTTTCCCGCCCCTGCAGGTCCATCAATTGTGATAATCATACTTTTCTTTTTTTCCATATTTTTATGAAAGGTACAAATTTTTAAGTGAAGGTGCAACCCTCCATTAATGGATTATCAGGATTTCCCCTCTCCTGGGATTATTTTTACAAAAATACTATATTTATATAGATTGTTCTATGCCACTAAGGGAAGCAGAAGGCACTGCTTACGGTGCCTATACTTTTAACTTACTTCGATAGGATTTGGAGCAATCTTTTTATATACCTTTTGTAAGATGAGGGGTAAGTAAAAGGTGAAATAAAGGCTATGTTTTAAAAATTTAGGGGTTTATAACACATCTCTATATTTAGAGAAACACTTCTAAGTACCTGATTGTTTTAGTTTATCTGAACAATGTTCCTCGGTCTGCTTAATCTCTGATCACCTTTATTATCTCCCTCACAAGTTTTCTGAGGAAATTAAATCCCAATTTAATATTTTATTAAAAATTGAATATTAAAGTGGGAAGACATATCATAAATGTAACTTTGGATACTTTTTGGAGAGCCTTATGACAAATCAAGCCGCTAACGCAGCATCTAGCCGCAGCGTTCAACTGAATTATAATGGCAAATCTGTTGAATTGCCTTTGCTGCAGGGATCTTGCGGGCCAGAAGTTATCGATATCCGCAATCTTTACACTGAAACTGGGTTATTTACGTTTGACCCGGGCTTTTCAGCAACTGCAAGCTGTGAATCAAAAATCACCTATATTGATGGTGAAGAAGGCGTTTTGCTTTATCGTGGCTATCCCATTCAAGAATTAGCGGAACATAGCGATTTTATGGAAGTAGCCTACCTCCTGCTTTATGGCGATCTCCCCACAGAACTTCAACGCGGCGATTTTATTCGCAACGTGACAACCCATACCATGGTGCACGAGCAAATTAGTAGTTTCTTCCACGGATTTCGACGTGACGCTCACCCTATGGCGATTATGGTTGGCGTTGTCGGCGCCCTCTCCGCTTTCTATCATGACAGCTTAGATATTAATGATCCTGTTCAACGGGAGATTGCCTCTTATCGTCTGGTTGCTAAAATCCCCACACTCGCCGCCATGGCCTATAAGTACTCCTTGGGACAACCATTTATTTTCCCATTAAACAAACTCAGTTATGCAGAAAACTTCCTTCACATGATGTTTGCAGTTCCATGCGAAGAATATGTTGTGAATCCAGTGCTCTCCAAAGCGATTGACCGAATCTTTATTTTACATGCGGATCACGAGCAAAATGCCTCAACGTCAACAGTTCGGTTAGCTGGGTCAAGTGGAGCCAACCCATTTGCTTGCATCGCCTCGGGTATTGCAGCCCTTTGGGGGCCGGCTCATGGCGGTGCTAATGAAGCAGTACTGAATATGTTAAAAGAAATTGAACATCCTAAAAATATCCAAAAATTCATCGCCAAGGCAAAAGATAAAAACGATCCATTCCGCCTGATGGGCTTTGGTCATAGAGTGTACAAAAATTATGACCCGCGGGCCACCATCATGCGCCAAACCTGTCACGATGTCCTAAAAGAACTCAACATTAAAGATAATCCCCTATTTGATTTGGCCATGGAGCTGGAACACATTGCCTTGAATGATGCATATTTCATTGAAAAGAAGCTCTATCCAAATGTGGATTTCTATTCCGGCATCATATTTAAAGCATTAGGCATCCCTGTTTCGATGTTCACCGTTCTCTTCGCGATTGCTCGAACAGTTGGTTGGGTGGCTCAGTGGAAAGAAATGATTGCTGATCCAACTCAAAAAATTGGTCGCCCCCGTCAGCTTTACACAGGGATTGAAGAACGACACTACCAACATGTCTCAACAAGAAAATAAGAATCTGGGTGGAAATTGAATGGGCAGCCTTAATCAAAAAAAAGGAAGATTAATTCTTCCTCTCCTCTAAAAAAAACTTATCACACAGTGTGGGATATGATGCGCCGTACCGCCAACGATAATACACCACCGATTATCTATTGGTTTTACAAAATCCTTATCTTAAGTCTATTTCTCTTTGGCGTCCTTGAACTTGCGAGTAGCTTTTGGAAATTTTAAGGACACAAGAAAATGATTAATCCAGCCATTT
The DNA here is from genome assembly GCF_000757605.1 of Candidatus Paracaedibacter symbiosus. Lineage (GTDB taxonomy): Bacteria > Pseudomonadota > Alphaproteobacteria > Paracaedibacterales > Paracaedibacteraceae > Paracaedibacter_A > Paracaedibacter_A symbiosus. The sequence continues at coordinate 117,138 of NZ_JQAK01000001.1, read as the reverse complement.
CATTTATCGTCTTTTAAATGATAAGCTGTCTTTAATCAATTATAATCTCCATTTTGGCGGTTATAAGTTCAATTTCGTTGATTATAATCTCCATTTCGTCAATTATAATCTCAAAATTAGATACATGATCATAACGTATAGGTTTTAATAGAATGCGTCTGTCCACTTATTTTCTGCCTACCTTAAAAGAAACACCTGCTGAGGCGCAGATTGCCTCCCATCGCCTGATGTTACGCGCGGGAATGGTTAATCAAGAAACCTCTGGTATTTATACCTGGTTGCCGATGGGGTTGCGCGTTCTTGAAAAAATCCAAAAAATTGTTTGCGAAGAACAAGATCGCATTGGGTGCCACAAAGTCCTCATGCCAACAATTCAACCCGCTGAACTATGGCGTAAAAGTAGTCGCTATGAAGACTATGGGAAGGAAATGCTCCGCATTCAAGATCGCCATGGACGGGAAATGCTTTATGGCCCCACCAATGAGGAAGTTATCACTGATGTGGTGAGCCAGTATGTGAAAAGCTATCGCCAACTTCCCCTCACCCTTTACCAAATTCAGTGGAAGTTCCGTGATGAAGTTCGCCCTCGTTTTGGGGTGATGCGTGGTCGTGAATTTTTGATGAAGGATGGCTATTCCTTTGACCTTGACCTAGAAAGCGCCAAAAGCACTTATCGCAAAATCTTTGAATCTTACTTGCGCACCTTTGCGAGGCTTGGTCTTACGGCGATTCCTGTGCGCGCTGATTCAGGCGCCATTGGCGGGGATATGAGCCATGAATTCCATATCGTCGCCCCAACCGGTGAAAGCGCGATTTATTATGACAAAGCGTTTGAAAGTTTAGATGTCGACAATATTTCGTATGAGGTGGGAAGCTCTCTTTATGCAGCGGCCGATGAAATGCACAAAGCCGAAGAATGCCCGATTCCAACATCGGATTTGAAATCAGCCCGCGGCATCGAAATTGGCCACATTTTCTATTTCGGCACGAAGTATTCTGAACCTCTTGGTGCTAAAGCTGTTGGTCCAGATGGTAAAACGATTGCGTTGGAAATGGGATCTTATGGCATCGGCGTATCACGCCTGGTGGGGGGAATTATTGAGGCCAACCACGATGAAAAGGGTATTATTTGGCCAGAATCAGTAGCGCCTTTCAAAGTTGCTTTGATCAATCTAAAAGCAGCAGATGTGAAGGCTCAGGAACTTTGTGACAATCTTTTTAATACGCTGACGTCAAAGAATATTGAGGTTCTGTATGATGATCGTGATGAACGTGCCGGCACCAAGTTCGCTGACATGGATTTGATTGGGTTACCTTGGCAAGTTATTGTTGGCAATAAAACCCTTGAAACTGGCATGGTTGAAATCAAAAATCGTCGCACCGGTGAAAAGCAAGAAATCGCCATTGAAAAAGTTCTAGAGGTTGTTGGGTAAGCTGGATTTTGTCATAAGGATAACCTACTCCTCAATGTCGTCCTCAGGCTAGCCTGAGGATGATAAAAGGGGGGATGGTCGTATCTTATTTGAAGAGGATAGAAAAGGAATCAGTATTAGATCCCTTTAACGCCTTGGAACGTAAAGACCAACAATGTCGTGGATCATTTCATTGGTGATGATATCTTGATGATGCCTTGATAAATATGAGCGAATCAAGCGCAGATTATGCTCATAAAGTTCACGTCCACCAACTGTTGACACATCAAAGCATAAAAACTTACGTCTAAAATCTTTCGCGCACTCCAGCTTCATGTCGTAATAGCCACATTCATGGCAATGAACCTTCATATGCTTATCTTTTTTGACTTCGTCATGCTCTTTCAATGTAAAATTGCAGATAGGACATTGTTTGGTCATGATTACACCTAAATATAACTCTCTCTAATCCTGAGTATAACGAACCAATTATTAACAAACTCCTAAGATGAATTGCGTTTGAGTTTTTGAGTGTATTCCTTTAGTGTGAAGCGTATCCTAAACGCCTTGAAAACCTCAGACATGTCGGTGCAAATGAGAGGAAGATTGCCATTGGGCTGGGCAGCCCTCGCAGATATCTTTGAGGCTTTAAAAGTAACCCGCGTCGGTACCATACGTTTAACAAATAGTAGGAATAATTTATGAAGCGACTTTTAATTTTATGTGGCGGCAAATCAGCAGAACACGAAATTTCCCTTAAAACAGCTAAGAATATTCTGAAAGCTTTGGACCGAAGCAAATTTATGCCCATTCTTGTGGCAGTGAGTCGCTCGGGTACCTGGTATTATTTCGAAGACGAAACCTTTCTTGAGGAACAAGAGTATATTAACGATGTTTATGATATTGGCCTCATTGCAAGTTTGGTAAAGTTCCCCGCCTATCCCTGCCTTTCAACTCAGCAAGGCGTTACCATTCCGATTGATATCGCTCTGCCTATTTTCCATGGCCCCAATGGGGAAGATGGAACAATTCAAGGGCTTCTTGATTTATGCGACGTTCCCTACGTTGGCTCTGGTGTTATGGCGTCAGCTATTGGAATGGATAAAGACATCTTTAAGCAAATCTTGGGTTTTCATAACATACCTGTAACCCCTTCCATCACCCTCACTCAAATGCACGACCGGCCAACGTACACCCATTTGGTGAATGCGTTGGGGGGACAAACCTTCTTTATTAAGCCCGCCTGTATGGGATCTTCTGTAGGTGTCTCAAAGGTTAAAGATGCCGAAGAATTAGACGCAGCAATCGATCAGGCTTTTCATTATTCCCATAAAGTTCTCATCGAAAAAGGTATTAATGTGCGCGAGATTGAATGCGCCGTTTTAGGGAATCTTGTTCCGCAAGCTTCTGTTCCCGGTGAGATTTGCCCCACCCACGATTTTTATTCCTACGAAGCTAAATATATTGACCCAGAGGGAGCTGGTCTGGTGATTCCCGCTATGCTCGATCCCGAAATAACGAAAAAAATTCAGGAGCTTTCTTTGAAGGTTTTTTAAGACAATCGATTGCCGGGGTTTAGCACGCGTTGATTTTTTCTTAACACCTGAGAGTTATATTTATGTCAATGAAATTAATACATTCCCTGGCTTTACTAATATCAGCATGTACCCCAAACTATGGCAAGAAAGCGGAATTTCCTATCCGGATCTCATTTCAAAATTAATTGATTTTGCCCTTGAAGAGCATGAGTTAAAGAGAAATTTAAAGGTCGACTATGAATACTTAGGAAATATGGCAGTGGAGTTGACGAGACCCACTGTATCTCAATAAAAGGAGACGACACATGAGAATTTGGCAGAAAGACTATACGCTTGATAATCTGCAACCCAGGGCAATGCCATCTATGGCCGACCATTTAGGCATTGAGGTTATAGATATTGGTGATGATTATCTAACAATGCGGATGCCTGTGGATGATAGAACACGCCAGCCACGCGGCCTTTTACATGGGGGTGCTTCATGTGTTCTGGCTGAGACAGTAGGCAGTGTTGCGTCTTTCCTATGTGTTGATGCGGAAAAATACGTTGTCGCCGGCCTTGAAATTAACGCTAATCACGTGCGCGGCATTAGTGAGGGCTATGTCGTGGGAACTGCACGACCGCTTCATATTGGGCGCAGCACCCATGTTTGGGATATTCGCATTGAAGCAGAAGCAACCAAGAAACTCATCTGCGTTAGCCGTCTCACCGTGGCTGTTCTGGAAAGATGAGGCATCAGCTCGCGCTCGTCTTTAGAAAGCGACCTTATGAGAACTGAAACTCAGAGGTCGCCCTCATTAAATATTACGACTTCTCAACAAAGTCAGCCATAATCGTTTTATTGCCTGATATTTCAAACTTAATTTCAAGCTGATCCCCATCCGCCGTTTGAATGATACCATAGCCAAACTTTTGGTGAAAGACGCGGTCGCCAGCTTGTAAAGAATGCTTCGACGCCACAGAATATTCGGCCTCAAAAATCGGACGCTTTGGTTTCAGCGTTGCGCTGTTGAATAGTTTTGTTGGCCTTGAGGGCATCGCATCGAAGCGTGGCGCGGCTGCCTCCCTGCCATTCGCCTGCACATGAGTCACATGGTCATCTGGCAATTCTTTCACAAAGCGTGACGGGACAACGTGTTGCCATCCTTGATAAGAGCGGCGGTTGAGGGCGTAGGTAATCGTTGCAGCTTTTTTAGCACGCGTAATGCCAACATAGGCAAGACGCCGCTCCTCTTCTAGTCCTTCAAGACCTGATTCATCTAGGGAGCGTGGATGCGGAAACAATCCCTCTTCCCATCCTGGTAAGAAAACCACGTCAAACTCAAGCCCTTTGGCAGCGTGAAGCGTCATGATGCTTACCATTTGCTCATGCGATTGTTTAGTGTTATCCATGACAAGACTAACGTGTTCCAAAAACCCTTGTAGTGAGTCAAATTCTTTAATCGCCGAAATTAACTCTTTCAAGTTTTCAAGACGGCCCGGGGCATCGGCGGATTTGTCCTGGCGCCACATCTCTGTATAGCCGGATTCGTCTAAAATAACTTTAGCGACTTCGGCGTGATCTGCTTCGGACAATAGCCGGCGCCAGCGATCAATATTTGTAAAGAACTCGCGCAAGGTTGTACGTACACCGCCCCGAATTAAGTCAGAGTCACACAATTCAAAGGCAGTGCGAGAGAGAGAAATCCCGGCTGCCCGCGCTTCTTTATGGATCAGCTGCAGAGTCGCCTGACCGATCCCCCGACGTGGCACATTAATGATGCGCTCAAATGCCAATCCATCATCCGGTTGCATAACTAACCTTAAGTAAGCCATCGCATCACGAATTTCTTGGCGTTCATAAAAGCGCAATCCACCTACCACGCGGTAAGGGACCCCAAGGACCAGTAAGCGGTCTTCAAACTCACGGGTTTGAAAGCCAGCACGCACCAAAATCGCCATGTTGGAAAGGGAGTCACCATAGCGTTGACGAGTCTCGATTTCTTCCCCAATAAAGCGTGCTTCTTCATCAGAATCCCAGGTGCCCCGCACCAAAACTTTCTCACCAGAATCATGATCAGTCCACAGCTTTTTGCCCAGACGGCCTGTATTGTGCTGAATTAATTCAGACGCCGCCCCAAGGATGTCCGGCGTAGAGCGATAGTTTTGTTCTAACCGGATGACAGTTGCGCCTGGAAAATCTTGTTCAAAGCGAAGAATATTACCGATTTCTGCGCCCCGCCAAGCATAGATCGACTGATCATCGTCACCCACGCAGCAAATATTGCGATTATTCATCGCCAGCATTCGCAACCATAAATATTGGGCGATATTGGTGTCTTGATACTCGTCCACCATGAGGTATTTGAATTGATGCTGGTAGATTTCCAGAACATCAGGAAATTCTGTAAATAAAGTCAGGCAATGGAGGAGAAGGTCACCGAAATCCACAGCGTTCAGAGTCAATAATCGCTGTTGGTATTCTTTATATATTTCCAGCATCAAGCTGTTACTACCTGCCTCTGCACGCGTCACTTTTGCCGGCGTCAGTCCCCTATCCTTCCACCGATTAATAATGGAAGCTGCCAGGCGCGGTGGGTTTTTCTTATCATCGATACCTTGGGCCTGCAAAATTTGTTTTAAGAGTCGTTGTTGGTCATCGGAATCAAGAATGGTGAAGTCGGGGCGCATACCAATGCGTTCCCCATGCCGTCGAACAATACGCAAGGACAGGGAATGAAAGGTCCCAAGCCATAATCCTTCAGTCGCGCGGCCTACAAGTTGCGAAACTCGTTCACGCATTTCATTAGCCGCCTTATTGGTAAAGGTCACCGCTAAAATTTGTGAAGGAAAAACATTGCCAGACGCCAAAATATGCCCCAATCGAGTGGTAAGCACACGTGTTTTACCTGTTCCAGCTCCTGCCAAAACCAACACAGGTCCTTCCGTGGTTTCAACAGCAAGTCTTTGCTCAGGATTAAGGGAATCCAAAATATTATTAGTTGGATGACGTTGCATTGCTGATGTAACTAGCACCTTTCAAGCTCACATTCTTGGCATTTTTTGAGTCGTATAGACTGATCACAATTGAAACCACTGCGGCGTCCGCATCACGCGCTTTTGAAGAAGGTGTAGCGATCTCCTAAATAACAGAGCCAGGAGATTGTCACGTCACTTCGTGCCGCGCAAGGACGAGATTGTATAATACCTCCAATTAACCTGAAGGCACTCAATTATGTCAAGTAGATTTGAATTAAACTTCAATGGTCAGTTGACTATCTTCTTCATTCCAAGGATCTGGATGGTCCTCTTTCTTGCGTGTGGCCTCTTTGTTATCGCCATCGGGTTTTTGATCGTGCCCTTCATCATCATAATCAAATAGATCAATATCAAAAGGACTGGTAAAGTCACCTAGCTCCCGAAGTGGAGGATTTTCTGAAATAAGAGGGGCCACAAGCCCAATTAAGGTTAAAATAATCACTTAAATTTATCCATCCTGGAACGCCTATTTTTATTCTGGCATAAGAATGGTTAATATAACGTCAACTCCTTATAGAAGAAATTACTGCTGTATTGATTGAGTTTGAGGTTGCGATTGCTGTTCCAATTCTTCAGGGGACTTGGATAAAGTGTCGATTGATTCAGAATTAGGAATGACATCACCCCAATTTTCTTTGAGTTTAGCGTGTTTTTCCAACAACTTTTGCAAATTTGACTGGTCATGGTTGCGATAATAACTCACCGTCAACATTGGCACCCCTAAGTGTATGAGCCAGCCTACTCCCGTTCCCCCCAAGACTAAGAGGAGCATAAAGGGGTCATGAATCAATTGGTAAACCGATATTAAAGAAAATCGATTACTCAAAAGGGTATAAAAACATGGTAGAGACACCGCTAAATTACAAATCCCCACACAAAAAGATAAAGAATAATTGGGTGAATTGTCTGATAACAAGGCACTTAACGTTGGGATAAAGATGATAAATCCTATCAAAACCATTCCAGGATAGGTCACAATCCCAACCACAAAAAGAATTAAGAGTATAACAACGATTTTTGAATTATCACGCTTTTCTTGTTTGCTCATACTAACACCTTTGCAATGATGTAGAATAGCGTAAATCCAAGGGACAAGATAGCAGACAGAATCATTGCATTATTCTGACCAATACTTTCCGAATAATGTTGATCATTATTTAATGAGGCAGCGATAGCCTTAACTTTCTTATCAATAAAAGCGGCTTCTGCCTGAGCCTGACGCAATCCCATTTGATCTGTTTCAACCAGTTTACGGTTATCTAATAATTTGACAATGGGCTTCAAATTACCTTCTTCAGCAAGCTCAATGAGCCTTTTTTCAAGATTTTGGCGCAAATGAATATTTTTAAATTGACTTAAGAGAGGAATAGTCACATCCACAACCCATTTTGCCAGTCCTTTCAGGTGAGCCAGCTTGTAGCGATACTGTAATTCAGCCAGCAATTTAATCATTGCGATATGTTTTTTAAACTTATTATTGACATCCATTTCGTGAAAAAATCGTTGAGGCACATTGGTCTCACGGGCAGCGATAAAGGCCGCAATATGGCGATCAATAATCATTTCAGGGCGATTATTTCCCATCCCAATGAAGTTTAATCCCACGACAATATCAGCTATCTTCAACGCATTAAAATTTTTCAGATTCGCACTCAAGCAAGGGATGTCGGGGCAAAGATGATAAAGGCAACTTTCAATTCCCCCTCCCATACCACGATACTCCATCGTATTACGTATCAATTGAATTTTGCGACCTAGAGTCTCATCAGGAGAATTTGCCGCCACGATTCTTACATCATTGAGATAATAAGATAATATCGGGGATGCAATTAAACGTATATAGCTTTCTAACGCATTATTATGGACAATTGCATGCGCCAGACTATTACCTAACCCCAATGGTGTAAATGATTTGCCCTGCCAGAATAAAGGGCTTCCTCTATCTAAAATCTGTAAAACACCTATAAGTCTTTCAGGAGAGGAGGTTTGGCTTGGCATAATTGCTTTTAGTTCTTCAAGAAGATGAACGCGCACATGGTCATGAAGACCATTTTTCAGCCACATAACAATATCATTTTTAGCGATAAGGTCCAGAGCAGCAATTGGATTGCGCCGCATTTCATAAGCTAAAACAGTAGGCGTATAAATATCGTCTCTCCCATTAAAAGCAAGGGGACGAGAGGCTCTACGGGACTGTATAAAATTGGTCTGAACCACCCTACCATTGGCCAACCAACTAGCAACTTCTTTTAAATTCCAGCGCAAATCATCTGTATCTGTTAGCAAGCCCCGCAATAGATCTGTCATCGCCGCGGACAGCTGCTTTTTAGGTAAAAAAGTTGCAAAACTGCCAAATTCAATGCGATCAACAATGATTGCTCGTTCGTCGGATAAATCTACAGGAGATTCACCATTTAGTAAAAAGCAGATCGTCACCCCAAGGGCAAATAGGTCAGCACAAACAGTTGCTTCCCCACGGCTGATTGGATCAGCAAGAGCAAGGGATAATGGCTCAAAAACAGAATTTTGCCCGTAACCTGGGGGCTCAGATAAACATTCACCCAGAAGAATATCATCCTGTTTACCTGTAATATCTAAAAAGATATTTGTTGGCCTTATCGCATGGTGAGAAATTTCTTCTTGGCGGAGATTTTGTAAAATATCATAAATAGGCGCGATTAGTTTTTTTGTGATTCGCTCTTCCGTCCAGGGAGTAAAGACGTCCGTTAACGACTGCATGATCGGTGCACCGGGGCGCTGATAAACCAAGGCCACGGAGCGATCTAATAATCCTTGATCCCAAGTTGTATTAGCTGCATGGGCCAACCGTAATATTCTGGCTGTTGGATTGTTATGAAATAAATTGAAAACCTTTTCAATAATGGACAAGCGGGGCGTAGGAAAAACCGAGGTCTTAAGCGCATAAAGTTTTGCTTCCGGTGACTTGAGATCCCGAACTTCATAGGCTTCAGCCGTTGCCGTATCTAATTCTGGCAGTGGCGAATACAATAAAACCTCATATCGATCTGCTAGAGTTATGCTCGTCATTACAAAACTAAATGTTACGTTTCATACTTCCAGCATACCGGGAATTTTTTAAGGATTCATTAACAAAAAACTAAGAGCTTGCCTGTTAAAAGATTAAACATGCTTTGAAAGCAAATTTTTCCCTAATGAAGATAAGTTCATCGCTTAAGAAATGATAGTTTAATGCAGTATTTATTTATGAAAAGTATGATGATTAGGAAGTAATCCGTGGAAATTAGGTGATTTTACCAGCAAAAAGTCCCCACTGGATTTGAAAATATGAGAAGGCCCAGCATCTGGGCTCTGTCCAGTTAACCTAAATACTGACCACCGTTAGTGGCGATGGTAGCCCCTGTGATAAAGCCTGCAGCATCACTGCTCAAGAATTCAACAACAGCAGCTATTTCTTCTGGTGTTCCCAGTCTGCCTACAGGAATCTGACTCACGATGGACTGTAGCACATTTTGGTCAAGCGCTCCCACCATATCTGTCTTAATATATCCAGGAGCAATCGCATTTACCGTAATTCCCTTTGAGGCACATTCTAGAGCCAAAGCTTTAGTCAATCCAATCATTCCCGCCTTCGCTGCTGAATAATTGACTTGGCCAATCTGTCCTTTTTGTCCGTTGATGGAGGAAATGTTGATCACCCGACCAAAGGCTCTTTCACGCATATATGGGACGACAGAATGACACATATTAAAACAAGAAGTTAGATTGGTGTTAATCACCTCATGCCACATTTGTGGAGTGGTTTTGTGCAGGAAAGCATCGCGTGTAATCCCAGCGTTATTAACCAAAACGTCGATTGTGCCATGCTTGGCCAAAATCTCATGCACTGCCTTTTTACAAGGCTCGTAATCGCCCACATCCCAGCGCATCACCTCAACACCTGTTTGATGATGAAATTCTTGCGCCGCTTCGTCGTTACTCATATAATTAGCAACAACCATATACCCTGCCTCTTTCAGTTGTTTTGAGATTGCCGCTCCAATTCCACGTGTTCCACCAGTCACAACTGCGATACGCATTTTAATTCTTTCTCTATCAGTTTTCTTAGATTTTACTATAATAAACAGTAATTAGTTAAATTTTTATTAAAAATATTAATTAATTACGGAAAAATGATAAAATAGATTTCGTTGTAATTAGAATTAAACTTGAATTATGTGACAGAAGAACAAATTCTCCCCTCGGCCCTGGTTGTCCACCATTGAATTTGACTCGAGGATGGCAAAGCTCTCCAGGGTGGGGGTGCCAGAGTACAGTATTTTATAGCTACCAACGTGTCCCTAGGCTCTGGCTGCTTCGAGAAATTTAAGGAAACTAGCGCGATAGATATAATCTAATCCGCATGGGTAATTTCTTGAGAAACTTTCGAGGTATAAGCTAAAAAGAACGCCGACAATAAAAATATGCTATGGATAACAACCTGCCAGAAAATTTCTCTATCAGGAATTTTATGAATATTAATAAATGTTTTGAGTAAGTGGATTGAAGAAATGCCAATCAACGCTAATGCCAATTTTATCTTCATTGTATTTGCATTGACGTGGGTAAGCCATTCGGGACTATCGGGATGCTCATCCATTTTTAGTCGTGAAACAAATGTTTCATATCCGCCGATAATCACCATAATGAGGAGATTAGAGATCATCACCACGTCTATAAGGCCCAATGCAACCAGCATCACATCTGTTTCTGCTATTTTGCCAATATCCATAAAAAGATGAACAATCTCTTTTATAAACTCATATAAATAAGCGCATTGGACAATTATTAATCCCACATAAAGGGGGGCCTGCAACCAACGGCTTGAAAAAATTGTAAAGGCCAATAATCTTTGCGGGGTATTTTTTGTCAAATTCATTATCGTTTCTCTTTAAAGGAATGCTGCCTTAATCTAAAAGGTTTAGAAGGATTTGTTAACCACTTTTATTGCCTCATCTTTTTTTTTAAAAAAAAAGAATGTTTTTAAATTGCTTGAAGTGAAATCCTTGAATGCATAGGTAGATGGGAGATTATTACAATCATATATTACGCTCAAAAGAGCTGAAAAAGTGGATTTATAATTTAGTTTAGAGGATGTCTTAAACCTCTGTAAATCAGGCTTTTTTGCATAGATTTTTTTAAAAAAGGTGCCGCGTGAGCCGTCGGGAATTAATGATCCTCTCACGACCTGTCTCAACAGGTGGGAACCATATACCAAGGCCACAGCCTTGACAGAGACAGTCCCCGAGGAAAATGTATGGTCCGGGGATTCATACCCTCATCGAACTCCGCAGCATAATAAAGGATAGTGTGAAGCGGTTCTTTTTTCAATCTAAATCGCTTTTCATCTCAATTTTAAGTTCTATGAACATATTCTTTCATTATTATTCGCGAAAAGGAATGGCAGCGAGGGAAACTGAGATTGACGATTTCTCTCTAGATTGGTAGGTTGGGGAAAAGAAATATAGATTCGAGTTTTATTTTGACACAAGCTTTTAGACAGAAAGAGCAATTAATGGAGAGAATTCCCAACGATCAACTCCATCAACAAATGGCAAATGCGATTCGTTTTTTGTCAATCGATGCTGTTGAAAAAGCAAAATCAGGGCATCCAGGAATGCCCATGGGAATGGCGAATGTCGCAACCGTTTTGTGGCAAGAATTTTTGCGATTCGACCCCACCTGCCCAACTTGGCTGAATCGCGACCGTTTTGTCCTATCAGCCGGCCATGGATCGATGCTCCTCTACTCATTGCTTTACCTAACAGGGTACAAGGACATTACGCTTGAAGAAATTAAGAATTTTCGCCAGTTAGATAGTAAAACCGCAGGTCACCCTGAATATGGTCATGCGGCTGGCATTGAAACAACGACTGGTCCCCTCGGTCAGGGTCTTTCCAATGCTGTTGGTTTGGCACTGGGGGCAAAATTGTTGCAGGCAGAGCTGGGCAACAATGTGATTAACCATAAAGTTTATACGATTGCAGGTGACGGCGATTTGATGGAAGGAATTTCCCAGGAAGTCATCTCCTTTGCGGGGAATCTAAAATTGGATAACCTCATCGTCCTTTATGATGACAATCAAATCTCCATTGATGGTCCCACAGACCTTGCCTTTACTGATAAGACGCCCCTTCGGTTTGAAGCATCCCACTGGCTAACCCTCTCCATTGATGGACATGACCCTGAGGCCATTAGAAAAGCGCTCCAACAAGCGCAAAATGCTGACAAACCAGTGTTGATTGCCTGTAAAACTAAAATCGCCTTTGGGTCACCTAATAAAGTGAATACGTCAGGAGCACACGGCTCCCCTCTGGGAGAGGATGAAATTGCGGTAACCCGTCAAAATCTCAATTGGCCGCATGCTGCTTTTGACATCCCAGAAGAGATTTTAAATACCTGGCGTGCGGCTGGGGCGCGTCACTGCCAAGAACGTGCTGAGTGGGATACTGCTTTTGCCAAACATCCTCATAAAGAGACCATCTTAGCGCGTGTAAATCGTTCTCTGTCTAAAGATGCCACTCAAAAACTGATGGATGTCCGCAAAGCTTTTGCGGAAAAGCCCCTTAAGCAAGCGACACGTCAATTGTCCCAACAGGTATTGGATGCTGTGGCCCCGTTGATGCCCGAGCTTGTTGGTGGATCGGCTGATCTAACAGGGTCTAACAATACCAAAGCCAAGGGGCAAAAACCAGTTTCAGCCCATGATTTTTCTGGCAAATATATTCATTATGGCGTGCGTGAACATGGCATGGCAGCGATCATGAATGGGCTCTCCCTTTATGGTGGCCTTCGCCCCTACGGCGGTACATTCTTGGTGTTTAGCGATTATTTGCGCCCAGCATTAAGGCTCTCAGCTTTGATGCACCAGCCAGTCATTTATGTCCTTACCCACGATTCAATTGGCCTTGGAGAGGATGGACCCACACATCAACCAATTGAGCATTTGGCGGCACTTCGGGCGATTCCGAATCTGAATGTATTTCGCCCAGCTGATGCGGTTGAGACGGCTGAATGCTGGGAATTAGCGTTTCAGTCGGTCACGACTCCCTCAGTCCTTGTCCTTACACGGCAAAACATTACGCCGTTTAGGAATGATGCCATCACCAATCTATCCGCCAAAGGGGGATATGTGACCCATGAGGAGGTGGATGCCGCGGTTACTTTAATAGCAACAGGGTCTGAAATGAGCATAGCTCTAGAAACCCGAGAAAAGCTGATGAATGAAAATATTAAGGTGCGTATCGTCTCTCTTCCCTGCTGGCGTCTGTTTGATCAACAATCTACCGACTATAAACAACAAGTTTTAGGAAATGGATTAAAAGTCGCTATTGAGGCAGCTTCTCCCTTTGGTTGGGAGCGCTACACTGGGCAAGATGGCTTGATTTGCGGCATTGATACCTTTGGCGCCTCAGCGCCCTATCTCCAACTTTATGACAAATTTGGCTTAACCGCTGATAAAATCTGTGAAAAAATTAAACTTAAACTTAAAAAGGGATAAATAATGAAACCAAGGATCGCCATTAACGGTTTTGGTCGCATCGGGCGAATGGTCTTACGTGCGATTGTTGAAAGTGGTCGCCAAGACGTCGAAGTTGTCGCTATTAACGACCTTGGCTCCATTGACGTCAATGCCCATCTGTTGAAATATGATTCAATCCACGGGCGTTTCCCAGGAACAGTGACCACTGCTGAAAATACCCTTGACGTTGGCTTTGGCCCGATCCAAGTTTTCTCAGAAAGTGACCCTGAAAAGCTTCCTTGGGGCAAGCTAGGGGTCGATATTGTAATGGAATGTTCTGGTCACTTCACCGATAAAGAAAAAGCATCTAAGCATTTGAAAGCTGGTGCTAAACGCGTTCTTGTCTCCGCCCCGACAACCAATGCTGACATGACTATTGTTTACGGCGTTAACCACCAGGAATTGACAGCAGAGCACCGCGTCGTTTCCTGTGGCTCTTGCACCACCAACTGTTTAGCTCCTGTTGCTAGCGCTTTACACGACGCCATTGGCATTGAGCATGGTTACATGACAACTGTTCATGCTTATACAGGCGATCAACGGTTGGTTGACACCATTCACAATGACCTCCACCGCGCCCGCGCCGCTGCGATGTCGATGATTCCGTCATCCACAGGCGCAGCAAAGGCATTAGGTTTGGTTCTGCCAGCACTTAAAGGAAAATTAGATGGCGCGGCGATTCGTGTCCCCACAGCTAACGTTTCTGTGATTGATCTAAAGTTTACGCCATCCCGTAAAACTTCTGTGGACGAAATCAATTCCGTCATGAAAAAAGCAGCTGCTCGCATGAATACCGTGCTTAGCATTGTGGAAGAACCATTGGTTTCAATCGACTTCAACCATGTAAGCTATAGCTCTAACTTTGATACAACTCAAACACACGTGATTGACGGACAATTCTGCCGCGTTGTTTCTTGGTATGACAATGAATGGGGTTTTTCCAATAGAATGAGCGACGTCGCCGTTGAAATAGCAAAGTTGCTTTAAATTCTCCCTTCTGTAAAAAGAAGTATTTATAGCCAAAAATAAAACCAAGTTTCAATAAAGAAGGTCATCTACTTCTAGGAACTTGGCAAAATTTGCATGCTCAAACTGTCAAAATACACTTTTTTCGTTTTTTCTTCACAAATCTTAGTATTAAAATCACTTTCCTTTATTCTTTATTAACTTTCTCCACTCTATCATGCGAAAAGTTACCTTATGTGGCATTTTTGCAACATGATTAAGGAGTGGTTTCATGAACGCATCAACTTCAGTATGCAGAACAACTGCCTTCACACTTATGCTGAACCTAACCATTAGCCAGCTTTATGCCAATGAAAAAAGAGAAAATGGTCATATTGAATGGGGGGCTTCCCCACGTCATCATTATCAATTTGTCCCTTCGGAGGGCACCCCCAGCTATAAGTGGGTAATGGAGCGTGAAAAGGAAAAATCCTTTAAATTAAAATATAGTCATGCCTCTCTCCCCACTAAATTTGATTTTAGTCAAGATATCAACGTTATTCACACTCAAGGCAATCTTGGCTCTTGCACCGCCCAGACGTTGACGCTCTCATTAGAATACTATTTAAAGAAATTTGGGATCTCAGTTGAATTATCGCCCCTTTTTGTTTACTTCAATGAGCGCAAACTTAACGGTACCATTAATGAAGATTGCGGCGCAAGTTTAACCGATGCCATTCGTGCCGTTTATAAATACGGTGCTTGCCTTGAACAAAGCTGGACTTATACTGACGATGAGACAAAATTTAAGATAACACCGCCAGATAACACCTACAGTGAAGCACGATCCCTTTTTAGAGGTATACGCTTGATCCACACCAATATTCCTCATCAACTTCAAAATATTAAACAGAGTTTAGCAGATAAAACCCCCGTTTTTTGTGGCATCAATGTCTTTCCCTCGTTTGAACATCAAGAAACAAAAAAACAGGGATCATCCCAATGCCAACAGCAATTGAAAAACCAATCGGTGCCCATGCTATTACTCTTATTGGATACGATGATGCTACCAAACACTTCAAATTTGTTAATTCACGGGGTAAAGAATGGGGTGATAATGGGTTTGGTTATCTTCCCTATAAATATTTCACTAATAAAAATCCTCATAATGTCCGACTTCATACTTATCCCAAAGAATTATGGAGCATTACGTTGATCCGAAGGGCGACTTCTTGAACAGATTCGTGTTTATTGCAGAGAGTATCTCAACGCATAAGACAGAAAAGGTAAAAAGACTCTTCTGTCTTGTGACTGGAGGATTTATCTACCATAGAAGATTCAAGAAGATTTAGAAGCTAAGTCAGTCAAAATGAATTTTTTCAATTTTTGTTGATAAAACCCAACCTATCTTCAATATCCGGGAAAGTAACTTCTGAGCTAGAAATGATATGTTCCTTTTCATTTTCATCCAGTAATATGAGACTTCCCGCCTCTGTAATAGTCAGAAACTCTCCTTCAATTTGTCCTTCTTTACCGGCAGTAGCAACGATAAATTCGCCAAGACCATGGGCAAATGATAGCCATTCATCACGCAATACAACAAACCCCTCTTCCTGCCAAGTCACATACATAGAATTAAAATTGATCACAAAATTATTTAAAAATTCCGCCGTATCTGGAATAGGTGTCACAAAATCTTTAAAAGCAATTGCCGGATAAGCAGTCAGTTCCGGTGCTCTTTCCATATTAACGCCAATACCAAGGTAACAGGGTGTCCCCTCAATCAAGCAGCTATCCATATCTGTTTCAATAAGAATTCCCGCAATTTTCTGCAGGTTGACCAAAATGTCATTCGGCCATTTTAATGTCACCCGGCAAGTGTCTCCCATATAATATTTTATTGTTTTGGCAAGAGCAAGTCCTCCTACCAGGGCAAGCTGACTCAAAACATCAAGGGAAACTTTTGGTCTGAGTAAAATGGAAAAATAAAGATTCCCCGGAGGCGAAATCCAGCGTCTACCCAACCGGCCTCTGCCCACTGTTTGTGTCGCAGCCACCACCACGGTCCCTTCAGGATAATCCTGCTGGCACAAGCGCTTCACTTCACTATTGGTGCTATCGAGGGAATCATAATGCGTAAAGTTGTAATTAATCATGATGTAAAAAATGTCTTAGAAGCAGCCAACGCCAACTGAAGGAAGAATTCTGGCTTAATGAAAAACCACGTCAAACCACCAATAATTACCCCTGTAACCAATAAAGCTCCGGTTTCTTTCAACTCACCACCTGCTGCTAATGTAAGAACTCCATCTTCTTGCGGCTCATCCATCACAATCACCTTGACCACATATAGATAGTAGGCAGCAGCTATGACGCTTACCAAAACACCGATAATAGCAACAGGCAACATATCTGCATGGAGGACAGCCTCAAATACATACAATTTCCCTAGAAACCCAGCAAGCGGGGGAACACCTGCAAAGGAAAATAACAAAAAGACCATCACAAAGGCAATTCCAGGGTAAACCTTGAATAAACCTGCTAAATCAGTGATGTTTTGAATTTCCTGACCACGCCGATTGATGATTAATAGGCAGATAAAGAAGCATAATACTGTGACAGCATAAAGAGTAACGTAAATTAAGCTGGACTCAATGCCGTAAAAATCGTGTGAGAGCAGGCCCAACATTGCATACCCCATATTCATAATAGAGCTATAAGCAAGCAAGCGCTTGATATTCTTTTGATTAAGCGCTCCAAAAACGCCAACAATCATGGTCGCAACGCCCAAAGCAGCAATCAGATATTGCCACTGATCATGGGCAAGCAACATCGGCTCAGCCAACAGGCGCGTGATCATGCAAAACGCCGCAACTTTCGGAACAGAAGCAAAGAAACTCACAACAGTTGTTGGCGCCCCTTCATAAACATCTGGAGTCCACATATGGAATGGCACCGCAGAAATTTTAAAGACAATTCCCGCAATAATAAACGCCATTCCTAAATAAAAGCCCATCGGAGCTGGATTTGCTCCTTGCAAAAACACCTGAATGGCTGCAAAGCTAACACTCCCAACAGCACCGTAGATAAAGGTCATCCCATAAAGCATAATCCCTGTGGCAAGGGAGCCTAGGAGGAAATATTTCAATCCCGCTTCAGAGGCTTTCTTATCATCACGACGAATCGCCGTCAGGACATAAAGCGACAAGCTTTGCAGCTCCAACCCCATAAAAAGGGAAAGGAAAGTTTGGCTGGAAACCATCACCATCATCCCCAAAACCGATAGCAAAATCAGGACAGAATATTCAGGCACATCAACGCCATCTTTTTTCACGAAATCCCGATTCGAAATTGCGAAGAGAGTTGTTATTGCCAAGATGATAATTTTTGAAAAGTGGGCAAATTCATCATTCACCAGCTGAGTAAATAATAATAATATCTTTGTTGGCTCTGTTATTATTGTCGCACTTAATGCCGCAAATAAGATGGCAATAGAAACAGTATTGACGACTCTTAAAGCCTCATACTTGATAAAAACTGCAAAGAGCAGCAACATCAGTGTGCCAGCCAAAATAATTAATTCTGGTAAAAGGTTCAGCATATCTGGAATTATCATGTAACCTACTCTTTTTCTCTAACTTTATTCATTGGGAATCGCTTCAGCGGAAGCCACTAATTTGATCTTATGTGCCACTGCATATTCCTGATGTTTCTTAACTAATCGTTCAACTGATGGGTTAATAATATTGATAAAGTATGTAGGATAAATCCCCATCCAAAAAACAACCACAGCCAGTGACGTTAAGATGACAATTTCACGTCCATTTAAATCAAGGAGAGACTTAAGTTCAAGATTTGTAATCTTGCCAAAAATAATTCGACGGTAAAGCCACAGGCCATAAGCCGCTCCTAAAATCATCCCACTTGCAGCCAAGGTGGTGAGGGTTGTTGTAACTTTAAAAGACCCAACGATAACCAAAAACTCGCCAATAAAACCACTGGTTCCAGGTAGCCCCACAGAAGCGAGTGTGAAAATCATAAACATGACTGCAAACAATGGCATCACCTTAACCAAACCGCCATATTTAGCAATTTCACGGGTGTGGAGTCTATCATATACAACGCCAACGCAAAGGAATAAAGCGGCTGAGACAATGCCATGACTGAGCATTTGAATCACCGCTCCCGCCACAGACTGAAGAGTGAGCGCAAAAACACCCAGCGTCACAAATCCCATATGAGCCACCGATGAATAGGCAATCAATTTTTTCATGTCTTGCTGCACCAAAGCTACTAGAGAAGTATAGATAATGGCAATAACACTTAAAATCATGACAAACGGCGCTAAAATCATACTCGCTTCAGGGAACAAGGGTATAGAAAAACGAAGGAAGCCATAGCCGCCCATTTTCAGCAAAACACCGGCTAAAATCACCGACCCTGCTGTGGGCGCCTCAACGTGAGCATCTGGCAACCAAGTATGCACAGGCCACATTGGAACTTTAACAGCAAAAGAGGCAAAAAATGCTAACCACAACCAATATTGCATCGTGCTAGAGAATTGATGGAGCGCCACTGTATCAAGGTCTGTTGTCCCAACTTGGAGATAAATTGCGATAATCGCAAGCAACATTAGCACCGACCCAAGAAAAGTATACAAGAAAAACTTGAAACAAGAATATATACGGCGCGCTCCACCCCAGATGCCAATAATAAGGAACATCGGGATCAGAACTCCCTCGAAAAAGACATAAAACAAGACGAGATCTAGAGCACAGAACATCCCTATCATTAACGTTTCTAAAAACAAAAACGCTAGCATATAACCACGAACTCTCGTATTAATGGCAGTCCAGCTCGATAAAATACAAAGCGGCGTCAAGAATGTTGACAGCAAAATAAAGAATACAGAAATACCATCAACACCGATGTGATAGCGAATTTTTAGGTCCTCAATCCACATGCTGTTTTCGACAAATTGGTAGCTCGGATTCGCCGAGTCGTAATTTACGACCAGAACCACTGACAAAACAAAGGTTAATAAGCTTGTCCATAAGGCAACAATTCTAGAATTGCGATCAATACGCCCCTCCTCCCCCCGAATAAGTAGAATAAACAGAGCACCGACAAGTGGCAAAAAGATGATAATTGAAAGTAAAGGAAAATCAGCCAGCATTAATTATATACTCACTATGATTGAAAATGCGGATTTCTCGCATCGAGACTTAATGCGACTTTTGCAATGGAACGACGATAATAGTTGGCTCTCTTTAAGGAGTTTCACGCGAAAATTGAGCCCAAAGATCGATGGATAGAAATTGGTAGGCTTCATCATAAGAAGTATCCTCCCAACTCAACACGTAAATACCATGTCATTAATAATAACATACCAACAATCATGGCGAACGCATAGTGATAGACATATCCCGTTTGCAATCGGCTGGTCAATCGAGCAACCATTAAGGATAAGTTAGAAATCCCATCCGGGCCAAAGCGGTCGATAATATTTTTATCCCCTACATTCCAAAATATCCCCCCAACAGCAAGAGCTTTGCGAACAAGGAGAAAATTATATAGTTCATCAAAATACCACTTGTTCTTAAGAAAAATATAAAATGGCTTAAAGAGTGTTGCCATAACGTCAGCTACTCCCCGCTTCCCGCCATAAATAAGGTAAGCCAGAATGATGCCTGACACAGCGCAAATTAATGGCGCCAACATAATTGTCAAAGGGATCTCAGAATGATGACCGGCAATAGCAATGGAATCGCCCCAGAAAGTAGAGGCTAATGACCCAACAAACCAATCATGGGCCACATAGCCACTAAAAATTGCCCCAAGTGATAAAATCCCAAGCGGCAATAACATCGTCCGTGGTGATTCGTGAATATGGGCCATCACTTTATCATTCGCATGGGGCTTGCCGTGAAAAGTCAATAACAGTAAACGCCACGAATAAAATGCCGTCAGGAAAGCAACCAACAACCCCAACACAAAGGCAAAATGAGAAATACTTGTGCCGGATAAGAAAGCAGTTTCTAAAATAGCATCTTTAGAATAATAACCAGCAAAGTAAGGAATCCCTGCCAATGCCAAACTTCCAATCCACATAACAGCATACGTTTTTGGGATCATTTTATAGATGCCTCCCATATGGGTCATATCTTGTTCATCTGACATGGCGTGAATCACTGAACCCGCCCCTAAAAATAAAAGCGCTTTAAAGAATGCATGTGTTACAAGGTGGAGCATTGCGGCACCATAACCGGAACACCCCGCAGCAAAAAACATATATCCTAGCTGACTGCAAGTTGAATAAGCAATCACTCGCTTAATATCAGTTTGAGTCATTGCAACAGTTGCAGCAAAGAAGGCCGTCACAGCCCCAACAAAGATGATAAGATCCCGCGCAATTGGTGCCATTTCATAGAGAAATGAAAGTCGCGCCATCAAAAAAACCCCAGCTGTTACCATGGTTGCCGCATGAATCAACGCTGAAACGGGTGTCGGACCTTCCATAGCATCAGGGAGCCAAGTATGCAAGCCAAGCTGCGCTGATTTACCCATAGCGCCAATAAAAAGAAGGATCCCAATTAACGTTAAAAGGTCAAGTTGATATCCCCAGAATTCGAATGAAGGGCGAGCATTAACTTCATCAATCAGCTTAATCGCCTGCAAAAATTGATCAATATCAACGGTATTAAATACGGCAAAAATTGTGGCAATTCCAAGAGCAAGACCAACGTCCCCCACACGGTTGACGATAAATGCCTTCATCGCAGCAGCACCTGCACTTGATCGTTCATACCAAAAACCAATCAAAAGGTATGAGGCAAGTCCTACCCCTTCCCAACCAAAGAAAAGCTGGACAAAATTTGGTGCGGTGACCAACATTAACATGGCAAAAGTAAAGAGACTGAGATAGGCCATAAACCGCGGAATTGACTTATCGTGACTCATATAGCCAATTGAATATAGGTGAACCAGGAATGAAACAAGCGTCACCACAACAATCATTGTGGCGCTGAGAGTATCAATTTTTAACCCCCAATTGACCTGAAAATCACCAATGTAGATCCAAGGTAGAATGTTAAAGACACCCGTTTGATGCAAAAAGGCGACTTTATGAAAGAGATATCCTCCTGCCATTACTGAGGCAAACATCAACAAGCAAGTAATCCACTGGGCACCGCGATCGCCTATGTATTTCAATCCCAAACCTGTTACAAGAAACCCTAGCAACGGCAGAAAAACTGCCATTTGACTCAATGTGCTAATCGTCATCCCAAACCTTTTTCACCACTAACATTAACCAAACTTTAGCATGTATCAGCTTCCACGCCAATGGGGATTAAGCAATTTATCAAGAATTTTAACAGAAAAAGGCTTTCTTCTAAATATTTTCAGGTATTTGTGGTATCACTTATGTTTTTTCATAAAAGGGCTGGAATTTTTTAGAAAAACCACTTATTAATAACATAAGGTTAATTTACGCTTTGGATTTTTGTTTATGAACGTTCTCCTTTTTATCCATGTTATCATCACTCTCGCCTTGATTGGTGTGATTTTGATTCAACGCAGCGAAGGTGGTGGTTTGGGCCTTGGCAGCGGCGGTAGCTCTTCTAATAATATGTTTAGCGCCCGCGGTACGGCCAACTTACTCACACGAGTAACAGGCGTTTTAGCGACTTTGTTCTTTCTTAACTGTTTACTCATGGGAGCAGTTGCGAAACGACAAATTAATCAAACTTCATCAATCTTAAGCACGTCGGGGGACATGGCACCACCTTCCCTTCCAGAGACTCCAAAGAACTAAATAAAAAAATAATATGAAGGGTGGCTTGTCCCCCTATATCCAAAACGCCTGAAAAAACCGGGATTATGGCAAGCAGATTTGAGGCAACTTATATGGTGGCGTGATGAGAATAGTTGGCTCTCTGTATGGAACGCCACGATAAAAGTGAACCCAAAGATGCGAATCCAGAAACTGGCTTTTTCAAGTGTTTTGGGGTATGAACTGTTTAAAGGCCCTGAAAAATGTCTAAGTTTATCTTTATTACCGGCGGTGTTGTTTCTTCCCTTGGCAAAGGTTTAGGAGCTGCTGCCCTTGCTGCTATTCTCCAATCACGCGGCTACACCATCAGATTACGCAAACTCGATCCTTATCTCAACATTGATCCAGGCACCATGAGCCCTTTTCAACATGGCGAGGTGTACGTCACGGATGATGGCACTGAAACTGACCTTGACCTGGGTCATTATGAACGCTTTACTGGCGTTGCTTCAAGACGTACCGACAACATCACCACAGGTAAAATTTATTCTTCCGTCTTAAGCAAAGAACGTCAAGGTGACTATCTTGGGGCCACAGTTCAAGTTATCCCTCACATTATCGATGAAATTAAGGCCTTCATTGTTTCTGACACAGACGATGCCGATTTTGTTATTTGTGAAATTGGCGGCACCGTTGGAGACATTGAAAGCTTGCCATTCCTTGAAGCTATCCGCCAGTTACGCAATGATTTGGGGCACGAAAATACCCTCTTTATGCACGTAACACTTCTCCCCTATATTGCTGCCGCTGGGGAAATCAAAACAAAACCGACCCAACACTCAGTGAAAGAGTTACTCAGCGTGGGGATCCAGCCTGATATTTTATTATGTCGATCTGAGCGTCCAATCCCAGAGGATGCTCGTTATAAACTTGGCCTCTTCTGCAATGTAAAACCGACGAGGGTGATCGAAGCAAACGACCTTTCTACGGTCTATGAAGCGCCAATTGTTTATCATCAAAATGGCTTAGATAAGGCTGTTTGTGATTATTTTAAATTGGAAGCAAAGGCTCCTGATCTCTCTGCCTGGCAACACATTCTTGATCGCATTCATAATCCTGAGGGAGAGGTCACAATTGCTATTGTTGGCAAATACGTTCAACTGCTTGATGCTTATAAGTCATTGCGTGAATCCCTTGTTCATGCAGGGATTGCCAATAAAGTCAAAGTCACTCTGAATTGGGTCGATTCAGAAAATCTGGATCTTTTGGAAAGATCTTTAACTGGCGTCCATGGTATTCTCGTCCCTGGTGGCTTTGGAGAACGCGGCGCGGAAGGTAAAATCCAGGCGATTCGCTTCGCACGGGAAGAAAATATTCCTTATTTTGGGATCTGTTTTGGGATGCAGCTGGCAGTGATTGAGGCTTGTCGCAGTCTTTTAGGTATTAAAGATGCCTCAACCACCGAATTTGGCAAGCCATGCACTCCTGTAGTTGGTTTGATTACCGAATGGCTTGACGCTGATAATTTAAGCAAGCGCCAAGCAAGTCAAAATCTAGGCGGCACAATGCGTCTTGGCAGCTACAGCTGTCTTTTGGCAGAAAACTCAAAAGCCAAAAGTATTTATCAATCGGCAACGATTCAAGAACGCCACCGCCATCGCTATGAAGTCAATATGACTTACGCCAAAGCATTGGAAGGAGCTGGTCTTTACATGGTTGGTGTTTCACCTGATAACGCGCTTCCTGAGGTGGTTGAACGTCGTGATCATCCTTGGTTTGTAGCAGTACAGTTCCACCCTGAGCTTAAATCAAAACCATTTGATCCTCACCCTCTTTTTGTTTCATTTATTAAAGCAGCCATCATACAGGAGCGTCTTATCTAATGTCTCAACCACTTCATATTAAAGTTAACGATGAAATCATTTTTGGAAATGACCTTCCTTTTGTATTGATCGCTGGGCCTTGCGTTTTGGAAAGTCGCCAACATGCATTGGAAATGTCGACTTCTATTGCGAAAATTGCCCAAAAACTTGACATTCCCTTTATTTATAAAAGCTCTTTCGATAAAGCGAATCGGACGAGTGCAACTGGTGAACGGGGGCTGGGCCTTGAAGCAAGCCTTGAAATTTTTGCTGAGATCAAAGAAAAAGTTGGCTGTCCGATCATTACAGATGTTCACTCTGCTGAGCACTGTGAAATTATGGCTGAAGTCGTTGATGTTTTGCAGATCCCAGCATTCTTATGCCGCCAGACTGACTTACTCAAAGCAGCTGCGGCAACTGGTAAGATTATTAACATCAAAAAAGGCCAATTCCTTGCCCCATGGGATATGACAAATGTGGCAAAAAAAATGGAAACATTTGGCAATACGAACGTTTTGTTATGTGAACGTGGTGCCTCATTTGGATACAATACCCTTGTTTCGGACATGCGATCTTTGCCCATCATGGCAAAAACAGGTTACCCTGTTGTTTTCGATGCGACCCACTCAGTCCAACAACCAGGTGGTGCAGGGACGGCTTCCAGTGGGGAGCGTCATTTCGTCCCTGTGTTGGCGAGAGCGGCCATTGCAGTCGGTGTCGCCTCAGTTTTCATGGAAGTTCACCAAGATCCAGACAACGCTCCCAGCGATGGACCCAACATGCTGAAATTGCAAGATTTAGAAATACTTCTTACCTCACTTAAAAAGTATGATGCGATCACAAAGGCGGCATAGCAATCTTATTTCTTGTATCCTGTCCGCCCCATGATGTCGTCAGCTTATTGAGAGCGAGCTCACTTCATCTTGGCTGACAAGATAAATTAAAAAGCCCCCTCTTCTTTATTTCTCTATAGAAGCGCTATCACTTTTTATAGAAAAAGCGAGCGAATAGGAAGGAAGGACAAGCGTCTCCTTTTTATCTGTTTATTATCTCCCACTCACGTTATATTGAAAACCAAATTACCTTCTCGGAGTTATAAGTATGACAGAAATTTTAAATATCGTGGCACGTGAAATTCTTGATTCTCGTGGCAACCCTACTATTGAAGTTGATGTGCTTTTAAGCGACGGTGGCTTTGGGAGAGCGGCTGTGCCATCGGGCGCCTCAACCGGGTCACTTGAAGCTATTGAGCTACGCGATCAAGACAACGGCCGCTACCTTGGTAAAGGTGTCAAGACAGCTGTGATTAATGTTGAACATGTGATTTTCCCCGCACTTCAGGGGATGGATGCCTACGAGCAGCGTCTGATTGATAAAACCTTAACCGACCTTGATGGCACACCGAATAAGTCAAAGCTTGGCGCCAATGCTATTTTGGGTGTGAGTCTTGCTGTTGCAAAAGCTGCTGCTGATTCGCATAACATGCCCCTTTATCGCTATCTTGGTGGCGTCGAGGCACATGTGCTACCCGTGCCGATGATGAACATCATTAACGGTGGCGCGCATGCAGATAATCCCGTCGATATCCAAGAGTTTATGATTGTACCTGTGGGTGCCTCTTCCCTTGCAGAAGCGGTTCGTATGGGAACAGAAGTTTTCCACAACTTAAAATCACTTTTGAAGAAGCAAGGCCACAACACAAACGTGGGTGATGAAGGTGGCTTAGCCCCCGCCCTGCAAAGCAGCGTTGAAGCCTTGGACTATATCATGCAGTCGATTGAGGCTGCAGGCTATAGATCTGGCACGGATATCGCCATTGCTTTGGACGTTGCTGCCAGCGAATTCTATAAAGATGGTAAGTATACTCTTCAAGGGGAGAATAGAGTTTTGGATGCTGCTGGCATGGTTGACTACTATGCTGATCTCGTTAAGAAATACCCGATTATTTCCATTGAAGATGGTTTGGCTGAAGATGATTGGGCTGGCTGGAAACTCTTGACAGAAAAACTAGGTCATGAAATTCAGCTGGTTGGCGACGATTTATTTGTCACTAATCCGGCGATTTTAGCCAAAGGGATTGAGTCAAAAGTAGCAAACTCCCTGTTGGTGAAAGTCAACCAAATCGGGACACTTTCAGAAACCTTGGATGCGATTCGCCTAGCTCGCATCGCTGGGTATACTTATGTGATTTCACACCGTTCCGGTGAAACGGAAGACACCACAATCGCCGATCTGGCTGTGGCTACCAATAGCGGCCAAATCAAGACAGGCTCCCTCTCCCGCACGGATCGTATTGCTAAATACAATCAATTGATCCGTATCGAAGAAGAATTAGGAGACCAAGCTGTTTATGCAGGCAAATCTGCCTTTAGGAAGCTTTAATTTCTCGCTTTGATGATATCCTCTCAGACTTGCTCTGAGGGGGATATTTTTAAATAATATCAAGGTGATGAAAAAATAGGCAAACCATGCAGTTTCCTTACTCTCGAGTGTCCCTAAAAATTGAAGAACAAAGCGCACAGAGCCCTCGTCTATTGACTTTAAAATTTTTCCTCTTGACAGGCACATTTACACTCCTTATCTTTGTCGTACTATGACTAAAAGTTTATATTCATTAAATCCCTGTTTTCTCTACAAACTACCTCACACCTTCTTAAATAACTTATTTTAGTTGCGGCTTACCACCCAGCTTTTTTGCTCCATTTATAAGTTTTGCGCTTAAACTCTCTCTCTATTTTAGAGGAGTGTACGCTAAGTCTATTAGAGGTTTATTATGAGTATGTTATTTTCTTTCAGGCCTTATTTAATTTGTCTATGTGCGGCCCTCTTTTACATTTACCAATTTGTGCTACGTGTCTCACCAAGTGTGATGGTTGATGATATTATGCTGTCTTTCCATTTGGACGCGGCAAGCTTTGCCTTTTTAACTGCCTCAGCCATGTACGCCTATAGTTTGATGCAAATTCCAGCTGGCATTTTTGCTGATAAATACGGCGCCAGAGTATGTATTTTGGCCTCTATTTTTTCTGCTCGCTTGGCGCGTTGGGCTTTAGCTTTATGGAAAATTATTGGCTTGCCTTACTGAGCCGCATTTTGATGGGCGCTGGTTCAGCCTGCGCTTTCTTATGCCTGACAAAAGTTGCCCTGAGTTGGTTTGGCGTTAAGTGGCAAGCGCGCATTTTTGGCTTCACCATGACAGCTGGCACCATTGGTGCCCTCAATGGTGGTGCCCCTATTGCTTATCTCCTTGAACTTACCTCGTGGAAAGGTGTTTTTGTATTTTTAAGTATGCTTGGCCTTTTCATTTGGACAATAAACTATTTCTTCCTGAGTGAAAAAACTGCTGACATCAATACTGATAGTATCTCCACCAGGGGGATGACTGACATCATTCGCACCATTTTTAAAAAGCGTAACTGCTGGATTAACGCCTTTGTTGCCCTGGGTATTTACGCGTGCGTTTCTGTGATTGCGGATCTGTGGGGGGTTGCTTTTTGCATGCAGGCATTTAAACTCAGCCGTCCAGAAGCTGCCCAACTCACGTCTCTCATTTACGTCGGGTTATGTGTCGGCAGTATCTTAATTCCTTTCCTAAGTGATTCATTGTTAGAAAGAAAGAAATTCATCCTACTCGGCCTTAGTGTGATCACTATTAGCCTAACTTTATTTATCTATGGCAGTCAAGGCTCTTCCCTTTGGATAGTCTCTGCCCTTCTATTTCTCACTGGTTTTTTTGCTGGCACTGAGATGCTTTGCTTTACCAATGCATGCGAGTCTGTCTCTCCAACTATCGCAGGAACAGTGACGGGATTTGTGAATTGTATTGTGATGTTGGGTGGTTCTATTCTTCAGAATATTGTCGGACTCGTCATGGATTATAGTTGGCAAGGTCACTTAAATGAGCAAGGCGAAAGACTCTATGGCCAATATGAATATCAAAGTGGTTTTGCAGTGCTGATTGCCTGTGTCTTAGGGTGCTTAGTCATCGCGACACTCATTCCTATTCGAAAAACTAAAGTACTTAATGTATAAGTCTACACGAAATCCCTCTTATAAGGTATGGGTGGATTTTGGGGCTGAGATTGGTGAAAAACAAACATCTGCTCAAATTACTCAACATTATACGCTCCAACAGCTTGTGGGTAAAAAAGTAATTGGTTGTCTGAATTTGCAGATCCTCTCACTCCGAATGGGAAAAAACTTCATTAATCACGGATTGTGAAGAAGCGAGTTTGTTAAAACTTTTATTTAAAAACTTAACTTATTTGGCATATGTCCAGCCAAAAATTTTAATAAAAACAATAGGTTAAAAAAATTATGAATGAGCACTTGTGTTTTGAGTAAAATCAGGTTAATTAGTGTTCGAGAGAAATTTAAAATAAAACTTTAACTGAGGTTATTATGAGCAATATTAATGAACGCGTTAAACAGATCATTGTTGAGCATCTTGGTGTAGATGAAGCAAAAGTTGCTGAAAATGCAAGCTTTGTTGATGACTTGGGCGCCGACAGCCTTGATACAGTTGAACTCGTTATGAAGTTTGAAGAGGAATTCGGCATTGAAATCCCAGAAACCGCAGCAGAAAAGCTCGCTACAGTTAAAGATGCTATTGCATATATTGAAGCAAACGCTCAATAATATTGCTGTTAATTATAAGCCTTATCCAGTAATCTGATCCACGGTGAGTCATGGTCTTAGTTTATAGGATTTGGCTTTTTCCACTTTACGAACTTAAAATTATTGAGAGATTTTTATGCGTCGAGTTGTTGTCACAGGAATTGGAATGGTTTCCCCCCTTGCAGATGGTGTCATTCCGACTTGGGAAAAGCTGATTGCCGGCAAATCAGGCATTAGGCCAATCACCGAGTTTGACGTGTCGGATATTCCAGCTAAAATTGCTGGGATGGTGCCACGCGGGCAAACTGAGGCACGCGGTCAAGGGCTCTTCAATGCAGACCTTTATATGGAGCCTAAAGAACAACGTAAAGTTGATGATTTCATCCTTTATGCCGTTGCGGCGGCTGATCAAGCGATTGCTGATTCTGGCTGGGCACCACAAACTGATGATGACCGCGAAATGACCGGTGTTATGATCGGCGCAGGTATTGGTGGGTTACCTGAAATTGACAGAGTTTCCATGACGCTTAATGCATCAGGTCCACGCCGTGTTACTCCTTTTTTTATTCCAGCTTCTTTAATCAACTTGGCCTCAGGTCATGTCTCCATTAAACATAAGTTTATGGGCCCAAACCACGCCGTTGTCACTGCTTGTGCTACTGGCGCTCATGCCATTGGGGATGCTGCACGTTTAATTATGTTCGGTGATGCCAATGTGATGGTTGCTGGTGGGACTGAAGCTGCCGTCTGTCGCCTCGGAATGGCCGGATTTTGTGCAGCTCGCGCTCTGTCAACCAGCTATAATGATACACCTGAAACAGCTTCTCGCCCATGGGATCAAGGTCGTGATGGCTTTGTTATGGGAGAAGGTTCAGGGATAGTTGTTCTTGAAGAATACGAACACGCTAAAAAGCGCGGCGCTAAAATTTATGCTGAAGTCATCGGCTACGGCCTCTCGGGCGATGCACATCATATTACTTCCCCCGCTGAAGATGGCGGTGGAGCTTACCGCGCGATGAAAGCAGCTTTACGAAATGCAAAAATTAATCCTGAAGAAGTGGATTACATTAACGCGCACGGCACCTCGACTCCTGTTGGTGATGCGATCGAAGTGAAAGCTGTTAAGCGGGCTTTTGGTGATCATGCTTACAAACTCTCGATGTCCTCAACAAAATCAGCTATTGGTCACTTACTGGGTGCTGCCGGCAGTATTGAGGCCATTTTCAGCATTTTAGCAATCCGTGATCAAGTTGCTCCGCCAACACTTAACCTGAGCAATCCATCTGAAGGATGTGATCTTGACTTTGTTCCTAATCAAGCAAAAGAACGCAAGATTAAAACAATTGTTTCTAACTCATTTGGTTTTGGAGGCACAAACGCCTCTCTTATTCTAAGAGCGATCTAACTATTAAAGCAAAATTTAAGGAATTATCATGACAGTCGAACAAACACTTTCTATTATTAAACCTGATGCAACACGTCGTAATCTTACCGGCAAAATTAATGCCAAGATCGAAGACGCAGGCTTGAAAATCATCGCGCAAAAGCGTCTACAATTGACAAAGCAACAAGCTGAAGCATTTTACGCTGTGCACAAAGAACGCGCTTTCTTTGGTGAATTGGTTGATTTCATGATTTCTGGCCCCGTTGTGGTTCAGGCTTTAGAAGGTGAAAATGCAGTCGCACGCTACCGCGAGGTAATGGGCGCAACAAACCCAGCAAACGCTGATGAAGGAACGATTCGTCGTGAATTTGCGGAATCCATTGAAGCAAACTCTGTTCATGGATCAGATTCTCTTGACAATGCCGCTATCGAAATTGCTTTCTTCTTCAGCAAAATCGAAATTGCTGCTTAAGCTCTCAAGTTTTGTGGGCATCTTGCTCACAAAACTCTCTCCCTTCTTTCTTTCAAAAAATTCTATGTTTCCCATTTTAGACTCTGCCTGCCCTAATCTTCACAACACTGAAGCAAAAAACATACTTCCTGGGCTATCCTTTTTAAGCAATTCTACAGAGATTCATCCTGGTGAATAGGGGGAAAAGTAAGACTAATCTTTGGCATTTTAGGAATAACGAGAAAAACTTTTCCTTTAGTTTTCTTATCAAAAAAAGGTAAAGTAAACTCAATACTTGTCGCTATTGGCCACTCCATTGTGATTGCGTGGAATAAAGCAGCGTGGTAATCTCCTTGAGAATAGAGCAAGAAGATTGCCATACCTTCTATGGAAGGCTCGCAGTGACAAAAATGAGATCAGGTGTTTGAGTAGCGAGTAATAAACTTGACCTTTTAGAAAATTGAAAAAGAATAAATGTCCTATATACCTGAAAATCCAGCACCCTGCAAAAAAACAGGGATTTATCGGCATCTACCTAATCTCATAACACTGTTGCGTCTATTTGCGACACCGCTGACCTATGTCTTAATTATGAAGGGTTTTTTCGGCTCTGCGTTTTTATGTTTTGTCTTTGCCGGGATTTCTGATGGGATAGACGGTTACCTCGCGAGACGGTGGCATGTATCAAGTAAATTTGGGCGGATTTTTGACCCTATTGCCGATAAAGCGTTGATGTTTATTGCATACTTCACGCTCGGTCTTGCGGCAAAACTTCCCCTATGGCTTGTTATTTTAGTGATTAGTCGTGATGGACTCATTTTATTATGTAGTTTTTTCACCGTTTTATTTAGATCACCGATTCGCTTGACTCCAGTATGGAGTAGCAAGGTTAATACCTGCGTACAAATCGTCCTCGTAGGCGCGGTTCTGGTTGCCCAAACAGATTATTACGGTCTGTTGATTCCAAAATTTGCCCAAACTGGCCTTATTGCTCTCTTAATTTACGCAGCTGCTCTAACCACTATTTGGTCTGGATGCGAATATGGATTATACTTTATTAAGCAGCTATATCACCTCTATGGACGAGGATCCAATGTCCCAAAATAAAACTTTTTGGCTAGGGTTAATAGTAACCGCCGTCGCCTTTTACATTTTAAACTCTTTAAGTGCGATTTTGTTTCCCTTTTTTATGGGACTCATCGGTGCCTATGCCTTTAACCATTTGGTGATTGGTTTAGAAAAATATCATATTTCCCGAGGCTTGGGCAGCGCGATAGTTATTCTCGGAGTTTTGATTAGCTTCGCCCTACTCGTCATCGTCTTTTTGCCTCTCCTCCAGCGTGAGCTTTTTATTCTCGCTAGAAGTATGCCGGCGGTTGTCGAAAATTGGGCTTCCGTGATGAAACCATTCCTAGAAAAAAGCGCTGCAGAATTAGGAACTCCTTCAGCAGCGGAGGTCAAAGCCCAAGTCACCAGCCATATGGGCGACATTATTAATTGGTCAATCAAAATTATAACGAACATTTTAACGAACGGATTGGCTTTAGCTAACATTCTGTCGCTGGTCATCCTTACGCCCATTATTATGTTTTATTTGTTAAAAGATTGGCCCAAGTTAGTAGATCACCTTGATCAATGCATTCCTTTAAAGCAGCGGGCCACCGTCCGCTTTTACGCCAGGAGAATTGATACGACGCTCTCCGCCTTTGCCAAAGGACAAGGATTGGTCTGCCTTATTTTGATGGTGATGTATTCAATTTCGCTTTGGGCGATTGGGGTCCCCCATGGGTTCTTTTTAGGAATAATGACAGGCCTTATGTCCTTTATTCCTTATGTGGGGATGTTTACCGGCCTCACAGCAACCCTCGCGATCAGTCTTGCTA
This sequence comes from Candidatus Paracaedibacter symbiosus, assembly GCF_000757605.1. GTDB lineage: Bacteria > Pseudomonadota > Alphaproteobacteria > Paracaedibacterales > Paracaedibacteraceae > Paracaedibacter_A > Paracaedibacter_A symbiosus. The sequence continues at coordinate 84,714 of NZ_JQAK01000001.1, read as the reverse complement.
ACTTTGAAAGCTGGCACCAGATTCTTCTTGTTATTGTAACCTTTGTTGCAATTGGAGCTATTGAAGGGAATGTTATCTCTCCCCGTTTGATTGGCGATAAAGTCGGCTTACACCCTGTATGGATTATCTTTGCTTTGCTTGCCTCAGCCACTTGGTTTGGTTTTTTGGGGGTTATAGTTGCCCTTCCTGTGGCGGCCGTTTTGGGTGTGATTGTACGTATTCTTTTGCAATGGTATAAAACATCAAGGTTTTACAGTGGGGGCGGGAGCATTGGTCAATGACGTTTCAACAGCTCATCCTGCCCCTTCCGCTTCCCCCCAAAGAACCGATGGATAATTTTGTTGTGGGAGACAGCAATTGGGAAGCCGCCACGTGGATCAAGCGTTGGCCGGAATGGCCGGTGAAACATGTCACAATTCATGGTGAATCCGCCAGTGGCAAGACGCATTTGGCGCGATGGTTTCAGGCAAAAAGCAATGCTTATTTTATTTCAGAGGCTGACTTACAACAGAATCCAGACTTATCAATCCAAAAAGGATCAACCTTTATTGTCGATAATTATGATGAAATTCGGGACGAAAACTGGCTATTTCACTTTTATAATCTGACGAAAGAACATGAGGCCGATGTTCTTTTCTGCGGTCAACATTCACCTGGTCAATTCTTGTTTACCTTACCCGACTTGCGATCACGCATGCGATCAATTTTATCAATTACGATTGGTCAACCTGAGGAAGTACTCTTAAAAAAGATTTTTCGCCAACGCCTGGAGAATTTAGGCATCTTCTTGCCTGATGATTTTGAGGATATATCTCACTATGTCTTAAATCGGATTGAGAGATCCTATGCTGCCCTTGATTCACTTATTTTAAAAGTAAACGATGTATTGCTCCGTCAGCAACGCACCTTTTCCCTCCCCCTCGTGCGGGATGTTTTAACTCAAAGTTAGGTCTATATCTGCTCGCCTTTCGGACTCATCATGGCGAACCAAAGAGAGCGAGTGTGGCAACCTCCCCCTTTTGAGGGTTTCTTTAAATCTCTCACTTCTCAATGAGAGATAAGAGAATTACTTTCACCTGGCAAACACCGCTGAATACCTATGACATATTTGTTAATTAGGCGAAAAGCATTGTAGCCAAGATACATTAATAGCTGGGGCAAAAACAAACCAACGCTTATTACTTAAAACGTTCTTTTCGGAAGCCCACAAAAAGGTGAATCGTTGCCACTCAAAGATTCTATACACGAAGAAGCAAAGTTTTTTTGTCCATGAAGCAAGCCATTGTTTTCCCCAATTTGTGACACATGGATAAGCAGTTTGGTTAACACAGCCTGCGTTCGACATAATAAATTGATTCCCTGTACCTAATCGCCACAGATGATTTTGAGACGTTTTTAGCTTATGATGAGGCTAATAATTGAGGGAATAGTCTAATTCTTTCAAGAAATTTGCAGAGCAACCATGATAAGGGAGAATAAGCATGACAAATACCTTAACAGATCTCAAAAAGCTCTCGGCTAGTATCGAAACTCATGTAGGAAATAAAATACGAGAACGACGCATTTGTTTAAAATTAAAGCAAAGTGATATCGCCGGTAAAATGGGCATAACTGGTCAGCAAATTCATAAGTATGAGAAAGGAGTCGACCGTATCCCCGCCAGCCGACTTTATGAATTATCTAAGATTTTGTTTGTATCGCTTGATTTCTTTTATGAAGGTCTGGAGGGAGAGGCCTCCCTTTCCAAAGGCCAAGAATTAGTTGTTACTTGTGCTAATATGAAAGGTAAAAAGGTCAAAATAGAATTCTTAAATCTTGAAGTAATCCTCTGCGATCTGGAGAACTTATAGAAAAAAAGATAGTATAGCAGCCAGAGAACTGACTAAAACCCATCACTCCTTGTGTCAAGTTGACGCTATACTCAAAATAGAGTCGTCACGAGTGGGTCGAGCCAGCCGTAGATCTAAATTTAGAAATCGGCTTCTGCAAGGAGTGTGAATATAATTGCCCATTAATTCCATTGCTTTCTGGTGGATTTTAGGCGATCATAGTATAGGTCCTCTCATGCCTATCTAGGTGTGTAAAAGCTTAGTCACCACACTAAAAGTAATATTATGAACCGACAGTTTGATGATCTTCTGGAAAAGCTGAAAGCACAAGATCCCTCAACCAATGAGAAACTTGTGCGGGATGCTTATGATTTTTCCATGAAAGCACATGGCTCGCAGCTGCGCGCTTCGGGAGATCCTTACTTCACCCATCCTCTGGCAGTCTCCCAAATCCTTACCGACCTGAGGATGGATCATCAATCGGTGATCACCGGTTTTTTACATGATACCATTGAAGATACACTTGTTTCTTTTGAGGAAATCAAGGAACGGTTTGGCCCAGATATCGCCCATCTTGTCGATGGCGTTACCAAACTTTCACAGCTGGAATTGCAATCCGAACACACCAAGCAAGCTGAAAATTTCCGCAAGCTTGTGCTTGCCATGTCATCGGACATCCGCGTTCTGATTATTAAGCTAGCTGACCGGCTTCACAACATGCGCACGCTCCACTATATCACTTCGGATGAGAAAAAGCGTCGCATTTCTCGGGAGACAATGGACATCTATGCCCCCCTTGCTGAACGGATGGGGATGAAGAAACTAAAGGATGAACTAGAAGACATTGCCTTTTCTTACCTCAATCCTGAAGCAAGGGAATCATTGCAAAGCCGTCTGAACTTCCTCTATGAGAATGCTGATTACACAGTTGAAGCAATCATTGAAGACATCATGCGCGCTCTTAAAGAGCATCATATGACAGCTGTGGTCAATGGTCGTCAAAAAACACCCTACTCCATCTGGCACAAAATGCAGCACAAAAGAATTGCTTTTGAGCAACTCTCTGACATCATGGCATTTCGGATTGTGGTGAACTCAATTGCTGAGTGCTACCAGGCCTTAGGCGCTTTGCATAATCAATACCTTGTCTTACCGGGACGCTTTAAAGATTACATCTCCACCCCCAAACCCAACGGTTATCAATCGCTTCATACTGGGCTCATTGGCCCGTTTAATAGCCGTATCGAGATTCAAATTCGCACAAAAGAAATGCATTCCATCGCTGAGTATGGTATTGCAGCCCACTGGCAGTATAAGCAAGACTTCTCCCATGATGGCAAACAATATGCCTGGCTGCGCGGATTGCTTGACATTTTGGAGCAAACCACCAATCCAGAAGAATTTATGGAGCATACGCGCCTTGAGATGTTTCAGGATCAGGTTTTTTGTTTTACTCCAAAGGGTGATTTAATCTCGCTTCCAAGGGGGGCTACCAGTATTGACTTTGCCTATGCTGTCCACTCCGCTATTGGTGATCATGCGACTGCCGTTAAAATTAATGGGCGGCTGATGCCCCTTCGCACTGTTCTCAATAATGGAGATCAGGTTGATATAGTCACCTCCAAGACGCAAAATCCCTCTCCTACCTGGGAGCGATTTGTCGTTACTGGAAAAGCAAGATCCAGAATCCGTAAGTTTGTTCGCCTGCTGCAACGTGATCAATTCTCCAACTTAGGCAAGTCGATTGTCCAAAAAGCTTTTAATCACGAAAATGCTGAATTTACTGAAAAAGGGATGGAGCGGGTCGCCCGTCATTTCAAATATCAACATATCGACGATTTATACGCTGCTGTTGGTCAGGGAATTCACACACCCCGCGAAGTTCTTCAAATTGCGCTCCCTGATTTTAAAACTGGGCAAAAACCATCTTTGGAGGAAGAGCTTACCAAGAAAAAATTGCAAAGCTCAATCAATAAAGATAAAGACAGTTCAATTTCAATTAAAGGGTTGATTTCTGGAATGGCCGTCCATTTTTCTGGGTGCTGCCATCCGCTGCCCGGAGATAAAATTGTTGGAATTGTCAAAACCGGAAAAGGAGTTGCCATCCACACCACGGATTGTGATGTGGTTAAAACCTTTAAGGAAACCGACCGTCTGCTTGATCTTTCATGGGGTGATTATTTGACCCCAGATGATAAGTTCGTTGGCCGACTGAAGGCAACTTTCATTAACAAACAGGGATCTTTGGCTACATTTAGTACAGTGATCAGCAAACAAAATGGCAATATTGTGAATTTAAAAATTACCAATAGAACTCTCCATTTTTGGGATCTCATCCTCGATGTAGAGGTAAAAAACGTAGAGCACATCAACAGCATCATTGCCAGCCTTCGCACTCTTCCCATCACTAATTTTATTGATAGGATGTAAGGTCTATATGATTATTGGCATTGGGAATGATTTATGCGACTGCCGCCGTATCGAAGCAACTATTGGTCGGCACGGCCAGCGATTTCTCGATCGCATTTTTACAAAAAATGAACAGGCTCGCATCCTCAAACGCAATCAACAAGTTGCCAGTTTTGCTAAGCTTTTTTCTGCAAAAGAAGCGGTTGCAAAAGCTCTTGGCACTGGTCTAACCCGCGGTATTTCCTGGACGGATATAGAAATCACGCGCCAAGAACATCAACCGCCCCAAGTTTTATTACACAACAATGCTAAAACAGAGTTTGCAAAGCGCATTCCGATGGGAATGGATGGCCATGTTCACCTGACTATTACAGATGAGTGGCCTTATGCTCAAGCGTTTGCTATTCTATCTGCAACACCTAAAAACAGACCTATTTGAGAAGAAAGGATTTTTCATATGGACAGGACGATTAAGGAAATAAAAGGCTTATTGTGGGCTCTTATTTTCGCTCTGCTCATTCGCACATTTTTATTCCAACCCTTCAACATTCCTTCAGGATCCATGTATCCAACGTTGATGGTTGGCGATTATATTTTTGTCACCAAATACAGTTATGGGTTTAGTAAATACTCTTTCCCCTTTGCGATTGCGCCTCTTTCTAATCGCATTGCTGAAAATCGCAAGCCTGAAGTAGGTGAAGTCGTTGTTTTCACCAATCCCAAAGATACATCCATGGATTATATTAAACGCCTGGTCGGGCTGCCTGGTGACCGTATTCAGGTCAAAGCAGGGGTTTTGCATATTAATGGAGAGCCAGTAAAGCTTGAAAAAACAGATGATTATCCAATGATTGATTACCGAACTCAACAATTGATTGTGGTACCCCAATATATTGAAACGCTCCCCAATGGCAAGCAGCACAAAATTCTAAAGGCAATCCCCTTTGGTCAAGGAGCGTTAGATAATACAGAAGAGTATATTGTTCCCGCTGGGCATTATTTTATGATGGGCGATAACCGCGACAACTCTCAAGATAGCCGGGTTTTAGACAAAGTGGGTTATATCCCGGAAGAGTACTTGATTGGGCCAGCTAAGGTTATCTTCTTCTCAACGGAGGCTAAATGGTTTGAGCCAAATGCCTGGATCAGTGGGATTCGTCCTAAGCGCGTCCTCACAATGATTGATTAGTTTTTTTGGGGGGATAGAGCAATCTAGTCCCCACTTTACCATAAACACCTCTTACAGTGAGTTCTCTCACAAACATAAAATTGAGCCGTAAAGCATTTTAACCTCATTAGAACTCAAAATAGGGCCGTGATAGCCACAGACGCAAACTCAAAAATAGGCCTTTTTAGGTATTTTCAGTATATTCATCGGATCTTAAAAAAATTACTTGAATACCTCCAACATTTTCAGCTATTTATAATGTGAGCTATTTTGCATCTATAAATTAGGATACAATTAGGCTCCTTGCCAAGTTTTTGGCTGTGGCTTGAACCCAAGTTAACATCCATAAGGAGTTGTTATGAGTTTTTACGAAACAGTTTTCATTGTTCGTCAAGATTCCACACCTGCACAGGTTGAATCATTGGCGCAAGATTATACAAAAATTATTCGCGATCACGGTGGTGAAGTTAGCAAAACAGAGTTTTGTGGTCTTCGCACTCTTGCCTATCGAATTAAAAAGAACAAAAAAGGTCATTACGTTTTGATGAACGTTCAATCTTCTCCAGCAGGCATTGCTGAAATGGAACGATTGATCAAGTTGAATGAAAACATATTGCGTCATTTGACAGTTCGCGTTGAAGCTTTGGACCCAAATCCATCCCCTTTAATGCAACAAAAGAACTTCCAAATTGATCGTCCCCGCTCCTTTGATGAAGATCAAGATGATGTAGGAATCACAACAGAGACGGAGTCTGTATAATGGCTTATAATCGCGATAATAATGAAGGCCAAACTGGTCGCCCCCAAGTACGCCGTCAATTCTTCCGTCGTCGCAAGACATGTCCATTTTCTGGTCAAAATGCGATGAAGATTGACTATAAAGACATTCGCACCCTTTCAAAATTTATTTCTGAACGTGGCAAAATTATCCCAAGCCGCATCAGTGCTGTTTCCGTTAAAAAACAACGTGAACTCTCTGTTGCAATTAAGCGTTCTCGCTTCTTAGCGTTGATGCCTTACGTTAGCGACTAATGTTGTATACCAAAAATAACCTAAAGGGGCTGGGCTGTGCCTGTGCATCTTTGGGTTTATTTTTGCCTTGGCACTCATTAAAGAGTATGCGCCTTGTGGGTCCAGCCAAAACCCAAATTGTCTCAGATCTTTTTGGTATAATTGCGCCTCCTCGGATTACTTTGGTATAGAAGAGTATGATGAAAAATAAAATATTAGAAATCAGCCCTTTGCAATTATCTATATTATGCGGTCTAATAAGTGCCGCATTTTCATTTTCTAGCGCCTTTATTTTTCATTATCCTTTTTTCTTTATTATTTTCTTTGCCTTAAGCTATTTTTGGTTAACCCCCATTTTATTGGTTAGCCTAATACATGGTAGCAAATATGGTCTCGTCTCCAGCCTTATTGTCATTGGCCTTGATACGCTCATAGCGGGACCAATCCCTGCCTCCCTGACCCTTTGCACTAGCCTATTTCCAGCATTATACTTAACCCATCTCATTCAACAAAAAAACAATTCTAATTCCTTTGGTTTAGGAGCTGCGGTTTCACGCGTGTGTTTAGTCTATTTAGGTCTCATGGTTTTTGCTTTGGTCTTTATTTTTGATGCAGATACCGTAAAACAAACTGCGGCAAGCTTTATAAAAACTCTTAGCAATGCAAATATACCCAACCATAGTATATCTCACCTTTCAGAATCATTTATACAGCTTTTCCCTGCGTTTTTGTGTCTCTCAACGATAATCTCATTAATTATCAATATAATTGTGACATTGAGATTATTAGGATCCATCTCACCTGAAATTCGGCCCTATTTCTTGGCTAACGACTTGCGAATGCCAAAGTTTTGGGACATTATTTTCTTATTCGGTGTATTGCTACTATTGACACGACACGAAATGTTTGCTTTTATTGGCAAAAATGTTTTGCTTTTATCTTGCTTACCTTTATATCTATATGGATTAAGCATTGTACATGGTTGGTTAAACAGGTTAGAAAATTGGCTATTGTGGATGATATTTACTATCATACTTTCAATACTTCTTATCTGGCCGGCAATGTTAGTTATTTTATTAGGGTTGCTTGGTCCAATTTTTAGAATACAAAAAGATACAAATAAAAGCAGCTAGTGATTTTAGGAGTTAAAAAAGTATGCAAGTCATTTTATTAGAAAGAATTGAAAAGCTCGGTCAAATGGGCCAAATCGTAATGGTAAAACCTGGTTACGCACGTAACTTTTTGTTGCCAAAGAAAAAAGCGATCCGCGCCACAAAAGAGAACCTCTCTCATTTTGAAACTCAAAGAGCACAGTTAGAAGCTAACAACTTAAAACGTCGCGACGAAGCTCAATATGTTGCTGACAAAATGAGGGGCGCCTATATTAGTATTGTTCGCCAAGCAAGTGAAATGGGGCACCTTTATGGGTCAGTTCGCAGTAGCGATATTGCATCTGGTCTTCTTAACATTGGCTTTACCGTGACTAAAGCACAGATCAAATTGTTAACACCTATTAAAACAATTGGCGCACACATTGCCAATGTTATCTTGCATCCTGAAGTTATTGTCGAAGTTAACGTGGTTATAGCTAAATCAGCTGAGGAAGCAGCTTTGAAAATTGCTGAAGAAAAAACAAAGAAACAAAAGCCTCAACAATCAGAAGAAGCTTAAGCTTCCCCGAGCCATAGCCTCATTTTTTTCCTATTCATAGAAAAAGCCTCATAATGAGGTTTTTTCTGATGAAATAAAATCGGACATTACCTAGAATGTTAATTCAAAAAAAAATATTTTATCTTTTTGAATATTCTCTTATCTATATTTTTTGCCTTTTCTGCCGTCTTTTTTCTTTAAAAACAGCCTCTGCTATTGGGGGTGGGGTGGGACGTATTCTACTTAAGTTTGTAAGAAATGGTGTCAAACAAAAAAACTTAGCCCAAGCTATTCCCAATCTCGATAAAAAAACTGAACACGATATACTTCAAAAATGTGATGAGAATTTTGGCCGCAATTTTGTGGAATATTTTTTTCTCGATAGATTGAATGAAGAATCTGATCTAAAGGTAACGATTAAAACTCCAGAAATTATTGAGCACAGCCAACAAAATGATCGTCCCAAAATTGTTATCACTGCCCATTACGGAAATTGGGAAATTGCTCTTTGGGCCATGGGTCAAGCGGGTATTTCCCTAAACCCGATCTATCGGCAGATGAATAATCCCTATGTAAATGAGATGATTCTGAAACTCCGGAGTCACATTACTGAGCACCAAATAAAAAAAGGATCTACCGCCGGCAAAGATTCTTTGAGAATTTTGCGTCAAGGCAAAAATCTGGTGTTACTTGTTGATCAAAAAATGAATGAGGGAGTGGCTGTTCCCTTCTTTGGTAAAGATGCAATGACGCCAAGTGGTGTCATCAAACTTGCGTTACTTTCAAATGCTGAAATTATTCCTGCCCGCATTATCAGAAAAAATAGTATTGATTTTGATATTTTTTTGGAACCTCCCATTGAATATGACAAAAGTTCTCCAACAGTTACCTATGATACTTTGCTGAAAATTAACCAGACACTTGAAAAATGGATTCTCGACAAACCTGAACAATGGTTTTGGTTTCACAGACGTTGGGAAAAACCATTTTACCAGAAACAAGATTAACCGCTATACTAATAAGGTATATCACCCGCATACTAAGGTAACTTTTATGACTTATGTCCCTCCCCCTTTGGCACTAGAACTGGCTTCTGGTATTAAAGTCAGGGACGCCCGAGCACTAGCTAAGACGATTACCCTTCTTGAATCTCGCCTTAGTTATAAAAAGGCAATAGGCCTGGAAGTACTATCAGTCTTAAAAATAGATAATTCTTATATTAGCCGTAAAATTGCCTTTACTGGACCACCGGGTGTAGGTAAGTCAACGCTCATCGAGAGTGTTGGTTTGTCGCTTGTAAAAAAAGGCTTTACCTTAGCTATATTGACAATCGATCCTTCCTCCCCTATTAGTGGTGGCTCAGTTTTGGCTGATAAAACTCGGATGCAGCGATTGAGCAATTGTGAGGAAGTTTTTATCAGGCCTAGTGCGTCAGGCAAAGGATATCTTGGCGGTATTACCGCGGCGACACTCGATATAATGGACGTGATTGAGGCTGCAGGTTATGATTTCATCTTAGTAGAAACCATTGGGATTGGCCAAAATGAAGTGGATATTAAAGATTTAGTCGATCAACTTATTCTAATTCTTCCGCCCGCAGCTGGGGATGAACTTCAAGGCCTAAAAAAAGGAATTATAGAAGTTGTGGATCTTATTGCAGTTAACAAGCATGATGGCGCTTTGAAAAAAACGGCAGAATTGACAGCCATGCACTATGGATCAGCATTGTCTGTCTTAACAGGACATAAAACCCCCGTTAAGCTGTGCTCTGCGAAGGATGGCACGGGGATCGGTGAAATTATAGAAATGATGTGTTCATATCTTCTCAGTCCTGAAGAGCGCCAGCAGAAGCAAGTTCATTTATTAGATAGAATCGCTCCGCAAGAAATGCTTGAGATCCTCCTTCAATCTCCTCCTATAAAGCGATTATTTGCTGCTCAAAAATTGGCTATGGAAACAAAGGAATCCTCTTTAAAGCAATCGCTTACCACCATGACAGACTACCTAAAATCATGTTTAGAAATGGATAAAAATTTATGATATCTAATCTGTGCGCAAGCATCTTAATTCTTTTAGTATTTCCTGCTTTTGCCCAACCTTTCAAAGAAAAAATTGAGATCTCTGTGAATAAAATTACAGGAATTCAAAGTGGTATTTTTGATAGAGGCTTTACGTGGGTGGGAATTGATCACTTTGAAAATGGAGTTATCGTGTTTTTTGATAAACAAATGACTCCTATTTTAGAGTTTAAAAATGTGGGTAAAATTGCTGATTTTCGCATCGAAAACAAACTTCTTAGTACTCCTTTGTTAGAAATTGAATTTGAACGTCAGTACATTGAAAATGGTCAGATATATACAGCTACTGTGGCAGATTTATTTGAAATATATGATTCTCAAATACGTAAAATTTACTCCTATACTAAAAGGTTACAGTATACAATTAAAGAATTAGGTCAAACACGGCAAATAATTTTCAAGGGAACACTGAAGGCAAATGAAAAGCATAAAAATACAGTCAAGTTAATTATCCAAACAAACCAAGCAATTAAAAAACTCAAACGGAGTTATTTAATTGATCAATTCATCTTGGATGATTCTGCTGCGTCACGAACTTTTAAATATAATACTACTTTTGACAATGAAGAAAAACTTGATAAGCCGCCGGTTAATTTAAACTTATTGGGAGGGACTTTGGAGTATAAACTTTTCAATAATAGTAAAAAGTGACTTGACGACAAGGGGTGAAGTAGGTTATTAATCTTGCAAGTTTGTATTTTTCCATTAGGAGCATTATTATGGCAAAGCGCTGCGCAATAACTGGTAAAGGCGTTCAATCGGGTAACAACGTAAGTCACGCAAACAACAAAACCCGCCGTCGTTTCTTACCAAACCTCCAAGAAGTTAGCTTTATGAGCGAAACACTAGGTCGCGCAATTCGTCTACGGATTTCTACAAATGCCATTCGTACCATTGAACATAATGGTGGTATTGATTCTTTTTTGATCAATGCAAAGGCAGATAAATTCGATACTAAAGTTGCTCGATTGAAAAAACTTATTATCAAGCATCAAGCTGAAGCTGCGAAATAAATTTTCAGGTTGTCTTATTATATTTACAATACTTGAAATGACATGAGGTAGGCTGGCAAGTTTTTGGCGGTATTGATTCGGGCGCCATGCTAATAAGTTGTGCACCTTAGTAGGTACCAGGATAAAATTGAATCCCAAAATACGAAGCCAGCAGCTCCTACCTCTAAATATTTTGAGGATATATTTACCGCGTTTTTAAATTCTAAGGCGCGGTTTTTTATTGGACGGGAGTTGAAGGGAAGTATGAGTACTTCCTCCGTTGTGATGTCATTCTCTGATTAGTTAGTAATTGACCCTTGCCAGAAGCCTGCTGCCCTCTTCCCCTATCGATTTCCAGTTTAGGCTCGAGAGCAGCATACGTGGATAAGAGTGACCTCACTTTTCAATACTTCCCACAAAATAACACATGAGTCAGAACGTATGGATCAACAATTTATTATCCCCTTTATTTCATTGTTGCAGCAATCCTCTAATGAGTGTGTTTCATGGATTACTTTTTTCTTTTGTGTCATCTTCATTTTAAGTTCCATGCGTTTATTTGGAATTGTTGGTCTTTATGCCTATAGTGTTTTGGCAACCATCACCGCCAATATTCAAGTATTAAAAGTGGTTAATTTTAGTTTTTCCCCTGAACCAGTGGCTTTAGGAACAATTATTTTTGCAACTGTGTTTCTAGTCAGTGATATTATTACAGAACATTATGGCAAAGAAGCAGCACAAAAAGGGGTTTGGTTGAGTTTTGTAATGCAAATTTTCATGACGATTTTTATGCTGCTCACTATTGGTCATCCCCCCCTCGCTAGCGACATCGTATACCACTCTGCTATCGAAACCTTGTTCCTGCCATCGCCTCGCTTGTTGATTGCTAGTTTAACGGCTTTTGCTCTAAGCCAACTGTTTGAAATTCATATATTTTATAAACTCCAGGTGGCAACTTCAGGAAAAATGTTATGGCTGCGCACAAATGTTTCATCCATTATTGCCGCGCTCCTCGATAATATAATTTTCAGCACGATCGCCTGGGTAATTTTAGCGCCTGTACCTGTAAGCTTGAAAAGTTTGGTATTTACCTATATTCTTTGCACATATTTAGCGAGAGTTATTGTAAGCCTGCTCTCAACTCCAATTATCTATCTAAGTTATAAGTGTTTGCCTAAAAATGACTGATTTTTCTTTTACTTATGTCCGCTCCTCGAAAAAAAACAAGGCACGTTTGGGCGTGTTAAAAACGCCAAATGGAACCATTCAAACGCCAGCCTTTATTTTTTGCGCGACTAAAGCTGCAATGAAAGCTGTTTCGCCGCAGGACATGGTGGGGGCCGGAACCCAAATGATTTTGTCAAACACCTATCACTTGATGCTGCAACCCGGGCCTGAAGTGGTCGCTGCAGCCGGTGGATTACATAAGTTTATGGGGTGGAAAGGACCGATGCTGACTGATTCAGGTGGTTTTCAGATTTTTAGCCTGGGACATGGATCGGTAGCTGATGAAATAAAAGGAAAACGGCAAAACGTACGCCCAAAAACACTGCTCAAGATTAATGAAGAAGGCGCCAAATTCAAATCCTATATTAATGGCCAAACCTATCTGCTCACTCCTGAGCGGTCGGTGGAAATTCAACGCTTACTCGGGCCTGACTTCGCTGTTGTACTTGATGAATGTACGCCATTCCATGTTGATAAACGCTATACCGAACGCTCTACCCGCATGAGTCATCGTTGGGCGCTTCGAAGCTTGAACGAGTTCAAAAAGCATGATAACGGCAAACAAAAACTTTACGGGATTATTCAAGGTGGTGTCTACGAGGATTTGCGTAAAGAAAGCTGCGATTTTGTTAACTCTCATGAGTTCTACGGTCATGCTGTGGGTGGGTCTCTTGGGGCGAGTAAGGAGCAAATGTACGACGTTGTAGCGATGACAACAGAGCTATTAAGCTCAGAGCGTCCAATTCACCTTCTTGGCATTGGTGGAATTCGTGATATCTTCAATGGTGTGGCTCAAGGAATTGACACCTTTGACTGTGTCCACCCAACACGCCTAGCGCGCCATGGTGGCGCTCTTGTGAAACCACACAACATGCCAGATGATTCTAGGCGCGAGCATATTAACTTACGCAATAGCCGCTATCGCGCGGACTTTACTCCCATTGAGTCTGATTGCGATTGTTCGACGTGCACAACTTTCACCAAAGGTTATATCCACCATCTCTTAAAAGCACAAGAACTGCTTGCACATACCCTTATTACTGTGCACAATGTTCGATATATGAATCGCCTGCTTGAAGCTATACGCCAAGCCATTCATGACGATCGTCTTGAAGAGGAGGCAAAAAACTGGCTCGTTGATTAGAGAGGTAAAACAATCAGAATAAGAAGTATAAATAATGAGGACTGGCATACGGCATTAATACATAATTAATCTCATTACTATACAACCTCAAGTAATAAACGCAGAACAGACTATTTTTCGCCAGCCTGAGATTTACAGTTACTTCTTGACTTAGAGCCAGATAAATTGAGAAAGACATAACAGAGATCGTGCCTCTACGCCGAAAAATGCACAAACGTTGATAACGACAGTAATATTATACCTAAACCCCTTAAAAAAACGGGATTATGGCCATCACATGGCAGGCCAGTCCGGTGAAGCGTTTTTTCCTTTTTTTAGTGAATATAAAAAGCCTCAATAAGAGGCTATTTTTGTCATATAATCATCAATAATTACACTATCATTGAGACTTTGCTGAGGCGCCGTTTTTTTATCTTTGTGCCCAATAGACAGGTTTTCTAAGATACTCACTCCTTTTTCCAGATTAAGGATAGTATCCTCTGTTTCTTTAATCACATCAGGATATGAAGGTGTTTGATCAGAGATTTGACCTATGGAGCAAACCCTAGTTGCCTTGCGTACAGCACTTGAAATCACTCTCCCTAATGTTAAGCTTTCTTGACTATTTTGCTGCGAAATATAATATTTTACAAAACTGTCATACAATCCGGCCCTCGTGCCAAAGCAACTTTGGAGCAATTTCTTGACTGTTTGAGCATGACGATGCTCGGAAGCAATTGTTTTATTCAACTGAATCAATCTGTCGTAATATCCACTCAAACGTTGCATTTGCTCAATGAATTTTGTAATATTTCCTTTCGACAAGCTAATTTTTAGACCTCTTGAATTTTTGAGTTGATACTTGAGATTGTACAAGAAAATATTGAGAGCTCGATCGGAGTATTGTGCTGTCTCCACATATGATTTTAGCTTCTCAAAATCAAAGAAAATGGGATAAAATCTTTTATTATCTGCGAACTGCTGCTGACGTTGAGCTACTTCTTCTTGCAAAGTTGCCACCTTCACTTTTCCTTTTAATCGCTCAAGATACCACCCATAACTACTCAAAATTGAGTCAAACTTCATAAATATTTGCGGCAATAATATCTCGCTTGTCTCTTGATAGGAAGTTGTTTTATCCACAATATTTCCTTCCATAAAATAGCGGTGCAATTTTGCATTCATACTATTAGAAATACGTGAGAACAAATCAATGTCAGCAATATTAATGTCCGTTTTAATTTTTTTGAGATACCCTAATCGCATTTGAATGCGCAAGGAATCAATCTCACGCAAAAATAAAAAACTCTGTTTTATAAAACCATGGGCATCCATAAATGGATTGGGTAACTTTTTCTCTGTAAAATCAGCAATTTTAAAGACCTCAGTCTGAAGCTGCATGATAGTTTGCATAATACTTCCCACATGCTCATAGATTTCTAATAACTGCATCACTGATCTGCGATAATTATCAAAACTTGTCTTTTCTGTCTGCCAATTAAAGCGAGATCCAGTGGGCAATTTATCGCTAGTTTGTAAATTATCACCAGACACTTCACTAACAATCGTTTGGGTTAACCATTTTGCATAAATAAATCGATCTTCTTCAACAGCCTGAATATATGTTTTAAAAGCTTCTTCTGGTGTAAACTTTTGCTGATAGGTTTGAGGCAAGTTCTGCATCGTTTTCTCGATATAACGCTCTGCTATAATCTTTAACTCATCCCAGTGTCTTGGCTCCTTTATTTCTCCACTGAAGAGTGAAATTTTATGCGCCACATAATTTAATCCATCCTGGGCATACTTAGAAAAGGTTGACTGTTGTTTTGTCTGCAGCATCATATTCAAATAAGAGGCGTTAAGTTCCGCTATTAGATTAGCAAGCTTAGCTTTCTCGACAATCGAAGGATATTTTTGCATAGCATTTTCTGTTATATTTTCAGCAAGCTTCGGATCCCTCACTAATTGCTGCCAAATAAATTGGTAATCACGAAAATAGGTTATAAAAGCATCCATTTTGCGGGACTCCTCCCATCGGAGCTGCCAGATTTTTAGCATTTTTTCATTCACATCAATCTTCTCTTGTGCCCCTTGTGTATGAGAAGCTAATAATGGTGTCCCTTGGATAGACGCAATAAAAGATCGATGAGCAAGTGAACTATCATTTAACTGCCACATATGTTTCCAGGCAAAATTAGCTGCAGCTTTGTAATTTCCTTGCTCGTTCAAAGAAACAAATTTGCCTTCCACACATTTGCGACTAATCGCTGGGCCATATTTTTTATAAACCCAATGGCCAATGGAATAAAATTGGCTTAGAGTTGCTTGATCAACCTCATCGACTTCTTTGCGATATTTATTTTCTAACTTTTTATAAAGTTTTTCCTCTAAATTAATAAGTTTACCATTGAGTATTTCCGTCAACATCTCATACCAGGATGTATTTTTGTCGCCATGTCCACCATCAATCCATGGGTCATTAAACAACAATTTTGCATATAGCTTCTTCGCCTCACTGTACGAGGCTCTAGCAAAAACTGAATCTGGAACAGGGATTAAAGCTTCATATTCTGCAACGATACGCCTTTGCGGTGGGGGGGCAAGTTCAGTGACGGGAAACTGCTCTACAGATAGGAGCGGCGAGAGCAAATGAAAAACAAAAGAAGTTTTATCGGTCATACATCTTTCCTTTTCAAAACGGTCTAATTTTGGTGTGTTGCCACGCTGGCCTGCTCACGAATATTCTTTAATACCCAATAAAAAGACATTAAAGTCGGTAAAAAAGCTGTTATTGCTATTATCACATTCCCATCATAAACTTGGGAGGTATAGACAATCGCCACACCAAAGGAAAGCCATGCAACAACGTCGGCCGGTATTAATTTTCGGTATACTGGCTGTTTATTTCCTAATATTGCCATAACAAGCTGTAATTCTTTAATCTCTGTTTTGTGCACTTTATTTTCTTCTTGTAATGCTGCAATCGACTCTTGCTGCTTCTCAATTTTTTGGTTTAACAGCGCGACGCTATTTTCGACACTGAGATTTGTATGCGCAACTACTGTCATTCTCCTTCCATTCCTTGAATTTTCGGAAAAAGAAAGTGTATCAGTCCCCTTTTCCGCCCCACTGCATGAACCACAAATTCCCAGAAGAATGAGGAAAATATTTAAAACTTCCATAAAAGCCACCATATTGATTACTATTTTTTTTGCAAAACTCCATGACACAACAATATTATTATACTCTACGTTCCACAATAACTTATTAATTTCATTTTTAATTTTTTTAAGAGAATTATATTACATTCATTTGTGAGTTTATGGTTTTGGCAAATTACCTCACGACACTCATTCATAAATGACGTAAATGGTGGGGTTTCTATAAAGAGAGCAGGCTCTGTCGCCGAGTAATAGAGAGGGTAGCGCCTAGGTTGCAGAACCTGAAGCGTAATATAAAAGAAAATAAAATCAAGTAATTACTGTAATTTTAATTGGAAATTTGATTTTTTATAGGACCAGCTTGGCGCTTAGTTTACTATAATAACCTAAGACAAAAACCCGAATAGCGCTGGAAAGGTTATAAATTGAATCGCTCTTCAGCCGATCATGATCTATATGTTGGACAAGCGCTCTCAATGACAGCCCTTCTTCTATAGCAATTTTTTTTAAAGCATCCCAAAATTCCGGCTCAAGGGAAATACTGGTGAGATGACCTGAGAGATTGATGGATTTTTTGACGATTCCTGTCATCTTTGATCTCTAGCTTCTCTCCCCTCTCTTCTGCTTAAAGAGGGTATTGAGACATATTTAGCTAAAAAAAGCCAAAGGAGATTTGATAAAATCAGGCGCACAGAGCTCTCCCTTAGTTTGAAGTAAAAAACTCAATTTTATCCAACGTGGCAATGACCTGGAAAGTCCCGTAATCAAGCGTCATATTTTTAATAATACCGTGATTTAAGACATCCTGCTTGATTTCATAATCTGGGTCAGGGCTTTTACTATTCAATGGATAAACCCCTAATTTCATTGACCAAACTTTGTTTAAATCTGCAGGCAGCGGTTTATCACTAATAATATTGAGCTTTGATTCTTTTGCAGGGGTAATCACCGTGTTCACCGCCACTGCTTCTTGCGTTTCAGCACTCCCATCAAAGACAATGTTTGAGACGACAGAATTTCCAAGCATTGCCTTTTGAACTGCATTAATTAAATGATGTAAAGGAAAAATTGTTTCATGGGGAATGTCCATTTCTGCATAATTTGGCAAATGATAAATCACTTTTCCAGGGGCTTTTTCTGCGCCCTTATGAGCCTCCCCACGAATGACATCCTCTTCTTGGCCATTCCTTAACGTGCGAGAATTAAAGCGATAATGATTACCGGCATAATCCTGCCAAGTTGCGACATTGGTGTTAACTTGCTCCCCTTCGCCGGAGGTTGAATAAATAATCAGACTTGAGTTTTGCTCAAACACCCAACCATCACCCGTATCAAAAATTTTAATTGTCATAAATCCATTTGCATCGTCAATGTCATCATTGACGGAGCCTTTATCAAGCGAAATTTTGTAGGTGGCTATGTGGGGTAAAATGATAGCAGCTGGATTCTGAGGAACAGTTTTCTCTTTTGATTGAGAATCACCTGAGTTTTGAGGTATTGCGTCATTTTTTGGCTTATTTTGAGCAGGAAAAGTCATTCCTGCAATTTTTTCTTTGCTAGAATTAACCGGCGAGGAATTTACCTGAAGATATTGATTAAAAAATTTTTTAATAGAACTAAGATATCCCTCGCCATTATTTGCCTGTACAGCAACACTCATTGATAAAAACAGTCCTAAACTACGCCCCAAAAACATTTTACAGCCTGATCCAAATATTAATACATTAGAGTCCCTTTAATAATTAATAATGCTTATCCCTTATAATATAAAGTAATATCCGCGTTTTACAGTGATATTTATGCAACAACGTGTCTATCCCATCACACCATTTACTCTTCGTAAAGATCAGCAGGAGCCTCTTTTAACAAAATCAACCCTTGTATTCCCTTTAAAATCATTTCAAAATAAAGTAAAATTAAATATTAGATTTCAAAATAACGTGGGATGAAAATGCGCATTAGCTTTAACGATAAAATTAGCCACGATTCAGGCGTTCTTGTTCTTTTACAATCCAGCACAACCCTTAACGGGATAACCAAAGACATTGACCAAAAATTAAATGGTCAAGTTAGAAAAATCCTCGGAGCTGACTCTTTTTCCTTTAAAAAGGGAAGTATTGTTAAGCTTCCACAGCCAGCAGGGCTCCCTTTTTCTGAAGTGATTGTAATTGGTGTGGATGCAGAAAAACCATTATCCGCCCAAGATATTGAAACTTTAGGGGCAAAAATTCACACCTCTCTAGGCAACTCCCAGGAAAAGTACGCGACAATTGTCACTTCAGAGATTAAGGCGAATGTGAAAGATCTTGTCGCTCCTGCTCTTATTGCCAATGGTGTATTGTTGAAATCATGGTGCTTTGATGATTATCGCACACAGCTTGAAAAATCTGACCGTTGCCAGACAAAAAGGTGGGAATTTATTACTGACGATACCGCCGCAGCAAAAGCAGATTTTAAAACACTTGAAGAAATCTCAGAAGGGGTCTTTTTGACGCGTCACGTTGTCTCCGAACCTCCAAATGTTATCTATCCAAAAACACTCGCTGAAAGAGCCAAAGAACTTGAAAAGCTCGGTGTTAGGGTTGAAATTTTTGATGAAAAAGATCTAAAAAAATTGGGATTAAACGCTCTCCTGGGCGTGGGTCTTGGCAGCGAAAAAGAATCGCACATGGTTGTGATGCATTGGGAAGGTGGTAAAAAAGACGCGGATCCTATCGCTTTCGTGGGCAAAGGAGTTACTTTTGATACGGGTGGAATCTCCATTAAGCCTGCTGGCGATATGGATGAAATGAAGTGGGATATGGCAGGTGCTGGCGTTGTTTTAGGATTAATGCGTGCTCTTGCGGGAAGAAAAGCAAAAGTGAATGCTATTGGTGTCATGGGTCTTGTGGAAAACATGCCTTCTGGCTCAGCACAACGCCCCGGTGACATTGTGAAATCCTTATCCGGGCAAACTATCGAGATCCTTAATACAGATGCCGAAGGTCGCCTGGTTTTGGCTGACGCTTTATGGTACACTCAAGACCGATTTAAACCAAAGACGATGATTGATTTGGCCACATTAACGGGAGCAATCATTATTTCTCTTGGCAATGAACATGCAGGACTCTTCTCAAACAGTGATGAACTTGCCAATAATCTGGCTGACTGCGGCCTAGCAACAGGTGAAAAATTGTGGCGCCTCCCCTTGGCAAAAGCTTATGACAAAGACATCGATTCTGTCGTTGCTGATATGAAAAACATCGGCTCTGGTCGGGGTGCTGGCAGCATTACCGCCGCCCAATTCTTGCAACGCTTTGTTAACAAGACAACTTGGGCTCACCTTGATATCGCGGGGACATCCTGGAATAAAAAAGGTGGGTCCCTGGCCCAAGCTGGCGCAACTGCTTTTGGTGTCAGGCTTTTGAATCATTTTGTTGCAACGCACTACGAACACTAACTCCCCCTTCCCCTTGAAACTTGGTCTCAGGGGGAAAATTTTTTGCGATAGGGCATTATGGAAGTTTCATTTTATCAGCTATTGAAAACACCGTTAGAAAAAGCACTCCCTAAACTGGTTGAAAAAATTTACCAAGGAGGTTACCGTGTCCTTATTGTTTGTGAGAGCCAAGAACGTGTTGAAGCATTAAATACCGTTTTATGGACCTTTTCTCCTGGCGCTTTTGTTCCGCACGGTTATGAAGGCGATCCTAAACATCAACCCATTTGGTTGACCACAGAACTAAAAAATGTGAATGAAGCTACTTTAGTCATTATCACGAATGGGGCCTACGTTGAAAGCTCAGAGTTTGAGAAATGTCTAGATGTATTTGATGGCAATGACGAGCTCAGTCTCAAAAGGGCAAGAGATCGTTATACTAAATATAAAAATGCAGGATTTCCCATGGCTTTTTGGCGCCAAAGTGAGACCGGTGCCTGGGAAACAATTTAAATTTCCTGTGAAATGGTGAATGAAATGAAGATACCCTACTCATTCACCTCTCAACCTAGCCCTAAAATGGCATCCACACCTTAAAAATTTTTAGGAGGATGACGCAGCCTACAAGAAAAAAACTATCTTCCCGCTTAGATCATTGACTGATTTCTTCGACGACAAGTATCTCCTGTAAAAAGATGAAAAAGCTCGTTACTTCCACTTATAAACTCTCTATGTGAGGCGCGGGGAGTTATATTCTTCAATAATCGTAAATTTTGTCTAGGTATCTGAGGCCCTTGTAACGGATGAAAGCACTTGAAGGTTATCATCCTCTTTGACCACGTCTGCACCGTTTACTGAATAGCAAAGCATCGGGTCAAGAAGACACAACCTTAACACCATTAATTCTGGAAGCCGTTAATATTAAGAGGCATCACTGTACCTAAGTTTTTAAATGTTAATTGTAACATTACTCTGGTATCGGGGCGAAGGTCGCGATCGCTATAGCCTAAACGGACCACTGATAAAGTTGTTTTCAAACACTCATTCTCATGGGCTAACATCACGCTTCTTGATAGTACTCTAACATCATTCACTTCAGGTCTTAGGTTACGAATTTCCCCATAAGTTAAAGTGACATCTTTATATCTAGCAGTTGTTATCCCCCAATTCATTTGTGAGCTTGTTTTCTTTGAAGTTGAATACCTTGAACCATAATAAATATGGCTAACATTTAAGGTTAAATAGTTGAAATTTAATCCTACAGAAGATTCAGCAACATCAAATCTAAATTGTTTTTTGCCCGTAATAAACCTGGATTGTAGCTGAATAAGTTGATGCGGTTTAAAATCAATTTTACCAACAATGCCAGAGCCGTCATTATCTTCACCAGATGAATATGGGAGTGCTGTTTTATGATCTAATCGCTGGATTTGGCCTAAAAACAAGAAGATATGTTTTTGATCTCTAAAGTAATTACGCGAATGGAAACCGTAAACAGCTCTATTCCCAGTATCAACACGGTCCACCCCATAGAAACGGTTCATCATATAAAGGTTTGTCGTATCCAAGGTAACAAAAGGGGTATCTTCGTTGGGAATATCAATAGAGTTCCCCGCTTGTGTTCCTGTGACAATCATCGCTGCGGGTTCAAGGATCCACTGTGAAGAATCGAAGAACTTCACTAAAGGATAACGCCAATTTAAAGAAACTTGGGGAAATAGACGGCGCCTAAATTCATGATAAGGATCATCGGTGGGAGTTACCTGATACCCGTTAATTGTATAGATATCCCCCCGCATTCTTGCCTTTAATTGCCAGACATCACCCCAATTGGAAACATATGGGACTTGGCCATAAAGGTCCAAAGAGCCACGACTCATCTTTCTGGCAACCTGACCAGGGATACTTGATTGACGACTTAAATTCAACATATTGACATTAAAGCCATACGTTTCCCCTAAATCCCCAGGCATTGTCTCAAAATTGTAGTCGATGACTGGGTAAATATACGGCACCACTTTAGGATTATCTGCCTGAAAAACATAGCTACGGACGACACCATAGCTTGTATCTTTAAACCGCTCTAGGGCCAAAGTAGAGGTTAAGGCTGTCTGTAATTCTATTGGTGATGTATTGCCAATCGTAATTGGGTAGCGTCTAAGATAAGTTAAATCACTCGCCCGACGAATCTTTGCCGTAAAGAGAACGTCTGGTGTTACCTCAACCCTAGTATCAAAGAAAGCATGCCAACGATGCTTTCCTGGGACGCGATAAGCATTGGGGTTGTTGGCTTGGGCGTTATGATTGTGGCTGTCGCCCGTAAAACTGGCGTTAATTCGCATATCTGCAGAAGAATAAAGATGACGATACTCTCCACCAATGATTGGCCCTTCTTTGCTTGTATATATAGGGTAAAGGGTTAAATCACTGTTTGGGCTGATATCCCAGAAAAATGGTTGTGCAAAGATAAAGCCAAAATCACCACTACTCCCAAATGTAGGTGTCAATAAACCGGTCTTGCGCTTGACACTTGGATCAGGGTGGAAAAAGTAAGGTGTATAGAAAACCGGAATTCCCCAAAAATCCATAAATAAGTTATGGTAAACAAGCTCTTTTTTCGCCGAATCATGAATAACTTTATTGGCTCTTAACTGCCATAAGGGCGGAGAATTTGGCTGTTTCTTACACACATGACAGGGAGAATAAACACCATTCCATAGAATAGTTTTTTGACCATGAAACCTCTGTCCTTTAATGGCCGCCATGCGGGAATTATCAACCAGAAGCATCTTAATATTATTTACAAACCCATCATCGAATTTATTTTTTAACTCTGCATAGTCACAAAAAGAAAAAATTCCGTCCTTATCCCGCAGCCAAACATTCCCTTCCGCATAAATAGTATCATTTTGCTGATCATATCTTAACGTATCTGCGTATAATAATTGGTGATCATGGGAGACATAGACTTTTCCTTCTGCAACAACAGTTTTGGTCTGTTCGTTGTAGTCCAAATCATCTGATATGAGAACAAAAGGATCTTCCTTCGACGATGTCGATGCTAAAGTAAATCCCAGCGAGGAGGATAATAACAGAACTGCTGCTGTAAGAGCTAGTGACCTAAAATTCATTTTTTTAAATAACATCGGTTTTATAAATTAATTTAACTTGAGTTTAATGTAGGAAAATTTCTTCCTTGGTCATCCGTGAACTACAAGAAGTTGATTTTTCATAGTAAATCTTACTTTTTTCTTGGCGCCTAAATCCATGTATAAAAATCTAACAGCCTGGATCTAGGGTCATGATTAAGTAAGATTTCTTTGAAAACCCTCTTCATCTAGCCTGAAGATAGCAAAAACTTTAAGATAACTGACATTCTTATTTATCCTTACATCGAATTTAAGTTAATTTTACTATATTTAAGACTTATCCTTCTTCAAGGTGCAATATTAATGTGTGGCTTAACAATAAAATTATTATTGTTGGACACCAAACCGCAATCAATATAGGTAGCTTTTCAGCTAATCCCAGAGCTAAGACCACGTTGTTTAAAAAGTAAAAAATTAATCCAGAAAATACGGCCAGAGCTACCAGCGTAACTGTCCCCCCCCGTCGAATGGGTCGCAGTGCGAACGATCCCGCCAAATAAATCATGGCAAAAAAGACTCCAAGAGATCCCCAAATACTATGCCAATGCAAGGAATAGCGCACTGCAGACAGTCCGGATTTCTTTAGCAATCTAATGTAATCAGGTAACTGCCAAAAGGATAAAAAGTCTGGTGGCAAGTTACTATCTAAGATTTTTTGAAAGGTGAGATATGTTTTCAGCTCATATGAGTCAACAATACGCGTCCCTTTCCCAAGACTAAAGATAGTTACATTTTCTAAAAGCCATTCGCCATTCTTGATTTTTGCTTGTTTCGCAAATAGTCGTTCCTGTAATCCTGCGGGCTCTGAAAAATTATGAAAGGTCACATTGCGAAACAATTTGTGAGGCACATCAATCGTTTCAAGGTTAATAATGCTTTGTCGATTATCTGTATTTTCACGCAACCAAATCCCATCATCAAAAATGCTAATTGTCACATTAGAATCTGAAAAAGCACGGCTTTCCATCTCACTCTGTTTTTGGGTGAGAATTGAGGAAATAGGATCTATAATGACAATGAGAATTAAAAATGCCATTACCACAACAGTACTAAAACCAGCAATAATCTGACGAATAGCGATGCCTAAATTACGAACAATTGTAATCTCGCTCGTTCGATTCAACTTCGAAAACGTAATAGTCGCAGCAATAAAAATAACAAATGGTAAAACTATCTGAATATGTTTGGGAATTTTCAGAATAATTAAATTAATAACCTCACCCAGTGAAACGGCTGAAGCTCCCACGAGTCGCCTGCTATACTCTGCAAACTCAGCCAAAGAAATCACAAATAATGCCACTCCCATAACAATCAAAATCCAAAGCAGAAATACTTTGGAAAAATATAGATTTATTTTGGAGAATAAGTACCTAAGAAACATGTCTCATACTTCTCTGATTAGTTCTTTGAAAAAGTGAGAAAACGTTCTTGGCCCTGGCCAAGCAAATAAAATAGAAAACAGTAAGCCCAATCAATAAAAGGTAAGCCACACATAAAACAAGATATGACTTGTTGATCATGTTAATCAAAGCATAGATAGTAATCTGCAATAAAACTCCAGAAGCCACCGTTAACAAAACAATCTTGCTATCCCCTCCCCGTTGATATGGTGAAGTTAAAAGAAGGACTACTACATGCAAGATAAAGAAGAAAGCAAGGTAAGATCCAATGATTCTTTTATGAGCCTCTGCCATCATTTTAAAGCGATCGGTGCTTGGGAGGTCCGCTGCGGGACACAATAACTGGGATAGAGAAAAAGCACTATCAGAGATAACGGCGGTGGCTTGCGGTTGCAAAACTTCCAGATCGTACAGTAACTCATGAAAGAAAAATGCTTTATTTTCTTCAATTTTTGTTGCCTGAATCTGCCGACAACCATTGAACAGCTCTAGATAAATCCGACCATTTTTTGTGATAACTTCACCCTTCTGGGCAAAAATGGAGACTTGCGGTTGGCCTGGTTCATCTTTGTATATAAAAACATTATGGAGTTTGTCGCCTTCTATATGGTCCTGCACGTAAATGGTCATCCCATTAAACTTAGAAAAAGCACCATCGCGTAAAATAGCTGAAGAAAATTCTTGGACAATGCTGTTCTTTAGGCCTGTAAATTTATCTGCCGATTGCGGCGCTATGCTGTTGCTCACCCAGAGCGTAAATCCTGCCAAAAACGCTCCCATGAGTAAAAATGGGCGCGCAATCTGCAAGAGACTCAATCCAGCTGACTGATAAATTACAAACTCGTTTTCACTACTAAGCTTATGAATGGTAGATGCCGTTGCAATCAAACAACAAATTGGTAAGATAACGATCACCAAACCTGGCAATAAAAACGCAATAATTTTGATAAACTTGGTGATAGTAATGCCATTATTTGCAACAATTTCTAAAAACCTCAAAGACTGTGTCAGCCAAGCAGTAAAAACCAATATAACAGTCAGCAACGTGACTGCTATAAAGAGTTGCCTCAATAAATGGCGTGAAATAATTGTTCCTTGCATCAACATTTTTATGGATTCATAGACTCTAACTACCTATATATAGTTTGATAATAAGGGTGGATAGCCCTTTCTAATTTTAAGAAAACTCTCTAGGTAGTACAGAAAAACTCGTATTTTGATTTTAGTTGTACTATATAGTGTTAATTAATAGCAACTTGAAACTATTAAAAATTTGGTAAAAGGCTAGTCCATGCGCTTAAAAAACTTTACTATAGCTATTCTTCTGCAATTCCTATGTGTTGGAAACACCTTTGCATTTCCTGCAGCTGCAACTTCTAAGATTATTGTTATTGTTAACAAAGATCCCATTTCTCAGTCAGATTTGGATAATCGCGTTAAACTCATTACGTTAATGAGTGGAATGTCTGCCCAAAAGCAAGATATGGAGAATATGCGCAATCAAGCCTTACAATCCCTGATTCAAGAAAAAGTTCAAATCCATGCAGCAAAAAACAAAAAGATTAACGTTTCAGATGACGAGGTTAACCAAACCATCCAGGCAATGGCTCAAAACAATGGCATGAGTGATGAGCAGTTCTCAGATATCCTACGCAGCAATGGTATACCTAAGGAAACATTGGCAACCCGTATTAAAGCGCAAATGTACTGGGTTAAATATATTCGTCAAGAATACCCACTTAGCCCTGATGTGAGCGATAAAGACATTGATAAAGCTTTGGAAAAAATGGAAAATGCCAAAAACCAAACCCAATATTTAGTTTCAGAAATCATGTTATTGGTGAGCTCTCCTAGACAAGAAGGTAGTGTTCTCAATGACGCACATAAGCTTGTCGCTGATCTGAAAGCTGGTGCTAACTTTGGCATGTTGGCACAACAACTTTCTAAAGATTCTAGCGCGGCCTCCGGCGGTGATTTAGATTGGGTTACTATGGAAGAAATTGACCCCGCCATCGCCAGCTCCCTTCGAAAACTAAAACCGGAGGAAATTTCACCACCAATTCGTACCCCTGCCGGCTTTAAAATTATCAAACTCAGAAAAATTCGCCAGGCTGGCGAAGCAGACCCTAACGAGGCAAAAATCACTTTTTGCCAAGTATTTTTGCCTGAAACTCCAACGTCATCTTATGAAGAAAGTGCTGCTTTCTTAGAAGAGCTCATGAATGTCAAAGGTTGTGACAGCTTCAAAAGCAAAGCCAAATCCTTCAACATTGACTATAAATACAATTCTAATATTAAAATGGGTGAGTTGCCTGAACAGCTACAAGGATTATTGAAATCAGCGTCCCTTGGCAAATGTCTTGAGCCAATTCCGACAGAAAAGGGGCTTTTGGTACAAATGGTATGTGACTACAAAAAAGCTGAATCAGGACTACCCGATAGAAATCACGTACGAGCTCAATTGGAACAACAAAAAATGTCAAAGCACGCGGCCCTAGAATTGCGACGCTTATTATCCGTTGCTTACTTGGACTTTAAAGATCCAAAATACGCCTCAGTTGTGAAGTAATCCTTTGCTAGAAAACCTTCCTACTTTAAAAGAAACTGTTAACAAATACGGACTGATGGCCAAGAAAAATCTTGGCCAAAATTTCTTGCTCAACATGGACGTCGTCCGTCGAGTAGCAAAGGTCGCAGGATCCCTTAAAGGAGAAACTGTCATTGAAATCGGGCCAGGACCCGGCGGACTCACGCGCGCACTCCTTGAAGCTGAAGCAGCGAACATTATAGTAATAGAACGTGACGCTCGCTGCCTTCCTCTGTTGGCAGAATTATCAGAAGCTTGCCCGGGTACATTGAATGTGATTCACGGGGATGCTTTAAAGATAAAGCCCCAATCCTTAACCAACTTGCCCTTTCGTATTATCGCTAACCTCCCTTACAATATTGGCACAGAGCTTCTCATCCGTTGGCTGGAGGATTTAACGAATGTGCAGTCGTTTACGCTGATGTTCCAAAAAGAAGTCGCTTTACGGATTGTCGCTCTACCTAATACAAAGGATTACGGTCGTCTGGCTATCTTATGTCAATATTTGCTCCATACCTCGAGGGTATTTGATCTCCCACCAGGGGTTTTCACACCGCCGCCGAAAGTAACCTCCTCCGTCGTCCACCTTGTCCCTAAACAGCTCACCTTAGAGGAGCTGAGTCTTGTCCCCTATTTGAGTCGCGTCACTCAATGTGCTTTTGGTCAGCGACGGAAAATGCTACGCTCTAGCCTTAAACCCATTTTGTCAGAAGATGAGATTATTAGTGCTGGGATAGATCCTAATTTTCGACCAGAACAGTTGGCGCTAGACAGCTTTATTGCTTTAGCATTATTATTAAAGAAGAAAAGTTAATTTTTTTTGCTTCTTTGCGAAACTTTTCTCTTTAAATCTTTAAGAATAATCTTACATATAGTAAAGAGCTAATTTTTTTTCCCAAACTTGAGTATTAACAAATGATAAAAATCACACTCTTTACCGTACCTGCCTTTCTTGCGACAACTGTTTTTGCAGCTGATCATTTATCACCAGAATTAGCCCCTCCGCATTCTCCCCAACAAAAAGCTCAACAAGATGAAATGCCAACAATTTCCTTTGAAGACATCCTTATGGGCCACTACGATCGCCAAAAAACGTACTCGATTGATCCGAAAATCATGGAAACACTCTTTGATGACCTCCAAGAAAGTAAAAGCAAGGAGCAACCAAGAAACGCTACGCGATTTACAATGACTCACGTTTCTCCACCATTAAAAAGCTTAGAAAACTCATCGGAAGTCCCGGGGCAGCACCACATTACCTATACTGCTGTAACTGGTAAACCTGACCTCTCTCAATTCGAAAAATTTACTTTTAGCCCAAAAGCCGTTGACGGATTGATTATCAAAATTGTTGGGACGAGAAGTCAAACTGCTATTAACGAGGATTTCTCTAAACACGAAAACGTTTGCTTCTCTTTTCCCGTTCAAAAAGTTGACTCCGGGTCTTTACAGGAGGAAAAACCCTCCTCTATGCTAAGGAAAGCTTCTCCAATTCTGACAAGAAGCGTGGGATTTCAAGCGTCCATGCCACAACCAACTCAACAAGAAAGGCAGGGTGATTCACCAAGATCAGGAGGCTTAAAAAGCAAAAAAAGTAGTAGTAGTAGAGCTTTAAGAGAATTTTTTACAAAAGCCACAAATATTGGTAAAAAGGACCCTCAGAATGTTTCACCACCACCTTCTCCTAAGGGAGCACTAGAATCATTGCCAAGCTTAACATCTTCTGGATCGGCTACCAGCAGCAAGGATGAACCCCGTTCTCTTACACCAAAACCCCTAAGAGTTGACAAAAAAGCAGCCACAAAAAAGTCAAAATCCGAAATATTAAAACAAGAAAACACTAAGGCCGACTCTCCCACCAGGTCCCGCAGCAAAACAGCAACAGCCACAAGTAGTGGTGAATTATCTCCCATTCTTCCCAAGGAAATTATTCGTGAGCTGAAAGAAAAACAAGAGAAATATAGAGAGATTTAATTCTGTCTTTTGCGGCAGAGCTATAGCGGCCTATTTTTTGATTTTTAAACAATGATTCTTGGGAGTTACCCAAGAATCAATTGAATGCTATCTCTTTTTACAAACTTTTTCTAAGAATTTTTTTCTTTTTCATCCCCCTTTGTTGTGAGGATTGTCCCCTTAAAGTTTTTCTTTTCGTTGATGTTTAAGAAGATATTAAGCGCAATTAATTTTAAGTTTTTTACACGTTTGTGAAAGCAACTAAACTAAAGCACCAACTATCTTAATTCCCTGCTGCATTCCATTCTACCCATGAGCGACTACCACCAGAATGGCGCTGTTTTAGGAAATGATAAAAGCGAATGATAAAGGCTTTACGATCATCCAACATCTGTTGCGTGTAAGTTCCATTGCGCCATAAACTGGTATCTGATAAATCTTGAGAGCCCAATAAGTATTGGCGTTTCAAAATATCTTCTAAAGCAACTAAATCATGATTTTTTATAATATCAACCATTACCATTGCCAGTGAGGTGCGCCCTCGGCCACTTTGGCAATAAGTGTGGATCCAAGCTTGATGGGGGATGTTCTCAACGGCTGCGACAAACTTATCCACAAACTCGTCTGTGGGGATTGTTCGTGCATTTAAAGGAATATGAAAGTAGTGAAAACCATAGATTCCTGCTACTTCAGCTTCTGACCGTAAATCACTTTTATTAATTTTGAAGCGTCCGATAATCAAAAGGCGCCGAATGTAATGCTTTAAACTTGTGGACTTTGGATAACCAAAAAAGTCGGCCGTAAATTCCCTAATATAGCCCGCTGAGTTATTTGATACATCTAAAATGTAAATCGGCATATTTACATTTTCTAATTTTCTATAAAGGTCGCGAAAGACAATTTGATTACTACCTGATAAATGCAAATCGCGAAGGCCAGTCAAATCCACACCTGACTGTATCGCTATTTCATCTTGGGAGGTGCGAAAACGATAGACCCGATAACCATCCAACATCACCCACGCAACAATAATGGTTAAAGTTAGGGTCAAAGAAGATAAAATAATTAAAACTTTACGCACAACAATTCAATAATTTACAAATTTTAATCAATTTATATGTAATTTATAAATTTATTCAATATATTTTAAAATTTTTCTAATAAAAAATATTTTTAGACTAAAAACAGTTAAAGAAACAAGATGATGACCAGTAGTCTTGACTCAAATTTTCTTCTGTAACAACGCAAACAAATAGGGCCAAAATGAATTTTCGTGAATTAAGTGCACAGCACCTAAGGGGGATTTTGAAATGTTTTATAGGGGCGAATGAGAGACAACAGAACCTAGCGATGCCCTGGAAAGCGCGCTGATTTGTGTAAAGACGTTCTATTTTCCCTAGCTGCAAAAACTTCCATAGGTATTTTTCGGGTTCTCGTCGTGATATTTGTCCGATGCGTCCCCCCTTTTGAGGCAGCTATACTATAAAAACTAGCCCCATTTCCTCGCCCTTCCCTTGCCCGCTTTTGGGCCTGCTGTCCCCGATTTAAAAAGGAGCCAAATCGGATATTCACAGGGGCCTGACGTTGACCTACCCCCACCATTGGCACTCTCACAACATCTGGCTGAGCTTTTGCTGTCATGGATAAAACATCGGGAACTGTTGACTGACCTTGAATTTTTTTATGTGTCTGCAAAACCATTTCTTTATAGGGGTCGCCTAAACTTTCAGTTGCTGAATGATAATCAGCAACTGCGTGATGCCAATTCCCTCGTGTAGTCATTTTCTGCTTCAAAAAGCTAGCCGCGTAAGCAATATTTTTTTCAGGATCAAAAGCGGCTTCTATTGATTCAAATGCATCAGGGTGATACATGAGGTTCACCTGCATACACCCAACGTCAATACTGCGAACACCGCTTTTTTGGAGCTCCTTAACCTTAGTCACCGCTTCTTCTTTTGTATCAAAAATATAAGGCACGCCATTCGCATTAATCGTCCACGGCCAGGCAACTTTTTCCCCACCAAAACTACGCCCTGATTCGACAATCGCAATAGCAGATAATAATTTTTCAGGAATTCCATGCTGACGTTCAAAGCGGCTAATAAATTTCTCACAGATAGCAAAAGCCGCAGATAGGCAGACAAAATTAATGATGAAAGAAGAAAAAACATGCTTGCTGAGCTGTAGCCATCCCTGTGCTAAAAAATACATGGATCACCATACCTTCTTTGAAAGCTGGTCAGATAGCAATACAATCTTTTGCCATATTTTTTCATTACATCCAAATCGCGGTTGTTTTATTAAAATTTGTTAAGTTCATGATCGCCTACCAATGGTTAACGCAAAATTAAATTAAAACCAACTCATCGCACTTTAGTACCTCATTAGCAGCAAAATCAGGTAACGGAGCAAGTTCATTGTAAATAGGATGAAAATCTTGCGCCTTGGTTGCATCAAACAAAGACTCAAACGAGGGAACAACAAAATAGGTTTCCTGAAAATCATCAATCCGATAATTGGTACGCATCACTCGCTTTAAATCGAACATAATACGGTTAGGCTTTGGATCCTCCACACAATAGATTGTTTCAGAATAAGAAGACACGATACCAGCACCATAGGTGCGCAAACCTTCGTCAGTCTGAATCAGCCCAAACTCAACTGTATACCAATAAAGCCGCGCCAGCCGATGCAAACAGTCTTGCCCAAGCGCTTTCAACCCAGCCTCACCATAATACTGCATATAATCAGCAAAAATAGGATTAATTAATAAGGGCACATGACCAAAAACATCATGAAAAATGTCTGGCTCTTGCAAATAGTCAATCTGTTCAGGCTTTCTAATAAAACAAGTGGAGGGAAATTTTTTTTCCGCTAATAATCTAAAAAAGACGTCATCTGGCACCAGCCCAGGCACAGCCACAACTTCCCAGCCAGTTCGCTGTTTCAATATATCACTTAAAGCTTCAAAGCGAGGGATACCGCTGGCGGCCATCCCTAACTCTCTCACGCCATCTAGAAACACAGGGACAACTCGCCCTTCTAAAACCTTTTCCTGGCGTTTAAACAGAGTGCGCCACATCTCGTGTTCTGACTCAGTATAATCCTGCCAGTTTTGATTTATTAAATAATCTTTCATATCAGTATCCTTCCCTAAAGAAAGGGGGTATGTTATTAATGTTATTGAACTGTATAAACTTATTATTACTCATGTAAATGAATTTTGTGTAAATGCCATTTAACCTAAAATTAACAATCAAAATGCATGATAACCCTTTTGGACGCAAATGAAAAAAACAGACGCAAACCAAGATCTTCGCCAAGAGATACTGAACACGATTAAAAATAGTCAGCATCCGCTCACGAAAAGCCAGATTGCCAAACTTTTGGGCTTAAAGGGGGAGCAGCGCATTATTCTTAAACAAACATTGAAAGAGTTATATGGCTCTGGCGATGTTATTCGGGGTCCAAGGCGCCGATTAACCACTCATCCCTCCACAACCACGAGCACTATTGATGATATTATTTCTGTTGAAATAGTTGATGTGGATGAAGAGGGTGATTTTCTGGCTCATCCCCTAGAATGGGTAGAAGATGAAACCCGGCCGCTGGTTCGGCTTGTAAAACTGCGCCCTTCCTATATCCACGGACGGTCTGCTTTGGAAATTACTTCAAAAGTTATCGTACGTATTGTCAAACAACTTCCCCACGAATGGCAAGCAACTGTTATTCGGCGTATTGAGAAAGATCAAAAAATCCATGTGGGGATTTTCAACCCTAATCGCCATGGTGGTTACTTGTCTTCTTGCAATCGCAAGGATTCATTTAATGGCGCCCACATTAACCACGAACAGGCAAAAGGCCTTAAACCTGGTGATGTTGTCAAATTCTCAACCACCTATCAAGAGGGCTTGAAAATTATTCAGCGCATTGGTAGCATCAATGATTCCCATATCTTTAGTGAACTTGCGATCCATGAGTTTGATATTCCCCATCAATTTTCCCCTGAGGCCTTAAAAATCGCCAAAGGAGGCAAAATCCCGCCTCTTGAAAACCGCACCGATTATCGAAACATCGACTTAGTGACCATTGATGGCGAAGATGCGCGTGACTTTGACGATGCCGTGTGGGCAGAGGCCGATACAGATCCCCATAACCTAGATGGTTGGCGTGCAATTGTGGCGATTGCTGACGTTTCCTATTATGTACGCGCTGGATCGGCGCTTGATAAAGAGGCTTACGAGCGAGGCAATTCCGTTTACTTCCCGGATCGGGTGGTCCCCATGCTCCCAGAAGCTCTCTCTAATGAGCTTTGCTCGCTCAAACCTTTTGAGGATCGTGCCTGCATGGTGATTGAGATGACTATAACTGCCCATGGCAAAATAAAATCTCATCGTGTTAAACGGGGCCTCATGCGCTCCCGCGCTCGTCTCACCTATAATCAAGTGCAAAATGCCTTAAATGGCAAACTAGATGCGATAACAGAACCTCTCCATACAACGGTCATTCAACCGCTTTTTGGGGTATACAAATCCCTCCTCAAAGCCAGAGAACAACGCGGCACCCTGGATCTGGACGTGCCTGAACGCCAAATTTTGTTCAATGACAACGGAGATGTGAAGGACATTATCTTACGGGAACGCCTTGATAGCCACAAGCTTATTGAAGAGCTGATGATTGCAGCCAACGTTGCTGCTGCCAAGACTTTGATTGTGAAAAATTGGCCATGCATCTTCCGGATTCATGATAAACCAGATACAATGCGGGTTGAGAATTTACGCCAAGTCCTTAAGCAGATGAAGTTAAACTTTGCCAAAGCAACTTCGCCCGAACCACGCCAATTTAACGCCATTCTACATGAAGTTAAGCATCATAAATACGAACGTCTCATTAATGAATTGGTCTTAAGATCGCAAATGCCAGCAAAATATAGCCCAGATAATATCGGTCACTTTGGCTTGAGCTTAGCCCATTACGCTCATTTCACCTCGCCGATTCGGCGTTATTCGGACTTGATCGTCCACCGTTGTCTTATTTCAGCGCTTAACCTTGGTGATGATGGCTACAGTGAAAAACCTGATAATTTCGTCAATCTGGGGGAACATATTTCTCTCACAGAGCGCACAGCCGCCCAGGCAGAACGCCAAGTTTCTGACCGCTATGCCATCTCCTATGTTGCCAATAAGGTAGGTGAGAACTTTAAAACCGTGATTGTTGGTGTTAATCGAGTCGGTTTATTTGTGGAAATCCCCTCCTCCGGCGCCCAAGGGTTTATCCCCAAACACAGCCTTGGCCATGAGTTTCATTTTGATGAACAAAATCATCGTTTTGTAGGCCGCCGCTCTAAAACCTCTTTCCAACTTGGAGATACGGTAGAGGCATTTTTGATTGAAGCGAACGTTGTTACCAACAGCCTTTCCTTCCGTCTGGCTGACTTTGAAAATCGGAGCGAGACTTCTAGAAAACATAATGAAAAGCGTAAATCAGCGAAAGATCATGAGTCTCTTCAAAAAGAGATAAAAACAAAGAAAGTAAAAGAAAGGCGCAAACCAAAAGAATCATCTAAGAAGGTAAAGGAATAGATTCTATCGTGAGGTCCCTAACAGTAGCTATAAAAATGCAGTTCGCCTAAGAAGGCCCTTGTCATCCTTGTACTACGGGGGGTTAGCTGGAAAAAGCCGCTCTATGATATCTGAGTAGGAGAATATAGAGCATTATAATTAAAGGTGGAGTCCCTGGGGCCAAGCCAAAGGATGAGAGACAGGTCTGAGATAGGGTTGGTTCTTCTCTCAGAGGGCACAAGAGAGTGTATAGTCTTGAAAAATGAACAACCCCCTTGATTATAAAATTTTACTAAATTACAATTTTTAATTGATTGAAATTTTAATCTTTCAATTATTTTATTCATTATTCTATTAAAGAGAGTTTTTTAATGTATCATCTTTTATCAAGTGTTGCCTTAATTCTTGCCATCGTTACCAGAACATTTGCAGCGGATGTCCTGCCCAACGAAGAGAAAGCGTCTAACCCAACAGTAACTCAAGTTCTCCGAGCTTTTCCTCAATTGGAAGAAATGACTCCTTCTTTCAATATGTTGCATGTTGACCCTAAGCAAGTCTTTCAAAAAATTGGTGAAATAACATATGAATTACGGTATGCCCACTTCCTAACAAACGACGTGACTGATACCCGCAAATTAGGTGATGTTATCATAGCAAATGGACTTGAATCTACCAAGCTCCAACTTAAAGAGATTGTTCCCAATCACCTAAGTGTCTTTGCTCTTATGCTTCCACCCGCTTTAGGAAACCAAGGTATACATATCACCTTTTCTGTGCGCGAAATATCCCCCGCGGAAACCTCCTTTCTTGACAATTAAAGGAGGAGAATAGGCTGCTACCCCACACCGTCCACCCCGCATGTTAAGCAGGGTCCTCTTATAGTGATAAATTAATATCTCTTCCTCACTTGAATTTTAACCTCTTAATTCCAAGTTATAAGATATGTAGAAGTTTATTCGAAAAAAGGAGCAGGAAAAATGAAGTTAATCCCTGTTTTATTCATCACAGCATCGGCTTTCACATTTTCAGGATGTTCAAACGTTGGGTTGTCCAAGCAAACTCAAGGGACCGTCCTTGGTGGTGCAACTGGTGCGATTATAGGCTCGCAAATAGGTGGCGGCACAGGAAGTATCATAGCCGCTGGTGTCGGCGCTGTTGGTGGGGCCCTCGTTGGTTCTGAAGTCGGTAAGTCAATGGAACGACAAGATAGACATTAATAGGCTCCTAGAAGAGCCTATTCCTTAACTAGCTCAGAGTCATGAATAATAAGTTCATCCGTGTTGGCATAGTTAAGGATTTTACGCGCTTGCTCTTCCAACATATCCCGGTCGAGGCTGTCAGGACGCAATAGGTAGACCCGTTGTTCAAGCTGAGACTGTTCTTCTTGAACAGAGGTTAGTTTCTGTTCAAGTGTTTGAATTTTTTGCTTCAAGCGCATCCATGATAAGAGGCCTCGCTCTCCTTGAATAATATGATATACAAAATATCCCAAAAGAGTTATTGAAATAAGTGGTCCCACCACCTGCTGGAATCTTCTTGAGAATTCAGTTCTCATTACGTTACTCAAGTTTAAAAATTATAAACACCACTCTCTAAATAACATTAGCGTACCAGAAGGGCTCTTCCCCTATTGTCATCCGTGATGACACTAAGGAAAGGCATTTTGCTTACTTGATCGGCAAGATCATATAAAGAGTTCTTCTTCGTTTGTACAATTACATTCATTAGTCTTTACCACTTTAGCTGGTACAATAAAATCTATCAATCTTTTTACTGACAAAATGATTGAGGATTTTCCAAAGACGCCGATGTGATGATGAGCTGTGGTGAGCTCTTGAAGGATTTCTAAAATCATCAATAATAAGTTTTGAAAAATAGCCACAGTTTTCTGCTTCTAAATAAAGTTGGTAGAGCTCTTTTCCAGGAATTTTTTCCTGAAATTTTTCAAGAACGTGCTTCACATCATTGATAGACATACGAACACCTGGCCAATGAAGGATATTGTTAAAAATAGGCGTATTTAAGTGAGATGAATTCCCATAATTATGGTGAACAA
Source organism: Candidatus Paracaedibacter symbiosus (assembly GCF_000757605.1). Taxonomy (GTDB): domain Bacteria; phylum Pseudomonadota; class Alphaproteobacteria; order Paracaedibacterales; family Paracaedibacteraceae; genus Paracaedibacter_A; species Paracaedibacter_A symbiosus. The sequence continues at coordinate 47,942 of NZ_JQAK01000001.1, read as the reverse complement.
CCAACCAAAAACTTTTTAAGCCCTGATCATACCCTAATGCTATTTCATACTTATCACTCTCCAAACGATAAAGGCTCATAATGGTTCCTTCCCCTATAAAAAAGATAATATTTAAACATTATGCCAACTATAAGTTTAATAAACAACAGAATAACCGGGAAATACAGGGTTTTATTCACACAAAAGACAAACTATTAGTTGAATGATATTAACATCAGTTCTCTATTAAGCATTCATGAGTATAAGGAAGAGTCTTGACTTAGAATAATAGGGTAAGGAGCCCCCCTACAGATGATCGTCTTAATTGATGGGCAGGGTATCTAACTACCTGTATGTCACAATAGGAAATGAGAAAGAAGGGAACGCCTATAAAAAAAGGCGGCATAAAATATGCACGCCTTTTTAAAGAATACCTAAGAAAGGAAAAGATTATTTCTTTTCTTCAGTCTTTGTTTCTTCGTGCTTTACTTCTTTGTCAGCTTTTTTATCAGCTTTTTCTTCTTTTTTCGCATCAGCAACTAGAGCTGTCGTTTCAGTCTTTGTTTCTTCGTGCTTTACTTCTTCTTTTTTTGTTTCTGTCGCGATAACTGCTGTTGTAGCAAAAAGGGCTGTGAGGGCGATGAGTAACTTGTTCATTATATTCTCCTAAAAGATTGTATTAAATCGATGCAAATGCCACCAGACATTTGTCATGATAATCACATTATTAATTTACTCTTAAAATACAGTCAACAATATTTGAATATATTAAAATGTTATTTATACTGAAAGTAAGGACTTTCCTGATTTTGGATTTTTTATGCAATATAATCTTAACCTGGCTTACCTCATGTGTTCCCGTCTCTGCCACGATTTGGCAGCCCCTTTAAGCGCTATTTCCATTGGTCTGGATATGCTCCCTGAATCGGAGGATCCCGATGGTCCTCAAAAAATTTTGCAGTACAGCGTTAAGTCTGCCATAAATAAGCTTGAGCTTTTACGCTGTTTGTCCGGTTATACAAATTCCCCAAAAAAACCAACTTTCACGGATGCTGTGCGCATTATCAATAAATCAATTGACCTTGATAAATATCACATTGACTGGCTATGCCGGATTGAAGATTCAATTTTAGGCAATGCGGTACGTCTTATTGTTGCTATTATCTTGATTGCAATTGATTCTCTGCCTCGTGGAGGGAAAATTGCCGTTCATCCAGACTTTTCCATCGAAATTATGGGACCATATATTAAATTAAATGAGGAAGTTATTGAGGCTCTCACAGGAAAGGCAAGCTATGAAGATCTCACCTCAAGAGGAATTATCGGCCATTTGGCGTATCTTTTAAGTCGCGACCTGGAGACAAAAGTTACCTATCAAATCCCGCAACCTAACCAGATCGTTTTCAAATTCAGTTGAAGTGGTGAAAAATTTTCATCATTAATACGATAACAACTGCGTTATAGAGGATAATAATGGACACCGTAAGAAAAAATGGCATAACAAAAAAGCCTCTCAAAGGAGGCCTTTTTGCTAACTTCATAGAACTAAACAATTAGTGTTTAGTTTTTGACTTTACATGATCCTGCTGATTGAAGAATTCTTTCGCGCCTTCATGATAGCGGCTATGCATGATATCAAATATTTCTTTTTGGCTTTTTGCAAGTGTTGAAGAAATGGTTGAACCGTGTTCAAATGCTTTGTCAGCCTGTTGCTTTACATGGTGAGATTGCTTTTCAATTGCCTCTTTAGAAACAGGCGGATGAGATATCACGTCGCGCATAATAGCCGACATATCTTCAAAAGTTTGTTTTACATACTGAGTTTGCAATTGAGCAATGGATTTCATCACTTCGATTGCCATTTTGTTAGCCTCAGTTAAAGCTTCCATATTTTTTTATGGCTGTGCATCATTGCTTCCCTATCTAAACTTGGCATCTTGTTGCTAAACTCTTTCATTCTCTCTTGGACTTTCTGAAAAGGATTCTGTGTCATAACCCGCCCCCTATTGGCATTACGTTAAATAAATTCTGACATTCTCTACGCGAGACGTCAACCATCTGTGTAATAGTTAAAATGGTATTTTTATCACAACTCTCAAGCCTCCAGAGGGTGATTTTCCTAAAGTTAGTGCACCTCCATGACTTAAAATCACGTCTCGAGCGATGCTTAACCCTAAACCAACTCCCCCTGTTTCTGCGTTACGAGATTCATCCACCCTGTAAAACGGCTTAAAGACATTGGCAATTTCTTTATCTGAAATTCCAGGACCATTGTCATCCACATAAATCAGAATGTTCTTATCTTGCAACTCAACGGCAACCGACGCTTCCGTACCATATCTATCTGAATTTAACAGCAAATTGGTTAAGCAACGATTAAAGCTAAGCTTTCTGAGGTTAATTTTTATGGCCTCGGGGGAGGAAAGATGAATTTTAATCTTCAGATGGCTTAAATCATCAATGATATCTTCAAGAAAGGATTTGAGCTCAACCAGTTGAGTAGCTTCATGCTCTGAGCCTCTGGCAAAATCAAGAAAGCCTTGAACCATGAGCCGCATCGATTCCACATCTTCTTGTAAATCCACAACTTCTTCTGTTGGCGACATGAGGGCTAGTTGTAATTTCATTCGGGTTAAGGGCGTGCGAAGATCGTGCGAAACACCCGCCAACATCTCCATTCTTTCCTTCAATTGGCGATTAATACGCTCACGCATCACATTATATGCCTTCCCTGCTCTCCTCACTTCTGTTGCACCTTCTGCGGGAATTGGTCCATTATCAATCCCTTTGCCAAAATTTTCCGAGGCATTTGCCAAGCGAATAATTGGCTTTAATTGATTACGCATAAAGATGGACGAGATAATCAGAAGCAAGGCGGCCGAAATCGTTGTCCAAATAATCACAAGAGGAGTGGTTCGGCTATAAAGTCGTTTGCGGGGTGTGGTAATGTGAAGGACGCCTGCCGGATGAGCAACGTCGATGTAAATATTGTGATTATCAATCCGCAAAAAATAAAGAAACTTTAAGTTTTCATCCAATGCGTCTGTCATAAATTGATATAACCAGCGATCTTTATCAGCGCCATGACGCGGCATTTTTGCTTCTTTTTGAAACTGCAGGTCAAATTCAAAATTTTGGGCGATTTCCTGGACTTTTTCGATGGGTAAATTGTCGCTCGTCAGCTGGGCAATCGTCTGGACGTCGGCAACAATTGACTTGGCCAATAGATGTAAAATCGCTTCTGTATGACGATCAAAGAATAAATAACTTAAGACGACCTGGACCACAATTAGCGGCGTGATTAAGATAATGAGAGAGCGTCCTAAAAGGCTTTTAGGCAGTATTTTTTTGAAGAGTAGCAGTGGATTAAACGTCATTTTTTTTCAATTACTTTAAATATATACCTAAAATACTTGAAGTAGATAAACTACTCCATCGAAATTTAACCTTATTTCTCTCTCAACACTTTTACCGCTAAAAAGGTCTGAAAACCTTCTTTATCGCCATGAGGGGCGAAAGGACCTATCAAATGTCACCTTTATGATTAAAGCTACTCTATTAGTCTGGGCAAAGAGTATAACCAATATGGCGCACTGTTTGAATGAATTTGGGATGTCGAGAATCATCCTGTAATTTTCGGCGAAGACGGGTAATCTGGACATCAACTGTGCGTTCTTCCACCCGATGGCCAATCCTCTGCGCTAAATCTGCGCGTGAGAAAGGCTGCCAGGGTGATTGAGCCAAAGTCTTCAGCAAAATCAACTCTGTCGAGCTGAGTTGGATCTTAGAAGTCTCATCCTGCAAGGCGCCCTCCTTTAAAGAAAAAGTAAGTCTCCCAAAACGCAAAATCTCATCTTCTTTTCTTGTCTCTCCGCCTTGCATATTGCGCCTTAAAATAGCGCGAATTCGGGCAGTAAGCTCGCTTGGCTCAAAAGGTTTAGTCAGATAATCGTCGGCGCCGATATCCAGACCTTCAATTTTTTCATCCACTGAATCTTTGGCTGTTAAAAATAAAATTGGCACATCATTGCCCGACTCCCGCAAGCTCTGAGTGAGCTCCAACCCGTTTTCCCCTGGCATCATAATATCAAGCACAATCAAATCAACTTTGTTTAAGGCGAGTTGGGCCCGCGCTTCAGCAGCAGAATTTGCTGAAGAGACTCGAAAGTCTTTTTCTTTGAGGAACTTAACTAATAAATCACGCAAACGGCGGTCATCATCAACCACAAGAATAGTGGAATTTTGCATGGATCTTTTACCAACTTAATACGGAAAATCATTGGGAAAATCATACCGGTATGTTATGAACATTTCTAGGGGTAATATCACATTGGTATGCAACTAGCGTACATGGATGAGGTTTGAAGGAGAGTGCTCAGTTATGCAAGAGTTTGATTTGGTTGTTATTGGCGCCGGTCCTGGTGGATATGTTGCCGCAATTCGGGCAGCACAATTGGGACTTAAAACAGTTGTCGTTGAAAAAGAACATTTAGGCGGCGTTTGTCTCAATTGGGGGTGTATTCCAACCAAAGCATTATTGCGCACGGCCGAAATTAAACATTTGATCGACAATGCTGAGTCTTTTGGTATTAAGGTTTCTAAAGCCGAAATTATGATTGACAAAGTAGTTGAGCGTTCCCGTAAAATCTCAAGCCAGCTTGCCGGCGGCATTAAAGGATTGTTTAAAAAGAATAAAATCGCAACAATCGATGGTCATGGCCGCCTTAAAGGCAAGGGCATTGTGGAGATCACAAGCGCTGACGGAAAACGCGAGGAGATTAAAGGCAAACATATTATCTTAGCCACAGGCGCCCGTGCGCGCACAATCCCGGGAATTGATGTCGATGGCGAAACCATCTGGGTGGCACGCCATGCGATGGTGCCTAAAGCGCTGCCAAAATCCTTAATCATTGTTGGCTCCGGCGCAATTGGCATTGAATTTGCCAGCTTTTATAACCTTCTTGGCGTTGATGTCACCGTCATTGAAATGCTCCCACGTATTCTGCCCCAAGAAGATGAAGAAATCTCTAAAATCGCGCTAAAGAGTTTTGAAAAACAAGGAATTAGATTTAAACTCAACACAAGCGTCGATAAAATTGAAAAACAAAAAGACAGCGCGAAAGTTGCAGTAAAAACGGAACAAGGTCTAGAGACTTTAACGGCAGAAAAGATCATTCTTGCCATCGGTATTGTTGGTAACACGGATGATCTGGGGCTTGAAAATACCCAGGTTAAGGTTGAACGCAATCAAATCCAGGTGAATGACTGGTGTGAAACAGCTGAGCCGAATGTCTATGCCATTGGTGATATTGCAGGGGCGCCGTGGCTAGCCCATAAAGCGAGCCATGAGGGTATTATTTGCGTTGAAAAGATCGCTGGCATCAAGGATGTGCACACGCTGGATAAGTCAAGGATTCCTGGCTGCACCTATAGCATCCCACAGGTTGCCAGCATTGGCCTCACCGAAGCAAAAGCCAAAGAACTTGGCAAAGAAATCAAGGTGGGCCGTTTCCAGCCAATGGGTAATGGCAAAGCATTAGCATTAGGTGAACCGGAAGGTCTCGTCAAGACGATTTTTGATGCAAAAACAGGTGAACTTTTAGGAGCGCATATGATTGGTACCGAAGTCACAGAATTGATCCAAGGCTTTGGCATTGCCAAAACATTGGAAACGACAGAGGCTGAGTTAATGCACACGATTTTCCCTCACCCCACTTTATCGGAAATGATGCATGAATCTGTCCTCAATGCCTATGGCCAAACAATTCATATGTAAGGTAGTCTTATTAAACAAGGGTGCCCTCCAAAGCGGCAAGAATCAAGCTCACGCTAAAGTAGGAACGATTAAATGACACAGCAGGCCTCAGAATCACCCCCTTCGATTCAACGCAAACCCGATTGGATTCGCGTGAAAGCTCCTGTTTCAACTGAATACCGCGAAACAGCTCAGTTGATGCGCGACCTCAAACTTAACACGGTTTGTGAGGAAGCAGCTTGCCCAAACATTGGGGAATGTTGGAAAAAAAAGCACGCCACCATTATGATTTTAGGCGAAGTTTGTACCCGTGCCTGCACCTTTTGTAATGTGAAGACTGGTCGGCCCGATCAACTTGACCCCCATGAACCAGAACGCGTCGCCGAAGCCATCGCCAAGCTGGGTCTTTCCCATGTGGTCATCACCTCTGTTGACCGTGACGACCTTGAGGATGGAGGCGCAAACCACTTTGCCCGTGTCATTCGTCAAATCCGCCTTTTTTCACCAGGCACCACCATTGAGGTGTTAACACCAGACTTCCAACGCAAACCTGGAGCCATTGAAACAGTGGTTGAGGCGCGCCCAGATGTCTACAATCACAATCTTGAAACGGTACCTAGGCTCTATTCTGAGGTCAGGCCAGGGGCACGCTATTATCATTCATTGCGATTGCTTGAAACGGTGAAAAAGTTTGACCCAACCATCTTTACAAAATCAGGAATTATGGTCGGTTTGGGTGAAACAAAGCCTGAGATTTATCAAGTGATGGACGATCTCCGAATCGCCGATGTGGACTTTATGACGATTGGTCAGTATCTCCAACCCACACCAAAACACCACCCAGTGATCCGTTTTGTAGAGCCAACCGAATTTAGCGATTATGCGACCATGGGTCGTGGTAAAGGGTTTTTAGTGATGGCGTCTTCGCCATTGACACGCTCTTCCTATCATGCAGGCGATGACTTTGAACGTCTGAAGAGCGCACGCCATGCGCAATTAGCAGGTTAATTGATGCCAACACATGCAGAAAAACGCATCCTACCCTACCAGGTAGAACAAATCTTTGATTTGGTTGCTGATGTTGAGAAATACCCAGAGTTTTTGCCCTGGATTCTTTCAGCCAACATTATTTCAAGAGAACCCCAAAAATTCATTGCCGACCTTGAAATTGGATATAAGTTGATCCGCACCACCTATCGTTCTGAGGTCGTGTTAACGCCGCATCAGTCTATCGATATTAACTATATCAACGGTCCCTTTCAATATTTACATAATCATTGGAACTTCCAACAACGTGATGACAAATTGATGGAACTTGATTTCTTCATCGATTTTGAATTTCAGGCGAGTTATCTTCAGGTAGTCCTCCAATCCGCCTTTGGCGAAGTGGTTAAACGCATGATTCAGGCGTTTGAAAAACGTGCTGCTGCTATTTATTAAAGATTAAGAATAGGGTTTTCAGGCAGAATAACACGCGTTACACTTGACCATAAGAAGTTCTCATTGGACCAGCTAATATGCGGCATCTCTTTTTCTGCCTTTCCTTATTACACATAGCAACATCTACCATGGCAAATCTGTCGGATGCGCCCTTGACCCTGGGGCAACTAATGGAGGCTGTACCAGAAATTAAGACGGCTACACCGCAATTAACACCTGCGCCAAACCTGATCGGAAAAAAATTTACCATAGCGGGTCAAACCTACGAATGGCATTATTTTCTTTTTACTGGGTCAAAAAATGATCTTCCTAAAAAAATTACCTTTGCAGATTATGTAAGTAATCACAGTCTCCATAAGCTAAAAAGCCTCGCCTTTCACCCTATTGATGGGTTTACGTTAGAGTGCTTTGATACTTCCCGCACCCATACCGGCGATGAAGCATATTTCAATATTGTATTACGGCGAGTCGATGACGGTGAAGAAGAGTGAAATATAATATAACAATCAATAAGTTTCGCATTAGTTTTGAACGTCGCAATCAGAAAGAGACACTGGACCTTCTGGAAATGTTCTTGTAATAATAAGATAAAGGTTGATTCCTGGAGTTTGCGGTCGCATATTAGGAATCTATCTATCAAGAGTGGGCAATGACTACCTAAAACGTAGCGCTCAATATTAACCCGTGATCAAGTTTGTGAAATTATGTCAGATACAATTCATAATGTAGATTTTGAAAAAGCGTTAGGGGAAAGATACCTCTCGTACGCTTTGTCGACGATTATTTCACGGTCTTTACCAGATGTGCGTGATGGACTAAAACCGGTACATCGACGCTTAATTTATGCCATGCAGCAACTGCGCCTTAACCCTAATTCTCCCTTTAAGAAATCCGCCAGGGTTGTTGGTGACGTCATGGGTAAGTTCCATCCTCATGGAGATGCAGCGATTTATGATGCTCTTGTGCGTCTGGCTCAGGATTTTAGCGTTCGGTATCCCTTGATTGATGGTCAAGGAAACTTTGGCAACATCGATGGCGATAATGCCGCTGCAATGCGTTATACTGAGGCTCGCTTAACCGCTGTGGCGACTGCCCTTATGGAAGGCATTGAGGAAAATGCCATTGATTTCCGCACTACTTATGACGGCGAATCAGAAGAACCAATTGTTTTTCCGGCAGCTTTCCCAAATCTCCTCGCCAATGGCGCCACAGGTATTGCGGTGGGGATGGCAACCTCGATTCCGCCGCATAATGTGGTCGAAATCTGCCATGCTTTGATGTATCTAATTGAAAATCCTAATGCCACTGTTCGTGAGCTCGTTCAATTCCTCCCCGCTCCTGATTTTCCAACGGGGGGCACTTTAGTTGAACATCAAGAATCGCTGATTAAAGCTTATGAGACAGGTCGCGGTAGCTTCCGCTTGCGTGCGAAATGGGAAGTTGAACAGCAAAAAGCCGGTTTATACCGAGTTATTGTCACCGAGATTCCTTATCAAATTAATAAGTCCAAGCTGATTGAAAAAATAGCTACTTTGTTGAGTGATAAAAAGCTCCCCCTCCTCAATGATATTTTAGATGAATCGGCCGATGACATCCGTATTGTCCTGGAACCCAAAAGCCGCAATGTCGATCCAGAAGTTTTGATGGAATCGCTTTACAGACAAACAGATCTTGAAACACGCATTTCTCTTAACATGAATGTGCTCGATGGCGGCAAGATTCCGCGCGTCATGTCCTTGAAAGAAGTGCTACAAGCCTATCTTAATCATCGCCAGGTCGTCCTCAAGCGTCGAACAGAACACCGTCTTATCCAGATTACCAATCGCCTAGAATTGCTTGAAGGGCATCTGATCGCCTATCTCAATATTGATGAAGTTATCCATATTATTCGTGAAGAAGACGATCCCAAGATTGTGATGATGCAAAAATTCAACCTGACGGATAATCAAGTTGAAGCTATTTTGAACATGCGTTTGCGCTCTCTCCGCAAGCTTCAAGAAATCGAAATTCGTAAAGAGCATGGGGAATTAACAGAAGAACAAGAAAAGCTGAACAAACTTCTGGGAACCCCTCATTTGCAATGGAAACGCATTAAACAAGATCTCAAAGACTTGGAAAAAACCTATGGTCTTGACACAAAGATTGGTAAACGCCGCACGGTCATTACCGAACCAACCGACACAGTAATTATTCCGATTGAGGCAGTAATTGAACGCGAAGATGTGACCGTCATTTGTTCAGCAAAAGGCTGGATCCGTGCGGTTAAAGGTCATCAGGTAAGCGCAGAAGATCTTAAATATAAAGATGGGGACGAAGAAGGCTACATCCTGCCTGCCAGCACAACAGATAAATTGTTGCTTTTAGCAACCAACGGTCGTTTTTATACTCTGTCCATCGACAAGTTATCCCGCGGTCGAGGCCAGGGGGATCCCGTGCGCCTGATGATTGATCTAGATAATACAGAAGAAATCATTTACCTGATGGTAGCGCGTAATAAACCGGATCAAAAATACCTCCTTGCCTCTTCTGATGGGCGTGGATTTGTGGTGGAGGAAAGTAGTCTAATCGCGCAAACACGCACCGGAAAACAGGTCATGACGCCAGCTGATGGAGCCAAGGTTCTGACATGCCTGATGATTCCTGAAGAGGCTGCCTTGGTTGCTGTCATTGGTGAGAATAGAAAATTACTGATCTTTCCGGTAACTGATCTTCCGGTGATGTCCCGCGGCCGTGGTGTTACTTTGCAAAAATATCGTCAAGGAAACTTGTCTGACATCACTCTCATCAATGAAGCTGATGGGTTAAAGTGGGAACGTTCCGGCAAACAGTATCATGAGAAGGATCTATGGACCTGGCGTGGTCGACGTGCCACCCTTGGCCGCCTCGCACCTATTGGCTTCCCGCGAACCAATAAATTTTAGGTTCGGTGCCTTTATAGCCAATCTAGTATAGATTGGCTATAGGTTCTCTTGGGTTCTTTTGCGCCACATTCAGAGCAAGGAATAGGTTGAGACATTTCTCAACAAAAATTTTCTCAACCTATTCCTTGCCCTGAATTGAGGTCCTCGCTGTGAATATTTTGCAGCTTACTTTTACTTTTACGTTCACTTTCCGATTTTAGCTGACCGCAGGCTGCTAAAATATCACGACCACGCGGTGTTCTAACTGGCGCTGAATAGCCCGCCTTAAACACAATTTCAGAAAACTCAGCGATAGCTTTAGGTGAAGAACATTCAAAAGAAGAACCCGGCCATGGATTAAAGGGAATCAAATTAATCTTAGAGGGAATATGCTTGAGCAACCGAACCAATTCTCGTGCATCGGCAGGAGTATCATTCACCCCTTTCAGCATTACATATTCAAAAGTAATTCGGTTGGCGTTATTGGCGCCAGGATAATTACGACAGGCTTCCAATAATTCTTTGATCGGGTATTTCTTGTTGAGGGGTACCAGAATATTCCGTAACTCATCGCGCACTGCATGCAGGGAGACAGCAAGATTCACGCCCAGCTCCTCACCACATTGCTGCATCATGGGCACCACCCCAGAGGTTGACAAGGTGATTTTACGTTTGGATAGGGAAATCCCCTCGGGGTCCATAATGATTTTTAAAGCGTTAGCAACATTTTCATAGTTATAGAGCGGTTCCCCCATCCCCATCATGACGATATTGGACACATGGCGATGACTAAATGGTGTCGGCCATTCATTAAAGACATCTCGCGCGACCATCATTTGACCGACAATTTCGCCAGAAGTCAAGTTTCTGACAAGCTTTTGCGTGCCGGTGTGGCAAAATTTACAAGTCAGCGTACAACCAACCTGGGAGGAAATACAAATCGTGCCGCGGTCGACCTCGGGAATGTGCACGCACTCTACCTCTTGCCCATCATAAAACTTTAAGAGCCATTTTTGTGTCCCATCAGTTGATACTTGAGCTTGACTCAGAGTCGGACGATGGATAAAGAACATCTCTGATAAACGAGCGCGTAAATCCTTTGGAACATTCGCCATCTGGTCAAAAGAACGCACACCTTGAAAATAGAGCCAGTGCCATATCTGCTTTGCGCGAAATGCAGGAATTCCTGCTTCTTTAAACAGACCATTCAAATCGTCCCGGCCAATACCAATGATATTCGTTTGTTGCACAGTAGTTTATTCCTGATTCTTGCTGAATAAGTCTTATCCTCTGCTGTTGTTATCCAGAAGCCCCATGCGACGCGGATAGTAAGGAATAAGACAATTAGCCTATATATAAGTGCAAATAAGAGAAAATGCGAGACCTGTTTTACCGAAATTTAAATATTTCACACTATATTTGCCTTATAGAAAGATAATGTGAGGATAATTATTATGCTAAAATACACTAAAATTTTGTTCCAAAGTGCGGCCGTTCTAGCTTTTGCTGTCGCCACTCTCACCCCTGACACAAGCTTTGCTCGGAGCTCTGGTGGTGGAAACAACAATCAAAGTAATTACAGTAATCAAGGCAACGGCGGCGGCTACGATAATGGTAATTCCGATGATCAAGGCAACGGCGGCGGCTACGATAATGGTAATTCCGGTGATCAAGGCAACGGCGGCGGCTACGATAATGGTAATTCCGATAATCAAGGCAACGGCGGCGGCTACGATAATGGTAATTTCGGTAATCAAGGCAACGGCGGTGGCTACGATAATGGCGGTCAAGACGGCCAAGGTTCTTCCAACCCCTCTTTAAATGTTCAAGTCAACAGGGTGATGAAGGGTGAATTTGGCAATATGTTCGGCAAAGAACAGGAAAAATTTGAGATTTTCTTACGTGCCATGGATAACTCAACAGATAGCACTAAAGGGTCCAAACCTGTGCGCTTACCAATTGACGGGGGACAAGCCACCTTTGACATTCAGGATGGTGATCAACCTAAAGCTCTCTTAGTCGGCCTGTCAAAAAAGGGAAATAGCTACCAACAGTTCTGCCAGGGTCCTAAATTAAAAGATGGAGTGATGAAGGGATTTCCGCCGCAAATCACAATTACACTGAAAAATGGGAACCCACCATACAAAGCAGCTAACGGGATGCTACGTAATGATGCTTATCCTGTTTGTATGGTAGAGTAGACATAATAAATTTAGTTCGGCTTGAGATGCTAGAGAAAAAAACTGTTTTCTTTGCCAACTTATCATTCTTGAGGGCTAGCAGACCCTCGCAATGGCATCAAAGAAAGCCCTTGGTCTCACTGTCGCTTATGCCGAACTGACATTAGAGTTTTTTTACCTCGAATGGGAACTGTTAGACTTTATGATAAGGATGTCCAGCAAGAATCTGTTGTGCCCTATATAATTGTTCCAACACCATCACCCGCACTAGCATATGCGGCCAGGTGAGTGCCCCAAAGCTAATCAACAAGTCGGCTTGATCCCGAATATTTTGATGCAACCCCTCGGCTCCTCCAATACAAATATTGAACTCACTGGTCCCGCGTAATTGAAACTTTTGAATAGTTGTGGCAAATTGATCGCTTGTTAGATTTTGACCGCGCTCATCAAGGGCAAGTAATGGGGCGCCTGAAATAAGAGCGCCGCGAATCAGCTCTGCCTCAGCCGCCTTTAGTTCTGCGCCAGTCATGTTTTTTTTGCAGACCAATTGCTTGATAGCTAACTTCCAATGCAACCGCTTAACGTATTTTTGGATAAGGTCATGTTCTGGCCCGTCTTTCAACTGTCCCATCACGACAAGATTAATTTTCATGAAACCTTATACAAATGCCTGAGACTGGGGAATTTCCGCGCCCCACATTTTTTCAAGATTGTAGAAAGCTCGCACTTCGGGGCGGAAAACGTGGACGATAATATCACCAGCATCTACCAACACCCAATCACACTGTGGAATACCTTCAATGGACGATTTAACCCCGAGTTTCTTTAATTCACGGTGGATGCCTTCCGCAATAGCCCCAACTTGACGTGTGGAAGTCCCACTGGCGATAATCAGCTTGTCAGCGATGGACGATTTATTTCTTAAGTCAATGGTGACAATGTTTTCAGCTTTTTTCTCATCCAAAAGTTTTATGATTTCCTCATAAATCGCATCAACATCTAAAGGGGTAGTTTTTTCTAACATTCTAGCCTTCACTTGAATACTTTATATACAATAAGATAGATGGCTAATAAACTTAGTCGAGAAAAAAATATTTTCTCATCTAAATTATTAACCCTCAAAAATAAATATCAGAAATACCATGATAAAATGAAATTGTACAGTCTTTATGTTTCATCACGTTTTTTCCTTTATACATAAAGCATAGGGAGAGCTGACATTATCGCCCTCCTAACCTTTCTCGCTTCTGGTTTCCCCCAAAAATGATTTTGAGATGTTTTAACTTCTAAGGGAGGCAACTTAGGTATTTAGTTGTCAACATTATGGGAATTAAGAAGCGGATCAGCAAACAATTCTGTCAATCCATAACTATCTTCAAGATTATTATTCCAAGCGCCACTTTCTATTAAATCCTTTATGAACTCCTGAAGTGATCTTTGCGTCCTGAGACAAAATGATTTTTTATATTCAAATCCATTATCGGCAGTTCCCGCAGGAATATAAATGATATTACTTTTGCCAAAATTTGGTTCTTTAGTATTATAATCATATTGAATATAGGCTGGCGTATGTCGGACAACAATTCTGTTCACTAACGTAAAATTTTTTGTCCACTCCCATTCTTCATTCTTCTCAGACGCGTGGAGTGTCGTTAGATATAAAACTGATATTGCGAAAAAATGAAACCAATTCATGGGAGTTGCCTTTTCAACAAACAAGAAAGATTGTATTTATTTCCTCCAAAATTTCAAAAAAAACAATCTTATTATATGATAATTTTTAAACCTTAAAAATTTATAAAATAAAAAGAGGATCTGAGAGCGCTCTGAAAAAATTTCTTATTAATTTTTAAGCCATACCATTTTATGCAATGTGAATTGAATACGGATACATCGTCCCTAAATGTTACACTTCTTTCAAAACCAAGAATTGTGCTTCAGAGGCAAGAAAAAAGGGAGGAGAAGAGCGGAGGGTTGCCCATAAGGGCATCTGAGGACCGCGAACACCTTCTTGATGCCCCCCAAGGGGGAAGTAAGACGACGTTTTGAAACAGATCTAATAAAAATCGGAAGGATTTAATCAGCCATGCATCATGGAGGCATCATCCACTTTGATGGTGGCACGATTGCGGAAGTAAACCACCAAAATCGCCAAACCAATCGCCGCTTCAGCCGCTGCAACCGTCAGAATAAAAAGGGTGAAAATTTGCCCAACGAGATCCTGTAAATAAACGGAAAAAGCAACAAAATTGATGTTTATAGATAACAAGATCAGCTCAATGGACATCAATAGAACAATCACATTGCGTCTGTTCACAAAAAAACCCAATATGCCAATGGTAAAGACCAGGGCTGACACTACTAAATAGTGGTTGAGCCCAATGGATAGAATAGTTTCAAAGTTCATAGATTCACCCCTTTACCAGGTTCGACTTGCTTTAATTCAAGGGTTTGAGCAGGACTACGCAGTAATTGCTGGCGTGGGTTTTGACGACGGACGCCAGGACGATGCCTGAGTGTTAACACAATCGCCCCAATCATCGCCACGAGCAATACTACCCCTGCCAATTGGAACATCAACAAATAATCTGTATACAAAACCAAACCAATTGCATGGGCATTACTAACTGAAGCGTTCATAGGTGTTTGTAAAGTAGCAACTTCTACTACTGGCATTTTCCAATACCAACAAACAAAACCTAGCTCTATAGCAAAAACAAAGCCAAGTAACAATCCAACAAAACCATACCGTGCCATCCCCTGACGCATTCCTTGAAAATTGATATCCAGCATCATCACAACAAAGAGGAATAAAACAGCAACTGCCCCCACATAAACAATAATCAGAGTCATGGCGATGAGCTCTGCTCCCAAGAGTAAAAATAATCCTGCGGCATTCAAAAACCCAAGAATCAAGAACAAGACGGAATGTACCGTGTTGCGGGCAACGATAACCGTCACAGCGCTTGAAATCAAAATCGCGCTAAAGAGGTAAAACAATAAGGCGTGTCCCATAAACTCTCTCCTTCACCGATATGGTGCGTCTTGACGAATGTTTTCAGCAAGTTGTTGTTCCCAACGTTCACCATTTTCCAGTAACTTTTCTTTATTATAAAACAACTCTTCACGCGTGAAGGTTGAAAATTCGAAATTAGGTCCCTCGACAATCGCATCCACAGGACAAGCTTCTTGACACATTCCACAGTAAATACACTTGGTCATATCAATGTCATAGCGTGTCGTCCGGCGGCTGCCATCCTCACGTTCTTCTGCTTCGATAGTAATGGCTTGGGCTGGGCAAATCGCCTCACACAGCTTACAGGCAATACACCGTTCCTCTCCATTAGGATAACGCCTGAGCGCATGTTCACCGCGAAAACGGGGACTGATTGGTCCTTTTTCATAAGGGTAATTCAGCGTCACTTTGGGGCGGAAAAAATATTTCAGTGTCATCCACATTCCGCGGGCGATTTCCACTAGCACCCAAGAACGGATTCTTTTAGCCATAGAGCTCATCAATTACATCCTTTAAAACTTACAATACTCTTAACTTTTAAAACTCTGATGAGTTGTTTAAAGTTTCGGCAGCCATCCCATATATAGTAAAAATCCAGAAGTGAGTACTACCCACAATAGCGACAACGGCAAGAACACCTTCCAGCCCAAACGCATCAATTGATCGTACCGATAACGTGGCAAGGTTGCGCGCACCCATAAGAAAATAAACAGGAAGAAGCAGACCTTTAGAATAAACCACATAACTCCGGGAATCATATTGAACGGCGCAATATCCACAGGCGGTAGCCACCCACCAAAAAACAGAATTGTCGCCATGGAGCTTTGCAAAATCATGTTGGCGTATTCACCTAAGAAAAACAAGGCAAAGGAAAGTGACGAATATTCAACGTTATAACCTGACACAAGCTCCGCTTCAGCTTCGGGTAAGTCAAAAGGTGTCCGGTTGGTTTCCGCCAAAGCTGAAACGAAATGCACCACAAACATCGGCAATAAAGGCAAAGCAAACCACACGGTTTTTTGCGCTTCCACTATTTTCGTCAGATTCAATGAGCCCACACACAATAAAACCGTCACGATCACTAAACCGATAGAGACTTCGTAGGACACCATTTGTGCAGCTGACCGAAGCGCTCCCAAAAAAGCATAGCGGGAGTTACTGGCCCAGCCAGCAATAATAATACCGTAAACGCCAAGGGACGAAACCGCAAACAAATACAAAATGCCAACGTTAATATCCGCAAACACCAATCCCACGTCAAAGGGGATCACGGCCCACGCAGCCAAGCTCACACTAAAGGTGATAATGGGGGCTAAAATGAACAAAATGGGGTTCGATTGGGAGGGAATAATTGTTTCCTTATGCATCAATTTTAAGGCATCAGCAAACGGTTGTAGCAACCCAAAAGGTCCTACAACATTGGGCCCCACGCGAAGCTGCATCGCCCCCATCACTTTACGTTCTGCATAGGTTAAGTAGGCAACACCAATCAACAAAACCACCATAAAACCAATCGCCTTGAGAACAATTGGGAGCATGTGGAGAATGATTTCCAACGCCTGATCAAGCATGTGAGCATCCCCCTACTTTAGTCTGTTTTTTCTCTGTTTGCGCCAGCATACATTCCGCCATAATAGAAGAGTGTCTACTGATCGGGTCGGTCATATAAAAGTTATCAATCGTTGATTTTAAGGGTAAATGGCTCAAGGTTTCATGACTTTTATTCCGGGTGAGATTCCACACAGCGCCATAAATTTTCCCCATTTCTGCAAAAATCGGATTCTCCAAAATCAAGCGACGTATCATTCCCTCCTGATCATCATAGGACAAAGAGAAACCAAGACGCTCCCCAAGTGCGCGCAAAATTCGCCAGTCTTCTTTCGCATCGCCTGGAAGCGTGGCCGCCTGTAACGTACGCTGTGGCCGCCCCTCTGTATTCACATACGTTGCTGTTTTTTCAACATATGTAGCGCCCGGAAAAATCACATCAGCCCGATGCGCCCCTGCATCACCATGATGACCTTGATAAATCACAAAAGCATCACCAAACTGTGAAGCTGGTATTTCATCAGCCCCTAACAGATAGACAACTTTAATGCGACCATGTTGACAACCCGAGAGAATTCCATGCAGATCAGTCCCGCCATTTTGCGGCACAAAACCAAGATCCAGCGCCCCCACTCGGGCCGCTGATG
Source organism: Candidatus Paracaedibacter symbiosus (assembly GCF_000757605.1). Taxonomy (GTDB): domain Bacteria; phylum Pseudomonadota; class Alphaproteobacteria; order Paracaedibacterales; family Paracaedibacteraceae; genus Paracaedibacter_A; species Paracaedibacter_A symbiosus. Next base: position 30,477 of record NZ_JQAK01000001.1, on the reverse strand, counting down.
TATGCAATACATTAAAGCCATTCCAGTCCGCCTGGATCATATTGAATTTGTCAGCAATAGACTGGCAAAGGCGCAAAATTTCTTGACCATCACGACGATTCAACGCCCCCTGCCCGACAATAATCATTGGGTTTTTGGCGGCCTCCAGTTTGACTGCAAAAGGATGGCTTCCTTCCAGCAGTTCTTTCAGCAATGGCGCCTGATCACCGAGATATTCATAAGAATAAGTAAGATCCACCTTCGGACCAATGCTAGCGATTTGAAGGCCACCTTTGAGATAACGTTTGCGAATTCGCGCATTCACCAAAACAGCCTCAGTCCGCGGGTTTGTCCCCACAAGAAGAATCGCATCGGCCTGCTCAATGCCGGCAATGGTCGTATTAAAAAGATAGCTACCACGGTTGGTCGCATCATGACAGGTCCCATCCTGACGACACTCAAGATTAGCGACTCCCAACTTAGTCATCACATCTTTTAACGCAATAATTGCTTCACAATCCGCCTGATCACCAACAATCGCAGCAATTTCAGCGGGTTTTGTAGCTTGCAGCTTTTCAGCTACGACTGCTAAAGCTTCTTCCCAGCTTGCAGGCTGAAGCTTACCGTCTTTGCGAATATACGGTTTATCCAGGCGTTGACGCTTCAAACCATCATAACTAAAACGTGTCTTGTCGCTGATCCATTCCTCGTTCACATCTTCATTCAAACGCGGCAAAACGCGCATCACTTCACGACCACGCGTATCAATACGAATGTTACAACCAACGGCATCCATCACGTCGATACTATTGGTTTTGGTGAGCTCCCAGGGCCTCCCATGGAAAGTATAAGGCTTGTTGGTCAGCGCCCCCACGGGGCAAATATCAATCAAATTGCCTGAAAGTTCGGAAAGGATAGCCCCTTCTAAATAGGTAGAGATTTCCGTATGTTCGCCGCGCTCAAACCCACCCAGCTCAGCAGTGCCAGCGATTTCATTGGAAAAACGAACGCAGCGGGTACAGTGAATGCAACGCGTCATAACCGTTTTAATCAGAGGCCCCATGTGCTTGTTGGTGACAGCACGCTTGTTCAGCTCATAACGACTTTGTCCCGGACCATAGTTGAGGGTCAAATCTTGCAAATCACACTCACCACCCTGGTCGCATATTGGGCAATCAAGGGGATGGTTGATAAGTAAAAATTCCAAAACGCCGCGACGCGCCTTTTCCACCAGCGGCGAGTTAGTATGAATCACCATACCCTCGCCTGCTGGCATGGAGCAACTGGCGATAGGTTTGGGTGATTTTTCCATCTCAACCAAACACATACGACAGTTCCCAGCAATGGATAAGCGAGGATGATAGCAAAACACCGGTATTTCGATACCCAATTGCTCGCATGCTTGCAGAACGGTTGTTCCGTTTTCAACCTCAACGGGAATATTGTTGATGGTCAGCTTTGGCATAAACCCTCACTCCTTTTATGCAGCTCGTTGCGATTGAGCAACGTTGTTCTTAATCCGATCCTCAATCTCTTGACGAAAATGTCTAATGAGTCCCTGCACGGGCCAGGCAGCAGCGTCACCCAAAGCACAGATTGTGTGGCCTTCTATTTGACGACTAACTTCCTCAAGTAAATCAATATCTTCAACGCGAGCTTGCCCCTTCACAAGGCGCTCCATCATCCGCCACATCCACCCTGTTCCTTCGCGACATGGTGTACACTGACCACAGCTTTCGTGCATATAAAATTTAGAAAGGCGAGCGATTGCCTTGATCACATCCGTCGATTGATCCATCACAATCACTGCCGCCGTCCCCAAACCTGATTTTTCAGCCTTTAAGCTGTCAAAATCCATTAGCACCGTGTCACAAACGCTTTTAGGTAACAGCGGTACCGAGGATCCTCCGGGAATAATCGCCTTCAAATTATCCCAACCACCACGCACCCCACCAGCATGACGTTCAATCAGCTCTTTTAAGGGAATGCCCATTTCAGCTTCGACATTGCAGGGTTTATTGACATGGCCGGAGATACAGAAAATTTTTGTGCCTGCGTTATTCGGACGACCAATACCGGCAAACCAGTCAGCACCTCGGCGTAAAATTGTAGGGACCACCGCAATACTTTCAACGTTATTCACCGTGGTCGGGCAACCATAAAGCCCCATTTGTGCAGGAAACGGTGGCTTCATACGGGGGAACCCTTTGCGTCCTTCAAGGCTCTCTAATAAAGCCGATTCTTCGCCACAAATATAGGCTCCAGCACCGCGATGGAGATAAAGCTCAAAATCCCAACCACTTTTTGCCGCATTTTTCCCCAGCAATCCAGCTGCATAAGCCTCATCAATGGCTTTTTGCAACACTTCAGCTTCATGGTAATATTCCCCGCGAATATAAATGTAACAAGCATGGGCACCAACGGCGAACGAGGCAATCAATGCGCCTTCAATCAGCTTTTGTGGCTCATTACGGATAATGTCACGGTCTTTACAAGTGCCAGGTTCACTTTCATCCGCATTAATCACTAAATAATGTGGCCGGTCACTTTCTTTCGGCATAAAGGACCACTTGAGTCCAGTTGAAAACCCTGCGCCGCCCCGTCCTCGCAGACCAGAACGCTTAGTTTCTTCAATTACCCAATCTCTGCCTTTAGCGATCAGCGCTGCTGTTTTATCCCAGTCGCCTCGCTTTTGGGCCGCAGCCAAAGTATAAGACTCACTGCCATAAATATTGGTAAAAATCTTGTCTTTATCAGCTAGCATCGGCATCTCCCTTAGCTTGCTTTACTTTTGTCTTTGCCTTTGACTCTGTAGCTATTTTTGGCTTTCCTTCAGATTTTTTCTGCGGTGTTGATCCTTTTTTAGCCGGCGCAACTTCACCAAAGGGGTAGCCTTCGGGTGCAGAGCCTTGACGGCCTATTTGTGATCCAGGCGGGCATAGCCGATCGTCAGCTAATTCATTTAAAATCTTTTCAAGGTGCTCTGGTGTCAAATCTTCATAAAAATCGTCATTGATTTGTACCATCGGCGCATTCACACACGCCCCTAAGCACTCAACCTCAACCAAACTAAATTTGCCATCAACGGTCACTTCGCCCTCTTCGATATCAAGCACTTTTTGACAACGTTCTTTCAAGTCGGCAGCTCCACGAAGCCAACAAGGCGTTGTCCCACAAAGTTGAAGGTGATATTTACCAACAGGCTTGAGGTTGACCATCGTGTAAAAACTTGCCACCTCAAACACACGAATCACAGGCATTTTAAGCATTTCAGCAATCGCCTCAATGGCATTACGAGGCACCCACCCACCCGATTGGCGTTGCGCAATGTCTAAGAGTGGCAAAACTGCACTTGCCTGACGCCCCTCAGGATATTTGGCAATGTGATACTGTGCTTTCGCCATATTTTCTTTTGTAAAAACGAAAGGACCTTCAGGCTGTCCTTGTTGTTGAGCTCGCATTTCTTTCACCGGTCAATTTCCCCAAACACAATATCAAGCGATCCAATAATAGCCACTAAGTCGGCCAGCATATGCCCCTTACACAAAAAGTCCGATGCTTGCAAGAAAGCAAAGCCAGGAGCGCGAATCTTGCATCGATAAGGACGATTACTGCCATCGGCAATGAGATAAACACCAAATTCACCCTTTGGTGCTTCGACAGCTGTATACACTTCCCCAGCTGGCACGTGGAATCCTTCAGTATAAAGTTTAAAGTGATGAATTAATGATTCCATCGACCGTTTCATCTCCCCCCGCGGCGGTGGAACAACTTTGCGGTCGGCAGCCAAAACTGGCCCTTCCGGCATCATATCAAGACATTGATGAATAATTTTCAAGCTTTCCCGCATTTCCGCCATACGAACCAAATATCGATCATAGCAATCGCCATGCTTACCCACGGGAATGTTAAACTCAAGCTCGCTATAAATTTCATAAGGTTGCGAACGCCGCAAGTCCCAAGCAGCACCTGACGCGCGCAATACCGGCCCTGAAAAACCCCAGTCCATAGCATTTTCGATAGAGATGGCACCAACATCCACCGAACGTTGCTTAAAGATACGATTTTCGGTGAGCATCACCTCCATCTCATCCAGCATTTTAGGCAGATTGTCAGCAAAGACTTTAATATCCGCCAGCAATTCTGGTGGCAGATCCTGGTGGACTCCTCCCGGACGGAAATAGGCCGCATGCAACCGAGCGCCGCAAGCACGTTCATAAAATCCCATTAAGTATTCGCGCTGCTCAAAGGCCCAAAGAAACGGCGTCAACGCTCCCACATCCATGGCATAGGCAGGCACGGTTAGAAGATGATTGGCAATGCGCGTTAATTCAGAATAAAGCACCCTTATAAATTGAGCACGACGGGGCACTTCTAAACCAAGCAGCTTTTCAACCCCCAACACAAAAGCGTGCTCTTGATTCATTGGAGAGACATAATCTAAGCGGTCAAAATAGGGAATTGCCTGCAGATAAGTCTTATTCTCAATTAACTTTTCTGTACCTCGATGCAAAAAACCGATGTGGGGGTCGGTCCGCTCAATCATTTCGCCATCCATTTCCAGGATGAGGCGCAACACACCGTGAGCCGCAGGATGTTGCGGCCCAAAGTTCATGGTAAAGGTTCTTTGCTCTGTCATTTACTTGCCTTTTCATCACCAGGAAGAGGGCTTTCTGTGGCTTCAGGTTCGCGCATCATTCCCTCCCAAGGACTCAAAAAATCAAAATTACGAAAATCTTGCGTGAGACGAACAGGTTCATAAACCACCCGTTTTTCCTCATCATTATACCGCACCTCAATATAGCCAGTGAGCGGGAAATCTTTGCGCAATGGGTGACCTTCAAAATTATAATCGGTCATAATGCGACGCAAATCGGGATGATCCGCGAAAGGTATACCAAACAAGTCCCAAACTTCCCGTTCGTACCAATTGGCTGAGTTAAAAATTGAGGTCACAGAGGGCACTGGCACCTCAGAATTGGTGGCAATTTTGACGCGAACACGCTGGTTATGCTCTATGCTTAAGAGATGATAAACAACCCGAAAACGTGGCAACTCACCAGGATAGTCAACACCACAAATATCTAGCAAAATCTTAAACTTACACTCAGGATTGTCCCGTAAAATTGTAAGAACCCGCACAATAGAGCCCGTATAAACATCGATCGTGAGCTCATTATATTGAATCTCAGAATTAATACAGTCAGGCCCCAGGATATCCCTGATATTTTCCGCCAGATTTTCTAAACTTGCCATCGAATATGAACCCTATAATATGATCTGATTACCGCGTTTAATTTTTTGATGCAAGAGCAAGATACCATAAAGCAATGCTTCGGCTGTTGGTGGGCACCCAGGCACATACACATCCACTGGCACTACCCGGTCACACCCCCGCGTCACCGAATAAGAATAATGATAATACCCGCCGCCATTGGCACAACTTCCCATCGAAATCACCCATTTTGGATCCGCCATTTGATCGTACACTTTACGCAGTGCCGGCGCCATTTTATTGGTGAGAGTTCCCGCCACAATCATCACATCCGATTGACGCGGACTTGGCCTAAAAAACATACCAAAGCGATCGAGGTCATAGCGACTTGCCGCTGTATGCATCATCTCGACGGCGCAGCACGCAAGACCAAAGGTCACGGGCCACATAGAACCTGTTTGCGCCCAGGCAACAAGTTTGTCAATCTGAGTAACCACATAGCCCTTGTCAGTAATTTCATTGCTGACAATCTTAAATAGATCTGCCTCGTCCTGGAGACCTTGGGGTAAGCCGGAGCGAAACGACTGAAGTTCTGCTTGTGATGGCTGCTTTATTCCCATTCCAGCGCTCCCTTTTTCCACTCATAAATAAAGCCAATGGTTAAGATTCCCAAAAACAGCATCATCGACCAAAAACCAAACGCGCCAATATCACCAAGAGTAATCGCCCAAGGGAACAGAAACGCGATTTCAAGGTCAAAGATGATAAATAAAATGGCGACGAGGTAAAAACGCACATCGAACTTGCCCCGCGAATCGGAAAACGCATCAAAACCACACTCATATGGCGATAGTTTTTCAGGATCTGGGTTTGAAGCCCCCCGCAGCCACGAAAGGGTGACCACCACTAAGGAGATGACAATAGCCAACCCTATAAAAATAAGGATCGGTAAATAATTTTCGAGGTAACTGCTATCCATGTGAATCTAACGTTACAAATACTCTTTATCTTGAACTCTACCATGACTTTCAAGATGTTGCACTAGCACAAACGAGAATTTTAAACATTTTTTTTAGATATTTGAGAAAAAACACACTAACCTACTGTATTTTAATTATTTTTTGTTTTATAGTAAATAAAAGATGAATGCGTTCTTAAAAAGAGTAAAATGCTGGCGAGGACAAGCTCTGAGGAAATAACAGCCCCCCCCCTCCCCTGCGTCCAATAGCGTCATTTACAAATTATTTCCAGAATTTATTATCTGTATCAATAAATTAAAAAAATTAAGTTTTATTTAAGAGCACACATCATGACCGATAACACTGAAATTAACCTTAACATTCATCACCAACCAACCTGTTTGCGGGATCACATCGCCTTTTCTCTTGTCAAATTCATGCGTTTTTTTGCCGATACATTTTTTCGCAAAAGGTACGGCCATCGCGCCGTCATTTTAGAAACAGTGGCCGCCGTTCCAGGTATGGTTGGCGGGATGCTCAAACACTTGAAGTGTTTGCGCCGTATAGAAGATGACGAAGGATGGATTAGAGAGCTTTTGGATGAAGCTGAAAATGAAAGAATGCATTTGATGACTTTCATTAAGATTGCTCAGCCCAACTTTTTGGAGAGATGCCTGATTATTTTCGCACAAATTGCTATTTTCACATGCTATCTAACTCTTTATATTTTTACGCCAAAAACAGCGCACCGTGTAGTCGGCTATTTAGAAGAAGAAGCGGTTATTAGCTACACTCACTACTTAAATGAAGTTGAGAGGGGTGCCACTCCGAATGTTGATGCCCCCGCCATCGCAAAAGAATATTGGAATTTAAGTGAGGATGCGAAACTCGCTGATCTTATTCGCGTGGTTCGCGCCGATGAGTGTAAACATCGCGATGTCAATCATCGTTTTGCCAACCAATTATAAGGCTATATTGAGGATCCCCACATTCTAGTTGCGGGGGAACTTTCCCTATGTTAAGTAGTAAGCACTCACTTATAATAAAGAGATTTATCCCTATGTCGACTCATTGCTGTGATCATTCTCACGACGATTCTTCTGCACCTCACCACCATCAATGGACATTAGCTGAAGTAAATGCGTTGTTTGCTCTCCCCTTTAATGACTTGCTTTATCTCGCGCACCAAGTCCACCGGATGAACTTTAAGGCAAACGAGGTGCAACTCAGCACTCTCCTGAATATAAAGACAGGAAGCTGCCCAGAAAACTGCTCCTACTGTCCGCAATCAGCCCACTATAACACTGGCCTTAAAAAAGAACCGCTGATGTCACTCGACACTGTTCTTGAAACCGCTAAACGGGCTAAATCAGCAGGTGCTAGCCGTTTTTGTATGGGGGCGGCCTGGCGCAGTCCGCGCGATGCTGACCTTGATAAAGTAATTGAGATGATTCAGGCTATTAAGGCTGAAGGGCTTGAAACTTGTGTCACTTTAGGCATGCTGACCCCCGCTCAAGCGCACAAACTAAAGGTCGCGGGACTTGATTACTACAATCATAATATTGATACTTCCGAAGAGCACTACAAAGAAATCATTACCACCCGCACATTCCAGGATCGCATTGAAACGATCGAAAATGTCCGCCAAGCAGGGATTAATGTCTGCTGCGGAGGAATCGTTGGAATGGGTGAGGAAGTAGAAGACCGAGCCAGCATGCTCATGACCCTTGCCAACATGAAAGAACCACCTGAAAGCGTGCCTATCAACATGCTGGTTAAGATTGAGGGAACCCCTTTGGAGAATAACGAAGCTGTTGATCCTTTTGATTTTATTCGAACGATTGCTGTTGCTCGGATTTTGATGCCAAAATCGCGTGTGCGCCTTTCGGCAGGCCGCACAGCAATGTCGGAAGAAATGCAGGCTTTGTGCCATTTCGCAGGCGCAAACTCTATTTTTTATGGTGAAACGTTGCTAACCACCGAAAATCCAGTTCCTGCAAAAGATGTCGCTTTCTTTGAAAAGCTAGGTTTGACAGGGATTTAAAAAAGAAGGCTCTGTAAAAAAAATTAATAAGAATAACTTTTTCCGAAAGCGTAAGGCGGGCCTAAATTCCGCCTCACTTTATGTTAAGAAGTAAATCCTAAAACTTAGATTTTTCCAAATCTAGAACCTCCACTTTTTTCTTAAATTAGTTGCCTGGTTTACAATTCTTTGGGCTTCGCGTTCCACCTTTGGTGCTTGCTCTTCAACTTGGTCTAAAACTCTTTGGGCTTCGCGTTCCACCTTTGGTGCTTGCTCTTCAACTTGATCTAAAACTCTTTGGGCTTCGCGTTCCACCTTTGGTGCTTGCTTTTCAACTTGGTCTAAAACTCTTTGGACCTCACGTCTTACTGTTTCAATATCATTGGTAGGTTGAAATGTATCGTCAGCTGCGAAAGTTCCAGTAGCACAACCTAGCAGAGCAGCAAAAAGAATTGTTGTCTTGTTCATTGTTATATTTTCTCATTTAATAAGTTATAAAAACTTCGTCACCATATCTCAAATATAATATTAAGGGAAGGTAATATTTTGTATATAATACCTGTGGAGGTGGCTGTTTTTCTCATCACCCTTCTGTCAATATAGTTACGCTGTATCTCGGTATATTGTCACCATTGAACGAGAAAATAAAAGATGTCGCTTTCTTTGAAAAGCTGGGTTTGACGGGGATTTAAATAATGTGGTGATGGGGATGGCAAAGTCATCCCCCTTCTCTTACTTTTTTAATAACTGCCGCAGATTTTCCAATTCTTCTATCTGAGTTTCATCGAGAGAACATTGCCCTGCAATCTGCTCAATAAGCTGAGTTAAGTCATCTCTCTCTATTTCATGACTCTGAGAGACAATTTCTAGCACCTCCGGCGCGTCCTTCACCTCTGCTAAAGCTTCGGCACAGAGTTCTTTCCAATCATTAATTTGCCACTTAATACCTTCTATCAGTTCTTGAAAACTAGGCGGTCTTTTCAACTCACTATCTGAGTCAGTATCTGATTGCTCCTGCAGTTGAAGGCTAAGACTTATCGATCCAGCCTCTTGCTCTTGCGGACGATCTGCTGCAAACGTTGCTGTTGTTATGCAAAACAAAACAGCGAAGAAGCTTAATTTATTACTCATTGGAATATCCTTTTATTTAGAGATTTTATGATGCCGATCGAGGGATTTTTGATAGTCCTTCAACTGCTTCATCACGGCATAAAAAACCGTATTTTTAGGGTAATTTCCCACCTTGTCCAGGCGGCCAGCGGGAAATTCCATCAAAATTTCTACGGCTTCTTCCACCGTATCTACCGCCCAGATAAAAAACTTTTCCTCTCGTATCGCGTTGGTGATCTCCTCCCGCAATATCAGGCTTTGCATGTTGGATTTGGGAATGATGACTCCTTGACTACCAGTCAAAACCCGGTGATTACAAATGCGGAAGAACCCTTCAATTTTATGAATTAGACCACCCACTGCTTGCACCTGACCAAACTGATTTACGGATCCTGTAACAGCCAGATCTTGGCGAATTGGAATTTGGGAAAGACTCGAGAGAATCGCAATAAGCTCTCCTAACGAGGCACTATCTCCTTCCACTTCACCGTAATTTTGCTCAAACGTGAGCGAGCAATTGCAACTCACAGGATGCTTTTGTGCGAAGACACCGTTCAAGTAACCATCTAAAATCATTGCGCCTTTTTGTTGAATAGGCCCCCCTAATTCTGTGAGGCGTTCAATATTGATGATTCCCTCCTCGCCTACATAAGTTCTGGCCGAGACTCGATTTGGCATCCCATATTGATGATCACCCGTATTAATAACGGTGAGAGCATTAATTTGGCCGACCGAAGCCCCTGCCGTATCAATTAACACAACACCAGATTCAATATCACGATGGGAACGATCTTCTAAAATACTATTACGAACTCGTCGGTTATAAAAGGCTTCTTTGGCATGGGTAAGATTGATGACTTCAGAGCCAGCCTCAGCTGCAATGGCTGCTGCCTCTCCGATGATGTCACCTAAAACCTCGAACTTAGAGCTAAATCGTTCACGATGATTGGTCCAACGGCAACTATACCCCAACATATATTGGATTGCCTCAAGCTCCACCGACTTTTTCGAGCCCTCAGTAGCAAAAAAGTGAATGAGCTTCGCATACGTGTCAATATTGTGTTGTGTTGCCGGCAAGTCAGGCTCAATATCAGCTTTAATCCGAAAATAGGATCTAAAATCAGGGTCATTAAAGAAGAAGCTGTAATACCACATAGGCGCGCCAACCAATACAATTTGAACATCTAAAGGTATTGGTTTTGGATCCGGCGCATCCAGCATCGGCATGGAATTCTCGCGATGACGTTCTTCAATTCGAATCTTTTTATCCCGAAGCGCGGTTTTAATCGCCAACCATAATTCGCCATTATTGGCAAGAGCTTCGGCGCGCAATACGAGAATCCCGCCGTTAGCCCGATGCAAATTTCCCGCTCGTATCATAGCAAAGTCGGTCGTATATCCCGTGGGCGCGGTTCGATATTTGATCGATCCAAATAAGCTTTCATAGGTTGGTGCGGGATCAATAATAACGGACGGATTCTTGTTCCCACGATTATCGACTAGCAAATTGACAACATATCTGTCGCTCACTTCAGACGCTATATCAGCATCAGAATCTTCTTCTAAAAAGTCATCGATATGCTCCAAAATATCTTTTTGTAGCTCATCGATCCACTCTCCCAAGTAAGCTGAAAACCCATCCACCAATGGCTTTACCAGCTTTCCCATCACTTTTTCAGCTTCTTCTTTTTTGATACACTGAATCTTTTTACTGAGCTCGCGGCCACTGATATGCGCCGCCGAAGTTACCTCGCCAATGCGCTCCCGAATTTCTTGAATATCCTGCTGAGTGTAAAGCTTTTCAGCCTCCTTGCCTTTCCCCTTTTTGTCCAACGTAATGATTGTAAATTCATCAGGACCGGATTCTATCTGGAGCCCCTTTGTATTGGCAAAACCTTGAACTTTATCAATTTTGGTCTGAACTTCCGTCTCTAAAGCGGCGGTTAAAGAGTTAACGTTGCTTACAAAAGCTGCGTTAGAGAATGTCTTTTGCAAGACATCACGCAGGGCATCAATAAATTCACGCATCACTTCTTGGAGCTGACATCCGATCCCTGCTGGCAACCGAAATGGTAAAGGGCGATGTGAGGAAATAAAATTATTCAAATAAACCCAGTCAAAAACAGGGGGCTGCTGGTGCATTGATTCCTTCAAGAACTCAATCGTTCCCGTCATGCGGCCACTGTCTTCACCGGCAACGACAAACATATGCGCATTGGTAGAACGCATCTTTAAGCCAAAGGCAAGGGCCTCTTTAGCTCTAGTATGCGACGATAAACCGAAGAAATTGACAGCAATGTCCGTTTTTAGCTCGACGCCTTTAATATTAAAACGAGGTAGCCCGACGACATCTGCAGAAAGCGGTGCTATGCTCATGATTACCACCAAAATTAAATTAATCTTAATTTTACTATAATATTATTAAATAAATTCTGTTAACATTAAATAAATTCTGTTAACAAATTTTGAAATCAAAATTATCGAAGGAGTGTAACGACGTCACAGGTGAAGACCAAAAGATGGCGAAGGGATATACTCATCAGCTTTCAAGCCTGTGACACGTCATTGCGAGGAGTAAAGCAACCTATCCTGCTATCCTGAGTTTGAGAGACGAGCAAGATTCCCGCTATCTTACAAAATAAAGATAATCCAAAGCCAAGAACAAAGGAATGAGGATGGCAAAAGACCAGGCCATATATCCTAAAAAGCTTGGCATTTTGATGTCTTGTTTTTCGGCGATAGAACGGATCATAAAGTTAGGAGCATTCCCAATATAACTTAAAGCCCCCATAAAAACAGAGCCACACGAAATGGCAACCAGCGTCTTGCTCATGGTTGTCATCAAAACAGCAGCTTCCCCCCCTGCCATATGGAAAAAGACAAGATAAGTGGGAGCATTGTCTAAAAAGGCAGAGAGTAATCCAGTTACCCAGAAATAAAAGTGATTATCAGGATTGCCATTGGGATTCGCCTGGATTAATAACTGAGTAAACGGCCCATCAAGCCCCGAATGCAACATCGCAATCACCGGAATAATGGTGATAAATATGGCTATAAAGATTTTAGCAACTTCGACAAAAGGTTCCCAAGAAAAGTCATTTTCGCGGTGGATAGAAACAGGCGTCAACACCCACGACATAATCCCAAACATTACCAGCAATACATCACGCAAAGCATGTGTTGCTTTTACATCAATTGCCAACAGAGTTGGTGAATCCACCCAGATCCCACTCAACCAAACTGTTAGCACAACGCCGACAAGGGGAATCAAGTTCACGAGACCAGTAATTTGAATTTTAGGCTCACCATCTTCCATTTCAATGACTTCACTCGCCGGTTCCCGCTCAAAGAAATAGCGATCAAAGGCATAAAATATCACCAATAGGGGAATAATTACCACTGCCCACGGCAGAACAAGGTTCTCCGCTGTCCAGGTAAAACTCACCCCTTTTAAATATCCCAAAAACAGCGGTGGATCACCAAGAGGTGTTAGGGTCCCTCCAATATTAGCGACAATAAAGATAAAAAAAACAACCACATGAACTTTTTTAAGACGATAGGCGTTCAGGCGAATAATGGGTCGAATCAACAGCATCGCTGCTCCCGTCGTCCCGATAAAACTTGCCAGCACCCCTCCAATAGCTAACGCCACCACATTGGTAAGCGGTGTTGCCTCTCCCGCAATGTTGATATGAATGCCGCTCGTGATGACAAACAGGGTTCCGATTAAGATAACGAAAGGCAGATAATCATGCAAAATCGTATGCTTCAGATCCCCCAAAACAATAAGCATATCAAAATGCCAACACAGTGAAGTGATACAAATTACAACCCATCCTAGAGCGATTTTAAAATAATGCTGATGCCAAAATTTAGGCACTAATGTTGGCCCTAAAGCGATAGACAACAACATTCCCACAAATGGAATGGCATATAAAAACTCACAAAGCTGATCTGTAAAAGTCATCATCAAAAAGCCTGCATCTCGTTATTTATAGGATAAAGCGGCGGTCGACATATTATATAACATCTGTCATCCCGTGCCTTTTTCTTGTCAAAGAGAGAACCATTCCAATGCCAATGCCAAGAGCGACCATCGATGATCCTCCATAGCTAACAAAAGGCATTGTCATTCCTTTGGTCGGAATGATATGCAACGTGGATGACATATTAATCACTGCCTGCATCCCAAATTGGAGAATCACTCCTGACGTTGCTAAAATTACAAAAAGACTTTGATCATTAATCACTCGCAAAAATGTTCGCACCACCACAAAAGCAAAAAGGCCGACTAAAAAGAGACAGACAAAGAGGCCAAATTCCTCGCCTGCGACAGCAAAAACAAAGTCAGCATGAGCATCGGGAATATGTTTTTTAATGATACCTTCCCCTGGCCCGCGCCCCAGAATTCCACCATTTTTAAAGGCTTCGAGCGACTGCGTTACCTGATAAAGATCATGCTTTGGATCACCCGACGCGGGGTCAAGAAACTGGTCAAAACGCCTGGCTACGTGAGGCAAAAAACAATAAGCGCCAAGCATCCCAACCAGACCAATGATAACAGTGCAACCAATCCATAAGAGTGGGATTCCCGCAATGAATAACTGCCCAACCAAAGTACTCACCATAACAATGGTCATCCCTAAATCTGGCTGCATCAAGAGCAAGCTAACTGGAATCAGCAGCAGGACAAAAGAGATGCTCAGTCCGGGAAATCGGGCAATTTTGAGTTTTTCAGAAAGCATCCAAGCCGCAACCACTGCAAAAGCTGGCTTAATAAATTCTGAGGCCTGGATAGAAAAGCTACCGATGCTTATCCAACGTCGGGCTCCTTTAACTTCAGCGCCACTCAACAAGGTAACGATTAACAAACCAATCCCACCAATATACATTAAGACAGCCATGCGTCTTAAAGAACGAGGGGTCAACAACGAGACAACAAACATAATGGCAACAGCTGGAATAATCATAAAGATATGGCGTTTGACAAAGAAAAATCCCCCTAAATTGAGACGATCAGCAACAGGTGGGCTAGCGGCAAAGCTTAAGAGAATTCCTAAAACCATAATAATCGTAATAGCCGCCAACGACCATCGATCAACTGTCCACCACCAACGACCAATAACGCTGGTATCTTTTCTTGAAAATGAATCTCTTAGCATATAGATTATTGTTCCTTTATGCGCATCATGTTTGAAAATGTGGATTTATACCATCGAGATTGGCGGCGACTTTTATTTGGGAGTGACGCGAATGGTTGGCCCTCTTTAAGGAGTGCCAAGATAAAATTGAGCCCATACATCAATAGGGAGAAATTTGTCGTTTCAGTCATGATGTGTATAACTTCTTCACCAGCTCTTTAAATATAGAGCCTCGATGTTCGAAATCTTTAAATTGATCAAAGCTGGCACAAGCCGGTGAAAAGAGAATAATTGCTTGTCTATCACCCGCATTTTTAGCCGCAGCAAAAGCACGTGCCACCGCTACATCCAAGGTATTACAGAGGTGATGCGGAACCTGATCACCGATTGTGACGGCAAACTCAGCTTCTGCCTGCCCAAAAAGAAAAGCTTCGCGAATCTTAGGGAAATAGGGAGCTAGACTCTGAATGCCATCACTCTTAGGAACTCCCCCAGCAATCCAATAAATTTGATCGTAAACCGAGAGCGCTTTTGACGCCGCATTGGCATTTGTCGCCTTACTATCGTTGATAAACACAACATTATCGATCTCTGCTACCCACTCCTGGCGATGGTGAAGCCCGGGAAATGTGGCTATACCTTTTAGAATTTCGGCCGACTCTAGCCCAAGCTGCAAACACACCCCCCAAGCAACAGCCGCATTCTGATAATTATGCTTTCCTTGTAAGCGAGGATAACTGCTTAGATCAGCAAGTTCTCTCACAAGATCCCCTTCAAGCTGCATGAGCTTGTTCCCATCCACCCAAAGTCCATTTCCCACCCGCCGTTCGCACGAAACAGAAAATGTAACATTCGAGGAAATTTGGCTGTGTTTGTAATACACCTCTTCAGAATAGGAATCATCCACTCCTATCACAGCCTTCGGCGTATCCTTTACATGATGAAAAATCTTGTATTTTGCCTGTATATATTGCTCGATCGTTCCATGGCGTTCCAAATGATCCTCACTAATATTGAGCCAAGCAACCACATTAATATTAAGATTTTTCGAAAGCTCTAGTTGATATGAGGAAAGCTCCAGCACGTAAATTCCTCGCGGACTCAACTTAGGCAAAGACAAAACAGAAATGCCAATATTGCCACCAATAGCTACTTCATAGCCTGCTGTCTTTAATATATGGCCAATAAGCGCTGTTGTGGTGGATTTACCATTTGTTCCCGTTATACCAACAATTATCGCCTCAGGATTAGCTTGGCGAAATAACTCACAATCACTGATAACGGGGATATTCAACTCGAGCGCCCGCCGTGATAGTGGATGAGTTAAGGGAATCCCGGGACTTTGAATGACAGCGGCGACTTCATCCCAAAAAATATGTTCTGCCGATACTACTGTTGCGCCTAACGTTAATGCTTGCTTTTGCTTTTCAGAATCGGCATCTACAGCAATTGGCACCGCCCCTCTTTCCAGCAACCACGAGACAGCTGCAAGACCAGAGCGTGCTAGGCCAAACACGACAATTTTTTTAGCCTTAACAGGATACACAGACATTTAGAGGGACCTTTTTTACACGCTAAAATTACTATATAGCTCTCCAGATGGGGACACAAGTATAATGACACCTCTCCATAAGTGGGAAAATTACCTTTAACGAAGTTTGAGAGTAGATAGCCCAATTAAGGCTAACACCGCGGCGATAATCCAAAAACGCACCACAACTGTTGATTCAGCCCAACCTTTTTTCTCAAAATGATGGTGAATGGGCGCCATCAAAAAAATGCGTTTCTTAGTCATCTTATAATAACCAACCTGCATGATGACTGAAAAGGCCTCAATCACAAACAATCCCCCAATAATGGCAAGCACAATTTCATGTTTTGTGATGATACTGACAATGCCAAGGGCACCGCCAGCAGCAAGAGAACCTGTATCCCCCATAAAGACTTTTGCTGGAGGAGCATTAAACCATAAAAACGCAAGTCCTGCTCCAATTAAGGCACCACAAAATACCGATATTTCACCAGCATTGGGAACGTGTGGGATTTGCAAATAAGCTGAAAAGACAGAGTTACCAACAAGATAGGCAATGAGTGCAAAACAAAATGTTGCAATCATCACCGGTACAATCGCCAACCCATCAAGACCATCAGTCAAGTTAACTGCATTGGATGAACCAATAATCACAAAAATAGAGAATAGATAAAAGAAAATGCCAAGATCTAACGTTAATTCTTTAAAGAAAGGAAAACTTAAAATCGTTGCATTATGCCCTTGATTTAAATACACAATAGAGAGGGTGGCGATGAGCGAAATAACGGCTTGACCTAAAATCTTAAGTCGACCAGGTAAACCATCAGAGCTGCGTTTCGTGAGCTTTAAATAATCGTCATAAGCCCCTATTCCCCCAAACCCAATAGTTACCAATAATACAACCCAAATATAATGGTTTTGAATATTTGCCCATAGTAAGGTGCTAATGGTCAGCGAAATCAAAATCAGCAGCCCCCCCATGGTGGGCGTCCCTTGCTTGGTTAACAAATGAGTTTGTGGACCATCAAGGCGAATTGGCTGGCCACTCCCCTGCCTACTTTTCAACCACCTAATAAGAGGGCTCCCTAAAAACATGCCGATGAACAGAGCCGTTAAGATGGCGGCCACAGTTCGAAATGTTAAATAGCGAAATAGATTAAAAAATCCAGATTCCGAGGCAAGCGGAGCTAAAAAGTAATAAAACATAAATTGTCTCTAACATGCATAAATTTTATTTTTAATAGAGGCAGCTTTCAAAAGTTCATCCACAACTAAACTTACACGACTTCCTTTGGATCCTTTGACTAAAATCACATCACCATTTTGCAAGTCGCGTCTTAATGACGGCACTAGGTCTAAGGGGTTGCGCACGCAAACATGTTGCTTGACTTCCGGCAAAACCACAAGACATTGCTGCATTGCTTCCCCCCCTGTCAAGTAGACAAGATCCACTTCATGCGCCTCTAAATAACGTCCCAATTCTTTGTGATGTGGTGTTGCGTAATTCCCTAATTCCAACATTTCGCCTAACACAGCAATGCGACGCCCCCGATGGGACCAGGAATATTCCATCAGCACATCAATTCCAGCTTTCATTGAAACTAAATTGGCATTATAGGCGTCATCAATCAAGGTTACTTTTTTGCCATCAATCTCAAGTTCATAAATCTCGCCCCGATTTTTAATAGCTGGCATTGTCTCTAACCGTGCGCAAACCTCATTCACATCAAGGTTTAAAGAAATCGCTACAGAAATAACTGACAAGCTATTCACCGCAAAATGTCGCCCTCGCAGAGGAAAAATATACTGCAGCTCTTCTCCCTCAATGCTGATATCAACCATACCACCACACTCATTAGAACGATAATTCAATAGACGCACGTCTGCGGCATCTGATTCCCCAAACCCAAGGATCTGTTTTGGTGAGTACTCAGCCGCAACGCTAGACAAAAAGGTATAAAATTCCGTATCACAGGGAATAATTGCTGTTCCTCCAGCGACTAATCCTGAATAAATTGCTGCTTTTTCTGTCGCAATTGCCTGCATACTGCCCATATTACCAATGTGAGCCGGCACAATTGAGGTGATTACACTAATATGGGGTTTAATGAGCGCGGCTAGAGGCGCAATTTCGCCGGCATGATTCATTCCAACTTCAAAAACACCAAATTTAGCCTCTTTAGGAAGACGCGCTAAACTTAAAGGGACCCCCCAATGATTATTAAAGCTCGCAGCAGAAAAACTGACATCACCAAAAACTTCTAAGACATGCGCCAAAATTTCTTTGGTCGAGGTTTTGCCAACACTTCCTGTAATAGCAATGATAGTTGCCAGGCTTCGCATGCGGGCAAATTCAGCCATTTCTCGCAAAGCTCGCAAAGTATCAAATACAACAATTTGTGGACAATTAAGCCCAGCTATTTCTTTAGAAACAAGAACAACAGCAGCACCATTTTGAACAGCTTGTTCTACAAATAAGTGACCATCCTGCGAAACACCTTGAAGTGCCACGAATAAATCACCAGCTTGTATTGTTCTGGAGTCAATGGAAACACCCGTAATCTCTAACTTAGGATCTAATGTGGTTCCAAAAATCTCGTTAAGCTCTATCCCAGTCCATACTACCATGTTGGTTCCTTTTTGACCTTCTTTGCCCTCAGAGAATTCGCTTTGGATTCTCCTTAAGGGAGGCAATTCAAATTTAGCACGACCATCCCCTCTGAAAATATATAATTGTTAACTTCCTAAAATCTGGCGCACTACCTGAACATCATCAAAGGGAATCACATCATTGCGAATAATCTGACCTATTTCATGTCCCTTCCCAGCAATAAGGAGTATATCTTGGGGACCCAACCCTTGGATTGCCTGGGAAATGGCAACAAAGCGATCTGCTACTTCTTGTCCCTTTGGACAATGACTTAAGACCTGAGCCCGAATAAAACTAGGATCTTCCAGACGCGGATTATCATCTGTTACAAAAACAACATCGGCACATTCATTGGCAGCTTCACCCATGGATGCGCGTTTTCCAGTATCCCGATTACCACCGCAACCAAAGACCACGTGGAGTTTTCCTTCCTCTGGCAAATGGTCCTTTAACGCCTGCAAAGCACGAATCAATGCATCAGGAGTGTGGGCGTAATCGACATAAATTGCCGCGCCTGATGTGGTCGTTCCTGCCAATTGCATCCGCCCAAGGGCGCTGGTTAAATGGGGCAAGACATTCATAATAGCATCAAGGGTGATTCCTTCCGCCATAACCATACCAATAGCGCAGAGAATATTTTCAACCTGGAAATTGCCGACAACCGGTATCCGAATTGCCTCCCAGATCTTATCTTGTGTTACGATGTCAAACTCAATATCGTGATTATGAAGGGAAATGTTTCTTGCCATCACATCAGCTGGGGTCTCTATCCCGTAAGTCACAACCTTGATACCCCGTGACTTGGTTAGAAGTATCAATGATTGTGCATAGGATGAGTCTAGATTGATTACAGCTGTCCCTTCAGCCGTCAACACTTCAGTGAATAGCTTTGATTTTGCTTCAAAATAGGCTTCCATACTGCCGTGATAATCTAGATGATCCTGAGTTAGATTCGTAAAAGCAGCCACAGTCACTTTGGCGCCATGGAGGCGATATTGATCAAGACCATGGCTAGAGGCCTCAAAAATAAAGTGGTTAATCTCGGCCTCATGCAGGGCCTGCAAAAGTTGATGCAACGAAATTGCATCCGGTGTTGTCAACTTTGGTAAGGAGATTTCTGGCGGATGATTTTGCGTCAATTCCAACCCTAACGTACCAAAACTTGCAGCCTTTAATCCAAAAAGCCCCCAGATTTGCCGCACAAATGTCGCCACAGAACTTTTGCCGTTTGTCCCTGTCACGGCCGCAATTGCCTTAGGCTGCTTAGGATAAAACAGCTGCGCTAACTCACTTAGCGCTTGTCTCGTGTTTTCAACGGGAATATAAAGTGCTTTTGGAAGTCGAGATTCATTTTGCACTAAAATCCCAGATTCAATCACCACGCCAGCAGCGCCGTTTTTCAACGCTAAAATCACATGAGAAATCACATCATCACACGTAATAGCAACAAATAGATCGCCGGTTTTTACCTGCCTTGAATCATTCTTTATCCCTGCGAAAGTCTTTGCTGCTAGGCTAAAATTTACATTATCTTTTAATAAGTTACTTTGGTTCATCGTTTTATTGTATTTTATGACTAATCGGTATTATGGAGCCTCCCAAATGATCCCCTTGATTGTCATCAAACACTGGTTGTACATCTAACAGGGGTGCCATTCGTGAGATGATTCTGCCAGAAACGGGCGCCGCCGTCCAGCCACCTGTTGCATATCCGTAAGTTTCTTTTGTTGGCTTTGGATCATCCATGAAAAGAATTAAAATATATTTTGGATTAGACTTTGGGAAAGCCCCAATAAATGTGGTCCGGCGGCTATTATTATAACCAGATCGGCCCTTGTTTCGATGAGCTGTCCCCGTTTTACCAAAAACTTCATAGCCAGGCACATCGGCCTTTTTAGCCGTTCCTTCGGTTACAACTAGACGCATTAAATTGCGTATATGTTCCGCTGTTTTAGGCGAAATAATTTGTTGCCCCTCCACCTGATCAAGCGTACTTGGATCCCGTTTCAACATTGTTGCTGAAAATTTCTTAATCCCTGTAATAACCGTACGCACAGCATCGACCAGCATGAGGGGACTAACCGCGATACCATACCCATAGGAGACGGTCATTGTGGTGACATCGCTCCAGGTTTTTGGAACGAGGGGCGCTCCAATCTCTGGCAATTCCAGCATGGGGGCAGATAGAAGTCCCAATCGCCCTAAATACTGACGCTGCATTTCACTTCCAAAATCTAACGCCATTTTGGCCGAGCCAATGTTGGAAGAATAAATAAAGACTTCGCGCACTTCCAAGGGACGATTTTTCCCTTTAAAGTCAGTGATTTTCTTGGAGCCAACCCGAATTGGCGCACTCGCATCATATAAAGTAGCAAGTTTTGCTTTACCCGATTCCAACGCAATTGCCGTGTTAAAGATTTTAAAAACTGAACCTGATTCGTAAATGCCAAGCGTATTTTTATTAAAGGTTGCTTCAACTGCGTTTTGATTGGGGAGGTTGGGATCATAATCAGGCAAGGACACCATCGCAAGGATTTCACCAGTTTCCACCTCCATCACCATTGCATTTGCCCCTTCGGCACGGAATTCCAGCACCGCTTTACTTAATTCGTCCCGCACAATGTGCTGAACCCGAACATCAAGCCCTAACTGCAGCGGCTTACTATCTTTGCGCAAGCGCACATCAAATTGTTTTTCAATTCCAGCTAAACCTAAATTATCAATACCGCAATACCCAAGCACGTGAGAAACTAAATTACCATGGGGATAAACACGCCGTTGGTCCTTTTGTAAATACACGCCAGGAATACCCAAAAGATTCATTTCATGTTGTAGTTTAGGGGGGATGTGACGCACAATCCAGATGAAACCTTTATCTGACTTTAACTTTTTCAGGACAGTTTCATAATCTAAATCTGGCATCAACGTTGATAGCTTTAAGGCGGCATCTTCAGCATTAAGAATGACCTTCGGATTAGCATAAACCGAAGCAGTCACTAAGTGGGTGGCCAAAATTTCACCATTACGATCAACGATATCTGCGCGATGGGACGTATCTTGCTCTGCTAAGATGACATCCTCAACCATCTCGTCATTATGGGAATGCAAAACCATCACATCAAACAACCGAATGGTAACTAGCAAAAATGCCAGACAAAAGACACCCCCCATCACTAAGGTGCGATTACGTGCCATTTCCAGCACCGATTTGTCATGCATCAGCTGCTGCCAGGAATTTAAATGATGCGCCAAGATTTGAACTGAGCGATTCAATAATCGCCTGACAGAGCGCCCATTGCTACTCACTGTCAATACCTCCAAGTATATCGTCAAGCGACAAAGCAGCCCTCCCCTCATCATCAAGGACATTGGAGACCAGTTGATCTAGGGCAAATCTATTTTGAATTCCAACTGTTTGATTTGCTTCGCACTCACCGGTAACCTGACGGAGGGAGACAAGTTGCTTACCTGAAACAGGCACAATTTCCAAGTGCTTATCGGCTAGTTTTTGTAATCTTTCTGGACTCGTCAAATGGGACCATTCCGCATTCAAAATAGAGATGGCTTCTTCCGATTTTTTGAGAGAGTGGTGAATAGTTTTATGCTGCCCCTCGAGTTTCATTACCTCATATTTTAGCTGAAATAAACCAAACCCCACAACGGAAGTCATTAAAACAACGAATAAGGTTGAGCGTCTCACGATTCCACCTCGCTGACATACAACCGTTCTACTACCCGAAGACGAGATGATCTCGAGCGTGGATTTGCTTCAATCTCACCATCTGACGGCGCGATTCCCTTCGGAAAAAGGTCTTTGAATAAAGGTTGATTTGTTGCCATTTCGCCAGGTAATAGACGCGACTGACCTTTCACCCGTGAAGTCCGCGCGCGCACAAATGTCTTGACAATCCTATCTTCTAAGGAATGAAATGTGACTGTCACCAACCGCCCTTTTGGTTTCAAATATAATTCAGCAAAACTTAAGCCAGACTCTACTTCTATTAACTCATTATTTACAAAAATGCGCAAGGCTTGAAAGGTTAACGTGGCTGGGTGTTGAGCGCCAAATTTGCGCCCTAAAATTTTTTCGATAAGTGAAGCGAGATCCGCTGTGGTTGTAAACGGTTTTTCCAACCGACGCCGGACTATAGCATTCGCAATGCGTCGCGATTTTCGCTCCTCCCCATATCTGTAAATGATGTTAGCAATATCTTCTTCTTCAAAAGTGTTCACAACCTCAGCAGCTGAAAGACCAGAAGATGACATCCGCATATCTAAAGGCCCCTCAAAACGAAAAGAAAATCCCCGCTCAGGTTGATCAATTTGAAAAGATGAAACACCGAAATCAAAAACAATGCCATCAAACTTTTCCCAAAAATTGGTTGCCGCCAACTGGAATAAATCTGAAAAACATCCCTCAAAAATCCTAAAGCGGTGTGGATATTTTTGCTCCAGCAATTTACCCCGCGCAATTGCTTCAGGATCCCGATCAAGAGCAAAAACCTGGCAATCTGCAGATTTTAAAATCGCCTCAGAATATCCACCACCACCAAAAGTGGCATCAAGATAGGTTGCCTGATCTCGTATGTTAAGAGCATTCAACATTTCAGATAGCAGAACAGGAATATGGCTATTACTCATTACTACCTCCCTGTTGGAGTTTGTTTCTTAGCTCCTCATGGTGTGCTTTAAATTGTTCAGGATTCCACAACTCAAAAGTTGCGCCTCGGCCTACAAAAGCGATTTGATCAACAATACTGGCATGTTCCAATAAACTTGGCGGGATGGAGATGCGTCCTTCTGCATCAAAACTTAGCAATTGAGCCTCAGCAAAAATAAAAGATTGATAGTTGTTTTGTGTTGCCGTTGGTTCCAAACTTAACGAATCATACTGCTGACTTAATTGCATCATTCGCTCAAAGCTACATCCCTCAACAATCGGTTGATGAAGAGAACGAAACAATACTACACCAGGAGACTCTTGAGTTTGCAAAACGGCACGAAAAGAAGCAGGCACAGAAACTCGTCCTTTTTTATCTATTTTATTAATAGTGTTTGATAAAAAAAGTGCCATACTACCTCACACAAAAACCAGCCACAAAGAATGGTCCTTATGTATGGGATATCATGGGATGAGATGGGAGTCAATGGGAACATATTCAAAACTAAAAGAAAAATACAAAAATTTACAAAGAGTAAACAAATTTTCCCAAGCCCCTTCCATTCTTATAGAAATCTAAGGGTGCCCGCTGAAATTCAGGAGATAGCTAAATCAATCAAAACAGCTTCTTACAGCCGTGGAGAAATATTCTTCTGTTAAACCAAACACATGGCTAAAGCCGGATTAAAAGAACTTTAAGTACTTGGGATTTATTGGCTCATCGCCTTTAAATTTATGAACGTTGAATATTATTCCTTTGGAATCGACTTCGTTAAAAAACAATTCATTTTTGTCTTCTTTGTTGCTTAAATAGAAAAAGTTGTCATTAAAAGGTAAATGGAAGTATCGTTTTTAAAATAAAAAAGGATGATCTATGCCTTATAAAGAACGTATTAGGCGCTCAGGCGCTATTAATACCAGATTATAATCAAGCTTTAATAAACAGAGGAGATCTCACTTTATGGCTTTGTAAGGATCTTCACCATAAGTGGTACGCGCAAAAATCTCCTATTCCTAAAAAAGGGCGGCCCCTTCACTATTCTGATCATGCCATTACACTAGTGCTAACATTAAGGCTCATCTTTAAATAAAAACTTAGGCAAGCTCAAGGGTTAGTCAAGTCATTGTTTCATCTCCTTGGCCTTCAATTGGATGTTCCCAATTATACGAGACTATCACGCCGAGGGACTGTCCCTTTAATCACGCGCCAATTAGAAAAAATGGATGAACCTGGTCATCTTGTCATTGATAGTACAGGTATTAAAGTATTTGGAGAAAGTGAATCGCTCGAAAAAAAATATGGCAAACAGTACAAACGCAAAGTCTGGCGTAAGCTTCATCTTGGCATTAACAGCAAGGGATTAATTGTTTCTCGGATAATGACAAGTCATTTAACAGATGATCGATCCTGCTTAGAGACTCACCTTATGCAGGCTGATGCAACAAAAGTAAAAGAGCTTATTGCTGGTGCGGGATTACATCTTAGGTGTTTCATCATGAACACTTTTACTAATCTTGGCATGCCGGAATCAGTTAAAATCTAATAAATACGGGAAAAGGGGGACTTTATTCTTTCGTCCTATTTGCGCAACAATGCCCAGATCCTTCGGATTGTTATGCAGGTGCCGGGGTCAATGTCACGCGGATCAGCAATTAGCGCACAGGAAATTATGAAGTTGGGAACCCTAATCCGAAAAGATGGAAAAATCATCCCCATTTCTGAAGCACAACCCGCCAAATTCGATTTCGGAACTGGCGCCGTAAGTTGCCTCCCCTTATCCTTTGGGGACCTTATCACCGCATGGCATTCAACTGATATCCCGATGTTCGTGGATGCTACTGGCGCAGCTTTCCCTGAAGGTGATGTTCTTGAACTGCCGGATGGGCCAGGGGAAGATGAGAAAGCAAGCAATCCTGCAAAAGTGCTTGCTGAGGTTGCTGTTTCTGATGGCTTTAAATCCTATGATGTCATGGAAATACTCAATGGCTATTCATATACGCCTTTATCAGCGGTTGAGGCAGTGCGTCAGGTACTAGATGGCAAATTCAAGCCTGGTTTCCAGACACTGGTAACTGTCTTCGGGCCGGATTTTTCCTTTACAATTCCCCATACCCGTTTAATCACAGTAATAACAAAAGTTGAAAAAGAGTTAAATAACCAAAACCCTCCCTGTTAATGATTATTTTATTTTAACCAAGAAGTTTATTGTCGATCTATGAAAGCATAGAATAATCAAAATTTAGGAGGCGTCTTATGCTTTACCATTGCCATTTTATTAGCATAATTCATAAAGCTTTTATCTCGCAAATTATATTTTCTTTTTCTATTTTTCTCTCTTTATCCGCCTGGGCGATGGAGAAAGACGATGATTTGGTAAATTTGCATGAACAAATACGTAAAGGGCAGGCCGTTTATGCTGTAGGTTTTAACTTGCAAGGAGCAAACCTTCAAGGCCTAAAATTTAAAGATGCTAATTTTTCCAGAGCAAATTTAAAGGGGGTAAATTTCTCAGAGGCAAATTTATCAAGAGCGATATTTAGCTATGCTGAAATGCCAAAAGCAGACTTTTCCCGTGCAAAATTAAAATGGGCAGATTTTACAGATGCAAATATTAATGGGGCAATATTTAAAGGAGCTAGCTTGCTCTGTATAGAATATCATTCCGTCCGTTCAGCGAAAGGCACCCTATTTGAAGATAGAAGAGAGATCTTAAATAAATTAATAGAAGAACAAAGAGTTTATAATATTAAAAAAAATTTCTTACAGGTGATGCTCCTTCTATTTCTATTAAGAAAATTCCAACTTTGCAAACTGTTCATACATATTTGCAGAAAAAATTAAATAGCTTATATAAAGAGGGAAGAGAATATACTATTCTAGATTTCCGTTCATTTGAGATTGACGATAATATTGTAAAGGAACTATCCACTTATCCTCTCGTAGAACTTCAAGCAGATAAAGCTAGAGAGTGCTTAATCTTTCTAAAAGCTCCCCTTTTCAAAACTTCAGTTAAGAAGGTGATACCTATCTGCAAGGATCATGCTTTAATAATTTTTCTAAAAAATGAAGATAAAGATAATGTATCCCGGCGAAGAGAGCCTTTCTATCCTACCCTTGATCTTCATGGAAAAGCATCTATAGCCTTAAAATGCCAATGGATTAATGATTTCGTTAAGAAATTTAGCAGTCATAAAATGTACGCTATAGAAATTATTACGGGAAGAGGACTTCATAATCCTAAAGGTGAAATGGGAGTTTTGTGGAGCTCATGTGGCCGATATTTATTGAGCAAAAAGCTACAGCCTTATATACATGCAATTTATCCTATAAACAAGGAAGGGGGCTGGAAGATTATTCTTAAAGGTACTCAATATGATAAAATAGTAAAAAATAAAAAAGGAAGCTTTCATAAAACTCTCAATTTTTATGGCACAAATCCGCCCTTTAAGAACCCAAAATTAATTACAATTCCTTCAGATCAAACGGTAAAACTTACTAGCACTGCAAAACTTAAAAGGCCAAAAAAAGGGCTGTATTTACTTTAAAAGATTTTATAACATTTGAATAAGCAAAGTGAGAAGCTACAATTCTACAATTTCCCACCCAGCATTGGATTCCCAATGGCTTTGATACTTGTATGTTGACAGGAACTTTGTAAGATGATCACTTGCAAGGATGAGACAGGGATCATTTATAATATGTTAGGGGAGTAACTTCGTAAGATAATTCTGATTCTCTGTCTCTTTCATTCGGCATGATTATTTAAAGTGTCATCTTGATAGAACTGTAGAATATCCATTTTAGGTATGGATATACTACCCCAGTTTGGAAAAAGGTTGAAATAAAGGATTCTTTCTGTTGATTTAAACACCAACAGGAGGAGGAAGATGCAACGGGGACAATGGGCAAGTTGAGAAGAAGGCTCTGATTGTCCTCTTAGGGCAGAGAGAACAATCAGTGGCCACACTATTGTAATGAGCATGGGATCAGCCAGTCCCAGTATTATCTATGGCGGGATCAGTTTCGCTTGCTAAATAGAGGGCACTGTAGAGTATGTTGGCGACTGTTAAAGCCATTGGGAAATGGGAGGTAATCCATATCAAATTAGTTATCGATTTAAATTAAAACCCCCAATCAAAAAGCAAAAGAACCAAAGAAATGACTTCCTCATAATTAAAATTAAAATGATTTATCTGAAAAAGCGACAGTTTTACCATTAACTTAACAGGGTGGAAGAAGAAAACAAATAAAGCAATGTAAATGTAAAAGAAGAAAAAAAGGAAGAAGAGAAGGAACAGAAAAAGGATATAGAGTAAGCTTGGCAGCGACCTACTTTCCCAGGACTTAAGCCCAAGTATCATTGGCGCGGAGGGTCTTAACGGTCGAGTTCGGGATGGGATCGCGTGTTTTCCCCTCGCTATGACTACCAAGCCAACTCTATACCCTTTAGTATAGAATTGGATAATTGTGATGAAAAAATCAATTTTTCTATTGACATTACCTGGGTGTGGGTAAACGTGGTTGAGTAAATCAAGCCAATTGAGCTATTAGTAGTGGTTAGCTGAACTCATTACTGAGCTTACACATCCACCCTATCAACGTGATGGTCTATCACGGCTCTAATGGCGATACCTAGTTTTGAGATGAGTTTCCTGCTTAGATGCTTTCAGCAGTTATCTCGTCCGTACTGTAGCTACTCGGCGATGCAGCTGGCGCTACAACCGATACACCAGAGGTACGTCCATCCCGGTCCTCTCGTACTAGGGACAGGTTCTCTCAAGTATCGAACACCCACGGCAGATAGGGACCGAACTGTCTCACGACGTTCTGAACCCAGCTCACGTACCACTTTAATCGGCGAACAGCCGAACCCTTGGGACCTGCTTCAGCCCCAGGATGTGATGAGCCGACATCGAGGTGCCAAACCTCCCCGTCGATGTGGACTCTTGGGGGAGATCAGCCTGTTATCCCCGGCGTACCTTTTATTCGTTGAGCGATGGCCCTTCCATGAGGAACCACCGGATCACTATGACCGACTTTCGTCTCTGTTCGACATGTGTGTCTTACAGTCAGGCAGGCTTATGCCATTGCACTCAACAGTTGATTTCCGACCAACTTGAGCCTACCATTGCGCGCCTCCGTTACTCTTTCGGAGGCGACCGCCCCAGTCAAACTACCCACCATGCAGGGTCCTGGACCAGGATAACTGGCCTCAGTTAGATATCAAGAACAATAAGGGTGGTATTTCAAGATTGCCTCCCACCGAACTGGCGCCCGGCTTTCATAGGCTCCCACCTATCCTACACATATTATTCCTAATACCACTGCAAAGCTGTAGTAAAGGTGCACGGGGTCTTTCCGTCTGACCGCGGGAACTCCGTATCTTCACGGAGAATCCAATTTCACTGAGTTGGTGTTGGAGACAGTGGGGAAGTCGTTACGCCATTCGTGCAGGTCGGAACTTACCCGACAAGGAATTTCGCTACCTTAGGACCGTTATAGTTACGGCCGCCGTTTACTGGGGCTTCAATTCAGTGCTTGCACACCTCCTCTTAACCTTCCAGCACCGGGCAGGCGTCAGACCATATACTTCGTCTTGCGACTTTGCATAGTCCTGTGTTTTTGTTAAACAGTCGCTACCCCCGATTCTGTGCCACCTAGTTGAAGTTGCCTTTGACTAGGCATCCCTTATTCCGAAGTTACGGGATCAATTTGCCGAGTTCCTTCAACACCATTCTCTCAAGCGCCTTAGTATATTCTACTCATCCACCAGTGTCGGTTTCGGGTACGGTCTATACGTGAGGGTTATTTCCTGGAAGTTCTTCGCTGCTGGTTCCAATCCGATCAGGACCAACAACTTACGACCTTCGTCACCTCTCACAGGTTACAGAATATTAACTGTATTCCCATCGACTACGGCTTTCGCCCTCGCCTTAGGGGCCGACTAACCCTACGTTGATTAACATTGCGTAGGAACCCTTGGATTTACGGCGATAGAGTCTTTCACTCTATTTAACGTTACTTATGTCAGCATTCTCACTTCTGATACCTCCAGCCGCTCTCACGAGTCGACCTTCACAGGCTTACAGAACGCTCCGCTACCGCTTGGATTGTAATCACAATCCAAACTCGCATCTTCGGTGCATGGCTTTAGCCCCGTTACATTTTCGGCGCAGGATAACTTATCTAGACCAGTGAGCTGTTACGCTTTCTTTAAAGGATGGCTGCTTCTAAGCCAACCTCCTGGCTGTCTTGGTCGTCCCACATCCTTTCCCACTTAGCCATGACTTGGGGACCTTAGATGGCGATTAGGGCTGTTTCCCTCTCGACTATGGACCTTAGCACCCATAGTCTGTCTGCTGGGCTGTACTGTTCGGTATTCGGAGTTTGATTGGGTTTGGTAAGGATCGCTCCCCCCTAGCCCATTCAGTGCTCTACCCCCGAGAGTAATCGCCCAACGCTCTACCTCAATAGATTTCGCGGAGAACCAGCTATTTCCGAGTTTGATTGGCCTTTCACCCCTAGCCACAGGTCATCCCCTGCTTTTGCAACAGAAGTGGGTTCGGTCCTCCAGTGCATGTTACTGCACCTTCAACCTGCCCATAGCTAGATCACTCGGTTTCGGGTCTAATCCCTGCAACTCATCGCCCTATTCAGACTCGCTTTCGCTACGCCTACACCTAACGGCTTAAGCTTGCTACAGAGATTAACTCGTTGACCCATTATACAAAAGGTACGCGGTCACTCCATAAAGGAGCTCCCGCTGCTTGTAGGCATTCGATTTCAGATTCTATTTCACTCCCCTTGTCGGGGTTCTTTTCACCTTTCCCTCACGGTACTTGTACGCTATCGGTCACTAGGGAGTACTTAGGCTTGGAGGGTGGTCCCCCCATGTTCAGACAGGATTTCACGTGTCCCGCCTTACTCAAGGACTTTTTAAGTTTTTACCCATACGGGGCTATCACCTATTATTGCCTGCTTTTCCAAACAGTTCTGGTTATTCTTAAAAAGCCACTGGCCTGGTCCGCGTTCGCTCGCCACTACTAACGGAGTCTCGGTTGATGTCCTTTCCTCCGGTTACTGAGATGTTTCAGTTCACCGGGTTCGCCTCGCCGACCTATGTATTCAGTCGGCGATCACCCTTGCGGGTGGGGTTGCCCCATTCGGAAATCCACGGATCAACGGGCGCTCGCCCCTCCCCATGGCTT
>NZ_JQAK01000002.1:112436-161885 GCF_000757605.1 Candidatus Paracaedibacter symbiosus | reverse complement strand
AATTAATGTTCGAATATTCTCAATATTTAAATGATCAGGAAGTTTATCAGCCAGATCCCATTTTAACGGTAAGACTTTTGGAAGATCGACTGTTTTGACAGCACATTTAATACCTTGGTCATGATGTAATTGCTTTAAAATATTAGTAATCTTCTCCGCCGCCATAAATCCTGGCACGTCATTGTCGGGCCAAATAGTAACCTCGCGACCAACCAGTGGCATCCAGTCTGCTTTATTGACAGCGCCCGCCCCACCTGGCCAACTGAGAACGGCATGACTCGGAAGGATTTTTTGAGCGGCATCAGCTGCCTTCTCTCCTTCAACAATCAACACAGGCTTATTGTCTTGAAGGCGGTCTAGGCCGTATAGAGGGCGGTTATCGCCAAAGCCCTTCCAACGCCAATGTTGCTGGCCTTTTTCATTCTGGCAATAGGTTAAAGTTGGCGTTATCTTGGATCCGTCCTTATCCTCAAGGCGGGAGACATACCCGAGGGTCTGTCCCTGCTGATCCTTATAGGCATATAGGGATGTTACTTCCTTATCCTTGGTCATATAAGATAGATAAGGATTATCTTTAACATCAGGAGCCATAATTCCAGCAGGTACCGGCAATATAGGCATCCAGGTTTTTTCTTTTTCGGTTGCTAGCGTTTGTTGCAATGATAGAGATGATGTATAAGCTGGCGTCAGCGTTTGCCCCAACCAATCTCTTGCCCAACCAGTGGCCTCTTTCGGGGAGAGCTGAAGCTTATCCTCAATCATCTTTAATGGACCACCATGAACACCCGTTTCGAAGTTGGAGTAAAGTCCCTGATTAGATCCGTTTACCATGACAGAAATTGATCCTTTACGTCCGTATCTATGCTGATAAGCACTGCGACTGGAAGGATCCCCAAGCAACGTTTTACTTAATTCCCCTATCCGTTCCTTTAATGACTCGTGGATATTTTGGGAAACATTAAAGTTGATGCTTTTATTATGAGGCTGGCGTGGGCTGGCCAGATTACTCTGAACGGGAGATGGTGATTCCTGTGTGAAGGAGGATACTGTATCCTGATTCATATTAGAAGAGGATGTTTTTTTAAATTGAGATTCCTTTTCTTGTATATGGGTGATCAGTTCTCGGGGCAGAATCTTTGATTCAGCAAGCATCCCAAATGTCTGCTTTGATCCGGTTTCCCGATCAAAGTCAAGCCAAGCACGCAGCTCCTTAGCTGCTACGGCAGAGTGAGCCCCCATTCCGCTTAAGTAAACATCCGATATCTGACGCAAGTCATGGCGATGTGCTTCTTGATCAAGGCTCTTCAAGGAAACAGACATCTTTTCAGCCATAGCTTCAACAGATGGGTAGGACTGTTTGATCAGCGTAAAGGCAGCTGCGTCCTTTTCTTTGTTTACAGCTGCATACGCGGGATAATAACTACTTTCCCAAGGCTTAATGCCTTTATCATTTGCCTCTTCCACACAAAGCTTGTAGTGATCTCTAGCTGTATCCTTAATATCTTGGTAGTGACTCAGATCCTTAAACAATTGCTTATCTTGCTCATTTGTTAAAGATCCTTGCAGTTGGATGCGCTCAAAGTTTTGCGCTTCGGATTTGATCTCCAACAAATTAATTTTATTCTGCAGCAGTTCTCTAACTGTTGCTTTACTACCGACCTCTTTTTCGGCTTGCCATAAATGATTCAGCTCATAAGCGGCTAGTGACTTAGCCAATTGACTATTGCTCTGTTGATATTGCTCAATACAGGTTTGGCGAAGCCCGGTTTCTGCTTGCGTGAACAGCTTAGAGGTATCAAGAGTGATTTGGAGTGACTTCGCTAACGGGTGATACTCTTCGAACTGGTCGACAATTTGATAGGCAAGCTTATCGCGTTGCATAGAAAGGTTGCGCATAGACTGAACTTGGGCGTCTAATGTCGACTTCAGCAACGTTCCTTCTGCTTCCTTCAACTGCGGCTTCAATTCTTTCCATGTTTGACCAAACAGGTCTCTGGCGTCGACATATGCTGCCAACACTTCTAGTTTTTGAGAAGTTGAGTGGTCTAGCCCTTCTTGCTTCAAAGTCTGTTGTAACTGCGTGCTTTGGAAATCAATGGCTTGCTTTTGAATGGTCGAGAGGCCGTATCCCAAAGATTCAGAGACTTCTTTAATAAAAGGACGATGAAGAGTCGTTGACTCAACAATCATATTGGCAAGGCTGCCTCGTTCTTGCCGTAGTTCATCAAACCTTGGATAATCAGGATGTGTTTTAGCCAAGCTTCCAGGTGAAGTTTTCCGGATCTCTCGCCAAGTTTCTCTTGCCTCAAGGGCGACCATGGCATACTGCTCAACTGTCAGTTGGGCTTTTTGCTCAATCAGCGTTAATGGACGCTCTTTAAGACCAGCGGTCATCTCTAGCTTTTCAAAGGTCAGACCCGCCTGCATCACGTACAGCTTATGGTCATCCCTTTCTTCAACAATCAGGCGAGCTAACTCTTTTCTTTCCTTTAACAGGTCACTCAGAGAAGGAGCCGCCAATGACAGGCTTTCAGGAGAGGAAGAAAAAGCTTGATCGGGGATAGTATCTTTTTTGGTTCCCTTATCTTTAATGACTTGCATGATCTCACGGCCAAGAGCTTTGTAATCTTCGACATTAAAGTAAGCTTCATAATTCTCAGGCTTAATCGTGTAATCCACGGCAAGATCCTTATAACCAACCCGGATATTGTCAGCAAACTTACTAAACGATGCCACCTCTTCTTTATTGTGGTAAAGCGTTACGTCATCACGGTGACGCGTCATCATCACATACAGACCATACGCATCAAGGTTCTTACTTAAATGCACCATTGACCAATCAACTGTTTGGCCTTGCGCTTTATGACCCGTCACAGCATAAGCATGATCAATATCTTTATAGCCGCTTAAAGTAAACGTCACTCTCTCTGTATCACTGACGCGAACAGTTAGTTGGCTGCTCATTTCTTTTTTGGCAACGACTTGACCATCCTCTCCTCTTTTTTCAGGAATGACCACTGGCTTAATACTTTCAATAGTTCCTTGCGTCCCATTCTTGACAGCAAAGTTACCAGACTCACTGCTAACATGGTATTGACGTCGGTCATTAGCGAGAAAGACAATTTTCTCTCCTAAAGCCAAGCCTTTTCCTTGATGCTGAACCGCATCTTCTCCAAGAAGCCCATGGAGCTGTAGTTGCTGCCTGATTTCCTTGTTTAAAGCCAGACGTATGTCATTGGTGGAGGTGAGTACACACCCTGAGTGAGTAGGAGTGTTTTTGACCTTTTCGAGGTAGTCACGAGCAATAGTGGTGATCATATCACTAGAAGTATGTGACTCACGCACATGCCCTTTATTCTCATACGCCATTAAGGCTGTCGTTGTCTCTAATTGAGCCAGATTCATGGAAGCTTGCCTCATCCAATTTTCATTCTGACGGAAGATAAAGCTTACCTCTGCTTTGCAATCGTGAGCCTCGGCCACTTCAATACTTTTACGGAACACATCTCCCGCATCAATGGCTTTGTATTGATGATCATCACCGCAAACGATAAGTTTAGCCCCGGTCTTATCGGCCATAGCCACAAGATGATGCCAATCTTTTGTGCCTACCATCCCGGCTTCATCAACGATGATCACCGTATCCTTGGTGGGCAGAGTCCTTTGATAGGAATCAAGATCTCTCATCGCTTTGCCTCTATCCTTATCCGATAACTTCTCATTTAAAAGGGCCTCTTGAAGTTTCGGAATCTGCTTCCATCGATGAGTATAGTAAGCAATGGTCTCAGCGTGGCATCCCGTCTCTACGGCCAGGTTCTTGGCCGCTTCGGCAGCCAAAGCCATGCCCATCACCTTAAAACCAGCTTCTTGATGAAGCTTCACAACTGGCTTTAACACTGCGGTGGTTTTCCCTGTTCCTGCCCTTCCGACCAATACGCTAAAGGCAGAATCCTTACACAACGTATGGACCGCCTGTTCCTGCTGGTCACTGATTTGATCTTTTAAAGAACGACGATAATTGAGCTGACTTTGAATGGATAAGTGATCAATTTTCCTATCCACAGTGATCGTGGATAGCTTCTCAATGCCTTTAAGGAGTTCAGTTTCTTTTTGATGATATTCAGGCGACGTAAATCGTTTATGACGATCAAATCCATGACCGATGTGAACCGATTTATTGATCAATTCTTCAAAAACATGTTGGGCTAAATGAGGATGATCTAACGTTCGATTCTGGACAACTTTTAAAACATCCAGTTCACTAAAGGTCGCTTTTTTTGACGTCAATTCGTTAAAAATAATTTCGGGATACTGAGCAATTCGTTGTTGGTTTTCTTCTCGAATTTTTTTATTTTCTTCTACAACGCGTGAAGGAAGGCCTTTATCAGCAAGCGATTTTGCATACCAGCCTTCATGAATAGTTGGTATTAAATCAATGCCTTGATCCTTGTAGCTCCGATGATCAATACGGACATCCAATCCCTTTTTTTCTAAAGCATAATTAACTTCATTTGCGTAAATTTCTCTTTGAAGTTTTAACCCCGCTCTCGAATAAAGGTCTCTATTTTTAAAGAGGGATATGGTGCCATCTTTTTCAATCGTCCAATGAGAAACGAGTAAATGCGCATGAGGATTTCCCTCTTCTGCATGAACACCAAACGTAACCACATGACCTTTAGAAATAAAGGACTTTTGCATAATATTGTGCAGGATTTCTTTATGCTCTTCTGCAGATAATTCTTTGGGAAAAGCCAAAACAACTTTCATACCTGTTTGGGCAGACGCTTTAAATTTATCTTGAGTTTCTTTAGTTTTATAATATCTTGTTGCAAACTCATCAGCCTGCTTTTCAAAGGCATTCCAAGCTTTTTCTGTATCTCTAAATTCATCGCCTGCCCATTCAGGAGCGAGTGTTCCTGAGTAAGTAACATCATCTCTATTTGAGTAGTTTGCTGTTAAATTACGCCGCTCTTCATGTAGCTTTTCTCCTGTAATATAGGCAGCACTTTGCACAGAACTGCACCCTGTACTTCTGGAAACATGACTAACGCTATAATGACAAATGGCCAAAGATGAAAATTCCTATTACTAATCAACTACAATAATAAGCCGCCGGCCAGGCAAGCACAAGTGCTAATAGCACATAAGTGCGCATTTGTTCCAAATGACGGTGGATTAGAATTGCTTATTTTATTCATCCATGCTTTAATTTATCTAGATTTATATCAACTTTATTAACGTCCGAGAGATTCATGACCAAAAAACTATCCATCAAAAAAGTGCTAAGTAATCAAAATAAGTTAACAGATGTCCAACTAGAAATTATAAAGCTTCAAGAAAAAGAAAAGGCTTTGCAAAATGAAATTGCCATCAACTTTAGTTCAGTCTTAAGTAACACTGATGCTCTTTGTGTCCCTCACGATGTCTTAGTGGGTGGTATTCTCAATATCGTCAAATCTTACAAAGAGAATACCCCAGCGATAGGAGAATGGCAGCAAGCAGGCGCGACATTTCTTCAAGGAAAAAAGTCCTCTAAAAAGCCTAAAAATCAAAACTCACCACATTCAAAAGATAATAAAACAATTGCATCAAATACGCATCATGATTAATAGAAAGAATGCTGAGATGTCAGCCGTATCCTATAAAATGACAAAATCAAATTCTATAAATCGTAAAGCAAGAACACGCACATTAATTCAATTAGGAAATCTTGTATCAATATCTGGATTATCTTCTCTTCTCAATATTCAAGAGGGAGATGATCTGCAATCAGACCTCATCTCTAAAGATAAAGCGGCCATGCTTTTAGGGGCAATATCTGAAATAATGGAGAGTGAATCCCCCTCTCCTCTTCAGCAAGAAAGATGGCGAGATAAAGGGATACGCCTCTTAAAGATGAGAGAATATCAAAAGCGGTTATAAATAATTGGACCACTTATTTTTGAGTAGAAAAAAATGAAACTAGACAATAATTCAATGGAAGAAAGTTTTCAGAACCAGTTAGAAGAAATTATTTCCCAATTGAAAAAACTTGAAGCAGAAAAAGATCATATTTGTGAAGAAATACACAAGATCCTATTAGAAGCAAAAACAGCTGGCATTGATAAGGATATCTTAAATGAAATTCTAAAAATTCATAAAGTGCAAAGAGAGGCCCCTATTCCTAATGATGATATTCATCAGTTATACAATCATCTTTTGAAATGGAAAAATAATAAGGAAGGTTCTGCTTGCAGCCCTTAATATGAGAAAGGGCTCAAACTTATAAAGGCCATTTAAATTGCTTATATAATAAATTTAGATTCCATAAAAAATATATTTTTTATCTTTTAGAATATTTCCACAATATTTAAATATTATTCTTGATCATACTTTATAAAGTGCCACATACGTGGCACTTAGAAACGACACCACTTTTACAATGTTTTTTGTCGAAAAATCTAATCTTATTAAAAAGACTCCTCTTCCTCTTACAAATTCTTTCTTTTCATATTTCGAAACGATTTTGCCCACTTCGTCAAATGGTCTAAATTATGATGCTTTTTAGAAAAATCAATCTTCTCTTGGCTATAATTACTACCTTAATAAGGATGCCTACTTTTTAAGCAAATAGGTTAAAAGACTTAATTCTTGGGAAGTTAGATGTATGATAAGGGGGCAAACTCACAGAGTTATCCACAGGCAGGTCGAATAGTTTAAGGAATAGTTAATATTTAAAAGAAATAAAGAGAATAGTACTTTTCTCAGACAAGCTTCTTTTGATCTCTCAATCTCTTCTTTTTATTGGATGGATTTAAACGCAGAAACCTTGAATTACCGCTTATCTCAGTATTACAGTAGAGAAAATTATTGATTGCCAGCTTGGCATAAAAGATGAAAGTCATATGACCCGTCCCGTTCGTAGAAAACAACCTTCTTTTACAATTCCTCCCAAGGTAGCGATCTTAGGGGCCATTATTCTTGGATTTTCATATGCTGGTACTGAAATTTACAAATACCACAACTCCTATCAGGGGTTCCAGCCACAAACCCTCCATTTTTCTGAGTTACATAAATAACCACAACTTAATTCCAGGAAAACAGCTATTTTCTCTTTAAAAAGTAATGAAAAACCTTGTGATAGAAAAAACAATCTCTGCCAACAAAGAAAGGCACAGCAACGATTTTAAGCAGCCCTCAGAAAAATGGAGGGTTTGTGGCTGGAACCCCTAATATCTGAAGTCTGCCACAATGGCTGCTTAAAATTTTCCCTAACCTTATGTTAAATTATAATAATATGTAACCAAGACATATAAAGGAGAGTGTGCGACAAAACTTGATGGAGTCTCTTACCTACCATTTTCCTGCCCTCTTAAGCTGCTCACAGATTTCATCTACTTGATCCATTACAGATGATGCCGCTTTTTCTAATCGTTCTAAATTTTCCTCATCTACGCCTGCAAGGTCTATGGCTGCTTCTAAAACCGGCTGTACGCGTTTATAATTTTTTTTACCAAGCACGTATTTCATCTCTTTATGTACAGCCCAACTATTACTCTCCATAAAATAATCTGCTAGCACGGGTATCCATTTAGGTAAACAAGCATCAGCACCCGGCACAGAAAGCTTTTCTTGACTAACTACCCCTGTACCAAGGGAAAGCAAATAAACGTTGTCTGGCGTAGCGTTAAACTGTTTTTGCAGGCGGTTCCATACAAGTTGGGCAGGATTGTTACAGCAAATGCCACCATCTACATAATAAGTTACGGTGTAGCCTCTTTCATCTTCTGTCGGTTCTGTTACGCGTGCAGCTTGAAAATAAGTAGGTGCAGCCGAAGTGGCACGCATCACCTCTCGCATTAAAATTTCTCCTTCAAGTATTTTATTTCCAATATCTTTGCCTTCCTTACAAAATACACTCATATGCTTTGTTTTAAATTCTGTAGCAGTTATTAATATATTTGTTAAAGCATCGTTTAGGTAAAAATTCCCTACTTTTTTGCTAAGAAGTGTTTCATATTTATATGCTGAATATAAGGATCCTAAATATTTCCCAGCGGATTTAATCTTATTCATCAAAGAAGTCGAGAAGACCTCAAACCTCTCTTCTCCTGTAAAGAGGCTTACCAAACTCTTAGCCGTATAGCGAGGGACTCTTCCTTCTTTTTCATGAGGTACAGTAAGACCTAAAGTAAGTAAAGCTCCTGTTGATGTTCCACCAATATAGTCAAAAAGCTCACAAATCGGCTTTTCGGTTTTCTTTTCGATCTCCTCAAGTATTCTAAGTGGGATCAAACCACGGATACCTCCTCCATCAATTGATAAGGCTGTATAAATCTTGTTGCGAGAGGGATTACTGCTTCCTTCTGCTTCAAAAGCTTCTAGCCTCTCGCGAAAAATATTGAAAAAAGATACCACTAAAGTAAAGACCATAATATTTTTTTTAAAAGAATTCTTAAACATATTACACCTTCCTTTTAAAAATATTTTTTGTTTTTTATGTAAGCTATCAATCAATAGCAATATCGATTGGTAAAATACTCATATTAGTAATGTTCATTCTTCCTGTCATAAATATATAGAAGTTTGCGAGCCGTATCTTCGATCTCGCCTTTGCTTTTCAGCTTGTTTATTAAGTCCTTGCCGACCTCGTCAATTTTGATTATTACCTCATCTGTCGCGTCATCATATTTTATTTTCTCAATTTCTGATGTTGGAACAATGCGTTTATAGTTATCACCTAACAAACTTTTCATTTCGTGATTAACCCCATCATTTGCCCCTTCACGGAAATGGTTAATAAAGTAAGGGAGAAGCCATATGTTGCCCGTGTTTTTGTTTGTATCGCTTATTTGTACGTCTCCTCCGAGAGAAAGCATATAAATATTATTATGAGTAGCGACTTCACGCCCCTTTCTAAAATTCTCGTCTCGTGAGTTCTTCATAATCCTATTAACAATAAACTGAGATGAATTTATAAAAGAGATACAACCATCAATCAGGAGAGGGGTTGAAAAAGTAGCAGTCGAAACTCTGTAAGCTGGATATTGAGATACCACTGCGGTCGTTGCGCGTGCTACATCCCTTAGAAGGAAATTATATTTTTCGTCTCTTATTGCCTTTTCTTTAGTAAACAGGTAAGGTTTTTGCGTTTCTAGTTGGGTACTGGTAACAACGACGTCTGTGGTT
Source organism: Candidatus Paracaedibacter symbiosus (assembly GCF_000757605.1). Classification (GTDB taxonomy): domain Bacteria; phylum Pseudomonadota; class Alphaproteobacteria; order Paracaedibacterales; family Paracaedibacteraceae; genus Paracaedibacter_A; species Paracaedibacter_A symbiosus. Next base: position 152,717 of record NZ_JQAK01000002.1, on the reverse strand, counting down.
AGGTCACTTAATGTTAATGGGCCAAACCAGTTCTTTAAATGCTCTTCATATTGTTTTGGAGAATATCGAGAACCCCAAAAAAATTGTTTAATATAATTCTTCCTACTCTTAGGAAAAATGACGTTCTTAGCACCTATAAATATGTCTAACCATTCTCCTAGAGAAGGAGGTTGTTGATCTGGCATAGGGGGAGGCAAAGTTAAAGCAAGCGCCAGCGTCCCTCCTCCAGAAGTGCCACCAATGTAATCGAACATTTCTGAAAGATGTTTTTTTGGCGCATGCTCATGAATTACATCTTCTAATGCAATAAGTACTTTTAACGATACTAAGGTTCTGATACCTCCCCCATCAATTGACAAGCCCGCATATTCTACTCTGGATTCCATGGCTTTTAAAGGGGTTAATTGTAAGAAAAAGGTAAGTATTGGAAGCAAAAAGAATAATATTTTTTTCATCTCAGTTCTCCTGATCTAAAATAGCGTTAAGCTCTCCAAGATTTTTCCTTTCATTAATTTTTTTTGGGACTACTACAGACTAAATCTGTATCTGTAAACAAAGTTTAGAAACTCAATTTTATGCCTCACCCTCAAAATAAAAAAACATCATTAAAAAAATACGTTAATTTTTATTTATAGTTTTCTACTTAAAGGTCGAGTAGCGACATTGTTGCGTAAATAGGACGAAAGAATAAAGTCCCCCTTTTCCCCGTATTTATTAGATTTTAACTGATTTCGGCATGCCAAGGTTGTAAAAGTATTCATGATAAGGCACCCAAGATGCAATTCTGCATCCTGGTTATCCCATAACCTGGCATTAAGCTTACGACCGATCACCTCTTTATAGCGGTATATCGTATTTTCTACTTTTGCTCTCCTGCCATAGTCATTTTTTGTTTGCCAGGCGTATAGTCCCTTTTTATCAATGTAATTAATACCCTTTTGTCTGACAGAGAAATCCTCTTGTGACAGTGAAGGGGATCCTGGAGCTGGAGGAATTGTTGGCTAATTCTAGCTTTTCATAAACACCTTCTCTATCATAGCCCGCATCAGCAATAAGCTGCGTAATCTTTGTCGCATCGGCCTGCTTAAGGTGAGCGTCTAAGCAGGATCGATCCTCTGTTAAATGACTTGTCATTATCCGAGAAACAATGAATCTCTTGCTGTTAATGCCAAGGTGAAGCTTACGCCAGACTTTGCGTTTGTACTGTTTTTGTTTCGAGCCATTCACTTTCTCCAAATACTTTAATACCTGTACTATCAATGACAAGATGACCGGGTTCATCCATTTTTTCTAATTGGCGCAAAGGGACAGTCCCTCGGCGTGATAGTCTTGTGTAATCAGGAACATCCAATTGAAGGCCAAGGAGGTGAAACAAGAGATATAACCGAAAGTTGTGTATAGGGGGTTCCAGGCGCAACCCCTATAGCTTATTTTTGCTGCTAAACTGTCCAATAATTGGGGACCACCTCTTTTTTCTTGGTTTCCCTAACGACCCCCCGGATTGGAATGCTCTCCTATCTTAAGATTAGTTGCAAATTTTTCTATTTCTGGTATAGTCTTAAGTAATTTTTCATTATTTAACAATAATTTAGCAACTTTCCTTATTGCTGGCAACTTGCCTTAATTTAAAAGTTATTCTTGTTAATTGTTGGTATTTTTATTTCCTGGGGAGTATTGAAAATGTCATACTTAAAAGCCCTCATTCTTTTCTACTTTCTTATAGCCCTTTCCCCTCTTAAAGCATCAGATTTAGAGGAGAAAAAGGATGATCTCCCTCTCCTTAAAGCATCCACCGTTCATGATAATGTTTCCTCTTCCATTGCAGTGCCATTGCCAGCCCCATCCCAGCCTTTAACTCTACACTCTCAAAGTCGGATATGGGGATTTACAGAAGATGAATTGGAGAGATTATTTGAGCAGTCACAGTATATTTTTGTGCTCGTGGAACTCCCACCACCTATGAAATTCAGGCGCGTCAGCAGAGAATTTTGTCGCCTCCTTGGCTGGAGTAAAGAAGAGCTGCTTATGCATTGCCTTGAGGACTACCTCCATCCTGACGATGTAAAAGAGACCCAAAATGCTGTTAGTAACCAACTCGGCAGGGGTATTGCTCAATTCAGTTCTGAGAACCGATACTATACAAAAAACGGGGATTTTCGTTGGTTCCGTTGGGTTGGGCTCCCGGAAAACTGTTCAGAACCTCGGCTGATTCTGGGCATCGCCCATGATATTACGGAAGAAAAAATGCGAGAGGCTGAGATAAAAAAGTTAAACCAGGTACTATGGAATAATAATATCATTTTAAAAGCTATAAATAAAATTGGGGAAGCTTATGTGGCATCCGAAGAAAAAGAAGCAATGTTTTCAGACGGCGACCTTTACCGTGTAAAGGATATAAGCACCCTCCAGCTTATAACAAGAACTTTTATAAAACTTTCAAAAAGTCACAATGGATTTTTAAAAGAGGTTTTTTATGAGAATGGGCAAGCTGTGATGAGCCGAGCGTTTGAGGATACTTCTGTTCTTTCCTCAGAGAGGCCAGAGATAGAAGCTTCTTTAAAAGAGTTATTTGCACAAGTGCTTGAGTTAAGGCGGCCGCTCATTGGTAATCACTTTTTTTCTTCTTATTCCTGTTTAATTCTTCCTCTTGCCATAGACCCATCAAAGCTCTTAGGCGTTGTAGCCTTGATAAATAATAGCGAATATAGTTATACGACAGGTCTTGTAAATTGGCTTATGCCTCTTACCGAAAAAGCATCTTCTATAGTGAAGGATATAAAACTCAGTCGTTGGCTGAGAGAGGCTGAAAAAGAATCTATGCGACGAAAAGAAGAAGAACTTGAACTCCAGCGTCAAGCCCGAGAAAAAGCAGAAGAAGCAAACAAGATGAAAACAGCCTTTGTTGCTCTTATGTCCCATGAAACCCGTACCCCTCTCAATGCTATTATTGGCTTTGCTGAGCTCTCACTAAAAGAAGAGCTCACAGATACAGTAAGGGAATATCTCAACCATATTTATAATGCATCTCAATCTCTTCTTACCATTGCAAATGATGTTATTGATGTCTCGCGTATTGAAGCCAATGCCCTAAAGCTTGAACGCAAGGAGCTTAAACCGGCCACTGTCCTTCAGAAGGTCTATGATTTATTAAAATTAGAAGCTCAAAAAAAAGATCTCAGACTTAAATCTACGGTTGCGACTCGTGTGCCTGAGATTTTGGTTGGTGATGAAGTACGCTTACAACAAATACTCCTTAACCTTGGGAATAATGCTATAAAGTTCACAAACCAAGGTAAAGTCTCTCTCCGTCTTGATGGCATCCTGGATCCTCACCATAAGAACATCTTTCTTTTAACAGGCGAGGTAAAAGACACAGGCATGGGGATTGATGCAAAAGCTCTCTCTCGCCTTTTTCAACCATTCTCACAAGCAGACAATGCCATTATGAGACAGTTTGGTGGCACGGGCTTAGGCCTTTACATAACAAAACAGCTTTGTGAAAAGATGAATGGGACCATCCAGGTAATAAGCGATGTAGGATTGGGATCCACATTTCGTTTTACGGTCTCTTTAGAACTTCCAGGGGCTTCCTCTTCTTCAAAACATAAGGATAAAGATGAGGCTATTCCAGCAAATCTTGCTTTGCCATCTTTACGGATTCTGGTTGCTGAAGACAACCGGACAAACCAACGCCTTATGCAAAGACTTCTTCACAAGATAGGATGCGACGTTGTTGATATTGTTGCTAATGGGAAAGAGGCTTTAGAAGCTGTCCTGGAAAAACCTTATGATGTTATCTTGATGGATGGAGAAATGCCAGTTATGGATGGGCTTCAATCAACCCGCCAGATACGCACTTACTCTCGACTCCAGCATCTTACAATTATTGGCGTAAGTGCCCATGCGATGAGTGAGCATCGGCAGCAGTTTATTGATGCAGGTATGAACGGCTATGTGCCAAAGCCTGTTAAAGAAAAGATTTTGGTTTCAGAAATTTTACGTTGCATTCCTCACCAATATAATGAGAAAGAAGGGGGGGGGAATAAGTAGACCTCTTTCGAGGGCTCTAATGCGAGACCATCTAAAAGTTGGGGGTATCTAGGGAAATCAAGGGAGACAGAGGAATTTAAAAACTCTGATCAAGAGCTGAAACTAGGTTTGCAAAAATCATACAGCAGGAAACTTCTTCGCCTTTTCCTTTAGCTGCTTGACGACCCCCAACTTTTAGATGGTCTCCTTTTAGAGCCGCCTGCACCATCTGGTCTGAGGCGGCTCAAGAGCTCATTTGCGTCTAATGGGTCTAATTAAACATATCTTTACTATCTACAAAAGTTAACTTGACGGCGCCCTTCAGCTGGCAGTAATGTAATCATATTCCGCCGATTATAGGGCAATTTCTTTTAATCTGTATCTTTAAGGTTGACTCGTCTATTAAAAAGCTTTTGTCCAGTTTTTTTTGGAGAGTGACCTACTCCCCATAAACTAATCCAAAATGAATTAGAGTCTGATAACTTAATTTAAAAAGGATCAGACGATGAAAAAAGATTTAATGAAGTGCAAATTATTTGGATTATCAAGGAACAGGAAAGTAGTTGTCTTGTACCAAATATTTGCCGCCGGCATGGCATAGCCCAAGCTACATTTTACAAATGGAAATCAAAATACGGAGGCTTGCAGTTGCCTGTATAGCGTAAGCCATATTCTAGGCCTAAACCTAGGGTATCAGCCAGAACGCCCACACCCTGAACAATGTTTTTTGTCGTTGCCAGTTCCTCATGTTGTTCCTCATAGGATTCTTTCAAGAATTGGCGGGTGAGACAATAAATAGCTGCTCAAATTAAAAGGAAGCATCTAACAAATGCTTCCCTTTTTTCTACAGCCATTAATAGATGGCCCTTACATCACAGCAAAATCAAAACGTTTTGGAAAATCTACTTTAGACCAGTATTCATACCATTTTTCATCAGCTTCATTTTCTTGTCCCATAGGGCAATTAAGATACTCTCGGATAAAGGGAATATCCTCTGGTAGGAGAGGTTTCATACTAGCACTCATTAGAAGAGACAGAACTGTCCAATCAAGCGCATCCCTATACTTCGTTAAATCTAGATCCTTAGGCTGAAAATTTGTAATTTCAAAGTTTTTCTTATCAACGATACCTACAATAGCTTGGCATTCATCTGATACTTCATCCCACAGTTCATCTGCTATATCACTCAGTTCACAATTACCTATTTCCCCTTTTTCAAGGAGAGAAAGCAATTCAAACATTCTTTCACGATCGGGGGAAATATGAGACTTTATGACATCCACAAAGGTTATGCCAGTTTTTGTGCTAAACTCATATACAAGTAAATCTTTGTTAATGGATAGAACCATCTTTATTCTCCTTTTGGTACATGAACAGTGATTTTTTCCTCAATGTTTCGGTACGTATCTCTTATGTCAACTTTTGGCTGGCCCGATTTTCCTTCTGAACGGATGGCTACCCGAGATCCATTTGCAAACTTTGTTTGTAAGGCAGGTTTGTTATTGTCAGTCATAAATCGGCTTGTGGCTGATTCTCCGTGGATCCCCTCCTTTTCGAATTGGCGAATTTGTTGACGATAAAGTGATGCTGCTGATTGAGTTGAATCTGTAAATACTGTTACTTCACCTGTATTTTTATTAACACCCTTAGGTATAGGATTATTGCCTTTAAAACCAAGGAGTTCAATGTTTTCTTTCATTTTTAAAGCATCTTTATCACCGCTCATGATTATTTTTCTGAGTTCTTCTTCCTTCCGCAATTCAATTTTATATCTCTCATGGCTTGCAACATTTTTAGCACTGGATTTGCCTTCCACAGACGAAGAAGAACTACTTCTAGATGTATGTAGTCTCTCCTTTCCCTTCTGTTCCAATTTACCCGTTTCGAGATTACGCCCGAGCTGCGTCGTTCTTCCACCTACTGCCTCTTTAACCCCACCACCAGTTAGGCATTCCAGGCCCAAACCCCCGAAAATTCTGAGCAAGTCAAAAAGATTGATTATTTTGGAAAAACGAGGAGTTATAAATCAATGTATTCAATGAGATGCCTGAGATTAATTGGTTTTTTGTTGGTATAGAAGGTGAATCTTCCTGTGAAGTGAATATGTTGCCAAGCAACAGGTGATGATTTCTTAACAATTTTCAATTTCTTCTGGTTATGGGGATTAGCATCAAGAAAACATGAATGAATTGAGGCATTATAGTAAATAATAGCTCCAGCGATAAGGCGACCACATTGATTACTCTTCTCAATTTCAATATCACTTCGTCCTGACAAAGCTTTTCTTCCACCAGCTTTTGCAATGGCAGCTCGTAAGGTATGATAGGATTCAAGCCGGTTTTGAGAGCGGTGGACATCTGATAAGATCTTGGGATTCAAGATACATTTTAATGTATAGATGCTGCGAATGAGTTTGTTAAATTCAAAGATGGCTTTACGTGTATTATTATGGGGTGACAGGGAACAAAGCTTTCTTACCAAAGTACTTTGGTTCATTTCTTTTAAGGCTAACGTTGCAATCACTCTATCGATGTTTTCTTTTTCATCGATGATAAGCTGCCGATTTAATTGACCGGCTGGTTGTACCAGAAAGTTTTGATAAGACGGCATTTCTTTCGTTCCATAAATATTATCAAGTTCTTTTTTGAGGTTGGTGAACCTTGGTCTGAACTCGCCGCCAAACCAGTGTAAAAGAGCAAAGTTGACTTTATTGATACTATGCATGTCCCCTGTAATAACTGTTGGTTTAATGGTAGAGGTATTGCCATACCAGATATCGAATACGAAATGACTTTCATGCTCATGTGCCCCAATAAGTTTAGTCTGTATTGGAACGTGGTTGGATAATAATGTATACGCAACAACACCGCTACCTTTGCCAAAATATTTGCGTGAGCGCCGTGCTTTAATTGTGGAGGTGGTGACCTCGTATTTTTGGCCATCAGTACTGCCATAAAGAATATCCAGATCAAAAGTATAATGCAGAAAAATACTTAAAGTCCTGATCTTGTTGGCAATACAATCATGAGATTTTTCTAACGTTGCCAGACGTATATACTGCTGACAAGTCGTATCAAGCATATTGTACGAAATATCGCTTGTTTGCGCCATTTTATGGGCCCCTACCCCTGTGGCATGGGACAACAAGGCAGCAATCAGATGCTCTTCATCAGGCTTTTGTTTGTTATAGAGAGGTTGTAATGGAGTAAAAGCGGACAAGAACCCGGTTTGGCTATTCACAAAACTTAAGACATCACTAATTTCACTTATGGGCAGTTTATCGTAAAAATCTTGTTGGTCACTCTCCTTGTCATCATTGATAAATTTTGGCTTAGTCCATATGATCTCTTTTTTAAGAGGATCATATTTAAGATGCTTTAATTGGCCTTTTTTCAGCCTATGATTGAATTGGTACCAAAGCGTCTCCAGTTCGCTGAAAAGTGAGTTAATCTGTTCTTCGCAGGATGATTTTAACCAAGGAATATCCAGAGTCTTCAATATGGTAGATTTTTGTGTTAAGCAAACAAGCTCATCTGCGAAAGGCCGATGCTGAACGCTATCATTAATATAGAGAGCGCCGGTTTCCATTTGTTTTATAATTTGGCGATAGACAAGGATTTCATAGCATTTTGCCTGGATAATTGGGGTTTCATCTTTATCGAATGTAAATAGATAAGGTTCCAGCCTGGAAGAAATGAAATTGCGAGGAAATATCTCAAAACGTTGCTGTGATAGAGATTGCTTTTTTGCAAACACTTCTTTCATCCAATCGATCGCCTTGAGCAGGGGGTTATCCAGGAGTCGACTCTCAAAATCAATATGCATAAATAAAGGTCGTAAGTGGCGTTTGTAGCGGGAAGCCATTTTTTCTCGTTCTTCCCATTGAAGCTCCTGCCTGCGTTGAGGCTTTTTTACCATCTTCTCTCCAAGAGACCGGATCGTGTCTTTGGGAAGAATCTCGAATGCGTGTTGACGTGCCTGCCCTAATGTGAGCGTATCACTCAGATTATCATCAACGTACATGAGAAGAAGGCGCCCGACCTTTTGATCGGATTGTTCAACATTTTCAACAAGATGGCTCTTTGCTTTTTCCTTAATTTCGTTTTCCAGCTTTCTTAACCAAAAAGCAAAGGCATCAACCAAATTATCATTGATTTGGCGGTAACGTTTAAATACATAGCACAAAAGGTAAAGGTAGGTTTGTTCCTCCTCAAATCGGCCCAAGTCATAAATCGTATAATGATGAGCCAGGCTTGCATAGTAGGTGATATTCTGTTGGGAAATATCAAGATGTGGTAAAATTTGTTGAGCAATACTGTATAAGGGCTTCAAAATGCTATGTTTTTTGCGCTCCAGTCCCATCAGTGTTGCCCCAAAACTCTTGGCATCTTGTTTAAGGGCTGCCAACTCCGATAGAGTATTTTCCTTCTGGATAAGTTGATTTAGGCTTTGCTTATGAGAGTCTGTAATCTGGTTTTTCAAAAGGCATTTAAGTCGATTTCTCTCTTGTGTCAAAGTCTGGCTGACAATAGTTTGCAGAGTTGTATAGCCGGGTCGTACAATCTTTTGATTTTGTAAGAAATCCAGAATTTCATGGGTTATAAAATTTGGCGCCGTATCACGCTTTGCGCTTAGCTCAGCCCGGTTGTTTAGTTCAGGTAAAAAATGGCGTGACCAGAGTTGGTAACCAAATAAGTTGCTGATTGATTTACGTTGCAGATAATATTCATGCTTTGTCACTGTAGATGAAAGTAAATCCTTACTATCGAAGTAACACAAAAGAATGAATTGGAGGTCATCTTTGGGTATTTTATCAAGTGAAAAACGAAAGAAAAGTTTCTTGGCTTTGAAGTAGCCAATCTGCACAACGCAGTAAACTTGGGAATGAAAAGAAGGACGTCTTAAAATTATTTCCAACTCTTTTTCTGTAAAATCGAAAAATGTTGCCCGTTGTTCTTTATCAAAATCTGGGAAGCCATAAAAAGCAAATTCTTCCAGAGGTGATAAGATGGAAAGTCTTTTGTTTATTGAGTTCATTAAATATGATCTAGTTTGATTATTTGTTAATGGGCGTTATACTATTAACATTCTGTAAATACAAAATATGTTGAATCAATCATACAAAGTGGTTTAATTTTTAACGAAAACTAGGTTAATACAGAACAGGCCATTTTAATGGGTAAAATAGTCGCTTATTTAAGGGCTTCTACTGACAAACAGGATCTCAATCATCAAAAACTGGAACTTTTGGAGTTTGCTAGAAAAAAATCACTGACAATTAATGAATTTATTGAAATCACCATCTCTTCTCGCAAAACCACCAAACAACGACGTATTGATGAACTTCTAGAAAAACTCAATGAAGCTGATACTTTGATCGTAACAGAGTTGAGCCGTTTAGGACGCAGTACAGCTGAAGTAATCTCCCTGGTTAATTCTCTGGCTGAGCGCAATGTTCGGGTTATTATAATCAAACAAAATCTGGATATTAGTCGCCAGGATATGAATTCAAAGGTTATCTTGACCTTGTTCTCTTTGTTTTCTGAATTGGAAAGAGACCTGATTAGCTTAAGAACAAAAGAAGCCTTGGCTTCCAAAAAGCGACAAGGTCAAGTTTTAGGAAAACCCAAAGGGACAATCCAAAAAAGCAAATTTGATAAAGATATTGAAAGAATCAATGAACTCTTGGGTTATGGTCTTTCAACAAGAAAAATTGCCAAGGTTCTTGGCTATACAAACCATATTGCTCTCAACACTTATGTAAGGAAAAGAAACTTAAGAAATCCGCCTATTTCGTGACTTGATTCACTTTGCTCGGAATTTTCGGGGGTTTGGGCCTGGAATGCCAACTTGCCGTGGTTGAAATGTGTGAGGGTGATTATAAAAACATCAGGCAGATTATTGTGACGCCAAACATTAATGTTGAGGGCTTACGGGAGGACTGGTGCCTTGATTACTGCCATGCCCATGATATGTCCGTCACCACATCTGATCAATACTTTACACCAGCCTGACCAAGGCAATACGGGATACGAACTGGAACAGAAAAGGCAATTTGCCTTTCTGTTCCCTTTCATCATTAAAAGGTATTACCCTCACTTATAGAACCATAGCACAATAGTCATCACCCTGTTAAAACTGTGAGAGCAATCCCACGGAATGCCTCTGGATCTTGAAAATCAATTAATCGTGTAGCTTTTCAACCTGAAGCCAACTATATAACGGATTGTACTGAACGGGTGAGGAATCACCTTTAATAGCAAGCATTATTTTATCACCCCTTCTTAATCTCGTAACATAATTTATAATACCTTCATCCCACTTATGATTCTCTAGAGCATGAAGCTTACTAAAATCTTCTGCGTGTTGAAAGTCATTAATTACTATACTGGTATAGGTAGCGTTAGTTTTTTTATCATCTCCAATTTTTACATAAAAACGACCCGTCAATGAATAGACCCCATCTCCTGGAATCACCAAGTGATCAAAATTACCAACTGAGATGCGATCTGGCTTTCCTGCATCTCCTATTAAAACTCTATCTCCATCAAACTTATCAAATTTCATGGATTCCCAGTTCGTCGGAAAGGTTGCGTAACCATCTCTCGTATTACAGAGGCGCCCTTTTATAAAATTCTGGTGAGTAGGATCATTTTGTTGCATTGCTATTGCAACTTGCATACTACTAAGCGCCAAGCATAGGCTCAGAACGAAAAAAGTTATGTGTTTACGCATAACATGTGCCATGGCAAAAATCCTCTTGTTAAATACTAAATAAAGTTTACATAAAATTATTTAATTGCCCACCAATAACATGTCAAGAATTTTTTATGGAACCTTAATTGGTGTTCCGCGAGGGAATGACGGATATATGACAAAATCAGCTGTAGGATGCTGATTTTAAAGGATAAAGTGACCAGGAAGAATTTATAGAGAATTTTTCAACTTGTTGAATTTGAACAATATTTTCCGAGAATTTTTCAACAAAACAGTAGGAAGTGCATTAAAAAACACAACTTATTGATTGTAGAGCAAAAAAACAACTCGCTAATGACTTATCTTTATTCCTGACGATTAAAAGACATAACTTTTGGAAAGCTGTGAAATTAAAGAAATTTTTACAACATCTTGTACACAATTGAATTATAATAATTTTTCATATTTTTAGATGGGGCGCAACCTCACACATATCATAATATTCTTGTTGGAAAATTAGAGAAAAAGATTATTTGAAATCAATGAGTTATAAAAAATTTCAGAAATTCTTTCTCGTCATATTTTACACTATTTTCAATAATTTGCAGCCGAGTTTGTCAAATATCCGTCATTCCGACGCCTGACCCCAAATTGCTATGATAATGCAGCCATGGAGTCTTTTTATCATACCCTTAAAACTGAGCATGTTTATTTTGAATCTTATCAAACGAGGTAAAAAGAAAATGGTCGCTTTGACTGCCCTTATGCGTAAAATCGTTATTATTGCTAATGCTAAACTTAAATCTTTATAAACATAGTTGATGATGGTACCCTCGACCACTATCTTAGTGGACCGGCCTCGGGTGTTAGTCAGGGGCTGGGTTCATAAGTGAAGCTTAACTTGAGTGCATCGGGACTAGCCGTACCAATCGACGATGTCACTCTGGAGAGCACGGCAACCCTGTCGCACCGCAATACTTAATGCTTCTTCTTGCTCGATGTGATGAAGTGCGTCATTGAGAAAGCCTTTCACCGAGCCCCACATCCGAAACCTTGGCTGCACGCCGAGGACTGTTTCATCCACCCCATCCAGCTGAAACCATAATCCTGCCAGGGCATACCAGACAAAACAGGCGTGGGAGTAGGCGTGTAGCGACAGTTTATTTCCAGACCAGGGCGACGTAATTTTTTGTGACCAGGCTGGTCCATCGTCAACCCAATGATGGAATGCTTCGAGCTTGTAGAGCAAGGTGTGGAGCGATTCATGAACCAGCGCTTCGGCCACTTCTCCAACTGTGAGGCCTCGCTTGGGGAAATCCAGCACTGCGCGGCCGGGGTAGGATATGGTGGATGATGAGCCGGCACTGTCCGTACTTCGGGGGACCACCACACGCAGTTCGCGACGAACAAACTCGCTAGCAGTTGCGCAATGCTTATCGAGCAGTTCGATTGCGGAGGAGATCAGTTGCTTAGCCTCAATTTGTATATCGGATGTTTCTGGTGGAAAGTCACGCCACGGTCCGGCCCCCGATCCTTCCAAGCGGCTGGGACTCACGGTATCGATCACGATGCCCTCGATGCGCGGGGCGATATACTCCGCGATCCCCTTCTTGAGAAACACATCACCAAGTGGCGTCCATCCTGTTGAATTTTTGTCTTGGGATAGTAACAAAATGGCGTCCTTCAAGAATTTCGCGATCTCACTATGATGGTAGCGGTTTCGTTCCCAATAACATCGCGCCGCCACTGCCGGTGTGTCGAGCAAAGTTTGGATAACATCTTCAGTGCAGTTTGTCAAGAGATCGACGCAGGCACATTCTTCCCCGTCCTCATCGGCATTCAATAGCGCAACACCCGCGACGTTCCCGACATGAATCGCGAGTTTTTTACGATAGGCCAATTCCATTGAATCGCACGCGGGTCCAAATGGTATGTTCCAGCGTGCGGTAGTGCGGTGAATTTCGGACAAAACGTCGGGTAAATCGCAAGCAATTGATTTAGACTTCAATTTTTACCTCATGCAGCGAGCGCAGGATCTGCCGGCGCAGTTCGGTTTCCGGATGCGGGACAGCCAGCCGATGCCTGATGTGGGAGAATAAGGCCTTCAGATCACGACACCAGATTGACGGATTATCAAACCCTCGCCCGCGGCTGTAACGATGAGGTAAGTAACCGCCGCCGCAGGTGCTGGCTTCAGGGCAGGTAGCGCAGGCGGATGGAAGATCGCTCCCTTGGAAAGTGGCTTTCGCGCCAATGGAATTGCTTCTCGTGTAATCCTCAAAGCCGTTGGTAAGGACATTGAATGGCGTCAAGGTCATGCCATTTTCGCAGACCTTCAGCACATCCAACGGTTCTATAGTTCCATCGGTTTCAATGAATATAAACCCGAGCGGGTCATTGCCGAAAATGTCTACTGTGCTGTTGCCGCCCATGATCAGGGATGCCATTGCACGGAAAGGTTGCACAGGTATTCGCATAGTCCCTTGGAACCACCATTCGTCGAATAGCTCTTGGAGATACTCCCCAAGACGACCATCACGACAGGTAATTGGGAAAGTGTCGTGTGAGTAATCAGGCAGTAAATAACTGATGGCATCTGGTTTCAGCGCCATGATATCGTCGTACAGCGTCTTGGCTGGAGTCAGCATGTTGAGAACACTGAGTACCGCGTAGGGCACATGCGCTTCACGTAGCAGCGCAAGTCCTCTAAACACTTCGCCATACGAGCCCTTGCCTGCGTGGGTTACCCGGAAGCGATCATGAATTGCTCGCGGTCCGTCGATAGAGACCCCTACGCTAAAGGCGAATTTTTTTAGTACCTCGACCAGCGGTTTTGTGAAACGTGTCCCGTTGGTCTGGATGCCAAACGAAACGCCAAATTCGGCTAGTTCCTCGCGCGCTATTTCGCACCATCGGGCCAAACGCTCGGAGCCCACTAAAGTGGGCTCGCCGCCGTGGAATATGATACGCAGTGGCCTGGTGTTGGACGCCCGCGCATGCTCGGCCAGCCTTTTGATGGCAGCCAAAAACACGATGTCACTCATGATTTTCGGCCGGCTGCGCCAAGCATCATCCTTGGCGTTGTAAACGTAGCAGTAAGTGCAGTTAAGATTACAGCGCGAGGCCACTTTCATCGTGAGCGAACTCAATCTGGTCATGCCAGTTGTCCCATCATTTCTTCTATATGCGTGAAAACGGATCGCCCTCGTTCGGTGAAATATCCAAGCCTTGTCTTGACCCCCTGCATCAGCGGCAAGAGGCTGACGGTCAGCTCGTGGATGCGATGATTGAACTCGGGCGCGGCGGTCTTTTCCACAAATTCGATGTGAAAGGCGAGCATGTGCGCCATTGCATGCGCCGCGAAGAACGCACCGCGCAAAGGTCTTTCGGTCTTGCGTAGTGGTGAATAGAGCGTGATCGTGTTACCGGATTCCACAATTAGTGGCTCATGCATCTCCTCAAGTAGCAAGTGGCAGTGAGCCGATTCATGAATGAGCGTTTCAACAGCGTCGCAACGGTCGGTCGGCACGGTCAACCAGAAATGGCCCGGCATTTCCGAACTGGAACCGCTTAGCGTCTTGCCTTCACGCTTTGGCAGAAGAGTTACAACACTCACTGCATCCCGCACCCAGGCAGCCCACAACTGAAATTCAGTTGCCACAGTTTCCCACCACACGAGGAGTGTCAACAAAGACTCCCGCACCAGCTGGCCCTCAATTTTAAAGGGCGCCCAGTGATATGTCGCGTCGATCGGGACCACCGACCCAAGCGGTCGATTAATCGACCGCTTTATTTGGGAATACTCGAGTTGATGCGACTCACCCATGGCAAGCCTAATGGTCGATCCGTCCGGCAACCAGACGGAACTTGGCGTCTGGAGCAAGTGGCGGGCTTCAGGTGTGTGCCCAACCACCCAGGCGATGAGCTGGGGCAACCTGTCATCAATCCCAAAGCCGGGATGATAAATGAGCGGTGCCATACTTGGATGAAGCAACCATCGCTCGCGGTTAATCGCTCCCATTAGAATGCGGTCGCGAACAAACGCGGGCAGTGCTCGCGTTATGTCGCACTTCAGGGCAACGCTACAAAGGACGCGTCTGAACCATCCCTCCTTTTCGGTGGTTCTTGCCCATGGCATAATTGCAGATCTTATGCTATCTCCCGAAAGCTTCTCCGCTATGCTATCCACGGTCATATCTCAAGGTGCTGGGGGGAAACAAATTAACCACCTTGTCCTTTAAGCGTCTTGAGTCGCTCAGCAAAATTCTTATACTGCTCTTCATCCATCGCCGAAATTTTGTTTGCCAGATCGTGTTCGATCAAGTCCTTGTTACATTTGCTGAAGTCTTTCGAATGCAGCGGCCCTGCCTCCTTGTTATGCTCGCAGCCACTAACTACACCACCGGGCGCAAGGTTGGCGAGTTCACGCTCAATCGTCGCCTTGAGTGCGGCATGAACCGCATCGCGATCACCGGCCGGAATTCGCGCAAGTATTGCAGGATCAATGGAAATCTTTGTGGTCATAATGTTCTCTCCTCAAAATGGCAGAATGGATACCAAGAGGCCATGAGCGCTATGTACGTAGCGTTCACCCTACATACCAATCGCACTTCTACCTGAACTTATTCAAAGTAAAAATGACATTAAAATTCATGTTCGAACCAAAGGGAAAAGATTACCAAATAATTTAAAATTTAAAGAGGGAGCCTTCATATGAGTTGCAAAATGGCTTTTTGCTACCTTGGTAAGACTTCAGGAGGTGCCTTAACTAGCCTGTGCTTAGGGTATTGAGCATTTGCGTTCTAAAATTCACGCTAAGATGCAGCTGGATGTGTAAATTATTGATTTTTTGAACTTCGTTCTTTCTTGGTATGTTAAATTTTGGAAGCTTGCAATATAGAAATTTTTCTATAATTAATTGAGAATAAACCACATTTTCTGTTAGCGTGAATTTTAGAACAAAAATGCCTAATCCCCTTTCTTCAGCCATGTTAGTAAGAAGTGCCGTAGCTTGTGGGGTGATACGAAACTTTTTATACCAGTTTCTTGGGTATTTAAGATTTTCTTTGTCTGCGAAATTAGTTTCTATAAGTATACGTGTAGGAACTTATCTGCGGAAAATGGGCCCATTATGAACCGATAATTTAATAGAAAGTTATTATAGTTACAATTGCAATTTTCATCTAGAAACTATACATAATTCACTCATCATGCCTCAGACTGTGCCTCATAACAGCTTCTCTTACGCCACCCTCAGTTGGCACTTGTCCCTTTCCTGCAATTTTTAACCTACCTTTCTTCGGTACAGCTAAGTAAGCCCTAAAACTCCTGAACGAGAAGTTGCATTTAATTCAAAAACCCGACCAGTCTGTAAACAATCATACATGTGCTGAAATAAAAGACCAGAACTGCTAGCTGCTGTATTATCTTTTGTTGTAAAATAAGTATGTCCAATAGGTGCATCATAAGTATTATTAAAGCTATCACAATCAAAGGCATACACATTTGGTGGGACGTTATTAAAACTTTCAGGTCCTGTATGTCCTAAACGGCGGGATACAATTTTTTCTTTCGGGTTCATCATCTTACTTGATCTTAGAGCCCAATCATCACCAGCATAGTAAATACATACATTTCTAGCCGCCCGGCAGATATGTTCTCCGGTGTTTCCTATTTCAAGAGAAGTATTATTTATATCAGCTGCTATCATGAAAATATTTCTAAAAAGCTGTGGGACTCCGCGGGCAAGATCATAGTGGTTCCATACATTTAAACTTTCTCTTAAAACTCTATTTCCCATAGAATGGGCAAGGATATTTATTCGTTTTAAACATATATTTTCTTTTATTTGAGCTGTGCTCCATTCAATAAATTTGCAAAGAACCCTCGCGAAAGAAAACGCACTCATGTCAGCTGATTTTTCATCATCCCAATAATCCTGTATTATACCTAGATCATTATCACATGGCCATATGATAGGAATTACAAGAATAGAACCAGGTTGCTGTTGGTCAAATAATAGCTGTAATAACTCTGCTTGTGGAAAAATGCTTGGTTCAGGTAAGCTGTTAAACCCATGTATAAAAAGAAGGATTTGTTCATACCCTAATTCTTGCACAGTTTTGGTAAAATTTTGGCTTCCAATTTCTGTGTAATCATCCTTACTCCTTCTTATACAACAGTAAACAGAATTAGAAGGAGCGTTATTATCAAGATCAAAAGTAACCCTTCTATTAACAATAGTTTGGTTGCCTTCATTGAAAGCTCTATTTGTGATAAAAAGCATTTTTTGTCTCTTTTATTTAAAGTGAATTGGCTCACTTAGCAACAGAAACTGGACCAAATAAATCTTGGATATAATCAACCATAAGTGCCCATCCAAAATGCATTGAAGATTAGCACCCAACACTCTCCCTCTGATGGTAGTGAATGCTTTCGCTTAATCTGTTTTATATAAATTTACCCTTTTTGCAGAACTACCAACCAGGTTAAAACGATGCTGAGTTTCCTATAAATCCCTGTAATAGCCATTTCGATTAGCATAAAAAATAAAAGATTGTGAATTGTTTGATGAGACAGAAACTCATCTTTGGAAAGTGCGGACAATAAATAAGGTGAATTAGTTCTGACCTAATCTGAGTGCGCCACGAAGCGCTTTGTGACTAACGGTTGGAAGTACCGTGATAGAAAAGAAGCCCCATCTTACTATGTACTGAGCCTTGAGCCCCATATGGTAACATCTGATGTTAAGCTTAGGTAGGGAAACAGCAGGCCGTAAGCATAAGCTGAAGTGATTGAGCTCCGTTAAGGTCAAATTAGAGTGGCCGATGATTTTCAGATATCAGAAGGCAATATTGAAGCGCGTACTACGGGCAATGCGTTTTCAACACTCTCGGGGTCGTAGAGCACGGCATGTTGTTAAAGCCATAAAGTGAACGTGGGAGACCCTAATTATTCGCAAAGGACGCGTATTGAGCGACAAGTCTGAATGGCAAGGAACACAAGATGATAATTAGGGAGTCAGAGGAAGCATAGTACCGCTGAGCGTGGGTAATGCCACGGGAGGGAAGGCTTCCAGGTAAACTTGACCTCGAAAGGGAAACGTAAATGGGAACAGCAGAATTCCAGATAGATACGGCAACAAAACTTAAGAGGATAGCTTGGTTGTCTGCAAGTGGCATTGTTGCGCAAATAGGACGAAAGAATAAAGTCCCCCTTTTCCCCGTATTTATTAGATTTTAACTGATTCCGGCATGCCAAGATTAGTAAAAGTGTTCATGATGAAGCACCCAAGATGCAATTCTGCATCCTGGTTATCCCATAACCTGGCATTAAGCTTACGACCGATCACCTCTTTATAGCGGTATATCGTATTTTCTACTTTTGCTCTCCTGCCATAATCATTTTTTGTTTGCCAGGCGTATAGTCCCTTTTTATCAATGTAATTAATACCCTTTTGTCTGACAGAGCAATGCTCTTCTGACAGTGAAGGAGATCCTCGAGCTGGAGGAATAATGGCTTGAATGTTGTCTAATTCTAGTTTTTCATAAACACTTTCCCCATCATAGCCCGCATCAGCAATAAGTTGCGTAATATTTGTCGCATCGGCCTGCTTAAGGTGAGCGTCTAAGCAGGATCGATCATCTGTTAAATGACTAGTCATTATCCGAGAAACAATTAATCCCTTGCTGCTAATGCCAAGGTGAAGCTTACGCCAGACTTTGCGTTTGTACTGTTTGCCATATTTTGTTTCGAGCCATTCACTTTCTCCAAATACTTTAATACCTGTACTATCAATGACAAGGTGACCGTGTTCATCCATTTTTTCTAATTGGCGCGTGATTAAAGGGACAGTCCCTCGACGTGATAGTCTTGTGTAATCAGGGACATCCAATTGAAGGCCAAGGAGATGAAACAATGACTTGACCAATCCTTGAGTTTGTCTAAGTTTTTGTTTAAAGATGAGCCTTAATGTTAGCATTAGTGTAATGGCATGATCAGAATAGTGAAGAGGCCGCCCTTTTTTAGAAATAGGAGATTTTTGCGCGTACCACTTATGGTGAAGATCCTCACAAAGCCATAAAGTGAGATCTCCTCTGTTTATTAAAGTTTGATTATAGTCTGGCCAATTCTGTAGGCGATAGTGCTCTTGACGTTTATGAATAGCGCCTGATCGCCTAATACGTTCTTTATAAGGCATAGGTCGTCCTTTTTTATTTTAAAAAAAATACTTCCATTTACCTTTTAATAACAACTTTTTCTATTTGCGCAACAAATCCGTTTTTCTTGCTTTCTTTCTTCTAAGTTCTCTCGTCATTACTCTTTCCTTATTTTTTTGTAATTCTGAGTTGATGCCCTATTTCTTTAAGGAGTTAGCTCCCCCCCGGACGCTTTTTATCAGCGTTCTCGTTTAAAGTATCTCCAACTTTGTTAAATTCCTTTCCTTGTACTATTTCCTTAAGGATTTTATCTTTATCTTCTCCTGATGGCAGCGTGAAGCTTTGGCTCCAACTACATAAGCGGGTCAAATTGTTCCTAAGGCTCCTACAGATCGATCACTTACATCCGTAAAATAGTTCAGTCATGCTTTGATCGAGCTGTTAATAACCTTAATAAAGATGGGTTCATAGAAGAAGCAGAATCTTTAATAGAATCTACAGTTCATTGGCTAAGGCATACTGGCATCTCAGACGATGTAAAACGTAGACCGCGTGAGCACGTCCGGGATGATGCTAGGCACGGGTCAGGAGCCATCACTGATAAAATACATCGATATTGAGCTTAGAGAGCGGCATCGATCAGCTAAAAGCAAAATAATCCTCTCAAAAAGCCCTTAGGAACAATTTGACCCGCTTATGTAGTTGGAGCCAAAGTAGGACGGTATAAACAGAGCGCCAAAGAGTATCGATAAAAGTTTATCCAGTCGGTAGACATCTTTAATGAGATTGTGGCTTCACACCATCATTATGCCTAATAAGAAAGGCACAAGGAACGTCTATCTTCTTCCCTCTCAACAACTTGACGGCACCAGAAGATCAAAAAAAGAGACGTTGTATTAAAACAGATATAATAAAAGATGATAGTGTAACGTTGTTTCTGTAAATTGGTTATAAGGACTGGTTGGCAGGTGATAAACCAAGTTTTACTCTTTAATTATCAAAAAAGGAGTAAAAAAGATGGCCTATCGAGTGAATTGTAACACATTGAATTCAGCAATTGAAAGTCTCAGTGAGCATGGATTAGAGGGTCTTTAAAGGCAATAATATATGTAAAGGCTATATTCTGGGATGCTCTCCGGAATGTTGCGCTCTAATGGCTTCAAGTTTAAAGTGAATTCGTGTAATGTGTGGAGAATGGGGTGAAACTCGTTCCTTTACAATTTCTAGCGCTTCCTTTAAACAATCAATTGCTTGCCTTTTAAAAACTTGGGCTCGTCCCATATCACCTGTACTCATTACAATATTAGATTTTTTTAGGTACAATTCTGCTAAGCTTTCTAAGCAAATATAAATTTCGGGGTGTTTATTTTGTTGGAATATCTTTAAGGACTTACTAATGAGATTTTCAGCAGCCTCTGTATTGCCTTCTAACAAATAAACTTGCCCTAATCTCTGTAGAATTCGGGCAGTTGCGGTATGATCCTTGCCATAATTTTTCTTATAAATTATGAGAGTCCTCTCTAGGAGATGTTTGGCTTTTTTATAATTCCCTAATTTCATATGGACATAACCTAACCGTCCTAAAGCCCAAGCGATATAAGCAATATTCTTGTAATGAGGTTTGTGATAGATCATGAGGCTCTGTTCTAATAACTGCTTAGCCTTTTTATAATTCCCTAATTCCCCATAAATAATTCCTAAGTGTGTTAATATCCAAGCCACGAAAGTATGATCTTTAGAAAGGTGTTTTTTATAAATTGTAAGGCTCTGTTCAAATAAATTTTTGGCTTTTTTATATTCGCCAAGTTCTCTATAAAATACACCCAAGTGCCCTAAAATCCAGGAAAATCCGATATGATCTTCGGAAAAATGCTGTTTATAGATTGAAATGCTTTCTTCATATAAGGATTTCGCTTTTTCATAATTGCCTGTGGCTCTGTAAACATAGCCTAAATATGTTAAAGCTTGTGCAATACAACCGTGATTATTAGAAATATCTTCTTTATAAATCATAAGGCTCTGTTCTAACAACTGCTTAGCTTTTTCATAGTCCCCTAAGTTAAGGTAAACAGCACCTAACCGTATTAACACCCTTGCTTTTCCCTCAAGATTATTAGGGAAATGCTTTTTATAAATCATGAAGCTCTGTTCTAATAATTGCTTAGCTTTTTCATAGTCCCCTAATTCTCTATAGACATTTCCTAAATGGGCGAAAACATACGCACTTTCTATCTGAAATTTGTTATTATTTTTATTTAAGTTTGTAAAACTTTCTTCAAGGATAGGAATTGCTTTAATGTAATTTCCTAGAAAAAAATATAGACAACCTAATTCTCCAAAAATAACTTCTTTAACTTTGTCAGGTAATAAATTTTTATAAAATAAAAACATTTCAATATGGCTTATTAGATTTTTTATTTTTGGGATATTTTCTTCTTCTATTATCTCATCTATGTGATGGCATAAAACATCTCCAATAGATTTTATTAGTTGGTTGCTTTTTTCTAAATTCAACGTTGTTGTAAGATAATCTAAAATTATAGCTTGAGTGCTTCTATGAATTGAAAAACTTGGAATTGAAGAAGGTGAAAGAGAAGATTGACTTGAAATAAAAGAATATTTCTTTAAGTGATAAATAAAGTTATCAACAACAGCCCCACTTTTGAATGCATCCAACAAGCTGTTAGGAATATTTTGAGAGTCTAAGAGGCTAATAAATAATAATAAATTTTTAAAGTCTTTATGAGTCTCTATCATTTGTTTTAATGAGAGAGTGATAATACTATACCGTGTTTTGGTATAATTGCTTAATTCCTTTAAAAGATTTGCCTGGAGAATGGTAAATTCTTGGTTATATTTTTTCAAATACCCTAAATATTTTTTATAAGGAGTATTGGTAGCCTTTAGATAGTAGGCTGCGCTCGAAACCTCCAATGGAAAAGGGGGGATATGAACCAAGAATTTTCTGGTTTCCTCTTCCTGAATAGCAGTAAATTTATTGTTTATGATTTTAGCAAAAAGATTGAATTTATCTTGAGAACTTAATTCCCCTATATGAATGATATGATTGATACTGTTTTGAATAGTACTGTCTCTTGTGGTCAAAATAGCTTTCCCCCTTCCCCAAACATTTGGATCAGAAGGAAAATATTTTTGAATATCGGTAAGAGTCTCGACATTGTCATAGATGAGCAACCAATCTGAATAAGCTTTCAGTTTTCCTTTTACAAAGAGCCTAATTTTTTCTTCCCGTTCCAAGAGGCCTTTTATCCTTTGGATCTCTTTTAATAATTTCCTTTCTTCTTCTGTCTTTGAAAGGGCATAAGCTAGATTTTCAAATGCTTGATTGATTGATTTTGTTTCGGCATTAACCTCCCAAATCACATTTGCATTTTGGGAGTGTGCATATTGACGCGCAAGGGTTGTTTTTCCAGCACCGCCAATGCCTACAATAGCCACTGTTTGAATACCTTGTTGCTCCTTTAATTTCTCTTTTATTTGAGTTACCAGGTAAGAACGTTGTAAAAGATTATCTTCAGAAGGGAGAGGTAAATCAGATCGAATAGAGCCTAATTTTTGAAAAGTATCTCTTTGAAGAGGCTCGCTAATTGTTTTTTTATTAGATATTAATAACAAAATACCAACGGTAATAAAACAGAGAATACCTCCAACAAGCAACCAGTGCTTGTTCTTTCTAAAGATCTCCAAAAAACCCCTATCTGCACTTTCTTGTTGCCGAGGAGCGCTTATTTTTGAATCTATTTGAATAGGAAGTTCATCAGGCGAATCGTAAATTATTTTATATTGGTTTTTGAACCCTGAAATGATTCTATCAAAATCTACGCCCGTCAATACTTTTTTTAAAATTTCAAAAACGGAATAATAGTAATTTTCTTTCTTGCCAAGTTCTACATAACTATTTTCAATTATTTGTTGAGGAAGACTGGTGGTTGGTTCCCTATCACACAAAAGGTAAAGACCTAAATTTTGATGGAAAGAGGGGAATGTTGTAGCATCATCTAATTGAAATTCCTCTATCAAAGAGTCGGACAAGGCGAAGAGGATAGTAGTATGAGCTACCAATGGTCGTGTAACGGAAGTCAAGGGTTTAACGTTTTCTATACCTTTGCTCCATGCTTTGATTCCAGAAAGTTTTAAATACTTCTCTAGTTGTTCGCAATGTCCTTTTATAAGAGTTGTCTTTTTGTCTGCCCAATATGTAATCTGGCAAACAGCATTTCTATCTTCTGTTAGTTTTGAAGCTTCCTTTAAGGACTGGATAAAAGCTTGGTGAAGCCGCAAGCTTAAATAGTGGGAATTTAGAATTGGGTATTTATCAAGTTTCTTTATAACCTCTCTTATCCTTGCTTGCGAATTGCACTGTAATTTTCCCATAATACTGCGTATATGCGTACCAACAGTCCTGAATCCGACCCCTAGAAGAGAATCCATCTCATTCATGCTATCTTTCTTGATAATGCAAGCAAAAATATCAATTTCTCGTTCCGTAAATCTTATATTGTTTATTGTTTTTAAGTCTTCTGAATAAAAGTCAGAAGGAAGTTTAACCTTATCGTGTTGCATGAATAAAGGTCTCCTCAAACAATTTTCCCAAATTGTTGTCTTTTTATGGGAGCGTTATTGGAGCTCATCTTATGCTAAAAAATAGTTTAAATAAATTGTTTTGGTGTTAGTTTATTCCCTTAATTTTTACCTAGGTAATAAAATCACAAACGTACGTCAATTTTCTAAATAGTCATGCAAAAGAATCTCTGTATAAGCTAAGGCTGTTTGTAGACAGTGGATTTAATTAAAGAAAACAAACCTGTTTAAAAACAAGAATGGAAGAAAAATCAAATCTAAAATTTGAGGAGAAAGAAAAATGAAAAGTACTATATTAAAACCGATTATGAAGTATGCATCTATTACATGTATGTTATTGGCAAATGTTTATGCTAGTGATCCTAACAATGAGCCTATGTTTGCAGCTCCTGTGATCAGTACTAAGTTCGCACTCATTGTAATAAAGGAAGATGAAGCTAAAAATAAATTTGCAACAGCATATGCACTTACTACAGTTAAAAAGAGAGAGAAGATAATTGACAATCTTAGATTGTGGGACCCAGAAGATGAAAACGGATACATAGCTTCTTTTATCAACACTGTTGAAAATATGGTCCCTGTAACGGAGGAAGCTTTGAATAAAAGAATGGAAGAAGAACATGACAGCCCCCTCCCTCAATCGAAGTCTACAGAATGCTTATTTAAAAGAGTAAAACATGAATATGTAAAAGGTTATAAGTACCATATTGATGGAGCGCGAAAGAGCGAGAGTCTAGATCGTAGGAAGGCTGCTCATCAAAGGTTAAAAACTTATGGGGTTATGACTAAGGATATGGATGAGGTTCTTAAAAATGAGATTGGAAACTACAAAGCCACACTTGCGCTTATTGAAGAAAAAACAAAATTGTAAACGAGACAATAGAATTAGCTATATCTTCTATCGCGCTAGTGTCTGACTCTAAACCTGTAACTGATGCAAACAATCCAATAAAATTTGAACAAACAAAGCTTGAAAAAATGCGTGAAGATGTCATTGGTCTTAATAAAATTTCGAAATCCGATGCAAAAAAAGCAAAAGAACAAAGAGACAAGCGAGAAAAAGCTTCTAAAGAAAAACTTAAGCAGGAGAGTTTTAAATCGCACAGCTTAAGTTGGTTTAATCCTAGGCGCCATAATGATGAACGAGAAAAAGTGATAGAAAGCCTCACTGATTATTGCCCGTCAGTTAATAAAAAACAATCAGAGTCCACCATAGAAACACTCATGACTAGCCATCTAGATACTACAGACAAAGCTACTGTTCAAGCTTGTGCTACATCAGCAGCAGTAGTTAATTATTTAGGGGCTAGCGAGAATTTCATGCTAGGAACCCATTCTGTGTATGCTGATAATATACAAAAAACAAAGGCAGCAATATTAGCTAAAGCTAAGGCTGAAAGACAAACAGCTAACCAAGCAAATGCAAATCAAAGCTCGATTGGAGTTGGTTGAGTAATATCTTAGAAGTGGAGATGCTTGCTATGTTTGTCAACGTTGCCGCATCTCCAGAAAAGGTAGACCCCATTGTTTGTACAACTTAGCAGCAAAATTAAGCTGTAGTTGAAGGTGCCCCAAAATTAGGGCCACGTATACTGCCCCCTCATTGATGTTAAGCTTATCTCCTCAGCAAGTTTATTCCAGTTCATGCATGACGGAGTCCTCTTAACGTATGTTTAACGCTATCTTGCTACTATCTATAAAGAAGATTTTTATAGGAATGAGAAAATCTGAATATGCAAGAAAAATTGAAAATTAGAAAAAGTAAAATTCTATTCTTTAGCATTTTAACTTTGTTTTTTTTTACAAGTATCCTAGAGAGCTTTGCTATGGAGGAGACGCGCAAGAGAGTAGTAGAGTCTCATGATGTTCTGAAGTCATCACCGAATAAGGGGTCAGGCGTCGGAATGACGGATATTTGACAAACTCGGCTGCAAATTATTGAAAATAGTGTAAAATATGACGAGAAAGAATTTCTGAAATTTTTTATAACTCATTGATTTCAAATAATCTTTTTCTCTAATTTTCCAACAAGAATATTATGATATGTGTGAGGTTGCGCCCCATCTAAAAATATGAAAAATTATTATAATTCAATTGTGTACAAGATGTTGTAAAAATTTCTTTAATTTCACAGCTTTCCAAAAGTTATGTCTTTTAATCGTCAGGAATAAAGATAAGTCATTAGCGAGTTGTTTTTTTGCTCTACAATCAATAAGTTGTGTTTTTTAATGCACTTCCTACTGTTTTGTTGAAAAATTCTCGGAAAATATTGTTCAAATTCAACAAGTTGAAAAATTCTCTATAAATTCTTCCTGGTCACTTTATCCTTTAAAATCAGCATCCTACAGCTGATTTTGTCATATATCCGTCATTCCCTCGCGGAACACCAATTTCCGCTACGACTCATGCTGGCAGTAATACCATGCATTTCTAACTCCTTTTGAAAGTTGCAACTGGTATATTGGCTACCACGGTCAGAATGATGTACAAGTCCTGTTTGAGGTTGGCAATGTGTTAAGGCCTGTCGAAAAGTGCGGCAATCACTAAACCGTCAGTCATCCGTTCTCCCATAGCAAAATGGGGGATTGGGCCCATTCGTGTCAAAATTTACGGTTAGCTATTTTGAGGGGTATAGAGACAAAAGTTTGTCTGGTTAAAGTCTACTCTATCCTGACGTCAGACGAAAGAAACAATTCTTGTCAGTTTAAAGTTACTTGGTAACCTGTTGCATAATTCATGCTGATTTTATGGTTAGATCTTAACGCATGTTGAATGAGTTGTTATTTTTAGGCTTTTAAGGAGACCATCTAAAAGTTGGGGGTCGTCAAGCAGCTAAAGGAAAAGGCGAAGAAGTTTCCTGCTGTATGATTTTTACAAACCTAGTTTCAGCTCTTGATCAGAGTTTTTAAGTTCCTCTGTCTCCCTTGATTTCCCTAGATACGCCGGATAAACGGGACCCATTGCTGAGCCCCATTCTCCTAAGAACCCCGCATGGGCATTTCTGTCCACGAGGCTCAAGCCTTTATAAAGTCATTACTTAATGACCCAGCTTTTCTGCCCTCTATCTTTAACAAATTTTCCCATAACAAACTCCATTTTGTGCGTTTAGGCTGATTACCCTTACGCTTTACTAATCGATTACCGAAATATTCTTGGTAAATCGGATCATATGGAGTTGCTTCAGTTCTTATTTGGGCTTGCTACTCGACGTGCGACACGAAAGTCGCCAATAAGAGCTGTGGTGCTCTTAATTTTAAGAAAACACCACCATCCATGCTGCTGGATGAACCTACGATCCTGAATCAAGAGCGGATCGGACAACGTAGCAAAGTACGAAAGTACGGGATTTAAAGCGCAAGCCAAGGATCCTCCTGGTAGCCGAAACCAGGTGAGCGCTAGGTAGCTGATATGTCGAAGATATCTGAATCTGCGTCAAAAGACCGTAATGTTAAATGAGGGTAAACGGCTGATACCTTCATCAGGAAATAGGAAAGCCATGGGCCCAAAGGCTTTCGCAGTCATCAATGTTTCCCGGTCTCTAGCAGGCGACTAAGTCAGCGTGCTCTTATGGCGGAACGTGGTAAGCCGGTAGAACTCCTCCCAGGAGGACAGTCAATCGTAAGAAAGACCTATGGTTCTGCCGGTAAAGGATGCTCGAGAAAGCAAATGCCTCTTTGTAATGAAGTGGATACGGGTTTAAACGTTACCCGGCACGAAAATGAGCCCACTTCGAGCAGGTCTTCAATGGTGAGAGAACTTGGAGAATCGACTTTATGAAAGAACGCAAATGACAGCGACACAATCGACTGGTGCCCTTTCGGCAAAAGCTGACAAATCTTGGTCCACAATAAATTGGGATCAGATTAAAGCTTTTGTCTTTCGACTCCAAGTACGTATCGCCAAGGCAGAAAGGGCAGGAAGAAAGGGCAAGGTGAAAGCCTTGCAACGACTCCTGACCACCTCGTTTTACGGTAAATGCTTATCCGTTAAGCGAGTTACAAGCAGCGCAGGCGCTAAAACTCCTGGCATTGATAATGTGATCTGGAGTACTGATCTCCAGAAAATGAGAGCTGTAAAGAGTCTCAAACGCAAAGGCTACAAGCCACAACCGTTAAGACGCATTTACATCCCGAAGAAAACAGGAAAAGGCCAAAGACCGCTCTCCATTCCAACATTGAAATGTCGAGCGATGCAAGCCCTACACCTACTCGCCCTAGAACCAATTGTCGAAGAACGAGCCGACCCGAATGCCTACGGTTTCCGTATGAAGCGGTCGACTCATGATGCGATTGAACAATGCTTCATTGCATTGGGAAGAGCAAAATCAGCGACATTCGTGCTTGAAGGTGATATTCGGGACTGCTTTGGCCAAATCAATCATGACTGGCTTCTTGCAAATATTCCTATGGACAAACAGATCCTCAGGAAATTTATCAAAGCAGGCTTCATGGAAAAAGGTCATCTCAACCCAACAATGAAAGGAACTCCACAGGGTTCGGTGATTTCGCCAGCACTTACGGTTATAACCTTAGCTGGTTTGGAGGGCAAGCTCCGACCAGCCAGCGAGAACCAGAGAAAAGGGAAGAAAATCAATACCATTTCCTATGCTGATGACTTTATAGTCACAGCGGCTTCAGCAGAGCTTCTCCAAAACGAAGTGATGCCAAAGCTGGTTGAATTCCTTAAAACAGTTGGACTTGAGTTATCGACAGAGAAGACAAAGATTACCTCGATTGAGGACGGGTTCGATTTTCTTGGATTTAACATACGAAAATACAAGAATGGACGTGTCTTCACGAAACCCTCCAAGGCAAACATAAAGCAGTTCCGACAAGAACTCAGAAGTTTGATCAAGAAGGGAATCGCGCTGCCCACCGACAAGTTGATCCACGCGTTAAATGAAAAGATAACAGGATGGACCAATTATTATAGAAGTGTGGTGTCATCGAAAGTCTTCGCTCAAATCGACCATGAACTCTTCCAGGCCCTCAAACGATGGGCGCTCAAAAGGCACTCCCGTAAAGGCATAAAGTGGATTATGAAACACTACTGGAAGAGCCATAAAGGCGATAATTGGCGTTTCTATTGCCTGATAAAGGATAAAGAAGGGAAGAAGAAAACCCTCTTCCTGAAGCGCGCAATAGACACCAAGATTCGCCGTCACATTAAAATTGTCGCTAAAGCTAATCCTTTTGACCCTTTTTACAAAGACTACTTCGTAAAGAGAGAAGCGGAAAGGCAACGCCGTTGCAACCTCAGTCACGACACTGAGCTGACCGGGCTGAAAACCATTCAGCCTTATTGAGGGCTTGAGCTGTGTACGGTGAAAATCGTCCGCACAGTTCTGAGAGGGCTACCCAGGAGTAATCTTGGGCTTGCTACTCGACTACATGTTGGCTGATGGTGTTTATCTGCAAGCTCGTCTTGAGGGGGAGAAACAGTGCCTTCTCGTCATCATTGGCGCCACGCCAGAAGGCAAAAAAGAACTCGTTGGCTTTACAGACGGTTATCGTGAGAGTGCCCAAAATTGGCGGGAGTTGTTGCTGGATCTCAAAGCCAGGGGATTGACCGTTGCTCCGAAGCTGGCTGTTGGGGATGGCGCTTTAGGTTTTTGGAAAGCGTTAGAGGAGATATGGCCTAAGACGCAAGCTCAGCGCTGTTGGGTCCATAAAACAATGAATGTGCTGAATAATTTTCCTAAATCTTTGCATGGTAAAGCCAAAAGTGACCTACAAAACATCTGGATGGCTGAAACAAAAGAAGATGCCAGCAAAGCTTTTGACTTATTTATTGAAAAGTACCAGGCCAAGTATCCAAAGGCTACTCACTGCTTGAGCAAAGATCGCGAGGAACTGTTGAACTTTTATGATTTTCCAGCTGAGCATTGGAAGCATATTCGAACCACAAACCCAATAGAAAGCACCTTTGCCACAGTCAAACATCGAACAAAACGATCAAAAAATTGCCTATCTTCGCCAAACAGCTTTTGTTATGGTGTTTAAACTTATTAAAGAAGCTGAAAAAAGGTGGCGGCGCCTGGATGGCAAAAACCAATTGCCAAAAATCATCTCAGGTGTCAAATTTAATAACGGTTGTGAAGTCATCCTGGATGATACCAAGCACGCTGCTTAAATGACACGTCACCAACTTTTGCGTATATCTCTGAATTTCTTTGGATATTCTTGTAAACATGTAAGGTAAAAGAGGGTTGGCCACTAAACGTGTAAAAGGTATACACATCTCTACTTTTACATGTTACTCGTTGAATTTTGTAAGAATCTTTCAAAAATAAGAGAAAGTCTTTGATTATGCGAGATCATTATAAAGGATATCGTATCCCTAAAAGTGTTATCGGCTTTGCTGTTCGCTACTATTACCGTTATAGGGTTCGGTCAGAGTGATCTGGCCGTTCTACTCAACCGAGACGCCTAATGAAAATGATTATGGGTGTCCAAAAACGATCGGTTTTGGACATAGCTTGTTTCCCTGTCCAAAAATTATATTGACGCACTTTAGAACATATGAAACATTTAGGACATCCTTTTTAATACACTTTATATTCGATTATGCCCCGTACTTTTGCTTATGCCCGGGTTTCCAAAACTGAACAGGAACCTGAAAACCAGATAAAAGAAATTAAAGCCGCTGGGTTTGCCATTGAGCCGCATCGGATAATTACTGAAACAATATCCGGATCCATGCATATTTCCCGACGTAAAGGATTTGCACGCTTGTTAGATAAAATGGAAAAGGGAGATATGCTGGTTGTCACTAAGCTCGATCGATTAGGGCGTGATGCCATTGATGTAAGCATCACTGTTGCTAAACTAGAGAAAATGGGAATCAGGGTTCACTGTCTGGCGCTTGGAGGTGTTGACCTGACGAGTTCAGCTGGAAAAATGACTATGGGAGTGATCAATGCCGTTGCTCAATTCGAGCGCGATCTCTTAATTGAACGCACACAATCTGGCCTTGCTAGAGCCAAATCAAAAGGGAAAACTCTTGGTCGACCAAAAATTTTATCAGAATTACAAACAAAACAGGCGATACAGCAATTACAGGAAGGGAAATCTATTGCAGCTATTGCAAGGAACTTTAACACAAGCCGACAAACCATCATGCGCATCAGAGATGCTATCAATCACTAAGGGGGCCTATGGTACTTTACGTTCCTTGTATCTTTCAAGTATCCAGTATATGAAGCTAATATGCTGGTATAAAAGGCAGAGAGAAGCCGTTTACGTACCTGTGCCATGTGAGCACGTCATAAAGAGTCAACTCTCTCTGCCCATATCTGGTTTTAAAACCGAACGGTATCTTATGACCTCAAAATTGAGTGATCATGCATTTTACAAGGTTGGTTAAAAACCATGATCATTATACTGTGTGAGGCAAATATGCAAAATGTTCATGTTATTGGGATTGATATATCAAAAAAAACCTTTGACGCTTGCGCTATGTTTAACGGAAAAAACAAGAAAAATTCTTTTAATAATAATGGCACGGGGTGTGAAGAGTTAATTTCATGGATTAAGGAATTTGGGCTTACTGATCCTCATATTTGTATGGAATCCACTGGTTCTTATTCAGAAGCAGTAGCAGATTTTTTATACAACTCTGGTTATAAGGTAAGCGTAATTAACCCCTTGCAAGTTAAGTCTTTCAGAATCAGTAAGATGATACGTCAGAAGACAGATAAATCTGATTGTGAAGTAATTGCGATGTTTTGCTTGCAAAATTTTCCTGTTTTATGGAGCCCAAAGTCTCGGGAAAATAAAGAATTACACGAAGTTAATGCTCGAATAGATACTCTTAAAATGGAATTAAACAGATTGATCAATTCCCTTGAGAAAGAAATTATAAATAAAATTGTAGCAAACTCCATAAATGAAGAAATGCAATTTATCAAAGACATGATAAAAAAATTAGAACAAGAAGCATTGAATATTATCAATGACTCGCCACAACTGAAAAGGCAATATGATATCCTTACAGAAATCAAGGGAATCGGAACTAAAACGGCAATGACCATTTTAGCTGATATGCCTGATGTCAGTCGTTTTGAGAATGCCAAACAATATGCTGCTTTTGTAGGTGTTACTCCATCTCATTTCCAATCTGGAACGTCTGTTAAGGGTAAATCTCATATCTCCAGATTGGGTTCTAGGAAGATTAGAAAAGCGCTCTATATGTCGGCGATTGTTGTAAAAAATCATAACAACGCTTTTCAAGCCTTTGTAAATCGCCTGGTAAGTAAAGGTAAACGTCCAAAAGTTATAATTGTCGCTATCATGAGAAAGCTACTCCATATATTTTTTGGAATCTTGAAAAGTAATAAATCTTTCAATCAAAATCTTGCTTTTCATTGTTGACACTAAAGACGGTATCTTGTCTAAAAGCCGGTTTAGTTCTTTGCGATCATCTTTAGCTCCTGAGGCTTTCTCCATCAAGATTTCATCACATCCAGCTGCTTGCAGTTTTTGCATTTGGATATCTAAACTTTGATCATTTTTTGACACACGGGCATAGCCAAATTTCATACAAGTCTTCTTCCATCAAAAACATTCCAAAACCCTAGAATCTAAGATGCTTTTGATACAAAGTTAATTGAAAGTAGTTTTGGAACAATTCTTAGCCTCTTTTAAATAAAAACTCAAGTTCCCAATCAACCATCCCAAAAACACTTGTTTTTGAAACACAGAAAGCAAAATTATGACCTCCATTGAACGTACTGCCTATCCTCGTCTTTTTGAAAGCAAGGTTATCTCTAAGGGGTCCTGCAGATTAACCCCCAAAAGTGTTCGTTCTGAGTTAGGCTGCTTTCCAGAAGTGCTGTTTTAAGTGTTTTTCAAGTGCGCTAACCATTGTATCTATATCAATGCCGCTATTATTCTTTTAAAGACTATATACGCCCATGCAATGGGCGAAATTCTAGCAAATTAGTACTGATGTCATTTCAAAATAGAGCAATTGCTCATTGTGGTTAAAAACTGGTCTTGCATAGAGATCGGCAATTTCAGATTCGGGTAGAAGAGAAAGGCGCTTTAGTTTATTCATGGGGTTCAAAAAAACGGAGGTTTAGCTGGACTGGCTGGTTCAGTTATCTAAGGTGGGATTCTACGCCTATTTCTGGTAAGATAAAATGGTTCAGTTAATCTAGGTTCAAAATATTATTTTTTTATTAGTAAAATGGACTAAAGTACATGAAAATAGGATATGCTCGTGTTTCAACCAGAGACCAATCGTTATCTATGCAGGTGGAGGCACTAAAAGAGGCTGGTTGTATTCAAATCCATGAAGAAATTGCCAGTGGTGCAAAAACAGCAAGACCTATACTTGATGAGATAATGCGAAATCTTCGAGAAGGTGACACATTGGTTATCTGGAAATTAGATAGGCTTGGCAGAAACTTGGCACATTTAATCCACCTGACAACAAAATTAATTGAAAAAAAGGTGGGGTTAATTAGTTTGAATGACCCAATCGATACTACTACTCCTCAAGGACGGTTAATTTTTGGAATTTTTGCTTCCCTTGCAGAATTTGAACGGGAATTAATTCTCGAGCGCACACAAGCAGGGTTAAAATCAGCTCGGGCTCGCGGGCGAAAAGGGGGGAGACCAAAAGGACTATCTCAGTCAGCGATAGAAAAGGCCGTCATTGCTGAGGCGCTTTATAAAAATGGCAGTATTCCTGTAAAGAAAATAGCTGAACAGCTAGAGATTTCTAAAACTACTTTGTATTTGTACTTACGCCACCGTAAAGTCGCCATTGGCGGAAAAAATCCAGAAATTTTAGAGGTTTAGCTCAGAACGAACACTTTTGGGGGTTAATCTGCAGGACCCCTCTAGGATTCCACTTACGAAAGTACAAGAATGGAAAACTGCTGATTAAACCCTCAAAGGGCAATATAAATCGGTTCCAAAAAGAAATCAGGATGCTTATCAAAAAGGGTGTTGCATGGCCAACGGACAAACTCATTCACGCGTTAAATGAAAAGATAACGGGGTGGACGAATTACTACCGAACGGCTGTGTCTTCAAAAGTGTTTTCCTCCATTGATGATCAAATCTTCCTGGCGCTAAAAAGATGGGGTTTGAAAAGGCATGCGCGCAAAGGAAAGCGCTGGATTATCAACCACTACTTTACGCGATACAAAGGCGATAACTGGAGATTTTATTGTATGGTCAGGGATAAAAAGGGGAATAAAAACCTCCTTTATCTCAAAAATGCCAGCGATACAAAAATCCGACGCCACACCAAAATTATGGCCGAAGCAACTCCTTTTAACCCTGTTTACAAAGACTACTTTGACCAGAGAGAGAAGGATCGCAAAAAGCGCTGCTTGCTCAGTCACAAGACTGATTTAGCTGGGCTGAGAATCATTCAGCCTTATGAGGGTCCGAGCGGAGTGCTGGGAAACTAGCTCGCTCCGTTCCAAGAGGGCTGCTTCTGGGTAACTGGAAGTGGCTACTCAACAGTTGGATTTTGCCTTCTTTGCGGCCTGATTATATATATCTGTTATTTAGTTATTATTAAATGGCTGAAGATTTTAAGAAATTCCTGGTGAAATCTTTTAAGGGTTCTCCTACAGAACCCCTATTAGTTTTATTTGTGCACCACAGCCCAATATTGATATGTCATATACAACTACTGCTCATAACAACCACTCATGGTCCCACCATTTTGATTACATACATCGGAACACATCTTAAGATCTGAAGCTTTCCCTATGTTGCTCCCATATGTTTCCGGCCTCCCCAAACGCCAACTAGTACGATTACAATAACAGTGACAATCTGCGGCTACAGCTGCAACATTGGTTGCTAAAATAAGACCAACAATCATTGCTTTTTGTGGACTTTGTGTAGCGTAATTAATTATCTTATAAGTATTATAAACAGCAGATTGAATAGGAGAGAATAAATATGACGTCCAAGAGACTGAAGACTCTTCCAGCTTGATAGTTTCTGGAGCTATTAGCTCGTTATCACTCAGTTGGGTATCCTCATTTTGATAAAATAATTTCGTTTTATTTGATGCTATCGTTTCAGGATCTGTTAAGTCTTGTGCAGATTGAACCTCTGAGCATAAAACCATAATCAAAGAACACATGGTTATTGATAATCTTTTTAATGTGCTATATTTCATTTTTAACTCCTACTTATTTAAAGTTGTTATATTTGCCTCATGGCCGTAAAGTCGGTTGGCTGTTCCATTGCTCCCCTAACTTCAAGAACCCCTATTAGTTTTATTTGTGCCCAATCTAGTATTGCTCTGTCATTTACAGCTTCGCATGGTATAGCTATTTTGAGTGCATACATTGGAACACATCTGCAGATCTGTAGCCGTACCCATATATTCAATAGATTTTTCCCTGCTAAGTACATCGTAAAAATAGCAACTACAATCGCAACTTGCGGCTACAGCTGTAATATTGGTTGCTAAAATAAGACCAGCAATCATTGCTTTTTGTGGGTTTTGTGTAGCGTAATTAATTATCTTATAAGTATTATTAATAGCTGATTTGAAAGGGGTGAATAAATAAGATGCCCAAGAGGCTGGAGACTCTTCCAGCTTGATAGTTTCTGAGGCTATTAACTCATTATCACTTAGTTGGGTATCATCATTTTGGTAAAATAAATTCGTTTTACTTGGTGCTATAGTTTCAGGATCTGTTAAGTCTTGCGCAGATTGAACTTCTGAACATAACACCATAATCAAAGAACACATGGCTATTGATAATTTTTTTAAAATAATATATTTCATTTTTAACTCCTAGTTATTTAAAGTTGATATACTTGGCCTCATTACCCTTCACTTTAACACTTTATAAATTACTTCTCCTCATCCATCTTCGGGGGTAAAAAACATTTTTATATATTCTTTTACCCTGATTAAGAGCTTTGTTGGGTTCCGCATTGTGAAGCATATTTCCATTGTTTGTATTTATCTCTCAGAAAATTGCCTTAAGGGGTAACCCTTAAGGGTCAGGAATTAACGCGGTTTTTGTCGTTAAAGAATAGAAAGATGGATAATGAGGAGTTTCATAAAAAGTTGTGGTAAAATTCTATTAGTGGTATTAGAGATAATGCAGCTCAAAGAAAATAAGAATAATGAGGTGCTGCTTAAAATTTTCCGATTTTATAGAGCGCTTTCTCCATGATTAATACTCATCATTTTAAATCTTCTAGCACTCTTCATCTACCGAGTGAGTTTTACTCGCAAGATTTATTAGTAATCAAGGAAGTAAAATTTACTCTTCGCCATATTGATATTATTTCGTGCGTAGTAAACAGCGTGGCCGATAAAACAATTGCAAAGCTTTTATCAATCAGTATCAAAACTGTTGAAACTCATAAGAAAGACATCCGTGCCAGAATAAGGGAAAAATTCCAAGAAGATATTATTCCTTTCATTCTTAAATCAGGTAAAGTTGATGTAGTTCGCCAGCATTATTTGAAACTATTATATAAATCTGACTTTGAACAAGAGCTCCAAAATATCTCTAAATCAACGAGAGAAAAGGACATTGCTTGTTCTATCCAAGTTGAAAAAGCATACTATAAGAATTACCTAGATTTTTTAGAATTGCTAACGGGATATCTTAAGTTAGTAGGGATAAAAATAGCCGATGACTCAGCTAAAATAGACACTTCAACTGTTAACCTTTGCATTCTAACAAACGGTAA
Organism: Candidatus Paracaedibacter symbiosus; assembly: GCF_000757605.1. Lineage (GTDB taxonomy): Bacteria > Pseudomonadota > Alphaproteobacteria > Paracaedibacterales > Paracaedibacteraceae > Paracaedibacter_A > Paracaedibacter_A symbiosus. The sequence goes on along the minus strand of NZ_JQAK01000002.1, from coordinate 116,538 downwards.
TATTCAGAGGGGAATCCCAAACCTAGAAAACACTATTTTTTTGTTACCATCTCAAGAAAGAAACCTCTCTCTATGTGATCAAACAGCTGAAGCCACTTACATAGATTTTAGTGACTTACAAAATTTCTTTCCATCTTTTGTCAAACTTCTAGTCATACTGTATCCCGGGGACAATCTTGATAAACTGATATATTTAGGGAACGAAAATCTTAATAGAAAATTATTTGAATCTTCAGAACCTCAACCAACCTCGCTAAAACTATCTCCACTATCACAACTAGAAGAACCTATTCTTAAAAATGAATATGTTTTAATTAAAAATTGGAAACTAATAACAGGAATAGGAGCTGGAATAGCCGTTTGTTTGTTTGCAATAGATCTGATAGGCTCACATTTTTGGGGAGCTAAATTTAACGTCCCTAAATTTGCCGTAACGCCCCCTATCAGAGTTGAGCTAACAATCCCTGCAGATAATATTCTCTTAAAGCGCCTTCAGTTAATAGACCAAATTAATGCTAGACTTACTGATAAAAAAGGTATTAAGATGGTCGTTTTACTGGGAATCGGTGGAGCTGGAAAAACAACCCTAGCTCATCAATATGTCCGCCAATATAGTACTTCCCTTGTTTGGGAAGTAAATGCTCAAACAAAAGAAAGCATAAGGAGCTCTTTTGAATCTCTGGCCTCTGTTATCATCTCAACGCAAGAAGACCAAAAACTTCTAAGAGGCATTCAAGAAATCTTAGACATTAATAAAAAATACCAAGAGTTACTTATCTTTGTGAAAAGAAAACTAAAGATCTATCCAAATTGGACTCTTATCTTCGACAATTTAGAAATGAATACATTTTTAGATATTAAAGACTATCTTCCTCAAGACACTGAGGTTTGGGGGCATGGTCAGGTCATCATTACAACACGTGATAGTACTATTAAGAATGTAAAATACATAAGTTCCCAGGATGTTATAGATATTAATATGCTAAACGAAGAAGAAACCCTTACTCTTTTTAGTAAAATATATCACGAGTGTAACCCGACAGAGTTAGATGATAATGAAAAGAGAAGAGTAAGAGAATTCCTGAATAATATTACTAGTTTTCCGCTAGATATCTCTACAGCTGCACACTACATAAAAGATACTCAAGTAGGCTTTGGTGATTATTTAAAAAGGATTAAAGAACCCAACGAAGATTTTAATCTAGCTCAAGAATCTCTCATGAGAGAAATAGGTGATTATACACAAACCCGTTACCAGATTGTTAGCACAACCTTACAAGAAGTTATCTCTAAAAATTTAGAATTTGAGAATCTCTTACTCATAATCAGTATCTTGTTTAACCATGATATCCCAATTGAACTATTACAAGATTATAAAGGAAAATTCATTGTAGAAGATTTATTGCGTAGTCTGAGGAAATATTCCTTATTGACTAACGAGAAAAATGTTAATGAGTCTGATAAAAGTTTTTCATTGCATCAAAGCACACAAGATATAAGCCTTTATTATTTTTCAAGATTTGCAAGTATTAATAAGAGCAAACAAATTATTGAAGATTTCTTCCTTACATTAGAATCATATATAGAGCAGGCTATTAATAGTTTGAATATTCCTAAAATGAAAATCATGAAGGTGCATGTGCGCACAATCTTAAACCACGAGCAACTTTTAACTCCTAATATTAAATCCGTTTTGCAGTCCAAACTAGGTGTTATGCTATTTTTGCTAGGTGAAGAAAATGAAGCACAAAGATTACTTGAAGTGGCTTTTGAAAAACTAAATAAGAACAAAGATAAGCTAAATTCACAATTAGGATGGACTTTACATTATTTAGGAGAGATGTACAGATATCGGGGTGAATTTGAAAAGGCTAGAGTATTTTTAAACCGAAGCTTAAATATTTATAGAAATCTTGCCCCTAAAAATTATTATAAAATAGCTCAGAATTTAGTTTGTTTAGCTAATACATACTGGCCCAAGGGTGACTATAAAAATGGTGAAATGTACCTTCGTCAATGCATTAAACTTTACCAGGATCACAATATCCTAAATAGAAATACACTTGCTCAATGTTTTGGATCTTTAGGGATAATTTATAAAGATAAAGGGTATTATAAGAAAGCAAAAGAACTGTTCGAAGAAAGTTTAAAGATTTACCAAGAAAACCCAAATAACTATATCGGTGTAAATTGGGCTCGAGCTTATTTAGGCGATACATACAAATTTTTAGGAGATTATGGAAAAGCTAAAGTTCTTTTAGAAAAAAGTTGGGCCGAGTATAAAAAATATTATCCAAATGATCATGTACGTATCGCGCCAATTTTAATATTTTTAGGGGATACAAATCGTATTATAGGAAATCTGAGGGTTGCAGAAGATCTTTTAAAGCAAGGTGAAGAAATTTATAGAAAAAACTTCTCAGAGACCTATGTATGGACAGGCTGGTCTATGGCGAATTTAGCGGTTACTTATAAAGACTTAAGACAATATCAAACTGCAAAAGATTTGATCGAAAAAAGTATTAGTGTATTTAAAAAACACTATGGTGAAACACACTCAGAGATTGACCGCTTATATATTGAGTTAGCAAGGATTTACCTCGAACGAGATGATTTAGCCGAAGCAGAAATCTTGCTTCAGAAAGCGTTAATTAATTTTGAATCACAAGAATATCCTGATATTTATACTATATTGGAGGATTTGTCTGTAATTTACCAACGGAAAGCTGCAAATTTGAGGGGTACTAAGGATTTAACTAAGATTAAGAAATTCAGCCAGCAAAGCCTTGATTATTTACTAAGATCATTAACACTTATGGAGCAGTATCTTCCTCAAGATTCAACTCATATTCATAGGGTAAAAAGAAAAATCAAAAGCGTAGATTTAAATCAAGGCCCGGTGTGTACAAAGACCCTATTTTTTACCAACTTTGTTCCTAATGTAATAATGTAGTTGTCATTATATTTGATATTCACTATGGAGACCATCTAAAACTTGGGGGTCATGCTAAAATGGCAGCTCAGCACCCACAATTTACAGATTTAATTTATCGAGAAAAATGCACAAATAGTCGAGTAGCAAGCCCAAGATTACTCCTGGGCAGCCCTCTCAGAACTGTGCGGACGATTTTCACCGTACACAGCTCAAGCCCTCAATAAGGCTGAATGGTTTTCAACCCGGTCAGCTCAGTGTCGTAACTGAGTTTACAACGGCGTTGCTTTTCCTGTTCTCTCTTTACAAAGTATTCCTTGTAAAAAGGGTCAAAAGGATTAGCTTTAGCGACAATTTTAATGTGACGGCGAATCTTGGTGTCTATTGCGCGTTTTAGGAAGAGGGTTTTCTTCTTCCCTTCTTTATCCTTTATCAGACAATAGAAACGCCAATTATCGCCCTTATGGCTCTTCCAGTAGTGTTTCATAATCCACTTTATGCCTTTTCGGGAATGCCTTTTGAGCGCCCACCGTTTGAGGGCCTGGAAGAGTTCATGGTCGATTTGAGCGAAGACTTTCGATGCCACGACACTGCGGTAGTAATTTGTCCATCCGGTTATCTTTTCGTTTAACGCATGGATTAGCTTATCTGTTGGCAGTGCTGCCCCTTTTCGGATCAACTCTCTGATTTCTTTTAAAAATCTCTTGATATTTATCTTTGAGGGTTTGGTTAGGACTTTGCCATTCTTGTACTTGCGCATTGTGAAGCCAAGAAAGTCAAACCCCTTTTCAATCGGTGTAATCTTTGTCTTCTCTGTCGATAACTCAAGTCCAACTGTTTTAAGGAATTCAACCAGCTTTGGCATCACTTCGTTTTGGAGAAGCTCTGCTGAAGCCGCTGTGACTATAAAGTCATCAGCATAGGAAATGGTATTGATTTTCTTCCCTTTTCTCTGGTTCTCGCTGGCTGGTCGGAGCTTGCCCTCCAAACCAGCTAAGGTTATAACCGTAAGTGCTGGCGAAATCACCGAACCCTGTGGAGTTCCTTTCATTGTTGGGTTGAGATGACCTTTTTCCATGAAGCCTGCTTTGATAAATTTCCTGAGGATCTGTTTGTCCATAGGAATATTTGCAAGAAGCCAGTCATGATTGATTTGGCCAAAGCAGTCCC
>NZ_JQAK01000002.1:58701-112136 GCF_000757605.1 Candidatus Paracaedibacter symbiosus | reverse complement strand
TAGTAAGTTATTAGCAAATGCCGTAATAACTTCGTATAGCATACATTATACGAAGTTATACGAAAACCCCTTTTCAATCGGTGTAATCTTTGTCTTCTCTGTCGATAACTCAAGTCCAACTGTTTTAAGGAATTCAACCAGCTTTGGCATCACTTCGTTTTGGAGAAGCTCTGCTGAAGCCGCTGTGACTATAAGGTGAGTCAGCATCGGGAACTTCCCCCAATGCTGCTCGCAGAACGGTGCATGAACCTCTCGACTCACACCGCTCCCATTATCTAACCGGTGATCCAAGACCTAATCTCCAGTGAACAAATAATCCAGACTCGCGTTTTCTTACACGACCCAGCCAATTCCTTGCTCTGTGTCTATGCCTTTGGAATCTTTTGTATTTCCTCATAACCCATCGGATCAGATAACGCTCTATGTTACGCAAAAATGGATACATGGCCGATTTGTAGTATCGTCCATAGTAATTTACCCATCCTTGTACATAGGCATTGAACATCCTTGCTAGGTCATCAATGTTCTTGTCACTTCGCAGATGAATCTTCCAACTTCGGATTTCTTTTCTAATCCGATTTGCAGCTTCTTTGCTAATCGCGGGCGTAAAGTTTACAAAGCCCTTCCCCATCTTGTTCTTTGACAGACGAGGACGAAATGTGTACCCAAGAAAATCAAAACTTTCGTGCTCGTAAGAGCCCTTGCGATCCGAATCCTTACAATACACAATCTTTGTCTTCTCTGGATGTAACTCAAGACCACATTCTTTCAATCTGTTCCTGATTCCCTCCAGCACCTTTTCCGCTTGCTTTAGCGAACTACAGTGCGCCAAAATATCATCTGCAAAACGCTCATACTTTACATTAGGAAAGTATCTCCTCATCCACTCATCAAACGCATGATGCATGAATATATTGGCTAGCAAAGGGCTAGCAACTCCCCCTTGGGGAGTGCCTTTCTCCCTTTTGATCAGTTCTCCATCTTCTGTTTGTAAAGGGGCTTTTAGCCATCTCTCAATGTAAAGATGAATCCACTTCTCCTTTGTATGGAATTTTATTGCTTTCATCATCAATGAATGATCTAAGTTATCAAAGAAGCCTTTGATATCCAGATCAATACACCAATCCTGCCGCCAACAACGCTTCCTGGCTACTCCTACCGCATCCAATGCTGATCTCCCAGGACGATATCCATAAGAATCTTCATGGAACTTCGGTTCGACTATATTTTCCAAGTAGCTCTTAACAACTGCTTGTGCAATTCGATCCGAAACGGTCGGAATTCCTAATAAACGCTTACTGCCGTCAGATTTCGGTATTTCCACTGCCCTCACTGGTGGAGGAAAGTAGGTACCCGATGACATTCGATTCCATAACTTATAAAGGTTATCCTTTAAGTTTAATTCGAAATCTTCAATAGATTCTTCATCAACCCCAAAGGCCCCTTTGTTCGCCTTAACTCTTTCCCAAGCGGCCATTACGCTTTGCTTGGAAATACAAAATGGTTTCGTCTTACTCACTTCGTTCCTTCCATCTTCATGGTTGACTCAATAGTAAAACCAGATAACTCGACCCCTTCGCTCCATTAGCTTTCACTAACTTCCTCACTAATACGAGTCAATCCGCCCCTGTGCTCTGCTTTGGTACTCTAATCCTTGTGGGGCTTCCACTTGGATGTCTCCCTTTGCATCAGAGCACAAGTTCCCACGTTCCATATAAGAGCCTGAGTCAAGTTCATGCCACCTCTATGCCGGAGACCACTTAGCCAGTAAACAGGTTTCCGCTAAGCTTATCCCGAGTTAACGACTCCCCCTCGGTTTTGATCTCATCGATACGCTTTCGACACTTCAGCAGTGGTTTAATCGCTTCATCTCCTTGATTCTTACCTGATATCTTGCAAGATACCTTTTCTCTAACGCTCACCACCCTGGCTTTTGACCAGCGCAGCTTAGAGTGGTTTGAAGCCTCTTCCTGCAAAGCGGCTTCGGAGGGCCTACCTCCATCTCTCATACAGTTGCACACAAATTCAAATCATACTTCTGGCTTCATACAATCCTTCTTTGTGCTCGTGGCACACCGTCATCAGCATAACGGCAAAAGGCAAGATTCGGTAGCTCTCTTCTTATCCATGCATCAAAGGCATAGTGTAAAAATAGATTAGCAAGTAGGGGACTTATCACCCCTCCTTGAGGAGTCCCTTTTTCACGCACCATAATGGTTCCATCTTCATGCTGCAGGGGAGCTTTAAGCCACCGTCCTACATACAGAAGAATCCAGGGGCAATCACAATGAAAACGTAAAGCTCTCATCAGTCGGTCGTGATCCAGATTATCAAACAGACCTTTAATGTCAAACTCGACAACCCAATCATATTTCCAACATCGTTGCCTGGTGAGGGCAATAGCATCATGAGCTGATTTTCCGGGACGATATCCAAATGAATTCTCATCAAATATGGGTTCCACTATAGGTTCTAGTGCCATCTTCACAACCATCTGAGCAATACGATCTGAGACCGTAGGCACTCCTAAAAGGCGGATTCCTCCATCCTTCTTAGGAATTAGGACGCCCTTAACTGCTGGTGGAAAGTATGACCCTGAAGATAGACGGTTCCATATTTGGTAAAGATTTCTTTTTAGGTTTCTATCAAAGTCATTTATTGATTCTCCATCAATTCCTGAAACACCTCCTTTAGCTTTAACATGCTTATAGGCTTGCCATATAAGCTTCTTAGAAATTTCAAACGGTTTTGCTGGTTTCAACGGTTCATCCTTACGTTTTAAGTTGGCCTATTGTTACAGCTCAGTGGCCAAACCCCTTCACTCCATTGCCATTACAGCAACTTCATCACTACTACAAGCTTGTCCGCCCCTGCGCTTTGCATCAGTACTCTCATTCTTGTTAGGTTAACAACTTGAATTTCTCCCTTATCATCAAAGCAACAGGTTCCTGCAGTTCAACATAAGAGCCTAGATCAAGCTCACGCCACCTCTATGCCGGGTGCCGCCTGGCCAATAAACAGGTAGTCGCCAGGCTTATCCTGGAGCAACGAGAACTCTCCAGTTTCGATACCATTTCTAATCTTTCGACACTTGAACGGTGATTCACGTTTGTTCGTCTTCTTGATCTATACCTGATACATTGCTGTACCTTTTCCATAACGCTCACGACCTTGCCTCTTAAACAAAGCCGCTTATGGTGGTTTGTAGCCTGCTCCTGTAAACCGACTACGGGAGGTCTACTCCCATCTCTCATGCTGCTTGCTGCAGCACACTCTCATCAACTTTCCATCTAAATCCGAGCGGCTTGGCATACCAGCGTAATCTTTTCTCGAACTCTGGAGCATATCTTGGGGTTCCAGTCACAACAATGTCATTCGGTTAGTTAGGCAGTACTGGTTTTAGTCCCTTTTTTTCCCATCTTCTTTCCGGTTTTAATGATCGTCTTGGAAAAGACCTGCCCGGTCGAATTTTTTGCCGTACACGAAGAATCATGTGAATCACTTTAAAGGCCCGGTGTGAGGAATCGAGCGATTTGGGGCCACTTGCAAAAATACGCTCTTAAATTGGAAACTTTTTAATAACGCTTTCGTACTCAGATTGGGCGTCGGTGATGGAAAGTTTTGAATATATTTCAAGGGATTGGCGGCTTTCATGGCCAGAATAAGGTTGAATGAGAGCATCATCGATGCCTTGTTTTTTGAGCCAGGTAAATAAGAAATGCCGTAATTTATGTGGGGATATGGGTTGGGAAAGTCCTGCCTCTTTCGTGTAATTTTCCAGTATTTTTCTAATACCTCGATCAGTATAAGGTTTCTTTCGTATCGACTCAAAAAGATAAATTGCCCCTTTTTTGGCCATAGAATCGGCGTGAATTGCCAAGACTTCCTTAAAAATAGATGGATACGGAACTACTCGGTCTTTTCCCCCTTTGCCCTGATGGATACGGATTTGGCAAGATTCGAAATCTACATCGCTGAGTTTGATCTTAACAAACTCACTAACCCGAACACCTGTGAATCGGGGTTAGGGGAGCAATGGAACAGCCAACCGACTTAAGGAATCGCATATCCTCCTTTCCTCAAGTAATCGATATATTGTTGCATTATGGACATTGAAAGTTTTGGCTATTTCTTTAATTGATTTACCTTCCTGTAAAAGCCGCTGAGCCAACGCCTTTTGTTCATCGTTCATTTTTTTTGGTCTTCCAAAACGTACCCCACGCTTTAAAGCTTCCTTTCGACCACATGACGTGCGTTCACGAATTAGGTCACGCTCAAATTCTGCAATACCAGCAAACACAGTCATAATCATTTTACCAGAATGAGAAGTTGTATCTGCCCAAGGCTCTGAGAGGGAACAAAAAGACGCCTCCGCTGCTTTAATCAATTCTACTAACTCAAGTAAATTCTGGGTTGAACGGGCGAGTCTGTCCAATTTCCAAACGACTACAATATCGTTAGGGCGAAGCTGATCGATCAATCTTTGTAATTCAGGACGTTCTCTTTTTGATCCAGAAATCTTTTCTTGATAGATACGTCCACAGCCCGCTTGATTCAGAGCGGTTAATTGCAATTCCAAATTTTGATCAGTCGTTGAAACGCGTGCATAGCCAATTTTCATGATCTATCTCTATAATTTATTTGCAAAACATACAGCAAAAAGATAAAGTTTTGCAGCTAACTTTTGAGATAACTTTAAACTAGTAAATACTTAACCTGACCTATGATTGCAAAAATCCTGACTTTTGCAACGAAGATCAAAAGCTTGGAAAGCATTATCCTTTGTTCGTCGCAAAAATCATGCGCAAAAGTAAAATATTTTGCCATAGGTTTTGCAAAGAAAATTTCTCGTAAGAGGGCTTTATGAAAATTGGATATACAAAAGTTTTTTCTTAGACCAAACACCTTTGATATTGAGTTGGTTATTTTGAATAAATTGCCATATCACTCCTCTTCAAAAAAAGCCAAGGATCAGCTAGACGAGATGTGGATTAATGAGACGAATGAAGAAGCTGAAAAATTCTTTGATCTGCTTATCAATACCTATGAGGTAAATTTTCAAACGTCACTGATTAGGCATTTGGGTGTTGCTCAAATAATAATTTTATGTAACAAAATTTCCATCCTCTTGAGTTACGTTTACTCCTGTTTTTTAGCTGAAAAGATTCATATATGACAGCACATTTAATCAATACTCTCTAAAATTAAAAAAAATTGATAATTGCTCTGGTATAGTAATAAATAAGAAATATATTTAGTAAGATTATTAATCGATGTTAATTAGTAAATTAATTGAAGAGCAACAAGAAAAAACATCTATTGACAGATCTTTAATAGAACAAGATTATGCCATCTCTTGGCTATTGTATGGCTTTTCAAAAACCCAAGAACTTCGCCCTCATTTGGTACTTAAAGGAGGCACTTGCCTTCGAAAATGCTATTTTGATGACTATAACAGATTCTCACAAGACATAGATTTCTCTGTCATAGGTGATTACCCTAATGACGACGAATTAAATGATTTAATTCGTACTGCTTGCCAATTTACGGAAGAATCCCTACAAAGAAGAGGGCATGATGTTAGTGTTGTAGCTATCCCAATTATTATTAACAATCTGAAAAATTTTTTAGTGTCATTTAGGTATCCTTGGGAAAAAGAATACATTCCAAAAATTACAATTGAGCTTAGTTTTCCTAAAGGTACTTATTTTTCCATTTGCGAGAGAGAAATCACCCCGCCTTATAATGAGCCGCTCCATGCTTTAATAAAAACCTATTCTCTTGAAGAAATAGTGTGTGATAAAATATCAGAACTTTTAGATTTTAGTAGAAAAATAGATGAGGGAAAATGGGTTCGACACCGCGGTAGAGACTATTATGATTTGGCGATGAATTACTATGATCTGTGGCATATTCTGCACAAGGAGCCTTTTAAGCTTGATAAAAAGGCAATTCCTGACGCTACTAAAGTAAAATGCTTGGAAAAATCTATTCTTTTTGAGTCCATAGATGATTTGTTTAATGAAACTCTTATGAAAGATGTGGATACTTTTTGGAAAATATGGATAAAACAGTTTGTCCCCGACTCTCCCCCTCCTAAAAAGCAAATTTTACAAGAGGTGAGGGAAAGTCTAAAAGAAGTATTCCGTTAATGTTCTCAAGGATTCAATTAAACCGATCAGGAAATATAAATTTCTTAACCAAGTTCTATTAAAGCTTCTGCTCTCATCGCTAATACTCGGTCAGAAGAGCTAGCAAGGTAGCAAACTAGCTCTAATGCCCGTACTGTAAAAAGAACACTTTCATAAGTTTGCAAAGGAAGTTTTTGTGCCAGAGTATAAACCATATTATTGTGATTTTCTTGTCTGTTGATCTCAAAGTGACGTTGATAGCCTAATGCAGCTTCCGGCAAAGAGGATTTTTTTAAAATGTCGGCTATAGGATCTGACTCACCGTACTCCCCTCCTTCAAAAAATCCAACCATAGCGACAAAAGCCATAGGGCAAATTTCTATAGCTTTTTTAAAGATATCCATGGTGAGAGTCGTTTCTAAAGAAGGATCAATTTCTGTTGGGTTTTCGCACCCTAAAACCTTAAGAGAATGTTCCATGAGCTTGTCGTGGCCTTTTTCCTCTTTTAAAAATTGAGTGATCTCATCAGCTGCTTCAGGAAAATTACCCAGGCTTGTAGGTGCATATTCCTGGAATTTTTGCGTAATATAATGGGTTTGCCTGAGCATTCCTTTCATAAACTCAAAAAATTTCTTCTCATCATGCTGTCTTAGGAGGTCTAGACTATTGGGAAGGTTTACTCTGAATTGATCTGTTGTTGCATCAGCTTCCAACATCAACCCTCTTAAAAAGGTTATAACCGTTACAGGATCATAAAAGTCTGTTCCCTCAATTTGAGAGACTTGACAAATTTCTTCCAAACGCCATTGCCACTGAAGACTAAGCTGTAGATTGTGAAGGGAAGAATCGCTCCCTCTTAATACCCATCCGGCAAGCTCCCATGGAGTCTGTAGGGGAATGGCCTGTAAAACCTCATTAGGCATTATTCTTGCATTTTTAAGTTCCGTGCGAGGATTAATGTAGGCAACAGAATGATCACTTAGGATCCCCAGAAACTTTTGTACTTCCTCGTTATTGTTGTCTATATGTAAGAAGTCTATTGCTTTTTCTATCCAAGGAAAATCTTCTCTTGTGACGTCAATTTCTAAAGTTACCCAAGGAAGGGAAAGCGTAAAACCAGACTTGTCATTATACCAGCAGGTTTTCAAAGAAGGAAAAGGGATGTATGTCATTTTATTTTTATTAAGTTTATTTTGGTAAAAATAAAGTAAAGGTTACTTTATTTTGCTTAACTATATATCTTGTTACTTATGGAGACAAGTCAGGAGTTCTCAACATGCGCCCTCCCTTAAATATAACCAATAATCCTGCTTCCCTTTACCAATTAAGTTTTATCCAACTGCTCCAAAGCTTTACTTTTTACGGTATACGTTCTCTTCTTGTTCTTTATTTTACGCAAGGCATGTTTTTCTCAGATTCCCAGGCTCTCACCCTTTATGGCAACACAATGGCCTTCTTATATTTAGCTCCCCTTATTGGAGGGTTGCTTATAGATAAGTATTGGTCTAGTACCTTTAATTTAAGAATTGGTGTTACTATAACATGCCTTGGCACCCTTTTAATATCTCTGCCCTATGGGCAAACTTTTCTTTATGGCTTAGTGGTTTTAATCGTTGGTCAAGGTCTCTTTAAGCCTACCATCCCTTATTTAATAGATCAGCTGTATGTTGGGAAAGACCAAAATCGTAGTTCTGGTTATACATTCTATTATGTCATGATTAATGTTGGATCAGCGCTCGCCCCTTTTCTATGCGGAATTCTCAAGCAAATCTATGGCTGGCAAATTAGCTTTACTGCCTGTCTCTTTAGTGCTTTGATAGGGTTATTCTTTGCGTTTAGATATACCTCAGATACCTTTTCTCTCAGCCTTAACTGGCTGAAAATTATATTATTTAGTGCGGGAGGATTGGCAAGTAGCGTTTTTATATATTACTTCCTCAATTTTCCTCAGTGGATGGATTATCTTATTCTTTACCTCACCCCTCTGGTTGGCATTTACTTAGGTTATTTATATATCTCCTCTGAGAACAAGAAGAACACTCTCCTCATGTTTCTTGTCATCTTCTTGTTTTGCCTTTTTGCGGCTCTGTTTGAGCAAGCGGGCGGCTCTGTAACTCTTTTTATCGAAAAGCATATTAACCGAAGCATCGGCGGGTTCGAAAATCTACCCTCGTCTCTGTTTCTAGGTCTCAATCCTTTATTTACCATCACCATTGGATTTCTCCTTAGTCGACTGCTTAACCTTTCAGTTAACTTATCCCCTTTAAAGCAATTAGCCATAGGGTTTGCTGTTATTGCCATTGGCTTTAGTGTTCTATGGTTGAGCACTTTCTTTGTGACAGAATCCACAAGCCCAGGTGTTTGGTGGATTGTAGGTGCTTTTCTTTTTCATGCATTAGGTGAATTGTGCATTGTACCAATCACCCTTTCTTTAGCAACGAAATTTGCCCCTCAACAGAAGAAAGGGATTGTTATCGGCTTATGGTACCTTGCCGCTGCTTATGGTCATTATCTTGCCGTTTGGTTGAGTAAATCTATTTTCTTGAAAGCGTCTTCAAGCTCTAGCGCCCCTGTTTCGTCGGTAGAAAATTTCACACAAGTATTTGCCATCACCACTGAAATTGCTTTTGCCTGTGCTATGGTCTTACTAATTTTAAGCTTTTGGCATGGTAAAACTTTTTCTTATATGTCCTCAAAGTAAAGGAGTGTGTGGTATGGAATGGGATAAAATCAAAGTTTTCTATACAGTTGCCCAAGAAGGAAGCTTCAACAAAGCCTCCAAGCGGCTCAATGTTACCCAATCCGCCATAGGACGTTCTATTTCTATTCTGGAACACTCTTTAAAAACAAAGCTTTTTATCCGTAATGCTCGAGGAGTGATTTTGACAGAGGATGGAGAAACTCTCTTCCACCATGCACGGAACATGATTATTGAAGCAGAGAATGCCATCACAGCAATACAACAAAAAAAGAATGAAGTAAGCGGACAACTTAAATTAACTACAGGATTTGGAATGGCAAGTACTAGTCTATTCGAACATATAGCTGATTTTGCCAACCTTTATCCAGAAGTAGAAATTAACTTAATATGTAATGATGAGAGCCTTGACCTTAAAACTAGAGAAGCAGATATCAGTATAAGAAACTTTGATTCTCTTGGAGGAGATACTCTTATTCAGACCTTTTTAACTACCCGCACTCAGCACCTTTACGCAAGCCCAGAATATCTTAGGGAAAGAGGAATTCCAAAAGCTCTTGAGGATTTAGAAAATCATCGTTTTATATCCTTTAATAACCCTTATCGCCCTCTACCTTATGGTAAAACAGAATGGATTCTTAAGATTGGTCGTGAGGAGAATCAATCTCCTCGTAAACCTTATATGGTTGTTAACTCAGTAGAGTGCCTTTATAAAGCAGCAACTAAAAATTTAGGAATTATTGCTTTATCTTTTGACTCAGAACTTTTAAAAGCAAATAAATTAATCCAAATACTTCCTCTGGTGCACTCTCCGCCAGAAAAAATGTATATTGTTTATCCTGTTTCACTTAAATTAGTTAAAGTTGTTAAAACACTTGAAAAGTTTCTTATTAGTCGCTACAAAACTCAGGGATAAGTCCAAGGTCTCTGAGAAATAACTTTTATTTTTTTTATAATCATTTTTCTTTCTCTTTTTTCAAAAATTTAATTACCTAGTAATAAAGTTTATGGATAACTCCAAGATCTGTGAGAGATGGCTTTTACCTTACTTATTTTCATTCTATAACTCTTACCCTCAAGCTTACCCTCAAGCTTACCCTCAAGCTTACCCGCCCTCACTTTAAGACTTCTCTTAAAAATATTTCAAGGATAAATTAACCTTAAATTTAAAATTTATGCGTTAGAATTTAACTTTTGGTTGAGTAATAAACTTTAAAAAAGAAACATTTTTTGGAACCTTTAAGATAAATTACTTCTAAAAAATAAAAGAAAAAATTTTATTCCAGCTATCTTATAAATAAAAATTTTACAACTATTAATCTCCTTTTACCTTATTTTTTCATTTTTTGGCTCAAAACCTAGTTTTTTTAAAAAATAGTTGTCTATTTTACTCACAGCTGAAAATAGTCTTTTTAATTACCTATTTTTTTCAACAATCCCTATTAAAGCTGGAGTAGCACTTAAACAACGAGAAAAACGAGCACATGGACATTTTAGATAACAAGGAAAGTAGGAAAGCTTCTTCTTTTCAGATTCGTCCAAAACCACGCTCTGATAAAGAGTTTTATTTTACAGGCGAAGATAACTTCTTTGGCTTTGAGGGAGAGGCCGATCTTGTCATAAAAAGCGCGCCTCTTTTCCTCTCAGATATTTTAGTTGTCGGAGAAGAAATCCTTGTCTGTCAAAACGTTAAATTCAACAAAGATCAGTGCTATTCAAGATTATTTGAAAGGCATTTCCTCAAGTTGATCAGCAAAGCTCTCGAAGAACTTTATAGGTTTAGCATGTTCCATCAGCTCCCCGGCGCGCTTATTCTTCTTTCCCAAGAAGAAATAACCCCACTAACAGAGTTGCAGAAGCATTGGCTGAAGGACTTCGTTGATTTATTCAGTTTTGTGGAACTATCGCCCAAAAGCGTCCATCAGCTGTATTTGCCAACAAACCTTATAAGTTTTCAGAATTATTGTGAGCTACATGCCCTTTTAGAGCAAAGTATATCCTCAACCTCATCACCCTTATCTAAGATTTAGGAAAAACCAAATGAATACCCCATTGAAAAATAGTCAAGATAAAAGACCAATTACAACACCAAAAGCATCCTTTATTTCAGGCCAAAGCACAGTATTTTCCTATACAGTAAAAAAGGGACTTTCCACGGTTGTTTTATCTCAACAGGAAACGGGGTTCTCCCTTTCAATGAAAATGGAACAACTCGAGGGCACGCTTCGCGTAACAAAATTTACACTAGCACGTAATGCGCAGTTAAAATATTTAAGCCAAAACCTCAATAATGCCGCCCTTCTTGAAATTGTGGTACAAGCTCTGGTGATTTTGTTTGCGTGTGCTGAACAATGCTATGCTTGCGAAATACTCTTTATGCTGTCTCAAGCTGATGCAACCCATCTTACCGATTTTGAAAGTTTTTTTGATGCTACTGCGTCTTTGGATACACGAGAAGGAAGCAAAAGTTCTTTTACTGTTTACAATACGCCAGAGACTCGGGAATTCTTAGAAGAAAAGGTAGAGACTATTAAAACCAGACTAAAACAGGAGCTGTGGCAAGCGCAAAGAGAGGATCGTTACATCAAAGATTTCTTACAAAATCATCCACGAGGAATGCTGCTGCCCTGCGTCACTTTAAAAACCGAAGATGTCAACCCTAGCATGGGAAATGTAATTCCTTTCCCTCAAAGCAGAAGGAAATAACAATGGCTAATGACCCTTCAGCTAAAAACAAAAGAAGCAGCAGCGCCAAAGATCTTTATATAGCTAAAAAATTACGCGAACGGCGGATTGAAATAGGATTAAATCAGTCAGACTTGGCTAATATGTTGGGGGTAACGTATCAACAGGTGCACAAGTACGAAAAGGGTATTGATCGCATTCCCGCAGGCCGGCTTTTTGAATTCTCCAAAATTTTATCCGTACCGCTTTCCTTTTTTGATGAAGAAGGTGAAGGAGAAATTTCTCCGTTGGCAGCGAAAAACCTGGTTGTTACATGCGCAAACATGCAAAAAAGAAAAGTCAGACTCAAATTTCTTAAATTAAGGGCAACTCTAACTGATATTAAAACACAAGAAGAATATGACGTGGAGATTTCTTGAGATGCAGTTGTTCGTAACATTGTCTGTTAAGGAGAGCACCCCTTTTTAAAAAGGGTGTTTGTGACGGTGATTGACAAACCTCCGTTACAGACAATGAACGACGCGCCCATAAAGCTAATCCTTTACCTTGTTAAGTATATGTTTTCTTAATTTTGAATAAACTTATTTCTTTGAATTTAATATAAAAATTTTTTCTCTGAAAACTCAGAAGACTTTTTTTAAAAAAGGCGAAAAAGTAGGTTTTTTGGTATTTAATTTTTTAAAATAGGCTCCATGTATGGCAAGTAAAAAGAAAAACATACACCTAAGGAGAATAAAATGAACAAAGACAGCTTGTTGAATAATGGAAAGGTTTCCCCCGTAACAAAAGCCCTCCGTCGATTTAACATTTTTCTACAGGATGAAACAAAAGACATACATCGAGACTTTAAGCTTCTTAAGTTTCCTCAACAAAACAGCCAAAACATCAACAAAGAAGTATTGGATAGATCGGATATTAAATCATCAGGTGGTGACATGCTGGATGATAAAAACGGCATCAACATGACTTCAACTAACAGTAATGTAATTATATTCCGCCGATTATAGGACAATTTCTTTTAATCTGTATTACTTAGGGTTGGAACTGCACAATTATAAGAAGCTTTTGTCCAGTTTTTGAGGGGAAGATCAAAACCATTCGTTCAGTTGCTCCATAACTTTTTTTGCTGAGCTTAGGTCTGATACATATGCATAGTCTCTTTTGAGAGTTTTAACAAAGTGTCACCACCGTTAAGGGCACAGGCCTTTCAGAATCCGTCACAATCCGCTTCAATGCACTGGCGGTTGAGACAATAAATAGCTGCTCAAATTAAAAGGAAGCATCCAGCGAATGCTTCCCCACTCCTGCTCCCACTAACAGAATTCTCTTACCTCGGCGCGATATCATAGCGTTTTGAGAAATCTACTTTAGACCAGTAATCATACCATTTCTCCTCTGCTTCTTTTTCTTGCCCCACAGGGCAATTAAGAAACTCTCGAATAAAAGGGACATCGTCAGCGAGAAGAGGACTCATACCAGCACTCCAAAGCAGAGACCACACTGTCCAATCAAGTGCATTCCTGTACTTTGTTAAATCTAGATCTTTAGGTTGAAAATTTGTAATTTCAATATTTTTTTATTAATAATACCTAAAATAGTCTGACATTCATCTTCTATTTCATCCCAAATCTCATCCATTGTATCACCAATTTCGTAGTTGCCTATTTCACCTTTTTCAAGGAGAGAAAGCAACTCAAGCATCCTTTCACGATCAGGTGAAATATGAGACTTAATAACATCTACAAAAGTTATGCCAGTCTCTGTGTCAAACTCATATACAAGTAAATCTTTATCAATAGATAGAGCCACCTTTATTCCCCTTTTGGTAAATGGACTGTGATTTTTTCTTCAATGTTACGGTAGATATCTTTTATGTCAACTTTTGGTTGACCTGATTTTCCTTCAGAACGTATACCGACCCGTGAACCACTATCAAATTTTGTTTCTAATGCAGATTTGTTATTCTCCGTTATAAACCGGCGTGTAACTGATTGTCCATGAATCCCTTCCTGTTCGAATTGGCGAACTTGTTGGCGATAAAGCGAGGACGCTGATTGAGTTGAATCTGTATGCAACTCTATTTTACCTGTATTTTTATTAATGTCTTTGACTCTAGGATTATTTCCTTTAAATCCAAGGAGTTCGGTATTTTCTTCTTTTTTCAAAGGTGTTTTATCACCACTTATAATCCTGTTCCTGAGTTCTTCTTCCCTCCGCAACTCAGTTTTATATCTTTCATAGTTAGCGACGTTTTTAGCACTGGATTTGCCTTCCACAGACGAAGAAGAACTACTTCTAGATGCATGTAGTCTGTCCTTTCCCTTCTGTTCCAGTTGCCCAGTTTCGAGATTACGCCCGAGCTGCGTCGTTCTTCCACCTACTGCCTCTTTAACCCCACCTCCTGTAAGATACTTAATACCTTTAGTCGCGACATGGCCCCCAAGTTGTAGAGCCCCCTCAACCACGGAATCAGCGGCATCTATGACCTTGCCAACGCCTTGGATGGCCTTATTATTTGATACCGCTTGATAGACGTCGGTGCTGGTCGCGACCGTCATCCCTTTGTCTATCAGAGCTGCACCTTTCTGATACAACCCACTGTTTTTGACCCCATCGACACCCTGATAGATAGTTTGAGTTATCTTCCACAGAGTCGGGTATTGCTTACAGGCTAAATCCCAAGCTCGCACGGCATTTTGACAGGCTATGCCACCTATTTCGTAAGTAATCTTGCCGCCCACACCAATTGCCACGGTGATCAGACCAATCTCGCCGAGTTTGTAGAGCGCTGCCTCAGGACCCTCCGTCCTATAAGCATCGATAATCTCATAGCCGCTAAGAGTCAATCCGGCAATCCTTAAGGCTTTTAGGCCATGCTTAACAAAGTTTTCTGTTAAAGCCGTGTTTGCAGCATCGTACACAGCGGAAGGGTTTTGTTTAGCGAGGACAGCGGCTCCTATAGCAGCGTAACGGCCAATGTTCGCGCAGTCTTCCTTCAGGCGATCGTAGGCTTTGTCAAAGTCTTGACGCCACAAGACTTCCTGAGCCGCACTCAATCGCCCGTCAGGTGAAACTTGGCGCCACTCATCGGCTTTTTTCTCAAAGCGTCTTTCCAATTCGGGAAGTTTAGTATCCTGTACTATTTCAGCCACCGTTTCGGCCACCATGGCTCCAAGAGCGCCAGCAGCTGGTTTCTCACCCATCGCTGTGCTCGCCAACGCGCCGACAGCCCCATGAAACAACTTGTGGGACAGGCGGTCAATATCGCCGTCCTCGAGAAGGTTGCCTATCTCGTTGCTGAGATATCCACCCATTGCCGACACAGCCGCCTGAAGCCCTGCGCTTTTGGCCAGCTTTTCATAGCTACCGCCATTAAGGGCGATATCCAGATGCAGCTGCACGCTGTTACGCACCATGTGATACATGAAACGCTGCTGCAGCCCACCCTTGGCGTTTAAGGCAGGGAACTTAGCCTGCAGCCCCTTCATGATCCCGGCTGTGGCCGCAGACAGGGCCACATTCTTCAGCATACCTGCACTGAATAGATCCTTGGTGACTTTTCCAAGATCCCCTTGATGTGTCACAATACTGGCGGCCGTTGAGGAGCATACAGTAACAAAGGAAGCCGTCGCCATTGCTTGCAACACTGCATTTTGGATGAAGGCCTCGGCCAATGCAGTGCCAACGCCCCAGGTAGTTACCGCCACCAACAACGACACAACAGTTCCCACGATAGGTGCATTGCCTGTGGTTTCCTCATGGTACCAGTTTCTGAGCTGATAGGTGTCTTTGCGAACATCCTTGTCAATCTGGGATTTGTGCAGATTCAGAATCGTTGAGGTCAAGTGGAGGATGTTGTCGGCATCCTTTTCATGGCGTGTGGAGATAAACTCACCCTCAATGCGTGGCTGAATCATCTGCTCCTGCCCTTGGTCGACCTTGACTCCACTCGTGACGCCTAACCAGTCGCTGTTTGTCTCAAAGGTGGAGAGAGCCGTAGCAATCGCCGGCTTCAACGTCATCAACTTTGTCCGATCGTAGGTGATCCCTTGGAAGACCGCTCCTTCGCCCTCATAGGTATCGACATCCAAAATCGTGATGTTTCGATAGGTAGGCTGACTTGCACTTGTGGGCGTCTGGGTGTGGCTGGTTGTTTGTGTCGTCTTACACCAGCTGCTTTTTATCTCTTTGGTCGTTGTGTTCGTATAATCAACCACCGATTTTGCTTTAGCTTTTTTGCCCACAAACTGGTTAACTGAGGCTTGATATAAAGTTCCTTCATGAATATGTTCAGGCGCTATTTCTGTGCAAGTGCCAGGCGATTTGATCGTAGTGAGCAGGTGATGGTCTTCGACCGTATGAGTTGTTGTGTTGCCTTCAAACCCATTGTTTTTATTTTTCATCTTCAAAGCGGTTGTTTCGGTCGCAACTCCTGCCTTATTCTTGATGTCGCTAAATCCTTCAACCGTTGTTCCGGTTAAGCGAGAGGTATGCCCCGCATCCAAGGTTAATTTAGCCAGTGGATCTCCGATTGCCGTCATGGGTGCATGGGGTGTGTAGGTGACAACGTTATTTTGTGTAGACGGTTTGGCCGTTGATTCCAGCGTCAAATTTTTGCCTGTGAGAGATGCTTCTTGCCCCACAACAAGGCGTTGATCTCGTAGCGTATTATCGTTGGCCGCATTGAGTTTAGCATTCTCAATAACAAGATCTCCTGGTTGGGAATGGCGATTTTGCGCATTGACGGGAATGTGCAGGTAAACTTTTCCGTCTTCAGAGTCAGGATCGTTATCGTTGGCAGCATAGAGGGCGAGCTGATTGTCTGCGGCCATTTCTTCATAGGCAAGAGCCTTGGGAGAACTGGAGGCGTACTGAAGCTGTCGAAGCCGTCTGGAATGATTCATGATATGCATCAATAAATCTTCACCACTCATTCCTCTATAATGAACACGTTTTGCATGGTCTGCCATAGCCGCCATGACGACAAGATCAATGGGCACATGCAGGTTGATACGGGACAATCTGATGCCTATAGGTTGGCCCATTTTGTCCTTGGGAGACAGCGCCATAAAGGTCACGGCGGGCAAATCAGAGATGGACAGATGATGACCAACGAGCCCATGCCCAAGAGAATTTTGAACAAAATCCAGGAAGACTGCCTGGGGCGTGTTGCCAAGATCAATATCTAGGGCTTTCAGTACCTCATCAATTTGTCGCGTACTGCTATTGTAAAGGTCGATTGTGGAGGCATTGACAGACACATCTGTCCCATCCATTGTCATTTGTCCTTGGAAATTGGCGATGTTTATTTCCGCTTCATCAAATACAAACTTCGGGGTTATAGCTGGTCCTGACCAATATCTGAAAACATCCCCTGTTTGATGGCAACGCCGAATCTCGTTTGCCATCCATATGGAAGACTCATAGCGCCCAAGAGCATCAATCTCGGCTACAGTGGCGTTGGGAACATCAAATTCGCCGTAGAAGCCTGGGATCCTTTTTTTTAATTTTTTTCCAAACCCAAAAAAGCCTCCATAGGGGTTTGTGAGCATAATTAATGTGAAAACATAGGCTATTCCACCTCCAACTCCTGGAGGGAAATCTTTAATTTGTGGTAGAGGGGGCATAGGAGCCAAGTCACGTGCGACTGATGCGAATGTAATAGTTCTCTGAGCATTTTTCTCCGATCTATTTAAATACCCGCCGCTAACTTTATGATATTTAAGCGTCGTATAATAATGATCCCGATCCTTTTCCCCCAAAAGAATGGGAATCAGGCGAACAGCAGAGAAAGGGGGTATAGTTTTTTCATCATAAGTTTGACCATTGATATGAATTTTTTTGAAGGTGAAGGGGGTGCCCACAAAATCTATCTGTTGGCCATTGAGGTAAACATCTCCTTGGTGAAGAAGCTTAGTGGGCTCAGAGACAAGATAATCATAGGCAATATTTTTTTGCTTCGTGACCGTTACGAAGTTAAACCATCCTTTTCTCTCCAGAGCTTGATAATCCGTGGTCCTTTGCGCCTTCTTGGTGCCGGCAAAATTAAACTTGATCTGAGGTGCTTGGATGCGTAAATCCCCATGCCCATTTAAAATAATAGACAGTAAATTAAGAGGCATAGAGCTGGTTATTTTCGTTTCTAGTTGGCTGAACAAGATGCAATAAGACACATCTAGTCTTTGCCCCTCCAGATTAAGACGGCGACCTGCATTCAAGATAGATCCATTGCTAGCCCGATAGGTGTTTTCTCCCGTTGGTTGGAAGTGATCATTCATCGTCACACCGCCACCCCATGGTCCCAGCTTTTTCGCCTCATCCGGAGTTTTTTCCACAAAATCTCCGAGTTTCATGCTGCCTGCGGGGGTTTTGATATCCAGATCAGCGGCTGAATCAAGCTTCACAACTGGAGCAATGATGCTGGGTGCGGAGAGTATAAGATTCCCCTCCGTCGTTTGAATATGGGCAAATTGGTGCCCCTCTCCCAACTTTATAGGCGCTGTTGATGCAAGAGTTAAAGCTGGGACTTTGAGTTCACTAACTATAGTGAGAGGCTGATTACATCTGAGGTTTAGGTGATGGATTGTGCTTATATGGGCATTCCCTACCAGCCTACCGCCTGCAATGTTGGCCGTAACAGTTCCATTGCAGCTCAATCCTAAAAGTTCTTCTAAGGAAATAGTGCGATTCAAATACTCCAGATCCCCTTTAACATCGGCTTTCCCAAAAGGAGATTGGAGATGGTACGTGAGATTAAGAGGGGTATGGAGGGTTCCATTGTTGATAAAAGAAGAACTGTTACCAGCGTTTGTTGCCATCATTCCTGAGGTAACGGGTGTAAAGCTAACACTTTGATCGGCGTTGGAGGTAATGCTCCACTCCCGATAGGAATTTTCTGTATCCGCCTCTAAATGCAGGTCTTTGTGGTTTATCAAACTTTGAAACCGCTGCGCTTTGGCGCCAGATAAAGTCAATTTTTTATTGTTGACTACCTGCAATGGCCCTTTTGCCTGGAGTCCTCCGTTACGGAAGAAAGCCTCGCCATTGTTAATGATTTTTAAGGGCTGTTGTGAAGTCTGTCCTTCGGTTTCTCCAGCTGCAATTTGCCAAACTGTAATTCCATTTAGTTGAAGCTCATGACTCAAAGGATCAACAAAACCTGTATGGCTCCATGTCCCCTGGTTTTGCCTAAATGTCTGCTCAAGATTACCACTTAGAAGTCCACCGGTATTAACCAATCCTTCATTGATGATGCTTGAATGAGGATCAATATTTACACCGTTTCTTGCTAAGATATGGGCTTGTGGCGCATTGTTAAAGTGGGTATTAGATACGCTGAGTAAGCCAGAGGATTCTATCTTCCCTTCGTTATCTCCTTCCTTAACAGACTCTAAAGCCAAGCCCATATTACCGCGGATAAGCCCAGTAGGCGTGTTGGCCAATTTTGTTAAATTTTTAAAGCTAATCTTGGAATTAGCATGAATTTTTGCCTGATTTTCTAGATTTCCAACAGCAGTAAAGTCAATATTATTACCATCTATCTCATTTGTATTGACGACTTTGGCAAGTCCTTCAAAGGAAAGTTGATTGCTGGATAGAACTGTCTTATCATTCCTGAATTCACCGGCCCCCTTCACGGTCAGAGCTGTAGTGGCTTTTAACGCGCCCGTATTTGTTAGTAGCTGATGTATAAGAATTGTCAGGATGTTGGCACTCAAATCATCACTATTGCTGCCCGTTGTGAGCGTTAAATTAAGCTCATCGGTAAAGTTGATAATTTTTGTATTCGTTAAATCGCCGACTGTCCATGTGCCTGTCTTACCTTTGATGTCTGCCTGGTTAATTAATTTTCCTAAACTTTCCAGGTTAAGAATATCTTCTGATTCCAGGTTGCTTGTATTCGTCAGCTCTCCAGGACCTTTTATGGTCAGTTGCCTTTTTGCTCGCAGAAGCTTGTTATTTATAAACCATTCTTCAAGCGTAAAGTTGAAGTCCTTGGCCGTCAATTCTCCACTATTGATACCCGTTTTTGTGGCTAGGGTTAGAAGTTCACCAATAATGATATTCTTGGAATTGTTTAGGTAGTTAATCGTCCATGTGCCTGTTTGCGCATGGATGGTTCCGCTATTGAGAAGTTTTCGCAGTTCTGTAAGTTCAAGGCTCTGGTGTGATTTTACTGTTGATTGGTTATCTACTGTCCCAACTGTAACAAAGCTAACATCTTTTCCGACAATCATACCTGCAGCATTGGTTACTTTGGCAAGGTCTTCAAAAGTGAGTTGATTGGTTGATTCAACCTTATTTTTATTTGTAAACTGCCCGTCGCCCTTCATGGTGAAAGCTGTTGTGGCTTTTAACTCGCCTGTATTCGTTAGCAGCTGGTGGATAAGGATTGTCAAGGTGTTGGCAGTTAAATCCCCACTATTACTGCCCTTTGTGAGCGTTAAATTGAGCGTATTGGTAAAGTCAATGATCTTTGTATTGGTTAAATCACCAATCGTCCATGTGCCTGTCTTACCTTTGATTGTTCCATTATTGCTAACCTCTCCCATACTTAGAATAGAAAACACATCTGCTATAATAGTGGCATGATTGGCAAATGTGCCAGTTCCCTCAATAATGAATTTCTTGCCAGAAGTGAGGGTGATATTTTTATGGTTTGTAAAGGTGCCATAGGTTGTAAGAGAGATATCCGTCCCTGCTTCCAGTTTTCCATCATTAACCGATTTCCCTGCCAGAGTCATCTTAAGTTCATTTTGAGAGACAATGGCATTGTGGTTTTCAAATTGCTCGTGAGTGCTAATGACGATATTGCTGCCTGAAAGGGTGGTCTTATTAATAAGCCTTCCTGCCTTTATTCGCAGTAAGTTCTCCGCTTTTATTAAGTTCCTAGCCAGAAGCTCATTCTCCAAGTCCATGAAGGCAATTCTTGCATGGATCAAGCCATCTGTTGTTAAGGAACGCGCCTTAAAGTTAAGAACCGCACTGCTACAGTCAATCGTTCCCTGATTGTTAACGGCTCCCAGATTCAATAAATTAGCTATTTTATCTCCCTTAATGACGCCAAAATTGTCGACTTTGCTAAAATCTGAAAGCTGAAGTTTTTGCTGTCCTGTTATACGCCCTTTATTGCTATTGCTCAATGAACCGCCTGACAAATCCAGGAAAGATCTTCCCTCGATCTGATGGTTATTCCGTAATAAGCCAAGAGCCTCTAAGGTTAGCCATTCAGCCTGTAACTTCCCGTCATTAGTAATGCTACCTTCCGACCCTATCACCCAAGTGCTGTTAGGCTTTTCCTCACCTATAAATCCTTTATTATGTAAGTTTTTGCGCGTTTGAATATAGCCAGAATTTGTTGCCAGAATTTGGCTTGCCAAATTGTTTTCTAAAGTATCGGCCTTAATGTCAGCGGTTTCCGAGGAAATAACTCCAGTCTTGTAAATATATTTTCTCGGCACTGAAGAAGATGTGGTTTTTGCCACCTCTTTTCCTCCATTTATTAAAGACGTCGCACTCACATGAAGGGTATTTGCTTTAATGGTTCCCAGGTTTTTTAATTCTCCAGCATTAACAAGGGCAAGCCCTGCACTAGACACAATTCCATTAGGTTGGTGTTGGCAATCATTATTTGTCAAATTGTTGCCATGCAGATCGATAACGAGATTACCTTGGCTGCGAATACCCCCCTGATTGTTGAAGTCCCCCTTAATGACATCTATTTTTCTTTGCGCGGTAATAATGCCATGGGCCCAATTGATAATAGGATCGTCTTTCCTTTTGGTGGTATCAGTTGCTTCCAGGCAAAGCGCGTCGACATTAAGGTGGGATTCGTTTCGGATTTGGCTTCCCTTCAGGTCCAGAACCTCAGCAGAAAGGGTTTTCTTGAGATTAATTTGACCAAACGTTAAAAAACTAAAATTCCCTCTTCCTTTCATATAATCTATCAGGACTCCTCCTTGACTATCGATAAGGAATTTGAGCTCATTGCCTTCTGAAGAGTAACTAACTCGTAAAGATTCCCCCTGATACGTCGTCTTTATCGGAAAAGATTTATTTTCTTTCTCATGTGTTTTTTTGAGGTAGTTGTCCCACTCAAGCTTCGTTCTCAAGGTATCGGATTGGGATCCTTCCTCTTTCACGTGCAGTCTATATATCCGCTTATTGTTGCTACGAAGATTCGCCGTTGAATCATCCTTT
This sequence comes from Candidatus Paracaedibacter symbiosus, assembly GCF_000757605.1. Classification (GTDB taxonomy): domain Bacteria; phylum Pseudomonadota; class Alphaproteobacteria; order Paracaedibacterales; family Paracaedibacteraceae; genus Paracaedibacter_A; species Paracaedibacter_A symbiosus. The sequence continues at coordinate 90,422 of NZ_JQAK01000002.1, read as the reverse complement.
AGCTCAAACACAACTCGTCCCCCGGTTGTCTGAGCAAAACTTAAACTACTATACTGAATGATTAAGAACCAGGTGAACAACCGTTTAAGAAAGAAGAAAATCATCACAAATGCCTAAAAAAATTTTACACTAAGTTGCATCTAGGCAGGCTGACAACTAAATACAAGGGTAAATATTAACGAAATCTTACCAAACTGCAAAACTTCTTCTGAACCAAACTAAGTAATATTTTTTTCTTAATATTTCAAAAAGCATTTAAAATATATTTCTAAATTATTTTAGACTTATTGGCTGAATGATAGGGAGGAAAGATACCCTGATTTTGTAGAAAGCAATGATTAAAAGGGAGTGAAAAGACTGAGATTTTCTATGCAATGCTTGATAAAGGGCAGGCTGCCTCCTTTAGTGAGAGCCACCCTTTTTAGATCCGCAAGTTAAAGAGACTCTATTGAACTAAAATTGCAGTGGGCTTACCCCCATTTCTGGGGGAGCAAATTTTTTAAGCTCCTTTATTATGTTGCTATAAGAGATTTCAAGTTGTTTATAGATGCTTGCAGTCCTTGTTTAGCTGCTAACTCAAATCACTTAATCGCCTCTGCTCTCATATTTTTCTTATATTATATCATTCCTACATTATGTAGTAATGTAATTCCTTTCCCTCGGCATAACGTAATTCCATTTAATCGAGGCTAAGATAATTACTTTTAATACAAGATTGAGGTGTACACATAGGAAGAAACAACTCTACTTACTTAAAAGGGTTCCGTTGCAAATTTGAGAAGAGTTGCTAATTTAAGGGAAACTTAGTCCCTGAAAGAAACGCATCTTGAAACCCAAAGAATTTAGATATCGCTATTTTTCCCCGAAATTATTTTACAATGCTTGCGTTGGTATTTGAGATACCCTATTAGTTACCGCCAATTGACCGAAATGATTAGCGAACGAGGGGTAGAGGTTGATCACACAACCATTTACCGTTGGATTCAGCATTATGCTCCTGAATTTGAGAAGGGGATACGCTGGTATGCCAGGCCTTCAGTTTGGTTTTTAAGAGTTGATGAAACTTACATTAAAGTCAGAGGGAAATGGAAATATTTATACCTAACTGTTGACAAATATGGACGTACTGTCGATTTCATGCTAGCCCATAGTCGTGACTTGGCAGCTGCTAAGCGATTCTTTAAGAAAGTATTGAAGCAGTGCAAATATATGCCTTCCTCAATTACAACAGATAAGCATGCTCCTTATACTAAGGCCATTGAAGAACTAAGGAATGAAGGCATTTTAAGCCAAAGCATTAATCATAGGCAGATAAAATATCTTAACAACATCCTTGAACAAGACCATCGACGCATCAAACGACGTATCCGCTCTATGTTAGGATTTCAATCATTTAAGACGGCTAATCGAACCCTCAAAGACCTTGGCGAAAAATGCATTTATCAATGGATCCCGAGATGAATATGCATGTCGTTGAAATAACGGATTACGAAGCCTGTGACATTAAGATGATGGATGCTCTTATTCCTGCTGAGGCAACCAAGCCGATAGAAAAGGTGATCGCTGACGACGGCGCTTATTACAGCAAAGAAGGCGTTGAGAAGCTTCATAACAGCGCAATTATACCAGCCATCCCACCGCCTTCAAATGCTACTGTGTATGGTCAAGAAATCACAAAGGGGCATGATAAAGTTGTGCAATACATTAAAGACAAAGGGTCAGTTTATGCTTTTCATAAAAAGTATGGTTATGGCCTATGGGCTTTAGTTGAAGCTCAGATTTCACGAATTAAAAGATGCATCGGGTATAGACTGAAAACTCACACGCAGGCATCATTATTGCTAACATCCTCAATAAGTGGAACTCATTCGGCAAGTGCGTTTGTGTTAAAGGAGGATAATTGTGCCTTTTCAACGGGGTACTTGTGTCCTCCCGAATAAACCCCGTTTATGGTACCCCTTTTGTTTCTTTTTGAAGAGTTGCTAAAGCTTATTAAAAATTAGTTATATTTAACGTATTTTCTAAAGTTTCTCAGCTTTACAGTTACAAATTAATATATGTTTATTTTTGCGGATATCATAAGCCCAGTGTCAAACAGGAGAAAAATGTGATGCATACCTTTCTGGATAAAATCCTAATTATTTTGTGCCTCTTTTGTCAAAGTAATATAAATGCTTGCGAAATCAGGGTATTTGAATGTGGCCAAGGAAACACTGTTATAGCAAGATATAAAAATGAAGCAATGGTGTTTGATGCTGGGAGCAGTGAGCGAAAACAAAGCACAGGGGTAACAGATGCAGAATGGTATAATGCTAGGGGAGAAAAAACATTCCAAATTAATTACGATAAGAATCAGGGTACCATTAATGATGCTATTTGGTTAGAACCAATTACCATCGAAATCTCAACCGATGAGTATTTACAACAAGCTGATAAAGCACGCAAAAAAGAAATTCAGAAGTATATTAAAGGGCATACGGTTAAAACAGTATGGATATCACATCCTGATGAAGATCATTATAATTTAATCGAACCGTACAATATACAATCGGCTCTCTATGTGCTGGGAGGAAAATTGGAGTCATACAACAACAGTTTTCAAGTTTTTGTGCAAAACAAAATAGTAATTAATAGTAAATCAATAAACAAATCACCAGCCTATTATTTGAGCAACTATAAAAAAAATTAAAGAACCAGGACAGCCAATTTACCAAACAACAGGACATCCCGCATCCTATTGTGAAAATTTTAGGTGTGAATGCAGGGGGTAATAGAGCAAAAAATCAAGATAGTATGATACTAAAATTGGTATATAAAGGTAAGTCAATGTTATTGCCAGGAGATGCAGATAAAAAAGCTTGGGGTTCAGTTGAAGAAAACGCATTACCCTCGGATGTCTTATTACTTAGCCACCACGGTGCTCATGCCCATGACTGTACAACCTTCTCAAGATTGAAATTAATTAAGCCTAAAATTGTTGTGATTAGTGCAGGCATTCACTTGGGGCATAAACATCCTCGATATGACGTAATTAAAGACCTTTTATTATATTATTCCGAGAAAAAAATGAAGACAACGCAACATATCGTGTCTTTTTTTAATAACGGAACGCTAACACCAATGGTTACTGACGCTCCCATATTTACTACCAGGGATAGCGGAAGCATAACAATAGACTTAGAGTCTCTCAAAATTACTGCTGCAAGAGATTATATACCTGTCACAAATGATATTCTGTGCGATTCTCATGCAGGAGAAGTGAACCCAATACCCGGCAAACGAATACTTAACAGAAACCAACTGTTATCATTGTATCCAGAGAAAAAGTTGGTAAATTCACCATTTGACAATGTTTACTATTTTAATGACGTACCAGACTTACTATATTACAACAATGGTGATGCTTACATACAAGTGAAACAAACAGTTACAGATCTTGAAAAAAGTGTTGAGGATGACTTTAGTAGTAGTTATTCAAGTGAATCAGACGAAACTGATTTATCAGAATAAGAGGAAAGAAACAATTGACTTTGATAAAGGTTATAAAAGTAAAAGGCAGATTTCTAAACATAAAACCATTAAAGCTATCAGTATTCCAGAGGATGTTAATCCACGTGCAATTCACCAAGCGCTAAATATGACACAGGAAAAATTATCAGTACGCTATGGTTTTAACTTATATACCCTACGCAATTGGAAACTCAACAGACGTCACCTAGATACAGCAGTATTAGCATATTTATATGCCCTCTCAAAAAATCCCCAACAAATTGAGGATTCATTGAGATCATAGTAAATTTTTACGCCTAGTATATTCTAAATGGTCCCGTTGCAAATTCGGAGTGGCTGTGGTGCACAAATAAAATTGTAGAGACATTTCTACTGTTTTGCGAAAAATACCTATGCAGCCCGAGTCGCTCTGAGCATACCAACATTTGCCATTCAATTTAAAATCTGAATGAAAATTTTAGTTTCTGTAATCTGACTTTCAAGGGTTTTGGATCTGAGTTTGTTTCCTATAATTGATTGGTAACGGTGTATGGTGTTTTCGACTCTTGTCCTCCTGCCATAGTCCGCAAAGCTGCGGCATAAAATATTTAAGTATTTAGGCTTTAGGCCTCATTAGAGTTTGACAAAGGATCTTTCAATTCCTATAAAAAGTTCAACTCTATAATTTCTACTCTGGAGTAATATATAAGATACTTGGCTGTTTCGAATGAGATAGAGTAAGGAAGGTAGGGAAATTCTTCTAAGCATAAGTCGGATCATAGCCAAGTAAATAAATGATCTGTAAGACACTTTTCTCTCTACTAATTCTGCAAATTTATAACTTAAGATACATGCTGATTTCGTCCGGATTTAATGTCTATTAAATCGTAAAAATAATAATTAGCAGACATTAATTCTATTAATCGATTTAGGAGATGTTTTAGAACTATGCACTTCTCTTAAGGTATGGAAGCCCTAAAAAGTCCTTTAGAAAATTTGTACATTAATAATGATAGCGACATTGAATGATAATAAGGTTATCATCTTCTACTTTATAAACTAATCTATGCTCTTGATTGATTCTTCTTGACCAAGTGCCAGTTAAATCAAACTTAAGAGGCTCTGGTTTTCCTATCCCACTATAGGGAGCTCGCGTGCAATCTTTAATAAGAAGGTTGATTCTTTTCAATGTTACCTTGTCTGTTTGCAGCCAATATTGGTAATCCTCCCAAGCCTCTTCCAAAAATAAAAGATTCACCTAGACCTCAACCAACTCATGCTTTTGCATCTTTTTTTCTTTTAAACTTTGAAGAGCTTTTGCAAGTCGCGCTGCATTTTTTGGTGATTTTACCAAGTATAATGTTTCTTCAATAGCATTATAATCTTCTAAAGACATCATGACGACTGGCCGCTCATTTTGCCGCGTAATAATTACAGGAGCATGATCGTCACATACCCGATCCATTACTGCTGCAAAATTTTTACGCACCTGAGTATAAGTTGTTGCATCCATTTTTTTAATCCTTCAAAAGCCACATAACACACTATATAAGTACTTATTTGGTAATGTCAATCTTTGAATGAATATAGCTTACTTAAGACTTTACGACCTTGGGATCCTAAATTACTTGGCATTTAAGACGTAGCATCAGCAGCCTTTTCACGCAGGCTCTAAGATTGACTCCATTAAATATCTTTATCCTCTTCTCTACGTGATTCTTCCTGTGGCTCAATTAGCGCCTCACTAGAACCAGAGGAACCTAGCAAGAAAGAAATGGCCATAAAAACAACAATCATTATCTCTTTTTTAAATACTGCAAACATTCTTACCTCCTTAAGCAAAATTCAGTCAAAGTTAGTTGCTATTCCCCTTAAAATCCTACATATAGTAGAACGGTGAACATTAAACAAACGTGCCGCTTCAGCAGCACTTGTTTGGCCAGAAGCTACCATAGTTTGAATAGCTTGAATTTGAGAAGTTTCTAATTTAGGTTTTCTTCCCCCTACCCTCCCCTGTTCACGTGCCAAAGCAAGGCCTGCTTTTGTCCTCTCTCGAATCATTGCTCGTTCAAATTCTGCAAAGCTTCCCAACATTTGAGTTAGCATAATCCCTGCAGGAGTTGTGGTATCAATGTGCTCTGTTAAACTTATAAAGCCTACAGATAAATCTGATAACTTTTCAATAAAAGTTAACAAATCTCTCAAAGACCGAGAAAGCCGATCCAACTTCCATACGACGACAACATCCCCTTCCCGAAGATGTTCTAACATTCTTTGAAGCTGTGGCCGATCCCACCGCCCACCTGAGGCTTTTTCTTCATATATCTTTTTACAACCAGCTTCCTTTAAAGTACGGGCTTGGGCAGTTGTATCTTGATCACCTTCTTTAGAGACGCGGGCATAACCTATAAACATAATTTTTGTTGCAAATAAGTGTTGCCAATTAATTTGATTATACAACAGGTTTTTGCAACACGCAAGCCTTTGAATATGGGAGTGTTTCAATTTGTTGCATAAACGACCGTTTTTGAAAAACACCTTTGGATGCAATAAAGTGGGAAATAGTAAAAGTAGTATTTATCTCACATTCCCACTTTTTAATTAAACCTATTAAGTATATTTCACTATATTGTATATAATCATTTTGTGTTTTATGATTTATGAAAATAAAAGGCATTAAAGGAGTAAGGAAAATAACGAAAAAATCAATTTTACGCTATGATTCAAAAGGAGAGATAAATTTATGGGAAATTGCCAAAGGTGTTAATAGCTATCGCGTAAGAAAAGAAGAAAGTGGACAAATTATCCTAACGCCTTTTGTGGAAATACCCTTCTTAGAAAATTGGATCTTTGAGAATCAGGATATTTTGGAGAAGATTAAATCTCAATTTAACCAAGATAGTGCTGAGTAAGATTTTTATAAGAACCTGTTTCCCTTTATCCTCATTTTAGAAAGTTCTCTTTTATGCTGATTGGCAATATGCGTGTCTTAAAGGCTGATAGGAAGCAAGCTTTGGATTTATAAACCAGCCGGTTTCGTGACTGATCTAGGAAGCTCCTTAAACGATCTCCATAAAGTCACTTAATAAGTAATTTATTGTAAATAATCTAAAGGATTAAAAAGTGACTTTAAAAAGTTAGAAATTGATGATGTTCACTTGACTTTTTATTTTTTAGCTCTATACTTTAACTAGTACTAAACCAGTTAAAATTGATAGGAGGATTTCATGGATTTATCTTACATGACACACGTAAGTGCTTTTGAAGCGAAAACTCATTTATCTCAACTACTGACTCAAGTCCAACAAGGACATCGCATTACCATTACAAAGCACAATACTCCTGTTGCCATCTTGATCCCTGCAGACGTTCCTAAACAAGCAACTCAAGAGATTATTGATAGCCTTTTAGAGACTCGTAAGAAGCACACTTTATCTGGATTGCCTGTTACAGAACTCAAAGAGGAAGGAAGGCGCTAGTGAGCACCTCTGTATTCATCTTGGATTGTTCCGTGACTATGGCCTGGTGTTTTGAAAATGAGGCTACGCCGTATGCTGATTTAGTTCTGACTTCTTTGAAACAAAATAAAGCCCTCGTTCCGCCCTTGTGGAAGCTTGAGGTTAGTAATGTGTTGTTGATGGCAGAACGTAGAAAAAGAATTCAAGAAGCTGATATACTTCATTTTATCCGCCTCCTCAACCAATTACCTATAAAAATAGAAGCTGATACCACTTCGACATCTATGAGCGACCTTGTATTACTAGGAAGAATCCATCAACTGACTTCATATGACACCTGCTATCTTCATCTAGCACTTTCCCTTGGACTGCCAATCGCTACTTTGGATAAAAAATTACAAGAAGCTGCTCAGCAAGCAGGAGCTGGCCTTTATCAGCCATAAAGAACTCGGCTCCAGAGGGACCGAGTTTTAAAACAGCCTTAATTTTATATTCTTTGCTTCTACAATATTCATTTCTTGAAGTTGGTTTTTGACTTAGTCCCTTAGAACTTGTCTGGAAAAAGTTTAACCAAGTTTAGCCAGCATAATTTTTAGCATAGAAATACGCACCATATTCTCAGGATTACCAGGAATAACTTCATAATCCCTGACCAACCTACGAGCTTTTGTTATCCATCCAAAAGCTCAGTCAACTACCCAACTCATAGACAAGGGAACATACTTTCCTGCGAGCCCCAAAGCAACGTGAAACGCTCTATTCAGTTGGGCAAGCGCATAATCAACTGCAGTTCCACGATATCCGCCATCTCCTGAAAATGCTTGGATAGATGGATATTTATCAATTAGCCTATCCATAACAAGAGAGGCTTTTTTAGTATCGGATAAATTTGCTGCATGACAGTGAATGCTCAAGAGACATCCCAAAACATCAACTCCTATATGACGTTTACGACCATGTGTCTTTTTTCCCCATCAAAACCACACTCTTCTCCGTAAAAATGTGTCTTGGCAGTTTGTGGGTCTAAAATTGAATAGCTTGGCATCGATGCTCTTCCTTATTGAAGACGGTACTTTTTATTGAGGCAATCAAGTATTGATTCCCATAAACCTGCATGATTTCAAGTTCTAAAATAATCATATACGGTTTTCCAGGGTGGATAATCTTTTGGCAGCATTCTCCACTGGATTCCTCCTTTGTTTAAGTAAAAAATAGTGTTAACAATTAACCTCTTATTGTATTTAGGCTTACAACCCCGAGGGTCTTTGGGCTTAAAATAATCCTTTATTAAATCCCATTCTTTATCAGTTAAATCACTGGGGTACATGTCAACACTCATTCAGCTAATTTTTGCTCTGGATTTAACATGTTTCCTTTTTCCCAGACAAGTTCTGAGTCTGTTTAAGGGTTGAGTGATAAAGATCCAGATACTGTTTTGATATATCAATTCCAATAGTTGCAGTAAAGGGACGGGGCATGTCATAATCCTACTTGTCTACGAGCATAAAAGCTCAACCAACTGTTCGATAAATAGACGAAGAGAAGGCAATTCAATCTATGTTACGGTTATGAGCAACCGAGTTGATAACGAATATGCCCCCTCGATCAGAAAAGGACGGCCGTCCTTTTCTGATCATCAAGTCATCTTGATAAGTCTTACCTTATATCATTTCAAATAGACAAGTTGATGACGGAACCTTTCTTTACTATAATTTTAAGCAAAGCCGCTTTCCCTTTACTAGTTCTGTTAAAGCCGCTGCATTAATGTTATTATCTGCTAAACCAAGATATCTTAAAGCCTTAAGATTGCCACTTACTAAATCCTTAGCACCCTCGGTATCAATTTTATTACTATTTAATTTTAAAGAAGTTAAAGATGTCAGGTTACCGCATGCTAGTGCTTGTACGCCCCTTTTTTCAATGGCATTGTAAGATACGTCTAAAGAAGTTAGCCCTGTGAAAGTTCCTCGCGCTAAAATTTCTATTCCTTTACTATCAATTTCACTGATACACATTCTTAAAGATAGTAATTTTATAAAGTCACCTGTGGCGATATATTTCAAATCCTCATGGCTGACTTTAATGCAGGATAAATCTAAGAAAGTTAAGTCTCGAAGTTTTCCTTTTAAAATTGTTGTAGCATCATGAGAAGAGGATTCCATATTTAGGGAGGTTAAACCTGTAAAGTTACCGCTCGCTATATGCCAAGCACCTTCCCCTTCTATACCCGGGTTATCTTTTAGATTTAAAACTTTTAAACCGGTAAGATTACCATTTGCTAAGGCCTTTGCTCCTTGATAGCTAATATAGTTATGGGGCAAACTTAAAGAAGTTAAAGCCCTTAAATTGCCCTTTGCTAAGGCTGCTACTCCCCTATCTCTAAGATAATTATCCCATAAGTTTAAAGACGTTAAATTCGTAAGATTGCCAGTTGCTAATGTTTCTCCTAGCTCCTCTCCGCAACGACATGCCTCCAAGTTAAGGGACCTTAAGGAAACAAGATTACCATTTGCTAGAAATTTAACCCCTTCTTTATGGATATCGGTCCGAGATAAATTTAAATAAGTCAGACCACTCAGATGACCACTTGCTATTGTTCTTGCGTCTTCTGTCTTTAAAATATTACAAGATAAATCAAGAGAAGTTAAGTTTATAAGGGATCCATTTACTAGATACTTTACTTCAGGTCCTATTCCATTGTCCCTCAAATTTAGAGAGGTTAGTCCTGTAAACATTGCTACTGATTTTATAATATTGTCTTTTTCTATATCATAATATTCTGTAATTTTTTTGGCTTTTAGTTCTGTAAGGAAAGGATTCAAGTGTAATGTACTGAGCACGAAAAGAGTTTCATTGCCTTTGAGCTGGCTTATATTAATAGAAGGTAATAAGCCAAGGAGCGTTGTATTCTTGTGGAGAACCCTATATTCCCTTGGAAAAACTGCCCCACGAATATTATCATCATGATAGGTTGAAAGAAGATATTTGGTAGCTTGAGCAGCTTGCTTGTGGCTTGCCTTACTAGGACTAAGAGCGTTCTGAATTATGATTTTTTCAAAAATAACTTTTCCAGAAAGTTTTCTTAAAGAGGGAATATCCTCTTGGTCAATATCACAAGCATACACAGTTAAATGAGTAGATATAGAAAAAATTCCTGCAATAAATATAAGATTTTTCATTCGATAAGAAATTGTTTGTAAGATATGATTGTTAAACATTAATTTTTATTCCTTGATAAGGGTATCATTGATGTTACTGATATTAGGCCTTCCAGCCACAAACCCTCATTTTTTCTGAGTTACATAAGTTACTGCGACCTAATTCCAGGAAAATAGCCATTCTCCCTTTAAAAAAGAGATAAAAAATCTTGGTGATAGAAAAATAAATATCTCCCGACAAAGAAAAGCACAGCAACGATTTCAAGCAGTCCTCAGAAAAAATGAGGGTTTGTGGCTGGAAGGCCAATACCTTTTCAGTGGAAGTTGGTCGGTACAAGAATAAAGCACCAGATCAACGACTTTCTTTCTCTGCCGCCAAGGCCATTTGGCTGGAGGCGGCTCTACAGCTTCTTTCTGTCTAAATTTGACAGTTCCCATACTCAATCTACCCTCTATTAGTTAAGTTGACGGTGCCCCATCTCAGGTTATTGAGCCCAAGCATGCCCCTCAGCGGCTTTGCAGTACCACTTTACGGCTTCCGTATAATCTTTCGTCACGCCTTCGCCATTGTTATAACAATATCCCAGGCTAAATTGAGCCTCAGCATGTCCCTGGTCAGCGGCTTTGCGGTACCACTTTACGGCCTCCGTATCGTCTTTCGTCACGCCTTGGTCATTTTTATAAACATCTCAGGCTATTTTGAGCATCAACATTTCCCTGGTCGGCGGCTTTGCGGTACCACTTCACCGCTTCCGTATCGTCTTTCGTCACGCCTTGGCCATTTTGATAACAAGCTCCCAGGTTATATTGACCCAAAGCACTTCCCTGGTCAGCGGCTTTGCGGTACCACTTTACGGCCTCCGTATCGTCTTTCGTCACGCCTTCGCCATTTTTATAACAATATCCCAGGGTAAATTGAGCCTCAGCAAGTCCCTGGTCAGCGGCTTTGCGGTACCACTTTACGGCTTCCGTATCGTCTTTCGTCACGCCTTCACCATTTTGATAACAAACTCCCAGGTTATATTGAGCCGCAGCATTTCCCTGGTCAGCGGCTTTGCAGTACCACTTTACGGCTTCCGTCTCATCCTTCGTAACGCCTTGCCCAATTTGATAACAAACTCCCAGGTTACTTTGAGCATTAGCATGTCCCTGGTCAACGGCTTTGCGGTACCACTTCACGGCTTCCGTCTCATCCTTCGTAACGCCTTGGCCATGGTAATAACAAGTTCCCAGCTTATTTTGAGCATTAGCATATCCCTGGTCAGCGGCTTTGCGGTACCACTTTACGGCTTCCGTATCGTCCTTCGTAACGCCACGGCCATTGTCATAACAAACTCCCAGGTTATATTGAGCATTAGCATATCCCTGGTCAGCGGCCAGGCGATACCACTTCACGGCTTCCGCATCGTCTTTTGTAACACCCCGGCCATTCGCATACATCCGTCCAAGCTCGAATTGCGCAGTTGCATCTCCTTGTTCAGCAACTTTGATTAAATCTCTCAATGCATCTTGGTTGCCTTTTTGTGCTAAATCATTCCAAAGCTTAATTTTATCTGGGAGATTATCTTCAATCTGCTCCTCTTCTAAATACCCTGTACTATACAATAAAGCTTTAGCCCCTTGAGGAGTAAAGGTAGTGATCTCCTCATCATAAAACTCTGCAAGGCTGATGCTCGATTTTCGCTCTTCAAAAGCATGCGCAAGGTGCGTATATGATAACCGCGTGCCCCGATTAATGGTCTCAGCTAAAAAGTTAGCAATACTATCAACCGTATAATGGGCTTGTACATGTTTCAGGATGTCTTCAGGAGACAAGCTTTTATAGACAGTTTTGACAATAATTTCATGTATGTCTTGAAACGCTTCAGCATCACCTACCAAGGCAAGCAGAGGCCCTGCTTTCTTCTCCAAGTACGCCACCTGATGCAAGCGCTCGACTTCGTCCATAGGAACAAGTCGGCTTATAAGTTGCTTACGTAGATCTGCCAAGGTTAGGGCAATGCGCATCTCCAGGCTTAACTCTTCCTTGTCAAGGTTTTGGCCTTCACTCATATAACGGACATAAAAATCGTACGTTTCCTTCTCTGCACGCGTGCTGCAATGAAGACCTGCAAGTGCCCACGAAGACAATTGAGCAAACCGTGTTCCTTCATCAAGTTGCAAGATTAACGGCTCGATCTGAATCAACCGGTTGGCAAAGCGAGCAGAAGGACGCCCAACCTTACCACCACGCAATAAATCTTCTAAAGCCTTACGGGTTCCATGCTCATCAAACTCTTCATCATACAGCATCTCTGCAGTGATCTTCCCTGCTGTGACGCCTTGATCAAAGTAACCTAACAGACGATGGATAGACTGCTCAAAAGCCGGCCAATGACTGGTGGCTTGATCTTGTTTAAACAAACAATTGAAAACCTCCACACGCACATCCCTTATCCCATCGGATGCAACACGCAAGCGAGGGGGGAGTTGATCAGGAGCTATTAATGATGAGGGTTCCTTAATGAGATGAATACCGCGGCAGATACGTCCTAAGGCCGTAAGCCTGAAATTATCTTCCTGCTCATCTAAAGCATCTGCATTGAATTCTTCTGAGTTAATTAAATGGATGAGCATGTCTAGGACTGCACGGCTTTGATGACTGTGTCGGGGAAAGTGGCCTAAATCATAAAGAGCTTGGAAAAGGGCTTCTTGTGGTCCTTCCTGGAACCCCAAGCGCATGATCTCAGCCAAATACGCCACCTTATAAAGTACATCAGGGCTTAAAGAGGCAGGCAAGACGGTTTGAAGCTTCTTTAATAAGAGATTGCGTCTCAGCTCGGGCGTTTTAATATCCTTCAGGGAATCTCTTGTTTGCGCTACTCGCCATAAAGCAAAAGTAGCTTGAGGATGACTTAAATGCTGAGCTTGATCATAGTAGGTATAAGCCTTCTGATAAAGTGCAAGAATCTCCTCTGCTTTGTTAAAGTTCTGATCGCGTCCGTCCTCAGTCAGAGCCCCTAATGCATACAAAGAAGGAGCATGGTTTTGTAAGGTTGCACCTTCATACCATTGGCGCGCTTGCAGAAGATCTTGGGCAACTCCTTGCCCTTTCTCAAACGCTTGGCCTAAAGCATAACAAGCTTCTATAGAACCATTCTGGGCAAGGGCCTTCAAGCCAATAAGGGCTTTTTCTTCACCTTGCTGTAGGGCTTTATCATACCACTCACAGGCTTGTGTGGAATCCTGCGACACATGTTCACCTTTTTCGTAAAGACGGGCTAAAAAGAGCTGAGCAGGCGCATGATGATTTTCTGCTGCACGTTTAAACCAGGTAATGCCTTCATCAATATTTAAAGGCAAGCCATTTCCATAGTAGTACGCTTGAGCGAGCTCATATTGTGCCTGACGGTCGCCTTCTTGGGCAGCTTTTTCCAATTCTACACTTTGAAGGGCGGTAAGGCGCTTTTGAGCAAGAAAATGGTGTTGTTGGGCAGCTTTACTATACCAAGTGACAGCTTGTTTGAGGTCTTCTTCAGTGCTCTGCCCCTTTTCATAGGCTTGTCCCAATAGGTATTGGGCTTCCTTTTCCCCTTTCTCAGCTTCCTGTTGAATAAAGGTGAAAGCCCGGCTTTCGCCTTGTGCCAAAGCTTTAGCAAAATATTCTAAGGCCACTGCAGGGCGAGGAGATGGCACAAGCTCTAACTGATAAGATAGCCCTAAAGCCATTTGGATAAGGGGATTTTCCTGGCCGGCAGCTTCCTGCAAAAGCTCAAAGACATGTTGATAGGAAGTGGCAAGAATGCTTTGCCGTTCGAGAAGGTCATCATAAGCTTGCATAGTAGAAGAGTGAGCTTGCATCACAGAGGAGAGAGTTTCCTCAACCTGTACTTTTTCCTTTTCTAATTGCTGGATTTTTGCCTGAGAAGGGTCTAAACGACGCGGGGGGGTTACGAAGTTTGGAGGTTGAGAAGCACTTATGGTTTCTTGTCGGTGTCTCTGTTCGGCTCTGACTCTTGGGTCTTTTCTAATAAGTGAGGGGTCTTTTCTAATAAGTGAGGCAATAAACTCCGATATCTGTTTGTCCTTATCTACTTTGGTTTCAGAAGGTTTGTCTGGTAATGCTGGAGAAATGACAGCCGGAACGGATGTTTCTTTTATAGACTGAGAGGTAGGAGCGGTCATAGAGAGGGAAAGCTCTTGTTCGCGCTGGGACACAAGAAATGCAAAGGGAGAAATTTGCCGTATGCTGTTTTCTAGCATTGCTTTATTGCAATCTAAAAGACGTTTAACCTCAGCTTTATTAGTGCTGCTTGGCCAGTTTAAAGATAATTTTCTTAAATTCGTTTGAGCTCTTAAAGAGGTAAGGAGAGCTCTTGCTCCTGTATCTCTAACATTATTATTTTCTAGATTTAGGGAAGTGAGGGTAGTGTTCTTAGCAAAGGACTGTGCACCCGCATCTCCAACCTTGTTATTACTTAAATCCAGGGAGGTAAGCGTAGTATTTCTAGCCAAGAACTTTGCGCCCACATCTCCAACCTCGTTGTCACTTAAATCCAGGGAGATAAGTGTGGTATTTCTAGCTAATACCTGCACCTCAGCATCTCCAATCTTCCTTCCTTTAAGGCTTAAAGATGTGCTGGTAATATTTGCTAAATCAATACTTGATGGATTTTCCATTGCCTGTGAGGCGACGCAACATACCCTGGTACCAAGAAGTAAACTTAAAGCAAGAGTAAGAAGACTATTGTGCCGTTGTTTCATGAGTTGTATCCTATAAAGTAGTTAATAAGTAGTTTTGGATGAACAGTCATTGTTAATTTCTTGATAGCCTTTTGCAAAGCATAGCTCTTGTTCTTCTAAGGCTGTCTTGTTAAGGGCAGCAGCTGCCAGGAGAATAGCCTTCATTATTATTTCCTATAAGTTTTTTAGTATTAGAAGGAAGGTGTAAGGTATAAGGCGTCTTCCTTTATTAGGAAGCATCTGATTAAGAAATTTTGGAATGTTGCTTTGGTAGTAAGCTAGAAAAAAAGGAATAAAATAAAGTGCTAGCACAGATATTGGATATGTCGTGCCCAACGCAATATACTCCTTTTTGCTTGCAAGGGAGTTTACTAAAAAGTAAACAAAAAACCATTATTATTCTTGTATAAAAAATTTCCCATAAATGGAAAAAGATAAAGTAGATAATTCTAACCAATAAATTCCTGTTGACTTCATGCGAAATTAGTAATTGATAGCATCTGGTGGTTGTGCAAAAAAGCTCAAGCGAACCTTAAAGCAGGCCCAATTGCCTGCAGGCAAGGGGTTGTGGTGCATGAATATTTATTTAGAGCCATTTCTTCTTTTTTGTAAAAAACCGATCAACAGGCGCTTGAACTTATCCTCCCAGGCAAAGACTCGCTCGACGTTTTCGGATCTTTTTTCAAAGATTTCTTCGCTGTAGAGCCTTTTGCGTCCGCGCTTGGTTTTCTTTTGGTTTCTGGTATTTTCTTTGATGTTGGGTTTACCAGTCTCATCCTTATCAATTGGCAGCTCCTTCCATTGGCCCCCAGTGTAAACCAGCTTGAGAATATAGTTAAAAATCTTGCTTCTGGGAACTTTACCTTCTGGGCCCCTTTTTAGTTTTGGAATGGCCTCACAGATAAATTCATCAAACTCTTTTTGCGTCAGCTGTACAGGAATCCTAGATTTTTTAGGGGAATGCCGGTCAATCTTCATATTAGCACTTTGAAATTACAAAAAATTACGGGGCTTTTAATGTATTGGTTTCTCTCGCATTTTCAACAATTTTCTCCTTCCCCCAAACTAGCAACCAGTAGAAAGTTAGCCCCCCTATTTTGGAGGCGGTTAAATGAGTAAATCCACCCATGTGAGTAGCAGGGCAATTGCATGAAACCAATTGATGTTTGCCCAGTTCTATGGTTAGGATGAAAAATAGGGTAGGTTATCATTAAAAACGTTAAAATGGCTCCCAGCTATTAAAATTGAGGGCTTATAATTTGTATTTAAAGCGTTATTAATGTGAGTTAAACATACGGGTAACCTTAAGAAATTTCCCCGCATCATCGTTCAATAGAAAGCTTTGTTTCTAGACCAATAGGCTTAACAAATAGTCAGTATCCCAGTCAGCTTTTTTAAATTTACCTCGCAAACTGCCCTTTGTTTAGCCATCCTTGGAACGAATAATGTTCAAGCTCATGCGTTTAAGAATGGCAAATGCTTTGGCACTTTGGCGCTCTGCTTTGCGATCATCGTCTTCTTTTAAATGGACATCCAAGACCCAATGAAGCTTGTTTTCAACGCCCCAATGGTTGTGGATATAATCTGGCAATTGTTGGTGGTTAGCAGGATGGCTTGAGAGATAATAACGCCATTGGGCAGTAACATTAGCGCATTGCCTCATGAGAAAAATGCTATTTTTAACAGAGAACTCTACATCTCTTCCTTACTCAACTCAACAAGTTGACGGAACCACTGCTTGTTATATAAGATCACAGAAATTATTATGGATTAATTTCATGGAACAAAGCATTACTGATAAAATACTTGATAAAATTGATGGCCTTGTAAATTTTGCGGAGGATAATAGGCATGTTTGATCCACCATTTGGTTTCGATAGGCCAGAAGATAGTCCTGGGTTTTCGCTATGGCAAGCAACCATTATTTGGCAGCGGCTCATTAAGAAAGCGTTAGATCCGTATAATATTTCTCATTCCCAATTTGTAATAATGGCACTTCTCCTGTGGTTTAAAGCGCATAACTATGATACGACACAAACCCTCATTATAAATTGGTCCAAGCTCGATAAAATGACAGTGTCTAAATCTCTTAAGAAGCTGGTTGCTCAAGGGTTGGTACACCGATTTGAACTTAAAACAGACACCCGTGCCAAAAGTGTATTTCTCACAGATAAAGGAAAAGATTTGGTATATCAACTAGTTCCCATCGTAGAAAAAATTGATGCTGAATTCTTTGGAAAAGTATTAGAACGCGATAAACAGTTATTGATCCAGATTTTGAAAAAATTAGTTGCAGATAGTTGATGATTGATGGAAATGGCAAATAAATAGAAAATAAGTGCGCGCTGACAGCACACCATGAAGTGCTTATCAGCTAATAGCTGAAAAACACCATAGAATAAACGGAGATCCACCCGATACTTATCAAATATAGGTAGAAATGTTGCAGGTGTAGAAAGCTGATTTTCAAATTTTATCAATAAATTGGTGGAGTCTATGCAAATATGGATAGAAATGTTATTGACTATTTAGTAAACTTGTATATAGTATATTTGTATACATAAATAGGGTATACTCCCTTAATGTATCCAAAAATGGTTAAATTAATTGATTAATATAAATTTTATGGAGAATGAAAATGACAGCTATTTTCAAAATTTTTAGTTTTTTATCCTTACTAATTTCTTTCACTACAGTTACAAAAGCTACAGAGGAGACGATGTGGACAAGATCATTTAGCAAACTTTATTCAGATGTAAACAAAGAAGACATATGGCATTTATGGAAAGACGTTAACACCTGGCCACAATGGAACAAAGGAATCGATTATTCCAAAATGGAAGGCCCATTCGAGGTTGGGAACTTTTTTATGTTAAAACCAAAAGGTGGCAATCCAGTTAAGATAGTACTTACTGAGGTTAAAGAAGGTCGGAAATTTACAGACTGCACAACCTTCCCTGGTGCCGAGATGTACGATACTCATGTTATAGAAGAAACACCTGAGGGGCTGCTGCTTTCTAATACATTAGTTGTTACAGGGCCAGAGAAATTGTTATGGATCGATCGTATAGTACAAAATATTGCTGATAAAGTACCTTATAAGATGGACGCTCTTGTGAATCTTGCCAGAGAAAGTAGAAGTAAATCAGTAGATTAGAAAGGTTAAAGAAGCTATTGAGTTGCCTGGCGTTGTTGCATAAATGTAGAGTAAGGATAGAACTCTCCCTTTTCCCCAAACTTGCTACATTTTAGCAGATTTAGGCATACCAAGTTTGGTAAAAGTATTCAGGATGAAGTATCCAAGATGCAATTCAGCATCTTGGTTATTCCATCATCTTGCATTAGAGCCTGTCCAAAAAATAGATTTCAGACTAAACTATGATAGATTCCTATCACTTAGATTATACAAAGTGAGAGGATTATAATGAATCAAGATCAAGATTATTCAAGTGATTTAACAGCATCTCAATGGGCCTTAATTAAAGATCAATTAGAACAAAAAGTTGGTAAAGGCCGCCCGCGATCTGTTGAGACCAGAGCTGTTATGAATGGAATTCTGGGAAGCGTCAAGTTAACTATCGAAGATGCAAAAGATATTCTCAAATGGACTCATTAGACGCGAAGGAGGCCTTGAGCCGCCTCAGGCCAGATGGTGCAAGCGGCTCTAAAAGCATCTCTTCTCTCAGATGCTTTTTTCAAATATCGCCCCACCCCTATGGCAAAAAGATTACGAACTTTTCCCATAATGGCTAATGTTCTCTGCACACCCTGAGGGGATTTTAAACTTAATCAAACGTTTTTCTTTACGGCGTGTAGGTAAATGAGCATTTTCAGCTCGATTGTTTAATCCTTTATGGGATCGGTGTTGAGTTCCTCGACACATAGCTTGTATTGGTTTTTTGTAGCTTTTCAATTTATCTGTGACAATGACTCTAGGGGTAGGATAACTGTCTAATAACCGGCTTAAAAACCGAATTGCCGCTTTCTTATTCCGACGTTTCTGAAGAAAGACATCCAGTTCATATCCCTCACAATCCACGGCACGCCACAAGATAAATATCTCTCCATTGACCTTCACTGTCATTTCGTCAAGGTGCCACTTATCCGAAGGTTTTCTCTCTCGCTTTTTAATAACGTTTCTGAAATGGCTTGAAAATTTAATACTCCAAGAACGAATCGTTTCATAAGAGACTTGAAACCCACGGTAAGCCATCTGTTCCTCAATATCTCGATAGATGTTGTTAAACCGATGATAAATCCATACAGCTTGGCTAATAATGGAAATAGGAAATCGATGACAACGAGGAACGGCTGTTAATGTCATGCTTCAACCCTTAAACCTTTTTCCCATTTCTATCACTATAGAGATTTCTTGCCTACGTTAACTTGACGCTTCCTTGCATTGGAACAAACAACAAGCTGTTTCTCTTTAAACTACCAATTAAATGGTTACAAGATCACAGCTATCAGAAAGGTTTTTAGTGCCTTATCGATTGATTTTAAGATTTGGACGCATCTTAGCCACCTTAATGATGGCTGCATCCGTGATCTGGCCACGCAACGACAGACTCAGTCAGGTGAGGTTTGGGCAACTCTCAGCCACCTTGATAAGAGCTGCATCCGTGATTTGTCTACACCCTGCCAGATCCAATGAGGTGAGGTTTAGGTACTTTGCTGCAATTTCTATGAGCTTCTCATTTGTGATCAAAGTATTGACCTTTAACTGTCTTCTTGTTAATTTTTCCAAATCATTAAAGGCATGACAAGTCAATGCAGCTTGCTTGGCTGAATGTGAATCTAGAAACTGAAAAATTTGATAATATATTTCAGTTGGAACCCATTCAAAAGGGTTATTTCCGGTAGTATAGACAGCACTTTCAGTAAAGTTAGAGCTTGGGGAATTATTAAGGGGCTCTATGGCAAGCAATGGTTGCATTCCTTGATCAACCACCAAAGCCTCTACAGCTAGATTCTCAGATGATGTATCTTCCCCTATGCGTTGTTTGATTAGAAGCAATTGCCTTTGCAGGTGGCAATCCTCATGATCGGCTACTATTTTACCCATAGGATTGGGATTATCCATTGCCAAAGTTGGGACTTGCCAACAAAGATTTATTGTACTCATCAATAATATAGCCTTAATTTTCTTATAGTTATTTCCTATAACGTTTCCTTTTCTGTAATTGTAATTCTTCATTTCAACAATATAAAAAAGTGTTTTTTTTACTATTGCCCGTGCCCCCGTAGAGACAATTAATAATGTTTTATATACCCAACCATATAGCCCGAATATCCCGAATGATGACGAGTAGATAGGCCTCGGCTTTCCATCAAGAATGACGCCCCTGATGTGTCAATAGTTTACCGGACAAGTTGTTAAGCAGATTTTTGCCTAATTTCATAACCTACTGGGGACAAATAATTATTTGCCGAATGGATTCTGATTCGGTTATAAAATAGCTCAATATACTCAAATATCATCTGCTTGGCTTCCTCTCTGTTTTTAAATTTGCAATGATGGGTTAGCTCTGTTTTCACAGTATGGAAGAAACTTTCTGCAACAGCATTGTCCCAGCAGTTTCCTTTACCGCTCATGCTCTGCAATATGCCATGGTCACACAGAATGTTGCGGTGGCTATCTGAGGCATATTGACTTCCCCGATCAGTATTCCAGATGAGACCTTTAGCTGGTTTTCGCTTCCAAATAGCCAGGAGCAAAGCATTGTTAACCAACTCAGCTTTCATACTATTACTCATAGACCAACCAACGATTTGCCGAGAATAAAGATCCATGACGACGGCTAGATAGAGCCAACCTTCTTCTGTTGGGATATACGTTATATCCCCTACCCAATAGCGGTTTCGCTGAGCAACATTAAACTGTCGTTCCAATAGGTTAGGCGAGATAAAATTGGTATGTTTTGAATCAGTCGTCGTCTTAAATTTCCGTTTTGCCACTTTGCGCCATTAATCGACCAATCTGACGCCGACTGACAATCTTATTCTGCTGAGCTAATTTCCTTTTAAGCCGCCACGTTCCATAGGTGCTGCGCCCTTCTTTAAAAAGGGAATCAATGATTTCAAGTAATGTCTCATCTTGTTTTTGCCTGTCAGATTCCGGTCTCGTTAGCCATTCATAGTAACCGCTGCGAGAGACTTTCATAAATTGACACATCACTGAAATAGGGAAACTGCCCTCATGACTTTTAATCCACGCGTACCTTAGAGGGATTCTTTGGCAAAGTACGCGGCAGCCTTTTTTAATAGATCGCGCTCCTGCGTCACCCGAGCTAACTCTTTCTTCAATTGCTTTATTTCATCAAAATGATGATTGCTCGTGTGCATCGCTTCCTCTTTGGGTTTAGAATATTTACTAATCCATGTATGCAAGGTATTGACATTAATGCCTAAATCTTTTGCTGTTTGAGCTATGGGATGGTCTGATTCAATGGCTAACTTAACAGCTGATTCTTTAAATTCTGATGGATAGAAATTGAGTTTCTTATCGGACATTTTTCCGGACTTTCTTTCTTTGAGATTATCTCATGTATACTGTCCGGTAAACTGTAGCCACATTATGATCAGCGGCGCCTTGACCTTAAACAAATGCTTGGTCAAGAAAAGAATCGTCTTCAGCTACCAGCGAGTAAAATCATCCTCAAAAGTTATCAAGCTCTTATCCTTTGCTTGGAAACACAAATCACTGAAATTGACGACATTTTGCAGAAATTTCTCCAGACTGATCCTGTTCTTAACCAACGCTATCAAACTCTTCAGAAGATTGCAGGGGTAGGTCCTATCGTAGCCACCACTCTTTTAGGATTACTTCCCGAATTAGGAACTCTTAATCGACGCCAAATAGCCAACCTTGCAGGATTAGCACCTCACCCTTATGAAGTGGGAAAACAGTGGGCTATAGAAGAACAAAAGGGGGCAGAACCGATGTTAAGCGCATCCTCTTTATGGCCGCTATGACAGCTAGAAGAACCGATAGTCCTCTTAAGGCTTTCTATGAAAATCTTATCAAAAGAGGTAAAAAGAAAATGGTCGCTTTGACGGCTCTTATGCGTAAAATCGTTATCATTGCTAATGCTAAACTTAAATCTCTGCAAACATAGTTGATGACGATGCCTGCAGATTAGCCACCAAGTAGTTTTTTAATGTAGCAATTTCCTCTTCGTTACTATTTTTTGTTTGCTTCTTTTCTATAAGCTAGCAAGGAGTTGTACCGGAAAGCTAATCTATATAATAGTTCATCCATTCCATATTCTTGTGATAAAGAGGTGATTACGATAAGTTTCAGATTCCTTAATTATACCAAGAATCATCGAATTAATTTCTTTACAAAGCTCCCTCTGATCTTGCAAAGTATTACGGTGCTCCTTTAGTTTTTTTATGATTTCTTGTAAAGCGAGCCTTTTTTCTGATTCCTCATTAGCGGCATAGTATGGCTCTAAAAATGCTTTCAAAAAATTATGTTGGCTTTCTTTTGCATATTTTAGGCCTAACAAAATATCCTCCATTTTTTTATCAATATCACGTTGAGGTGTTGTAGAAGTCAAAATCTCCTGCAAAATGGTGATTGAACTTTCATAAACCCCATATAATTCTTCTAATTTCTTATGAAGTTTTGCTGATTTTAGAAGGTTAACCATATCAGGTGAAGTTAAGCAAAGATAGGGTGGCAAGTCCTCTCTCAGTTTAAAATATAAGTCAGCGATGCTTTTTTTGTTGGCAACCATTTCCAGAGAAGGAGTTGGTGCCGTAGGGTTCATCTTAAGGCAGCTAATCAAAAATCCAGGCTCATTAATTTGGGTCACTAACTTTATATAAACATCACTCAGATTGCCAATTTGGTGGCTCAAAGCTCTAAGAGAAGAATTCTCACCAAAACCATGGCCAAAACCACCGCCCGCAAAACCTTCTAGAAAGATATGGTGATCCTTTAAGCTTTCTAAACTTTCTTTTAGATTTTCTATATCTGTCTGTGATCCTTCTAGTGTTGGGGTGGGATTGTAGTTGGTTAAGTCACAAGTAAAAAAGGACTGAAGGGATTGTTTTGCTTGTGGGAGTTTTGGGTTTAGTTTTAGTGCTGAGGTATACATCTTCACGGCTTGTTGATAATTTTGAGTCACTCCTCTTCCGGTCTCATATATTAACCCAAGGTTTATTTGAGCAGGAGCATGACCTTGCTCAGCAGCCTTCGTGATCCACTTGACAGCTTGCTGATCGGCTTCTTCTCCTTTAGGTATTCCTGCACGGCCTTGCCCATACCTTAACCCAAGGAAATATTGAGCCATAGCATGACCTTGCTCAGCAGCCTTCGTGTACCACTTGACAGCTTGCTGATCGGCTTCTGGCCCTTGAGGTATTCCTGCACGGCCGTACTCATACATTGCCCCAAGGTTAAATTGAGCAGGAGCATGACCTTGCTCAGCAGCCTTCGTGTACCACTTGACAGCTTGCTGATCGGCTTCTGGCCCTTGAGGTATTCCTGCACGGCCTTGCACATACATTAACCCAAGCTTATTTTGAGCCATAGCATTATCTTGCTCAGCAGCTTTGGTGTACCATTTGACAGCTTGCTGATCGGCTTCTGGTCCTTGGGGTATTCTTGCATGGCCTTGCTCATACATTATCCCAAGGCTAAACTGAGCTTCAGAGTCGCCTTGTTCAGCAGCTTTGGTGTACCATTTGACAGCTTGCTGATCGGCTTCTTCTCCTTTAGGTATTCCTGCACGGCCTTCTCGATACATTCCCCCAAGGATACATTGAGCAAGAGCATGACCTTGCTCAGCAGCCTTCGTGTTCCACTTGACAGCTTGCTGATCGGCTTCTTCTCCTTTAGGTATTCCTGCATGGCCTTGCTCATACATTATCCCAAGCTTATTTTGAGCAAGAGCATGACCTTGCTCAGCAGCCTTCGTGTACCACTTAACAGCGTGATGATCGGCTTCTGGCCCTTTAGGTATTCCTCCACGGCCTTGCTCATACATTCCCCCAAGGATACTTTGAGCAGGAGCATTACCTTGCTCAGCAGCCTGAGTGAACCATTTGACAGCGTGATGATCGGCTTCTTCTCCTTGAGGTATTCCTGCACGGCCTTGATAATACATTATCCCAAGCTTATTTTGAGCAGGAGCATGACCTTGCTCAGCAGCCTTCGTGTGCCACTTAACAGCTTGCTGATTCGCTTCTTCTCCTTTAGGTATTCCTACAAGGCCGCACTCATACATTATCCCAAGCTTATTTTGAGCAGGAGCATGGCCTTGCTCAGCAGCCTTCGTGTACCACTTAACAGCTTGCTGATCGGCTTCTGGCCCTTTAGGTATTCCTGCACGGCCTTGCTCATACATTACACCAAGGTTAAATTGAGCTTCAGAGTCGCCTTGCTCAGCAGCCTGAGTGAACCATTTCACTCTTTCAAAGTTTTCAATCCCTTTGGGTGGTAACTGTTCAAAAGAAGTCGTCTCACTGTAAACTTTTTCTTTCTCGCTGGTGGGATTTAATCTCATTTTCTTACGGGGAGGAGGAAGGTCATCCTGGAGGTCATCCTCTTTTTCCATAGCGTTCAAGTTTAAAATAAGGAGGGAACAGATTAAAAGAAGACAAGAAAAAGATTTCATTATTATGCTCGCTTAACTTATTATTTTTATTACCCTTGAATAGGGCATGTTTTTCACATAAATAAGCTACTTATTACTTTAATGAAAGGATAAAATTCCCTCCTCTTTTTCCATGGGATTAGCTTTAGTGTATCGCCTTCCCGAAGGTGCTCAAGTGCCTGCTGCACTCCCAGGGCTTTTGTACGAAAAAATAATATATACGAAATCGCCAAATCTGATAGATCAGCACATCCTCAAAAACCGGGTTTAAATATTCCCTATTCTCTAAACAAGTTGGCGGGGCCTTATAACTCCTTAAAGCAAGAAAACTTAAATTCAAGCTACAACTTTATTTAGTTTTCAGAATCAGAAGGCGCCCATTTCTGGCTAGGCGTGTTGAACGAGCTTAAGCAACGTGGCGTAAGACATCTTGATTGCTTGTGTGGATGGACTTACGGGATTTCCTCAAGCGATTCAAGGGGCTTTTCCTCATACCCAGGTGCAGTTGCACGTGGTGCATCAAATTCGTCATTCTCTTAGATATGTAGCCAGTAAAAATCAAAAAGAATTTGTGGGCGATTTAAAACTTATCTATCAAGCACCAAACAAAGACATTGCTGAAAAACACGTGGACGAGCTTGAAAAAAAGTGGGGATCTAAATACTCTATGGTTATTAAGTTTTGGCAAGATAATTGGGAATAGTTGAGCCACTATTTCTGTTATTCAGAGCCCATACGCCGCCTGATTTATATGACGAATGCAATCGAAGGTTTTCATCGTGGATTGCGCAAATTTACGAAAACAAAAGGTGCTTTTACAAGTGAAAATGCTCTGTTCAAGCTGGTGTACTGTGTGCGTGCCAGAAGATTGCTAAAAAATGGTCCATACCCTTGTCAAATTGGGCCTTGGCCATTTCTCAGCTTTCCATTTACTTTGAAGGCAGGCTCAAATTAGAGCTTAATTTAAACCGCTGACACCGTTAGTCGAATACTCCCAGCCGCTCCTTTATTGCTCTTCATAAATAAGCTGAGGTAATTCGTCTGTTACACTGTAATTTAGTCTTTCCCATTCGTGTATAACTTGGCTAGCCTGTATATGCCCTTGGTAAGCTGCTTTGCAGAACCATTCTAATGCCCTTGTAAGGTCTTGCTGAACAACCCCTTCTTCACCTATGCAGTACATCAATCCAATAATATACTGAGCTTCTGGATGGCCTTGTTGAGCGGCTTCATAATACCATTTGAATGCCTCTTTCATATCTTTAGGAACAATTTCGCCTTTTTTATATATATCTCCAAGAAGAAATTGGGCATGTACATAGCCTTTTCTTGCTGCATTGTGAGCATGAATTAATCCGCTAATATAATCTTTATATACCCCAACACCATGAAGATACATAAGTGCACAATTGTAGAGGGCTTTTGGGTAACCCTTTTTAACTGCTTCATTGTACAGTTTGAAGGCAAGATTGAGATTAGGTTCGGTGCCGCTCCCCCAAAGAAGCATGTTGCCTAAAACTATTTGAAAACTAGGGTGTGCGTCTTGACTAGCTATTAACAACCAGTCTAAGCTTTCAGAGGTTGTATTTAATGAATAAAATAAAAATTTTTGGTCAATATGGTCTAATCTACCTTCATTATTATTCTTTTTAGGTAAATTATTTTCTACAAAAGACTTAAAAGCAATATATAGAGCCCTTTGTACCCACACTATGCGCTGACAATCAAAGTTATTTAGATCATTAATTTTCAAACGCTCCGAATGCGCTAGTAAGGACCTAAGATGTAATGCATATTTAAAAACTTCTTTCATGGCATCTAAATCGTCAAAATCAGAATTGAATAAGCTGGGGACCCTTTCTAGGAAAAGTGGGTAAATCTTCTGAAGAATCTCTTGGCTTTTATTTGCTTTTTTATATTCGTCTTGTTGGACTTTCTGAACTAACCGATGAAGTGAAACATGCCCAAGAGTGTTATATTCAATCATCGAATAATCAAAGAGGTCCATAAGAGCTTTATCTATTTCTATCTCTCTATCCCGGTAAATAGAGGAGTCTTTGAATAAAGAAACAGGGATATCATCAGCATTAAGATAAGAAAAATATGACATAAGGTCCTTGGAAAGCTGAGGCATATTATCTATGGTTATCTTCCAGGTAGTTGCAACGGTGTGTTCATAGCTACTTTGTGGGTCTCCCATATCTATATCTAGCATTCGGCTACCATTCTTTTCGAAGAGCTTAAGATACTCGCCAAAACCGTTTGGCGTCCTTTGAATAAAACTGGCAGCTTGGGCTAGGGCTAAGGGAAAGCATTGCAATTCCTTTGCTAGTTTTTCAGCCAAAGGGGTATTATTATCATTTTTTGTAATGCGCTCAATCCTATTAAATAAATATTCAACAGATTCTTCAATGCTAAATCCTTTAATTTCCAGGCTATCTCCCCAGTTTGTCGCTTCTTTCCTAAGGCGTGAAGTAATGATGATGTGGCCTCTTGAAGGAAGAAGATCTTGAAGGACCTTTTTGTTGGGGACATTATCATACACCCATAGTACTTTTTTTCCTTTTAAAGCATTTTTCAAATATCCTAAAAGCTTTTGCGCATCTCTTTCAGGCTGTATAGATTTATCTAATTCCTTTACTAGATCTATATATTTATCAATGACAGAATCCCTGTCTACTACCTTAATCCAACAAATGACTTCATAAAGTTGGCGATCTTGTGCTAGATAAGCATAAGCTAAGGCAAGAGAAGTTTTGCCACTCCCTCCTAGGCCAGTAAGAGCGACTTGGCTAGATTTATCACCCGTTAATGGGGTAAAATCTTTTTTAGCATGAAGTTTATTTCCAAGCTGTAAAAGATAACTCTCATCATTTCCCCAAGGCACGCTTTCAATAAAATAAGGACCATGACTAAATCCAGGCAGATCGAACGGTACTAATGAATCATTGAAACGCAATCCCCAGGAATCAAGTGTGCGGTTTAAAAGAGCTTCATCCGATAAGATTTTAAGAGTACTGCTTGGTGGTATGATGGAGATAATGCCTCCTGAAGTGTTAGTGAATGAGCCGTTAGGAGAAAATATCAATCCCGGAGGAGGTACTGGAGACACAGACTGTGTTATTGCAGGAGGAGTTTCAAATGTTTGCGGAGGAAACACGGGAGCGTCGGAATGAGACGGAATATGAGAAACTGCCAATATAGCAACCAGTATAACAACTGGCATAACGCATATCGCTTTCAATACATTTTTCCAGTTAACAGTAAAGTTTTCTAGACTAAAAAAGGATGCAGGTCGGGGAGCCTCTGGCGGTTCTTCTAAGGGTTGTTCTGATACACTAATATGTGCATCTTCCTTTATTTCTTCCTCGGCTTCGGTGTCTATTTTCTTTTCTTTCCCTTTGTTTTGTGTATGCGACTCATGTGGAGAATTGGCAGGGCTCTCCTCCTGCCTTGATGTAAGGGAAAGATTTTTTCCAAGAGCATGTGCTTGCTTCAAATACTCCTCTGCCTTATATGGAGCATGGTAATGACCTGGGGTGGAATGAAGAAGATATAATTCGTTAATTGCGTTTATATCATTTGCTTCGGCAGCCATTCGAAGGAAATGTTCTCCACTAGAAATATTTTTTGGAACTCCCAACCCCTTAAGATAAGACTCTCCAATTAAAAACATGACTGCAGGAGAGTTTCGAAGGCTTTCTGTTTGGATGTAAAGGTTAAATGCTTCCAGATAATTTTGTACGGTTCCTTTCTCTTCGCGGTAACATCTTGCTAATTCAAGCAATATATGGTCTGGTATATTGTCTCCAGCTTTCCTAGCAGCATAAAAAAAACATGTAAAAGCTTTATTATATTCTTGTTTATCAAAATAGCGTTTTCCTTTATTCCACCAATCATTTTCTTCTCTCTCTTCGCCCATATGCTTAAGAGCCACCAATGCTGGTTCTGGAATACTGTAACAAGCAGCCTTCGGTAAATGATGAGCTTTTATCCAGCCTACAATCCGATCAAATTTATCTTTTGTAAGGCGTACTCCTTTGTTTTTCCCACTAAGATTTCCATCAGTATGGATACCTATTGTAAAAAGGCTGAGTTTAGAACCAGAAAAAGAGCTTGGCCATAAGCGCCAAATGGCGCCTCCACTTTGCCCAAAAGAGGTGGGAATTTCATAATAGATTGTTTCACGAGTAAACCATCCCTCTTTGACCCGACTTGTTTTTTCCCACATTTGAGTCGAGTAATAATCTTTGCCCCCCTTCTCTCCCGGGTAACCCGTTACGGTGATTTCCCATTTCTCAAAGTAAATATCAGGGGCATAAAGAAGGCCTGACCATCCTGTTTTATTTCCTATGGCCCGATTCAGGATAACCATACCAAGATCATAATCATCTTTTTTACGGGATTGATCTATCCATTCTTTAGCGCAAAGAAGAATTTTTCCTTTAATGCGTCTAAATGGGAATTGATCCCCTTTTCTGCCGGGGCTAAACCATACTTCACTTGCCCATTTGCCTTTTTTATTATGGTTATGGAGATTGTGGGCTGCCGTTAATACATGGTTAGGCCCGACCAAAATACCCGAGCCGACAACTATGCTCTCTTCCTCCCCAAAACGCATCATTAAATGACCATGCACACAATGAGGCCACTGAGATGGATCTTTAACCTCAAGACGTGTATCAGATGTTGAAGAACCACTTTGTTTATAGAACTCTGGTTCCTCCGTCGTGACTTTTGCTACTAATCCCTCTTGAATTACATAAGGATAAGGAGTAGAAGGGAGCCTCTCTCGCTGTTCTTTATCTTCTTCAGTTAAAGAAATCCTTCCAGGTTGATAACAAAAACTATATTTAAGTTTTGAAGTCCCGATTACAAATGTCTCTGACTTAGTAATATAGTCAGGGCCTTGCCCTTGGTATAAATCATGCACTTCCGGATCCTTAGGAGGTTCCATGGCTTGTAGAGGAGAGACCCCTACAAGCCATAAACACCATAGACACCCAAATAGGTTAAGGCGTAAGAAGGAGATCATTTTTAGAGACGTGTTCTATGAATGTCTACAACCTTTTCAGCAAACTCACTGATTATCTTTTTGGCTGCTGATCCATGCTCTGCGCATTGCTGTAACCATTCCATGGTTTCTTTGTCTGTTGCCGCTAAGTCAATTTTTTTGTTCAGGAGGCAGTTAACACGATAATAGTTGTTTCCTAAGAAACTCTGCATGGTTTCGTGATTGCCTTGGCTGTTGCTTTGCATGATAACATTGATTATATCTTCAACATCAGAAAACCCAGCGTTTTTTGATAAAGTTGTGTGCAAACTCATATCACCCGTTCCTAAAGAAAGCATATATAGGTTGTTGGGAGAAAAAGTACCGCTATGAAACTCCTTAACCATTGTCGCCGCTACTAGAGGAGAAGGGTTATTGATCCACACGCCACCATCGATATAGTCTTCATCAGCCAAAGTGAAAGCAGGGAAATAAGTCGGCGCTGCAGAAGTGCATCGTGCTATTTTCCACAATGGATAATGGCTATCCTCTTCAGAAAAACTTTTAAATAATTTTGGTTTCCCTTTTGTTGTACATGCTGTCATAATCAGGCGTGTACTAACTTCCCCAAATGTTTTTTCCAATCCTAGTTTTTCTTGGAGGAGGCTTTCAAGTGGTGCAGGAGAATATTTGCAGCCTCTCACGCCACCTAAAGATTTTAATTTTACTTTGCTGAACCCGGTAGGAAATATACGCTTTCCATGTTTAAGGAAAAAACCAACCAGATCATCAGGGGATAGACCCATTCCCAATCCTCCACCTATAATTCCTCCAATTGACGCACCACCTATAAGATCAAAAACTTTATAAAGCGGAACATTAAATCCTAAATTCTCTAATTGTTGCTCGAGTGCTTTTAGCCTGAGTGCTGGGAGCAAACCACGCGTCCCTCCCCCATCAATAGCCAGCGCAATAACAGGCTCTAAACCTGTATCCGTATAAGATTGTTTTGTGGTATGATCAAGGATCAGATTTTCATCATGCAAAAATTGCTCTCTTTGATCCTCAAGCGGCATAAATAGCGTATCATCTTCTAGAATTTCTTCATCAGAAGAAGCAATGCTTAGTACAGGGGAATTCGCAGATATTAGCGGAGAAATAGAACCCTCTTCAAGCTCATTAGAAGATCCCATGGCATGAAGAGATAAGCTAGAACAAAGAGTCAACATCAGGGTAGCAAAATACTTTTTATAATTTTTCATTGGGGATTTGCCTTTATTAGAAGAGAAATACGCAGACATGTTCCTTTATAGACTTACGCATAGCTAGGAGATTTTTAAGTGCTAATTCACTTTCTGTAAGAAAGGATGTCTTCTTTTTTTAGAGAGCCTCTAAAAATTGGTACCTGATTGGCACACTTACAATGAGAAGAATTCTAAGCTTTTTAGGAAATTATATGTTGTTGGGTAAAGTGCATATTGCAGAGTATAATTAGGTTTTATTCTAAAATTTTGGTGACTATATTGGGATACACATATCTGTAATAAAGGAAGAAGACAAGAATGGTTAGATATCTTAGTCTAAAAGGTTACACCAAAAATTAATTCTTTCCTGACTACTTATCAGATCTGCTTAGGTACATTCCCCTAAGTTAAGCTTTCTATTATTTCTATAAAATTAGAAGGATTCTTTTTAAAGGTAGATACAATGATTTCTTCTAACCAGTCTTGGCGCTTGCCTGCCTCTCCAGTATTGTCCAAAAAGCTATAAATATTATGATACACTCTATTTGACTCTACATTGGCTAAAATTTTTGCAATGGTATTAATAACATTAGCATGGTCATACTTACTATACTTATCCAGGTGCTTTGAGCACCATTTTATTGCAGCTTCTCTTACCTTAAGGTTATCAATACAACACAAAGCTCCAAGAATCCGCACCTTATCATCAGCGTCCATCCCTGGCGTAAATAATCCTTTCGCGGCATTTATTACATCTCCATTTATTAAGTGGTGATAAATTTTAGCAAGTCTGCCAATAACGGCATCTACTTTTTCTTTACCTACGTTTTCTGCAAGTAAGTTTTTTGCATATGTTACTACGCAATCTCTTATTGTAGAGTCACTGATGCTGATAAGAATTCTGAGCAAATCAAATATATCGTTACCATTCATATTAGGTCTCAATAAGCTTGTTGCAGAATCGACTACACTTATTATTTTTTCAGGGTCACGAACATTCCCAAGAAATTTGATAATTTTAGCTCTTCATAACCTTTATGGAGGGAGTAAGT
>NZ_JQAK01000002.1:48296-58194 GCF_000757605.1 Candidatus Paracaedibacter symbiosus | reverse complement strand
AGACCTGCAAAACCATCTTTTGGAATCCCTAAACCATGAAGATAGGATTTCCCGATTAGAAACAAAGTTGTCGGAGAATTTTGGAGATTACTAGTTTGCATATAAATCGTATAAACTTCGTATAATGTATGCTATACGAAGTTATTACGTCTTGACCATTCATTGTTTGCGTAGTCAAATCTTTAACCAATCTTGCCACATCTGCTCTTATTTCTGCATTTTCAATTCTAGCAAGAGTAATGATAAGCTACTTCTATCTCTTGACCATTCATTGTTTGCGTAGTCAAATCTTTAACCAATCTTGCCACATCTGCTCTTATTTCTGCATTTTCAATTCTAGCAAGAGTAATGATAAGCTCTTCTATCTCTTGACCATTCATTGTTTGCGTAGTCAAATCTTTAACCAATCTTGCCACATCTGCTCTTATTACTAAATCTTTGATCATAGAAAGAGCGCGGGTAATTTTAAGTATTTCGCAAATCCCTGCCTCTTGGGTAATCAACTGCTTGGCCAATTCTATAACATCCTTATCTGGTAAATGGTCAACCACCCCAGCAATGATGGAAAAAGTAACTACATTTCTGTCAAAGTCCTCAATTCTAGAGTTAACCAAGTCAATATAATTCTCTCCTCCTATGCAAAAAGCGTAGCTAAGTAATATTCTATCAGCCCTCTTTATTTTTTCCGTACATAGGTCTTGCATTAATTTTGTTACCTTCTCTCTCAAATCATTATCCTTAAGCTTAGCAAAATCACCGATGATGTTAGCAATCTCATTCCCCTCCATGTCTTGCGTAATTAAAAACTTTACAGATTTGGCCACATTATCTATTTCTGTAGGGTTGTTAATGCCAGCAAAAGCTTTGATAACAGCTCTCCTTTTAGCTCCTGCCATTTCTGGGGTAATTATGTCCTGAGCTGCTAATATTACAGCGTTTGTTATTAGAGGGTTTTTAATGATGGCAAATGCCTCAACAAGGCAAACGAGTTCATAATTATCCATACTTTCCGTAAAGAAATTTTTTGCATCCCTGGCCCCTTCTTCTATTTTTTTGGCATCATTGATCTTTGCAAGTCGATCTATAACGGTATCAGAAATAAAAGTATTTTGGGATATCTCAAATAAATTTTTTGCTACTCCTGCTACTGTCCTTCTTATTGTAGGGTTTTTAATGCTGGCAAGGTGTTTCATAGTAATAAAATTTTGGTGGTTTATGTCATTTTTAAGCAAAGAGCTAACGAGTGTTGTGAACTCTTGCCTTTGGTCTGGTTCAATTGAGTGAAAAATTTCAGCAATCTTAATTCGGCTTGGTTTCAATATACTATTGGGGATAAGGCATAGAAGAAGGGGATAATCCTCTTCCCTTAAGTTGATCTGTTCCTCTTGTAACTCACTTTTCAATATGCTTATGGATAAGGCTTCTTTTGAATCTATCTGTGTTTCTTTCTTTTCACTTTGCTCTTGTTGTTGCCTCTGCCGTCGGGCGCCAGATAAGATTTTATTGCTAATATATGAATGGGAAGCTTTTAAGTCGCCCTGCATTAAAAGACAAACAATTTTTAAATTAATAAAGAAATCCTCTAAGTCTCTATTATCCTTAGGAAAATAATCCCCTAGATGCTTGCTAACCTGTCTGATATGAGACTGTAGAGCGTTAAATGTGAAATAAAGGGATGGCAGGTTATGGCTTTGGTTAGGATCTTTTATATAATGATGAAAGCTATTCAGGATGGTACTGATTGTTTCTGAAGCTTGCTGTTTTTGATGCTCTCGTAAGGCAAGTTGCGCTAAACGGTGGATGGAAAAAGAAGTCCCATTATTCTTAATGAGTGAAAAAGTAGTAAGATCTTCAAAGGCAGTGTCTAGTTCGTCTCCATTTTCCACTAAAGATAGGAATGGGTCTTTTAAAAGAGCATCTGGATCAAGATAGGCAAAATAGGTCAATAATTGTTGAGCAGTATCACTGATTAGATCTTTAGCCATCTCGAGAGTTGTTAAAATAAGGTACTTATGATCAACTGGGTTTTTACCCTTAGAGTAACGAGGATTTGGTTGCAGGAGACCTATTAACTTTTTTTCAAATTCATTATAATAATCATTAAAGTTGTATTGTATATTGCCTCTTAGCTTACAATTGATGTAGGCGGCAGCATGAGAGAGAGCCAGTGGCAAATGATCAAGTTGTGTAGCAACTTGTAATGCTTTTTCCTTATTCTCTCTATTCTGCTCAATTCTATATTTACTTTCCACATTGATTGTCTTAAATAGGAAATCAAGTGAATCTTGCGGTCGGAATACATTAAGCCGCAGCGTAGGATGCCCCCATCCCCCTTGAATCCTGGAAGTTATTACAATATGACCATTTGATTGGGGAATCTTCCTATCTAAAAAATCAGTGCTAGGAACATTGTCATAGATAAGTAGATAGCTTCCTTCATTCGACAAGATCTCTTTGACAGATTCTATGATCTGGTCATTTGTATCTTCTGCTTTAAAAGGTATTTTAAGTTTCCTACAAATGGTTATATAATCGTCAATCAAATTTTTATCAGTTTCACTTTTCAACCAATAAATGTGTTTATAGGCTTTATTATCCAAAGCTTCATAAGCATATTGTAAAGTTAAAGAACTTTTACCCACTCCACCCATTCCTGTCACTGAGGAAGAAACAACCGCTGACCCTTCTTGCTGCTGATGTTTCCATAATTGAGTTAAATAGCTCTCCGAAGGAGCTTCCTCATTAAAGCTTTCAATGAAAGTCTTAAGCCGCTCAGGAAGAATGTAGGAAGGCATCTCTACACCTTTTTTCCAAGGCCTTGGATGATGATTAAGGGACGGGAGAAGAGATGGAATCGGCTTTCCAATTCTCTGAGCACGCTGGCTAAGGTCTTCTGCCTTCTTCGGGTTTTGATATTTTCCTTTTGCGGAATAAAAATGATAAAGCTCTTGAATTGCTTCAATATTATTTCGCTTGGCGGATTCTTCCAAAAAATAGAGACCTGCAAAACCATCTTTTGGAATCCCTAAACCATGAAGATAGGATTTCCCGATTAGAAACAAAGTTGTCGGAGAATTTTGGAGATTACTAGTTTGCATATAAAGATACAAAGCTTGCAAGACGTTTGGTTGAGTCCCTTTACCTTTTCTGTAACAGTCAGCTAATTTTAATAACATTTCATTTGATGGATTATCTCCTGCTTCACTAACGGCATGATGAAAGCAAGTAAAAGCTTCTTTGTACTGCTGAGCTCTAAAATAGTAATTACCTTTGTTCCACCAATCGCCTTCTGCTTTGCCTTCTTCCATTTCTGCAATATTTAGTAGCACTGGGGTGGGAATACTGTACTCAATAGCGTCTTCTAAAGTATACATCTTTATCCACTTGGTAACCCACTCAAATTTTTTTTTGTAAGGCGGATACCTTTATTCGTGCCGTTTGTACCTCCTTGTGTATGAATCCCAATAGTTAAAATATTGGTAGGATCGGGATTAACTGGTGTCGGCCATTGGCGCCAAATCGCGCCGCCACTTTGCCCAAAAGACGTGGGAATATCATATTGAATTACTTCAGAACTAAACCACCCATTTTTAGCTCGGGTTCCTTTTTCCCACATCTGTGTAGAATAATAGTCCTTACTGCCTTTTTCACCGGGGTACCCCGTTACAGCAATCTCCCACTGATCGAAAAATATATCCGGGGCATAAAGCAATCCTGACCAACCAGCTTCATTCCCAATCGCTCGATCTAGGATAATCATTCCTAAATCATAATCATCCTTCTTACTTCCTCTATGATCTAACCATTCTTTATGGCAAAGAAGGATAGATCCTTTGCTATAACCGAAAGGAAAGTTTTTACCTCGTCTTCCTGGACTAAACCAAACCTCGTCAGGCCATTGCCTTTTGGTACGGTTGTAAAGATTATGGCCTGCCGTTAATACATGGTTAGGCCCAACTAGAATACCAGAACCAACCACAATTTCCTCTGCCCCAAAGCGCATCATTAGATGACCATGGACACAGTAAGGCCACCCAGAGGGATCTTCAATCTCATGCCGTGTATCAATACCTGAAGCACTACTATGTTTAAAAGATTTTAATTCTTCTTCTGTAACTTTCGCTACCAACCCATCTTCGATCACGTGAGGGACCTTAGGTAGTTTATTTTGTTGAGGATTGTTTGTAGAGAAAGAGGTTGGATTTTGAGGTGGTTTATAACTGATGGTATATTTAAATTTTGAAGTACCTGTTACAAAAGTCTCTGATTTAGTAATATAGGCGGGATTTTGTCCTTGTCGTAAATCATGCATTTCGGAATAAGGGTTATCCATAGCCTGTAAAGAAGATATTCTTACTAGCCCTGAAGAAGAGAGAGTACTTAATAAGATAAGTCGAAGATAAGTTATCATAATTGTATCTTATCCTCTTAGATCATTCCTATAAGTTCTTCGGCACATAGCTGCGTTATTTTGTGCTGCCCTAGTTGTATAAGGAAGACCCTTTGATCTAACCTGTAGTAGTGAGAGGGAAAGGAGTTTTGTGTAGGTTCTCATCTTAATAGTCGTTTATGTATGCGGAAATTACACCCCCATATTTCGAACCAAATAACTATCTTGCTACGAGAAATTTTTCTCATATTTCTTATTAGAGAGGATAAATGAGATTCTGCCTTATTATCACCTCATTGGCTTGTTATTGAAAAAAATATTGAGTCCGCGAGAGCATAAGTCAATATAGGGGGCTAAACAAACTTGAACATATGTTAATAAAAACATAATTGCATCCTATTCTGATAAAACTAATGGCATTTAAATGATGTCCATTT
The DNA here is from genome assembly GCF_000757605.1 of Candidatus Paracaedibacter symbiosus. GTDB lineage: Bacteria > Pseudomonadota > Alphaproteobacteria > Paracaedibacterales > Paracaedibacteraceae > Paracaedibacter_A > Paracaedibacter_A symbiosus. The sequence continues at coordinate 53,367 of NZ_JQAK01000002.1, read as the reverse complement.
AAGGTATACTCTAAATACACAAAGCTCCGCCCTACCCTTATTTCAGGTTCCGTTGCAAATTTGGAAATAGGCTGAGCTAGGGCTTTAGAATGTAATATTGTGGACGCAATTTAGGCGTAAACGCCAAAGAGCCGATTAAAGAAGTGAATTTGATTTTGATAGCTTTTCGTTAAATAGATTGTTTGCTCTTTGATCATCATGGCCATGGCCTCAATGCCTTTGAGAGTTCGATTAGCTGTCTTAAATGATTGGAATCCTAACATAGGGCGGATACGTCGTTTAATGCGTCGATGATCTTGTTCAAGGATGTTGTTAAGATATTTTATCTGCCTATGATTGAGGTCTTTGTCTAAAATACCCTCATTCTTTAGCTCTTCAATGGCTTTAGTATAGGAAGCATGCTTATCTGTTGTAATTGAGGAAGGCATATATTTGCACTGCTTCAATACTTTCTTAACGAATCGCTTAGCAGCTGCCAAATCACGGGTATGGGCTAACATGAAATCGACAGTACGTCCATATTTGTCAACAGCCCGATATAAATATTTCCATTTTCCTTTAACTTTAATATAGGTCTCATCGACTCTGAGTGACCATACCCAAGGCCTGGCATACCAGCGTATCCTCTTCTCAAATTCAGGAGCATAATGCTGAATCCAACGGTAAATGGTTGTGTGATCAACCTCTACTCCTCGTTCGCTAATCATTTCCGCCAACTGGCGGTAACTAATAGGGTATCTCAAATACCAGCGCAAATATTGTAAGATAATTTCGGGAAGGAAATGACGATATCTAAATTCTTTGGGTTTCAAGATGCGTTTCTTTCACGGACTAAGTTTCCCTTAAATTAGCAACTCTTCTCAAATTTGCAACAGAACCCTTTCCCGGCCTAATGCTACATTTACACCGCCACCCACCAGGGTACTCATCGCCGCATAGCTCGTAATTTGGCCAAAGGACGCATTTAATCCGGGTGGAGGCGCCCCTATAAGACCTGCCTTGGCAACTTGTGCTGCTAGAGACATGACACTGTTACGCGAAGTCATGTTTTTGAGGGTGGCTTCCAAGTCACCATTGGATAAGATGTGCTGCTGCCTGCAGTTGGTTTTGAATAGAGCGAACCTGGTAGGCAATCAGCGCTTGCTTTATTTCTGCAAGATCTCTGCGAAGGATAACTTTATTCTATTAATTGATTTAAGTAATGAAGCCACATTTCTTAGTAATTATATTTTCGATCTATTATTATGAATTATTAAAGACAGAACACCTAGTGCATTAGGGTCCTCATCCGTATATTTCTCAAACCAATTTTCAATTGATGTTAATTTTTCTGGCAACAGCTCTATATCTTCTTTGGAAGGGCCATTTATACGCATGAGCCAGCTTGAAGGAACTTTATTCCAACTATAATCAAATAAAATTGCGGGAAGTATGTCTATATTAAAATTGTCATCATCCCTAATTATATATAACCAGGGAATTCCTGACCTCATAACAACCCCTAAAACTTCATAAAAAATCCCCACTGTAAGATAAAAATCATAATCAAGTGGCCTTATCATTTCTTTATAATAATCTAGTGAATATAGATTAGGAATATCACTGATCTTCGCATATTTACATAATACTTTAACCATAAACTCTCACTCATGTATTTTATTACAAGTTAATCTATACTTCTTTTTTTAAATTTAAAATCTAACAGTTCACCAGTTTGCGGGTTTTTGACGTAGTGAACCACTGAATCTTTTCCTGAAGCTGACTTTACTTTAAATTCCCATTTTTCCATACCTTTATAAAGTGGATCATTAAGGCTATCAATAATCTTCTTACCTTCTCCTTGCTTAGCTGCATTTAATGCCATTTGATCTTGAATATTAGAGGGTTCTCTAATCCAATTTTCTGTTTTCCCAACCGTAACATTATTTTTTCCTGTAACTTGTGTATTCATCAACACACTTGTATCCGGCCCATGATGAGCGGTGTAGCCTTCATCTCTGGTTCTCACATCAGAAGAAGCACCCTCATACCCTCCTAAAGTTGGCATTCTCTCTGGTGTTGGGGTAATGAGCGGTCTTGCTCGCGCCTCTTCGGTTGTGACGCCCTCATCCTCCCATCTAGCATCTTCGGGATGGGCATCCATGACAACGGTCGAAGAGTCATCGTTTTCTTGAAAAGAGGTGGCCAACTCATTAAGGCCTAGTGCGGTCAAAACACCGGCACTGGCAGCTAATGTGGCTCCACCTGCACTAGCCAATGCTTCAACTGCTGCTACGCCAACAGCAACCAGCGGAACAAAGTTATTCTCCAAGGCATTCGTTGCAACATCAACCCCCACATCGACATCGTGGCCAGCGAGGGCGACGGCGACGGCGGCGCCGAGTTTGCTCCAATTCATTGTTGTTTGGACCTCATTGCGGATGAGGTTTTGGTAGTCTTGGCTACCTTTAGAGATTCCTTGTCTGCCTGCTTTTTCATCAACTCGAGCGCGGATGTCTTTAGCATCATCTACTGTAAGATCAGCGACCAGCTCAGCCACCATACCACCTAAAGCACCGGCAGCCGCGTCACCTTTGAGGGCTCCAAGGCCAAGGCCAACGATTCCGTGGGCTCCTTTGTGTGTCCAGAAGTTCAGTCTACGGCCATTAGGGTCAAGTCTGCCATCAGGGAGGGTGCCGCTATACATCCGGCTAATCTGATTTGCCCCAACCCGGCCCGCCACTTCACCGATAAAGTTAATCCCGGCATTGTGGAAGGCTTCGCTAGCCCTTTCCCGGCCCAATGCTACGTTTACACCACCACCCACCAGGGTACTCATCGCCGCATAGCTCGTAATCTGACCAAAGGACGCATTTAATCCAGGTGGAGGCGCCCCTATAAGACCTGCCTTGGCAACTTGTGCTGCTAGAGACATGACACTGTTACGCGAAGTCATGTTTTTGAGGGTGGCTTCCAAGTCACCATTATTGGCCACAAAGGTCGTCCCGGCCGTGGACGCAAGCCCCGTCACCCCAGCAGATACCATGGTTCCCATGGTCGTTCCCAGGCCCAATCCCTTAGCTGCAGAAGCTCCCCAAGGCCCAGCGATGTACGCCATCCCAATAGCCACAGCTATCATGAGGGGTTTGCTCCAGCGGCTGGATTCCACCTTCTCATAGTTCCACTTCTCTAATTTACGGATCGTCTCCTCATATACGCCTTCCACTGTCAGCGGTAAGGTTCTTTCAGGGCCCGTCACAATCCGTTTCAGCGCACTGGCGTTTGAGACAATCTTGTCCACCTCCAGCACCGTGGGGATAGCGATCTCTTCGCCGCGGTCAATCGTAACTTTTGTGCGGCCAGTCCAGCCACTCGAACTACCCTGCACCTGTTGGCGGTTTGTCGCAATGGCAGAACCTACTGTCAGACCGTTAGCCGTGTCATTCACAAAAAGCGGAGTAATGGCATCGACTCTTGTCAATGATGCCGGACAGGCTAACGTACTAAGCTATTCACAAATTTCAAAGATCACAATGATAGATAAGGGGATTAAGTTGTCTTAGTTAGCCTTTCTTTTAACTTCCATTGAGCATCTTCTGCGCATACATCCCATTCATCATGGGTAAGCTTTTCTAAAATATCTAAGGGTGTATGTTTGTTGAATACAAGGCGATGCCGCACACTTTCATCCGGGTCGTTTGCAAATTTTTCAAATAGCTCCCGAGTTAAATTAGGTTTTTGAGCAATTTCCCACCTTATATTTTGATCCTCATCCTCTGCTAGATAAGAGATCATCTCAAGAGAAATAGAAGAATTACTTGCAATATACTCTTTCATTTCTGGGTCTTTTTGGATGACTTCATGACAAACATCATCCGGAATAAATTCGTGATTAGCACGATAATATTCTTCTGGAATACGGCTTTTTCTTAAGCGAATAAATTCTTCGGCGCTTTTAATCATTTTCCATTTACTCCATTTAGATCTTTCTTGGGAATAAACTTCCCAGTGTCTCCTTTATGCTTGTCCATTTTTTCTCCAAATTGATCTAAGTCATATCTCCACTCGAGACCTCTACCAGTTTCCTTATAAACTTTCCAGGTCGAGCCACCATGCTTGGCTTGATCCTTAGTATAATAATAACCATCTTCCTTATTCTTATAAAACTTCCCAAAGCAATCATGTTTATAAACTTTAGCAATTGCTTCCTTTGATAAACTGAACTCTTTTTGCTTTTCGCTTGTCAAGATAGAAGTATTCGGCCCATGATGAGCGGTGTAGCCTTCATCTCTGGTTCTCACATCAGAAGAAGCACCCTCATACCCTCCTAAAGTTGGCATTCTCTCTGGCGTTGGGGTAATGAGTGGCCTTGATCTTGCCTCTTCAGTTGTGATGCTCTCATCCTCCCATCTTGCCTCTTCGGGATGGGCATCCGTGGCAACGATCGAAGAGTCATCATTTTCTTGAAAAGAGGTGGCCAACTCATTAAGGCCTAGTGCGGTCAAAACACCGGCACTGGCAGCTAATGTGGCTCCACCTGCACTAGCCAATGCTTCAACTGCTGCTACGCCAACAGCAACCAGCGGAAAAAAATTATTCTCCAAGGCATTTGTTGCAACATCGACACCAACATCGACATCGTGGCCCGCTAACGCAACAGCAACTGCAGCGCCGAGTTTGCTCCAGTTCATTGTTGTTTGAACTTCTGCACGGACGAGGTTTTGGTAGTCTTGACTACCTTTACGGATTCCTTGTCTGTCTGCTTTTTCATCAACTCGAGCACGGATGTCTTTAGCATCATCTACTGTAAGATCAGCGACCAGCTCAGCCACCATGCCGCCAAGCGCGCCGGCAACAGGATCGCCTTGTGAAGGGCGCCGAGGCCAAGGCCAACGATTCCGTGGGCTCCTTTGTGTGTCCAGAAGTTCAGTCTACGGCCATTAGGGTCAGGTCTGCCATCAGGGAGGGTGCCGCTATACATCCGGCTAATCTGATTCGCCCCAACCCGGCCCGCCACTTCACCGATAAAGTTAATCCCGGCATTGTGGAAGGCTTCGCTAGCACTTTCCCGGCCCAATGCTACGTTTATACC
>NZ_JQAK01000002.1:0-47640 GCF_000757605.1 Candidatus Paracaedibacter symbiosus | reverse complement strand
AATAGGGTCAATGTTTCTAGCCGTCAAGGTTGATGCATTAAAGCTGATTACAAAAGCATTGGTTGACCCTGTTAAGTTAATATGACCCGTATTGATGCTCATCGTTTGACCAGCAATGACGCGGGCAGGAACGGTAGGAAACAAGACATCGGGGAAAGCATGTGTTATCCCCATCGTATAACTTCGTATAATGTATGCTATACGAAGTTATTACGCGGTTGAGACAATCTTGTCGACTTCCAGTACTATGGGGATGGCGATCTCTTCACCGCGGTTAATCGTAACTTTTGTGCGGCCAGTCCAGCCACTCGAACTGCCCTGCACCTGTTGGTGCATTTGGGCGATCTTTGACGCCAGCGTCAGACCGTTAGCCGTGTCGTTCACCACCTGTGGGGTGCTGACATCGACTCCTGTCAATGATGCCGAAAAGGCGAACGTCCTAAGCTATTCACAAATTTCAAAGATCACATTGATAGATAAGGGGTTTAAGTTGTCTTAGTTAGCCTTTCTTTTAATCTTCGCTGAGCTGATTCTGCACACACGTCCCATTCATCATGAGTCAGCTTTTCTAGAATATCTAAAGGCGTATTTGGGTTAACAGCGATTCGATGCCGAACACTTTCATCCGGGTCGCTTGCAAATTTTTCAAATAGTTTCCGGGTTAAATTGGTTTTTTGGGCAATACGCCAGCGAATACTTACATCCTCATCTTCTGCTAAATAAGCAATCATCTCAAAAGAAATAGAAGAATTACCAGCGATATACTCTTTCATTTCTAGGTCTTTCTGGATGACTTCATGGCAAACGTCATCCGGAATAAATTCATCATTGGCGCGGTTATATTCTTCAGGCACGCGGCTTTTTCTTAAGCGAATAAATTCGTCTGCACTTTTAATCATTTTCCATTCACTCCATTTAAGTCTTTTTTGGGAATAAACTTCCCAGTGTCCCCTTTATGCTTATCCATTGTTTTTCCGAACTTATCTATATCCTTTTCCCATTCCAGGCCTTTACCAGTTTCACGATAAACTTTCCAGGCCGAGCCGCCATGTCTGGCTTGATCTTTTGTATAATACAATTCATCTTCCTTGTTTTGGTAAAACTTTCCAAAGCAATCGTGTTTATAAACTTTAGCAATATCTTCTTTTGATAAACTGAACTCTTTTTGCTTTTCGCTTGTCAATATCGACGCATCTGGCCCATTATGCACGCCATATGCTTCATCTCTAGTTCTCACATCAGAAGAAGCACCCTCATACCCTCCTAAAGTTGGCATTCTCTCTGGCGTTGGGGTAATGAGTGGCCTTGATCTTGCCTCTTCAGTTGTGACTCCCTCATCAACCCATCTGGCCCCTTCGGGATGGGCATCCATGGCAACGGTCGAAGAGTCATCATTTTCTTTAAGAGAGTTGGCCAACTCATTAAGGCCTAGTGCAGTCAAAACACCGGCACTGGCAGCTAATGTGGCTCCACCTGCACTAGCCAATGCTTCAACTGCTGCTACGCCAACAGCAACCAGCGGAACAAAGTTATTCTCAAGCGCATTCGTTGCAACATCAACCCCCACATCGACATCGTGGCCAGCAAGGGCGACAGCGACGGCGGCGCCGAGTTTGCCCCAGTTCATTGTTGTTTGAACTTCTGCACGGACGAGGTTTTGGTAGTCTTGGCTACCTTTAGAGATTCCTTGTCTGTCTACTTTTTCATCAACTCGAGCGCGGATGTCTTTAGCATCATCTACCGTAAGATCAGCGACAAGCTCAGCCACCATGCCACCAAGCGCGCCGGCGACAGGATCGCCTTGAAGGGCGCCGAGGCCAAGACCAACGATTCCGTGGGCTCCTTTGTGTGTCCAGAAATTCAGTCTACGGCCATTAGGGTCAGGTCTGCCATCAGGGAGGGTGCCGCTATACATCCGACTAATCTGATTTGCCCCAACCCGGCCTGCCACTTCACCGATAAAGTTAATCCCGGCATTGTGGAAGGCTTCGCTAGCCCTTTCCCGGCCCAATGCTACGTTTACACCGCCACCCACCAGGGTACTCATCGCCGCATAGCTCGTAATTTGGCCAAAGGACGCATTTAATCCGGGTGGAGGCGCCCCTATAAGACCTGCCTTGGCAACTTGTGCTGCTAGAGACATGACACTGTTACGCGAAGTCATGTTTTTGAGGGTGGCTTCCAAGTCACCATTATTGGCCACAAAGGTCGTCCCTGCCATGGACGCAAGCCCCGTCACACCGGCAGATACCATGGTTCCCATGGCCGTTCCCAGGCCCAATCCCTTAGCTGCAGAAGCTCCCCAAGGCCCGGCGAAGTATGCCATCCCAATGCCGATAGCTACCATGACAGGTTTGCTCCAGCGGCTGGATTCCACCTTCTCATAGTTCCACTTTTCTAAATGGCGGATCGTCTCCTCATACACACCTTCCACCGTTAAGGGCACAGGCCTTTCAGAATCTGTCACAATCCGCTTCAATGCACTGGCGGTTGAGACGATCTTGTCCACTTCCAGTACTGTGGGGATGGCGATCTCTTCGCCGCGGTCAATCGTAACTTTTGTGCGGCCAGTCCAGCCACTCGAACTGCCCTGCACCTGTTGGCGGTTTGTCGCAATGGCAGAACCTACTGTCAGACCGTTAGCCGTGTCGTTCACAAAAAGCGGGGTAATGGCATCGACTCCTGTCAATGATGCCGAGGGTGTCTTAAAGATAATCTTTTCTCCCGCCTTCAACAGCGCTTTGGTCACTGAAGGCTGGTCAACCTGCTGTCGTTGATGGGAACGAGACATGATCCCACTCTTACTTTCCTCAACTTCCGTCGTATTCGTGGAGATTTTTGCGTTGATATCTGCCGATGCATCCCCCTCGAACACAATCTGCTGCCCGGCGTGAACCTGGGTTCCTATGAGGGAAGTGCCTTGGCCACCAGAGACATCATTAATGACATTCTCAACCGCCCCTGTTGTACTGGGCAGATGGCTATAGGTGGTTGTTGTCGTGGTTTTACTTGAGGAACCAAAGAACCCACGCTTCTTTTCAATTTTAAGTTCAGTGTGCTTTGAGACTAATGGCCGATCTATATGTCCATTGGAAGAGCGGAAGATAACATTCTTTCCGCCGAAGGTGGCAACCCCTGTTGAGTCTAATCCATTAAATCCTTCTATCTCCGCATTATCATTGAGGCTAGCAAACAGCTGTTGGCGTCCGGCAGCTTCTTGAGGAACCATTATACCATGTTGATAAGAAACAAGGGTCTGATTCTCCGTGGCTCTAGTAATTTTGCCGCCAGTCGATTTTACCTTGAGGCGGTTTTTTGCCACCACCTGATTGCCGGTATGCTCCTGGTCACCGCTAGAGATCAAATCAATTGTATCACCCGCCGTAATACTGCCAGAAGAATCGCGATGGGGATTAACGAATTCCCGTGGCATGATCAGCTGCGCAGCTGCTTTAAGTTCATTTTGAATGGAGCGAGCCTGAAAAGTAATCATCGCCTTTTTTATTCTGGCCAGCTCTTTGTGAGAAATGATACCCGATTCATGCTGTTGGCGCATCTGTTCGGCATTATGGAATAAGTCGAGCATCAACGCTTCACCACTGACGCCGTCAATGTTGAGCGTGCCGACATGCTCTGCCATGGCGCGCTGCAAGATAAATTGCAAGGGTAAGGGATCAATCATGAAGCGTAGTAAAGGATCCGTAATGTAAGTTGGGATCGACGTGTGGTTTTGCTGCAGCTGCTCAACGGACGGAATAGTACCATCAAAGAGCTCTGGCTGGTAAAAGAGCATTTGTTGGGCAGTGGGGATAAGGCCCCCTGAAACAGGCACATCCGTTGTAATGCTACCATCCGGCAAGGCTCTGATGAACCCCTGGGGGCCATAGTATTGCCGACCCAATTCGACCAAGTCAAGAATCAGGTGAGTGTCATAGGCAGAGTTTACCCCTTGATGGTTTACTCCTTGGGCAGTTGGCGTAATAGGGTCAATGTTTCTAGCCGTCAAGGTTGATGCATTAAAGCTGATTACAAAAGCATTGGTTGACCCTGTTAAGTTAATATGACCCGTATTGATGCTCATCGTTTGACCAGCAATGACGCGGGCAGGAACGGTAGGAAACAAGACATCGGGGAAAGCATGTGTTATCCCCAAGTATAGATAAACTAAATGGTAGGGTTTTAAGGCTTCATTTTTAAAAATCCCATTAAAGGGTTGGCTCGGGCTAGCAGCAAGCCTACCGTTATGGAAAATGCTGTGGCCTGCATAGATATCGCTTGCAATATTGACGACACTTTGCGTGTTAAAATGAATATTTGCGAGAGATTGAAGAGTGCTGCCCTCTTCATTGACTAAGCTAAACCGATTGTCTGTCTGTCCTACTTTAGGCGAAGAGAATAGGGACCTAGATGGATAATAAAGATAATGCCCTGGGATGGAAAGATCAACCATGGAAGTACGAGCTTGATTATATTCTTTCCCCTGACAATAAATATCCCCTCTGGCACGAATGTTGGCAGTCTTCGCGCTAATGACGCCGTGATCAAGGTTGGCGCCAAGACAAAGATATTCTTGGGCAAAAACTTCCCCTCTTATGGAAAGATTACCCGCATCCGCCTGAAGGATAAGCGGCCCTTGGCTGGCCACATAGGCATTATTCGAGATTGTTTGAGTATAAGGAATGGTGGTAACCGACTGGTGCGCAGGGCTGATACGAGAGCCCGGATGCCCTCTGTTCCAATACTCATTAAGGTAAGCTGTCATATAGGCGCCAGCGTCTGCTGGGATAGCCTTCTCACTGCCTACAAAGATAGATCCTTGAGTGGCGTGGAGGAATGTATTCCCTCCCCCACAAATTTTACTGTACCGAGCATCAATAACGGAAGCCTCAAGAGTTAATAGACCGGTTGTAGTCAGGCGCACCAGAGCGTTATTATGAAGGCCACAACGAAAGTCGCCTTTGGCATACGCTTCCATTTTGTTGGCTGCCAAATCCTGATCTACATGCAGATGGCCAGTTAATTTTAAGACTAAATGGGGCATGGAAAGTTGAGTTGCCTGGGAAACTTCAAAATTGGCCGCCTCCACCTCCAAACGCGGAGCATTCAGATTAACAAGGTTATGAGGTGTCAGGGTTTTCCCAGGTTGTTTGTAGACCAGGGTGTCTGCTTTCCATGTTCCTTGATGCGGCGACGGTAAGTCATAAACTAAGGTGTTTTCGGCAGAGATCTTTGAGGAGCTGCGTATATTTTGAACTGAAACTACTCCTTCGGGTCCTGAGGTGGCTATTCCTGAGGTAGGCGCTTTTGCAATCGTCCACTGCGGGCCATAGAGGTTAATCTGGCATTCATTATGATTTTCCCAGGTGTCAAAGCTGTAGGAGCCACCTTGGTCAAATTCTGTTTTGCCACCAGAATAATTAATTAATGTTCCGTAGGTGCCCCCCTCATGAAGAGCCAGCGTCCCATAATTAATAAGGTTAAGGGGTGTAGCGCTGCGGCCAGCTTTTATCAATAAAATCCCTTGGTTTATTAGATTATGAGTACTAGCGTAGATATCAGCATCAATCAGATCAAGCCGCCCTGTGTTTTCTAGAGCGTGCTGAAGGATCAATTTTTGATACACTTGAGCATAGCCACTATTGATGAACCTATTCAAACTAGCGTTCTGGTAAATACTTAATTGACCCTGGTTATACAGCTCATGAACCTCGGCTAGCACATTAATCCGAAAGGTTCCCGTATTGTGAAACGCCTTCTGGTTCATGTAGGCTGTTTCGATCTCTAAATGACCAGCGTTGGAAAGATTCATATTCTGGCTTGTTTCAATCCACAGAGTTTTTATGTTAACATTACCTGCGCCTAAGGTAAAAATTTGGGTTGTCGCATACAAGTCTAGATACCCTGCGGTGATAGTTGCTTCCCGCCCCAGCGTAGGATTTGTTTGATTGAGGAAATCCGCAACTTCGATCTTTGCAGGGACGTTGTCTGCTGTGCTGCCAATAAAATCTAATTGCCCTTGGTTGTCAAAGGATCCACTTCCCTCGATTGAAGCTATTGTAAGCTTATCCTTATTGACACCTTGCCCTGTAACACTTAGCTGGTTAATCGAGGCTATCCCTTCATTGACAAGGTTAGAAAGTATAGCCTTCTCAGCAACTTTCAACTTTTGATAGTTGTAAAAATCACTGATATTTCCATCCAAAGTGTCTATGATCATCTTGCCTTTATTGGCAAAATGACCTTGGTTCATTGTCAGGTGGGAGACCCTCATTTTTCCTGATTGAGAGTATTGAGCGGTGGTATTTCCGCCTTCAATCATCAAGGTATTAACATTCACATGTCCTTGTCCCAGGATGAGGTTTTCAACGCCTGCACCTATTTTAGCATGCCCACCTTTCACAAGAGCTTTTTTGCCATAGCCGTTTTCATTGACAAACTCATGAATATCAATAATAGCAGGGCCTTGAGTATTCCCCACCAAAACCAAATGGGAGTGGTTATAAAGAGAACCACCCCCTGCCACACTTCGCACGAGCATATCTGCTCTATTTGTGAAGGTCCCACGCTCTTTAACGATCAACTTATCCGTATCAAGAACGCCATAATTCTCGGCATCTTTTACCTCAATACGGTGAGACTTTACGATATTTCCTGTGGGAGCATTAACCAGGTGATCTGCCGTAATAGAGGCCCCTTCAATTGTGCCTTCATTCGCCACCGTGTTGCTTAAGGACTTGATCACACCGCTTTGACCTGTCACCTTCCCTTTGTTAGCAATATTCCCTTGGGCAATGACTTTATAGCTGTTTCCCTTTATTGTCCCTTTGTTCTCAGCTCCCCCTGACAACACTGCTAAGGAGTTTGTGTCTTCTCCATCAATCTTTCCAGTGTTATACAGCCTATTCAGCATCAATAGGTTAATGTCCGCAGCAGTAATGCTCTTGTAATTATTTAATTCGCTTACTTTCCCCGTCAAAGCACTGGCGACAATGCGCTTATGATTATTCAGAATGCCGCTTCCTGTAAAATGAAGATAAGATTCTGTCGCAATAGTTCCTTGGTTATTGATCGTAGTATGCTGTTCTGCGTGCAAGTGCGTGCCGCTTATATTGCGAATTGTCCCTTTATTTTTAAGAGTACCTTGTAAAAGGGAAAGATAGGGAAGGTTGACTGTTGCCCCTTTTCTGACAACGGCCTGGGCTCTAGGGCCATTTAAATAAAGCTTGGCCTCGGTTAAAGCAACATGATTGCCAAACTCAACTTTTGAGGCTTTTAATTGCAGCGAGGCAAGTGTGAGGTTTTGTAAATGAACCTCTGAATGACTTGATATGGTTAAACTGCCTAACTGATTATTTTTTCCTGTTGCCAGCACAGAACCGTCATGAGTAATGAGAAAGTTTAAATTCGGGAGATACTTTGTTTGCCATTGATACCCTATATAGCCAATCTCTGGATCAGTTACTCTCCTTAAATAACTGCTCTTCTGTTCATCTTCCGGCAAAGAGTCCCCATCAGGCAAAAATGAATGGAAAAGAATCTCTTTATCTGAGGTAATATCCTGGGGGAATGATTTACATTTGAGAGTCACTTCAATGCCCGCTTGAAGCACATCTATCTCCTCACTGTAAACAGCTTTGCGTCTAACCTTTAGCTTGAAATCATTTTCCTTCCAATGGTTCCACGTTAAGCTTTCAGCAACTGCAAAACTCGGGACGATGCTTAAATGAAGATAATTGACAAGTAAAAAATAAACAAAAATACGTTTGAGAAGAGTGACAATCATGGGAGTAAAAAACCTAACATTAATTTTTTGTTAAGCAATACTTAGAAACTGTTAAGAAAATTTCAACGAAAAAAACACTCTAAAAGCGATGCTTTTTCCCTTTTTCTCATTTTGTCTTCTGAAAAACGCCCCTTTGAAATTTTTTCACACCAATTTTATGGGTGACTTTATAAAAATTTGAAGAGAATTATGATTTACTTCCTTATTTAACTGAACCATGAAATGGCTCCATTTAAAAAAGATAAAGAACTTATAGTCTCTATGAAAATGGCAATCTGCTCATTATGACTTTAAATATGGCGTTGATTATAAACAGTCGACCTTAAAGAAATTTCTTATTTCTAGAAAAAGGTATCATCAGTCCCCTTTTCTCTCCGCGGATAACGTTACCACTAATCTCATAAAAGGATGATTTGCCTGGGGATGAAAAGAATAATAATGGAACAACGTATTTAATATGAGGATAAGATGCTTATAATTAAGAATATACAATATTCTATATAATAAGCTTCAATCTGCGTATCCCACCAACACTTTTGGGTATCAGGTACCCTTTGTAATGATCTCTCATCGTAAAATCTTCCTTTTCTTATTGGAAGATTTTTACAATCAAATCTTATTCCATTCAACAACTTGACGATGCCTGCGGATTAGCCGCCAAGTAGTTTTTAATGTAGAAACTTCCTCTTCATTATTACTTTTTGTTTGCTTCTCTTCTATAAATCAGCAAGCAGTTGTACCGGAAAGCTAATATATATAATAGTTCATCCATTCCATATTCTTGTAATAAAGAGGTGATTACGATAAGCCTCAGATTCTTTAATTATACCAAGAATCATCGAATTAATTTCTTTGCAAAGCTCCCTGTGATCTTGCAAGGTATTACGGTGCTCCTTTAGTTTTTTATGATTTCTTGTAAAGCGAGTCTTTTTTCTGATTCCTCATTAGCGGCGTAGTATGGCTCTAAAAATGCTTTCAAAAAATTATGTTGGCTTTCTTTTGCATATTTTAGGCCTAACAAAATACCTTTTATTTCTTTAGTAATATTGTCCTGGCCTGGGGCAATGGCCGAAACTTCTTGCAAAATGGTGATTGAACTTTCATAAACTCCGTATAATTCTTCTAATTTCTCATGGAGTTTTGCTGATTTTAGAAGGTCAACCATATCAGGTGAACTTAAGCAAAGATAGGGTGGCAAGTCCTCTCTCAGTTTAAAATATAAGTCAGCGATGCTTTTTTTGTTGGCAACCATTTCCAGGGAAGGAGTTGGTGCCGTAGGATTCATCATAAGGCAGCTAATCAAAAATCCAGGTTCATTAATTTGGGCCACTAACTTTATATAAATATCACTCAGATTGCCAATTTGGTGGCTCAAAGTTCTAAGAGAAGAATTTTCACCAAAACCATGACCAAAACCACCGCCCGCAAAACCTTCTAGAAAGATATGGTGATCCTTTAAGCTTTCTAAGCTTCCTTTTAGATTTTCTATATCTGTCTGTGGTCCTTCTAGTGTTGAGGTGGGGTTGTAGTTGGTTAAGTCACAAGTAAAAAAGGACTGAAGAGTTTGTTTTACTGGTATAGATTTTGGGGCTAGTTTTAGTGCTGAGGTATACATCTTCACGGCTTGTTGATAATTTTGAGTCACTCCTCTTCCGGTCTCATACATTCTCCCAAGGCTAAATTGAGCAGGAGCACTATCTTGCTCAGCAGCCTTCGTGAACCACTTAACAGCGTGCTGATCGGCTTCTGGCCCTTTAGGTATTCCTGCATGGCCTTGCGCATATATTAACCCAAGGCAACATTGAGCAGGAGCATTACCTTGCTCAGCAGCCTTCGTATACCATTTGAAAGCTTGCTGATCGGCTTCTTCTCCTTTAGGTATTCCTGCACGGCCTTGCTCATACATTGCCCCAAGATTTAATTGAGCAGTAGCATTATCTTGCTCAGCGGCCTGAGTGAACCATTTAAAAGCGTGCTGATCGGCTTCTGGCCCTTTAGGTATTCCTGCACGGCCTTGCTCATACATTGCCCCAAGATTTAATTGAGCAGGAGCATTACCTTGCTCAGCAGCCTTCGTGAACCACTTAACAGCGTGATGAGCTGCTTCTTCTCCTTTAGGTATTCCTGCACGGCCGTCTCGATACATTGCCCCAAGATTTAATTGAGCAGGAGCAAGCCCTTGCTCAGCAGCCTGAGTGAACCACTTAACAGCGTGATGATCGGCTGCTGGCCCTTTAGGTATTCCTGCACGGCCGTCTCGATACATTGCCCCAAGGCTACATTGAGCAGCATCATTACCTTTCTCAGCAGCCCGAGTGAACCACTTAACAGCGTGATGATCTGCTTCTGGCCCTTTAGGTATTCCTGCACGGCCTTCTAGATACATTATCCCAAGGCTACATTGAGCAGGAGCATTACCTTGCTCAGCAGCCATAATGTACCATTTGAAAGCTTGCTGATCGGCTTCTGGCCCTTGAGGTATTCCTGCACGGCCTTCTAGATACATTCCCCCAAGGCTACATTGAGCAGGAGCATTACCTTGCTCAGCAGCCTGAGTGAACCATTTGGCAGCGTGATGATCAGCTTCTTCTCCTTTAGGTATTCCTGCACGGCCGTCTAGATACATTCCCCCAAGGCTACATTGAGCATTAGCATGACCTTGCTCAGCAGCCATAGTGTACCATTTGAAAGCTTGCTGATCGGCTTCTTCTCCTTGAGGTATTCCTGCACGGCCTTGCGCATACATAAACCCAAGGTTATTTTGAGCATTAGCATTACCTTGCTCAGCAGCCATAGTGTACCATTTGAAAGCTTGCTGATCGGCTTCTGCCCCTTTAGATATTCCTGCACGGCCTTCTAGATACATTCCCCCAAGGCTACATTGAGCAGGAGCATTACCTTGCTCAGCAGCCTGAGTGTACCATTTCAATCTTTCAAAGTTTTCAATCCCTTTGGGTGGTAACTGTTCAAAAGAAGTCGTCTCACTGTAAACTTTTTCTTTCTCGCTGGTGGGAGTTAATCTCATTTTCTTGTGGGGAGGAGGAAGGTCACCCTGGAGGTCATCCTCTTTTTCCATAGCGTTCAAGTTTAAAATAAGGAGGGAAGAGATTAAAAGAAGACTAGAAAAAGATTTCATTATTATGCTCGCTTAACTTATTATTTTCATTACCCTTGAATAGGGCATGTTTTTCACATAAATAATCTACTTATTACTTTAATGAAAGGATAAAATTCCCCCCTCTTTTTCCATGGGATTAGCTTTAGTGTATCGCCTTCCCGAAGGGGTACCGCCAAGTTAAAGCGCAAACAACATTTTCTTTCCCATTATACTAAAGAAGAAGGAGTGAAGAGATGACTGATTTCAAATGGCGGCACTATCAAGTGCGAGATAATACTTAATTGTGTTAGATGGTATTGTAAATATGGAATCAGTTAGGAAGCGTCAAGTTAACTATCAAAGATGCAAAAGATATTCTCAAGTGGACTCATTAGACGCGAAGGAGGCCTTGAGCCGCCTCAGACCAGATGGTGCAGGCGGCTCTAAAAGCATCTCTTCTTTCAGAAGCTTTTTTCAAATATCGTCCCACCTCAATAGCAAAAAGATTACGAACTTTTCCCATAAGGGCTAATGTTCTTTGTATACCCTGCGGTGATTTAAACTTAATTAGGCATTTCTCTTTGCGACGTGTAGGTTGATGGGCATTTTCAACGCGATTGTTTAACCCCTTATGCGATCGATGTTCAGTGCTCCGGCACATAGCTTGTATTGGTTTTCTGTAACTTTTCAATTTGTCCGTGACAATGACTCTGGGGTTAGGGTAGTTCCCCAACATCCGGCTTAAAAACCTAATTGCCGCTTTCTTATTACGGCGCCTCTGAAGAAAGACATCCAGTTCATATCCATCAGAATCGACTGCACGCCATAAAATAAACATTTCTCCATTGACCTTTACTGTCATTTCATCAATGTGCCACTTATCCGAAGGTTTCCGTTCCCGCTTTTTAATGACGTTTCTGAAATGGCTTGAAAATTTGATGCTCCAAGATCGAATCGTTTCATAAGAGACATGAATCCCTCGATAAGCCATCTGTTCCTCAATATCTCCATAGCTATTATTAAACCGATGATAAATGGATTTTGTTGCGCAAATAGAAAAAGTTGTCATTAAAAGGTAAATGGAAGTATTTTTTTTAAAATAAAAAAGGACGACCTATGCCTTATAAAGAACGTATTAGGCGATCAGGCGCTATTCATAAACGTCAAGAGCACTATCGCCTACAGAATTGGCCAGACTATAATCAAACTTTAATAAACAGAGGAGATCTCACTTTATGGCTTTGTGAGGATCTTCACCATAAGTGGTACGCGCAAAAATCTCCTATTTCTAAAAAAGGGCGGCCTCTTCACTATTCTGATCATGCCATTACACTAATGCTAACATTAAGGCTCATCTTTAAACAAAAACTTAGACAAACTCAAGGATTGGTCAAGTCATTGTTTCATCTCCTTGGCCTTCAATTGGATGTCCCTGATTACACAAGACTATCACGTCGAGGGACTGTCCCTTTAATCACGCGCCAATTAGAAAAAATGGATGAACACGGTCACCTTGTCATTGATAGTACAGGTATTAAAGTATTTGGAGAAAGTGAATGGCTCGAAACAAAATATGGCAAACAGTACAAACGCAAAGTCTGGCGTAAGCTTCACCTTGGCATTAGCAGCAAGGGATTAATTGTTTCTCGGATAATGACTAGTCATTTAACAGATGATCGATCCTGCTTAGACGCTCACCTTAAGCAGGCCGATGCGACAAATATTACGCAACTTATTGCTGATGCGGGCTATGATGGGGAAAGTGTTTATGAAAAACTAGAATTAGACAACATTCAAGCCATTATTCCTCCAGCTCGAGGATCTCCTTCACTGTCAGAAGAGCATTGCTCTGTCAGACAAAAGGGTATTAATTACATTGATAAAAAGGGACTATACGCCTGGCAAACAAAAAATGATTATGGCAGGAGAGCAAAAGTAGAAAATACGATATACCGCTATAAAGAGGTGATCGGTCGTAAGCTTAATGCCAGGTTATGGGATAACCAGGATGCAGAATTGCATCTTGGGTGCTTCATCATGAACACTTTTACTAATCTTGGCATGCCGGAATCAGTTAAAATCTAATAAATACGGGGAAAAGGGGACTTTATTCTTTCGTCCTATTTGCGCAACAATGCCATTAAACATGTTCTTTTTCACAAAAATTGCTAAAGGTGAATAATGAGGACCTTATGCGTAAAATCGTCATCATTGCTAATGCTAAACTTAAATCTCTACAAACATAGTTGATGATGGTGCCATAAAGATGGATTTTAATAATTATTTAATAATTATTTAGTGATAATTTATATATTGATTTTAAGTCTGTAGAAAATCCATGCATCGACACACATCCTTCTCTAAGAGTTTTCCTTCTTCAAGCCTATTAGATTTCTTCGGCCATACAAAGAAGTGCCTCTTCTTAACAATCTTTTCCTATGTTTTAACTTCAGCGCCTTTTGTATCTGCCAATACTTTAAACCCATGGAATGTGCAGTCTACTCTTGGAAGCGGCTTAAATACTCCCAGCGGAGTTGCCGTCGATAGCTCGGGCAATGTCTATATTGCTGATAGCGGCAACAATAGGATCCTGATGGAAACCCTGAGTGGCGGAACTTATACCCAGTCTACTCTTCCAAGCAGCGGCTTAAGCGGTCCCAGTGGAGTTGCCGTCGATAGCTCGGGCAATGTCTATATTGCTGATAGCGGCAACAATAGGATCCTGATGGAAACCCTGAGTGGCGGAACTTATACCCAGTCTACTCTTGTAAGCGGCGTAAGTGTTCCCAACGGAGTTGCCGTCGGTAGCTCAAATAATGTCTATATTGCTGATACCAACCACGCTAAGGTCCTGATAGGAACCGTGAGTGGCGGGACTTATACCCAGTCTAATACGATAACCTCCGGCCTACTAACGGGTCCCTATGGAGTTGCCGCCGATAGCTCAGGCAATGTCTTTATTGCTAATCCCAGCGGCAATAAGGTGTTGGAGGCAACCCTGAGTGGCGGAACTTATACCGTGACTAGTTTTGTAAGCGGCTTAAGTCAGCCCAGTGGAGTTGCCGTCGATAGCTCAGGCAATGTCTATATTGCTAATACCGTCAACAATACGATCTTGATGGAAACCCTGAGTGGCGGAACTTATACCCAGTCTACTCTTGTAAGCAGCGGCTTAAATGGTCCCTTTGGAGTTGCCGTCGATAATAACCCGGGCAATCTTTATATTTCTGATTCCAACAACAATAGGGTGGTGAAGCTGAATATTGAACAGATTAATATTACGGCTAATACGGGGAGCGGCGGAACAGTAACTTTACAAGATAATTCGACCTACACGGTATTAGAAGGGGTAGCCAATAGCGCAATTAATCTATCCACTTACTCATTAACCGCCAACATCAGTAGCGCTTCTACATTTAATGGAAATATTATAGGGGCAGGTTCTCTCACGGTTGGCACGGGCACCTTAGCTCTCACGGGGACAAATACCTATACAGGCGGGGCGACGGTTTTAAAGGGGATCTTACAAGTTAACTCTGACGCAAACCTAGGTGGTATCTATAACGCCATTACAGCGCCGAATGCGACATTAACGTTGGGGGATGGGACAAATAATACCCTTGGGACTTTGCAATTCACGGCAGCTAATCCTACCATCGCGCGTCCTATTGCTGTGGCTGGAACAGCAGGAGGAGCCGTCGATATGAATGGCAACAATGGAACTTTGTCCGGGGTGATCAGTGGCAGCACTCCGTTTTTGGTGACAAACTCTTCTGGGACAGCAGCGACATTGACCCTTACCGGCACCAATACCACTACGGGGGGAATCTCTATTGGCAATAACGCCACCTTAAGCGTGAGCTCAGCTAGCAACCTTGGCAGCACAGTAACGCCTGGAGCAGTCACCTTTAATGGGACAAGCAATCCAACTTTGCAAACCACTGCGGCGATTACATCGACCAATTCAATCACTCTGATGACCAGCGGTACGATCAATACGGGCGCAAATGCTCTCACCGTTTCTGGAGTTGTGAGTGGCGGTAACTCGGCTGTGCTCACTAAAAATGGTTCGGGGATGTTGAGTTTGACTGGCGTGAACACCTATAGCGGTGGGACAGTAGTCAATGCAGGGGGAGTGGCCGTGGGTAACAATAATGCTCTGGGCAGTGGGGGCTTGAGTCTAGGTGCTGGGACAACCTTGCAACTGGCAGCATCTATTCCCGCTACAACTCCCCTTGCCACCGTCATCAACTTAGGTGGGGCCAGCACCATCGATAGCAACGGCAACACTGGGTATTTAACAGGCGGGATCAGTGGGAGCAGCCTGACAGTTGTTTCTTCCGTTGGAAATGGAATGGTGGTTATTGGGGGGGCAAATACGCCATCAGCAACCACGATCAGTTCGGGGACCTTGGCACTGAAAGATGCATCAAGTACTCTTTCTAATACTATTACCATCAGCCCTGGGGCCGCTTATGACGTGAGTAATGGGGCAGCGAATCCGTTATTGGCCAACATCACAGCTGGAGCGGGTAGCAATATCTCGATTGGGAATCAGAATCTCAATCTAACTTCAGGGGCTGTCAGTGGCAATATTCTGGATGGTGGGTTAAGCACATTAACTGGGGGGAAGATTATAAAAACAGGCGCGGGCACCTTAGCTCTTACAGGGACGAATACCTATAGCGGTGGGACGACTGTCAATGATGGTATCTTACAAATTAACTCAGACGCAAACCTAGGTGGTATCTATAACGCCATTACAGCGCCGAATGCGACATTAACGTTGGGGGATGGGACAAATAATACCCTTGGGACTTTGCAATTCGGGGCTGCCAATCCAACTATTGCACGTCCTCTTGCTTTGGCTGGAACAGCAGGGGGAGCCGTTGATGTGAATGGCAATAATGGAACCTTATCCGGGGTTGTTAGTGGTAGTACTCTGTTTTCGGTGACAAACTCTTCTGGCACAGCAGCAAGCCTTACCTTGACAAAGGCAAACACCTTTACTGGTACGACATCGATTGGCAGCAAAGTGACCCTTGCCTTAAGTGGTGTGGGGAATATTGGTAGCTCTGGCTTGGGCTTTGTAGATAATACCTCGATCTTTGATATTAGCGGGACAACCTCAGGGGCTACGGTTGGTGACTTAAATAGTGGCGTGGGCACTGTTTCTTTAGGTGGGAAGACATTAACCTTTGGAACCAATAATACAACAGCACAGACCTATGGTGGTGTGATTCAGGACGCTGGTCTGGGAGGATCAATCCTCAAAGTTGGGACCGGCACAGCCATTTTAAGTGGCACCAACAACACCTACACAGGCGGCACTACTTTCAATAGCGGGATCTTGCAAGTGGGGAATGATGCCAGTCTTGGCAATAGCTCAGGTGCTCTTCACTTTACGGGTGGCACGTTGCAGTGGAATGCTGCTTTCAACCTTGCGAACACACGCGCAATCACTCTTACTACTACAACTGATACCTTGGATACGAATGGCAACGACACAACCATCTCTCAAGCTATTGCTGATGGCGGAACGTCAGGGACTCTTAATAAAGCAGGGTTGGGGACGTTAACACTGACAGGGACCAATACCTATACGGGCGGCACGCACATCAGCGGAGGGACTTTGGCCCTTAGCGGGGCTGGGGCTTCTTTGGATGGAATCAGTACAGTGACGGTTGATGGTGGGGCTACTTTTGATATTAATGCGGGTCCAGCAACAACAACGATTGGCGCTTTGTCTGGAACATCAAACTTAGCATCGGTTAAGTTAGGGGCTAATAACTTAACTTTTGGTGCAACTGATCCGACATCGCAAACATTTTCTGGGGTAATTTCTGGGACAGGATCTATTACCATGCAAGGAAGTGGGATTGTGACCTTGGATGGGATGAATACCTATACAGGAACAACCACAATTAATTCGGGAATCTTAGCATTAGGCGTAAATGGTTCGATTGCAAGTTCGGCTTCTATTAATGTTAAAAATGGTGGGACTTTTGACGTGAGTCAAGTGAGTGGAGTACAGGTGGTTTTAAGCGGTGTAACAACACTTGATTTGGGAAGTGCCCTTAAGATTGGGAGTAAAAATTTCTCTCTTCCGAGCGGTATCTTTAATGGCGCGATTGAAGATGGGGGGATTAGTGGAGAAACTGGGGGATCGCTTACGAAAACGGGTGCGGCTACATTAACCATCAATGGGGTGAATACTTATACTGGATTGACCGACATTCAAGGGGGAACCTTAGCTCTTGGAGGTTCCAGTTCGATTGCAGATTCAGCAAACATTCATATTGCCAATGGTGCCATCCTTGATGTGAGTGCGGTAACCACTCCGTCTCTGGCGAACGTCAATGCGGATCAAGGTAGTAATCTTTTGATTGGGGGACAGTCAGTCACTCTAGGTGGTACTTCTGGTAGTGCAACCTTTGCTGGAAATATTTCGGGATTGGGAGGTTCACTTACTAAGACAGGCGGCAGCAGATTAATCTTAACGGGAACGAATAACTATAATGGCTATACGCAGGTTAATGGGGGGATCTTGCAAGTGGGGGATGCCTCTACCTTGGGTTCTCTTGCTGGCAATGTTATCGTGGTGGCAGGAACACTTGATATTAGTAACGCTAACGTGGATCTTAGTCAGGTTACTAGTGATTCTGGCAGCGCGATACAAGTTGGAAATCGTGCCTTTACCTTAATAGCGCCTCAAACCTTTGATGGAGCGCTTCAAGACGGAGGGGTTACAGGAGCAACAGGTGCTTCACTGACGATGAATGGGGCGAACAATACTGATGTGTTGGCTTTGAATGGGGTAAATACCTACTCCGGAGGAACAACCTTACAACAAGGGATTATCACCATTAACAATAGTCAAGCTCTTGGCACAGGTACCTTTGGCTTTGCTGGAGCTGGGGGGTCAACCCTTCGGTTAGCCCAAGCTTTAACAGGTCCCATAGCCAATGCGATTCAGATGACATCAGCAGGTAATCTTGACACCCAAGGCTTTGATGTGGAGTTATCAGGAACGATTACGGGTAATGCCACCTTGACTAAATTAGGATCAGGTCTGCTTACTCTATCAGGACCTAACTATAATAATGGTGTGATCCATCAAAATGGCACCATTGCCATTGGCAATAATCAGTCTTTAGGGGTTGGTAATTTTACTTTTGATACAGCAGGGGATATTTTACAGATAAGTTCAACTTTAACCAACGTCAGTAACCCTGTGGTTCTCGTTCAGGATGGAACGATTAATACGGCTGGCAACAATGCCAACTTTAGCGGTCAATTCACCGGTACGGGTGGTCTAACAAAGAATGGAAATGGTGTTTTACAGTTAAGCAATGCGGATAATACATATTCCGGGCCAACACTTGTGGATGGGGGAGAGCTCAAGGTCAATGGTTCGATTGCATCTTCTGCTGTCACCGTTAACAATGGGGCGATACTGAGTGGGAATAACACGATTAAAAGTCTAACCAACAGTGGAACTATTACACCTGGAAATTCTATTGGTCAAATCATTGTGGAGACAAACTTTAATAATACAAATGGTGTATACCAATGTGAAATCAACGCCAACGGCCAATCAGATTTAATCCAGGTTCTTGGCACAGCCACCCTTGGCGGCACTGTCAATGTAACGCCGGATGCGGGCAGCTATATAAGTGGCACTACCTATACAATTCTGACGGCCGTCAATCCCATCACGACGCAGTTTGATGCGCTAACGTCGACTTCGGCCTTATTACAATACAAACTTGCCTATACCACCAACAGCGTTTTATTAACGGTAATAAGGCAAGCCTCCATTGGCAGTATTGTCACGAGCGGCAATGCAGGCACCATTGCTGGATATATTGATGGGTTAGGCACACCACCAGCTGGATCAGTCCTTGCCAATCTTGAAGCAGCTCTGTCAAATTTGTCTGGCGATGCGCTTTATAATGCTTTAAATCAGCTTCACCCGGCGCCCAATGTGCTGATTGGCGCAGCAATAGTCGCAACCGAACTTGATCAAGCAGATGGTCTTTTTGAAGCGTCCTTTACTGACCGCCTCATCCGCAAAGTCAAGAAGCGCTTGAACGATAAGGAAGCTCAAGGTCAGACCCTTGGTCTTGCTATTGCTCAAGGCAATATACCACTGGCAATAGGGCTTACTAATGTGCTCAGCAAAATTGCAACCCATTCTGAGACGCATCTCAATCTTGTCCCTAAAACACGTGAAGTGCCACAAAACTTACGCACAACTTTGGGTAAATCGACTTTCTGGGTGCAACAGACTGGGGGTCACTTCAGCCAGGATGCTATTGCTGATGGCAGCCCCACAATCGGTGTTGCCGGGGTGAAAGTCAACACCTATGGTACTGCCGTGGGCACCGATACTTTTATCACCGACGACCTCATCATCGGGACCACCGTTGGTTATGCGAATACCTCTTACAACCTTGACCAGAATTACGGTAATGGGACTATTAACAGCTACCGCACTGGTCTTTATGGGATCTGGGCACCGACAGAAGACTGGTACGTCAATGCCGCTGCGTTCTACGGTCACCACATTTTTAAAGGCAACCGCAATCTCACAATCGCTGGTCATACCGATACCGACAGCCAGCAACACCATGGCAACCACTATAGCGGAAATTTTGAAGTCGGACGCGACTTTATGGTCGGTGAAACGATCACCTTCACTCCTTATGCAGGTTTTGGTGGGCTCTACTTGAACGAAGCAGGTTATACGGAAAGCCAACAAGGGATCAATCCCAATCTGGCCGTCCGAAGTCGCTCAAGTCGCTTTATCCAAGCCAAAGGTGGCGGTCAACTTTCTGGCCTGTTCGATCTGAATGATGTCCAGCTCTACCTCTATGCCAAACTTGGCTATACTTATAAACAAGAGCTAGGTACTCCCCAAAGGGTCACTGCTTCCTTTGCTGGTTATGGCAACAGCTTCACCGTCTTCGTGAACAATAAGCGTCAGAATATGGTGAACCCCGGCCTCGGTATCACTGCTGTTTTCGGGGATAAATTCTCTCTTACCGCGACCTATGATGGCGAAATTAGCCAAACACAAAAATCACATCAAGGGATTATTAGATTTACTTATAAATTTTAAAAGCTAGTCGGATAAGCAGTCAAAGACCGTTGCATAAGGGGGTAAAAAGATATTATACATTTCGGTTCCAAAAGTCACGCTTGTATCTTGGCAATACCTCTTGGAGGCTGATCCCCTACAAGGGTAAGGGAGAAGAACCTATTGATTTAAGTTGCATTCAATTGCCTGAAGGAATTATGTATGAAAATTGGGACTTAGGTTGACAGATTTGGTATAAAAAATTTGTTAACCTAAGGTGTTTTTATGACGAGACAAGAACAACAAGATATTTACCGAAAGCTTAAAGTTTTAAAATATGCCGAAGCAATAACAAATGTATCAAAAGCTTGTCGTTATTTTGGGATTTCGCGAGAAACATTTTACCAATGGAAAAAATCTTATAAACAAAAAGGGGAAGTAGGATTAATTAACAGTAATCCTTGTCCAGCAAATCCAAAGTTAAGAACCCCTGTTTGGATTGAAGAAAAGATTCTTTACTTAAGACAAAACTATCATTTAGGCCAACAGCGAATTGCTTGGTATTTGAAACGCTACCATGAGTTAATATCTCTTCTAGTGGGGGTTATAGCGTTCTTAAGAGAAATGGGCTTAACTGACTTTCTTCCAATCAACAGAAACGTTCTCTTAAATCTTTTAAGCGTTATGAAAATCAGGTACCTGGACATAGAATCCAAGTAGATGTTAACTTCCTCGACTTACAAAATAAGCAAGGGGAGAAAATAAGACGCTACCAATATACAGCTATAGATGATGCCACACGAGCAAGAGCCTTGAAAATCTACGATCGGCATACTCAAAAAAATGCTATTGATTTTATTAACTATATTTTACAATGTTTTCCTTTCCGGATACATACTATCCAAACAGACAGTGGGCATGAATTTCAAGCACAGTTTCATTGGCATTGCGAAAATCTAGGAATTAGGCATGTTTATATCAAACCAAGGTCACCTCATCTTAATGGAAAAGTTGAACGTTCCCATGGGATCGATCAAGTAGAATTTTATCAACTTATTAATTTTACTGATGACATAGACATTCGAAAAAAATTGGCAGAATGGGGAAAATTCTATAATTGTCATAGGCCTCATTCTGCTTTACAGGGAAAAACACCTTTTGAAGTTCTCAAAGGAAAACTTATCTGCTAAGCTAAAAATAACTTGTCAGTCTTAATTGTAACATACGCACTTTTACATTACCTCTCCCGAACAAAGCCCACAAAGAAGGGCCTGAAATTAGGAAAGATTCAAAGGAAGAAGAGCTACTTTCCAAAGATACTGTTCTCCATTTTACATTTGTAGTCATAGATAGTTTCTCTCTCCCTTTTCTTAGGCTTTACACTTAAACTATCCCCCTTCATTTCATACTTTTCTTAAAATTAAATATTTTTATTTTTCGTCCATTTTTGAAGGAGAACTCCATGGAAGCCGCGCACGCATTCCTGGCAAAATCCCTTTCTTCTGGGCTAATTCTATGTTGAATGTCTTTAGATTTTTTTTTGCTTGTTCACTACCTAAGTCAATCGCTTTTTGGTATGCTTTTTTAACATCTCCTATTAAATATTTTCCTTCTTTATACCCATCATGGTAAATGTAAGCTAATTTATGCGCAGCGATGGCCAAGCGCTTTTTACCCAAGACTTGTTCTGCCTTTTCGTTTTCAACAACTTTTTTTAGGTAGGAAACAGCTTCAGGGATATTTTTAATTCCAAAATAAATACTACCTAACTTATATTCAGCATAGGTATCTCCCTGTTTAGCTGCTTTTGTATACCATTTAATTGCTTCCTCTGTGTTGGAAAAAAATTTATTTTGTCCCGACGAGATCCCTTTCAGGAAAATAGTACCCAAAGCAGTTTGAGCAGGTGCGAAACCTTGTCCAGCTGCATGAAGGCACCATTCAAATGCCTGGGTCATCTCTTCTGGCGTCACGTTAATTTTTCCAGATGTATTGTCAATTAAAATAATATTAGCCACACCAATTTGAGCTGCTACATTGCCTTTTATTGCTAGTGGCGCATATAATTTATAAGCCAGATCAATCTCATTTGCGCGTTTATGAATGGCTGCCAGACGCATATTGGCACTTTCTAACCCTAGGCGGCCAGCCTTTGAATAAAGACTTTTTGCTTCGTCTAAATTAACAGCACCTCCCTCTCCCTTCTCCCACATATCTCCAAGTGTTTCAGCAGCCTGGGGTTGGTCTCGTTCTTCAGCTAATTTAAGTATCAGGCGTGCTTTCTTTAAGTCGTTGTCTTTTGTGGGTGAATTATAATATTGTAAGCCCAATCTATATAACTCTTCCTTATCCATATTTTCATAATGCTGGCTTACCTCCAAGTATCCAGGATAAAGGTTATAACCTTCTTCGCCCTTATCTTCTTCGCTAAGGCGATGGTAGGGGTGATTGGGCATTGAAGGACCATCCATTGCCACAACATAGGTACAAAGGGTGCTTAATGCAGCAAGAAGCAAATGCTTAACCATTACATATTCTCCAAATAAAGATTTTTCGAGATTTATTTAAACAGACTAAAGCATAAATTTTGGTTAATTATGGTGTCAACAGCCATGATATTTGACCCCCCCCCTTGGCGCCAAAGTTATTGACCCCTTTTGAAGTGGTTAAATAAGCCAATTCGCCAGCATTATTGACCCCCTTCGTGGGTCAATAAATTGGCAAGGAAACAATAATTTATCTCATATGCTTTTGAAGTGACTAACAAGAAGGCATCGAGAGAATGGCAAGGAGAACAATTCCGATGATTGAAGTTGAAGAAGTTTTATATCGGTGGTTAAAGGGAATGAGTCTTAAGGGGATCAGCAGATCCCTGGGTATATCGCGTAATACAGTCAGGAAACTGATTACCCAGGCGCAGCAAACAGGATTGACTCATCAAAGCAAGGTGGAAGAGATTGATGGTCTGAGAGGTTCATTTATGAATTTACGCCTTAAAGCGTCAGCAGAAAATGCCCCTGCACAGAGTTATTTAGCCAATCAGCATGAACATCTCATTGGCGAGAGAGGCCTTACATGACGATTACACAAATGGTGAGATTGTTTGGCCAGAAAGGTGCCAGGGTGAGTGAGACGAGTTTACGTTGATACATAACCAAGCATTTTCCACAATTACCTAAGTCAACGATTCACCTTGAGACGGTGCCAGGCCGGCAAGCCCAGGTGGATTTTTGTTATGTTGGTATGATGATTGATCCGCTGACGCACAAGCAACGCAAAGCCTATGCTTTTATCATGGTCTTATCCCATAGCCGTTATCGGTTTGTGCGGTTTGTCTTCCGTCAGGATATCGCCAACTGGATTGATTGTCATATTCGGGCATTTCATTTCTTTGGAGGAGTTCCTGAGACAGTGATGCTGGATAATCTAAAAGCAGGCGTCTTGAAAGCTGACATTTATGATCCAGTTTTTAACCGCTCTTATGGTGAACTGGAGCGCCATTATGGATTTGTCTGTGACCCTAACAAAGTGAAGACAGCTCAGCACAAAGGCAAGGTAGAACGCAGTGTTAAACTTGTCCGTCAGCAACTCCTTGCCGGTAGAAGTTTTGAAGATATTGAACAAGTCAATGCTGGCGCTCTCCATTGGTGTCGCCATGAGATTGCCAACCAGGTGACACGGACAACCGGTCGCACACCTTGGGAATTATTCACTGACCAAGAAAAAGCAACCCTTAAACCTTTACCGGCTACAGATTATGAACGTGCCTTGTGGCAAGAAGTGAAAGTCCATCTGGATCAACAGGTGATGCTTGAAGGTTCTTACTATTCTGTCCCAACATCGTATATTGGCCAGGCACTGTGGTTAAGAACCACCCAACGAATGGTGAAAATTTATGAGGACACTCAAAAGATCAAGAGCCATATCCGTGCCACAAACCGTGGTCAGTGGATAACAGATCCACAAGACTATCCTATGCATAAGCAAGATTTCTTAACCAAGGATAAAGATTACTGTGTCCAACAAGCCCAATAAATTGGACCTTTTACTACTCAGCTTCTAGAAAAGGTCTTAAAAGCCCCTACTATGATTGGCCAGAGAAAGGCACAGGCCATTTTAAGATTAGCTCTCAAGTATGGAACAATCGACTAGAGTCTGCCTGCCAACGCTCTCTATCATTTGATAATTATGCCTACCGCAGCTTGAAGAAATCCTGGCCCACAACTATGAGAGACAGGTTGATCAGCTTGCACCGTGTATCCTTGGTCATCAAACAAGCTATATCCGATCGGCCCATGAACTTGTGCCGCTTCAAGGAGGCGTACAATGACAACGTATCCTTTAACCGAATGCCTGAAGCGATTACGCTTATCCGACATCCTGGAGAGCTATGAAGTCCGCTTAAGCCAAGCACGCGAGAATGCCCTGTCCCATACCGAATGGTTAGAATTATTGTTGCAGGATGAGATCCAGCGGCGGGATAATACAGCCTTTGTTGAACGGATTAAGAAAGCCAGGTTTGAGCAGGAGAAAACACTCGAATCTTTTGAGATGGCCAGGTATCCCTTAAAAATCCAACATTTGATCCGTGACCTAGCAGTGGGTCATTATCTGAAGGAAAACAAAGGTCTTTTAATTGTTGGCCCCATCGGCACTGGTAAAAGCCATCTGGCGCAAGCCCTTGGCCACCAAGCCTGCCGTCAAGGCAAACGAGTTAGGTTTATTCGAGCTGCACAGCTGTTTAGAGACATGCATGCTAGCCGTGCTGATCATAGCTGGGAAAGAGCTTTAAAGCGATTCATAACGCCTGATTTATTGATTATTGATGACTTTGGATTAACTGCGTTGACCTTTACCCAGGCAGAAGATTTATACGAAATTATCGCCCAACGCCATCTAAACTCCAGCCTTATATTTACCAATAACCGTAAGATTGAAGCTTGGGTTGATCTGTTCCCTGATGTCGCGATGGGAAATGCTGCCCTTGATCGGCTGATTAGTCAAAGTCATGCCATTGTGTTGGAAGGTGAGTTCTACAGACGGCACTTCTCAGCTAAAATAGCACAACCATAAAAGGAGGAAAATCAGATGGCAACAATCACATAAATTATTACCCAGAGGGGTCAATTAAGTTGGCGCCAAGGGGGGTCAATATCCTTGGTGGTTGACAGTCTGATTCAATAGCTAACTTAACGGCTGATTCTTTGAATTCTGACGGGTAGGTGTTTGGCTTCTTATCGGACATTTTTTTAGGACTTCCTTTCTTGAATTTTATCTCAATCAGCTTGTCCAGTTTACTGTAGCCACATCAATCTTGATAGGATACACTTGATTAAACTTTCAACAGACAAGCATCAGGACCCAAAAACGTCTGCTCTCTCAAAAATCGTGAAAACCCGCTTTAATAAATGAGGGATTTTTTTAATCCCTAATAATTGACTACAGACAGAGGCGGAAAGGTTATTTTATCTCCAGCAGCTTATGTTCCTCTAGATAATTTTTTATAATTTCTTGAGCATCATGGATAGCATCCTTAACTTTGGAATCCGATCTTTTGACCGTCTGTAAGGCTTGTGCAAGCGACTTGAGAGAGGCAAAAGTTGTTACTTGAAAATGACAAGATATTAAATTCTGAAGCGATGAGCCAAATCTTGGATCAGACACAAGGTTTCCACCAAACTTTTCTAATAGATCGCCGATTACTAGAACATGCTCTTTCCAAGTGTCTTTTTCCATCGTCAGACGGTTCAAAAGATCATTGCTGCTTAAATGACGAAAAGAAATTAATGCTGATAAAATAAAGTCATTCTTAGCAAAATAAGCCACAACATCATTCCATGCATTCTGAGGTTCTTTCTTAAGAAGTTCTGTTAAGGCATGAGGACGTTGTTGAAAGAGCTTGTGCACTTCATAATGGTCATTTTTAGGCTCTACAGGAATTTGGCTTTCAATATGATGAAAAAGCTTTGTTAGATTATATTTTTGCTGAGGGGGAAGCTCTGAGGAATTATCATTTTCCACAGCAAGGGTTAAGGTGCTTAATAATCCTAGGGTAAAAATAATGAAAGCTCTCATCATGAAGGCTAGTTTTTCAGAAAGTATTTTGTACATTACTTGCTTCCTTTTATAGATATTGGCTGTTCGGAGCTAAAAAACTCTCCATTGAGAATTTTATTGATAATGAAGCTAGTCCCAAGCTTCGTGTTTTATAGTGCAGTTTTGGGTTAGATTCACTATATGTCTCCATAGCCGATCATATGTTTTCTTTCTTAATTTTTAGTAAAACGTAGGAAATTGATACAAGTCATTTCTAAAAACTAATTAATGGAATAGACCAGCCAGTTACCTGGTCTGACCCCTCGTTAGAACTCACGGCTTTTACATGAAATTTTGCTTTGACTAAAGTTAGGAAATTTCAAACAAGCTGAGGAGGAAAACGGCTTGATAGAATATTTATTTGGCCCGCCTCTTTTAAAACACAGATCTGTAGGTAGCCAAAGCCTTATTTTGGGCATACTCCACGCATCATGATCATTGTGCAACCAGTAGATATGTTTTTGGCCGCTATAACCCAAGCAATCTCCACCTTTTTTAGCCATGGTCGTTGTCCAATCCCCATGAGTGACAGACGTGTCCAAAAGATCTTGGGCATGCAATGTGAAGGCAGAATTTTCAAATATATCTACAAGAGTTCCACATTTCAGCCACTCCTGAAAAATCCGGAAAATCTGACTATAGTGAATTTCTGCTCTACCGGTTTCATCTTTATCAAGGGGAAGCATTTCCCACTGCCAGCCCATATTCAAAAACTTCAAAATGTAGTTGAAAATCTTATATCTAGAGATCTTAAAAGGGCGACCTCGCATTTTAGGAGGAAGATGCTCCAAGATAAATTCATTAAACTCAGAGTGACTCCCTTGAACTGGAATTCTAGGGTTATCCATGGTTTGTGAAGAACTCGGCATGATTCAGGAGGATTTTTTATGGATTTAGTAACTTCTTTTCATACCCACTTTTCCTTAGGATTTCTATAGCTTTTTCTCTCTTCGAATTATGTACATATTATTACTGTTCACGATCCGTAATAATATGCATTATGCAACCAGTTAATAAGCAACAATCAACGTTATGCTATGGATGCTCTTTCAGGGATCACCATCTACAACGACAATTTTGGTATGAAATCTATTATATAAGCGGGGTTAAAGTGTACAGCTGTTGTCTTGACCTTTAAAATGCGTTCCAACGGAAGAACCATCTTTTCTTTCATATCATGGTCCACACAATATATCATTGGCTTCTTTCCATCTGCCATCCTTAAGTGATAGAGTAGACCAGTCAGTTTCCTGAGCTGGCCCCTCGTTAGAACCACATCATGCCCTATTAAGGCAATGGGCTTACGATAACTTCATTCACCTGGGTGAGATGCTTAAACCATACAATGTACAATGTGAACTGATGGAAGTGGAAAACGCTTTATAAACAGTCTAAAGTGTTCCCAGTCAAAGGATCGGCGTTGGTTCCGTCGATTCAGCCACTTAAACATAATTCTCGTGGCTTTATCGATGAATGTCTGTACGCCCCTAAAGTTGAAGCTCACCCCATAGTATTGAATGTGACCTCGTAGTTTTGTACACAATGCTTGCCAAATTACCTTGAGTGGATATTGATTCCGTATTCTCTTCGCCCATTCGTTAACACGCTTAAGCTTTGCACGTAACCGTTTACCACTCGTCCTTATCTTTGGAACAATCGTGCCACGGCGTGATTTCCCTAAGTAAAAGGTAAATCCAAGAAAGTCAAAGACACCTTGCCTGGTACCTTGCTTGCTCTTGCTCTTTGAGAACGAGACAAGTTTTGTCTTTTCCTCATTAAGCTCAAGCTTGAACTTGGCAAGCCGTTTGATCATGACTTCCCTAATCCGCACTGCATCTTTCTCGTAGCGGCAGCAGATCACCAGGTGAGTCAGCATCGGGAACTTCCCCCAATGCTGCTCGCAGAACGGTGCATGAACCTCTCGACTCACACCGCTCCCATTATCTAACCGGTGATCCAAGACCTAATCTCCAGTGAACAAATAATCCAGACTCGCGTTTTCTTACACGACCCAGCCAATTCCTTGCTCTGTGTCTATGCCTTTGGAATCTTTTGTATTTCCTCATAACCCATCGGATCAGATAACGCTCTATGTTACGCAAAAATGGATACATGGCCGATTTGTAGTATCGTCCATAGTAATTTACCCATCCTTGTACATAGGCATTGAACATCCTTGCTAGGTCATCAATGTTCTTGTCACTTCGCAGATGAATCTTCCAACTTCGGATTTCTTTTCTAATCCGATTTGCAGCTTCTTTGCTAATCGCGGGCGTAAAGTTTACAAAGCCCTTCCCCATCTTGTTCTTTGACAGACGAGGACGAAATGTGTACCCAAGAAAATCAAAACTTTCGTGCTCGTAAGAGCCCTTGCGATCCGAATCCTTACAATACACAATCTTTGTCTTCTCTGGATGTAACTCAAGACCACATTCTTTCAATCTGTTCCTGATTCCCTCCAGCACCTTTTCCGCTTGCTTTAGCGAACTACAGTGCGCCAAAATATCATCTGCAAAACGCTCATACTTTACATTAGGAAAGTATCTCCTCATCCACTCATCAAACGCATGATGCATGAATATATTGGCTAGCAAAGGGCTAGCAACTCCCCCTTGGGGAGTGCCTTTCTCCCTTTTGATCAGTTCTCCATCTTCTGTTTGTAAAGGGGCTTTTAGCCATCTCTCAATGTAAAGATGAATCCACTTCTCCTTTGTATGGAATTTTATTGCTTTCATCATCAATGAATGATCTAAGTTATCAAAGAAGCCTTTGATATCCAGATCAATACACCAATCCTGCCGCCAACAACGCTTCCTGGCTACTCCTACCGCATCCAATGCTGATCTCCCAGGACGATATCCATAAGAATCTTCATGGAACTTCGGTTCGACTATATTTTCCAAGTAGCTCTTAACAACTGCTTGTGCAATTCGATCCGAAACGGTCGGAATTCCTAATAAACGCTTACTGCCGTCAGATTTCGGTATTTCCACTGCCCTCACTGGTGGAGGAAAGTAGGTACCCGATGACATTCGATTCCATAACTTATAAAGGTTATCCTTTAAGTTTAATTCGAAATCTTCAATAGATTCTTCATCAACCCCAAAGGCCCCTTTGTTCGCCTTAACTCTTTCCCAAGCGGCCATTACGCTTTGCTTGGAAATACAAAATGGTTTCGTCTTACTCACTTCGTTCCTTCCATCTTCATGGTTGACTCAATAGTAAAACCAGATAACTCGACCCCTTCGCTCCATTAGCTTTCACTAACTTCCTCACTAATACGAGTCAATCCGCCCCTGTGCTCTGCTTTGGTACTCTAATCCTTGTGGGGCTTCCACTTGGATGTCTCCCTTTGCATCAGAGCACAAGTTCCCACGTTCCATATAAGAGCCTGAGTCAAGTTCATGCCACCTCTATGCCGGAGACCACTTAGCCAGTAAACAGGTTTCCGCTAAGCTTATCCCGAGTTAACGACTCCCCCTCGGTTTTGATCTCATCGATACGCTTTCGACACTTCAGCAGTGGTTTAATCGCTTCATCTCCTTGATTCTTACCTGATATCTTGCAAGATACCTTTTCTCTAACGCTCACCACCCTGGCTTTTGACCAGCGCAGCTTAGAGTGGTTTGAAGCCTCTTCCTGCAAAGCGGCTTCGGAGGGCCTACCTCCATCTCTCATACAGTTGCACACAAATTCAAATCATACTTCTGGCTTCATACAATCCTTCTTTGTGCTCGTGGCACACGTCATCGGCATATCGACACCATGGGTTACCAGGGTGATATTTTCCCATCCACACATCGAACACATAATGAAGAAACAGATTACTTAAAACGGGGCTAACTATACCTCCCTGCGGCGTGCCTTTGTTGCGCTCAATGAGCGTTCCGTCAGGCATTTGCATAGGGGCTTTTAGCCAGCGTTCTATGTAAAGAACCACCCATGGGTTGTCAGTGTGTTTCCTAACCGCTTTCATCAGGAAGTCCCAGGATAAGTTATCGAATAAACTACAGATGTCATACTCTACTACCCAGTCATAACGCCAACATCTTTGACGCGTACTCCCACGGCATCAAGAGCCGATTTGTTCAGCCGATAACTATAGGAATCTGGTAAAAAGTAAGGCTCAACCCGTGGTTCAAACGTTAATTTAACTACAGTTTGGGCAATTCTGTCGGATACCGTTGGTACCCCCAAAATTCTCTCTCCTCCTGCCTTTTTCGGTATCGGAACCGCTTTTACGGGCGGCGGAAAGTAGGTTCCAGATGACATCCGATTCCAGATCTTATAAAGATTATCCTTCAAGTTCTGATCAAAATCAGACAGGAATTGCTGATCTACACCAGCAGATCCCGCATTTGCTTTGACCAATTGATAGGCTTCTATCACCAAGTCCTTGGAGATGATATAGGGGTTTGTCTTACTCAAAGTATCCCCCTCTTTCGAGTTGTAAATTGATTCAACAGCCTAACGCAGCTCCTTCGCTCCATGACCATTACAACCACTTCATCACTACTACAAGCTGCTCCGTCCTAGTGCCAAGTATTGGTACTCTCACCCTCGTGGATTTTGCCACTTGGATTTCTTCCTTAACACCATGGCGACTAGTTCCCGCAGTTCCTTACAAAAGCCTCAGTTAACTTCATGCCACCTCTACGCCGGATACCGCTTATCCCGTAATCAGGTTTCTGATAAGCTTGTCCGAAGGTTACTCGATGCCCTTCGTTTTGATATCATTGGACGTAACGACGCATCATCAGTGGTTCATTTTCATTCGTCTCTTTAACTGTTACCTATCGGATCCTTCCGACTTTTCCTCAACGCTCACGACCATTACTCTTAATAATTGCCGCTTGAGGTGGTTTGAAACCTGCTCCTGAAAGCCGATTCCGAAGGGCCTACCTTCATCATTTGTAAAGCTTGTTAGAAATACTAATTCATTTATATTTCCTTCTTATTTCTTTCTGCGGCACACTCAAGTAGACCTCCCAAGATTGGGTGAGTAGGTCATGTCATCGGTAATGCACGCTCTTTGATTATGTCAGCTCTGTACTCTTTGTATCTGCGAATTTCTGAACTCTCTGCAAACAAACAATGGAGCCCAACAATGAACCACTTCTATAGAGATAGTGAGGAAAATTGGTGGTTTACGACTGTTGGCAAGTGTAACAAGCAGAGGCAAATTGCTGTTAGTGACTCCATGTTAGAAGCGTTGAAGAGATGGCGAAAATACTTAGGGTTATCCGCCCTTCCCTCACCTGCTGATCTGCCTCCTATATTGCCAAAAGCAAAAGGGCAAGGAGGTATTGGCTCTACCACTTACATCCGTAAAATAGTTCAGTCATGCTTTGATCGAGCTGTTAATAACCTTAATAAAGATGGGCCTCACAGAAGAAGCAGAATCTTTAACGGAAGCTACAGTTCATTGGCTAAGGCATACCGGCATCTCAGACGATGTAAAACGTAGACCGCGTGAGCACGTCCGGGATGATGCCGGGTACGGGTCAGGAGCCATCACTGATAAATATACATCGATATTGAGCTTAGAGAGCGACATCGATCAGTTAAAAGCAAAATAATCCGGTTCTGTTGGTTTGAGAAGGACGAGTTCTGCAGCAAACGTCGAACTCTTTACCCAAAATGTCAGCAAAATCACAAACGTCAATAAGGTATTTTTCATGAGCGTTAACCTTTCTTCACCATAAGCAAAAGTCTGTTCTGAATTACTTGCCATATTCATCTGCCAGAGTATTGGTAACAAGTTTAACTGACATCAGATTGATATTATTTAAAATTCCTTAAAGAGAGGGACCTTTTTAACCTCTCGCATCACAAATTGAGTAAACTGAATAGCTTCTTTTTTGTAAGGCATCTCTTTACCCAATTGCCATTGCTGAGCACTTTCAATAAGAGGGTTCCAAGGTTCGCCATGGGTGCGTTTGACCCACGCAGCTGATTCATTCTTAGTTCCTATTTTTCCGAAACAAACTGTATACAAAATGTGACAGAGATTTAAAACCAGATAGGCTTGATAATAACTATTATCCAACCAATTTGACTTATTTATTTTTGGGTACCATTCTTGAAGCAAGTCCCTGATACAGGCTTTTTGCACTTCTGCGATAGGAATCGGTGGCATTAAGGTTTTAAAATTAGGGCCTATAAGAGGTATGCTTTTATGTATCAGCAGGTAATTATTAATAATCCATTCATTGCCATAATGGGCTTGTTCATAAAAAATACCTTCATTGACATAAGGACGAGGATCTTTGGATGATAATAATGAGGTAAGCATAATAACGGGAAGATAAGAACACTCCAATCGCTTTCCCCATTTCTGATTTTTACCCTCTATTTTTTGATGACAGTGCTTAAGAGCATCTAATTCGGTTGACTGAAGGAGAGAATGGACAGCAACAAAGAGATCAATGTCGCTGCTTTTTTCGTGAAAACCCCCAGAAACTAACGAACCAAACAAGTATATTCCAACCAGATTATCCCTCAAAAGAGATTGTATCTCCTCACAAAAACTCTCAAGAAAAACATTGATATCAGCACAAGGGGTAAGTGAATGCTTCTCTTTCATAATATTTTTCCCATGGGGATATCTTGGGGGTAACTTGGGTGATTATCTGGATCATCAAAGGACATTTCGCTATAGCTATACTTTTGATAAAATGCATAAGCCGCTGGTGAGGATTCTGCATGAAGTCTTTGATACCCTTGAGCTTTCAACCATTTCTCAATCATCATTAAAAACTGACTACCATATCCTTGATGGCGTTTTTCTTCGTCAATAACGATAATGCGTAGAGCTGATCGTCTTTCAGGCCACAGTTGAAGATGAGCATAACCAATAATCTCGATCCCGTGGTAGAGCACGAAATGAGCATGATCAGGATGATTAAAAGTCCATGTATAAGGATCAGCCACGGGAACTTTATCAAAGAAATAATATTGGCGAAACTGTTTTGCCGCATCCCATTCGGCATAATGCGTACACTTCATAAATCTTAAACGGTTAAACCCTGCCTGATTGAGGGTTTTTCGAATGAATTCATTTTTGCCTAAATTATATCCAGAAAATAAGGAATCTTTCTTTTTGAAAGAGGCCTGATCTTTTAACAGAGTGAACTTGAGCTCTGCATATTCGTCCCGAGCCGATGGATGGGTGCGTAAATAGTCACGAAATAAAAGATTTAATTCGATCTCTGGATGATCTTTTTCGTATACATGCAGATTGATAAAAACTTCGCCCCGCTTGGTAAATCCATATTTAAAAGGAATATTCCATTCGCCTTTATAAGCAAAACCTGCTTGCTCTAAAAATTCTATCGTCTTATCAGGATCCTGAATAATGGCAATAATGTCGATTTTAGGCTTTGCCGCAAGTCCAGGAACAGAAGTAGAGCCGACATGATGAATGGCCAAGCAATTATCTCCCAGTGCCTCTTTAATGAGGCATGCTTCTTCCTCAAACTGCTGTGGCCATTCTGGATTATAAGGCATAACTTTAATATTTTTAATAAGTTTGCTCATCATTTCCTCGCTAAAAACTGGTTAACAGAGATTGTGTGTGTGATCTGTATTAAGGACAAAAAATCCTCATCATGGGAGATAACAATAAAGGAACCTGGATAATTCTGGCTCTTCTGCGTTTCTAGTGAAGATAAAATTTTACGCAAATTTCTTAAACCCCATTAAGTCCAAATGTAGTCGTTGAAAGAGAGAACTTGCTTTGAAGAGTCTATAGCATCTTCTTTTAGCTACTTTGATTTTATTATTGAGTCCTTCAACAAAGCCACTGTTTTTGCGTTCTTTCATAAAATCGATTCTCCAAGTTCTCTCACCATTGAAGACCTGCTCGAAGTGGGATCACTTTCGTGCCGGGTAACGTTTAAACCCGTATCCTCTTCATTACAAAGAAGCTTTTGCTTTCTCGAGCATCATTTACCGGCAGAACCATAGGTCTTTCTTACGATTGACTGTCCCTTTAAGAGGAGTTCTACCGGCTTACCGCGTTCCGCCATAAGAGCACGCTGACTTAGCCGCCTGCTAGCGACCGGGAAACATTGATGGCTGCGAAGAGAGTCACCCCCTCTCACTTACCTGCTTCCATAAGGGGTGTTAGCCGTTACCTCTATCGGCTATTTCGGTCTTTTGACGCAGGTTCAGATGTCTTCGGCATATCAGCTAACTAGCGCTTACCTGATTTCGGCTATCAGGAGGATTCTTGACTCACGCCTCAAATCCCGCACAT
The DNA here is from genome assembly GCF_000757605.1 of Candidatus Paracaedibacter symbiosus. Classification (GTDB taxonomy): domain Bacteria; phylum Pseudomonadota; class Alphaproteobacteria; order Paracaedibacterales; family Paracaedibacteraceae; genus Paracaedibacter_A; species Paracaedibacter_A symbiosus. The sequence goes on along the minus strand of NZ_JQAK01000002.1, from coordinate 13,322 downwards.
CGTGCTTCGCTGCGTTGTTCGATCCGCTCTCCTCCTAAGAAACACCTATATTAAATCCTTGTTTTTCTATCTTTTCTATCAAATCATATCCGAGGTGTTTTGCCAGTTTTTCCAATTTCCCCACTAAATTTGCTTTATATTTCTTTTCGTAGCATTCTATACCCTGCTCAACATAATCTTGGCCGTATTTAAGCAATCTATAAAATAAACATGCTATTTTTCTGGCAGTTGCCGTAATTGCCTTCGGTGCTCCTGCTTTGCTTTTTACTCGCCTCATGAATGCCCCAATTGCCGTTTGAGTTTTCCCTGCAGAGCAGGCTGCCAATCTAAATGCCTTAGATGCACTATTTTTTACCTTTCTGGTTTTACTCCCCAATATTTTTGCACCGCTAATTTTATTTGCAGGACTTAAACCCAACCATGACGTGAAATGCTTTTCTGTGGGCCATTTGCTCATGTTTGTGCCAATTTCTGCTGTAATAGCTTGCACTGTAAGCTCGTTCAGACCAGGAATAGCCGTAAAATCTACACCTATAAGCGCATATAAGCTTTCCCTAAGATTAAATTTAGGAATATTTGAAGATGATAACCTACGCTTCTTCTTTTTTAATGGTTCTTTATTTTCTTTTTTGTCAAGTTCCTGATAATAAACCTCAATTACTTTATCAAGGTCTTCTATCTGTTTTTGATAAAAATTGTATGATTCAAACTCTTGCTTCAATACAAAGAGATGCTCTTGCCGATAATCACCATTCAATGATTTGGCAATAACGTCTTCGCTGCTTTTGATCCCATTATTTCGTAATTTGGCTAATTTAATCGGGTCACGTTCACCTGTAAGAATCGCATTAATAATAGCTGTACCAGTAGCGCCAGTAATATTGCTGATTACGTTATGGAGCTGTATGTTCATCTCCGTTAAAGCTTTTTGCATACGCAAAACATGGCTTGACGCGCTTTCAATTAAACGTGCTCGATGACGTATATAGCTACGAAGAACACAAATCTGATCATCAGGCCGAAATGAAGCTCTCAACAATCCATAACTATGTAATTTTTGCAACCAACCACAATCTTCGACATCAGTTTTTTTGCGTCCAGGTGCACCTTTTACATGTTGAGCATTAATAAGATTAACTTCAAATCCTGCGCGTTCAAGTATTTGGTATACTGGAATCCAGTAAACACCTGTAGATTCCATAGCTACAGATTTAATTCCACATTTCTTTAACCATGTTGCCATCATATTTATGTCTTCAGTAAAGCTGCCAAATGATCTTATGCGTACACTATCTCTATCTTCTGGGACGCAAACGTAATGTATTTTTGAGCCAATATCTATACCTGCCGCATCAAGATTAATCATTTCCAACCCTTTTGCACTAGCGCTTTTTTTCTTGCTCATTGTAAAACCTCCGGTTATATGGGGCTTAGGCCATTGCCGGAGCTGCTATAGTTGGGGTGGTTTGAAATGTATAATCTCCTAAACGAGGTATCTTACGATCCATCAATATAAAAACCACAAGCCCCAAGACCAGACTTTATTACGGGTACAAGACGCCATTGAGCGGACGGTCATAACTCTCAAAGTAGCTCCGACATCCACACAATAGCAGGGCTGATTCTGTTTCTTACATATAAAACAAGATCCGCCAGGAGATTGTGTGCGACTTTATTCAGGATCGTAGGTTCATCCAGCAGCATAGATGGTGGTGTTTTCTTATTATTAAGAGCACCACAGCTCTTATTGGCGACTTCGTGTCGCACGGGGTTGCATCAAGATCCACCGATAAGGTGGGATTGGTACCCCCGGTAACATTTTTTTACAGGTCTTTTAAAGTTCCTTCCTCATACAATGAAACCGGGATAATTTCCTCCAAGATTAATAATTGATTGTTTTTAAACAATCAAATTATTTTCTCCTATGCGATAAGGAAAGAAATAGGAGGTGACGCATGTTCTTACATCACCAACTGACTCATATCCTTAATTATATATTATGCCGTATTCTTATTTCTTTTACGGCCTTATGTTGTTGCCCATTTGCTGAGGCCATGGACGAAAGGCATGACCTTCGACAAGGAAAAGGTCCTGAGTATGTTGAGAAACTAGACCCTTTTGTAAAAGGCACCTCAAAACTCAAATATACGTTTTGTTACCAACCCCAACAAGCTTCTTTGCAGAAAGATAATTCTCACCAAGGGGAACTGCCCACTATTCCTTACGTCATTCAAGACGGATTAGTAGCCAAAGTCACAACGGAAGAACCAGAATCAAGAAAACAAAGTGGTTCCTCTTCTTCAGACAATTGGGGTCAAGTCCTATACCCCTCCCAGTGGCCCCACCGTGTTCACGGTCATCTCATGATGCGATTTGAAAAAGAAGAGATAACTGTTGGCTCTGGTATTTTGGTAGGGCCTAACCATGTCTTAACCGCAGGCCATAATCTTTATTATAAAGGGCAATGGGCCAAGGAGATTTGGTTTACCCCAGGTAGAAAAGGAAATTACTTTCCGTTTGGGTATAGCAAAGGATGTATGCTGCTTTGTCATCAACAATGGCTGGACCCTAAGTCACGCAAAAAGGATGATTATGATTTGGGAATGGTTATCCTAGATCGAGCGGTCGGGAATGAAGCCGGGTGGTCAGGATTACTTTACGCGCCCGATACCTACTTTGATCAGTGGGAAATTACTGCAACAGGTTATCCTGGCGAAAAAGGGAGTAAAGATTACTATTCAACCGAAATGTGGGAAGGGAAAGATGAAACTCAAGAGACGGTATTTACTTCTGAAACTATTACCTATAGCATTACGACCTCTTTTGGGCAAAGCGGCGGCGCCATTTGGCGTCAATGGCCCAGTCCAACCAATCCAGACCAAACTAACATTTTTACCATTGGTATTCATACAGAGGGAGGCGCCGGTGGTAAGAATAAGGGGGTTCGCCTTACAAAAGAGAAGTTTGAGGGAATTATCAATTGGATAAAGACTTATCATTTAAGGCAAGCTATTGATTATGGGATACCGCCACCAACATTGCTGCCACTCACTAAGGTGGGGGGAATGGCTACAGCAGATGAGTGGTGGAACCATGGGAACACCTTTTTTCAACAAGACAAATATGAAGCGGCGTTTACCTGCTTTTATAATGCTGTGATCACTGCTAGTGACACAGTACCCGATCATATGTTATTAAGCTTAGCAGATTGCTATAGTCAAGGAAAAGGCACTCCCCAAAATTATCTGGAAGCCTTTAATCTTCATATGCAAACGGAAAATCCCCGTAAATCTCCCAAGTCCTTATTTCTGATAGGAAAATGTTACCTTGATGGATTGGGAGTTCCTAAAAGTATTACTTCTGGATTATACTTTCTCACAAAGGCAGCAAAACAAAAGGATAAAGAGGCGGTTAAGGAGCTTTATCTTTTTTATTCTGACCCGGGTAAAACCCAAGACCTAAAGAAAGCAGAACAGTATCGCAAACAAGCCCAAACTTTGGGTATGCCAATTCCTAATCTTCTACCCCTAGAAAAGCCTAATCCTCGTCCATGGAAACCAGTCATAGAAACCGTTCCTTCAAATAATTTGCCTGATCGTCCTAAGAATTTCCAAGAAAGTTTTCCTGAAGGATCAGAAAAAAGCTATCTAACACTCTTATGGGAGCAGCTCCATGAAGAGTCACAGACAACAATTATTTCTGCTTCTGTCTCCGGAATGGGAGGAGTGGGTAAGACCTATCTGGCTTTAAAATATGCTTATGATGCGCTAGACAATAAAGCCTATAAGTATATTTATTGGATCCTAAGCGAAACTGAGCAGAGCCTGATTAAGGGTTATAAAACTATTTGCGAAGAAGGAGAACTTAAAACTTCCTTCAAAGCAGAGGATTCGGATGATAAGATTATAGGCCATATTAAAAAAAGCTTGGCAAGAGTAGGAGACTATCTGCTTATTTACGACAATGTTCCTAGAATCGATTTTTTAGAGGAGAAAATACCTCAATCCAATGGCCATATTTTAATTACTTCTCGAATTCAGGAAGGATGGGATCACTCTACTCTGCGACTGGATGTGTTCCAACCGCAAGATTCAATTGATTACTTATTTAAAGCTATTAATATGGCAAGCCAAAATAAAATAGAGAGAAACCCAGACAATGAAGAAAAAGCATCACAAGTTGCCACAGAACTTGGTAATTTGCCGCTGGCCCTCTCCCATGCTGCAGCCTACATCATTCGTAAGCGAAGTGGCGAGACACAATACAACTTTAATGATTATTATGATGAATTTAGACAAAAGTTAATAGCTCTCCTGCAACCAAACTTTCGTTATTCTAAGAGTAAAAAGCCAATTAACCATGAGTACCTCATTTTGACAACTCTCAAGATGGCTGAAAATCTAATTAGTGATACTGCAAATCAATTATTAACCTATTTTGCCTATCTTGACCCAGATTCTCTTTTAAAGGCTTCATTTTTATCCTTAGTGACAGATAAAGATGAGTTAGATACTGTTTTTGAAGACCTCACTATTTTTTCTCTTATTAAAAATAATGGGTCCTCTTTTTCTATCCATCGTCTCGTGCAACTGGTCTTAAGAACAGAACAGGAAAAAGAAGAGAATTTAGAGAAACTTGTTAATCTCTTCAGTAGAATGCTATCAAGTTTTTTTGATATGTATAGAATGTCTTTTAATGAAGATAGGATTAAAGAGTTAAAATTTGAAGAATTTGATAAATGGTATAAAGAAGGTTCATCTCTTCATTCCAATTTAGAAATAATTGATACACATATCCAACGCCTTTTTAAAAATGAGAAATTGAATGCAAAACAAAGGCTCAATTTGCGGGTTGGATTATATACTCTTCAAATGCTTTTAAGTGATCCTTTAGGATCCTTAAGAAGCAAGATTCTTGAGAGATTAGCTTGGAAGGAAGCTGACCAGCCGCAAAAAATACTCCGGACAGGAAACATAATTGATGATGAGCTACAATCAAGAGAGATTAACCTTAATCCAAAGCTATGCAAGAAAATAAAAAAAATTATGCCATTCATATTTTCCTTGGATTTACCAAATAAAGAAACTAATAAGATTATTCATCTATGCGCTAAAATTGACTCCTGGAAGGACGTAGAGTTTGTAAATAGCTTTAAAGCTCTGTGGACAGATAAATACCTTTACCGTGATCTTTATTACGAAATCGGGCTGATGGTTGAGGCCCTAGGTAAGCTGGAAGAACCCTCTAAGCTCCCTGAACTTCTAAAAGATATTAACCAGCTCATGCATAAAACGGAAAAAGAAATGAGTGTGCTTGATAAAGCCAAAATCATAAGCGCTTTTTGTAAAATAAACTCTTCCAGATACTCTAGTTTTACAGAAGCAATCATGTTCTTGTACACACACAAGACAGGTGAATATGAATGGGTTGATATCATTGAAGCTTTTTGCGAGGTAAACCCTCCCGAGCCTAAAAGGTTTGCAAACAGTATCCTGCCCTTGTTTACACTTAAGATGGATGGAAGTGAGCTGGGTGATGTTATAAAAGCTTTTTGTAAAGTAGACTCTCTTAAACTCTCTGATTTTGTAGAAACCCTTAGCCCCTTGTTCACACTTGAGAGGAGTGAATATGAATTGAAGAGTCTTATAGAAGGTTTGGGTAAAATAGGTCCTTCTCAACTCTCTGAATTTATAGACGCCATACAATCCTTGCTCAACCAAGTGACGACGGATAAATGTGGAAAAAATCAGCTTATTATTTCTTTTTTTAGGGTAAACCCTTGCGACCCTAAAAAGTTTGTAAATAGCATTTTGCCCTTGTTTACAACTAAGATAGAGGATGATTATGAATGGGGTGAAGTTATAGAAGCTTTAGGTAAAGTGAATCCTTCTCAACTCTATGATTTTGTAGACGCCATTCAATTTTTACTCAAGCAGGGGATAGATAGTAGATATGGAAAGGCCAATTTTATCAAAGCTTTTTGCAGAGTAAATCCTTTCGAACCTCAAAGATTTGCAGACAGCATTCGTTCCTTGATTACCTCTGAGATGAGTGCATATGGATTCGCTAAACTTATAGAAGCTTTTTGTGGAGCAGAACTTTCGCAACTTTCTCAATCTATAAGCTTAATTAAATCTCAATTTACCTCTGAAATGGATGAGATTAAGAAAGCCGAGATTATTAAATCTTTTTTTGTTGTAAAAGAAGCAAAATCTCCTCCAATTTATAGGCTTCAGAAAGATATCGATCCTTTGTCACCACCTGAGAAGAAGAAATATAGCTTGGAGAATCTTATAAATACTAATAGCAAAGTTTTCTTCGGTAAAGAAATAGAGCCTTCCCGACTTCATATGACTATAGAGGACATTTTTCCTTTGCTAGCAGATAAGATAGATATAATCGATATAAGTATGTTTATAAATATTTTTTGTAATTTGGAACCTTCAAAGCCAAAGAAATTAGCAAAGATTATAGTACCTCTGCTCTCATCTTCTATGTTGGACTTTAAGTATAATGCTATAATTGTAAGAGCTTTTTGTAATCTAAATCCTTCTGAGCCAAAGAAATTAGCAGAGGTTATTGCACGCTTGATCTCACCTGAGATGGAACAAAAGTATAAGGCTAGGATTATAGAAGCTTTTGGTAAAGTAAATCCTTCTCAACCTGAAACATTTGCAAGTTATATAGGGTGTTTGCTTGATACAGTTATAAAAGACCGAAGTATCTGGGAGGATCTCCTCGATTGCCTGCTTGTAGTTCCAGTGGAAAAAAGAATGGATGTTTGTGATAAATTTGTTCTTTTCTGGAATTTATATAGAGAAAAGGAAGACGCTATTCTAGACGAAGATAAATGGTTGCACCCTCTAATTAAAATAATTCTAGACAAAAGAAAACCTGATCTTATTAAAATACTGGAAAAGGTTTTATAATTACGTCGGTACCATCACATATAGACGGCACCCTCATATATTTTATTGGATTGGGTGATAGAAACGTTGAAGAGCACCTTAGAAATTATTAAAAGGCCGAGAAAAACCTTTAAAATTGTTCAATGGCGGGGGATTGTTGAAAGAACCTTTGGTTGGTTAAATAAGTATAGAAGGCTCAGCAAAGATTATGAGACTTTGACAACTTCTAGCGAAGCTTGGATAAAATTGGCCATGATCAATATCATGACTCGGCGACTTGCCTAAGAATATTTTTTGGACAGCCTCTTACTTCCATACACCCAAGATTCGATACGTGATATGCTGGGTCGACACTTTCACGGTGGCTCTTGCAGCCACTAGCAAACAACAAGCGCCTCGTGGCACACACTAGCAAGGAGTTGTAAGAAAAGTTACCTTAAACTTGGCGATGCTGCAAAATTGGAGAGAAGATATAAATTACCTTTAGAACTTGCCTGGGAAAAATAAATATAAAAAGTAAAGCCTATTTTTTGCGTAAAAAAGAAGCTATATACCTTATTTTCTAAAAAAATTAGACTCCTAGCCTTTTTTCTTAAGAGGGTAGTCAAATAAACTATCTAAATTTACACAAAAACCGCCTTGACAATATAGAAAATTTTTTACCAGACAATTTCTTAGCAGAACTAATACATTTTCTCAAACAATCAGCAAGTGAGGCCAGAATTTAAAGCTTTACAGGCACCCTTGCTCTTTATAGCAAGGCAAACCTTGCTATAAAGATTAAATAAGGTGACTAAATATTTAAAAACAAAGACATATACAAAAGAAATGCAGATTAAATAAGTGCCATCTTTTTTCTTATTCTCTCCAACCCCCTCTCAGATTTTTTTTCCTGCCTTTATTGTCAGCTTCCTCACAAGCCCTCTTATAGCATTTCTCTGCCTTATGTAAGTTCTTTTGCGTTCCCCATCCATACTCATAGCTGTTCCCTAAACGTAATTCCAAATAATCAATAACTATATTTCTGTATTCTTTCTGTTCTTTTTTATTATCAACAAAACTTAAAGATAACCAATATTTACCCGCATGGTATTCATACCACTCTAAGCTCCATTTTATTATATTCTCATGCTTAGAAACGATATTCCTTTCCATTACATCTTCATTACGTCGGTCCCAATCATGGAGGCGATAAATTGAGCGAAATTTTTCTTTTGCTTCTGAAAGAGAACCGCTAGCAAAATAGCCTTTTGCAGCCAAATATTGAGCATGAATGTTTCCTTGATTCCCTAAGCTGGAGAGATAAGATAGAAAAGAAGAGTTTTTATGGTATTTTAAAAAGTCATCTAAATAACTATCCTTTGAATACATTTTAAAATCATCTTTTATAATCCTCAATTCTTCTAAGGAAAGACAAGGATAGGAAAATTCTTCCACTCCTTTCTTTAATTTTATTAGTAACTGATATCTTTTAAAAGATGTGTTATCTCCTTCTTGCGGGGGAAGAATGGTAACGTCTTTACGTAGACGAGATACCCCCCATTTAGCATGACGGCAAACAATAGGCCTTGATTTCTCTAAATTGGTGATCGAATGTAAATAATAGTTTCTTTTTGTTGAGCTTGATATTATAGATTTATCTCCAAGAGAATTATTATAAGAAAAACAAAGAATAACGTTAGGAATATATTTAGCAAGATAAGGGCTTAGTCTCTCAATAAGATCATAATAACAACTATGAAAATATGTAGGTTCCAATTCCTTTTTTTGGTTAGAGCAAATTTCACGCCCTGATACTAGATAGAGAATTAATGCTTCTTCTGATGTAGGCTCTTTTAGTTTTTTCGAGGGGAAACAGCTTTCTCCTGAAGAGATATCTTCAAGGTTGGCGTAATTCTCAATAGCCTTGTTAAGCTTTTCTTGTATAACATCTCTTTTTTCCTTTAGACCCATTAGTCTTTTAATCAGACCTTGTTCTGTATGGTCACCTGCGGCATCTAATCTAATAGTTGGCAATTCGTTACGAGAGTAGTGATCCTTATATCGATGATAATATCCTTCAAGGCCTTCTAAAGTAAGGAAAGGATAAACTCTCTGCCTTGATCCAGAGGTTAGAACTGTAACAGAATTACCAGGCTCAGGCTCATCTTCATCGCTAAGCCATAAATATCCTGCAGGAATATAACGTGCTTGCCCTCGCCCTCTTTTCAAAATAAAACTAATGCGGGCAGCAAGGATATTAGGAATATTACCAAACAGAACTTCAGATTCTTCTTTCTCAAGCGGTATTCCAAGCGATAATATTTCACCAGCAAGGGTATGGAGGGTACCTAGTACATCAGAGAGAATAATATCTTCATTTTCTAAAGGTATATTTCTTTCCTGGGTAGCATCCCTATAAAGAATCTGGCTAAAATTATGTACCATAAGGCCTACTGGAGTTTCCTTATCTTTTATCGACTTATCCTCTTCCCATATTTCTCTTTTTCTGCCAATATGGCCGCCTAGCCTAATTATCTTCTGTCCTATTAATTCATCTTTTTCTTCACTTACTTTTCTCTCATATTCTGAGTAAGCCTCAAAAGGGGGTACACAACTGATTGTAGATATACTGCTAACCTCTTCTGATATTTCTTCTCCTTCAGTGTTTATGACGCTAGTATCCTGTGGGTTATTTAAATGCTCCACATGCCCCTCTTCTCCTGAAGTTGAAAAGGCGTGTTGATGAGCGCGCTTTCGAGATCCCTTAAGGTCTTCTAATTTCTTGAGAAAGCCATTTTCATTGCTTCTTTGGGATAAAGCTTGCGAATGGTCGATATGTATTTGAGGGCTATCATCCTTTTCCATGGCTAAAGCTAAGGAAATGTTATGTATGATAAGAGCTGAGAACAGAGAAAATTTAGCACTAAATTTTAGTCTTGTATTTTTGCTCACTTTAGCATTCTCCTTTTTTATAATTTTTTCTTTTAAGGAAGCTATCTATGTAGAATATTCGTGTTCGGTATAATATATGCTCAAGATATTCACAAAAGTTGGTGACGAGAGTATTTAAGCAGCATGTCTAGTATCATTAGGGATGACTTCACAACCGTTATTAAACTTGACACCAGAGATGACATTTGGCAACTGGTTTTTGCCATCCAGCCGCCGCCATCTTTTTTCAGTTTCTTTGTTAAGCTTAAACACCATCAGCAAAGAGCTGATCAAGAAAAGGTCTAACATTTTGTGGCATAAAATCGTTCATCATCTTAACATCTGCTACGTTTTCCTCGGTGACTTCTACCGCATCAGCATTAAAGTCAGGGCCATAAGTGTAGCTTACGCACTGGTCTTTTACTCAATCTTTCTTTAAAATTTGGTCAGTCAAAATTAGTAAGTTGGTTAAATTATAGAGTGTGAACTACCCTTCTGAAACCTGTGAATTCTTCCTCTGAATTTGACAAATTCTCTATTAATAAATTAGGGACATTCATTCTCAAAACTCATAGAAAACTAATAAAATGAGAAAAATATTCCAAGAAAGGTTTTTGAGACCCCAGATACTTGGATTTTCTGCCATCATGGATGGAAACAGACTCCCTTATTGAAAAAGATCGTTTCTGAGAATAATCTCATAATGAACTGAAATAATAAAAAAAGTTACTTATTTAAAGTCTCTTATAACAAACATTCCTAATTGAAATATTTATGAAATTTTATCCACTTAATTTTTTTGTGGTGGGGTAAATTAAATAACGTATCCATTAAGGTACAATGTGAGATATGGCATTAACCAAAATAGATTTTTCCCATAAGGGCCATATAAGCAAAGTCTCAGCATAACTACTAAAATTCAATCTTAAATATAAAGATTAGATAAATGCTTGTTTCTTGCCCTTACGATTTTAAATGTAAGTTCTAAGAGCGAAGTTTTCACCTTTATCTTTTAAGGATTAAATGAGTTTAATTTTATAAATACTATTTACTGAATACACAGGAGGCGAAAATGGCTTGCAAATTTTTTTGTGTATTATTTTCATTAATTCTTGGGACAAACTTGGCAGTTTCCTCAGATTATATGCATGACAGAACATTAGAAGAGATGGTCGCACGTGCATCTCAGAGTGCGGGTCTATCTTGAAAACCCAACCCTCTATCCTCTTCATCGAACTGACTATGCTCTTGAAGCTGGGCGTTGGAGTAAGTTACCTCCCGAGGATATTCCTGCACAAAGCTGGGTAGTTTGGGCGAGTGAATCACATGGTGTGTTGGGTGATGCGACAGGATGGGTGAGATATCGTTGCTATGGGACAACCTCTGATTTCTATTTTGAATGGAATAGTCCACATGGCAGTCCTGTGATGGATGGAAGAAATGCGTTTAGACGGGAAATAACTGATTATAACTTAGAAGAACCAAGGACAAACTCAAGGTATGCAATAAAACTTTATCGCGATGGGAGTGGTTCTTACCCTAATGAAGATAACGCTATTGTTAAATATAGTATTTCTTCTTCGTTTTTGCCCTCAATATTTGGTGATAGAGATAGAGACTTAGAAAGGCGTGTGGCACGTGCAGATAAAAGTGTAGTTTTGTTTATCTTAGAAATGAAAGCCCATTTCCTGGCTGATATTTAGGAGCCCTGTGACATGGCTTTTAGGTTAATCAATAGCGCCCCTATTTGATTATGCATTCCAAGAGTAAACATTTACCTTCGCTTTGCTGGGTCTTGTCTCACATGAAGGTTTTTATAAATATCTTAAAAAACATCTAACAATTCTCTTTAGAGTACAACTTTGTTAATTACTAATCGCCAATTTAAACTCTTAGACTTTGAGTTACAGATGTAGACAATAAGCCAAAATTTGCACTATTCTGACACTTTTTGGAGGTTATATAGATGAATATTTAGAGTATACTTTATATAGTGAGCATATAGTTTTGAGAGATTTTTACAGGAGCTCTTATAAATATAAAGCAGGCGGATTAAATAACGAAATTATACCTTTATGTTACTTATTTTCTTGTATGTTTCATGAATGCTAGTTATTTTATGTTAAGTAACGTAAACCTTATTGGATAAAAAAATCGTATTGGCCGACTTATTAAATGCTCTGCTGGAGGAGAGAGTTATAATGCTTATGTACCTCAAAGACTTCCTCCCAAACCAGATTTAGAAATGAGTGACCTTTATCCTTTGCTCGATCAAGCAAATATAGCTCTTGGACGTTTAGATGGTATGAGTATGGTTTTGCCAGATACATCTCTTTTTTTATATATGTATATTCGCAAAGAAGCCGTTTTATCATCTCAAATCGAGGGCACTCAATCATCATTATCAGATTTACTTTTATTTGAATCTCAAGAATCTCCGGGTGTACCACTTGATGACGTTACAGAAGTATCATGTTACGTTGCTGCCATGAATTATGGTTTGGTGCGTTTAAAAGAACTTCCTCTTTCTTTAAGATTATTACGTGAGATCCATGAAAAGTTAATGGCAAATGGTCGAGGAAGTCTTAAGCTTCCTGGAGAGTTTAGATCCTCACAAAACTGGATTGGGGGGTCTCGTCCTGGCAATGCACAATTAGTGCCAACGCCCCCAGAATATTTAATAGAGACATTAGGGGCGTTTGAAAAATTTCTTCATGATGAAAATGTTAAATTACCTATTCTTATTAAGGCAGCGTTAGCTCATGTCCAATTTGAAACCATCCATCCTTTTTTGGATGGAAATGGACGGCTAGGACGTTTGTTAATTACTTTTATCCTGTGTAATGAGGGCATACTTAAACAACCCCTCCTCTATTTAAGCTTATATTTTAAATCTAACAGGCAAGCCTATTATGATCATCTTCAATCTGTACGAGAAACAGGTGATTGGGAAGCCTGGATTAAATTTTTTTAATAGGAGTTATAGATACAGCAAGCCAGGCAACTAAAACAGCTCGAGAAATTATAAAGCTCTTTGATAAGGATATGTGTATTATCCAAAATTCGGATAAATCAACCGCAGCAATATTGAATATATATAATTATTTACAGCATCATCCTATTGCTACCACCACCAAAATCAAGCAGGCATGTAGCCTATCTTTACCAACTATTATGCGTTCATTAACTTCTTTAGAGAAAATGGGAATTATAAAAGAAATTACTGGAAAAGAGCGTCATAAGATTTTTGTCTATAAAGAATATCTAGATATTCTAAACCAGGGAACCTCATTTCCTCATTCAAACTAAATGGTAAATAAAGCCTAATTATTTTAGTAAATGTTAACGTTGAATTGTTAACTGAGTTCTTTAACAACATAAACGAGTAAAAATCTTCCTCTTCCCCTCCTATAGTTTAGGTAATGTCGCCAAGTTGTTTGGAGGGAAAAAATAGGGATCCCTTCTCCTCTCTTATTTGGCATAATGATGGTGTGAGGCCAC
>NZ_JQAK01000003.1 GCF_000757605.1 Candidatus Paracaedibacter symbiosus | reverse complement strand
TCTTTGAACTCCAGGAGGAGACTTAAATTTTATCAAGCATTTTTCTTTACGGCGAGTTGGTTGATGGGCGTGTTCGATACGATTGTTGAGCCGCTTGTGGGTCCTGTGATCGGCTTTACATAGCTTTTCAATTTGTCGGTAACAATAACCCTTGGGGCTGGGTGCGTCCCCAATAATCGGCTTAGGAATCTGATAGCCGATCTCTTATTGCGACGTTTTTGGAGAAAGACATCGAGCTCCATTCCGTCGCGATCGACAGCTCTCCATAAGACAAACATCTCTCCATTAATCTTAAGAGCCATTTCATCCAGATGCCATTTATCTCTCGGTTTCCTCTCACGCTTCTTTATGACATCTATAAAATGAAGAGCGAATTTAGTGCACCATTTCCTGACCGTCTCATGACTCAGGGTAATTCCTCGAAAGGCTAGTTGTTCCTGGACATCTCTATAACTATGATTGAAACGGTAATAAAGCCACACGGCTTGGCTGATTATCGAGACCGGGAAGCAGTGACGTTTGGGAGCTTTGATTAAGGACATGGCGGAATCATACCAACTTTATTTTTTCCTTACTTTATTCCTATTTTGCTTCTTTGTTAAGTTGACGGTGCCTTTGTCCACTTTCTTCTTTTCTTACGCGATAGCTATTAACATCTTTGGCAATTTCCCATAAATTTATCCTTCCCTTTGAATCATAGCGTAAAATTGATTTTTTTGTTATTTTCCTTACCCCTTTAATGCCTTCTATTTTCATAAGTCATAAAACACAAAATGATTATATACAATATAGTGAAATATACTTAATAGGTTTAATTAAAAAGTGGGAATATGAGATAAATACTACTTTTACTATTTCCCACTTTATTGCATCCAAAGGTGTTTTTCAAAAACGATCGTTTATGCAACAAATTGAAACACTCCCATATTCAAAGGCTTGCGTGTTGCAAAAACCTGTTGTATAATCAAATTAATTGGCAACACTTATTTGCAACAAAAATTATGTTTATAGGTTATGCCCGAGTCTCTAAAGAAGGTGATCAAGATACAACTGCCCAAGTCCGTACTTTAAAGGAAGCTGGTTGTAAAAAGATATATGAAGAAAAAGCCTCAGGTGGGCGGTGGGATCGGCCACAGCTTCAAAGAATGTTAGAACATCTTCGAGAAGGAGATGTGGTCGTCGTATGGAAACTAGACCGTCTTTCTCGCTCTTTAAGAGATTTGTTAACTTTTATTGAAAAACTATCAGATTTATCTGTAGGCTTTATAAGTTTAACAGAGCACATTGATACCACAACTCCTGCAGGGATTATGCTAACTCAAATGTTAGGGAGCTTTGCAGAATTTGAACGAGCAATGATTCGAGAGAGGACAAAAGCAGGCCTTGCTTTGGCACGTGAACAGGGGAGGGTAGGGGGAAGAAAACCTAAATTAGGAACTTCTCAAATTCAAGCTATTCAAACCATGGTAGCATCTGGTCAAACAAGTGCTGCTGAAGCAGCACGCTTATTTAACGTTCACCGTTCTACTATATCCAGGGTTTTAAGGGAAGTAGATAATACTTTGAGCTAGATGCATAGGGTAATCCCCCCCCTCAAATTAAAGGGATCTAAAAGTAGAATTATTATTCATTTAAGAAATAATAGTGAAGTTGATTCTTACGTCCTCTGCTTTTTAGTATTCCTTTTTCTATTCCAAAAAGAAGATCTCGGCTAGCCGTAGAAGTAGAGATATCTTTATGAATTTCAATGTAATTTTTACGAGAAAACCATTCTTTTAGTATTCTTGATTTAGCATAATTTAATCGAGAAAAGGAATCTTTTGGAAGAGGGGGAGGCATTTGTGAATAACTGATAAGAGCTGCATCAATTATATTTAACGAGAATTCTATAAATGGGGTAGACTCCCCAAGTCTATCACTTTCGCCAAGTGCTTGATAATATTCTGCTTGGTTGTCCTTTACCAAAACTTCTAAAGGGATATATTCAAAAAGGGGATCTTCTTTCATAAGTATTAATTGTTGCCATAGCCGTCCAATTCGCCCGTTCCCATCGGCAAAAGGATGAATAAACTCTAGTTCATAGTGAAATATACAAGCTTTGATAATCCATGAAATTTCTTTATTCTTAACAAGAAAATCGAATAGATCATGCATAAGTTCAGGGACTCTTTTGGCCGGTGGTGCCACGTGACTTACTTCTTTTCCTTTAAAGATACCTACCGCACCTGAACGCCATTTTCCATTCTCATCTGTGAGGTTTTCCATAAGAATTGTGTGGGCTTGGAGAAGATCATTTATTTTTAAAGGGTCAAATATTTTAAGGTTTCCATAAAGTGAAAGAGCGTTCTTAACTTCAAGTATATCTTTAGGGGGCCCGATAACTCTTTTTCCCTCTAAGATATCTGTAATCTGATTGAGAGTTAATGTATTTCCTTCAATTGCTAGTGATGCTTGTATACTTTTGATATTATTCTCTCGCCTTAATTTAAGAGGGATTTCAGCAATCTTGCGTCCAAAAATAATTCCCAGTTCTCTAGATATTTTTTGAGAGTTTTTAAGAATTAAAGGAGTAATTTTAAATGGTGGTATGTAACTCATAATAATTGATAGTATCATATGATACTATCAAATGGAAGTGGTAATGGGATTAACAAGGAAGAATTAATTTACCAAAAAACGGCCGTTTTGTGTGCCGCAGAGATAAAAGGTTGCTAGCTTTAAGAATGGTCGTCATTTAGCAGCCTGGCTAAGGTTAGTTCCTCGTCAACATTCCAGTGGGAATAAAAAAGTACTGTTAGGCATAAGCAAAAGATATGATCGCTATTTGAGGAAACTTCTCATCCATGGAGCCAGAGCTTTTATTAGTTTTTCTAAGAGGCGATCTGCTTGGTTAGAAAACCTTATTAAGCGCTGTGGTACACAAAAAACTTACGTCGCTTTAGCCAATAAAAATGCGAGAATTGTATGGGCTCTTCTTGCCAAACAAACAACATATCAATGGCTACGATAAGGACAAGAAGTGATCGGATACACCATCTGGTCTAGAATAATAAAAGCCGAATGTACGTCCGCAACTCACCATACTTCTCTTAAAAAAACTCTTGCATTCATGCTCAGGCTATATACGTTGCAAATTCTGGAAGAGATGCTAACTGGCTCTAATCTACATTACCAATAAGTCCAGTAATTGTAAAATAATGTGATATTTAAGGATTACTAGTTCTTTTGCTTGTTGTTTTTCTGCTTAAGATAGTTAAAAAAATTAAATATCTCCTTACTTCCCCTTTACCAATAAAGCATCTCTAAAAAAGCTATACTCATAAATCTAAGCTTTTAAGCACGTTCAGGCAAAAGGCTGCGTAAGAAATAGTGAATGTATATTTTGAGAAACAATGGGAGAACAAACATGCAGACCTGGAGCAAGGTTGGAAAATGGACAAAAAGGTTCAGCTTAGTAATGTTATTAGGGGCTCTTCCCGTTTGTGCGATGGAAAAGCCAGATGACTGGGAAGAAAAAGTAAATAGTCTTTTTACTGTTATAGGGCCAAACTCTGAGCTGTCCCAAAATACAGTTAAGCTTAATGATTACCCCTTAGCTAATAGAGGAGAGCAATTGGCTGGTGCATTAAGTCGTAACTCTAACTTAAGCCGTTTAGAATTGTCTCGCACCGGCTTAAAAGGAGACCAGCTTCATTTGCTTTTACAAGGCCTTATAAACCATCCAACTCTTTCCACTCTTCTGCTGGCAAAAAATAAAATTACGGATGCCAGTACAGCTTCTCTATTTAGGTTTTTATTAAAGAATAAGAGCTTAGGTTATTTGGATTTAGAAGATAATAAACTGACGCATAAAGGAATAGGAATCACACCTGAAGGAAAAATCTCAGAGGAAGTGCCGACATTATTAGCTGCTTTTCCGACTAATGAGAGTTTAGTTTGCTTGAAATTAGCAGGCAATTACATAAGTGACGTAGCTTTAGAGGCAGTAAAGTCATTTATGCTAAGGCAAGCAGAAAAAAGTTTAACTTTACGACGTGCTGGCCAACAAATCCAAGATCCCCATCATAAACCGCTTAAAAGCTTGATAACTAAATACCTGCATTCTCTTATTAATCGCAGCTCATACCCTAAAGCTGAGTTGCTGCTTGTTGATAAGCGCATAAGTGAGTTTGAGACAGCAAAAATAAGGTTAAAGGATAAGGAATTCTCTAAAAGAGTTACCCAAATCCTAAGGCTTTTGGCTGAAGTAGATCCTGAAACTCAGCATAGTTTAGATTTGAGGAGGTTGCTTAGTTTAAGTCTTGGTATGCCAGATAGTGAGTGTTTAGATATTTCTTATGGTAACCTTTTAAAAGAAGAAGCTTTTCCTATATTAACTCAAGCATTGCAAGGCAATACCATTCTTGAAACGCTGATTATTCGTGGTCAGCTGCTTGGCCATGACAAGGGGATAAAATTTTTAGAAAGTTTAAAAAATCATCCTAAGTTAGGCAAATTATCTTTAGCCAGGGCTGGCTTGCAAGGATCTACTCATGTTTTTTCTTTGATAGAGCTTTTCCCTACCTGGTCAAACTTAAAAGTATTATGTCTGTTTGGAAATGACCTTTGTGATCAAGGTGCGTTAGCTATTGGTCAATGGTTGGAACAAAACCCCCCATTGCTTTCCTTAGGACTAAATGATACCAAGATCGGCCCTGAGGGTGTGGGCTGCTTAGCAGAAGCGCTGTTGCGCAATACTATACTCACTGAGCTTCTTCTTTCAGGTAACCCTATGGGCGATAAGGGAGCAATTTCTTTGGCCCGGGGTCTGAAAGGGAATAAAGGTTTAACAATTTTGGACCTTTCAAAAAATTATATTAGAGACATGGGAGCAAAGGCATTGGCTGAAGTGCTTCCCCATCATCCTATGCTTAAATATCTCTATTTACATAAGAATTTAATTGAGGAAGAGGGAGCTAGTGCATTTCTGGAAGCCTGTTTTGAGGGAGGATCTCAAACTAAAGTATCTTTAGGTGGGAATCCTATTTCTAAAGACGTAATAGACCTTGGATTAGTGGATAACCATTTCGCTCTAGAAGAGATGAGGGGACTCTTATCTAACCTGCCAAAAGCGGTGAGAGAAGAAGAAAGAGAATTACCCAGCTATTGGGAGGTTGCTTTAGATGAAGAGGAAGAAGAATCTTCTTTAAAGGAAGATGAGGAAGGGCGGGTTGAAGTTGTTAGTAATTCAGAGAGCCCAAAGGGAAAGGAAAAAATAGATAGCCCTGAGCTGCAAAGAAGCCCATCTCCGACTCTTGTGGCTACGAAGCAGGAAAATAATTTAGGAAATTTATGGGGTCTTCTTTCTTCCTCTTCCTCTTCTCAGCCAATCCCCCGTCATCATGAAAGTTTAGAAGATAGACAGACTATTTCTCTTTCTGAACTTGCACAAGATTATAGTAAGCTACCTAGTTCAATAAAGAATATTTTTTCTTTAGAAGAATGCCTTGGAGTGGCACAAAATGACCCTAAAATTAAAAAGCTTGATTTTTCTCATCAAGCTTTAGGATCTAAAGGTCTTGAAATATTAGGGAAAGCCCTAGAGCTTAATCATACAATAGAAACGTTGAATCTTACCAATGTTAAAATGAAAAATAACGATGCCTTCAAGTTAATAAATTTCTTAAGAGATAATCCAAGCCTAATGGAATTATTGATAGGGGAGAATCCTTTAAGTAGCAACGCGTTCATAAATCTTTTAAGGAATTTAGCTCATAAAGACTTGGCATTTCTCGATCTGCATAAGATTGGTGCGATAAAATTAGCAGGGATTCAAACATTTGCAGATCATTTATCTAAGGGAGCCCGGATCAGAGCTTTGGACTTAAGCGACAACAGATTGGGAATAGAAGAAGCTCAAGCCTTAGCTAACGGACTTCAGGGTGAGTGTTTACTAGAAGAGCTATCTCTTTCACAGGTAGGTTTAACGGATGCAGAAGTGAAATTTCTAGCTGAAAACCTTGTGCACAACAGAAGTTTAAAAACCCTTATTCTTGAAGGAAATAAGATTACTGATATCGGGGCTGGTTATTTGGTAGATGCTTTAGCCTACAATACTGATTTAGAAGCTCTTTTTTTGCAGGGAAACAACCTTACAAATGATAGTGCAAAGAATTTTTTAAATCTTTTTAAAAATCAAAAAAATAGAACTTTATATACTTTGAGTCTACCTGATGAGGGGATTGACAGAGAAAACGTGGGTAAGCTGGCTATTTTTCTGGGTCAAAATAAGTTATCTGCCTCTCTGAGAGAGTAATGAGAAAAGAAATAAATAAAAAAATTAATAGGGGGACTTAACATGCGATTTTTACCGACTTTTTCTCTAAAACCTAAGACATCTATTCTTGCACTTAGTTTATTGCTTTCCTCTGTGTCTAGCCAAGCCATGCAGGCGCCATCTGATGCTTCTTCCAATCGACTTACGGATGATTTATGTTTTGATTTAAGTGCCAATAAATACCAACAACCTAGATTGGAACTTGCTAATCATCCGATAGAAGACATTACCCCTCTAGCAAATGCCTTCAACTTCAATACAACAGTACAATTTTTAGACCTTAGCGGTACTAGTCTTGAAAAAGAATCTGTTGAAACCTTTCTAACTAGCTTACATAGGAACAAAACTCTTAAAATTCTTTACTTGCCTCACAACGCCTTAAAAGATGATTGTATCCATGCAATCTTCCGGCTTTTAACAAAAAATACCTGCCTTACCGATTTAAATCTCAGCTATAATAATTTTTCCACCGATGCAGCTATTAAATTAATTGATGCTTTTCCTACCAATACTTCTTTAACCCGGCTTAATTTGGAGGGAAATCTTGATTCACAAGGAAATCTTATTAATCCCGATGTACTAAAGAAAATTGCTGATTTAGTTAGTGGGAACATGCCTAAGGAGCCTGAAAATTCATCGGGATTTTGGAACATCTTTTTTAAGAAGAAACAGGAGCCATCAGACTCTTTAGATCAATCAAAACCACCGCTTTCCCCCGTTCTTTTGGATCCTAGAGGACGCACTTGGTCTTTAAAAGCACAAAGCCTTACTGAAGACCCTTTAATTAATGGATTTGCGGTTTATCGCGCTCATTTAGGTGACCAACAATTTGTCAATAAGGTAGTTGAAGCTTGCCAAATTTTCAACGATTTACCTCTGGCCTTAAGACAAAGACTGCCCTTGGAAATGCTCCTTAATTTAAGCTTTAATGCGCCCCAAATGAACAAGCTGGCAATCGTTTATGGAAAATCTCCCTTAAAAGCAACAGGTATAAGAGCTCTTAGCACTATTATTTCTTCCAATACTGTCTTGCAAGAATTAAGTTTCCAAGGGCAGGAAATGGGAATGGAAGGGCTAGAAGATCTTACCCGCAGCCTTAGAAATAATAACAATTTAGAAGTTTTAAGGTTAAGAGGCAATGGGCTAGGTGGAAAAGGAGTAATGCTTCGACTCCTTTCTTTAATAGGAAGAAATGGTACCCTTAGAATGTTAGATCTTGCCAGTAATGGCTTAACAGATATAAATGATACCCTTTTCTTTGAGACAATTTTCGAACAGGGGTGTTCCCTGACAACTTTGTGCTTGGATGACAACTATATTCGAGACAGAGGGGTGCAGCTTCTAACCAACGGTCTTGGGCATAGTAATAATCTTACAGAGCTTTATTTAGCAAATAATCAGATAGGCGACGAAGGGGCTAAAGCTTTTGCTAACCTTATTGCTTCGGGTTCAAAACTTAAAATTCTGGATTTGTCTAAAAACCTGGTTAAGGACGAAGGAGCAGAAGCATTGGCTGGGGCTCTTCCTCAAAATCCTGACTTTGAGAAGCTTTACTTAAATAAAAATATGATAGGTCTTGCTGGGTTAGAAGCCTTTGTTACTGAGTGGATTTCTCAACAAACTGAGATTGTAGTCGCATTGGGGGGTAATGCCTTTGAAAGGGAAGATGTAGAGGCAGCTTATGGGAGAGGAGCTCAAACACAGAAAAGTATGGATAAAGGTAAAGAGATTGAAAAACCTGATGAGGCAGAAGACATTTCAAGTGCTGAAGAAGTACCTTCATTAACCCTGCAGGCAGAAGAATTTATTGGTTCTCTCAACGATGATAAAGGGACATCTTATAATTCCTTAACAAGTCTCAAACTAAATGGTTCCGTAGGCCGTATGAGTAATCCAAACCTGGAGGAAGAAGAAACAGAGGTAGCTTATACTTATGGTTTACACATTCTGGCCAATGCTTTAGCTCCCGGAGGATGCCTAGAACATCTCCAGCTGTTAGACCTATCTCATAATAATATTACCGCAGAGGGACTCGGCGTTTTATCTGAAGGGATTAGCCTAAATACCTCCTTAACAAGCCTCAACCTAGATTACAATCCTGTTTTTGATTTCCTAGAACCAAATACAATTGGGTTGTATAGTTTGGCTTCTGCAATAAAAGATAAGCCGGTTCTTCTAGAAAACCTTTCTATCCAGGCTCCTAAGATGTCACTCAAATATGAAGGCATCGTCCGTAAATTAGCCTTAAAAATGAGAGAGCAAACACCTGCCTTGCCGGAGGAAAATGGGGAAGGACAAGTTGAGGTCCTTCAATAATCCTCTATCAGCATTAAATAGACAAGAGGATAAACAGCTCTTTCAAAAGCTCTTTATCCCCTTAACTTAAAACTCATAGAAAAAGAAAGCATAAAAAATGGCTTTTAAGAATTATTGGAGAGTGTTGCACCGATTAACTTCATCCTTAATGGTAGGGACTATTCTAACGAATTCTTTTATCCCTCTTGCCCAGGCCATGGAGCAGTTGGAGCAAGAAAGAAGGATGGTTCCAACTCCTCCACAAACTCCTTCTGCAAGAGAGGAAAACCTTCCTGACCAGCTCATGATAAAGCATCAAAGGCAGTTACAGGATCTTTATCAAAAAATATTACGTGCGGCAAAAGTAGAAGGGGAGAGCGATCCTGTGGAGGAAACCTGGCTATTTCTTGGCCAAAAGAAGGGGAAAAATAGCTCAGAAATAGACCCACGTTTAACTGAAGAGCTAAAGAATATTCTTCAGGCTCCTGAGATCTTGGCCTCGCAGAACCGATTGGAGGAAACTCTCAGAAAGTTGCAAGAGCCCCCGATTTTAAAAATCTTGCCAGCTGAACTGGTTAATAGAATTAAAACATTTTACAAAAGTTATGCTGATAAGTTCAAAAGCGCCACTCCTGAAAAACAAAAAGCTCTTTTAGAACCTAAGGCAGTTTTAACGCTTGATACCTTAGACTCATACCGTCTTTCCCAAGCCAGAGCCCGAGAGATTCTGTCCATGTCTGCTGAGGGTGTGATTAGCAAAAAGAACCCAGATGGCAATCACCCTGTAACTGAGCTGGGAGAGGTTTTCTTTAAAGGGGCGGAAGACTCTAAGATGCCATTATGTCCTACCTTAGAATCAGCTATGGGAGCGTTCCAAACCTTCCTTACAGGACAAGGCATGACTCCCAGCACGTTTTTAACGCTTAAAAATGTTGGTACTTTTCCTCAAAAAATTTATCCTCTTCAAGCGGCTCCCAAGGTTAATGGAAAGTCATTTGCTGCACACTATCAAAAATTGAGAGGAGACTTGTCTAATCTTAGCTCATCTAGTGTGAGTGCTTTGTTCTTAACAAGCCTTCTCACCAATCCAGAAGATGGGAAAGCCGATAATTTCTTTGTAGATGAAGACTATAATTTAGTAGGCATTGATAACGATATGGCTTTAGCCCCCTCAATTTTGTGGAAGGTTAATCCTTATGAAAAGGAAGAAAGCCATTCTATTGGGGTAAAGACTATCCTTTATCTTCTTCCTGGTCTTGAAGATCGCTCCTTAGACTCTGAAATTCGAAAAAGGGTATTATCTTGGGACCCTGGTCTTTTTGTGACCCAATGGTTGGGTGGCCTTCAAGCCAGGAATAAATCCTATAAAGCCCTATTTGGGGGCCAACCTATTCCATCGGAATTTCTTGAGGGTATTCCTCTCCATCTTCCTTCCTTTTTAAGTATGGACCTTTTTAAAAAAATTCAGCAATTGCAAGGTTATTTAAATAATCATGCAGATGCCAAACTTGAAGATATCTTAGCTTTTATGGATCCCCTGGTTTCCCAATATTATGGTCGTTTGAGAAAACTCAATAATAATCCTGTAGAAGCTTACCGCTACCTTGTGAAGGATCAGGATTCCAACTCCTTGACTCATGAGGTTCTTTTGGAAGAGATTCTATCTCCACGAGCTGAAGTGCTCATCCATACAGAAGACAAAAGCTTGCAAAAATCCTTGGTCTATCAAGCATTGCGGCGTGAACAAACAGATAAGCATGAGATGAAAGAGATTCTGGGACAAAACTCTACCAATGTCCTTTCTCCGCAAAAGCAAGTCCAGGCTCTTTTCAAGGAAATAAATTTTCAAGAACTCTCTTCATTGCTTCAAGGGCGTTACTTAATTACGTTGCAAAAGTTTTTTCCAAAGGTATTAAAAGAAGTTCCAGAAACTTGGCGATTAAATGATCTAGCTCAAAAGATTTTAACAGAGTCTTTTTCTTTTGAGGACCGCCTTCATCTCTATCCCGCATTAAAAGCGCTTGGTATTGCTTTGCCTGAGGATCACCTATATAAAGTTTTGGCACTCAATGGGCAAGATGAAGACAAGGCTGTAGAGGAATTAAATGCTATTCTCTCCTTTGGGGTTTTGCCAGAAGCTCTTAATACTTTAAATTCTTTAGGAAAGTCACCCCTGGATTTAAGTTTGGAGTATGACTTTGAGAAAGTCTTTCAACGCCTCATTGATGCAGGTGTCTATAAAATCCAGGCAAAAAAGGCGGCTTCTTTTTATGTTAAGGGGAAGCTTGGGGAACGAGATGAAGACGATGCGACTCTCAAAGCCTATCGCAGGTTAGAAATAAAAAACCGAGCGGTAGAGTGGGAAACAGCCCTAGAAGTGCTTATGCCCATCTCTGAGGATGAGAATGCTCCTATCAGGACAGTAGATGGGGATAAACGAGAGATGCCTGAGAACGTACGCGGTGCGCTGTTTCATGAGGTAACGGGAAAGATTAAAAAGGTCAATGAGGGGAAAGGCCGCAGCGCTGTAGGTAGAGTTATGCGGGGACCCTATGAGCTTTATTTTAAGGAGTTTCCTGAACTACCGGGAACGGAGGAGGCGGTCCGGTTACTTAATCTTGCTATAGCTGGTCACGATTCTTTCTTTAGTAAACTCATCCGCTATGGGAATAAACCTTACCTTGTCTCTCTTGGCGTGAAAGGAAAAAATCTAGCTGATATTTTTGAGGAGCATGCCAAAAAGGTAGAAAAGGTAAAAAAACTTAATCCTCACCAGGCAGCAAAGCTTGTGCCTGAAGGGATAATGAATCTGGATCCTAAAAACGACGGCTGAGATAATTCTCATGGCGATGCTTATCAATCCAGAAGATGGTCAACCGGCAAATTATATCCTGGAAGAACTCCCACCGTCTTCTCCCAACGAGCCTAAAAGATATCGATTGATTGGCATTGATAATGACCATTCCTTTGGTGTGACCGTTGCTAAAAAAGAAAATGAGGGTAAGAAGTCTTTAAAGTTTATTGAGGTAAAAACGCTTCTTTTTTGTTTAAAGGAGATGAATGAGATTTTGCCAGCCGAAGTGCACCAGCATTTTAAGAATATTGCTTTTGAGGAAATTTTACCGAAATGGTTGGAGGATCTAGGTGACCTTGAGAAAGGTTACCAGGCTTTGTTTACATCTGAAGAACGACAAAGTTTTCTTCCTCTGTCTGAGGAAGAAAAAAATTCTTGGGCTCAATGGTTCAGAAAGAACAATCTGGATAACGTACCCCCTCCTGAGAATAAGCATAGCTATATTGGAGTCGCTTTTAATCGAGAAACCATAGAGCGGGTATATAATAAGTTTAAGGGGCTGCAAAATATATTAAAGGATAACCGTGAAATTAAACCATTGGAGATTTTAAAAGAATTGGAAGCTCCTTTAGCATCTAAGTATGACAAGGGCTTTGCAGTATATCCAAGAGGCCAAGATTTATATGAGCGATTTGATTTAGTGGATGGAGAGGCATACCACCGCCCTCAAGGAGGAGGATTTTACACGTCTACCCGATTAGGTCCTTTTTTACGGTCCTCAGATATTCCTCTTGCCCAGACAGTCCAAGATCTTATTCTGCAGGGCAAACAGCAGGGTCCTGCACAGGCTTTAATAATCCTTGAGCGATTATTACAAGAAGATGCAAAGCAAAATCATCTTTTATCAGATTTTAAAAATCTTTTAGGAGCCAGAGCTAGGGAAGAATTCTTAAAGAATTATAACTTTAAGAATACGTCTCCTAAGGACCAAAGAGACTTATTGAATGACATTAAAAGCCGACAGGGGACAGAAAGAGGTGCGATTCGACGTCTTAACTTGAAGTATTGTTCAAGCTTAACTGGAGAGTACTTTAAAGGGTTTGAAGGCAAGTTTGTTACTTATTTAGGTCTTCAGGGATGTTCGAGGTTGACAGAAGATGACCTCTTTATCCTTGCTCAAGGAGTACCTAGTCTGCGGTGTTTAAATCTAAGCCACCTGCAGAAACTTGTCCGATTGGGCAACTCAACCCCCCTGAGAGTTACAAATAGGATCTTTCAACTGCTGCAGCTTAAAACATTGATAATAACAAACGCTAAAGCCTTTGAAGAAATATATATTAATGGACCACAATTAAAGGAAGTAAAGCTCCAAAATTGCCCAAACCTGCAAAAGCTGATCCTTGAAACGCCCCAGCTTCAAGACTTAGATCTGCGAGGAAACGCCTCAATTACCGATGAAGCCCTTAATAAAACAATGCGCTTTATACTCCAGTTAAAAAATCTTTATATTGAAGGTTGCGACAGGATTCAAGAGAAAGAGTTTGCTCAAACGAAGAGTTATTATCCCTTTGCTGTATTTAAAATGCTTCCTTCAGGTAATAAAGAACACTTGTTGAAACTTTTAAGAGGAGAAGAGACGATTGCAAAGGGAGATGGTGCCACTCAGTTGGTGAATTTAAAATATATTCCAACCTTGAGAGGTCTTGATATATCTTCCCATCCTTTAGCCTTATCCACAATTAATATATTAGCAGAATACCTTAAAAAAAATACAACACTTACTACACTTAACTTACTTGATACTAATATTAACTCTCTTCAGGCACCAATCCTTATAAAATCTCTTCAAAGTAATCAAACTCTTACAGAACTAACTTTGGAAAAAAATCGCATTGGCCCTGTAAGCGCCATAGCGCTTGCTGGAGTCTTTAAAACAAATACTTCCTTAAAAATATTAAATTTGAGAGATACTGACATTAGAGATGAAGGTGCAGAAATCTTATTACCTGCTCTTCAAGATAGTCATTCTCTCACAGAACTGGATTTGGGAGGTCTTAGTTGTGGAAGTGGGGCTAAGAGTGCTAAAGCGCTTGTCCAATTTCTTAAAAGTAATAAAACCCTCACAGCCATGCATTTAGTTCGAAACGCTGTTTGGTTTGCAAATAGTGAAGCTAAAAATTTTATGGGGGCCCTGGCAGCAAATACAACTCTTAGGACATTGAACTTGGGATGGACATACGATCTGAACCCACTATATGTTTTTAAGGACGAAGATATTCAAAGATTGGGAGAAAACTGTTCTCTTACCAGCCTAAGTTTGAGGAAGGCTAATATAAATACGTCCGAAGCTAAAATTCTAGGAGAAGCTTTTAAAAACAATACGACTCTTACCGAATTAGATTTATATGGTAACAGGATTGATGACATAGGAGTAGCAGCTCTACTAATACCACTCTTTCAAGTCAATAATACAACTCTCAAAAAATTAGATTTAGGGGATAATGGACTCCTTGGCTCAAGACCATTTGCTGATCTCTTTATAATAAATCAAAGCCTCACTACCTTGCGCTTGGATCATAATAAATATTATAGTAACTCTGGCAACTTAGGATCTTTGTTGTTTCTCACGCTAGTACTACGAGAGAATAAAACTCTTACTGAAATTAGTTTATGCGCTAATCACATTAGCGATGCAGATGCTTTAAACCTTGCAGCAGCTCTCAAAAAAATAAAACTTTAAAATCGCTGGATTTGAGAGGTAATAAAATTAGTAATATGGGAGCGGAAAGCCTTTTAGAAGCTTTATTTTTTAATAATACATTAACTGACTTAAACTTGGAAGGAAATAGAGTTGATAATGACGTACTTAAAACGATTAAAGAATACTTAATACACAATAGCAAGCTACCTAAAAATAATTTTAATACAGTCTCTTTCGGACTAGCATCAAATCTTTCCTCCCAAGTTTCCATTCGACAAAATACTCAAGATCTATATTCGGAAGGAGAGATAGGCATTATTTCGTCTAAACATGAGAAAGAAAGGGTTGAAGATACTTTAAAAGATAACCTTTTGATTGAAGGATTTACGACTTTAAAACAAAGTGAGAAAAATATCAACAACGCTCTGATTTATATTAATAATTCTTTAGGGGAGGGCCAGACGCCTTATCGGAATGTAGATGAAATTGCCCAAGCTTTGGATAGCCTTAAAGAGGAAAATC
Organism: Candidatus Paracaedibacter symbiosus; assembly: GCF_000757605.1. Classification (GTDB taxonomy): domain Bacteria; phylum Pseudomonadota; class Alphaproteobacteria; order Paracaedibacterales; family Paracaedibacteraceae; genus Paracaedibacter_A; species Paracaedibacter_A symbiosus. The sequence goes on along the minus strand of NZ_JQAK01000003.1, from coordinate 46,216 downwards.
CATCTCTAGCTAAGCTAGCATTTAAGACTCTTTATAAGGATTACCAAGACCAGATGCTGGCTTATGGGCAACGGAGTTCCAACGAAGAGGAAGCTTCTCTTATTCCTCCACAAATAGAAACCCCCCATGCTGAAGTCCCTTATTCAGTAGCCAATGAACAAGAAAGCAGAGGCTTACAAAGTTCTACTGAAGGTAGGTATCCCTATGTTTCTCGCCACTTGCAAAGAAACAATCGACGCATTTCTGTATTATCTCTAGATAGCAGCGATTCTAAAGGGACATTTTTCCAGGCATTGTACCTTGAGCAGCTGGAAGAGTATACTGGCAAACCAGTCTACGAGCTCTTTGATGTGATGGGGGGAGTTGGCATGGGAGGTATCTTAGCTTTAGGGTGCGCAGCCCGTAGCCCTCATGGAGACAAGCCTCTTATGACGCCGAAGAAATTTAGGGAACTACTGGAGAATACCTTTACGTCTAAGAAAAAACCTAAAGAAGAAGACTTTGTTGACATCATAATAAATCTTTTTGATGCTGAACTTTTGTTAAGCGACACTTTAACAGATTTATTCCTTCCTGTTATTAGGTCAGAAAAAGTTGAGAAACTCAAAGGTCGCAAGAAGAAAATTTATTATGAGGAAGAAACTTACCTCTTTAACAGCTTCCTTGCCCAACGAAATCGATTTCATGATTTCTCAATGAGGGACATAACCAAGGTGATTCTAAGTCGAGAGTTAGTCTTAAAAGAAGAAAAGGGACTTAAACTGGATTCTTTAGGAGATAAACTTGTCCTTTCTAAGCAAGGAGGAACCGCTTATTATGCCATTCCCGATTCCAACCCTGGTAGTGTTCTTAGAAAGGAAATTAACCTTTACTTTGGATCGCAAACAAGGCCCTTTATTTTCTCCTTAGGTAAAATGAGTAAAAAACCTGATAACCGTGAAAGTTCGGACGTTCACGAGGAGATTATTGCAAATTATGCAGCCGGTCTCGTTCGTCATACGGACAACTTTTTTTCGTGAGCGAAAACTATTCTCGTTTTACTCTACCTCCTGCGCAACTTAAAAGCTTCACGCTGCCATCAGGAGAAGATAAAGATAAAATCCTTAAGGAAATAGTACAAGGAAAGGAATTTAACAAAGTTGGAGATACTTTAAACGAGAACGCTGATAAAAAGCGTCCGGGGGGGAGCTAACTCCTTAAAGAAATAGGGCATCAACTCAGAATTACAAAAAAATAAGGAAAGAGTAATGACGAGAGAACTTAGAAGAAAGAAAGCAAGAAAAACAGCTGCATCACAAAGAATAAAGAAGTTCACTTGCAGCTTAATGATCAATGTCATCCTTCTTGAGTCATTGACGCCTGTAGTACAAGCAATGGAACAGGAAGAAGGTTGATAGCCTTAACTTAAACTAATAGTACTCCCCTAAATGATAAATAGGTAACTCTCAGAGCAAGTCTTAAATTTTATATCTAGATTTATAGAGAGGCTTTACATCTTTTAGATGTAAAGCCTTAGAAAAAGCCAGTATAGTTATAAAACTCTTATGGCTTAATTTAAATTATTCTCTTCCTTCATTTTTTGTCTGTCCCATGGCAAGAAGGTCTTCAAATGGACTGAGATCTCCTTTAATGACAATTTCTTGGTCAGTTCCTTTTTTGTAGCCTTCATATAATCTATTTGCTAATTTATAGGGGTCCATAATCTCATCATTAGCTTTAATAAACCCAGCGATACAAAAAGCCATTGCATGTACTCCACTTTTTTCTGCATTTATTCTTTTTGCATAATCGTGAAGGACAGTCATTGCCATTCCTAAATGTGGAAGCTCAGGAAATACAGGGTTTATAGGAGAATCACCTGTTGTATATATTATAGTCCCTTTACCCTGCTCAATCATTCCCGATAAAACTTGGTTGGTAACTCCAATCGCTGGAAGTGTGTAAGTATTCATGATTTCCATTAAATCATCTGTTTTCAACTGGGCCATAGGAATAGAACGAAAAAGTGATAGCGGTGGGGTAGGACTGAACTCAAGAACATCTATTTGACCAAACTTATCTTTAATCTCTGTAAAAGCCCTCTCTACTTGATCTATTTTTGTAAGGTCAGCAGGAAAAGCAGCTGCTTCCACTCCTTTTTCTCCGAGCTTTGTAACATACTCGTCTAAAGAATCTTTATTCCTGGAAATCAAGGCTACTCGGAATCCTTCTTGGCCAAACTTATCTGCAATTGAAAATCCTAACTGAGGTCCTACCCCTGCTATAGCTAAGACAGGCTTTCTAGCTGCAGAATTCATTTCTAAACTATCTTCAGCAGCAATTGCTGCGATACCACTAACTTTTACAAGTGATAGGATAAAAGCAAATTGTAAATACTTTCTCATTTCTTTCTCCAAATTAATATAATATTCTTTACATATTTTTTCACAATCCACCCATTCAAGTAGATCTACCTTTTTACGTTTACTAAAATTCCCAATAAAAGATTAGATGGTAAATTTGAAAAATATATTTCAATATATGGGAAAATTGTTTTGCTTAAATAGAGAGATATTATGGGATTACATAATGATATATCCATTTTCGTAAAAGTAGTTCAATGTAGAAGTTTTAGTGAAGCAGCTAGAATTTTAGGTATTCCGATTTCTACAGCAAGTGCAAAAGTATCACTATTAGAACAAAAATTAGGGATCACTTTAATACAGCGCACAACACGAAAATTACAATTAACTGAAGCAGGACTAATATATTTTCAAAGATGTTTGAACGCTTTAAATGAAATAGATATTGCCGAAAATGAGTTAGCAGACCTCAAGCAAGAACCTCAAGGGACATTTAGAATTTTAACGCCAACAGATATAGGACACTATTTAATTATTCCCATCGCTCAAAAATTTCTTGAGAAGTACTCAAAAATAAATATAGAATTTATACTCATAAATAATATAATTAATATCATCGAAGAGGAAGTCGATTTATCTTTACATATTGGTGATTTAAAAGATTCAAGCTTAATTAAGAAGCTTTTTATAAATGCAAAAGCAGGTTTGTGGGCAAGTCCCCTATATCTTAAAAATAATAAAGTTATAAACCACCCCTTAGATCTAAAAGATCATAAATTTATAAAATATTCTACGACTCAATGTCCTAAAGCTATTGAATTGACAAGAAATAGTGAAGTCCATATTATAGAACCCCAAGGAAAAATTGAAGTTAATGACATTGAGAGTGCAAAAATCTTTGCTCAACTAAATCAGGGGATTGCCGTGCTTCCCTCATACTTGTGTGAAACTGAATTTAAGAAGGGTGAATTAGTAAATATCTTGCCTGATTGGGATTGGCAAAGCCTTCCCATATCGTTTGTTTACCCTGCAAAAAAATTTATAGACCTTAAAGTTAAACTATTTATTAAGTTTGCAGAAGATGCCTTTAAAGCTATGTACACATAAAAGATAGGATAACAGGGAGATTTATATTTATTCTAGATAGTCATTTTATAGCAAGCTAGTAAATTCTCGTACTGAAATTATTTAAGAAAGATAAATTACTGGAGCAACCCTACAAGAGGGGGGTTATAATCAGATCAACTTTAACGAGATACTTCTTCATAAAAGAAGTTAAACTCATGCTTAATATAACTTATCAATAAATCTTATTATTTTTTTATGATTTCCCATCACTATTCTTAATGTGTTTGGCAGAGATTATTCTATTCGTATTAATACGGAAAACTTGACCCGAAATGGCATCGGTTCCATTAAAAAGAACTTTGAAAGATTCTATCACGCTAGGAGAGGTAGCATCTTTTTTCCACTGAGGATTTTCACGGTCATTGCTAAACCAGAGAAGATATGTTGGATACAAAGTGGTACCTTCTTTCCGACTGTCTAGATGAAAGTCTTTAATATAGAAAGGCTTCTTAGTTCCTTTAACATACACGTGATCAGTTCTAACTTCTTGTTTGGTCCCATCTTGTTTAGGGACTTTTGCCAGGCGACATCTCTTTTCAAAAAAGTCATAGCCTTTGGTGCATTGATGGCGCGTTACTTTGATTTCTGTCGACTGCTCATGACCTCTAACTTCTAAGATCTTTTCGGGATTTGCGATGATGTCATCAGCATTGGTAAACAGAGGATCTGCTTTTACATCAAAATCAAACTGTGGTCTGGTATTATACGTTTCTTGGATTAAGGCCGCTTCTTGGTTTTCTTGTCTCACCTTTTTCACTTGAGAATCTATTGTCGTTTCCTTAATAGACGTCTGAGATAGCGTTGAGGGGTCCTGATAACCAGGAACTTTAGACGCATCGGTTGGTCCAGCTATCTTTAATTCTGGATTCTGGCTTAAGGCTTGCCCTTGAGTATAATACTCTTGAGTATAATAGTCATTCATGCTAGGATCCGCCCTGCTTGCGATGGGATAAATTCCTAAAACAACTACAAGAACTTTGATTACTCTTCTCATTGACGAGCCTCTTTCATCCCATCCAATAGTTTCTTTGCCTGTTTCTTTAGCTCTCCTTTACTTTTGATTTGGAGCATGGCTTGCTCAAAAGAAATATTTCCTTGAACAATATCAAAAGAATCACCCTCTCTTAAAACAAAGCTTGGAACTTGGGTAATCTGATAGTCGTCAAACAAGGGAGGATTAATATCAGCGTTTTCTTGAAAGAATCCCCGATTAAGCCACGAAATACCAAGGTAGCTCCCATCTCTTGCGCTTGGATAAAAAGGGATTTTAGAGATTCTCCTGGCATGCTACTGGACACAAACACAAGGAGTTTCTGGTCACTCTTTTTTGTTTGTGCGGACGCGTTTTGATCTTTCAAAAACCCTTTATCTTGACAAGAGCCGCATAGTTTTGTCTTATCTTTTGGAAGCAAATCCGCCACCTCTATAAGATGGTAGGCTTTCTCGCGTGCCTCTACTTCTTCAGCTTTTGCTTGAGACATTATTTCTTGAATATTAGGAGTGTTGGCGAACCCGGCTGATGCGAAACAAGTTATTAACATATTGATTTTAAACATTATTATATCCATTTTTATAAGAGGCAGCAGTCGCGATTGCGCCAAATCAAATACCCAAAATCCGACCCTTTATAAGGAAACTCTTTACCTCCCTGCCATGTTACTTCCGAGTGTCCCATGGGGTAACAATCTCTGGCCGTGGGAAGGGGATAGGTCATCTGAAAGCGATACATATTTTTTTTGATAATGGGCATGGGGTATTTGTCGCACAGACCTTGGACTCCATAAGTCCCCCACAAAAGACCTTCCCTGTGCAGCTTGGCCATGAACTTTCCTGCTACCAGTAAGCTTGCCTGCACGCCACCCATATGGTCACGAATTGTTCCCGTGAAGGGGTAGAGACCACCCTGGCAGCCAGAGCACCAAAACAGCTCATTTCGAGGTAGATCTGCTGTTGCTGCAACACAATCAGCAGCACAAGCTGCTTGCGCAAGGGGATTACCAAACAGCACGGCTTCTGGGTTCAAGATAAAGGATTTCTCATCATCATTCCAAAGTGGGTCAAGCTCAGTCAAATAGGCTAGATCAATAGCAGATGATTCTAAGCACAAAAAATCTGTAAGTATTTCTAGCCAATAGGTAATCGGATAAAGATACCAATGCACATGGTAGAAGCTGTGATGAGTGCCATCATCGAGATCTTCTGTAACATCGCCGCGCCCTCTCACGCCGGTGTTGGCAATCTGAACCCCTCCCATATTAACAAGGCAGTAAGGGGTACGCGTTACATCCACTAAGCGTACCGGCTCCCAAAAGCTAATGGGAATGCCCGGAACAGGGAAAGGGAGAGGTGGACGTTTACATAAGCAAAGAGGTTTACGCGATGTTTCAGGGCTGGGATTACCCTTCACCACGGTCACGCCAGCTATTTTAAGAGAAAAGATGCATTTCCAACATATATCGATTACTGGATTAACAAACCGGCCGACGCACTTAGATTGAGAGGGATTAAGACTCAAAATAAAAACCAAAGCGACAAAAACATACTTGTAATATTTGTAATACATGTTATATTTTAAAATAGAGATACGTTTAAAAGAGGAGTACTGAAATGTTAGCTGTTCGTCTTTCAGAAGAACTTGATCGTCGTTTAAAGACAATCGCGAAAAAAACACATCGAACAAAAACCCATTACGTCGAAGAAGCCATAAAAGCCTACTTAGATGCCCACGAAAGGGATTTGGTTGCAATTGCAGAGTATGAAGAACAGCGTCGCAATGGGACCTTAAAAACTTATTCTTTAGCAGAAATAAAGGAACGTCATGGCCTCGACTAGTTCCTGGCATCTTGCAATGACAAATGAGGCTGACAAAGCTTTTAATAAGCTGGATAAGCCAATTAAACAGCGAATCATAAAATTCTTTGAAGAACGTGTTCTTCCTCAGCCCAATCCACGTCAGTTTGGGAAAATGTTGGTAGGAGATCTTGCGGGGTATTGGTCGTTTCGCATTGGAGATTACCGTGCCATTTGCGACATTCGTGATAACGAGTTGATTATTCTTATGGTCGACATCGATCATCGACGTCAGGTTTATGATACTTAAGCTATCCATTAGCGTTCCCTTTATAAAGAGGAACTGTTTCAATTATTAGTTTATTTTCTTTTTGTGAGACACGGGCAGGCACCTCCCCTATTCCAAACTTTGTTGTTAAAACGCTGCCCTGATCAAAATAGAAGGTTCGCTTGTACGCTTTCTCAAGATGTAATGGGGCACCATTAATGAGAACAATTTTACCCTGCTGCTGAAGTGCCCATTGAACTTGAGAGGTATCATCGCCATCTATAAAAACAAGGGGAATACCAAAAGACATGGAATCAAGAGGATTAAAAGAGCTTCCTTTTTTAGCGATGAATTGGCCTTTGTGATCCTTAATATCTTGGCTCACCACAAAAGTTGGATCATAGTCTCTTAACTGATATTTGGTGGCCTTGATAATGCCGCCTACAGGCACTGGCCGCTCGACGCTTTTACTCATTTTCTCTTGTAATTCTTGTTGATGCAGGGCCATCTTATTGCTCGACTGTAATCCTTTCAGGCGTTCCTCAATCACAGCTAATAAACTTTTCTCAACGATCTCAAAAACGGGACCATGAACCCCTAAATTCTTGGCTTGTACTTGTGCATTCCCTAAGACCGCCAATAAAAGCATCCTTTTAAACGGCATAACGGCTACCCTCTTTTCGCATATGCGTTTTCTGCATCTCCATCACCAATTCAATCGCTTCTTCAATAGAGGCGCCTTTATTGGTAAACTCTTCAATCAAGCGGTACTCTTCCGCATTGGTGGAGTATAAAAGCCTGCTAAATGGATCAAGGCGCAAGCGCCCGACAATGCTATTAATCTGCGGTCCAAACAGGGCAATCTCTGAATAATGGGGTGGCTTTGAGTGGATCGACTTTAACAAAGCTTCTTTGTATTCGGTATCGACAAATCCCTGAAGTTGCGGGTGATGCTTCAAAGAGGTAATCACATCTAATTCTTGATAAAGAATGCACTTCCAGGCTGAGCAGTTAAATGCTTCTGTGGCGCCAGGAGATTCTGGCTTGAAATAGTCTGTTAAATGTTGGGTTCCAAGAACAATGGAGCCTTTGTATTTACGGGCTGTTCTTGTGACTTCAGAGATAAAATCAGCCGTGTTCTTGCCACTAAGGAGCTTCCAGGCCTCATCAATGATAATGAGAAAAGGCGTGATTCGGTCCCCTTTGGCCATTTCCTGATTGATCTGAATGATCAGCATCTGGACCACAACAGCCATGAGACTTGGGTAATTTCTTAAATGATCCGTTTCAATGACAACCAGTCTCTCCTTAAAACTGGCATTAGCTGGTTTATTAAAAAAATGTCCATAAGACCCTGAACCTGAAAAGGGATAAAGGGTCTGACCGAGGTTGATTGCAATCCGATCTTCATGGTTATCTAAAAACTCTTTTACCGTATCGACTGAGCTTTGATTGCCATATTTCTCCCAAGAAATGCGAATGGCTTGCTCAAGATAGGAGTTTTCTAAATCTGTTGTTCCGTGTTTTGGAGCCGCCATCACTTGGAAAATAGGAGCAATCATCGCCAACATTTCTTCTCTTGCTACTAAGCTCGCGGCATCATTGGCTTGGCTAATTTGTGTAAAAGGATTGAGGCTAATAGGAAGCGTAATATCAAACTCAATATGGCATTCCAGGCCCAAACCCCCGAAAATTCCGAGCAAAGTGAATCAAGTCACGAAATAGGCGGATTTCTTAAGTTTCTTTTCCTTACATAAGTGTTGAGAGCAATATGGTTTGTATAGCCAAGAACCTTGGCAATTTTTCTTGTTGAAAGACCATAACCCAAGAGTTCATTGATTCTTTCAATATCTTTATCAAATTTGCTTTTTTGGATTGTCCCTTTGGGTTTTCCTAAAACTTGACCTTGTCGCTTTTTGGAAGCCAAGGCTTCTTTTGTTCTTAAGCTAATCAGGTCTCTTTCCAATTCAGAAAACAAAGAGAACAAGGTCAAGATAACCTTTGAATTCATATCCTGGCGACTAATATCCAGATTTTGTTTGATTATAATAACCCGAACATTGCGCTCAGCCAGAGAATTAACCAGGGAGATTACTTCAGCTGTACTGCGTCCTAAACGGCTCAACTCTGTTACGATCAAAGTATCAGCTTCATTGAGTTTTTCTAGAAGTTCATCAATACGTCGTTGTTTGGTGGTTTTGCGAGAAGAGATGGTGATTTCAATAAATTCATTAATTGTCAGTGATTTTTTTCTAGCAAACTCCAAAAGTTCCAGTTTTTGATGATTGAGATCCTGTTTGTCAGTAGAAGCCCTTAAATAAGCGACTATTTTACCCATTAAAATGGCCTGTTCTGTATTAACCTAGTTTTCGTTAAAAATTAAACCACTTTGTATGATTGATTCAACATATTTTGTATTTACAGAATGTTAATAGTATAACGCCCATTAACAAATAATCAAACTAGATCATATTTAATGAACTCAATAAACAAAAGACTTTCCATCTTATCACCTCTGGAAGAATTTGCTTTTTATGGCTTCCCAGATTTTGATAAAGAACAACGGGCAACATTTTTCGATTTTACAGAAAAAGAGTTGGAAATAATTTTAAGACGTCCTTCTTTTCATTCCCAAGTTTACTGCGTTGTGCAGATTGGCTACTTCAAAGCCAAGAAACTTTTCTTTCGTTTTTCACTTGATAAAATACCCAAAGATGACCTCCAATTCATTCTTTTGTGTTACTTCGATAGTAAGGATTTACTTTCATCTACAGTGACAAAGCATGAATATTATCTGCAACGTAAATCAATCAGCAACTTATTTGGTTACCAACTCTGGTCACGCCATTTTTTACCTGAACTAAACAACCGGGCTGAGCTAAGCGCAAAGCGTGATACGGCGCCAAATTTTATAACCCATGAAATTCTGGATTTCTTACAAAATCAAAAGATTGTACGACCCGGCTATACAACTCTGCAAACTATTGTCAGCCAGACTTTGACACAAGAGAGAAATCGACTTAAATGCCTTTTGAAAAACCAGATTACAGACTCTCATAAGCAAAGCCTAAATCAACTTATCCAGAAGGAAAATACTCTATCGGAGTTGGCAGCCCTTAAACAAGATGCCAAGAGTTTTGGGGCAACACTGATGGGACTGGAGCGCAAAAAACATAGCATTTTGAAGCCCTTATACAGTATTGCTCAACAAATTTTACCACATCTTGATATTTCCCAACAGAATATCACCTACTATGCAAGCCTGGCTCATCATTATACGATTTATGACTTGGGCCGATTTGAGGAGGAACAAACCTACCTTTACCTTTTGTGCTATGTATTTAAACGTTACCGCCAAATCAATGATAATTTGGTTGATGCCTTTGCTTTTTGGTTAAGAAAGCTGGAAAACGAAATTAAGGAAAAAGCAAAGAGCCATCTTGTTGAAAATGTTGAACAATCCGATCAAAAGGTCGGGCGCCTTCTTCTCATGTACGTTGATGATAATCTGAGTGATACGCTCACATTAGGGCAGGCACGTCAACACGCATTCGAGATTCTTCCCAAAGACACGATCCGGTCTCTTGGAGAGAAGATGGTAAAAAAGCCTCAACGCAGGCAGGAGCTTCAATGGGAAGAACGAGAAAAAATGGCTTCCCGCTACAAACGCCACTTACGACCTTTATTTATGCATATTGATTTTGAGAGTCGACTCCTGGATAACCCCCTGCTCAAGGCGATCGATTGGATGAAAGAAGTGTTTGCAAAAAAGCAATCTCTATCACAGCAACGTTTTGAGATATTTCCTCGCAATTTCATTTCTTCCAGGCTGGAACCTTATCTATTTACATTCGATAAAGATGAAACCCCAATTATCCAGGCAAAATGCTATGAAATCCTTGTCTATCGCCAAATTATAAAACAAATGGAAACCGGCGCTCTCTATATTAATGATAGCGTTCAGCATCGGCCTTTCGCAGATGAGCTTGTTTGCTTAACACAAAAATCTACCATATTGAAGACTCTGGATATTCCTTGGTTAAAATCATCCTGCGAAGAACAGATTAACTCACTTTTCAGCGAACTGGAGACGCTTTGGTACCAATTCAATCATAGGCTGAAAAAAGGCCAATTAAAGCATCTTAAATATGATCCTCTTAAAAAAGAGATCATATGGACTAAGCCAAAATTTATCAATGATGACAAGGAGAGTGACCAACAAGATTTTTACGATAAACTGCCCATAAGTGAAATTAGTGATGTCTTAAGTTTTGTGAATAGCCAAACCGGGTTCTTGTCCGCTTTTACTCCATTACAACCTCTCTATAACAAACAAAAGCCTGATGAAGAGCATCTGATTGCTGCCTTGTTGTCCCATGCCACAGGGGTAGGGGCCCATAAAATGGCGCAAACAAGCGATATTTCGTACAATATGCTTGATACGACTTGTCAGCAGTATATACGTCTGGCAACGTTAGAAAAATCTCATGATTGTATTGCCAACAAGATCAGGACTTTAAGTATTTTTCTGCATTATACTTTTGATCTGGATATTCTTTATGGCAGTACTGATGGCCAAAAATACGAGGTCACCACCTCCACAATTAAAGCACGGCGCTCACGCAAATATTTTGGCAAAGGTAGCGGTGTTGTTGCGTATACATTATTATCCAACCACGTTCCAATACAGACTAAACTTATTGGGGCACATGAGCATGAAAGTCATTTCGTATTCGATATCTGGTATGGCAATACCTCTACCATTAAACCAACAGTTATTACAGGGGACATGCATAGTATCAATAAAGTCAACTTTGCTCTTTTACACTGGTTTGGCGGCGAGTTCAGACCAAGGTTCACCAACCTCAAAAAAGAACTTGATAATATTTATGGAACGAAAGAAATGCCGTCTTATCAAAACTTTCTGGTACAACCAGCCGGTCAATTAAATCGGCAGCTTATCATCGATGAAAAAGAAAACATCGATAGAGTGATTGCAACGTTAGCCTTAAAAGAAATGAACCAAAGTACTTTGGTAAGAAAGCTTTGTTCCCTGTCACCCCATAATAATACACGTAAAGCCATCTTTGAATTTAACAAACTCATTCGCAGCATCTATACATTAAAATGTATCTTGAATCCCAAGATCTTATCAGATGTCCACCGCTCTCAAAACCGGCTTGAATCCTATCATACCTTACGAGCTGCCATTGCAAAAGCTGGTGGAAGAAAAGCTTTGTCAGGACGAAGTGATATTGAAATTGAGAAGAGTAATCAATGTGGTCGCCTTATCGCTGGAGCTATTATTTACTATAATGCCTCAATTCATTCATGTTTTCTTGATGCTAATCCCCATAACCAGAAGAAATTGAAAATTGTTAAGAAATCATCACCTGTTGCTTGGCAACATATTCACTTCACAGGAAGATTCACCTTCTATACCAACAAAAAACCAATTAATCTCAGGCATCTCATTGAATACATTGATTTATAGCTCCTCGTTTTTCCAAAATAATCAATCTTTTTGACTTGCTCAGAATTTTCGGGGGTTTGGGCCTGGAATGCCTAATAAGAAAAACACCAAAAGTAATTACTATTTAACGATCAAGAGGTATGAAGTGCAATGAGCTATCGTAAACAGCAAGATATATATACAAAGAGTTTCGTCGATACCTATGGAGGTAAAATAGCTTACGCAATTTCTGAAGGTAAAGGAACTCCTATTGTTTTAATTCATGGTAATTCTTCCTCGAAGGAAGCCTTCAAAAAACAATTTGATACCTTAGGGAAAAAATATAAGGTTATTGCATTTGATTTACCTGGACATGGTAAGAGCGAAAACGCTCTAAATCCTGAACAGGTTTATTCCTTTCCTGGTTATGCGCAGGTAATTATTGAAGCACTGGAAAAGCTAAATATTTCTCAATCCATTTTTTGTGGGTGGTCGTTGGGAGGGCATATTGCTACTGAGCTATTAAGTCAACGATCGGATCTTGTTGCAGGTTTAGTTATTACAGGGACACCTCCTATTCCTTTAACTGAGGAAGGATTAACAAAGGGATTTAAAGTGTGTGATGTATCTTATCTCACGGGTCAAAAAGAACAATTTTCTATTCAAGACGCTTATAGATTTCTTGCTCATGGTGGATTTACCCCAGACGAGGTGCCAGATCTTGTTGAGGTAAATATGAGGGCCGACGGCAATGCACGCCATTTTATGATTAAATCAGTGAAAGACGGTATTGGAGCCAACGCGAAAGACATTCTAGAACGCACGAATACGCCAATTTCAGTTATTATAGGTGAAAAAGACCCATGGATAGAAAATGGTTACATTCAGAAGGAAATTAATTATAGCAGCTTGGTAAGTATGCATCATGTTGATTGTGGCCATGCTCCCCATTGGGAAAAGCCAGAATTATTTAATGGCATTATAGATGATTTTGTTCAAGCAGTCTCTATCCACTAAAAGCTCATAAGAGTTGGCTAGAAAGAGACTATCCAAAAGGGGGCTGCGACATTAGATCCAAGCTTATCACAGCTCTAAATCTAGCCATTCTAGAGCAGTAGGTGATAACTAATCTATAAATAGAAATGCAGATTTAAAGCATTATGGCCCCTAGAGGGAGTAAAAATTTTCTTATATTTTAATCAGACTTTAAGAAGTTGTTTATTAGACTTTTGTTAGAAAATATCCCTGAATAGGTAAGTGGAATAAATGCGTAAACTATCCATAATTATTGCCACCATCAGTTTAATCCTTGCAATATCCTCTCCTATTTTTGCGGGGCCAAAACTTTCTATTTCTAAAGATGCCAAGGCACGAAAAGAGTATATCTGTAATGGTGGCTTTACAAAGGACGCCCAGTTAGGTGAAGGTGTTAGGAAACTCCTTAACAACAATATGATTGAATTAAAGAAAAGGTTTTGTGACCGAACGACCTTTCACTGTACCAATAGTGGCTCTTTATTTGGCCGAAATACTGGTGTTTGTGATGCTGCGGATGTTTGTCAGAAAGATTATCTAAAAGTTGCGTGCCAAATTGCATGCATAGACAAGCGTAGCCCAGATCAAAAATCACAAAAAATTCTTAACAATCTAAGTAAATGTCTTGTTGCACAACCTCAAGAAACAAAAACTGAAACCCAGCAGAATAGCTGGACACCTACTCACTCAGGGCAAAGAGCGAGCAGCTCTTTGCGACAAGATACCAGCGGGACACAAAGACAGCATGGTCAAATAGGCGCCTCAAGAACACACAGCCTTAATGAAAGGCCCGTTCCGCCCGTACCATCATCATCCCTGAGTGAAAATCCCATTCCTCCCATACCATCAAGCATAGAGATAGCGACTCCTGAAACCATACCCTTAACGCCTCTCTCTCCAGAACCTTCAGTTAAAAGAAAATTTAATGAGCTAGAAAACCCCTCCTATGGTAGACCGGCCCCTCACAAAATTCCAAGAATCAATGAGGATAATTATTTGAAGAGCAGGCTCAATGCTATCCGCAATGACGTTGCTGCAGATGAAGAGGATGAAGAAGAAAATAATGACTATGAAATGTATGATGCTCCGGCAGCTCCAGACTCTTCATTACGAGCTTCGGTAAAAAGCCGTTATAGCATTAGAACAGACTCTTCTCAGGCTAATGGGCAACCAGAAGCAGAAAATCGTAATGCTCTTCATGAACAAATTCGTGAAGGCAAACAATTGAGAAAAGTTGAGAGAAATTCAACCAAAAATATCTCTTCTAATATGGCAGGTATTTACGGCCAAATGGCAAAAACCATAGAGGCACATAATAACTCCCATACAGACCAAAATACTTCAAAAGAAAGTAATGATAATGAATGGTTAGAAGAAAGTAATGGTAATGAATAGAAAGATTAAGTTAAATCTTTCTTTTTCAAAGAGAGTATTCACCTAAGTGTGCCAGCGGTTTTAGTTAAGCTCTAATTTGAGCCTTCCTTCAAAAAGGCCTAATGTGTACGTCGGTTTAGGACAACATTAGTTCCCATTTGAATATTGAAGTTGTCATTATGATCGTTTTCGCCTATGTTCAATCTTAATTTTAGGCTTTTTAGCTGGTAGTGAGGGGGCAAGAGTTCCGCCTCTGTTCATTTTGGGAACTTCTATTAGAAAGTCATTTGATATCGTGTTCCTGCGCCCTGCCCATATTTTTGGATAAGTTTGGATTCTAAAAGTTGATTTAGCCCATAAGCGATTGTACGTTTGGAAATATTTGTTTGCTCTGCAATTTTTTTATTTGTGAGCCGCATTTCAGGATAATTCTTAAAACATTCATATATGATTGATGCGGCCTCTGAGAGTTTTTGGATATTCATAAAATGTTGATGATAAATTTCAACATCTCCAAGGGCTTCTTTTACTATTTTGATCATAAAATTTAAAAAGTATTGGATTTTGTATTGCTTGGGGTCTTGTTGATAGATCCCATCTGAACATCTATTTAAAGTAAAATAATATTCTTCCTTGTGTTTTTCTATATGGCGATCAATAGCTATGAGGGGTATGATTGATTTCATAGATTCTTGGTTAGATTGCAAGAGAGCCAGCATAAACAAGCCTCTCCCAAGCCTGCCATTTCCATCTTGAAAAGGATGAATGGCCAAAAAACGAAAGACAAACTCACTAGCAATAGCCAGAGGCCATGGTTCTTTTTCTATGGCTACCCCATACCAGCTAATTAAATCAGACATAGCAGCCTGGGTAATAGGTCCCGCCTCAGCTGTTTTAAAAACAACCCTGGATTGTTTTGTTACGTTGTTATACTCAACTACATAATTGGGTTGAACTTTGTATTGGCCTATAAAAGGCCCTGCTTGCGAATAAGGACTCATCAAAGCATAATGCAACCCTCTCAAGTCCGCCTCCCGAAAAGGCTTCATTTGTGAGTATTGTTCAAAAAGGATCTGTAGCATTTGCCTGCAACCAGCAACTTCCTCATAGGAACGCTCACGATCTTTTGATAACTTATTCTCGATAAGAGATCTGTTTTCTTCAAATGCACTAACATGGGGGCTCGTTTCAAGAAGAGTATCTAACCAGTTCACTTCTTGGTCTGTTAAGAGGGCATTTTCAATTCTGGTAGAAGCTCCGATCATACTGGCTTTTGCAAGTTTATGGATAAATAAAAGTTCATTCTCAGAGAATGTCTGAATTTTTCCATAGATCTTGACAAGTTGATTGTCTAGGTCCTTTAGAACTGTAGTAAAAGGCGTAACATCAAAACTCAACATAATCATGCAATATTAAGCAATTTATATAATTTAATATTGCTCAATATTGCACGAATTTTCAAGCCATAATTTAATCGTCTCATAATGACAACTTTAATATTCAAATGGGAACTAATGTTGTCCGAAAAAGGGGTATGCAACGACAAAAAATATGACCGGTAAGCGTCAGAAAATATGACCGGTTTTGAGATGGCTAAATAATCATAAGAAAAGCTCCTTTTCAGTTAGATGTTTTGAAGGGAATGGGTTCGTCTGTAACTTTCTGCCGCAATCTCAATAATAGTGGCGTGATGAACCAAACGGTCAATGGCGGCCACGGTCATTGTTATGTCAGCAAAAATGCTATCCCACTCACTAAAAGGTTGATTGGCAGTCACAATCAAACTGCCTGATTCATAGCGATGCGCAATCAGCTCGAAGAGGGCATGAGTTTCGGCACCATCTTTACGAACATATCCGATATCATCCAGAATCAGAACTTGATAAAGATCCAGCTTGGCGAGCGTCTGTGGTAAGCACAACTGCTGTCTTGCAACTTGAAGTTTCTGGACCAAGGCTGTCGTCGAAGTAAACAACACTCGAATTCCTCTTTCAATCATACCATAAGCAATAGCGGCTGCCAGATGGGTTTTTCCCACACCGCTTGGGCCGAAAATCAACAAGTTTTCCTTATTATTAACCCACGTCGTGTTCTCGGCCAGATCTTGGATTTTTGCCTTATTCAAGTTTGGCGCATGGCTAAAATCGAATGTTGATAGGGCCTTACCTGCAGGCAATTGCGCTTGCTTCAGGTTCCGTTTGAGCTTGTTTTGTAAACGGGCCTGGATCTCATGTTCACACAGATTCGCAAGGTAACCGACATGGGACCAATTCTCTTCAATCGCTTGCTTGGAAAAAGGTTCCCATAGACTCTTCATCGTTGCAAGGCGTAGTTCTTTCAGAAAAAGAGGCAGTTTTGCAAAATCACGCATGAACTTCCTCCTTTCCTAAACAGGGCAAAAACTCATTATAAGAAGCCAAAGATTGTTGCGACATAGACAAATGCGGCACAGATAACGGTTTGATTATCTTCCCATAACGATTTTGCAATGCTCCTAAATTGGGGACTTGGCCTTTTTCTAGCAGTCTCAAAACCTGATTCCCTAACTCTTCCTCACACGCATAATCAGCCGCCAGTTTAAGGATTCCCACCATAAGCTTGCATGCTTGACGACCAACACATAAGCGATCAAGGGATTGCCATATTTGTTGATAGACAGGTGAAGGTAACAATTCATCACGCAGCACACTATAGCGAAAAGCTTGAGGTTTACGGGATAAACTGTCAATCAAATGACGATAATTAATACAATACCGGCGCTTGCCAGGCATTGTTTGAAGACGCGGCAACTTAAAAGCCAATTCACTTCCCAAGTAGCAGGAAAGATAGTCATGATATAAATGGATACCCAAGCGCTGACCAATAAGGCGTGACGGCACGCTGTAAACTACATTCTTGACTATAATGGTACTCGACGTTGTCACCCGGGCGGTTGTTTCTTCAAAGTCAATCGTTCGGTGCTTTGGTAGGTCTTTTAAAAGCGGTTTTTCTTCGTCGATTTGCTTTTGATGACGCCGATTGTGACGCCCAACAACAACGTCAATAAAGGATTGATACGCAGCAATGGACTCAAAATCACATGATCCTCTTAAAGCCAGTGCTTGAGCAATACGCCTCTTCAGATGGCCATGTGGCCCTTCAACACTGCCGTGTTCATGGCTTTTTCCTGGATTATTGCGGGTAGGGATCAGCTTGTAATGTTGGCATAATTGCTCGTACTTAGCCGTAAAATCTTCTTGGTCAGATAAGTTTTTATACGCCGCTGACAAACTATCAGTCCGATGTTCTTGCGGGCATCCACCTAACTGCCAGAGGGCATTTTGTAACCCTTCAGATAAAGCCTGAAAGCTTTCTCCTCCTTGAACCACTTGGATAAAAGACCAACTGCTATAAGCCAAGCGGAAATGATAGAGAAGATGCTTAAAAGGCTTGCCTTGGATGGTTACTTGAAAATTTTTAGGCACCGTAAAATCAGACAATCCTTGGAGCCCAGGTTGATGCACCTGGCGGAAGATAATTTCTTTCTCAGGCCCGTGTAAAGCACGCCATTGTTGCATGAGTCTTTGCAAAGTCCTCAAATTGCTTGACGAATACTTGCCTGGGTACAGATCCTGTAGATGCTCTAATAAAACGATTGCCGATAAAAATGGCGTTGCTTGAATTAATGGCGTAACGACGTCATCCCAAACGTCAGAAAATAGATGAGCGCCAGGTTTTCTGCCTCTTTTAGGCCTTTGAGAAGGCAATATACCTTGTTTTTCTAAACGTCTGCCTGTTCTTTCGCTGATCCCAGCTTTAGCCGCTGAAACTTTTTGCGTATATCCTGATTTCCTTATTTGCATGTATAGCCTATATTGTTTGTCCGTTATTGTTTTCCCAGGCATTGGAACCACTAATTTTTAAGGTTCTATGCCTTCTTTATAATCCGGACATGTTTCTTGGCGTCATGCGGCTATATTATCTGGCGTTGTACAAAGGGGTGAACGTACACATTAGGCCTTGTAGGTGGGGGGACTTATTTCTATTCTTATTTCTCTAATTTGGCTAAATGCAGGAAGAGCACATGTTAACTAGTACAATTAAATCTTATTTTGTTGGATCAACTTGATTAACTTTTCAGGTAGTGTAGGTAGTAAATGAGAACTATCAATGAAATGCGCTGTAATACGGTAATTAGTTCCTAAACGCTTATGCGAAGAAAGTCGTTTTTTTAATATTTGAATCAACATACTAAAGAGGGGCTCACATGATTGAAAAGGGTAGGCTTTAATGTGAGAGATTTTATGAATTCTCCCATACGCGATGGTTAGATTCCACATCTCAAATAAATCTTTTCCGACATAGATTTCATATTGGCGGAAAATATTCCGTTCATCATTAATTGCCTGAAGATGTATGGTGATGAGATTGATCATCTATTAATGTTATGCGTCAGTCTTCAGTATTTAACCTCTTATTCTGAGTACTATAATCTAGAACTGCTTTTCTAAGTTGAGAAGAGGGGATGAAGCTAACAACCTGGCGAGCAGAAATGATTGCTGAAATTTTTGTACGTGGATTACGTCCTACTCTTTGTTTTTTCTTCTGTACATGAAAAGTTCCAAAAGAAGAAATTTTTACACGATGTTCTTTAAACAAAGATTTTTGAATTTCTACTAAAGTAGATTTTAAAACACTTATTACTAGTTGACGAGATATATTCATTTTGTTGGCAATATTGCTAACAATATCTCTTCTAGTTATTGATTTTTTCATCCCTCAATTCCTTATTTAATATAAAGTCCCCTCAGAGCCTTTTATCCACAGATTATGTGGATAAGGTTGTTGTTAACTTTTTGTTAACCTATGGCTTTGGCTACTCTCCTCATGGCTCACACCTTATGCCTATTTATTAGGCAAGTCTCTTTGTTGAGAACCAACGTCCTTTTGATTGTCACAAGCCTTCTTTTCTTTCATTTTCTGTTTCCAAGCTTGTCGTCTTTCTTTTTTCTCAGTATAGAATCGCTTTTTACGTTCAATGTATTGAAGGAGCTGTTCTTCTGCACGCTGTTGATGCTCTGGTATAACTTCCTCGACAGGCTCTCCTCGGAGGTCAAAGCGGTGTTGGGATTGTGAAAGGGCATCTAGATATCTTGGTGCCCCAACGTAATAGGCAATAGCCCAGCGGATAGCAAGTCGAGGGAAGGGCAGATCTTCGGGTAAAGTAGCAAAGATATCTTTTTCAATGCGTTTTTTTAAAGGTTTGGGTTCATCCCAATTAAAGCAGTTTGGATAGGTATCATGCAGCCAGCCAAGCGCATTTTGTGTCTTCTCAGACCGTTGCTGTCTGGCCTCTTGCTGTTCTTTCTTTATTATGAGCGCGTGTTGCTTGGCTTTAGCTGCTTTTTCTTTTTCTATCTCTTCTTGTGTTTTTTTGGGCGGTTTACTTGCTTGAGGTTTTTGTTTTTTAGGCCCTTCGAGGTCGGGGGGCTTTTGGTGAGGCGCCCTTATCATACAAGTTTTTTATCTGCTGCAATTTTTCTTGCAGCTGAGTAGAAGGCTTTAAGGTAAGAGTTTTTGAGGTGTCGTCTGTCATTGTTGTCTCTTGATTAAATCTGCTGGGGATGGTTTGAGACTACGATCCCACCGGTTTTGCCAATTAGCAATATATTGTTCAGCTACTGTTTTGTCATGAATAACTAGTAGGTTTTCAGCGTTTTTCTTGAATGCTGCGGCGCTAAAGTTGTAGCTGCCTGTCAAAACAATCCGCCCATCAGTGACACAGACTTTGCTATGAGCCAGACCCTGAGGTTTATCGATCCTTACATCAATCTTTTTTTCCACAAGCTCTTTGAGAAGAGGATTGTTGGCTTTGAGGTTAGAATGATCCAAAATAACCTTTACATCAACATTTCGTTGACGAGCTTCAACTAGAGCGTCAGCTATATCCGTGTCAGTGAAACTGTATGCCATTAAGTGAATAGATTCCTGAGCTTCGTTAATATTTTGGATAATGAGTTGCTGACACCTTTTATTAGGAGTAAAGCAAGCTTTCCAAATACCGTCTATATCATGATATGAGTTGTGGTGTTGGTATACCTCTGCTCCAAAATAAGAAGCTCCAAAAATCAGGCTACAAATAATGGCAACTGTTGGAGAAACATTAATTTGGAGTGTCTTTTTTCTTTTTGGGGATGAAGCCATTAAATCCGCACATTTGATCAAAAATAGAGGAAGGTACTTAACTTGCATTCTAACTCATAACAGGTTTAGAAGAAAGATATTACCATGTATTGAGCGTCATGGGAGTTGTATTCAGGAAACCACCAAGAGTGCAGTAGGGGAAATCTAAACTGAAATTGGTTATATAACTCATCACTTGAATTTCATTTAATCCATTAATATTGAAATCAATGTACTTATCTCCTATAATATATTCAGTTATTTCTATTAAAATGAAAAGATGGAAACACTATGCGCGTAACGGGAATCTATCAGCGGTTGGGTGATTTAAATTATTTTATACCTTATCCACTACCACCATCCAACCCCCCGTTTGAGATAAGTGTTGAGATTGTATCCCTATACGGGGAGGCCAGCTTTGCTCTTGGACAGCTCAACGAAATGAGTATGAGGCTTCCAGATCCAAAGCGTTTTATTAAAGCCTATGTAATTAAAGAAGCTTTATTATCCTCTTCCATAGAGGGAATTCATACAACACTGATTGACATATTTACGTACTCCCTCGGCGAGTCAAAACCCACCAAAGATACGCAGCTTGTTCTCAATTACACAAAAGCTTTAGATGTCGCCTTAATGATGCTCAAAGACGAAGGAATCCCTCTCGCCACCCGCGTTATTTTAAAAACACATGAGGCATTGATGTCCGCTGGAGAGGGAGATAAATCAACACCAGGATTTTATAGAAAACAATCTGTTCGCGTTGGTGAGCATATTCCCCCACCAGCAGCAGAAATAGAAATTCTTATGAGTGCCTTTGAAAAATACATCAATGAATCTACTGATCTTCCCCCTCTTATTAGGGCAGGACTTGCGCATGTTCAATTTGAAACAATACATCCTTTCTTAGATGGCAATGGAAGAATCGGAAGGCTTTTGATCGTTCTTATGATGATTGATAGTGGACTCTTGCATTTGCCAATTTTATATCCATCCTATTATTTTAAAAAACACCACTTGGAATATTATCAAACATTAGATAGGGTACGCACCCATGGTGATTTTGAATCATGGATTGTTTATTACTTAAAAGCAATAAGAGATAGCGCTTTGGATGCTCATACGCGTGCAAAGGAAATAGAAGCATTAGAAAATAGATTGAAAGACCTTATACAAGAGGGGCCACATTTTGTGAAAATGAGGGAAACGGCAAACCTTGTCCTTGATTATCTTTTCACGCAGCCGGTTACGGGAATAGCAGAAATAAGCCAAAAATTGGGTAAAGCTTATAACACTATTAGTCACATACTTAAACAATTCGTTAAACTTAACATTGTTTCAGAAAATATCATCCATAAAAGAAATAAACTTTATCGTTTTGAATTGTATCTTACTCTTCTTGAAAAGGATTATTCATAAAGTAACTTATTTAGGATTTTGTTTTATAAAGAGACCCCCCAGTTTGGGATGGTCTCCAATTAGGATTGAGCTTCTCTGATTTGCCAAAATATTTTGAGCGTTGGTATCCAGGATTGAGAGGAAGAGACGGAAAACATTCTCTATCTCCCTTGATTTTCCTCAATACCCTTTGGTTTTGTATGGTCTCCAATCTCTGCCTTTTCAATTATTCCAAGGCACATCAATTTGAGTAATCTCTGGCGAGCTGTCGTCTTGTTGCGAGAGTTTTATGATGGTTGGATCTGCCTCTACTTTTCGATGAAAAGTAAATTTCAATCTATACTCTCCATTGTTTAAGCGGAGATTCGAAGCCTCTTCTGCGGAACCCGTTAGAATAAAGCTTGTTCCATCGGCAGCTCGCAGTATAAGTGGTGACACAGGCGTATAAGCTGCATCGCTTAAGAAGCGGCGCCTATGAACCACCTTACCCGTGTCCGACACTAGTTGAAGGTCAACCCCTTGAGATGCAAAATGAGGATTGAATGCTGCTGGATCAGTCTCTTGAAAAAGGCGTATCTCCCCTGGCCTGCTTGATACCGGTTGATCATCCGTACTTCTCCCTGCAAGGACTTGAAGACGTTTTCCATCTGCAAATTTACTTGATGAGAATTCATGCCATTTTCCCCACTGAGGGGCAGCATGCACCACAGAAAAGGAAGAACTCCGCGCCTGTCCTTCGCCACACATCAAACCTACCAATCCTGAAGTTGAACCTTCATCAAATACTTCAAAAAGTTTCTCCCCCTCTCTCCAAACTCTTATGCGAGTCCCCACAGCTTCTATAGTGATGTTATGCATAGCATCTGCAGAAGACTCACTAACAATATCCCTTAGAAGTGAAACCACCCCATTTTTAACACTCAGCAATTGCCATTTATTTTGCATGGGATCCAATAGAAACCGGTAGTGGTTGCGGCTGTCTGCGTAGCGCCATATAAGCCCAACTTTACCTGCCCCTACAGTGCCTATATTAGCTGTTATTCGGACATCTGACCAAGAAGCAGAGCCATTTAAAATAAAACTTCCTGCAAGCTCAGAACCTGAGGACTGAAGGGCTTTTTCTTGTATTAATTGATTGTCTTGTATAAGCCACTTTGAAACTCTATTCATTCCTATGTCTTGAATAACCCAGGATTCAAGGTGACGAGAAAGAATGTCAACACGGGCATGAGAGAATTGAGCTAAAGGACGACCCCACGTATAGAAGCCGACACAGCCGTAGGTAAGATCCGTATCACGGACTGCGAATGATACTCTGGTGTTATCTAGGGTGTTATCTAGTCTCACAGTAATACGGCTGCCT
The DNA here is from genome assembly GCF_000757605.1 of Candidatus Paracaedibacter symbiosus. Taxonomy (GTDB): domain Bacteria; phylum Pseudomonadota; class Alphaproteobacteria; order Paracaedibacterales; family Paracaedibacteraceae; genus Paracaedibacter_A; species Paracaedibacter_A symbiosus. Next base: position 22,907 of record NZ_JQAK01000003.1, on the reverse strand, counting down.
AATATTTTTATTTCCAGATCGTAATTGGCTCCGAAGTTATAAGTGAATGGTTTAGAAAAAAGAACTTTAATGTGACCATTAACACACTTTACTAAATGATACATGCCACGCACTATGTCTAGGGAAAAGCGATAGTAATTAGACTCATTTTGGTATCGAACAAGTACACCCATGCTTCCCACATCTTGGTCGAGTGCCGAATGCTGTGATTGTAAACGAGTTTTGAAGATAATATCTTCCCAAGCTAAATTTCCCGCAATTGCATGTGTGCCACATTGAACAGGATTAGCTCTTGTTAAGGGCTCAGGTATAAGAAAGTTTCCTGTTTGAGATAATATACCTCCCTCGGCTCCCCAGCTTGGGTATCCTTGTCCTTGGGAAGAAATAACTTGAACTTCCTCTAGACTATTGAACTGAGGCTCCCAGGCCTTGGTTCGCCTGAGAGAAGCTTCTAATGTAATATCGGTAAAGTTCGAATCAAAGAGAATATCTCCATCAGATTGATCAGCAGTATTAGGGGATGGCAATGTGCGGTATTCTATCCGCCATCCTTTTAATTCTCTTGCTTCATCCATTAAGATCGTTACAGATTCTTCATTGGGATTAGCATTGGAGTTATTTGGAAAGCTAGCTGCGATGAGACGTGGACCTAAAGCAGGAGAAACAATAAGAGGCTGCTCTGCAGCCCTCATGACTTCAAGTGATATACGGCGCCAATCCAAAGGCTCACCCGTTCGAACAAGAAAGGCTAATGCTTGGTTGCCATGTTCAATACGAGTTATATCTACACCAGCTATTGGCTGATAGGCTGCTGTTCCAAGAGCTTTAACAGCAAGTGTATTATATGCTCTTGCTTCCGTTTCGGATGGCTTTTGACAAGCAATTGAGTCATTTATACTAATAGCCTTCCCTATGGATTCGCTGACATCATTCAAATCTGGCAGCTGGGCTGCAAAGACCCTACCTGAGAAGCTATGAATATGATGACAAAAATCAGTAAAACGAGAGGTTATAAACTTGAACTGATACAGAGGCGCTATCGTATTTCTCAAGTCATCTATTCGAATATCTGTAAAACATGAACCAGCGTTCTCACTACAGTAGAGGGCACAGCGGCCTTTTTTAAAGGCTGCATCTCGTACATCAAAAATAAGCTTACCATCAACAAATACACGCAGCTTATCACCGAGAGCTTCCAATACGACGTATACATCAAAGTTCGCTAAATAACTTCCAGTCGTCTCTGCTAGGAGAACACCTTCACCGTTGGTGAGTTGGACTAACCGCTGCCGATTCCTCTCACCATCGATATAAAACAAATACCCATTGCGGTCGCTCATACGCACCCCAACCCCCATAAGGCCATTATCCGATGATCTGAGATACGCACTCAGACGATAGTCCGTCCAATTTCCTGGCTGATCATGATGATCACTAGGAAGCTTAGGATTGTAGGCAGGAAGCAGCACTGTACCTCTCGAATAGATTTGCTCTCTTAATTCTGATCCATCGGATATATTACTTGTTTGTTCAATATAATAAGATGGCTGCTCTTCACCTACTACCCAACGTACTCGTACTACCCAGCGAGAGGGGCCATCCTGTGTTCCTTCGTCCTGTACATACCACCCACCTGCCAACCCGTCGCTAAGGGTTCCTTCTGGCCCTATCGCTTCAGTTTCTAATGAGTATGATGAAAACGTTTCATGGAGAAGAAGCGGCTTTAGGCGCGCTTCATATAGCATATCTGACTCTAGAAGATGTCCTTCTGTTGTAACTTGTTTGTTACGAGGAAGCGTTGGAAAAGAAATTGGTTTTTTCTCTATACAAGTAGTAGCATTAATATGTCGAATCCATTGTAGCTCTGACTCAGTCAAAGTGAGCGTATCTTGCCGACCCCAAAGGTTGGGAGGATTAAGAATACGACCTTGATCATCGCGTGCCAGCTCATCATTATTGTTCAATAGATAGAGTGACAAATCACGGCCTACCATGCTATACATTTGATCTACATAGTTTTCATTGAATTGTATGCCCACATCATATGCTCGATAGACAGGCTTGGGCAGAAGTGGCTTTTCCCCCTCTTGAGAAGGTACTGTTGCTGGTATCGTTTGAGCAACGTAGTTTGATAGGTCTTCTAAGCCACTTTCAAAATGAGGGACGACTTTGGGATCACTACTTGGAGGATCCTTTGTAAAGGGCGAGTTAACAGGGACTGATAATAGTGTTAAGCCGGGAGGCCCTTCCGTACGGAAATAAGCAAATTGAGTAATTGACCGTTCCCTATTAAAAGCAGGATCAGAAAAGTCCTTAACATCTACGGTTGTTTTTACTGTGAGCCTTAAGATGGACCAAGCAGGTAATACTTCCCCTTCTGCCTGCCAAGTAGCCGTTTGTGTGATAATATGCCTTAGCATATCCTCTCGTAATTTACGTTCCTCTGTTTCAAGCCCTTTGGTGAGACAGATTCGTACCAAATACCAAGGCGCATTCCCAGCTTCTAGATATACTTGGTGCACCGATTGACCGGGAATTTCAATCAGACCTTGTTGTTCTTCATATACTCCTTGGACATTGCCATTGGAATCAACAGCTGTCGCAATCAGCCTACTAGCCCTTCTAAAACAAACCTGATGCAAGAAAGCTTCATTTTCTAAGCCACACAAAATTATCGTCTTAATAATATCTTTATGAGAGGGGGTCGTTAGACTCAATGGTGCTAGCTCTGAACGAAGTTGTTTAGCTTTGGCGACAACTTTACCTTCTTCATTATACGCACTGACTTCAATAGGCCGAGTTTTTGAACTTATCATTAGCTCCACAAAAGCAGCAGGAGTTGGCAAGGTTATTCTTAATTCCTTTCCTATATCCATTCCGCTGAGCTCACCTATAGGAGTAGTAACTGTTACAATCTGACCCTCAGACATCGATGCCCCTTGTGCATTATGCTTGTCAAAAATGAAACCTTGTTCAACTCTTGGATTTTTGAAGGTGCTTTCTTTATCTTTTCTAAAATCAAAACACTCTAATATTTTCTTATCTTTAGAAACTGCCCCAAAAATTTGAATATGTTTTGTGGCTTCTTTCAATGTCACAACGGCCTTGCTTTCAGCTGAAAAGGTCAGCATATGCACAGGTTCCCCAATTAAGTCGACATTTTCTCTAATATCTGGATTAGGTGGCGTATGCCATCCTATTGTAATTTCTGGATGTACAGCACATGACCAAGGAGGAGTTAGATAACTACCTAGCTGCTGTGCAGCAAAATCACAACAAATAACTTCATCTTCAGGAATATTAATGCATGGGTAGTTAGGATACTGCTCCGTAAACCATTCGTCCCAATGTCCACCTGTGCGACGCGTATAATTGAAAGGAGACTTTGACCAAAGCCACAGCTTAGTATTTGCAGTAGGTCCGGGTTCAGCCGACATTGGAGTCCCTGCGGAAAGTTGCGGCACAGGAGCCCACGAGCCAAAAATCTTCCTTACACCATCAGGGTTTAGGCTATCTTTGGGGGTGTTATCAGGATTGTCCTCTATTCTTTTACGAGCAATAATTTGCCAACTCATTTTATTATCATTCCGCCAATCCTCTTCCCAATTCCGCCAATCCTCTTCCCAATTCCGCCAATCCTCTTCCCAATTCCGCCAATCCTCTTCCCAATTGTCTCCCACAAAACGATGGAGCCAAATGCCGTCGAGCGAGATCTTAACCTTGGCTAGGACAGCCTTTCTTTCCTCAGGATTTCCAATTCGTTCCCATTCTGGATCTGAAGGATTTAGACCAATCAAAGCAGCATCATTTATAGAGCGGATAAAGGTAAGGTGAGGCCGAGCATCCAGCGGGACTATGGGTAGGTTATTAGAAGGGAGGTCAATTTCAGCTAACGGTTTGGAGGGAGTTGGCTCATCGTCAAAAAACCCATCATTATCCTCGTCAAAATGGGGTAAGAGAAAAGAATCAGAGGGTAAAGAATCAGAGGGTAGAGGCCAGGAAGTTCTGACCTTGAAATGTTCAATGGAGATTTCCTTAAGAGCATATGGAAGTAAGGGTTTTTTGGGTTTGGGCCCCCATTCCAGCGGAATTTTGAGTTTAATATCTTTGATTGGCCTGGGTAAGTTGATTTCAATACTTAAGTCTCCCACAATATGGAAAGGATTAAATACACCTGCTTTTATTTGAGCGTCCGCCCCGAGGCCGAAGCCCTTCCCGTATATCTTTGCCTCAACTTTTCCATGTAACCATAAATTCCCCTTAAAATAGATGGGTTTCCAAGAAAGCGCCGCCCCCCCTTCCATCCAGGCTTGTAAAATTATTTTTAAAGGACCAAATTTCCAATCATTATCGTAGCCAATCCAGGCACCCGTCCTTAAACCGCGGTTATCCATCATAAAATAGGCGTTTGCCTCAAAAAGCTTAAATATTTCCGCGCGAATACGCCGTTCCTTAGGCTCATCCATTCCCAAATATAAATGCCAATTGGGGCTTTTGAAAAATGCTTCAGTTGCTCCCCTAATTTCAATCAATCGACCTTCGTCGTCGTATTTGTAGTGAGCATCTAGGTTAACAAGCATTGAGCCTTCACGCTTATCAAATACCGCATGTGAGCGAAATATAGGTTCTTCGCCATTAAGGCTAGCTCTTTCCTTCAGTATGTTTGCTCTGCCTTCAAGTAATATAATGGGACCTGGGAAAATGATGGCGAGCAAAAAGCGCCCAGCAAATGCATATCCATTGTCAAAAACCGTGGCAAGAGTTATACCCGCGCCAAAGGCGAGACTACCCTCACTTCGTTTCCATTTAGTTTCAAGATCCATTATTCCCACAGGGGGTTTGTGATACCAGCTATTAGTAGGGTCATCAATAGCATACCAAGGCTGATTTTCTGCTTTACTGGGCTCCATTTGTAAAGTAAAGAGTCCAGCCATTCCATAGATACCAAGGCCCGTCGCACATAAAGGTATACCTGCGGGCCACTCCGTTGCTAAATAGATGGCAAGAAAGGTGTAGTCTTCTTTAACATCATAGCCAACAACAAGCTGGCCTTGTATTTCAAGATCGAGAGCAACAATATTCAAGGTGATGTTTCCATCAAAACGATATATCCCCTCCTCGGGCTCGGTCATTGCGATTTCACCTTTGAAGTAGAGGGCATTTGGCACTTTGAACTCAACGCCAACACCATTGAGCGTAAGATCAACTTCTTTTGTACCCGGTTTCCATAGAATTTTCATTCCTTCGACCGAAGCACCAGCTGCTAACCCCTCGACAAGTTTTAACCCTCCATTCAAACCTATCCAACGTCGACCATCATCCGTTGACCCAAAGCCAATTTTGCTAATTTCTAGCTGAAAGCCATGAAATGCCAAAGTATATTGCTCACGCAAATTCAACCAACCGCCCTCAAGACGGACATTCCCTTTTGAATCAATGGCTAATTCCTGGATGCGGAAAGCTGGCCAATCTAAGTATTTAACATGAGGTTTGATTTCACCGCTGAGGGCAACAGTGAAGATGCCTTTGTCATAAGCAAATCCTATGCTTTCCACAGTCAAGCTTAAAAGATTGTCTATATCGTGCTTTATTAGGCCATTGTGATAAGTAGGTTGAGTAGCTGACAAGGCAGCTACGAAGCCCCCATTTTGGCTAATCCCTATTTCAATTCCTACTGGCACATCAAAGAAGGGTAGTGTAAGCTTACCCTGGATGTTGCAGGCAACAAAGGAGTTTTGTTTAATATCTAGTGTGCACTTTATTAATTCAAAATCAATTTCTCCTAATGTCCCATGAGGCGCATTTGTGGGAAACTCAGCAGCTACTCCCCCTGTGAAGCCATCCCCCCCAATAGAACAATTTACAAATTCTAAGGATTCAGGCATCATAGGAAAATCTATAGCAGGAAGATGTATGCGAGCATGGGGGATATGAACGCCCTGCCAACCTGGTGGATACCCCGTAGGGGTGCCTTCTCGGCCTATTTGAAGAGAGATAGGCTGGTCTGCTTCAACGATCACTCCCGTTTGACCGATCATAAAGGCCCCTAAGTTTAGTGTAGGTATACCAGTAGCGAACTGTAGCGAGACATCTCCATCTTCTCTAACTTCGAAAGAAATATTTTCTAAAAAAATTTCAAATGCAGCTGGTTTGTCATCTACAGTCAAACGGGGTTGCCACTCATTACTCTCACTGCGGCTTACGGGAATGAGTATCTCTTTGCCGAGGCGCAAAGCGATGTCTACATCTTTCAACCTGAACACAACCACAGGGCGCACCTGTATTTCTAAGGGAATCTCTGAACCCCTTCCGTTAGCTCCCAGTGCAATCCCAAATCCCTCGAGACCAGGAAGGCTGATTAAGAGTTCATCTTGAAAAGCAAGCGTTAAGTGAACGCTTGTCTCAGTAAGGGTGTCTGTTATATCGAAATTTGTAACACCTATACGGTTAAGTATATGTGCTTCACCGAATAGGGGGAAATCAACTGGAGAAATAAAAGATATGATGTCACGAAGCGGAATAATATAGTTTTCGCTACTCATGTATTAACTCCTATTTCTTAATCCATTACACTTCATATTTATAAATATTCTCAAATACCAAGTAATCAGAAATAAATCATTTAATTTATGGGCTTAGAGTATTCCTATAATGAGATAAAGGTGATAAGGAACCTAAATGGCTATCATTAATTATCGAATCTGGAAAATTAGAAGCATCTTCTAAAACAACATTTTGGTTTTTCTGAGGGATGGGGTGAGAAGGTAAATTAGCCCCTAATCTGGAATTATCGATCTGAATATCTACGTCATATTTAATATAAAGCACATATAACCCCGCCCCAGCTGTAGCAGAATTATTGGTAATGGTGACATTATCTAGCTGCAGTAATGCTTTTGAATACCCATAATTTCTAAGCGCCTCCTCAAATAACACACCGCTTATCCCTCGTCCTTCTTCGGACGTACTAACAAAAATACCTCCGCCTCCCCAACTGTGAGTGGAGTTTCCTTCTATAGTGCAGTTTCTGCATATTAAACGACAATTCCTAGCTGCAATACCTCCACCGCCATTTGCCTCACCTCCTACATTCGCTTGATTATTGCGAATTGTACCCCCTTGAATTTCAAGTTGGCTTCCAAAAGAAATTCGAATTCCACCCCCATTAGCTTTCGCTTGGTTTCCTGAAATTTCAGTGTTACTTCCACTAATTTTCAAAAGAGCCTTTGCCGTGCCATAGATTCCACCTCCATCATCTTCAGCAACATTATTAATAATACGACAATCAATGATTTCTATAACTTGATGTAAATTGGCATTTCTCTCTGATATGGAAGTATTATTCACTGCAATGCCCCCTCCATCACCTCCCCCTATCTCCGGGCGGGTTTTATTACCCTCAATTCTATTTTGTATAAGTTTTCCCCAACCTCTTACATAAAATTCAATTCCCCCCCACAATGAGCTTCGTTATAAGTAATTTCATTTGCTACAGAAAGTATACCAGTCTTGAAAACACCTATTCCTCCACCCCCACCTTGTGGATTGTCATAAATAGCCGCATCTTGAATTCCTAAACGATTTCCAGTAACCCTATTTCCTTGTGCTGCAGTTGTGCCGCCAATCTGATTTCGTAAAAAAGCAATTTCAATTGCTGGATCATTGACACAAACACCCCCTCCAAAATTTGTAGCAGTGTTGCTGTAGATAAAGCAGTCTTCAATACTTACATTGGTGGAAGATCCTCCAATATAAAGACCCCCTCCTTGGCCCTTTACGCCCTCCACATCATTTACTTGATTGTTATATATACGGGAGAAAGAAACACGAACCCCACGAGAGTCGAAAATACCGACGCCTCCTCCCTGAATAGCATGATTTCCATAAATAAGATTTTGAGCAATTTCAACGTTCTGTGATCGGCGTATAACAATACCCGCTCCAGCTACTGCAGCCGTAGCCTGTGTAATTTTGAATCCACTGATATGAGTTGGATCTTGATTAAGATTGTCAAAGGCTACTATTTCTGCATAATTATTTGTATTAGAATTGGTCGGTTGAGAAAGAGTTGGCAGATCGCTTGACTCGCTTGGTTGCCCAATATTTCTGAGGATTCCAGCACTCGTAAGTGTTACACCCCTTTGCATGAAAACACGTTCTTGGTACGTAGCGTTATCTATAGCACACACAATATCTCCAGCTCTAGCTGCATTCATCGCCTCTCCTAATGAATGAGCAGCAGTATCTGCAGTAGTATAGGGACTAGTCGGATTAGAAGAATTTTGACGAACAAACAAAATTCGATCTTTTGTTGGAAAGAGGTGCCCATGCTGCTGAGACTTCAATTGTGAGAGCAATGGATGAGTTTCGAGTTCTGGGCGAAAAAGAGGCCAGCGATACAAATAATGGGCAGGATTCAAATAGATTCCTTGGTTAATTTGTACTGCAAGATCCAGCCGCCTGCGTCCTCCTAAGCTTGGATCAATAGCAGGCTTACCAATGACCATTCCACCCTCTACTGTTAATGATCGGTTTCCTGACATAAACTCTATGAGTTGGACGGGCCGATCAGCCTCGCTAATAGGAGCATTACTCAACAATATCTCCGCTGCAGTTGCCACTGAAGAGGTGTCTACTCCTCTATAAATAAATAAAAAAGGAGGAAGAGAATTAAATGGTTGTTTACCAAGTTGTAAGCTATCAAAAGGGAAGGGCCGAAGCTCTATACGTGGCGAGTTTTCATCAGGGACATAACGGATAACCCCTCTAATCACAGCATATAAGAATGACACAGGTTCTGTATTTGGAACTGAGATAGATAAAAAATTTGAAATCGAAGGTAAATTTCCCGCTTGAGCAATAAGCCCATAAAGAGATTCTATGTGAAAAGAGTCACGAAAAGAGGAGAAGTCATTAGAAGCATTAACGCCTAATGGCATTTCAACTGATATCGACAAATTATCAAATATACCCATCTTTAAAACACCTCCACTGGCACAGTAAGTATCTCAGATACAGACCGTTTACCTGCTATATCTGCTGCAAATAAGCGATATTCATAAGGCACCCCACTTACTACTGGTTGATCAATAAATTCCCACTCAAACGGAGGTGTAGAAGGTTGAGATATTGAAACAATATTACTCCAAGCATTATCCTTGCCAGCAACTTGACGCTGTAATATACAAGCTATTTCAGGTTCATCTGTGCGCCAAGCTAAACGAATAACGTGCTTTTCATCATTTGCTTCCCATCTAGCAGTAATCCACACGGGTGGGTTCGGTGGTGTAGTGTCAGTTGCTCTGACTTTTAGAGGCTGGCTAGGCACCGAGACATTCCCTCCCCCACCTCTTGAATCCTCTAAATCCGGACGGTCAACCGCAACAACGCGGTACCAAAAATCAACAAGACCAGGGACACCCTCATCGGACCATTCCACGGATGCCGGGCGACTATCAGGATCAGGCTCTGCCGAAATAATATCGACTTGGCTCATTAACCTCAGATCTTGGGCAGCTTCTTCAGAATCGGCACGATAGACCCGATATTCCATCAAATCCGGTTCGCGATTGGAAGCCCATGCAAGCGATATCCTTCGCTCCCCTGCTAGGACTTTGGTTATCGTTGGTGTACGAGGAGGCACCACATTGGGTAAGCGAACAGGCGTACCTGCCAAACCAGGGCTGCTACGATTATGAGCGCCATCAACATAAACTATCCGGTAGAGATACCGATTTGTAGATTTACCATCCAACGAGTCAAGATAAGCCCCAACATTAGAGCGCTCATCGTAGCCAGCAGGATCATCAGGCCCACGTTTGTCAGGGTAAAGAAGCAATTCCTCTGGATCAGAAGTTTCTTCTCCTGGATTTAGTTTTGCCCTAAGAGGCTTGGTTGTAATTTGAGAGAATGCTTTTTCACAACCAGGGAGGTTGGCAAGAATCCGCAGCGCATCATCTGAAAGGGTTCGGTAAGCCTTAAAAGCCTCAATCTTACCATTTGACTTATCAAATGCGTTTAGAATATCGCAGATTTGTTGACGCTTGGCTAGATTCCAAATATCGTCTTCTTTTGGAAAGAATTCTGATTTATCCGGGGTTAGAAAAGGCCCATCTGTCTCATTAGCACGAGGCCGTTTTTTCCAGTCTGCTAAGAATACCGCCTCATCCATTGCCCTCAAGATATGAACTTTTATATAATCCTGTGCTTGCCAGCGAACCGTGTAATAAGATCGCCCCTGCCAATCTGCAGGCGTTGCATACACACGCGCTCCGTCAACAATAGGCTCAGGCGCCTGTGGAAGCTCCCGCCGCACTCGGAGAACTTTCTGTGGGGCCGCAGGATTGCTTTCATTTCCCACTCTATTCCCATAGACACCGCCGCATAGCCATTGGTCAGCCCTTTGTTCAACTCCGTCGGCTGCAGTAACTGTCACATGAGCATATACTATCGGCTCCTCCAAACTCGGTGTTAAAGGAATACCTTCAGCAAAGGGTTCTGTTGGGTTATTTAAGTCTGCTGGTAAAAAGACTTCATAAAAACGGTTATCTTCTTGTATAATTTGAACAACGTTACCTTCACTATCTTTTACTGTTTTGTCTTCCGTTTGAACGGTAACATTCTCCTCATAAGGACATACAAAACAACGAGTTTGCCAGTTGGCAACCCTCTCCCATCCTTCTGGTAGTATTGAACCCTGGTTCCAATAGATACGAAATTCCTGTGTATCAGGTGCTTGGCGTTGCTGGTCTGCCCTCCACCACCATTTCACCCGTAAACCAACAATTTCATCTCTTTTACCAGTGGCTGGTAAGCTTCCATACCAAGTGTTATAAGCACTATCTTTAAGTAAAAAAGGGTCTTTTGGATCGAGGGCAAACGCCTCAACCGCCATTGGCGGAGGCGGAGGTGCCATGTCTAAGATACGCACAGAGCTTGAATTGACCATTCTATCTCCGGGTGGATCAATATAATACCAAGGCTTGGGATTGGGCATTGGTTCCCATTGCCACCACTCAGCGAAAGCGCTTTTGGGACTAAATCGACCGAATAAATCGATGCCACAAACCTGATAACCATACCACCCAGGGTCGAGAGAAAAATCAATATAACGTAAAGAGAATTGTGGCCAGTCAGAAGGAAATCTAATGGGCTCATTTACGATCTCAGCGGGCGTCGATATTAAGAGAGGACTATCTTTTGTAAGGAGCTCTCTGGTTTCTGTATCGGGGGCAGGTTCCTCTGCATTTCCTTGAAGTGCACGCCAAACATGAAACATTACCGATTGATCAGGAGCAAGATAACCACTCATAGTTCTATTTATATCCCAAGTAACCCCTATATTTCCTTCAGCATTGACCGATTCTGCTATGCCTGGAACGTGATAAGACCCCCCTGTTAAAGCATAAGCACGCACATTCTGGGGAGGGTTTAAAGGCTGTGAGCCTCCTAAGTGTTTTTCAAACGTAATCCAAGCATCAACATTGTCAAAGCCAACATCCTGAATATGTTGGAGCATCTTTCCTACATTACCATGGGCTACATCGTTATGATCAGCAACAATAAGATAATCATAGATTCCATTAGGTGCTAGAGCTTCAGCTTCAGCTTTATCTACGCAATAGAGACCTACCATTTGAGCAATAGGAGGGTGAAGACTCCCCATCAACACGAGATCAAGGGGATGTAAAGAGGATAAGTGAGGAACGTCTGTGCCAGGTTCTGATACTCCCGGTATGCCCTTAATGTCATTCATTGCCCGAGCCTCGTGAGCCATGCCTCGCTCAGGTGGTCCTGGTGGCCCTTTTAAGACCAGCGCAACAAGGTGCTCACGTAAAGATTCAAATGGATCGCCAGCCCAAAAATCTAAATCACCATATACAATGCGTTGCCTAGCTTTTCGCCAGTCATTGTCGATATTTATTGACCCTCTATTAAGAGGGTAGTCCTCATGAGTTAAAGGAAAAAGTATGGGTTGTTCAACACCCCCTACAGGTTGCCAATTAAGGGAGGCTTCCTCATCCACAGGATACCAACATAAGCTTACTAAGGCTGATTTTTCTGCACCTACTATTTTTATGGCCGTGATTCTATCGAAATCCAGTCGCGTTGAAACGACTTCGTCTTGGCGCCCACTGATCTCTGTTTGAACAACAGGAATTTCATTATCTAGGGCTATCAGGGTAATACTGCTTTCGCGTGAATGAGTGCGAGCAAACCCAAGTTGCAGCTCTATCCGAAACGCTAGCTGATGGGGGGGAAGATCGAAGCGCAAATACGTGCCTGAATATAAAGCAAGCTCAGGTTCAGCTGGATGGCCAAAGTCATTTTGTAATACCAGTTCAGCATCGCTTGTGAATGTTCCTTCCTCTGTTTCTAAAACTGTTATCCCTAAGGGTCCCACTCCATGTGCTGGAATTTTTAGGTTTGCACATCGAGATCTGCGCTTGTCAGGGACTGGGCGTCGAAATAAATAGTAACCGTACCACGGAAAACCCATATCCCTTTCAAACATCCAACGAAGATGTATACCTTTTTTTAGGGTTGGTAAGGGGGGAGTTGCTACAAACGGAGGGGTGCTGTCCTGAACTCCTAAGCCTATCATCACAAGTTTATCTGTTTGTAACCCCATAAGAAGATCCTTTTATAGTTGATTCTCTCAAATGACTGCCATACTTGCTGTTAAATAAACCCTGATTTTGTCATTTTCTTCTCCATAATTTATTGTTACCCATTCGTTTAACCGCTCACACTTAAATTCTTAATGCTAAGTCTTTAGTGGGATTCAATGTTATTTAAATTACGCTATAGAAAACATTGGGGGAAGTTGAAAGATAGACATAACTTCTCACATACACCCCGGCACCGTCATCAACTTGTCTATTTGAAATGGCTATCCTCAAGCTTTCCAAAAAAATGGACATTACTTTAACCTCGTTGGTAGTCCAGTAAATGGAGTAAGTTGATGTTACGTAAACAATATAGTGGGACGCTCAAGGAATAAAGCAGAGTAATAATTACATTTTCAACCAGTAAAAAAATATTTGAGAACTGGTTTTTAAGTTAAAACCTATGAGTTACAAGGATTAAAAAATTTAAAAAAGGAGATTTTTATGCCAAATCCAAATATAGCGCCTTCCCCTTTGAACAACTCTAACAATCTATTGTCCAATTATTGTTTGAATAATCTCATCATTGCTAACCCCCATATGATATTGCCAAGTCCAGCTTCTGCTATTAAACAAATCCATTCACTTTAAACAAAAGAGATAAAAAATGCTTTTTATCACGAATCGGTCTTTTTATGAAGGTAGTAAAACTGTCATTAATAGAAAAGTTACCTTTGATCTTAATAATAATGCACCTTCTAACTCTGTCTACTGTTGTATAAGAAACAGCAAGGATGATTACACGGAAATTGGAAGTCAAAATTTTATCAAAACCGTACAAAAGCTAGAGTATGAACAAATTCTTCTTTTTATCCATGGGTTTAACAGTCTACCTGAAGCAAGCATTTTTCCAAATGCAGAGTTATTACAATTATTATTTGATCAACAGAAATCGGGTTCTATTCTTTTAATCCCTATCATATGGCCATGCGATAATGATCTAGGAATAGTAAAGGATTATTGGGACGATGAAAAATCAGCTGACATGAGTGCATTTTCATTCGCAAGGACTCTTGGTAAATTCACTGAATGGAGTGCATCCCAACCAAAAGAAGATTTATGCTTAAAACGAATCAATATCCTTGCCCATTCTATGGGAAATAGAGTTTTAAGAGAAAGTCTAAAGATATGGAACCGCTATGATCTTGCCCGGGGGGGTTCCGCAGCTTTTTAGAAATATCTTCATGGTAGCAGCTGATATAAATAACACCTCTCTTGAAATAGGAAATGCAGGAGAGCATATTTGCCGGGCAGCTAGAAATGTATGTGTTTATCACGCTAATGATGATTGGGCTCTAAGATCAAGTAAGGTGATGAATCCAAAAGAAAAAATTGTATCTCGTCGCTTAGGGCATACAGGACCTGAAAACCTTAACAAAGTCACGTCAAATGTATATGTTTTTGATTGTGATAACTTTAATAATACTTATGATACTCCCCTTGGACATACTTACTTTATGACAAGAGACAATACAGAGGCTAGCAGCCCTGGCCTTTTATTTCAGCATATATATGATAGTTTACAGACTGGACGGGTCTTTGGGTTAAATGCAACTTCTCGATCAGGAATATTGGGAGTTACTTAGATTAGAAGCTTTAATTAAGGATTTTGTTTTATATTGTTATATAGCTAAGCTCGTAACTGCTTTTTTTCTCCATCTTTTTATGACCCATAAGCTTGGTAAAAGAAATGAGAAAGAGCAAATATGTCTCCAAATTCAAATCCTGATCGATCAGTAAATTTCCATCGCACACAAATTTTAGGATCTATTTCTACTACCTGCATAAGGCCCACCAATTTTTGTTAATATTGTCTCTTTTTTATAAAATAACATACGTAAATATTATTTAAAAATTATATTTAGAATATATGTAAAATATTTAAGAATGATTTATAGAGGAAAATTTTGCAAGATATATAGAACTTATTGATTAACTAAAGAAAGATGTCAGTTAGAATAAAGACTAGTTTTGCCTTAAAAGCAGCATATTCATTTTCTAAGTGCCACGCGTGTGGCACTTTATAAAGTGTGATCAATAATAATATTTAATATGGGTATGCAGTTGACTGGCATGTTCCCATTACTTCCTCCAGAACTTCGACCTTCTCCCACAGCAAACGAGATCGGCAGTCAACAATTCCCCACACAGAAACTTCAGTGTGGAAGCGTCTTACGGGGCTGTAGGTATTCGCTTCTGTTCAGACCTCCACATTTGCTCGCCACCCTGGTTGCTCACACTATAAGCTTCCGCCTAAGCGTTCGGTGACTTTTACTTCCGAGCAGAACACGGGTCGTTACCTAACCGTGCATCGGATATACTAACCGCCCGAATGAGAAATTGGCGGTGTGAAGACTTTCACTTCACTAGATCGTCAGCCTTGCTGTCTACGCTTAGTTCCTTTGTTACCTTCGGATACTCAAGACTCGCTACATGGTGAGGCTGGCTACCTCTTCCATGACGGGACTTTCACCCGCTAAATCAGTGCGACTTTTCTTGGCGCACTTCATAAAATGAACATGAAATTTTTTTGACGTCGCTGCCCCCCCGTAGTACTGAAAGGGCTCGTCCCCCACGGCATACATGCACCCTTTTTCATATAAATTATCGATAGAAAGTTCATCATAGTTTTGCGTCGTTAGATAATCATACCATGTTAAATCGTCCCATCCTCCCCATGTCCAGAAAATGCCGACCGGTGCTTTATCGCTCCATTTGCCAAAAATACGTTGAAAATGACCTGCGGTAGTCGTTAGTTTCTTTTCGATCAAAAACCACGGGGCCAACCATATCTCGAGCTTTTTTTATTTTCCTGTTTCTTCCCTTTACGATAACCTGTCGATATACTCAAATACTTACCCACATTCCCACACTGCGATAAATCAAACGTACCCTCTAACGGATTCCCTAATTCTGATATCCGCATCGTTATCATACCCACTTCGCTTCCCTTTTGCGGCCTATAAACCAATACACCCTTTAAAAATCTTTCATAAATTTCTTCATGTCCTGGTACGCCATACCATGCTTCCTGGCAGATCTTTTTTACGGTCTTACCAGCGATGAATTCTTCCTCGATCAGTTTTTGCCATTCTCTGCAAACAAGTAGTATGTTAACTGGACTACGATTGTTTAAACATTCATCAATAGCAGCAAGATGTAAAACCATAGCCGTGATTTCTTTTGGACACCCATTGAATGGATTTTCTCGAATCTCTTCGCCTCTCCTCTTTTTTTGTTCGAGATCTTCAGTAATATCAGAGACACTTGAAACCCTATGGGCGAATGGCCTTTTTACGCCTTGTCCACCACGCTTTGAGAAGTCTTCCATGCCGTGAATCGCTTGGGGCGATGCAAAGGTTAGGGCGATAATTAAAGATGAGATAAGGACTTTCAAGTTTTTTTTCATAAGAGTTCTCCTTGAGAGTAAAAGGTTGAGGATGATGGTGTTTTTTGGGGTTATTTTGGGTGGGCTAATCTCTGTGAAAGTAGAAGTTTGGAAAAACGCTGGACAGATTCTTTCTAACCGATTCGAGAGTGTGAGTATACCATTATTTTTCGGTAGCGTTTTCGCAATTAAGGTAGGGGCTTGTTAAAAATAACGTTAACAAATCAAGTAGTTCAGGCGAACCAACGATACCTTCTCAGGCATCAAATTTCCACAAATTATCCCGCTTATTTTGCGATCCCCAACCCCTCCCATACAGGAGCCAGGGCGGGTTCCAGATAAAACAGATTTTGGCCAGGCGTATTTTAAAGAGATATGAGTAACATGCGGCATCATCCGGAAACCATTTTACAAATTCGCCATAGGTTTTGGGGTAGGTAGACATAGCTGAATACTAAATCTAGGGAACATGCCAGTCAACTGCATACCCATAATATTTAAATATTGTGGAAATATTCTAAAAAATAAAAAAATATATTTTTTATAGAATCTAAATTTATTACATAAGCAATTTAAATGGCCTTTATAAGTTTGAGCATTTTTTCATATTAAGGGATGCAGGCAGAACCTTCCTTATTATTTTTCCATTTCAAAAGATGATTGTATAACTGATGAATATCATCATTAGGAATAGGGGCCTCTCTTTGCACTTTATGAATTTTTAGAATTTCATTTAAGATATCCTTATCAAGCCCAACTGTTTTTGCTTCTAATAGGATCTTGTGTATTTCTTCACAAATATAGTCTTTTTCTGCTTCAAGTTTTTTCAATTGGGAAATAATTTCTTCTAACTGGTTCTGAAAACTTTCTTCCATTGAATTATTGTCTAGTTTCATTTTTTTCTACTCAAAAATAAGTGGTCCAATTATTTATAACCGCTTTTGATATTCTCTCATCTTTAAGAGGCGTATCCCTTTATCTCGCCATCTTTCTTGCTGAAGAGGAGAGGGGGATTCACTCTCCATTATTTCAGATATTGCCCCTAAAAGCATGGCCGCTTTATCTTTAGAGATGAGGTCTGATTGCAGATCATCTCCCTCTTGAATATTGAGAAGAGAAGATAATCCAGATATTGATACAAGATTTCCTAATTGAATTAATGTGCGTGTTCTTGCTTTACGATTTATAGAATTTGATTTTGTCATTTTATAGGATACGGCTGACATCTCAGCATTCTTTCTATTAATCATGATGCGTATTTGATGCAATTGTTTTATTATCTTTTGAATGTGGTGAGTTTTGATTTTTAGGCTTTTTAGAGGACTTTTTTCCTTGAAGAAATGTCGCGCCTGCTTGCTGCCATTCTCCTATCGCTGGGGTATTCTCTTTGTAAGATTTGACGATATTGAGAATACCACCCACTAAGACATCGTGAGGGACACAAAGAGCATCAGTGTTACTTAAGACTGAACTAAAGTTGATGGCAATTTCATTTTGCAAAGCCTTTTCTTTTTCTTGAAGCTTTATAATTTCTAGTTGGACATCTGTTAACTTATTTTGATTACTTAGCACTTTTTTGATGGATAGTTTTTTGGTCATGAATCTCTCGGACGTTAATAAAGTTGATATAAATCTAGATAAATTAAAGCATGGATGAATAAAATAAGCAATTCTAATCCACCGTCATTTGGAACAAATGCGCACTTATGTGCTATTAGCACTTGTGCTTGCCTGGCCGGCGGCTTATTATTGTAGTTGATTAGTAATAGGAATTTTCATCTTTGGCCATTTGTCATTATAGCGTTAGTCATGTTTCCAGAAGTACAGGGTGCAGTTCTGTGCAAAGTGCTGCCTATATTACAGGAGAAAAGCTACATGAAGAGCGGCGTAATTTAACAGCAAACTACTCAAATAGAGATGATGTTACTTACTCAGGAACACTCGCTCCTGAATGGGCAGGCGATGAATTTAGAGATACAGAAAAAGCTTGGAATGCCTTTGAAAAGCAGGCTGATGAGTTTGCAACAAGATATTATAAAACTAAAGAAACTCAAGATAAATTTAAAGCGTCTGCCCAAACAGGTATGAAAGTTGTTTTGGCTTTTCCCAAAGAATTATCTGCAGAAGAGCATAAAGAAATCCTGCACAATATTATGCAAAAGTCCTTTATTTCTAAAGGTCATGTGGTTACGTTTGGTGTTCATGCAGAAGAGGGAAATCCTCATGCGCATTTACTCGTTTCTCATTGGACGATTGAAAAAGATGGCACCATATCCCTCTTTAAAAATAGAGACCTTTATTCGAGAGCGGGGTTAAAACTTCAAAGAGAAATTTACGCAAATGAAGTTAATTATGCTTTAGAAAAAAAGGGATTGGATGTCCGTATTGATCATCGGAGCTACAAGGATCAAGGCATTGATTTAATACCAACTATTCATGAAGGCTGGTATGCAAAATCGCTTGCTGATAAAGGCCTTCCTTCACGCGTTGTAGAAGAAAATAAAAAAATTCGAGAAGAAAACCAACAACGAATTGCTCAGTATCCCGAAATTATTTTTAACGAATTGACGTCAAAAAAAGCGACCTTTAGTGAACTGGATGTTTTAAAAGTTGTCCAGAATCGAACGTTAGATCATCCTCATTTAGCCCAACATGTTTTTGAAGAATTGATCAATAAATCGGTTCACATCGGTCATGGATTTGATCGTCATAAACGATTTACGTCGCCTGAATATCATCAAAAAGAAACTGAACTCCTTAAAGGCATTGAGAAGCTATCCACGATCACTGTGGATAGGAAAATTGATCACTTATCCATTCAAAGTCAGCTCAATTATCGTCGTTCTTTAAAAGATCAAATCAGTGACCAGCAGGAACAGGCGGTCCATACGTTGTGTAAGGATTCTGCCTTTAGCGTATTGGTCGGAAGGGCAGGAACAGGGAAAACCACCGCAGTGTTAAAGCCAGTTGTGAAGCTTCATCAAGAAGCTGGTTTTAAGGTGATGGGCATGGCTTTGGCTGCCGAAGCGGCCAAGAACCTGGCCGTAGAGACGGGATGCCACGCTGAGACCATTGCTTACTATACTCATCGATGGAAGCAGATTCCGAAACTTCAAGAGGCCCTTTTAAATGAGAAGTTATCGGATAAGGATAGAGGCAAAGCGATGAGAGATCTTGATTCCTATCAAAGGACTCTGCCCACCAAGGATACGGTGATCATCGTTGATGAAGCCGGGATGGTAGGCACAAAAGATTGGCATCATCTTGTGGCTATGGCCGATAAGACCGGGGCTAAACTTATCGTTTGCGGTGATGATCATCAATACAAAGCCATTGATGCGGGAGATGTGTTCCGTAAAAGTATTGAAGTGGCCGAGGCTCACGATTGCAAAGCAGAGGTAAGCTTTATCTTCCGTCAGAATGAAAATTGGATGAGGCAAGCTTCCATGAATCTGGCTCAATTAGAGACAACGACAGCCTTAATGGCGTATGAGAATAAAGGGCATGTGCGTGAGTCACATACTTCTAGTGATATGATCACCACTATTGCTCGTGACTACCTCGAAAAGGTCAAAAACACTCCTACTCACTCAGGGTGTGTACTCACCTCCACCAATGACATACGTCTGGCTTTAAACAAGGAAATCAGGCAGCAACTACAGCTCCATGGGCTTCTTGGAGAAGATGCGGTTCAGCATCAAGGAAAAGGCTTGGCTTTAGGAGAGAAAATTGTCTTTCTCGCTAATGACCGACGTCAATACCATGTTAGCAGTGAGTCTGGTAACTTTGCTGTCAAGAATGGGACGCAAGGAACTATTGAAAGTATTAAGCCAGTGGTCATTCCTGAAAAAAGAGGAGAGGATGGTCAAGTCGTTGCCAAAAAAGAAATGAGCAGCCAACTAACTGTTCGCGTCAGTGATACAGAGAGAGTGACGTTTACTTTAAGCGGCTATAAAGATATTGATCATGCTTATGCTGTGACGGGTCATAAAGCGCAAGGCCAAACAGTTGATTGGTCAATGGTGCATTTAAGTAAGAACCTTGATGCGTATGGTCTGTATGTGATGATGACGCGTCACCGTGATGACGTAACGCTTTACCACAATAAAGAAGAGGTGGCATCGTTTAGTAAGTTTGCTGACAATATCCGGGTTGGTTATAAGGATCTTGCCGTGGATTACACGATTAAGCCTGAGAATTATGAAGCTTACTTTAATGTCGAAGATTACAAAGCTCTTGGCCGTGAGATCATGCAAGTCATTAAAGATAAGGGAACCAAAAAAGATACTATCCCCGATCAAGCTTTTTCTTCCTCTCCTGAAAGCCTGTCATTGGCGGCTCCTTCTCTGAGTGACCTGTTAAAGGAAAGAAAAGAGTTAGCTCGCCTGATTGTTGAAGAAAGGGATGACCATAAGCTGTACGTGATGCAGGCGGGTCTGACCTTTGAAAAGCTAGAGATGACCGCTGGTCTTAAAGAGCGTCCATTAACGCTGATTGAGCAAAAAGCCCAACTGACAGTTGAGCAGTATGCCATGGTCGCCCTTGAGGCAAGAGAAACTTGGCGAGAGATCCGGAAAACTTCACCTGGAAGCTTGGCTAAAACACATCCTGATTATCCAAGGTTTGATGAACTACGGCAAGAACGAGGCAGCCTTGCCAATATGATTGTTGAGTCAACGACTCTTCATCGTCCTTTTATTAAAGAAGTCTCTGAATCTTTGGGATACGGCCTCTCGACCATTCAAAAGCAAGCCATTGATTTCCAAAGCACGCAGTTACAACAGACTTTGAAGCAAGAAGGGCTAGACCACTCAACTTCTCAAAAACTAGAAGTGTTGGCAGCATATGTCGACGCCAGAGACCTGTTTGGTCAAACATGGAAAGAATTGAAGCCGCAGTTGAAGGAAGCAGAAGGAACGTTGCTGAAGTCGACATTAGACGCCCAAGTTCAGTCTATGCGCAACCTTTCTATGCAACGCGATAAGCTTGCCTATCAAATTGTCGACCAGTTCGAAGAGTATCACCCGTTAGCGAAGTCACTCCAAATCACTCTTGATACCTCTAAGCTGTTCACGCAAGCAGAAACCGGGCTTCGCCAAACCTGTATTGAGCAATATCAACAGAGCAATAGTCAATTGGCTAAGTCACTAGCCGCTTATGAGCTGAATCATTTATGGCAAGCCGAAAAAGAGGTCGGTAGTAAAGCAACAGTTAGAGAACTGCTGCAGAATAAAATTAATTTGTTGGAGATCAAATCCGAAGCGCAAAACTTTGAGCGCATCCAACTGCAAGGATCTTTAACAAATGAGCAAGATAAGCAATTGTTTAAGGATCTGAGTCACTACCAAGATATTAAGGATACAGCTAGAGATCACTACAAGCTTTGTGTGGAAGAGGCAAATGATAAAGGCATTAAGCCTTGGGAAAGTAGTTATTATCCCGCGTATGCAGCTGTAAACAAAGAAAAGGACGCAGCTGCCTTTACGCTGATCAAACAGTCCTACCCATCTGTTGAAGCTATGGCTGAAAAGATGTCTGTTTCCTTGAAGAGCCTTGATCAAGAAGCACATCGCCATGACTTGCGTCAGATATCGGATGTTTACTTAAGCGGAATGGGGGCTCACTCTGCCGTAGCAGCTAAGGAGCTGCGTGCTTGGCTTGACTTTGATCGGGAAACCGGATCAAAGCAGACATTTGGGATGCTTGCTGAATCAAAGATTCTGCCCCGAGAACTGATCACCCATATACAAGAAAAGGAATCTCAATTTAAAAAAACATCCTCTTCTAATATGAATCAGGATACAGTATCCTCCTTCACACAGGAATCACCATCTCCCGTTCAGAGTAATCTGGCCAGCCCACGCCAGCCTCATAATAAAAGCATCAACTTTAATGTTTCCCAAAATATCCACGAGTCATTAAAGGAACGGATAGGGGAATTAAGTAAAACGTTGCTTGGGGATCCTTCCAGTCGCAGTGCTTATCAGCATAGATACGGACGTAAAGGATCAATTTCTGTCATGGTAAACGGATCTAATCAGGGACTTTACTCCAACTTCGAAACGGGTGTTCATGGTGGTCCATTAAAGATGATTGAGGATAAGCTTCAGCTCTCCCCGAAAGAGGCCACTGGTTGGGCAAGAGATTGGTTGGGGCAAACGCTGACGCCAGCTTATACATCATCTCTATCATTGCAACAAACGCTAGCAACCGAAAAAGAAAAAACCTGGATGCCTATATTGCCGGTACCTGCTGGAATTATGGCTCCTGATGTTAAAGATAATCCTTATCTATCTTATATGACCAAGGATAAGGAAGTAACATCCCTATATGCCTATAAGGATCAGCAGGGACAGACCCTCGGGTATGTCTCCCGCCTTGAGGATAAGGACGGATCCAAGATAACGCCAACTTTAACCTATTGCCAGAATGAAAAAGGCCAGCAACATTGGCGTTGGAAGGGCTTTGGCGATAACCGCCCTCTATACGGCCTAGACCGCCTTCAAGACAATAAGCCTGTGTTGATTGTTGAAGGAGAGAAGGCAGCTGATGCCGCTCAAAAAATCCTTCCGAGTCATGCCGTTCTCAGTTGGCCAGGTGGGGCGGGCGCTGTCAATAAAGCAGACTGGATGCCACTGGTTGGTCGCGAGGTTACTATTTGGCCCGACAATGACGTGCCAGGATTTATGGCGGCGGAGAAGATTACTAATATTTTAAAGCAATTACATCATGACCAAGGTATTAAATGTGCTGTCAAAACAGTCGATCTTCCAAAAGTCTTACCGTTAAAATGGGATCTGGCTGATAAACTTCCTGATCATTTAAATATTGAGAATATTCGAACATTAATT
>NZ_JQAK01000004.1:304538-327788 GCF_000757605.1 Candidatus Paracaedibacter symbiosus | reverse complement strand
AATATGCCGAAGCTGGTTACCAATATGCTCAGGAGCGGATGTTTAATGCTATTTGTTGGGGCAAGTTGGGCCAAGAGAAACGATCCGAAGAAGAACGCTTTCAGGATCTTGTCAAATATGCTCAAGCTGGTTACCAATATGCTCAGAGGTATTTGATTGAAGCTATCTACTTTGGCACTTTGGCCCAAGAAAAAAAATCTGGAGAAGAACGTTTTCAAGAGCTGGTCAGATATGCTGAAACTGGTTACCAATATGCTCAGAAGATGTTGGTTGATGCTATCTACTGTGGTGCTTTTGGCCAAGACAAGCGATCTGGGGAAGATCGCTTCCAGGATCTTGCCAAATATGCTGACGCTGATTATCCAGGTGCTCAGATTTGGTTGATTACTGCTATTGTCCATGGAGACTTGGGCCAAGGAGAACGACCTGAGGAAGAATGCTTCCAGGAGCTTGCCAAATATGCTGACGCTGGTTACCAAAATGCTCAGGATTGCGTAATTAATATTATTTTTTCAGGGTGTTTAGGCCAGGGAAAACGATCTGAGGAAGAGCGTTTTCAGGATCTTGTCAGATATGCTCAAGCTGGTAACGAGCATGCTAGAATATTAGTGAATGATATTATTAGCTCTGGCTCTTTAGGGGTTATAGAAGATCAAAGTAACTCAGCCAATATGTTTTTTATGTTTTTAGATAAGGTCATTGGGGGAGAAAAATAAAGTACGTGTAAAAGTTACCTAGTAAAAGAGCCTAATATTTTATTAAGCAGTTTAGCAGTTTTTAGGGTAACATCAACTTAACTTTTGAAATTGTTAGCTTTTTGAGGTAAATGTTGGGATATTTTTGTTTTATTTAGAAAGCTAATGATATATGGACTCTCTCAAGCTTTTCACTTTAATTTCATTGGCAAGTTGTCTCTGGTTTAGCGACAAAAGCAAGGTTTTTCTTGGGAATATGCTTGTTAGAAATGACCCTGCCCCGTAAAAACGGTCCAGAAGGTACAAACGTCAATATAGGGCCTTAACTTTTATTGACATATACCAACAAACAAGAATTAGAAACCTTATTCTGACACCTTTATATATCTTTAGACATTATCAACTTAAGGTATGCCCTAAATTGGTAATTGGGGGTAGGTTCTGTTGTATTGAAGATAATTTAGCATTCTTTTCGTAGCAAGGCCACTTAAAGCCCTGTTGGAAAAGTTTCTGGAAATTCTCCTTTTTCCCAAACATGAGATTTATGAAAAGGTCTAACAGCGCTTGTCGTATCAATGTGAATAATTGCGTTAAATTGTTGGGATAAGGAGGCATAATAATAATGGCTCATACGCTCAGTCTCAGGATGATAAATCACGCCAATGGCTCGCTGTAAATAGGGTCCGGTTAAAGATCTTTCCTCACCTAAAAGAAGGAGAAAGTCAGGTATTTTTAGATGGTGGAATAAATACTCGTAGCTTCCCTCTAATGCGGGCCTGACTTTTTTTCTTTCCGTGACGCCTCCCCAGGTAGAGGCCGCTGTCACCTCCCCTTGATAAGTTGAAAAGCCTATGAGGTAGCAATCGTTCCCATATCTCTCTCTGGCAAGTTGCCCAATGTTAATTTCCCCTCTTTTTGTCAAGCTAGTTGCTCTGGCATCTCCAACATGTGAGTTATGTGCCCAAATTATTATCTTAGGCAGGCTGCCAAGAAGCTGGTAATAGTAAGTTCGTATATCTTCGAGTGTAGCCATCATATGATTGTCTCTCAGATTCCATGTTACTTCTGGCCCTTTCAGTAATGCTCTATAGTACGCCTCTGCATTAACCACAACTCTTGCATTTTGAAGAGTAGAAAGCAGGTCTTCTTGATCTGCCTCATATTGCGACAAAGCATTAGAGTATAGTTCTAGTAACTCAGTCAGCTGATCATAGACCTCTTCTTCACACCCAGAAGCAATACCTTTTTCGATCGCATAAGCATAGTTTATCGGATCTTGTCTATATTTCTGTAAGCATTCATAGCGAATACGAGCTCGCTCAGCGGCCTGCGGATCTCTCTTTGCTAGAGAGTGAATAACAAAATCCATAGACGTATGCAGGCTATATAAATCAAGACCATAGATACCAATTTTTACCTGATTAGTGGCCAAGAAATCATTATAAGTTCGTAGCCATTTAACAAACTCAAGCATATCATCGTTACACCACATCCAAGATGGGAAGCGCTCAAAACTCTTTATAGCATTATATTCATCTATTGATTTACTAAAGTTCTTAGCATATTTATTGAGGTTGTAGACATCCGGCCAGTCTCCTTCTATGGCAATAGCATGAAACCCTTTTTCTTCAATAAGTTGCTTTGTTAATTGAGAACGAATTTTATAAAATTCATGCGTTCCGTGGGTCGCCTCTCCAATAAGAACGAGATGAGCATCACCAATGTTTTTTAGCAGATAGGAATAATCTCGAGAAGAATCATCAAATGGTAAGGCAAATAGAGATTTCAGGTTGCTTTGGTCTAACATATCTATACTCCCCTAAATAAGAAGAGGTTTGTTGTTTGAAGCAAAACCGCATATTATTATTTATAATAATTTATAAGGGTAGCCTTTTTAAAATTGAAAATAAGAAAATTTTCTCTCAATCAAAATAAGTTAAGTGGAATAAAAATTAAGGCTCTTTACCGTTTATAGTGAAATTGCAATGAGGGACGGTAATAGTTTAAGGTAGGAGCAAAAAAATCAATCCTATTGCGGTAAGAAATACACGGATTCCTATTAATAGGGGTGATAAAGAAACTGAATTAAAACGTTTATTTTTGGAACACCTTCGCATCACTTGACATTGCCATTTAACATTTTAATATATCACATTTCTTTACAAAACTCTTCTAAATCTGCAACAAATCCAGATGATGCATACTACCGTAATCATAAATAACGTAATAGCTAAAGAGTATTGATGCCCACTATATATTCTAGAAAAGCAGAAGCACAATAAGGCTACAATTATCATTTGTAATGCTCCAATAAGGGCGCCTGACGCTCCTGATGTATTCTGATGCACCAACAATGCCTTCGCAGTAGTTATTGGAAAAACAAGCCCGGTACCCAAATTGAATACAGACATTGGAAGAAGAAGTAATAGAGGGCTCTTGTATTCTAGATCTGACGTCAAAAGCATCAATCCAGCCCCAATTAACATAATAAATAGCCCTACTAAAATACATTTGCGCGTATTAATTTTATTTTTCATATAATAAATAAAGAAACACCCAATAATGAAGGGGCTATCTGTTAATAAAAATGTGAGACCCAGCTCGAAACTTGAGAGTCCCACTTGAGTTTGCAATATAAACGGGCTAGCACTATAGTATATAGTGACACAAGATAAGGTTAAAGATGATAAAAAAATAAATACCCAAAGTTCTTTTTTCCTTAATACAGTGATGTAATTACGAAATATTGTTGATATAACTTCATCACTACCTTTTATACTTGGGTTTGTTTCTGGTAAAAACTTAAGCAGGATAATTAGAGTAATTGAGCAATATAAAAGAATAGCTACAAAATTGGCTTGCCAAGAAAACATATAAATTAAATATCCTCCTATAATGGGCGCGACCATTTGGGCCAATACAGAAAAAATCATTAGTACAGCAGTAGCACGGATATAGAAATTACCCTTATAAACATCGCTTAATATAGATTTTGCTATGACACTACAGTATCCCGCCCCTAACCCTTGTAAGAATCTGGATAAAAGTAGGGCATGTATGGAAGATGAGAACAGAGAAAAAATGCTGGCAAAAACGAAAAGGCTATTTCCAGCTAGAGCTACTATGCGTCTGCCATATATGTCTGATAAAGGCCCATAAATAAGTTGAGATATTCCTAAACCTAATGCATATAAAATAATTATGTTCTGAGCCGTACTAATATGCGCCGAGAAATGCATAGCTATGTCGGCTAGAGCAGGATTACAAACTGTATTTGAAAATAAATAAGTAGTAACCATTAAGCAGGCTATTCTTAATATGGGCTTGTTTTCCATAATAATCTCGCCTTAATAGTTCTCAATTTTCGAAATCGCATATTTAGCATATTCTGGTGCAAGTTTAAATCCAATTCCACTTCCTCCACTGCATACTAATAGCCCTTTTACTTCAGGCAAAAATTCTACTATACCCTCACAGTTTTTAGTGTAAGCATCTATACCACACCGTCCTTCAATCCAACATTTTGCGGTAATCCATGGAGCAAATTTTGAGGCTACATTAGTCAGCTTTCTAGCCACCTTCATTGAAAGGTGCGGTTCTTGATCATCATTAATTTGCTCTGATTCTTCTGTTAACCCCAGTAAACATCTATTATCGCCATAATCCCGACCATATAAGCCTAAGGTTTTATCTAGAAAAGTAGGAAAAGGTAAATTATTCAGCGGATATTTATAAAAGCCAATCTGGATAATTTTTTTTATAAATTTAGGCTCTTTATATCCTAAAATTTTAAGGAAATCATAAGTCCCAACGCCAGCAGCAAGTATAGCACACGGTGTTTCAAAACTGGAATAAGACGACTTTACACCAATGACTTTTCCATTCTTGGTTACAATACTTTGAACTTCAACATTTTCTAAAACATCTCCCCCTAAACTAACTCCTGCTGATAAATATGCTTTACAAGTTCTTATTGGATCTGCATAACCGCTGTCCTTTTCATAGATCACAACCTTGTCATCATCAATTGGCATTTCCAAACAATTAAAACGACGCGCAGCTTCCCGACTTGTTAGACACTCTATTTGGAATCCTCTATTTTTAATAAGTTGAAGATGATCTTCGATAGCAGGTAAGTTTTTATATGAGTCGATGGTAAAGAAACCCGTTTTAACCAGGCCACATGGCATCCCTATTTTCTTTTCAAATTGGTTAAATTCATCAAAACTTTTTGTCGATAAATCACATAAGTTTAGGGATGAATGTAACAGCCTAATAAACCCTCCTGAGCTGCCTGTTGCTCCGCTGCAGATCCTTCTTTTTTCAAGGAGTAGGGCTTTTTTAGAGGTGTATTTTAAAAGATAATAAAACATGGCCGTGCCAAAAATACCGCCTCCTATAATTACGACATCATACTTATTTCTCATATTGTGTGTCTTTCTTGTCCGAAAGTTCGAAAACGTCAATATTTATGGGGGTGAAAATGCAATTTGATAAGTTTTTTATTTTTGTGCCCTTAGCCATCAAACGAACGTTTCTATCCCATCCAAATCTCATTGAAATCCCCAACGCTTTGAATAATTTCTCAGAAAACTCCGGCATTATTGGCGAACAGACTATTGCATAGTATTTTAAAGAAGTTAATTCTAAAACCAAACTTGTCTGGTATTCTAATTTATTGATACTGTTGTTATTTGATAAATATTTTCTAGATAGGGATAGTTTTTTCGTTCTAACAAGTAATTCTCTTAATAAGCTCACTATATTGGCTAGTGAAAAAAATTTTGGCTCATACGCCTGAGTCGCTTCTTGTAGAAAGCGTTGCAAATATCTTATAAATTCCTCGTGCTCTACCGTCCATTCTCCACCGTCAGGACAGACACCATCGAAGTCTAAGGTTATTCTTGATGACAGATCACATATCCAACTTGATAGCCCATCAATTAAATCTACATTGATCAATTCAATAAAGTGAGAATAGGAAAACTGCGTTCTTTCAAATTCGGGGCGTGTCGCGGATAAATAGTAGCGTATTACATCACTTGAAGCTTTTTTGACTATATCTTTTGCCAAAACTACATGGGAGCGACTTTTTGAGAACTTGAGATTATCAAACAAATAAAATTCATTATATATCATTTCGGTAGGTAATTTGACTGAATGATTATAAGCTAAAAATAGTGCTGGCATTATTATTGTATAGAAATACGCATTATCAAAACCAAAGAATAGTGTAATCTTAGCTTTTGGATCATTCATGAAGTTCCTTAATCCGTTGTTTTTACTGGTTATTTTATGAAGGGCAAACAGATACCCTGGGGCCATTTCACACCACGAACAAAGTTTCTGATTTTCGAAGCCATCAAATGGTGCTGCTAACCCCCAATGCGCGTTATGGGTTATTGGAAGATCTGGCAGACCTTTATCCAGAACATCTCTAACGAGTCCTCGAAGACGAGGGGACAGATTTATGCTTTCCAGATATTTCTTTAATTGTTTAGAATAACTTTGCAGAGGTAAATAAATCTGCTTTGTTTCTTTTAATACAGGTTTTGTTTTGCAATATTTGCAAAATGAGTTTATTAACCCTATGCAATCATTGGGCAGACCGCAAGTTTCACACGATCCTCCCCCACAAGGGGAAGTGCAATGTGGGCATATCCCACTCATATGCGCTTCAAATAACCAAAGGTTACATTCCTCGCAATATGGTTGCTTGCTGATTTTTGTTTTTAGTGCAGAAGAGCTAAATAATTTTTTAAAAAAATCGATGACATATTTAGTATATTCTTTGTCATATAAAGGTCGATAGAAGAAATCAGGCGCCGAGTTGTATTGTTTTAGCACAGATTGGATGCTTTCTGAGAATTGATTAGCGATCACTTTTGGCGAAATCTGCATTTGTCTTGCTTTGAGTTCGACGTAACTTTGATTCTCGTCACTTCCTGTAATATATAAAGCATTTTCTCCTTTTTGAAGCAGGTGGCGTTTCAGTATATCAGCAGCAAGATAAGGCCCAGATATATGGCCCAGATGCAAATCACCATTTGGGGTTGGTGGTGGAGAAAAAATCAATCTTTTTACGGGGGAATTATTGAAAGAATCATCCCGCTTAAATATAACTGCACCTTTAGAAAAAGCCCACCACAATGAAAAAAAACAAGCTGTTCCTTTGTTTGTGTGTTTTTTAGAGTATGTGCATCACCTGGATTCAGGCGCACAATATCTCCAACACTGGCTTCAAACTCTCCGTTTTCGCCTATAAGGGTCCCTTTTCCGCTAATAATAAGAAAGTTTTCATGATCATGATGAGCATGCCTTCTTGTTTCTTCCCCAGGATTTAGGATGCCTATCATAGAGCCGAAGTATACGCTTTCTTCAGGAAAATCAATCAATTTTCCGCGGATCCCATAGACGGACTCTGGCGAATGAATATTGAATTTATCAAGCTTCATTAAAATACTCCTTCCTTTTCATAAAAGACGAGCTATCATTTAATATAGCTTCCAAGATCAGTTCTGCCCTGGTAGACATAATTGCTAGTGTAGAATCACTGGGGCCGTGACTATGCTCACAGTAACCTTGCAGATAAATGCTTGCTTGCATTGAAGGATGCTTTTGAATTTGATAATTTTTAGATGCGAGGTACTCTCCAGCACTATCCTTTATTAAATGCTCATCGAGTCCGCTTAATATTTCTTTATAATTATCTTGCTTATATCCTGTAGCAAGTATAATTGCGTCTCCTCTTATAGATGTTGTTGTCTCATTATAAAGGTCTTTGGCATCGACTTGAGCATATGAGTCAGTGGATATTATGCCTTCTAGGCTCAATCCAGCACAAATATTTAACCTTTCCTTTTGCTGCAATGAATCATCGTATTGCACCTTAAACAACTCATTAAGCAAATCTAAATCCATCACAGAATAATTTGATGCTTTTAGATCCTGCAGTGCTTTAGCCTTAGACAAACTACTTAGGTGGTAAAAATCAGCTACCGATGATTGGTGGTACTTTTGGTTTACAAACGGACTATTATCGATAGCATGTAAGGAATAGTTTCGGAAACACAACGAGACTTTTGCATTAGGATATTGGTTCAGTAAATAGTAAGTAGCTTCTCCAGCACTTTGTCCTGAACCTACCACAATAAAGTGATAATTCTCAGATAGGTTTGTAAAATGTTTGGGTATCTTTTCTAATAACGACGCTGTATGGATTACCCTGTTATTATCTTCAAAACCTTTAGCACAGGCTGGAAAATACGGTTCTCCACCAAGAGATATAACGACATTTTCCGCAATGTAGCTACCAACACTTTCATCTCTTTCATCCTCATACACAATCTCCAGTTTTTCGATGGTTTTACCTTTTTTGTCCCATATTGGAGTAATCAACTTTACTTTGCACCCAAACCTTGTAACATGGGTCAACTTCTCGCATACCCAGGAAAGATAATCATGATACTCGATTCGGGTTGGATAGAAGTTTCTTAAGTTTATAAATTGATCTAATCGATTTTTGCTTTTCAAATAATTCAGAAAGGTAAAAGGGCTCTGTGGGTTTCTTACTGTCGCTAAGTCCCTAAAAAAGGGTACTTGTAGTTGCATACCAGGTATTAACATACCAGAATGCCATTCAAATTTACGCTTACTATCTAAAAATAGACAGCCGATATCACTACCTAAATTTAACTTTTTTCTTCAATGGCGGTTGCTAGCGCTAAATTCGAAGGTCCGAGACCAATGCCTATTATTTTTAGTAATTTATTATTCATTTAAATTCCTCCTGCTTTTTTTGAGGACGTTACGCACACATTCTGTCTTCACCTTGATTCAACCACGATGATGGTAGGATGCTTTTAAGTGCATCTACTAACCCTCGAATTTGTTCTTCCGTATGGTTTGCAGCTATACATACCCGCAATTGGGCTTTATTTCTGGGGACAATAGGGAAAAACACTACTGATACAAAAAATCCCTTAGATAAGATTTGTTTGCATAATTCTATAGCTTTTTCTTCATCGCCTACTGTAACCATCCTGATTGGGCTAAAAGGTAGCGTTAATTCCATTAAACGATCATACAAGGCAACATTTTGGCGTAATCTTGCTTGTAGCATTGGTACGGTTCCATCTTTATGAAGCCGGATGGAAGACAAGCATGCATTGGCAACAGAAAAATCTAATGCAGCTGAAAACGCATAAATCTGTCCATAGGTCCTAATGGTACTTTCTTGTGTAACGCTTGGAACGAGTATACCCCCTCCATTGCACCCAAATCCCTTTGAAAGGCAAAAACTAATAAATAGATTCTCAGGAATTCCATAAGGTAGCTGGCTCAATACGGAGCCTTGTCCATATTCTCCAAAAATAGAAGTTCCATGTGCATCGTCTAGATATACATAAAAATCCAACTCATTAGACATGTTGAGGATAGTCTGAATAGGGCACAGCCCTCCCATTGAATAAACCCCATCTGCAACATAAACAGCAACTTCACCTTTCATTTTAGCCATCATCACTTCTTCTCTAAGTGCATTCAAATCATTGTGAGGAATTGCTGAGACTTGTGATTCTGTTGCTAATATTGGTTTTAGAAACTGCATTGAAGAATGAGCGAATTTATCAAAAATCATCCTTACTTTTGGGGGATTCTGCGGGTTTAAGAGCATACCACTAGCGATTAATGGAAGAACTGATATATTTGTTGTCGTAACTGAAGGGAATGTAATAGCTCTCCCACCAAACAATATTGACAGCTCTTCTTCAAGCCTCTGTAGAGGCTCAATTGAAAATCTTGACCGAGCGCAGCAGAAATTGACCCCCCATGTATCGTTGAGAGATTTGCTGGATTTAATTATATCTGGGTGCAGATCCAACCCTAAATAGGAGCAATTAATAAATTCTACAACTTCGGAGTTATCCGGCATTGATACCTTTTTTCCATTCCTTCCTTGTATAGTGACCTGCATTAGGCCTTCGTTCACAGCTTTTTTATAAAATTTATTAGAATGACCATAGATAAAGTTAGTATTTCTATAACCCATGACTTTCCTCCTAGTTGGTTTATGCACAAAAGTTATGTGTGATGCATTAGGTAGCACTTCTGATTTCTTCGTTCGTTCAGAGTTTTTATATTTAAGAGTTCACTTTATAAATGTTTTGTTTCTATTTTTTTCAACGAACATTTTTTAAGCTTTTATATTTCTGAAGCGAACTTTTAAAAAATTTCTTTATAAAGAACTAACTTCTTAATACTATGGGGATAATAACGATCTAAAATAATGACGTATAGTGATATGATTTCATTAAAATTAGTGAATTTTTTTCAACTATGAAACTTACTCAACTCATTTATTTTCTAGAAACTGCTCGCCATGAGCATGTTGGAAAAGCAGCACAAATTCTGGCAATTAGCCCCAGTGCAATTAGCCATAGCATAGCCGCTCTTGAAAGAGAGTTTGGAAAAGACCTTTTTATTAAAAACGGTAAAAATATTCAGTTAACTAATTTTGGCAAAATCATGGCAGAGAGGGCAGAGTATATTCTGCAAACAACTGAAAAGATTAAACGAGAATTGTTATCAGGTACTGTAGAATTACAAGGACATTATTCCCTAGCTGCATCTCACATGTTATCTGAACATTTTCTTACGCCTTCATGGATAAGTATCCAAAAAGCTTATCCTCATCTTACAAGTGAAATTTATAGTTTACGTTCTAGCGATGTTGTTCAAAAAGTAAGCAGGGGAGAACTGGATTTTGGAATATGTTTTAATCCCCAAAGCAACCCAAATTTTGAAGAAGAAGTCTTGCATGAAGGGCAGTTAATTCTTGTCGTCCGAGCGAACCACCCAATTCTAGAAGTTGAGCCATCTGAGCAGCCTCAAAGACTCTCTCAATCCTATCCTGCAATCCTCCCTAAATCTTTCCAAGGCATAAGTAACTGTGAAACTCATCCTATTTTTAAGGCATTTCACATGCAACAGCAAGAAACCTTACTTTTTGATAATTATGCAGTCGCTTTCCAGGCTATTGCCCAATCAGATGCTTGGGGATTAATTCCGGATATCCTTTTAAAGATAACACCAATTTCTTTTGGATCAATTATACCTGCAGGGTGGGAAGCACCTATGAAGATTTCTGCTATTTGGCCAAGGAAACGTTTGATAACAAATGTTCTTAATCAACTATCCCTTAAGGTTAAGCATGCCATTCTTTCTCAACTTGAGAAAGAAGTGTAAATTAGTGAGCCTTGATAATGCTAATTTTGCACCTTAGGTTATTTCTACTCTGTTCGAAACTGGAAGTTGAGTAGCCACTTCCAGTTACCCAGGAGCAGCCCTCTTTTAGGTAAAGGGGATGAATGCCTAAGAGAAAACCTCAGCTCACAGGACACGCAAGGAGTAATAAAAATGGTCATTCGAGCTGTAAGAGGTTGGGTGAATTATCACGCAGTCTTTGATAATCACAGAAGAAGTGGGGCAATTCCTCGAACGGACAAAGCGGAGACTATTCTGGTGGTTAAATAGACGCGGAGGTAAATGTTGGGTAACTTGGAAGAAACTGCTTCAAATACTTGAAGTGGCAAGGTACCCAAAGAGCTGGAAAACTGTATCGATGTTCTGATCTCACTGAATATGTGTAGGAACACTGATCTATCGAGAGCCGAATGCGGTAGTTCCGCACGTTCGGAGCTGAGGAGGGGGAGGTCAGAGAGATCTGTCGGTTCAGCTCATCCCGGACCTCTCCTAGAAAGAGGTTAGCTCTTTTGCGTAAAAGCCTCTTATTGACAAAGTCTTCTTGAAATTATATTCTGCTGTTCTTAGCTATAAGAAAATTATAAATAATATCGGTTTTATAACATTGAAAGCACGAGAATCTAATTCACCAGAACAGCTTTCATCACTTTTTAGAAATGATAAAAGTGAAAGATTTCTATTTAATTATATTCCTTCCTTGATAGTGACTGTCCAAGTTGTTGTGGCCGTTACGGCCATATAATTTCTCATCTCACATTTTTTGCCTTATTTTACATTTTTTACGAATAATTATTTCGGAGAGCTACTATGCAGCGATATAAGCATATCTTTATGTACGGTTTTGCGATATTTGCCATGTTTTTTGGTTCTGGAAATCTTGTTTTTCCATTACAAATTGGACAGAATTCAGGGAATCAGTGGATGCTAGGATTTTTGGGTCTCTTTTTAACAGGGATTCTTCTTCCATTTTTGGGGCTTTTTGTTATTAACTTATATAGGGGGTGCTATGAAACTTTTTTTGCACAAGCAGGCCCTGTTGCTCGTCTAGTTCTTCCATTGTTTACGCTATCACTCCTAGGTTCTTTTGGGGTTGTTCCAAGGTGTATTACAGTTGCTTATGGCGGTATAGGACCACTTTCTCCGAGTATATCCTTGGAGGCATTTAGTTTAGGGTTTTGTATTATTTGTTATCTAATTTGTTTGAAAGATCAGATAATGATCTCTGTTGTAGGAAAATGGATGACGCCAATATTATTGACATCATTAGCAATATTGATTGTACTAGGGATTATCCAAGCACCCCCAATGGAAAACATGACAACTCAGCCTGAAGTTGCCTTTAGCATGGGATTTTTGAAGGGGTACCATACTATGGACCTGTTTGCTTCTTTCTTTTTCTCAGCTCTTATTTTTAGGCAAATTCAAGATTCTATCCCTAATAAAGAAGATCATATGGTTGTCTTAAAGTCTGCCCTGCAACCAAGTATTATGGGGGCGTGTTTATTAGCGGCTATTTATTTTGGGTTTTCTTTTTTGGGAGCATACTACACGGATATTACGTCAAATAGTGCTCCAGAATGTATTTTGCCAGCAATTGCGACTCATATCATGGGGCAAAAGGCAGCACTAATAATTGGCATAATTATGATTTTTTCCTGTCTTACAACAGGAGTTGCCCTTAATAATATTTATGCGCGTTATCTATGCTCGTTATTAAAGTTGTCAAATAGCAGCTTTCCATTTGTTCTTTTATGTACAACTTCTATTTCATATCTTATATCACTCTTAGACTTTCAAGGTATAGCTACATTTTTAACTCCTGTTTTGCAAGTATCTTATCCTAGTCTCATTTTATTGACATTTCTGAGTATTTTCCTAAAAGGATTTGAGAGGTTGAAGATGGTTTCGTTTTACGGAGTATTGGCCTATATGTTATACTATTTATATATATAAGCAAGATTTTCACGCTTTTGCCAGACTAAATCATCTGACAGGTAATCCACTGGGTCGACCACTCAACAATTTGGTGAGGCCGGTCGACTTTATTTTTCACTTTTCTGGCCAGTTTACACTTAAGAGATAAATTAACATATGTAAGATAATTTTTTCTCCTCATTCAAATTAAATATAAGTTTCCCATTGTAACATAGCGGCATATCGTATTTTCTACTTTTGCTCTCCTTCCATAATTATTTTTTGTTTGCCAGGCGTATAGTCCCCTTTTATCAATGTAATTAATACCATTTTGTCTGACAGAGCAGGGCTCTTGTGACAGTGAAGGAGATCCTCGAGCTGGAGGAATAATGGGTTTAATGTTGATTGATTCCAGTTGGCTGTAAACATTTTGCCCATCGTAGCCCGCATCAGCAATAAGCTCTTTTATTTTTGTTGCATCAGCCTGCTTAAGGTGAGCCTCTAAGCAGGATCGATCATCTGTTAAATGACTTGTCATTATCCGAGAAACAATTAATCCCTTGCTATTAATGCCAAGGTGAAGTTTACGCCAGACTTTGCGTTTGTACTGTTTGCCATATTTTGGTTCGAGCCATTCACTTTAAGCAACAAAGCCATGAATAACAGCACGAGGAAGGCAAAAAGCATCCTCAGGTAGTTGAGGATAAGTCGTAAGTTATGCCCAACTGCTGCAAGCAGAGCATTCAGGGTATCACCGATTTCGCCTTTTAGGTAGTTTCTGCCCAGCTTCCCGTCACTTTTCATGTGTCCGATGTGAGGTTCAATGGCGTTACGTCTTTTTAAGGCACGCTTCAAAGTACTATATTATCCCACCCAATAGGACTTATATGAGGAAGCATATTTAGACATAGAGGAAATTTGTAAGACATTAAAAGTATCTCGAGCGACGTTTTATAGGTATTTGAAGAGTTAAAGTCTCCCATAAGAATTAGCACTCTCAAGTTGTTTGAGGATAGAAAATAGGTCAGTCTTTTTTTTCTATTTTTTGGACAACTGGGATTCTTTAAAGGATCTCTCCTTATTAAGTCCCACTTTCAAAAAACAATTTTAACCTTCACAATTTTTTGTATTAGGGCCAACTATAGTCCTAACTTTAGTTTTTGTTTTTCACTTAAAAAATTTTCAAGCCGAGGTTTTTGAAGACTAGTTGAATTACTCTCTGTTTCTTCAAATTCCACTATACCCTCTTTACTTCTCGCCCCCGAACTCTCTGGTAGAAAGACAAAAGCATTGAGTTCATCGTAGACTGTTTGGCTTTGCTCTAAAAGTTGTGTTTTATACCGCATATGGATCAGCTCTTTATACATTTGTTTGTAAGGTAGGCTGCTCTTCCCATATTTCATTTGCCAAGCTATTTGTAGCTCTAAATGCCTTAGTTGGTTAAAATTTTTATAGGGGATGACTTTCTGGAGTTTAGTAGATGGGCTAAGAGTAACAATATAACTTCCTCCGCCTTTGCCAACTGTATATCCTATTACACTTTTGTTACTTTTGATCCACCCCGGAAAAGCTTTAAAAAGAACTCCTCGCCGTTTTCTGTGATTCTTATGGTTGCCTTTTCCAGTTATGATATGAACTTGTGATTTACATTTAGATTTGGCAGCGTTAATAAACTGAGTAACCTTTAGTTGAGCTAATTGCGCCGAGGCAACTCCATGTAAATCAAGGAGACGGGGATTCTTCGTATTTATATAAATGCGACGAACTTTATATTCATCATGACCGTATGACCTGTCGGAAGGTAGCTTCGAGATTCTTGGGAAATTTAATATAGCTTCTTTTTCATCTAATAATCTTTCAATCATGGGAAGAAGCTCTGCCCAAATTTTAGGTGTTAAAAGCAAATCTTCACAATCAAGCATATACATACACTGGGCTTTGAATAACTTTAATTCCGTAAGAGAAAAATCTTTAAAATTTTCAGGCCATTCTTCAAGTCCGGTGTTTTTATTTTTAGAAGTTAATTTAGATGTGTCGTTAGAAGTTAATTTAGATGTGTCGAGGGAATTTAATTTTTTTCTAGATTTACGCTTCTGAGGCTTCGGCTTTGTCACTAATGTTTCTGCTATGTGAGATGGATAAGTATTGCTTAATAATGTATAGTCTTCCTTATTCGGTTGACATAAAGAGTTTTTATTTCTTTTTTCTGCTTCAACCGTTTCAAAATTATTAATGTTTTGGGCAAATTCCTCAAGTTGCCTGAGGCGGGTATTCCAGCGCCTTTTAAGTTTAGGTGTTTGGTTGCTTCTTGCAAGCATCTTAAGGCAATGCTTTTTCAGTACCCTAAATTCCTCAAAAGATGCTACTCGATGTAATTTTTTAAGCCATACAGTTTGAATTTGTGTTGTAGCTGCTTGTGTTTTGGCTTGAAATACTGTCGGCAATTGATCTTCTCTTGAACTCTCCAGCTTAACCTGTGAGGAGGGCTTAGAAGAGGCCGGATGACAAGAATTATGAAAAAAAGAGAGATAATTTGTCTCCTCTTCTTGCTTTTCCATTGCTTGAAGAGAAGGCGTAAGCCCATGGAAAAGTATATTAATCCTTATTAATATAGAAGTTAAACGTTGCCATATTGGAGCTCTTTGCCCATCAAAAAGGATGCTTTTAAAAGTAAAAGTTTTTTTGTTATTCATTCTTATTCCTATGAGAATTTAATCTTTTTTTAGAGAGATTGTTGCTTGCTATAGTTCTACATTTCCTTAGCTGCTAGAATCTTTTTTAAATGTAATTCTTCTTTATTCTCCTTTATTCTTATTAAAATAGAACTTATATTTAACCTTATGAGCATTAATCCTTTTTCATATTTCTCACAGCATTGGTGCGTGAGGTATCAAAAGCTCAAAGAATTTTGAGTATTATGGGTATTTTTCTTAACTGATCTTGCAACCATTTAATGGACAGTAATTGGGAGCTTATCGTCAGCATCTAGCTATCCTATTTCCCTGACAATTTACCCACTAATCTGATTGCTTTCAACAGATGCGACAGAACCCTAGGCCTTCATGCACCGCAGCCCAAAAAATTAACCAAATTTGGTATATATTTAGAAAAATATATACCAAATACTAAACAATGTTTTTGGTAATTACTTACATGCATAAAATAACCGAGCATTGTCAAAAACAGTGTAAAAATCGTCATTCTTCTTTAATGTTGTCAAAGTTTTTTGTTCTTGCAACTCTCCTCAGTTATTCAAGTTTGACCTATGCAGCCACCGGATTAACATCATTCAGTTTTATATCCAATAACAACCCTAACACTATTTCAGTGATCAATACGGGAACAGGCACGGTAAGCAACACCATCTCTTTGGGAACAAATAATCCCTGGGGGGTTGCCTTTAGTCCCCAATTTGTGACGGGAAATTATTCTGTAGCATCTGATAGCCAAATGACAACCGATGGTATAGGATTAAACCCAGTATATGGTAACAGCTTGAACTTCGCCGGCGGTACACTCACAGCAACCAGTAGCTTCAGTAGCTCTCACCCCGTTTATCTCTCTGGAGGTCTTCAGCTGGGAACCCTCACAGCACCGGCGGGAGGAACCATCAATACTAATAGCAATAACTTGACTTTTTCTCAGGCATTTTCCGGTCCTGGAAGCTTAACAAAGCAAGGAGCAGGCACCCTCACCCTTTCCGGCGTCAACATCTATACAGGTGGGACACTTGTCAGTGCCGGTACTTTGCAGGGAGATACAAACGGTATCCAAGGGAATGTTACCAATAACTCAGCTGTCGTTTTTGCTAATAATACTTCTGGAAGTTATGCGGGAATAATGGGCGGTACTGGAACTCTCACCCATGCAGGCCCTGCTGCCTTAACCTTTACTGCTGCCAATACTTATACGGGTGGAACAACGATTAGTCCAAGCACGACATTAGCCCTAAGTGGTTCCGGATCCCTAGCGAGCACAGGAGCTGTTGTTGCTAACGGGACCTTTGATATAAGTGGTATCACGTCAACTTCAGTGACAATTGGTGATTTGACTGGCTCGGGTACAGTTTATCTAGGGACGAAAGGATTAACCTTTGGAACCAACAATACAACAGCACAGACATATGGTGGTGTGATTCAGGACACTAGTCTTGGAGGATCAATCATCAAAGTTGGGACTGCCACAGCCATTTTAAGTGGCACCAACAATACCTACACAGGAGGCACTACTTTCAATAATGGGATCTTGCAAGTGGGGAATGATGCCAGCCTTGGAGATAGTTCAGGCGCTCTTCACTTTACTGGTGGAACGTTGCAGTGGAATGCTGCTTTCAACCTTGCGAACACACGCGCAATCACTCTTGCTACTACAACTGATACCTTGGATACGAATGGCAACGACACAACCATCTCTCGCTATTGCTGATGGCGGAACGTCAGGGACTCTTAATAAAGCAGGGTTGGGGACGTTAACACTGACAGGGGCCAATACCTATACGGGTGGCACTAATATCCATGCAGGGACACTAGCCTTAAGTGGGCTAGGGGCTTTGGATGGAACCAGTACGGTGACGGTTGACAATTTGGCTACCTTTGATATCAGTGCCGGCCTAGCAACAACAATGGTGGGGGCTCTAGTGGGATCAGGTTCCGTGCACTTGGGACTAAACACGCTTCAATTCGGAAACACTGATCCGACACCCCAGACATTTTCTGGGGTGATTGGTTGGAGGCGGTGGTATCACTATGAATGGAATCGGCGTTGCCACCTTAGATGGTGAGAACACCTATACAGGAGCCACTATAATTAATTCAGGAACCTTGGCCTTAGGGGTAAATGGTTCGATTGCAGATTCGACTTCTATTGATGTTAGAAATGGCGGTACTTTAGACGTAAGTCAAATGAGTGGATCTCAGGTGGTTTTAAGCGGTGTAACAACATTTGATCTGGGAAGTGCTCTTAAAATTGGGAACAAGAATATCTCTCTTTCTAACGGTATCTTTAATGGCGCGATTCAAGACGGAGGGGTGACAGGGGCAACAGGTGCCTCACTGACGATGAATGGAGCAAACAATACTGATGTGTTGGCTTTGAATGGAGCAAATACCTATTCCGGTGGTACCATCTTAGACAATGGCGTGATTGCCATTGGTAATAATCAAGGGTTAGGTACAGGCACTTTTGAGTTTGCTGGCACTGGTGGGGCAACCCTCCAGTTAGCCCAAGCTTTAAGTGGTCCAATTGCTAATGCAATCCAGATGACCGCGACAGGTAATCTTGATACCCAAGGCTTTGATGTCGAGTTGTCAGGCGCGATTATGGGTAATGCCACCTTGAATAAATTAGGATCAGGGCTGCTTACTCTATCAGGACCTAACTATAATAATGGTGTAATCCATCAAAATGGCACCATTGCCATTGGCAATAATCAATCTTTAGGGATGGGTAGTTTTACTTTTGATACAGCAGGGGATATTTTATAGATAAGTTCAACTTTAACCAACGTCAGTAACCCTGTGGTTCTCGTTCAGGATGGAACGATTAATACGGCTGGCAACAATGCCAACTTTAGCGGTCAATTCACCGGTACGGGTGGTCTAACAAAGAATGGAAATGGTGTTTTACAGTTAAGCAATGCGGATAATACCTATTCGGGTGCGACACTTGTGGATGCGGGAGAGCTCAAGGCCAATGGCACCCTGAAAAACTCAGATGTTACTATTGCCAGCGGAGCAAGTTTCAGTGGGAATAACACCGTTAACAGCCTGACCAACAGGGAGACTGTTGCGCCTGGAAACTCTATTGGCCAGATTGAAGTTAATGGAAATTTTAATAATACAAATGGTGTATACCAATGTGAAATCAACGCCAATGGGCAGTCAGATTTAATCCAGGTTCTTGGTACAGCAACCCTTGGCGGCACTGTCAATGTAATGCCGGATGCGGGCAGCTATATAAGTGGCACTACCTATACAATTCTGACGGCCGTCAATCCCATCACGACGCAGTTTGATGCGCTAACGTCGACTTCGGCCTTATTACAATACAAACTTGCCTATACCACCAACAGCGTTTTATTAACGGTAATAAGGCAAGCCTCCATTGGCAGTATTGTCACGAGCGGCAATGCAGGCACCATTGCTGGATATATTGATGGGTTAGGCACACCACCAGCTGGATCAGTCCTTGCCAATCTTGAAGCAGCTCTGTCAAATTTGTCTGGCGATGCGCTTTATAATGCTTTAAATCAGCTTCACCCGGCGCCCAATGTGCTGATTGGCGCAGCAATAGTCGCAACCGAACTTGATCAAGCAGATGGTCTTTTTGAAGCGTCCTTTACTGACCGCCTCATCCGCAAAGTCAAGAAGCGCTTGAACGATAAGGAAGCTCAAGGTCAGACCCTTGGTCTTGCTATTGCTCAAGGCAATATACCACTGGCAATAGGGCTTACTAATGTGCTCAGCAAAATTGCAACCCATTCTGAGACGCATCTCAATCTTGTCCCTAAAACACGTGAAGTGCCACAAAACTTACGCACAACTTTGGGTAAATCGACTTTCTGGGTGCAACAGACTGGGCGTCACTTCAGCCAAGATGCCAAAGGGATCAATCCCAATCTGGCCGTCCGAAGTCGCTCAAGTCGCTTTATCCAAGCCAAAGGTGGCGGTCAACTTTCTGGCCTGTTCGATCTGAATGATGTCCAGCTCTACCTCTATGCCAAACTTGGCTATACTTATAAACAAGAGCTAGGTACTCCCCAAGGGGTCACCACTTCCTTTGCTGGTTATGGCAACAGCTTCACCGTCTTCGTGAACAATAAGCGTCAGAATATGGTGAACCCCGGTCTCGGCATCACTGCTGTTTTCGGGGATAAATTCTCCCTCACTGCCACCTATGATGGTGAGATTAGCCCGACTCAAAAATCTCACCAATGGCTCATCAGATTTAATTATAAGTTCTAAGGTTTTTGAGTTTTAAAATTACTTCAATCTGGCAAAATTTGGATTATCAAGACTAAGATTTTGCATCAGAGTGCGCAAACTTTTCATTGTTCCTGGTCCATATTTGTCAACACCGATTAAAAATTGATAGTGCGCCGCAGAACAACAGGAAGGAGGTCTGTAAAAGGTCATAAACTGTGATTAAGCTTAAGAAGAGATGGAGGTTTGGCCCCTTGAAATCGGCTTTCAGGAGCAGGTTTCAAACCACCTCAAGCAGCTTGTGAGCGTTGAGGAAAAGACAGAGAAAATCTGTCAGGTAGGGATATCAGCCCCATTCGTGTAAAAAGATACCGTCTAGAGTCTTGATCATTTCCAAGACTGTATATTTTCCTCTCAGATGAGTATATCCCCTAAGAGGGGCCCGTAAGATCCCCGATAGATAAAAATGGACAAGAGCCCGATCTAGATCTCGCTTAATCTAAGAACATCAGGCAAATGCTCTGCCTTCAACTTCAAATCGTACTTTTTACATGAATGGGGGTGATACTCCAAAACGAATAGGCCTCTCCCATTAAGTCTCACTCATTCCCATGGCGGCTTTTACTTATTCCTTAACACTGACCTTGTAGAAGAAGGGTATATAAATAGTTACGAGACTTTTCTGATTGTGGCTAT
The DNA here is from genome assembly GCF_000757605.1 of Candidatus Paracaedibacter symbiosus. Classification (GTDB taxonomy): domain Bacteria; phylum Pseudomonadota; class Alphaproteobacteria; order Paracaedibacterales; family Paracaedibacteraceae; genus Paracaedibacter_A; species Paracaedibacter_A symbiosus. Next base: position 307,300 of record NZ_JQAK01000004.1, on the reverse strand, counting down.
TTGTTTGGATTCATTCGTGTCAAATAACTCGTAACGATCTCCAAGCTCTAGATTTTTTTCATCCAATAATATTTCATGCACTAGATTGAGAGATACATAGACGTATACTCCTACAGGTGCTGCTTCGAGATATTTAATTACGGAAAGAGGATCCAATGGATTGTTCTCAATATGGAGTCTCTTCAATTTTTTCAAATTACTTAAACCATCGGGAAGAGCTCGCAATTGATTATTGCGAAGATCAAGTAGAATCAGATTTTTCAAATTACTTAAACCATCGGGAAGAGCTCGCAATTGATTATTGCGAAGAATTAACTCTGAAAGGTTAGTGAGTTTTGCCGTACTAGATGGTAGGGACGTAAGATTATTATTAGCAAGCCCGATCATTTTGACTCTTTGAGGTATAAGATCCCCAAGATCTGACGGTAGAGAAAAAATACCCTTTTTATTTAGCATTACCACATTCGACCCCTCTAGCCGCTGTTTAATTAGAGCGTTTACCCTGTCATGCTCCATTTTAATTCTTTATACACATCTTTCGAAGATTCCCCTTCCCTAGGTTCTTCTTGATATTCTTGAAAATCATTCTGAAAGCGGTGTTTCCAGGCCACATCATCATTTGCAAGGTCGTGCCACTTTTTATTGACAAGTCCAGCATTTGCGGCATCACTCGGACTAGTGTGTCCGATAATCCCTATTTTTAATTCATCTGGTAGATTATCCCATCCTGTGTTTTGGTTGGAATTGCCCTGGTTGTCTTGTTGCTCCATAGCAATAAGAGGGGTGATTGTTAAAGCAAGGGCTGTTAAATAGTAGGCTGGATTACGCATATTATTCTCCATAGGTTGTTGTCTCATTCTATAAGTATAGGTATCCCATGTAAAAAAAAGCTTAATTTGATTGAACTGCACTTGAATGCTTAAGTTAAATATCTACAAACATAGTTGATGACGGTACCAGATAAATTGCTTTATTTCCTTCTCTTATCTCCCTTATTGACTAATTTAAGTTATTAGCATAGAACAAAAATACTAAAAAATAAAAAATCTTACAAGAAAAAGAGTTTATTATCATGAATAAAATAAAAATAAATAGATTTATAATATCTTTTTTGATGTCGTTAGCCTTTTCAAATGCTAGCGTTTCAGGCGATGAAATAATAAGGGATGATTTTCGTCCAAATATTTCCTCTCTCAGAGAAGAGGCCGGGTTAAGATACCGAGACGGAGCATATGAAGAAGCAAGTAATATTTATAAAATAATTGTTGAAGATAAAGGCCATACAATCAGCGACGCAAGAAACTTTTTAAATTCTTTTAGTGACTATATTACTCCTGGCCATGTTAATCGAAATCAATTTGGGCAAGATTATATAAACACATTATCTTCCGCTTGCCGGGATATACAATTGTATATTCATAGCGATAAATACGACAGCAACATGGCAAAACATATATTCCAATGGATTAATGGGGAATACAATCCCCTGCCGGAAGGTGTAATGTTTTCAAATTCCGATATTTGGGTTAATTGATAGAATAAATATCAAATAACGCTGGCTATACTTTTTTGCAAGTAGGCTTTTAAATGCGCTTTTTTACATTATTTGCTACTATAGCACTACAGTTTTTTTATTGTAGCGTTTCTATCGCATATTCCAATCCGGAAGAATATAAAGAAGAAAGAGGTTTCTTCTGTAACACTTGTCCATCCGACATAGTATTAGAAATTTCGTCTCACTTAGAAAATGAAAAAGATGTAGTTACTCTATTCTCATTAAATCCTTTTCTTAAAGGGCATGAGGACGAGGTTTGAAAAGCATTTATAAAAAGAAAATTTGAAAGAGATCCTATAAACTACAATACTTTTAATGATTTTTTCCCACATTCTCCTCTCTTAACTCCTTTAGAAATAGTAAAAGTGCATTATTGCATTGGGCGCATACAACAACAAGACTATACCCCAATTGTCTTTAGAGCTCCAAGCATAGGAATAGGTTTGGTAGTAGCAGTTCGTAATGCGGTATCTGAATATGTTGGCTTTATATTTAGGCCTACCCTTACCCTTTTTTCAGATATTGTGTCTTGTTTTAATTTAATGAAAACAAGAATATCAGGAGATATAGGAAATAATTCAGAGATATTTTTTAACATATTAGAGGGTAATGAATCGATAATAGGTTTAAATTTAAGAGAGCAAGATATGGGAGTTGGAATAGATCAACTCTGTTATGCTTTAGCAAATGACCGTTTACCCTGCCTTGAAAGCTTAAACCTGTTTTCTAATAAGTTAGTCAATGTTCATGCTCTCAAATTAGCAGCCGCTATTTCAGCCAATAACACCATTAGAGCATTAAATTTACGAAAAAATGTGATTAGTGATGTGGGTGCAGGCTCCCTTATAATGGCATTAGGATTTAATACTTCTCTTATAGAACTTAACCTAAGTAAGAATTATATAGGAACTAATGGGGAGCTTTTAATTGCGAAAGTATGGAAATCTAAAAATCGCAGTAGAGGTAATTTATATTTAGCAGACAATCAAGGCGTAAATGGTCGTAGCCAATTTTCTTTAAGCTACTCACCCAATTAAATGCACATCAGCGATTTTGGATAGGTAGAGGGCTTACTTTTCAGAAAAGCCGGCACCATCTCAACTTGTCTGTTTAAAATCCTATAAGATAATACTTAGTCGACGCTGAAATAAGGAAAATAAAGAAGAAAAGCAAAGATTTATTGGTGGAATGTGAGTAAATTATTTGC
>NZ_JQAK01000004.1:272742-303573 GCF_000757605.1 Candidatus Paracaedibacter symbiosus | reverse complement strand
CGAAAACCATCTTCCTCCCTCCTTCCGATATTTCGTATAACTTCGTATAATGTATGCTATACGAAGTTATTACGTTATGGGGAATAACTATAAAAAAATTAGGGGTTTATTGTTGCTAAGCGCCATAAATCTTTGTTGGCAGAGCCCAACTTTGGCTATGGATAAACCCAATCCTATGGGTAAAATAGCAGCCGACCCTGAGGATTGCGGCCAGCAAAAGCAACCGTTTCCAACGAGGCAAAGGGTAGGGGACCATACATTACCTGAGAGTCTAGCAGTAGAGGCTTTGGTGGTCGATCATGAAATACAACCATTGCTTGCCATAGAGCTTCCTAATAATCCCCCAAGCTCTAACTTTGCTGAAAGTGCCGTCCATACTACTGGATATAACCCTGCTGAATGGCTTCCATCTGAATTAAATTGGCAAATTTTTCGATTGTTAGATTCGAACTCAGCCAAACAAGCCGCACTTGTATCTCAAGATTTTGGCAATTTTGTCAATTCAACAAGAAGCCATTTAAGGCCCAAGGATTCCATCACAGATGAGAAACTCATAGAATTTGTAACGAAGTACCCACACCTGACCTCACTGAATCTGTGGGGGTGTGGAGAGATCACAGATGCAGCCCTCATCAAGGTGGCTGAGAGTTGCTCGAACCTCACCTCGCTGAATCTGCGGTGGTGTGAAAAGATCACGGATGAAGCCGTTATCAAGGTGGCGGAGAAGCGCCCGAACCTGACTTCACTGGATCTGAGGGAGTGTGAAAAGATCACGAATGCAGCCCTCATCAAGGTGGCGGAGAAGTGTCCTCATCTTAAAATCTATCGATAAGGCACTAAAAAGGGTCCCGGCCATTTTCGTACCAAAAGTCACTCTAACATAGATAATATTTATTATTCTCAGGCAGTTAAAAAAGTTTATGAATTGCAGATTTTTAGAGATTCACGCACTAATAAAGAGTGAATTAAAGAGTGAATCCCAAGAAAAATAATAAGTTATGCTTTTAATTATGCCTTAGCGTGACTTGGGGTACGAAAATGGCCGGGTCCCTAAAGAGGGTGATCCAAAATGGGTAACTGTCAGATCAGGTCTTAACTTTTACAATTCATTATAAGCCAATGATATGGTTCCGTCCGCTTTTCAAAAATAGTAAATATAATAAGCTATGAAAAGAGAATCCACTCTCTAGAAATTAGGAGAACCAGAATGAGCATTAAAATATTGGGGATTGATCTCGCAAAAAATGTTTTTCAGCTTCATGGTATTGATTTCAAAGCGTAAATCTGGCACCTTATCTCTCGAGTCACGTGGGTATAGCCTTTGGCCATGTCTGTCTCCTTTTGGTTTCCACCTTTGAGACTCCAGGCTTTTCGTGACTCAACTCTACTTCATATGCGCCACTGTTGCACTTCATTGTTGGATAGGCGCATATTAAAAAAAATGGATCTAAATAATAATAACATTAAAGAGGCCAATAATGATCAAATCACTAGCTCTCACTCTAGGGATAGGCGCAGCTACACTCTCAATTGCCTTCGCAGCCGATCAAAAAGATCAAATAGAAATCTCTATTCCCCAAGGATACAACGGCTTTCCCAAAGCGATAATTCAAAATGAAGAACAATTATGCAATGCCCAATATCAAGTTGTTGATCTCTTTGATCAAGAAATTGACGAATTTGCAGCGATCTTAGAGCAAACAAAACGATATTTTTACGATAGCATACTTGAGGGTGACCCAAATACTATTAAAACTGCAAAAGCATTTCGGGACTATTTTAACAAAAAAATTAACAAATTAGCCTATGCACGTGATTTCTTTGAGTCGCACCAAGGAGTTAGCCTTCCAAAAATTGAGCCTGGCATGATGAAAGAATTGCCCCCAGTTATTGGTGAGCATTATTTATTGATGCAAGAAATCGGAAATATTAATGCAGTATTAAAAGAGTTGCTTCAGAAAAAAGAAAGCCTTGAGACTGACCTCACGAAATTAGACTCATCAAAATCATCTCCCACCTCAACAGAATCAACAAGTAATGATGGGGAACAGCCTCACGAAGATCTTGAGGCAAAAAAAGACTCGCTGACTACTGAGCTAAAAGCAACCGAAGACCAAATTTTTGCACTACAATCGAAAAAACAAAAACACCAATTTGCAGCAGATCTATATGCCCTGACCAAGCTCATTAGCTATCGCAATATGTATGATGCATTACCTAATTCTGAGAATGATGCAGAAGAATTTTGTTCTGTAGTTGATCCTTTGCAAGAAAATTGGCTCCTTCAGTGGACAGAACAAGAAAAAGAAAAAACCAAAGAAATACTCAGAACAATAATCGACTCTAATTTATCTGATGAAAATCAACGTTGTTTGGCTAAAACTGTTCAAGATAAAGTTTATGATGTAGGTGTCGGCGGAACAACATCTAATTTAACTGCAAAGCATATTAGCAACACTGCCTATAGCGTCACACTAACGAAATTATCTGGGATCAAAAAGAATTTTGACGAGAAAATTGCTTTTTTCTTAAGCAAAGATAGCCCCATAGATGGCCTTGTTAGCCAGGGTAATAGAGCTGACTTATTGTTAAAAAAACGCATTGATTCTTGGAAAGACAGAATTTCCATGGCCTCAGACTCAATTGCAGATCGCTTTGGTCTCTTGAGCTCTCTGTACAACAAAAATTTTGCTGAAACAACACAGAAAAGAATGTTTTCTTTCACTAACCTGGCTGAAAACAGTGAGTTACTGACTAACAATTTGGCAGAACTTAAAGAGGCAAACAAAAAGCAAGTTTATCAAATGGGGGCCTCGCAGCTTAAGCTTAATTTTGCTTGGGATAACGTAATTGTAGCCTCATCTATTAGACCAATTAATGAGTTCCTACAACGCAAGTTAGCTACAATGTCAGATAAGCAAGGTAGACAAGGAGCATATGTTCACTTTAGCAAAGCTGATAATGAAAAAGATAACTTGGCAGCAAGATATGCTCTTTTAAAATTTGCATCCTACCAAGCAATGTCTTATGCCCTAACCCATGACCATACAGGTGCGGCGCTGGGAGAACTAAAAATAGTACCTGAAGGATATGAAAACCTTTTAGTAAAGGCACTAGATCAAGCTTTTCGCCTTGATCAAGTCTTTAACGCCAAAGCTTATAAATGGGGTCTAAGACTGAAAGAGTCTCACCCAGAGTTTCTAGAAGCCAATGGCTTAACAGCTCTTTATTTCTAGCTTATCTTTGCAGATAGTGAGGGATCCTTGCTATCTGCCCTTCTTTTAACTTCTTCTTTACTGCTTTATGGAAGTGTAATATAAAAAGCGTTATTAATGTGGGGTAATGGGCCTAATGTAATGGAACTGATTGTTTGTTTGTCCCCGATTAAATTTTCGTTTTTTGGAATAACTTATTGAACGGCTTTAAAGTAGTTCTTATATAGAAAATAATTACTACTATAAAAGCTACCTACGGGGCCCACAATGAGTCACTCTCTATCTATTAAGAGGAAGATTTTTCCTTTCCTATCTCTGAGCACTTTTCTATTCCCTCTTCATTTCTCCATCTCTGCAGATGCTATGGAAAAAGAGGATGACCTTTCTCCTCCCCACAAGAAAATGAGATTAAATCCCACCAGTGAGAAAGAAAAAGTTTATAATGAGACGACTTCTTTTGAACAGTTACCGCCCAAAGGGATTGAAAACTTTGAAGAGTGAAATGGTTCACTCAGGTTGCTGAGCAAGACGACTCTGAAGCTCAATTTAACCTTGGGGGAATGTATCGAGAAGGCCTTGCAGGAATACCTAAAGGAGAAGAAGCCGATCATCACGCTGTTAAGTGGTACACGAAGGCTGCTGAGCAAGGTAATGCTAATGCTCAAAATAACCTTGGGTTTATGTATGCGCAAGGCCGTGCAGGAATACCTAAGGGGCTAGAAGCCGATCATCAAGCTTTCAAATGGTACACGAAGGCTGCTGAGCAAGGTCATGCTACTGCTCAATGTAGCCTTGGGGGAATGTATCGAGACGGCCGTGCAGGAATACCTAAAGGAGAAGAAGCCGATCAGCACGCAGTCAAATGGTACACGAAGGCTGCTGAGCAAGGGCTTGCTACTGCTCAATTAAATCTTGGGGCAATGTATGAGCAAGGCCGCGCAGGAATACCTAAAGGAGAAGAAGCCGATCAGCACGCAGTCAAATGGTACACGAAGGCTGCTGAGCAAGGTCATGCTTCTGCTCAACATAGCCTTGGGGGAATGTATCGAGAAGGTCTTGCAGGAATACCTAAAGGAGAAGAAGCCGATCAGCACGCAGTCAAATGGTACACGAAGGCTGCTGAGCAAGGGCTTGCTACTGCTCAATGTAGCCTTGGGGCAATGTATGTGCAAGGCCTTGCAGGAATACCTAAAGGAGAAGAAGCGGATCAGCACGCTGTTAAGTGGTACACGAAGGCTGCTGAGCAAGGTTATGCTACTGCTCAATGTAGCCTTGGTGTAATGCATGAGTGCGGCCGTGCAGGAATACCTAAAGGAGAAGAAGCGGATCAGCACGCTGTTAAGTGGTTCACTCAGGGTGCTGAGCAAGGTAATGCTCTTGCTCAAGGTAGCCTTGGGGTAATGTATCGAGACGGCCGTGCAGGAATACCTCAAGGGCCAGAAGCGGATCAGCACGCTGTCAAGTGGTTCACTCAGGCTGTTGAGCAAGGTAATGCTCTTGCTCAAGGTAGCCTTGGGGTAATGTATCAGGTCGGAAGAGGAGTGACTCAAAATTATCAACAAGCCGTGAAGATGTATACCTCAGCACTAAAACTAAACCCAAAACTCCCACAAGCAAAACAATCCCTTCAGTCCTTTTTTACTTGTGACTTAACCAACTACAATCCCACCCCAACACTAGAAGGATCACAGACAGATATAGAAAATCTAAAAGAAAGTTTAGAAAGCTTAAAGGATCACCATATCTTTCTAGAAGGTTTTGCGGGCGGTGGTTTTGGCCATGGTTTTGGTGAGAATTCTTCTCTTAGAGCTTTGAGCCACCAAATTGGCAATCTGAGTGATGTTTATATAAAGTTAGTGACCCAAATTAATGAGCCTGGATTTTTGATTAGCTGCCTTAAGATGAACCCTACGGCACCAACTCCTTCTCTGGAAATGGTTGCCAACAAAAAAAGCATCGCTGACTTATATTTTAAACTGAGAGAGGACTTGCCACCCTATCTTTGCTTAACTTCACCTGATATGGTTAACCTTCTAAAATCAGCAAAACTTCATAAGAAATTAGAAGAATTATATGGGGTTTATGAAAGTTCAATCACCATTTTGCAGGAAGTTTCGGCCATTGCCCCAGACCAGGGCAATATTAGTAAAGAAATAAAATGTATTTTGTTAGGATTAAAATATGCAAAAGAAAGCCAATATAATTTTTTGAAAGCATTTTTAGAGCCATACTATGCAGCTAATGAGGAATCAAAAAAAAGACTCGCTTTACAAGAAATCATAAAAAAACTAAAGGAGCACCGTAATACCTTGCAAGATCAGAGGGAGCTTTGTAAAGAAATTAATTCGATGATTCTTGGTATAATTAAAGAATCTGAAGCTTATCGTAATCACCTCTTTATTACAAGGATATGGAATGGATGAACTATTATATATATTAGCTTTCCGGTATAACTGCTTGCTAGTTTATAGAAGAGAAGCAAATAAAAAATAGTAACGAAGAGGAAGTTGCTACATTAAAAAACTACTTGGCGGCTAATCCGCAGGCATCGTCAGCATAAAAGACTGAATAATAGAATTGAGAATTCACATCAAGCAACACGGCAGTAAGAACGTAAGATGCGTCGTTTGGCGCTGATGGTATGGCATGAGCATTTAGATTAACTCACAAATAAGTTAATTTATCAGTGTTCATAAAAACATTAATAATAAGGACCATACCAGGTATTGTCGTTTTTAGAGCCTCTAAAAACAAGGATTTTATCTTATCGGGATTTTGCTGGGAAAACTGTTTGAGAACGTGTGGCTCAAAGACTGAGCAGGACAGCTACGTATGCTGCACCCAGTTTGGAAAAGAGTTGAAATAAAGGAGTCTTTTTGTTGTTTTAAGCAAAAGGAAGACGAAAATGCAGCGACGCCAATGGATAATTATGTGAATGGGCTAAAGATCAGCAAACATCGAGTCGAGCTTGCGCCGCAGACAAGAACAGAAAGAGACCGATATGATCTGAAGTTCTATAAGCTTTACAAAAGATGACGGAAGGCCCGTCGAAGTCGGCTTTCAGGAGCAGGCTTCAAACCCTCTCAAGCGGCTGCCATTAAGAGTGGTGGTCGTGAGCGTTGAGAAAAGGTAATGATCAAAAAGACGAGTGAAAACGAACCACTGATGAAGCGTCGTTAGATGTAAGACTGATATTAAAATGAGGGCCTGTTTGACACTCTCAGACAAGTCTACCAGGAGCCTGATGACTGGGTAGATGGTATCCGGCGTGCAGGTGGCGTGAGTTTGATTGAGGCTTTTGTGAGGAACTGCGGGAACCAGTCGTTTTGATGCTAAGGGAGAAATCCAAGTGACAAAATTCACAAGGGTGAGAGTACCAATGCAAAGCACTGGGACGGAGCAACTTGTAGTAGTGACGAAGTGACTGTAATGGTCATGGAGCGAAGGAGTTGCATTAGGCCGTCGAATCAATTTACAACTCGAAAGAGGAGGACATTTTGAGTAAGACAAAGCCCTTCATCATTCCAAAGCAACTAGTGATGAGGGCCTATCAATTGGTCAAAGAAAATGCGGGGTCGGCTGGTGTAGACCAACAGTCTCTGTGTGACTTTGAGAAGGACTTGAAGAATAATCTTTATAAGATCTGGAATCGGATGTCATCTGGTACGTATTTTCCGCCGCCTGTAAAGGCGGTTTCTATACCGAAAAAGACAGAGGAGCATGATCTCCTGATGAAAGCGATTAGAAAACACACGGACAATTCATGGGTAACTCTTTACATAGAACGGTGGCTGAAAGCTCTCATGCAAATGCCTGATGGAACGCTCATTGAGCACCATAAAGGCACGCCGCAGGGTGGAGTGGTCAGTCCCGTTTTAAGTAATTTGTTTCTCCATTATGTGTTCGATGTGTGGATGGGAAAATACGACAAGGACATACCTTGGTGCCGGTATGCCGATGATGGGTTGGTTCACTGCAAAACAGAGCATGAGGCTCAAGCACTACTGACTGCCCTTAAGCAACGTTTTGCAGATTGTGGACTAGACCTACATCCAGAGAAAACAAAGATTATTTACTGCAAAGATGGAAAACGACGAAAGCTCTATCAGAATACAAAGTTTACCTTTTTGGGATACGATTTTTGTCCGAGACAATCAAAGAATCACCAAATAAATTGCGTATTTATGAGCTTTAGTCCTGCGGTTAGTAAAACCGCAGCCAAGTCAATGCGGAAAATGGTCCGGCAATCAGGAGTACGCTACAGATCGGATCTTAGTCTTGAGGAAATAGCCAAATGGTATAATCCAATCTTAAGAGGATGGATAAATTACTATGGTGTCTACAACAGATCGGGACTCCGACAGGTTATGCGGCACTTTGATTTAACTCTGCTTGCCTGGGCCATGCAAAAGTAGGAAAAATTGAGAGGCCACAAAACAAGAGCTGCTAGTTTTATGCAAACCATAAAGAAGGCAAAGCCAGAGCTGTTTGAACACTGGAAGCAAGGAGTGATAGGAGCGTTTGCCTAATACGAGCCGTATGAATCGAGAGGTTCACGTACGGATCTGAGAGAAGCTGGTGGGGCGGTTCCACCGGCTTACTCGGCGACTGATGAAGCAACATGACCTGCAAGTAAAAAAGAATATGAAACTTAAGGCAGTCCGCCGTGCAGACACTAAAAAGCCAAAACCAATCCGTCCCAACCAGTGGTGGGGAATTGATATGACAAAAGTGATGATTGAAGGTTTTGGCTGGATTTATGTGGTTATCATTATTGATTGGTATACCAAGAAAGTCCTTGGCCATTATGACGGTTTACAATCCAAATCCTGGCATTGGTTGATTGCTCTCAACAAGGCCGTCAACCGCCAATTTACTAATGGAACGCATGGACATAGTGTGCAACTGATGTCTGATAATGGATGCCAGCAAGGAAACACGGATACAGAAAGGTTTATGCATACACTCAAGGAAGAGTTTGTTTGGCTGAAAGAGTGGACTAGCCCAATAGCTTTCATTGATGAGCTAAACCAATGGATCGAACATTACAATACAGCTTATTTGCATTCAACGCTCGGCTATACACCACCAAATACTTTTGAACAGAGATTTTTAACCGAAAACAGGCAGCAGGGGACTCCTTTAAAACTTGCTTGCTAAACTGGGGGAACTACACCAGCTCGACTCCACGTTCGAAAGTAGTCATAGACTGTCTTCCATGGCGGAAAATCTTTGGGCAGCAACATTGCCTAGCGCTGTTGACTGTTGATCAAGATGGGATATCATCAAAAAAAGTGATCTATATTTTTGAGAAACCCAGTTGTTTATTTTCCTGTTAAATTTTAGGCTTTTAAATCAGTCTGTACATTATAGGGGTAAATATATTTATTCCTGTCTTTAATAAAATAATAGTTTAATCCCTTAAAAATTTACTGCTCATATTGGCCCTTCAATACTTGCTTAAGAATGTCTCAATATTAAAAGGAGGAGTTTCCTATGAAGTCCATCAAAAGCACTTTATCATTGGTCACAATTATATCATTTTTAAACTTCTCTATCTTTGCCGCAGAACCTCTTCAGCCTCCGCCCTTGCAAGAAAATCAGCTAAATATTGTTACTCTCCCTATACCGTGTCCTCTCTCACAGCAAAAGCAAGAAGTAAAAGAAATTTTTGATGACAATCTCTCGCAGCCAAAAGAAGAACCTCTCCGCATAGAATTGTCTCTTATGCCGTCAGAAAGAGAAGCGAAAAACTTTATTAAAGATAGAGGTTTAGACTTTATTTCTGAGGGGCATGAAAAATCCGATCACGATGTAGTACCAAAAATAGGACTTTCTATCGATGGGGGAGGCATTCGTGGATTGATGCCTGCGAAATGGTTAAAAATGCTTGAAGAAGAGTTAGAGAAAGTAGATATAAAAACTCCCCTTTATAACGTATTTGATTACGTAGGGGGCACCTCAATTGGGGGGATTTTAGCTTTAGGAGTTGCCGCTAATTTGCCCACTGCTAACTTAATAAGTTTTTTTAAGGAAGAAGGACATAATATTTTTCCTAAACATAAAAAAATTACATATAGCGTGCAGTATATGGACTTTTTTGGCCTTGTAAGACACTGGTATAATGCAAGCAGTTTGGAACATCTTTTGCAGGCTAATTTTAAGGAAATGTCCCTTAAAGAAGCTAAAACCAATGTGTTAGTAACAGCATGTACGACGAAAGGTAAGCCTTGGACCTTTACAAATGGAGAGGAATATGGGGACTATAAAATCTGGGAAGTGGCTAGAAGCACTTCGGCCGCCCCTACTTTTTTTGAAGCTTATAAACCTTCGCTCCATGGCGAACTTCAAGATTTTTCCTTGGTGGACGGGGGCATGTGGATTAATAATCCTTCTACGCTTATTGCTGCTTCTTTAGTAAAAGAATATCAAGGGGGTTCATTTAATCCTCAAAGTATATCAATACTCTCTTTAGGTACAGGAGAATCCCCTACAAAAGCCATACCTGATAGTGCGGGCATGGTTCATGCAAAATCCTTTGTTGATGCATTAATGACCAGCCATAGTATTGGGAACCATACAATGATGACTCAATTGTTTGGGGATAATTATTTTAGGATTAATCCTACACTGGAAAACCCCATTGCTTTGAATAAGGTTAATCAAAGTGTACTTGAAACACTTGAGTCTTGTGCTAACAGACAAGAGAATAGAGAAATTATTAAGGCATTTGTCGAGAGAAATAAAGAGATTATAAAAGATAAATTGGAAAGAAATTCATCTTCTTATTATTAAAGTCTAAGTCATACGCTGACTGTATATTAAATAACTATTTTCTCCCTATAGGAGGATATTATGGTACAAAGCAAGACAAAGGTACATTTTCAACAATTGTGCTTTATTAAATCAACATCTTTATGTCTACTCTTTTTGTTCTCCTTAATTATCCTTGCAGAAAGAAAACTACAGGCGGCAAGCCTTAGTGGAGAAATGGAGACTTTACTTGTTCCAGTTGTACAGGATTTACGTTCTAAAGATCCCTTCATAGATACTATCCGTTATAAAAAAGGAAACTTTGAATTTCGCGAAGATCTTCAACGGCAAATATGGTTAACCTCTTCCTATGAACCTCCTAAGGACTATAATCAAGCTGCAGTCTTTGTCTACAAGAGAGCTGAACCCATAAGTATTCCAGCTGTGAAATGTGAGAAAGGACGATGTGAAGTTACTTCAGTAGTAGGGCCTACAGAGCAGATGGGCTTAACCTCCCAAGATCGGCGAGAGCGCATCTTTAATACCCATGAGTGGCCTTATAGTATGCATGGGCATCTTCTCATGACCTTTGGAGGAGAAATATACTTTACAGGTTCAGGTGTCCTTATAGGCCCCAATCATGTCCTGACAGCGGCTCATAATCTTTATGATAGGAAGCGTGGCCGCTGGGCAAAAGAAGTTATTTTTACTCCAGGACGTGATGGAAACCGTTATCCTTTTGGGGATGCTAAGGGAACTCTGCTTCTCTGTACACAAGGGTGGAAACAAAAGAACGATAAGCAGCATTATGACTTCGGAATGGTTATTCTGGATGATCCTATTGGTTATTTCACAGGGTGGTCTGGGATTGCATGTGCGGCTGATAATGTCCTTAAATCTCATAAAATTTCTGTTACAGGCTATCCTGGTGATAAAGGGGAGGGAGACTTTAAATCTACTCAAATGTGGACAATGGAAGATGAGCTCAAGCGAGTAGATTCTCAGCAACTCGCTTATGATATTGATACTCACGAAGGGCAGAGTGGAAGTGCGGTATGGAGCAAATGGGAAGAAAAAGATTATGAAGGCTACTATACGGTAGGAGTTCATACTGATAAAGGGTCCCAAAGAGCCGAAGAAAATTTAGGGGTGAGGTTGTCTTATTCCAAATTTCAATGTCTTTTAGAGTGGTTAAAAGAGTATCAGCTTTTACCATGGCCCCTTTCTCAACCCTTGCAGCTTTATGAAAGCTATAAAAAAAGAGCTAAAAAAGGAGAACCCCATGCTCAATATCAACTTGGTCGCTTGTATTATCTGGGGGATGGAAAGGACGTAAAGAGCAATCCAGAAAAAGCATTCTTATTGTTTGCAGAGGCTGCTAAAAAACATGCCGGAGCGCTTTGTGCTCTGGGTAGATGCTATGAAGAGGGGCGGGGAGTCGAGAAGAATCCTAAGAAGGCATTTGACCTTTATGAACAAGGTACAAAAAAAAGAATGCTGAAGCCAAGCGTTATTTAGGGCTCTGTTATCTCAATGGTATAGGGGTTGAGAAAAATGAAAAAATTGGCTTTTCCTGGCTCCAAGCAGCTGCAAGGCAAGGAGAGAGTGAGGCTTTTTATGACCTGGGAGGGTGCTACGAAGAAGGGCGTGGTAGCGATAAGAATATGAAGAAAGCAGAAAAACAGTACAAGGAAGCTGCTGAAAGAGGGCATATAGAAGCGTCTTTCAAATTAGCGAGGCTTTATTCAAGCAAAGACGAAGGCCTGCGAAATGATATAGAGGCTGTGAGATGGGCTAAGAAGGCTGCTCAACAAAACAATAGCGACGCTCTTGCTCTTTTAGGAATAATGCATGCAGAGGGACGTGCAAGTGTTGCTCGTGAAGATGAAGCAGAAGCGGTAAAGTGGTGCCAAGTGGCGGCTCAACAAGATCACGCGATTGCTCAGTTTAAGCTTGCAGAAATGTATGGTATGGGAAGAGGTGGGCTCCCAAAAAGTGAAACAGAAGCAGCGAAGTGGTGCAAAAAGGCTGCTTTGCAAAGATGTCTCCCTGCCCAGTATATTCTTGGAGGCTTATATTCAGAGGGGCGAGGCGTTAATAGGAATGAAGAAAAAGCGATAAGGTGGTGTAGAGCAGCCGCCAAAGGTGGTCACGTTCAGGCTCAAGGTGTGCTTGGTCTTATGTATCTAAATGGCCGAGAGGGCCTTCAAAAAAACGAGCGAGAGGCTAAAAAATGGTTCGAGAAGGCTGCTTTGCAAGGAGATGCCATAGCTCAGAATAACCTTGCCATGATATATAAGACTGGTATTGGTGGACTTCAAAAAAATAAGCAAGAGGCTAAAAAATGGTTTAAAAAGTCTGCACAGCAAGCTTATCCAGAGGCACAGTTTAATCTTGCAGAATTGTATGAAAGCATGGGAAAGCTGGAAAAAGCGGTGAAGTTGTACGAAAAACTCGGCCAGCAAGGACATCCAGTTGCGGGAGATAAACTTGCAATGATGTATAGAACCGGCAAAGGGGGGCTCCCAAAAAGTGAAACAGAAGCATTAAAGTTATACATACAGGCCGCTCAACAAGGACATCCTCTTGCTCAGTTTAAGCTTGCAACGATGTATGAGACTGGCAGCAGCGAACTTCAAAAAAATGAGACAGAAGCAAGGCTTTGGTATGAAAAAGCCGCTTGGCAAGGACATCCCGGTGCTCAATTTAAGCTTGCAGAAATGTATGAAATTGGCAGCGGTGGACTCCAAAAAAGTGAAACAAAAGCAAGGATTTGGTATGAAAAAGCTGCTCAGCACGGATATCCGGGAGCTCAAGCTAAACTTGCAGAAAATGAGAAAGCCAAAGGAATTGATAAGCCCTTGTTGCATTAGCCGAACTTACAATATATGGACCGATCAGGGTATGGACCATTTTTTAGCAATCTTCTGGCACGCACACAGTACACCAGCTTGAACAGAGCATTTTCACTCGTAAAAGTACCTTTTGTTTTCGTAAATTTGCGCAATCCACGATGAAAACCTTCGATTGCATTCGTCATATAAATCAGGCGGCGTATGGGCTCTGAATAACAGAAATAGTGGCTCAACTGTTCCCAATTATCTTGCCAAGACTTAATAACCATAGGGTATTTAGATCCCCACTTTTTTTCAAGCTCGTCCACGTGTTTTTCAGCAATGTCTTTGTTTGGTGCTTGATAGATAAGTTTTAAATCGCCCACAAATTCTTTTTGGTTTTTACTGGCTACATATCTAAGAGAATGACGAATTTGATGCACCACGTGCAACTGCACCTGGGTATGAGGAAAAGCCCCTTGAATCGCTTGAGGAAATCCCGTAAGTCCATCCACACAAGCAATCAAGATGTCTTACGCCACGTTGCTTAAGCTCGTTCAACACGCCTAGCCAGAAATGGGCGCCTTCTGATTCTGAAAACTAAATAAAGTTGTAGCTTGAATTTAAGTTTTCTTGCTTTAAGGAGTTATAAGGCCCCGCCAACTTGTTTAGAGAATAGGGAATATTTAAACTCGGTTTTTGAGGATGTGCTGATCTATCAGATTTGGCGATTTCGTATATATTATTTTTTCGTGCAAAAGACCTGGGAGTGCAGTAGGCACTTGAGCACCTTTAGGAAAGCGATAGATTAACGCTAATCCCATGGAAAAAGAGGGGGGAATTTTATCCTTTCATTAAAGTAATAAGTAGATTATTTATGTGAAAAACATGCCCTATTCAAGGCTAATAAAAATAATAAGTTAAGCGAGCATAATAATGAAATCTTTTTCTTGTCTTTTTTTAATCTCTTCCCTCCTTATTTTAAACTTGAACGCTATGGAAAAAGAGGATGATCCCCAGGGTGACCTTCCTCCTCCCCGCAAGAAAATGAGATTAAATCCCCCCAGCGAGAAAGAAAAAGTTTATAGTGAGACGACTTCTTTTGAACAGTTACCACCCAAAGGGATTGAAAACGTTGAAAGAGTGAAATGGTACACGAAGGCTGCTGAGCAAGGTCATGCTAATGCTCAATGTAGCCTTGGGGGAATGTATCTAGACGGCCGTGCAGGAATACCTAAAGGAGAAGAAGCCGATCATCACGCTGTCAAATGGTACACGAAGGCTGCTGAGCAAGGTCATGCTAATGCTCGAAATAACCTTGGGTTTATGTATGCGCAAGGTCGTGCAGGAATACCTCAAGGAGAAGAAGCCGATCATCACGCTGTCAAATGGTTCACTCAGGCTGCTGAGCAAGGTCATGCTAATGCTCAATGTAGCCTTGGGGGAATGTATCTAGACGGCCGTGCAGGAATACCTCAAGGAGAAGAAGCTGATCATCACGCTGCCAAATGGTTCACTCAGGCTGCTGAGCAAGGTAATGCTCCTGCTCAATTTAGCCTTGGGGTAATGTATCAAGACGGCCGTGCAGGAATACCTAAAGGAGAAGAAGCCGATCAGCAAGCTTTCAAATGGTACACTATGGCTGCTGAGCAAGGTCATGCTAATGCTCAATGTAGCCTTGGGGGAATGTATCTAGACGGCCGTGCAGGAATACCTAAAGGGCCAGAAGCCGATCAGCACGCTTTCAAATGGTACACTATGGCTGCTGAGCAAGGTCACGCTACTGCTCAATTTAGTCTTGGGGGAATGTATCTAGAAGGCAGTGCAGGAATACCTCAAGGGCCAGAAGCCGATCAGCAAGCTGTTAAGTGGTGCACGAAGGCTGCTGAGCAAGGTCATGCTACTGCTCAATTTAGCCTTGGAGGAATGTATGCGCAAGGCCGTGCAGGAATACCTAAAGGAGAAGAAGCCGATCATCACGCTGTCAAATGGTACACGAAGGCTGCTGAGCAAGGTCATGCTACTGCTCAAGGTAGCCTTGGGGTAATGTATCAGGTCGGAAGAGGAGCGACTCAAAATTATCAACAAGCCGTGAAGATGTATACCTCAGCGCTAAAACTAAACCCAAAACTTCCACAAGCAAAACAAGCCCTTCAGCGCTTTTTTACTTGTGACTTAACCAACTACAATCCCACCCCAACGCTAGAAGGACCACAGACAGATATAGAAAATCTAAAAGAAAGTTTAGAAAGCTTAAAGGATCACCATATCTTTCTAGAAGGTTTTGCGGGCGGTGGTTTTGGCCGTGGTTTTGGTGAGAATTCTTCTCTTAAAGCTTTGAGCCACCAAATTGGTAATCTGAGTGATGTTTATATAAAGTTAGTGACCCAAATTAATGAACCTGGATTTTTGATTAGCTGCCTTAAGATGAACCCTACGGCACCAACTCCTTCCCTGGAAATGGTTGCCAGCAAAAAAAGCATCGCTGACTTATATTTTAAACTGAGAGAGGACTTGCCACCCTATCTTTGCTTAACTTCACCTGATATGGTTGACCTTCTAAAATCAGCAAAACTCCATGAGAAATTAGAAGAATTATATGGGATTTATGAAAGTTCAATCACCATTTTGCAGGAGATTTTGATTTCTACAACACCTCAACGTGATACTGATAAAAAAATGGAGGGTATTTTGTTAGGATTAAAATATGCAAAAGAAAGCCAACATCATTTTTTGAAAGCATTTTTAGAGCCGTACTATGCCGCTAATGAGGAATCAGAAAAAAGACTCGCTTTACAAGAAATCATAAAAAAACTAAAGGAGCACCGTAATATTTTGCAAGATCAGAGGGAGCTTTGCAAAGAAATTAATTCGATGATTCTTGGTATAATTAAAGAATCTGAAGCTTATCGTAATCACCTCTTTATTACAAGAATATGGAATGGATGAACTATTATATAGATTAGCTTTCCGGTACAACTCCTTGCTAGCTTATAGAAAAGAAGCAAACAAAAAATAGTAACGAAGAGGAAATTGCTACATTAAAAAACTACTTGGTGGCTAATCTGCAGGCATCGTCAAATTGTTGAATGGAATAAGATTTGATTGTAAAAATCTTCCAATAAGAAAAGGAAGATTTTACGATGAGAGATCATTACAAAGGGTACCTGATACCCAAAAGTGTTGTGGGCTACGCAGTCAGATATTCCTATCGCTATAAGCTATGTTGGTACCATTTATAGATATCTTATTTAAAATAAAGTCCAGCATAAGCCTAGAGGCAGGTTTAATATGATGTGTAGGAGAGTAAAAACTATAATAACTAACTTTTGGTGTTTCTTCGCCGCTAAGTATTCTCTTAAGCTGTCCCTTATTTATTAAATCTTTCGCAAGGAAGTCATAAGTATAAATTAACCCTAATCCTTCAATAGCACAAGAAAGGAAAGCCTTATGATTATTAATGAAAATGCTAGGCTTAATATCTATCACGTCACCATTTGAAAAGTTAATACTTAGAGGCTCCGGTCTATTAGAATGGCAGATAAATTTATATTTTGAAAGGTCTTTACGCTCATAAGGTTCCCCATATTTTTCTATATAAGAGGGAGCTGCTAATATACAGGGGGTACCTTCAAGAAGTTTTTTCTGTATAAGCTCTACATCCCAATGAGAAACCAGGCCAAAGCATACATCTATTCCTTCTCTTTGAACATCAGGCACTCGATCACTTAAATCTAGGTTTAATAAAATCTTAGGATAAATTTGAAGAAATTCTTTAAGGTTAGGGATAATATATTTTTCACCAAATGCGATGCTAGAAAATATTCGTAGCTCACCTTTAGGTTCGTTATGAAAAGATAAAACAATGTCTTTAAGGTTATTTATATCCTTTAAAATATGAATGGCATGCTTATAGAGAAGTAATCCTATTTCTGTAATTTGAAATCTTGTACTAGTTCTTTCTATCAGTTGCACATTTAATATATTTTCTAGGCTTCTTATCTGTTTACTAACTGCCATAGGTGAAAGGTTTAAAAGGCGTGCAGCTGCACTAAATCCTTGGCATTCTACTACACTTACGAATATTTTTAATTGTTGAAAATTCATATCTATACTCATTAATCGCAAACTCATTTTTTTATTTGCTCTACTAGAAGTTTAAACCCTTAAACCATAACCCTACTTCCAAATGTTACCCTTCTGAACGACAATTAGAGATGTCAGAAAGACAAATAAATAACACAACATCAATTTATTAAAAGGAGAACTATTATGAATAAATTATTTCCCTTAGTAGTATTTTTAACATTTCCAATTTTATGCTTTGGATGTGATAAAGATAATGAAATAAAATATATGAATACAAAATCGCATTTAGCCTTGCCTGTGGAGGATATTGAAAAAGCAAGAAATTTTTATGTAGATGTGTTTCGGGTGCCTGTAAATGAAGGTACTACGCCCGAAGGTAACCCTGTCTATGCTCTGGAAATTGGTCCTATAATTATTTCATTTAATCAATTACCTAAAGTAGAGATGAGCGAAGTTAATTCTATTCCCAATGACATACTAAAATTAAATAAGATAAGAGATACATATTTTGTTAGTAGCCAACATTGGGGCCTTTACAATTTAACCAAGAATGAATTTGATGGGATTATCCAGCGTTTAAAAAAAATGAAGCCAGATTTATAATAGAACCAATTATTGTAAATGCAAATACAGATCATGTACAACACCTGGCATTTGCGTGCGATCCTCAAGGATATGTAATGGAAATAAGGTCTTCTTCGGCCCAAAGAGGATTCCAAGCTAAAGAATTCGAGCAACAAGATCCAATGAATAAAAAGACTTTAGAGGACGCCAGTAATTTAACTAATTGAAGGATTCGTACAATAGAAAATAAAATTTAAAATGATCTATTAATTTTGGAGAGAGGGAAAGCATGATTTATTCCTTTCCTCCATCTTTATTTATTCCTTTTTCTACCGAGCGAAGATGCCTAATACACATGTTTTTTAACAGATCTTTTAAAGTATTAAACCTTTAAATACCGATAAAAAAGCCCCATATTCTCATAAATAGCCAAATATAATGAGAATATAAGATTATGAAATATGAGACAAGTATATAAAGCTATTAAGTATTTGAAAAATAGTATTTGAAATAGGAGGGGGGAGAAATTTCATCAAATCATCGTTTAGTGAGATTATAGATACCGTCATCCGCGAAGGGGAAAGGGGACTGATGATACCTTTTTCAGATATAAAAACTTTCTTTCTCCAAGATCGACTGTTTATAATCAACGCCATATTTAAAGTCATAATGAGCAGATTGCGATTTTGCGTCCGCGCTAAGTTTCATATCTTAACCTCATTGAGGAATCGAGGGCTTAGTTCACTATAAATCTCTGTATTAAATATTAAAATTCTTAGGTAATCCAAAACCGATTTTATAACTGCCTACATCATGGGGCCATTTTGGATAATTTTTATAATAAATCTAAGTGCACAGAGCGTAAATGCTATCGCAAAAAATAAATATCTCCTTGTTCAGGTAAATAAGGAAGTAAGCCATAATTCTCTTCAAATTTTTATAAAGTCACCCATAAAATTGATGTGAAAAAATTTTAAAGGGGCGTTTTTCAGAAGAGAAAATGAGAAAAAGAGAAAAAGCATCGATTTTAGAGTGTTTTTCTCGTTGAAATTTTCTTAACAGTTTCTAAGTATTGCTTAACAAAAAATTAATGTTAGGCCTTTTACTCCCATGGTTGTCACTTTTCTCAAGCGGTTGTTTGTTTATTTTTTACTTGTCAATTATCTTCATTTAAGCATCGTCCCGAGTTTTGCAGTTGCTGAAAGCTTAACGTGGAACCATTGGCAGGAAACTGATTTTAAACTTAAGGTCAAACGCCGAAATATCGTGTTTGATGAGGAGGTCAAGCTCGGGGGAGTTGAGCTAAAACTTCAAAAGAAATCTGGCTCTGAAGATAGGGCAAGCCAAAAAGAAACCCTTTTTCAGACCTTCATTTCCGATAGCCATGAATTTTCTCAACGGTTTATGGAAGAGAATTCCCTCACCTCTGTTGATCATGAAAAGCATGGGATGATTGGTTATAAGTGGCAAACCAAGGCCTTAGAGGGATTAGATTTTCTCATCTTACGTGATGGGTCAGTGTTAGTCACCGGGGAAAATGATGGTTTACATAATCTGACGCTGTCCAGTTCGGGGACAATTGAGCTCCAGAATTTTGCTCTCAACTCGCTTCAGCTAAAAGCGTCTCAGGTGACATTAGGCAATAACGTGGCGGTGATTGAGACCCGTCTCAAATTACGCGATTCAAAGTCTGAAGCTATTATCAAGAAAAATGCAACTGTGACTCTGCCCCATTTTTCCTTATTGCGAGGAACTCTGAAAAATCGGGGGATGATTGGCAGTTTGGGGGATATGCATTTTCATATTGAAAAAGGCAGTACTTTTGAAAACCACAAAACTTTGACCTGTGAGAGCCAACTTATTCTAACAGGCCAGGGAACTTTACATAATAAAGGGGAGATGGTTGGAGGCCTTGTAGCTGGGTATCTGGGCGAGCTGCACAACCACAAAGCCATTCAAGCCGGCAATGTTGACCTTATTACGACCCGCGCGCTTTCCAATACGGGTACTATCGACGCCCATGACACAGTCAACCTTAATGCCTTAAACAGCGGGATTGATAACCAAGGATCGATTACAGGAAAGAGATATAAAGTCATTGCCCAGGGTAATGTGCTTAATAAGGGGACTATTGGTGGGGAGGATAACAGCGGTGTTGTGATGTCTGTCTGTGAAACGGTTGCCAATGAAGGCACAATTGAAGGGGCCTCTATTACGGCAGCTCGCCTGGTTAATGCTCCCACAGGAAAGATTCTCAAAGGGGGTGCGGTCACAACAACGAATGCTGAGAATTATGGTGTTCTTGAAACAGACGCAGTAAATGTGAAGCGTGGCGGAACGGTGACCAATAAAGGGACTGTTTGCGCAAAATCAATAACGGGCCAAGGCTATTTCGAGAATCTATCCAAGCTGGTATTGGTCGGGGATGCACAGGCACCGGCAGTCATCGCGATCAAAAACTTTACCAACGAAACCGTCGAGGCCACAGGTAAAACAGCTGAAGTGGTAGGGGGTCATGCCACCATTAAGTCGACGGTGAAAGAACTGCTTTTAAAAGCAGGAAAAGTAGAGGTAGATACTCTCTTGATCGAAAGAGGTGCTCAAGCGGCAAAGTATCAAAACTCTGGTACTTTGCTTGCCAGTAAGATGACCTTGAATCATCACCTATTTACGAATGATGGTCAGATGGGTGTGGGGGAGTTAAACTTAGGGGGCCAAGAAACCCCGGATCATCGGGTGAGTTTTCTCAATCGTGGAAAAGCCGAGCTTACTAAATTAGGGATTCATCATGTTTCAGGGAGCGCCAAAAACCTAGGGACCCTCCAATTCCATGAGATAACGGGTAAGGGTAGCTTCCTCAATAATTCACAATTAACGCTTATCGGGAATGCTGAGGCGCCTGCCACAATTAGCGTTGCAAGCTTCTTAAATCAAACAAATCCTACGCTGGGGCGGGAAGCAACTATCACCGCAGGGTATCTTGACGTCACCCACTTAACGCAGAACTTTATCCTAGGCGCAGGCAAGGTTAACATACACAAGCTGTGGATGGAGCAGAACGACACCATCAACAGTTCCAATGCCGGCGATTTAGAGGTGGGAATCGCCTATTTGAACCAGAAGGATTTTCGCAACACCGGGACCATGCGGGCCAATGAGTTAGGTTGTCTGAAAGAAGCTTTTTATAATGATGGTCAGTTAAGCGTTTATGAATTTGCCTCCTTAACTTCACTGATTAATAGCGGTATCGCTCAAGTGTATCAAAAATTGATTATTCAGCACGCCCTAGAAAATACAGGGCGACTTGATCTGCTGGATGCTCAAATTCACCTTTCTAATCCCACGTTAAGAAACCAAGGGATTTTATTGATAAAAGCGAGCCGTAGCGCTACACCCCTTAACCTTATTAATTATGGGACTTTGGCTCTTCATGAGGGGGGCACCTACGGAACGCTCATTAATTATTCTGGTGGCAAAACAGAATTTGATCAAGGTGGCTCCTACAGCTTTGATATGTGGGAAAATCATGATGAATGCCAGATCAACCTCTATGGTCCGCGGTGGACGATTACAAAAGCGCCTGCCTCAGGAATAGCCACCTCAGGACCCGAAGGAGTAGTTTCAGTTCAAACGATTCGCAGCTCCTCAAAGATCTCTGCCGAAAACACCTTAGTTTATGACTTACCGTCGCCGCATCAAGGAACATGGAAAGCAGACACCCTGGTCTACAAACAACCTGGGAAAACCCTGACACCTCATAACCTTGTTAATCTGAATGCTCCGCGTTTGGAGGTGGAGGCGGCCAATTTTGAAGTTTCCCAGGCAACTCAACTTTCCATGCCCCATTTAGTCTTAAAATTAACTGGCCATCTGCATGTAGATCAGGATTTGGCAGCCAACAAAATGGAAGCGTATGCCAAAGGCGACTTTCGTTGTGGCCTTCATAATAACGCTCTGGTGCGCCTGACTACAACCGGTCTATTAACTCTTGAGGCTTCCGTTATTGATGCTCGGTACAGTAAAATTTGTGGGGGAGGGAATACATTCCTCCACGCCACTCAAGGATCTATCTTTGTAGGCAGTGAGAAGGCTATCCCAGCAGACGCTGGCGCCTATATGACAGCTTACCTTAATGAGTATTGGAACAGAGGGCATCCGGGCTCTCGTATCAGCCCTGCGCACCAGTCGGTTACCACCATTCCTTATACTCAAACAATCTCGAATAATGCCTATGTGGCCAGCCAAGGGCCGCTTATCCTTCAGGCGGATGCGGGTAATCTTTCCATAAGAGGGGAAGTTTTTGCCCAAGAATATCTTTATCTTGGCGCCAATCTTGATTACGGCGTCATTAGCGCGAAGGCTGCCAACATTCGTGCCAGAGGGGATATTTATTGTCAGGGGAAAGAATATAACCAAGCTCGTACTTCCATGGTCAACCTTTCCATACCAGAGCATTATCTTTATTATCCCTGTGGACAGCGGGGACAGACAGACAATCGATTTAGCTTGGTGAACGAAGATAAAACCACTCTCCACTCTGGAGGAAATATCCATTTTAACAATCAAAGTGTTATCAACGTTGCCAATGATATTTATGCAAGCAACAGCATTTACCATAATGGGAGAGTGGCAGCCAGTCCTACCCAACCATTTAACGGGATTTTTAAAAATGAAGCCTTAAAACCCTCCCATTTAGTTTACCTTTACTTTCACGTAACACATGCTTTCCCCGATGTCTTGTTTCCTACCGTTGCCGCGCGTGTGATGGCTGGTCAAACGATGAGCATTGACACGGGTCATATTCAATTAAGCGGTACCACGAACGCTTTTGTTATCAGCTTTAATGCTGATTCTCTCCTGGCAAGAAATGTAAATTCGCAGCGCTCTGGCCAGGCATCTCCTGATACACATATTATGCTTGATTTGGTGGAATGGGCCAAACAGTCGTATGGGCCCCACGGGTTCATCAAAGCGTTACCAGATGGGCATGTGACAACAGATGTGGCCCTTTCAGGGGGGACTATTCCAAGTGTTGATCAGCTTCTTTATTATCACGAGGGATCTCACACAAGGATACCCATGGATCCCTTGCAGCGTTTTATGATCGATCCTTTGCCTCTCCAGTTTATTATCGAGCAAGCGTTGGCTAACTATGTGGGAACTTTGAATATTGATGGGAAAAGTGGCAATGAGCTTATCCATGAAATGTTTCATAATGCTGAGGAAGTGCGTCAGCAGCATGAGTCAGGCATTATTTCCAAAAGAGATTTAGCGAAAACGACACGCGCATTAATTGCTTACCAGGCTCGCCAAATCCAGGATCAATTAAAGTTAGCTGCTATGCTTGTGGTTCCTAAAAAATACATTAATTTTTATACAGAATCTGGGGACACCTCAGCGACTGCTATCACCTCTCACACAATAGGAGATCAAACATTTATCGGTAATCGAGTTGTAGCGCGAGATCATCTTTCCATTAAATCTGAAGCTGGGAAGGTAACAAGGTTTACTGAAAAACATACACATATTTCTCAAGATGGGAATGTGTATACTGAGGAAGAATATTTAGGGCCGACGCAACAATTTATCAGTGAGCAAAGCAATGTTCTTATAAGCGGTCCCCAAGGAATTCACGAAACTAGCGCACAAACCTTTGCTTTGGGGGATGTGATCCGAGAATCCGCCCATGGAGATATTCTTCTTGAAGGTCATGATCTTAAAAAGACAGTCAGGACAAAAGAAATAAAACGGCGCGGTCTTTTCAGAAAAAAAAGTGAAAAGATAACGACTGAAACGACCTACACCCATGCGCCTAATCAAACTTTTGCGGGGGGCAGTAGTATCTTACGCCACCAAAACCCTAACGCTTCGACCACTCTGATTGGGGCCAGGGAACAGGTGGGTGAGGACATTATCTTTGATGGGGGCCGTCCAAATGTTCAGGCTGCTGGGTCGATGAATGTCACCGATATTCATGAAACTCAGCGCAAAACATTTTCCAGTAGCTCGAGGCACGACCACACGGAAACGCCTGTCATTACGCCGGCTTTGTTGATGGCGGCGAGAAACATTCACTTTACCAATAACACCTCCTCAGCCCGCCTTGCCGGGGTGCAAGTCTCGGCCCAAAAGCTTACCAATGAAACGCGTGAAGGGATGCTGGTGGAGCCAGTTGTGGCGCTTTTCAGATATCTCTCGAACCAAAAGAGCGGCAATGCGATTGCCGGTGCAACAATCAAGATAGATGTGGGCAAAGAGTTAATGGTACCCACAGTCTTTGATGTGAGAGAGATTGTGACGACAGACTCTCCCCTGAGATTGGTTTCCGTTGAGATGGATCGCCATAACACGACGATTATTGGCCTATATGAAGAAGCGATACGCCACCTGGATTCGTGGGAAAATGTGGAGATCAAAAAGACGGGTGTTCCTGCGCCTGTGCTGGCAGTGATTGCGGTGGCTTTGACTGTGGTCACCGGCGGCGGAGCTAGTGGAGGACTGTTTGCGGCGATCAAAGGTTGTATAGCGGGATCGATGGGCGTTGGAGCTGTTGCGTCGGCGGCCTTTAGCACGCTGTGCCAATGTATAGGTACCAAGTTGATTATGAATGGCGGCCAGATAGAAGATGCCCTCCAAGACACCTTTTCTAAACAAGGGATGTTGTCTCTGGCAGCTTCCGTGGTTGCTGAAGGGGTAATGGATCGGCTGAAAGTGGTCAAACCTGCCGCTAAAGGGCTGACGTTGACCAAGACAGCCGATTATGCAATGAAAGCAACTGCCATCCGAAGTGCCACGAACTTTGCTTTTATGGGCGGCAGCGCGACAGAGGCTCTGAAAAATGCGGGGGTCAACTTTGTGTATGAGTGTGCTGCTCTTTATGGAGCGAACAAGATTGGTAAAGCTTACGGTGGCTTGACCGATGATGGCCAAATTGATCCCAATGGACCAAAAATCGGTTTTGTAGAACACAAGCTCCTGCATGGCTTCCTGGGAGGGGCGATTGGGGCCGTGCGCGGTGATGCGGCTGCCGGTGCTTTAGGTGGTATGGTGGCTGAGCTGGTCGCTGATCTTACAGTAGATGATGCTAAAGACATCCGTGCTCGCGTTGATGAAAAGGCAGCCGAACATGGAATTACCTTTGGAAGCGAGGAATATGAAAACCTCGTCCGTGCAGAAGTTCAAACAACCATGAATTGGGGCAAACTCGGCGCCGCCGTCACTGTCGGGTTAGCTGGTCATGATGTGAATGTCGGCATTGATATTGCTACCAATGCGCTGGAGAATAACTTGGTTCCAGGGATTGTCGCCGCTGTCCTCGCTTTATCGGAAGCTACCGGTATTAGTAGTGCTATAATAGGGGCAGGCAGTGCCGTGATCGGCGTGAGTACCGCTGTTTTAGCTGGCAAGGGGGCAAGTGATTTAGTTGATCACTATAGAGAAGCTCAGAGCCAATCTTCTCAAGAAGCGGCAATGGATGGACATCCAGAAGAGGCAAGATGGGTGGATGAGGGCGTCACAACCGAAGAGGCGCGCTCGAGGTCACTCATCACCCCAATGCCAGATTCCTATCCTACTTTAGGAGGATATGAGGGTGCGCCATCTGACATAAGGACTAGAGATGAAGGCTACACCGCTCATCATGGGCCGGATACCAGAATTTTAAGTGATATTAGTGATAATCATGTTTATCAAGGAGGTGCATTTGGTGATCTAACAACAGGAAAGGGAATAGAAAGGCATCATATACCAGCCGATAGTGTAAATAATATTCCTCGTGAAATGGGCCCGTCTATTCAGATGGAAAGAAAAGATCATTACCAGACAAAAAGTTGGGGCAATAGTGCATCTTCAAAAGTATATAAGCAACAAATTAAAAATCTTATAGAACAAGGTAAAATGAGGGATGCCATGACTAAAGATATTAAAGATGTTCGTAGTTTTGCTGGAACAAAATATAATAAAGCCATTCAAGAGATGTTAGAATACTCTAAACGAGAAGGGTACATAGATAATAAGTAGGAGGTAAAGATGAATACTGAGTGGGGAAAAAAGCTTCTAAAAATTTCTAATGAGAGAGAAAATCCTGGTATGGACAAAGAATTTGTGGATCTAGTTTATCAGGCAGAAGATAATTGTTCTTTGGAGACTGCGAGAGTTCTCATGAAGACTTTTTTCGACAAAGATGATTATGGTACTCAAGAAAGCGTTAATAGTGTTTTTGCTTCAGCAAATAAAGAGATTGTTATACAAGCTCTTCTTGAAGAGCTTCCAAGGCTTGCAAAGGAAGCTCCCGAATGGGCCCACTGCCTTATAGGAACAGAACTAAAATTTCGGCCAGAATTATTGAAAAAAATCGCTACTCAAATGCCTGCTAAAATTAAAAATATTTTGGAAAAAATTATTGAAAATAAGAAAATCATGAACTCAGATCCAAAGTATCGAAAAAATTCAGAGTATAGAAATTTAATAAATAATATTTCATCAATGTAAAACATATTTATAGGTTGGACTGGTGTAAGAGAAGCTGCCACCAAGTATAATCTTTTCTTGTGGTAGCAGAGAAGCTCTTATTAAGCACTCCAAGGTGATCCCGTCGCCGGTGCTTTGGGTGGTATAGTGGCTGATCTTACAGTAGATGATGCTAAAGATATCCGTGCTCGAGTTGATGAAAAAGCCTCACAACAGGGCGTCGAGTTTGGTAGCGACGACTACCAAAACCTCATCCGCAATGAGGTCCAAACAACAATGAATTGGAGCAAACTCGGCGCCGCCGTCGCCGTCGCCCTCGCTGGCCACGATGTCGATGTGGGGGTTGATGTTGCGACCAATGCGCTGGAGAATAATTTTGTTCCGCTAATCATGGGAGCCGTTTACGTCGCTGGCCTTGCCATAAGTGCTTATGATGCCATGGAAGCCTACGAAGAGGATGGTATTGAGGGTGCGGTTGAAAGCGTTGCCACAGATATTGCAATGGGGGCAGCAGCTGGTGCCACTGTTAAAGTTGTCGGTAAAGTGGCTAAAACAGCTGCCAACGCGGTTAAGTCTACCTCAATAGGACAAAAGGCTATTGAAAAAGGTGGTGAGCTGCTGAAAAAAGGGAAGGAAAAAGTTACCTCCACCTTCTCAAGCTCGAAAACGGAAAAGCTCGGCCGTACCCTTGATGGCAAACTCGAACCAAAAGGTAAGGGACGGCTTTATGAGACGGGTAGCTCTTCTTCGTCTGTGGAAGGCAAATCCAGTGCTAAAAATGTGGCAACTCATGAGAGATATAAAACTGAGCTGCGAAAAGAAATGGAGCGGCCTTATGCAAATGATGCAGAATTAGACAACCTATTAAAAAAGCTACATAGAGATACAGCAACAGTTGGAAGCGGCAGTACTGCTGCGGCCGTAAGGTCTGAAAGAGCAACAGGATTACCCATTGGAGGAAAATCACATACGCAAAAAGCTAAGGAAGGAGTTGTAGCTTTAGGTAAATGGTTAGGGAAAAAGGAAAACTCACTTCCGGAAAATCGACCACTTCCAGGAGATCGGGCTGCTGCTGAAAATGTGATAAAAGACTTACTTGATAGCCTTCAATAGAATTTTGATTTTTAATAAATAAAATTATCAGCAAAGAAGTAAAAATGGATATTATCGACCACTTAGTGCAAAAAAACCCCATTCTTCAAGAGAAATACAATGAAGAATATCATCGTCATTTGGAATCTTTAAAACAAAAGAAAAAAATCATACTAAAAGAGCATGAATGGTGGAAAGAATATGCAGAAGAAAAAGTAGAAGAGATAAATATTGATTTGAATAGCAAATATGATTTTTTTGTGATGCTCTTATAACTGCTTTAAAATACAACAAAGAAAATGAATTAGATTTGAGAAAAATATTTTTGGAGATTGAACATTATGTAAAAAACGCCGATATAGAAGCTCAAGCACAAATGGAAGTTTTATTATTAGAAACTTTGATTAGTGAGTTGAGTGGTAATCCAGCGTTATATAAAGTGATTTATTCATTCTTGGGTGAAAAATCAAAATTACTATGGGAACGTAACAATGAATTTTGGTCAAAAGTAGGGAATGGTAGTATTGCTTCAGCAATAAGATCATATAAATTATCGAGAGACTCAGCTCAAAAGAAGTTTCATATTTATAAAGCAGAAAAGGGAATAAAATCTTTAGAATTATGGTTAAAAAATAACCAGAATTCTTCTCCGGGAGATAGAGCCGCTGCTGAAAATATAATCAAGGATTTATTAAATAGTATTGCAGAGTCATAAATAACTCCAAGCGGTAGTGATTTGTATACCTCTCCAAGATGGTGATTTTCTATTTCGTAATCCTATCTTATTATACCCGGTAAGTGCAGGCGCAGCCTAAACGCTGATCTGGAATCCAGCGCTGTACTTGCTGCTCCGCAGCTTCCTTAAGGCATGCTGGTGGAGCCAGTTGTGGCCACGGCCATCTTAAAATCACAGCAATTCTATGGCAATCGATTCGCCAACGTCAAAATCACAGTGGACGCAGGCCAAGAAGTCATGGCACCCACTGTCTTGGATGTGAAAGAGATCGTGACCCGCGACTCTAAACTCAAACTGATTTCTGCTCAATTGAGAGAAAATCTCACCATTGATGGGATTTATGAAGAGGCCACGCGTCATCTGCATTCCTGGAACAATGTTAAAGTTGAAGCGAAAAAAGTCCCCGCTGGGGCGATTGCGGTTGTGGCCGTATTGACGACCATCTGTACGGCGGGTGTTGGCACTGCCGGTCTTGGGGCTGCCGTGGCCAGTACTTGTGGGGCGACAACAGGGATGATGACAGCGACGATGATCTCGGCCACCGTCTCGGCCCTGTGCACCCAAATCACGACGACATTGGTTGCCACCGGTGGAGACTTAGAAGCCACCATGGGCAAACTTGCGTCGCGGGACGGGGTGATGTCATTGGCGACCAGTGCGTTGAGTGCTGGTGTGTTGGATGGTCTTGGTGTCCAAGCACCTCTCGGCTATACTGATTTCGCTGACATTGCGCAGTATTCTGCCATTAAAGTAGGAGTTGATGCAGGGATTGGTGTGACGCTGGGTCAACAAAACTTCGGTGATGTAATACGCTCTGCTGGTCTCAACTTCCTTGTGTCTGTAGGTGGTAAATATTGTGCGCAAGAGATTGGTAAAGCTTACGGTGGCTTGACCGATGATGGCCAAATTGACCCCCAAGGGCCAAAGATCGGTTTTATTGAACACAAGTTATTGCATGCTGGTTTGGGCGCGGGGCTTGGAGCCATCAAAGGTGACGCGGCAGCAGGGGCAATCGGCGGAATGGTCGGTGAACTTGTCGCTGACTTGACTAAAGATGATGTTGAAGTGATCGCTGCTCGGGTGCAGGAAAAAGCAGAGATAGAAGGCATCGATCGTAAAAGCCCAGAGTTCAAAGGCCTGATTCAAAGTGAACTTCAAACCAGCATGAATTGGGGTAAACTTGGGGCGTCTGTTGTCACAGCGTTAGCTGGTAGGGACGTGAGTGTGGGCCTTGAAGTTGCCACCAATGCGATTGAAAACAATATGGGTAAGCTTTTACTTGGACTTGTGATGAAAGAAGGAGTGAAGAAAGCAACCAAAGAAGGCGGCAAACAAGCTATTAAACAAGGGGCGAAGGAAGGCGGTAAGAACTCGGCAAAGAAGATAGCAAAAGAAAAAGCGAAGGAAGGGTTTTCTGAAGAGTCGAAGAAGTTAATAGGAAACACAAATAAATACAAACGTGAATTACTAGAAAGGTCTGGCAAAGCAAAAAATCAAACAACTTTACGCGCAGCCCAAAAAGAATTAAAAGGAGAACAAATCGACTTGGCTAAACAAAGAGGAACAGAGTACAATCATATTGAAAAAGTCCAGCAGGCTCAAAAAGGACTTGAGCGGCATATTAAAGCAATTAAAAATCGACTAGGTTTTACAAAATTGCCAAAAGTTGAGCGCCAAGCATTGCATCAAGAATTATCTGAAGCAAGTAAATTATTAGATCATACAAAGCAATTTGTACCAAGGAATTAAAAGATGGCCGTTAAAACTATAGACGAAATTCAAGAAGAATTTTGGGAAAATGAATGTTTGTCGCCTGAATCAATTAAAGATTTAAGATGGCATCTTCAGTATAATCCCGATCCGCACATGGCAATTATTATTGCCACTGATGCTGGCTTAACATCTTTAGCTCCTTTAATTGCCCACCATCTTGATGATGAGGATGACTTTATTCGAGAGAGGACGGTTGGGTGCTTGGTAGGACGTCTTTTTCAATCTCAATATGCTGAAAAAGCATTTCAAATGGCAAAGGAAGATAAATATGAAAATGTTAGAGACTTGGCTGTTTCTGTTCTAGGTGCGGTTATCGATAATGCGGCTAAAAAATTACAATTAGAAATTGCGGAACATATCTATCATGTATTAACAAGTCCTGGTTATGACAAGCTCCACAAACAGTCAGCATATCATTCTATTGTTGTTGCCATGCATGTTCCGCCCATGAAGTGGCCTCAAGTAAAGTCTGACCCCAATATAGAAGAGCTTATTGATAAAGAACTGCTGGAAAAATTCTGCAAAAAATATAATGTGAAGATGACTTCTTAATATTATCCAATTAGCTTTTTAAAAGGAGGGTTGATAGCCCTCTTTTTTTATATCATTGACAGCAGTGCGTTGAGTGCGGGTGTGTTGGATGGTCTTGGTGTCCAAGCACCTCTCGGCTATACTGATTTCGCTGACATTGCGCAGTACTCTGCCATTAAATCGGTGGTAGATGGAGGAATTGGCGCGACGCTGGGTCAACAAAACTTCGGTGATGTAATGCGCTCTGCTGGTCTCAACTTCCTTGTGTCTGTAGGTGGTAAATATTGTGCGCAAGAGATTGGTAAAGCTTACGGTGGCTTGACCGATGATGGCCAAATTGACCCCCAAGGGCCAAAGATCGGTTTTATTGAACACAAGTTATTGCATGCTGGTTTGGGCGCGGGGCTTGGTGCGCTTCGCGGCGATGCGGCTGCCGGCGCTTTAGGTGGTATGGTGGCTGAGCTGGTCGCTGATCTTACAGTAGATGATGCTCAAGACATCCGTGCTCGAGTTGATGAAAAAGCAGGTAGGGAAGGCATTGCGTTTGGTAGCAAGGCGTACAAGGATCTCATCCGCAATGAAACCCGAGCAACCATGAACTGGGGTAAGCTCGGTGCGTCTGTTGTCACAGCGTTAGCTGGTCGGGATGTAAATGTGAGTCTTGAAGTTGCAACAAATGCCTTAGAGAATAATTTTGTCCCGCTAATCATGGGAGCCGTTTACGTTGCTGGCGTTGCCATGACAATGTATGATGCTGTGGAGGCATATGAAGAAG
>NZ_JQAK01000004.1:165327-272062 GCF_000757605.1 Candidatus Paracaedibacter symbiosus | reverse complement strand
CAAGAATTAGAACCAGAGCATTACAAGACCCAGTGGCACATAATTTTCCCTATTCATACGATGAAATAATATTAAAAACAAAGCCGATAATACAGCAAGATGGAGCATTATTATATAAGAAGACTGGTACACTAAATGGAAAAAGCGGTTTTTTTGAAATAGCTTTAAACCCAGAAACGCAAGTTATTTTTCATCGAACATTTATAGGAAAAAAATAATGAAATATTTAATTTTATCACCAAGTTATTCGGGCTCATGCATACAAGATGAATTTAATGGTGAAATTGAATTAGAAGATTTGAATTTACCTAAAGACTTTATTGAAGAAATTAATATTTGGCATTTCGCATATAAAAAATTTATTCCTCTCTCTAAGGAACAAAGAAATATATATGCCCATGTTATGGAAGCATTAGATAACCAAGGCTTAGAGATTGCTAGTAAGCTCAAAACTCTTATTCCTGGAGGGGCAAAAATAAAATATTTCAGCGAAAGAAAACTAAGTTATTTGCCTTGTTAAGAAATAATTTCTCTCCAGCCTTCCTCCTTTTAGAAGTATGAAAAAGAGGAAAAAGGAATTTTCTGTATTTCGTGGGGGGTATAGCTACTCTATTATTTTAACACTAGTCTGGAACCCGTCTGCGTACTTGCTGCACCGCAGCTTCCTTTTTTGATCTTTTGAAATTGTAAATAGCTTTTATTTTTTAAAATCTGCTTAAAGCATCAGCGAAACTCAGCGCAAAACATTTTCCAGTAGCTCGAAGCACGACCACACGGAAACGCCTGTCATTACGCCGGCTTTGTTGATGGGGCGGCGAGAAACATTCACTTTACCAATAACACCTCCTCAGCCCGCCTTGCCGGTGTGCATGTCTCGGCCCAAAAGTTTACCAATGAAACGCGTGAAGGGATGCTGGTGGAGCCAGTTGTGGCGCTTTTCAGATATCTCTCGAACCAAAAGAGCGGCAATGCGGTTGTCGGTGCAACAATCAAGATAGATGTGGGCAAAGAGATCATGTGCCAACACCGATTAAAGAATTTGATTTGACAGTTGTTAAAAAATTACAAACCGAACTACCCATTGGAGCGATAAGAAGAAAGAGGCTCCAGAACTTAATTGAGTTCTATAATCAACAAAAAGTGAATCTTGCGAATGCAGGCGATATTCTTATGCGGTCTGCATGGAACCGCGTTGTTGCAGATTTGAACGATGACTCTGATCCTATCACCATAAGTATAAAAAGGGGACCAATGAATTATCATCAGGATTAATTAATTTTATCTTCACCTATCAGAAGGTGCTCAGCTTTGAGATAGGTGACGCTCTTCCTTTGAGCGTAATCTCTATCCTTGTTTCCCTCTTCTTCTGCTAGCGTAGCAAAGGTGGACAGACTAAGAACAGTGGTCAGTAACCACACCTTTAAGAGTTTATTTTTATTCATTAGTGGGGACTCTTTTATTTGTAGACATTTGTATTATAAGATAATTTAATGAATTTATCTGTTTTTTCTTAACCTCTCTTCACCCTCCAAAAACTCTTTAGCGCGTATTTGTTCCAAATGATAGTTGATGATGGTATTGACAAATTAATTATTGATTTGGAGAAAGTACTTTTTTGGGAATCGAGGAATAAATTCATTGAAGGCAATATTTAAAACACCATATAACCAATAGATAAATCTGAACACGTAGATTTATCATTGTTGGCAATTATGAAAGAAGATAAAATGAAAAAGAAATTATTGAATTTAGTTGCAACAGTCCTTATTGCGATAGGTTTCAATCTACCAAATGTATCCAACGCTACTGAGCTTGAAGAAATCGAAAGAAATCAAAATGCTATTTCTGGTTTCATAGCAAAACGAGATAATGAAATTATCCAAGAGATTGGAAAATACGATGACCGCCATTCCCCCTTTTCGACATTTAAAGTTCCACTAGCTCTTATGGGATTCAATGAAGAAATTTTAAAAACCAAGAATTCTCCGATATGGCACTTTAAGGAAGAGTATGAAGAAAATTTTCAAGACTGGTATACACGCGAGAAAGGGTTAGAATATAGTTGGTGCCAAGATCATACACCAGAAACATTTATGAAATATTCTGTTGTTTGGTTTTCCCATCAAATTACGGAACGTCTTGGAAGAGAGAAGTTTCAAGGGTATATATCAAGACTAAACTATGGAAATATGGATGTTTCTGGGACACCAGGTAAAGATGATGGTCTATTAAATAGTTGGTTAGGGACATCTCTTGAAATTTCCCCCCGTGAGCAAGTGGAATTCCTTGAAAAATTATGTGCTAATAAGCTTGATTTATCCAAAGAAACCCAGGAAAAAACTAGGGAAATTATGAATCGGAATGAAGAATGGGCAGGATGGAAGCTATATGGTAAAACCGGTGGCGGTGCTGGGCGTAATGGGTGGTTTGTCGGATGGATTGAAAAGGATGAGCAACGAATCATTTTTGCTCAATATCTCGATATGACGGATCCAACCCTTGATTTGACGGATATACCCCCTCAAAAATCTGTTGGGCTTACCGCTAAGGAAGTTGCCAAAAAGAATTTATGGAATTTTTTGTAGAAATAGCTATGGAAATTGGGACAAAAAACTGAAAAGTAACCTATCGGGGGATCTTGGTACAATTCCCTTCCGAATCTTTTTAATAAAAACTCTGGGGATCCACATCAACATCCAGAGTAATGCTAGAAGGCAGTTTGACCTGGCTCAACCAATGGTCGAGCAGCCGTTGAATGGGATACGCTTTATCCGCTTTGAGGAGGAAACGCCAACGATGTTTGCCTCGAAGATAAGATATAGGCGCAGGCGCGGGGCCGAAGATCTGGACGGCGTCTACTTTGGGAGCTTTAAATCCTAATTGACGCGCTGTCTCTGCCACCAGGGTTTGGTCGCGCCCCCCCAGATTGAGGCTCACCAGTCGGCTAAAGGGCGGCATATGATGCTCTTGGCGATCGACAAGCTCTAATTTATTGAATTGATCACGATTTTGCTGGCATAAGCTTTGCATCACCGGATGGTCAGGTGAGTAGGTTTGCAAGAGGACATGACCGAGATGTTTTTCACGTCCTGCGCGACCCGATACCTGGTGCAGTAGCTGATAAGTGCGCTCTCCGCACCGTAAATCACCGCCACTTAAGCCAAGGTCTGCATCAATTACGCCAACAAGAGTGATGAGGGGAAAGTGGTGCCCTTTGGCGAGCAGCTGCGTGCCGATAATAATGTCAACTTCGTGACGACGGATTTTCTCAATAACCTCACTTAATAAGTCAACCGACGTCAATGTGTCACTGGTGAGCACTTCAACACGCGCAGAGGGAAAGCGTTTGCACACCTGTTCATGGACACGCTCAACCCCAGGTCCACAAGGAATAAAGCTATCTTCTGCGCCGCAATCAGGGCAATTTTTCGGACGTGTTTGGCTATAGCCACAATGGTGGCAGCACAGCCGTTGATGATGTTTGTGTTCCACCAAGGCAACGGCACAGCTCGGGCAGGTGAGGCGCAGACCACACTGACGACACAACGTTAAGGGGGCATAGCCACGGCGATTCAGAAAAAGCATCACCTGCTCTTGGCGCTCTAAGGTTTTTTGAATCGCGTTGAGAAGGGGGGGTGAGAGCCATCCTTTTGGTTGTTGACGCATATCAATGGGGTGGATGGAGGGTAGAACGGCGCCGCCATGACGGGTAGAAAGGGTGAGTTTCTGATAGCGTTCTGCCTCGATATTTTGTACGGTTTCGAGAGATGGCGTAGCGGAAACCAAGACAATCGGCGCTTGCTCAAGACTGGCACGCAACACGGCCATATCGCGGGCATGATAGGTGATTTGATCTTCTTGTTTGTAAGATCCATCATGTTCTTCGTCAATAATTATAAGGCCAAGATTCGGGAAGGGCAAGAATAGAGCAGATCTTGCTCCCACAATCACTTGCGCCTCGCCCTTTAAAACGGCCTGCCATGTTTGTCGCTTAAATGTGGGACTGACATTGGAATGCCACAGAAGTGGGCTTTTGCCAAACCGTTTTTCAAACCGTGCCAACATCTGATTGGTAAGCGCAATTTCAGGAAGCAGAACGAGCGCTTGCTTTCCTGTCTTAATTGTTTGATGAATGGCTTCCAAGTAAACTTCAGTTTTGCCGGAGCCCGTAATCCCGTCGAGGACAATCGGCTGGAAGCGATGGGTGTCAATAGCAGTAACCATATGGTCGATGGCGTACTGTTGCTCGGCGGAAAAAATAGGGGTATGATGGTCCAACTGAAGGGGGGTAAGATCAACAAATTTTCTGGTTTTTTTAGTCTCAAGAAAGGTCTGGCTTAAAGTAAGCTTGAGGCTAAGGCCAAGGGGAAAATAGTTATAATCAGCAATCCGTTTTAAAAAAGTCACGAATTGGTCGGGAAGCGGCGGCAACTCTGCTTTCTGTCGGATTGATTTTAGCTCGCCCTTATAAGGATTTGTGTCGAGTTGCCAGACAACTCCCCACAGCTCTTTACCGCGAAATGGAACCAGTACAATATCACCAACGCACAGTAACCCCATCTCCGCAGGCAGAGCATAGGTAAAGGGCGTCTTGACGCCAAGGGGTAGGAGGACTTCCACAGTGTGTTGCATTGGTTTTTTATCTTGTTCGGTAACTGATCTAGGTGTATCACTATCAAAACAACATATTCCCAATAAAGGATCAAGATAAATGATGATATTCCTTGACTCTGCCGACCTTAAAGAAATCGAAGAATTGGCTGCCACAGGCCTTGTAGATGGTGTCACAACTAACCCTTCCTTGGTGGCTGCCAGTGGGATGAGCTTTTCAGAATTAATCACCAAGATTACTAAGCTTGTTGAAGGGCCAGTGAGTGCTGAAGTTACTGCCTTGGACGCCAAGGGGATGATTGCTCAAGGAAGAAAGCTTGCCAAGATCGCCGAAAATGTCACTGTCAAAGTACCGCTCACAGTGGAAGGATTGAAGGCATGTAAAGCTTTATCTGCTGAGGATATCATGGTGAACGTCACGTTGTGTTTCTCTTTGAATCAAGCTATTTTGGCAGCCAAAGCAGGGGCTACTTTTGTTTCTCCATTCGTGGGTCGTCTTGATGATTGCGGTGCTGATGGGATGCAGTTGATCGAGGATATTGCAAAAGTCTATGAAACATATGCGTTTGATACATTGATATTGGCGGCTTCTATTCGTCATCCGCAGCATGTTTATGAAGCAGCTAAAATTGGTGTAGATGTGGTGACAATTCCAGGAAAAGTTTTCCGCCAACTTTATACGCATCCGCTGACAGATCTTGGGTTAGATGCCTTTATGAAAGACTGGAAAAAAAGCGGTCTCGAAATTTAATTTGTAAATTTCAAATTTTTACTTGGGAGATTTCTAAAGGTAAAGTAACATTAAATTAACTAAATTTTTATCCAAGGAATTTCTTATGTTAAAAACATTGGGTCTTTTTGCAATGCTCGGAACCGCCGCGATGGCTGCTAAAACCACTGAAGATGCTAAAGCAGGGACTGCAATAGCTGGTCTTGCAGCTGGGCAAAAAGAAGAGCTTAATAAAGCCATTGGTGAGTATATAAAGAACAATCCAAAAGTTGTGGTTGAATCGTTGCAAGCTTTTACTGAACAACAGCAAAAAGAGGCTCTGAAAAAGGTCCAAGACAGCATTACGTCTTCTAAAGATCAATTGTCTGATTCTAAAAATGCCATTGTGATGGGGAAGGCCGATGCAGCGGTGAAGCTGGTTTTGTTCGTGGATCCGAACTGTCCACATTGCCGCTTATTTGAGCTGGCTTTGGGTGACATTGAAAAAGAGCTTCCAGGTAAAGATAAGCTTGGTATTTTGGTGCGTCAGTGGCCAATTTTGGGACAAAATTCTGAAATCGTTTCTGCAGGTCTTGTTGCAGCAAGTACTCAAGACCCAGCGAAGTTTACAGTGCTTTCTGAGAAGGTTTTGAAAAGTGAAAAATCAATGGATAATGCCCTCTTCATGAGTTTAGCTAAGGAAGCTGGGTATGATGTGACTAAACTAGAAGCTGCTACGAAAAGTGAGGCTGTGCAGAATCAGCTTAAAAACACCAAAGAATTGGCTGGAAAAATCGGTCTTGAAGCAACGCCGACTGTTATCTTGTCTGACAAGAATGGTGCTCGCTTGGTTCAAGTTGGTGATAAAGAAGGGTTGAAGAAACTTTTGGTTGATGCAATCAAAGCTTCTTGAGTGCCATGAGAGTTGCCATTTTCCCCGGGACTTTTGATCCAATTACTTGGGGGCATTTGGATGTTATTTTGCGGGCAGCGGGAATGGTTGATAAGTTGATCATATCTGTTGCCCACAATCATGAAAAAGAGCCGCTTTTTCAAAGTGATGAGCGAGTTGAGATGATTAAGACCGTTTTGAAAGAGGCTTCGGCGCCAGCGAATTGTGAGGTTGTTGGTTTTTCAGGTTTATTAATTGGACATGCACTTAATATGCGGGCATCGATGATTATTCGGGGGTTACGGGCAGCATCTGATTTTGATTATGAGTTTCAGATGGCGAGTGCAAATCAACGTTTGGCATCTCACCTAGAAATTGTCTTTTTGATGGCTCGGGATCGTTATCATTTTGTCTCCTCAAGCCTGGTGAAGTCTGTAGCTAAATATAACGGGAAGGTGCATGATTTTGTGCCAGAATATGTGGCGATGTGCTTGCAAAAAAAGTTTTTATAAGCAATGTAGTACTTATCAATATGCGCCGCAATGAAGATAGCTCAAATTCTTAATATTTAAAGGAAAGATAGATATGACTACAGAAGAAAATCGCTTTAAAATTGTTATCCTTTCCCCCACACAAACTTTATTGAATCAAAATGTGGTCTTTGCGGTTGTTCCAGGCAGCGAGGGTGAGT
The DNA here is from genome assembly GCF_000757605.1 of Candidatus Paracaedibacter symbiosus. GTDB lineage: Bacteria > Pseudomonadota > Alphaproteobacteria > Paracaedibacterales > Paracaedibacteraceae > Paracaedibacter_A > Paracaedibacter_A symbiosus. Next base: position 265,159 of record NZ_JQAK01000004.1, on the reverse strand, counting down.
TTGGTATTCTAGCAAATCACGCGCCGTTTATCGTGACCCTTAAAGAAGGTCTGGTTAAGATTTATCGTGATAATCAGCAAACCATCAGCGAGGAAATTAAAATCACCGGTGGTTTTGCTAATATTCAGAACAATGTTTGCCAATTATTAATTAACGGATAAGTTCTTTAATTAATTGATTGAGTTCGATTCTCTTAGATATCTTCCGCCGTTTTTGTCTCTCACCTTGAATTCTCCTTCCCGTTTGGGGGAAAGATTATGGAAGGCGGTGGCTAGAGATAGTAATTGATGGATTCTCCTCGGTGGAAAGATCTTTTACTGTGGAAGGTCTAGCGGAGATGGCATGAAGCGATATCTTATTTTGACCATTCGTCAAAGGCATGGGGACCCAGGATACGTTATTAAACTCAATAAGGGTATTTGGAGTAACATCTAAGTTATCAATCGGTGTTCCATTGCTATTGCGAACAGTGGGATCTGTAACAAGATGGGGTTTAATTACAACGACATAGGGTAAGAAAACCATATCATTTACCCCAACAATTGAGGGATTTTGGAACTCTTCATTTTTTTGATTTAAAATTTGAACAAAAAAACCTCTCACATCTTTTGATTGATGCCCATTCTCCAGATCCTTGTATTTGATGCCAATAACTTTCCCAAGATAGCGTCTTGTTTGGTGAATTTTTGCTTTACAGATTTGTATGGCTTGATGAAAAGCTTGGTTTTGATTTAAATGAGGGCTACACGTATTTAAGCATGTTTGATAATAACCTGTGTCATTTTCTCCCTGACATTCCATGGCAACAATATCTGTACACTTCGTATCACAATTAAATTTATGAGCGGGTTGCCATTTCTGGTGAGGTATTGGTTGGGGCTGAGAGGGAAGTAAATTTTGAGTTGTCTGGGAAGGGTTAATAAGCGTTTTGCTAATATTGCCGGAGTCCCACCCTGCTGAATAGGCCATGTGCGGTGCAAAAATCAGTGAACAGACCATAAGAAATGCGACAGACGTATAATTCATGACTGTAACCTTTAATAAATATGAATTTTAGGAAAAGGTAGAGCAAAAAGGTAAAGAAATAATAAATGGAGTACAATTTAATGGATTATAGTTGGATCTGCATGACAGTAACTGGAAAGTTGTTAAAGCTATCTTGGCCGCTTTCTTGCCAGCACAACCGTTGATACCAAGAAGGAAGTGTCTTATCAAAGGTAAATAGATACAAAGTGTTAAATCCCATTTCTCGGGCTTGCCGTTTTGCAGCTGTCACTAATTGTTCACCGATTCTCTTTTTTGATGGGACCGGGCAACACAAAGGGAGCCAAGCCAAGGGGCAAGATCAGAGCGAATTCCATTCATTTATTCTGAGAGAAACTCTGCCAAGCGGAAGTTATTTTCAACGGCAGTGAGAGTCATTGGTAGCTGATCGTCATTTAAGTGATCTATGAACCGATGAAGAATTTGTGGGTGACTCAGGGACGGATTCCAAAGTCGCCCTAAGGCATCAAACCAAAGCTGCCCCATAATTGAAGTCTGCTCTGGAAAGAATTTTAAGGGGACAATGGTAATCATCCGATGTATTTATTTAGCAATAGGAGCGATGACCATAATCATTTGCTTGCCTTCAAGTTTAGGCGTATTTTCTACTTTGGCAGTAGGTTCTACTGATTCGCGGATACGAACCAATACTTCCATACCTAATTCATGATGTGCGACTTCACGACCGCGAAAACGCATAGTGACCTTAACCTTATCGCCTTCTTGCAAAAATCGATGAACGGCCCGAAGCTTCACTTGAAAATCGTTTTCATCAATACCAGGTCGTAATTGAACTTCTTTAATTTCAATGACTTTTTGCTTTTTCTTAGCTTCGCCTTTTTTCTTTTGTAATTCATACTTGTATTTGCCGTAGTCAAGAATTTTACACACAGGCGGTTCAGCGTTTGGAGAGACTTCAACCAGGTCAAGACCAGCTTCCTGAGCCATTTTAAGGCCTTCCAAGCGGGTGACAACACCGATCATATCTCCCGCTTCATTAATCAAACGAACTTTAGCTGCGGTAATTTCGTTATTAACACGGGGCCCATCTTTACTGATTGGGGCATTATTATGAGGACGAACTATAGACTAATCTCCATTTACTATAAAGAATGCAACACCCTTATACTATATGTTTTTGCCATGTCAAACCAGTATTTTTAAGCTTCTGAAAATAAAAAACTAATATTAGTATCATAATGGATACAAAATTTTCACAAATGGCCCTCTTGTAGGCGCGCTTTTTTAAGTAGATTTTATTTGTTTAATGCCAATATTAAGAGTAGTTTAAGACCACAAAGTGCTAGTATGTTGTGGCTAAAAATAAAAACGTACCCTTCATAATATAAAAAAATTATTAAAACAGAGCGATAGTTCCATGCAAATATTACAAAAAGCTGCTGCTTTTTTTGAAAAATCTGAGTGTCGTATTCTTTGTATTGGCGACATTATGTTGGACAAATATGTGTATGGGAACGTCAGTCGCATTTCGCCGGAAGCGCCAGTCCCTGTCCTGCATTTACAGTCAGAGTTTGAAATGTTGGGGGGGCTTGGTAATGTGGTGAATAATCTTACCAGCTTTTTGGTCCACCCTGTGATCATCAGCGCCATTGGTGAGGATAAAGGCGGCCACCGCATCCAAGAAATTATCGGTGCGCAGGGTGAGACTTTTTTTGTCAAATCACCTAAAACATCCATAAAAACTCGCTATGTGTCTAATGGGCAGCAGTTGTTGCGGATGGATGATGAGATGGTTTGTCAAATAACAGCCGCCCAAGTTGCAGAAATTGCAGCGTTTGTTGAAACGCAAATCAGGAGCGTAAAAGCAATTATTTTATCTGATTATGGTAAGGGAGTTTTAACTCCAGAATTGTGTCAGGCTGTTATCAAAACGGCGCGTCTTCATAATGTGCCGGTAATTGTGGATCCTAAGGGTGGCGATTATATAAAATATACAGGCGCGACTCTTATTACTCCCAATCTTAAAGAGTTTAGGGAGGTTTGTGGAAAAAAAATTACCGCACCTGAGGAGCTTGTTTCAGCAGCACGAGGCTTAATTGATCAATTCCAATTGCAAGGCTTACTGGTGACACAAGGAGCTGGAGGGATGACCCTTGTCACAAAAGATGAGCAAATGCATGCCACAGCAACGGCACGTGAAGTGTTCGATGTATCAGGGGCCGGTGATACGGTGATTGCCACATTAACCATTGCTCTTAGTAAAGGGGTGGACGTTAATACCTCGTGCGTTCTTGCGAATGCAGCGGCAGGTGTGGTCGTAAGCAAAGCAGGGACAGCAACGGTAACGCCAGAAGAATTACAGCATGCCTTGTCCTTGAAGCCAATCAATACCTATGAAGAAAAAATTCTACCTCTTTCCCGATTGGAGACAGTCGTTCAATCTTGGCGCCATCAGAATCTCAAGGTTGGTTTCACCAATGGCTGTTATGATTTGCTGCATGCGGGCCATCTAAGATCGCTTCAAGAAGCCAAACAGCAGTGCGATCGCCTGATTGTGGCCGTCAATACAGATGAGTCAATCAAGCAGCTCAAAGGTCCAGAGCGGCCGATTCAGGCTGAAGAGGTGCGAAGCTTAGTCCTCGCCGCTTTAGAGCTTGTTGATGCTGTGATTTTGTTTGGGACAGAGACGCCATTGCACTTGCTTGAAACAATTATTCCCGATGTGTTGATTAAAGGAGCTGATTATACTGTTGATCAAGTTGTGGGGGCTGATCTAGTGTTGCGCAATGGGGGCCGCGTTCATCTAGTGCAGCTTAAAGAGGGACAAAGTACAACTAATCTAGTGCAAAAAATGAAAGAACAAGCAGTTGGTTAAGGTTATTATGCCCGCCGGGATTCGAGATCTAATAATTTTAAATATGAGGGTTGAACGAATTTTGAATTACGATGGATATGAGTTTTGTAAGTGAAAACCCACCCTTAGGTAGTAGGTTTAACCTAACGCTATTAAATGTAAAAGCCGTGTTGCAAGCCTTTAAAGACAGTCAGGATATTCAAGTTACAGGCCTCTCTTTTCCGCAAAAATGAGGAGACTGATAAGAGTCAATGTACTTTAAAGCCGTAAATTAACAGGCGTTTGAGCTTGAGCTAAGGACAGAAAATGATGCACTATTTGCGCCATTACAAGCCTTTGCCAACGGGCATAAATCTAGGTCTTAAATGCATGAATTAACTGCCACTTGCCTCCAGAGATTCATAAGTGATTGCATTTCTTTGAGGTAATACGTTTTTTGTGGCATCCCATACCTCTTCAACAGTTGGGACGACATCTTCATCGCCTACAGAAATTGAACGCCCTGGTAGCTCAATGCCAAAATGGGGGCGCGAGGTGACCGTAAAAATCATCACTGTTGGTTTCTCTAAGGCATGGGCAAGATGGACGAGGCCTGTATCCATACCAACCACCAACGCAGATACGCCAATAAGTTGAGCGCATTCAGTGAGCGTGAGTTGTGGTAATATTTCAGCGCCAGGCACACCAGCTACAATCTCTACTGCTTCTGCATATTCTTGGGGCGAGTTCCATGGTAATAGGACGCGAAAACCCTGTGCGGTGAGTTTTTGACCAAAAGTAATCCATCGATCAGACGGCCACTTTTTAATGTCTTTGGAAGTTGCGTGAAACAGCATAGCAATGGGTTTTGAGTTTTCTAGGCTGATACACTTCACTGATCCAGGGATGGTTAGACCATAATGCGGGGAGTAATCGACTGAGTAGCCTAATGCTTGAGCAACACTGAGGCGCATTCCATGCCATGCATTAACAGAGCTGCATGGTTTATCGAAATAATGCGTATAGGCAAATCTGGCGCCCCGTTCACCTAAATGGGAGGGGGGATAACCAAAACGACGCTGAGAGCGGGGCAGGAAAGAAATAATCGCGCTTTTATAAACGCCATGTATGTCAATAACGACCTCGTAAAATTCTTCGCGTAACGTCGCGACGGACCCACAGATTTTTTGAAAGTCCGACCAGTTACGAGTTTTTTTGAAACGGCGAAGCGGAGCATCCAGTACCCGATCCACCCCAGTATTCCATCTAACAATATCTGCAAATGCACTATCTACAGCCCAATCAACCTTAATGCCAGGAAAAGCACGGTGAAGATCAGAAACAACTGGTTGTGCCTCTATCACATCTCCCAGAGAAGTAACTTTTACAATAAGAATTCTCTTTATCATCTTTTTCCTTCTGGTCATCCTGGTCTCAACTAAAAATAGGCTCATGCGAACTCTAGTTTTACTCTTTTTAGCTGTCAAGTGTTAGGCTCTGTGCCCCTCATTTCCCCAAATTCATTTTGGCCCTATTTGCTTGCAAATTTCCCCAAATTTCTCGAAGTAGATAAACACGACATCGAAATTTGGCATCATTTTCAGCTAAAAATGTCTCAAAAACATCTTTGCGTGAATGAAATGCACAGAAGGCAACTGTTCAGTGCTGAAGGTGAAAAACATTTTAGAGATAAACTGTCGAGTCACAGACAGCAGGCATAGAAAAGGGGGAGACTAGTTCTCTTGAATGTTTGATGAGAGGCGCTTATTTTTGACCTTTTTTATCTATAAATCCTTTCAAATTTTCTAAAGTAAATAAATTACTGTTGCAAAATTTGAAATGATCTTTAATTAAAAACGGCTCTGAATCACACGCAACTACAAACGTTCAAGAGAACCTGAAAACTAACGTTCGAAGCGACGTGCTGGACGTGGTGCGCGTTGTTCTGTTTGCGGTTTTGCAACTGCTACAGTGATGGTGCGACCTTGAACTTCTTGACCGTTTAATTTGTCAATCGCTTCATGAGCTTGATCTTCAGTTTCCATTTCAACGAAACCGAATCCCTTGCTGCGACCGGTATCACGATCTGTAATAATCTTTGCAGATAAAACAGCACCGTAGTTTTGAAATAGATCATTGAGGCTTTCACTGGTTAAGCCAAATGGTAGGTTACTTACATAAAGTTTCTTGTTCACAATTTCCTCCTAAACATGCTACGACGCGCTGACAATTTAGCGTTTATAACGCATCAACCGTTACGCAACCGTATCACTCCTCATGATTATAGGGCGACAGGTTGTTAAAACTCGGTTAAAGCATGAAAAGAAATACTCGAACAAACTTACTGACTTTCAACAACGAGGCATAATACTAATACTAACTAATAAAGTCTTTTCCATAAAATATGGTATCCCCAACGGGATTCGAACCCGTGTTCCCACCATGAGAGGGTGGTGTCCTAGGCCTCTAGACGATGGGGACATCAGACACCATGACTATAAAAGCAAACCTATGCAACTGCAAGGGTTATTTATTATGAATAAATAATCTCCTTATTTTGTTTTTCCTCCCGAGTTGAGAAGTGCTCTCAATTCACTATAGAGGGCATTGAACTTAAGAGCATTGCTCAGGACTTGCGGGTTATTTTGGAGGAGTAAAAGGCGATTGTTGGCTTGTTTGCAGGCGTCTTCCAATTGGCCAATAAGTGTTTGAGCTGCTTTTTTATTTTTCCACATTAACCCTTTAATGCCCCTGGCTCTTACTTTGTAGCTTTGGATTGCCTGTTCGATAACTGCTTTGCAAGTGCCCATATTAAGTTGATGGATAACGTTTGCGGTGTTGATGTAACCTTCTTGTTCCCACTGGTCTACCCGGGCCTCTGGGGAATTTGCTAATGCTCGCGATTTTAGGCCTGATTTAGCATAAATTTTTTGGAGTGTTTCTATGATAATAAATGCATTATTTTGGAAAAGAGTTTTTTTGTTCCAATCTTGGAGGGTAGCAATTCGATGTTGCAAAACCCAGGTTAATTTCTTTAAGCTTTCTAATCTGAAAGTTGCTTCTTGCACAGTCGGGATAACTTCACCTGGCCGTGGTTTTCTCTCCATATTCTGCGCCCCCATTTGTGAAGGTTGCCTCATTTGTTCAGCCCCCACAGCCATTGGCTCAGCAAAACTGGTACTCATCAGCAAGGGGATAGAGGCCAAAAAGAGGTGTTTTTTCATGATAGGCAGTCCTTTTTCTATTTAAATACTACCCATAAGAGTAACCCTATTTACTTGATTTTTCGTAAATTTCTGAACATTAACCTCTTATTAAACAAACAGGAGAATTGCATATTTGGTAAAATCAGGGTAGGAAAGTAGAAAGATCTCTCGAACATTTCGCGATAGGTGCACTTATATAATGACGAATATAATGACTAAAAAATCTGTTGGTAGCGAAGAGGCTATCAATAACTATTACTCAACAGACCAGCTTATTCATGCTTATGAGAGCATGTTGTTAATTCGCCGCTTTGAAGAAAAAGCAGGCCAACTTTATGGGATGGGGCTGATTGGCGGCTTCTGTCACTTATATATTGGTCAAGAAGCCGTTGTTGTTGGGTTGCAATCTGCTCTTAAATCAACGGACACCGTTGTCACTAGTTATCGCGATCATGGTCATATGCTGGCCTGTGATATGGACCCCAAAGGGGTGATGGCAGAATTGACTGGACGCAGTGGGGGCTATTCCAAAGGAAAAGGTGGCTCCATGCACATGTTTAGCCGCGAGAAAAACTTCTTTGGTGGTCATGGTATTGTGGGAGCGCAAATCCCTATTGGTGCAGGAATGGCCTTTGCCCATAAATACAAGCAAGATGGGGGTGTCAGCCTTGCTTATATGGGCGATGGAGCGATAAATCAGGGCCAAGTCTATGAGGCTTTTAATATGGCATCTTTGTGGAAACTCCCCGTTGTATTCATCGTAGAAGACAACCAATATGGCATGGGAACATCCACAAAACGTGCTTCAGCCAATGTTGATTTCTATCGCCGTGGGGAGGCTTATGATATCCCGGGCAGAGTTGTCGATGGGATGGATCTGTTTGCTGTACGCGAGGCAGGAGAATGGGCGGTGGAGCATGCGCGGTCAGGCAAAGGTCCGACATTGTTGCACATCAAAACCTATCGATATCGGGGCCACTCTATGTCAGATCCCGCTAAATATCGGTCCAAGGAAGAAGTGGAGACGATCCGTGAACAGCATGATCCCATTGAAAAAATACGTGGATTCCTCGAGACCAATAAGATAGTAGATGACGAGGGTTTTAAAGCCATTGATAAGAAAATTAAGGCAATGGTACAAGAAGCTGCTGAGTTTGCTCAAACGTCACCTGAGCCAGAAATTGGTGAATTGTACACTGATGTGTTGATTGACGCATAAAAGAGGACACATATAATGACACAAACAATGACTGTTCGTGAAGCCTTGCGGGATGCGATGGCCGAAGAAATGCGCCGAGACACTTCTGTTCTTTTAATGGGCGAAGAAGTAGCCGAATACCAAGGGGCTTATAAGGTTAGCCAAGGGTTGCTGGATGAGTTTGGTGATAAGCGTGTCATTGACACACCGATTACCGAACATGGTTTTGCTGGTCTTGCCGTAGGGGCAGGCTTTTTGGGGTTACGGCCGATTGTTGAATTTATGACATTCAACTTTTCCATGCAGGCTATTGATCATATCATTAACTCCGCTGCTAAGACGCTTTATATGTCAGGTGGTCAAATGGGGTGCCCTATCGTTTTTCGAGGCCCCAACGGCGCCGCTTCTCGCGTTGGCGCGCAGCATTCCCAATGTTATGCCAGTTGGTATGGGCATTGCCCAGGCTTAAAAGTTGTTTCTCCTTATTCAGCAGCTGACGCTAAGGGGCTATTAAAGTCCGCGATTCGGGATCCCAACCCCGTGATTTTCCTAGAAAATGAATTGATGTATGGGCGTTCTTTCGAGGTGCCTAAAGATGACGATTACCTTGTGCCCATCGGCAAGGCTGCGATTGTGCGTGAAGGGCGTGATGTGACAATTACAGCGTTCTCTATCACCGTGGGAATGGCCCTTGAGGCGGCTGAAGAATTGGCAAAACTTGGTATTGACGCCGAAATAATTGACCTTCGCACTATTCGGCCGCTTGATAAGGACACTATTGTGAAATCAGTGATGAAAACCAATCGTCTGATCAGCGTTGAAGAAGGTTGGCCATTTGCGGGTGTAGGCTCCGAGCTTGCCACGATGGTTTGTGAAGAGGCCTTTGATTATCTAGATGCACCGCCCATTCGTGTGGCTTCCGAAGATGTGCCATTGCCTTATGCCGCAAATTTGGAAAAGCTAGCACTCCCTAATGTAGAGAAAATCATTAAAGCAGCTCAGGCTGCCTGCTATAAACTGTAAGGAATCTCTTAATGCCAGTAAAAATTTTGATGCCTGCCTTAAGTCCAACTATGACCGAAGGGAACCTTGTTCGTTGGTTAAAGTTGGAAGGTGATACCGTAAAAGCAGGTCAAGTTTTAGCAGAAATTGAAACCGATAAAGCCACAATGGAAGTGGAAGCCGTTGATGAAGGAACGCTTGTCAAAATCGTGGTGGCAGCCGGCACAGAAAACGTCAAGGTGAACAGCCTCATCGCTGTATTGCTGGAAGAAGGGGAAGATGCCTCTAGTATTGACGCGCTTGTTAGTGCGGCAGGAGAAAATTCTACTTCTCCCCAACAGACAGCCGCGCCTACCCCAGATCTAACAATAGTGACTGCAGTTGCTGCTCAAAGTGGTGGGGCGGCAACAGCATCTGGTGACCGCTTGTTTGCAAGCCCACTGGCGCGTCGCCTGGCCGACCAACATAATGTTGATCTTAAGTTAGTGGCGGGATCAGGTCCTCACGGACGGATTGTCAAAACAGATGTGGAAGCAGCTGCTATAGCACCTAAGAAATCAGCTGCAGCAACTCAAGGGGTTGTTTATGGTGAGGCGGGTTATGCAGATTTGCCATTAAATAATATGCGCAAAGTCATTGCTCGTCGGTTAACTGAATCTAAACAACAAGTGCCGCATTTCTATTTAAATATAGATTGCGAACTGGATGCGTTATTAAAGTTACGGACAGAAGTCAACCAAAGGCTTGAGGCTGGCAAACTCTCAGTCAATGACTTTATTGTTCGAGCGTGTGCTTTGGCTTTAATTAAAGTGCCCGAAGCCAACGTTGCTTGGATGGATACCGTTATCCGTCAGTTTGAGGCAGCTGATATTAGTGTGGCAGTTGCGATTGATGGGGGTCTTGTGACCCCTGTGGTGCGCTCAGCCAATCTTAAATCTTTGAAAGACATTTCTGGTGAAGTGAAGGTGTTGGCCGAAAGAGCGCGTGCTAGCAAACTTGCTCCGGAAGACTATCAGGGCGGTAGCTTTACCATTTCCAATCTCGGAATGTATGGTATTAAGCAGTTTAGTGCCATCATTAATCCCCCCCAAGCTTGTATCCTAGCTGTTGGTGCAGGGGAGCAGCGCGCGGTTGTGAAAGACGGGGAGATTAAAGTTGCTAACGTGATGAGTTGTACTCTGTCTGCCGATCACCGCGCGGTTGATGGTGCGGTGGGAGCTCGTTTCTTGGTCGCCTTTAAGGAACTTATCGAAGATCCATTAAGTTTGCTTGTTTAAGATTTCTTTCTCTTATCATTTTATGAAATGGCTCTTATGTAAGAGCCATTTTTTATTAAATATTCTCCCTTTATTTTAAATAAATTTACCATTGATTAAGAATTGAGTCCTATCTTATGGTTTGATACATCATCAAAGATATGGGAGAGGGAATATGAATAAGAAATTGTTGGCAGGAATTCTTTTAATAGTATTCTTGGGCGGTAATATTGCTTATGCGAGTGTCAATCGCATTGAGAAGCAGGTGACAAATCTAGAATCTTATTTGGATAAAGTGGAAAAAAAGTCTCCTGACAAATTACGTCATAAACAAGAAGTCAAAATGAAAAAACAGATCGCGAGACTTCAGGTTAAGCTAGATAAGGAAAAGATATCAAAAGCCAATAAAGGTGGCAAAGAGGATGCTGAAATTGCCAAGTTAGAAGGAAAGCTTAAGGTGATGCAAGATAAGCTTGCCAAAACAGAGATAGCTCAAAAAGAGATAGAGCTCAAAAAATAAGGTGGACCACTGTCCCATCAACAGAGGTAGAAAGCGCCCTTCTGGGGGGCGCTAAATTCTACACATCAAAACAATGAGAAAACTCTTTAAGAAAATTTCTCCTCACTCCTTTTAATCTGTAACTCATTTGTGGCGTTAAGATTAAGACAAAATACTTAAAAATTTATAAGTTTAATAGCCAGAAATACCCGTATCATTATTCTTGACAACTACCTGATTAAAAGGCATTGTTCTGGTATAAATTAGGCGTAATTTGCGGTACTATCTTCCCGCAAACTTTTTTAAAGAAATTGGCAATATTTCGTGGCAAAAGATCTTCTGAAGGAGAAGGGTATCCCTACTCATTTTCTATTTCTTTTCTTCTTCTTTCCCAATCACGCGCGCCCATACCTTATCTTCAAAAAACTCAATAAACAACATTTAAAAACCGAGAGAGTTGATGGCTAATTCAGAGAACGAGAATCAAGAACTGCCCTCCATCCCAACAGCGATTTGGGGGCTTGGTATTGCCGTTTTTTTCGTGAATCTTTCATCTGTTATGATTCGAAGCCTTGTTCCTGTTTATATGAAATCTGTCTTGGGGGTTGCCACCAGCTGGATCGGGATCTTAGAAGGAATTGTTGAGGGACTCTCCTTCCTGACCAAGCTACTTTCTGGGGTGTTTAGCGACTATTTGAGGCGCCGTAAATACATTATTATTATTGGCTATACTTTATCTCTATTTAGCAGACCTCTCATGGCGATGTTCAGCACCTTTCATGCTGTTGTTGCCGCCAAAATCCTCGATCGTCTCGGCAATGGGATTCAAGCCTCGCCTCGCGATGCCCTTGTAGGTGACTTATCTCCTAAACCCATTCGTGGGGCTTGTTATGGGTTGCGCATTAGCCTTGGGACGGCTGGATCATTTTTCGGTGCTTTATTTGGTTTGATATTAATGTACTGGAACAATGATGACTATCAACTCGTTTTCTGGTTTGCCTCAATACCTGCGCTGATTGCCGTTCTTATCATGACTTTTATGATTCGTGAACCAGAACAAAACATGCACCCAAAAGATAAACAAATCCGCAAGCCAATCCATCTTTCTGATATCCCTCGTTTAGGTCGTACCTACTGGATGTTGATGATTGTTGTGGGCGTTTTTCTAATTGCTCAGCTTGGCGAAGCGATTATGGTGCTGCATGCGCACCAAAACTTTGGTTTATCGAGTAAAAACACGCCGCTTATTTTGTTAATTTATAACTCAACCTATTCATTATTTTCCTATCCTGCTGGTCGTTTATCTGACAAGTTTGGTCGCTATAATGTATTAGCTTTAGGTTTTTGCTGCTTGATTGCCGGGGATTTGATGTTAGCCTATGCCTGGAACGTTGAAATTGTCCTTGCTGGGGTTGCTTTATGTGGTATCCAAATGGCTGTCACCCAAAGCTTGTTTATGTCCTTGGTGGCTGACAGTGTTCCTGAAGATTTGCGCGGGACGGGTTTTGGCATGTTTTATTTGATCTGCGCTTGCTCAGTCTTAATCTCCAATAGTAGTGCTGGTTTAATTGCTGATTATTTTGGCGAATCAATGTCTTTCCTTTGTTCCATGATTGTCGCGATTATTGCTTTAATAATGCTCCTCCTCATACGTCCAAAGAAAAATGAGACAGTGGTACTTTGTTAATTGTACGTTAGTTGGGCAATAGAGAAAGTATTTTTATTATTGTCCAACCGACATTAATTATCCGAAAGAAGAATTCTTAATCTATCTTAACAGAGTACATTAGGTAATTCACATCTAAATCCTGCCCCAATGACCATGTCCAGGTGAGGGGACAAAAGCTCATTCCACTGATATTTTTAGGAAGCCCACCGGCTAGCCGTACTGAGTTGGCAAGTTCAGCTGGCGTTAGAAATTTATTCCAATCATGGGTTCCGCGTGGTAGCCATCGCATGATATATTCAGCCCCAATAATGGCAATTCCATAAGCCTTCCAAGTCCGATTGATTGTTGACAGGATAAGGGCACCACCTGGTTTCAATAGTTTTAAGCAATAATCAATAAACGCCTGAACATCTGCGACATGCTCGACTACTTCTAAAGCCAAAATGATATCAAAAGGCACTTCTCCTGCGGCATGCATGGCTTCGATAGAGGTGTTGCGATAGTCGATTGTCAAACCCATTTTCTGGCTATGATTTTTGGCAACTTCGATGGTTGAATCACTGGCATCCACGCCCACAACATCAGCACCTAAGCGGCACATCGGTTCGCTAATCAACCCACCACCACACCCAATATCAAGTAAGCGAACACCCGCCAAAGGCTTTGCAGTGTCAGCAATTTCACTTAAATGTGCTTTGAGTGTTTCGACAATATAGTGCAACCGAGTCGGGTTTAAATCGTGGAGAGGTTTGAAAGGCCCATTCTCATCCCACCAATCATGGCTAATTTTGGAAAATTGCTCAATTTCAGCGTCATTCAGAGTTGTTTGTTGCATAGTATGTGACTCACTGCTTGCGTCTTAGTCTTTAAATTGTGTAAGAATAAACTTATACTCAAAATACTTGAAGAGTCGATTTCTAGCTTCGTAAATCTCGACTCTTCAAGTATTTTGAGTCTATCTTAATCATAAATGCACGCAAAAGAAACAACGACGGGAATTAAATTGCGTATTGTTCAAAAGTATGGGGGCACCTCTGTTGCAGACATTGCACGGCTTGAAAATGTCGCTCTGAAGGTTAAACGGGAGGTAGAGGCTGGTCATCAAGTTGCCGTTGTCGTCTCGGCTATGGCGGGAGTCACCAATCAGCTTGTCGGCTATACCAAAGCATTTTCTAATGTGCTCAACAGTCCTGAACATGACACAGTAACCTCCACTGGCGAACAAATTACCACAGGCCTTTTATCTTTAGCGCTTCAACAACTTGACCTCAAGTCTCGATCTTTTATGGGCTGGCAAATCCCGATTAAGACAACTTCAGATCATACCAATGCCCAGATTTTATCGATTGATCCGAAAAAGCTTGAAGCGTGTTTGGAAAAAGGAATTATTCCCGTCATTGCTGGCTTTCAAGGAATCACTTCTACCCGTCGCATTACCACTCTTGGACGTGGTGGTTCAGATACCACAGCAGTTGCAATTGCTGCTGCCCTTAGAGCTGATCGCTGTGATATCTATACTGATGTGGATGGGGTTTATACTGCTGATCCTCGCATTGTAAGTTTTGCCCGAAAATTAGAACAAATTAGCTACTCAGAAATGCTCGAATTAGCTGCTCAAGGGGCTAAAGTTTTACATTCACGTTCCGTTGAAACTGCCTTAAAACATCAAGTTCATGTGCGCGTTCTCTCAAGCTTTAATGACAATCCGGGAACAGATATTATTGGCAGTCCACCACTTAATATTGCGCGTATTAGCGGCATTACTCACAGCATTGGTTGGGTAATAATTCATCTGGAGACACATAATTTTACAGCACAACTGTTTCATTCGTTGCGGAAAACAATTAAATCTGCGACGGTTGAAACTGATTCTTTTTCTATTCTAGAAGGGGACGAGGGCACACGAATTAGTTTCATGGTACAAAAAGCAGATTTTGCAAAAACCATCCAGGCCCTTGAAAAAAATTACTATTACTCCTTATATAAAGGGTTACATATTGAGCCAGATTTTGCCAAAATATCTATTATAGGATTGAGCTTCTTAGGCAAAATGGGGCTGACAGAACACTTTTTAGAGGTTATAAAACAAATAAATACATCGTCATGTCTGACGCATTTTTCCAGTACACGTATTAGTTTTGGGGTAAAGGAAGAAGTAGCAGCAGGCGTAATGCAAATATTTCACGCAAATTTTGAATTGGATCAAAAAAATGAGTCAGACACTAAAGAAACTATGGCAACGCGGTTGTGATTTCCTCGGCACAGAGACAGCAATTATGGGGGGTGCTATGTCTTGGGTTTCCGAGAGAAATCTTGTGGCCGCTATCTCTAATGCGGGTGGCTTTGGTGTTATTGCCAGTGGCGCCATGCCGCCTGAGCTTTTGAATGAAGAAATCAAAGGCACGCAAGCTTTAACTAATAAGCCGTTTGGTGTCAATCTCATTACCATGCATCCTAAAATTTCTGATTTGATTGACGTTTGTATTGAACGCAATGTGGGTCATATCGTCCTTGCTGGTGGTTTGCCATCTGCTGAGGCCATCAAAAAAATTAAATCAGCCAACATTAAATTGATTTGTTTTGCTCCAACCCTTTCCATTGCGCAGAAACTGGTGAAATTAGGTGCTGACGCTTTGGTGATTGAAGGGCATGAAGCAGGTGGTCATATCGGACCTGTTTCCACCAGTGTCCTTGCGCAAGAAATTTTGCCCCATCTTAAAGATGTTCCCATTTTCGTAGCGGGTGGCATTGGTAGAGGCGAAGCAATTGGTACTTACCTTAAAATGGGCGCGTCTGGGTGCCAGCTCGGTACTCGGTTTGTTTGTGCGACGGAATCAAAAGCTCATCCTAAATTCAAACATGCCTTTATTAAGGCTAATGCGCGTAATGCTGTTGTTTCCGCTCAGCTTGACAGCCGTTTCCCCGTCATCCCAGTGCGAGCCCTGGCAAATAAAGCCACCCAAGACTTTACCAAGTATCAACAAGAAATTATCGTGAAAGTAAATAATGGTGAGCTTGAGCAAAAAGCAGCTCAGCTGGAAATTGAACATTTTTGGGCAGGCGCCTTGCGTCGTGCTGTTGTCGAAGGCGATATTGAAACAGGATCCGTTATGGCGGGTCAAAGCGTTGGCATGGTTACCGCAGAACAACCCACAAAAGAAATTATCAATGAGCTTATCGAACAGGCCAGTGTTTATTTGCAATGAACTTGTAGAGTTATCCCCTCCTAAATCGATCAATTTAGAGGGGTAGCTATAATAAATGTAGCTTAGGCTCTAGGGCCCTCATTTTTGGAAGAATGGGGGATCTTGCAGGACTTAAATACTATTAGTTTTAAATACTATTAGTTTTACGGCTCAATTTACTCTAGCTAAAATCTCTCAACATGACGTCAACGAGTTTAATTTTGAAAAACCAACCTTCTTTTTCCGCCGATGTGTTCACCAAATCTGGAAAAGAAACAAGGGTTTCGTTCACTTCCACAATCTCACCAGAAGCCGGGATGTAAACTTCGCTTGCGGCTTTTACAGATTCCACAACGGCTACTTCACCACCTTTAAATACTTTTTTGCCGAACCGTGAAGACAAAATCCTGCTTCAAGTCTTAAAGTATCCCGAGCACTGAGACCAATGGGTTTCACTTCTTCTTGCTCTAGTAACTGGTTAAAGAATTGAGAAGAGATGATGCTTGGGAGGTTAAAATCGCTATAGTTGAATGTATCTTCACTTGTTTTCTTGACTAGGCATGCTTATATCAAAGGAGCAATATTCAAAATTTAGAAAAATTGAGATAAAAATGCAACAGTTGGTCATGCCCAAACCTGAATTAATAATTGTTCTTGCTTCCCCTCGTGGATTTTGTGCGGGTGTTGAGCGGGCCATTACTATTGTTGATAAGGCTTTAGAAAAGTATGGTGCGCCGGTTTATGTGCGTCATGAGATTGTTCATAACAAGTTTGTGGTGAATCAGTTGGAAGCTAAGGGCGCTGTGTTTGTTCAAGAACTAGACGAAGTACCAGCCAATGCGCATGTCATTTTTTCAGCTCATGGAGTGCCAAAATCAGTGCCTGCCGATGCAGAGGCAAGAGACTTACACTACTTTGATGCAACTTGCCCACTGGTGAGTAAAGTTCACCGTGAGGTGGAGCATCATCATGCAGAAGGGCGCACTGTTTTGTTGATTGGTCATAAGGGACATCCTGAGGTGATTGGAACAATGGGCCAAGTTCCAGAAGGGTCGGTATGGCTAGTTGAGACAGTGGCGGATGTGGCGACATTGCCATCAGCGCTTCAAGGCAATGATCTTGCTTATGCCACGCAGACAACTTTATCAGTGGATGAAGTGGTTGAAATTATTGCTGCTTTGAAGGCGCGCTTCCCAGAAATCTATGGACCCCGCAAAGAAGATATCTGTTATGCCACCACCAATCGACAATTGGCAGTCCGCAAGTTAGCTGAAACCGTAGATGCGTTGATTGTGATTGGGGCTCCCAATTCCTCTAACTCTGTAAGGTTAGTGGAGGTTGCTAAAAATAATGGCTGCGCGGAAGCACGTCTTTATCAACGTGCTATGGAAATTGATTGGGCCTGGTTGCAGAATAAAAAAAGATTAGGAATTAGCGCGGGTGCGTCAGCACCTGAAGTGTTGGTAGAAGAAGTGATTGACGCTTGCCGGGATCATTTTTGTGTGACCCTTGCTGAAATCAAAGTGGTAGAAGAAGATGTTTATTTTAATATTCCAGGTCAATTGAGGAGTTAGATCTTCATTTATCCAAAGATAGACCTACCAGAGGAGAGATTTTGTTGCGCATGAGTCTGAGAAAAACAAGTGAAACGGTATACAATTTACTTGCGAAGGTACCCTCATCTAGGGCAAGTTATAGAACCATAAGATATTCTCTACAAGATGCTCTTGGCGCTATTAAAGAAAGAATGACAGTTTAAATGAACATCCCTTCGATGGTTGAAATGGCTGATGCCCTTACAAAATTAGCTGAACTAGAAAAAAATTCATTGCCCCAAGTAGACGTTTATACTGATGGGGCATGCAGTGGTAATCCTGGTCCGGGTGGTTGGGGGGCTGTTGTTTGTTATCTAACACTGGAATCGGATCTCAATGGTGGTGAAGCGCAAACAACGAATAATCGCATGGAAATGATGGCGGCCATTCAAGGCTTAAAAGCCATTCCGCTCAAAGCCAAAGTAACAATCTACACGGATAGTATGTATCTGCGAGATGGGATTACCCGTTGGATGATAAATTGGAAAAAAAATGGCTGGTTAACTTCGGATAAAAAGCCCGTCAAGAATCAAGACTTATGGCTCGAGCTTGATCATTT
Source organism: Candidatus Paracaedibacter symbiosus (assembly GCF_000757605.1). Taxonomy (GTDB): domain Bacteria; phylum Pseudomonadota; class Alphaproteobacteria; order Paracaedibacterales; family Paracaedibacteraceae; genus Paracaedibacter_A; species Paracaedibacter_A symbiosus. The sequence continues at coordinate 247,152 of NZ_JQAK01000004.1, read as the reverse complement.
AATGACAGTACATGATATTCATTGGCAATGGGTGAAAGGGCACGCGGGTCATGAATATAACGAACGGGCCGACGCGCTCGCGCGACAAGCTGTTATCGCTCAACGCATGCAGATGATTTAAATTAACGTCAATTCGATAGAAGAAAATGGTGCACCCGAGACGATTCGAACGTCCGACCTTTGCCTTCGGAGGGCAACACTCTATCCAGCTGAGCTACGGGTGCATGATTATACTGATCGTCTCCTTTATAGCTAATTTTATCTAAGATTACCAATTAAAATTAACGCGCAGTCAAATCTAGTTTGAAAAAAACATCATTACCTTATTCCAAATTAAAATTTATAGTCAGTGGCGGTTTTTTATGGTCGCTTCTTTCCCCTTTAATCACTAGGAAATAGCTTCCTCGTGGATTCTAGAGGCATCCCAGCTTATTGATCCGCTTGGGCCGACGCAAATCAACTAAATTTTAAACAATACCTGATATCAAGAGAGTGTATTTTCGTATTTTTTAAAAAGAAAGCGAGTCATCTCATGTGGTATCACAAAAAATTTGTTCCTCTTCCCAAATTATTCAGTTTTCTTATTGTTCTATCAAGTTTTTCTGCAGCTATAGGTGCTGAGAAAAATAACGACATCCAAGCATCAAACCTTCCAAACACCATACTTCAACAAGTCGAAGAAACACTCCAATTTGGCAACAAAGAGTTTCTTGAGGAAGAGAAACAACTTATTGAAGGGCGTCCACTTAATCTTTGGGGAATCGCACTGTTTTCAGCAAATGATTGGGTGGGAACTTTTATTAGAACAGCAACAGATAGTGATTGGTCACACTGTGGCCTTATTTTGAAAGATGAAAAAGATCAATCTCTGTATGGTTTTGAATCGACAGGGGCGGCTTCTGACATCGTGAAAGGTGTGTGGCCGCAAGTTCAAATTCATCTTTGGCAAGAAGTTGTTGACGGGTACAATGGCAAGGTCGCCCAACGCCAATTTATCTTTAATGATAAGTCACCGTCCTCTGAGGCTGTTATTAAATATGTTAATGACAATCTTGGAAAATCCTATGAAAAGAGCGCTCAAGCTCTGATTGATGCTATAGATCGTAACAATAAAAAAGAAAATCTGACGAGCCTCTTTTGCAGTGAAATGGTAGCTGCTTGTTTGATTCAATTAGGATATTTAAATTCCTCTGATCGTCTTGCAGCCAATTACCTGCCAAGAGATTTTTCATCAAAAGAATTTCTTCCGTGGATTAACGACGCAGCACTTGGTAAGGAAGCTATTATTAAAAAAACCCCAACGAAGTGTGGTTGTTGCACAATTATGTAAGGGAGAAGGGGGCGTTTTTCCCCCCTTTTTATTCGTAAGTTAAGCATAAGCTGCGGGGGAGAAGATTTCTCTCCCCTCATAGTTTATCAACCGCGCCATCCGGGTGAGTATAAATATGCATCTTTACTATATGTGGATATTTGCCATTGGCCGTTTTATCTTCGTTAACTTTCCAACACTTTTGAGGAGTGTTTTGCTCTGCTTCTAATGTAACAGCTTTCCAGGTAAACCCTTCCTTGATAAGATTGTTATGCAGGAGATAAGGAGTTTTCCCTTCCGTGTGAATATGGCAGAGAGATTAGCCTCGTTTTCCTTCTGAAAATTCTTTTAAAGCATTATTATTTCTGAATTTGGCCTGTCATGGGCACAAACTGTACAGCTATAAGCTCTTCTTCTTGAAAGCCATCCTCTGTCTTTATGAGGCGTAGAAGTTTCTGATTATAATAATTCCCAACGGGGAGAACTATTCTACCCCCCACTTTTAGTTGCTGTAAAAGAGGATCTGGTATTTTCTCAGGCGCTGCTGTCAGAATGATGGCATCAAATGGTGCCGCTTCAGGCCAGCCAGCGTAACCATCTCCTTGACGCATCTCTATGTTAGTATATCCCAGTTCTTTTAAACGTTTTTGAGCTTGTTGCGCAAGGGGTTCGATGATTTCAATCGTAAAAACCTTTTGACATAGGCGAGAAAGAACAGCTGCTTGATACCCACAACCGGTTCCGATTTCTAAGATATGATCCGTGGGTTTGGGCTGAATCGCTTCACTCATAAAGCCTACAATATAAGGCTGCGAAATAGTTTGGCTATAGCCAATAGGAAGAGACGAATCTACGTAAGCAAGTTCTTTGAGGTGGGGAGGGACAAATAAATGGCGAGGGACTTCTTTCAAGGCTCTCAATACTTCTGGATCATGAACACCTCGTTTCTCAATTTGATCATGAACCATCCGGGTTCTTTGAGACTCATAAAATAAATTTTCATTCTGCATTTTTGGTTCTCCTACAACAATTAGGAGGGCAATAAAATAAAACATTCTTCTCCAATAAAAACATGGTAATTGTCCATCAATTTTATTTAATCACTCTTTATTAAACTTATACCACTTAAATTATTGAATATTTTTTACATTAAAGGGGAGGAAAGACCCTTTCTCGGCTGAAGAATCAAACACAATTCACTAGCGCATCAATTATCTTTTTCTTCTAAATGGTCCACGGAAAACATCCTTGTGTTCTGATGAAATGTTTGAACTCCGCGGTTTCTAGGAAGGTATGATAAAGATTATCCCAATATTTCTTGCTGGCGGCTGGCGACAGCTTCGGCATTAAAATCTTGGATAAGTTCTTGGAAAATTTGGTACCAGTTTGCCTGCGCACCCAGCCTCATTATCACAGATCCAACGCCAACGGCAGCGCGGTCCATAAAGACAAATTCTCGCGGCGGTTTGATGCCGGTTGTTTTGTTGAGCTGCTCATGGACGCGATTGGCAGTTTCCCAGCCGACGGTGCCCATCAGATCATTTTGGATTGGTCGTATTTTGTCATCCAATAAGGGATCATATAACAGTTTGGCCCATTCGGTAATAATATCAATCACCTCATTGGTGAGATTCGTAAAGCCCCAGGATTCATAGGCAGCCACTGCTTGATCGCGATTGTTATGAAGAAGAGCAGTATAAAGATCAATTACACCTTTGACAAAGGTACTAGGGAAGCGACGAATGCACCCGAGATCCAACAACCCGATATCACCACCCGGCAAAATTTTGTAGTTTCCTGGATGAGGGTCCCCGTGAATCACAGCATAGCGATAAAAAGGATAGTACCAAGCATGAAATAATTTCTGAGCAATTTGGTTGCGTGTTTCTTGAGGGGCCTCAGTAAAACTCAGAATCGGATTGCCTTCAATCCATGACATGGTGAGTAAACGACGTGTTGTGAGATCATCATGGGCCTCTGGCAGAACGACAGTTGACTTATTGACGAAAATCTTTTTGTACGCCTTAAGGTTTTTAGCTTCTTGGAGATAGTTTAATTCTTCCCGTAAGCGTTCTTCAATTTCATGCTTGATGTCAGAAGTCTCAATGGCGTTATTCCAACTGCGATAGACCGATAACATCATGCCTAATTGATTTAAATCCGCATCAATGGCCGATTCCATATCGGGATATTGCAGTTTACACGCCACTTGTTGTCCTGTGGATAAGGTTGCTTTATGAACTTGGCCAAGGGAGGCCGCAGCATTAGCCGTTTCTGAAAACTCAGTAAAATGGGTGAGCCAATCGACGCCCAATTCTGTGGCCATGCGTCGCCGGACAAAGGCCCAGCCCATTGCTGGAGCGTTGGATTGCAGCTGCAATAACTCTTCAGCATATTCAGGGGGGAGAGCGCCGGGGACAGTTGCTAAAAACTGCGCGACCTTCATCAGAGGACCCTTGAGGCCTCCTAAAAGTTGCTGCAGGTCTTTGGCATGTTGTTCGCGATCGATTTCTACCCCTAAATATTTTTCACCGGCAAGCCGAGTGGCTAAGCCCGTCATCGCGCTGGAAACACGCGCATAACGTTTAAAGCGACCAAAGAGAGTTGAGTCATCTTGAAACACGTTTAGGCATCCATCAATGTTTCAAATTCGTCAATCAGACCAATAATGACATTTAAGCCTTTTTGCCAGAATTCTGAATCCCGCGCATCCAGATTAAACGGAGCCAAGAGTTCGTGGTGACGCTTGCTGCCACCCGCTTGTAAAAGCTTTAGATATTTGGCGGCAAAATCAGGGTGCCCTTGTTGATAAACCGAATAAAGCGAGTTGACCAAACAATCTCCAAACGCGTAGGCATACACATAAAACGGTGCATGAATAAAATGGGAAATATAGGACCAGTAAGGCATCAAAGCTGGATCAAGATTGACCCATGGCCCAAGCGCTTCACCTTGTGTTTCGATCCAAATCGCATTGAGTTCTTCAACGGAAAGTTCTCCTGCTTTGCGACGATTGTGCACTTCGCGTTCAAACTCAAAAAAGGCAATCTGACGGACGGACGTATTCAACATATCTTCAATTTTAGCAGCAATCAAACTGCGCTTTTGCGAAACAGAAGTCGTTTTCTGAAGGAGAGAACGGAAGGTCAGCATTTCGCCAAACACGGAGGCTGTTTCAGCAATGGTGAGGGGAGTGCTACTTAAAAACAGTCCCAGATCAGATGCCAAAACCTGGTGAATTCCATGCCCTAATTCATGGGCCAGCGTCATCACATCGCGAAGTTTGCCCTGATAGTTCAACAGAATATAGGGATGGGCGGAAGGAATAGTAGGATGGGCAAAGGCGCCCGACTGTTTGCTGGCTAAAGCCGGTACATCAATCCAATTTTTAGTAAAGAAGCGCGTCCCAATTTCCGACATTTCTGGAGAGAATGCTTGGTAAGCCTCTAAAACAATATGCCTTGCCTCATCCCAGGCAATGGGCTTGTCCTCTGCTTCTGGCAGGGGAGCATTACGATCCCAATAGTCAAGTTTATCAACCCTCAAGCATTTAGCTTTAAGCTGATAATAACGATGCGACAGATTTTTATAATTATGCTTTACCGCCTCAACCAATGCATTTACCACCTCATCTTCCACTTGGTTGGAAAGATTACGGGCGGCTACCGAGTGGGGATATTGACGCCAAGTATCCTCAATCTCTTTATCTTTAGCCAAGACATTGGTCACCATAGCAAAGAGGGGAAGGCGTTGCTTTAATCCCTCGCTGAGAGAAAGAGCTGCTGTTTTACGCACTTGTGATTCTTTATGGCTTAAGAGATCTAGAATTTGGGCGAGAGGCAGTAATTGATTTTCATAGGTAAAAGTGAGGCTGGCTAAAGTTTCATCATAAAGACGCACCCAGGCATTTCGGCTGGTAAGAGATTTTTCATGGAAAAGTTGTTCAAGGTTGTGGTCAAGTTGATGCGGTCGGAACAAACGTAAGCTCTCGATCCACGGCTTATAATGATGCAAACTCTCATTTGATCCATAGGCTTGCAGCAGAATAGCTTCATCAATTTTATTGAGATCTAGGGTAAAGAAAATCAAATGCGTTGAAAAAGCAGTGATCTTTTCTTGAATCATTTGGAAAAATTTGACGACATTCGAATCCGTCAAATGAGTTGCATAATTGAGATAAGCATAGCTAATCAGTTTACCCATTAATTCTTCAACTTGTTCGTAGGCTTCAATGGCGGCAACAAGATCAGTCGGCGACCAACTATCGCTCTTAAAGGTTGCTTCAAACCGTTGATGGAACGATTTTGCTAATTGTTCTGCCTGCGCCAGTTCCGCAAGAATGGCTTGATCATCAATTGATTGGTAAAAATCAGTTAAATCCCAGCGCGGAAGATCGGTTGCGTTTAATTGTGACATGCTTAGTCCTCCTGACAAGTTGCTTCCAGTTCGATAACGCGCATAATATTGGAACCACTGCTTTGGGCAAAGGGAACGCCTGCCAAAATAATAATCCGATCACCAACATCTGCCACTTTTTCCGACAAAGTTGCCTTACATGCGGTTGAAATCATCTCCTGAAATGAGGTAATTTGGTTGGCAAGGACTGGGTAGGTGCCCCAGAATAATCCCATCCTGCGGGCCACATTTTGATTTGGTGTTAAACCCATGATCAGCGATTTTGGCCGTTCTCTGGTCTCCATTAATGTCGTTGTTCCTGTTTCCGTAAAAGTGACGATAGCTTTGACTTTAATCGTTTGAGCCACTTTACGAGCGGCCGCTGTAAGTGCATCGCTGACGCTTTCTCTGGGTGTCGGGCGATAGAGCTGTGCCATGGAGGAGTAAAACGGATCTTCTTCAACTTGCTTAATGATGCGATGCATCATGGAAACAGCCTCAACTGGATAAGAACCGCTCGCTGATTCAGCAGACAACATCACCGCGTCTACTGCATCGTAAATAGCGGTTGCCACGTCTGAAGCTTCAGCCCTGGTGGGGGAGGGTGTGTGAATCATAGAATCTAACATTTGCGTTGCCACAATCACGGGTTTTCCCTGTTCACGACACTGACGGATGATTCTTTTCTGAGCGCTCGGGACGTCTTCAGGGAGCATTTCAACGCCAAGATCGCCGCGCGCTACCATGACGGCATCGGTGAGAGTGACAATTTCAACGAGATGCTCAAGTGCTTTTGGCTTTTCAATTTTAGCCACCAATAGCGCCCGATCTTGAATGATGTGTTTGGCTTCAATAATGTCCTCTGGTCGTTGGACAAATGATAGGGCGACCCAATCTACACCCAGACTTAAGGCAAAATCAAGGTCTTCTCGATCTTTGGGGGTAAGGGCCGAAATAGGCAGTGTGACCCCGGGAATGTTGAGGCCTTTGCGATTAGATAAGGCCCCGCCCACCGTCACTGTTGTGACAATTTTGGTTGCCGTGACTCTGATGACGTGAAGTCTGACTTTTCCATCATCAAGCAATAAATCAAGGCCAGGGGTAATTGCCTGAAAAAGCTCAGGATGGGGCAAAAATACGCGTGTTTTGTTTCCAAGAGCAGGATCGTTATCCAGGATAAATTGCTGGCCTTCAGCAAGCATAATGGATTTATTTTCAAACTCATGAATGCGAATTTTAGGCCCCTGAAGATCAGCTAGAATGGCAATGGGCGACTTAAATTCAGCTTCAATATCGCGGATAATTGAATAAACCTGTTGATGTTCTGCGTGAGTTCCATGGGAAAAGTTTAAACGAAAAACGTCCGCACCGGCAACATGGAGATTTTTAATGGTTTCATAAGTATTGCTGGCCGGCCCAAGAGTGGCAACAATTTTAGCTTTTCGTGAACGGAGCATCTTTAACTCAACCCGATAGTTTCTTATAGCCTGATTATACCTAGGTATACTAGCTAAGAATGAGGGGGATGGATAGTTAATTTTTTCAATAGACCTCTTCGAAATCGTCGTCTTTTGCCCCCGGAGGCCGTCAAAAAGTTGGTCGAGATCCTCCTATACCCTTACGTACACTCTGATTTCTTCCAATTTTCCTGCCCAGGAACCAAAATTCTTGGTCCTTAAGAAGAAAAGTGTCCACTTTTTAAGGTTTCAAAATTGACCATACTTTGTCTTGTAACTCAGGGAGAACTTCCTTTTCAAACCACTCGTTGGCAGCGCACCAGCCAATATTGCGCCAACTGGGATGAGGCAAAGGAAAATACGTAGGCAAAAATTCCTGCCAGGCTTTGACTGTTTGGGTCAGCGTTTTTTTACGCCTATCACCCAGATAATGTTTTTGTGCATATTGTCCAACCAGAAGGATTAGTTGAATGTTAGGTAGGTAGTTTAATGTTTTTTGATGCCAAAGGGGGGCGCAGACAGAAGCAGGCGGCAAATCTCCTCCTTTAGGATTACGCCCTGGATAACAAAATCCCATGGGCATAATGGCAATCTCTTCCGGATTATAAAATTGCTGTCGATCCATCTTGAGCCACTCTCGCAAGCGGTCGCCGCTTGGATCGTTAAATGTCGTGCTTGTTTCATGTGCTCTTGTCCCTGGTGCCTGGCTAATAATAAGGATCTGCGCGCGAGGAGACAGCTGGACAATTGGATTGGGCCCTAACGGGAGGGTGGCAATACAATTCTGGCACGATCGAAGCGCTTTTAAATGGGCTTCAAAAGAGGAATCTTCAATGACTAAATTACATTTTTTCATTTTTAATCGTTTAAAGACCATAATAGTCTCTTCTTACAATGATTGGACTGAGGCTCACAGAACTTAAATCATGACAGAATTAAATATTAAACGGATTTACCAACCCGTTGAGAATAAAGATGGTATCAGGATCTTAGTCGATGGTCTTTGGCCTCGAGGCATCAAAAAGGAAGATGCCAAAATAGATCTCTGGCTTAAAGAAATAGCACCAAGTGCGTCATTACGCAAATGGTTTAATCATGTCCCCACAAAATGGGACGAGTTTTGTAAGCGTTATCATGAGGAACTCACTGCTAAGCAAACTTTATTACACCCAATCATTGAGCTCCTAAAGACCAAAAATGTAACGCTTCTTTATAGCGCTAAAGGAGACAAGATCAATAATGCCAACGCTCTTAAAGAGTATATACTGAGCACCTTCCCCCTTTAGGGTTCTTGTCTTTGCAACGCTTCCTATAGATAGGTGCTTCTCATCCTTGTCAGTTCAGTAAAAAACATCGACACACATCTGCTCGGCCTAATTTCCTTATCCTAAAAGGCGAACAGTATATTAATCCTGAGCTGCTTGATCTAATAAATTATCAAAAGCAGCTCTATCGTCGGAAGCTGGCTCATCAAAGACCGAGGAGCCAGGGGGCGCATAAGCGACATCGGGCACCGATTTTCCTTTACCAGCAACAATTGATTCTGCTAGTGGTTCGCCTTGTTCATCATAAGGGGCGAAGCTATCAGTTGAATCCCCTGCAGGTAATAAAGAGCCCGCTGGCGGATTGTCACACGTAATGGGGGACATGAAGGCACTAAAGGTCTGGGCGGGTATGCGACCGCCCGTTGAATTTTTGATCATCGGAGCATTGTTGTCGTTCCCTGTCCAAATACCGGCGACAAGCTCCTGCGTGAAGCCAATAAACCAGGCATCTTTATCCGCATTACTTCCTGTTTTGCCAGCAACTTGAATGGGGAGTGCTCCCTCGGTCTTACCAGGACTTCCACATTTAAGGCGCGCAGCACGGCCTGTTCCATGATTTATCACGTTCATCAACATATCATTCATTTGTCGGACATGTTTTGGATCAATTACTTGATCTTCAGTAACGTTTTCGCGCTGATAAAGAATATCACCATCTCTATTACGAATTTCAGAAATTCCGTAAGCCCACACGCTTTTTCCTTGGTTGGCAAAGGTAGCATAAGCGGAGACAAGCTCCAACAAGGTTACCTCAGTTGTCCCCAAACTAATACTCATATCAGGGATCATATCGCTGGTAATCCCGAGACGCTGCGCCACTCCACCAATTTTCTTAGCGCCTACTTCTAAGGCAATGCGGACAGTAACTGTGTTGACGGACTTGGTGAGAGCTTGTCGCATCGTAATCTCACCAATAGATTGATATTTCCGGAAGTTCTTCGGTGCCCACTTGCCAATAGACACTGGGTCATCAGAAAAAATGGTATCAGGGCTCATGCCTGCCTCAAGTCCGGCCAAATAAACAAAAGGTTTAAAAGCAGAACCTGGTTGACGTAAAGCTTGGGTGACGCGGTTATATTGGCTCTTATTATAGTTCATTCCCCCAATCATTGCTTTAACAGCACCCTGAGGTGTCATGGCAACCAGCGAGATTTCTGTGGTCTTATACTCTTTCGCCAGCTTTTCCATGGTTTCTTTTGTGGCATCTTCAGCATGCTTTTGAATACGAGGATCAAAGGTTGTGAGAACAATAAGATCCTGGTCATAGGCGCCAATAAGTCCTGGAATATTTTCGTAAACCCAATCGGCAAAGAATCGGCTGCCTTGCAGGTTAATTTGATCTTGCTGCATCTGATCTTGCTGATGCAAATACTCACCAACTGACTTAATATAACCCGCGTCTGCCATTTGATGGAGTACAATGGTGGCTCGTTCTCGGGCTTTTTTCGGACTATTGGTTGGTGAATAGCGAGAGGGTGCTTTAAGAAGGCCAGCAATAACAGCTGCTTCATAAACAGTCAGCTGGCGAGCAGATTTATTAAAATATTTGCGGGAAGCTGCTTCAATCCCATAGGTACCTGCGCCAAAATAGACGCGGTTGAGGTATATGGTGAAGATTTGTTCTTTGGTAAATTTCCATTCCAACCACAACGCCATAATCGCTTCTTGGACTTTACGGCGGAGTGACCGATCTTGAATGTCATACATTCCTTGCGTAAAAAGGAAATTTTTGGCGAGCTGTTGCGTTAAAGTCGACCCACCTTGAACAACCCGATTGGCTTTATAGTTTGTGTAGGCTGCGCGAACAAGACCAATAAGGTCGACACCAAAGTGGCTGTAAAACCGACGGTCTTCAATCGCCATGAAAGCTTGTGGTACATAAGGGGGAAGTTCGCTAATTTTGACCATATCTTCGTAAAGATCACCATAGGTGCCGATGATAGTGCCGTCTTGCGCCTGGACGGTAACTCCTGGTTTGCGAACGCTTGCCTGGAGATGATTCACATCAGGAAGGTCGTAGCTGAACCATAGAATTCCAATCATGCCAAGGCATCCAAGCCAAATAAATAGAGTCGCAAAGGTTTTAAAAATGACCCATTTAATGGAGAATTTATCACCACCTTTTTTACGGGGAGATTTAGGCCGCTTAGACGGCGTTTGGGAAGAGTGTGTTTTTTTCTTCGAAAAAAGAGAACTAAGGACTTTTATGACGCCTACAAAATTGAATTTGGGCAACGAAAAACCACGCGACTTTTTTTTACGCGATGAAAAAGCTGGACGATCGGTGACGTAAAGTTTTGGGGGTTTTTTTTGCACTGTATACTCAATATCGAACTGGAAGACGAACCTTGAAAGTGTAATACTTAATTTTTTATAGTTCAACGATGATAGGGGAGAAATTCCCTTATGCTGAACTCAGCTTAGTCTATGTATAATCATTTTTTTTTAAGAAACAACCTCTTTTTAATTAATCAGTTTTATCCTTTCTCCAAAAAAGGGGGAAGTAAAAATTAGATTGCTTAAAAAATTAAAATCGTTAAATTCAAGCAAAAACATAACTCATTTTTACTCATGCATGCCAACAGTTCTTCCTCTCTTCCACCGCGCGATCGTTTAGGCGATTATCTTATCCGAAAAGGGGTAGTCAGTGAGAGTGAGTTAGAGGTAGCCCTGTGCGAACAAAAACGTTATCACCGCTTGTTGGGTGATATTCTCTTGGAGTTAGGTTTTTTAAAAGTAGAAGAGTTCTATCCATTACTGGCAGAATTTTTAAACTACCCCTACGTTGATTTGAGCAAGGGTCAGGTGGCCGCAGAGTGTTTGAAGATATTGCCTTTAGAGAGAGGCATGAAGCTGAATGCTCTGGTGTTTAGAACTGAAGGGGATCGACTCCATATCGCTTTAGCCGACCCTGAAAATATTTTTATTAAAGATCAGCTACATCGCTTATTAAGTGACAAGTGGGATCTTGTTTTTTACCTTGCTACTTTGCGAGAAATTTTTGCTCAATATCAAGGGCAAGTCTCCCTACAGCCGAAAACACTAGAGACAGCAGTTGAGCCGCTTCTTTATACAATTTTGAGTGAAGCAGTTCAAAAAAATGCCTCAGATATCCACTTTGTGCCGGAGCCAAAATTAGTCCAGCTCTATTATCGCGTTGACGGTATCTTACAAAAGCAGCAGATATTACATGCCGATGTTTGGCAACGATTAGCTGTGTACTTAAAACTTGTGGGCAAGCTTGATATTTCTGAGACTCGGAAATCACAAGATGGCCGCTTTGATTTTATGATTGGCGGGGAACCTCTCGATTGTCGTTTATCGGTGGTGCCAACCATCCATGACGAGAGTGTGGTGATTCGTGTTTTACGTAAAACAAAAGGAATGCTGCAGCTCCAACAACTTGGATTTCCTAAATATCAATCAGAACGACTACAGCACCTTGTTCAACAGCCCCAAGGATTGTTTTTAATTGCTGGGCCTACAGGATCGGGGAAAACCACCACACTTTATGCATTATTAAACGAAATTGAATGGACCAGTCGCAATGTAGTCACTGTGGAAGATCCGGTGGAATATGTTATCCCTGGTATTCGTCAAAGTGAAATCCAACCCGGTGGAATGCAGATAGCAGAAGTTTTACGGGCTTTATTGAGGCATGATCCTGATGTCCTTTATATTTCAGAAATTCGCGATAGCCAAACAGCGCATTTAGCAGTTCAGGCCTCCCTTACAGGGCATTTAGTGCTGGCAACTTTACATGCGAATGATGTGTCTTCTATTCCTTTGAGATTAAAGGAGTTGGGCGTAGATCCACTCAGTTTATCAAGTACCTTATTGGGTATGATGAGCCAACGGTTGGTGCGGCAATTATGTGGGAGTTGTCGTGGGAAAGGTTGCCTAACATGTACAAATAGTGGATATAGGGGGCGGCGGGTGATAGCAGAGATTCAACTGGTGGATGCTGCTTTACGTCAATTTCTTGCCACGACAGCTGATCGCCATCTTCTGCAACAATGGGGGCAGCAGACAGGTCATGTGACTTTACTGCTGCAGGCACAAGCATTGATTGACGCAAAGATAACCAACGAGGCAGAATTACGGCGTGTTCTGGGAGATATCGATGTGGCCTCACTCTAAACCCAAATTACCAGAAATGATCCTATTCTGGAGCTATTTGAAGCATTTTTTAAGTGCAGGTTTACCCCTTGTATTGGCTTTTCGCGAGCTTGCCAAAGTGCTTCACAAAAAACCGTGGCCAGAAATATTAGGAACGATTGAGCTTCATCTTTTAAGTGGTCAAAAATTAAGTCATGCTTTGAGTCAAGCCAAGGACATTTTTGGTATTGATGTGGTTGAAATGATTGCGATTGCTGAGAAAAAGGGGGATTACCCACAAGTCATTTCTATGATTACTGAGCACCTAAAATGGCAGTTGCAAACAAGACAAACCATTGCGAGTGCGCTGCGGTATCCATCAATTTTATTGGGGGTGATGGGGCTGTTATTTTATCTGGTGTGTCAGCATATTATTCCTCAGTTGCAGGGCTACCTTGCCTCACTCGGCATTCACGAACTTCCGCTGTCTACAAGACTCCTGCTTAGTTTTGCGACAGTTGTTCCCCATGTGATGGCGGGAGTTTTGGGGCTGGGAATAATCAGTTATCTGACTTTAAAATTGAAGGTGCCAAATCTTGAGAGTTATCGGTTGTTTTTCCAAAAACAGCTCCTCCATCTACCTGGATTTGGGAGGCTCTATGATAAACTGATTATGGTTACTTTTATCCGTGTTTTTACAATTCTTTTAGATTCGGGTGTGGATGTGCTTATCAGTTTGCACCAGGCAATCAAGGTTGTTCCCAATAGGTGGCGTGCGTTTCAATTACAAGAGGGAAAAAATCGCTTAATTCAGGGTGAAAAACTCTCCATTGCGTTAAGGGATGTTTTAAAGCGCCATCCAACCTTGGGAGTCCTTTTTGATCTTGGGGAACAGACGGGAAGATTGCCAATGATTTTGGCTGAATACGTCGAGTTTGAAATGGCTCAATTTAAGATTGAGGTGGACCGTCGTATTCAAAGTATTCAGCCGGTGCTCATTATGATAATGGGGACAATTTTGATTTGGGTTATCGTTTCCATTTTACTGCCGATGTATGCCCAAATTGGGAACATTTGATGAGACAATGGTTTAATAAACTCACGCATGCGGCGGTAATGTGTCTTGAGACAGATCATTGGGTGATGATGCTGACAGATGGAGCACGTCTGGAGGGGAAAAGCCTTGAGATGATTCCTGAGCTTGTCCAGAAACCGCTTCTTCTTGTCATTAACCCCATTCAGTTTTTGCAGACACATCAGTGTTTGCAGCATATCTATCTCACTACCTGGCAGCAGCAAATGGTACGAGGAATATTAGACTCTCCTTGCATTGTTCGCGCGGTCTTTTTCTTGCCCCAATTGGTTGGTTCTGGATCTTCTTCTCTTGAGAGGATCAGCTGTGTGACCTTTGCTGATACAAAATATCTTCACTTGAGGCAAGACGGGCTTACTTTCTGGAATCAGTCAAAAGGGCAAAATCATCAGCAACAATTAAAAGACGTTGCACTATATCTGCGACGTTATGGCTTTGAAATTGATAGTGGTGAAAATAAACAAGAGTTGACCCAGCTAGTCTTAGAGGAATCTGATCTGCGCGAAGAGGTGTATCATAGGCATGGGGTTCTCTTGGAGACCCCAGATTTTCCTTTAATAGAGAGGCTGGCTGCCAAGCAGCGGCAAAGTCGGCGGTATATAGCAACTGTGGGGAGTTTATTGGCGGGGATTGCGACAAGCGTAACGGTGTCTTTGTATTTTTTATGGATGGCCGGCACAATTGTTATCGATTATAACCCATGGACAAGTTTAAATCCTTCCCAGTCTTTGATGGTAGAAGAGCGGGAAAAGTTATTACAATTTAAAGATTTCCTTACTTTCCAATCGAGAAACAAGGCATTTTCAGCAGCAGCTATCCAAAACCTGTTTCACCAATTTCCAGGAAAAATCGTCGCAACAGATATGGTGTGGCAACAGGGAGAATGGACGGTCGCATTTGTTGTAAGTCCTTATTTTCTCGCTGAAATTCCGACCATTCGAGAATGGATTGAAAACCACTTACAGGACAGCAAACTTCGTGAATCAGAATCAACGCCGCATCAATATATTCTTCAGTTTGGGGAGAAACACTCAGGATGAGTATAAAGTGAAAAGTGTGTGGCAGAAATTGATGAAAAAAATCCAGCTAGGTTATAGCCAGATACCATCCTTGCGAGGTTTTGGCCATATCGGGGCAATCTTTTTCTCTCATCGAGAGGAGATCATTCAGCCTTCTTCGAAAGCTCATTATGGTGCTTTGGAAGAAATATTTAAGGGTTTGGCTGTGAAAATAAAACCTACAGATAAAGGGTTGTGGCAGCTCACAAAACTGATGACGTTATCGCTTGCTTTGATGGGGGGAATGGGAATTATTTTTGGGAGTTTGACACTATTTCTTGTTCCCTATTATCAGTCAAAACAAGCATTAAATCAGCAAATTTCTTTAGAAAATGAATTGCAAAAACTTCCCCAACAAGAAACTGAACGCTGGAAACAGTTTCAACTCTTAATACCTAGTTTTCATTTCACCAACATTAAAATGAAGACGGCGTTTTATTCCTTATGTCGAGTGTACGGAGTGACCCTTAAAACTGGTCAAATCCATGATCTGACGACAGAAGAGGGAGTTTCCTTTAAACCTGGAAACCTTACAATTACGGCTATGAGCGATGAACAGATTTTTGCCTTCCTGCAGCATTTATCAAACAAACTCACTGGAGTTCTTGGAATAAAGATGGTAAAATTGCACCGCAGTCGCGATTTAGATGATATGTTGCTGTCACAGATTAAATCTGGTCAAGGAGGACATTTAGTCGAAGCTGTGATAGAGTTTGAATGGTTAATCTTCAACTATCCCGGTCGTGATTGAAACTACAGAATCATCACCATTAGCCTTCGAAAAAAGCGTGAGGATCTCCTCGCGAATACGGACAAGAGATTGCCACCTCACTTTTTCCTCGCAATGACGTCGGAGGAGGTGAAAGGCGATCGGTATAACTCTCTAAAAGGTAATCTTTAAAGCATGACTATAAGAATAATTTTACTATATGCTGTGTTTTGTGTGCAGGCGATGGCCGATTCAATGATGCTGAGTCCGGCAGAATTAGAAGCCATTGGCATGGCAACAGATGAAGCAAAATTAACAACACAAACCTCCCTAAAAGAAACAGGAAATGCCAAGCTTCGCCTAGATGGAATTGTTTTTAGTGGGGAAGAAAGTTGGTGTGTGTGGTTGAATGGCCAACGCTTTTCCTATGGGGAAAACCCCTCCCAATATAAAATAGTTAAGGTTTGTCATGATCGGATTGAAATGATCGCAGCAGACCAGGGAGGGGTGCCCGCAAAAACGATAGTTTTAAGCTTAGGCTCTGCGACACAAAATTGACATAAGTCTATGTTAAGGATAATGAATAATGCCAGAACTTCCCGAAGTTGAAACTGTGTGCCAAGAATTGGCAAAGGTTTTATCGGATCAGCAGATCCAAGAGATTACTCTCAGAAGAGAGAATTTGCGCTATCCTTTTCCTTACTTAATGCCAGAGCGATTGCAAGGCGCCACCATCTTGGGAATTCGGCGGCGTGCTAAATATATTTTAATAGATCTATCAACGGCGGATACATGGTTGATTCACTTAGGTATGTCCGGCAAATTTCATGAAGTAAAAGAGACTCCAGGAAAGCACGATCACTTATTATTGCTAGTGAGTTCTGGATTGATACTTGCCTATAATGATCCGCGCCGGTTTGGGTATATGGCCGTGTTGCCCACCGCTCAAGTGGAGACAAGTCCTTATTGTAAAGAGTTAGGCAAAGAGCCTCTCGATCCAGATCTGACAGTAGCGATGACGCATCAGCTATTTTTAAATTCAAAACGCCCCATTAAAACTGCGCTTTTAGAGCAACAGCGACTGGTAGGGCTGGGAAATATCTATGTTTGTGAAAGTTTATGGGCGGCCGGCATTAGCCCCTTTCGGGAATCAAACTCACTCAGCTTACAAGATTGGCAGCGATTGCTGCCCGAAATTCAGGGTGTATTGCGTCGCGCCATTGCGGTGGGCGGATCAACATTGAAGGATTATAAACAGATTGACGGGAAGCTCGGCTACTTTCAACATCATTTTTCTGTTTACGATTGTGCGGGAGAGGCTTGTCAAACACCTCAATGTGACGGCACAATAAGTCGTGTAGTTCAAAGTGGTCGCTCGACATTTTATTGTTCGAGGTGCCAAAAATAAGGAGATATCCATGTCTGCAGTCTCAAGTTCAAAGGCCGAGCAAGGTATGATAAACGAAGAATTAATTCAGGTTGAATTTCATGATCGAGTAATGTTGTTGCGACTGAGTCGTCCAGCGGCCCTCAATGCGCTGTGTAAAAAACTGATTCAGCAATTAAATGCGGCTCTCGACCAGGCAGAAAATGATTCTCGCATCGGTGCTATTGTGGTGACGGGGAGTGAAAAAGCCTTTGCCGCGGGCGCTGATATCGTTGAAATGCGCCATTTAACCTTTAGTGATGTCACAGATAAAGACTTCATTCATCCTTGGGAACGCCTTGCGCAATGTGAAAAACCAGTCCTTGCTGCTGTTTCAGGTTATGCGTTGGGGGGTGGCTGTGAGCTTGCTATGATGTGTGATATCATTTATGCTGGTGAGTCTGCAAAGTTTGGTCAGCCAGAGATTACTATTGGGACAATGCCTGGTGCTGGTGGAACACAGCGGTTGACCCAGCTTATTGGTAAAACAAAAGCCATGGAAATGTGCCTCACTGGACGGATCATTCAGGCTAAAGAAGCCGAACAAATTGGCCTTGTCTCACGCGTATACCCAGATGCAGACTTGCTTAAAGAAACATTAGCAGCGGCAACAAAGATCGCTCATTTTTCAGCTCCTGTAGTGCGGATGATTAAAGAGGCAATTCGTCATACAACAGAAACCGAACTTGTTGGTGGCATTCGCTTTGAAAGAAGATTATTCCAGTCAACCTTTGCCCTGGAAGATCGCCAAGAGGGCATGGCAGCCTTTGCGGAAAAGCGGCCGGCAACCTTCAAACACCGCTAAAGATTGTTTAGAAATCCTTCCGCCTGTCTCTCTCCAACCAAGTTCAAGGGAGACAGCCAGGCGGGGGAGATATTCTTCAAAACGTCTAGGCTCTGTGTACCTCGTTTCCCACAATTCATTTTGGCCTTATTTGCTTGCAAATTTCCCTAAATTTCTCGAAGTAGATAAACGACGACATCGAAATTTGGCCTCATTTTCAGCTAAAAATGTCTCAAAATTATCTTTGCATGAATTAGGTGCACAGAACCTAGCTCTCTCGCCCTTAATATATCCCTTGGGTCTCTAACCACCTCTCTCCCGTAATTAAATTGCTTATCTTAATATAAGAAACATTGAACAGTATCTATCATTTAAATAAAATTTGTATTAAAAAATATTAAGACATTCAGTATGAAAGATAGACTCCGTGAATATGGCTTTTAAATCTATTATGTTAGCTGGTATTACTTTAGGTTTTACTTCTTCAGTTGCCTCTGCTTCTCTCCACGATAAGGGGGTCTATGTAGGAACAAGCTTTGGTGTCTCCCAACTTTTTGGTAAAAGAACAGATTCTATTAGTAATAACTTGTTCACTCTCACCCTTTTTCCTAATAAGAGAATGAGGGATACAAGTCTTGAGGCCGCTTTATTTGCAGGCTATCGTTATGTACCCTGCCATACAAATTTAGTGTTTTCTCTGGAGGGATCCTTTGCCTATGGTCCTTATGAACAAAGTGTTTTTAGAGATTTAACACCGGGATTTAACGGTAACCAAGTCGCAATTTTTACCAGAGGTATTGGCTATGCGATCACTGCGCGCGCTGGCTATAACGGCATTTCCGGGGTTACCTCCTCCAGCTTGATTTAACTGATTTTGTAAGCGAAGAATTTCTTGTTACAAGACGGCTATTTGTTGAGGACTACCTCCACCCTGTTGAGCTTGTTGAAGGGCGGCTTGTAATTGTTGTTCCCTTGCAAGAGCCGCTTGTACCTGTTGTTGTTGCTGTTGGAGATCGGCTGCATGAACGGCTTGTACTTGTTGGAGAGCCGCCGTGTGATCCACGTCGGTTTGTTGTAGAAGACCACGAAGCTGAGCAGCTTGATTTTCGGCAGCGGCTCTATCTGCCTGGCACTGGTTAAAGTTCTGTAAAACTTGTTGATGGGCAGCTTGCTCTTGGCCTAGTGTTGATTGAGCGGCTTGTAATTGCTGTTGTAAGAGCTGTAATTGGGGAAAAGAATGGGAGAGGCCGCTACTTAGTACTGCGAATGCGGTTATTAACAATCCTTGTTTAAAATACCTCGCCTTAAATATGTTTTCCATGTACTACCTAATAAATAGAATATTTTATTATTAATATAGAAGGAAATGCTTAAAATATGATTATTAAGTGAGGAGGGAAGGGCAAGAAAGAGGAGGCATTACTCTTCTCAGAAAGCTTCCTTAAAATGTATTCTTTAAAACTGGGAATATCTTTTCAAGAGGATATCCCTAAAAGGTTTCCCAATCCTTTAAAACTTGTTTTACTCTTTCTTTCCAACATTTTTGGGGGATTGAATACTGTTCTCGAATTCGATCACAATTTAAAACAGAGGAGAGAGGTCTCAAGATAATTTTAGGAAACTTCTCTCTGTACTCCTTCGTTGCTATAGGACTGATCTTTAGCTTTACAGACCTATATTTAGAAATTTCATCGAGAATAAATACAGCAAACTCATACCATGAAGTCGGGGTTTAACCACATAAATGATAAAGACCCCATCCCTCTGCCAGAGGTTTTTCTAGCTGTTGGCAGACCATTTTAATTGTCGTCTCTGCCACGTCTAACACGTTTGTCGGGCAGCCAATTTGATCATTAATAATGGTTAGTTCTTTTTCCATATGGCTTGATTCCCAAATCCAACGCATGAAGTTTTTTCCTAAAGAGCCATATAGCCAAGAAGTCCTTAAAATAATATGGAGAGGGGCAATGTGTTGAACAATAAGCTCACCTGCATATTTACTGCTCCCATACACGTTCAAGGGGTTTTTAGAATCCTGTTCCCTATAAGGAGATTTTTGCTGCCCGTCAAAAACATAGTCTGTTGAAAAGTGAATCAACGGAATTTGGTTTTTTTTACAAAATGAGGCTAGAGATAATAAAGCAAGACTATTAGTTTGAAATGATTTTTCAGTATCTGCCCCTTCCCCCATACCATAAACGGCTGTATTTACAATGCAATCTGGCTTCAAAGCAGACAACACCTTTTCAATGGCATCCATATCCGTTATATCAAGCTGAGAATGATCTAGCGGGTAAATGAAATAAGATTCTGGCCACCGAAAGCGGCAAAGAGAAGCGCCTAACTGTCCTTTAGCCCCAGTAATAATAATTTTTTTCTTTTGTTTGACGATCATCTGGGGATAAGACTTTTATTATAAAGTTTCTGCTCATTGTAATGAAAATATAATTTTATGCCTAGAGTCTTTTTAGGTTACTTAGTCGTTCTTGAAGTAAAGCGCTAAAGTTGAAACGTCTTTAATTTCCCAATCCACCAATGCAAGAATTTTTGTGGGAATTAAGGGCGAAAGAATCTAAGGTTTTGGGCCATAATAGCCACTCAGGCGATTCTGATTATCAAGAGGGGCAGAGTGACAGACAGTTCGGCCCAGGGTCTCATAGCAATAAAGGGGGGTAGGTTCTTTAGGGCATTTAGGTTGTTTGGCCCATCCCAGCTTGAGGAGGTCTTCAGAATTAGGGCGCAAAAAATCGCAGCCAGCGGTCACACTGCAAAGACTAAAAATAAGGCATTGCCAGAAAATACTTCTCATCTCAATCAGTAAGCCCAAATTTTATATTGTTACCTCTTTAAGTGTTTCTTATTGGAATTAAAAAATAGTAAATTTTTAATAAAATATCAGTTGGGTACAGAAGCGAATTTTACAAAAAATTAGGATTTGTGTGGTATAGTAACTTTATCTGAAAAACTAACATCTTCTAGGCTGTTTTTTGGAGTTTAGTTGGGTTATTGAAGGAGAGGCAAAATGTCGATAATGGATGTCGGTCTTGACAAAAAAGATCGCAAAGTTGTGAGTGATGGGCTGATTCGCATTCTGGCAGATACAACAATTTTGTATTTGAAAACAAGGAATTATCATTGGAATGTTGTGGGGCCCCTCTTTTCACAATTGCATAAGCTATTCGAGGACATATATGGTGATCTTGAAGCAGGAGCTGATGATATTGCTGAGCGAATTCGTGCTTTAGGGTTTTATGCGCCTGCCAGCTTTGCTGAATATGTCTCTGTCAGTGCTATTAAAGAAGAAACTGGTTCACCTGAAGCGCTAGACATGGTAAGAGAATTAACATTGGACCATGAATTACTCATTCGCCGCAGTGTTGAGATAATGGATATTGCTGACTCAGTACGCGATGTGGGCACTTCAGATTTATTGGTTGAACGCATTCGTCTTTTAAGTAAGCATGCATGGATGCTGCGTAGTCATTTAGAATAAGAAAATTAATTAAGTTATGAAATCAAACGTTGTTGAAGCCATTATGGGCGCTATCGTTTTAGCGGTAGCTGGAATTTTTTTGAGTATCGCTTATCGGGCCAGTTCCACTGTTTCAGAAAAGGGGGTTATGCTGCATGCTAAGTTTGATCGTATTGATGGGCTCGTTGTTGGCAACGATGTTAAGATAAGCGGCGTTAAGGTTGGTAAAATTTTTAATATAAAAATTGAACCATCAACCTTTTTGGCTGTTGTTTCGTTTACAGTTTCTTCTAATTTACGTATTCCCACAGATTCTTCAGCTGAGATTGTCAGCGAAAGTTTTATGGGAGGAAAATATATTGCCCTTGTCCCTGGTGGCGCTGAAGAAAGTCTTCAGAATGGGGACGCCGTGATTCACACACAATCGGCTTTAAGTTTTGAGGCATTGATTGGAAAATATTTATTTAGCAGTAGTAATGCTAAAAGTGATCCTAAATAAACGCAAAAACTAAGTTCCCCCCTCCAGCTGTCATCTTAGGGCTCATCAGATTTGCTTATAAATTTTAAAGCTACGAAGACATAAAGGGGAGAGGGAAGGGCTTAGCCTCCCCTTATTTTAACCAAGTTTTTTCTTTAAAATATCGTTGACGATGCCAGGGTTAGCTTTTCCTTGGGTGGCTTTCATTGCCAGACCAACGAAGAAGCCGAAAAGCTGGTGTTTACCAGAACGGTAGTCTGCAACTTTATCTTCGTTTTGAGCAAGAATGGTATCGATGACTTGTTCAATGGCACCCGTATCAGTGATTTGTTTCAATCCTAATTCATCAACCAATTGGCTTGGGGCTTTACCAGTTTCCCAAAGCTTTAAAAACACGTCTTTCGCAATTTTGCCAGAGATCGTGTCGTCTAAAATCAGGTCGACCAATTCTGCTAAATGCGCTGCAGTTAAGGTCATAGTGGTGATTGAACCGCCATCACGGTTAAGAGCAGCAAAGACTTCGCCCATCAGCCAGTTAGCAATTTGTTTGGCCGCTTGGGCTTTGTTTGTAGCTTTGCTTGCCGCAACTGCTGCTTCATAGAAATGTGCAATTTCTTGTTCTCCAACCAAAACAGATGCATCGTATTTTGGGAGGTCAAACTCATCCATCAGACGTTTTTGCTTGGCGTCAGGCAACTCAGGTAAGGTTGCTTTTACAGCCTCAATGCGGGCACTGGTAAGGCGAAGTGGTGGCAAGTCAGGATCTGGAAAATAGCGATAATCATGGGCATCTTCTTTGCTGCGCATGGAACGAGTGATTCCTTTACCCGCATCAAACAGCCGCGTTTCTTGGACGATTTCGCCACCATCTTCCAGAATTTCCATTTGGCGGCCAATTTCATAATCTAATGCTTGACCAAGGAAACGGATGGAATTCACGTTCTTAATTTCAGCACGAGTACCAAGGGGGGCGCCTGGACGACGAAGCGAAATATTGGCGTCAACGCGCATGCTGCCTTGCTCCATGTTGCCATCACAAGTGCCAAGATAACGCAAGATTGTCCGCAGTTTTTTCACATAAGCCATCGCTTCCATGGTGGTGCGCATCTCCGGATTAGACACAATTTCCATGAGGGCAATGCCACAACGGTTGAGGTCAATGTAGGTTTTGCTAGGATGAAGGTCGTGGGTGCTTTTGCCAGCATCCATTTCGAGGTGGAGGCGGGTGACCCCAATGCGCTTTGTCTCGCCATTATCCAAATCGACATCCAGGTAACCACCACTGACAATTGGTTTGGTGAACTGGGAGATTTGATAGCCACACGGAAGATCGGCATAAAAATAGTTCTTGCGATCAAAAACAGAAAGTTGGTTGACGGTGGCATTAATTCCCAGACCGGTTTTAATTGCTTGGTCAACGCATACCTTATTCAAAATAGGGAGCATGCCTGGCATGGCACTGCCAAAAAAACCAATTTGAGTATTAGGTTCAGCGCCAAATTCAGTGGAGCAACCATCAAATAATTTAGTTTTGGAGCTCACTTGCGCATGAACTTCTAACCCAATTACTACTTCCCAAAGACCTGTACGACCTTCAATGTAATTTGTTGTGTCAGACATGTTAGGCGACCTTTCTTAGATCATTGACTTGAGACGCAAAATCAGCACATTCTTCCAACGCTAAACTGGCGTTCAACAGGCGTTGTTCAGACATCGCGGGTCCAATCAGCTGGAGGCCAAGTGGGAGTCCTTTTTCATCCAAACCAGCAGGAATGGAAATGCCTGGAAGATTCGCTAAGTTCACGGTAACAGTGAAGATGTCATTTAAGTACATGGTGACCGGATCTGTTGGCTTTTCATCAATCGCAAAAGCTGAGCTTGGCGTCGTAGGAGTCAGCAACAAATCAACGCCGGTAAAGACCCGCGCAAAGTCATTGGCAATCAAAGTTCTGAGGCGTTGTGCTTTCAGGTAATAGGCGTCATAATAACCTGCCGATAATACATAAGTCCCAATCATGATCCGGCGTTGGACTTCAGAACCAAAACCAGCAGAGCGGGTATTCTCATAAAGCTCGTCCAAGGTGCTGCTATCAACGCGCAACCCATAACGAACACCATCATAACGAGCAAGGTTAGAAGACGCCTCAGCTGGAGCAATAATGTAATAGGTCGGCAATGCATGAGGTGTGGTTGGCAGACTTACTTCATGAACCGTCGCACCACGGCTCTTCACCCATTCAATTCCTCGTTCCACGATTTTTGCTGTCGTGGCGGGGAGATTTTCGAGGTACTCTTTTGGAATGCCAATCTTTAACCCTTTAATGTCATTGGTGAGATTGCCCAAAAAGTCATGTTTTGGTTGGTCAATTGAGGTGGCATCCCACGGATCATAACTTGCCATTGTTTGGAGCATTAAAGCGGCATCGCGCACCGTGTGAGTGAGAGGGCCTGCTTGATCAAGAGAAGATGCAAACGCCACCATGCCGCGGCGAGAGCAAAGACCGTACGTCGGTTTAATCCCAACTAAACCGCAATAGGCCGCTGGCTGACGGATGGATCCACCCGTGTCAGAGGCAGTTGCCGCAAGACAAAGCTTTCCGGCTACAGCAGCAGACGAGCCACCGGAAGAACCGCCTGGGACAATGTCTTTTTCTGGACGATCTTTTTCGCGCCATGGATTGATGCTGCCGCCAAAATAACTGGTCAAACCGGAAGACCCCATGGCGAACTCGTCCATGTTGGTTTTGCCGAGCATTACCGCCCCCGCATCAAACAGATTTTGGGAGACGGTGGATTCATATTGCGGCACGAAATTTTCTAAAATTTTGGAGCCAGCCGTGGTGCGGACACCTTTAGTGCAGAATAAGTCTTTAATGGCCAGTGGCAGACCTTCTAGGGGTCGGGCTCCGCCTTGTTGGAGGCGGATATCAGATTGTTTAGCTTGGTCGATGGCTAGATCTGGCGTCTGTGTGATATAGGCATTGAGATGTTTGTTTTTAGCCATGTTGTCGAGGAACGCTTGGGTTAACTCAGTGGCGGAAAACTCTTTCTTTTGTAAGCCATCACGAGCTTCTACCAAAGTTAAATCAGTTAAGGTTGTTTTTGTCATTGGCGTTTCCTTTTATTCAACAACTTTTGGCACAGCAAACATGTCATGTGCTTTTTCCGGGGCATTCGCCAGGATGGCTTCAACGATATTGCCATCGCAAATAACATCTTGCCGCTCGGGTATTTGTTGCTCTTGTTGATCAGAGAAAATTTCTACACCGTTGGTGTCAACCTGCTGTAATTGATCAATCCAATGCACAATTCCATTGAGTTGTTGTTGCATGGCAACCAATCCTTCATCTGAAAACTTCAAACGAGAGAGGCGAGAAACTTTTTTCACGTCTTCAAGAGTTAACGACATTGTCAAATTTTTCCTTAAGTTGAAAACAAATAACTACAAATGAGGGTTGCGGATGGCTCCAAATAGGTTAAAAATGAATCCTTCACATCCTGCCTATTATACTAAACCCTTTATCCAATCAAACACCACACAGGTGCATGATCCGATGCTTTTTCTTTACCACGAGGCGTCCTATCAATTCCAGTGATTTCCAACCGATCCGTGGCTTGAGGTGATAAAAGAAGATGGTCGATGCGTAAGCCCTCGTTTTTTGGCCAAGCTTGGCTACGATAATCCCACCAGCTATAGATTTTTTCTGCTGGATGATCGATGCGAAAAGCATCCCGGTAGCCTAGGTTTAACAGGGCATTAAAGGCCTTGCGCTCCGCTGTTGAGCAAAGGATTTCCTCATGCCAAGCTTTGGGATCCGCCACATCAAGATCCGTTGGTGCGATGTTATAATCGCCCCCAATCACAAAGGCTTCTTCGTATTGCAAAGTGTGGGCAAGATGTTGGCGGAGACGCTCTAGAAAGCTGAGTTTATACGCGTATTTTTCGGTACCAACATCCTGACCGTTAGGGATATAAACAGAAGCAACTCTCACTCCATTGGTGACGGCTTCAATATAGCGGGCCTGAGGGTCTTCAGTATAAGTTGGTAGTCCGCATTGCAAATCTTCAATAGGATATTTGGAGAGAATAGCCACACCATTAAAGGTTTTTTGGCCATGGATGACCACGTTATAGCCGAGGTCTTCAATAGCCTCTTTGGGAAAGGCGTGCTCCTCACATTTGGTTTCTTGCAATAACAAGACATCGGGGCTGTTTTCAGCCAACCACTCAGTAAATCTTTCAAGGCGAGCGCGAATGGAGTTCAGGTTCCAGGTGACGATTTTCATTAAAATTACCAGTTTTTGAGAATATCTAAATAGCGAATGAATTACCGCAACCACAAGAGGCGGCGGCATTCGGATTTTTAATGACAAAGGTGGAGGCAACCATGTCTTCTACATAATCCAAAATTGATCCTTCTAAAAGCCCAAGCGATGTTTCATCAACGATAACTTCTGCACCATTATTTGCGAAAATCAAATCGTCTGATTGTTTCTGGTCGTCCAAAATAAAGTGATATTGAAAGCCTGAACACCCCCCCCCAGAAATACTGATGCGTAAACGTAAATGGTCTTTGTTTGGCTCTGTGCTGAGCAGAGCTAAAATTCGCTTGGCGGCATTATCCGTTACGGCAAATTGATGTGTCATAGGTTGCTTCCTCTAAATATACCCAAATCTGCTGCTCATAATCTCGCTTCTTCAGGTGTTTTGAGTCTACTTTATAAAGTATACTGAATTCGAGAAAATGTTAGGTTTTTATTTTCCGTTATTATCTCGAACTTAAGGAAAAGAGTCTAGCACAATCTACTATTCTTTTGGGGGATTGATGGGCGGCATCCAAGAATCCAATAAAGATTGCCTGTTAAGTTGAGGTACCGAGTTTATTGATGAAAACTCAACATTCGCAGTGGATAAAATATTCCATCGAAATTTGACATCATTTCCAGCTAAAAATACCTCAAAATTTTTCTCTTGCAGCGAAATATATAGCGTCGCGAGGCCTGCATAAAAAGTATATGTTAAAGCTCATGTTTTTTTCCTGCAGGCTTATTTATCTTTTAAGATTACTTTAAATTGTTAATTTAGTTAACATTTATTGGAGTTTTTAAAATGTTAGGCAAATTCTTGTTAAGTTTATCATTAGCTTTAAGTAGTACTGTCTTCGCAACACCGGACGAACCGAATGAAAAAATTCAAAATAATTCATCATTGCCAGCCAGAGCTAATGTTTGGGTTGAAATATGGAATGATTCAGGGAGCGCCTCTGAAAAGCTCGCAAAAGCTAAAGAGCACTACGAGCCATTTAACTCTCAGTACTCTCATTTGACTACAATGATTGAAGAGAGCCGGTATGCTGATATATATAACGGCAATGAAGGGATTAAAGTATTGGCATCCGACTCTTTAGACCTCTTCAAAGAAAAGCGTAATAATTTAGAAAAAAGGTATAGTAGTTTTCAAGCGTATGCAGAAAATCAATCTACAGATACCTCTGTATCCCCTCCCCAATCTTTGTTCGGTAGATTCTCTGGCGAGTCCTGGAGTTCTGCAGAAGAACGAGACGAGTATGCATTGTCAAAAGCCGAACGTTATAGAATTCTTGCTAACTTTTTTAAGAAATATCCAACTACTAAACCAGAATCTCTGAAAATTAATCTCGAGTACCTACTTACCCGACTTAATGATATTAATAAAGATATTGCCAAGAGCCTCATTGGTGTAGAGAATGAGAAGATTCAAAAAGCTTCAAAGCCTGTGGAAAAGTTGAGGAAAGAAATTGAGAGTCTCCAAGCACCGGATCGCTCACTTCTGAATTTTTTGGAAGAGAAGTCAAAAAAGTGGGGCGAACGCGTTAGTCCAGATTTCACCATTCAGCATCTTGCTAAACAACGTAAGTTATATGCTTCTTTTAAGCCACAAGCGGACCAATCTAAGAAAAAAATAGGTGGAACTTTATTCACGTCTTCAATAAGAACGGAAAACTCTCCTGTTCAAACACAACAATCAGCAGGAGACGTCGGATGTTTACCACTTAACGAGGTAAGAAATGAGCTGTATCCCTCAATGATTACTGGAGATCAACCGAGGAGCCCACGAGTAGGAGATACTCCAACAGGCGGCATCCCAGCAAGCCCTAGAAGAGAGGAACAGACACCACCGGCAAGCCCTAGAGAGGAACAGACACCACCGGCAAGCCCTAGTAGAGAGGAACAGACACCACCGGCAAGCCCTAGAGAGGAACAGACACCACCGGCAAGCCCTAGTAGAGAGGAACAGACACCACCGGCAAGCCCTAGTGGAGAGGAACAGACACCAGCAGGCTTTACAGGGGAACAGACACCAGTAGTACAAGACCTCCCAACACCCAGCAGCGACAGCCAGGTAGTAGTGGAACAGGTACTTACCAGCTAAAATGTTAAATAGCAAGGACAAGGAGGCGGCTAGCTTTCCTGATAAATTAAGTCCCTTATCAATAGGCTTCTTGGCAGATTTTAGGTATCAACAATTGCATAAAGAGAGCTGAAGAGAGGAGGGGACGCCAAGATTGGTACAACAGGAGATTGCAAAAAGGGTAGAAGGCGCTTACAGAGATTTAGGCGCTTTCCATCTCTCCTTATTGTTTGTCAGAGCCTTATAGTAAACTGATCAGGTGGTTCCTACTATCTGGCTTATTTTTTTAAGAACATTTGCTGTAAATCGGGCATCACCTAAATGAGTTTTGATGAGCAGGAAATTCTTTCTTCCCAAAATGGCAAGAGTTTTATTTTCTTGTGCTTGACCTGAAATAATCAGATTCTGGGATTTTAAACTTAATAGGAGTAAAAAAGCAGCGTCTTTCCGGCAAACAAATTATGTTTCTTTTTATAGGAATATTTCTTCACCTCTTAACACTTCTCCTTTTCTCCTTCCCCAGTATATCGGGTACTGAGATAAAAATAGAGTAAGAGAGAATTATTGAATAAAATTTTCCTGTAATAAAAAAAATATTAACAATATACATTAAAGAAGGAAACTTTTTTATAAAGTACCTATAAAAAAATGCGTGTGTTTTCTTCGTTAAAACGTAGCCAAAAAGAAGCCGTTGGGCTTTTACAAATTGGAACTTTCCTTGAGTACTTTGACCTTATGCTGTACGTGCATATGGCTATCCTTCTTAATGAGCTATTTTTTCCTAAAACTGATCCGCATACAGCTTCCTTACTAGCAGCGTTTGCTTTTTGTTCAACGTATGTTTTAAGGCCATTTGGAGCTTTGTTGTTTGGTTATATTGGTGACCATATAGGGCGAAAACCGACTGTTATCATTACCACCATGATGATGTCCATCTCCTGTGTTATTATGGCAAATTTGCCTACTTATGCGCAGATAGGGATTGCTGCTGCTTGGTTAGTTACAGGATGCCGTATTATGCAAGGTCTCTCTTCCATGGGAGAGATTATGGGAGCTGAGATCTATGTAACAGAAATCACTAAACCTCCTGCTCAATATCCTGCTGTAGCTCTTATAGGAATTGCCTCTTATATTGGAGCTGTTGCTGCTCTTGGCATTGTTTCTCTTGTGACTCACTTTGGATTCAATTGGCGCATAGCTTTCTGGATAGGCGCTGGTATTGCTGTTATCGGTTCTATGGCAAGAACACGTCTCCGTGAAACCTCAGAATTCTTAACTAAAAGAAGAAAACTGACGAAAAGATTGGAAGATGAAGGGGGAAATACAAAAGGATCGCCTTCTAAGGTCATCTTAACCCAAAAGTTGATTAATGAAGAGAAGATCGGCAGAAAAACATTTTGGGCTTACTTTATCGTTTACTGTGGTTGGCCTCTTTCCTTTTATTTGGCTTATATGTATTTCAATCAACCGCTCAAAGAGGTGTACGGTTATACTTCTGAGGAAGTTATCTTTCATAATTTCTTACTATCGATTATTTCCCTTGTCATAATTAGTTTATTATGTGCTATTAGCTGTAAAACTCATCCCCTAAAAATATTAGAAATAAGGGGGAAAATGAGTTTATTCCTGTCTTTACTCCTTCCCATAGCCATCATGAAATCGAGCAATCACTTCCACATTTTTTTGATTCAGACCCTTATTCTGCTCACTGCATTGTCGCCCATTCCTGGTGTGTCGGTTTTTATAAAATATCTTCCTACCTTAAAACGATTTACAGCAGCGAGTTTTGTGTATGCTTTAAGCAGAGCCATAATGTATCTGATAACATCATTTAGTCTTGTATATTTAACTAAATTCTTAGGTTATTATGGTTTATGGCTCATTCTAATTCCAGTGAATATAGGATTCCTATGGGGAGTTAGGCATTTTGAAGAACTTGAAAAAGATATAATCTTGGAGAGTAAACGGCGCTCGAAAATCAAACCCTCTCCAAAAGTTTCACAGGGTTCTTAAGGTAGGATTAAAGAGAGTTGATCGCCTCACATAAACCTGCAAACTCAGTCAAGGGGGTGGCTCTGCTCTTTCCATGAGAGATATATCTATTCTTTTACGCTTATTTCTTTCAAGGTATGACTCTTAATTTTATAGCTTCTGAATAAATGGTGGGATTTTATAGTTAGCAAATAATATAACCTATAAATCTCAAAAATATCTAAGTTAAATAGAACCATCTAATTCCATTTTTTTAACCAAGTTATCTAATTATTGTATTAGTTAAAGTCTCTTTCCTAATTTGGAGGGGGATAGTTAAGGGGGAAAACACCCGGCATGGGCTCGGATAATAATGGTTTAAATCCAGCTCTCCCTCTCCCAGCATTTCCAGTTGCATTTATTGACGTAAAGAGAAAGACCATGTACCCAATCATTAATAAATTTTCTTCACTTCATTCTTTTCTTGATGACCCAAAAATTGAGACTCTTTTTATCTTTGATGTTGATTACGTCCTTATCATTTGCCAAGACAAAGTGTTTTGGCCTTTTGGGGCTGAGGTTGCCTTAAAATTTCGGAAATTATTTATGGACCCATTGCCTAAAGATCATTCTGAAAAGTTGTCAAGTATTATTCTTAAGAATGCCAAAATTCAAATTATGGATAAGAGTTTGACTTCTATTTTCTCTGAAATATTGACTAAAAATGCGAAATGCATTGCCCTGACAGCTTGTGATGTAGGGCGTAGAGGTGAAATTGAAAAGTTAGAAGATTGGCGTTGCAACCAGCTGGATAAACTGGGTTTTACATTTGACCATTCCTTTCCCCAACATTCTCGAATTGTCCTTAATAAACTTCCTCAGCGTGAGTATTCTTATCCGGTCTTTCAAAAGGGAATTATTTTTAGTACGGATTATTCTAAGGGGGAGGCGCTGGGCGCTTTCTTAGATTTTGTGAATTACCATCCTGACCGTATTGTTTTTATTGATGATAGGCTTGAGAATTTAGAGTCAGTAGCCAGTGAAGCCAAAGCACGTGGCATTAATTATCATGGATTTCACTTTCGAAAGGCTTATTCTTTATTCGGATCATTAGACGAGAAAATAGTTGAGCTCCAATACAAACATTTAATTAGTAAGCTTCGATGGTTGAGTGAAGCAGAAGCAGAAAAACTTCTCGCCTCGAAAAACTTTGATTTTGCTTAGGCTCTGTGCACCTCATTTCCCTCAATAAAATCATCTTTGTGTGAATTAGGTGCACAGAACCTAGCCCCTATTGCCAATGTGAGAGATGATGATAAATAAAAAATGTTACCATTAACTCCTCATAAACCATTTTCTCTAACACCATTAATTGAACCATGGTCATAGGGGAATGGATTGCTCTTGGAAGTGCACGCTAGTGATAAAGTAAAGGAAAATTTTGGCGAGGCCCCAGTTCGTGGTCATAATATGAGTAGCAAGCTCGCGCCAAGCGGTAAACCCAGCCGACCCCACGCCATACTGATAATAGAGGAGTAACCCAAATAAATTTGCCGTTGACATTCTGTTTTCTGGCTGTCGTTCCAGATCCGTTAGCGGAATTTTCTTAATAAAGGTTGGGATCCCAGCTATTTTCTAGCGATACCTATATTCCCCCCTGCCAGAATGTAAAGGTAGGGCATTTTCGAGGAGTTGAAGGAGATGCTTATCGCTTAGCAATGCTAGCTAGGTGTGTGGCAACAGTCTCGTAGCGATTAAGGCGGCTCGTGATTTGCTCATCTGCATTACAATTTTGTTGAGATAATAGCATCAACATCAACAATGGCTGTCAACGGTTGTCTCTTTGAGCGTCATTTACGAGAACCACTTATGGCCCTCGCAATAACGAAAAGAGTCAATCTAAGTTAAAGCACCGTGGCAATGTTTGTATTTTTTACCAGATCCGCAAGGGCAAAGCGCGTTGCGCTGGGTATTGCCCCAGGTAGATGGATCATTGGGATCTATTACAACATTCTCGTTTGCCTTTTTACGTTTTGGGAATGTCTTAACATCAGCAGAACTTGCTCCAGCTTCGATATCTGACTCAGTCCAATCAGGAGTTTGTTCTTCGAACTTATCGAAGTTAATCCCCTCACCTAAGATAGAATCAAAAACCGACGGATCTGGAACATGCATTTCCAAGTGGCTGATAATCAAGATTGTTTCTTCCCGTAAACGATGAAGCATTTCCTGGAATAAAACAAATGCTTCCCGTTTATACTCATTCAACGGATTGCTTTGCGCATAGGCACGCAACTGAATCCCTTGACGCAAATGATCCAGCATCAATAAGTGATCTTTCCAGCACTGATCCAACATGCGTAGCAAAATCGATTTTTCAGCAGAACGCATCATCTCAACGCCGTATTGGCGTTCTTTTGCAAGAGCAGCATCCATCACAGCTTGTGTCAGACGGCCAAGGATTTCACGTTCAGTAATCCCTTCTTCGTTGGTCCAAGAGATAATCGGCAACTGCAATGCAAATATGCGATGAATGTCATGTTGCAGCCCTTCACCATCCCACTGTTCAGAAAGGCTATTTTCTGGGATGAATTTACGCACCGCTGTTTCAAGACCTTCGTGACGCATCTCCTGAATCGTTTCGCTAATGTCAGCCACATCCATTAAGTCACGGCGTTGTTCATAAATTACCTTACGTTGATCATTCATCACGTCATCGTAACGCAATAGATGCTTACGAATATCAAAGTTTCTCGCCTCAACTTTTTGCTGCGCTCGTTCCAACGCCTTGCTGATCCAGGAGTGAGAAATTGCTTCGCCTTCCTTGGCGCCAAAACGACGCAGCATCGCATCCAAGCGGTCAGAGCCGAAAATGCGCATCAGATCATCCTGCAATGAGATATAGAACTTGGAAGCGCCGGGATCCCCTTGACGACCAGAACGACCACGCAGCTGATTGTCAATACGACGGCTTTCATGACGCTCTGTACCAATAACGTACAATCCACCAGCTTCCTTCACGATAGCTTCGTTTTGAGTGATTTCTTTGCGAACACGCTGGATAATCTTTTGTTTTTCTTGTTCATCCTCCACGCCTGCGGTTTCGTTAGCAACGCGAACGTCAAAGTTCCCACCCAGCTTAATGTCGGTTCCACGACCCGCCATGTTGGTGGCAATTGTCACAGCACCTGGATAGCCAGCGTCAGCAATAATTAAGGCTTCTTTATCATGGTAACGGGCGTTCAAAACTTGATGGGGAATCTTTTCTTTTTCAAGCAATTTAGCAATATGCTCTGACTTTTCAATGCTGGCTGTCCCCACCAGAACCGGCTGCATGCGCCTGCGGCATTCTTTGATGGTCTCAATCATTGCCTGATATTTTTCAGCCGCTGTCAGATAAACTTCATCGTCATGATCAATACGAGCAATTGGCACATTGGTGGGAATATCGACAACGGAGAGCTTGTATATTTCTTCAAATTCACCTGCTTCGGTCATCCCTGTTCCAGTCATACCTGCCAATTTTGGATACATTCGGAAGAAATTTTGATAGGTGATCGATGCTAAAGTTTGGTTTTCCATCTCGATGGTGACACCTTCTTTGGCTTCAAGCGCCTGGTGTAATCCTTCGGAGTAACGGCGACCTTCCATCATACGACCAGTGAATTCGTCAATAATCATGACCTTATCATTTTTCACCATGTAGTCCACGTCACGAGTGAAAAGGATGTGGGCGCGCAAAGCTTGATTGACGTGGTGAACAAGGCCAATGTTTTGCACATCATAAAGAGTCTCACCTCTAAGAAGATCTGCCTGGCGCAATAATTCTTCTACCCGCTCAATTCCGATTTCGTTGAGAACAACAGAGCGTTGCTTTTCATCTTTCTCATAATGCTCAGGTGTTAGCTTTGGAATAATGAGATTAACCTGGGCATAAAGATCAGAAGAATCTTCGGCTGCGCCAGAAATAATCAAGGGTGTCCGCGCTTCGTCAATTAAGATGCTGTCGACTTCGTCCACAATGGCATAGTGGAAGGGGCGTTGAACCATATCGCCTAAGCGGAATTTCATATTGTCGCGCAAATAGTCAAACCCAAGCTCGTGGTTTGTGGCGTAGGTGATGTCCGCGTTATAAGCAGTACGGCGTTGTTCATCGGTTAAGCCATGGACGATACAGCCATAGCTTAAGCCTAAGAAATTATAGATCTGCCCCATCCAAGCTGCGTCACGCTGAACCAAGTAGTCATTGACCGTGACAAGGTGGACCCCTTTGCCAGTTAAGGCATTGAGGTAAATGGGGAGTGTCGCCACCAAGGTTTTACCTTCACCAGTGCGCATTTCAGTGATCTGCCCACTGTGGAGCACAAGTCCCCCCACAAGCTGCACATCAAAAGGACGCATACCGAGGACGCGCTTAGATGCTTCACGCACCACCGCAAAAGCTTCAGGGGTGATATCATCTAATGTTTCCCCGTTAGCAAGACGCTCTTTAAACAACCCAGTTTGTGCTTGAAGTTCCTCATCTGACATCGAGGCATACTTGTCCTCGAACTTATTAATCTTCTCAACGATCTTAAAATAGCGTTTTACTAAACGATCATTTGCTGACCCAAAAATTTTTTTATAAAATTTGTTATCATATTCCTGCCTCAAAAACTACGGACACCCTTGATGTTTAGGCCCATAGCGACTTCATTTATCTCTTTATTGTTATCTTAATCTAAAATGTCAATAACTTCACGTATTGCGTATACTTTAAATCTATTTTAAAAAAGAAACAACGATTTGGGTAAAAAACCAGATTGTGGGACATTCTTTTTTTAAGGGACTAAGTTTTATGATAGCAAGTTTTTCCAAAAAATTAGGGCTTTTATTGGCTCTAACTGCGGTTCTCCCAGCTTCCGCAATTGCTGAGAAAGCAGCTGATAAAGATGCAAAAGCAACAACTGAGGCGGCAAAACCAGCGGATGCACCTATTGCCATTAACGATGCAACTGTCGTCGCGAAGGTTACTATTGATGGTAAAAACGTGGAAATTACCTTTGGCCAGCTGAAAGAACAATTAAAATCATTGCCTGCCAATATTCAAGGTGCGCCGATTAAAGAAATCTACGAACCATTGCTGCAAAATGCCATTAACTTGGCAATCATCACAGCGAAAGCAAAGAACCAAGGTCTTGAAAAAGATGCAGAAGTTGCCCGCCGTATTGCTGAATGTCAAGAAGCGATGTTGCAAAAGACGTTCTTGGAACGTGAAGTTGCCAAGTTGCAGACTACTGAAGAACTGAAAAAGGCTTATGATGAAGTTATTAAGATTTTGCCAAAAGTTGACCAAGTTCGCTTAAGCCAAGCAATCTTTAAAACTGAAGCAGATGCGAAGAAGTTTATCGACGCTGTGAAGAAGTCAAGCAATTTTGAAGCCGCTTTGAAAGAAGCAAAAGAGAGTGGTAAAGAAGTTGAAGGTGGCGATATGGATTACATCCGTATGGACGCGCTTCCACCAGATATCGCAAAAGAAGTGACAAAAGCTGCAAAAGCAACCTTGATTGCTAAGCCAATTGCTGTTGAATTAGCTGGTAACAAGTTGTTCTTCGTGATTCGTGTAAACGACAAGTCTCCCGCACCACAACCAACTTTTGAACAGCTCGAACCAGAATTGAAGCAAATCACTTTCCAAAAGTTTGCTAAAATGTTTTGGACAAAGTGACAGCCGATGCCAAAGTTGAAAAAGTTGGTTTGGATGGTAAGCCAATGGCTGATAAGCCTGCAGAAGCTGCTGGTGCGCCTTCCGCTGCTCCAGCTCCAGAAACAAAAAAGGATGACTCTAAGAAGTAGTTAACTTCTCACATTATTGCGAGGCCTCGCATGGCCCGTGGCAATTTTCTCTATAATCTTTGAGGAAATTGCTGCGCTGCTTTTGCGCCTCGCAATGATAATTTTTGGAGGTCTTATATTCATCATGTCTGAAACTACAATTTTTGTCGTGGCAGCTATTTTAAAAAATGCTCACAACCAGATTTTGATTGTTCAACGTCCCTTGGATAAGGAATGGGGGGGATATTGGGAATTTCCTGGCGGCAAAATTGAATTAGGTGAAGCACCGCCTCAGGCCTTAAAGCGCGAATTGAAAGAAGAGTTAGGTATAGACTTATCTTTACAAGATCTAGAGCCTTTGACTTTTTTTACCTACCAACTCCCTGAAAAGAATGTCGATTTTTCTTTTTTATTTTGAGAAAATGGCAAGGAGAGATAGCTTTGCTTGAAGGGCAACCGGGGTTACTCTGGATTGACCCTAGCCAAATTTCTCAATTTCGGATGCCTGAGCCGAATGTGCACGTTCACCCCTTATTATAAAATATAGTCAACTGTTCAGCTCATTTTAACTCTGCGGTCAGCCTGTAAGATTATCCCGCAGCACAATGCTGCAAAGCTAATAGCGCTTAAGAGGACAAGAAATACGGGCAATGGTTCGCCGTTAAAAAAGAAACTCGCCAAGCCAATAAACCCGGCGCAGGCTAAAGTGCGTAAACTCATAATCACCGACGCTGCTGTTCCTTTAACGTCGGGAAATATCTCCAAAGAGTCAGCAAAAACCGTTGGGTAAGTTAAGGCAAAACCAACCCCATAAATCATCATGAACCCTGTGATCATATAAGGTGAGTGGGGCGCAATAACGCTGAGCGCAACTAAAGTAATAATGCTTACTATGCAAAGTATCATTCCCCCCCAAATGCTCCCACTTTTACCGATTTTTTGAATAATCTTATTAGAAAATAAATTCATCCCAGTGAAGGACGCAACCACAGCCGCTTGGTGCAGTGCATAGACAATAATCGACAGACCAAACGTTTCAATATATAAAAACGAGGCACACGTCACAAAGGTAATGTAGCAGGTATAAAGAAGAGTTGGCACCATGGCATGAGCGAGGAAATGAGAGCTGCTGAAAAGCCTCTTATAATCGTCCCAAATTTTTTTAAAGCCGGCGTCAGACTTTTCATATTTTGTTTCATGTAGAAAGAAAATTACCATGATCCAAGAGATAGCGCAAATCATCGCTACCAAAGTATAATTGCCCCACCAACCGACAGCTTTGTTGATAAAACCGCCAGCCACGGGCGCCATTGCCATCAAAATGGTGAGCGCTGAATTCATGGTTGTGAGTGCCTTGATCATCTTAGGGCCCTTGTATACATCGGCAATAATTGCGGAAACAACAACAGCTGAGGCGCTGGCACCAAGGCCTTGAATAAATCTAGCAAGCAATAAAAGGTCAATGGTGGGGGCGATAACGCAGGCGCCAGCTCCCAACAACAGTAAACCATTCCCAAAGATCATTAATTTGCGACGTCCATATTTATCAGACAATGGACCATAAAAAACAGCCGCTAAACAGAATCCCAAAAAGTTGTAAGCAACAGTTAATTGGATAATGCTTTCCGAGACATTGAAATAGGCTGCCATATCGGGAAAACCGGGCACAGAAATATCAACTTCAATGCACCCTGCGACCAGGGATAAAATTAACAAAGGTAAAAACATACCAGACACGGTATAGCTCCATATTAAAATTTTTAATTATGATGATTTATCTCGCCAAGTGAATGCGATAAAGCAATCTCTTAATTTTTTTTGGGGGGAAAATACTGACGGTGATGACCGCCTGCTAGCTAGGATTGATAATCGCAAAATAATAACGATCATAATCAATGTCAAATGATTTTATAGACGTTTTAATAATTTTCCCTTTACACTTATCATAAGTTATGAAAAACGAGTTGAGTGGAGCAATGGCACAAACATGGGAAACTTGGGAAAAGTTAGCAAAAAATGAGACTAAATCCTCAGACCTCACGCAACTTAATTGGCAGACTCTCGACGGATTTACCTTAAAGCCGCTTTATTCTTTAGGCGATCTGAAACCTGAGAGTCAAAATCGTGCCCTTCCGGGAATTTCGCCTTACACACGTGGTGTGCGCGCGACAATGTATACGGGGCGCCCCTGGACGATTCGTCAATATGCCGGATTTTCTACAGCGGAAGCCACCAACGCTTTTTTTCATGAGTGTTTAAAAGGAGGGCAAAAAGGCCTTTCTGTTGCCTTTGATTTGGCGACCCATCGGGGGTATGACTCTGACCATCCGCGGGTGGTTGGAGATGTGGGGAAGGCGGGTGTTGCCATTGATTCTGTTGAGGATATGAAAAGTCTTTTTTCAGGAATCCCCCTGGATATCATCAGTGTTTCAATGACCATGAATGGCGCTGTCATCCCCATCATGGCGTTTTATATTGTGGCGGCTGAAGAATATGGTTTTTCATTAAGTGATCTTTCCGGCACGATGCAGAACGATATTTTAAAAGAATTTTTGGTTCGCAATACTTACATTTACCCCCCTGAAGCCAGCATGCGCATTGTGGGTGAAATTATTGCTTATACTTGCGAAAAGATGCCCAAATTTAATCCCATTTCTATTTCTGGCTATCATATGCACGAGGCTGGCGCCACTGCAGCTCAAGAACTTGCCTATACGTTGGCTGATGGGCTTGAGTATGTGCGGACAGCCCTGGCTCTTGGGCTGGATATCGACCAATTTGCCCCGCGACTTTCCTTCTTTTTCGGCATTGGCATGAATTTTTTTGTGGAGGTAGCCAAGTTAAGGGCGGCCAGAGCATTGTGGGCAGAGCTCATGCAACAATTTAACCCCCAAAAGCCTGAAAGTTTGATGTTGCGTACTCATTGTCAAACCTCAGGAGTAAGCCTCACTGTTCAGGACCCTCACAACAACATTGTTCGCACCACTATTGAGGCCATGGCGGCGGTGTTGGGGGGAACACAATCACTTCATACCAATGCTTTTGATGAAGCCCTTGGACTTCCCACTTTAGAAAGCGCCCGAATCGCCCGGCATACCCAGTTAATTATTGCAGAGGAAACCAATATCACCAAAGCAATCGATCCTTTGGGAGGAAGTTATTATGTCGAGTCGTTGACCGACGAATTAATCATTGCAACCAAAGAATTAATTGCAGAAGTTGAAGAACTTGGAGGGATGACAAAAGCAATTCAGCTTGGCGTCCCAAAGGTCAAGATTGAACAAACTTCAGCAATGCGGCAAATCCGCTGGGACATGCAAAAAGATATCATCGTTGGGGTCAATAAATATGCAGCAGATTCACAGCCAGAAATACCGGTTTTGGATATTGATACTGACTTTGTGCGCCAATCTCAGGTGACGCAGCTGGAAATCATTAAAGCAACCCGCGATTCTTCTGCGTGTGGGGAAGCTTTGGAAAATTTACGTCAAATTGCCGGACAACAAAAAAAGGTAATTTGCTGGAAGCAGCGGTTCAGGCTGCGCGCTATCGAGCAACCCTGGGAGAGATCTCCAGCGCGATGGAATCGGTTTTTGGTCGTTATCATCCCCCACTTCAGGCTGTCACAGGAGTATGGTATAAAGCAATGCAGCATCAAGACGAATTTAAAGCCATTCAAGAACAAGTGGCAGCTTTTGCGGCAAAAGAAGGCCGTCAACCCAGGATTCTCTTAGTCAAATTGGGGCAAGATGGTCATGATCGGGGCATTAAAATCATTGCTTCAGCTTTTGCGGATTGTGGGTTTGATGTAGACTTAGCGCCACTCTTTTTAACTCCAGAAGAAGCAGCCAAGCAAGCCATTGAAAATGACGTTCATTTTGTGGGCGTTTCTTCCCTTGCAGCAGGTCACAAAACTCTGGTTCCTGCCCTCATTAACACACTTCAAGGTCAAAATGCGACAGAGATCCAAGTTATTTGTGGCGGAATCTTACCACCTCAAGATCATGAATTTCTGATAAAAGCAGGTGTAAAACTCATCTTCACCCCCGGCAGTAAAATACTTGAAGTAGTCTCAAAAACTCTTAAATTATTAGAAAATTAAAAATTAGTTAAATTTTTAGTATATTGACAGTATTGGTAAAATAGATGTTAAGTTTTTATTTGTGTAACTTATGAAAAATTTAATGGCATTCATTGATAATTTTTTTGGATTTTTCTACCTTAAATTAATATTAGCTTTACCAACTCCCATCGTCCAGGCACAAAAGCCGATGATTTTTTTCCCAGACGAGCGTTTCTGGTTAAAATTTCAGCTGGTAAAAGAGTCGTATAAATTTCTTGCCAGCATTGAAGGTGACCTTCAGCAAGTGCTTCAATGTCCTCAATAGTAGCTTTTCTGATAACGATTTTAGCCATAATCTTTACTAACCTAGGATTCTTTATTGGCAGCCATGAGAGACTGATTTTACTTGAAAGAAGAAGATGCTGTGGAAAGCAGTAATTCAATAAATATATGGCTTTTTTAGGGAATTTGACACAATATATCTTCAACTTAAAGTAGGGGAGATAAAGACAATGAATACGCCAGTAGGTGTTGTATCAAAGGAAGAAGCGTTGAAGCTTTCTGGAATGGATTTTTTGCAAAAACTTAAAAATGGTGACTTACCGCGCCCGCCTTTTTCAGAGACGATGGATATGATTATCACTGAATTAAGTGATGGTTTTACTGTTTTTACTGCCACGCCTGATTTAAAGTTT
Organism: Candidatus Paracaedibacter symbiosus; assembly: GCF_000757605.1. GTDB lineage: Bacteria > Pseudomonadota > Alphaproteobacteria > Paracaedibacterales > Paracaedibacteraceae > Paracaedibacter_A > Paracaedibacter_A symbiosus. The sequence continues at coordinate 206,614 of NZ_JQAK01000004.1, read as the reverse complement.
TATAATGCGATTGGCTGTATTCATGGAGGTTATATTTCAACCTTGTTGGATTCCGCGATGGCATGCGCGATCCAAACACAGCTCTCGCCAGGTACAGCTTTTACCACTTTAGAATTAAAGGTTAATTTCATTCGTCCCGTGCTCGTGAAGACAGGGGCTATCCGCGCTGAGGGTAAGCTGATTCATTGTGGCAGAACTATCGCCACTGCTGAGGGGAAACTTTATGATGAACAGGGTAAGCTTTATGCTTTTGGGACAACGACTTGCGCTCTCATGCCTATAGGCGTCCCTACAAATGGTTCCGGCGAATAAGGCTGCTGGAAAGACCCTCGATCACCTGATTCACTTCAATAACAAGGGCACCAATTTCAAGGGCTTGTTTTTGTTTGTTAACAGTTTGAGGGTCCCCTTTTGTGACGGCTAAAAAATCTGGTTTTACCGTTTTGACAAGCATCAAATAGTCGTCATAATTATGAAGTTCGGGCAGCAGCAAGATATAGTCGGTGCAAAGAAGCTCTGACAGGATTTCAGCGCGTTGGTTTTGGGTATGAATTGGGGAGGCTTGTTTCAAACGACGGATAGTTAAATCTGGTTCCAGACTGATAATTAAATTATCTCCCAGTTTTTTTGCTGCTTTAAAGAATGATAAGTGGCCATAATGAAGCAAGTCAAAACACCCGCCAACAAGGACTTTTGTGCCCAGAATAGGAGGTAGAGGATCTTGGGGGTATCTAAAAATTTTGTTGTCCACTCTTTTTCCTTCAATAACTCTCTTGTTTTCGTTAAAAGATAGCATTAATAGTGAAAGATATATATACCCAATATATCTGAAGAAGTCGGGTTCTGTCTTCGCATCTTTGGGCTCGCTTTTATCTTGACGCTCCTAAAAGAGTGATTCCTATTCGCGTCGCGCGAAAATAAAAGTCACCTCAAATCTGCTGGACATAATTCCAACTCTTCACGTATTTTAGGTATAACTAAGAGAGGTATTTATGAATAAGACAATTTTTGCGTTATTAATGACGGCATGTCTAACATCAGCAATGGCGACTCAACCGGTCAACCAAGAAAAAGCTACACAAGGAGTAAAAAGTATGGAAAATGGATTGAAAATCGAAGACGTTGTTGTTGGCACTGGTGATGAAGCTAAAAAAGGCAACACAGTAGAAGTGCATTATACAGGAACATTATTAGATGGGACAAAGTTTGATAGCTCAAAAGATCGTGGGGAAACATTCAGCTTTACCGTTGGCCAAGGTCGCGTGATTAAAGGTTGGGATGAAGGTATTCCTGGTATGAAAGTTGGTGGTAAGCGCATTCTTACCATTCCTGCTGACATGGCTTATGGATCCCGTGGGGCTGGCGCAATTATTAAGCCAAATTCTCCCCTAAAATTTGAAGTTGAACTTATATCAATTAAGGGCTAAATGCTCAAACTAACAGCTCTTCTTTAGGGAGGAGTTGTTTTTCTTTCCACAAGAAAGTGCACCCCGCTACGAGAAAGTTGGGGAAATTGGCAGGCAAAAAAACAGCCAAAATGAACTTCTTTCAATTTTCCTTCACACAGCCCACATATTTTACATCAAAGTGTCTTGTTCTTTTAAGCAGAAAGCGGTAATCTTTGCACAGAAATTTTATCAAACAATGACAAGGTTTAAAAGAACCTAATATACGAAAGAACAGTCAATGACTAATGGTAATGCTCATGAAAAAACTGGCCAAGATTCTCTAAAGTTCGTTGAAGAGGCCATTGAAACAGAGATGGTTTATGTTCTGGTAGTGGATAATAATTGTTTGCAAACAGACTCAACAGAATATGTTGATGAAAATGAAGAACCATTAGTTGCTGTCCCTGTGTGGACAAAATCTTATGTGGATGTTGCGAAAGCTTGGGCTGGGGAAGAAGCAAATCCAGAGGAAATGACCTTGGATTATTTCATGAATGATTTTGTGCCTCAGCTTGAAGAAGCGCATTGCACCATTGGTCTTAACTGGGATAAAGATGGCATTGGTCGCGAATTCACCCCCTTTGATTTAACGGATATGCTGGTTAAGAAAGTGAATGGTGAAGTTGTTGAATTGCCAATTCAGTCAGAAGATGAGATAGACGGATAAGGGCTTTTAATTCTACCCAAGATACCGAAAGAGGGCAAAAAACAGCTTTTTCAGGTATTTTGGGGGTAAGTTTTAGTATCCGACTCTATCTGTCGAAAACACGCTTCCTTAAAGAGGTTTTTTTGGCTGTCACCCTAACTATAAACCTGGCTGTTGTCTTTAGGATGACCCCTTGAGAAGAGAGCAAGGAAATTTCAACTATCGATTAATTTAGCTAAATTGGCACAAATCATTTTGGTGCTTTTGGCCCGTTGCTCAGTGGATGGCCATTCGCGAGCAAAGAAAACCTTATGATCTGGTCTTAGTTTTGCAGCCATTTTCGGATTGCTCAAATAACTAAGTAAGCCTGTGGGATTAGGAAAGGTATTATCGCGAAACGCAATCAAGACCCCCTTCGGCCCTACATCAAGTTTTTCAATACGCGCTTTGCGGCACAATGATTTAATCTCAATAATCTCAAACAGGTTTTTTACTTCTTGCGGCAGTTTACCAAAACGGTCGATCATTTCTGAGGCAAACGCATCAATCTCCGCGCGTGTTTCAAGACCGGCAATACGACGATACAGATTGAGCCTCAGATTCAAGTCAGCCACGTAAGCTTCTGGAATCATGACGGAGGTCCCAACATTAATTTGGGGGGACCATTCAAGATCAAGAGGCACCAGATTTTCCTGCTCTGCTCGCACCATCATAATGGCTTCCTGCAACAGGGATTGGTACAACTCAACCCCCACTTCCCGAATATGCCCTGATTGTTCCTCACCCACGATATTGCCTGTGCCTCTGATATCCATGTCATGGCTAGCCAGGGTAAAGCCACTGCCCAGTTTGTCTAGAGTTTGCATAATCTCTAACCGTTTTTGTGCATTGGAGGAGAGTTGTTGGGTGGGCGGCAAGGTGAGGTAAGCATAGCCTTGAATATTCGATCGGCCAACTCGCCCGCGCAGTTGGTACAGCTGGGCAAGGCCAAATAAATCGGCGCGGTGAATAATCAAGGTGTTGGCCGTGGCAATGTCGATACCTGATTCGACAATATTGGTGGAGAGCAACAGGTGATAATGTCGGTCGTAAAACTCAGTCATGACATTTTCTAATTGTGTGGCGGGCATTTGACCATGGGCCATGACAATTTTAATTTCAGGGACGAGCTGCTTTAATTCCAGATAAAGTTTATTTAATTCTTCCAAGCGCGGACAGACATAGAAAATCTGACCACCGCGATAATATTCCCGTAAAATGGCTTCGCGTAAAGTCAACCCATCATAGGGCATAACAAAAGTACGCACTGCGTGCCGATCCACAGGGGGGGTGGCAATGAGGCTCATCTCGCGTACACCAGTGAGAGCGAGTTGGAGAGTGCGTGGAATGGGGGTTGCCGTTAATGTTAGCACATGAACATCTTTTTGAAGGGATTTGAGCTTTTCCTTTTGTTTAACGCCAAAGTGTTGTTCTTCATCAATAATCAGCAAGCCAAGACCTGCGAATTTGATTTTCTCGGAAAAAAGGGTGTGGGTTGCAATAACGATATCCACTTTGCCTTCCGCAAGATCAGCTCTGATTTGAGAAGCTTGTTTTGCCGGGACAAAGCGAGAAAGCTGTTCAATTCGTATGGGAAAGTCTTCAAAACGCTCTTTAAAGGTTTTAAAATGCTGGCGACACAAAAGGGTTGTTGGGGTGACAATGGCGACTTGCTTGCCCGCCGCTGCGGCAACAAAAGCAGCCCGCAAAGCAACTTCCGTTTTGCCAAAACCTACGTCCCCACAAACTAGACGATCCATGGGTTTACCGCTGGTCATGTCGTTTAAGGTTTCTTCAATGGCGCGCAATTGATCATCGGTTTCAGGGTAAGGGAATCGGGCACAGAATCGGTCATAATCATTGGCAGAAGCCTCGAGCAAGACGCCTTCGCGGAGTGAGCGCTCGGCGGCGAGTTTGATCAGGTAATCAGCAATTTCGCGGATACGTTTTTTGACACGCGCTTTTCGATTCTGCCAGGCGGCAGAGCCAAGTTTATCCAGTTGGGCAATGGAATCATCGCTGCCATAACGGCTGACCACCTCAATATTTTCAACTGGCAAAAACAATTTATCGTTGCCCTCATACATAAGGCAAAGACAGTCATGGAGGGCGCCATTAATTTCAATGGTTTGCAACCCCTGATAACGCCCAATCCCGTGGTCTTGATGCACAACTAAATCACCCGACGACAGATCTGTTGTCTCAAGCAAGAATTTGCGGGCTTTTTTGGCCTTTTGCACGCGTACCAGCTTTTCACCAAAAAGATCTTGTTCGGTGAGAAGCAAAAATTCTGGGGTCTCAAACCCTTTTTCCATAGGAAATGTAATGAGTGAGGTGGCGACTTCGGGCGTTGGCCAGCTCTCTAACGGCTCAAAAAGATCCAGCTCATGCTCTGCCAATAAGTTATGGAACCGGTCGCGTGACCCATCTGTGAGAGAGGAGAGTATGATCTGTTTGTGATGGCGATTGTGCAACAGCTGCTGCAGTTCATCGAACACTTTTCCTTGTTGACGCGCAGCTGTAAAATCGGGAGCGACGCGACAGCCATAATCGAGGCCTCTTGCCTCACTAAAGGGCGTCGTTTGATAGGTTGTTGGTTGCTTTAAATATTCTTCCCAATCTGCTGCCGTTAAATAGAGATATTCTGGGGGGACAGGATGATAGCCAGGTGACTTATCACCTGGAATTGTGTGAGCGCGCGCTAAATAATAATCCTGCACCAGCTCAAGTCGTCGATGAACCGCATCGGCTGCATGAAAATCAACTAAGAGATCAGGGGTATCAATATAATCGAGAAGTGTTTGAGTTTCTTCAAAAAATAGTGGCAACCAATGTTCCATACCAGCATAACGTCTCCCGCCAGAAATTGCTTCATAAAGCGGTATATTCTTAGGTTCTGTTCCCCGAAGTCCACCAAATTTAGTCCCCAACAACTCGCGATAAGCGGTGCGAAAGTTAGAAATACTTGCAGGGGTTAGGACAACTTCGCTTACGGGTTGCAGTTGAATCCTTTCTGTCGTCCCAATCGTTGTTTGGCTGGCTGGATTAAAATAGCGTAAGCGCTCAATCTCATCGTCGAATAGGTCAATACGAATCGGTGCTTCGACACCTATGGGGAAAAGATCAATAATGTCTCCGCGTACTGCAAACTCAGCTATATCACGAACCGTATCGCTGCGGTGATACCCTTTTTCCATCAGGAAATTTATAAAATTATCGCGATTCAGACTTTCTCCCACGGCAAGAGTCATTGATTGTTGTTGGAGTGCTTGTTTAGGTGGAAGTTTTTGCAAAAAAGCATTGACAGAAGTGACAACGATGGCTGGCTTAGTAGAAGCTGAGATGAGAGTTTGAAGAGTCAAAAGCCGGGTCGTTACCACATCGCTGCTGGGCGAAACACGGTCGTAGGGCAGGCAATCCCAGGCGGGGAAGAAGAGAATTTCAGCTGCCGGCATCAGTAATTTAAGTTGAGCATAGGCGCGCTCGGCTTTTTCCTCTGTATGGGCGAGAAAGACGATATTACGCTTTTGCGTCAGCCACCACTGCTGGATAATAAAGGGTTCAAACCCGTCGGCAACGCCGGTTAAGAGATTATTGTTATTCATGGTACTGAATGATGTCGTTGATCAATTCTTTGAAGATGAGTGGTGGGGCTATTTTGTGCACAATCCAGCCGAAAATATCAAGATCTGATTCATTCATGAAGTCTAAAAACAGCATTACTTGTATATCAGAAAGCTTGGGGAGGCGATCGTCGGCATAGCGGCCCAGTAAAAGGTCGTTTTCCTTTGTGCCACGATGCCAAGCTTGAAAGCGTAGTTTTTTTTTAAGACGGATATTAATCATGGCGTACGTGTAATGTCTCTCAAATTATAGTAATTTTACAGAGAATCCCCCCAAATGTTAACACATATTTTAGTCACCCATAAAACCACTGTAAGTTAGATGGGGAATGGTAAGAAAAATATTGCTATAGCTTGGAACAAAATCCATAGTTTAATACAAAAAAGCTCATAGAGCTTAAGTATAGTGAGCTAAGTTCGAAACTATAACCGGAGGATATAATATGTCCCAACAACCAAGCAGTCGCATTGAGTTTGCCCATGTTTTGCGGGGATGGGCAGCAATGGCTGTCTTAGTTTCGCACTACTACGGCGTCTTTTGGTTAAAAAGGGAGGTGGCCTCTAACTTAACTCATACGCCTATTTTACCCAATATATGGCAAACACCCTCTTTTATAAAGTGGCTCCATGCTCAAGAAATGTTTAATTGGGGAGCCTATGGTGTTGCTATTTTCTTTTTAATCAGCGGTTTTGTTATGCCTTTTGCTTTGCAACGGCAACAACGTCTTGAGTTTTTAGTGAATAGGATTTTTCGTATTTTACCCGTTTATGCAATAGGGTTTACCCTCACTTTAGCCGCACTTTGGCTGGCAAGCCATTATTATAATCGAGAATTTCCTTATGCTCTTACTGATATTATGATCCATTATATTCCGGGGATACGAGATCTTGTGGGCGGCAAATCAATCGATGGGATCATTTGGACCTTAGAAGTTGAGATTAAATTCTATGTGATATGTGCTGTCTTTTTAAGCCTGTTTGCCAAATCGAGTTTAAAAGTTTTTATAATACCAATTGTTTTAGGAGGAATTGCTCTTGTTGTGAATCAGTGGCATACTGAATTGACAACCATCCATTTTTCTTTAGCGCGGCTTTCTTGCGTTTTTTGTTTCAACGCCCAATTTATTATCTATATTTTTATAGGGGTTGCTCTTAATTATGGGTATCGTCAAGAGATCTCACAACATGTGACTTTTTTCATGGTAACTGGCCTATTTTTATTATTTCTCTCTCTTTGGTATACCAATCTTTCCATTGCCTTTTTTACCAGATGGCCCAGTTATGGAGCAGCTATTGTAACTTTTATTATGGGCTCAAAATTCTCTCATTTTTTTGAGAGCAATAGATTTTTTGATTTTTTTGCCAACATCAGCTATCCCCTTTATGTTTGTCATGCTGTGGCTGGTTATGTGTTGCTCAGGATTTTTCTTGATCAGGGGGCGTCTATAGGAATGGCTCTCACTCTTACAACAATGCTATCCCTTTGTTGTGCCTGGATGATTCATCGTAGTGTTGAAATGCCCTTCATTAAATGTGGGAAATATATTGTCTGGCGATAGGGAGTATCCCTTAAGTGTGCCTCATTTATCTTGAGAGGCAAAGAGAGGCATCTTGTGCCTCTCTGGCTCTCCTCATTTCAGTGTTCTCATCTCTAATACTTGGCGAATTCGCTGTAAGGACCAATCAAGCTCATCTTTAGTGACAATAAGGGGGGGCGCAAAGCGTACTACCGTTTCGTGGGTTTCTTTGGAGAGCACACCAAGCTTTGCCATTTCTTCGCAAACCCAGCGAGCGCTGGCTTTATCATGGTGAATCTCCATTCCAATCCATAATCCCATGCCGCGAATCTTTTTCACGATAGGGCTCTCAATTTGCTGCAATTGCTTCATTAAATAATTGCCAAGCTCTATGCTGCGTTCACAAAGGCGCTCTTCTTCCAATAGTTCAAGAGACCTAAGTCCGATAGCCGACCCAAGAGGATTGCCTGCAAAGGTTGAACCGTGACTGCCGGGTGTGAAGACACTCATTAACTCCTCAGATCCCACGAGAGCGGAGACAGGGAAGCAACCACCCCCAAGCGCTTTGCCAAGGAGGACACCATCTGGTTTAACATTTTCATGTTCGCAAGCTAGAATTTTTCCTGTTCGTCCAAGGCCGCTTTGAATTTCATCAACAACGAGAAGGACATTGTTTTTGTGGCAAATTTTTTCCACATCTTTCAGCCATCCTTTAGGTGGGACGACAATTCCAGCTTCACCTTGAATCGGTTCAGTAATGACAGCGCAAGTATGCGGGGTGATTGCCTGTTCAAGGGCTTTCGCATCGCCAAAGGGAACATGTTTAAAGCCCGGTAAAAAGGGGCCAAAACCTTTTTTATAGTCAGGTTCTGAAGAAAAGCTAATAATGCCCACTGTTCGGCCATGAAAATTATGGGAGCAAACGATAATTTCTGCCTGATTTTCAGGGATCTTCTTGATCATATAGCCCCAGCGTCTGACAGCCTTAATCGCTGTTTCAACAGCTTCGGCACCGGTATTCATCGGGATAGCAAGATCTAGCCCGGTAATTTTACAAAGCTTTTCTAAAAAATGGGATAAGACATCATTATGATAGGCGCGCGAGCATAAAGCAAGTTTGCTTGCCTGATCCACAAGGGTTGCCAAAATGCGGGGGTTGCAGTGGCCAAAGCTAACAGCGGAATAGGCTGACATCATGTCCATATACTTCTTGCCGTCAACATCCCATAGCCAGACGCCTTCCCCCCGATTCAAAACAACCGGAAGCGGACTGTAGTTGCGAGCACTCCAACGATGTTCAAGCCCAACCACCTCTGCTGCTGTTAGCGCTGAAAAAGGGGCGGTCTTGGATTGATTCATCACCATTGGTCTCTCCTAATAAAATTTTTGTTACGCGCCAGAGAAAGGCTAAAGTTCGATTTTCTTCATCGAGGTCAGGATTAAACTCCATCATTTCAAAGCAGATTAAATGTGGGTCATCTATTAACCCAAGGAGGCTTGGAATGACATCAGTTTCGATGAGCCCTTCGGCAACTTTTGCGCCAGTGCCGGGGACTTCTAAGGGGTCAAAGGCATCGATATCCAATGAGATGCCGTAAGACGGTGTGTTTCTAGTCACATGCGCTTTGGCTTCATTAAAAACGCTAGAGAACCCACGGGCCTTAACCTCATCCATACAATAGATTTTGACGCCAAGCTCCTTCAAAAGCGCGTGCTCTTCTTCTTCAAAGCTTCTTGCCCCTATATAAACGAGATTTTCAGGCAGGATGATACGTTCTTCGCCCATTAACTCTTTAAACTCAGGTGCAGCATAGCCAAGGAGAGATGCCGCTGGCATACCATGAGCGGCGTGCGATGGCGTTGTTTCAGGAGTATGAGCATCTAGATGGGCGTCAATCCAAATAAGGCCGAAATCGCTGTAATGTTGCTTAACTGCTGCCCAAGTAGCAATAGCGAGGGAATGATCACCACCGATGCTAAATGGGACAAGGCCTCGTTGCAACACTCCAAAAATAGCTTCGAAATGATGACCAAGTGCCTTTAACAAATTTTTTTGGCGGGTAATTTTACCGTCAGTATCGAATGGAAAATAGGGCGTTAGATCGTCAAAATTATGAAAATTTTCTAAAACTATGGGATGGGGAGAAAGTGAGGAAAAAGGCTGTGGAGAATTTGAATATGGTTCAGCGTTGTTGAGTAGAATCTGTGGACCTTTTCCTGTTCCCATATTTGTCGCGCCCCAACCGGAGCCTGTGCCCACAAACACAATATCGCGTGTCATGTCTGCCTATTTTATTTATTAAATGAAGTCTATTATTGATTGAACAAGATAATTCAATTTATTTCAAGTGGATTTTACTAAAATTCCGTTAAAAATTCTAAATTACTTGTGAAAAATATTAAGCTTCTTGTTCAACAGTTTTTTTAGGATGAGAGCGAAGCATGAAATAGAGGCATGCAGTGGCAATACTCGTAAAAATTAATCCGCCATAAAAAGGCCCCCTTGTACCTATGCTATCCGATAAATGGCCCGCAAGTGTATTGCCAATGAGGACTGCTGTTCCGCTGGAAAGATAGTACAGAGCAAAGGCGGTACCTCGCAGCTCAGCTGGAGTAGATTCGGCAACAAGTGTTGACAGCAACCCTTGTGTCATCCCCATGTGAAGCCCGGCAAGTAGTGCGCCGGCCAGTACGCCAAGGATGGAATTAAATTGGAGGAACACCATATTGGTGATCATCAAAGTGATAATACCATTCAGTAATAAGCTTTTTTTAGAATAGCGATCGGAGAGCTTTCCCATAGGGTAGGCCACGGCTGCATGCACTAGTTCCATCGCGATAAGGAGGATCGGGAGTAAGGTTATTGTCCAGCCGACTGACTTGGCGCGTAAGGTGATAAATGCTTCACTAAAACGGGCTAACATCAAAATAAATGAAATAAAGAGGAATTTCCAAAATTTGGGTGGCAGAAATTGAATGTCAGAAAATTGCCAAGTGGTATTTTTTGGTTTTAGTTCATTTTGAATGGTTGGTTGTTTGACCACTTTGAAGAGAATGGCAAGGGCAATGGTTGCTGGAATTGCAGAGAGTAAGAAAACCAGGCGATAGTTATGGTCGCTCACGTACATCAATACAATGGCGGTAAAAGAACCAACTACCGCACCCATGGTGTAAAGTGATTGGCGTAACCCATAGCTTTTACCGCGTTCAACTTTGGAAGATAAATCGGCGATAAGAGCATCGGTTGGGGAGGATCTGATCCCTTTGCTGAGGCGGTCAAGGGAGCGAGCTACAAAAATCCAGCCGATACTAGAGGCAGTGGCAAAAATTAACTTCACCAAAATTGTAAAGAGAGAGCCAACAGCAATGAGGGGTTTGCGGGTACGGAAAATATCGCTTAAAACACCGGAAAAAACCTTAGATAAGAAGGCGATGAAAATCGCGACGCCTTCAATAATCCCCATTTTTGTATGGGAAGCCCCAAGTTCTTCGGTTAAAAAAGTAGGCAGCAGCGCAACAACCATCAGGGACGAAGCGCTCCAAAAAAAGCTCATCCATGAAATCCCCCAAAGACCAGACTTGATTTTTGTGTCTGGCAGCGTATTTTCTTGGTGTTGTAGGGGGGGATTTGCCATTCATTACTCCAGGATAACAGAAACAAAAGCAGCTTTCTGTCCATAAATAAGGTTGCCATAGACGGAATTCAACTATTTCGTGCCTATCTCAAGCCAATTATTTCTATTTTACATGGTTGACGGCGGACAGTAAACAATACTTTTATAATAACTTCAATTACTGTTCAGTGGGATCCTGATAAAAATGAATATTAGGGGGGTGGTTAGATCCTCCATTCAGAAATTTTCCCAGAACGTATGCTGTTGCGCTCTTATTTTACCCAGCGTTGTTGCCATCAGTAAAAATTAAGGAAATTACCTCTGAGCTAATAGAAATCTATTCCATAAATGGCGATATAGCCAATCTATACTAGATTGGCTATAGGCTAAAACCAGTCTTTAGATTATGGGTGATACTTCAAATCGAGCAATGAGTTGCGATTTAAGAAGATTCATACCAGGCACTGCCGTTATTTCAGCAATGGTTCCTTCAATGGGGGCTTTTAAGGTATTTTCCATCTTCATCGCTTCAATAACGGCAATGGGCTGGCCGCGTTTAACTTTATCACCGACTGCCACGTGGAGTGAAAGTAAAATACCCGGCATGGGAGAGCGAATAAGATCCACATTCTCATTATTATGAGGTTGGGGGAGATTTTTGAGTAAATTCCAAATATGTTCCCGTTCAATAAAAACATGAAATTGACGCCCCTGAACGGTGAGAAGAAATTTCCCACCTTTTGCGTGAACTTTGCCGATGACCCTTTGATTGTTGAGGCGACATTCAAAAAGAGTGCGTTGATGCAACCATTTAATCTCAGTTTCAAAGGATTTTTCATTAATACTGACCCGCCCTGCACCTAAGTAAGAGACTTTCAGTTCTGCATTCGACGTCGTACAGATCCAATGTTTTTCGCTTTGAAGGGAGGGCTCCATCGCCAGTTTGAGGGTAAGAGCAATGCTGGCAATTTGTTCTTGTTGAGATTGAGGCAGCCTAAAAAAAGAGTTGCTTTCGAGGGATAATTCTTCTGCTTTCTCCTCAATTAAGTTCGTGCTCAGACGGGTAGCTGCCACATCAGGATCGGCAAGCAAGCGCTGTAGATAGTTAATGTTACAATCAATTCCTTCCACAATAAATTGGCTAAGAGAGTCCTGCATTAAATTCAGAGCGCTCTCGCGGTCTGTGGCATGAACAATCACTTTGGCAATCATCGGGTCATAGTAGATGCTAATACTATCACCTTCTCGTACTCCAGAATCAATCCGCAAGGGGAAGTTGGCTTGCTTTTCAGCTCCACCTATCTCACCATCCTCTTTATCTTCAGGAGAGGTCCCAAAACTAATAGCCGGTTGTGGGTGGTGATATTGGACGAGGCGGCCGGAACTGGGCAAAAAATCATTGTCGGCATCTTCAGCATAAAGACGCACTTCAATCGCATGACCATTGGCTTTCAAATTTTCTTGGAAGAGAGCAAGCTTTTCGCCTTGTGCTACTCGAATCATCAATTCCACCAAATCTAGGCCGTAAATCGATTCGGTGACAGGGTGCTCGACCTGAAGGCGGGTATTCACTTCCAGAAAATAAAATTGGTGATCCGGAGCAACCACAAACTCCACCGTGCCGGCGGAGACGTAGCCGATGTGATGAGCGATTTTTAAGGCCTCAGCAATGATCTTGTCATGAAGGTCAGGTGCTAAATGAGGAGCAGGGGTTTCCTCAACCACCTTTTGGTGGCGGCGCTGTAACGAACAATCCCGTATCCCTAAATGTAAAAGTGTGCCGTGTATATCACCCAAAATCTGAACCTCAACATGGCGGGGATGTTCAATATATTTTTCAATAAAAACGCGCGCATCGCCAAAGCTGGAGAGCGCCTCGCTTTGGGTTCTGTCAAGCGCTTCTGAAATATCGGCGTGAGTCCGGACAACACGCATTCCTTTGCCACCCCCGCCGGCTGCGGCTTTAAGAAGGAGGGGGAAGGCGTGGGATTTGGCGAAATCCTCAACTGCTTGAAGGGTTGTAACGGGCTGAAGTGAGCCCGGGATAAGGGAAATACCTGCTGCACGAGCCAGTTCTTTGGCGCGTAACTTGTCTCCCATATCACGAATAATAGCAAAAGAGGGCCCAATAAAAATAACCCCTATAGCAGTAACAGCTTCCGCAAATTCAGCATTTTCTGATAAAAATCCATAACCAGGATGAACAGCGTCCGCTTTTGACTTTTTAAGAATGTCGATGATATTAGAAATATTTAAATAACTTTCTTTAGCCGCCGCTGGTCCGACGCAATAAGCCTCATCCGCCATCGTCACATGCAAGGCGCTTTTATCAATCTCAGAATAAATAGCCACGGTTTTGATATTGAGACGTCGAGCAGTGCGAATAATTCTGCAGGCAATTTCACCGCGATTGGCGATTAGTATCTTTCGTATCACTCTCGACTCCGTTTCTTGCCTTGCTGGTATCATGAATAGAGCAAGATCCTGAAACAGTTCGCCGATGACAAGTATCTCTCTCAGTCCAAACTCGTTTTAGGATCCAGTGGTCATATTTAAAAAATGCGACGCTATTCTTTGTCGTTCAGTTTTGATTGAAGGTGCTGCTTTGTTGGTCTGTGGGGATCTGTTTCATCCAGCAGAGATTGAACTTGTTGATCTTCCCATTCTGGTTTTAAAAAAGGAAGCACATCGGACAGCATGGGGAAAATCCCTAACCGTAGTCCTTGGAGGCCAGCGGAAATCCCAAGGCCAAAAATCACCCAAATTGGCCAGAAACCACCACCTGTTGAAAGCCAAATAACAATACAGGCAAGACAAATAGCGCCGTAGACTACCAAATTGGTGTAAAATTCTTTAAGGGCTTTGATACGCTCGCGGATCTGAGTTTCATTTTCTGGTAACATTTTGTGTACTCCTACTTACAAGGGAATATTGTCATGCTTCTTCCACGGATTGACAATAGATTTATTTTTTAACATTTCTAAGGACTTAGCAATTTTTTGTCGAGTTTGATGGGGCATAATCACATCATCCACATAGCCATATCGGGCAGCTACATAAGGATTGGCAAACTTTTCACGGTAATTTTCCGTTAAAGCAGCAATTTTTGCTGGGTCCTCTTTTTCGGATCTAAAAATAATTTCAACAGCCCCCTTCGATCCCATTACGGCAATTTCAGCCCCAGGCCACGCATAATTAACGTCGGCTCGAATATGCTTGGAGCTCATCACATCATAGGCCCCCCCATAGGCTTTGCGAGTGATAATCGTAATTTTGGGAACGGTAGCTTCTGCATAGGCAAAGAGCAATTTGGATCCGTGAGTAATAATGCCGTTCATTTCTTGATCCACACCTGGCAAAAATCCAGGTACATCTACAAAGGTAATGATAGGAATGTTAAAGCAATCACAAAACCGAATAAAACGCGCCGCTTTTCTAGAAGAGTTAATGTCAAGACATCCTGCTAGAATCATTGGTTGATTACCCACGATTCCCACTGTTTGTCCACTAATCCGACCAAAACCAATGATGATATTTTCAGCCCAAAAGGGATGGATTTCAAAGAAGTCGCGATTGTCAACAATCGTGAGGATCACCTCTTTCATGTCATAGGGGTGATTGGGGTTTTCTGGGATAAGGCGATTCAGACTTGAATCATCGCGTATAATCGGATCACCGGTTTGAAAAAGGGGGGGATTTTCCCGATTTGAGTTGGGTAAAAAGCTGAGAAGACGTCTGATTTCATGAAGGGCTTCATAATCGCTGGCATAGGATAGATGGGCGACACCAGAGACAGAATTATGGACCTTAGCTCCGCCCAGTTTCTCGCTAGAGACAACTTCGCTGGTGACGGTTTTAACGACATCAGGGCCGGTGACAAACATGTAGGAGGTGGCTTCTACCATGGCTACAAAATCAGTCATAGCTGGGGAGTAAACAGCCCCACCAGCGCAAGGTCCCATGATAATTGAGATTTGGGGGATCACGCCAGAGGCAATAGTATTGCGCTTAAAAACTTCTGCATAGCCGCCAAGGGAAGCAACTCCTTCTTGAATGCGGGCGCCACCGGAGTCACATAAGCCCACCACAGGAATACCTGTTTCCATGGCTTTATCAATGATCTTACAGATTTTTGCGGCATGGGTTTCACTGAGGCTGCCTCCAAAAACTGTAAAGTCTTGGGAAAAGGCAAACAAGGGCCGCCCATTTACTTTACCGTAGCCGGTGAGAACGCCATCGCCTAAGGGTCTTTGCTTATCTAACCCAAAATCATAACAGCGATGTTCGACAAATCGATCCCATTCCTCAAAGGTATCAGGATCAAACAAAATTTCTAGGCGTTCCCGGGCAGTTAGTTTGCCTCGCTCATGTTGCGCCTTAATCCGCTCAGGCCCACCACCATGCAGTGTTTTGGCCACCCATTCCTGATAAAGTCGATAAGCTTCTATCATTGCTTAGTCAACATCAAGGGGGAGGTAAAGATCATCGCCCATGGTTTCTACCGCATCGTGAATATTGCGACGTAATTCTGCAATTTTTTCTGAAGAAATAGAGGGGTTTGATTTTTGAATTGTGGCAATAGCAATATCTGCTGCTTTAGCAAGGAACTTCTCAAAATTTTGTGCTGTGTCAGGGGCTGGCGCCGGTTTAGAAAGTGCTTCTAGCAATGGGTCGAGGTCAGCTAGCGGAGTGTCAGCAGATGAAGGCGTCACTATTGCGGTGGTAAGTGAGAGGAGAAAGAGTCCTACTTTAATAATGGTCATTCTGGATCACTAATCTTGTTTTCTTATATTTTAAGGATACTCAAATATTTAATAAAATAAAGAGTAAAATTTTAAGTTTTTTCTGTCTTTCCTAAAATAACCACAAGATCTAAGCATATGTCGACTTTGATGCAAAAATTTAGCACTTTCCAAGTGCCACTCTAACTTCCTCATCAACTTCCAACCGAGCCATAAAAAGGGCCCCAGGATTAGCTGGGGCCTTCTTTACAGATCCGCATTAAGTGTAAGTCTTAAAAAGGGACTCTATAAGAACTGCGAGGTGGATGGTCATTGATCGTTATTACCAGCCTTCAATAGAAGGTATTATAATCTCCCCGTTTCTAAAACAAGAAGATTACTACGCAGTAATAACGTAGTATAGCTACCTAACCTAATCAACGCGTTTGACTTTACTGAGTAATTCATCATGTAAAGCAGACTTTGAGTCAGCATTTCTCTTTGCCTCCTCGAGGTCTTTTTTACGATTGAACTCCGCAAGGCGTTCTTCTTGTTGACGTCTTATTTCATTCATATTTTCTGCTTGCTTTCTACGTGATTCTTTCTGCTGTTGTTCACGTTGACGTTCTTGATGTAACCGTTGTTGTTTTTCTTTTTGTTTGCGCTCATGGTCAGCCCGCCGTTGCTCTTCTTGGCGAGCCAACTCAGCTTTGTGTTTGTCAAAAGCGCGCTTTTGCTCATCTTGCTGACGTTTCATGTCATTTAAGTGTTGTTCTTCTTGTTGACGTTTAAAGGCTGCTTGTTGTTTGTCAAAAGTCCGCTTCTGTTCATCTTGTTGACGCTTCATTTCGTTTTGTTTGCGGGCAAAGTCACGATTCTTTTCTTCCATAAGGCGGCGCTGCTCATTGGTCTCCCGGTGGGTTTTGTCACGTTGGCGGCGCAACTCATCTTCTAACCGTCGCCTTTCACCATCATGGTCACGTTGCAATTTTTCTTGCTGGAATTTTAACTGACGCAAACGGCGTTTCTGGTTCGCGGACTGATATCTTAATTCTGTTTCACGTTGCTGTCTCAAAATGTCTTCAAGTTGACGCGCATAAGTCACTTCAAGATCACTTAGGTTACGATCTATCTCGGTCGTATAATCGGTGCTATTATAGCTCGTTATTGGGCGACTAGCGGGGGTGGAGGAGTAGGTATGATAAGATATGGTTTCGCAACCTATTAAAGCAATACAAGAAAGGGCACTAAGTAGACTTGTTTTAAGCAATGTCATTTTCATATTGGAATATCCAAAATATTTTTAAGTTGTATTGGGTGCCAAGACAAAAGGCGCAATTCCAGTGAGAATAAACTATTAAGTCTTGGAGTAACCTAATTGATGTAAGCAACCGTCACATCAATTTCAAGAGTGCAATGGGAGAATTTAAAGTAGCATGATTATTGAAGATCAAATCACACTATTTGTTTTGAATGAGTCACCTAAGTAATTTTTTTAATTATGACTTACAAGGGGCAATAAATCACAAATGCTTGATAAAAGTCGATCTCTTTTATAAACGGATAATTAATCAGTAGGAACGGGCATAAAAAGGAGACAGCTCCTGCTTACGTTCTTCTTCTCTTAAAATTACTCTATTTTGGACCCGACAGATTTTTAAATAAAATTACTATAAAATGCACCAATTCGCGTAATACACTTGATTCAGTCCCAAAAAATATTCTAAATTTTGCGCTATACCCTATTGATTCAGGAAATGAGTATGTCTGAACTAAAGTCGCAAATCTCTGTCAAATCTGAAACGTATCAGCAAAACCGGCGTGTCATGGAAGGATTAGTGACAGACTTGAAGACAAAGTTGCAGCACATTCACCAAGGTGGTGGCGAAAAGGCACGGCAAAAGCATATAGCGCGTGGCAAGTTGCTCGCTCGTGATCGGATTAATGCTTTGATCGATCAAGGTAGCCCTTTTTTAGAAATAGGAGCCCTTGCCGCAGATGCTTTATATGGTGAGGCAATTCCCGCTGCTGGCATTGTCACCGGCATTGGTCGCATTCATGGACGTGAATGTATGGTTGTGGCTAACGATGCGACTGTTAAGGGCGGTACTTATTTTCCGATGACGGTGAAAAAGCATCTTCGGGCTCAGGAAATTGCGCTGGAGAATCGATTACCCTGTCTTTACCTCGTTGATTCTGGTGGCGCGCATCTGCCGCATCAGGACGAGGTCTTTCCCGATCGCGATCATTTCGGGCGCATCTTTTATAATCAATCGTTAATGTCAGCAGCTTCCATCCCCCAAATAGCCATGGTGATGGGGTCATGTACCGCTGGGGGTGCTTATGTTCCGGCGATGTCGGATCAGGCGATTATTGTGAAAGGCAATGGGACAATCTTTTTAGGGGGCCCCCCTCTTGTTAAAGCTGCAACGGGGGAAGAAGTTACTGCTGAAGAATTAGGGGGGGGTGATCTGCATGCTAGAACCTCAGGGGTGGTGGATCACCTAGCGAAAGACGATCATCATGCGATCTATCTGGCCCGTCAAATTGTTGAGACTCTGCCTAAGATCACACCATGGCTTTCTCAAGAAGAGGTGGCGGAACCCCTCTATGGGGCAGAAGAATTGCTGGGGGTAATTCCTGAAGATTTACGCCAACCCTATGATGTGCGGGAAGTGATTATCCGCCTTGTTGATGGCAGCAGGCTTGATGAATTTAAGCCGCTTTATGGCCCCACATTAGTGTGCGGCTTTGCCAAGATTTTTGGCTACCAGGTGGGCATTATTGCCAACAATGGCATTTTATTTTCCGAAAGCGCCCTTAAAGGGGCTCACTTTATAGAGCTATGTTGTCAGCGAAAAATTCCCTTAGTTTTCTTGCAAAATATTAGTGGCTTTATGGTTGGGCGTAAATATGAAGCCGGCGGCATCGCCCGGGACGGCGCGAAATTAGTCCATGCGGTGGCTTGTGCCAATGTGCCAAAGTTTACAGTAGTGATTGGGGGAAGCTTTGGGGCTGGTAATTATGCCATGTGCGGCCGAGCTTACAGCCCACGGTTTATGTGGACCTGGCCAAACTCACGCATTTCTGTGATGGGTGGAGAGCAAGCCGCAACCGTTCTTAGTCTTATTCGTCAAGAGGGATGCCGGCAAAAAGGGCAGCTTTGGCCCGAGAATGAAATGCATCAGTTTAAATCCGGCATTCGGGATCAGTATGACTCTCAAGGGCATCCCTATTATGCGTCTGCTAGATTATGGGATGATGGTGTGATAGATCCGCGCGATACAAGGCGGGTTTTAGGCTTAAGTATCGCAGCTTCTTTAGGGGTGGCACCGCCTGAAATGAAGTTTGGCGTGTTCCGCATGTAATGGTAAGGGTAGAGAAAAAATATGACACACTATCAAACTATAAAATTTGAAAAAATAGAAGCAGGTGTTTTTATCACCCTCAATCGTCCTGACGTGCATAATGCCTTGAATGAAGCGATGATCGCAGAATTAACAGAGGCGATTAGCTTAAGCGCTGAAGATCCAAAGAGTCGCTACGTGATGATTCAAGGGGCAGGAAAAAGTCTTTGCGCCGGCGCGGATATTCACTGGATGCAACAAATGGCAAATTATACATTTCAAGAAAATGTGGCTGATGCCAGGAAGCTCGCTGATTTATTTAAAACAATCTATCAGGCAAAGTTACCGGTGATTGTTCATGCAAAAGGCAGTGTTTTTGGTGGTGGTGTTGGTCTGGTGGCCGCATGTGATATTGTGATTGCTGAAACTGAAACGGTTTTTTGTCTTTCTGAAGTAAAGCTTGGGATGATTCCAGCGGTCATTTCGCCTTATATCATTCGGGCAATGGGGGAACGCCAGGCAAAACGCTATGCTCTAACGGCTGAGCGCTTAACCGCGACTGAGGCATGCCAAATAGGCTTGGTGCACCAGCTTGTAACAAGCACCCAGGCAGAAGCGGAACTAATAAAATTACAAAAAGCTTTGCTTCTTGGCAGTCCAATGGCGCAGCAACATACTAAACGATTATTTAAGGCGGTGAGCAATCAACCAATCACGCAAGAGGTACACGAGATGACGGCCTCTGCCATTGCTGAGGCACGAGCGTCCCTCGATGGTAAAGAAGGACTTCGAGCATTTTTGGAAAAGCGCCAACCATCGTGGGGACAATGATGACATACTCAATAAAAAGAATTTTAATTGCCAACCGTGGGGAAATTGCTTGTCGGGTGATTCGCACGTGTCGGCGTCTAGGCATTGAAACCGTTGCTGTTGCCTCAGAAGTAGACCAAGATCTCCCTCACGTGAAGTTGGCCGATCAGGCGGTTATAATTGGTGCTGCGGCAGCTAAAGAAAGCTATCTGGATATCGCTAAAATAGTGGCAGTGGCCAAGCAATATCGAGTGGATGCGGTTCATCCTGGTTATGGTTTTTTGTCAGAAAATGCGGGATTTGCAGAGGCACTTAACCAAGTCGGCATTCGTTTTATCGGTCCCAGCGCGGCGGCCATTCGCGCTATGGGTTCTAAAAGTGAGGCTAAAGCCATTGCCGAAAAAATTGCCGTTCCCATTATCAAAGGCTATAGGGGTAATAGCCAAGACGTAACTTATTTGTCGGGAAAAGCGGAAGAAATTGGGTTTCCGATTTTGATTAAGGCGACGCATGGTGGTGGCGGTAAGGGAATGCGTCTTGTCTATTCGAAGGGAGAGTTTGCCACGGCTCTTGAATCATGCCAGCGGGAAGCTCAAGGGGCTTTTGGCAACGCTGCCGTAATGTTGGAAAAGTTTGTTGAAACTCCACGCCATATTGAACTGCAGGTTTTTGGAGATTCTCATGGCAATGTGGTGGCTTTAGCAGAGCGTGATTGTTCGCTGCAACGTCGCCACCAAAAAGTGATTGAAGAAGCTCCCGCTTTAGGTTTATCAGACACTTTACGTCATAATCTAACACAGGCAGCCATTGCGGTTGCCAAAGCAGTTGATTACCAAGGGGCAGGGACGGTTGAGTTCTTGGTCGATGCAGCAGAAAACTATTATTTCCTTGAAATGAACACGCGCTTGCAGGTCGAACATCCAGTCACAGAAGAGATTTTGGGCCTTGACCTTGTGGAGTGGCAAATTCGCGTCGCGGCGGGGAAGTCTTTACCGCTCACCCAAGAGCAAATCCATCCCCAGGGCCACGCCATTGAAGTACGGCTTTATGCGGAGGATCCTGAGGCGGGATTTCTTCCCTCTACTGGAAAGTTAAAGCTATTCCAGATGCCGACCTTGCCAGATTGTCGTGTGGATGCGGGCTATGAGACCGGCAATCAGGTGAGTGTTTTTTATGATCCGATGATTGCCAAAATTATTGTAAAGGGGGATAACCGGCACGCCACTATTCAGCAGTTAGAAAAAGCATTATTGCACACGCAAGTTCAAGGGGTGAAGACGAATCAGAAGTTTTTACTCCAATTGCTGCACCATTCTCTCGTGCGTGATTCGCATCCTGACGCTGGTTTTATTGACCGAACCTTGAAAGAAGGCAGCCTTGCCCATAAAGAAACAAGCCAAGATAAAGTTTTGGCTGGATTGATAGGGTGGCATCTGGCGCGGCACGCACCGTCTAACTCAGCCGTAACCTCTCCTTGGGCACTTAGAGATGACTGGCGCCATGGGGGGCTTACCGCGTCAAAGGTATCCTTTACTTTAAATGGAGAAGAAACCGCAGTTACTTGCCAGGTTACTTGTCAGGCCCAAGGTCACCATGCCATTGTCCAATACGAGACGCAGAGGGCTGAACTCACTTCCATCAGCTTTAATGGTCAGCAAGTGACAGCGATTTTTCAGGGGCAGTTGGTGAAGGGGCAATGGGCGCTCATCTCAGGTAATAGCTTTATTGTGTGCACGGCTTCTGGTGTGCACGAGATGGGAATTGGTGATGCTGATCACAACTATGATGCCGAGGAGGATGGGGATAAGCAGCTGAGTGCGCCGATGCCAGGACGGGTCATTTCGGTATTGGCAGCCGTCGGTGACGCAGTGGAACTGGGGACTCCCCTAATAATTTTGGAGGCGATGAAAATGGAACACACTATCCGTGCGCCTTTTTCTGGCGTGGTTGAGGATATGTTTTATGCCACGGGTGATTTTGTGGAAGAAGGCGTAGAGCTTGCCCGTGTCAAGGTGGTGTAATGTCAATGTTCTCTCCCATTAAAATTGTGGAAGTTGGTCCGCGCGATGGCCTTCAAAATGAACAACAAGTGTGGTCGACGTCTGACCGTATCGCTTTTATTAATACCTTAAGCGACTGCCCGTTTCATGAAATTGAGGTTGGCAGTTTTGTTTCCCCCAAATGGATTCCCCAAATGGCCGAAACTGATGGGGTATTTAAGGCAGTTGTGCAAAAGCCAGGGATTCTTTATTCCTGCCTTGTGCCCAATGAAGTTGGTCTCAGGAAAGCCGTTGAGGCAAAGGTGAAGAATATCTCTATTTTTACCGCGGCTTCTGAGATCTTTAATCAAAAGAACATTAACTGCAGTATTGAGGAAAGCTTTAACCGCTTTGTGCCCATTATGGAAGCGGCGAAGATTCACCGTTTGAGGGTGCGGGGATATGTGTCTTGCGTCATTGAATGCCCGTACACAGGGGCAATCCTGCCCACCCAAGTTGCTGAGGTCGCGGCACGGCTGTATGCCATGGGCTGTGAGGAAATTTCCCTCGGCGATACGATTGGCAAAGGAACACCAGCAACTATTCACGCAATGGTGGACGCCGTGAGGCAAGTGGTGCCAGTTGAAAAGCTTGCAATTCATTGTCACGATACCTATGGAAATGCGATCGAAAATATCCTCGTGGCGATTGAAGCAGGGGTACAGGTAGTTGACTCCGCCATGGGAGGGCTCGGGGGCTGTCCCTATGCCGGTAGTCAGGCAAAGGGCAATGTAGCAACAGAAACGGTGGTCAAGACTTTGCGTCTAAAAGGTTATCTGCCAGACTTTGACATGATAGCGTTGGAGCGAGCCAGCCAGTTTGTTGGGGGAAGAAAAACTAAGGCGCACAGAACCTAGGGCAAAAACATATGCGCGCCGACTTTTAAGATTTTTAGCGGGTTATTGGGGTAGTGGAGGTGCGCTTTCTCGAGGGTGGTTAAGGCTTCCCCGTAACTTTCATCAGCGAGAGGAAAGGTGTCGTAATGGGTGGGTATCATTAAGGGGTTTCCTAAATCTCGCTGAGCTTTGAGAGTTTCTTCTGGATTCATATGAATGTCTTTCATAAACCAACGAGGAGCATAAGCGCCGATAGGTAAGAGTGCTGCTTTGAAGGAGGTGAATTTTTCGCGCGCTTGGCGGAAATAGGTGCCATCCCCATAGCCACTATCGCCAATGAAATAGATATTGCCTGCTGGTGTTTCTAAAATCATAGCAGCCCACAAAGCTTTATTTCTGTCCAGGCGACCGCGAGCAGACCAATGGAGCATCGGCTCCAAGTGCAGTTTCACGCTCTTACTCAAAGAGGCACACTCTCCAAGATCATAGGCCTCTGCTGGAACGTTCACCTTGTTGATGATGGTATCATTTCCTAAGGGGGTGATAATGCGGGGCTTGTCACGCTTCCACAATCTTTGGAGGGTTGGAAGGTCGAGATGGTCATAATGATTGTGGCTTACCCAGACAATGTCAATGGGAGGAAGATTATCAAAATTAATGCCTGGGTCATTAACGCGCTTGGGGCCAATAAATTGAAAAGGGCTCGCTCGCTTTGACCAAATAGGATCTGTCAGGATGTTGAGGCCTTGGGTTTGGATCAAAAAAGTGACATGACCGACAAAGCTAATACGGATCTCATCTCCAAGGACGCGCTTAGGCGGCACATCAGTAAACGTGTTGGCAACATATTTTGGCCAGGGGTTAGGCTTTCTTTTCCAGAGCCAGCTTATCACATCATAGAGGCTGTGGCGTGTGTTAGGGGCATTGTGATTAAAGAACACAGTGCCATCGAAATGATTGCTTTTCGGGCCCTTGTAATAAGATCGAGACCATAAAGGTTTCATGAATTTAATCTTTGTTCGCAATGGTTGCTCGTTTTATAGACTACTTTGCCCAAAATGTTAAGTCATTAAGCTGTATCCCATAACGAGCAGAATGAATCCGCCCATGGCGACATAGATCCAGTCACTGCGGCTGGCAAAATCAAGAGTAACAACGGCTAAACGAAAAACTTGAAAGGCGATAAGCATAACAATGCTGGTGACAATAATTTTGTGCCCTACAGTCGTCGTTGGAAAGGAGCTCACCGTCAGTGTATGATAGTTTAGTACCTGGGCGTGATCATACCATAAAAAGAGAATCCCCCCAATAATTGCGACCACAGCGACAAGGAAAGTGCCAATTTCCGTGAGTTTCATTAAAAGATCAATTCGCTTAGAATTCATTTGTATCCCCGTTTAAAGAAATCCCTTTACTAACATTTGAATCGCAAAAATAGTGAGAACAATTGTGAAAATCCATCGCGTTTTGTGAATGGGAATTTGTGCAACTGTTTTCGACCCAATATAGGCGCCAATAAGAACGCCTGGAATCACCGGCATGGTAAGTTCGGGGATAAGGAATCCCTGGCTCCAATAAACGCCGACACTGGCGATGGCGGTGAGGCCAATCATAAAATTACTCGTCGCGGTAGAAACTTTATAGGGAAGCCCCATGATTTGGTCCATGGCCAACACCTTTAATGAACCACTCCCGATACCGAGAACGCCTGACAAAACGCCAGCGCCAAACATCAGGGACCACCCCATTTTGATTTTACGAACCGGATAAGTGATTATCTCTCCCCAGCTTGTCATATATTGATCTGGCATATCGAGTTTAAGGGCGAGGGGATCAGAGATGAAATTGAAGTTACGGCGTTGCCCTTTTTCCAATCCCTTCACATTGGAGTAGGCTGCATTTGACAGAAGTAAGCCAAATAAAATAAAGATGAGTTGCTTGGGTAAATATATGGCAATCATCGCTCCAATGGGAGCGCCAATCACAGCAGCTGTCTCAAGAAATAGGCCAATGCGAAAGTTGGTGAGCTTTTCTTTTAAGAAAGTAATTGAGGCGCCAGAAGAAGTGGAAATGGCGGCAATCAGAGATGTCGCCAGGGCATAATGGGGCTCTATTCCTAAGAACATGACAAGGATGGGAGTTAAAAAAATTCCACCCCCTAAGCCAGTCAAGGCGCCTAAAACACCTGTGCTTATGGCGCAACAGAAAATTATCAACGAGAAATTTAAAATAGTCATAAAATAATATTAAATTACTTTAATAAGGAAGTCGAGAGGCTTCACACTCTGTTAATTTCTTTATTGATATACTCCAATTACCTTCATCTAGTATAGTATGTCTTCTTCACCAACAGGGTCTCCAGTTACCATTGCTGATATGCTGGATTTTGCTGCCAGACACCAAAGCGCCCACGGTGGAAGCCTTTCCTCTGAGTTAGGTGAATAAGGCTGTTGCTCATCTTAAAGTAGGTAAAGTTAGGTATAGGATTGCCTTAAAAGCTGATTTTTAAAAAAATAAAAATCCCCCCTGGAACCATCCGCAGGGGGGATATAATTTAGTTACCTCGGCAACTAAGAGAATATATAGTAAAGTAGATTTACTATAGTTAAGAGTTCTCTTGTTTATATTTTTTTATTAAGAACTCTTAGAACAAGTTGTTATTATTATTAAGAGCTACCCCCAACCGGTATGATGGATTCAAAAAAATCAGTCACTATGCTAGCTTTGCTTGCCGTAAAGTCATAAACTAGGCTAAAGACGCACTTAAACCAATCTTAGTCATTTTTCATAACACCTGTTAAGAAGCTTACTACCTCTAGGTTGGGATTATTTTTCTGAATTCAAGGAGAAAAAATGAAAAAGTTGATTTTTTATAAAAAAAATTTCTGTAAGCTTGATCAACAAATCTATCCTTGTGCCTTTGGAAAAGGGGGAATTGTTTTAAATAAGGTAGAAGGAGATGGCGCAACGCCCATTGGCACATTTCCTTTGCGGCAGGTGTTTTATCGTCCCGACCGCCTGAAGCCACCGGTTACTCAACTACCGGTCACAGCCTTGCATCGTGATATGGGGTGGTGTGATGATGTAGAAGACCCCTTGTATAATCAGCTTGTGATCCTTCCCTATTCAGGCCGCCATGAAGTGTTGTGGCGTGACGACTCTGTTTATGATCTGATTCTGGTTGTGGGATATAATGATGATCCTGTTGTACCTGGTAAAGGAAGTGCAATATTTATCCATCTCGCGAAAGAAAACTATCCTCCAACTGAAGGGTGCCTGGCGTTTAGCTTCCCTGATTTAGAATCAATCTTACGGGAGCTAACGCCAGAGTCTGAAGTTGTGATAGACCCAAATAGCGTTTAATCGTCGTTTTCATGGTTTCCACCCATTCAGTAATTATAATCTTCATTTCATCGATTATATCTTAATTAAGACTCGATTTTTGGCGAGAAATCCCTCAAAATACGAAAAACGACCCTTATAAATTTGGAAAAAAATTAACAATGATTTCGATAAATCTAAAGGACGGCAGTGTTCGCTCCTATGATCAAGTAGTAACTGGATTAGAAATTGCTGCCTCCATCTCGAGTAGCTTGGCAAAAGAGGCGGTTGCTATTCGTGTTGATGGTGTTTTGAAAGACTTAACCTTGCCAGTTTCAAGTGGGACTACAATCGAAATTGTGACGAAAAAAGAGGCTGATGCCCTAGAGATCTTACGACATGATGCGGCGCATGTAATGGCTGAAGCTGTGCAGGAACTTTATCCAGGTACACAGGTCACCATTGGACCAGCCATTGAGAATGGATTTTATTACGACTTTTACCGTGAGACTCCTTTTACACCGGATGACTTGGTGAAGATTGAAGCTAAGATGCATGACATTGTCAAACGCGATGAGAAAATTGAACGAGTTGAGATGCCGCGCGATGAAGCAATTGACTTTTTCACCAAAATGGGTGAATCCTTTAAAGCCGAAATCATTGGCGACATCCCTGCCGGCGAAATAATTAGTCTTTATCGTCAGGGCAACTTCATTGATCTTTGCCGAGGGCCGCATTTACCATCTACAAGTCGGCTTGGAAAAGCTTTTAAGTTGATGTCTGTTGCTGGATCTTACTGGCGTGGTGATCATACAAAGCAACGCTTGCAACGTATTTATGGGACTGCTTGGGCGTCTGAACAGCAACTTAAAGACTACCTGACCCAGCTAGAAGAAGCGGAAAAGCGTGACCATCGCCGCCTTGGTAATGAACTTGATTTATTCCACATTCAAGAAGAGGCACCGGGCAGTGTATTCTGGCATGCTAAAGGCTGGTCGATTTATAAAACATTGGAAAACTTCGTTCGTAAAAAATTAGACCGCGATGGTTATGTGGAAGTGAGAACGCCGCAGATTGTCGATAGCTCTTTGTGGGAAGCATCTGGCCATTGGGATAAATTCCGCGAAAATATGTTTGTGGTGGAGTCGGAAGATAAGCTGATGGCGATTAAGCCGATGAACTGTCCGTGCCATATTCAAATCTTCAAACAAGGGATTAAAAGTTACCGTGATTTGCCCCTGCGGATGGCAGAATTTGGGTCCTGTCATCGTAATGAACCATCGGGGGCTTTGCATGGGTTAATGCGGGTGCGCGGGTTTGTTCAAGATGATGCGCATATTTTCTGCACTCCAGAGCAAATTATTTCTGAAACAAAACAATTTTGTGAATTGTTAAAGGAAATCTACGCGAGCTTTGGTTTTACCGATATTCGAATTAAATTCTCCGACCGTCCGGAAAAACGCGCCGGAACTGATGAAAATTGGGATAAGGCAGAGGCGGCTTTGCGGGAAGCGGCGATCGCAGCAGGTTTGGAATGCACACTTAACCCGGGGGAAGGTGCATTTTATGGGCCAAAGCTTGAATTCGTTTTGCGTGATGCGATCGGCCGTGATTGGCAATGTGGCACCCTTCAAGTTGACTTTATTTTGCCAGAACGTCTCGATGCCAACTATATTGCCGAAGATGGCAAAAAGCATCGCCCTGTGATGTTGCACCGTGCTGTGCTTGGGTCATTTGAGCGCTTTATTGGCGTGTTAATTGAGCACTATGCAGGGAAATTCCCATTGTGGTTGGCCCCAGTCCAGGTCGCTGTGGCTCCCATCACTGGGGAGGCAAATGAGTATGCAATGAAGGTTGCAGAAAAGCTTAAAGCTGCTGGTCTTCGAGTGGAATTGGATATCCGCAACGAAAAAATTAACTACAAGGTTCGCGAACTTTCTTTACAGAAGGTCCCGCTCATCTTTGTTGTTGGCAAACGAGAAGCGGAAAATAATGCCGTTGCCATTCGTCGCCTGGGTGGTGAAGCCCAAGAAGTGATGGATCTTGAGGCAGCCATTAATGCTATTCTCGAAGAAGCTAAAACCCCTGGAGAGTAGACATTACTTCCTTTGTTTCTGATGAATAACGCACCGTCCTCCCTCGTCAGAGGGGGGATGAGGATACCTATTCTTAAAATTAAGAATTACACCCCGCCTTCTTGTAAAAGATCTAATGAGGGGCGAGAGAGCCTAAAAATTAAACCGGCAAAAAATTCCTAGCATTAACCTTTTATTAAACACCTAAGCGCTAGCCTAATAAGTAAGATTGAGTAAAATTTTACATTAATTCTTCTTAAAAGGTAATATTAGAGTGTCTGGTCTATTACAAATTTTACGTGGGTTAGGGCCGATAAGGCTGGCAGCTGTGGGAACAGTGATGCTAGGCATTCTTGGCTTTTTCATCTATTTGATGAGCCAAACCACAGGTGGCAATATGACGTTGCTATTTTCACAGATTGAGCCTGCAGACGGGGCAAAAATTGTCGAGAAATTAGAATCAATGGGTATCCCCGTGCAGATTAAAGGGGATGGCACATTAATCTATGTTCCCGCTGATAATGTTGCACGAGCCCGGATGGATTTGGCGCAAGATGGGCTTCCCTCTGGAGGAATTGTGGGATATGAGATTTTTGACCGCAATGATCTGTTAAGCACTTCCAGCAGTATGCTCGATATTAATAAGTTACGCGCTTTAGAAGGTGAGCTCGCTAAATCTATTAAGACAATTTCTGGTGTAGCGTCTGCCCGCGTGCATTTGGTGATGCCAAAAAGAGAATTATTTAGTCGTGATAAAACAGATCCTACAGCTTCTATTATGCTGAAAATGAAAGGGATGACAAAGCTTACGAGCACTCAAATTCAGGCGATTCAGCATTTGGTTGCTTCTGCTGTGCCAAGCCTCCCTGCGGACAAAATTTCTATTATCGATGATAAAGGGAATTTGCTTGCCAAAGGCCATGAAGGTGAAGACGGCATGCAAGGATTGCTAATGCAACAAGAAGCCCAATCCAATTACGAATCAAAGCTTGCCAAATCTATTGAAGGATTGATTGAAAAAACCGTTGGGAACGGTAAAGTTCGCGTTGAAGTCTCATCCGATATGGACTTTGATCAAGTCACTGTGAATTCAGAAAAATATGACCCAGATGGTCAAGTAATTCGTTCAACCAATAACGCTGAAGAAGATGCTTCCAGTACAGAACCAGCTAACCAAAACGTGAGTGTGCAAAATGCATTGCCGCAAAATCAAACCCAAAATGGCGCGGGTAATCAAGGAACTAATACGAATAAGCGTAATGAGGAAAACGTCAGCTATGAGATTTCACGAACCGTTGAAAGTCATCGCAAGGAAATCGGTGGCATTAAGAATCTTTCTGTAGCTGTCTTGGTAGATGGAACCTATGTCAAAGAGGCCAATGGCAAGATGACTTATACGCCGCGCACCAAGGAAGAATTAGATCAAATTAAACTTTTGGTCCAAACAGCCATTGGTTATAAGGCTGACCGCGGAGATAAGATTGAGATCATCAATATGCCATTTGTTAAGGCTGATATGGAGGAAGAAACCCCTCAACAGGCCTCCAACCAATGGCTTGGTCAAATGGATACGACCAAAATCATTGAGCTGGCAGTTTTGGCGGCGGTTGGTATCTTGATCCTGTTAATGGTGGTGCGACCAATTATCCTGCGCGTTATTGAAAATAGTGGTGCGGCACAAGGGGATACGGAAGTGCAAGCGCTCCTTGCCTCCGCTCAGGGTCAATCCATGCTCCCTGGTCTGCCTGACTTTACAGGGAATAGTAACATGATGGACCCCTATGCCAACGGGGAAGAGGAAGAAGACGATGTTATGATCAGCATTCAAAATGTTGATGGTCGGGTGCGTGCGTCTTCCCTAAAGAAGATCGGTGAGATCATCGACAAGCACCCTGAAGAAGCAGTCACAATCTTAAGAAGCTGGATGTATGAAGAACCATGGAAACAAGAAAAGACTATATAAGCCTTTCAGGAGCTGAGAGAGTTTCTGTATTGCTACTGGCCTTGCCAGACGAACAGGTGACAAAAATCTTTGGAATCATGGACGAGGCTGAGATCAGAGAAATCGCTCAAACTATGTCCAATTTAGGGAAAGTGTCCGCCAACGTTGTCGAAATTATGTTCACTGACTTTGTGGAACAAATTTCTTCAACTGGCACATTGATCGGGACTTTTGAAAGCACCAGACGACTTCTCACAAAGGCGCTTCCCAAAGAAAAAGTTGACTCCATTATGGAAGAAATTAGCGGACCTGCTGGACGAACTATGTGGGATAAGCTCAGCAATATTAACGAAGAATTGCTGGCCAATTATTTGCGCAATGAATATCCGCAAACAATCGCGGTGGTGTTGACGCGGATTAAGGCAGACCATGCGTCAAAGGTTTTATCGCTTCTCCCAGAATCATTGTCCATGGAAGTGATTATGCGGATGCTGAAAATCGAAAATGTTCGTCGCGAAATTTTGGATGATATTGAACGCACGCTTCGCACCGAGTTTATGAACAACCTAGCCAAATCCTCAAAGCGTGATTCCTATGAGTTAGTAGCGGAAGTCTTTAACTTCTTTGATCGGGCCACGGAGACGAAGTTTATTACTTCTCTAGAAGAGCGAAACTTTGAGGCAGCTGAGAGGATTAAAAACCTCATGTTTACCTTCGAAGATATGGTCAAACTAGATCCAGGCTCTATTCAAAGCTTGTTGCGTACTGTCGATAAAACACGTTTGGCAATGGCACTTAAAGGGGCCTCTGAAGGAGTTCGCGAATCCTTTTTCAAGAACATGTCAGAACGTGCAGGCAAGATTATGCGCGAAGATATGGAATCCATGGGAATGGTGCGTGTCCGAGATGTGGACGAGGCTCAATCCTATGTTGTGGCCTTGGCAAAAGAATTGGCAAATTCCGGCGATATTGTGATTCGCATGGGTGCTGATGCTGGTGATGAGTTAATAGGATAATCGTGATGACTGCAACTAAACCGTTTATCTTTGAGAATGACTTTGATGACAAGCCGATTATGGTAGAGCCGGTTCTGCCATCGGTTCCAACTTTTTCAGAAGATGAACTGGCGATGGCCAAAGAAGTTGCTTATACAGCGGGTGTTGAGGAAGGAAGGCGGTTACAACAAAATGAAATCAACGCACAAATTTTACATTTGGTGACAAACTTTGAAGCCCAACTCACGCAGTTTATTGATAGTGATGTGTGCAAATGGCAGCAGTTACAGGCAGAGGCAGCACAATTGGCAAAAACCATTGCTTTAAAAATTTGTCTAACAGAAATAGAACAACATGCTGTGGACCGGGTGGTGACTTGTTTAGAGGCGACAACCAAAATGCTCCTTACGCGGCCTAAAATTAATGTCCAGGTTCATCCAGATATCGCTTCTCCCTTGACTGAGTCAATTAAGCAGATGATAGAGGCGGGGGAAATTAATGTGATGAGCGATGACACACTGGCAATCTATGATTGTCGCTTTCAGTGGCAAGAAGGGGGCGCCGAAGTCATTTTGAAAAATATTCAAAATCAAATTGATACGTACATAAATCAACTAGCAGAGTAGGACAGTAAAATGATTGACGATAAAGATTTAAATTTAGAAGAATTTGCCGACAATGCCGCATCCGCATCTCAAGATTACCATGATGATGATCGGGAAACGCTTGGTTCTAAGAATGGTGAAGTAGGAGCGGTTTATGGCGTGCCAGTCCAAGTATCTGCTGTTTTAGGGAGAGCCACCATGCCTGTCAGTCAGCTTTTGAAGCTAGGCCGTGGAGCAGTCGTGGAGCTTGACCGTCGTGTTGGAGAAGCAATCGATATCTATGTGAACAACAGATTGATTGCCAGAGGTGAAATTGTTGTGGTGGATGACCGTCTTGGGATAACCATGACAGAAATTATCAAGGCGGAACGGACATAGAGTATCTCTCCCTGTCATCCTCGTGTGTGACCCGAGGATTCAGGCTGTTCTTGTTTTTTAGTAAATACATGAACTCTCGGAGCAAGTCCGAGGATGACCTTGAAAAGGAACTTTAAGTGATGAAAGTAATGATTATTGGTGAATTTGCTGGACAGATCGGTGTGGCCGCAAAAATGGCAATGGCACGGGGTGCTAAAGTCAGTCATGTGGAGACAATTGACCAGGGACTCAAGTCATTACGGTCAGGTCAAGGGGCAGATGTTTTATTTGTTGACGTCAATCTTGACATTAAGCAGTTAAATAGTACCCTTACCCAAGAACGCTTTGTTGTCCCAATTGTTGCTTGTGGCATCAATACTGAACCAGCTGTCGCTGCCCAAGCAATTCGTTCTGGAGCGAAAGAATACATGCCTTTTCCTCCGGATGCAGATTTAATTGCCGCCATTCTGGAAACAATAAGTAAGCCGCAAGACTCTTTTATTTGCTGTGATCCGGCGATGCAGCGCATGGTCATATTAGCGGATCGGATCGCTCCTAGTGAAGCCAATATTCTCATTACCGGAGAGTCTGGGACAGGTAAAGAGGTGATGGCCAAGTACATTCACCTGAAATCGCAACGCGCAAACAAACCTTTTGTATCGGTGAACTGTGCTGCCATTCCCGAAAACCTTTTAGAGTCTGAGTTGTTTGGCCATGAGAAAGGGGCGTTCACTGGGGCTGTGGCGAGACGTATTGGTAAGTTTGAAGAAGCTAACAATGGGACGCTACTCCTTGATGAAATCAGTGAAATGCACCCCAGACTTCAGGCAAAATTACTGCGCGCTATTCAGGAAAAAGTCATTGACCGTGTAGGGGGTAGCAAGCCTGTTTCCGTGAATATTCGCATTATTGCCACCTCGAACCGCGATCTTGTGCAATCCTGTAAAACGGGTGATTTTCGAGAGGACTTATATTATCGCCTCAATGTGGTCAATTTGCACTTACCTACGTTAAGAGAGCGGCCGAAAGATATTGAGGCGTTAGCCACCCACTTCGTGAAAAAATTTTCAGAGTTGAATCATTTGGGGGTAATGACTTTATCTCCTGCAGCAGTCTCCGCGCTGGTAAAACACTCTTGGAGTGGCAATGTCCGTGAATTACAAAACACTATCCATCGAGCAGTTTTACTCGCGGGATCTGTCATTATTGAGGTAGAAGATTTATTTGACCCCAGTACTATGGCAACCAAAAATGTGAATGTAACGTCGACGCTCGATCGTCAGTTGTTAATTGGAACTACCCTCGCCACCATGGAAAAAGAATTGATTTTAGGGACACTCGATCATTGTTCTGGCAATAAAACCCATGCTGCCAATATCCTGGGGATTTCCATACGAACTTTGCGCAATAAGTTACATGAATACGAACTACACAAGTCGTCGATGGGTGAGGAGGTCAAATATGCAATGTGAGGTTTTAGGATCTCTCGCCTCTCATTTTTCCATTTTACCATGAACTATGCGAGGAATTGCTAAAATGCCCCAACACTTTAACCAGGCGGAATAATCGATGAGCGGACATTCATTTCAGTCAATTATGGAAGGGAATTTTAACCTTTCCAATTTAAAGTTCAGAACTGATATTGCTTTTGCGATCGGGTTGATGATAGTCCTCGTTCTCTTGATTTTGCCGGTGCCACCCATCCTCCTTGATCTGATGTTGGCAGGATCGATTGCCTTTTCCATTTTGATTTTATTGACCGCATTATTCATCGAAAAACCACTCGACTTTAGTGCCTTTCCCACCATTTTACTCGTTTCCACGATGATTCGGATGGCCCTTGATGTGGCATCTACCCGACTGGTGTTGACCTATGGGCATGAAGGAACACATGCTGCAGGCAAGGTGATTCAGGCTTTTGGTCAATTCATTATGGCTGGTAACTTTGTCATTGGGATTATCGTTTTTGCGATTTTGGTGATCGTTAACTTTGTCGTGATCACCAAAGGATCGGGACGTATTGCTGAAGTGTCTGCTCGTTTTAGTTTGGATGCGATGCCAGGTAAACAAATGGCGGTAGATGCTGACTTATCTGCTGGTCTTATTGACGAGACTGAAGCCAAACGTCGCCGTAAACAACTCGAAGACGAAAGTAACTTTTTCGGGGCCATGGATGGAGCGGCTAAGTTCGTCCGTGGCGATGCGATTGCCTCCCTCCTTATCACCTTCATCAATATTATTGGGGGTATTATTATAGGGGTAGCTCAGAACGATCTGAGTTTTGCCGATGCGATGCGCTGTTATACTATTTTAACTGTTGGTGATGGATTAGTCTCGCAAGTTCCAGCGCTGATTGTATCGACAGCAGCTGGTATGTTGGTTTCCAAAGCGGGTGTTGAAGGAACAGCGGATAAGGCTCTTGTTAATCAGCTGAGCGCTTATCCCACAGCCTTAGGATTGAGCTCTGGGGTGATGATTGCCTTGGCTTTTTTGCCAGGAATGCCTTTTTTGCCATTTTTTGTCCTGGCCGTTGCCACTGGCGTTTCCGCCTGGAAAATCAATGAAACGCAAAAACAAAAGAAAAAAGAAGAAGATGAATTTAAGGCGCAAGAAGATAGTGCAGCGCTCATTCGCCCTGTGTCTGATTCCAAACCTATTACCGGAAATATTGACTATATCCGCATTGAAATCGGCTATGGCTTGCTTCCATTAGTGAGCGCAGAACGTGGTGGTCGCTTGACGGAACAAATCAAGAATTTGCGTAAGCAATTGGCGCAAGAAATTGGCTTTGTCCTGCCGTCGGTTCGAATTCAAGATAATATCCAGTTGCCAGCAACGTTCTATAGCATCCGTATTAAAGAATTAGAAGCGGGACGGGGGGAGCTTCGCGCTGAACAGTTAATGGTAATGAATCCTAATGGTGATCATATTGATATTGAAGGTGAATTAACTCAAGAGCCAACCTTTGGCCTGCCCGCAAAATGGATCGCCGAACAACAGCGTGATGTTGCTGAACGACTTGGCTACACAGTGGTAGATGCGTCAACGGTGCTAACTACTCATATGACGGAAATTGTCAAGGAACATCTTTCCGAGTTGTTGTCCTATGCCGAAACGCAAAAGATGCTTGATGATTTGGGTGACAGTTATAAACGGTTGTTGAATGATATGGTACCCTCCCAAATTAGCATTGGCGGCATTCAAAGAATTCTCCAAAACTTAGTCAATGAGCGTGTTTCTATTCGTGACCTGCCAACAATTTTGGAAGCAGTGTCGGAGTCATGCAACTATACACGAAATGTGGGAACAATTACGGAACACGTGCGTTTGCGCCTGTCGCGCCAAATCACTTATAGTAATGCCGAGGAAGGAGGAGTATTAAAGATTATTACTCTCTCACCGAAGTGGGACCAAGCCATGGCAGCAGCTTTAGTTGCCGATGGAGATGCGAAACAACTTGCACTTCCCCCAACCCAAGTACAAGAATTTATTAATGATTTTCGCAAAACCTATGAACGGTTGGGGATGATTGCCGAAACAAGTGTTTTGGTGACAACCACTGCTTTGCGTCCTTTCTTACGGGCGATTATTGAGCGTGTCCGCCCAGCAACGGTGATCATGTCACAAAATGAGATCTATCCAACGATCAAAATTCAAAATGTGATTCAGATTTAAGTTCTATTTTGAGAATTTGGGAGAAATTTGCCAGCAAAAATAGCCAAAATGAATTTGGAGAAAGGGGGGGCAGTATAGACATCAGGAATAGAGACACAATTCGAGAGAAGACCTAGAGATAACGTTAGCTTGAGTATCTGTGTCAACTGTTGGAAAAGTTTTAAGGAAGAAGGCCTATGTGTGGGGGCCTCTCTCCTAAACCCAGTAAGCCATGGTGACTTAATCAAACAAAGATTGCGTGTATTTTTTGAAAGATATAATATCATCCTTTTTAAAATAAGGGAGACGAGGCGCATAGGCCCAATAATAAGTTTCTCTTCCTGGTAAAATTGATAGGGGATAAATGAGATCTTTCCACTCTAAAATCTTATATTCATGACCATGCTTGAAATGATGATGACAAATCGCCTTTCTATGATTATCTAAATCCTCTAGTAAATCATCGGTTCTCTCTTCGGGAGGGATCATCTCTTCTTGCCCCATGAGAAGCATATCATCAAAAACAAACAAAGCACTTGGTTCACCATCAGCGGATAAAAATAGGAAGGTGCCTATTGAATCCAGTAGATAATATTCGCAAATCTTCTTCTCATTGATAAAACGATAAAAAAATTCAATAAAAATTGGATCTGTAATTCCCATAGATTCTAAAGATTCATAGGAAATGATATTGGTTAAATGGCGAGTAAGTGAATAGAAGTACTTATTTTGTGTTTGGACAATTAGATCCTCTAGTTTCTGCAGCACTTCTGGATCATGTTTTTCAATAAAATAGTCTATATCCTTAGCATTAAAGGCGTCGATAGCGAGCTTCTCACTGGCCGCTCCAGTTAAAATGATTTTTTGAATATGAGGAGAGTTAATACTTTGGCAAACTTCTATACCGTTCATTCCGGGCATGTCATAATCGACAATCATTGTTGAAATTTGTTGAAATCTTGAAGTTGCATAAATTTCTTCATAAAAACTTTCAATATGTCCGCTCAATAAACTTTCTGCAGATTGGACTACCTGGTTGTACGAAACATTGCTACTGCTTTGATTTATATACTCAACAGCTTTAAACGGATTATCAAGAGCTTTATAGCTAGCAATAGCTGGATTAAGGCTGTTCTTTAATCTATCTAAGGTGTCGTAGTTATCATCTATCAACAATACTTGCGTTGGGGAAAAGAAAGGGAGTAGGGTGTTCATTTAAATATAAACTTTCAAATGTTACTTATTATGTTATGTGTATAATCATAATATGTTGTTTATTATATTATGTGTCTAATATGTTACAAAATATTTAATGCTCATTTATGATAGGGAAGCTTAAAACAAATTCAGTAAATTCTCCTTCCTTTGAATGACAAATAATATTTCCTCCTAGATTTTCCATAACCATTTTACAAAACGCTAATCCTATTCCTGTACCATATTTAGTTTTGCTATAAAATTTATCAAAAATATGAGGCAGAACATGCGATGATATACCTTTACCTGTATCTCTTACGTAGAGTTTATTGAAATCTTTTTCGACACGAGGTGTGAGAGTAATATTTCCTTTATTGGCAGCTCTTACGTAATAGATACTGTTTTTTAGCAAATTGAATAAAACGTGTCTAATTAACAAATCATTACCTCTAAATTTAAAATCCTCATGAGTTATGTAACTTACCAGTTTTCTATCATTGCCACTAAAAGGATAATATTTTATCGCTTCTTCCAGGCATTGCTGCATAGAACAAACTGTGGTAGGTGTTTCCTTGAAGTCTTCCTTAAAATTCATTAACAAGATATCAATAAAAGAGAAGGCGTTCCGATTTGTTTTTTCAATACTCTCAGGGATTTGACTAATAAATTCTAGCTGATGCTGTTCTATTTTTTCGATATCACTTCCTTCATTTTTAGCTGACTTATAAGCTTTAATTAAAATAGGTAGGTATCTTTTCAAGCCATAGGCTATCGTAGCAATTGAAAGTAAAGGAGTCCGCATTTCATGGGCTACAGCACCAGCAACTGCTTTAATTGTTTGGAACCGCTCATTTTCCAGCCTTTCTTTATTACGAGAAAAGAGGCAACCAATAATGAACAAGGCACCATAAATATAGATAAAGTTAGGTGGGAAGCCTTGTTGAAATATTACCTCTTGCCCTGTAGAAATGAATAGCAAATAGCCTAAAAGAATTCCTAACACATAAATAATAATAAGAAGAATATAATCTACGATTAGAAAAAGAATAAATAATCCTATGGAGATATTTATTAACCAATCAATCGAGATTTGATTTTTTAGCAAGGAATAGATCCCAAAAATGGGCAAGCAATAAAGCAACGTTAAAAACCAATACAGATTAAGGTATCTCTTTAATTGTATAGGCCATTTTTTTACAAAAATTAAGGGAAAACACATCAGAGCGGCACTGAAGCGAAATATAGCGCTCTCGTCAGTACCAAGAATATTTAGGATAAAATAGCTTACAGGATAATTAATAATGCCAAAAATGCCAAAATTTTTGTATTGAGCGCCTCCGAATCCTTCAATTCTTCGATCTAGAAATTCAAGGAATCTTTTTCCTAGATTCATTTGTTTTTCCTTTTTTACTTTCGCCCTACAAAGCTATATACCTAATTTATCAGAATAACCTTAATAAAATTTTAGAAACTTGGCATCTTCTCTGCTATGACGATAGAAAACTTGTTGGCCTTGTCCATATCCGAGGAAATTACATTTTTTATTACAATGTTTTCTTTCGCAAGGTATTTTTTAACAGTTTCTATAGATGGTTTTCTAGAGTTTAGGATATTGAATTCTTGTCCTTTATCAATTATAATGCTCTTATTTCTAATTTTTATTGCTTGATCGGTAGTGGCTTTTAATAAAAGCTCTACAGTTCTTTCCTGGCTATTCCATCTGTACATATGTTCAAATGCTTCCGGGCTAAAATTTTTCAAATTAAGAGTAAATTTTAAGTAGTACATTGCGTTTAAGAGAAGTTCCTGTCCCATCTTCGTACTATAGGCACTTTCTAAAAGCGCTTCATCTTGATTTGTGTCAGTCCCAAATAAAAGATAATCATTTTTATTTAAGAAGGATCCAATCTTTCCTATCAATACTTCAATATCAGTGTCGTTGCTATTCCCAAAGATATACTGACCAAAAGATATCATAAGTTTTTTATCATTAGGGTGAAGTTCATTTTCGATTATCTGAAAAGCATTTGTGGACAAGAAATCCACTTCTAACGCTTGTGTTTTTATATTGTTAAAGTGATTTTCTATTATTTTACAGGCTTCTTCTGCATATTCTAAGGTTGCATCAATTGCCTTATAGGTAGAAAAGCCTATGTGTTCTTTTAAAGCTCTTAAGAAGGGAACTGTCTTTGAGGTAATAGCGGTGTGTGAACCAGGGCCCATTTCTAAAACATGTGTTATACCTTGAAAGTTTTTACATATTTCTTTGGATGTTTGGGTTAGCAAATTGCTTTCCATTTTAAAAGGATAGTAGGCATCTTGTCTTAATATATCCTCATAAATGTAGGGCCTGTACATATAAACATATTTTGCCATATGTGCTTTTCTTGTGCCCGTAAACAGATCAATGTAATCTTGTTCTATACTCATAAGTATTCTGTCCATTTTTTTAATATTATTATTTTTCTACTACAACATAATTTTATTATAGTTTGCCGATTTAATGGGGTGCGAATAAGAGGCCTCTATATTAATTTTTTGCCCATTTTTTCTTTTTGATTTAGGTCCGTCCTTTTCAACACCGATAGAATAAACTACTCTCAGTTTTTTTATGCGAAGAGCCTGTCTATCTTCACTATTCATTATATGGTACATTTTTCCTTTCCTCAGAAAGAAACAATTTTAAAAGAGAAATTTATAAATGTTATCCCATTATGTTTATGGTTTAAAAGTTATACAGATTCTAAAAAATGGCAATAAAATATTAGTGGTGAAAATTTACAAAAATAAAACTTAAGATGCAACATAATATATAGAGGAGCTATCTTGGGGCCCCGGATTTAGCAAGCGATTTTTAAGGGTTGAATGCAAATAGGCTGAATTGTAAGGGGCGAGCGTTACCCTTTTATAAAGGGCCCCTATATCGAGAAAAATTAAATTTTTTTCTCTTCCTTTTAATAAGAAAAGAAGGCTTACTATTTAGATAGTTTTAAAGGGTTTTTAAAATTCTTACTTTCTAATTTTTCAAAATGCTTAACACCTTAGGTGCATAGAGCCTAGCATAAGCATGCTTTTTCTCCGCAACCTCTTATTTTACAGTATCAGAATAGGCCGCCTCTATTTGTTAGGCTATGCACAATTTTCGCTCTTATCTCTCTGAAGTCACACTCTACAACAATTTATGGCAAAAGTTAACTTGAGGGTACCGCCGCCTTATCCCTTAAATAGTGTCACAGTGAACCAGCGTCTTGGACATAGTCTTCAATAATCTGGTTGGCTGGATTACTGAAAAATTCATGAGTTGGTCCAAAGGCAATTAACTCTCCTCTGTGCATATAAGTTGTATAATCGGAAACTTTTAAAGCCTGCTTGAGACTGTGTGTCACAATGACAATCGTGTATTCCTTTTTAAGCTCAAGAATTAAATCCTCAATAAGGCTTGATGACTTTGGATCCAGGGAGGAGGTGGGCTCATCAAGTAATAGAACATTGGGTTTTACAGCAATCGACCGCGCCAAGCAAAGACGTTGCTGTTGTCCTTGAGATAATTCCATACTATTTTTTGACAATAAATCTTTAACTTCATCCCAAAGTGCTGCTTTTTTTAACGCCCACTCAACTCGTTCAGCCATATGTTTGGTGCTTAGTTTTTCATACAGTTTAACTCCAAAAGCAATATTATCAAAAACAGACATTGGAAAGGGAGTTGGTTTTTGAAATACCATACCGATGTTCTTTCTCAGCAATAGCAAATCTTCTTTACCCTCCAAAATATTCTTGCCATTAATATATATTTGTCCAGTGGCTTTATTTTCAGAATAAAGACTATAGATACGGTTGAATGTCCTAATTAAGGTTGATTTCCCACTCCCGGAATGACCTATTAATGCGGTAACTTTGTTTGCCTCAATTGACAGATTAACATTTTTAAGGGCATGATATATTCCATAATAGAAGTTGAGATCAATAACTTTAATTTTATATTCCATTTGAAATCCATTTTTTGATTAAACATTAATTCAGAATAATTTTTTTCCGAAAGATTACTCTTACAATAATGTTAAGCGTTAAAACAAATACCGTTAATAAAAGCGCGCCAGCCCATGCTAAATCGTGCCAATCGGTATAAGGACTCATTGCATATTGAAAAATGACAATGGGAAGACTTGCAATTGGGTGGTCCATATTCCAGCTAAGAAATTGGTTATTTAGGGATGTGAATAACAATGGTGCTGTTTCTCCACTAATGCGTGCAATGGATAAAATAATCCCTGTAATGATGCCTGTTTTTGAGATTGGTAGAATAATACGAAAAAATAATTTCCATCGGGGGGCTCCTAGAGCTGCTGCTGCTTCTTTAAGCTCTCGGGGGACAAGTCTAAAAACGCTTTCAGAAGTTTTGATGATTACCGGAATGGCAATCGTAATAACTTCGTATAGCATACATTATACGAAGTTATACGATAATAAAAGCTCTACAGTTCTTTCCTGGCTATTCCAT
>NZ_JQAK01000004.1:138907-164994 GCF_000757605.1 Candidatus Paracaedibacter symbiosus | reverse complement strand
CAGAAGTTTTGATGATTACCGGAATGGCAATTATGCATAAAACAAGTGCGCCCGCCCAACCTGAAAATGTCTTAGTTCTTACCACATAAAGTTCATAGATAAATAAGCCAAAAATAATCGAGGGAGAACTTAAGAGAACATCATTTGTAAAGTTAAGAGCTTTGGAAAATAAAGGTGATTTCCCATACTCAGATGTATAAAGCGCCACAAGGATACCCACCGGAGCACCAATAGAAATTGCCGCGGATACCATTAGGAAACTACCAACAATAGCATTCAGGAGGCCTCCACTATCTCCGGGAGAGGGCGTTGTTTGGGTAAATATATTCCAATTTATTCCCGCCAATCCTTTGGAAAATAAAGTATAAAGAATCCAGCTAATAAAAAAGAAACTGATCAAAAAGCTACAAAAGGCAAAAATTTGGCTGATCAAATTAATAAGATATCTTTTAAAGATAATAAATGAAAATGACTTCATTTGTTTGCCCCATTTTTAGAACGCTTTAAATAAAATTGAGACGTGATCAGAACAAAAAAGGTAATAACAAATACAATTAACCCCAAATTTACGAGGGCAGAAGTATATAAATCTGAACTGGCTTCGGTAAATTCGTTGGCTAATGCAGAAGAGATTGTGGTTCCAGGAGATAAAAGAGAGATACTTAGATTATAGGCATTACCAATGACAAATGTAACGGCCATTGTTTCTCCAATAGCTCGCCCCAGGCCTAACATAACTCCCGCTAGAACTTGTATGCGCGTATAGGGCAACACAATATGCCAAACAACTTCCCAGGTTGTTGCTCCAATTCCGTAGGCAGATTCCTTGAGCAATTTAGGAACAAGGTCAAAAGCATTTTTCATAGAGGATGTAATAAAAGGTATAATCATAATACCTAAAATGATACTTGCTGTTAAAATATTAATGCCGCCTGAAGATTCGGTAAAAAATTTCCCAATAATAATCTGATCCCCAAAATGGGCATGGAGCCAAGTCGCAATATTCAGGCCAATAGAGGGAGCAAAAATAAATAAGCCCCAAAGTCCATAAATAATACTTGGAATAACAGCCAGTAACTCAATCAAGATGGTTAAGGACAACTTTAGCCATTGAGCATTCAGTTGTGTAATAAAAAAACTCACTCCAAAGCTTATCGGCAAGGCAATAGTAAGAGCAATTACTGAGGTTATTAGAGTTCCCACAAGGGGGATCAACCCGCCAAAAATTTGCGTTACGGGGTTCCACTCAGAAGAAAAAACGAACATTAATCCAAATTGCTGAATACTTAAGGAACTGCCTTGGATAAGGACTATAATGAGTGCTGCAAGGGTTAAAAAAATAAAAAAAGCGAGAATAAAACCTATAAAATGGACAGCTTTATCAATTAGGGTATGTTTTAAGATTATGGAAGAAAGACTCATGAAATAATCCATTTTAATTAATGAGTGCATTATAAGTGTTCTAAACGCTCCTTTTGAGAGACATCCAAGGATAATAATCCTTGGATGTAAAGGGGTATCAGTTATGGGCAGGTTCCCAAATAGGGTGGCCTGAACTATCTTTTAGGTTTTCTTGCCATGTAGTTTTAATCGTGGATGTTAAAGCATCTGGAAGCGGGACAAAGTCTAATTCTTTTGCTGAATCTTTACCATTGGCGTAGGCCCACTCAAAGAACTTTAGGATAACTGCTGATCTTTCTACAGCATTATCCTTTCGGATTAAAATAAAGCTAGCCCCGGTAATCGGCCAACTCTTTTCGCCTGATTGGTTTGTCAGAATTAATGCAAAATCTTTTACAGAATCCCACTTTGCATTCTTTGCAGCCGCTTGAAAAGCTTCACCATTAGGGGAGACAGCTTTGCCAGATTTGTTGATTAATTTGGTCCAAACCAAATTACTTTTCTTAGTGTAGGCATATTCAACATAGCCAATCGCCCCTTTTGTCTGTTGGACAAGACTAGCGACTCCCTCATTGCCTTTTCCACCGACTCCTGTTGGCCATTTTACTTCTGATCCTGCGCCAGCTATTTTTTTCCAGCCTTCTTCATCACTGTTAGCAAGGTAGGTTGTGAATAAGAATGTTGTCCCTGACCCATCTGAACGGTGAATAACTTGAATGGGTAGCTCAGGAAGATTAACTCCTTTATTCATAGCGACAATCGCTGGATCATTCCATTTTTTGATTGTTCCAAGATAGATCTTAGAAATAGTGGGACCATCGAGCGTTATTTGACCATCGGTAACGCCATCTAAGTTAACGATTAAAACCACGCCACCAATAATTGCTGGGAATTGAACTAATCCTAATTTTTCTAAGTCTTCATCTTGCTTAATAGTTCCATCAGCTTGAAGAAGTCCAAGAGGTTTATCTGAGGCGCCAAAATCTACAGTTTTATCTTTGATAGATTTGATTCCCCCTCCAGAGCCAATGGATTGATAATTAAGACCTATTCCTGTTTTCTTTTTATATTCAGCTGCCCATTTAGCATATATAGGATAGGGAAATGTAGCACCAGCGCCGGTAATTTCTGTGATCGCATTAGGGGCAGGCGTTACTGCTGAGGTCGTTGATGCTTGACCACTAACAACTCCTGCTATGCTCA
This sequence comes from Candidatus Paracaedibacter symbiosus, assembly GCF_000757605.1. Taxonomy (GTDB): domain Bacteria; phylum Pseudomonadota; class Alphaproteobacteria; order Paracaedibacterales; family Paracaedibacteraceae; genus Paracaedibacter_A; species Paracaedibacter_A symbiosus. Next base: position 162,390 of record NZ_JQAK01000004.1, on the reverse strand, counting down.
TCATTACTGTCAAGAATAATGATTTTAGGAGTGTGCTATTTAAGTGGTTATTGCTTACGTAAGTCATAGACTATTTCCTTTCTTTGTGACTCTTGCGAGTCTAGGCAGAAGAACTTTTGCTGCTCTTCTGCCTATTATTTCAAGAATATCTTAATAAACTTTAAAAGTTATAAATATAGCTGACGAGAACTCGAGTATCACGGCCATTAAACGCCACAGGTGTACCTGCTTTACGTCTGTAATGTTCAACTTCGATACCTACTTCATTATTGGGAAGAAGGGAATAAATCAAGTTGACATGGTATCTTTGCATGGTTTTATGGAAAGTATTTGTGCTAGCTGTTGCTGTCATATTTTGTGGTGTAAATACTTTTGTATAAGCGCCACCTATTGTGGAATTAAGAGATTTTGTCCAATTAATCATCACCCCAGCATTGTAATATATCGCTTTTACAGCTTCAAAATGGCTAGCTAGAGTAGTATTTCCTGTAGTTGGATACTGGAAGTAGGAATCAAGTGCATTTTGGTTACACAAGTCATCAATATAACGTCCTGTACCCTTGCCGCCTATAATTTGCCCCATCAACTTAACTGGCTCAAATGCTTCTAAGACACCAGCAACACCCACACCCCATCCGAATTTCCGGTGATTAAGGTTGCTTAAAGCACCATTAAATCCTTGAGCTGCTTTAACTTGCAGACTCCTGGCAACGCCGCTAAGTGATAATTGACCAGCTTTGTTTTTGAATTTTACCTGCATGGTTAAATCGGGTAGGGACGATTTGCTATTGCTAAAGCTTCCATCATTGTCTGTATACCCACTTGTGGCTGAAGTCCCTGTGTTCTGAAAGTACTGAACATTAGGTCTCTCGATAGCTGCAGCAAATGTAAACGCAGGCGTTACCCGATTGGTATACCGCATCTGGATTGTACGATAGCTTGGAGGCACGTTGTTAAGTGTTCTGGGATCAGCATCAATATTGGCAAAATTTGTCCAGGTTTGACCAATTAACAAGATATGTCTCTCATTTTCATCCATGACTTCGCCATAGGCAAATCTCATTCTTGGTCCATAGGAGTTGGTGGTGGTTGACGCATTACCATTGAAGTCTAATTCTATAAAACCATGCGATTTTACTCTGCCAAACTCTTTATAAACATCTACATTTATGCGTGATGCTGTTAAAGACCCATTGAAGTTTCCTGTGCGTTTAGCGTTAAAATCAACACCATCCAAAGGGAGGGCAGCAACGTCTAATCCATAGGTAGATCCAGGCTGTCTGCCATTAGCATCATAATAAAAGTCAGCCTTGACTCTCCCACCCACTTGTAAGTACATATCGCCTATTTTACCTGCTAGAGCTTTGGTTTTATTGGCATCATCCTTCTTCGTCTGGGAGAAGGTGTAGGTGTTTGCTGAGAAACTTGTTTCTGCAAATGCAGGACTAATTGTTCCTGCTATTATACCTGCTAAAAAATACCCTTTGGGTAGAGTCATATTCACTTTAAACATTCCAATTTGAGATATTGATAAAATATTAATAATATATTAATAAAATTTATTCAAATAAATATTGATGTAGGTTGCATTAAAATTATACGAGCTCTGAGGCTGCAAAGAAAAGATTAAGTCAGGATATAGAACATTGTCAGCATAAAAGGTTCCATAATAGAAATGAGAATTTTTATCAATCAACTCGTGAACAGGAAAGAAAAATGTGCCATTTTAAACCTCCACTTCTCGCTGACAGATTTTTATCAGGTCGTGGAACACTCTAAACACAAGCCTTTAATAACAAACACTGAGCTTGGAATAGGTTAATTAAAGGATAGGAATTATCATGGTAATCTGTTTTAATTTATTGGTAACTTGATTGGTCCATATATAATAGTATCCAAGAAACCGATCAGTTTGATGCTCATGAGTATTTTGCAGCCTATTGAAGTCTGGCTGGTCGAAGTGCAAGATGTTAAACATAAGAAATGGTCCCCCTATTATGGTTGTTCCTTTAACTAAAAATAGAATCGTTGAATCCCTGCCTTTCTTCTGGAATTTTAGATTAATGCCCTGCAATACGAATGTTGGGCCTTTTCAAGAATTTGAATCGATTTCTTTAGATAGTCACGATAGTCAGGATTGTCATACATGGGAAGTTCGTTATTTTTGGCCTTTGGCAGAACCATCCCCCATTATTGTTCCCTCTTTTGGACGAGAAGTTTTTAACATAAATCAATATCGTTTTAAGTTTCACCAGGATCTTTACCTTCTTACAAATGATGTTTCTTTTAATCTAAAAGTTCGTAAAAGCGAGCTTTTATTAAAAAAACAAGAGCTTGAAAGAGAAGAAATTATTGGTTTTTCTAAAAAAAAACATGAGCCTTTAATATTAGAAAAAGGAATACACCTTCTGAGCATAGAAGATATCAATAAACTTTTGATTGGTACAGACTTAGCAAGATTTAAAAATTTTGAAATTGCGAGCTCCTGCTTTATTTTGAAAGAATCGATGCAGTTAACGCTTAAAACAGTACCTGCAAAAATTGAATTTTCTAAGCTTTATCTACCTTACCAAACCTTCCTTTCCTTTTGTATCGAATCACACTCCTTTGAAGCTGTAAAACATTTAAAAAACCATCTAAATTTTGAGGGAAAACCTTGTTCCTATACAATGTTTCTCACAGAATTAAAGAATCAGGCAATGATCATTTTGTAAATTTGCTTGTATTGCCCCCAATTTAGCAAGCGGGGGCCATTATAAAGCCTTTGTTTGCGCCTTTACTTGACCTTATTACCGATAAATAGTAATGGCCGAAAAAAGGCCTAGAGGCTATCCGAAAAATGGGGATGTGAATTTAATTTAGAAAAAATGTGTGGTAATTGTAATTTTGAGTAAAATAAAAAACACCACGCAAGAAGATGAAGAAGTATTGCGTAACCGTATTAAAAATGGCCCCGGCTTATATTCAATCTGATTGCAGGTATTTATCAATTTCGGCATGGACCTTAATTACTTGGCGCAACCTACAGACTAGTGGAAGAAATCCTTTATTGCCTCAGCAAATTTACCAAGTACGAGGTTACAAAAGCCACGATCATGAAAACATAAGGATCTAAAAATGCCCAAACAACCATCTTGAGCGAGAGTCATATTACAATAGACAATCGCTGCAACATAATTCTTGTTCCTTATATATATCCATCATGCCTGCTGAGATAGGTGAGCGACTGTTTGATCGCTTTCTACACTAGACATTTCAGAATAAGCAAACTCTTTTAGGTTTCGCTTAACGCCAAATCCTCTTGAGTAGGTCAATAATTAAATTTCTTATGTTAGGGTATAGGACAGCCTGTTTTAGAGAGGCCCTTCTTAGGCCTAACATAAATCCTATTCTTTTTTGGATCCTTTTTGCGGAGAGGGTCCACAACCTAATCCAAGAAGATTAATTTTTTATGTCATTGCCCTTTTGTTTGAGCTGCTGGTTCTCTTTTATAAGTCTGTTATTTTCTTCACTAAGGGCTTTGATTATTACAGTAAGGTTGTCTGCATTAGATTGGATTTTTTTAGCCTTGCTGTGCAATTCAAAAATAAAGCCAATCAATTCTTCTTTGGGAACGTCCATAAAATGGGCCAGAATAGTTTCTTCAGTTTCATTCTTATCCTGCTCAACAACAATAATATTATTCTGAGTGTCACTAAAAGGTTGTTCTTTTTTTGATGAGAGAGCCTCTTTAGATTGATCCGGTAATAACTCTAAGCTTTCTAACTCTGCAAGTTCTCCTTCTGTTGACAAAGAATGAGATAAAGGTGAGGGAAAAACTAACCGGGGAGTAGGATTAATTTTTTCAGCTTCTTTATCCTCTACCTTTTCTTCATTGATTACTGTTTGCTGATTTAGATTGTCTATTTTGGTATCCTGTAATTTTTCTGAAGAAGAATCTAAAGAGGAAGAAGACGTTTTCTCTTCCATAACATGTTGAGAAGAACGAGATTTTTTTCTATTCTTTTTCTTCCTTTTTGGACGACCTTTCTCACTATTGTCAGATTTAAGTTGTGCCTTAATAAGAGAATTGGTTTCATCTAATGTATTGGTATTGTTGTTAGTTTGTTCTGTAACTAATCCTAGGCAAGTTTGAAAGTATTCTTTAAAAAAAGTTTGATCTTTATTGCTTACTTCCTTTTCATATAAAAAAACTTTTTGCATTTCAGGGTAAAGTTTATTTAATTCTTGTATAAATTTTTCTTGCTTTACTTGTGGAGATTCGTCTCCTAACGTGCGAATTACCTCGTTAAAATTAAAATCGTTTTTATTGATGACCTTGTCAGCTAGGGCAGATAAAATTAAAACACTAGGTTTTCTCACGCCTAGCAAAAGCTCCACTATATAATAATCACTTAAAATATTTAAAGTAGCAAACGGGTTACGGCAACACTCTTCAAATTTACTTTTTGCTTCTTCTAATTTACCCTGCTTAAATAAATATTGAGCTTCTTGATGTGTTTCTGTTAATTTGCTAGTAAAATGAGCAATAGCTAAGTCTCTTAAGTCATCAAGAATGTATGGCCTTGCGGGATAATATGGCACGAGCTTCCAAAAAAAGTGATAAAGATTAGCTAGCTCTTTTAAAGAATAATCTTTGGTAATAAAGGATAGAAACTGTCCTGTCACAGTCGTTGTTGCTAATTCCTCATTTTCTAAGTAATAACATGCCTTTAGAAATGCAGTTAAAGCTGGAATGGCCTTCTCATCACAAAAAGAATGGCTCTTTTCTAAGGCCTTCCCATAATTCAAGCATTTTTCAAGATTACCACTTGCAAAATAAATCATTGTTTGCGCATACAAGATTTCATTATTTTTTTGCTTATTCGTTATCGTGTCTAAAAGTGCATCAGCCTTAGTATGTTCTAAGGATGCAGAGTAAGCCATTGCAGCTTTTACATTAGACATTTCCTTTAAAAAAGGACTAGAAATTTCCTGCTGAGTGAAAGCAGCTGCTAATTTGTGTAATTTTATTTCTTTTTCTAATGAATTTTTACTTGCTTCCGTCAGCAACATACCTTTGATAATCTCAAGGTACTCATAATAATCCATAAGCGATCTATCTTTAAAAAAATCAACGATTATCTCTGTATGATCATTTAAAAAAGCCATTACTAAATGTATTTTTTCTTCATGGGAGAAAGGCTCTTTTTTAGAAAAAATATTGTTAGACAAGCTTTCTGGAAGTACATCAACAGATAGATGTTTCATATGCGTTGGTCTAGAAGAAATTGCTTCAGGAGGAAGTGTGTCAGACGCAAATATGGTAGAAGTAGAGATAAAAGAAGCTATAAAAATAAGCGCGCTAATTTGGAACTTAATCATTTTTTACCCATAATTTTTTTTAAGAACCTTAAATATAAAGCTCAAGGCAAAATTAATATTGCCCTTTTTACTAAGTAATCTTGATGTATATCAATCTTATTTCTAAGTAAGGTATCGTCAAATTAATTTATTAAGCATAACAAATTTTCAAAATATAAGTAAATAAACAAAAAATCACAAAATTGCTACCCTATCTTATATAGCCCGCTACATTAAGCCAAATGAGAGAAAAACACCAGATTATATCAAGAAAGAAATGCAAAAAAATTTTGTCGTTGACGCATTCTTAAGTAACTGGGATGTTGATTTAGATGATCCCCAAGAGTTGCGGCAGATGCTACAATCCCGCCTTAACTATTTGGCTGCCCGTTATTTGGTTTCTTATAAATCACCCTTAAGTTCTGCCTATGTGCAACCCCATGCCTTAGCGAACTGCAGGGCCATGTGCCCTAATCCACCAATGCCAACGACCCCTACGCGATCTGTAGGTTTAACCCCCAAAGTTATACAAGGGCAATTTTGACTTCCTGTGCCCTAAGGGGACCCATCTCGTAGGTGTATAATTCGAGGGACTCCTTTATCCCCTGCGCTGCCCATCCACGAACCATATTTCTTTTGCTAGGAGAAGCGGGGGAAATTTCTCCAATCTTATGATTGCAAGCTTGAATAGAGAGAAAAACAAAGTGAAAGAGAAGAAAAAAAATAAAAATGTAAATATTTTCAGGACTAGTTCCTTGTTATTATTGGTATACTTAAGGCCTTAGCTTTTTTGATCGGATTCCATTTGTGATATTTTTCTCTTATTATCCCCTCAATAGGGGATATTATATATATTCAACATTTTGCTAATTACTTCTGGCTACTTTCAGACAGCTAAATTTAAAAAAATTTATTAGCTTTTTTAGGCAATTCTCATTGAGAAGTAAGGTATGTTATAATCAAAATCACAAAATGTAGCTTAACTGTGAAAATTAGATGAGGTTGGATTTTTAGAAGTGCTTAATAATGTATAGTCAGTTGTCACTATTTGAACCAGATAGGGCAGATGAACTTTGTGTGGCAGGTGCTGTCGTGCTGAGAGGTTTGGCAAGATCAAACGAGTTTGCCATTCTTAGTGCACTACAATCTATCACCCAAGCTGCACCGTTCCGGCACATGGTTACGCCTGGAGGATATCGCATGTCCGTTGCCATGACTAATTGCGGTTCATTTGGTTGGGTTACTGATCATAAAGGTTATCGCTATGACGCAAAGGACCCTGATAGTGGCCAACCTTGGCCGCCTATGCCTAAAATATTTTCATCCTTGGCAACTGCCGCAGCCGATAAGGCAGGATTTCCTGGATTTAAACCTGATACTTGTTTAATTAATTTATATAAACCAGGAGCCAAACTTTCCCTACATCAAGATAAAGATGAGCTGGACTTTTCTGCTCCCATCGTATCCGTTTCTCTTGGCCTTCAGGCCACTTTTCTGTTTGGTGGTCTTCGTCGCAGTGATTTTGTACACAAGGTTTTGCTCACGCATGGAGATATCGTTGTTTGGGGTGGACCCGCACGACTGGCTTACCATGGCATCATGCCAGTGAAAAATGGAGAGCACCCGCTACTGGGCGCAACAAGAATAAACCTTACTTTTCGTAAGGCTAAAGGGGAGACGATAGTATAAAAAAAATGTCAATAAATGACTTCTTTTCGTGATGCTTTACCATCATCACGTTGCATCATGGAAGATAATACCGGCAGCATGGCGATGACCCGACCGCAAGCGGCTAACACCGTGACGTAGATGGACACGGTAATAGCCGCGCAAACCCATCTGGGGGCGGTGGTGCACAGCAAAAATGGCAGCATCTCCCTTGCGTAATGGCACAACTTCAGCTTTGGATTGCATCCGTGGCCTTTGCTCAGTCAGCACAAATTCTCCACCTGTAAAATCTTTTTCTGGTTCTGACAACAGGAAAACAGCCTGGATTGGAAATACATGCTCACCGTACAGATCTTGGTGCAGACAGTTATAATCATCCTTCCCATACCGCAACAACAAGGGAGTTGGGCGTACCTGGCCCGCTTTGTGGCAGCGATCAATAAACTCTTTGTGATTCTCGGGATAACGCACGTTGATACCCATTAGCTCGTTCCAATAATTTGCAATAGGCACGAGGCACGGATACAAAGATACTCGCAGATCAGCGATAATATTCGGCAATGGATAAGAGAAATATTTATACTCGCCCCGACCAAATCCATGTCGTGCCATGACCACCCGGCTTCGGAATCCATAATCTTGCAGGTAGAGAGCTGCTAGCGCCTCACATTCATCCGCCTTAAGAATTCCTTTCAGCAATGAGTAGCCCGATGCATTCATATCATTTGTAACTTGATTCCAGTCAAGAGACTTAACCCGTTCATGAAGAGGGCTTCCCAGCATTGTAATATTTGCTGTTTCACGCTTCATCGTCATCGGGAACCTTCGATTTCCAGCAATTTTTTCTTGCGGTCGACGCCCCAGTGGTAGCCGGACAACGCGCCATCACGCCTGACAATACGGTGACAGGGAATGACTACGGCAAGAGCATTCGCAGCGCAAGCACCAGCTACAGCACGCACAGCGTTTGGAATATTTAGATTGTGAGCAATGTCTGTATAACTGGCTGTCTTACCAGCGGGAATTTCCTGCAAGGCTGCCCATACTTTTTTCTGAAAGTCCGTCCCCCGAATATCAAGCGGTATATCTAGGGTACCTTTCGGGTTTTCGATGAACTGAACTATTTTACTAGCCAGTTTCTCCAGTTGAGCGTCCGCTTTTTCAATATAAGCTTTGGGGAAACGATCTTGCAAATCGGCCAAGAGTTTTAAAGAATCATCGGCAATGAGGATTGCGCGGATCCCCCTCTCGCTTTGGGCAACAAGTACAGAACCCAAAGCAGAGTCTTTTATAATGTATTTGATTTCTTCTTGCATGGCGTATTTCCTTGTTTTTTGTTGGTAGCAAACTGGTTTACACTCTTTACAGGCTCGAAAGCTCCCTACCAGGCTACTCTGATTGATAGAAATAATTATTTCTGATATTAACTATAGCTCATATGGGAAATTTTTCTCGCCATTTTTGGACATAATTATTCCTTAATTTGCAAAGAAAAAACCCTGACTTGTTTTAATGAGTCAGGGCTGAGATTTTAACTTGCAGCTTTAATAAGTTGTAGCTGAGTCAGCGCGGTATAAGCCCCTTCTTCACCGATTTCCTCAACGATTTTACCATCCTTGATAAGGAATACGGTTGTCCCGGTGAAACGCATCTTGCATCCGGAATTGGCTGGTAATGCGCCAATTGGGAGATCACTGAAAGCCGCGCCAGTATGCGTACCACCGCCATCCCAACGTCCGACAACGTAATCTCCTTCCGCGATTAACTCGCCGACACCCCAGAAATTTAAGTCAGGAAATGCTCCCCGAAACTCGGTCATCATTTTTTGACAGTTTCTTTGCCTTGACGCGGACCGTGCATCGGGTAATGGACGCGCAGGTTATCAGCACCCAAATCGTCGACAACGGCCGGATTCCATGGATTGCCCCAGAACTCCGTAAACCAACGCTCAACAACCTTTTTGTTTTGTTCGGCATTAGACATGATTATTTCCTTTCAATCATTTTAATTAGTGGAGAAACGAATTCTTGGATGACCATTTTTGCTTCTTTCACTACTTATAAATAATCAACCATTAATTCTTTTTCTGGCCATATCCGGCCATTAAACTGATTGTGCCAAGAAAAATTTTCATGTCTGAAAATGGCTAGTATTTATTAACATTGCACCTTATATTAATCACATGACACAAAGAGAATCCATTTATTACAATGCTTATGCTTCCCGCGATCCGCGGTTTGATGGCGTATTTTTTATCGGCGTTACTTCGACAGGCATCTATTGCCGCCCCATCTGTCCCGCAAAAACGCCTAAAGAGGCGAATTGCCACTTTTTTCTCAGTGCTGAAGCTGCTGAAAAAGAAGGGTTTAGACCCTGTTTGCGCTGCCGCCCTGAATTAGCTCCTGGCAACGCCCCTGTGGACGACGCGCACCGTATCACTCATTTAATCGTCCAGAGAATTGAAGAAGGCCTGATTGAAGGAGATACTGGTCTGGAAGAAATTGCTGATCAATTTGAACTTAGTTCGCGCCAGATCCGGCGCATCGTGCAAAAGGAACTCGGTGTATCACCCATAGAATTAATGCAGACGCGCCGGCTGTTATTGGCGAAACAGTTGCTGACAGAGACACAGCTGCCAATCACCGAAGTTGCTTTTGCCAGCGGCTTTTCTAGCCTGCGTCGCTTCAATGATGCTTTTAGTTCTCGATATGGGATGCCGCCTACACGCCTGCGTAAGGAAGCCGCAGTTGGTGATAAAATAATCTTCGACTCTAAAACCTCTACCTTGCAACTAACTTATCGCCCGCCTTATGATTGGGGAGGCATCTTGAAATTTTTAAGTATGCGTACGCTTAAAGGAGCTGAATGGGTAACAGAAAATTTCTATGCCCGTACGGTACGCTTGGGCAATCACAAAGGCTGGATAAAGGTGAGCCATGCGCCGCAGAAAAACGCATTGCTATTGGAATTTACGCATAATCTGACCGCTGTTCTTCCTGCGCTTTTAGGGCGCATTCGCAATTTGTTTGATTTAAGTGCACGGCCTGACCTGATCAACGCCCAATTAATGCAAGATAAATTGCTGGAAAAAATCGTATACGCCAACCCAGGCTTGCGTGTTCCCGGGGCATTCGATGGTTTTGAACTCGCCGTTCGTGCCATCTTGGGCCAACAAATAACTATCAAGGCAGCCACTACATTGGCTTGCCGCTTCGTTGAGGCGTTTGGTGAAAAGCTTGACACACCATTCCCAGAATTGCATTATCTCTCACCTACAGCAGAGAGCATTGCCAAAGCCACAGTTGATGACATCGCCAAGCTAGGTATTGTAAGCGCTCGGGCCAAAAGTATTATTGCTCTTGCGCAGGCTTTTATATCGGGCGAGCTAAGACTTGAAGTAGGTATGCATCTGGATAAGATAATTAAACAACTTGTGTCTCTCCCAGGCATTGGCCAATGGACGGCCCACTATATTGCCATGCGTGCCATGCGTTGGCCGGACGCCTTTCCTAAGGAGGATATTGCGGTACGCAACAACCTGGGAGGTGTAACAGCTAAACAAGCTGAAGAAATGTCGCAAGCCTGGCGACCCTGGCGCAGCTACGCGGTACTCCATATTTGGCAGAACTTGATTAAGACCAATGAATGATATTTTTGCCGTTTGCTTCTTGCAACCATTTTCATTTTAAAACACCTAACTTCTTAAGTAAGTCAATAGTTCCTGCTTCTCTTATGGTGATCATACCGCTTGCCATATCTATATCCCATAGCTGAGTTTGGTCTTCATCCTTTAAAATTTCTTGCAACATCTGCCAAGTAATTCTTCCATCTCTTATCGCAATAGCTTTATTTAATGACTGCTGAATTTGGTTAATAAAATGAGTCGCTGGAAAATGATTATAGAATATTTGCAGCACGTCCATTTTTGTGCGCTCTACCAGATTTTGTGACAATACTTGGGAATGAGTGTCAAAGGTAAAGTGGTGCATAAGTCCAACTTCATGCCCAATCAAGTTTTTAGCATATAATTGTTGATGGGGCTCTTGCTCAATTGGATTCCTTCTATTGAGCTTTAACAGGTTCCGGATAAAATTCCCATTCCCAGAAAAAACCTTTTCTACTTCTGATCTCAATACGTCATTTACGTAACGTTGCACATCCCCACAAGCAAGCAAGCTACTATCTTCTTTAATCAGCTGATCTTGCTTTTCCAAGTGGTTATACAATAGGTGAATAGCTTCACTTTTACCGGTCGTACATGCCGTAATACTGTAGATTAATTCCAGGAATTTGCGTTCCTTCTCAGAAAAATTATCTTCTGGTATTTCTGTTGGGGCAGACTCTACTTTGGTCACTAATGCAATCAACTTAGCTGATAGTAAAGAAACAATCCTATTTTGACTTTCATCAACATGCAACAAAGAAGGAAGGAAAGAACTGCCTAAGGCACCTGCTGTTAGCTCAGCAAAGGATGATTCAAACATTGATTGGATTTTTGCATTAAGCTGGGGATGGGTTTGCAGACGATCTTCGATCTGTTTACGCATATCCTGAAAGAATGTTGCAGAATAAGGTGGCAGAGTTTCTAAAGGCACACCTGTCGCATAGGCATTTTGACCTAAGGTTTGTAAATAAACAGGATTAAGCTGAACCCGTTGCCCTTCCATAATTTCTTCAGGTAATTGAATCTGATTTAAATCAACAGGTTCTTCTCGCTTAGCCTTTAAGGCTTTATAAAAGCTATACGGATTCAAAGAATGCCGCCTATCTGCAAGCAAAATACGAACGCGCAACGCTTCTTGGACAATTGGATGTTCTTGATGTAAATGAAAATTGTTTATATTTTCTAAAATTAAATTACTTAATTCTCGAACTTGGCGTTCGTCAGGGGAAGACAATTGCCGTGTCCAGTGATCAAAAACTTTGGCTCGCCACGGAGAATCTAACTGCAATAAATAGCGTTCCAGAAGCGGGACTGGGTCTATAATATATCGAATAGGATTTATCTGCTGCAAATCGGTGAGTATCTCTAGCATTTCTGAGCAACTGGCAAAGCCTAAGATTTTTTTGTTCGCCAGAGTTTTTAAAATGGAAAGTAAATTATCTTCGTTAATCCACTTTTGGAGTGAAGGATGTTGCAAAACAATATACCGTTCTTTAACTGTTAACTTGGCCAGTACTTCCAACATCTCCCCCCAGGTATGCTCTAGGTTGGTCTGCGTCTTCTCATACAGCGTTAGGGCCTGTGCATGTAAAATTTCTTGTTCTTCAAAGGAGAGCTTAGCAAGGCATTCAATGTAGTTATCCATATGCTTCTCACTGATTTTAAGATGTGGAGCATATTTTGTGAGCAAGCGGCGCCCTTTTGAAGAAAGCGAAGCTAAACTTTTCAAGGTAGATAAGTAAGCAAATGGTGTTTTTGCTTTATGGAGTTTTATCGTTGTGCGAATAATGTCATCCCGGTCCATCTCGGGCAAAGCCATAATAGCGTTTGCCATGTCTTTGATGGTCTTTGTATTCTCCTTATTGAGAGATGCTAAGAAAAGATTAAGATAACTACATACGCTACTTCGTTCTGATTGAGTTAAAGGGACCAGTTCTTCAATAACAGCGATAACGCGATCAAGGGATAGTACTGGAGCAAAATCCAATTCAAGCTGAACAGCTTCTTCATACTCGAATAAGAAAGAGCCCCCTAGATTTGCGGTATCATCACAATTTATCTTGCAGCATAGCAAGGGAAGGATAAGTTTAACAATTCTTGGACGTTCAGAGGAAGGAATATCTAACAATTTATTGAATAAAGGGGTTAGAGGCGTATTAGAATGAAGCTTGTAGAAAATCTCATTGATATAAGGGAGAATGTCTGTTTGCTCTTTGACAGAAAGTTTAACAAAAAAAGATAAGGCTTCTTTCGCTCTTCTATAATTCGAATATTTTAGCAAAGATTGCAGATCAGCATTCTGAGTCATCAACCTTAATTCTGTCTCTGGCAGCGGGTTTAATATACTGATAAGGTTGTAACAATAATTCTTCTCCCCATTAAGGTGCCGATCATAGCTAATAAGCCTAAAAGAGTCATTATCCCAGCCAATTTTTTGATCAAAGTCTAAAGCTATATCGAGCAGGTATTTCTTGCCATTTGCTAAAGCATCCTTGACAGCATTAATGGCGTTGATAGCATGGCGATGCTCAACACCCTTATAAAATTGATTCGCATAATGAATGACCTCAGTTCGTTGATTAAATGGAATCTGAGAAATAAGAGTAACAACGTCAGTCAAGCTTAGATTACTATTAATGGAAGGTTCCTTAAACGTTGCGCTGACAGAAAGTTGTGACGTTTTTTCCAAAACATCCTTTCGCTCAGATGAAGGCATTTTTATCAACAGATCAAGCAACCTACAAAATTCTTTTTCTATTGTATTTCGTTCATAGTGTTCTGGTGGTATACCTACTTTTTTTAAGAATGGGTATACCTCTTTTAAGATTTGGTGATATTTTCCTTCCGGAAGGTGATTAATAGTCTTAATGTACAAGGCTAATAGTTCAGTATTATTAAATAATTCTGCGGGAAGTTCGTCTAAGCAAAAGTTTGTTACGTTCTGGCGTTGGGCAGGAGTCAGCTTTTGGAAAGCATTCAATATAATGATTGCCTTTTTTACCCTAAGATTGGGTAAGCGAGTAAAAATTTTCGCAAAGCAGTTAATAATACTAAAACATTCATTTTTAGGAAGTTCAATTAGTTTTTCGGTAAACCGCCATTGATGTGAAATTCGACCTTTGTGAAAAACAAAACCAACCTCCATGAGTTGCTCCAGTTCATCACAAGAAAGGTTGGCAGCCAATTCTAAAAAACCTTTTAAACCTATGTCTTTTATATTTTCTATTATCGGCAGTAACCGCTTGGCAATATCTTGACTATTTTCTAAAGGGAATTTTTTAACGATTTTAATAAGGTAATCATTCAACTTAGAGCTTTCACTTCTTGACCATAAACCTGATTTATCTATCCCTTTTAACGCAGGCCTTAAAATTGCTAGTGCGTCGCGGTGATCTTTTTGTAAATCTTCGGGAAAATTAAACGCCGTTTCTTCAGTTGGAGATGAGGGCTCTTCTCTTAACAAGACGTCATGAGTGCTCCCGAACGGATTCTCAGAGAACCAAAAATATCCGCTCATTTGATGCGAATAAACAGGCTCTTCTAGGGCATAAGCGGCGCCATCATTTGTATAAACTGTTCTGCCCGTGGATGTACTAAGAAAAGTAGTCCTAGTTTGCTCGTCGCGGTCTCTTCTACCTAATTGCTCCATTTCTTGGGGATAATATCTCGGCCAGGATATCTCTGCTCCCGGTACAAATCTAAAAGGAGCCTCTCTCTCACTTCCAGGTTGAGAAGGGGGGAAGTGATAGTGGCTTATACCCGCTTCCAATTCAACAGCTTCCCCAGCAGGCAAAGATAAACCTGCAGCAGTGTTGTCGTCTCCTGCCGATAGTTGTCTTAAAGACTGACGATATGAATTTAATATTCTATTAATTTTTTCATTATTCATATAGTGCATATGATCATTGGTCATACTATCAAATACACTTATTCCTTCTGGGACGTGCCTATGATTTCTATTGTTATCAACATCTTCTCCACCTTGAGGTGGATCCATACACACAGCATGTTCAATTGTGAAGCTCATTATAAAGGCTGTTGTGAGGTAAAGAAGCTTATTGCTAAGACTCATAAAAAGGTTTCCAAGACAATTTATTTTTTATTCTCAGCCAATATAGCTTTTTTTTGCAAAATAAGTCAAAAATAATGGTATTTCAGTAAACCTCTTTCGCAACTATTAATTTAGAAAAAATTATATTATTTAATCTTAAAAAGATCTTCTAAAGAATATAATTATTTAAACAGGTTAAAGCTTCTGGTTTTTCAATGAAAACAGTTCGATCACGCATCCCTTTTACGCGCACTTGGTTGGGATTGTTTTCTCTAAAGCGAATAAAGACCTCCTTGGATAAAATGAGTTAAGGTATCTCTATATTAAATAAGGAATTGTAGAATGAAAAAGTCAACAACCAGACCAGATATTATTAGAAATATTGCCCATAAAACAAATATAGCCCGTCAAAGGGTCTCGGCTATTTTTGTACTAAAAGTCACGCGAAGAGATTTAGCTTAGCGGACAAAAATTTTATTGATTCTATACTTTTTGAAAGAGTTGAAAGAGCATAATTTCTTATACGATTGGAGAATAATAGGAGTAAAGCACTCATGTTTATATCTCTCTTTTAATTACCATGAATTATTCTTTATTCTATGAGATGGTTACTATAATTTAGATCTCTCCTTCTCTTGGTATTAATTTTAAAAAGAGGGTAGAAATAAAATTGCCATGTTAAGCAATAGAAGGAGCTCAAGATCTGGCCTTTTATTATTTGAACTTGCTTGTTCTTTAAAGCAGGTTAATAATAAATTTTATGGAGGAGGATAGTAAAAGAATGGGTATGTTTTTTAGATATATTAGAGGGATAAAAATAGCTTTATTGTTTAGCGCTCCAATTATGGCAATGGAAGCCGATAGCTCTGATCAGCTATTGGAGTTTCGGGTATGGTCATATTCTCCTATACGTGATAGCCAAGGGTACACCACTCTTCAGCAGAAACCTATATACAAGTCTGAATTCGAGAGCCGATTTAGAAACTGCATTAGCTTTCCAGATTACAATGGTACCAATACAGTGGAAAACTTGTCGTCGGCAAAATGGTTACGCATTAATCTGGATCCTAAGGAATTACAAGATCAGAGCTTTGTAACAAGAGTTTGGAGATACATAATTCCTCGGAGCATCACTAATATACCCTATACAAGTTGCGCATTTACTCCAAAAACTAAAGACCTTTTAAAAACTATGAATTATGCTATCTCAGCCATGAATAGTGATACAGAGCCAACAAGGCATATGCCCATTGAATTAGGTGAATCAGATATTGTCGCCAAGTTTGAGAAAAAATTTCCTCGCATTAAGTATATTGATTTTTATAGTACCGTAGGATTAGGAGGTCACTCATATCTTGATCCTGAAACAGCAAGATTGTTTACCCAGCTACAAGATGAGAATAGATTTTCTTTCTATTTTACTGGGGAATTATCCCAATAGCATGGAAAACGACTCGTTCACGAGTTTGCCTTCCTAATACTTCGAAGGCCATTAAAGGATTAATGGCCTTCGTAAGATTATGCAGACCCTAGCAAAAAGCGTCGGTAGGTTGGGTAGTATGCCTAATATGTATTAGTTCTGACTTCTTGGGATCATGATTTGCAACCTGGCTCATAGAAACCTTGGCGCTGTAAAGGGCAAGAAGTGATTGGATACGCCATCTGGGCTAGAAGACTTACTCTCCAAACAAAATTCAATGATATGTCCACAACTCACCATAATTCTCTAAAAAACTCTTGCATTCATGCTCACTCCATATACGTTGCAACAGGGCCCTCTTAAGACGGTACCATCAGGATCTTACAACTGGTTGCGTATTAGAAAATGGTATAAGTAATTAAAAATTAAGCAATCTTCTTGCAAGTTTCATTTAATTCTTTTAAGTTCAAAGTGATCTTTTATTAGTGATGAAATGATGTTAATTCGTCGAGGGGATTGCAATTCCTACCATATACTTTGTAATGAATCAGCCTTCAAAAAATTGTCAAGATATTATAGTGCGCATTTATGCAAAGAGTCTTCCAAGGGGCCCTTAAGGGAGTTTATATAACCCGTCTTGGAAATACTTAGAATTGCTAATCATGTAAGGATAAAAACAGCCCCAAATAAAGGAGGCATTCAGTATGTCTGAAAATTTTAAAGGTAGTATTATAAACGTTAATGAACAAGGGATAATTACCTCCGCCAGCGAAAATTTTTTTCTATTGACTGGACAGTCTGAATCCGCAGTTTTGGGAAAAAATATTGCCGAGTTTATTGTAAAAAAATTAGATGAAGAACAAAATCCGTTTCCAGCACAAGTATATCTTGAACAAATTATTGAAAACATTGGCGCCGTGATCTGGCTTTGCTCTCTTGATGTTAAAGAAATTTACTATGCAAGCCCGAGTTTTGAAAAATGCTATGAAATAACAGTTGAAGATTATGTTAAAGGTCTCTCAGTTTTCCTCAACAGAGTGCATCCTGATGATCTTGAAAGTTTTATGAGGATTTACGATATTTCTCAAGGTTTTTTGATCAGAGAATTTGACTTTCGCTATCTCTTAAATGATGGATCATGGCGTTATCTTAGTGTTTATCGGTTTCCAGTTTATGATGAAAATGGGAATTTTTCAAAGATCGCTGGAGTCTCGATTGACAATACTAACCTGTACAAAGCACAGGAAGAAATGCAGCGTCAGCAACAAAAATTGGCTAAAACAAATGAAGAACTAAACAGAATGAATGAGTTGTTGGAGGACTTTACGGCGTTTGCCTGTCATGATCTTTCGCAACCTCTTAGGACCGTTAATGCCTACACACAGATTTTAGAAGCACATTATTTGCAAAATATAGATGATGAAGGAAAACTTATGCTTTCCTCTATTTATACTGCAATCCATCGCATGCGAACCCTCATTGAAGGTATAAGGTCTCTTTCTTTGATCCGTGAAGAGCCTGTAAAAACATCTTCAGTAAATATCAAAGATTTAATAAAGAAAGCCATTGAGCCTATTTATGTTGCTCCACCTAATTCCCTTTGCCAAATTGAGATGGGGGAGCTGCATCCTCTCCATGTTAAGGAAGAGCACGTGCTAAGCCTCCTGGAAAACCTTATTGAAAATAGCGTAAAATATAACAATAGGTTACCACGCATAAAAATAAGATCAAAAAAATTTGCCTCTTTCCTTGTTTATACCATCACCGATAATGGGATCGGAATTCCAAGGGAGGCTTATGAGCAAATATTCAAATTAGGAAAACGTCTGAACACTAAACCCGAACAATTAGGTACAGGAATCGGGCTTTCGGCTTGTAAGAAAATCATGTCCTTGTATGGCGGCAAAATATGGGTTCACTCGAAATTGGATGAAGGATCCACTTTTTATCTCCTATTCCCTCAAAGCAAATAATAAAGGCTTCTGCATAATTGTATAGGTATAAAATACCCTTGGAGATACTGAGCAGCAGGCCTGATAGGGATAGCCAATCTATACTAGATTGGCTGTATGTGTATAGATAGCGTTTACACCTTTTACACACAAAACCCCCGGCCCAACATCACAACTAGTTGTATATTATTAAATATTTTAAGAGGAAATTCTTACTATTTTTGAGAGGATCCATGCTTTTGCAATTTTCGGGAACTTTCTTAACACAAAATAGACATTTTTAGGTTCTGCGCACCTAATTTCCCCAAATTCCTTGAAGTAGATAAATGACGACATCAAAATTTGGCATCTTTTTAGCTGAAAATGTCTCAAAATCACCTTTGCGTGAATTAGGTGCGCAGAACCTGGCTGTTTAGTCCCATAAAATAAGTCTCTAATTTATTATTTTAGTTAACTTCAAGGCTTTTCTCAATGGTGGAGAGACAAGAAGAAGCCTCCACGAAAACTCCTAAAGTCAAGGTAGAGGCTCTTGTTTTTAGTCTAAAACAACGAACGCTTATCGATGATGCCCACTCCCATATGGATGGAATTCGCTTCCGCCTCTATGACGATGATACTCATGCCCACCACCGTGATTTATAGGGGGATGGACCATGCTAGGGTGAGTTGCCGCCGCACTGTTATGGGGGGTATGGGGATGAGCTGGAGCATGATTGTGAACATTTGCTCTTGCAGCATTGGGATGAACGGTGGCAAAGTGTCCACCTATTCTAGCATTTGGAACGGCTCGGGCAAAATGATGAACATTAGATCTGTTATGGATAATGCCATTATTCACAACGGTTTTATTGAAGTTATTATGCACATAGTTAGTCACATTATAGGGTCTGCCTCCCCAACCGCTATAGACGCCGCAACCAACAGGTAAAGCATGGAAGAATGGGTGCCAAATGGGAGCCCAGAAAGGGGGGTATGACCAAGGTAAATGGCCAAAGAAGACCCAACCTAAACCAAAACCAACAGCTGCGCCTGTTAATCCATTGATGTATCCTGGGTCATAGACTGATGGGACGACATTATAGACAAGGGTAGCATTTGGGTCACGATAGTATCCCCGTACAACCTCTATATAACGGACTCGCTCTGCTGGCGAGTCAGAGTATATATAAACTTTGGGGGGTAATTTACCTTCAGCCTTTGCTTTAGCTAATGCTTTTTCAAGCGCGGCAACACGATCTTCCAGGTTGTTAGCCGATTGGTTCGCAATCTTTGCCTCTTTTTGTAAGAGGGAGGCGAAAGCTAATAGTTCTTGTTCACCCTTAATTTTGGCAGCTGTTTGATTTTCCGTCGAGGCACCTGTTAAGGTGGAAGTATCTATTTGAACATTGGCATATAAATCAGCGGCTGAATTCAGGAAGCTTCCTGGAATTGTGGCATGATTATCTGTACTTGACAGCTGTTTATCTTTTGCGATCAAGGCTTTTAGCAGGGTATCATAACTATTAGGATTCGTTTTTAGGATCTCATTTAAAAACTTGGCTGCCTCATTTTTTTGAGGGTTCTCAGAATTATCAGGAAATGTGATATCATAACTGATTGGTTCTTTTAAGAGGTCTTTATCGGTTTTATCAAGCTTGACAGTACTGCCCACTTGAGCTCCACAAACGCTGAAAGGGCAAACAGCACCTAAAGCAGCGGAAAGAAACAAGAGACGTAGCAACATGATTTTATTTCCTTTATTCATAAAACCTACAATTTAAAATATAACATTTTTTCTCGATGGCGAGGGAAAAAATTTTTGCTAAATTTTCGATAAATAATTGGTATGGTGAAAATTGAGATTTTATAGCGCAATGTTGTCTCTCCTAGGTTCAGTCTATTAAAAAAATAGATGGATTCATCGGGAAAGTACTAGGCTCAATAAAGAGAGCCTTGGTACAGTGGGCTACGATTAGTTAACCTTATAGGAACAAGTTTATGAGACATCTTTATACTTACTTTCGCTCCTCCGCCGCTTACCGCATTCGCATTGCGTTGCAGTTGAAGGGATTGCAGTATGAGCCTGAGTTTATTAATCTGCTGCAGGATGAAAATTTTTCTGATTCCTATTTGGCATTGAATCCGCAAGGAGCTATCCCAGCATTCGTCGAGCATGGGGAGGTTCTGACTCAATCCATGGCAATTTTAGAGTATTTAGAAGAAGTTCACCCAGTTCCACCTTTATTGCCTAAGTCCCATCTGGAGCGGGCAATGGCTAGATCTTATGCCTTTCAGGTTGTCAGCGATATCCACCCCTTACAGAATCGACGTGTCCTCAAGTATTTAGGTGACCAGCTTGGGCTTAGGGAGGAAGAACGCCAGACATGGATCCATAATTGGATACATCGGGGTCTAAAAAGTCTAGAAACACGGGTAGCGCAAACAGCTGGAACTTATATGATTGGGCGGAATATAACTTTTGCCGAAATATGTCTTGTCCCGCAAATTTACTCAGCCCTGCGATTTGAGCTTGATACAAGTGCCTATCCAACTTTAATGGCAATCTATACTCGATGCATGAATTTAGAGGCTTTTCAACGTGCGGCGCCTCAAAATCAGCCAGATTGCAGGTGAGTTGTCATCCCGTAAGAGGGATCGACCGATACAAAAGGTGATTTTGAGAGATTTTGAGCCGTAATGAGGCCAAATTTCGATGAAAGAGTCTCTATTTTTCGAGAAATTTAGACATAACAGCGGCTAAAGTTAACAATAATTCATTCATAATAAATCTCGTCCAAAACTGTGCTTTTTAGGGCATAATTATGGACTAGATTCACTATCTATTTAATCTTTCTTAGTGTGGGGAGGATTTCTTCGGGGCCATACGACCGAAGTTGCTGAATACTTCGCGTAATACACTGCTTTCATGGCCTGCTGTTGGTGTTTGACGAGTCACAGGTTTAATATCGCGGGCTTCCTCACCTGCAATCTCCTTGACATTGGTAACAATACCAGCAGGGGAGAAGGTAATTTCCATCACAGATTGATCAAGCGTATTGGCTGGCAAAAAAGCAGTGGCCGATGTTTTTTGGGAGATATAATACCATGTTTCTGGTTCAAAATTAGACATGCTGGTTGGGCTGCCTAATAGTTGATGGACATTTTCGCGAGATGAGACGCCAGGTGTAATTTTGCTAAAGTCGATATCTTCTTTGTCAAACCCATGATTGTTAATCGTGGGTGAGCACGCTACCATAAAAGGGGCCATGGAGGCGGTAAGAGTAGTAGCAAATAAAATCTTAGAAAAGTTTAAATTCATCAGCATTATGACAGACATTCAGAAATATTTTTTGTATATTAGGTGCTGTGATCAAAAATTGAAAGAAGTCTATTTTTGCTGTTTTTGCCTTGGAACGCCCCCAGCTTTCTCGAAGTAGATAAACTACTGCCGCGAAACTTGGATTTCCTTTCCGCTAAAAACATCACAAAAACATCCTCATTAAATTTTTGTTCCTAGGACCTACATATGGTAGATTTTGCATTAGTTTAATCCTCTGTCAATAGATAGATTCATTCGTGAGGCATAAATGCTAAAAGTTTTAAAGTTTTGGCGGCAAGAAAAAAACGAGTCGAAAGAGCTTAGTTATTTGTTTTATCAGATGATTGTGGCCCAAATCCGCCGGGAGTGGTTTTATACGGATTTGCATGTGGCCGATACACCTTTTGGTCGTTTTGAGCTGATGACAATCCATCTGTTTTTATTTTTACGACGCTTGAAAGGGGAAAACAACACATTGGCGGCAGAGATTTCGCAGAAGATTAGCGATTATTTTGTCATTGATTTGGACGAATCGTTGCGTGAATTACGGATTAGTGAAACAAAAGTAGCTAAACAATTTAATAAATTTATCCAAGGGTTTTATGGTCGCCTCGTGGCCTATGACAAAGCCTTTGAAGAGGGCAGGGATGCCTTAAAAATAGTTGTGCATCGTAATTTATATGCAGGGGAAGCTGGAAGAGAAGTTCAAATTGAGGTAATGACTAACTATATTAATGCTCAAGGAGCGTTTTTACAGAATCAGAATATAAACCTATTACAATTCAAGGATATTGAGAAATGATGATGGATTTTGTACCTGAATTTAGCAGGTTTTTCGCGTTAGATAAAGGACATTCAGGCGTGGTCCATTTTCGCGCCAAAGCCGATGAAACAGAACTTGAAGCCCTTGCTAAGCGCTTTGACCTGCGGGGAATGAAGAATCTCGTGGTGGAGTTTACGATTAAGCCGCACGGTCGGGAAGTGGGAGCTTATGACTTAACAGGTGTTGGTCAGGTTGATGTAATCCAGGTGTGTGTTATTTCTTCAAAAGATGTACCCGCCCATGTGGATTTTTCATTCCACACGAAATTGATGGAAGGGGTGGAGCAACCCATTGACGAGAGTGACCTTTCATTTTTAGAAGAAGAAACAGACATTGACTACTATCAAAATGGTCAAGTTGATTTAGGTGAAATTGCAGCACAATATCTTTCTTTATCGCTGGATCCCTATCCAAGATCGCCTGATGCCGGCGAACTTAACGAAAAGGTTGAAGAAAATGTGTCTGAAAAGGTCAGTCCCTTCGCGGTACTCCATAAGCTAAAGTAGAGAGAAATGCAACTGTATTTTGGATAGTGACGTGACCCTCCGCCAGTCACCCCGACGAGAAGGCCTGCGCTCTCAGCGGGGAGCGCACGATGGCGATCAGGATGTTCTTTTTTCTGTCTCTTATGGTGGGCTGACGTTAAGTTAATGAAAAATTTTACTTTAAGAGTTGGTCTCTGTGTGTTAGGATCCTGGTTATTGATTGTTACGTAAGCAAAAATTTTAGGTGCTTTCAGGCGATTTTTATTGCTCTTTGAAAGTAATTCCTTTAAAAGCAATATAACGAAATTATTTATGTCATCTGGAGACACAGGCAATGGCTGTTCCAAAGAAGAAAACATCTCAGTCACGTCGTAATATGCGCCGTGCACATCATGCATTAAAAGCTGTTAACAGTGGTGAATGTTCAAACTGTGGCGCACGTAAGTTGCCACATCATATCTGCCCATCTTGCGGCCACTACAAAGGTCGCCAAGTTATGTCTCAGCCTCAAATCGAAGAAGTATCTGAATAACTCGTATAACTTCGTATAATGTATGCTATACGAAGTTATTACGTTTTCCGTCGAGGCACCTGTTAAGGTGGAAGTATCTATTTGAACATTGGCATATAAATCAGCGGCTGAATTCAGGAAGCTTCCTGGAATTGTGGCATGATTATCTGTACTTGACAGCTGTTTATCTTTTGCGATCAAGGCTTTTAGCAGGGTATCATAACTATTAGGATTCGTTTTTAGGATCTCATTTAAAAACTTGGCTTCT
>NZ_JQAK01000004.1:97232-138468 GCF_000757605.1 Candidatus Paracaedibacter symbiosus | reverse complement strand
CGTTTCTGTCTGAGAGAGATTTTAAAGGTATAGCGCTTTAAAATCACTCCTATTTTTTAGGGGTAGCGTTCCTACTTCACAAAATATGGGGTGTAAAGTGAAGAGCATCAAAAATAACTTATACTATAGAATGCCTGCGGTTTATATGATTGGTATGGCATCAAGAGGGTATACCCAATGGCTATAAATATTGCTCTTGATGCAATGGGGGGTGACGCTGCTCCTGCAATCGTTGTTGAGGGGGCTAGTCTAGCTATTGAAAGAGGTTTAGACTGCCACTTTCATATGTTTGGGGATGCTTCTCGCATTGATCTTTTGCTCAGATCTTTTCCTTTATTACAAGATAAAGTGATGGTTCATCATACCGATGAAGCAATTCCCGGAGATATGAAGCCAGCTGTGGCGATTCGTACTCTCAAGCGATCAAGCATGCGTCTTGCTGTTCAATCAGTGGCTGATGGGGTTTGCCAAGCTGTTGTTTCCGCTGGTAATACTGGGGCCTATATGGCTCTTTCCAAAATTTTACTCCATACTCTTAGTGAGATTGATCGTCCCGCAATTGCAGCAAAAATTCCAACAATTAAAGGTTTTTGTATTGGTCTTGATTTAGGAGCAAATGTTGATTGCTCCTTTGATAATCTTGTCCAATTTGCGGTAATGGGAGAATCATTGGCTTGTCGGTTGCTTGGCAAAGAGCGACCGACAGTGGGCTTATTAAATGTCGGAACTGAGGAACAAAAAGGTGATGTTGTTGTTCAAGAAGCAGCTCAGCTCCTCAAAGAAAGCGATCAAATCAACTTTATCGGCTTTGTTGAAGGTGATGATATTACTATGGGAAAAGCGGATGTTGTGGTGACTG
Organism: Candidatus Paracaedibacter symbiosus; assembly: GCF_000757605.1. Lineage (GTDB taxonomy): Bacteria > Pseudomonadota > Alphaproteobacteria > Paracaedibacterales > Paracaedibacteraceae > Paracaedibacter_A > Paracaedibacter_A symbiosus. Next base: position 137,609 of record NZ_JQAK01000004.1, on the reverse strand, counting down.
ATGGTTTTACCGGCAATATCGCTTTAAAATCCATGGAAGGCGCTGTTCGTCTACTCTTCAATCTTATTAAAGGCTCGCTTTCGGCGACCTTTCTTGGGAGGCTTGGTTACTGGATAGCGTCGTCCGCCTTTAAAAACGTTCGTAACAAAATGGATCCTCGATTACATAACGGGGCTGTTTTTTTGGGATTGCGCAGTGCGGCTGTGAAAAGCCATGGTGGGGCTGATGCGCTTGCATTCTGCTATGCGATTGATGTGGCAGCAAGTATTGCAAGTGAAATTGATTCTGTTGGTATGGGCCAAGAAATAGAAAATAAACTACAACAAATCTACGGAGCTAGCTTATGATGTTTCGCTCAATTCCAGTTGGTTGTGGAACCTATTTGCCATCCCAGGTAATTACTAACGATTATTTTTCTACATTTATGGAAACCTCAAGCGAGTGGATTGCTTCTCGTACTGGAATTCTGGAAAGACGGTTTGCGTCAGAGAGTGAAACAACCTCTGACATGGCCGTGAGTGCGGCGGAAGAGGCGTTGAAGAATGCCTCTATAGCAGCCTTGGATGTGGACGCGATTATTGTGGCCACAACCACACCTGATAATATTTTTCCCTCTGTTGCCACCATTGTTCAGCATAGATTAGGCGCCAAGAAGGCTTTTGCTTTTGATGTGCAGGCTGTTTGTTCAGGATTTATTTATGCTTTATCTGTTGCTGATAATATGATCCGTTGTGGCCAAGCTAAAACAATTTTAGTTATTGGCGCAGAATCCATGAGTCGGATTCTTGATCGGCAGGATCGGACAACAGCTGTTCTTTTTGGTGATGGTGCAGGTGCTTTAGTCTTACAGGCAACCAATGCGGCAACAAATCGCGGTATTTTGTCAACACACCTCTTCTCTGACGGTAGTTATAAAGAATTACTGTATGTGGATGGAGGGCCTGGGCAGGAGAAACAAGAGGGTGTGCTTAAAATGTGCGGGCGTGAGATCTTTAAGTTGGCAGTTGAGCGGTTGGGGCAAGCGGTGATGACGGCGCTTGAGGCTAACCAACTGACCTCAGCTGATATTGATTGGTTCATCCCACATCAGGCAAATATTCGTATCATTAATTCAGTCTCTGAACATTTTCATTTGCCACGCGAAAAAGTAGTGATTACTGTTCATAAACATGGTAATACTTCTGCAGCGTCTATTCCATTAGCCTTGTATGACGCGGTTTCAGATGGCCGTGTTAAGGAAAATGACTTAATTATTTTTGAGGCAATGGGGGGGGGATTGACATGGGGATCAGCGCTTATTCGTTGGTAAAACTTTAATTCTTTTTTATTTGTAATGGAGGAAGATTAAGATGGCTGATTCAACAGTCACAAGAGCTGATATTGTTTCTGATGTTGTCAACAAAACGAGTGTGTCACGTCAACAAGCAACGGATATCTTGGAATCGGTTTTAAGGGAAATTAGCAAAACTTTGGCAAGTGGCCGTTCTGTGAAAATCTCTTCTTTTGGAACATTTGCCGTACGCAAGAAAACAGAACGCTTGGGACGCAATCCAAGAACAGGTGTTTCAGCAAAAATTACAGCGCGTCAGGTGATTAGTTTCAAAGCTTCGCCAATTTTCAAAAAAACAGTTCAAGAAAACGGTTGATTTTTATTTCCAGTATTAGAATATCGTACCGTTATTTATGAGACTTCTGGTTTTATCCGGAAGTCACTTTTTTATCCTAGATTCTGTGGATATTTGTGACTATAAGATATTTTGAGATATTTTTAGCCGAAAATAAAGCCAAATGCTTTGAAGTAGGAGAGCCACTTCAAGGAATTGGAGGAAATTGAGAGGCAAAAAGCGCCCAAATAGCCCCTCTCATGAAAAGTTTACAGAGCTTGGGATCTCTCCTCTAATTCGCGCAAAGATGGCTTTAAGACACTTCAGCTTAAAATGTCTCAAAACCATCTTTCTCTCTAGCTTCCAGACCCTACAACGAATAAAGCTTTTGGAATTCAATGGGGTGAGGGGCCATATTATAGGTATGTACTTCTTCCCATTTATAAGTCAGATACGTATTGATGAAGTCTTTTGTAAAGACGTCACCTTCTAACAAGAATTGATAATCTTCCTGCAAGGCTTTCAGGGCTTCGCCTAAAGAGCCGCAAACAGTTGGCAGTGTGCGCGCAATTTCCACCTCTTCAAATAAATTGTGATCGACTGGCTCACCTGGATGAATTTTGTTGCGAATGCCATCCAACCCTGCCATTAACATGGCTGAAAATCCAAGATAAGGATTAGCTAGTGGGTCGGGGAAGCGAACTTCAACTCGTTTTGCTTTTTCGCCTTTTGCAGAAGGGATACGGCAAGCTGCAGATCTGTTTTGTGCAGAGTAGGCTAAGATTACTGGTGCTTCATAACCAGGAACGAGGCGCTTATAACTGTTGGTGGTGGGGTTGGTGAACGCATTGAGCGCTTTTGCATGTTTTAATATCCCTCCAATATAGTATAATGCTGTTTCCGAAAGGCCACTATATCCATTGCCAGCAAAAAGTGGTGTATTGTTATGCCATAAGGATTGATGAACATGCATGCCTGAACCATTGTCGCCGAAGATAGGTTTTGGCATAAAAGTTGCGGTTTTGCCATAAGTATGGGCCACATTACGAACAACGTATTTATAGATCTGCAAATGGTCAGCTGTTTCAAGAAGTGTCCCGAATTTAAAGCCAAGTTCATGTTGAGCAGGGGCTACTTCATGGTGGTGTTTTTCCATTTCTAATCCCATTTCTGCCATAGTTGTTACCATTTCAGCCCGCAAATCATGGAGGGAGTCAAGAGGGCCAACTGGCATATAGCCACCCTTTGGTTGAGGGCGATGACCATGCGCTGAAACTTCTAAAGCCCGCCTGTTAGTAGAGGGGAATTCGTCAGCTTCAATCTCGTAAAATGAGCTTAGCTTTTGTAATCCAAAACGAACATTGTCAAAGATAAAAAATTCTGCTTCTGGTCCAAAGAATGCTGTTGTGGCCATCCCTGATTTTTTAATGTGTTCCTCAGCTTTTCTAGCGATCCCGCGTGGGTCTCTTTCATAGACGTTCCCTGATTGTGGATCGTATATATCGCAAATAACAATTGCTGTTTTTTGGGCGGAGAAAGGGTCAAGCGTATATTTAGATAAGTCAGGCTTCATGACCATGTCTGACTCGTGAATTGCCCGCCATCCGGCGATGGAAGAGCCATCGAAATAGATACCTTCGTCTAAAACATCTTCGGTGACGGCATTCTGTGGGAAGGACATATGATGCCATTGCCCCAGCATATCACTAAAGCGAAAATCGACAAAATCAACCTGTTCAGTTTTGAGGAAATTTAAAAATTTGGTTTGCTCAGTCATTATTATTATCCAATTTAAAGTGTCTGATAAGAATATAGCAATTCAATAAACGCTATGTATAAAAAATTAAATTAAAAATTATTACAATTCGAATAGGTTCACAGTAGCCTGTGATTTTTACAGTTGAGTTTTACTCAATTTTAAATTTTTCTGTCTAGAAAATATAATTTTCTCATGTTATCATTGCATTTAATTTCCAAACGGTGTATACCTTCGCCAAGGTATGTTTTATTTTTTTTACTTTTCGGAGTAACTTCATGAGTTCTGTTGAAACAATCGTTGTGCAATCCCGCGCAGCTTCAGGTACAAGTGCCGCTAGAGCCACACGTAAAGACGGTCTAGTCCCAGGCATTGTTTATGGTAACAATAAAGAGCCACAACTTATTGCGCTTGATCCACGCGTTTTGATCAAGGAAATGTATAAAGCAGGTTTCTTTAGCCGCTTGTTCACTATCTCTTTGGATGGTAAAGAACAGCATGTGCTTGCAAAAGACATTCAATTGCACCCGGTATCAGATCATCCACTCCACGTGGACTTCCAACGGGTCAGTAAAGATGCAAAAATTACGGTTAACGTTCCATTATCTTTCATTAATGATGACAAGGCTCCAGGTGTTAAAAAAGGTGGCGCGATTAACATCGTTCATCACAATCTCGAAGTTACTTGCCCTGCAAACGCAATTCCAGAGCAAATCGTTGTTGACTTGAGTAAATTGGAAATCAACCAAGGTATTCACATAACAGATCTCGCTTTGCCAAAAGGTGTTGTGCCTACGCATCAAGAACGTGACGCAACCTTGGTTACCATCGTTGGTTCCAGCAGTGATACTGCTAAAGAAGAAGCGTAAACTTTTCGCCTATGTATATTGTGGTTGGTTTAGGGAATCCTGGTCCTCAGTATTCTATGAACCGTCACAATGTAGGTTTTATGGCAATCGATACGATTGCAGATCAATATAATTTCCCTCCCTTTAAAACAAAATTTAGTGCTCAAGTGAGTGAAGGCAAAATTGGCCATCATCGTGTGATTTTGTGCAAGCCCATAACCTTTATGAATTTGTCTGGCCGGCCTGTCGCAGAGCTTGCTAAATTTTATAAAATTCCCGTAGACCATCTTTATGTTCTACATGATGATTTAGATTTACTACCTGGTAAGATTAAGGTCAAAAAAGGTGGTGGGGCTGGGGGGCATAATGGCCTGAGAAGTATTGATTCTTGCTTAGGGCAAGACTATTGGCGGTTGCGTCTAGGAATCGGTCATCCTGGCTTTAAAGAGGCTGTCTCTGGTTATGTTTTGAGTAATTTTAAATCTTCTGATGAAGAATGGCTGACGGACTTGTTGTCAGCGGTTGCTTGTGAAATTGATACTCTTTTTGACAGTGACCCAGGTAAGTGGCTCACCAAAGTTCATCTTCGTTTTCAATAGAACTTCTTTATCTTTTCCACTTTCACTAAAGTCAATGCTCTTTAGATTAAAGCTAACTTCTATTTATTTGAACTCTACCTCAAAGTTAGAAAAAGGTAAGAAGTTTTAGCTCTTGCCCTTCACTTCCCGGCGATCTTCTGGTGCAAATGAGGAGTATTCAAGCTATTTCTTAGATTTTCAGACAAAACTAAATTCAGTATGTCAATAGTGCTTAAAAGGTTCAATACAAGTTTGCGAATGACGGACTGACACTAACATTATCGAGTAGCCAATTTCTGCCTAAAAGTGACTTGGAAAATTATATTTTTTCTCTTTCTGTCATGCGCTAGAAAATAGTGACAAACATCAATTGAAAATAAACATTATATTTGGTTAAATCATATTTATTGTTTTTTGTTAGATTTATGTTTCTTTTCTCAATAACCATTATTTCCTATGTTTGTTATCAGCATCATTTTGATCCATTAGCTCAAGAAGAGTGGTTTTGGAGTTGGAAATATATAGTACTTGTTGTTTTTTATCCGGAATTAAGCCTCTATCGTAAGTGTTGGGTGTATTTTTCTGGTAATGAGCTCGGATGGATTATTGGTTTGGATATCGTCTTAACCTTTTGTTTTGCTATTTTTTTTTATTTCCTTTTTACAATAACACAGTTTGTATTGCTGTTTATTGTAGGGATAACATTGGTAGCATTGACTTATTATAGGTTGATTGCTTCGCTTGAATTTGTAGGACTTATGCTCTCGTCTAAAAAGTATAATGATTTAATTCTTAGAACACGAATTGTCGAGTACTGTGGGGAAGAATTGTTGCATGGCAGAAAACCAATTGTTTTTCCTAATTATCACAATATCTTCGCAACAGTTTTATTAGCATTTTCTGGTATTGGGTCTTCCGTTTTCTATATTTGGTCTTGTTTGTGCCCTATCTGGGATGCTATACAGTGGATTTCGACTTACCTTTTATGCATACCTTGATTTAACGCCATGGGTTGTCTCAACGGCGCGTTTTAAGTCGCTATTTAAAAGTTGTTTTAGTGTTGGGTCAAGCTTATAGGCGTCGGGACTGAAGTAGATCTCTCCCTCATCTCCTTGCCAGACTGTTTGGTAGGTAAAGTAAACGTTGATTTGCTCCTGCAGTGGCAATGAAACGGTCGCTCCATGCTTGATTATTGTGTCCAATTCATCCACCGAATACTTTGTGTTATTATTCAGGACCCAGCTGGCAAGTTCCGCAGGTTTTTGTAGGCGAATACATCCTGAAGAATAATTGCGCACGGTCTTATCAAATAGTTTTTCATCAGGCGTTCCATGCAGATAGATAGTGTAAGGATTCTCAATGTTAAGTTTAATACGGCCCAAAGCATTATGAGCGCCAGGGCTTTGACGTAAGTGATAATTGCTACCTTCATGGGTCCAATCGGCCTGATCTGGGTCAATCACATTGTCGTTTGAATCATAGACAGTAAAGCCTGCACGGTGGACATAACTTGGATCATGCAAGATTTTAGGGAGCTTGTCGCGCATCAAAATACTGTGTGGTACGCCCCAGGAGGGATTGACGATTACATTTTTTAAGGGAGCATAGAAGAGAGGGGTTTTGGTTGTCTCTTTGCCCACAATCGCTTTAATTCGAAGGTCAAGATGATTGTCGGTGTAGGCTTTGACCTCATATCCCCCGACATTGACGAGGACGTAGCGGGTGGTTATATGATCATCGGGAAGCCAGCGTAGGCGTTCCATATTGACAATGATTTTATTAATCAAATCATTGAGGGGGGTGTTAAGAGCTTTACGTGTTTGATCACTAACTATGCCAGTTTGATCAATAAAATGGCGCTTTTGGAAAAGTTTAACAGCAGTTTCAATCTCCTTATCGTACTCGGTTGATGTGAGGTTGTCACCCTTGTAGTCGCCATAAGTATGCAAAATCACCCTAAGGTTAACCACATCTTGATCCTTTGTTCCTAGTTTAAGGAGCGCTTTTGTGATTTCGGGGAGGGGTGCTTGTTGACCGAGTATGCGGTAGTCTGCCAGTGCTTTTTTTAAGACTTGGTAGTCGGGGATAGTAGGCGCCATTTGCCGCAACTTCTCTCCACTTGAATCCTTAAGCGCCTCTTGCAACAGCTTGACTGGCGTGGTGTGGGGAGAGGTGATTTTGATGATACGGGCGGTATGAGAAGGAGGGATACGGCCGACTCGAACATCATCAATATAGCGAATAAATTCATTGGTCAGGATGACGTCAATTTCTTCTGAAGGTAGATTGTTTTTTACTGCTTTTTCAGCTGCTTCATAATCGGTGGGATTTAATCCCTCTTTATCTGCATTTTTTAAAACCTCTAAGGCAATTTCCCCTGCATGATTAAGATTGTTCCCGCTCATCCAAGCAGATTGGTAGCCATTTTCTTTGTAAAAAGCAATTGTATCACTGGAGTATCTTTTATCTTGCGAAAGAAGTTGTTTAATCGGGTGCTCAGCTATCTGACCTGCCTCTACTATCGTAGTAAGCGAATTTTCAGGCGCTGCATCAACAGGGGGTGAGATAATAAAACACGTTGTTAGGAAGCTTAATATAATCTTGTGTGTTTTTGGCAACGTCATCATAAACAACTGCTCCTTGGCTCAGAGAAAGTGCATACCACCTTAATTTTTATATGATAAGATAAAAGAAGTTAATAGGAAATAAATATGGTATATTTCAAGTTTTATAATTAGTTTTATAATTAGTCCGAAGTATTCATGTTGACTATTTTTGCAGGAGAAGAGTAATTAGTAATATGGCTGACACCCTGGGGGGCCCTCAACCTCAACTATCTCTAAAAAGGCAACATCTCCTAGGTATAATTTGTCTGGCAGTGGCAATGTTTGTTTTTGTCAGTGTCAATGCCTTGTTAAAGACGATGGAGCAGTCTTATCCTATTATTGAAGTGGTGTTTTTTAGAAACTTCTTTGCAATTATCCCTTGCATCATCGTCTTTTTTTTAAAGGAAGTTTGCCGCTTTTAAAAGTTAAAAATTTACCAATTCATTGTTTGCGCGCTGTGTTTGGTGTAGCGAGTTTGTGCTGTTTATTTCAGTCAATCTTACTGCTTTCCTTGGCAGAGGCGACCGTGTTTATGTTTACCTCTTCTGTTTTTGTAACAGCTCTTGCGTTTCCTATGTTGCGTGAAAGGGTAGGCTTATCAAAATGGGGGGCAGTCATTGTTGGTTTTGTGGGGGTGCTAATTATCGCAAGGCCAACCCAAAATGTATTTAACTGGGGGGTCGTTTTTGGGGTGATCTCCGCCTTTATTGAGGCAGTGATTATGGTTCATAATCGCAAATTAGCTGCTGTTAACCATCCATTAGCAATTGCGCTTTACTATTTGGTAATTGCAAGTATAATAAGTGGATGCTTCTTACCCTTCTTTTGGATGATGCCAACTGCCTATGATTTTTTGATCTTTATGGCTTTGGGGCTGGGAGGGGGAATCGGTCAGTATTTGGTGACCACTGCCTATGCCTATGCGCCTGCGGGATTGCTTTCACCGATCCTGTATACTGCTTTGATTTGGAGTCTGACGTATGGATTTCTTTTTTTTCAAGAAGTTCCTAATATGGCTCTAATCATAGGGAGCGGGCTTATTATTATGGCGAATCTTTTCGTTATTTTTCAAGAAAATAAAAAAATTTCCAAAGAAACGGTTTGACAAAAGATGTAAAAACGTCGTATGTCAAAGATAAGATTTTAATTTATTTAAGATAATTGATTTTAAGGTTTATTAATGACGAAGCGTATTGCCGCAAAGCACAAAATTGATCGCCGCCTTGGTGTTAACCTGTGGGGTCGCCCAAAGAGTCCTGTAAATAGCCGTAGCTATGGTCCAGGTCAACATGGTCAACAACGTTCCAAGCCATCTGACTATGGTGTTCAGTTGCGCGCCAAACAGAAGCTGAGAGGCTACTATGGTAGTATTGGTGAACGCCAGTTCCATCGTTTATATCAAGAAGCTATCCGCCTTCGTGGTGATACTTCTGAAAACCTCATTCAACTTTTAGAACGTCGTTTGGATGCTGTTGTTTACCGCATGAAATTCGTGGCAACCGTTTTCGCTGCACGTCAGCTTGTAAGCCATGGACACATTGCTGTTAACGGTAAGCGTGTTAACATCGGTTCTTATAAAGTAAAAGATGGTGATGAAATTACTTTGCTTGGTAGTATGAAAGAAAACGTAAACGTTCTCGCAGCTTCACAGTCTGCCGAACGCGATGTTCCTGAATACATCGAAGTTGATCACAAAGGAATGAAAGGTCGTTTCATTCGTGGACCGCAATTCAGCGAAGTTCCTTACCCAGTTCAAATGGAACCAAACTTGGTTGTGGAATTCTACTCACGTTAATAGTAGCGTGTGCTTATTTTTGAGCAATGAAAACATTCGAAGTTAAATATCATTTGAAGCAATGGCCTAGTCTATCACACCATTAGCATACAAAGATAAAAAGCCACCTATAAAGGTGGCTTTTTTGGTAATCTGGCTTATCTACTTGTCGCCATTGAAAAGCCCAACTTCTGCCTCCGTATCCTTTGGTCTCTTTTTTTCATTCGACCTTTGCAGGGCGAGCCTACCTGCTGTGCTCTCTGCACAAAAAAATCGCCTCCAATTTGGGGGCTATAATTTTCCGAAGATCAATTGGATTCACTAACCACCTTGCCTATTAAATGCAAACTGCATTGACTCCCGATTCCGCAGGTAAAAGGTACCGACCTTAAAGAAATAACCTAACGTTGAGGGGAGAGGGTCACCCCAACTCTTTTATCTGCTTTTCAGTGTAGATTTCTCGCGCTAGATTATCTAATAAGAGACCTAATATTACCTCAATATCTTCTTCCTCGAAGGAAGCTGCACTCCCGACACCTTCTAAATGTACCTCATTTTCGAGGCCTGCTTTTTTTATGGCGAGCTTCGCCACCGATTGTTGATAACCAACATAGGGATTGGAAGATATCATGGTAACCTCCCCTTTAACATTGTCGATTTTAAGCCATGTTTGAATACAATCCTCAGTTTGGGCTCTGGATTCATTCTCTTTCTTTTCCGTGTCTACAAAATGAAGACCTTTTTTTCTTAGGATTTCTGGGAGTTTTAATTGACCCCAAATAAACCTTGCTGCCTCCCTTTCATCAGAAGGAAGGTTTTTGGGAGCCTTCCAGGTAGGGTCTGTTTCGTAAGGAGAGGAATCTAGTAAAACACTTTCTGTTTCTGACTCAAATAAAGGTCGTTCGCCTACCAGGGCAACAATTTTTGTCTCAGGGGTAATATTAATTTTTTGGTCTTTTATTAATTTTACCAAAAACATAATACGTTTGCGCATATTTTGGACAGTGGAGCCCATAATCAATATGTGATTGGGAGTCGTAGATTTAGGATTAATGGTATCAATATGACCTAATTGATTGAATTGATTTAAAATTTCTTTTTTATCATCTAAGGGAAGTGAAGCGCAGAGTTGCTTGTAGTGACTTATCGCTTTTTTATCCAATCTTTCTGAGCTTTTAGGACGAAGGAAATTTTTTTGGGCAAAATCACTCCATTCAGAAATTTTATCCGGATTATCTAACACAGGGCCGTGTGTAAAATATGAATATATTTTTATAACTTGAGGCGCAATTTCTCCTTTTTCATTAATTATACTCGCCTGAGAAACAGAGAGGCTCCAAACTAGTAGTACACTAAATATGAAATTTCTTATCATGGAAATAAATCCTTATGAGGTAAATTTATAAAAGGATAAAATTCTTTTTACAGGGTAGCATAGTAAGTGAGACTTCAGCTTATGGAGGAGAAAAAAAGGTAATTTCTCCCTCTTGTATTACCATGGTATTTCCAATACTAAAAAGAAAGCTGCATATCTTTTGTCCTCTTACGCCAGTTCCAAAAGATATGCAGTTTTCCTCTTCTTAATCTATTTTTCTTATATCCATCGTGTATTCTAAAATATTTTCTGGTTGGCAATCTAGGTGTTTGCAAATAGCCTCGAGCGTGGAAAACGGAGGGCTTTGGCCTTACCCTTTTTTAAGGCTGAGAGCTCTAATGCTTAGGAGACAGGCCTCATAAATCCAGTATTCTGATTCTCTTTAAAAAAACTTCCTCCATAATTAACCAAAAATTATGCTGTAGCCTGTTTAACTCATTTTACTAGGTTTCAGTATTATTTACGGAGGAAAAAATGGTTAAGCAGCTATTTTTAGCTATGTTGGGTATATCTTCTACGTATGTCTCGGCAATGGAATATGAACCTTCTGTTGCCAGCCACAGTTATAGCCGGCTCCCTGAAAGTGGTATGGAAGAGTCATATGAAAATGCGGATCCAAAAAAGTTGTATGAATTGGGATATTATTATTATGTTTCAGCTATAAAAAAAAGTGGTCCAACCCAACCAAACATAGAAGATTTAAAAAAAGCACGCCTCTTACTTACTAAGGCTGTAGGAAAAGATCACCCTCAGGCTGCCCTATTACTTGGATACATGTGGGAGACAGGACTAGGGGGGAAAAAAAATATACAGGAAACCATAAAGCTTTATTCGAAGGCTATTCGCCAAGGAGTAGGCGAGGAGGCAACCCTGCGTTTAGCTAAGCTTTATTACGAAGCAAAGGAGATGAATATGGCATATAAATTATATGCCCCACTTGCAATAAGTGGAAATCCCTTGGCTCAAATTGCTTTGGGAGATATTTTACGAGAAGGTTCAGAGGGAAAAGATAAAATTGACGCAAATGTAGATGACGCAATTGATTGGTATAATAAAGCAGCTGAGCAGGGATATTTAGAAGGGTACTACGGAATAGGACTTGCTTATTACAAATTCCGAGACTTCGCCCAGGCTGCTGTATATTTTAAAAAGGTTATTGAAAGAGAAAATGCGGAACAAATTCTAGGCAAAAAAAATTGGGAGAAATTAAGAGTAGACTAGCTTTTATTTACCACAGAAAAGGGTTAGGAACTGTTGATGAAGCGAGAAAGCTATATCAAGAGGCTGTCGCTCTTGGTCATAAACAATCAAAAAGGCATCTAGAGAATATGCATCTTTCTGAGGCGGAGTTAGAGAGATTAAGACAAGTTAGAGGTCTGTTTACAAAAGAGATGTGGTCGTAAGGCAAGGAGTGAAATAATCCCTTACATTTAGAAAAAAATTTATCCATACTCAAAACACCTGTAGAAACCAGAAACCGGCTTTTGCAGGTGTTTTAGGTATAAATGATCCATACCTCCTTTTAAATGGATAAAATAAGCAGAACTTCATTGATAATTGGTTTAAAATACTGCTACCTTTTGGCCAAGAATTCCCCATAATAACGGCACCACTTATGACAAAAAAACTATATTTGATTGATGGCTCAGGTTTTATCTTTCGCGCTTTTCATGCGTTGCCGCCGTTGCGTCGTGCCGATGGAACGCCAGTAGGAGCAGTTTACGGCTTTTGCAATATATTGATGCGATTCTTAGAGCAAGCCCAGGCGAACCATGGGGAAGATTATTTAGCGGTGATTTTTGATGCGGCTCGCAAAACCTTTCGTCAGGATATTTATCCCGAGTATAAAGCCCATCGTCCGGACATTCCTGAAGACTTGATTCCACAGTTTTCCATTATTCGCCAGGCCTGTGAAGCATTTCAAATTCCCTCCATTGAGCTGGAAGGCTATGAAGCAGACGATTTGATCGCTTCTTACGCCGATGAGGCAGTGAAACAAGGAATTGAAGTGATTGTTGTCTCTTCAGATAAAGATTTGATGCAGTTGGTTCGCCCAGGGATCACCATGTTGGATCCTATTAAAAACAAACCTATTGCGGATGCCGAGGTGTTAGAGAAATTTGGTGTTCTGCCAGAAAAAGTGATTGATGTCCAGGCTCTTGCTGGTGACTCTGTCGACAATGTCCCGGGTATTCCAGGAATTGGTGTTAAGACGGCGGCAGAGTTGATCAATATGTTCGGAGATTTAGAAACATTATTGCAGCAAGCCGAGACGATCAAACAACCTAAACGACGCCAATTGCTGATGGACTATGCAGAAAATGCCCGTATTTCCAAGCAACTCGTCACATTGTGTCCTACAGCGCCTCTCCCTATGGCGATTGAGGCATTGGCGGTGCGATCGCCCGATTCTATTGTTTTAAAGGATTTTGTTCGGTTGCAAGGCTTTACAAGTTTGGTGAGCCGCTTAGACAAGCAATTTGGAGTACCTGCCCACAGCAATGAAGGGGAAAAAAATTATCACTGTATTACTGATTTAGCAGAGCTGCAGGCGTTTGTAAAAGAAGCTTTATGCCAACCGGTGGTGGCTTTTGACTCTGAGACAACCTCTCTAAATATTATGGAAGCTGAGGTTGTCGGCTTTTCTTTAAGCTTTGAAAGCGGAACAGGGGTTTATATACCCATAGGGCACAAACGGCGTCAAGATCAACTGATGTTGGCAAAAGAAGAGCCATTGGATAAGCAATTAAGTCTGACAGAGGTGGCGGCATGTCTAAAGCCATTATTGACAGATGTGGCGGTACTAAAAGTTGGCCATAACCTGAAATATGACTTAGGCGTATTAGCGAAATATGATATTGCGATTACGCCCATTACCGATACGATGCTGATGTCTTATGTTTTGGATGGCAGCAAACATGGCCATGGAATGGATGAATTAGCTGAGCGACACCTCATGCACGCAACCATCAAATATACTGATGTCGTGGGGACGGGCAAAAATCAAAAGCGTTTTGATGAAGTTGATTTGGAAAGAGCAACTGCCTATGCTGCCGAAGATGCCGATGTAACTTTTAAGTTATATCAGCATCTTGCGCCCCGCTTGGCTCTTGAAAAAGTCACAACAGTCTATGAGCGAATTGAGCGCCCCCTTGTACCAATCATTGTGGCAATGGAAGTTGCGGGCATTAAGGTGGATGACGCTTTGCTGCGTCAATTAGGAAACCAATATGCGATGGAAATGGTGGTGCTGGAAACACTCATTCATAAACTTGTTGGCCGACCCTTTAATATTGGTTCGCCTAAGCAACTCGGTGAAGTTCTTTTTATTGAGATGGGATTGCCAGCGCCTAAAAAGTCTAAGACAGGCGCTTATATAACCGATGTTGACGTCCTAGAAAAATTGGTAGAGCAGGGGCATGAGCTGCCTGCAAAGGTGCTGGAGTGGCGTGGCCTGTCTAAGCTAAAGTCAACCTATGTGGATGGATTGCTGGCCGCTATTAACCATAAAACTGGACGTGTGCACACCTCCTATTCCATGGCAGGGACATCTACTGGCAGGTTGGCGTCATCTGATCCAAACCTGCAGAATATTCCCATTCGAACCGAAAAAGGACGACAAATTCGGCGTGCGTTTATTGCTGAAAAAGGACATAAACTTTTATCTCTCGACTATTCTCAAATTGAGCTGCGCTTGCTTGCCGAAATGGCGGATGTGCCCCAATTGTCTAAAGCTTTCCGGGATGGGCACGATATTCACGCGGCGACAGCGTCTGAGATGTTTGGCGTGCCGCTTGATCAAATCACGGGGGACCTGCGCCGCCGGGCAAAAGCGATTAATTTTGGGATTATTTATGGGATTAGCGCCTTTGGCTTGGCGCAGCAACTCTCTATTTCCACAGGGGAAGCAGGCGGTTATATTAAAGCCTATTTTGAAAAGTATCCCGGAATTAATGATTATATGGAAAAAACTAAAGACTATGCGCGGGAACATGGTTATGTGAAAACGCTGTTTGGCCGTAAATGTTTTACCCCTGGCATTCTCGATAAAAGCCCCGGAATGCGAGGATTTGCTGAACGCCAAGCAATTAATGCGCCGCTGCAGGGAACAAATGCGGATATTATTAAGAAAGCAATGCATCGAATCCCACAAACCCTTGAGCAACATCAGCTTCACGCAAAAATGCTACTCCAAGTGCATGATGAATTGATTTTTGAGGTGCCAGAGGCGGAAGTTGAAAAAACAACTGAGGTGTTGCGTAAATTGATGGAAGGGATTGTCCACCTCAAAGTGCCTCTTGTTGTGGGGGTAGGAGTGGGTAATAACTGGGATGAAGCTCATTAAAGTTGGTTTTTCACCCCCCCAATAGACTTTCAAGGTCTTCATAGGATGACAGTAATAGCGGAAGATTGATCCATTTCATTCTTCCCTATCACTTATTTTCAATTTATGATAAATATACCAAAAATACCCTCAAGATGCTGGTTTCTGCGCGTTTTGTTGGGGGAAATTTAAAATTGCCAAATTAGGAATAAAAAATGATCCAGTTTGATTTCGGCCTCGGTGACATTGCGGAAAGTGTTCGGGAGACTGTTCGTGCTTTTGCCGATGAACATATTGCGCCGCGGGCGGCAGAAATTGATGCGAGCAATATTTTTCCCCGGGATTTATGGCCCAAATTGGGGGAACTGGGGCTGCTTGGAATTACGGTTCCAGAAAATGATGGCGGTTCAGGCATGGGTTATGTCGAACATGTGGTGGCGATGGAGGAAATTTCCCGAGCCTCTGCTTCTGTCGGACTTAGTTATGGCGCCCATTCAAACTTATGCATTAACCAGATCAAATTAAATGGCACAGCGGAGCAAAAGAAAAAATATCTCCCCAAATTAATGAGCGGTGAGCATGTCGGCGCATTGGCGATGAGTGAGCCCGGTGCTGGATCAGATGTGGTGAGTATGCGTCTTCGTGCCGATAAAGTTGATGGTGGGTTTGTGCTGAACGGCAACAAAATGTGGATTACCAATGGTCCTGACGCTGAAGTATTAGTAGTCTATGCTAAGACCGATCCGGCCGCGGGCTCAAAAGGGATTACGGCCTTTATTCTCGAAAAGGGGTATAAGGGATTCACCACGGCTCAAAAACTCGATAAAATGGGGATGCGGGGATCCAACACATGCGAGCTAGTTTTTGATGAGTGCTTTGTACCTCAAGAAAATATTTTAGGAGATTATAACCGCGGTGTTCGGGTCTTAATGAGTGGGTTGGATTTTGAGCGCGTTGTCTTGTCGGCAGGCCCGCTAGGAATTATGCAGGCGTCCCTGGATGTCTCCCTTGCTTATGTGCGAGAACGCGAACAGTTTGGCCAAAAAATCGGCGAGTTTCAGCTTATCCAAGGTAAAATTGCAGATATGTATACTCTCCTCAATGCGAGCCGTGCTTATGTCTATGCGGTTGCTAAAAGCTGTGATCACGGCAAAGTCACGCGCCAAGATGCGGCAGGAGCTATTTTGTTTGCCGCGGAGAATGCTACCAAACTTGCGCTGGATGCGATTCAGATTTATGGGGGGATGGGGTATATCAACGAAACGCCTACAGGCCGTTTTTTGCGTGATGCGAAGCTTTATGAAATTGGCGCAGGAACGTCAGAAATTCGTCGTATGTTGATTGGCCGTGAACTATTCCTCGGCGGTAAGAGTTATTAGGTTCACAGAGCCTAGGACAAACGGGGAGCTTCAGTAGCTTTGTTTTGTCCTCCAAAATATATTATTATCCATTACTAATTGGATTTATGAGCAATGAACCAACACACAGAAATGAACACGAAACAACAGTTGATCTGGTTGTTTGGAACCTGTTTTTTAATCTGGCTAATGATCATGCTGGGGGGCGCAACTCGGCTGACCCATTCTGGGTTATCGATTGTCGAATGGAAGCCAGTAACGGGAATTTTGCCACCACTTTCTGAGGGGGCATGGCAAGACGAATTTACTAAATATCAGCAATTCCCGGAATATAAACTGGTCAACTCTGATATGGCATTGTCCGAGTTTAAATTTATTTTCTTTATGGAATATGCCCACCGTCTATTAGGGCGACTCATCGGGTTAGTTTTCTTTATCCCTCTTATTTACTTCTGGGGGCGGGGTCGGTTATCGCCGTTTGTCAAAAAAATGTCCCTGGCAGCGATGGTAATTGGTGCTGGGCAAGGTTTTATGGGCTGGTATATGGTGAAAAGTGGTCTGGTGAAGGATCCTGCCGTCAGCCATTATCGGTTGGCCACGCATCTGCTTTTAGCAATGGTGCTTTATGCGATGCTGTTTTGGACGGGCCTCAAGGTCTGGCACCAACGGCCAAAGACGCGCCAGCCGCAGCTAGCCGCGGTGACAGGAATTTTGCATTTGGGGTCCTTGTTCCTCATCCTCACTATCTTTTATGGTGCCCTTGTGGCTGGCCTTAAAGCAGGGCTTATCTACAACACTTTTCCGTTGATGGAAGGAAGTTTCATTCCCTCGGAATGGAATTTTCTGCAACCCATTTATTTAAATTTTTTTGAAAACGCGGCGATGGTGCAATGGATACACCGATATTTAGCCATTCTGACATTCGTTTTTCTGGCGGCTGGGATGGCTCTGTTGATGCGAAAAGAAGTATCTGAATCTTTGAGGTACACCGCTGCTCTTGTGATAGCTGGCGTGTTTTTGCAAGCATTGCTTGGGATTATGACGCTCCTCCATCAGGTGCCAGTGCTGCTGGGAACATTGCATCAAGGGACAGCTGTCGTGGTATTGACGCTTGTATTGTACGTAAAATTTGCGATATATCGGGAGTCTTAGGATACCGCAATATTGGAAGGCATTGTTTCCTTAGGTAGAACCATCCTGAATTTCCTCAGGATGGTGAATCATACCTCAACAAAGCTCGGTCAGATAACATCAAGACAGTCTCCATTCTGATATCAGAAACTGAATCTCCAGGTTATTCAAGTATAAATACTTTAAGACGGTTTAATGTTTCCTCTTTCCCCAACACTTCCATCACCTCAAAGACGCTAGGTGAAATAGTGCTCCCGGTCAGAGCAACACGTAAAGGTTGTGCAATGTTGCCGAGCTTTTCACCTTGCTCTTCACTGACGATACGGACCGTGGCATCAATAGCGCTTTCGGTGAAGTCAGTGACATTTTCCAGCTTATCAGCCACCGCTTTCACCAGTGCTTTGGCTTCTGATGTTGTGAACTTTGCCGCTTTTTCATCGATGGGTTGGACCTCACAATAGAATAGGGAGGCGTTGGCCAAGTCGATTAACGTTTTGGCGCGTTGTTTGAGCCCATTCATGCCGTGCAGGAGGCGATTAATCTCAGTATCCTCTAATTCACGGCCAAGTTTTGCTGTGAGGTGTGGTTGAATCAACTCAACTAAGCGCGCATTGCCTGTTTCTCGGATGTAGTGGGCGTTGAGATTGGTCAGCTTTGCCAAATCCAAGCGGGCTGGTGATTTACCGATCCCGGTCCCATCAAACCATTCTATTGCTTGAGCGCGGGTGATGATTTCATCGTCGCCATGCCCCCACCCTAGACGTAAAAGATAGTTACACAACGCCTCTGGCAAAAAGCCCATATCACGGTAAGCATCTGCCCCAAGAGCTCCATGCCGTTTGGAGAGTTTTGCGCCATCGGGGCCGTGGATTAAGGGGAGATGGGAGAATTGCGGAATATCCCATCCGCAAGCAAGATAAAGATGGGTTTGCCTAAATGCATTGGTTAGATGATCATCCCCGCGAATGATGTGGGTGATTCCCATGTCGTGGTCATCCACCACCACAGAAAGCATATATGTGGGTGTGCCATCAGCACGCAACAACACCATATCATCAAGAGTGGAATTTTGAATGCGCACGGTGCCTTGGACCGAATCCTCAATCATCGTTTCGCCTTCTTGGGGTGCTTTGAACCGAACCACTGGTTTGACCCCAACTGGCGCTAGACTTTGATCACGATCTCGCCAAAAACCATTATAGCGAGGGGCTCCACCATTCTTACGTGCTTCTTCGCGCATTTGTTCTAGCTCTTCTGGTGAACAATAACAGTAATAGGCCTTGCCTTGTTTTAAGAGGTCAAGAGCGACTTCTGCATGACGGGCGGCGCGTGAAAATTGAAAAACGGGTTCTTCATCCCAGTCCAAGCTCAACCATTTAAGGCTGTCAAAAATTGCCTCAACCGCCGCCTCAGAAGAGCGTTCTCTGTCGGTGTCTTCAATGCGAAGGAGGAATTTGCCCTGATGATGCTTAGCATACAGCCAATTGAATAAAGCGGTTCTCGCGCCACCAATGTGTAAAAAACCAGTAGGTGAGGGGGCAAAACGGGTGACAACAGTCATGTTTTTCTATAACGTATTTTGTGAATGGATTTGTATTCAAGCTACTTGAAGACGCGGTTTTTGTCTATGCATTTTTAGACTCGTTCCCCCATTCGTACCCCTCCGCGCCAGCTGACTAACATTATTGTCCTCGGCGAAAAAACGCCCTAAATCTGCTTGCCATAATTCTCTTTTTTCCAGTAGGTTGGGGGTAGTTTTGGTATAATCGACTTAAGCCCCACTATGCCCCACCCATTTTTGAAAAAGGCCTTCGTATTTTTAAAAGGTTGTTATTTAGGAGATCGACAGCGGTTGATTCTCTGGTGGCCGGTTGCCTTTGGTCTTGGAATCTTGGGTTATTTTTCTCTGCCGACACAACCAACAAGCGGGCATATTATCGCAACCACTGTGATTGCACTCCTGTTTTGTTTAAGGCGTATGCGCTCCCGTTTTAACGTGAGCAGTCTTGCAATTTTGGCCTTTTGTTGCGGCATTTTTGTGACCCATGTGCGCACGGTTTTAACTGACACAGTCATGATTGATCAGCGGATTAAGAGCTTTCATTTTACGGGGGTAGTGGCAGATGTGGATTATACTCAGAGGGGCGTGCGATTATTGATCCAGTTAAAAAATCGTCCCGAGGTATATGAAAGACTGCAAACAATTCGCCTCTCCTTACGGCCCGATTTGAGAGTTTCAGGCATCGGCGCTGAAATCAAAGGAGAGGCAAATCTTCTTCCTTTTGGCGGCATTATGAGTGAGTCAGGTTATAACTTCAGGCGCGTAGCCTATTTTCAAGGAGTGAATGCGACAGGGCAATTATTGACCTTTGAGGAAATTGGACACCATCAAGGGCAGTTTGATCTCATTTTAAAGGGAATACGGTGGCGAATTACCGACACGATTATGACACAGTTTTTGCCAGATCAAGATATAGGCGGTATTATGGCGGCTCTTGTTACTGGGGTGCGGGGGAGCATTTCGAATAGCACGCGTCAGGCTTTTACTGATGCAGGTTTAGCGCATCTTTTGGCGATTTCGGGTCTTCACCTAAGTTTGATTGCAGGATTTATATTTCTGTTGATCCGCAGGGGCCTGTCTTTATCGATGCATCTTGCTGAAAGATATGATTTAAAAAAAGTAGCGGCGTGCCTGACGGTGCCGTTTTTATTATTTTATCTGCTGATCTCAGGAGTTGGCATTCCAGCGCTTCGTGCTTTTTTGATGATTTTGTTGGCGATGCTGGCCATTGTCCTCGATCGCAATCCACTTTCCATGCGTCTCGTTTGTTTCGCCGCCAGTGTGATTTTACTGATTTATCCAGAAAGCTTGCTCTCGGCTAGTTTCCAATTATCCTTTGCGGCTGTGGTGGCTTTGATTGGAGTTTATGAAAACGGCTGGCGGCCCTTTAAAAATTGGGTAGATCGCGGCAGCTTTATCCGAAAAATCATTCTCTACATTGCAGGGATTATTGCGACCACATTAATCGCCAGTTTTGCAACAACCCCCTTTACGATTGCAATTTTTCAACGGTTTTCCTTGCAAGGAGTGCTAGGGAATTTGGTGGCAATTCCGATGACGGGCTTTATTATTATGCCGCTTATTGTGTTGTTTTTATTGTTGATGCCAGTGAGGCTAGAGTTTTTGGTGACGCCTTTTTTGAAGAGTGCCATTCAGATATTGATCACTGTTTCTCATTCCGTTGCCTCCCTGCCTGGTGCGGCGATTATCATGCCAGAACAACCTCCCATATTCCTTGCGTTATTTGTGATTGGTGGCATTTGGTTTTGTTTGTGGCAACAACGATGGCGTTATTTGGGCGTCGTGCCTATGACTCTGGCATTTTTCTGTTTGAAACTCACGTCGGATCTCAAAATAGTGATCCCCGAGCGTGAACAAGCAATTTATGGCTTTGATGGTGAGCGTGCCTTTTGTTTAGGCTGTGGGGAATCAGGCTTTGGTCAGGAAATGTTTTTGCGTCAAGTAGGTTGTTACCAGCTCGACCACCTAAAGGAGGGGGCTATTACCATGCCAGTGGGCAAGCTGAAACTGTTTTTGGCAGTAGAAAAGGTCCCGAAAAGGCACTTACAAACGCATTGCGCTCAGGGAGATTATTTGCTGTCACCGCGATCAATTGGGTATGCCTGTTCGGATATGGGAAAAGTCCTGGACCGGTCTAATGTGCAGCGTCAGGGCACGATCATTGCCCACATTAAACAAGACAAGTTAGAGATTACCACCTCCTGCAAACTCCAGGGATGTCGCCCGTGGAGTGAGCGTAAATGTTGCGTCTTGAATGCCTCATTGATGCGGGAAAATGGCAAATTATAGGAAATTTAGCCCCCTCGGCAGCAGAAACGTAAGATCCTCCGTTTCAAATCGCCACCATTAACATAAAAGTTTTTATTCTGTCATGGGGTAACCAATAATCTATTTAAAGTTGGCCGCTATAAACAATCTTTTTGACCTGCTTATCGAGGCCGCCTTTTAGCCGGTGGTTGGGGAGCCGTCTCCCTAAATTACTTTCGTGTTAAAGAAATTATGGATAAATAATTCAATGACTTGGCTAATGAAGATGTTTTTAAATCAGCAATCCTTACGCTAACGCTAGAGTCAATTGCGGGAAAAATATAATATGGGTACGCAGTTGACTGGCATGTTCCCTAGATGTAGTATTCAGCTATGTCTACCTACCCCAAAACCTATGGCGAATTTGTAAAATGGTTTCCGGATGATGCCGCATGTTACTCATATCTCTTTAAAATACGCTGGCCAAATGGCTTTATCTGTACGCGATGTGGAGAAGACAAATACTAGTTGGACAAAGCAGGACTTTAGCGGTGTCATCAATGTCTTTTCAAATCGTCGATAACAGCTGGTACGATTTTTCAAGATCGCAAGAAACCTCTTTTACAATGGTTTCATGCGGCATGACACCTCACCGAAAACAAGCATGGGACAAGTGCTCGTAGTTTACAGAAAGCTCTTGGACTTGGTAGCTATCATACGGCGTGGACTTGGCTTCATAAATTTCGTGTTGCGATGGTTTCTCCTCAAAGGGATAAGTTATGCGGAGAGATAGAAGTAGATGAAATCTTTATTGGTGGAGCAAAGTCAGGCAAGCGAAGGCGCGGCGCAGAAGGAAAAGAATTAGTATTGATTGCTGCAGAGAAAGTCGATCGACATATAGGGCGAATTCGTTTAGTGCACATTAGCGATGCAAAGGCAGAAACTTTAAATACGGCACTTGGATACGTTATCAAGCCCGGCTCCACTCTCTATACCGATGGATGGGCTGGATACAGCACAAAACATCTGAAAGCCTTGGGTTATGATCATGTCGTTGTCCGTTCTAATGCCCATCTCGGAGATAATCTCCTGCCATTTGCCAACATTATTACATCTCTTGTGAAACGCTGGTTGCTTGGAACTTTACAGGGGGGAATACAAGCCACGCACCTTGGTTATTATCTGGATGAGTTTACGTTTCGCTTCAATCGTAGAACCTCTAAATTTAGGGGTATGCTGTTCTATCGACTCTTGGAAAACGCTGTCAACGCTAATCCAGCAGTAGAAGCCTCATTCAAAGGAGGAAATCCTGCTATCAAGTACAGTAGTTAATTCAACCTGGCTATGCAAGGCACGCCTCAAGTGTTCCCCAAATCCTGATGTCCGGGATTTCTACCTTAATTGGAATTTACATAAGCCTGTCATACAGCAGCAACTTTTGGCAAGGACTTATACCTTAAGCTCCGCTGCCCCGCTTTATGGGCCGTCGCAAACCAATAAAATGTATCTCGCCGTTACCAAACAACATGGCTGTCAGGCGGGATATATCTTTGTATCAATCTAATGAAGCAGCTCTAACAAATATGTATTTTTGAAAATATTCTGACGCATTTGTTGTCTTTAGCTGCTCAAAAACCTGATGCCCTTGCGATCACGCGGCGGTACGTCGGTCAATGGGCGCGCTGGCTAAAATTGGGGCTATCGACAATTGAAGGGCTTGAAACCTCGGTTCAAACCCTATTGCCCAGTATCTCTTCATGTTGGATACAGGGCGCCATAGCTCTCAGCTTAGGTAATGATCTATAGTATCTTATTTTAGTTCGCAAAATGAACATGAAATTTTTGCATAATGCCATAATCCACGGGAGGGGTTCCAATGGAATCCCACAACAACGCGACTGTGCGTGGTGACAGCGGGCGCCCGAAATCGTCATGCATTTTGTGCATGCCTTCTAAGCGCTGCGACACAGCTGCACATTTTTCATATAAATTATCGTTAGATAATTGATCTAAGTTTTCTGTTACAAGATAATCATAGCAAGTTAAATTGTCCCATCCTCCCCATGTCCAGAAAATGCCTACCGGCGCGCTGTCGTTCCATCTCCCAAAAATCTTTTGAAAATGACCTGCGGTAGTCGTTAGTGCCTTTTCGATCAAAAACCGCGGGGTAAACCATATCTCGAGCTTGTTTGCATTTTTCGCTTTCTTCTCTTTACGATAACCTGTCGATATGCTCAAATAATTACCTACATCCCCACACTGCGATAAATCAAACGTACCCTCTAACGGATTCTCTAATGCCGCTATCGGTAGATCAATCCGCCCAACTTCGCTTCCCTCTTGCGGTCTGTAAATCAATACGCCCTTTAAAAATCTTTCATAAATTTCTTCATGTCCTGGGACGCCATACCATGCTTCCTGGCAGAGTTTCTTTACGGTCTTACCATCGATGGATTCTTCCTCGATTAGTTTTCGCCATTCTCTACAAACAAGTAGTATGTTAACTGGATTGCGATTGTCTAAACATTCATCAATAGCAGCACGGTGTAAAATCATAGCCGTGATTTCTTTTGGACAAACTTTGAATGCAGATTCATCAGCAGGCTCTAGTTCCGTGCCCTGACTCACCTGAAACGATGCAAAGATGAGGGCGATCATTAAAGATGAGATAAGAAGCTTTAAGTTTTTTTCATAAAGAATTCTCCGTGAGAGTATAAAGTTGAAGACATATATTCTTCAATACAGTTTTGATTATTATAGCGAATATGAATGCCAATCAACTGCATACCCATAAAATATAAATCTGACTCAAAAATATGCCAGAATAAATATGCCAGAATTTCCTGTTTAATATCACCGTTGAGAACATTAGTTAGGTGATAAGGAGGAGAATCCAAATAAAGGACTAAAGACAAATTTAGGTAATATTTAAAACTAGCAATGAGTTGACAGTAAAATCTCGCCTAATCTTTACGTCTCATCTTTTTCTATATGAGGTTATTAATGGATATGAAATACCTATAATAATTGGAGATATACATGGTAACTTTAGTGGGAACACAAACTAGTTTTGCAGATTCTGTTAAAGAACTTATCAAACTTGATTTTGCTGCTGTAGAGGCGTATGAAGCTGCAATCGATAGGCTTAGAGCTGAAGATTATAAGAGACAACTTAAAGGGTTTAAATCAGATCACGAGCGGCATATTAAGGAATTATCCGACCTTTTGAGTCGATACGGAGAAGACGTTCCTCAAGACTTAAGCTCAGGCAAGCAATGGCTTACTAAGGGAAAAATCATCTTAGCTAATCTTATCGGTGACAATACTATTTTAAAAGCCATGCTTAGTAACGAAATTGACACCAATACAGCTTACGAACGGATGAATGATCGCACTGATAAGTGGCAAGAGGCCCAGGAAATCTTGAAACGTGGCCTAGAAGACGAAAAGCGCCATAAAAAATGGTTAGAAGATACTCTAGGGAGTGACGGTGATTTTGATGAATAATAAAAATTAAGCTCAGAGGAGGCCTTCAAAATTTGGACCGAGTGTAATATTAGTAGAGGTTTTATGGTTATTGATTTATATCATCCTCAATTAAATTTAAATATTTGAATTGTTAGGTAGGGCGAATGCTCCACTAATATTACCCTCCTTTTTAGGGGATGCCTCAAGAACCTGCGATAGGGTCTTTAAGTAGTGGATTGTTGTCTGCCAAATTTGAGTTATTGAGAATAATTTCCATATGAACATGACGATGTGGAGCTCTCAAGGTCTAGCGTGTACGCTCATAGTACTATATTCTCATAAACTCTAATATTAAACCTTTTTACGATTGGTTAATTGCCAGAGGGAAGAAGAAAAAGGTTACTCTAACAGCATGTATGCGCAAGCTTCTGATCATTCTTGATACCACCCTACAACTACATTTTTATCATAAAGAGGTACAGCGTTAAAAACACAGTTGCTATGTGGTAGGGATTTAAGTTTAGCATTAGCCATGATGACAATTTCACACATAAGGGCAGCCAAGATTTTCTATCTGAATCTTTGGTTATCTTTTATTTTAAAAGTAAATTTTATGAAATTTTTGACGCTTTTTTACTGTAGGGATATGTTGTTTAATAAAAAAGTATTGGTAATCACAAAGGAGAGTTTATTATGAAATATATTAAATTTACTTTAAAAAGTATCACTACTGCGTTTTTTGTGGTTGCAGTGGTAAGTGGGGTAAGTGCTGCGGAGCGAAATGAAACAGAAGAGAATCTTCAACAGCAATTAATTACCTTGCAGCAGCAAAATGCTGACCTTGAAAGAATCAATGACCTTAAAAAACAGATTAAGCAAGAACAACAACGTCAAGCTCAACTGCAAAATCCTGAGCAACCAAAAGACAATGAGCCAAGTCGCGGTGTCCAGGCCAGGGAGGCAATCAAAGATGCTGGGAAAAAGATAGGAAATATTTTTAAATAAACATTTAGTAAAGTAGATTTGTATGTAGAAGTTAAGATTTAGTATAGCAACAAAAAACATAGCTTTAGGAATGGTAACTGTCAGATCTTGTCTTAACTTTTACAACTTAACATCTACCGACACTTGTCCTTAGCGTTCTTGTCTCATTTTCACAAATATTTTCTGCTCCAGCTGGGAGAAAAGGGCAGTTTTTATGCATTGGCACTATTTTGTGTCAACGCATTCGGCGATTTCAATCATTCTGCATGTCTTGGTATTCCCATAGATAAATAAAGCTTTAACTATTTTTTCTTGTGTTCACCCTTCGTCATACTAAAGAACGACTTTCATTCGATCTGCCCGCTTTTTATCACACTCAAATCGATGTGTTTTTATAAGCGTTTCACCCTGTTCTGGCGGGAACATCTTGGGCAGGGATTCACGATATTTAATTTTTAGATAAAAGTCATTTTTTCAATCGCATTGGGCATATTAGCGTTTTCATATTAATAATTTGTAAATCGTTAGTCTCCTAAATTTTAAAAAGAAATTAAAATTATGGAGATTACTTTGCTAAAAAATATTATTGTTTTTTTTAGTTTATTTCGTTCATTTGCGTATGCAAATGATATTGATCAAATAATAGAACCTGAAGCTCTCGTTCCTTATAATCATAGGCAGCATGAAGTACACCAATTCATTGAAAAAATCCGCCAAAAAAAACAAAAGTTATAAATGAAACTACTGAAGTTATTTCAGTTAAATTTACGATTTTAAAAAATGATGATATTTTTTATAATACGGTGGAAATTGAGCCTGATAAAATCTTTACTTTTAGCTCTAAGGATATTTGCCTTAAAGCTGATGTACAGGCCCCAAATGTTTTTATAAACCTTGAAAAAAGTGCTGGAAGATATACTCTTCTCCTAAGCTTGAAAGAAATTTCGTATACTCCCCAATTTGTTCCCTTTGTGGATTTCAAGCCTATTTTCCTACAATTTCAACCCACCAATAAGCCATTGCTAGTTCCTTATGGTCCTTTATACGCTGTTAACCCCCCAACAAACCTAAACCGTAGTTTTAAAGAACAATATGATGGCCATTTAAATTATCTATTTGATTGTCTCTTTCTTAACGAGGGTATCGATCCAAAAGCTTATTTTGAAAAACTCAACACTCTTTATAAAAAAAATTATTTCCCATACCTTTTTAATCAAGCATCTTCAACAATTCAAAAACCAAGAATTCCTGGGTTTATTCATGCCATATGGCTAACTCATGAGGAAAATCCCATTGAGTTTCCAGATGAGTTCATCAAATTCACATTAGAGTCCTTAAAAGCTTGTCCTTCACAGCAAGGTTTCAAACATATTCTTTGGGTCTATAGTAAAGATAAACTCCCAGAAACAGTAGCCAGATTCGCCTCAACTGATATTGAAGTAAGGGAAATTAGTCTTTTGGGGGACTTTGAGCTGAAAACTTACTTTCTTGAGGAATTAAAAAATAAAAAATTTGGCAGGGCTAGTGATATCTTTCGACTCGTCGCTTTAGAAAAATATGGCGGCGTATACCGAGATGTAGATTATCGCATTCACCAGTCGCTCCGTCCTCTCTTAAATAATTATAATTTTGTGGCAGCTCGCGAACCCATGTCTTCTTTTATCTGCAATGCGTTTATCGCATCAAGCCCACGTCACCCTGTAATTACTGAGTATTTATCTTTAATTAAGCGGAATTATGACCCACTTAGAGTCAAAAAATATATCTCTACTATCCCTGACACTAACTGCTTTGGCACAATCCTTATTACTGGCCCTGGTGCTTTTACAGTAGCGGTAGCTAAAGCAATTGATTCTGAAAAGAAAGATATAGATATTATCTTTTCCCATGAAACTCTCTATCCAACTCCTGAACATGCATATCCCCAAATTACAGTGGTAAAACCAGATGAATCAGTTCCCCCAGAAGCCCTTGGGGTACACTATTGGAAATCAACCTGGACAGAAAAAAGCAAATATGGCAGTAAAGGATAAATTTCCTTATTCACACTCCTATATCAAACATCGCCTGATATAGGGGGTTTCTTAAATTGTTAACTTTTTCTTAACTTATAAAAAGTTTTAATAAAAATAGTTTCTCGAAAATTATAATATAAGTAGGTGTAAAATGTATTCTCTCACTAAGATGATTGCGTGTCTGTTTTTAACTTCTTCACTGGTTTTTGGTAACGATCGTTGTATCGATCTAGATAAAGAAGTTTCTTTCCAAGAAGCGCAATCCATTAAAAAGCAGATCCAAACAGATCCTAATTTAGTTCAAGCTTTATATCAAATTACTTACGATACAGTGCAAGTATTGGATCATTTTGAAATCCCTTACTCGCTTATGTTTGGTTCTCTTTTAGGCGCTGTACGTGGTGGTGGTATTATCCATCATGATGATGATGTTGATTTGATGTTTTTAGAAGAAGATAAGCCAAAGCTTGAAAAAACCAAAGAAACATTTGCTAGCCTAGGATATAATTTATTCTATGATCCAAAAAATATCGTTGGATACAAACTCTATTCTAAAACGCCTCTTAAATTAACAAATGGCGAAGAAATATATCCTTTCCTGGATTTATTCACTTTTAGATTGGACCACGAAAATAACCGATATATTTTAGCGGCAGAAGAAGGAAGAAAGATTTTTAGAAATCCATTCCTGTTACCTGGGGAGTTTCGTCAACAAAAAGATTATAATTTTGGTGAATTTAAAGCCAAAGGACTAGAAAATCCAACTGACTTCTTTAATCGCTTTTATGGGCCGGCATGGAATACCATTGCCTATGTATCACATAAACATATTAGCTCTTTAAAAAACAACTATCTCTGGATGCTTACTGAGAATGACCGTAGCGCCGCACAGCCAACAGGGCCTCTCAAGGAACGTGTTAAAATGTTTTTTGAAACTCATATTGCTCCTCCTCCTATTTCTGCAAATAATTCCTTATTTTGGGAAGAATTTTATAAGAAAAATAATCTTGCTCTCACCCCTTCGACTTTTGCGCAATATTTAATTGAAAACGATTTTATTGAAAAAGATGCATCTTTGGTTGATATTGCCTGTGGAAATGGGCGCGATACATTTTTTTTCCAAAAAAATAATATTAAAGCCGTGGGTATTGATGCGTCACCAAATGCTATTAAATCTAATCAAAACTATGCTAAGGATAGTGGACTTACCACAGATTCATTCAGAGTAGTTGATATTAATGATCAACAAAAACTTGCTAAATTTCTTTCATACGATAACTTTTATGCACGCTTTTTCATACATTCTATTAGCGAACAAGAGCAAAAGCAGTTTTTAGATTTTCTCACTGGAATGAAATCTGGTGCCAAACTGTTTTTAGAATTTAGGACAGATAAAGATCCAATGTATCAGCGTTCTTTACAGCTTAGTAGGACAGAAGGCGTCACTGATCACTATCGACGCTATATTCATTTTAAAAACTTTTGTACTGAGCTGGATTCATTAGGATTCAGTATTGTTTATGCCCTTGAGGCCCAAGGGCTTTCTATTCACAAGGAGGATAATCCATATTTAGGTCGTATTATCGCCCTAAAAAAATGAAAAATTAAGTTAAAACCTACTCTGTTGAGAATTATGGCTATGATGCAGTGTTGTTTTTAGGAGATATGACGGAATTTTGTGTATAGCTTAAAAAAGGAAGTTGGCGTATTCTGTTAATGAAAAAATAAAACAGGGAATACGCCGGTACCCTTAAATTAACTTTGCAATTTAAGCTGTTTGGGTGGTAGCGTCAACTTAACTGATTAATGGGCAAGTTAAGGCACAAATAACCCTTTCTTTCAAATTTTAGGCATACTGATTCTGTTGAGTGATAGAATGCCAATTCCTAAGGTAGTTAATTGCAGAGCGTTTTTAAAAGCTTCTCTATTGTTTAAACGGCTCTATTCCTCGATAAGCTAGAATTTCGCCTATATCGCGTAAACTAAGTAGGAAATAATTTCAACTGGAAATCGATGACGTTTATAAAGCATAGAACCTCCTGTTTCAGAAGTTCATGCCTTATATTATTTAATTTTAAAAGTTAAGTTAATGATGCCGCATCAATAATTTATGACGTTGTTCCTCTCGTCTTTAAACGGTACATGGGTAATAATTTGCCATTTTTCCCTAGAAAATTGAGAAAGCAGCTTTATAATCTCAAGCTTGAGGGAAGTGTTTGTACCTTGAGGGATAAGACGCTTCACGCAAGTAATGAACGGCTGCCAGTTATGAGAAGAAATATGGGATAAAATTACCATAGCATCGGGTTGCTCAACCGGCCGCAATCCTTCAGTGAGGTGCAAGCAAGCTGTAAAAAATTCTGGCCATTCTTTATACTGCACATTCTTAAAAACATTAACCATAATAGACTTATTTATAGGGTCTGTAGTTGGAAAGATAAAACAACTTATATAAGAGCTAAGCTCAGGCCATTTGCTGATGGGAATGCTCAACAATGCTTTTATAAGGATAGAGACATTTGAGCTACCTTTTTTTAATTTATAAGAACTAATAATAATTTGGAAGAGACTTACTCGCTCTCTAAAAGGTAGAGCCATGAGAGAATAAAAAATGTCACACCTATCTTGGATATCGCCCTCATCTATCACCTCTGAAATCTTCTTCATAAGCAATGGTTGGTTCCAAGACACCTCAAGCAATTTTTTCCACCAACTAAGCCACAAGTCCCTATTAATTTCTACCTCAGGCTCCTTTAAAGACCATAACTGAGACAGCTTAGATCGGTGGGACAACTTAAGGACTAATAAGTATTGGATGTCGTGAAGACTAAGACCTCCTTTTTCAAGAAAGGTTTTTGCAGACTGAGGTGTATCAGGAAGGAGAAGCTCATAAGTATTTAATGGTACTGCAAGTTCTTGGTAGTATTGATACGTTCTGCTTGCCAGATGAGAATAGATATCCTTAAAACTCATCAAAGGGGTGTGAGGATTATAAAGGTGGTCTATCACAAGAGCAACATAATCATAATAATAAAGCAAAGAGATAGCGTGTTGAGCATATTCTAAGCTTCTACTGTTTTTAGGCAGAATTAAGGCCTGCTGTGCTGTTTCTTTAAAAACATCTCGGGCAAAAAAATTTTTTCTGAGAGGCTGGATATATAAATCATTGACCGCAACATCTAGCACTGTATTAGCAATCCATAAAAAATTAACCCGTAGGGTAAATTCCTTTTTTTCAAAAAGGTTAAAAATGAGGTACAATAGCTTTTCTTCTTGGACTTTGTAGGAGTCTTTACTTAATAAACGCTGAGCTATTGATTCAAGCTGTACACTAGGTGGATTACAGAACAGCGAAGATGTATAATCTCTTTGGAGTAAGTATCTTTTATTACCTGTGAGAATATGGCTTATTAAGTCATGTGCTGTGAGAGTATTATGTTGTATGAGGATTTTGGCTTCTTCAGACAATCTATCTATATCAATTGGTGCTTCTTGGTCAATATAATTATTCAACTTCGTAATCATATTATATTGAACCTGAGCAAATTCATCTATGGTACTTGCTGAGGTTTTTACAGCTATAACAGTCAAAGTGAAAGCAATAAACATCCACTTCTTAAAAAAATATGCAATATTCATAAATACTCTTAAAAGGTAATAAGTAAAATTTTTATGAAGTGAAAGATTACATTTATTTTTATATTTGTCTATATTATTGCAAGTTTCTTTTTAGAGAGGCAGACGGTACCATCACATTAACTTAACTTTTAAAATTAAATAATATAAGGCATGAACTTCTGAAACAGGAGGTTCTATGCTTTATAAACGTCATCGATTTTTAGCTGAAATTATCTCTTACGCTGTCTTTCGAGATATAACCGAAAGTTGTGTATAGGCTAAAAAGCAGAGGCGGCATATTCCGTTAATGAAAAGAATAAACCAGGCAATACGCCATGACCAAAGATAATGTTATTGAATTAAAAAGCCAATGGGATGTGGGGGAGATGCGCTCAGCAGTCTTCTACGACTGGGGCGCAGCAGCTATTGGCTCGTGTCATTGAGGAAGAAATCATTCTGTTTCTGAGTCGCTATAATGATCTTTCGCAGCCAGATCAGCCAGTGTTGGCCTTAATCCTTCTGGCGCTATGGAAGTCTCTTCTCTTTCTTTTGGTAAAGTATCTTTTTCCATAGCATCTGCAGAGATGGAAAAATGAAGGGAGAATAGAAAAGTGCTCAGAGATAGGAATTATCAAAAAAGAGGGGTTCATTTAATAAACTCTTACTTCAGGGTCGACTAGTTATATTTTCCCCCTTGAGTCTTCATTTCAATTTCCTTAATAGGTAATTTGTCATAACTGATAAATGGCACATTTTCCCCATTAGCAGACGCTCTAAGCATTTTGGAAGGACCTTCCAAAGACAAGCATGGGAACCTTAAAAAATCATAATGAATGTTTGGATCATATTTTGTTTCATCAGCTTCTTTGGCAGGAAGATATAATTCAACCGTACCCTTAAGGTAATTGAAATATATAGGAAGATATACATAAACTGAGAAAACCATTTGAGGGAAATGCACTTGGAGACGATCTCCTTTTATTTTTACATATTTTTGAGCGCGTAAAATACTTCCACGAACCACAGTTTCATAAAGTGCTTCATGCATAAGGGGTTGATCTTGGCTTAAGATGTGAAAAGAGTTTTCAAAACCAGTAAAAGAGATGGTTCCTTTACTACTTGCCATCACAATTCCATGCTTTTCAAGATTTTCTTTTGTTTTTTCATCAAAAAGCTCTTCAGTAGACATGGCTGTTACATCAAGATCTGCATAGACAGAATATCGAAATCCTTCCGTTTTAAGTTGATGAAGTTGAATGATAGGACGAAGAAGGTCAGAGCGAAAATAAACAGGAATTTCATGAGAAAATACAATTTCATTTTCTCTGTCTTTAACGGCAGGAAGCTCTCGAATATCTTTCATCGCAATATTAGGCAAAGATTCTTGGTAGAAGTAAGCACGTGTCCCCTCTACGGCCTTTGATATTGTATAATTACCATCATACCAAAAAACAACTGATGCGTTTGGATTTTTTCTAGCCCAGGCCTGAATAGGAGCAACCACATTTTCTTCAAAAATTGTTTTGTCATCTTTATCCTCATCCTCTTGATTTTTAAGGCGGTATATATAGGGATTTTCGCTAGAATTTTTATGTAGCCACATAAGATTAATCGCGTACCTATCGGGATCTTTCTCCATAGCGTTTAAAGGATTCATAATAAAAACAAGTAAAACTAAAAAAATAATATGCATAATTATCTTCAATAATTAATTTTACACATAAGCACGATGGTGAATAATATCCACAAAAAGTTGAGAAAATTGTAATCGTCGAATTAAGCAGTGATCCAAATAAAGAAATGAGATATTTCAAGAAGATAGAATATTGAAAGGATTTTAAAAAATAGGCAATAATTCTGCACGTCGCGTCATACAGCTAACATGTTCCCATATGCCCACGAAAACAGCTATTTTACAAGGATACTCACGCCTTCTTTGCACAATCGCGACTGCTTCTGCCGCTTTCCCATACTTGCCACCCAGATTCACCACATCCTCTCAAACTTACGCCGCGCACGGGCCCAGCAACCAACGCTTGTCACCCCTTCGTGAGCTGTGACTTGAGTGTATCCTTTATAGGCATCAGTTTACAGATATCCTTGAAAGCCTTTCAGAAATTTTTCTGCAACTGTATTGATAGCGCACGTGCTCGATAACCTTGCAATTTTCATAAAGCCCTCTTACGAGAAATTTTCTTTGCAAAACTTATGGCAAAAGAGTTTACTTTTGCCATAAGTTTTGCAATGAGAAAGGTTCAGTATTTTCCTAACTACTGATTGTCGTTGCAAAAGTTAGGAGTTTTGCAAGTTTGAGAAATAAGGACTTAAGGGTTTATCGGCAAAAGCTTTTTGGGAATTTTCAAGTTTTTCAAAATGATGGACTCCCCATAAGAATCCCCCTGTTATAGGAAGTAAAATAAAGCAAGCTCCTAGATGCCCAAACCACTCTGTAAAGTAGACCAAACCAAAGGAAGTTATCACATAAATAACCGCCCTCGATAAGGCATAAATCAAACTTGTATAAGTAAAGCGTCGCAATACGGGAAAATGTTTAATCAAAATGGGAATAGCTGGAACACCTGTTAAGGTAAAAATAATGCTTAAGAATTGAATAAAAAAAATAAAATGATAATCTTGATTGAGACACATCATCAGAGGAAACAAGATAATAAACAATAAATATAAGGCAGAACGATATTTGACTATTTTTAAAGGTTCCAGCTTTTTGCTCAAATAAATGATGACAATAACGGCTAAGAACTCAATGATAGAAAGAAAAAAGTTTTGTCTGACAATAAATTCACTACTAAGTCCATTGCCTTTTAAAAGAGGTACAAAATACATATAACTAAAATATAAGCAGGCTGGCGGTCCGGATGACATCAGAAAATAGGCGAGTACAGTTTTAAAAGATGCTTTATTTTTTAAATTTGATTTAGCATTCTCAACCTTATTTTCTGCCTTTGATAGGACTGTATTATTAGAGTTCCGTGGGAGTTTTATGTTCTTTTTGTGGTTAAGGAATTCGGGGGTTTCTCTTAGCCGCGTCCTGGCTACTGAGCCAATAACTGCTACGGCAGCTCCAAACCAAAAAGCAATTCTCCATTCAATTCCAATGCTGAGAACGGCCGTGGAAACTCCTAAAGCCACCATAGTTCCTAATCTTGCTGCGCAGGAAATTAAAGAAACAATCTGATAACTTGCGGGAGGTTTAGTCATCTCTGTTAAATAGATTTCAGCCCCGATAATTTCCCCCATAGATGAAATACCTTGAATGATCCTGCACAAGGTAACAACCCAGGCGGCAGTAATCCCAATTTGGGCGTAAGTCGGCAAGCTTGCCATAATGATACAGGAAAGCGACATCATCATCGTGGTAATAATAACCGTTGCCTTGCGCCCTATATTGTCACCAATATAGCCAAAAACAAGAGCTCCCAATGGACGAAGAACATAGGTAGAACAAAATGCAAAAGCAGAGAGAAGAGCAGCTGTATGTGGATCAGTTTTGGGGAAGAAAAGTTCATTTAGAATTACAGCCATATGCACATATAGCATAAGGTCGAAATATTCAAGGAAAGTACCAATCTGTAAAAGGCCTATTGCTTCTTTTTGTTCGCGGTTAAGACCGGAAAGCACCCTCATGGTAACAACCTAAAATTTAAACAGCTTAGTTCTCTCATAATCCTTTCAGATAGGCCTATCCATGAGAAAAAATGTTTGTTTATAACCTATTACTATGGAACCAAACGGCGGTATTCAAAGGATTTTTAGACATGAAGTCCTCTATTTTGTTAGTTAGGACGAAAATAAGCAAGGATAGTAAAAAGCACAATCAGGCAAAGAAGAGTTAGGAGGCCTGGAACTTGTCTATCCTGAATTGTTTGAGCTTGGTGTCTCTTTTTCATTTTCCTTTTAAGGCATGCATACCGGGCACGTTTGTTAGTAATAGGGTGAGGAGCCAACATTGTTTTAATCTTTCTTGAAAGGTTGGTTTTCGTAATTGATGAATTTTAGCTAATTAGCTTGTGAATCTATAAGATGTGAATCTATAAGGTGACGGCTTACATCTTATTGTTTTATTTATTTGATAAATCTTTTTAGCAAGCCAATCTATGAGAAAAAATTTGCACCTATAACCTTCCTCTGGACTCATATGAATTTGCTAATATTTCTCTAGCTATAAGGTATGCTCCCAATCTAATGCGGGCGAAAGTAAGCGAGAATAGCAAAAATACTCATCAAAAAAAGAAACGTTAGAAAGGTATTCTTTGTGGTTGATTTCTCGGTATTGCGGAGAGCTAGAATTTGAGTTCTTTTTTTCATTCTTTTTCTCTTGCGTAAGAAACGGTGACGCCTATTGGGAGTGTTGTAAGGAGCTAATTCGGTCATGTTACTCTCTTCTTAATTAGGAGTTGTTTATTAAATTATCCTTATTTTCAAACCTTCGATTGTGACTATAGCAATCTTTATTGAGATATGCTATGATTTTTGTAACATAAATCAAAATAAAGAGAAAAAAATGCCAAAAGGTGGATTTAGGCCAGGTTCTGGAAGAAAACCTAACTCTGGATATTACCGTGAAAAAACAGTAGTGCGGCGGATTCCTTTGTCGGTCTCTGCGGCATTTGATACTTACATTGATTCTCTCAAATCAGGCGTTTCTCTTTGTTTAAAAGAAGTTTTTCTTGTTCAAGAGACTTCTATAAGATTACCGCTATTCTCAAATAAAGTAGCAGCGGGGGCCCCTTTTCCCGCTGATGAAGACATTGATTCCTATCTGGACTTAAGCGCTCAACTGATTTCGAAACCAGCAACAACCTTTTTTGTAAGAGTTTCAGGCGAGTCTATGGTGTTAGCGGGAATTAATGATGGAGATATTTTGGTTGTTGACCGTTCGATTGAGGCTAAAAACGGTAGCATTGTCATTGCTGTCCTTAATAGTGAATTAACAGTGAAACGTTTGAGTTTGGAGGGAGATAAATGCTACTTAAAACCAGAAAACACCTCTTATGAGCCTATAGAAGTCACAGCTGAAATGGATTTTTACATATGGGGGGTCGTGACGTCTGTTATCCACCAATTCGTGAAACTTTAACAAAGTTTCTTTTTGAACTAATAGATGTAAATAATTTTTACGCGTCATGTGAAAGAATTTTTAGACCAGATTTGCACAATAAACCTGTAGCAGTCCTCTCCAATAATGATGGATGCGTCATTGCAAGGTCTAATGAGGTAAAAAGCATTAGGTATTCCCATGGGGGCCCCTTTATTTAACTATAAGGGAATATTGATCGGCATCGCATCACCGTTTTTTCCTTAAATTTTGCTTTATGTGGGGATGTTTCAGCTCGATTAATGTTTTTAGTAGAGTCTTTAGTCCCAAAATTAGAAGTCTATTCTATCGATGAAGCATTTATTGATTTTACTGGTGTCTCTCCTTTATTGGAGACAGCTTTTCTATTCGTCAAAAAATACGCCAGTCCCTTAGTATTCCTACCTGCCTTGGAATTTTGAAAACAAAGACTCTGGCAAAGATTGCCAACCACTTTGCTGTGGTTGGCCAACGGCTTATAAACGAGCTGAACGGAATTTCTTGTTTTGCTTTAGAAGAGGATCCAGACCCTAAAAAATCTATACAAATCTCCAGAAGCTTTAAGGAAAGGAACTCACAAATTTATTGAAACCATTAATTTTATACTTATCTATAGAGATGTCTGGATTTTACCTTATATCAATTTAACTTTTTTCCAGAATCTCAATAAAAAGGAATTTTTTAAATGAAAATACTAACAAAAATCTTACCCCTCTTTCTTTCTGCTGCACCCATGACGGTGTTGGCTATGGGTGGAGATGATATTAATCCTTCCAAGGGTAACAAAAGGCCGTACAGTTCTATAAAAGTAGAAAAAGAGGAAGAAAAATCTCAAGAACACAAAAGACAAAGAACCCAAACGCAAGAAATTATTGCTGAGCTTGACGAAAAAGAACCTAGTAAGAAGCATAAGCAAATTGACGATTTTGAAAATCACCTGGATTATTTAAAAAGCCTTACCCCTGCATTTAGAAAATTTATCCTGGGCGACGATTCTGCAACCAGATTAGAAGATATGGAAGCAGCATCTAAACAGCTGAAAAAAAGATATTACCGTGACTTTTTTGCCAAGCCAACTTCCTCAAATTTTAATATTACAGACTATCTTTCAGATGAACTTAAGCAAGAAATACTCTCTTATTGTTCGAAGAAAGATCTAGCAAATTTGATGTTGGTTTCCCATGATGTAAGAGATGCTGTCTATAGTCTTGTGCCTGTTTTCCAGGAGGTAATAAAGTATGGGCAGTATAATAATATTAATGAATTTTTGGATGAATTTTACCATGGCAATCCCCGTGCTAATGCTGCTGCAGGGATTACACAACACCAGAGTCACAAATCATACGGATTTTGCAGGAACAAGTGGTTGGATTTAGCTTTTGAGGCTGGCGATTTGTCAGCTGTCTCTTTTATATTTCAAAACAAATTATTTTTTAATCCCATGGGAAAGGGGGATAAAGTAGACAAACTTCTAAAAATTATAGAAGAAGTTTATAAAAGACAGGAAGCAGGCAAAGATTTCTCGTTAGATAAGGGAATAGCAAGTTATTTAAGCGCTCGAATCCACGAAGGTAAATCAAAAAGGGAAGTTTTAAAAGTTGTTAACATACTAGAAACAAGCTTGCCTAGGTCTATAGAGGCAAACCTGATGCTCAGTCGGGCTTTCCTCACTGGAACAAAAGCACGTCAGGGGAAAAATAGGATAGAAGCAATTAGTATAAATACGGAAGAAGCGACTAAATATTATAAAAAGGCAAACGAAATAGCAAATACATTACCAAACTTTCAAAGAGGCCAAGCTCACTATGAAATAGGGTTATGGTTCCTTATCAAGCAAACTATTATCACAGGCCTCTACAAAGCAATTTCACCACAAGATACCACCGCGTTGGCACATATCAATGGGCACTGGCTAAAAGCGATTGAAGCCTGGACTGAAGCAGAAAAAGGAAATCTTCAAAAAGCAGTTACTCATTTTAAAGAAACTATTATGAAAAGCCCCCTTTTTTCCTGGTGGGAACCAAAGCCATCAAAAGTCTCCTCTGCTAATCCTACATTGCTTTCAGTAACTCAGCAATACTGTCAATACTTGATACAAAATGAATACATAGCTTTCAGGTTTTTAAAAAAATTATATGAAAAAGATAAAAAAACTAATGATCAGTTAAAGCCCTATCATCTAGATATAGACATGGCGTTAGTAGCTGCAAGAAATATAAAATCCTTTTTATCTATCCGTCATCCTAAAGGACACGCTCCTTATCAATCACCTGAGTTTTTCGAAGCATGTAAGTATTTCGATCTCGCAATTAGGTTACGTTTACAAGAGTGTGATGAAGGAATGTGTGATGAAAGAATGAAAGATAAGCTCATAAATAACCTTAATGCCATTTCAAAACTAAAATTAACTGGGGAAAACATACTTGATGACTATGGACATACTCTTAAACAGCTGGGATTAGGTGAGCCCAGTACATCGCTAAATCCTATTGAATAGTTCAATAATTAAATTTCTTACTTTAGGGTACAGGGCAGCCTGTTTTAGGTAAGCCCTATTTTGTTATTATTTCTGGTTGCAAGATCAATATTTAACTTGTTGAAGAGCCGGATGCGGGAAATCCGCAAGTCTGGTTCTGTGAGGGTTGCAGGGAGAAATCTCTGCACCTACTCGATAAAGGTTCCATCGAACCATTCTCAATGAATTTTATCAAATTACATTCCGTAAAAAGATTTATGCTGCTATTGAAGAGTTGAAAAAGATCTGGACAACTGGCTGGAATATTATAATAATCAACGAACTCACCAAGGAAAAATGTGCTGTGGACGAACACCGATGGAAACATTACTTGATGGGAAATCTATCTGGCAGAAAAAAGTTGGTAATCTCAACTTAATCTGACAGTAAATAGGTATAGTTCCGAAATGGGTAACTGTCAGATCAGGTCTTAACTTTTACACTTTATAAGCCCAATTCTTTTACTTTGCAATCAGGATCGGTCCAGATATGTTGTGGTACCTTTCTTTCCTCTCAATAACTTTTCAGAAACTTGATAATGCTTCCTTTTCTTACATCTTCTCTGAAATTGAAGGCTTATCTTTCTTGATGGAATAAACCCAATATTCTCGTGGAACTGGCTTTTTTAAAGGAGAAATCCGCGCAAGGGTATGTCTTTCAAGATCTACCTTAAATCCCAAATCCTGCTCAATTTTGGGGGCCCACAGCTTTAACTCTTCGTCAGGAACTTTTGGGTTTTTATCAAAACCAAGGTACTCGAATGTTTGATTTTCGTTTAAAGTGAGAAGAATATCTATGAAGTCTTCTCTATTTATCCCGCAACCTTCTGCTTCAATATGTTTAAGAGAAGTATTCTCCTGGATTAGGTCTTCTAAAAGAAGTATCCCATCCATAGGATTTTCACTTATATCCAAATAAGTAAGATTAGTATTATGGCGTAATCCTTTCCTGATAAAATGGAAGCTCTCATAATTTAATCCCATTCCCCTAAGTTTGAGTGTCTGTAGAGAAGGATTTTTTTCTAATGCTTCTCCTATTGCTTCTCCAACGTTAGAAGGAAGAGTTGTGCAGTTATAACTTATATCAAGAAACTTAAGGCCCTTCGTCTTCTCTAAACAATCCATAATCCAACCTATACCCAAGGTTGGAGTGAGCTTGTTATATGATAAATCAATAGCTTTTACCGATGGGGGAAGATCATCGAAAAGCATCTGCACGCCATCATTTTTAAATTGGTTATTGCTTAAATTCAAAACTTCACATCCACTACCTTTTAGTAATCCCACAACATGGATCATTTTTTTATCTTTCAGATGATACGAGCTAAGATCTAAGGTTTTTGGAGAAGCAGAGGCAACTTGTTGAACACTATCTCTTTTTTTAGGAGAAGAATCATCGAGGCATTCAATAAGATTTTGCTTAAGGGCGAAAGGTTCTTTATCTTGCTGTAAGGTTTCTGAGCCCATTCCTGCTTGCATGGCTAAAAGTTGCGTGAGAAG
>NZ_JQAK01000004.1:88292-97212 GCF_000757605.1 Candidatus Paracaedibacter symbiosus | reverse complement strand
CTAAACCTACTTTAAAAATTGTGCTTATTTTAATCATCTAAAAGCTCCTCCCTTATTATCTAAAAGGCATCGATGATATTATTTAACTATTTATGAAAGCTAATATTTATAAATCATATTAATATCTCTTCCCTTAAAATACGACGTGAAAATTTAATTGTTTAGAAACTTCCTTCAATTCTTTTTTCCCCTTTTAAATGCCAGAGATTCAGGTTGTGACTTGTATTGCCAAGCATTATTTGAAAGCAACAGTTCCTTAAGGAAAACCTGGCTATCAAATCTTCAACAAGATTCTTTAAAAAACCCTGAGGGCCTATTTTGTTTTCTGACAAATCTAGTTCCTTTAACGAAGTAGGCACAGCAGAAAAACTATATTGTTCCTTTTCTCCTCGCTCAAGGAATAAATCTTTTTCCTTGGGTGTTTCTTGCCTTAATAAATATCTAAGTACCTCATAATCACTCTCATCAATTCCATTATAACGCAGGTTAAGACTAAGAATGGTTGTGTTCATATCTAGCATTTCTACTAAACTTTGAACACCTTTCTTGCGGATTCCATTTTCCGCAAGGTTAAGAGTGGTAATACTTTTATTATGAATCAAAACCTGGCAAAGATCCTGTAAGGTTTCAGGCGTCAATCCTGTCCTTTGAAGGTTTAACTCAGTTAAGATAGAAGGTGCAGCTAAACCTTGACGAAACTGCTGAATATGGGAAGAGGTTAACCTGATCCCTTCTAAACTAATTTTGCTGACTTGATTAAGCAGAGAAAGCTTCTTTTTAAGGATATCCACTTGATAAAAATAAATTGCTTCCAGCTTTTCTCGAAGTTCTTTAACCTTCTCATCTGAAGCATAAAATTCCTCTGCCTTTTGTCTGAGATAAGGAATCTCTTCTATATCATCCATTTCTACTTTATGAATCTCTGGTTGGAGGCGGAAGCACTCAAAAAGAGGGTCTAGTGCTTGCATGAAATTAAGTTGTTCATCAGTGTTTTCTCCAGCTTCCCTCATTATAATATGGGGTGTGTAAGCGACCCAACCTTCATGGAACTTAGGTAATTCCTTTACAGATAAGGAGCGGTGACCTAAGGCAGAAACGAGAGGTGAAATTACCCCACCTTCTGTACTTTCCTCCTCCTTCTTTCAGATAATCTGGTAAAGGTTGTTGGGTGATTCCTGTTCCTAACGAAATAAGAATAATCTTTTGCTGTGGGTAAGACAAACGAGCTTGCTGATAGGCTTTAAAAGCAGGATTATTAAGGCCTATTCCTCCATCCACATAATTTTCTTCCCCTATGCTGACTGCTGGAAAGTAGGTTGGAGCAGCTGAGCTGGCTTGCACAATTTCTCGCATAGGATAGTTGCTATCAGGAGTTTTTTTATTATCGAGAATGTAAAGATGGTCTTCCGTCAATAGATAAGTAGGGATAAGAGCTTGGATTCCCTTTAGGGTTTCACCGAACTTACTTTTTTCAAAACGGCGTATAAGAGCATCTTTGAAAGCCTGTGACGAAAACTTAGGTTGGTTGGTTTGTTTGATAGCTCTCAAGATCTCAACGATCCAATAAGTAGGCGGAAATACCAATCTTCCTTCTTCTATATAAAAGCTACTTAACTTCTCCCCGCATGATATCTTGGCCTAAAAGAATCAAAAGGATTGGGAACAGTTAGACCTAATGCAATGATGGATCCTGTGGAGGCTCCAGCAACTATTTTTAAAATATCGGCTATATAAACATCTAAGCCGAACTTTCTTGAAAGATCTTTTTCAAGCATTTCAAGTATGGTCGCAGGAATTAAGCCACGGATTCCCCCACCATCAATAGAGAGAATCCATATATCTTCTTGCTCTGGTCGATAAGAGGTTTCTGCGAAAGTCCTAAACCAGAAGGTTGATTGGTCCAAGTCTTTTTCAATTTCTTCAGTACCTTTTTTGATAAATAGTACCAAGAGTATAAGCAGCAAGAAGATTACTTTTTCCAAATCTTTCTTTTTCCCATGGAATAAGATTATGATTTGGCCTAAATCCTTCTAGTACTATGGAAGTCTCTTCTCTTTCTTTTGGTAAAGTATCTTTTTCCATAGCATCGACAGAGATGGAAAAGTGTAGGGGGAATAGAAAAGTGCTCAGAGATAGGAAAGGAAAAATCTTCCTCTTAATAGACAGAGAGTGACTCACTGTGGGCCCCTTAGGTAGCTTTTATAGTTAGTAACTATTTCTATATGGGAACTACTTTAAAGCCGTTCAATAAGTTATTCCCCAAAAGTAAAATTTAATTGGGGATAAATAAGAAACTCTTGCTGTTTATATCTGTTGAAATCTAGGAGGTAGTGATGAGATGGCCTAGGTATCTTCACATTACCTTTCTTCGGAACCCTCTGAAGGTATCCAGGCCATCCCAGCACTGCCATTGTACCTCGCTTTTATTTTTCACTTAAAGATAAAGACTTTAGGAGGTTTTCTAATGTTCCCTCATCAGTGCCCCTTTTTTCTAAAATGGAGAATAACTCCTTAGCAATTTTACGCTGCGTATTAACAGGTAAGAAGTCAGCTTTTGCATCTCTGTATTTAACTGCTAGTTCATATATCTCCAAGTCTTCTACCTGAAATCCAGGTTCATTTTCCATCACTTTAATTTCGAGAAGAGGGAAAATCCCAACCCCTGTCATACAAGCATCTGCTTGTATTTGTTTCCATAATTCAAACAGTTCTGGCCTTCTTTCAATTAAAAATTTATCTACATAAGTGTCAAACCAAACTTCAGGTGTTTTGTTCCAATTTTTATTAGGAGGGATATCAATTAAAACATTTAGTAATTTTTTTAAAAAAGTCATAGGTTCACTTTGTCGCTCGCGAAAAATGCTTTTTATTTTATTAGTCAAAAAATCTTCCTGGTCTAGGTCATGTTGACGAGAAATTGCTGCATCAATAACTTCCCCCTTTTCTGTGTTGCTATTTCTTTGGATAACTTCAGTAATTTCCTCACTCAAATATGAGTTATCTTTATCAGGCGGATAAATATAGCAAATTTGCGCTGATTTTCTGGAGGCCCCCATATACTCTTTATAACATAGGTCTACAGGTGCATACCCAACCGACGTAACAAGCTTTTGAGAAGCTAAATTGTCTAAGTGGATATATCCCTTTAAACCTTTGAAAGTATAAGTATGGGGTAAGCCTACTAACTTACCATAATTATCTTCTATAATTATAGATAAATGCTTATTAACTTTTGGATCGACTATTTCTTCATTAAATTTCTTGAGAAATAATTTTCCTAGTCCTTGGCCTCTAAAGGCTGGATGAATGAGCATTTGGCATTCGGCATACTCATGTTGTTGGGAAGATAAAATGAATTTAAATTTGACAGAAATAAATCCAATTAAATTTTCTTCTCTATAAAAACCATGAAATCCTAGAATAGGGTCTATTGAGCCATTCTTTCTTAACTTATTATAATCTTCAACTAGCGGAAGAATTTGTCCAGGGCGCATGTCTAGAAATTCTTTACCAGGAGAATTAGTATTATCAAGGCAAATCTTTATTATCTTCCTTCTCTCTTCATTGTCTTCAAGGGTAAGGGGACGAATACTATCTTGGCTAGCATATGCCGAAGAAATACAGCACAATATAGATGCGTAAATTATATATCCAGAAGATCTATTTTTTCTGTTCATTTAATTTCTCCATTTTTTAAAATTACTTATTTTTTCTACTTTAATCTTCATGAATAAAAGAAGTTACCTTATTGTCTTATGGAGAGCACTCCAAAATATCGTAAACTATAAACTGATTATTACGACATGTTGTTTAAGAGAGTACCAGTGAAGTAAGAAAGAAGATTA
The DNA here is from genome assembly GCF_000757605.1 of Candidatus Paracaedibacter symbiosus. Taxonomy (GTDB): domain Bacteria; phylum Pseudomonadota; class Alphaproteobacteria; order Paracaedibacterales; family Paracaedibacteraceae; genus Paracaedibacter_A; species Paracaedibacter_A symbiosus. The sequence continues at coordinate 93,367 of NZ_JQAK01000004.1, read as the reverse complement.
ACTTTTATAGTATTAAATAAAATTTGGTATAAATTTTTTTATAAATTAATGGAATAAAGCTTACCTGAAGGCTTAACAATTTACAGCTTCCTGATCTCATCATCGCCAGCAATCATTACTCCCACTATAAAATGTAAATATATCTAAAATTTTCTCTTTGTCTGCAAGTAAATAATAAGTTCTATTTTTTCTGGAAAGAAATAATCTAAGGGGTATTAAAAGTGAAAATAAAAAAAGATTTGCAATATTATTTGCTTTGTCTTTAGTTAGCTTTGATGGATTTACTGATGTTAGGGCTATAGCTTCTGATTGGGAAGAAGAGGATTCAAATTCTCCGGGCCAGGTAACCTCTCATACAATAGATTTTAAAAATCATAAAAAACAAGATTTACAAGGTTTAATTAGTTCAGACTTTGAATATAAAGAATTAACACTTAAAAATCTTACATCTAACAAATTTAACATTATAAAACCTGCTTTAGAAGAGGCCCTTACAATAAACTCAGAAGGTGGAGGAATGACTATGCGAGGAGCTCCTTCTATTAAGATCTTGGAATATTCTATTGATGAGAATGTAACCAAGATGCAAAGAGCAGTTGATGAATTCATGTGTGCTGTTGCCTCTACAGCGAGAGTGGAGGTCAAAAGGTTGGGAAAAGCAATGGAAGGTGAAACTGCTCCTGGTATGGCAGACCTTTTGCGTGATTCAGCGCGAAGTTATTGGGCTAGGAAACAGGAAGAAGAGATACAGCGAGAGATAAAAAGAAGAGAAAATGCAAGAAAGATTAAGAAAGAGGATAGAAGCGGTATGAGGGGCTGGGAAAAATCATTTATGGATGGATTTGAGGGACGGTCCTCGGATTCATCAGACCTGTCAGACTCAGAAGAATAATAATAACTTTTGATCATCACTTAATTTGTACTAACTCACATTAGGTTTGACAGAAAAATACTCCCAAATAGGGTGCCTGTTAGATCTAATTTGAATTAGTACATAAAGCTTCGTATAGGGAAGAAAAGGACATCTTAAAAAAAGCACTGGGCATCTTCTCCTGCCTGCGCAAATGAAGTATCAGTTTATGCAAGAGCATCAACATGACTTCAAGATAGAGAGGATGTCCCAAGTGCTGAATGTAGCTCGCAGTGGATACTATCGGTTTATTAAGGCACAACCTTCAAAGTTGATGACGCTTCCCTTGAGGAGAATAAAAACAGGAAAGTTGATTATTAATTGAATATTATTTAACTTAAACCTGCATTAATACTGCCGTAAAATTCTCCTTCTTTTAGAAGAAAAAAAACATATCCAGTACTATTATAATGAGGATTCCATCCGTATTATACAATCTAAAAGAGTGCTATTTTCATCCATTAACAATAATAATTTGCAGGAAATCCTCATGAAAGCCATTCTTCTAACTACCACTGCATTTAGCCTGACTCTATCTCTTTTTTTATCTACTGAAGGAGTAGCTTCAGATAGCGAAATAGTAGAGCATAAGCTAAGAAACACTAGCTATGTGCGGGGTAACTTTAGATATGATCAGGAAGAAGCAAGTTTATATGCGCCTCCTTATCAACCTGCACAAGTACCAACCCAATGCTCTAAAATTTATCGAGGCGTGCCTCAAAAGCTTCTTTATGAGCAAAATTTAGAAGAAAAGCTGCTTATGCACATTACACCAGGCCGAGATGGGCGCGCAAAAGTTGAAAATCCGGCGCAGTGGCCCTATCTTTTTCATGGTCAATTGAGTCTTTATTTTTCTTCAGGTGAATATGGTGGTTCAGGAACTTTAGTTGGCCCTCACCATATGCTTACAGCTGCCCATAATGTTTACAGCCATGCGCGGGATGAGTGGGTACAAAGAGTTGTTGTCCGTTTGGCTTTAAATGGTGATGTTGCTCCTTTTGATGAGTGTCAAATCACCCGCATTATTACCTTCAAGAATTGGACAAAGGATCACGATCCTGGTTATGATATGGCCTTAGTGCTTCTTGACCGCCCTATTGGTCATCAGACAGGGTGGGTAGGTCTTCTCACACTGAAAGATAAAGTCCTTAAAAAGGCGAAAGTTAATGTAACGGGTTATCCTGGGGACAAAGGCTTTAAAGAAATGTGGACGATGAGCCATAGTATAAAACAGATTGCTGCTGAAGAGATGTCTTATGAAATTGATACATATGGGGGGCAGAGTGGAAGTGCTGTATGGTTGAACAAGTGGGGCAGTCCTTATCTTGTTGGCGTTCACACTTTAGGGGAAGGAATTGCAGGCACAGGTAATTCCGGGGTACGGCTTTCACTGCTTAAAGCCAATCACATTCTCAAATGGATTGAAGCAACACTACTTATTGATCAGAAAGTTACCAAAAGCGTCATACCTTCAAGGACTATTCATTCCCTTAAAAATGAAACAGAAGAGGTTGAAGATAATCTCCAAGATAAGATAGCTCTTTGGCAAAATTTAGCTCAAGAAGGCAATGAAGGAGCTTTAAGGAATTTAATTAAAGCTGCGGTCCAAAAGAATGTAAATGCACAATACGCTCTTGGCTCAATATATGAGAAGGGGCAGGGTGTTGCAAAGAATATCAAGAAGGCTTTTGAGTGGTACTTAGAAGCAGCTCAAGGAGGCCATCCAAGCGCACAAGTTGCTCTCTCGATGATGTATGAAAGGGGGCAGGGTGTTATAAAAGACGAGACGCAAGCTACTCAATGGATGCAAAAGGCGTTGTTACCAGGTGTTGTGAAAGACGCGAGTCAATCTGCTGAATGGTATCAAAAGATATTTTTGAAAAGTATTGAATGGTTTAGAAAGTCTGCTGAGCAAGGAGACACAAAGGCACAGCTTTTTCTTTCTATAATATATAAGAAGGGGGTTGGGGTTGTAAAAGATGATAAGCAAGCTGCGGAATGGCTAATGAAGGCAGCAAAAGAAGGAGAAGACGATGCGCAATTTAATCTTGGTTTAATGTATGACAATGGCCAAGGTGTGGCACAAAATGATAGACAAGCTGCTGAGTGGTATCGTAAAGCGGCTGAACAAGGACACTCAATGGCACAATTCAATCTTGGCGTGATCTATCAGAATGGCGAAGGTGTACCAAAAGATGAGGTCCAAGCTGTTGAATGGTATCATAAAGCGGCTGAGCAAGGTGATGCAGAAGCACAATTTAAACTTGGTGTAATGTATATGAAGGGCGAAGGTGTTGCAGAAGATTATAGGCAAGCAGCGCAATGGTATAAGAAAGCTGCTGAGCAAGGACATGTAGATGCTCAATATCTTTCAGGGTTAATTTCTTTTATTGCAGAAGATTATAGGCAAGCAGCGCAATGGTATAAGAAAGCTGCTAAACAAGGACATGCAAAGGCTCAATACAACCTTGGCGTAATGTATACGAGTGGCCGGGGTGTACCAAAAGATGATGCTCAAGCTGCTGAATGGTATCAAAAATCTGCTGAGCAAGGAGATAAAGATGCTCAATACAACCTTGGTGTGAGGTATGCGAATGGCCAAGGTGTTGCAAAAGATGACAGGCAAGCTGCTGAATGGTATCGAAAGGCCGCTGAACAAGGGCATGTAGGTGCGCAAATTAATCTTGCTGTAATGTATCTCAATGGCCAAGGTGTGGCACAAGATTATAGGAAAGCTGCTGAGTTGTATCGAAAGGCCGCTGAGCAAGGTGATGCAGGTGCGCAATTTAATCTTGGTGTAATGTATGACAATGGCCAAGGTGTAGCACAAGATTATAGGAAAGCTGCTGAGTGGTATCAAAAAGCTGCTAAACAAGGGCATGTAGGTGCGCAAATTAATCTTGCTGTAATGTATCTCAATGGCCAAGGTGTGGCACAAGATTATAGGCAAGCTGCTGAGTTGTATCAAAAAGCTGCTGAGCAAGGGCGTGCAGGTGCTCAATTTAATCTTGCTGTAATGTATGACAATGGCCAAGGTGTAGCACAAGATTATAGGAAAGCTGCTGAGTGGTATCAAAAAGCTGCTAAACAAGGGCATGTAGGTGCGCAATTTAATCTTGGCTTTATGTATGACAATGGCCAAGGTGTTGTAAAAGATAAGGGAAAAGCTGCTAAATGGTACAAAAGAGCCGCTGAGCAAGGACATGCAGAGGCCCAATATGAGCTTGGCCAGGGTGTTCAAGATAATAAGCAAGCATTTGAATGGCTAAGGAAGGCGGCTGAGCAAGGACATGTAGAGGCCCAATATGAGCTTGGCATAGAATATTCGCTTGGCTTGGGTGTTGTGAGAGACAAGAAGCAAGCTGCTGAATTGTATCGAAAAGCAGCTGAGCAAGGACATGTAGAGGCCCAGTATGCTCTAGGCATGATGTATGGCAAAGGTTGGTCTGTTTTAAATGAAAAGGGCTGGTTTTTTATAAAAGATAATAAGCAAGCATTTGAATGGCTAAGGAAGGCGGCTGACCAAGATTATGAGAAGGCCCAATATATGTTAGGCCGATGTTATGAGTACGGGAGTGGTATAGAACAAGATAAGAAACAAGCTATTGAGTGGTACCAAAAAGCTGCAGAGCAAGGAAATGCTAACGCTAAATCTCAATTAAGTTTATTACTTAACAAGTAAGCCATTATAAATTTTTTATTAGTTGCTGCGTTTGAGGAAGTAATATGTTTAAGAGGCTTATAAAATTTGGCGGGTACCTTAAGGAGCCCATCCCAAACCTGGGGGTGATGGCACAAATGCCTAAATTTGCAAGTTTTAATTTCCTCACAATAAACTGATAGATGCGCTTAAAAATCATCTAAGTTATCAATAGCCTATCCTTATTTTCCTCACTTTGCAGATCATCCCCAGGTTTGGGATGGTCTCCTTATAAGGCCGCTAAAACTTTATCCCCTTACTATTCCTCATTTCTTGAGGAGAATAAAAACAGGAAAGTTGATTATTAATTGAATATTATTTAACTTAAACCTGCATTAATTCGTATAACTTCGTATAATGTATGCTATACGAAGTTATTACGATTCATCAGACCTGTCAGACTCAGAAGAATAATAATAACTTTTGATCATCACTTAATTTGTACTAACTCACATTAGGTTTGAC
>NZ_JQAK01000004.1:81682-87952 GCF_000757605.1 Candidatus Paracaedibacter symbiosus | reverse complement strand
AGATTTTTAGATACAGAGACCATCGATAATACATTGATGCCAGTATAGCTAGATTAGCCATGCAAAACACCTTGGGCAGCATTATTAATGGGTCGTATAACTTCGTATAATGTATGCTATACGAAGTTATTACGAGGTCCAAGCTGTTGAATGGTGTTGCAAAGCGGCTGAACAAGGGCACATAGTAGCTCAATACAAGCTTGCCGGGATGCATGAGAAGGGCAGGGGTGTACCAGAAGATGAGGTCCAAGCTGTTGAGTGGTATCATAAAGCGGCTGAACAAGGACACATAATAGCTCAATACAAGCTTGGCGAGATGTATGCGAATGGCAGGGGCGTTACAAAAGATGATGCCCAAGCTGTTGAATGGTATCATAAAGCGGCTGAGCAAGGATATGCAATGGCTCAACGCAGTCTTGGCATGATGTATGAGTATGGCTGGGGGGTACCAAAAGATGAGGTCCAAGCGGTTGAATGGTACCGTAAAGCGGCTGAGCAAGGACATAAAGAGGCTCAATGCGACCTTGCCATGATGTATGAGAAGGGCAGGGGCGTTACAAAAGATGAGGTCCAAGCGGTTGAATGGTACCGTAAAGCGGCTGAGCAAGGATATGCAATGGCTCAATGCAGTCTTGGCGGGATGTATGCGAAGGGCAGGGGCGTTACAAAAGATAATGCTCAAGCTGTACACTGGTACGGTAAAGCTGCAAGGCAAGGTAAGATGTTCAATCTAGATTGAAGAAGCTTACTGCTTAATGGTAGCTTGGTTTATGGTATGACTGTTTACTTAGGTTAAATGGGGCTTCATACTGTGTTTAAAAGTAAGGGTTAAGAACTTGTCTGGGAAAAGAGAAATGTGTTAAGTCAAGAGCAAAAAATCAGCAGAACAAGAGCTCGCATGTATCCCAGTGATTTTACTGATAAAGGATGAGATTTAATAAAAGACTATTTCACTCCCAAAGATCTTCGTGGCTGTAAACCAAAACATGATAAAAGAACAATTGTTAACGCTATTTTTTACTTGAATAAGGGAGGTATTCAGTGGCGAATGCTGCCAAAAGATTTCCCCCCTTGGAAGACAGTGTATGATTGCTTCAGAATTTGGAGCCGCGCAGGCTTATGGGAGACTATTCTTGATTGCCTCAACACAAAGTACCGTCAACAACAAGGAAGAACACCAATGCCAACATATTCAGTTTTAGATACGCAAACTGCCAAGAGTCATTTGAGTCGGGAAAGATTGAACTTAAGGATTTAAATACCCTGACCGATGTCTTGGTAGCTTATCAAAAAACATCCCATTGGCGAGCAAATTTACCTTGCCGCCCAATTATTTGTGCCCAGTTGCATTGTGAATCGAGCTACCGATTCTGGCGATATGAGTGGAGATGAAATTAACCTGAATGCCAGCAATAGAATTGAACTCATCAGCAACGAAGTAGAAGTTACCAACGATATTAATATCGATTCAGATGGCATCCTTTTGTGTCAAACAAAAACAAGAACAATCTCTTATATCGAAGATATTGCCGTAGACGTCGTTGAAGAAATAGTTGGGAAGCCTCAAAAGATCACCTCTAAAAAAGGGAGTATTACCATTCCATACAGCCAACCGAACTATTAAAGGTATTGAAGTGATGCTTATGATGATCAAGAAGCAGACATATTTTTTGAAACAGCCTTTGCCCGAACAAATCAAATTTATTAATGAACTCTTCTACATTTATTTTTAAAATTTATGGTAAATAAAAGGTAACTATAATCTGATTTTCTAAATGCAACAGGGCCAGTACTTTGAGATTTATAGTTAATAGAACTAAAAACAAATAAATATATATATGTAAAATGTGGGAAAAAAAGCAATTTTATATTCTAATTTAAAGAGAATATTTAATTTAAATGTATTAGAAAAATTGATAGTAGTTATCAAATAAGAAAATGAGAAAATAGGCAAATTGCCTTAAATCCCTTTCTAAATGCATTGCTATTAGATAGATCGGATTGCTGCAAAGCTTCTTTAAGTTTTTCCCTTATAGGTTTTTACAAAATTTGTAAATCTTAAAAAATATTTTTCGTATTAAAAGTCTATTTATTAAATATACTTATTATTATTGCCCGGAGATACTTCATTTTATGTAAGTAGTCTGTCGAAGAACATGGATGAATAATCCCTCACTTTTTGTGACAGCTAGCATTGTGAAAAAACCTACGGGAGCAAGTTCTCTTTCAATAATTTTTTATGTAGTTTCTTTAGAAACAGCAGATATTTCCTAAAAAACAGCACTGGCTGAAACTGCAGATTTTTTAGATACAGAGACCATCGATAATACATTGATGCCAGTATAGCTAGATTAGCCATGCAAAACACCTTGGGCAACATTATTAATGGGCAAAATTTTAATAGACTTGGCAATCGGTTTAGCAGTAACGGGTAAAAACCCTTCACCTATTAAAATTTATGCTGAACATGATTTCCAATAGCAAATAGCCGATCTTTTTGCTCAAAAACTCATTAATGTTCAATGAACTCGGAGGTAACCATAATGACCTATCTTCGATTTATCTTGCTACACAGCATCTTGTATCTATGGCTAGGCACCTTATCTCTGCAAGCTATGGATAATACTGAAGTACATGATTTACGACAGGGACAAAGTCCTGAGTATATTGAGAAACTAGAACCTTTTGTAGCAGGCACTTCAAAACTCAAATATACTTTTTGCTATCAGCCAGATTCTTTTCAAAAAAATCTTGAACCGCAAGCGCCACTTCCCAAAATTCCTTATGTCATTAAAGAAGGAATGGTGGCAAAAATTACAGACAAGGAGCCAGAGGCAACAAAACAAAGCGGTTCTTCAACCCAAGACCATCGGGACCAAGTGCCGGATCCCTCGCAGTGGCCTTATTGCGTGCATGGCCATCTTATGATGCGATTTGGAACTCAAGAAATAACGGTCGGATCTGGCATTTTAGGAGGACCTAATCATGTGTTCACAGCAGCCCATAACCTTTTTGATCATAAAAAAGATAAAGAAAATAAATGGGCCAGTGAAGTTTGGTTTAGCCCGGGTAGAAAAGGTGATCATTTTCCCTTTGGCTATAGCAAAGGATCTATTTTGCTTTGCCCTAAAGAATGGACAACCAACGATCTTCGGAAAAAAAATGATTATGATTTTGGAATGGTAATTCTAGATAAGGCAATTGGTAATAAAACGGGGTGGTCTGGCTTACTCTATGCCCCCAATATTTTTTTCAAGAAATGGGAGATTACCGTAACAGGTTATCCTGGTGAAAAAGGCAGTAAAGATTACTATTCCACACAGATGTGGGAGATGCAAAAGCGTAGTGAAGATAATTGGTTTAATTCTGAAGAAAAGATTTCTTATAAAATTGATACTTCTTTTGGGCAAAGTGGCGGCGCCATTTGGCGGCTATGGCCTAGTCCAACTTCTCCCCAGCAGAAAAGTCTCTTTACCATTGAGGTTCACACGGATGGCAACGTAAGTGGTGTTAATAGCGGGGTACGACTCACAAAAGAAAAGTTTAATCGTATTGTTGACTGGATTAGAACCTATCACTTACAGGATGCCCATCCCTATAGTATTCCAAAACCAACATTACGACCAATTACTGGGAGAGAACACATAAAAAAAGCAGATGAATGGTGGAATGAAGGGAATGACTTATCTAATCAAAGCAAGGCTGAAGAAGCGTTTACTTGTTTTTATAACGCCATGATACAAGCAGATGATAACCTTACCGATGACATGCTTTTAAAATTGGCTGATTGTTATCGTGAAGGAAAGGGGACACAGCAAAATTACTTGGAAGCCTTCAATCTTTACATGAGTGCAGCCAAACCAGAGGGTTCTCCCGAAATTTTATATCAGGTTGGTACATTCTATCTCAAAGGATTAGGTATCCCCATGGATGAAGTTGCTGGTTTATATTTTCTTGAAGAGTCGGCAAACCAAAAAAATACCAATGCTATTTATGAGCTTTATCAACTTTATTCTGCTGACGGTAAATACCCAAACCCGGAAAAAGCAAAAAAATACAGCGATAAAGCACAAGCTCTTGGAAAACCAATACCAGACCTTCATCCTCCAGAAAAACCTAATCCGAACGCTCTTTTTCAAGTAGAAGATCTTACTCCCTTCTTCAAAAAGTGGGGGCAATCCTTTGAATCCTTGTCAATTGGTTATCTCCCTGAGTGGTACTGTCAAAATTTCATAGTAAGCATACCCCCCTCTGAAGAAAAAGCATCCCTAGGCCCTAAAGATAGCTACTTAATCCAGCTAGGAGATATATTACAACAGCAGCGAGAAAATTACGCGAAAGCTGTGATTACTGGCTTAGGAGGCATTGGTAAATCCCAACTTGCTCTCGCCTACGCTTCTTTGGCACGTAAGTATAAACTTTATGAAGTAAATCATTGGATTGATGCAAAGGAAAAAAGTTCCCTTATTCAAGGCTATAGGAATTTGTTAAAATTATTGAAAAAGCCGATAGATGATAGTGACGATGTTAGTCTTGTAAATAGTCTGCACGATGCTTTAGCAAAGAAACAAAAATGCCTGCTTATTTATGATAATGTTTCTTCCCCCGAAAAGCTAACAGATCTTCTGCCCGACAATAGCCATATTATTATCACTTCACGTTATGATGAAGAAGGGTGGGATGCTGATACCATACCACTCAATGTATTCCGTATTGAAGAAGCTATCCACTATCTTTTTATGAGAACGAAGCTTACTGATGATGAGAATAATCTTAAGCTTGCGAAAAAGCTTGCTCATAAAGTTGAATGCTTACCCCTCGCCCTTGCTCAAGCAGCCAGTTACATAGGAATAAAGAAATGTGGACTTTCAAAATATATAGAAGATTTCAAAGGAAAGAAAGCTATTATTTTAAATTACAAAGATAAAAAAGGCAATTATCCTTATACAGTAGCAACTACCTGGCAGATTACCATGAAGGCCCTCTCCCCTCTAGCAAATCAATTAATGTATTTATTTGCCTATCTAAATTCAAATAATATTCCTATTGATCTATTTACAAACCCAAGAGTAGGTGACGACTCAGAAATAGAAGATTGTATAGATGAGCTAGTATTATACTCTATGATTAAACGTTTTGAGGACTACATCTCTGTTCACCGGCTCGTGCAGAGAGTTGCACGAGTTGAGTTAGAAAGCTCTAAGGTGCCTGAAAAAACAGATCAAGGAGAGATTAAGAAGAAGCTCATTGATTTGCTTGCTGATAAAACAATATCCGTATTTGAGAAAGAACTTGATGACCCCAAATTACAGGAAAAAGCCTTTCATTATTTGTTTCAAATAATATCTTTGATTAAGCATTCAAAAGGCGTGAAAATAGACTTTCAAGAAGGTAATCATATGGCGTATTTAGTAAAAATACTAGCTCTGCGGGTGGGGAACCTTTCTTCAGTCGACGATACTCCTGTATCGTTACTCGATATGTCGCCTTTAGATAAAATAAAAGATAAAAGAGCTAAGCTTATAAAGCGCTTAATTAATCTGTTAAAACAAAATAAAGAAATTATTTTTGCAAGTTCAGCAACTGAAGCAACAGAACTTAGCTGGCTATTAAATAACGTTAACCAAAATTCTTCTATTGTGCAATACAATTTAGGGGTTATGTTTGAATCGGGAATTGGGGCACTTAGGGATAATGAAAAGGCTTTTGAATGGTGCAAGAAAGCTGCTGACAAAGGCTACCCTGCTGCTCAATTTAGCCTTGGAGATATGTATCGTGAAGGGCGGGCTGGGTTACCTCCAGGAGAGCAAGCTGATAAAAAAGCTACGAAATGGTATAAGAAAGCTGCTAAGAAAGGCTACATTGATGCTCAATTTGACCTTGGGGTGATGATGTATGAGCAAGGGCGGGCGGGTTTACCTAAGGGACCAGAAGCTGATAAAAAAGCTGTGAAATGGTTCACGAAGGCTGCTAAGGCAGAATCCCATGATGCTCAATTTTACCTTGCAGGAATGTTTATGGAAGGGCGGGCCGGATTACCGCAAGGACCAGAAGCTGATCAACAAGCTGCGGAGTGGTACAAGGAGGCTGCTGGTCAAGGCCATGTAGAAGCACAATTTAACCTTGGAATGATGTACGAGCAAGGGCGGGCCGGATTGCCTCAAGGGCCAGAAGCGGATCAAAAAGCTGTAGAGTGGTTCACGGAGGCGGCTGAGCAAGGCTACTTTGATGCTCAAAATATTCTTAGATGGATGTATGAGCAAGGGCGGG
>NZ_JQAK01000004.1:52977-80544 GCF_000757605.1 Candidatus Paracaedibacter symbiosus | reverse complement strand
CCAATTCAACAAGCGTAATAACTTCGTATAGCATACATTATACGAAGTTATACGAGCTGGTTTACCTAAGGGACTAGAAGCTGATCAACAAGCTGTGAAATGGTACAAGGAGGCTGCTAATCAAGGATTACCTAAGGCTCAAGATTGCCTTGGCCTCATGTATATGAATGGCCTGGGCGTAGACAAGGATTATAAAGAATCTTTTAAGTATTTTGAGAAAGCGGCACATCAAGGAAATTCCAATGGGCAAGCTCATCTCGGCACTATGTACAAAGAAGGCTGGGGCACTGAACAAGACATTCAAGAAGCATTAAAATGGATACAAAAAGCAGCAGAACAAGGAAATGTACACGGCCAGTATTATTTAGCTCTTTTGTACAGAGATGGGGAAGGCATTGTAGCGAGTGATGCGCAAGCAATTGCTTTGCTACATGAGGCTGCTAAACAAAATCATGAGGATGCTCAGTATACTTTAGGATGGATGTATGAGAATGGCCGTGGTGTTACTATAGATCTTGAAGAAGCCGCCAAGTGGTACAAAGCGTCGGAAAAAGGTTGCCCTGGATATGCTATTTATTCCATTGGTCGAATGTATGAATATGGCCTCAATGTTGAGCAAGATCTTGGAAAAGCAATTGAATGGTATCGTCTTGCTGCAGGAGAAAAGTATGCTGAAGATACATTTCATACCCCTATTAAAGAAAAATATAACCTGATGCTTCCCCTAATACCAACGAACCTGCTTAAATTTCTGTAAACAAGCATTTGAAAACTCAGAAGATAGCCTATTGCCCCTCTCTTGCAACAAAACCTTCTCGGCACTCCCTGAAGTACTTGTTTTGATTTCATAGATCCTTAAAGTACAATTAGACTTATGCCATTTATAATTAATCTCGTAATCTTTACCCGCTTCAAATATTTGTTGCATAACGGTTCCACACTTATATGAGTAACGCTCATTTAATTCGTTACCTTCAAACATATAAACTTGAGGGATACCAGCACTGATAAAAAACTCTTTTGCAGCATTTTTATGATAGTTCCATAAAGGTATTCCAAGGCGCCTAGGATCACTATTAAAGAGAAATCCATTTCTAAGCCTCATCATTTCATACTCGCCATCACACTCTTTAGATCTATAACCTCGGACTATAGTTCCACCATCCGTGTTTGTAACGAATCTGACTCTTGCTACAGAGCCAGATTTAGGTTCTTCATATGTAACACTTGCACATCCTGCAATTGTTAATACTAGAGGTAATAGTCCAATGTTAGGGATAATGGTTCCGGATATCTTCTTTTGCATTTGGGACTTTATTTCTAGTATATTTAATAAATTGTAACATGCCACGGTATCTTGCACTTTCTCTGCCAAATTATTTTGCCTATTTCCCACTAATTAACAAATATGTTCTAGCTTCTTCAAGGATTTCTTTTTTATTCGATTCATCTTCATAACCCTGAGGGGTTGTTTGAGAAGAATTTTTCTTTAGCTGCCCTTATTAAGACCCCGCCATGGCTGCAGCTATTTAGTCGACGCTGAAATAAAGAAAATAAAGAAGAAAAGCAAAGATTTATTGGTGGGATGTGTGTAAACTATTTGCGGGGAATAATAAAAAACAATCAAAAACCTTGCAAAAAATATGAGCAACCCCCAAAAAATTGATACTTGCCAAGATGATCTTTTTCGTCAACGACTGTCCACCCAGTTGAATCCCAAACATCCACTTTTATGCTTGCAGGCTCCATTGATTGGCAAGGTTTGGAAGCTAATTTTGCCCCTTTGTATCAGGCAGAATTAGGTTATCCGCCACGCCCTATTCGCCTCATGGTGGAATTGATGATGCTGCAGCATATGGAAGGTCTATCCGATGAACAGGTGGTCAGAAAATGGGTTGAGAATCCTTACTATCAATACTTTTGTGGCTATGACCATTTCCAATGAGATGTACCCATTGATCCGAGTTCACTGACGCGTTGACGCAAAAGAGGAGTTCATTTATAAACTCTTACTTCAGGGTCGACTAAATAACTCCAGTTTTTTGGTCCTTTTCAAAACTGACGGGCAGGAAGAACTTAGGCACACACAGAATTATCGTTGCAGGATCCATCTTTCCCGTCCTATTACCTTAAACAAAAAAGTTTGTAATTTTTTCTTACCCCCCTTACTTAAAAGGATAAGGAAAATCTTTTCTCAGTACTCATCATGACTAGGAATGCGGGTTTCTCCCTATCGATCGTCCCTACGGGGCACGGGCAATAATAAAAAACACTATTTATATATTATTGAAATGAAGAATTACAATTACAGAAGAGGAAGCGTTATGGGGAATAACTATAAAAAAATTAGGGGTTTATTGTTGCTAAGCGCCATAAATCTTTGTTGGCAGAGCCCAACTTTGGCTATGGATAATCCCAATCCTATGGGTAAAATAGCAGCCGACCCTGAGGATTGCGGCCAGCAAAGGCAACCGTTTCTAACGAGGCAAAGGGTAGGGGACCATACATTACCTGAGAGTCTAGCTGTAGAGGCTTTGGTGGTCGATCATGGAATACAACCATTGCTTGCCATAGAATCCCTTAATAATCCCCAAAGCTCTAACTTTGCTGAAAGTGCCGTCCATACTACCGGATATAACCCTTTTGAATGGCTTCCATTGGAAGTAAATTATCATATTTTTCGATTATTAGATTCGAACTCTGCCAAACAAGCTGCATTAGTATCTCAAGATTTTGGCAATTTTGCCAATTCAACAAGAAGACATTTAAGGGTTAATGATTCCATCACAGATGAGAATCTCATAGAACTTGTAAAGAAGTACCCACACCTCACTTCACTGGATCTGTCGGGGTGTGAAAAAATCACGGATGCAGCCCTCATCAAGGTGGTGAGAAGTGTACGAACCTGACTTCACTGGATCTAGGGTGGTGTCGAGAGATCACGAATGCAGCCCTCATCAAGGTGGCGCAGATGTGCCCGAACCTGACATCGCTGAATCTGATGGGGTCTTGGCAGATCAATGATGCAGCCCTCATCAAGGTGGCTGAGAGTTGCCCAAACCTCACCTCACTGAAGCTAGAGGGGTGCAAACAGATCACGGATACAGCCCTCATCAAGGTGGCTGAGAGTTGCCCAAACCTTACCTCACTGGATCTGGTGAGGTGTGGACTGATCACGGATGCAACCCTCATCAAGGTGGCTGAGAGTTGCCCAAACCTCACCTCGCTGGATCTGCTGGGGTGTGGACTGATCACGGATGCAGCCCTCATTAAGGTGGCTGAGAGGTGCAAGGACCTAACTTCATTGAATCTGATGTTTTGTCAAAATATCACGAAGACAGCCCGCATCAAGGTGGCTGAGATGTGTCCTCATCTTAAAATCTATTGATAAGGCACTAAAAAGCGATTCTGATAGCTGTGATCTTGTAGCCATTTGATGGACAGTATAAAGAGAAACAGTTTGTTGTTTGTGCCATTGTATTTCAAAAACTGCAGGAGAGATATACCCTAAGTTTGAATGTCGCCGCTTGCAGTTATAAAAAAATACTAACACCTTCCTTCTAACCCGCTATGAGTTAAAATACAGGTTAAGTACCCCACCCTTTTTAGGTAAAATTCGCAGTTTTAATGGTTTCATCACCAAAAAGAAAAAGACTATCCAACTTGCAGTTTCCCCTACTGTTGCTATTGTGTGTAGCGTGGTTCTAGGAGGGCCTTACTTTGGGTTGGAAGCGTACAAATACCACAACTCCTATCATGATATAAACGGTATTTGGCAAGTATGTTTTAAACCTAACCAAACATGCCAACAACTTATCACTTCAAAATATTAATGAAGCTAAGGAATCAATCCGTCTTCAGGCTTTTAGTTTTACTGGCACAGATATCGTTGACGCGCTGATCAAGGCCCATCAACGAAATGTGGATGTTAAAGTCATTTTGGACCATTCCAACTTTAAAGCAAACAACCCTCTTCTAAAACAATTCATTGATGAGAAAATCGATGTAAGGATCGATAAACCTCATGGAATTGCCCATAGCAACTGTAACCTAAGTAACACTGTTACTAATTTTAAGCCGCTATATAAGCAAGAAAAGGGAAAGAAAGATGAGCCGCAAGAAGCGCAGTCCGATTTTTAAAGCTCAAGTAGCGCTAAAGCCAATTCAAGGAGAAACAACAATTGCTGAAATCTCGCAAAAACATAGTGTCGACCCGTCACAAATTTAAGCTTGGAAGGCAGAAGCTTTGGCTAATATGTCAGCCATTTTTGAGAAGGATTCAACCATGTCTGCTCAAGATGACAAACAGATGATCGCGTTAGAGCGTAAAATTGGCAAGCTGATCATTGAAAACGATTATTTAAAAAAAGTTACGCGATCTCCCTCAAGAACAGAGGCGGGAAATGATCATATTTTCGCATAAGAATTTGAGCGTTCGGCAACAATGTGACTTGCTAACAGTCCATCAGACTCATCTTTACTACAGCCCCAGAGGGACGACAGACGATACAAGGTAGAGAGTAAGCTGGTGGAGAAGTTCCGCCGGCTTACTCTACCAAGTTACTCATTTTATTTACTGAAGGAAGTCACGATGGAGCACTATTCTAGGAAACCAAATTATTTGGAGGTCACGCTCCTTTGATGAGTTTATTCTATATATCTTTCAATCTCGCATATAGGTAGTGCTAAGCCAAATGGATACTCAATCGAATATCCCGTTTGAAGCAATAAATTTAAAATTCCGTGTTCACCAAAAAGGTGAGCTGCCCCAATACAAAAGAGGGGTTTATCTAATTTATCAAAATAGCTGTGCCAAGCTTTCATCCAATTGAGATTTCTTGGTATAATGCTACCATTGTCTAGAAAAGTATCGGGTTCGACAACAAGGAGCCCTTGCTTATAATTAAGAATAAAATTTTTACTAGATTCATCAATAAATCCTTGGCCACTGCGTAGATTAGAATATAATTCTTCTTGCCATTCCTCTAGAACAGATGATGAAAATTTTGGAAGCATGTAGTCAATGACCTGTTCAAATTTCTCCAAGCTATACACATTACTTTTTGGAAAAAGTTCCTCAATCTCTTGGTCCATAGAATAAAGCTGCTGTGGAGACATTTTATAGATTAGTATTGCTAACTTGAGAGTCATTTCACCAATATTAACTTCTTTACTAAGATTTTTACTGCTATGTTTAAAAATATAAGTGAGATAGTTCTTGATAACCTCATCTAAGTCCTCGAACCAATCTTCCTCCCTCCTTCCGATATTAATTAATAACCCAGAATTCTCAAGATCAACTCGGGATAAAGGCTTATTTCCACCACATTCCCCGATAAAGTTTCGGCAGCTAGTAATAACGTTCAGAAATTCTTCAGAAAAAAATGATAATGGCACGTAATGGCATGACCCAAGTACATAGCCTATCTTACCATTTTTACTAATTTGATACAAAAATGGCGTAATTATTTTTTCATTGGATTGGGCTGAAATCCAAGCTTCTCCCAGAATATTTGTATAATCCATTAACTTTAAATCACGTTTCTGGATTATAAAGGATTCTCTTTCGATAATATCTTTTATTTTAGTAAACTCTGAATGGAGCTTGAAAGCAAGAGGCTCTTGCCAAACTATTAATTGTCCATTTCTATTATTCTGTTGTAATTCACTTGCATCATCAGAGGCATAGAGAAATGAATTAGTTAGAAGAATTAAAGAAGATGTAATTCTCAATAGAAAATGCATCCTGATCCTATCCCTTTCTGTACAATTAAGATATAAATTAGTCTCTTTTCAATTAGAGCTCTCTCGATTTAAAGGATTTTCGTTTAAGCCGCTTAAACTGAAATCAGAAAAACTTCGCTCAAATCAGGTTTTCCTGCAGCTCATTGATAGCTTCTGAACGAAAGTAATACCAAATTAGTATTAATATAAGAAAATCTTATTTTTGTGGCAAAGAAAATGCTTCTCCTGTGCATATTTTTACAAGATAAAGGGTTGGAGTAACACAATAAAGATTACAGTTCATAACAAAATCATTATCATTGATGCTCATATTTTGATTGGTGGTTATATTGGTAATCCTAGAAGTATGATATAGATACCTTATCGAAACGATGGAGAACCAGTCTCATGAAGGTCGAAACGATTACCAAAGGAGAGATGGGTCAAATAAATTATCGCGTAGTTGACGAAAAGCATAACGAGATAAAACCCATTACAGATTTCCTAACATTTCTAAGTGTAAAAAATTATTCCCCCAATACCATTAAAAACTATGCATTTGATTTAAAATGCTATTTTAGTTATTTAGATCGTATTGATAAGCAATATAACACTATACATCCTCGCGAATTAGTAGAATATTTAAATACCTTAAAAAGTGGCCGAACTAATTCAAAGGAAAAGATAAAGTCACCAGGGAATTTATCTGCCAGCACTATTAAGCGTATGCTTTCATCTGTATCCTCATTTTATAGCTGGCTTGAATTTACTTCCGACACTCGTAATCCCCAACTGGCAATAATTGATTATAAAAACCATCCTGTTAGCCAATCATATCGAGGCTTCTTATCATTTGCTAAGAAACAAAACCAGGTTGCCTCAAAGTTCATTAAGATAAAGCAAGCCAAGAGGTTGCCTCGGCCTGTAGCAGAGGATGATTTTACCATTCTTCTTAAATCCTTAAAAACATGGAGAGATAAAGCGATTTTATTTCTTGGATTACAAGGAGGTATGCGGATTGGAGAAATATTAGGTTTGTACTTTGAAGATGTTAATTTTAGAAAAAAAGAGATTTTTATTCGCTTTAGGGACACTGCTTCCATCATACCCGTGAGCCTATGTGCGATTTTGCTGATGCGTGTTATTTTTGCCCAAAGTTTGTAACTACAAAAGAACATCTTCCTAAGCTTTTAGAAAAATACAAAATTGAACTACAATTAATAAAAGATGCCCAAGAAAGGGGATGGCAAAAGGAAATTGATAGGCATACAAATGTAGCGCAGCGCGTAAAGCAAATCGTACGGGACTTAGGAGGAGAAAGTAATGCTTAAAACATACACAAATACTCAGAGGAGAAAGGCTTTCCTTCTAGATTCAATCTTAAAGAATTTACTTGATTACCAATATAACGGAGGGTCTTATAATTTTAGTAAGGGAGCCTATAAGCGTAACGCTGAAAATCTGTTGGTGATCCATGATAAAACTGTTACCCAGGAATATGTTGCCAACTGGCAAAATCGGTGGGATCACAGCTTGAATCCCTCACACATTTCTTGCGGGTTAAAATTAAAGCCTTTATCAAAAAAATAATATATAATTTACAGTAAGCGAATCCAGCCAACTAGCGTAATTAATGATAAAAGCCACTTCAAAAACTCTTACCTTAAAGCCTACAGATAAATTAAATAATAAGCCTAGAAAGATACTAAAATTGGGGCTGGTATCCCTTATTTTATGATCTTTTAAAATAGGTTGAAAAGTATTATGTGACACTTTATACTTTATTGCATGATGTATAGTACTCTTTCACAAAAAAAGCACTCTCTCGACCAGCTTCGGCCCTTGCCAAATGAGCTTATCCGAAACCTAGATGATTGGTTTAGGGTGGAACTTACTTACACTAGCAATGCCATTGAAGGGAATACTCTTACTCGACGTGAAACTGCAGTCGTTATTGAGAAAGGTTTGACGGTAGGTGGAAAGTCTCTTAAAGAGCATTTGGAAGCGACTAACCATTCTCATGCTTTAGATTTTATTTATTCCTTAGCTAATAAATCTCCTTCTGATCTTAAAGCCCATGATATCCTCGGTATTCATGCAATAATTTTAAAGAGCATTGATGATGCAAGCGCAGGCCATTATCGTAATGTTCCCATTCGTATTTCTGGCTCAGCGGTGATAATGCCAAACGCTAGAAAAGTTCCAGATCTTATGGATGAATTTCATGCATGGTTAACTAACCCCTCTGGCTTGCACCCAGTCGCATTTGCTGGTGAGGCTCATTATCGGCTTGTGACTATTCATCCATTCGTAGATGGAAATGGGCGAACTGCAAGGTTATTAATGAATTTGCTATTGATTCTGCAGGGTTACCCACCTGCTATTATTCGCAAAAAAGACAGATTGGCTTATATAAGTGCTTTAGAAGAAGCTCAATTAGGTGGTTCAAAAAAACCTTACGAGAAAATTATTGCCAAAGCCGTGGATCGGTCATTGGATATCTACCTTAAAGCTGCAAAAGGGGAAACCACTAATAATGATATTGATAGTGATACTCTCTTAAAAATAGGAGAGCTTGCCAAAGCAGTTGGAGAAACCATAGTAACCATACGCTACTGGACAAAAGAAGGATTACTAGATGTTGCCAAAATAACTGAATCTGGCTACCACCTCTATGAAATTGGGATGATTCAGCGTTGCGAGTACATAAAGCAATTAAAAAAGGATCGTTTGACCATTGAAGAAATAAGAAAAAAATTAAAATGACCAAATTTAACATTCTTACTATAGCGCTATCACTAGTATGTTTAGAAATTGTAGCAATTGGTGGTTCAAAAAGTTTTTCTTATCATGAAAGCAAAGATATTAATAAATCAGCTTTTACCGGCAAATGGATAAAAGAAGACAATATTGAAGCTGATCTTCTTCCTTTGATACCTCAAAATGTAAAATGAGATTTAATTTTACAGGTGATGTAAAAACAGCTTTTTACTATCTTTAAACCACAACAACTAGCAACCTTTTTAGAGATTTCTAATGACCGAATCTAAAAAAACGCTCTCAGTGAATTTTGGGAAAAACGGAAAAGCTCCAACCCAACTGCAAGAAAAATTGCAGCAGATAAAAAACTTGTATGACAAGGGCGCCTCATCAAAAGCCCCCCAACCTCAAGGGTCTAAAAAACAAAAACCTCAAGCAAATAAACCGCCTAAAAAACACAAGAAGAGATAGAAAAGAAAAAGCAGCTAAAGCCAAGCAACACGCGCTCATAATAAAGAAAGAACAGCAAGAGGCCAGACAACAACGGTCTGAGAAGACACAAAATGCGCTTGGCTGGCTGCATGATACCTATCCAAACTGCTTTAATTGGGATGAACCTAAACCTTTAAAAAAACGCATTGAAAAAGATATATTTGCTACTTTACCAGAAGATCTGCCCTTCCCTCGACTTGCTATCCGCTGGGCTATTGCCTATTACGCTGGGGCACCAAGATATCTAGATGCCCTTTCAAAATCCCAACACCGCTTTGACCTCCAAGGAGAGCCTGTCGAAGAAGTTATACCAGAGCATCAACAGCGTGCAGAAGAACAGCTCCTTCAATACATTGAACGTAAAAAGCGATTCTATGCTGAGAAAAAAGAAAGACGACAAGCCTGGAAACAGAAAATGAAAGAAAAGAAGGCTTGTGACAATCAAAAGGACGTTGGTTCTCAACAAAGAGACGTGCCTAATAAACAAGCATAAGGTGTGAGCCATGAGGAGAGTAGCCAGAGCCATAGGTTAACAAACAGTTAACAACAAACTTATCCACATAATCTGTGGATAAAAGGCCTGTTGCGTTTTTGCCTAAGTTATTGAAAAGTAAACAATATTACTTCGAAGAGAAAAAGATCTAACGAAAGAGAATTATCCTTTTCCGGGGAGATAAAGAACTGGAACTGTATGCGGCAGCCCCATTTCAATGAATTTGTTTAAAATTAAACATTTTATATATGCTTCTGTTTTTTGAGTGCTAAGAAGCCGTGAACGAAGCTTATCGCTGAATGTTCTTTTAAAACGCATCATAGTCGTTTCCACAAGAGAGCGTAAATGGTAGCCAGAAGATCTTTTCCAGTCATTTAGCCCCTCTCGTCGATTGGTAAACTGCTCCTTATGCTCTATAGCTTGATTTCGCCAGGTAAGCCCAGGATACGGATCAATAACCCTCTTTCTTCCCAAATGGGTTCTGAATACTTTTTTATATGACAGGGTGGCATCAATCGAGGGAGGTATAAAAGGCTTTATCTGCCGTTCAAACAGGAATTTGTGAGTGGTACGGTTATCATACGCCCCATCCGCATAAATCCTTTTAACAGGATCTTTCAATGGTTTCAAAAGCTGAAAAAAGGCTTTGCTATCATGGACGGTTGAAGGTGTCAACACACAAGAGGTAATCTGCTGAGTGACTGGATCCATTGCAATGTGTACTTTTCTCCAAGTGCGTCTTCTTGAGGCTTTGTGCATTTTCACATGCCATTCCCCTTGCCCATAAACTTTTAAACCTGTGGAGTCAATGGCGATACAAAAGGCAGAAGATCTTTTGGTCCGTGGAATCTTAATTTTCCCAATCCTTGGGCGCGACGCGATAATCGGCTATAATGGGGGCATTTTATGGGAAGATCCAGCCGTTTAATGAGCGAATTAATCAACCCTTGAGTAGCTCTTAAAGATAAATTGAACAACGCGCGAATGGTTAAACACGCCAAGATTGTTTGATTAGAATAGTGAGACTCTGATTTGCCTGCTTTGTACCATTTATTGACAACTTCAGGTGCAAACCACAAATTAATATCCCATCGATCTTGCAAAATTTGATTGTAAGTCGACCAATTCTTGACACGGAAGGTGGTTATTGGGGATGACATAACTAAGTATTATCGTTGCTATTCTTGATTCTTATACCTCTTTTAGCTCTTGCATTATCTGCTCGCAACCAGAAATAATAACGAAATAGGGCCTGCCTAAAACAGGCTGCCCTATACCCTAATATAAGAAATTTAATTACCGAACTATTCAACAGGGCTTAGCATTATGCTGGGATCACCTAAACCAAGCTGCTTGAGAATACGTTCATATGCTTCAAATTGTTCTAGCGGGGATAGTTTTCCTTGTGGAATAGCATTAAGCTCATTTGTAAGCTTATCCCTCAATTCTTCATTACAGTCTGGTAAACTTTCTCTAATGGCATGAATGTAATAATTAGATGCTATTTTCAACTCAGTTTCTGAGTATTG
This sequence comes from Candidatus Paracaedibacter symbiosus, assembly GCF_000757605.1. Lineage (GTDB taxonomy): Bacteria > Pseudomonadota > Alphaproteobacteria > Paracaedibacterales > Paracaedibacteraceae > Paracaedibacter_A > Paracaedibacter_A symbiosus. The sequence continues at coordinate 69,546 of NZ_JQAK01000004.1, read as the reverse complement.
ACGGGAATAGCGAGATGTAATGTCTGCTGCATTTCTTGCAGCTACTAACGCCATGTTTATATCTTTGTGATAAGGTTCTAGCGAATCACTAATTTTTTTATCTTTTTCATATAATATTGATAAAAACCAGAAAGCTATATATTCATTTTCTATCAAGCTTCCACCGTATTGCTCAGTTGTTGAAAGAAATGTAGAATTAAAAGAGGAGAATTTTGATGACCTTGAAGCCCAGGAAAAAAGGGAGCTTTTCATAATATTTTCTTTAAAATGAGCAACTGCTTTTTGGCGATTTCCTTCTTCTGCTTCAGTCCAAGCGTCTATTGCTCGTTCCCATTGCAGATTGATTATTTTTAAAGAAGGATCTGTTGCTTGAATTTTCCTATTACCGCTAGCCTTAATAAGTTGCCAAAACCCTATTTCAAAGTGAGCCATACCTCTTTCAAAGCTTGGTAAAGTATTTGCTATCTCATTTGCTTTACTAAAGTATTTATCTGCTTTATCTGTATCTTTAGGAAGTACAATTATCTTCTTTTTGCTTTTAGTCACTATTCCTGTAAGATATGCATCATAAAGGATAAGGTTTGCCTCTATAGACCCAGCCAAAGTTGTTGTTAGTATTTCCACAACACTTAAAACTTCCTTTTTTGATTTACGCTCTTCGATAAGGTGAGCTAAATAATTGGCTACCCCCTTATCTAACAATAAATCTTTGCCCACATCCTGCTTTTCATAAACCTCTCTTATTATTTCTAAATTCTCGTATACATTATCTTTATCTCCATCGGCATTCGTAAATAGCCTATTTTGAAAAACGAAAAAAACAGCTGACAAATCACATTCATTAAATGCTAAATCCAACCACTTATTTCGTTGATAATAGTAAGTTTCCCTGTTAGGGCTCTGATATTGCGCAATCCCAATAGCTGCATGAGCACAGGGACTGCCATCATGAAAGTCCCTCAAAAACTTATCCATATCTTTATATTGCCCACACTCCACCACTTCCTTGAAAACAGGCATAAGACTGTAGACAGCATCTCTTACCTCATGGGAAACAAGTAGCAAATTTGCCAAATCGTGCGTTGAACAATAAGAAAGGATTAGGTGTTTAAGCTCATCTGAAAGATATGATGTGCTGTTATAATCTAGGGAGGTGGGCTTAGCAAAGAAGTCACGATAATATCTTTTTTTCAGCTGTTCGAGTACATCCTCCATCATTCCTAATCTTCTTTCAGGATCGTTGCCCAAAAATAATTTTATAAACTCCGGAGTAAGTTTTTTTAAAGACCCCAGATGATTTTCAAACTCGTCAATTTTCTTATATTTCTCGCTTCCCTTATGGATCTCTCTGTATTTCTCGTCAGGTTCTTTTTGGTCAAGCGTATCAATGATTTCTTGGGCTTGAGTTCTTTGCCTTTTGCGTACTTCAGGTTCTCTTTCGCTTTTATCCAAAGGCCTTTTATTTCTGCTTTCAGGAATATTGTCTCCATCCATAGCTAGAACTGTCATTGGTGCAGCAAAGAGAAAAAAGAGGGGTAAGATTTTTGTTAGTGTCCTCATCAAGCGACTCCTTTTTTATTAAGATCAAAGAAAAAATTACAGTTATATACGGTAAAAATTTTTCTTCTCCTATACATAAGCATAAAAGAGATGGTTTCAATAAGTTTGGGAATTATCTCCTTTTTTAATGCAAAAGATTGGCTTTATACGTGTAAAGCCGCTCTTTTTTTCCTATGAGCTTAGGTTTTGTGTATCTTTTGTGATATAAGTCCTTTGTGGCTCTTTTTACCTGCGAAACTTTTGCTGATTTTCTTGAAATAATTAAAGATTGTTGTTTGCCTTATCCGCAACAAATCCTGGATAAAAGGCTCTGAGGGGACTTTATATTAAATAAAGAATTGAGGGATGAAAAAATCAATAACTAGACTGAGAAAGAGTATAGTACTCTAAATTCCTTACAGAAAGATTTAGAAAATCGCCAAATTAATGGAGTGCCTTTTAGAGACCATCCCAAGTTTGAGCACCAGATAAGACGGCGCATAATGCCGTGAAAAGAAGACTGCTTAAATTACAATGGATTTTCCAGGAATCACGTGGGTCTTCAACTTCCTCTATAAATTTTATGATACACAAAGCTTCTAACTTTTTATGCTGTTTTTTTACTTTATTCTCATAATAACACTACCATTTTCAATATTCCTTTCTTCATGCAATTGCCCTGGCACCGTTCTTTATTGATTTTCCTTTTATTTAATTTGGAAAATGTCCAGATTCCTATTGAAAATAATAAGTTAAATACCTATATAAGGTTTGCCATATTTCATAAAATGGGAATTCTAATGAAGAAAATAAGCTCACTTCTTATAAGTCTGTCACTTATAATATCAAATAATTCTGCCTGCGCACAAGATCAACTTATTGAGATAATCCAAAATGGAGTAAGGTATACCACCCGCATCTTAATATAGAAAATTACAATAATTTATACTTAGAGGATGTCCAATGTTTTTTGGATAGCTTTTTAAGAGAAAGAAATTTTTTAGAGGGGCACTTTCCTTTAGGAATTATAGAAAACAATCCCTTTAAGTCTATATTAAGACTCCTAGAAACAGATGATAGAGTTAAAGCCTCATTGTCTGGAGAGGAATATAATCACACATATAAAGAGCCCATTACCCATTTATATTTTTTGTTCCCTACTCATCTAGAGGCTACAAATGATAAAGCGACATACAGCATTGCTTTGCATATCATGCAGCGCGGAAAAGAGTATTTAACTTATGAGGGAATTATTCCTGAAGGTCCCTTATTCTTAGATCCTCAAGAGGAAAGCGACTCCCTTCATTTTACTCTTAAGAAAACCAGGGGTGATGGTGACTGTGGCTTTAGTGCTATTGGGACCACGCGACAGAAAAGTTTAAAGCTTCTCAAAGGTGCAGGAGATAACCTTGTTGTCAGGAAACTAGTAGCACCAGAGATTGTCAGAGCATTAAGGTATGAAAACCTTCCGGAAAAGATATACGGCCCCTAGTTTAGAAAAGCGTTGAAATAAAGGAGTCTTCCTTTTGCTTAAAACAACAAAAAGACTCTTTTATTTCAACTCTCAAGATTCTTAAAAATAATCTCCGAGCTTAAACACAGTATGAGAATCCTGTCTCAGGATTTATGGTATCCAATCTGTATTAGTAGCCAATGCTGCATATATGCGGCCAAGGTTATTTTGCGCGACTGGATTTCCTTGCTTTGCTGACTTGGTATACAAATCAATGGCTTTTAGGACATCTCTTTCAATACCATAACTGCTGCCACGCCAATATATATTACCAAGGTTACACTGCGCTTCTGCAACCCCTTGTTCTGCAGCCTGAGTATATAATTCAAAGGCTTTGCGACCATCTTTGTCAACACCTCCGCCGCCAGTCTCATACATATAGCCGAGGTTATATCGCGCGAGATTAAGCCCTTGCCCTGCAGCCTGAGCGTATAATTTAAAGGCTTTGCGATCATCTTTGTCGAGACCGCCGCGGCCAGACTCATACATGATGCCAAGGCAATGCTGCGCAAGTGCATATCCTTGCCTTGCAGCCTGGGTGAGCCATTTAACAGCTTTGTAGTCATCATTATCACCACCGCGGCCCTTCTCATACATAATACCGAGGTTATACTGTGCGTCTGCATTTCCTTGCTTTGCCGCCTGGCGAAAGAATTTTCTTGCTTCCTCATACCTGCCTTGCGCATGCAAACGTATCCCTAGAAATAATTGAGCGCCTTCTACCCCTTGCTCTGCAGCCTGGCGCCAGAAGTCTTCTGACTCTTCAAGCATACGCTGCTTATCCAAAAACTCGTGCTTCAGGATAGGCATTCCAAGAGCTCGTGCACGGTCGTAAAGCTTTTGTGCTCTTTCTAAGTTTTGATATTCACCATTAGCTAAATAAAAGCCATGTAGCTCATGTATAGCATGGATATTTCTTTGTTTTGCTGACTCTTCAAGGAAATATAAGCCAGCAACTATATCTTTGGGAACACCTAATCCTTTAAGATAAAATCTGCCAATCTGAAATAGAGCTTGAGGAGAATCCTCTGGTTTTTCTATACTCATATAAAGATTGAAGGCTTCCAGATAATTTTGCTTCACCCCCTTTCCTTCACGATAACAATCAGCCAATCTTAGAAGCATTTCATTTGAAGGATTATCTCCAGCTTTCACTAACGCATTATAAAAGCAAACAAACGCTTCTTCAGGCTTGTTTTTGGTAGATAAGTCATTTCCTTCATTCCACCACTCATCGGCAGATTTGGGCTCTTTCATCCCAGCAATTGGCCGTACCATTGGTTCTGGGATACTATAGGGAAGAGCATCTTCTAAGTGATAGGTCTTGATCCAGTCAACAATACGAGCAAATTTATCTTTTGTGATTCGTACACCACTATTGTTTCCATTTATGCTGCCATCTGTGTGAATCCCAATCGTAAAAACGCTGTTTTGTTCTGGAGAAATTGGACTGGGCCATTGTCGCCAGATTGCTCCTCCACTTTGACCAAAAGAAGTATCAATTCTATAAAAAATCTTTTCAGGATCAAACCATCTATCTTCACTGCGGTTCTGCATCTCCCACATCTGAGTTGAATAATAATCTTTACTGCCTTTTTCGCCAGGATAACCGGTTACCATAATTTCCCATTTTTTGAAGAAGATATCTGGTGCATACAGTAAGCCAGACCAACCTGTTTTATTACCAATTGCTTTATCTAGGATCACCATTCCAAAATCATAAGCATCTTTTTGCCGAGAGTTGGTTATCCATTCTTTGGGGCAAAGCAGAATACATCCTTTGCTATAGCCAAAGGGAAAATTTTCACCTTGTCTTCCTGGGCTAAACCAAACCTCTTGGGGCCATCCTTTTTCTGGCTGGGATGATTTTTTGGCTAAATCATATCTATAGAGATTGTGACCTGCTGTTAACACATGATTAGGCCCCACCAAAATGCCAGAGCCAACCACTTTTTCTTCTTCTCCAAATCCCATCATTAGATGACCGTGAACACAATAAGGCCATTGTGAAGGATCTTGTACTTGGTACCGATGGTCTAGGGTTGAAGAACCACTTTGTTTTGTCGCCTTTGGCTCCTCCTCTATAACTTTTGCCACCAATGCATCTTGAACCACATAGGGAATAGGAGGTGGCTTCTCCTGTCGAGGCGTATCTTTTTGTAAAGAAGCTTGTTGTGGTTGGTAGCTGAAGGTATATTTGAATTTCAATGTTCCTTTTACAAAGGGCTCTGTTTTTGGAACATACTCGGGCTTTTTTTGACCAGCTCCTTGGTGCTGCCGTAAATCATACATCTCTGGATGATCCATGGCTTCGGCAGATAGAGAAGATAGGATCATAAAAGCAATAAGAGTTCGGCACCAGTTAAATATCTTTTTAAGTGTGTTGGCCAAGGGATGATGAAATGGCATGGAGCACCTCTTTATTAAATTTTTCTTAGTCTCTCATGGAAGAGAAATATATTTCTTCTTTAAAATCAAATAATTATTAACCTTTTAAGAGATTAATTGCTTAGGGGATTAATTGCTTAAATGGGATGATACCGGCATACAGGCGTCGTCAACTTGTTTAGAGAGGAAGAGTCTGATAGATAGTTATGGGTAAAGGAAGGAATAGGCCATGACAGATCGTTACAAAGGCTACCATCTCCCTAAAATCATCATCGGCTATGCCATTCGTCATTATTATCGCTATAAGTTGAGTTCGAGGGATATCAGCGAAATTCTCTTTGAAAGAGGGATCGAGGTATTGTAATGCCCCTAGTTTAGTAAGCTAATTTTAAAAGAGTCCCCTGTCGTTTGCTATGGGTTAAAAATCTGGCTCTGATGCTACCATGTTCTATGCTTAATCCTAGTCTTCTTTTGGCCGCCCCATAACTTCTCAATTTATCGGTAGTAATGACTTTAGGACTGTATTGTAACCCAATGAATAGCTTATAGAAAATCGCATAGCAGAGACTGTTTTTGGACTCAAATATCAAGTTTATAACCATCTTGATCAACGGCTCTCCATAACCAATGTTGTTGGTCATTAATCTTGACAGAAACTTCGTCTAAGTGCCATTGACCACCTCTTCGAGGCGCTCTCCTCTTTAGTTAATGAGCATATAAAGGGCCAAACTTACCACCCCATTTACGAATAGCTTCGTAACTGACGCCTATTCCCCGATAAGCTAATATTTCACCAATATCTCGTAAATTAAGACCAAAACGGTGATATAAGAAAACAGCGTAAGAGATAATTTCAGTTGGAGATCGATGTCGTTTATAAAGCACGACGTCTCCTCTTTAAAAAACTCATACCTTATATTATTTAATTTTAAAAATTAAATTGAGGGTATCCCCCTTTGTCTTAATAATTTGACTTAAATAAAGAATTTTTTTTCTTATTTCACCTTATTAAGATAATGAAATTATTGTAGTTTTAGCTTGTCAAATTGAATTAAGGAATGAATGAAATGTGGAATGAATTCCTAAAGGGAGTAAAAATGATGGCGTACAATTTCCAACGTATTGTTTTTGCGGCTCATAAAGATGACAACAATACTAATGCAAATAAATCAAACAAAGAAAGTGACAAGAATAAACGTCTAGATGCCACCCCAGATGAGCAAAAAAAAAGGATGCATGAAGCTTATTCTGAAATAGGTAAAAAAGGTGGCGAGACACGGGCTGAGCAACTGGGCCACGAAGGCTATGTAGAAATGGGCAAAAAAGATGGCCAAGCAAGAACGGAACAAATGAGCCAGGAAGTTAAAAAAGACTCAACAAAAGAAAAAGATAAGGATGAGAAGTACAAAAAATAAAAGGTGCAATTTATCTTGGAAGAAAGAGAGTGACTGGATTTTTTATTCATAGCTAACCAAGTGATATGTTTTTAAAAAAGAAGTTATACTCTTTCTCACCAAATTATAGATCCACAGATAAGGAATAAGAAAATAAAGCATATATTGATTTAAAATAATAAATTAGGAAGGATTTTATACCATGCGATCACTCACATTTAAGTGTAAATGGATAGTTGTTACTATTGCTAGCAGTTTACTAGTTAGCCCTTCTTCATTTCAGAGTTCACATGCTACGAATGTCTCATCAAATCAAACACATCAAACACATAAGGTACTGGCTAAAGATAATTATTCTGAAAATGTAGCAAAAATATTGCAGGAGCTTGCCCAAGCTGAAATTGATGCTTCTTTTCTTATAAGGCAGGCAATGGAGAACATAAATAGCTCTGTTTTACGAGAAAAGCTCCGTCAATTTAAGCAACAATGTGAAGAACACATTAAAGTTTTGAGTAACCTTGTCCATGCTTACGGTAGAGAAGCTCCTTCATACTCTCGAGATTTCAAAGGGTTTTTTATGCAAGGGTACGCGGCAATGAGAGGTTTACTAAGTGATAAAGGGGTTATGGCAGCTTTGCATACCAATCTTCAAAAAATAGTAAAGATTTACGAATCTCAGCTAAATTCATCCGATTTGCCAGAAGATGTAAAGGCTAAAATAAAAGAGATCTATGAGTCTGACCATAAGATACTTCAATATGTCGCAACGCAATTATAATATAATGTGTTAGAGCTTTCTAGATTTAAAGGGAAATAAAGATGGTTAATAAAAATAAAGATGGGTGCCAAGAAAGTGGTAAAAAAGCAAGTGAAGGTGGGAGGGATAATCCAGAGAAAGCTAGCCCTGCTGCTATAGAACGTTATCTTGAAGGAATAAAATATCCAGCAAGTAAACAAGATCTCACCAGCCAAGCTAAAAAAATGGAGCCCCACAGGATGTCATCAATGTTCTTAATAAATTTTTAGTGAACATCAATACAATAGTCCTGTAGATGTTTCTAAAGAGGTTGGAAAGATAGAATAGTTGATTCCCATGATAAAGTGCAATAGGCGTTAATACTGAGTCTAAAATCAAGGGTTATTTTAGGTACAATATCAACGCCTTAACTCTTCCTTATCCAGGGGGTTTTAATCTCTAATATCATTGTCATGCTGAGCGTTAATTTAAGAATTAACATTCAAGTTGATTCCTCTCTCCCTTGATTTTTACCATTCCTTTTTCTACGCTAAAAAGGAAATCACGGCTAGCAGTGGTAATTCCCCCCTTAAAAAAGAGCAACGGCTCTCCATAACCAATGTTGTTGGCCATTAATCTTGATAGAGACTTAGTCAGTCCTTTTTTTCAGACAAATTCTTAAGGAGCACTGGTTTTTAAACGTGGAGGATGCTAAATTGAAAATTATGCAGTGGGTGGCGAGAACACAACTCGCATTGCCTCATAGTGCTTAGGGTACCAGACACTCCATAAGGCTTGCTCGCTTATCACAGAATACACCCCTTCCCTTTTAGAGGGATAAAAAGCCGGGTTTTCTCAACGAATTTGGTCTAACTTTGGAGTAGGCCCACTTATTTTAGCAACCCATAATGAAAAAACGTAAGAACAATAAGTATCATGACAAATATTGAATTTCTAGGTCTTTTGGCAGGATTTGTATCCACCATTTCTTTTTTACCTCAAGCCCTCAAGGTTTGGAGGACTCATTCCACAAAAGGGATATCTTTAGGGATGTATGTTATCTATTTTATTGGGCTAATTTTATGGGGCGTGTACGCATGGCTGATTGAGTCATACCCACTTCTTGTAACAGAAATAGTGACCGGTATTCTGGCACTTTATATATTGATAATGAAATTTAAAGAGCATAAGAGTTAAGAAAGTTATGTTGCAAGTGGCTTTGTTCGGGATGGTACGTGCATCCCTTATAACAGGGCTATCTCCTGCACCTTTAAGGAGCTTTAAGCTCTTTGCTCGTGTGGTTCCAAGAGTACTAAAGCCACAGTCACCGTCACCTTTATCCTCGTAAGAGTAAAATGAAGAGAGTCGCTTTCCTCTTCAGTATCTAAGTATAAGGGGCCGTGAAGGATGATTCCCTCATAAGTTAAATACTCTTTTCCACGTTTATGATATGCAAGACAATACTGTATGTCTCTTTATCACTTGTGGTTCCTCGGTAGGTAGGGAACAAAAAATATAAATGGGTTGAATGCGTTCTAATTTTTTCATTAGGATTATCTCCCACCAATGCTATTTGGAGATAACCATTTTCTTCTAGCAATTTTAATAGAGCAGTGAAGGGATTATCTTCTATAACTATTAAAGGGAAGTGAGCTTGCGAAAAATTTCCTTCTTTTAAAAAGTTATCCAAGAAGCTCTCTACATCCGGTAAATGTACGGTACTACAATTTTCTATATTAAGATGTGGACGGGTTAAAGATCAGCAAACACTATGTTGAATGGTTGAATGATTCATTTCAGCCTCATGTATTATCATTATTTCCTCTAAGTCACGATAGCTTAAAGAAAATCGACATTTCATATAAACAAACAGCATTATGACCGATAAAATGGGGCAGTATGCATAACCATCTTGATCAACGGTTTGCCATAACCAACATGGAAAACGATGCCGTTTATAAATCATGCGACCTCCTATTGAAGAAGTTCATATCTTATATTAATTAATTTTAAAAGTTAAGTTAATGAGATGATACCAATTTATCTTCTGGCGTATTATGGTGTGGTTTTTCTGCTGCTAATACGTTAAAGATTGTGCTCGTCAGAAAAAGTGCTATATAGTAAAATGACATTTGTTTTCTCCTTCAGAAAAGGGGGCAAAACAAGGTGTTTATTGGAAATTATAATTCTCAATTGAGAAGAAGAATTGTAATTTCTATTCGTTTCTATGTTGATATTGATTGAAATTATGTGAAAAGAAAGTGTTTTCTTGAAACTTTATTATTTTTTTTGGGGAAATTATGGTTGCACGTTTATCGACGCTCGCTAATGGATTAAGAGTCGCTACCGATGAGATTCCGCACGTGCAATCGTGCGCGATTGGGATGTGGGTTGGGACTGGTTCCATGTACGAAAAGGCTGAGGTGAATGGTATTTCTCATGTGCTGGAGCATATGGCCTTTAAGGGGACGCAAACGCGTAATGCTCAAGAAATTGCTGAAGTTATCGAATCGGTTGGCGGATATCTGAATGCTTATACTTCCCGCGAAATGACGGCTTATCATGCTCGTGTTTTAAAGGAAGATGCGGCTCTTGCTGCAGATGTCCTTGCCGATATTTTGCAAAACTCTCTCTTTGATCCTATTGAGTTTGCTCGAGAACAAGAGGTAATCATCCAAGAAATCGGCCAAACTTTAGATACTCCAGACGATATTATTTTTGATTATTTTCAGGATATGTGTTATCCTAATCAGCCCATTGGCCGACCCATTTTGGGAACAGAAGAACTGGTTAGATCTTTCACTCCAGATTTAGTCAAAAATCACATGCGGCAAAATTATAGCTTAGAGAATATCGTCTTTGCCGCTTCTGGGAATATTAAGCATGAAGAGATGATCGCGCTTGCTGAAGCAAAACTTACCCAATTTACATCTAAGGTTGCCCCTGAAGAGGTAACGCCAACTTTTGAAGGCAGTGTGCGGATTTTTGAAAAAGATCTGGAGCAAGCGCATATTGTTTTCGGTTTTGAAGGTGTCCCTTATCACCACCCAGATTACTATGTATCTTCTGTTTATTCGACCCTTCTTGGTGGCGGAATGTCGTCGAGGCTATTCCAGGAAATTCGGGAAAAGCGCGGCTTAGTCTATACAATTTACTCCTTCCCCACCAGTTATTTAAACGCAGGCCAATTTTCCGTATATGCGGCCACTTCAGAAAACCAGGTGAAAGATTTATTGCCGGCGATGTATGAAGAATTACGAAAGGTACCCAAAACATTAACTATGGAAGAGGTAAATCGCGCGAAGGCTCAGCTAAAAGCAGGGTTAATGATGGGGGCGGAAAGTACCATGGCCCGTTGCGAGCAGGCAGCCAGACAAACTCTTATCCATGGTCATCCAATCCCTTTAACTGAGATCAGTAAACTGGTTGAAAATGTCACTTTTGAGAATGTTATTCAGTTTTCTGAATCGCTTTTGACCCGCAAGTCATCTCTTGTTGGTCATGGACCCATTCAAGAATTGGTTGGGTATTAAGCTTACCTAACCTAATGCTGCTGGTTTCTGCTTTTCCATTGAGATCGCAGATGACTAAAAGAGGACTTATTGGCAGAGCACGAATGATAATCACTTCCCAGGGCTAAGCACGTCCTACCTCAGCGGTGAGATGTGTTGGGTCCACGCCAATAGAGGCCATCGCATGATGCCAGATATTGGCTGGATCTTTATTAAAAATAAGATCTTCGTGTGCTTCTATGGCCAGCCAGCCATTGTTTTGGATCTCGGTTTCAAGCTGCTGGGCACTCCAACTAACATAACCTAAAGCCACCAGAGCGTTCCGCGGTCCCTCACGATTTGAAATGGCTTTTAAGATCTCAATAGTTGCAGTTAGGGCAAAAGTATTAAGTATGGTTACGGAGGCTTGAGCCAAATAGTCAATAGTGTGGAGGACAAACCCGCGTCCCACTTCTGCTGGTCCCCCATAATTAATTGGACCATCGGGAGAAGTAGGGTCATAGGAGACCTTTATCTGATCGAGTAAGTCCTTAAAACTTACAGAAACCAGCGGCTTATTAATAATGAGGCCCATCGCGCCTGTTTCATCGTGGCCACACATATAAATAACGGAATGATGGAAGCGTTGGTCTTGTAAATAAGGCGTGGCAACTAATAGTTTTCCCGTTAGAAATCCGTGTTGTGGGTCATATTGTAGTGCTTCTGCCATCATCCTGATCACTTTAATGGGGGTTATATGTAATCATATAGGATGAATTATTGAGAATGGTTTAACGCCCCCCCTTGTTCTTTTTATTTTTATAATAAATAATATAAAGAAATAATATTTTCTTTAGGTGGTTACTATGATCAATATCAATCAAAAAGTACCCAATGTGACGGTAAAGTATGTAACCAATAATGAGATCAGTGAAATTAATTTTTATGATTATTTGGCTGATAAAAAGGCTGTTATCTTCGGTCTTCCCGGCGCCTTTACACCGACATGCAGTGGATCTCACCTTCCCAGCTTTGCTGAGACAGTTGAAAATTTTAAACAAAAAGGCGTTGATCAGGTTATTTGCTTAGCGGTGAACGATGTATTTGTTTTGAAAGCTTGGGCGCAACATCACAAAGTGGAACATAAAATCAATTTTATTTCTGACGGGAATGGCAGCTTGACGCAAGCCCTAGGGCTGACTTTAGATGCAACACCATTTGGGATGGGAATTCGCTCGCAGCGCTATTCTATGTATGTAGAGTCTGGTGTTGTCCGTCTACTTAACATCGAAACTTCTTCCGGGGCTTGTACAGTGGCTGCAGCACCCACCATATTAGGTCAAATTTTGTAAACTATAACTAAAAAACGGTTTTTGTAACCTATGATTTTTGGCACCTTTTCGCTTTGAATTTTTTTCAGGAAAGCAGGCTAGGGGCGGAAATTTGGAATTCCAGAATTCGCTCAAACCGGATGTTTAAAATTACCGGTTTTCCAATCATGATGAGTATCATACTTTTCATTGACGAATTATTGAAGCTTTACAGCAATAACAATCCACTCAAAGCGGAGAGTCCAATTTCTTTTCAGCCTTTACCTATATCCCTGCTGTTGTGGCGGCTGGATTTGTTGGTTTTGGGCGTATTGAGGGGGCTGCTGCGGCGGTCGTTGAGGATTCTGTTGAACGAGATGACGGTGGTGCTGTTGTTGATGCTGCTGAATTGGTTGCTGCTGCGGAGAGGATTGTAGGTGGCGTTGAGCAGGCATAGGTGGCCTTTGTTGATAACCTTGTTGCTGCTGCTGGTAAGGGTGAGAGCGTAGTTGCTGTTGTCTTTGCTGGTATTGCTGTTGTGGGTGTGGTTTTGGAGCAAAAGCAGCAGGCTGTGGTTTTGAAGGAAGGTTAGTTTCCACAGTTGACTGAGGATGGTAACTAGACTGTGGTCCTGGATGGGGCACATTCTGGGCAGAACCGAAAGTATGGGGCGAGAAGGATCCATGAACAGTTCCTGAAATTCCTTCTATATGCTGCTGCGATTTGATGGCGAGCTGATTTTGCGCTTGAGCGGCAAATGGTTGCAGCGCAGGGGGAACATGATTCACAACCTTTGACAGGGCGCCGCCACCAAGTTTTGACTCAACTTTAATAACTTCATCCCGCAGAAGTTTGCCGCCTACTGTGCCTGCTAGTTTGCCAACAGCTGTAGAGCCCTTGTGTTCTTGATTGGCACTCGCCCAGGATGTTGAGGACGATGATCTACCTGTTCCGAAGGTAGCGACGGCTGCCAGGAAGCCAATCACAAAGAATAAACTACCTAACACCATTAACCCAAAAATTAATCCAGCTAAAGATATTTTGTTCATGGAAAAAGAGAGCTCCTCTAGTAACCAATTGTAAGTTAAAGCGATGCGAGAACGGCGGGAAGACCCGGCTTTGCCAAGTTGTTGGCGACTAATTTCAAGATCAGCAGACTGTAATAACGGCCCACCTGTTAAAAATTTGGGAATAAAGCCCGCCATTTTGTTGGTGCTGACATCAGGTGTAGAAAATCGTGCCTCAGGCAGCAGAAGGGGTAATACCTTGCCTGCCTCATTGGTTTTTTCAGGCTGATCTCTATAAAGAGGTGTCGTTCTTAACAATGTGGAGGGTACTCATCTTTTTTGAATATACTTTCCTTAAAAATAGTATGGCATTCTTTTTATGAAATATTAACTGTTTTTTAATTTTTTCAAGAAGTTGAGCATGAAAAGCCACATATTTAGAAATTCTATTAAAAATTTAGTTTTGTGCTGTAAAAGCTATATTAACTATTTCATACTTAATATCGTATAGTTAAAACCATGTGGAGATAAATTATGAACCTAAAGTATTTATTGGCAAGCCTTTTTGCCGTTACAACAGTTGCGGTTGCCAGCGAAAATATGGACAAAGGAATGCAACAAGCTCCAGCTGCAGCTGAAGCGCCAAAAGCTGAGCCAACGACCAAGACTGATGACAAGGCTAAAATGCACTCCCATCAACATCATATGGAAAAGCATCATGACGTGGCAAAACATCATGAAAAAAAATGCATCATCATATGAAAAAGCATCATGAGGCTAAAAAAACTGAAGCAACAGCTCCTGCTGCTGCCCCAGCACAAAAGATGGCAGCACCCACGCCTGCACCACAAGTTTCTGAAAAAGTTGCTGACGCGAATTCAGTGCTGCGTATTGACCCAGCTAATCAAGCAAAAGACTAATTTATCTAGTTTTTTGACCAAACGCTCCTCGGTTTGAGGGGCGTATTTTTATAGCCATTTTAAATGAAACTTAATCTTCTTTTGTTAAGCTTTTAAATATTATTTTTAGTTCAGAAAGTAAAAGTAATGTTTAAAAGTTTGTTGTTTTTAAGCCAGTTTTTCACCTGTGAAGCGCACCATAATCATCGCATTTATGATATACTGATTCAAAATGACCAGGAGGCCATTCCAGCGTATAAAAGCAATATTTATTTTAATGATGATCTGATGACGGTGAAAGAAATTAAGGTGATTATACACCGTAACGAAAAAATTGCAGCCAAAGTTGAGCAAATGCATATGTATCGTGAGGGGCATGAAATGAACGATTCTGAAATTTTGGGGATAAGAGACCCAGGGTCGCGGAGTATTACTGTTAAGGTCAGTTCGCTGCAAGAAAATAGATAAATCAGGTGAATTTTTTATCAATATCTCTTGTGTTCACCGGTTAATGCGGCTATATTTCTCTAGATTCTGTGTTCACAGAGTCTGATAATTGCGGAACGTAGCGCAGCCTGGTAGCGCACTACTCTGGGGGGGTAGGGGTCGTGGGTTCAAATCCCGCCGTTCCGACCATTCTATTCTATATTCTTCCCAACTATTCAAAAAAGTGATCTGTTTTTAATCACATCTTAACTTGCGGTAATTTAATTTCAAAACTGTAGGGTATCAATTGTCTTATATTGCTCAGGAGTTTTGATATGATGAAATATTTGTTTATCTGTGCTACTGTTGCTGTATTTTTGGGCAAAAATTTCTGCTGGGCAGCTAATGCTCCCATTCCCGGCATTAGTGATCAAGAAAAAGATTTTATGTTGGTTAAGAACGAAATCGTTCAGCGGTTGGGGGCAGAATATAGGCGGGATAATTTTCGATTTACTGAAAAAGCATTAAACCGTGAAGTGTATCAACGTGAATATCTTTATGATAATTCAAAAAAATAAATCCTTATCAGTATCCTCAAATTGGCGAACTCTTTTATAAAAAGCGTGATTTGAGTGATTATACGCATAAAAAGTATTTAGATCATGATAATTGGGTACGCTACACAGAAAAGTTTATCCACCGTTTTGGCCTTAATGATTATATAACCCATCTAAATTTTTCATCTATCCCTTTTTCAGATATTTTTGTTCAATTTCTAGAACATGAAAAATTAGAACGTGAAAAATGGCGCCAGTTGGCTGAAGATGTGAAGAAAAACTCAGCTAAATATTTGCTAAAAGGGCCATTGCATCCCCACAAAATAACAGGTGTCGATCTTTTACATGAGGAGGGAATGACAGGGAATGGGGCTAAAGCCATCGTATGGGACTGCGGTTTTGTGGATAATCGTCAAGTTAATTTTGTGGCAACTGATGAGGATCAAATCAAATATCCTGAAAAAGGTGAAAAATATAAGCGAGATGATGAGCATGGAACCCATGTCGCTGGCATTATTGCGGCATTAAAGCGATCTGGTGCTAAAAAGGGGGTGGCGTTCGGAGCAGAGATACAACCTGTTGAATACCGTGGTATTCCCGATTTAATTGAGCGTATTAAAAATAGTGATACGAAAATTATCAGTGCATCA
Source organism: Candidatus Paracaedibacter symbiosus (assembly GCF_000757605.1). Lineage (GTDB taxonomy): Bacteria > Pseudomonadota > Alphaproteobacteria > Paracaedibacterales > Paracaedibacteraceae > Paracaedibacter_A > Paracaedibacter_A symbiosus. The sequence goes on along the minus strand of NZ_JQAK01000004.1, from coordinate 53,636 downwards.
TTCCACTTCTTACTCAACAAAAGTGATGTGCGGCAATTGGATTTACTCATGGAGGAGCTGGAAAAAAATGACCGTTTGTTGGTGATGGCAGCGGGCAATGACTCAAAATATTTAACTGAGGAACTCTCACCAAACTTTTATCAATACTGGTTCCATGGTATGTGGTTCGGGAACCATAATGCTTGGGTGATGGGGAAAAAGCCAGAGATGTTTAAACGGATGCTTCTTGTAGGGAGTCTGCGGGAAGATGGCATCACAGTAAGCCGTTTTTCAAACCTTCCTGGTGTGTTCTCGCAAGATTTTGTTTTTGCTCCGGGGGAAAATGTTTTATCTACTGTTGCGTGGGATAAGTTTGATACCATGTCAGGAACATCCATGGCAACGCCTCATGTTTCAGGGCTTCTAGCTTTAATGAATAAGTATTATCCTACTCTAACGGCACTTGAATTGAAGCAATGCTTGACCCAAACTTGTGATCCATTCTGGGAAGATGTGGATAATAAATTTGGAGCTGACTATAAAGCAGATGTTCATGGTTTAGGCCGGATCAATGCTGTGCGGGCATTTGAAGAAGCAGAGCGCTTATCAAAAATGAATATAGCTGCCATGGATATTGATTCTAACTCAGATGAAATGGAGGGAGAGGCCGCTTAAGTAGT
>NZ_JQAK01000004.1:7500-52692 GCF_000757605.1 Candidatus Paracaedibacter symbiosus | reverse complement strand
GACCAATGGCGGCGTGGATTCGTATAACTTCGTATAATGTATGCTATACGAAGTTATTACGTCCCTTGTCGGTGATTTTCAAAGAAGGAATCACCGGCAAGGCTAAAAAGGCCAGCTGTAGTAAGGGCTCATGCAGTTCACACCCGAGATTCCTAATCGCTTTTTTTAGCAAAGTTAACTTGTCAGCAATGCTGTGGCTTGACTCAAGACTCATCAGACCTGCGAGAGGCAAGGCGAGTTCGGCGGTAATCTTGCCATTATTGGCCACGACAAATCCACCCCCAATGGATTTCAGATGATTCATCGCCAGACACATGTCCGTATCCTCCGTACCAACTGCAATAATGTTGTGGCTGTCATGGGCCACGGTGGAAGCAAAAGCACCTTGGACTAACTGAAATCCTTCCACAAGGCCAAGGCTTGGTTGTTTGCTTGCTTGATAACGCTCCAAAACTGCGATTTTATTAATTTTTCGCGTGAGAAAATCACCCTTAGAATAGATGATTTTTTCGTGGGTGGTGATAATTTCATCGGCGATGACACCAATTACATTGTAAACACCTGCCTCTTCTAGGTGAATCTGGAGGTTTTCAGGAGCCAAATTATGGCTATTGATACTGTTATGAATCGGTGGTTGGGAAGCTTTGAAATGTTTTTCTATGTTGGTGTTGAGCGTCTGTAAATCTAATGGTTTGCCATCCACAAAGATTTGATGAATGTCTACATTTTCAAGATTGCTCATTAACAAAAAGTCAGCCTGGTAACCTGGTGCAATGAGGCCAAGACGTTTTAAGCCATAGTGCTGAGCGGCGGAATAACTACTTAAGCGGTAGGCAATATGAGGGGGAACTTTGTGTTTTTGAATCAACTGCTTGACCATAAAGTTAATGTGTCCTTCCGTATAAATCTCATAAGGATTACGGTCGTCACTACACAAAAGACATTGATGTGAGTTAAAGCTGTTGACGATGGGAGCAAGAGTGGCGAGATTCTTAGCAACCGATCCTTCGCGCAGCATCACCGCCATGCCAATCCTCAGTTTCTCTTTCGCTTCCTCAGCAGTGACATTCTCATGGCAGTTTTGAATACCGGCCGCGCGATAAGCGTTAAGCATTTTTCCTTGAATTGTTGGCGCATGTCCATCTAAGGGGCGTCCGCGAAAGAGATCAAGCTTGTCCAACACTTCATCGTCGCCAGCCACCACGGCTGGGAGGTTCATCATCTCACCGAGGCCAAAGGCGTAAGGCGATTCTTTTAATCGGTTCATTGCCTCTAAACTTAAGGATCCTCCATTGGTTTCAAACCCAGGAAGGGACGGAATGCACGAGGAGATTTGGACCAACATTTTTTGTTGCATGTGTTTAGCGCAACGCAAGAACCAAGCGATTCCTGCTTCACCCAATACGTTGCCGATTTCATGGGGATCACAAATAGTGGTGAGCGTTCCTTGCGGCAGCGTTGCTGCTTCAAATTCAAAAGGATGCATGAGAGAGGATTCAATATGAGTGTGCGCATCAATAAACCCAGGGATGATGGTTAGGCCCGTCGCCTCAACAAGAGTGGGCCCTTTATACTCACCAATACCGGCAATCCAGCGGCCTTTTATCGCCACGTCGGTTGTGAGCATGTCCCCATTAATCAAGTCTAATAGCTGAACATTTTTAATGACCAAGTCTGGTTCAAGATCCCCTCGGGCGACTTTTAAGATTTCCTTTAACTGTTCGCGGTTTGGGCTGAATCGATCCATGGGGCCTCACATTTGTTTGCTCTAATTTTTGGATAAATTTACTATAAAGCTTTGAGAATCTCCTCCACAAATTACTGAAAAGGCTGGATTATGGCAAGCAGATTTGAAGTGAAACTTCCTCACCAAAATAATTAACCTTTACTTGAGGGGCCTAAACACCTATGTCAAAACAATCGCTGAGAGGCTACAACCGAAGTTAGCTTCTCCCAGATGAGTTTTACGGCGGAAGCTAAAAAACATGTCAGGATTGCTATAGGTGTCATACTTAGAGGGGGTGGCACCGGCAATCTTTTGCTGCTCCAAAGTACGCTGAACAAATCCTGGCAAATCAAACAACCAGTGGCTTTCTTTGGGACTTTTCACGAAAAGATCAACGGCTTGCGGTAAGTTTTCGTAAAATTGTTGATCAACCTCATAAGATTGCTGCCAAATACAAGGACCAATGGCGGCGTGGATATGAGAAAGCTCAGCGCCACAGGAAATCATCGCTTCCACAGTGTTCTGCAGAATACCTGTTACAGCGCCGCGCCAACCAGCATGCACGGCAGCAATCACTTGATTTTTCGAATCAGCCAGCAATACAGGGACGCAATCAGCTGTCATAATTCCAAGTAGTTTATTGGGGGTTTTGGTAACAAGAGCATCTGCTTCCCTCAGGGTGGTTGCCTGCCAAGTTTCATCGACAATTTCAACTTTATTGGTATGCGTTTGGTTAAGCGTCATGAGATTGTCTGCGTTTAAGCCAAGGGTCACTGCAATACGGCGGCGATTTTCCATGACATTCACATCAAGATCACCTTTTCCTTTGGACACATTGAGAGAGTCAAAAAACCCCGTACTCACGCCCCCCTGGCGGGTAGTAAAGCCATGTTGAATCCCTGGAAGTGACTTGAGAGAGTCGCATTGAATGAGTGGAATCATTTAAAAACCTGCTGGTGTTATATCATTATTTTGCCCAACTGCTAAAACCTTAAATAATTCTCCCATAAATTGTGGACCTATCAACCGAAAAATAGCGAGTTGTTGCCTTTTTAATTCTTGAGGGGAGAGCAGTTTTTTTTGTTGCTCTAGTCGAAGTTCAATCCCCAAGTTAGTTAAAAATTCTCTTTGTGAGAGAATATCAAAAGTTTTTAGTCCTTTGTTTTTAAAGCATTTCTGTAGGCTTAAAAAATCGACATGATGGGTGATATCTGCTGTCCCTGGTTCTGCTAAAACCTCAACAAACTGATGATTTTTGACAGCTTGGAGGGAGTCCCCTGTCCATGGTTCTTTTGCCGCGCCATAGTCAATAAATAAACCAAGTCCTCCCTTTTTTGCAAGTTTATCAGCGATAAGATCCGCATACGCGAGGCTTGTCTCAGATGTTTCAATAAGGCAAGGTGCATCGGGAGTAAAATCTACAGGGGGATGTGAGAGGGGCATTTCGACAAAGCCAAAATTATCTCCATCATCGGTCACAAACCGTTCAGTCCAGGTGTTTTTATTACCACTGCCTCTATAGTTGAATTGGCGAATAGAAAAGGCATCAAAAAACTCATTGCCAATAAGAAGGTGAAATCCGTCAGGAACTTCTTCAAGCGAGCAATGCCAATGCACAAAAGAGTAGGGGGCTAATTTTTTCTGCTGTAACGCCCTGAGAGATTCACTAACCTCTACCAAATGAACACTCAATTGTTCAAAAATGACGGGGCGACGTTTAAAGCTGGTCAACATATCTTCCATCATCGTCCCCTTGCCAGGCCCAAGTTCAATAAGGCGAACTGGAGTAGGGCAATTTGCACGCTGCCAGTAATCAAGAAAAAACAAACCGATCAGCTCCCCAAAAATCGAGGAAATTTCAGGGGCGGTGATAAAATCCCCTGTTTTTCCCACAGGAACAGTGCGGCGATAATAACCCTCAGCCGCATGGTATAGAACAAAATCAATGAAACGATCGAGGCGCATTGGGCCTCGGGCGGCAATCTCTTGCTGTAAAACCGTCTTAAGCATCAGGACTGGATATCTTTACTGGGCGGCGTACCAAATACCAGCCAATACCCAGGAGTGGCAAAGAAAGTAGCTGCCCAATAGTGAGGGGGCCGACCCATGATTCTGGCTCTTTAAAGCATTCAATGGCGATTCTGAAAAACCCATAACCGATAAGGAATAAACCACTCATGCGTCCTGGTGTTTCGCGGAGCGTTGGACGCTTCCAACACCAGTTGAGGAAAAGGAGTAAAATAACGCCTTCAAAGAAGGCTTCGTAAAGCTGAGAGGGGTGGCGGGGATTAGGACCACCATTTGGGTAAACAATGCCCCAGGGGGCATCCGTGACGCGGCCATACATTTCTGCATTAATGAAGTTGGCAAGGCGACCTAGGAATAAAACAATGGGCATCCCAGTTCCAACGAGATCCATTAACTTGAAATAATGAATTTTTTTGCGGTGACATAAAATGAGGCTGCCGATAATCACGCCTATGAGTCCACCATGGAACGACATTCCCCCATGCCACGTTTTGAGAGCTTCAAGAGGATGGTGGATGATCATGCTAGGGTCGTAGAAAAAGATATAACCTATTCTTCCCCCTATAACGGCGCTGAGTAAAATCCAAACAATGCCATCATCAAAATTCTCTTGCTTCAAACCGGTTGGATGTTTCTTGAGGAGAGAGTTTCCATAGCTCCAGGCGAGGAGTGTGCCGACGACATAGGCAAGTCCATACCAATATACTTTGAAGGAGCCAACTGAGATCGCAATTGGATCAATCATGGGAAAAGGAAGTGTTAAAAACATTTTTTCTAAAAAATAATAATTAAAATTTTTCTATTTTTACGATAGAAAACGATCTTTGTATAGGCTTTTCCTTGTAAAAATATCGCAAAAATGAAGAAAATAAATTTTTTCATGTGCAAAACTCCACAAAAATATTGAATTTTTCTGTTAAAAAGTTAACAAAGGTCATTGACCTAAAATAAAATCAAGTCATAAGATTTTGTTGTAGTCATTGTTAAACGTTAATATAGGGTTAACTCACGTGAACAAAAACGATCTAGTTACACAAGTCGCGGCAGCTTCTGGTCTTACAAAAGCAGATGCTGAACGCGCAATCGAGGCAACATTTTCCTCAATTACTGATTCTCTTCGTGATGGTGAAGCCGTTCGCCTGATCGGTTTTGGTACCTTTGCTGTTACCAACCGTCAAGCGACTGAAGGCCGAAACCCACGCACAGGTGAACCATTGAAGATTCCAGCGAAGCGCTTGGCAAAGTTTAGTGCTGGTAAGCAGCTTAAAGAAGCTGTTTCTGGTTAATTTATTTTTTTAGAAAAAAGTTATTGCTTTTTAACTAGAAAAAAATTAAGGTGCGAAGAGTAAGAGATAAGGGTGATTAGCTCAGTTGGTAGAGCATCTCGCTTACACCGAGAGGGTCGGCGGTTCGAGCCCGTCATCACCCACCATACTTTTCCACCTTATTCTCTTATTTCCTTAAATCCTAAACAACTGGAAGATATGGGATGATGTCCGGCAGTTTCACGTCGACTTTTATTATTATAGGTTCTTTTTGAGGAGGTTTATGGTAAAAATGAGTTCTAAGATACGAAAACAGAAACCGGTATACATAAGCTCTTTCCCTATAAATATTTCCCAAACTATGAATATTAAGACAATTTTAGTTATTTCATTTGCCACTATGATGCTCAGCGCTTGCGGCAGACGTAATTTGCCCGAACAGCTTGAACCCAACGGCTATCCTCACGTGTATCCTCGGCCTGCTATGGAGGTTTTTGATGGGGGTAGCGCTGGGTAGGTTTTATAGCCAAAATAAGCTGAGAAAATGTCAACTTTCCAAGTAAAATTACTATATTCTATTCTATATCAACTTTTTAAAATTTCGAAACGACGATGACAAAAAAACCTGTGATTGGTATCAGTTTAGACGCAGAATACAACGGCGGTTATTCTCCCATGCCGTGGTATGCGCTGCGCCAAAATTATTGTGATGTGATTGTGAATGCAGGTGGGGTGCCTTTGCCGCTGGGACATTACCTTGAGTTAGTCGATGATTATGCTGCAAGGATTGATGGTTTGTTGCTAACAGGGGGTGATTTTGACATCGATCCCCGTTTGTTTGGAGCTAAAGAAGTTCACGAAACTGTCAAGATGAAACCTGCACGAACTAATTTTGAGTTTGCAATTGCCAAAAAAATCTATGAACAAGGCAAACCAATTCTGGGAATTTGCGGTGGGATGCAAGTATTGAACGTTGCCTTTGGGGGAAGTTTGATCCAGCACATTCCTGACGAAGTAGAAAGGTGTATCGCCCATCAACAGCCAAACCCTCATCAGCCAGCACATAACGTTGCGATTGAAGTCGGAACGCAACTCCACGCCATTACTCAAGTAGAATCTGCCCCTGTCAACACCGCCCATCATCAGGCAGTTAAAATTGTAGCGCCTCCTATGAAAGCCAGTGCTTGGGCCGAAGATGGGGTAATTGAATGTATAGAATCCCTCAATCCCAATCATTTTATGGTTGGTGTGCAGTGGCACCCTGAGTATAAAGTTAGCCAGGCGGATACAAAAATCATTGACGCTTTTTTAAAGGCAGCGCGGTAAATTCATGGAAAGATTGGCAAAACGAATCGCAGGCAGTGGTGTATGTTCTCGCCGTGATGCAGAGAAATTAATTCTTGAGGGACGGGTGACCGTTGATGGCGTGGTGGTTTCAACCCCGGCCTTTAATGTTGATACGACCAATATGGTGAGCGTTGATGGGCGAGATCTACTTGATAAACCAAAATCACGCTTATGGGGATTTTATAAACCAGTTGGATTGATTACGACCCACAAGGACCCGCAAGGACGACCCACGGTTTTTGAAAGGTTGCCTTCTAAAATGCCGCGTGTTGTCTCTGTGGGTAGGCTTGACTTGAATTCAGAAGGACTATTACTATTGACGACGGATAGTCAAATTTCTCGCCATGCGGAACTACCAACAACTCAGTGGCCGCGGTATTATAAGGTGCGTGTATTTGGCGAGGTGGACCCCAGGGAATTGGCGGATCTTAAAGGTGGCATTACCATTGACGGAATTCACTATGGCCGGATCGATGCGGAAATTGACCGGCAATCGGGGCGCAATACCTGGTTATTTATGACCCTGTATGAAGGAAAAAACCGTGAAATTCGGGAAGTGATGCGTCATTTAGGCCTGCAGGTGAATCGCTTAATTCGAGTGGCTTATGGGCCTTTCCAATTGCAAGACAAGCAACCTGGCGATCTGTGGGAAATTTCCTACACTGAATTTGCTAAGCATTTTCCCTTTTTTAATAACAAAGCTGATGAGCCCGCCAAAAAAACTCTTTCTTTAAAGAAACCACCAACGAGACGTCTACCCCCCAAACCAAAACGGACGCGTTAAATTGCGTATTATTTCGGGTGAATTTAAGGGAAGAAAATTACAGCGTCCTCCTGACTCTATTACTCGGCCAACAACCGACCGGGTACGTGAATCTGTCTTTAATATCCTGCTTCACCTAGAAGGATTTGAGTTTGATCGGGCGGTTGCTTTAGATTTATTTGCCGGCAGCGGGGCGATGGGGCTGGAGGCTTTGTCGCGTGGGGCGGCTCATGTTACCTTTGTTGATAAAAACCCGATTGCACGTCAGGTAATCTTAGATAATGTCCATCACTTAAAAATCCAGGAAAAGGCCTATATCTGCGCTCAAGATGCTCTTGAGTTGTCCCCGGCAGTGAGGCCGGCTGATTTGGTGTTTATTGACCCGCCTTATTCTCATGATCTTGAAGCAAAAGTGCTAGAACAACTTGTGGTCAAAGGCTGGGTAAGGTCGGGCGCGATTATAGTTCTGGAAACATCAAAAAAGACAAAGCTTGATTTTTCCCAAACTCCCTTTTTTCTGCTAACGGCGCGTACCTTTTCAAATACCACCGTATCAATTTTGAAAGTCGACTAGGCAAGGGCACGTCTATAGTATTCATAACGGATCTTGCCGTATACTCTTATGTCAACCATGAAGGGATAGGGGAGGTGGCAGACTTAAACTAACTCTTCATATTTGCTGCAGCAAAACTCCAGTTGACAAGATGATTAAGGAACACTTCCACATAGCTTTTGCGCCGATTTTGGTAGTCTAAGTAATAGGCATGTTCCCATACATCGCAGGTTAAAAGCGCTTTTTTACCAGAAGTAAGGGGAAGGTCTGCGTTGCTCGTAGTAACAATTTTAAGGGTATCGCCTTCTAAAATGAGCCAAACCCAACCACTGCCAAAAACCTTAGTGCCGGCGTCAACAAAAGCATCTTTAAATTTCTCATAGCTGCCAAAGTCCTTTTTGATTTTGTCAAGAAGTGCACCTGTTGGTTGACCACCGCCATTTTTTTTCATTGAATTCCAGTAAAACGTATGGTTCCAAGTTTGAGCTGCATTATTAAACACTGGGATTAATTTTGGATCGTTTGCACCTAATAAAATAAGTTCCTCCAAGGATTTTCCTTGAAGTTTTTTTGCCTCAATGAGTGTGTTTAAGTTGTCTACATAAGTTTGGTGATGTTTACGATAATGAAATTCTAAAGTTTTTTCAGAAATGTAAGGGGCAAGGGAATCCATCTCATATGGAAGCGCGGGAAGTTCAATTTTTGACGCTGTTTCTGCCTTAGCTAATAAAGCGAACCCTCCAAAGAGAATGAAGGCAGGAAAGAGATTTTTTATAAACATCGAATTTCTCCTCTATGAAAAGCCAGCTTATAATTCTCCATGATGATTTTCAGCATGATTTTGTGATATTTTTTTAAGAAAACCCTACTTTCTTTCTAAGGAAGAAGGAGAAAATAAGATCAAATATTTAATAAAAAAGAGAAACCCACTTGAATGTGGGCCTCCATAAAATTTACTATTGCATCTAGGCTACTAGTCACTTTGAGTCGTTATAAATTTTTCGAATATCTTCAGCGCTGATATTGATATAGTTTAGAGCCTCTTGAAGCACAATATAAGCCTTTAATGCTTTTTGAGTTTGAGTTTGATTATTTTCTTGAACGGATTTTAAAACTTCATCAGATGCGTTAGGTTTTGTTTCAATAATAATTCTAATACTTGAGTTCGCTATGTTTCTGAAGACATTTTTTAATGTCATAATAGTCGGCAAAGTAAGCCCTGATTGCGTTTCTAGGATAGGCTTACTTTCCTCCAACTGTTTTTCTTTTTCTTTTTCTTTTTCTTGCTCAATTTTTTTGGCAGTCTGACTCATGGATTCGACTAAAGAAGTAATTTTAGCTTCGCTCGTTTTAATATCCTCTTCGAATTCTTTTACCTTTCTTGCCCGGAATTCATCCCGTTTAAAATGTGCATCATATGCCGTTTGTAAATCCTGGCTGTTTGAACCTTGATAGGGAGACTGTGGACGATAGCTTGAAACTCTCCCATCTTTTGTGATGCCTTCAGGATACCATTTGACACCAAAAATAAGATCATCCTTTTCATTGAGTCCAGGAGTATAAGTCGCTGCTTTATTAATATATTCTTTATATGTTTCAATGCGTTTTTCTTGGTTATGAATTTCTTGTTTATCGCGATCGAGTTGAGATTCAAGAAGTTCAAGAGATTTATTTGGAGAGACTTTATCCTCATTCTTTTGCAGATTTTCAAGCTTTAAGAAAAGTTCATAATATGGATATGCGGTGCTACCAATTTCCTTAATTTCTTCTGCTGACATTTCTGCAGTCAAGGGAGTGTTGAGAATATCGACCTTTTGCAATTGTGTAGAAGATAGGTGTTGTGTAAAAGATGGGGTTATCTGGCTGCGCAGACTATCAGGCTCCATTGCAAAGGCAGATGTAGTTAATAGTAGGCAAAAGATAGAAGAGAATTTTGTCATCTTAATAAAATCCTTATTGAAAAGTTACTTATGGATCACATATGGTGTGTTTTTTTTGATATTCAACAGGAAAAATAATAAAAAACCCACCTAAAAAGGTGGGAGGGTTTTTTTAACGGTTTGGAGCGTCGAAGCGAAACCTATTTAATTTTTGTTTCTTTGAAGGCAACATGCTTACGAACAACTGGATCGTACTTTCTGAATTCGAATTTTTCTGGCTTTTTACGTGGGTTCTTTTTAGCAACGTAGAAATAACCTGTATCAGCTGTGCTGAGCATTTTTACTGCGATTGTTGCGGACTTTGCCATTTTTTATCTCCTGCGGGCGAAATAGGCCCCTTAATTCAATTAGCTAATATGTATCAAGAACAACTCCAAACGTCAATAGGCTTCTTTGGAAGTCGTCGCCTTTTGCTAGCTAGAAACCCAAATTTTTGGTTTCGTCAGAATTCTCCTCTTTTACTGTTATTTAAAATAAATTTTATCTCGTAATTTGACAATGCCAACCATATTAATTAGCATCAGTAAGCCACCCGAGACACTCATGATCAAGATAACTTTTGATTGGTCAAAGAAAGAAAAGAAAATAAATGAACAAGCACCATAAACAAGATATAACCTTTCTCCCCAAGTATTTGACAGGAATTTTGCACATTTCATGCCAACGGTGAAGAATGCTAAAATCGTTGTAAATCCGGCAAGAAAGAAAAATACCGCCATAAAAATATTTATATAGGGAAAGTGCATTCCTAAGGCAGCCGCAACATATTCCGAGGGGAGGAGAGCTGGCGTTTTGTGCCACAGATCTGTCACCAGAACAACCAAAATGCTCAAACTACAAATAACGGAGTCGGTTAACAGTGAGAAAATTGCAAGCCGGGCTTGTTTTTCCGGTGATTGTGATTTTGTTTCTGATTGAATAGTCGAATCATACCCAATACCGATATCGCCAGAATAAACGGCGCGGGCAATACCATTTTGAGCCGCAAGCATCAAGGTGCTACCGGCAAAACCACCAATGGCGGCATGGCCGGTGAAAGCAGATTTGACAACTGTTGCCAAGACACCTGGGATCATCTCAAAGTGGCAGCCAATCACCCATAAACACATGGCCATATAGCCAATCATAAATCCTGGCATTAAGATACTACAGACAGAAGCCAAGCGATTCACACCCCCTATTGCCGTGTAAAGAGTAAGGCCAACAAGTGTAAGCATGACAGCGAATTTAGGAAGGGCAAATGTTTGGCTGAGAGTATCGGTGATAATGACAAATTGGTAGACCTCTACCCCATAGATGCAGAGTAAAACTGCCACAACGGCAGGAATCAGCGAGGACTTAAATGCATGGCGTAAATAGTACATGGGGCCGCCGTCATAGCTGCCCTCACTGTTTTGCATGCGAAAATGGATCCCGAGGTAAATTTCCGCATATTTAATCAACATCCCTGAAAAAGACGCGATCCACAACCAAAACAATGAGCCAGGACCTCCGATAATCAAGGCTGTGATAATCCCCACCACATTACCAAGCCCAACCATACCACCAACGGACGCAAAATAAAGTCGAATGGGATGGATACCGCCTCCAGGCACAGCTTTGGATTCATGGTGTAAATCTTTGATTGTTTGTTTGAGTTTGCCAATGGTGCGGAATTGGTAAAACTTGGTTTTAAGAGTGAAATATAAACCTAAACTAACAACAAGCGTAAAACCAATATAACTCCAAAAAAAGTCATCAACCGTGCGAAGATGTATAAAAAACGACTCAACATAAGACATAATGAATCTCAAACTATTTTAATATTAACGTATGGATAAAAGGGAAGAATCTAGGCAACAAAATATATTAGCGCGCGCTGCGCTTGAGGTGTTTTTTAGAGGTATGTATAAATGTATTCATCATAACTTTCATGATTTAAGGGTTTTTGAATGGAAGAGCAAGGGAAAAGTGACAAGAGATAGTAATTTTAGTAGAATAATTACTAAAGTAAAGAATTAAAGCTTATAAAGGACTGTTTTTTGGCGGGCCTAAAGAAATCCTTCCTCTCCCATTTTCTGTAATCGAGAATAGGCTTGATTCAGCCTGCGTATCATTTCCTCTGCTTCAGGATTGTCGCGATTCGTGTCAGGATGATATTTTTTCACTAACTGCCGATAGTTTTTTTGGAGTTGTTCACGGGTAAATGGAATCCTTAGCCCCAAAAGGTCAAGGGCATCTTGGTTAGGATTAATTGTATTATTAACTGAATTATTTTTAGGTTGTGACTCAAAAAACCCAAACGGATCCTCAAATTTATACTGAAAAATTTTGTTTTGAGGCTGATCACCGAGCGACCAGGTTGGCCGATCCCAAGTAATGTCGCTTTGGCGTTCATTCACTATTTCGGTTTCCGACATGTTTGTGTAATAATTCCAAGAGCTATTATAGTCACGAACATGGCCAAGGCAAAGCCAATGCCAATCATTGACGCCTTTGTCTAATTGGTGTCGGGATTTTGGGGCGCGGTAAATCCCCCTTTCAACGCAATTCTGATAATCGCACGGATGATTGTCGGGTGCGTTTTTAGGAGGGGGGTTATCAAACCATTGCGTAAATTTTCTAAACATGTAAGAAGTATACTCAAAATACTTGAAGAAGTCGAGATTATAGCCAACAGATTTGAGGCGATTTTTATTTTGGAGCGACGCCCATCGGAGGCTCTCTTTAAGGATCGTCCAGATAAAAGTGAGCCACAATTTATCAAGGGGGTTTCGGTTGAAAGCGACAACATTGCAACTAATAATTTCAGAAAAACTACAAGCAGAGTTTGAACCGGATATTTTATCTGTTATCGATGAATCCTTTAAGCATGCAGACCACAATCCTGACGCCGCGCAGGGAGGGACTCATTTTCGGGTGAAAATAGTGTCAAAGAGATTTAAAGGAGTCTCTAAGGTAGAACGTCATCGTTGGGTCTATGCCATCTTACATGATGAAATGAAAGCAGGGCTTCATGCACTTGCACTCACTACCCAAGATTCAGATGAAAGTACGGGCACTTTAGCATAAGAAATAGAATGATTGCCTTAACAAAATTTTGGTTTTTTACTTAAGAATACTTCCCTAATATCAATGCTTGAGCGTTCACCGATGGCGGATTTGTGATGTTTTAACCATTCGTCCGCCCGAGCATAGCCAATGCTGCGGAGATATTGGAAAAACTCCCATTTCGTATTCATCTTGCTGGAAGCATTGAGCTTATGGAGTTGGTCACCCTCAGTAATGATGTGAATATTGAGGTGTTTGTACTCATCACGATTTAATTTACCATCTGCAATGAGTTTTGAGACAAAGTGGACCGCCCGCATTTCAGCTATTAGGCTTGAGTTAAAAGTGATCTCGTTAAGACGATTAACTATTTCATAGGAATGGTACGGTGTTTCTTCACGATAAAGAGGGTTGATCTGAACAAGGATGATATCCGAGCTATCTGTGTAATAAATCAATGGCCAGATGACGGGATTGCCCATATAACCCCCATCCCAATAAGGCTCTCCCTCAATAATAACTGATTGAAAAATCGTTGGAATGCAGGCAGAGGCCAGGAGGACGTCGATGGTGACTTCATGTTGGCGAAAGATTCGCGGGTGTCCTGTTCGAACGGCTGTGGCCGCAATGAATAGCTTAATCGCTTCACAGGAGCGCAACGCCTCAATGTCGAGCGTTTTTTCTAACACCCACTTCAGTGGGTTCATGTTTAAAGGGTTCATTTGATAGGGAGAAAGCATATGCGACATGAGTGCAAAGGCATTATAACTCAAAGACCAATCCAGGTTCCAATCAGGGTTACCATTTCGCATAGCAGAGGATTTAAAAGGACTAAAATTTCCAAGAAGACTAATTTCCCACCAAAACGACTTTAAAGCCTCTTTTGCTCCCTCAGGACCATTCTTTGTATAGCCATTGGCAAGAATAGCGGCATTCATTGCGCCGGCGCTTGTTCCACTTATCCCTTCAATGACGAGATCTTCTTGTTCAAGTAAACGATCAAGCACACCCCAAGTATAGGCACCATGAGCGCCACCGCCTTGGAGAGCTAAATTAACTTTAGATATTTTTTTGTTCTTTGTCATTGATGAAGTCGAGACAATTCTGGAATCCTTCTCTATAGGTTGGGTATAGCAGAGAAATTCCTAATTCTTGCTTAATTTTGCTGTTTTTTATCCGTTTGCTTTCTTTAAAATACTCGAGAAAGGCGGGAGAAATTTTTGCACTTTCGAGTGGCAGTTTAGGAGGGGGTAGCTCGCCCAATAACGCATAAGCATATTCCATCACCGTTGTATATTCAGCAGGTAGATCATCTGCAAGATTAAAGATTTGACCTGGGCGTGGTTGCTCAAGAGTTGCCTGCAAAACGCGGCAGATATCATAGAGGTGAATCCGTGAGAAAAAATGCCCCGTTTTATCAACAAGAAAGGTTACCTTGCCATAGAGGATCTTCTCTAGGGGGGATCGATCGGGGCCATAAATACTGCTAAGCCTAAAAATATGGACGGGGCAGTGATGCATTTCATAAAGACTCAGCCATTGTTTCTCCGCCTCAAGTCTTGCGCGTCCGTTGATTGTTGTTGGGTTGGTTGTGGCGGTTTCGTCAACCCAGGCGCCGTCATGATCCCCATACACATTGGTGGCAGAAAGATAGCCGACCCAGCGAATCGATGATCCACGCTTCTTAAAGTAATTCTGATAGTGTTTGAGAACAAGATCAGCCCCCTTGATAGGAGGAATGGAAATCAAGAATTGATTATATTTATCCAGGATCGTCGGGTCAAACTGTTGAAACTCATTAAAGATAACGGTCTCATAAGGAGAGATAGAAAAGCGATTTTCACTGAGTGGTTTAGCTTGTTTTGTCCCCATACACCGCCAAAAAGGGTGCTTGTTTGCTAGATGCTGTGCTACATATCCAAGTCCAAAACAAAATAAACTTGTCATTAAAAATCAAGCTCCCCATAGTGAGGGGCGGGCGGAATACCTGCCAAGCGATCTGACAGAAGTGTTCTAAAGCCGGGACGAGATTTGAGGCGCATATACCATTCTTTTGCAGGTTCGTAATCATCCCAAGGGACGTCGCCTAAATAATCTACAACAGAAAAGTGCGCGCCAGCGGCAAAATCAGCAATGGATAAATCATCCCCAGCTAACCAATTGCGCCGATCTATCAACCAGGAAATATATTGAAGATGAAAGTGAATGGTTGCTTTGGCATTACGGATAACCGTAGAATTTGTAGGTCCTGCCTCTCGCATATACCGGCGCAATGTTTTTTCAAACATAAGGGGAAGGCTTACTTCACGCGCAAACTTATCATCAAACCAGGCGGTAAGACGACGTACTTCAGCCCGGGGAATGGAAGAACTGCCAAGGAATTGTTTTTCCGGATAGGTTTCTTCTAAGTATTCCCCAATGGCATAGCTATCCGCTACGATTGTGCCATTCAAGTCAATGAAGACGGGAACTTGACCTGCTGGGTTCATATGGAGAAACTCTTCACGTTTTTCCCAGAACTTTTCCGGTTCCAAATCAAAGTCAAGTTTCTTTTCAGCCAAAATTAACCGGATTTTCCGGGAAAAAGGGCATAAAGTGTAGTGATAAAGTGTGCGCATCATTTTTTACCTTTTATACCTTTTAAAGGTATGACATAACGATACAATCTGCAATTAAAGAGTTTGAATTTTTTAAATATGTCGACGTTTGATATCTTTATCTTAAGTTTTATTCAAGGATTAACGGAATTTTTGCCTATTTCTTCATCAGGGCATTTAATTTTGCTTCCCAAACTGCTGGGATGGCAAGACCAAGGATTGGAGCTTGATGTCGCCGTTCACATTGGGACCCTGTGTTCGGTTCTCCTTTATTTTAGAGCGCAGATTTGGGCAATGATGTGTGATTCGTTGCGCTATATTTTGTCAGGCCTTGCCGAAAAATGTTACACACCTAATGTTCACTTAAGCTTGCTGATCATTATTGGAACAATTCCTGCGGTGATCTTTGGTTTTATTCTTAAAAAGGTAGGGCAGGATATAGTTCGTGACGTGAGAGTTATTGCTTTTACCAGTATCTTTTTTGGTATCTTGCTTTATCTTGCTGACCGCCTCGTGCAGCGCCTTCATAGTGTGAATAGTTTGACGGTGGGTAAGGGATTGTTTATTGGATTTACCCAAGCATTGGCGCTCATTCCAGGAACCAGTCGTTCAGGGGTGTGTATCACTGCTGGGCGATTTTTGGGGCTTGACCGTGTTTTAGCGGCGCGGTTTGCTTTTTTGCTATCAATTCCAGCAATTATGGGGGCAGGTGTTTTGACTTGCCTGGATGCACTTAAAGAAGGAACGCCTCTTCTAACTATGGATGTGGGATATGCGATATTGTTTTCTTTTGCCTTTGGATTGCTCGCCATCCGCTTTATGATGGCCTATCTTGCAAAATACTCGCTCGCGCCCTTTGCTATTTATCGTATTCTGCTTGGTAGTGGATTGCTGATGTTTTTTTAGTATTTGAAGGGTTTATACCCAAACGACCCCCAGCTTATAGATAAGTTAGCTGCAACAGCAAAATAAGCTAAGTACAATCAACCTCACATAATTTCTTGCTGTCATCGGTTTCTAATTGAATGGTGACGTGGGAAATTTTGTGATATGTTCTAATTTTTTCGACATAAGAGCGACTCGTTCTATCGGTAAAGAAGGTGGGTTCTACCACGAGATGGACCGAAAGGGCTGTTTCAGTGGTACTAATGGGCCAAATATGAAGGTCATGGTAGCTGGTAACGCCAGGAAATTTCTTTAAATCTTGCATGATTTTACCAAAGTCGATAGATGTCGGCACGGCCATCAGCATTAAATTCAATGATTCTTTGAAGAGCCCCCAGGAATGGATTAAAATTACGGCTGAAAGAAGAAGCGTGATTACTGGGTCAATCCATGTCCACGAGGGCTGCCACAACATTAAAACTCCCCCTACCACCACGCCAAAAGAAATGGATGCATCAAGGACCATATGGAGGAAAGCGCCTTGAATATTGATATCATGGTGACGATGCTTAGTGAGAAAGAAGGCACTTATGCCATTTACCAGAATTCCACACACTGAGACCGCAATTACGGTTATTGGGACAACAGTTTGTGATTCTCCAAAACGACTGATGGCTTCCCACGAAAGACCGCCAACAGCAACCAGTAAGATAATTGCATTAAGGAAAGCAGCGATGATAGTGGCGTTTTTTAAGCCATAAGTAAACTTGGCTGATGTCTTTTTTTGACAGAGTTGAAAACCAGCCCAGGCAATGAGCAATCCAATGATATCCCCAGCATTATGGACGGCATCCGCAGCTAAGGCGACTGAATTTGCCTGAATCCCATAAAAAAACTCAACAACTGTAAAAAGAAAATTTAGAAAAATACCGAGCAAAAATCTGTTGTTGATATCATGAATATGGTGATGTTGATGTGGCATGGTATAATAAACCTCTCGCTTAAGCCCTCTCCCGGAGCATAGGCTAAAGGGAAAGAAAGTGGCAAGGAGGAATTTCTGACCATTTTTTGTATAACTTTCCGGTGGGAGGGGTATAATAGGGGAAGAATGCCTTCCTACCTAAACGGTGGTTCATCAAAACCACGCAGTTTGCGCGAATGTAGTTGATCGACTCCCTGCTCGCGAATAAGACGTAGGGCCTCCAGACCAATAAGCAAATGCTGACTGACCCGCTCTCGGTAGAATTTGTTGGCCATCCCCCGTAATTTGAGCTCCCCGTGAATCGGTTTATCAGAAACACACAGCAAGGTGCCATAAGGCACGCGGAATCGGAAACCATTGGCAGCAACAGTTGCGGATTCCATATCCACCGCAATCGCCCGGCTTTGTTTGAAACGCTCGTAAAGTTCACGTGAGCGAAGTTCCCAGTTGCGGTTATCAGTTGTGACAACCGTTCCTGTGCGCATACCGGTTTTAAGTTCCAGGCTATTTTGGTGAGAGATGTTGGCAACTGCCTGCTGAAGAGCAACTTGGACTTCCGCAATAGGAGGAACTGGAATCCACGGTGGCAAGTCTTGATCCAACACATGATCCTCCCGCACATAACCATGGGCCAGTACATAATCACCAAGAATTTGGGTTGATCTCAATCCAGCGCAGTGACCCAACATTAGCCAACAATGAGGGCGCAATACGGCCAAATGATCAGTAATCGTTTTTGCATTACTTGGACCAACCCCAATGTTTACAAAAGTAATTCCCATGCCATCTTTGCGCTTTAAGTGATAGGCAGGCATTTGTGGTAATCCTGCTCCTGTTGGTACGTCTACAAGCGATGTGCATTTTTTGTTGCCAGGAATGATCAGGCTTTCATACTCATCCGACTTGCTGATTTCTGCCAATCCGAGAGTAATAAATTCATCAATATAGCGCTGATAGTTGGTGAGGAGTACAAAACCTTGGAAATGTTCTGCAGACGTCCCAGTGTAGTGGTGGAGACGATGCAAGGAAAAGTCTGTTCTCTCACCTGAAAAGATCGACATTGGTCTAGTTGACCCCAAGTGAGGCGCGGCAACGCAATTAGCGACATCATCATCGATGCGCGAAAGATTGGGAAGTACAAAGCCTGAATCCATTTGCCAAAGCTGACTTATCTCAAAAGCGTTAGGATCCTTGTAGGTTGATTGACTGTCAAGGGCAAAGGGAAGGGGAATCGGAGAAGGGCTAGTGCCAACGTGAATAGGCACTTTATGGCGTTCGAGAAGGAGACTAATTTGTTCCTCGTAGTACTTGCCAAAGATATCTGGTCGGGTGACTGTACTTGAATAAACCCCAGGCTCACTCACAACGCCATAGGCATGGCGAGAGTCCATGTTCAAATCTTTACGGTCAACCTTGATGCCAATAAACGGATAGTTTGCATTCTCAGGGGTTTCGATTTCGTTCTCGCCATAGAGTAATGTTTCAAAGTTTTTGCGGACAATCCCCGTGCTTTTATTGTAAAGCTCAGTTAGGTAGCCAACAGCTGTTGTTGCATCTGTGAATTCTTTTAGATCCGTACAGCCAGGGAAAAAGGTTCTAGCCCCGAGGAGTTCTTTAAAAAGCATTCTTCATTATTATCCTTCTTCAGCTTCTAATCCTACCAGTGTATTCGCAAAATCTTTGGCTGTAAAGGGTCGTAAATCCTCGGCCGTCTCGCCGACCCCGATAGCGTGAATAGGAAGATCATGCTTTTGGGTGAGGGAAACAACAACCCCCCCTTTAGCTGTTCCATCAAGCTTAGTCAGGACAAGGCCGGTTACCCCAATCATTTCTTTAAAGGTTTTTGTCTGTAGATGGGCGTTTTGGCCGGTTGTGGCATCCAGCACTAACAGCACATCATGGGGCGCATCGGCATCTACTTTTTTCAAGACTCGGACAATTTTTTTCAATTCATCCATTAAGCCAGCTTTGTTATGGAGACGTCCAGCTGTATCGATAATGAGAACATCGCAATTGTTTTGCTTAGCTGATTCAAGCGCGTCAAAGGCAAGGGCTGCGGCGTCACCACCGGCGTGCGTGGTTGAGATAGGAATGCTAAGGCGATTGGCCCACACCTGTAACTGTTCAACAGCTGCAGCACGAAAGGTATCGCCCGCGACAAATTGCACTTTGAGTCCTTGATCTTGCCAAAGTTTCCCAAGCTTGCCAATGGTTGTGGTTTTCCCGCTCCCATTCACACCAATCACTAAAACCACATGGGGACGATGGGTTTGAGAGATTTCAAGCGGTACAGCATAAGGGCGGAGCTCTTCCTCAATTTGGGCGCTTAAAAATTGTTTGACTTCTTCAATTGTAACATCTTTATCGAGTTTTTCTTTCGCCAGGTTGCCAGCAAACTTTGCAGCTGTTTCCACACCAATATCGCTGAGAATGAGAAGTTCTTCTAACTCTTCAATCGTTGCGTAATCGAGTTTTTTCTTAATAAAAAGATGCTTCAGGCCATCATTGAGTTTGTCCGATGATTTACGTAACCCTTGCTTCAGGCGCGACCACCAGCCTTTTTTTCGGTTGATGCACTGCTTTGGGACATTACAAAATTTCTCCAATCAATTGATCTTGAGTGATATCACTCACGTGTGCTGTGATCACACTTCCAATCTCAATAGCATTTGGGGAAGGAATAGAAATCGGAATAAAATGATCGGTTTTGCCTTGAATAAGACCATTTTCCACCGATTCAACCAAAAGCGTCACAGTGGTGCCAAGTTGTTTTTTTAAGAGTCGTTGCAATGCTTGTTCACCTGATTGACGCAAGCGTGTTGCTCGCTCTTTTATCACTGGACCTTTAACCTGCGGCATTTTGCTTGCCGGTGTTCCAGGACGGGGCGAGTAGGGGAAAACGTGCAAGAAGGTGAGATCACAATCTTCCACAATTGCCAGCGTGTTTTCAAACATTTCCTCAGTTTCTGTTGGAAATCCAGCGATTAAGTCAACACCAAATACAACATCGTGTCGAAGTTCGCGTGCTTTTTGGCAAAAAGCAATAGCATCTTCTCTGAGGTGGCGACGTTTCATTCGCTTTAAGATCATATTGTCTCCAGCTTGCAAGCTCATGTGTAGGTGCGGCAAAAGACGCGGTTCGTTGCCAATCTGGAGCCACAAATCTTCATCCATTTCAACGGGGTCAAGGGAGGAGAGGCGCAAGCGTTTCAAGTCAGGCAGAAGAGCAAGGATACGGCGAACCATTTGTCCCAGGGTTGGCTGGCCTGGAAGGTCGGCGCCATAAGCGGTAATATCTACGCCGGTGAAAACAATTTCTGGATAGCCATTTTCGAGAAGTGTGCGCACTTGAGTGACAATCTCGCCAATAGGAACGCTGCGTGAATTACCCCGGCCATAGGGAATGGTGCAAAAAGTACACCGATGATCACAGCCATTTTGTACCTGAACAAAAGCCCGTGCTTTGCCCTCAAAGCCAGAAATCAAATGACTTGCTGTTTCTTTAATGGACATAATGTCATTGACCAAAACTTTTTCCTGATTTTCATGGTCAAGATAGCTTTGTAGCTTCATTTTTTCATCATTACCAATGACGCGGTCAACCTCTTGCATTTCCCCATATTTGCCAGGGTTAATTTGGGAAGCACAACCAGTCACAATGATTTTGGCGGTAGGATTTTCGCGGCGGATTTTGCGAATGGACTGGCGAGCCTGACGTTCAGCCTCAGATGTCACCGCGCAAGTGTTGATAATGAAGGCTTCTTCCAGGCCTGCTTCTGTGGCAAGATCCTTGATCACTTGCGATTCATAGGTGTTGAGGCGACAGCCAAATGTAATAACTTGTGGCACTTTTTGAGTCATTTATTGCTTAAGTCGTTGTTTTGTATGTAATATGAACTCAATATATACTGCTGCTTTTTATATACGTCAAACTTGTCATTCTCGTCTAAGCGTGTTCACACTCACGAAATTTGAGGGGCAATAATAACCAGTATAGATCACATTACATTATAAGTTTTCACTAATGTAGTCACAAAATAAAGCATGTTCCAGAAGATTATTCAATCAAATTCAATTTTTTCATCTCAATTTTATAATAAAAAAACCGACTCAAGGCCGGCCTTTAAAAGATATCATCTTATAGTAACTCCCCTCCCAGCGACGCCATCAAACCCGTCATTGAGGAGGATATTCACACTTTACTTCCAGAATCTTAACGATATGAGGTTGCGCTTAGTTTATCCTTTGAGTGGGATTCCACTTTTGGAGCACTCATTTCCTGGCTGGTGATAGGAATTTCTTTGCGAGCATCTCCTTTTTGGGAGGATTGGGGATCCCTCAAAACATAGCCACGTCCCCAAACTGTTTCAATACAATCAATGCCACCCAATGCCTCAGATAATTTTCGGCGCAATTTACAAATAAACACATCGATAATTTTAAGCTCAGGTTCGTCCATGCCACCATATAGATGATTTAAGAACATCTCTTTCGTCAGGGTTATCCCCTTTCTCAGAGACAAAAGCTCCAAAATCGCATATTCCTTGCCGGTGAGATGAATGATCTCCTCATCAATAGAGACAGTGCGTTGTTGGAGATTGAGTGCCAGACGACCTGTTCTAATAATTGAATCAGAATGGCCGCAGGAGCGGCGGATAATCGCATGGACACGGGCCAAAAGTTCAACTTTATTAAAGGGCTTGGTAATATAATCATCTGCTCCAAACCCGAGGCCTTTGACTTTGTCATCTGTATCTTTTAGACCAGATAAGATCAAAATCGGCGTCTTAACATTGGCGGCGCGAAGGCGTTTGAGCACCTCATAACCATTCATGTCAGGAAGCATTAAATCCAAAATAATAATATCGTACTCGTAAAGCTTGCCAATTTCTAATCCATCTTCACCAAGGTCAGTTGTATCACAAACAAACCCTTCGGTTTTCAGCATGGACTGCAACGTTCTTGAGGTTGCTGAGTCATCTTCTATGAGGAGTATTCGCATCGTAAATCCCCGTCAAAACATAGTTCTTTAAATTTATCGTAACAAATAAATTTACAGATAACTATCGGAATTTTTTATTTTTTTTAAATAAAATTTAACCATTTCTTAACTTATTTATGTAGTATAATATTTATAGTGTATTTTAGACAAGTTTTACATATGTCCATTGAAGCCGTCTGTAATTTAATAGAAAAAATTCCCATCCTCACTATTTTTGGTGTGGTGCGTTCAGTGCATGGTTTGATGATCAAGGCGAGTGCCAACAGCAACGTGGTGAGTGTGGGGACTCAATGTCAAATTGCGCTCGGCAACCATCGAAAATTAATGGCGGAGGTTGTCGGATTTGAGGATAACCAGGCACTGATTATGCCCTATGGGTCAATGGATGGGGTTCGTCCGGGCGCAAGAGTCGATTTTTTTGACAATCAGGGGGAAGTCTATCCCCATGAAAGTTGGTTAGGCCGCGTGATTAATGGGCTAGGGCAACCAGTTGATGAGGCTGGGTTGCTTATGCCGGGTAAAACAGCAGTCTCAATTCGCCAATCTCCCCCGTCGGCGCATTCACGTCAGAAAATCACCCAGCGGATCGATGTAGGTGTCAAGGCGATCAATACGTTTTTGACCACTTGTAAGGGGCAGCGTCTGGGGATTTTTGCAGGTTCTGGCGTGGGTAAATCAAAGCTTTTGTCCATGCTGGCACGTTATACAGATTGCGATGTTTGTGTGATTGGGTTGATTGGTGAGCGGGGTCGTGAAGTCCGAGAATTTATTGAAGATACCCTTGGTGAAGAAGGATTGAAGAAAAGTGTGCTTGTTGTGGCTACGTCTGATGAAGCTCCCTTGATGCGAAGGCGCGCGGCGTATCTTACGATGAGTGTGGCTGAATATTTTAGGGATCAAGGGAAATCAGTTCTTTGTTTGATGGATAGTGTGACGCGTCTAGCGATGGCGCAACGTGAAATTGGGTTGTCAGCTATGGAACCTCCCACCACCAAAGGTTATACGCCTAGCGTTTTTGTGGAGCTTGCCAAGGTAATGGAGCGAGCAGGGCCGGGGGTGAGTCAAGGAACAATCACCGCTTTCTTTACTGTGCTAGTAGATGGGGATGATCACAATGAACCGATTGCTGATGCGGCGCGTGGGATTCTAGATGGCCATATTGTTTTGGAGCGTTCCATTGCTGAGCGGGGTCATTATCCAGCAATTAATATTTTACGGAGTATTTCGCGAATGGTGCCAGCATGTCATTCCGAAGGTGAACAAACCTTGGTACGTCAGGCACGGCGCTTTTTATCTACGTACGAAGATATGGCAGACATGATTCGCCTCGGTGCCTATCGCCAGGGAAGTAATGCTGAGGTGGATGAGGCAATTTTTTATTATCCTCAGCTGCAACGGTTCTTAAGTCAACATCACATCCAACAAGTGTCTCTCGACGAGTCGTTCCAACAATTACAAAAGGTATTTGACGTTCATGAAGAAGTTCATCAAGAATCTCTCCACCATTGATCGGGTTTTACAGTTTGAGCTGGATCAATTACGCCTGCAATTCGGTCAACTTCAAACAGAAATTGATCAGATTTCTGGAGAATTAGCGGCTTTACAAAGTCACCATCAAGAACAACGTATTTTGCTAACGGACAACCCTGATTACGGAATGACTTTTAATGCCTATGAGAACTGGTCAACGCAGTCAAGTCATCAAATGGTCACCAATATTGACCAATTGGACCAGCAAATAGAAGAATTGCATGGTGTTTTGGTTGAAAAATTTCAGGACTCTAAGAAGATCAACCAAACCTTAGCCCAAGCAAGATCGCAACTGAAAGTGGCCCAAGGACGGGAAGAACAAAAAACCTTAGATCAATTAGGTGAACTTAGATTTCATTTGAATAAGCTTAAGGTCAAGGAGGCTTAAATTCTCTCTTTCTCAGTCACCCTCAGATGATTTGAAGACGGCTTCCGCTTAAAAATCGTGAAATAGATCTTGAGAAAATAAAGACTTTGAGCTGCGCGTAGAAAATAGAAAAAACTAAGTTACTTAGCGGTCTCGTGGAAAGGAAAAACAAAATGTTTTTTGTGAAGGTTTTTTGGGTAAGTTTACCATTGCTCATCATAATTACATTTATGGCACTGGGGGTGTATGGTATTCCGGCTCTTCAAGTTCCCACACAAAAGGTGGTTAGTTTTAAGCAAGGTGATTAATTCTATTGGCATTGATTCTCTTAACAAGCTCAATTATGATACCTTTTAACACCATTCGATGAAACGAATAAAATGACTTTAACAGATATCGAATTGTTCCTTGAAATGCTTGCAGCTGAAAAGGCAAGCGCCCAAAACACCATCCTTTCCTATCAACGTGATTTAGCTGATTTTGCTGCATTCATTGCGCCTAAATTCTTACGCTTGAGTGAAAAAGCCGACGTTGAATCCTATCTTCAATCCTTAGCGAGCAGAGGTTTGGCAGCCACAACGCAAGGAAGGCGCTTGTCAGCGATTAAACAATTTTATAAATTTCTTTTGTCAGAACAGTTGATTGAGGGGGATCCAACACAGCTTTTAGATAGTCCTAAGCCAGAACGGCCATTGCCAAAAACGCTGACAATGGAAGAGGTTGACTTTTTGATTAATCAGGCAGCCACAACGGCGACAACACCGCAAGGAATCCGCCTATCCTGTCTGCTGGAGATTCTTTATGCCAGTGGTTTACGTGTGAGTGAGCTTGTCTCGCTTCCCTTTGCAGTCATTCCCAAAGACTTATCGAGGCTTGTTGATCAACAAATGCTTTTTATTAAAGGAAAAGGGGGGCGTGAGCGGCTGGTTCCTTTGGGACAGCATGCTGTAGAGGCCTTACAAAATTATTTAAAAATTCGCCCTCGCTTTTTAGAAACAGTGCATCCCGCAAATCATAAGTGGTTGTTTCCCTCCAGAAGTAAAGAGGGATATTTGACTCGCCATCGATTTTTTCAATTACTGAAAGAACTTGCAATTGCTAGCAACATTGATCCTGAAAAAGTATCACCCCATGTGGTGCGTCATGCCTTTGCAACCCATTTATTGCAAGGAGGGGCAGACCTTTTATCGATTCAAAAATTGCTGGGACATGCGGATATTTCAACAACTCAAATCTATACTCATGTGGTGGCTAATCATGTTGTTAATCTTGTTACCCAGCATCATCCATTGGCAAAACGAAAAATTTAGGGTACAAGATAGGAATAATACATAAAGATAGAGACAATATATAATATCACTTGAATGTAAGAAAGCGTAAGAATGTAAGTTTTTTTAACTTTTTTGTCCTTAACAGAAGCGAAGAAACCAACTTGGCACAGGCAAGCTTTAGGACCTGTTGGAGCATGGACCCATACTGTTAAAAAAACATGGACCCTCTTGTCAGCATGAGAATGACATTGAGAGGATTCTTATGTCGAAGTGACGTTCTATAGATACTCAAAGCAAATAAGGAAAACAGAGTATGACGGTCTTTTTGGATTTCGAAAAACCAATTGCTGACCTTGAAGGAAAAATCGAAGAGCTAAGACATCTCTCCACAGCGGGGGATTTCAACATTGTGGATGAAGTGTCAAAACTTCAAGTCAAAGTTGATAAACTCTTGCGTCAAACCTATGGCAATCTAACGGCTTGGCAGAAAGTACAAGTGGCGCGGCATCCAAACAGGCCGCAGTTCTTTGACTATCTTAATGAGTTGGTTGAAGATTTTTTACCCTTGGCCGGTGATAGAACCTTTGCCGAAGATCAGGCAATCATTGGTGGATTCGGGCGATTAGGGGGCCAGACTGTTTTGGTCATTGGACAGCAAAAAGGGAATGATTTGGAATCTCGTGTTCATCATAACTTTGGTATGGCAAAGCCTGAAGGATACCGTAAAGCAAAACGCCTCATGGAGTTGGCAGATCGCTTTAAACTGCCAATCGTCACCTTTATTGATACTGCGGGTGCCTACCCTGGGATTGATGCCGAAGAACGTGGCCAGGCAGAGGCGATTGCCAGAAGCATTGAGGCGTGTTTGCGTGTTCGTGTTCCCCTCATCAGTGTGGTGATTGGGGAAGGTGGATCGGGAGGGGCGATTGCCATTGGAGTGGCGAATACGGTTCTGATGCTTGAACATTCGGTCTATTCGGTGATTTCTCCTGAAGGATGCGCCTCTATTTTATGGCGTAGTGCGGGTAAAGCCGCAGAGGCAGCTGAGGCGCAAAAATTAACAGCTCAAGATCTTTATAAGCTTGGGGTTATTGATCGTATTGTCCCCGAGCCAATGGGCGGGGCTCACCGCCATCCACAGGAGGCCATTAAAGCTGTTGGCCGCGCCATTGAAGATGCTTTGAGTAAATTAATACAAATGAATGGGGATTCAATCCAGGAACATCGCTCCCACAAGTTTCTGTCCCTGGGAACAAAGGGGGTTTAGTTTAGTGCCCCCTGTCATCGGAGGAAATTATGACACTTGTTTCTAGTATTGTTGCTTTTTCAATCATTTGGTGGACCGTCCTTTTCATGGTCTTGCCCTTTGGTGTTAAAATAGAAAAGCAACCGAGGGTAGGGCATGCGGAAAGTGCGCCAGCTAAACCTCGAATTGGATTGAAATTCTGTGTGACTACTCTGATTTCAATTATCTTATTTGGTATTGCTCAGTTTTTAATTAGTCTGAATTTGTTAAATTTATGAGAGGAGACCAACCGATGCCAGCTTTGGAGTTTTTTGAGACAATTCGTTTTGATGAAAAATTACTTAACGCAGAGATGGATCGAGCGATTCAAGCCATTGAGAATGGAAAAGTTCTCTTTTTTCCAAATTTAAAGTTTATTCTGAATGAACAAGAGACAGAATTCCTAACCCCCAATACACTTGACGCAAAGTCAAAAAACATCAGCTATGATCATCGACGTCAGCAATTAAAAGGGACATCTTGTAAGGTAGAGAAGGCAGCATATTTGCAAGCAATGATGCATCGTTTTTGTGAATCAAGCCAAAAGCTGGTAGCAACCATTCTTCCACAATATCAACCTCATATTCACATTGCTAGGACAAGTTTTAGACCTGCTGAAATTGAAGGGCGTGTTACGTCCTTCAAAAAAGATGACACAAGGCTTCATGTGGATGCTTTTCCTGCAACTCCTAACCAGGGTACCCGTATTTTGCGGGTATTTTCTAATGTGAACCCCCTAGGGAAACCGCGTGTATGGCGGTTGGGAGAGCCTTTTGAGAAAGTAGCACGCCAGTTTTTGCCCCGGATAAAAAAGCCATTTCCGGGAAGTAGATGCTTGTTGCATAAGGTTGGCCTGACGAAATCTTATCGAACTCTTTATGATCACTACATGCTCCAGATGCATGACCAGATGAAGGCAGATATCAATTATCAGCAAACGGCAGAACAGGAAACAATCCATTTTCCAGCGGGAGGAACGTGGATTGTGATGACGGACCAGGTTTCTCACGCCGCCATGTCTGGGCAGCATCTTTTTGAACAAACAATTCACCTGCCAGTGACAGGGATGGCACAACCAGAGCTATCGCCGCTTAAAATTTTAGAACGGTTGACGGAGCAAAAATTGGTATAATTTCTTTTTTGCAAAATTATCATTATTTTTAACGAATAATTATACTGTTGAATGCGAATTTTAGAGGAGTATCATAATAGCATAGACAGGGAAAGTTGTGTATTGGTATGGACAAAACGCAACAAAAGCAGACTAAACAGTTAAAGCATTTGATTATCGGTGCGATTGGTATCGTATATGGTGATATTGGGACCAGTCCATTGTATACGGTCAAAGAATGTTTTTCTAATACCGGTTTCCCCCTCACAGAAGCGTCTGTTTTGGGAATACTTTCTCTCATTCTTTGGTCGATAACACTGATCGTTTCCATTAAATACGTTTTTTTTATTCTGCAGGCAGACAATAATGGTGAAGGCGGTATTCTTGCGCTCACCGCCTTAGTATTGAAGAGGCGATTTGATAAATATTACCGAACTGTTTTAATTTTTGGGATTGTGGGCGCGGCGTTATTTTATGGTGATGCTGTTCTAACTCCTGCCATATCTGTCTTAAGTGCGGTGGAAGGGATTTCTATTTACTCCACAGCATTTAGTCCCTATGTAATCCCCCTTACTGTTGTCATTCTCTTAGGGCTTTTCCTCATTCAATCCCATGGTACGGCCAATCTGGGGAAGTTTTTTGGCCCGGCCATGATTATTTGGTTTTTTGTGATCGCTATTTTAGGCTTAATCCAAATCATCCACAACCCCATTGTGTTAAAGGCTATTAATCCTTGGTATGGAATCAATTTTCTTACCACCCATGGTTTGGTTGGGGTGGGTAGCCTTGGAGCAGTTGTGCTGGCGATTACTGGAGCTGAAGCTCTTTACGCGGATATGGGCCATTTTGGTCGAATCTCGATTCAGCGTGCCTGGTTCTACTTGGTTTTCCCTTCTCTCGCTCTTAACTATATGGGGCAGGCAGCCTTGATATTGACCAATAATGAGGCAATTCAAAATCCGTTTTATTTCTTGGTGCCGACTGTTTGGGTTTTCCCCTTAATGATTTTATCGACAATTGCCACAATTATTGCTTCTCAAGCAGTAATTTCCGGGCTGTTTTCTATTAGTTGGCAAGCAATTCAATTGGGGTATTTACCTCGAATGCAGGTAATCCACACATCGGGTGAGCACATCGGCCAAGTGTATGTGCCAATGGTTAACAAGATCATTATGGTGCTCACTATTGGACTGGTGTTAGTCTTCAAAAGTTCAAATAATCTGGCTTCTGCCTATGGTTTTGCAGTCACCGGCATTATGGTTATAACGACCATCCTGACCACTATTATTGCTCTTCGCGCGTGGGAATGGTCTGTTTTTAAAACGACTTCCTTATTTGGTGTCTTTTTATTAGTTGATCTCTTATTTTGTGCTGTCAATTCAACTAAAATTGTTGAAGGAGGTTGGATGCCTTTGCTGATTGCTGTGGCTGCTTTCTATATTATGACAACATGGATTAAAGGGCGTAATATTCTGGCTGACAATATCATTCATGCTGGCAAAACAATTCGGGGATTTAAAAAACTTCTAAGTGATATTCATCCGCTTCGAATCCCTGGCGTGGCGGTTTATATGAACTCAACTCCTGAAAATATCCCCAATTCCTTTAGTATTAATTATCGTCACAACAAAGTGATGCATGAAAAGGTCATTTTTCTTTCGGTTATTACGCGAAACGAACCACGCGTTAAGAAAGCAGAAAAAATCAAGATTATTGAGCTTGGATTTAATGTTTATGAAGTGATTTATTCCATTGGTTTTAAAGAAGTTCCTAATATTACTCAAATATTTGAACGGTGTGATGAAAATGGTTTATGCCTTGATTTGTGTGAAACTAGCTTTTTCATGAGCCGCGGGATTCCGGTTTCTACTATTCATCCGCGCATGTCTCTGTGGCGGGCTAAATTATTCATTTTTCTTGCTAAAAATGCGATGCACGCAACGGAATACTATAAAATCCCCTATGCTCGCGTTATAGAGCTGGGAGTGCGAATTAAGATTTAAATAATAGAGAGCGGAGGTAAGGAAGAGGGCGAATGTATACAAAATAAACTCGTCCAAAAGGAAGCAAGGCAACCGCAGAGGCGAAGCCAGAAATTGACAGCTTCGAGTATTTAGAATATAAAGTCTTTTCTTGCTATTACAGCATCAGATATAATTATAGCAGCGCGCACCTATTTTCCAACTAAAATCACCTTAGAATTAACAGCTGGATTGTTTTTAATCTCTATTAGAGCGAGGGAGGTTTTGAGACATTTTGGACCTCCTAATGTCTCAAAGGTAATATTTTTAAGGATGAGACGATCTAGTGTTTTACATTCTTCCAAATTCGACGTTTTGCCAGATAAAATACGGCTGTCATAATCAAAAGATAGAACATCACTTTAACGCCTGTTTGTTTACGTTCTTCGGCATGGGGATCTGAGGCCCAAGCCAAGAAAGTCACAACGTCTTTGGCCATCTGGTCAACAGTGGCAGGAGTACCATCCGGATAGGTGACTTGCCCATCGGTTGTAAGCGGTGCGGTCATTGATAGTTGACCCCCTGGGAAGTAAGGATTATAATAACGTCCCGGCCCAACGGTGACATCTTTTGGAGCTTCTTCATATCCTGTCAACAATGAGTAGACATAGCTAGCACCACCCGGGCGGGCCTTTACCACCAATGACAGATCTGGCGGATGAGCCCCGTTGTTGGCCGCACGAGAGGCTTTTTCGTTGGGATAAGGGTTGGCAAAGTAATCCGATGGCAGGGCTTTGCGATCCGCTGGTTGCCCCTCGTCATCAAGGTCTTTCACAGTATATTCAGCAGCAATTGCTTTGGCTTCTTCCATTGTAAGCCCAAGATTAGTGGTGCGGATGGTCTCAATGTCTTTCCCTTGACCGGCCAGATTCCCATAACGCAAATGATCTAACCCATGACAAGCAGCACAGACTTGCTTGTAGACAAGAAAACCACGCTGCAAGGCATCAATAGGAAATTTACCCAAAGGTCCTGCAAAGGGCCAATTCACCTTTTTCGGGTGGCGTGTATCCGACTCTGCTATCGCTTCAGTGGCAACTGTTCCCAAAAAGCCTGTCAGTAAAAGAGCAATCAATTTTTTCATTTTTTTGCTCCTATTAAAATGGGATGACTAATACTCATCGGCAATAATGGTACAGGTTCCATTTTACTGAGAAAGGGAAGCAGCACCAAAAAATGGAAGAAGTAGTAAGCTGTTGCTAATCGTCCAATCATCAAAAAGTTTCCTTCTGGAGGATTTGCGCCCACCCAACCAAGCACAAAACAATCGATCAATAAAACCCAGAATAGCCAACGGTGAAACGGTCTAAAGCGGCTACTGCGGACAGGATGCGTATCCAACCACGGGAGGACGAACAAAACACCAATCGCGCTGAACATTGCCAAAACCCCAGAAAGCTTGTCTGGAATAGAGCGCAAGATTGCATAAAATGGTAAAAAATACCATTCGGGCACAATGTGAGGCGGGGTTACCAACGGGTTGGCTGGAATATAGTTATCAGCTTCACCAAAAAAGTCTGGGGCATAAAAGACAAACCCCATATAGATTAACAAGAAAACACCCAAGCCAAACATGTCCTTAATAGTATAATAGGGATGAAAGGGAATGCTGTCTTCAGGGCCTTTACGATCAATGCCAAGAGGGTTGTTGGACCCAAATTGATGTAAGGCCATAAGGTGGAGCATGCTGACGGCAGCAATAATGAACGGTAGCAGATAGTGCAGTGCGTAAAAACGGTTGAGTGTTGGATTGTCAACAGAAAAACCACCCCACAGCCAAGTCACAATTGATTCACCCACAAGTGGAAATGCTGAGAAGAGGTTAGTGATAACCGTTGCCCCCCAGAAGCTCATTTGCCCCCATGGCAAAACATACCCCATAAACGCAGTTGCCATCATCAACAGTAAAATAACAACACCAATCATCCATAAAAGCTCACGCGGTGCCTTGAAGGATCCATAATAAAGACCGCGGAAAATATGAATATACACAACGATGAAGAACATTGAAGCCCCATTCATATGCATGTAGCGAATCAACCAGCCATAGTTGACTTCGCGCATAATGCGCTCCACGCTGTCAAAAGCATAATGCACGTTGGGGACATAGTTCATGGCCAGGAAAATGCCGGTCAGCATCATAATGATCAACATGATACCCGCAAGTGAGCCAAAGTTCCACATGTAACTTAAGTTTTTGGGCGTTGGATAGTCTCTAAGTTCATGATTTAAAAAGGTAAAAACCGGGAGACGTTTATCGATCCACTTAATAATACTCACGCTGCTTCCCCAATCCGAATTGCTTTGTTTTCTTTGATGAAGGTATAGACAGGAACATCAAGATTCCGTGGCGCTGGGCCGCTGATAATTCGACCAGAAGCATCATAATGCGAGCCATGGCAGGCGCATAACCAACCGTCAACCATAGGATCCATCGATTTTCTGATGGTAGGGATACAGCCAAGGTGGGTACAAATTCCAACGACCACAAGCCATTCTGGATGTTTTGTACGCGCTTCATCGGTTTGCGGATCTTTTAAGATTTTTAGCGAAATATCGCGGACAGATTTGATTTCTTCCTCGGTACGACGGCGGATAAACACCGGTTTTCCCCGCCACATTACGGTGAGCGAATCGCCTGCCTTAATATGGTCAATGTCCACGTCGACGCTGGACTGTGAAAGTACATCGGCGGAGGGGTTCATACTACTGACAAACGGTACGATTGCAGCACAACCGCCGATTGCTCCCATTGCTCCTGCTGTTAAAAAAAGAAAATCGCGCCGTGTGGCTTGCCCCACGGTGTCGTTTTGATTGTCCTTTGTCGAGTCCACGTAACCACCCAATAAAATGTGCCTTTATTACCAAATTAAATGCTACATTGGTCAGAAGCGGAATGCGTCACTATGACGCATGCGGCATCAAAATTATTAAATATGTTGAGAATCAATATATTATCCAAGCTTAAGAATGAGATTTTCAGCGACCTTATTAAGAAACAATCAAGAGAATTGAATGAGATTAGCGCTTTATCAACCAGAAATACCGCAAAATACTGGGACCTTGATGCGCCTTGGCGCTTGCTTAGGAGTTCCTCTTGATGTTATAGAGCCTTGCGGTTTTGTTTGGAACGATCAAAAATTACGGCGTGCTGGGATGGATTATATTGAGCTAGCCAACGTTACGCGGCACGTGTCGTGGGTGAAGTTTTGGCAGGCAACACAAGCCACTGGCTCTCGCATTGTTTTACTGGATGCGCAAGCTAAGCAATCTTTTGTGACATTCAAGTTTCAACCAACTGACATTTTGTTATTGGGTCAGGAAAGTTCAGGTGTTCCCGAGACCGTGGCCACCCAAGTTGACGCACAGGTGTTGATTCCCATGCTTTCTGGGTGTCGTTCGCTTAATGTAGCAGTTTCAGCGGCGATGGTTCTCACTGAAGCACTTAGACAAACAAACCAATTCCCCACAGGAGATTTATAATGGAATTAGAAACCCGAAAAGCGCAATTGGAAACCTGGTTTGAGACATTGCGGGACCGCATTTGCACAGAATTTGAAAAGTTAGAGGAGGAATGCGCTCATCCCTATCTTTTACCCGGGCAATTTCGGCGGGAAGCCTGGCAACGCCCCGATGCATCCCAAGAAAATGGCCAAGGCGGTGGCGGTATTATGTCGATTATGAATGGGCGTGTTTTTGAAAAAGTAGGCGTTAATATTTCAACTGTGTGGGGACAATTTGAGCCTAAATTCGCGGCTCAAATTCCAGGTGCAACTGAGGATCCTCGCTTTTGGGCTGCTGGGATTTCATTAGTTGCACATCCTCTTAATCCTTTTGTTCCAACTGTCCATATGAACACACGCCACATCATGACGAGCAAGTCATGGTTTGGGGGAGGCGCTGATTTAACCCCAGCCATTGAATGCTCGGAGGATAAAGACGATTTTCATAAGGCATTCCGAACTGCATGTGATCAATTTGATGAGAATTATTATCCTAAATTCAAACTGTGGTGTGATGAATATTTTTATATCAAGCATCGCAAAGAGCCACGTGGTGTTGGTGGTATTTTTTACGATTATCATGATTCAGGGGACTTTGAAAAAGATTTTGAGTTTACAAAAGCTGTTGGAGAAAGTTTTTTGGGGATTTATCCCGAGATTGTCCGTCGCAATTATCAAAAGCCCTGGGGGCCGGAAGAAAAGCAACAGCAGCTCATTAAACGTGGGCGCTATGCTGAGTTCAATCTTGTCTATGATCGGGGGACTAAGTTTGGGCTGGAAACCAATGGCAATGTCGACGCCATTTTGATGTCGCTACCGCCTCTTGCTGTTTGGGTGTAATTTCCTTGAATATGAGAGCGAAATAACGTTATAAACAGGTAAGTATCTAAAAACCGACCGGAAAACGATGATTAACTACGATTTGGTTAAACGCGAAAATTCTCTATTTTTCAGACGCTGGCTCAGTGAGCCGAAACAACTTGGAACCTTGGCTCCCATCTCGAAAAAGTTGGCCAGATCAGCCGCAAAGCTTATTCATGACCCAGCGTGCCTCAAAGTGGTGGAAATTGGAGCTGGCACAGGTCGCCTGACACGCTCATTAATGGATTATGGTGTTAAGCCTGAAAATTTAACCGCAGTGGAGTTGGATGCGTCATTTTGCGGTTTTTTAAGGTCCAGCATGCCTAAAATTAATGTGATTCATGGTGATGCGTGCGAGCTGCCTAATTTGTTGGGCGATAAGCTTAGCGGTAGTGTTGACGTGGTTTACTCTGTTATTCCCCTGATGTACTTGGATCCTGAGATTCGTGACCGCATTTTAGAACAAAGCTTAGCTGTGTTAAAACCTGGTGGCAAATTTTATCATGTCTGTTACACACCCCTTTCCCCCTTTAGAAAAAATAAATCAATCAAGAGTAAGCGCCTCGTCTCCTCATGGTTGAACATACCGCCAGGCTTTGTTTGGGAGTTCCGTCGTGCTGAATCTGAAAGATAAACGGTTTCAGGATAACGAGAACTTTTTATTTCTGCAGCGCCTCCTCAAAAACCCCAGAGCGTTGGGGGCGATTGCTCCGAGCTCAAAAGCACTTGCCAGATTTATTTGTCGCCATATTGATTATAATGAAGGGGATTATG
Source organism: Candidatus Paracaedibacter symbiosus (assembly GCF_000757605.1). GTDB lineage: Bacteria > Pseudomonadota > Alphaproteobacteria > Paracaedibacterales > Paracaedibacteraceae > Paracaedibacter_A > Paracaedibacter_A symbiosus. Next base: position 17,851 of record NZ_JQAK01000004.1, on the reverse strand, counting down.
TTATTGAAGTTGGCGCTGGGACTGGGCGTTTTACCAGGGCAATTTTGCAAGCCGGTATTCCTGAATCCCAGTTGATCGTTTTAGAGTTAGATAAAGAATTAGCCCGCTACCTGAAGACAAATTTTCCAGGTGTTCACGTGATTCAAGGTAACGCAACAGAGCTTGAAACCCTCATTCCTCAAGTCGCAATTGGGAATGTGTGCACCGTCATTTCTGGCATTCCCATGGTTAATTTACCTAAAAAAGTCCAAAAAGAAATTATCGATTCCTGTTTCCAAGTGTTGGGTGATGGCGGGGGGTTGCTCCAATTTACTTACGGTCTTGTTTCTCCAATTCCAGCCAAATCATTTGGAATTTTTGCTAGGAAATTGGGTCGTGTTTTACAAAACATCCCACCGGCTACTATTTGGCATTATTCTTTAACCCCCCTAGCTGATGTGCATCTCATCAAGACAAAAAAGAATTATATGCGACGTCTCTTATTGAAACTTAAAAAACCATTAAGATTTCAGCGTAGAAAAAAGAAGGTTTAAATGTTTCTTAGGACATCCCAATAGTGAGAAAATATCGATATTTCGTAACACTTGCCAAGTCATCTCTCACTCTCTCATCTTGAAAATGACAACACAGAGATAAGATTCTCTACTGCCATGTACTGAGAAAAGTTTTAACATTTGCGAGTAGAGTCTCCTTATCGAGATAAATGATATTCCTTCAATTGCTGATGAAAGATTATATAGCTTTTCCTTAGTTATTAGTTTTAACGGTTAATGATGCCTCTTCAGTATTTAAAAAACTTAAAATAGCTGGTGTATTAAAAGGAAGCGGATGATTCTTTTTTCCATGCCCAAACTCGTCAGAGTGGATAAATGGAATATTGCGTTCCTCCAATTTTTCTGCAAGAGCTTCGCGTAGCCACTGATACTTAGTATGCTCTTCTGGGGCATAATTAAAGTTCCCCCAAATTACAGCCTGGAGAGAATCGAGTAGCCTGCTTCTTTCCATATGATTTAAAGATTCCATCAATTTCGTGGCTTGCTCGCCCGTTTCTTCAAGAAACAATATTTTACGGCTAGTGTTAAGCTGCGTCTCTGTTCCAATGCTCCGTTGTATAAGAGAAACATTTCCTCCCACAATAGGGCCTCTAACAAACCTACCTTCTTGTTGAGCCGCTTTATTGAGGGGGAGAAATTTGTAAGTCAGCTCTTGAATCTCACCTGTGAGAATGGGGAGTATTTCGTTGAGGGAGGCTTCCGCATTAACAGCATGATTTGCTTCTTTGTTATATCCCAAGACAATTCCATGAAGGGAGGGCCAGTTTCGGGCTGCGGCCCAAAGATGAAGTGCCGTAATATCGCTAAAACCAACTATTAACTTTGCGGGAGTAGATAGGGGAATATCTTGCAAAGAGGGGAGGAGAAGCGAGGAGCCTCGGCCACCCCGAAGAGCCCACACAATTTTGGTTTCATCACACAATGCTTCTTTTAAATGGGCAGCACGGTATTCTTCTGTGTTGCTATAACCAAGGGGATGAGGATTGATGAGGTCATCCGGAATAAGAGGTTCATATCCCATTTTTAAAATGGCTTTACGCGCGTGTTCAACAGAGCCATCGTGATTACCATAGCCGGGAGCAATGACATGTATATTATTGCCAGGCTCTAAAACATTCCATTTTTCAGCGCCCCAGCTATGATTAATAAAAAATACTAGGGGTAAAAACAGAAAGAGGGGGAATTTTTTCATTATTATTTCTTCTTTTTTTCAGCGTTTCAACTTTAATTAATAAACCCACAATAAAAACAGAGAGACAGGGAATTTTTTCGTTTTATTTCTCTTAGTTTTATTTCTCTTAGGAGAGACATAAAAAAAGAGAGCAAATTTATTGCTCTCCTTTTTGGAAGTGTTCCGAAAACCAAAGCGATTAACGCTTGGAGAATTGGAAACGACGGCGTGCTTTTGCTTGACCGTATTTTTTACGTTCAACAACACGGCTATCGCGAGTGAGGAAACCACCCTGTTTTAATGGGGAACGTAATGTTGGTTCAAAGTTAACCAACGCTTTGCTAATCCCATGACGGACGGCACCTGCTTGACCAGAAAGACCGCCACCAATAACTGTGCACCAAATATCGTATTGACCGAGACGATTTGTTGTTTTGAATGGTTGGTCAATCAGCATTTGTAATACTGGGCGCGCAAAGTATTGGCTACCGGGGCGACCGTTGACGATCAACTTACCGTTGCCTGGTTTAATCCAAACGCGAGCAACAGCATTTTTTCTTTTACCTGTTGCATACGCACGACCTTGAGCGTCGATTTGTGGTTCAGCTGGTGTGCTGGACCGTTCAGCCGCAGGAGCTGCAGCTTCTTTGACGGCAGACTTAAGATCTTCTAAGTGAATTTTTTCGCGTGACACGACTAGATGCTCCTTACATTCTTACGATTCAATTCCGCCACATTCAAAACTTGTGGGTTTTGGGCTTGATGTGGGTGATTTGGACCGACATATACTTTCAAGTTGCTCATGATTTGGCGTCCCAATGGTCCACGTGGAACCATACGCTCAACAGCTTTTTTGACAACGCGCTCAGGGTGCTTGCCGCTCAAAATTTGACCAATTTTTCGCTCTTTAATCCCGCCAGCATAACCTGTGTGCCAGTAGAATTTTTTGTCTTCAAGCTTGTTACCTGTCAAATGAACTTTTTCAGCATTGATAACAATAATATAGTCACCACAATCAACATGAGGTGTGTATGACCCTTTATGCTTGCCGCGGAGTCTGTTAGCGATAATCGATGCAAGTCTCCCAAGAATGAGATCTTGCGCATCGATAAGGACCCAATTCTTTTTTACTTCACTGGGTTTAATCGATATTGTTTGCATTTTTTGAGCAACCTTTTTCGAAATTGTTAATATATATTATCCGCATAATGATCTAACCATATGGAAAAATCAACATTTTTCTTTGTGGTACTATGGTAACATATATCGTTATGCAGAGAAATTTAAATTTTTTACTTGCGAATTAAACTATTTCCGAGTCAAATGAAAAATCACATTGATGATTTGTTAGCTTAACATTATATGTTTGCTAGTAAATAAAGAATTTTGTATGGTTTTTAACTTAGGATAGAGCATGAATCAAATTAGCTCAACTATAGAAGATATAGAGGTTATACCTGATAGGGAAGCCCAAACTCCAGAGTATAATTCCAACGATATTAAAAAAAAATACTCTTATTGGCAGTTGCGAATCTTGTATTCAATGGCTTTTGGTTACGCTGCATTTTATTTAGTTCGCCAAAATTTTTCCATGGCGATCCCTGCCATCTCTGCTGACCTTGGTTATACAAAGACTCAGCTTGGAGGTGTGATCACAATTTGGTCCATTATTTATGGTATAGGCAAACTTCTAAATGGTTATTTGAGTGACCGTTCTAACGCTAGGTATTTCATGAGTCTAGGCCTTTTGGGAGGCGCGTTGACGAGTTTAGTGATGGGTTGGGGCAGCGGTATTGCTTTTTTTACAGTGGTATGGGCATTTAATGCATGGTTTCAATCGATGGGTTGGCCCCCCGTCTCACGTCTTCTAACGCACTGGTTTAGTCCGACTGAGCTTGGGACAAAATGGGGGATTACTAATCTTTCTCATCAGCTTGGTGGTGCGATTATTGCTGTTCTTGCTGGCTATTTGATCCAAAACTATGGATGGCGTAGTGCTTTTTTTGTGCCCGCCCTTATTTCATTGGTTATGGTTGTCCTTCTCTTTAATCGGTTGCGGGATACACCTGAATCATTAGGCTTACCTTCTATTGAAGATCATAGCGGTCTTGTGAGTGCAAAGAGTGCAAGCATTTCCGATGGTGATATGAATATGAAGGAGCTCTTTGCGACACTTGCCTATAATAAAGAGCTTTGGTTGGTTTGTTTAGGCAATATGTTCCTTTATGTGGTACGCATGGGTGTCTTCAATTGGGCGCCCACATTCTTAAGCGAACTTAAAGGGGCGTCACTGACTTCTTCGGGGTGGCAAGTTGCCGCTTTTGAGATTGCTGGGATGCTTGGTGGTGTTGCAGCAGGTTGGTTGTCGGATAAACTCTTCGCTGGCAGACGTGGGCCTGTAAGCTTTTTGTATATGATGTGCATGGTCGTTGCCTTATGCTATTTCTGGTTTGTGCCAGCGGGATATGATTTATTGAATACATTGGCAATGACATCCGTTGGATTCTTGGTTTATGGTCCGCAAGTTTTGGTCGGAGTCGCTGCGGCTGACTTTGCATCAAAGCGTGCCGTTGGTATGGCTGTTGGTCTAACCGGGACCTTTGGTTATGTGGGTGGCAGCGCCATCAGCGGTGTTTGTATTGGCTGGATTGCTGATAATTACGGCTGGGATGGTGGATTTATTTTCTTTATTATTTCTGCTATGCTAGCATGTATATGTTTTGCTCTAACTTGGAATAGTAAGGCAAAAGTACTTGAAAATAGTCAGAAATAGGACAATATTCATTTAAGCGATAACTTGTCACCTGTGGGGAAGTTACAAACAGTTTTTAAGTTTAATATACGGAATGAATGGCTAGACATGAAACAGGCAGCATCGAATTTCACGGCAATTAACCCGTCACAACTTAGCTTTCGTCCTCCAAAGACGATCGTTCTTGTTGGACTGATGGGAGCGGGTAAGACCAGTATTGGACGACGTTTGGCAAAGCGCCTTGATGTTGATTTTTTTGATTCGGATCACGAGGTTGAATTAGCAGCAGGATGTCCCATTAAAGATATCTTTAATGTTTATGGCGAAGAGGCTTTCAGGAGCGGTGAATATCGCGTAATTAGTCGTTTGCTAGATCAATCGGTGCATGTGCTTGCCACAGGTGGTGGTTCATTTATGAATGATAAGAGCCGTGAAGCTATTAAATCCAAAGCAATTTCTGTCTGGCTGAAGGCTGATTTAGATACATTGGTGGCACGTGTTTCCAGACGGACAGATCGTCCGTTTCTTGAAGATGCTGCCAATCATCGTGAAACTTTGGAACAGCTTATTAAGGAACGTGATCCCGTCTATTCCAAAGCAGATGTTGTTGTAGAAACACTCGATGAACCAACAAATGCAACAGTAGATCGGGTAATTTTAGCGCTAGCTAATTTTATTCGGGATCAATATCCCACTGAGTATGTTCTAAAGACTATTTAAATCGGTCGGGAGGGGGTAAGACATACCCCTTAAACCATCCCGGGGGAACCCAAATTAAATAATAAAAAGTGCGAGTCATGCACTGCATGTATTGAGACTTGTTCTCCTGAGTCAAACGCAATTGCGTCTCCACGTTCAAGGTGTAAACCATTGACAATAATCTTGCCTGTAATTACCTGAATCCAAATACTTTTATGGGGCATTGGTGTATGGGTAAGCTCGTAATTTGGATGGAGGATACTGGCGTAAATCTTGGCGTCTGAATTTAACTCAATGACACCCTCCGCCTTGCGATTCCAGTCATCTCCTAAGCCTGCAGCAATAAGTTTGAGCTTGTTGTCTATTATTGCTCGTTCCAGATTAATTTGATCGTACGTTGGCAATACATCTCGTTTAAGGGGCAGGAGCCATATTTGCAAAAAATGGGTTGTTTCTGTTGCTGAGTTGTTATATTCGCTATGACTCATGCCGTGCCCCGCGCGCATATATTGGACATCACCGCCATAGATAACTTTTTTGTGCCCAAGAGTATCTTCATGCATGAGACTTCCCGTCAACATATAAGTGAGAATTTCCATATTTGCATGCTCGTGAGTGGGGAATCCACTTTTTGAGCTTATATAGTCTTCATTAATAACGCGCAGATTTCTAAAGCCAGTGAAGGTTGGATTATAGTAGTCACCAAAGGAAAAACTATGGTAGCTTTTTAGCCAACCATGGTCTCGAAAGCCCCGTTCTGAATTACGTAGAAGCATTACCATAAGAGGTTCTCCTTAATAGGTCTCTTTCAAAATTGTCATATTTTTCTCTTTGGAGGCTATCAACTAGTCTTCTCCAAACTTTACCCACGGTTTTTCTTAGCCAAAAATTAAACTATTTTAATTGTAAAGAGGTATACTCTTCGATTACTAGTTTGAAAATCTACAATCGATGCCTCATACTTATTCTAAATATACTTAGAACGTAAAATGTAAATATGCGACCCAACAAAATCCAATTTTCAATTGAGAAAAAGCATGATTGTCAAATTTTCTTCTTGAAAAACAATATAATGGATGCTCTTACAAATGTTATAAAGCCTAATCTTATGGGGCAAGCTTTTAATCGTTCTTTTTGGGTTGTGGATAAAGTGATTCAACAACTTTATCCTACTCTCTTTAATGATTTAGAGATGCCAATACTCTCTTTAAGGGGAGGAGAAAATGCTAAAACGTTGGCAAATGTTGAGCAAATTGTAGAGTTTTTACAAAAAAACCAATGTCAACGCTATGATTCCCTCATGGTGATAGGGGGGGCTGTCTGGGGGATGTTGCTGGCTTTGCTGCCAATATTTACAAGCGCGGTATTCCCTGGTTTTTCTTGCCAACGACCCTTTTGTCGCAGGTTGATAGCAGTATTGGTGGCAAGGTTGCTATCAATACAGCCTACGGTAAAAACCAATTAGGTGCCTTTTGGCCGGCTCAGCAAGTTTATATCACTGATATTTTTTTAGAGACACTTGATGCTCGGCAAGTAAAGGCAGGCATGGCGGAAATTATTAAAATTGCGCCATTTTCAAAGGGAACTCTTTTGCAGTTACTGGGGGCTCCTGAAGTACCAAAAATTCTAACTTTGGTGGAAGGGGCAATTCGGGCAAAGCTTGAGGTTATAGGGAATGATTGGTATGAAGCTAAAGGAGGGACGCGTATTGGTCTTAATTTTGGGCACACAATCGGTCATGCCTTAGAAAAAACTGCGCCCGAGTTATTACATGGCGAAGCGGTGGCTTTGGGAATGCTCATAGAATTACAGCTAGCGCAACGGTTGGGAGAAAAAACGATTCCTTTAGAAGTAATCGAAAAACTACTTATCAAGTTTAGCTTGCCAACACAATTTCATCACTATGTGAATAAAGAGAGATGGTCACTATTTTTGGAAGCATTATTGCAGGATAAAAAAAACGAGGTAAATCGCATTATCTTCGTTGTTCCAGGGCCGGAAGGCAAGGTAAAAAAACTTGAGATTAATCTCCTTCACTTGAAAAGCATTCTATTTTAAGTAAATAGTTGATATACTCCATGTAAGTAGAGGTAAGCTAAGAGATGTGGATAATTAATAAAATGATGATGAGTTCTCTTCTGCTGGCAAGTCTTGCGAGTATTATCATGGGGTCGGCTAACGCAGAAAATGCTGAAAAGACGGCCTATGAGGCTCGCTTAAAGAGCTTGGTAGAGTCTCGTAAAGGGCGCCTTGCTAAAATCCATGAAAAGTTATTTACTGAACAAGTGAATCTTTTTCACTTAGGCGTAGACATTAAAGAGCTTATCCACATCTATAAAAATCACTTGCAGAAATTTGAAACAGCCAAAAAGTTTGCTAGCATGGATAATCTTTTGCTAAAAGATATCGAACTATTGTTGACCCGCCTTGAAAAGGGAAGCGAGAATCCAATTAATGATCAGGCACAGGCAAAACATTGTTATGAGCTTGTGTCGGCTATTGAGTCGCTGTTTGAAAAGCTAGAAAATCCTACAGATGATTTTGATAGTTCAGCTTTGCCGCTTGAAAGTTCAGCTATTGTAGAGTCTTATAAAAGATTAAAAGGGGAGCAATTGCCCTGTCATGTAACAAGTAATAAATTGAAAAAAAAGAGAAAGGAAGAGACTGAAGAATTATCCCCCCTCTCACCAGCTCAAATAAAAATATCAACTCTTATGCCTGCAGCGTCCGAAGAAGATGGTGAGCGACAGAGTGCTTTTTACGATTAACCTATTGAGATTTTTATGTTAACTTTTATGATTATCCTTATTTTGCTCCTCATGATTGGGGCAGCTACCTTATCTGCATCTGAAACATCTATAACAGCAGCCTCAAGAGCAAAGCTATATCAAATGTTTAAAAGTGGGAATAAGCGGGCTGGGTTGACGCGCGAGCTTACCGAAAATCTAGGTCTCTCCTTAAGTGCTATTTTGCTATGTAATACATTAATTATCACATTTACAACGTCTGCTGTGACCGATATTTTGACGAATTTTTTTGGGCGCGAAGGAGTGATTTATGCGCCACTTATTACCAGTGCGTTGTTAGTTGTCTATGCTGAAACTTTGCCTAAAATTATCGCGGTTAATCAACCGGAGCGGGTACTCCTTTTCTTTATTTGGCCGATTTGGTTCATCTTCAAAATCTTCAAACCAATTACATTGGGAATTAATAATTTTGCCCGTTGGCATCTAGGTTTTTTTGGTTTTAAATCAAAAGGAAACGAGGAATTTGCGGCGTTAGAAGAATTGCGTGGCGCAATTGATATGCACTTTAGTACTTCACAAGGAGCGGGGAATGAAAGGGCCATGTTGAAGAGCATTTTGGACTTGGGTTCCGTCCATGTGGAAGAGATTATGGTTCACCGCAAAAACGTCACAATGATTGATGCTGATGATAGCTCTAGCCGTATTGTTGAACAAGTCCTTGCCAGTCCCTTTACTCGGCTGCCACTATGGAAAGATGATCCTGACAATATTATTGGAATTATTCATGCAAAGGCGCTTTTGCGCGCGGTCCAAGCTCACAAAGGTCATTTGGATGATCTTGATATCACTAGTGTTGTCAATAAGCCTTGGTTTATTCCAGAAAACGCCGATTTACTCGATCAGTTGCATGCATTTCGTAATCGACGTGAGCATTTTGCTATCGTTGTAGATGAATATGGTGCATTTATGGGGATCGTCACTCTTGAAGATATTCTTGAGGAAATCGTTGGCGATATTACTGACGAGCATGATATTGCTGTGCGGGGGATTCGCCCTCAGGAGGATGGTTCTTATATTATTGATGGGACTGTGACGATCCGCGATATTAATCGCCAGCTTGATTGGACACTGCCTGATGAAGATGCATCGACCATTGCAGGGCTTCTTCTTTACGAGGTCAGAATGATTCCAGAAATAGGACAGACCTTTATGGTTAACAACTATAAATTTGAAGTCTTAAGAAGACACCGAAATCAAATCACTCTTCTGCGCGTCAGGTTACTGCCGGAGTCATAAAAGCAGGGAGGGTTAAGACCTCCTTTATGGAAGGGGACTAGCGGGTCCAGGTTCCCCAGATGGCGTAAGGATTGCTTCATAAGCCAACTTTATTTAGGTCGAGGATTATCAGTCAAAAAGGTCAAAATAGATTTGGGAAAATTAGAAATGAGTGCCTAAAATCACTCTAAAGAAAAAGCCCTCAGTCGAGGGCCTTCTTGTTTGAAAAAAGCTATGTTGCAGATCCGCGATGTTCCTTGCGGAATTTTGTAATGCTAAAAGGAATTGTAAATAGATAGGCAATTGAAATTACAGATAACGTCACCCATGGCTCCACAAATAGTGCTCCTCCTAAGAGTGCAACACAAATCAATACATAAGGTACATATTTAGGGGCAATTTTAATCGTCTTATGAGAAAATGTAGGGACTTTACTTATGCAGAGGGTACCTACCAGCAACAACATAATTGTCATCACATAGGGAGAAGTGACTGGACTAGTAATTGACATGTTCTTTAAAACAATATCAATCATTAATGGCATTAAAACTATAATTGCACCGGGTGGGGCGGGGATTCCCATGAAGTAGGTTTCTGGCCAATTATCTGAGTCACCTTCAATGCTTACCGTGTTGAATCTGGCAAGGCGCAGAGCCATACAGACGCTGAAATAAAGTGTAATAATCCAACCTAAACCATTCCATTCATGTAAAGATCTCAGATAGACAATCAGCGTTGGTGATACGCCAAAACAAATGAAGTCGGAAAGAGAATCAAGCTCTGCCCCAAAACGGCTGGTACTCCCAAGATAGCGTGCTAAACGTCCATCCATCGTGTCCATAATTGCCGACGCAAAGATAGCAATGATCGCAAACTCCCATTGTCCCATAAGAGCAAAACGAACAGAGCTCAGCCCTGTGCATAGGGCTAAGACTGTTGTCATGTTAGGAAGCATAGAGGCAAAATTGAGTGGTTTGTTAGAGATTCTCTTGAGATTTGAGGGAAGGTGGCTGGTAAGCCTATCCCTCAGGTTGTTTGAATTTCTTCGCATACTTATTCCCTCAATTAATGAGTTAAACTAGCGCGTTGCTCATTTGGGCTTGCAAGATCTGCAATAACGGTTTCACCCCCGATCATTTTTTGTCCAATAAAA
>NZ_JQAK01000004.1:0-2500 GCF_000757605.1 Candidatus Paracaedibacter symbiosus | reverse complement strand
TTAGGGCTGTCATCAAAGAGGGCATATTTTCTCCCCACATCCATTCATTGTCAGAATGTAAGAAAGTAAGGGGTGATGAACTTATACCTTGCTTGGAATCAATAACAACATTTTTTCCAAAATAGGTGTCTCTTATAAATTCTCCGGTAGCTTTGCGTAACTTAGTACCATATCCTTTGCCTTGATAAGTGTCTAAAATATCGGTCGTTACACTTCCCATAAGGGTGTCATTTTTTAGAGTATGGTCAATGGCTTGGGCGCCAATAAGAATATTATTATCATAGGCAAGATAAACACCAAAAGGACTTTCAAGAGAATATTTTTCAGCGTCTCCTTTATACGTATCAACACGTCCGGTTTCTTCTAATTCAAGAGGAATATTATGCTCACCATAAACTTTTTTAAGTATAAGGCCATGTTGGTTAGGAATCTCTTTGATTTCTTCGCTAGATAAAGCAAAGCAACTGATTAGAAGGTTAACAATTATGAGAAGATTGAATGGTTTCAAAAAAGCGCTCAATTTATTTCTCCAATTATATTATCTATTCGGCATTAATTTTATAATAACAATCAATATTAAGTCAATCGTCTTTTTTAATGAAGTTAAGATTTTATTTTTTATTTAAAAGAAATTTCAAATGCTGAGCTTGATTATAAAATATTTGGGCTAGAGCTTGATCATACGTTTGCATCGTTTCTGCAGCTTTCTGATAAATAAGGTGGGCATCAAGAAGATCTTGCTCAGTTACATTTAAATTATTTTGGCTTAAATAAACGGATTCAAATTCTCCGGCTTTCTGAAAATATTGGAATTGTAATAATTTAGAAAATGCATTCGAGCATTGCTCACCAAGGTTATAATAAACTTTAGCAATCGTATCATAATCTTGTGGGGTTGCTTTGTTTCTTAACTTTTCCAAACGTCTTAATTCAAGGTCAAGAATTATTCTAAAGCGATGAAATTTTTGTTCATCTGAGAAGGTATTATTCCACAAAACAACGTTATATAAAGCACTTGAGGTCATTCTTAAATCATTTTCTGTTGCTTCATTGCCTTTATATCCCGTCCGAATAAGATGGAGATGAGCAGAGTATTAATGGTATGGACCTGCCTTGTTGGTCTCAATAAGCTGAGGCATGCACGAGCTCATAGGCTCAAAAACAACAAAAGGAGGTCCACATGGAAATAAAAGCATTAGGAATTGATCTTGGCAAGAACTGGTTTCATCTTCACGGGATTGATAAAAGAGGAAAGCCTGTGCTTCAGAAAAAAGTCAGTAGAGAAAAATTACCGATCGTTATCGCCAATCTTCCTGGTTGCTTAATTGGAATGGAAGCTTGTGCGGGCGCTCATTTTTGGGCTAGATGCTTTCAACAGATGGGGCATGAAGTCAAGCTCATAGCGCCTCAATTTGTTAAACCTTATGTAAAGAGCAATAAGAACGATCAAGCAGATGCAGCGGCTATATCTGAAGCTGTCACCCGCTCTCATATGAGATTTGTCCCTATAAAATCTTCTGCTCAACAAGAGATATTAGCTATCCATCGCGTTCGTGAGCGTCTTGTACGGGTAAAAACAGCTTTAACCAATGAGATTCGAGGGTTACTTTTAGAACAAGGAATTACAATTCCTCAGGGAGTCAGCAAGTTTGAACAATTTTTAGCAAATCTACTAGATCCTGAAATTGAAGAACTCAGTCCTCTTTTTAAAGGCCTTTTAGGGGAACTCGTTGAAGAATTCAAGCTTGCTAAAGGAAGAGTAAAGAGACTTGAAGAACGTCTCCAGCGACTTGGGAAGGAAGACAAAGCCGTACAGCGACTAATGACGATTCCTGGAGTTGGCCCCATAGGAGCTTCTGCTCTTGTTGGATCAATTGGAGATATTCGACAATTTAAAAATGGTAGAGAGTTATCTGCCTGGCTTGGGCTTGTGCCAAGGCAACATTCAACAGGAGGTAAACCTCGACTTTTAGGAATTAGTAAAAGAGGAGATTTATATTTACGAACACTTCTTATTCATGGAGCTCGGGCTGTTATAAGATGGATTAGCCAACGTGAAAAACCTGTATCTTCTCTGGAGAAATGGGTCTTGGATATTATTGAACGGCGAGGAATAAACCGAGCAATAGTTGCGCTCGCCAATAAAATAGGGCGAATGATTTGGGCTCTTCTTGCAAAAGAAGAAAACTATAGAATGCATGCAACTGTATAATTTAGAAGAGTTTCGTATCTGAAGAAAGGCCATAGGAGAGAAAAATTGATGGTGAGTATCGGTCAAACCACTTTGAGAAAAATCCGCATTACATTGAGGCTCTTGGAAGCCGAAGTATTGATAGGGATTTTTCAAAGGCGGATTTCCATCAGGGCTAGAGGGGAAAATACCCTATCATTAAGCCGTATACATAACTGCAGCCGATTTTCTTTCATCAATTATTTTTTTCAAAAAGCCTTGATTCAGTCGGCAGGTCCATACATCATGTAATGGATTGCGGTAAGGATT
>NZ_JQAK01000005.1:102928-115424 GCF_000757605.1 Candidatus Paracaedibacter symbiosus | reverse complement strand
GGTGGAACTGAAGCTCCTCTTTCACAAAAAGATGGACAGAACGCATCTCTTTCTTCATCTAAAGAAAATAAAAGTGCTACTGCGTCAATTAAAACAATTAAAGCTATTATAGAAAGAAATCCTCAGTATGACGCTGCTGAAGATATTGTTAATCGCGTTCATAAAACATACAACGTCCTTAAAGATATTATCTCAAATGGTCGACCTTTATCTGAAAAAGAGGATCTTCATTTATTGAAACAATGTGTCTATGCCACAGGAGAAGCACTCAATACGCGGAAAATGTGTAAGAATCCATCCTCTCATCCCTTAATTGATCGTGCTCAGGCAGAAAAAAGTGCTTGGATGCAAGCTGTCGCTATAGAAAAAACAGATTCTTTAAGGATTCAGATGCCTTATCAAAGTATTCAAGCAGCCACCGCTTTTCGTGAAAGTTGGAGTAACGCTGCCACTCAAGTTGCTTTTAATATCTCTCTTCCCAATCCAACGATGGATTCTACTTTCACCTCCATTCTGGGGCAAGAAGCGATTCGATTAGTCAACCTGCTACCTAATCATCATGCACAGATAAAGGACTTCATTCACCAGCAAGCATCTCATATTGACTCCAATCAACAATCACTTGTAAAAGGTGCTACTGCATTAGCGGATACTAAAGGGGTAGAAACCGATCCAAAAAGTGAAAATATCATTGTTGCTGCTAAAACACTTCTTATCAAGGAAATGATCAAAGATCCTGTTAAAGACTCTTCTTTTTCCGCTTCACCCTTTGTTGAAAAAATAAGCATTGAAGCTAAGCAAGAGCAACAACGTCTCCAATTTATTGAACAGCGATCACTTCAACAACAGCAGCTACAAAATCAGAGAACTCTTTAGAAATAGTGAGATTTCAAGGAGGGATATGACTTTTAATAATTGCCGCTTGAGGTGGTTTGAAACCTGCTCCTGAAAGCCGATTCCGAAGGGCCTACCTTCATCATTTGTAAGGCTTGTTAGAAATACTAATTCATTTATATTTCCTTCTTATTTCTTTCTGCGGCACACTCAAGTAAGCGTCCCTGGATTACTCGACTATTTGAGGTTTATCCATAAAAGAGCACTCAACCTATTTATTTTTTGGCAACAGCTCGTGATTTCAAATAGACAAGTTAATGATAAAACCTGTGGTATTTATACCTTGGTATGATTAATAATCCATTTTGACTGTATTTCAACAGCCATCTGCTTGATATTTCATTAGCTATATTAACCTTGACATTAATATTAAAAATCTATCAAGAATCACTTGGAAGATTAGTTTTCTCATTGCGTCATAATTATAGTAATAGAATCTTAAATTTTAAGTGGAAAGAATAGCGAATGAAAAAATATTTAATTTTTATTGGGTTGTGCTTTTGGCATAAATTAGCATCTGCTACATCTACCGTAGATATTTTTGATGTGGGACAGGGAAATGCTGTAATAGTACGCTATGAGAAGGAGTGTCTCTTAGTAGATGCAGGAAGTAAGGGTATGAAATACTCCGATCTCCATCAACATTTGACCGAGGTGGATAATTATCATGAAATAAAGCTTGATAAAATTGGCGAATCTGCCGATGAGGCATTTAAGAATAAAAGAATTCAAGAAATGAAAGAAATTATTCAAGATGTAGAAGAAGTAAAAATTGTTATTACTCATCCGCATGATGATCATTTCAATTTAATTCCAGCTATATTTTCTGATAAAGAAAGCTTGGAGAAAATTAAAAAAGTAGTTTTAGGCGGCTTATGGAAAAATTATCCTTTACCATTTAGAAATTTTCTAAATAATCTTGCAAAAGATACAACAAATTTAGTTAAAGTTCTTAAAAAACAAAATCGTAAGGAGTTAGATTTAGATAACTTTGAAAAAGAGATACAATTTTCATTTGAAAAAGAAAACTCACCTCCACCTAAAGTACAACTTCTAGCTATGAATGCAGACATTAACTCCAAAAATTATAATCATAATTCAATTATTTTAAGAATATATTGTGAAGGAAGTAAATCCATTTTATTAACGGGAGATGCTACTAATCCTGCCTGGGAGCAAGCAACGAGGAGGTGTAAAAAAAGACCTGGACAATGAAGTCAGATATTCTTCTTGTTAGTCATCATGGCAGTAATTCTCACCACTCTACACGCCTTAAAGATTTAGAAAAAATTAAACCTGAGGTTTGTATATTTAGTACCGGCCTTGATTATAGTCATCCTCACCAAAAGGTCTTTGAAATGCTAGAACAATGGGCAAGCAATACTTCACCACGTTACATTGTTTTTCAATCTAAACGAGGGCAGAGAGAAAAAGAAATTACACATAAATCAATATTCAGTACAGTTAACAATGGTAATATCACTATTGATTTAAATAGTACTAAAAAAGAGTTAGAGGTAGAGCGGGCCATAGAAGGGGTAGTAGAGTTCGTAATCAATAATTTTTATACACGTTTTGTAATAGGGGGAAAACTTGAAGATACTGCTTCCCTTAACAAGTGGAAGGATAAGAAAGGCCGCTGTATTTATTATGAAAGAGAGGATAACGGAATTGGTGAACTAAATATAGTAGGTTTTTCTCGCGGTAAAAATAAGCCTGCCTATAAGTTAATGTTAGAAGCTTTTAAATTGCCAGGGGCCCACTCACGTCGTGATTAGCGTCAAAGGCTTACCATAAACCGGCTTTAATAGTATGGAGTCTGCTGCTCTGAACAGCTAAAATAGGTTGGTCGTTAAAAAACAAATAGCTCTGGGTTCGTTTCCTCAAGTCTGTCCCAATTTTGAACATTAACGTTTGGTAAAGCCTCAATGATACGGGACTGAATTTTCCAACTCATGTCTTTGGCAACCAGACATTGGATTACCTCTTTGAATTTGTCCCAATGCAGGTCAGTAATCTTTGGTAGGACGCCAATAATGCTGTCCCAAAAATTTAGATTCATCTCCGGAGTAAATACCTGAACAGAAAACTTTGTAAATTTATCCCAATATTCAACATCAATCTTTGGTAAAGCCTCAATAATTTTGGCACGAATATACCTATCCATTTCTCTATCAAATAGCTCTTTGGTGACCTGCATAAATTTATCCCATTTTTGGATATTAATTGTTGCAAGAGCCTCCATAATTACATCACGAACAAATCCATATAATTTTTCTGTAAACAGCTGGGAAGCAATTTCAATAAGTCTATCCCATTTTTGGCTAGTGAATGATGCAAAAGTATCGATAATCCTACCGGCAGAAGTAGTAGTGTCCCCTTCGCTAGGAAATAAATTAGGCATAAATTTAATAAACTTATCCCAATTTTGGGTGTTAATTTCTATTAATCCAGCAATAAGTATGCTAGTTTTATACTCATCCATCTTTATTTTTAGAAAAGATTCTTCAATAATTTTGTTAAATTTATTCCAAGTTGTCTCATTATTTATAATTTTTTGAAGAAATAAGATAAGCACTTTATCACTTACCCTCAGCATTTTGAATGCGAGAAATTTTTGAGTACTTTCTATGAAATTATCCCAATTTTGGAGGTTAATTTCTGTTAGGGACTTAATTATGGTATTTTTAATATCTTTATTCATCACTGGGGAACCCAGCTTTAGAACTATCCCTGTGAACTTGTCCCAATTTTGCACTTCTATCTTTGATAAAGCCTCGATGATGCCCTTTCTAATATCCTTATCTATCTCTTTGATGAACAGATTCTGGATTATCTTTTTGAACCCATCCCAGTTTTGAAGAATATGAACTTTTCGAAGTGCCTCGATAATGCTCTGACGGATGCCTCTATCCTCCTCTTTGAGGAATATGTGGCGAATAAATGTAGTAAATCTATCCCAATACTGGACATCAATTTCTGCCAAAGTATTAAGAATTGGAATAAGGTCATCCTTGTTGTCTATTTTTCTTAAGAAATTTATTAAGGTGTTGTCTTGTTCCCTATATTTTATTATAAACCCCTCAATAATTTTGACACGAACCTGGTCCGGCGTGTTTTTTGTAAATAAGCCTTCTAAAAATTGAATAAGCTTCTCCCAATGCTGGATATCAATCTTTGCTAGAGCCTCCCTAATCTCTTCATATTTCTCTTCATCTATTTGATATTTCTTATCAACTTTTTGTTTAGCCTTCACTTCTTTAATAAGTCGTTTGAATCTATCCCAATTTTCTCCGTCGACTCTTTGTATTAGGTGGCCAAGATTTTTATATCTGTCCCAATTCCCTGCCTCTAGACAGCTAACTCTCTTAACAATTTCTATCCCCCTGTCTGTATCTATTTCCTCTGTAAACACCTTTTGTGCTCTTGCTAACCATCTTTCTCGCCGTGCTGTATCAAGAGTAGTTAGAAACTCAATAATTCTATTGAATTTTGGAACTTTCGTTGGGTCTTTTCCTTCCTCTAGATCAGCAACACTTTTAATCTGTTTTATAAGGCTGTCCGAGTCACACATTCCTATCTTTTGGGCAAACAGATGTTGGGCTATTTTCATAACCTCTTCCCAGTCCTTGGCATCAATTGTTGCAAACTTAGCCATAATGCCACTATGTCTATATTTTTCTCTTTTCTTTAAAGGCAATTGCTTAAATATACTGACAAAATCTTGTCGTTGCAGGGGGGGGATTGTTTCTAAAGTACGGGCATTTTCAATGATCTCTTGGTGACTTAGATAGGTTTGGGGATAGAGAGACAAAAGATCTTGACACTCTTCCATAGTCAACTTGATCCCTGCTTCTCTAATTTCCTTATGCACTATTTCTTTTAAAAGAGCGGTTTCCTTTTCTCGTTGCTCAAAAACCTTATTTCTTAACAAAGCATGGGTTTTTCTGTATAACCCTTGCAAATTCTGAGTCTGACTTTCTAAGAGCAAAATCTTGCCCTTAATTTTCTCCATTACTGAAAGGCGCTTTAAATGATCCTCAATCCTTGCTAGATGGGATAGCATAATAGAATTCTTCTGATGGAGTTGAGAGAGGCCATAGGCTCCTTGGAAACCTTGAGAAAGGTTTTGCCAAAAGAAGGAAAATCTTGAGACAAGCCCCTCAAGCAAGGGAGGAAGATCCCTTACATTCTCTGCTGACTCTTGGTCAGCTCTCTGTACCAATTGCACCAAACGGTGAATAGAAAAGGAGGAGCCATTATTTTTGATGAGAGAGAAAATGACAAGCTCTGAAAAGGCATCACCAATTTCCTCAATTTCCTTCATTACTGAAAGGCGCTTTAAACGCTCCTCTTTTGTTTCCTTTTCTTCAGGAATACGAGGGAAAAATGCTTCCTTTAGAATTGTATCCGGATCAATGTAACTAAAATAGGTTAATAACTCGGTCGCCCAGGGGCTAATAAGGCCTTGGGCCATTGTAATAGTATTCTTAATAAGATATCCATAATCAAGAGTTATATTTTTTCCTAAATAACGCCAATTAGACCTCAAAAGTGCTAAAGAGCCGTTTTTGAAGTCCTCTAGATAATTACCAAATCCATATCCTTGATCACTTTGACGTTTAAAATTAATATAACTTATTGCATGAGAGAGAGCTAAGGGAAGACGACCCAGTTCTTCAGCAGTTTGTTCGGCTACCTGTTCGGTTTCTTTGTTTCGTTCAATTTGATGAGTACTTGGATTGATACTCTCAAATAAATACTCAACTGCGTTTTTTGGAGAAAATACATCAAGGGGTAAGATTTCATGCCCCCATCCTTCCTGACACCGAGAGGTGATTAGAATGTGGCCATTTGTGAGTGTCTTATTATCTAAGAATCTAGAATCGGGAACATTATCGTAAATAAGAAGCCAGGGCTTGGGGAGTTTCTTATTGAGCAACGGCAAGAGTTTACCAAAGGGATCTGTTTCTTTAACTGTCACATCAAAGAGTTCTAAAAGGTTTCTATAGCCCTCCTTAAGCCTGTCGTCTGTTTCAGAACCAAGCCAGTAGATTAATTTATAGGCTTTATTTACTAAGGCTTCATGGGCATAGCGTGCGGCAAGAGATGTTTTTCCTATTCCCCCCATCCCAGATATAACTGATTTATGGGCAGAAGAAATTGTGACTTGATTACTGCTATTTAGAAGTTCCCAGAGTAAAGTTAAATAGCTTTTGTCTGAGCCTTCAGGATAACTGTCAATCAATCCCTCAACGGAAGGGGCTTCATATAAATTATTTAAAACCTCTCCTTCTACTTTTTTCCAACGCCTTACATTTGGATGATGGTCAAGAAGTGAGAGAGGGGATGGAATTAGCATACCCAAAGTTTGGGCTTGTTTGCGATACTGCTCTGCTTTCTTTAGGTCTTGGGTTTTACCCGGGTCAGAATAAAAAAGGCAAAGCTCTTTAGCCGCCTCTTTATCCTTTTGTTTTGCTGCCTTTGTGAGAAAGTATAATCCAGAAGTAATACTTTTAGGAACTCCCAATCCATCAAGGTAACATTTTCCTATCAGAAATAAGGACTTGGGAGATTTACGGGGATTTTCCGTTTGCATATGAAGATTAAAGGCTTCCAGATAATTTTGGGGAGTGCCTTTTCCTTGACTATAGCAATCTGCTAAGCTTAATAACATATGATCGGGTACTGTGTCACTAGCAGTGATCACAGCATTATAAAAGCAGGTAAACGCCGCTTCATATTTGTCTTGTTGAAAAAAGGTGTTCCCATGGTTCCACCACTCATCTGCTGTAGCCATTCCCCCCACCTTAGTGAGTGGCAGCAATGTTGGTGGCGGTATCCCATAATCAATAGCTTGCCTTAAATGATAAGTCTTTATCCAATTGATAATTCCCTCAAACTTCTCTTTTGTAAGGCGAACCCCCTTATTCTTACCACCGGCGCCTCCCTCTGTATGAATACCAATGGTAAAAATGTTAGTTTGGTCTGGATTGGTTGGACTGGGCCATTGACGCCAAATGGCGCCGCCGCTTTGCCCAAAAGAGGTCGTAATGCTATAGGTAATAGTTTCAGAAGTAAATACCGTCTCTTGAGTTTCATCTTTCCCTTCCCACATTTCGGTTGAATAGTAATCTTTACTCCCTTTTTCGCCAGGATAACCTGTTGCAGTAATTTCCCACTGATCAAAGTAGGTATCGGGCGCGTAAAGTAATCCTGACCACCCGGCTTCATTCCCGACCGCTCGATCTAGGATAACCATTCCCAAATCATAATCATCCTTTTTGCGTGACTTAGGGTCCAGCCATTGTTGATGACAAAGCAGCATACATCCTTTGCTATACCCAAACGGAAAGTAATTTCCTTTTCTACCTGGGGTAAACCAAATCTCCTTGGCCCATTGCCCTTTATAATAAAGATTATGGCCTGCGGTTAAGACATGGTTAGGCCCTACTAAAATACCTGACCCAACAGTTATTTCTTCCTTTTCAAATCGCATCATTAAATGGCCGTGAACACGGTGGGGCCACTGGGAGGGGGATGGGACTTGACCCCAATTGTCTGAAGAAGAGGAACCACTTTGCTTTCTTGATTTTGGTTCTTCCGTTGTGACTTTGGCTACTAATCCGTCTTGAATGACATAAGGAGTAGGAGGAGGCTCTCCTTGTTGAGAGCTATCTTTCTGCAAAGACCCCTGTTGGGGTTTGTAGCAAAAAGTATACTTAAGTTTTGAGGTGCCTTTTACAAAAGGTTCTAGTTTCTCAACATAACTGGGGCCTTGTCCCTCCTCTCGTAGATCATGCCCTTCTGGATGGTCCATGGCTTTAGCAGCTAGAGAAAATAGGACCATAAAAGCAAGAGGAGTACGGCATAAGATATAATTAAGAATATGAGTCAGTTGATGATGTAAGAGCATGAGTCACCTCATTTTTTTCTTTATATCATAGGTGAAAATAATTTTATCGTTTAAAATCTCATCTCCATTCCCGTGGCGGCTTTTACAGCTAGCTTAACATTTGGGCCTACTGACTAAATCTTGTTGAGTTAGAGCTGTTTTTCACCGTAAATGGTGTAAAAAAATCATAGCATTTAACATAGACATGTTTCTAAACTTTGTCTTACTGTTGACAATAATTTAACTACCACTGAGAAATTAAAGATGAATAAAGAAGAACTAGTTAAAAAGATTGCTGGAATTGCAAGCTTAAATAAAGGCAGCTCCAGCAAAGCTTTGGATGCAATCCTTCAAACGATTAAAGAAAGCTTGAAAGAAGGCGATTCTGTTAATATTGCAGGTTTTGGAGCATTTAAAGTGACTAAAAGGGAAGAACGTCAGGGACGCAATCCACGAACAGGTGATCCTATTACTATTGCGGCTACCTTAGTTCCTTCCTTTACTGCCTCCAAAACTCTCAAAGATATGGTAAAAAGTTAAAATCCACAAACTTCTCCCATTTCTCCTTTATCAGGCTTAATATCTACCTGTTTAGCTAATGCAGTTCTTTCCACTACGTGTGGCTTTCCTACAAAGGCCACATTTTTATTTTCAATGTTTTTATAAGAAAAGGTAATACGAGTCACTGGATAATCTTCTGGTAATTTAATATAGGCGCTAAGATCAGGAATTGACATGAATTCTGTATAAGGAATCACAGCTTTACTCTTCTGTTGTTCATTAATAGAAACACCATCTCGCATTTGATGGGCCCCAAAGGAAATCCCTTCACTGCTTTCCTTTATTTCATGATCTCCCACTGTTTTGGCAATCCACTGCGCTGTATCCGAGTCAGGCGTTCTAAAAAATACCTTTGTGTTATATAAGCTCGACATGGTCTTTCGAACTTCATGACCATAAAGCTTATCAATCTGACTAATGTTTTGGAGTCCAGCCACAATACAGCCACCATACTTACGTATCTCCGCCAAGGCTTTAGGTAAAGCTTCTACTTTATTAAGAGAAGGCTTCTCATCAATAATAAACCAGACTCGGCGATCATGGTCAGGGCGCAATCCCATCAAGGAATTAATTGCTACATTTAATTGAGTGGTTAAGAGAGGCCTTAATGTTTCTCTTTGATCTGGCATTGCTGTCAAAAAGAGCCATCCGGTCTGCTTTTCATCTTGTATCCATTTGCGAATCGAAAAAGAGGAAGAGGATTCTTCTAGAAGGAAGAGACAGCGAATATAAGTCGCTAAATTGACGCGGATTGAAGCTGCAGTTTTATCTCCCGCTTTATCTACTAAAGAAGCAGCAGGTGTTCCCGCATAAAAGTTTTGTATTTCAGATAAAGGTTGGTTAATCGCATAATCTACCAAGGACTTTAAAGAGGGATTCTCTGTCCGCTTTAATTTTTTTAACGTTTCAACAAATAATGTTCGTGCTGCATCAGACCAAAAAGGATCATGAAGAGCCTGAGGTACAAGGCTTGCTGCCAGTTCATCAGCGTGGATATCATTTTCGCATTCCCTCCATATATCCCAAGCTTGTGTACGTGCATCTAGAGGATTAAGAATGATATCTGTCCTAGGATTGTAGAACTTTTCCACAAACACACCGGTGGTATCCACAATCACGGCTTTTTGTTGCCTTTTTCTTATTTGAGGGAGAAGATGATTAAAGGTATTTGTTTTCCCAGAACCAATTGTTCCGACAAGTAAAATATGTTTTGTCTCGCTATCTTTTAACAAAGGCATCTTATCTAAATAAATATCCGATATCTTATTTTTCTGACGCATAATCTTAATAACGTCATTCATCGAGGCTTCCCTAGATCCTGACAGGATTTCCTTCTTCATGCGCGCTTTCCCTCGCCATACCCAAAGCCCCATAAAGCCCAGAAAAGTAGTCAAAAATACAATAGCTGACAAAAAGAAATTATATATTAGCATATCTTCTATATGATCGATTTGATCTTTCATCCAACGATCATTTAAAATATCAACGGATCTAACTTTTTGTTTTTTACCATCTTCATACACAAATATCTGCGTACGCTTATTGATATCCCCAAAAGGAAGCCCTGTCTTTAATTGGGCTACCAGATAAGTCAACGTAATTTGCCGCTGATAGGGGTCCTGTGGAAGAACCCCCAAAAGTGTTCGTTCTGAGTTAGGCTATTTTCCAGAAGTATTGTTTTAAGTGTTTTTCAAGTGCACGGACCATTGCATTTACATCGATATCACCATCACTCTTTTTAAAATTATACTTTCCAGTAAAGGCGATATGCCCCCAGGCAATCGGTGAAATTCTGGCAAATTCTTCAATAATTGCTGGCTTGACCATTTCTTTAAGTATTTTCTCGTAAACGGTGTTCAAAATAATGGTATTGTAAGCAATAATACAATTTGCCACGAGTCTTACTGCATGGGCGCTGACTTGATTGTTGACTACTTTTTTTCCTTTAAAAACACCACGATAGATTTTTCTAATGAGTCCCTGTAATTGGTGATAGGCCTCAGTTCAATTTCTAGCTGTTTGTATCGCTTTTCGAAGAGCCATATTATCGATCCGGATTTCTGTGGCTTTCATCTACATTCCTATTTGGTTAGGATCATGCTATATTATTAACTCTTTTTTCTTGAATTTGGTATAAGTACATGAGGATTGTGAATAAAATTTTGACGCCCCCAGAGGGCAAAAGACGATAGTTTCGAAAGAAGTCTGATAAAAAACCAAGGTTAGATAAGCCCCTTGCTTTCTAATTTACCTTTTAGATGTTTTGGATAAAAATTATAAAGCAAGAAATCTTCACGAATATTCTTAATTTGAGCTGGGATAAGAAAAATTTGGTTTGAAAGGATGACCATTTGCTCGTTTATTTCATCTTGAAAGTTAAACCTGCCTTTTATATGGGATCCTTTCCCACTTGAGCGATCAAAGTCCTGACCCAATGCTGCCATCAGGGTTTCTAATGCTGTCATTGAAATTTTAACTTGTGAATCTTTTTTACCTTCGTAGCGCTCAAAGAATTTACAAAAGATTTTATAAGGGTTTGAAGAAGGCTTAAGTAATGTTTCAATAGTAACAATAGGCCTTACTTCTTGCTCTATGGTGGTGATAGGAGCTACCTGAGCTTGCGCTACACCTCTTGTCTTTATTTTCGGCTTCTTTTCAATTTGTGGTTCTCTTGTTCTTTTACTTTTTATGGATGTAAGGTGTTCGTCCAAGAAAGTAGGCTCTTCCTTAGATGAGAACTCTGTTATTTTTGTCTGTTTTGCCACAGATTTTTTACCGTGTTCTGTACCAAGATGCTTTGCTTGTTTTTCTATTAGCCCAGCTTGTTCTATAGCATTCTTGATCAACAAACCTCTTTTCTTTCGTTTTTCGAAACTTGCTTCTAAACATCGTTGCAAAATTGCCTGAAGTTCATCAGTGCGACCAGCTTTTTGTAGGGCAAGTCTATAAATTGTCTCAAAATTGGTAATTTTATGCTTTTTTAGCTCACCGGAAGGAAGATTCATAAGTGTTTGCAAGTTTTTAAGAGCATCTTCATAATGTTCTGCGTAAATTTGTGCGCAGGCTAAATTTTTTACAAGAACCGGGTCGTATTTTAATAAGCAACCATTTTCCCATGCTTGTATAGATTTATTATAGTTACCTGCCGCATAATAAAGAAACCCAAGTGAATTATAGTTGAGCCCAGTTTGGTATGGATTATCAGCATCTAGTTCCGTACCAAGGATAGATTCGTATAGCTGTAAGGCCCTATCATATTTCCTTTCATTCACCATACAAAGGAATGCATAGCGCTCTCGTAAGAAAGGAGAAAAGTCCCCATCACCTTGATTATAAAGTTGACCAACTAACTGTGATGCTACTGAGCTTAAATTATACGCCTCTAAAGTAGCTAAAAAAATTGATAAAGTCGCTTCATAACAGTGCTGTGTAGGTAATTTTTTCAATAGGCCAAGTACTTCAGTTACTTCTTTCATAAACGATAAATTAATTTTTTGGTTGAAATCTTTTAGATTTTTTGTTCCGATTTTCTTTAAAGCAGCATATTTCGGCGGATTTTGAATACAGCAATCAAGGTCATCTATTAATGACTTAAGAAAACACCCGTTAATTCCAATTTCTTTAAGGTAAAACATATATTCACTTACTCGCTCTTGAGGCATTTCTTCATACATAAGCGCTTGAGCGTAAACATTTAAGCCTTCTTGCAGTTTATCTTGTTTAAAAAGGACACGTGCATAATAAACTTTGAGATCCGTGTCGTACCAATAATGTTCTGATAAGGTTTTTAACTCTCCTTCTACATATTCAAAGTTTTCTTGAGCAATAGTACAGTTACCTTCATTTGAAAAATTCTTACGAATAATGCTAGATTTTTTTCTTTGAAGTTCTAGCTCCTCATAATGCATACAAGCATATGCAGACAAGGGAACCAGGGAAAGATTTATAAAGGTTAAAAATTTGATAAAACGTAGCATATTATTACTCGACAAGTTATCAAGAAGAAAATTATTTTTTATATAAAAATACATGGGAACTACGCCAATAATTTTCAAGAGGCAAAAAATGATTGCAAATCACGATCAATCACTTAAAAATCGTATAGCTTCGTATAATGTATGCTATACGAAGTTATTACGTAACTAC
>NZ_JQAK01000005.1:0-102296 GCF_000757605.1 Candidatus Paracaedibacter symbiosus | reverse complement strand
ATTTTCATGTACTTTAGTCCATTTTACTAATAAAAAAATAATATTTTGAACCTAGATTAACTGAACCATTTTATCTTACCAGAAATAGGCGTAGAATCCCACCTTAGATATCGTATAACTTCGTATAATGTATGCTATACGAAGTTATTACGAAAAGTGTTTGTTCTGAGTTAGGCTATTTTCCAGAAGGCCGAGGAACATTTCTCAAAAATTAGTTGTAACCATTTCATGTTCATTTAAAATCTCATTAATAATTTGCTGTTTTTGCACCGCTTCTGGGCTTGTTTTATCTTTGAGTGCTACAAGCTCAAAGCTGGCCTTCCATAAAGCCCAGCCGCGTGCTCGAGCCCACGTATCAGGGTCTAAGGCCAAATGTGACTTAAAGACTTTCCGACTTTCGTTTTTTAAGAATGTCCAAGCTATCACCGTATCACAAGCAGGATCGCCAACTCCCATGCATCCAAAATCAATAACGGCAGCAAGCCGTCCATCTTTGATTAGGATATTTCCGCTTGCGAAATCACCATGAATCCACACAGGGTTCTGGCTCCATTTGGAGCTTATAGCTTTTTCCCAAACAGATGCCGCACTTCTTTCATCAATAATGTCTCGTAACTCCGCAATTGCCGATCTTGTCTCTGCGTCATAAACGGAAGGGTGGGCGCCCCTCCAGTATTTATGGAGTCCAGCATGTGGGCCATCAGTGGCATCGATCTTATGCAATTCATTCAGAAACTGCGCAAGATGTGAGGCAAATAGCTGTAAATGCAAGTCATCAATGACGAGAGTATTTGCACTTTCTCCTTCAATCCATCGATAGATTGACCAATTCCAAGGATAATTCTTTGAAGATTGCTCCTGAGCTAAAGGTTCAGGAATATGAAATGAAAGATGTGGTGCTAATATTGGCAACCATTTTTGTTCTTTTGGAACTTGTGGTGCATACCCTTTAGCACTTGGGAGTCTTATGAACATTTCTTCGCCTAAGCGAAAGGTTCTATTATCTATGCCGCTGAATTCAACAGGTTTGATCTCCAAATGGGCCCACTGTGGGAACTGTTCTGCAATGAGGTCGGTTACCAATGATAAAGTAATTTCCGGTCTATTGGGTGTTTGAATAAAAGACATAGCGGCAGGCATAATCCCTTTATGATGGTCTGGTATATAAATTTTCTAAAAATAGATGATTAGCAATTTTTTTCACCAATACAAACATTTCGAGACCGCAGGTACAAATACAAAGTAGTTTTAGAAATATCCAATTGTTCGGCAATTTTTTTCACGGGGATAGTTCCATTTTTATAAAGTGCTTCCGCAATAGTTGCCTTTTCCATAGCTAATTTTGACATCCCTTTAGGTCTACCTCCTTTTCGCCCCCGAGCACGAGCTGATTTTAACCCTGCTTGCGTGCGCTCGCGAATTAATTCCCGTCCAAATTCTGCAAGGGAAGCAAAAATTCCAAAAATTAACCGTCCTTGAGGAGTAGTTGTATCGATTGGGTCATTCAAACTAATTAACCCCACCTTTTTTTCAATTAATTTTGTTGTCAGGTGGATTAAATGTGCCAAGTTTCTGCCAAGCCTATCTAATTTCCAGATAACCAATGTGTCACCTTCTCGAAGATTTCGCATTATCTCATCAAGTATAGGTCTTGCTGTTTTTGCACCACTGGCAATTTCTTCATGGATTTGAATACAACCAGCCTCTTTTAGTGCCTCCACCTGCATAGATAACGATTGGTCTCTGGTTGAAACACGAGCATATCCTATTTTCATGTACTTTAGTCCATTTTACTAATAAAAAAATAATATTTTGAACCTAGATTAACTGAACCATTTTATCTTACCAGAAATAGGCGTAGAATCCCACCTTAGATAACTGAACCAGCCAGTCCAGCTAAACCTCCGTTTTTTTGAACCCATGAATAATCTGAAGCGCCCTTATCTCCTACCGGAAGCCGAAATAGCCGATCTCTATGCAAGGCCAATTTTTAACCACAATGAGCAATTGCTCTATTTTGAAATGAATCAGATCGAGCTGGATGCATTAGGTCAATTTGGAACCATCAAAACAAAAGTGTGCTTTATTTTGCAGCTTGCATACTTCAAAGCCAAGAATCAATTTTTCACTTTTACATTTGATGATGTTCGGGCTGATGTCGAGTACATCCTTACCAAATTTTTTAAGAGGACCGATAAGATTCTACAAGGTTGCATCACACGTCAGCGGATTAGCCAGCAAAAACAAGTTATTCTCAGCCTATTTGATTATCAAGATTGGTCAACAGAGCAAGCCACCCTAATTGAGGCCCATATTTGTAAATTACTAAGATTTTATCCAAAAGGATATGATACCTTCCGTCAATTATTAGTGTATTTTGATAATCAGAAAATAGTTATTCCAACCTACCGCACTCTACAAGACCTATTTACTCGTGCCTTGGCCAAAGAGAATGAGAGGCTAAGTCACTTAATTGCACTTATCCCTCAACCACAACAAGAGCAATTAGCAGAATTGATAGCCCGAGAGGATGGCATAACAAAACTCAACACAATAAGATGTGATCAAAAAAACTTCACATATACCTCAATAAGTGCTGAAGTTGACAAAGCCTTGGCGCTTGTTGAATTGTATAACTTTGCAAAAGATTTCCTTCCATCCCTCCTGCTGTCTAAAAATGCTATCCGTTATTATGCTGACTTAGCAGAACAATACGCAGCTTCCCGACTAAGGAGATTAAGTATCCCTCACCAATGGTTGCAGACTCTTTGTTTTGTCTACCATCGGTATCAACAAATCATGGATAACTTAATCACCAGTTTTATGTATCATACAAGACTCATAATGGATGATGGTAAGGTTTATGCTGACAAGGCAATGACCGAACATAATTCTGGGTTGGCTATTGATTTTCCAAAATTAGCTCGTTTTCTCAAGTGGTTTCCAAAACGCAAACCCAATCTGAGTCATGAGGAGTTAAATCAGGTAGCTTATAAAATTTTGCCAGAAGAACAGTTTTGTGTGCTAGCGCAATTTTTAGAGGGCAATACCTTTGATAAGAAAGCGGCTACGCGTGAATTTTATTTAAAATCATCACGATTATTTGCACTTTATCTAAGACCAATCTTACTGACCGTACCGTTTGGATTTTATAAAGAGAAGAGTGGTATTATGGATCTCCTCCATCTGATGAAAGATCACTATGCTCGCGGAAAAAGTCCAGCAACATTTAGAGTGCCTAAAGATTTGGAAGACACGCTCTCCAGAACGGTGCTCCCTTGTTTGAAAAAAGATCCAAGTGATGAGCAGCTAGATCCTCATTTATTTGAATTTTTTATTTATCAGAAAATGTACCGTCGCCTGGACAAAGGTCTACTTTGCTGTAATGAAAGTGTTTCTTATTGTGATATTGATCATGATTTGGTCGATGATAGATTGGTGGATGATGTTGAAAGGATAGCCAACGAATTTGGTTACCCCAAAATTCCAATTTATTGCGATCAACGCTTGGATGAGGCTCTCACCATGCTAGACAATACATGGGATAGAACAACAAAACGGATCAATCTTGGCGAGAATGCAGAGTTCAATATAAAAGAAACGAAAGCCGGTGAACAAGACTGGACTTTGGGCTATGATAGCCTGGATAGTCTGGATGATGCTTTTTTTAAAACTTTATCTCAAATAGAAATACCAGATATCGTGATGTACATTGGCGATCGCATCAACATGTGGGAGTCTTTTAGCCACATGAGAACACGCTACAACAAAAGAAAAAAGCCAATGACGTTGGCCGTTAATGCCTGTGTTTTGTCAGACGCTTTTGGCATTGGCACAGAAAAAATGGCTGAAATGTCTGATCTTAACTATAATCTTCTACGATCAACTCAAGAGGATTTCATTCGCATAGAGACATTATGCGCTTCGAATGATGCGGTGGGTAATTTGATCCATTCACTGCCTATCTTTAAGCTGTGGAATTTAATGGATGACAAATTGTTGGGAGATGCTGATGGGCAAAAACTTTCGACAAGTGAGAGTACCATTCAATCAAGATATTCCAAAAAATATCTTGGTAAATCTCCAGGACTTTCTGTCTATACATTGGTTGCAAATTTTGTCGCCGTGAATGCCAAGAATATTGGACTAAACGAATATGAAGGACACTCTCTTTATGATGTCATTTATGGTAATAAAACAGACATTAACATCGACATGGTGACGGTAATCACTCTTTGAATAAGCTTAATTTTGTTATCCTGGACTCCATAGATGTGGATTATGTGCCTAGCATTAAAGATATTAAAGAAGCATCTAATGACTTATATTCGATCAAAACACCCGATAATTATGCCGGCATTATTCGCCCGAATGGGGTAATCAATACAAGCCTGATTAAATCGGAAAAAAGAGGAATATTACGGGTATTAATTTCGTTGCTCCTACAAGAAAATACACAAAGTAATATTGTCAGAAAAATAAATTCCTACGCTCGTTATGCGGGATTAAAAAAAGCACTTTTTGAGTATAATTTGATATTTAAAAGCACGCATGTATTGAATTTAATCGATAATATGGCTCTTCGAAAAGCGATACAAACAGCTAGAAATTGAACTGAGGCCTATCACCAATTACAGGGACTCATTAGAAAAATCTATCGTGGTGTTTTTAAAGGAAAAAAAGTAGTCAACAATCAAGTCAGCGCCCATGCAGTAAGACTCGTGGCAAATTGTATTATTGCTTACAATACCATTATTTTGAACACCGTTTACGAGAAAATACTTAAAGAAATGGTCAAGCCAGCAATTATTGAAGAATTTGCCAGAATTTCACCGATTGCCTGGGGGCATATCGCCTTTACTGGAAAGTATAATTTTAAAAAGAGTGATGGTGATATCGATGTAAATGCAATGGTCAGTGCACTTGAAAAACACTTAAAACAATACTTCTGGAAAGAGGCCTAACTCAGAACAAACACTTTTGGGGGTTCTTCCACAGGACCCCTGGTAACACATTGGTCGTTTGGAAGCTGGACCGGTTGGGGCGAAATCTCAAGCATCTTGTCAATACAGTTGAAGATCTAAAGAATAAGGACATAGGCTTTAGAGTTCTAACGGGGCAGGGGGCTCAGATAGATACGACAACGCCTCACGGTAAACTTGTTTTTGGTATGTTTGCCGCTCTTGCAGAATTTGAACGAGAGTTAATTGTTGAGCGAACCAAGGCTGACCTTGAGGCAGCAAGGGCGCGTGGGAGAAACGGGGATCGTCCCCGTAAAATGGATGTTCACTTACTTCGAATGGCTATGGCGGCTATGAAAGATCAAAAAGCCGTTGCACAAGATGTGGCTAAACGCCTCGGTATCACAACAACGACATTATATATGTATGTGAATGGTGATGGCTCAGTTAAAGAGCCCGGGCAAAAATTATTAGAGGTGTCTAAATTATAGGATAAATAAGATCCAAAATATAATTCATCCTTTTAATTGAAAGTCACCTTTTCGTATTAAAACCAAGGCTTGACTGTAGAACGCCGTCAACATAAAAGGTTAAATAACAGAATTGAAAATTCACATCAAGCAATCCGTCAGCAAGAACATAAGATGCGACGTTTCAAATCTGCGCCATTGACTCAACGCTTTTTATCGTGCCATGGGGCAATCAATAATCTATTTAAAGTTGGCCGTTATAAGCAATCTGCAAAAAACTACAGACAAGCATTTAAAAACGCGATTAACGATTGGCATTCTATCAATCAACAGAATCACTGTGTCTAAAATTTGAAAGAAAGGGTTGTTTGCGCCTTAATTTGGTCATTAATCAGTTAAGTTGACGGCGCCCCCTATCTATAAAGATAAAATTTTTAATGATTTTATTGTAAATATTTTGCTATAAATTATAAATAATTTATTTTATATTTTTAAATATGTAATCAAAAAAGGTTATTTTGTAATGTTTGATAATTTTAGATACGTTTTATATTGCTGTGTAATGGGAGCTTATCTGCTAATCCCCAAGAATGCTAAAGCGCAAGATATGCCCAACTGCATAGATGCTCCCGTGGATGATGGAATATTAGATAATAAGCCCTATTGCATAATAGAGGTTCCTTCTGACTTTACTTTTCCTCCGCAGCCTATCTCTGTAATAGTTGTTTCCACTCGAGAAGAGCTACCTAATCATTATGCTCGTACGGAAATGTTTTGCGAATTTAATCAACAATTCTCTCCTGAAGGAAATAGATTAACCATCACGTATAATCAGATTCATAGTCTCCTTGATGAGATTGACGAGGAGATTTCCAACAATCTCTTGAGTTTTTCTATCCCTATGGAGCCTAACTTTCCCTCTCATTATAAAAAGCCTTATGGAAATAGTGTTGTTTTATTAGGTCTCGAGGCAACTAGCCGTTTACATAATCGTCTATTTTTTAATTGTTTCGCTCCGTACAGAACACCCAATATGGAGATGCTAGTTAAATTATCCCTAATTACTACTTCTGCTGGCACTAAGCTTGACATCCAAAGACTAACCGACTAGATAGCCGTGGGGGTAACCCTGCTTCTCATCTTTCCTGTCAACATACAAGCTATAAACTACTCCTGCAGCATATAGGGTGCTGATGGTATAGCGTGAACATTAAGCTAATTTACTAGTGTTCACGTCATACGGTAATCCCCCCCCAAAAATTAAAGGGAGTCAAAAGTAGAATTGTCAAAGACCACCCCACGTAACTTTTGCATAGGTGTTATCCCACCTAAGGCGGCATTGTTGCGCAAATAGGACGAAAGAATAAAGTCCCCCTTTTCCCCGTATTTATTAGATTTTAACTGATTCCGGCATGCCAAGATTAGTAAAAGTGTTCATGATGAAGCACCCAAGATGCAATTCTGCATCCTGGTTATCCCATAACCTGGCATTAAGCTTACGACCGATCACCTCTTTATAGCGGTATATCGTATTTTCTACTTTTGCTCTCCTGCCATAATCATTTTTTGTTTGCCAGGCGTATAGTCCCTTTTTATCAATGTAATTAATACCCTTTTGTCTGACAGAGCAATGCTCTTCTGACAGTGAAGGAGATCCTCGAGCTGGAGGAATAATGGCTTGAATGTTGTCTAATTCTAGTTTTTCATAAACACTTTCCCCATCATAGCCCGCATCAGCAATAAGTTGCGTAATATTTGTCGCATCGGCCTGCTTAAGGTGAGCGTCTAAGCAGGATCGATCATCTGTTAAATGACTAGTCATTATCCGAGAAACAATTAATCCCTTGCTGCTAATGCCAAGGTGAAGCTTACGCCAGACTTTGCGTTTGTACTGTTTGCCATATTTTGTTTCGAGCCATTCACTTTCTCCAAATACTTTAATACCTGTACTATCAATGACAAGGTGACCGTGTTCATCCATTTTTTCTAATTGGCGCGTGATTAAAGGGACAGTCCCTCGACGTGATAGTCTTGTGTAATCAGGGACATCCAATTGAAGGCCAAGGAGATGAAACAATGACTTGACCAATCCTTGAGTTTGTCTAAGTTTTTGTTTAAAGATGAGCCTTAATGTTAGCATTAGTGTAATGGCATGATCAGAATAGTGAAGAGGCCGCCCTTTTTTAGAAATAGGAGATTTTTGCGCGTACCACTTATGGTGAAGATCCTCACAAAGCCATAAAGTGAGATCTCCTCTGTTTATTAAAGTTTGATTATAGTCTGGCCAATTCTGTAGGCGATAGTGCTCTTGACGTTTATGAATAGCGCCTGATCGCCTAATACGTTCTTTATAAGGCATAGGTCGTCCTTTTTTATTTTAAAAAAAATACTTCCATTTACCTTTTAATGACAACTTTTTCTGTTTGCGCAACAAATCCAATTTTGGTGATATTGTAAGCATTTGACAGACCTCTTATTGCCTGCAATTTACCCCTAACTAACTTGACACACAATAGATGCGACAGAACCTGAAACTTTAAGATATTCGACTTTGTTGTGGATAACTCTGTGAATTGTTCCTCTTATGATATATCTAACTTCCCAAGAATTAAGCCTTTTAACCTAGTTGCTTAAAAATTGGGCATATACATTAAGACAGAAATTAAGAAAAATAGAAGATTGATTTTCTTGAAAAACATCCTAATTTAGAGTATTTGGTGAAGAGGTCAAAGGGGAACAAATATAGGGAATGAATCAAATAAATGAGTCTCCAGGAGTTCTTTTTCAAGAAAATTATCAACACACAAGTAAGAAATAATTTTATAATCGGTACCAATACGCTTGTGTGCAGATTGTCTTTTTTTAAGAAGCTGCTGAAGTTTCTTGTGTAAGGATTCTAATGTCTCAAAAGAATAACTTCTAAGTTTGCCAGTAGTGCCAATACGGCCATTGGCCGTTGTGAGTACCCATATGCCAAATAAATCTTTTCCGATGTAGATTTCATAATTTCTGAAAATATTGTGTTTTTGATGGATCGCTTGGAGATTAATAGTTAACAAGTTTAGCATCAGTAAGCTCCTTTTTAGAGGCGCATATTACCCTTTGATTTTTCTGCGATACCATTAACATTTTAGGATTAAATGATAACGTGTGCCTTTGAGCTCTCCTGTCTTTAGCAAGACATCTTTTTCAACCAAATCTTGCAAATCACGAGTCGCTGTAGCTCGTGAAGCATCGGTTATGCGGATGTAATTATCAGCACTCAATCCTCCCTTAAATCCTTCAGGGCCCTCCTTAAACATGCGTAAAAGGGTCCTGCTTTGTCGACTATTTAATTGTCCTCTCAGTCGATCAAGTATCCTAGATTTATTGATGATAAACTCTATTAAACTTTGGGAATATAGTTGAGCTTCAATAACTGTTTTGGCAAAATAGACTAGCCAATCTGTTATTTCCATGAATTTATTATTGTCTTCTAGCGCTTGATAATAGTCTTTTTTATGTTTTTGTATGACGTGCGATAAAGAAATTAAGGTTGGATGTTGAAGGCTTTGAGATAGGGATTTTTCTGCAATCGCCCGTGCAATGCGCCCATTGCCATCTTCAAAGGGATGAATGCAGACAAAATACAAGTGAGCAATACCAGCCCTTGTCAGTATAGGTAAATGGTCATTTCTTTCAAAGGATGTCGTATTAAACCACTGAATAAATCGATCCATTTCTTTTGGTATTTCCTTAGAGGCAGGTGCAACAAAATGAATCTTTTGTTTGTGATAAGATCCTGAAATCACCTGCATAGGCTCAGGATGGGTTCTATATTTGCCGATATCAAGAAGATCTCGTCG
Organism: Candidatus Paracaedibacter symbiosus; assembly: GCF_000757605.1. Taxonomy (GTDB): domain Bacteria; phylum Pseudomonadota; class Alphaproteobacteria; order Paracaedibacterales; family Paracaedibacteraceae; genus Paracaedibacter_A; species Paracaedibacter_A symbiosus. The sequence continues at coordinate 93,020 of NZ_JQAK01000005.1, read as the reverse complement.
CCCGTCTGTTAAGTATTCATGCCAACAGAATAATTTCTCATGGGTGAGTGGTTCTGCATATGTTTTGTATAAATCAACAAGTAAGTTAGCAATGCCACGCTCTGCTGGAGGTACCTTTCGATTATCGGCATCTAAACCAAAATTGCGTCGTATAGAAGATTGTATGCTTTCTCGATTTAAATAATCGCCTTCGATTTCAGAAGTTTTTAACGCTTCGTTACTCATCATATCTACCATCAGAATAAGCTTATCTTCTTCAGGGAGATACTTTAGCATTCCTTGTAAAAGTCCTGTGTTTTTCAAAAAATCAGCTTCAAGTTGCTCTAAGGTACTTTTATCGTAAGTAAAGTTGGGCCAATCTTTTTGTTGCCAATTCCAAGTCATGAGTTATATGTTCCTTACTTATAACTCATTTTATAGCACAAATTCGAGTTATAAACAAAGTCTTTATTGCTCATTTTTCTCTTTGTTCTCTTTTTCTAAGGAAAGGGAAGGGGCGGCTTTTCCTTTTAACTCCCATCTTTTTAACACTTTAGGGTCCTTTGCTTGTTCTGCTATGTCCAGTATAGCCCCTTGAAGTTGTTCTGTCGCATCTGTGAGATAAGATTATGGATTAGACCAATACGGACTGATTCCGGACAAATTAAGCCATCAGATTTAAAAAATTATGGAAAGAGGAGTTGGAAGCATTTTGACCGATAATTTGTCCTTTTTGAATCATACGAATATTTTCTATCCCAGTAATCGTTACCTTGGCTGAATGAAAGTTCTTAAACCCGAGAGTTGGCCTTGTGCGCTTTTTGATAAAGCGATGATCTTGCTCGACAATGTTATTAAGATACTTAATTTGCCGGATTTCAATTTCATCTTCTTTAAGGACATCCTTGTTAAAACTGTCAAGCGCTGCTTTATTACTGCCACTTTTATCAACAGTGACTTTGTCAGGATGTCCACTTTCCTTAAAGGCTTTTCTAAAAAAAGCCTTTGCTGCAATGGCATCTCTCCTGGCCCGAAGCAGAAAATCAATGGTGTTACCTTCTTTGTCTACAGCTCTATAAAGATAGACCCATTTGCCATTTAACTTAATATAGGTCTCGTCCATTCTCCAACTTCCCTTAACTGGTTTCTTATGTTGACGAACCCTCTTGTCAATGAGAGGAACAAAGCGTTTCACCCATCTTTGTAACGTTGAAAGGTCAATTTCGGTGCCTCGGACCATCATCATCTCTTCTAATTCACGGTAGCTGAATGAAAAACGGCATTTCATATAAACAAACAGCATAATAACCTCAGCTGAGGAACAAAACCCTTTGAAATGGGGTAATAATTTTGGTGATATTGTAAGCATTTGACAGACCTCTTATTACCTACAATTTACCCCTAACTAACTTGACACACAATAGATGCGACAGAACCGGCATGAAACCTAATATCAATCCCAACAAGCGAAATAGGAAGCAGAGCAAGCGCGGACGCAAGCCCCTGTTTGATCTCAAGATTTTTAAAGAACGTTTTCGCACAATCGAGAGAATTTTTGCTTGGGAAGATAAATTCAAGCGGCTTCTTTGAGAGAATCAGCGCTCACCACTATGGAACGAAATATATTGCCTACGCTATGATTAACTTGCGACACTTTTGTAACGGCTAAATTGTGATCTGATTAATAATACTCAACATAATATCCAAAACGGGTATGCTTCACCATGCCTGAAATTAGCTGTTTTTCCAAAAAATAGCAGGAAAGAAGCAGTTCCTGCGGCACAAAAATAAACTCATCTATATTGTTACACCTTTTTGTGTTATTTCTGCCCAGAAACTAGCAATGAGTTGCATACTAGAGATTTAATTTTTAATCATTTAAGCTTTCGCTTTATCATTTTTGTAATCCGCCTGCTCCTGATGTATCATATTTATTCCCATCGTAAATAATAATAACAGGTAGATCAAAAGCTCTAGCAGTATCCATTAATTTTTGAATATGTTGTTGGCTTAGAAACACCTCTAACTTTTCTTTTGAGGAGCGAAGAAATACACCACTTATAAGCACATTGCTATTTCCTATAGAAGGACTAATCGCAATTTCATTATATGTAACAGTAGGTGATCCGGATTGTTGTGAAGCAGCAGAATGACCCTCCTTAGATTTGTTTTCTTGCTGTTTTTTTAATCCATATTGTATCATGTCTTCTACGATGTTTGTAAAAGATAATTTATCTTTATCTTCCAATAAGGACTGGGCATCCATTAAGGAACTGATATCTTCCATTTCTTTTCTCAATCGATCTACTTTAGTATCTTGGCTATTATCTTTAGAAGGAAGCAATAAATGTAGGCGAGGTAAAGGGTTAAGCTGCACCGAGGCTTTTATTCTAACCTCTCCAACGCTTTCTCGCTGTACCTCACCAGCGGCCCCTAACAATCTTCTCCATTGCTCCACCTTATGCTTATTAAAATTATAAAAATCAATATCAGTAGGTGTATGTATATCCTTCTTAGCACCGCAAAGGTAATTTTGAGGAGGGACTGTAAGTACAAACCCTGCCTCACCAAAAGTAGCTGTAAGCCACTCGCAAATAACTGAAGCAGATATCATTGTTTTTTTATGGAAAAAGTATGGATACAAAGGTATGAAATTATTTCTTAAAGGAACATCGGGATTTAATTGTTGTTTAATAAAATCGTCAAATGACATTCCTTCAAGGTTTTTATCCAAATGTTTGAGTTCAAGTCCGTGAACGACTAACTTAAAATTATTTAGTTTTTCGCCCTGTGCCAAGCCTGAAAGGGAAGTAAACTCTCGAGGATTCCAAGTATTAAGTAATGCTGTTGAATAGTTAGAGAAGTATTGATCGCTTAGCACTATCCTACTATAACGGCCTGATTGTTTCTTAAAACAATACCCTTCTGGCCAGCCATTAGAATTAACCCCGTTGATATCAACTAGCCCCCTTCCTTCAAGTAAGATTTCAGCTTTTATAGAGGGATTGGTCTTATCCGAAGAAATGTCCATATGTGTGAAAGAATGGGTTATTTCTGTAGGCAATTGTGAGTCTGATTTTGATTCTTTTTCTTCTTCCTCCTCCTCTCCTGGAAGTGGGACTTTCCTAGCTTTGCTTGAGTGTTGAGAAATAGTATTTGATGCAGAAAAAGACTCAGCTATTTGCGTGATTGGTATATTTTTTGTTGTTTGATGGTTTAATTCTTTATTAAGATTCTGCTCACTTGCCAAGATTGTAAGAGGGCTAAATAAATATAAACTAAAAATTAATTTACATTTGAATTTATTAAAAATATTTAAACAGGCCATTTGTTCCCTTTTTATTATTGCGTCGTATAAATTTGTATAAAACAAATTATTAAATACGTAAAATTTACATTAAAAAATACATATTTATAAGAGATAAAAAGCATAAATTTAACTTTTTTTGTGATAATGTTGTAATGAATGGTGCTAATTGCGTTTAATTAGCGCTATGAAATATTTCTAAGCGATAACTCATACAAAAGTTGTTCTTACTAAAAACACTTATTTCCCGTCATCATGGATCAACACCTTTGAAAGGTGCTTGAAAATGCTCTAAAACTATACGAAAAACATAGCCGTATTGAAGGGCTACATGAAATAGTAAAAGAAGGGGTTTTCGTATGCTTGTCCCTCCCTTTCCAAAAAATATTGAAAATAAACTGCGCAGTAGGATTCAATTTGCCATTAACAATTTAGGTCCAAAAAACCCCTTTATTCACTATAATCCTCAATTCTCAAAGAGCGAGGAAGATGCTTTAAAAAGCCTCAAAATTAGCTCACCCAAAGAATATAATAACTATGGAAACCTTACAGCTTTAGAATGTGAGCTAGAAGAATTTATCGAATCATTAGCAAAAGAAAACAAAGGTAGTACCAAGGCGGTTTCTCAGCTTATTGTAAGACTTGTGAAAGATATTCTCCAAGGCTCTAGGCAAGAAACAGCTTGGGTTGCTGTACGCGCTTTTACCCCTACTTTTGAATATGATCTTCCTCGTTGGCACATAGACGGCTATTATTATAAGCCTTTTGTGGGAAACCCCTATAAAATAGTCATGATCCTTATAGGCGCACCAACTTTATTTTATAGGCTACCTATTAATAAGAGAGGGAAGTTTTATGATTTGATATATGAGGGAACAAAGAAAAATAATTATAATCGCCAAGCTATTGCAGATTTTTTAGCTAATTCTAAAGAAGCAATTTCGATGCCCCAACTAGGCCAAGGAACAGTTTTTATTGTGGGCTCTTCCAATGCAGCTGTTCACTCAGAACCTGCTATAAAAAAAGAAAGGCTTTTTTTATCGGTGCTCCCAGGAAGTAAGGAGCAAATTAAGGAGTGGAAGGATAAACAACATTAAATCAGAGACTGGCAGACCCTGTAGAAAGCTTGGGGAAAAAGAGGGGGATTCTATCCTTACCTCATATTTGCACAACAATCCAGGGATCATTAAGGTACTACTGTCTGCAAATTTATAAATTTATAGACACCATAAATCATATGAAATAGAGTGTCTATAAAATCGTATTTTAACATATTAGTAGACATAAATTCTAATAATCGACTTAGGAGACATAATAGACCATGCGACTGTTTGGATATGCTCGTGTTTCAACCAGCCAACAATCTCTCGATATTCAGATTAAGGCACTTAAAGAATCTGGCGCAAAAGAAAATCGTATTTTCACAGACATTGCCACTGGCAGCCATACAAAACGGAATGGTTTAGAGCTGTTACGCTTAAAGGTTGAAGAGAATGATGTCATTCTGGTTAAAAAATTAGATAGGTTTGGGCGAGACACTGCGGACATGATTCAATTAATTAAAGAGTTTGATGCAATGGGGGTCTCGATTCGTTTTCTCGATGACGGGATTAGTACAGAAGGGACGATGGGAAAAATGGTTGTTACCATTTTAACAGCTGTTGCTCAAGCAGAACGTCATCGTATTCTAGAGAGGACTAATGAAGGCCGTATTGAAGCTAAATCTAAGGGAATAAAGTTTGGCCGTAAGCGCAAAATTGATAGAGATAAAATAATAGCTCTGTATGTCAGTGGAGTTGGAGCAACGGAAATAGCCAAGCAAGCTGGAATCGGAAGGTCGACCGTATATAAATTACTCCAAGAGGATGCAGGGTAATGGAAAAAAACAATTCAAATAACCAAAAGCAGCTTCTTATCTATCAAGCAGAAGATGGCAGTTTTCAAATAAAAGTACGGTTAGAATCAGAGACTATTTGGCTTAACCAAAAACAAATGTCAGAATTATTTGGCACCTCTACCGACAATATATACCCAATCAAAATGAAAATTGGGTATACTATAGCCATTTTAAAATTTGCGCCAAACCCCAAAATAGTCCAATCAAAAACGAAGTAGAAAAAACTATAAAGCAAATGGAACAAAGATTAAGTGTAATTACTCTAGGAGTACAGGATCTTGAAAAGTCACGAACTTTTTATGAGAAGGGGTTAGGGTGGAAGGTCTCACCCTCAAGCAATGAACATATTATTTTATTCCAAATCGGCGGGATGGTTTTATCGCTTTTTTCCAAAAGAGAATTAGAAAAAGATGTTGGGTTGAAAATAGAGCCTGGATTTAGTGGGATTACCCTTGCCTACATCGCTAGAAATGAGGAAGAAGTCCGTGATGTTTTGAATAAAGCCGAAAAAGCTGGTGGGGAAATTGTAAAATCCGCCCAAAAAGTCTTCTGGGGAGGATATTCAGGCTACTTTACTGACCCTGATGGGTATCCTTTTGAAGTTGCTTGGAACCCATACTGGCCATTAGACGATAAGGGAAATGTAAATGTGAGCTAAAAGGACTTTATCAACAAAAGGACGAAACCGCGACACCTTTTAATCTATAAAGAACATTCTTTCCCACTCGACGAGATTCTACAAAATCAAGAGATACAAGCCCTTTGAGGTCATTAATGGCTGTTAACTTGCTAACACCAAATTTTTGTTGGACATAACTGACATTCACATCAGGTAATTGTTTCGTTTTAAGTACGTGCACAATTGTATTTTGACGCAGATTTAATCTCTCATCATAGAGTTCATCACCAGTGCGTTCGAGGAATTGAGAAGCCTTAAATTGGACTAAAGCCTCCTCAATAAGGCGAATATTAAAATCGATAAAATAGGTTAAATCTTGGTGGTCCTGCTCTGTATAAACAAAGGCTTTGCTATACTGCTGAACGGATTTTAAAATCAAGGGGGATATTGGTAATGACGTTATGTTGGGATATCCAGACTTCATTAAAAACCAATAGAACAGTGAACGGGCTGTTCTACCATTGCCGTCCACAAAGGGATGTAAGTAAGCAAACCAGTAATGGATACAAATGGCTTGTAGCAAGGGATGAAGATCTAAATTATCCTGATTTACAAAGCCAATAAAGGAACCAAGCTGATCCTTCAAAAAAGCTTCCGTAGGGGGAACAAATGTCACGATATCTGGAGTCTTTGGGGCAATGACGATGTGATCTGCATCTGTTCTCAATCTTCCTTGATCTTCATTGGGAAGATTTTGACTGGTTAACTGGATTTGCCAATCAAATAATGTTTCAAGGCTAATCTGAAAATCCAGGGGAAGATTCTCAAGGATTTGGGCCATTTTGTAATTGTTTAAAATCATCCGCTCTCCATAATCTGCTGGGGTTTTATGTAGATGCAGCAACTGCATGGCCCTATCTCGTGTCGTATGAGCTCCCTCGATCATAGCGGATGAAATGGCCTCAACCATCCAGGGTTCTGATTGAGCGTTTGGATCTCGGGGGCGATTCAGAAATATCTTATCGAAGAATAGGACAGTTTTTTCCCACCGTTGAAGAGGCAAATATCGATAAAATTCATGTTCTTCGTTTTGGATTTGTAAAGTGCGATAGGTTTTCTTGCGGTGGTTAATAATAAAGGCCCAAGCAACCTCATGGGATATTGGGAGATCTTTGAACGCCTTGTATTTTATTTTATCCCAATATAAATATACAGGGTTTTCAGAAATATCAATCAGATCTCTTTTTTGAGTCTCCGTTAATTTTTTAGCTTCTGCTTCCCAGTTTCTAGGAATTTTCGGCTGCTCGATACGATACAACTTTTCTTTCATAGGTACACAACAGGTATAATTTAATAAATATTTATACTCATAATATACTTATTATTGGCAAACAGGAAGGGAAAAATGGAAATTGCACGATAAATTATTTAGCAAACTCTTTAGGCTGCAAAATGTAAATTTAGAGTATACTATAAATTGACATTCTTTCTCCTCATTCAAATTAAATATAATTTTCCCATTGTAACACTGAAAAATATTTTGTTATTTAAGACCAAAGTAACGCATTTAATTTCTTAATATTGGGGGGAATACTCCTACTTGCTAAGGCGGTAATATGAACTCTATACTTGCAAAGTTGGGTGCTAGGTTATACCTAGAGAAATAAAAAACTTTCTTTTAACCATCATAAGAATGATAGTTTTGTTGGCTTTTGTAAGGTCCTTAAATAACAAAAAATAATACAGGAAAAATCACTATGACCAGGCTTATTGATTGCTTTTTTATGAAGTTGCCTTACTTTAAAGGCCATAATAAGCTTACAAAACTTCTTTTTATAATATTTCTAAGCTTATTTGCTTCCTTATCAGCTGCAATGCAGCTTGATGATAGTGATTGGGAGAGAGAGCAAGAAGAGAATAGGTATCTCCATATTGTTTCTTTCCTACCTTCCCGCTTTCTAATAGGTTCCAGTGAAGTCGAATGTGAACCTGAAAAGATTCATCATGGTCTTCAGCTAATTAATAAATTAGTTTCTATAGGGCAAATTTATATTTCAAAATCGACATCTCCAGATTTTCCTATTAAGTGTCCAAATTCATTAATTGTTCACTTAAGCCTTCTTTATTCTCAAGACAATATTACAAAGTGTATAGAAGGGGGGTATTTAAATTATGATACTTCACTAAGCTTATCAAAGGATAAAGCAACTGTCTTTATAAGTGGATCTCATCCAAACACTAATAATAGATATTCTTTTGATTGGGAGAGAGGAGGGGCGAAAAAGGAAGCCTTAACATACTTTTTAAACTCTGAAGCGTTAAAGTTAAAACACAACATTCCTCAATTAAGTATTCATACTACTACAAGAGAAGACAGCATAACCAAGGAACATACAGAAGAACACTTTACAGATTTATTTTTTTCTGGCTCTGCCACTCCTATTCTTGAAGGATTATTACAAAAAGCTACAAGTAGCAGGAGTAGTGAAGATGAACCTAACGAAGAAGAAGAACACTCTGAGCCTAAACAAAAGAAAGTAAAATCTCCCCTTAAACTTGCCTTACTTTTTGATTTAGGAAGTTACTATTTTATTTGTAAAGAAACTAGGGATAAAGAAAGAGAAAGTTGTCGCTCTTTACTCTTTGGGATTGCTAATGGCTCTGACCAAATAAAGCGTCCGACACTTAAGGAAAAAGTTGATAAATACCTTAAAAATGTGGAGTTATGGGTTAGAGAACTAAGGTTGCAAGGATATCCTCCGATTGAGGATATGAAAATCTTTTTTAGATTTTCTTTTGCTATCTCGCCTAATAATTTTAAAAACCCTAATCTTTTAATCAATCAGCCGATCTTCCTGAAGGGTGAAAAAAGCGTCATATCTGCTCATTTTCCTTTGCCTGGTATTGAAAACTCAGAGATTTTTTCCAACTTCATAGAATTTTACCTATGTAAAACCCAAAGGGACGGTTTATTTGAACAACAAGAGCCTACTGAAAAAAATAAAGAAATATTAGAATGGTTAAGAAGAATTAAAGACTTCTCAGAAAATTACGGTGTAAAAGAAGAAGTTTACTTTTATAAATCAAGAAAAGAACAAGCTAGATCTCTACTAGAAAGTATAGAGGAAACCGATAAAATAAAGAAGAAAAATCGCTTAAGACGTATTGATACTTTTTTAGACTCCTTGAAAAAGACTGAGTATAAGTGCGACTGTAAAAAACTTATTACATGCGGCCTAGAGCGACCAATACCTAAAAATCCTAAAAGGCCAAACAAGAAAGAAAAACAGGCTTTAGAAGCCTACGACAAGAAGAAACAATTAATAGAACAACAACCCCCTCAACTTTATAGCATGTGGGAAGGGAGACATGAAGGAAAAGAAGTAAAGGTTAAAAGTATTCACAATAAAAGATATGAAATATACATAGATAAGGAAAAAGTTGATTACGCTTCCCTAAGAAGGGGTAAGCTAGTTCCTATTCTTAGGGGTGATAAAGAGACTGAATTAAAAATGTATATTGAATGGATATTTTTTCCTGAAGAGGAAAATAAATGGTATAGTTTGGAAGAGACTCTGTTAGGTTCTGACGCTACGCTACTGCCCTAAAACTAGTCAACGTATGCAGAGATATAAATTGTTATGAATTTGATAAGCTTTTAAAGTCGAATTTTCTCATCTGACCTGGTCCAGCATTCGGGGCAGGATCAATGTAATCTTATTTTTGCTGCTACATTGTCCAATCATTGGGGGCCAGCGGGTCTGATGCTACCGTCTTAAATGTCAAGTAATTTTGGATTCCAAGGTTGTAAAGTCTTAAGCATAGCATTGAGAATCGTTAAGAGTTTGCGCATGCAGGCTGTAAGCGCAACCTTGGCAGCTTTGCCCTGTTTTCTTAACCGTTCATAAAAATGGCGGATCAATGGATTAAAGCTAATAAAAACCAGAATCGGCATATAAAGAGCTTTGCGAATGCTCGACCTTCCTCTCTTTATAATCGCTTTTCCTCGTAACTGACCACTCTCACAAGCATAAGGGGCAAGACCAGAGGCAATTTGCTTGCGATTAAGGGACCCTAATTCTGGCAGATAACATAACAAAGAGGCAATAGTTTTATGAGCAATACCAGGGACTGTTTCTAAGTATTCCTTTTTATGACGAAAACTCTCATCGGTTTGAATAGGCCTTGTTGCGCAAATGGCATGTCTTAGTATATCCTTAAATTTTTAGGTAATAGATAAAAATTCTCTATATTTGGTTCTAAATGCAATGCTGTCAGTGAGAATCAGCTCTCTTTAGTAAGATTAGCAGCAAGTTAAACCTTAATTGTTGTAATTTGGTTCAACTTAGCTGCTAATCTATCTAACGAACGAGGTCTTTTCTATTTAACTGTAAGCAAGCTATAGACCAGGAAAGACCTTAACAAAAGGAAGTCCGTGTTGATATTGACCCCAGTAATAATTTCGATAGTCTGTTATAATAGAAACAATATCTAAAGCCACCTGTGTAACCTGTGGCTGTTGACCTGTTGTGTTTAACGTTGTTGGCTTAATACCACTCGCTGCTTGTGTAAAAGCGTGATAACCTTTGGATACTAACCAACGATCCTTTAGAGGATGCCAGTAGTCAGTTGGTTTTTCGCTACGTTCAATGAAAGTTTCTGCGCCTGTAATCACTACTCCATGATGGTTTCTTCCATGAGTGCCACCTTTACCGGGGGCACCACCAGCTCCATCAGTGCCATTCACCCCATCAGTGGCGACATGAGGTCCCCAATGGGTTCCATCAATTTTTACAGTTCCTTTTTCCCCTTTTAGGCCTTTTTTCCCTCCTTTACCTCCACCGCCGCCGGCCGTCGCAGGTGTGCCCGAAGCTTCATAGTAATGTATAACCCCTTTTATGTGCTTATGTTCATGTCGAGCAATGTCATCATTATTAATCCAGGCTCTTATCTCAGGCCGATTCCGGTATTTTTCCTCAATTCCTCCGACATATTGATCAAAGTAATTTTCGGTTCTAGTGATATGACCTGCGTTTCCGTCCACGCCATTGGTTCCATTACCACCGCTACCACCTTTTTGGCCATTGCCTCCATTACCACCATTGGTGCTAATCTGCAAGTTATCAAAGTTTTCAAAGTTACCAGTGCCTCCTTTTGCATAAAAGTTACCGCCAGGTCCACCATGTTCTCCAGGAGAACCGTCTGAACCTTTACGACCACTTTGGGTGGCAGTTCCGGATTTGCCGTTGGAAGCGGATTTTGTATAACTTTTTCCATTGCTTCCACTTAGTTTTATGTATCTATTTCCATCAACCTTCATAGCAGGGGCAATCATGCTAACGGACACACCAGGTAAAGTTAAATTTTGATCAACGAAAATAGTATTTAAAGACCAGGCATTAACCTCACCTACAGATCCATGAGTAGCGCGTAAATTATTTACAGAAAATTCTATATCACTCGTTCCTATTAAAAAGCCTTTAAGATGAACAGCATTATTGTGATAATTTGAAGTAGGTGGTTGGCTTAGTTCTTTAATTTTTTTGCGAGCAGCTTTAAGAGCCTGGGCCCAATCAGAAATTTGATAGGTAACTCTGGGATGAATATCATGCAAAAATTTAAGTTGGCGAATACTGTTTTTCATTTCATCAAATTCTTGATGTCTCCCTAAAATTCTTTCTAGATCACTTACAAAAGTATCAGGCGCTGTGGCAGGAATAGAAGTTAACCCCTTAATGTTTCTTTCTATAGCTGTCAAGTTTTGTCTTAAAGTAGCAACCGAACCATTATGGTGATTAATCTTTCTCTCGCAGAATTCAGTAAAGACTTTACTTACTTTTACCTCTACTTCTTCTTTAACCTTTTCATTTAGTTTTTGAGCTAAACTAGCAATTACACTCTTTGTTGCGTTGTCCACAGTTCTATGGATAGTTAAATTATTAATAAATTGAGCCGTATTGATGCTGAGTAATATTCCCGTTTGATGGTTTGTACTTATTTTTCCATTTTGTGTAGGATAAGGAAAAACTGCCACTTGGTTGGGATTTGTAGCAAGATGATTGAGGAGCAGTTTAGATCTGTTTGTAAGGCATTTTTCTGTGGCTACTAGCCAGTTTAGACGGTTACCAGGATCTATTCTATCTTGTTTTGTTATAATTAATGAAAGGCTGCTTATCAGACGACTATCAGGGAGTTTTTCTGTAATATCATTGAGCAAATTTAAGAATTCCATACCGCGATTGTCTAGCGATGATTCTGAGACCACAAGTAAAATTTTAAGGGGAGTTTGGGTTTTTTCAAACAAGTGATGAATGGCAAAAGCATTACGAATTTCACTTTCCTCTTTCCTGGGGTCGCCAAACCCTGGGCAATCCCAGTAAACAAGATTATTTGTTTGATCGTACCATGCTCCTGGAAAGTTAGTACCTACTCTTGGCGTGTGGCTAATGGTTAGCCCATTTAAACGTTTTGTAGGTGCTAGTTGACGTCCCACACCAGAAACACTATTTTCTGCAATAATACGGTTACCAGCCAAGTAATGCAGTAGTGTACTTTTTCCGCTACCGCTTGGGCCAATCACAATAACTTGCCCCTTTGCATTCTGGTGCTGGTTAGCAATTGCTTGAATTCTTGTTTCGGTAAGATTAATATCCCTTTGAAGTCGGTCTAAATCGATAGGTTGTACCCTGTGATGGGTATGCGGTGGGTTCATCATAGCAGGCTGCTGAGTTCCATGTGCAGTGAAGCCTGAAGTACACGCTATTAAAAAAAGCGTTGTGCTTAATAATAAGCTTTTATTTGCAGAAATGTTTTGTAGGTTTTTTTCTTTCTTAGACAATCTATTTTGGCTTAGATTTTTCATTTAATTATCTCCTAATACGAACATATCATTAACCTTAATAGTGCCAGCTCAATCACAAAGGCACTATTAAGGCCGGTGTATATGAAAATTTGGATATATTCTGTACAGAAAATAACTGTAATCACTTGTTCTACGTAAAATATACGTAGGCTATTGCGCAATTTCAGAATTTAGCATAGTTATAACTTAGGTGTTGCTTGAGAAAAAAGTTTTAAGCAGTTATAAAGCATGAAAACTTCCCTAAATAAAAAAAAATTCTCAGAAGAGATTAATTCTGAGTTTCTAGAAAAAATAAATGGGATAAATTTTACTCCTAGAGAAATAGATATCATCGCCTGCCTTGTCCATGGCAGAACAGCTAAAGCGATTGCTGCTTTCTTATCAATTGCATCAAGGACAGCTGAAACCCACATACGCAACATCATGCGGAAATTGGAATGCAACTCTCAAGAAAGCATAAGAAATTTCATAGAAAAATCTGATAAGTTCTTAGTTATAAGAAATCATTACTTAAACATGATAATTCAATCCGAATTTGAACAGAGACTGGAAGAAGTTTTAAAGCTCTCAACTAAAAAATTACCGCTTCGTTGCATAATTCTTTACAAAAATGAACAAGAAGACAGGGTCCCTCTTGTTTACCAACTTCAAAAAAATTTAGGGCTTGCCGGGATTGAGGTATCAATTGAAGCTATAGGAGCTTGCAAATCTATTCCTCCTTTTAAATACAATCAAGAAGCTAAACAAGCTGACTGTATTATATATTTCCTAGATGAACCCTTCCTCATACAGCTACAGGAAAATGAAGAAAAAGCGCAATTAGAGATATCTAACTTTATTCAAGAGCAAGATCCCAACACAAACAATGTTCTTTTTCTTTTAAATACAACAGAAGATAGCACCCTTATCCCTCAGCAAATACAAGAGATTGAATACATAAATTTTGGAGACTATGAAAGCTACCATTTTCTAATATTCGAAATTTTAAAAAAGCTATTACCCAATGATGGCCTAGAAAAAATAATTACTAAATTCAAGCACTACTATCATCAGCACTCTCTTTCATTTGAAAAAATATCTTCTCCAATAGAATTAGAACAAAGTAAATTAGAACAACAAAAAAATGCGAATTATCTCCCTCAAAATACTTTAAGAAAAGGGAAAAAATGGATAACTTTAGGAGGGATTTCTTGCCTTAGTGCTGCTGGTTTTTGGCTTTTATCATTTTACCACAATCAGTCTGACAAAATTGCTTCCTCCCATAAAGATTCAGAAATAAAATTGATTCGATCAGATTTGCCTATCCCAACTGAACCACTTTTCGTGCAACGGCCCGTGCTAATAAAACAGATTGAGGAACGGTTTAAAGGCCCTGAAAATATTCAAACAATTGCCTTGGTTGGAAATGGTGGCGCTGGAAAGACTACACTTTCCCGGCAATATGCCCAGCATCAGAAATCATCTGTTGTTTGGGAAATTAACGCGGAAACAAAGGAAAGCCTTATGCATTCCTTTGAAAATCTAGCCTATGCCCTTTCTCAGACAGACGAACATCAAAAAATATTGAGAAATATTCAAGGCATACAACATGAGCAAGAAAAAGAAGACAAAATTCTCTTATTTGTAAAGGAAAGATTAAAATCCAATTCAAATTGGCTTTTAATCTATGATAATGTTGAACTTTTTACGGATATTCAAAAGTATTTTCCACAAGATTTTAGAACTTGGGGAAAGGGGAAAATTATCCTGACAACAAGAAATAGTAACCTTCAAAACAACAGTCAGGTAAACCATCTCATACAAGTTGGAGAGTTAAACCGGGACCAACAATTAGACCTTTTTCTCAAGATTATGGGTAACGGAAATATCGATGTATTCACGCCCACTCAAAAAGAAAGCGCAAGAAAGTTTTTAGAGGAGATCCCTTCTTTTCCTTTAGATGTTTCTGTTGCAGCTTATTATTTAAAAGCAACAAACGTTTCTTACGAAAAATATCTAGAAAATATGTCTAAGTATAATAAAGATTTTGCAGATCTACAGGAAAATCTTTTAAAAGAAGCTGGATGTTATACTAAAACGCGGTATGGAATTATCACTATATCCCTACAACGCTTAATGGATACGCACAAAGATTTCGGTGACCTTTTATTGTTTATAAGCCTTCTTGATTCTCAAAAAATCCCAAAAGAACTATTAAATACATATAAAAATGGTGAAGTTGTAGATAACTTTATTTACAATTCAAAAAAGTTTTCTTTTACTATGAATGAGGCCAATCCTAAAGAGGCTAACCTTTCTATCCATCGGAGCACTCAAGAAGTAATTTTACTTTACCTCATAGCGACTTTAAATTTTGAAAAGCGCAAAACTATCGTTCGCTTAATTACTAATTCTTTAGACACTTATTTTGCCAAGCTTATTGAAAAAGAAAACTATTTAAAAATAACGATCTTAAGAAATCACGTAGAAAGATTGTTAACCTATACTAATTTGCTAGAAGAGGGAGATAGAATCTCTATAAGCAGCAATTTAGCAAAAATTTATTTTTACTTAGGCAATTATACAAGAGCTAAATATTTATTTGAAAAGGTTCTGACAAAGCTTAAAAACAATCACGCAGGAAATCATATTAAAATTGCTGAAGCTTTAGGGTATATAGGGAATGTTTATCGAGCTTTAGCTAATGATCAGCAAGCAAAGATCTTTCTTGAACAAAGCCTTTTAATTTACAAACAATGCCTTCCTAGGAACCACCCTCAAATAGCTCAAATTTTAGGGTATTTAGGAAATACGCATAGACGTTTAGGAGATTATAATAAGGCCCAAAGCCTCCTTGAGGAAAGTCTTTTAACCTGTAAACAATGCCTTCCTAGCAACCACCTTCAAATAGCTTGGACTTTAAGGTATCTTGGCAATTTATATAGACGTTTAGGAAATTATGAAAAAGCCAAAAATCTCCTTGAGCAAAGCCTTACTATTTATAAAGAAAATTTCGGGGAAAACCACGTTAGAATTGCATGGACACAAACTTATCTTGGAGATGTCTATAGAAATCTAGGAAATTATGAAAAAGCCAAAAATCTCCTTGAGCAAAGCCTTACTATTTACAAAGAAAATTTCGGGGAGAATCACGCTAGAGTGGCATGGGCGCAAACTTATCTTGGAGATGTCTATAGAAATCTAGGAAATTATGAAAAAGCCAAAAATCTCCTTGAGCAAAGCCTTACTATTTACAAAGAAAATTTCGGGGAGAATCACGCTAGAGTTGCTTGGACACAGACTTATCTTGGAGATGTTCATCGGAATCTAGGAAATTATGAAAAAGCCAAAAATCTCCTTGAGCAAAGCCTTACTATTTATAAAGGAAATTTCGGGGAGAATCACGCTAGAGTGGTATGGGCGCAAACTTATCTTGGAAATATCCATAGAAATTTAAGAAATTATAAGAAAGCTCAAGACTTATTGGAGCAAAGTCTTCTAATTTATCAAAAGTACTACGACAACAATTATATTAAACTCTCAGAAGTTTTGAGAGATTTAGGACATGTTCATGCTGCTAAAGGTGGTATTGAAATTGCCCAAACTTTAATAAAGGAAGCTTGGAGCAAATTTGAGCAAATCAAGCATCCTGAAAGCTACACATGCTTAGAAATATTAGGGGAATTATACTTAAAAGAATCTCTAAAAGAAGAAAATAAACAAAAATCTTTGGCGCTTAAAAGACAAGCGACCGACTATTAATTAATTCTACCAGAGCAGTCACGAAAACGGCCGTTTTTTCTATTTATTATTTGAAGAATCTAATTGACCGTTCAAGAGTGATGTATTTTCTTTTTGAAATTTAACTCTGTCTAAATAGTCGTATAAAGTTGTCCGTGGAATTTGAAATGTCCGGCACACAGAAGCTTTGGATTGTCCCGTTTTTAAATTATTTAAAATAGCTTGAAGTTTTTCATCATTAATCTTTTTAGGGCGACCACCTTTTCGATCTCTCGCCTCAGCTGATTTTAACCCACCCATAATCCTCTCTCGAATAAGAGAACGTTCATATTGCGCTAAGGCGCCAAAAATATGAAAAAATAATTCCCCTTGCGGCGTTGTTGTATCAAAATTTTCAGTTAAGCTTTTAAATGAGATGCGACGTTCTTTTAGATTATTGACAATTTCTAAGAGGTGATGGAGAGACCTTCCTAATCGATCTAGCTGCCAAACAACTAGACAACAAATAAACGACATTGTTTTTCGGACAATTTTAAGTCAATTTTGATGGTTAAGAATAGAGAAGGGGAGAAGTATAGGAAAAACAAGTGTTTGGCGACATGGGCAAGAGGAGGATGCTTATCATCGTAAGGACAGCTCTGCTTGCAAGCCTAAGTAAGATTGTGGCTATATAGCGATTTGTTTGTGGTAAAAACGAGATCCATTAACGAGAAAGTAACTATTATGAGCTAACCTAGGTAGGCAAAGTAGGATCAAGGTGATCTACTAACATCTACGTCTGTTATTATTTCGGAGCATACGTCCATGCGCCCATATGCAATTCTCCTATTTTCCTTAATAATAAGTTTTGGTGCCTTCTGTTCAGATAACTCTCAAGTAACGACTAAAATTCATAACGTTGGCCAAGGTAATATGGCCAGTTTTGCTTTTGATAATGGCTCTGAACCTAAGGAATATATGATTATTGATGGGGGGACAACCGAGCTACCAAAAGACTCTGATAAATATGTGAAAAATGAGAAAATAGGAAAAAAAGCTAAACCTTTAAGCGTTAAATTAAGAATAACCACGCAGAAACAATATGATGAAACAAGATATGATAGCTTCATTACCAATATAAGAATAAATATTTTTGGGAGATCGAAAAATACGGAAAGAATCAAAACTATAATTATTAGCCATCCAGACGAAGATCATTATAATAAGATTCCAGAATTATTTTCCAATGATGAATTAGAAAACATCGTTTTAGGAGGGTTACTTTATCAATATGATCTAACCTTTATAGAGTGGATTCTGCACCAACGTAGAAATAATAATAAATTAAAAGTCTTTTGCCCTGCCGTATCCTTTGCTCCTCTGACTAATGCTCAAATACAATCTCATTATGTTAAAGCATTATTAGCTTCAAAAGGTTGGCTAAAGGAAGATGATAGGGTTGTCATCCAAGAGCTTCAAAAATTAAATTTATACACGAAAGAGATAGTCGAGAGCCTGTCGCAACTTAATGCCTATCAACCACATGTCCATTCTGACCCTGATTCAGATACACCCCAACTTATCACAATGGAGGGAGTGCCAGTTGATGCCAGGGAGTTGTTGGAAGCTGTTCGGTTTAAAGATAATAAATGCAAAGTTCATTTCCTTGCGATTAACCCTACCCACATTACTATTGGGGATCAGCACGTTCGCCGTTTTATAGGAGATACCAATGAATCTACAAACAGCGACAGTTTAGTTATAAAGGTTCAATGTAATGAGAAGGGGAATGAGGGGCCTTCTATTATGTTAACTGGTGATGCTGATGGTTTTACGACCACAAAGATTTTACAAAATTATCGCCAGATAAAAAATAGCTCCAATACCTATAGATTTATAAAGAGCGAGGTATTGTTGGCTGCACATCATGGAAGTATAACCGAGGAAACAAATAACAAAACTTGGTTAAAGACCGTAGCTCCATCTTTTATACTTATCAGCCATGGAAGTAGATATGGCCATCCCACAGCAGAGGCTTATGATCTATTTAAAGAGATTATCTTCAAACCAAGCAAGGAAGATCAAGTACAAAATCCACATAACCTCTTGATAAACAAGGCTAATGGCGTTCAAAGCAAGTATCAAATTCAGCAAGAAAACGATAATATCTTTTCCACTTCTACAAGTGGTTTAATTACAGTGACTCTTTCTAGCAATAGTCTAAAGGTTTGGACACAAAAAGATGGAGAAATTATTTTTGTTAATCAAAGGGATATATTGAAGAATAATAACAACGTAAAAAATACCTTCCAGAATTCAGTTATTATGCCGCCAACCCAAAAACCGCTTATGCGTCGGAGGGATGAAAATAACGATAGCACTGAGTTTGAAAATATTTTTAAGAAGAAAAAGTCAGATTTAGAAAAAAATCAGCAGTTTATAAAAGATAAAACAAACAACGTGCCCACTTTTGTATATGATAACACTGAAATAAAGAGCAGAAACATCTTTGACAATTTTTCTTCATTTGCTCCTCAGAACCAACATAATTCTTATAATCTGCTGAATAATAATGAAAGCTTTAAGGCGGACTTTTCTCAGCAAAAGAAATATCCGCTTAAGAAAAAGATACCAAAAAACCAACCAAGAGAAACTACCATTAACAATCGCCTTTTTTCTGATAGTAATTCTAATAATTTAGAGAGTACGGAACGTAATCTTCAAGGATATCATCCTAATCAGTACAATAGGATTGGAGACCAAAACGCCATAAATATCATACCAAAGACTGATGGAGTAGTTCTGTCAGGTGGGGAATATTCTAAAATGGATAAAAGAGCCCTTGATGAGGCTTTAGTAAGTGCTCGCAAGGAATATGCGAATAAGCAAGATCAATTCAGTTGGCAGAGAATATGTGAGATAATCCCAGGGCTTATTGAGCAGAATAATTCCGCAATTGTAAGATACGAAAATTTAATAAATAAAGGGACATACACCAGCAATCAAAGCGACCCCCATCAATACTCAAGATATATAACCCAATCCCACGAGAGAATAAAGCAACTAACAAATATGCTGACCGAGTACAAATGCGGAACAGGGGGAGTAAAATAATTAATAAACGATCTCATCAAGTTGTTGAGTGACAACGCGAAAAAGACAAGATTGCTTTCTTTAGCGCTAGCTTGAAAGATTGTTCCTCGCCATTTTCGCCTTGAAATGTAATTGTATATCTAGGAAAAAAGATGTTGGCCATTTGGTCAAGGTTTCTTAGATAGACATTTGCTAACAGCTTTAGTCGCGTCCCTAATATAATAACTGACTCATTATTAAACTTAGCTACGTTAGGATTATAGGAACCATCTGCTTCGTCTTCACCATCACTGTCATCTTTTATACTAATGCGTGTTCGGGAAGACGCATTAGGGTATTTTCTTCCTGAAAAATCTCCCCAGCTTTTTACAACTTCCTCTAAAGACGGAGCCTCGTTTTCAAGAGGTGAGCCTTCCTTAGGTGAGCTTGTTGTAGTGAGTGATATTTCCTTGGACGTTCCTGCTGTCCTTTTAAGGCACTTTCTAAAGGGTTCCGTTGCAAATTTGGAAATAGGCTGAGCTAGGGCTTTAGAATGTAATATTGTGGACGCAATTTAGGCGTAAACGCCAAAGAGCCGATTAAAGAAGTGAATTTGATTTTGATAGCTTTTCGTTAAATAGATTGTTTGCTCTTTGATCATCATGGCCATGGCCTCAATGCCTTTGAGAGTTCGATTAGCTGTCTTAAATGATTGGAATCCTAACATAGGGCGGATACGTCGTTTAATGCGTCGATGATCTTGTTCAAGGATGTTGTTAAGATATTTTATCTGCCTATGATTGAGGTCTTTGTCTAAAATACCCTCATTCTTTAGCTCTTCAATGGCTTTAGTATAGGAAGCATGCTTATCTGTTGTAATTGAGGAAGGCATATATTTGCACTGCTTCAATACTTTCTTAACGAATCGCTTAGCAGCTGCCAAATCACGGGTATGGGCTAACATGAAATCGACAGTACGTCCATATTTGTCAACAGCCCGATATAAATATTTCCATTTTCCTTTAACTTTAATATAGGTCTCATCGACTCTGAGTGACCATACCCAAGGCCTGGCATACCAGCGTATCCTCTTCTCAAATTCAGGAGCATAATGCTGAATCCAACGGTAAATGGTTGTGTGATCAACCTCTACTCCTCGTTCGCTAATCATTTCCGCCAACTGGCGGTAACTAATAGGGTATCTCAAATACCAGCGCAAATATTGTAAGATAATTTCGGGAAGGAAATGACGATATCTAAATTCTTTGGGTTTCAAGATGCGTTTCTTTCACGGACTAAGTTTCCCTTAAATTAGCAACTCTTCTCAAATTTGCAACAGAACCGATCCATCCTGCCTGAAGATTATGCCAGTGGTAAGCTGGATGATCGTCCTGGATTATCAGCTTGTCTGAAAGCGCTTTGGGCAGGAGATAAAGACGCTCTGGACTTGTCGATTCATTTATCTGTGGTGGGATTCTACAGCTATTTCTGGTAAGATAAAATGGTTCAGTTAATCTAGCAACGAGTTGTAAAGAAGCTGAAAAAAGATGGCGACGCCTGGATGGCAAAAATCAGTTGCCAAAAGTCATCTCAGGTGTCAAATTCAACAACGGTTATGAAGTCATTCCCAATGATACCAAACAGGCCGCTTGAATGTCTCGTCACCAACTTTTGTGAATAACTCAGGATTATGTCCGGAGTTTGCCTAATAGAAGCCGTATGAATGGAGAGGGTCACGTACGGTTTTGCGAGAAGCTGGTAGAGAAGTTCCACCGGTTTACTCTACCAGTATAAATTGGACCAAATTTGCCGCCCCCTTTACGAAGAGTTTCATAGCTCACTTCTATCGCTCAATAAGCGAGAATTTCCCCTATATCGCGTAAGCTTAAGCCAAAGCGATGATATAAGAAAACAGCATATGTTACTCATCACAGTGCTGCTTGGATCCACTTACTCTTCATGATGTAATCCAACTCGCCCTTTTGCATACATCAAATCAAGGTTCACTTGAGCAGTGATGTTGCCTTTCTCGGCAGCCTTCTTGAACCATTTTACCGCTTGTTGATCCGCTTGCTCTCCTGGGGGTAATCCAGCCCGCCCTTCTGCATACATCAATCCAAGGTTCAATAGAGCAGAGGCATTGCCTTTCTCAGCAGCCTCCTTGTACCACTTCATAGCTTCTTGATCTGCTTGTTCTCCTGGGGGTAATCCAGCCCGCCCTTCTGCATACATCAATCCAATATCAAACAGAGCAGTGATGTCGCCTTTCTCAGCAGCCTTCTTGAACCATTCTACCGCTTGTTGATCCACTTGCTCTCCTTGAGGTAATCCAGCCCGCCCTTCTGTACACATCAATCCAAGGTTCAATAGAGCAGAGGCATCCCCTTTCTCAGCAGCTCTCTTATACCACTTCATAGCTTCTTGATCTGCTTGTTCTCCTGGGGGTAATCCAGCCCGCCCTTCTGCATACATCCATCCAATATCAAACAGAGCAGTGATGTTGCCTTTCTCAGCAGCCTTCTTGAACCATTTTACCGCTTGTTGATCTGCTTGCTCTCCTTGAGGTAATCCAGTCCGCCCTTCTGCATACATCAATCCAAGGTTCAATAGAGCCTCAGGAAATCCTTTCTCAGCAGCCCTCATATACCACTTCATAGCTTGTTGATACGCTTGCTCTCCTGGGGGTAATCCAGCCCGCCCTTCTGCATACATCAATCCAAGATTAAATAGAGCAGAGACATCCCCTTTCTCAGCAGCTTTCTTCAAGCATTCTACTAATTGAATGGAAGTTTTTAAGGGGTTTCTTTCATCTATTTCTTTCTCTTTTCCTTTTTCTTGGCTATTGATATTGGTTCGCAAGCGGGTATCAGGATTATGGGTTTCTAGGAATTGAAGGTCTAGTATCGGTTTTCCAAGAGCTTGTGCTTTATCACGATATCGTTTTGCTTTTTCCAAGTTTGGGTATTTACCGTCAGGAGAATAAAGTCGGTAAAGCTCATAAATAGCCTTGATATTGTCTTGTTTTGCTGACTCTTCAAGAAAATGCAAACCAGAGACAATATCTAGAGGAACTCCCAAACCGTTAAGATAAAACTTTCCAATATGACACATACTTTCAGCACAGTTTTGGGGATTTTCTATCTGCATATAAAGATTAAATGCTTCCAGATAGTTTTTTTGGATTCCTTTTTCTTTGCGGTAACAGTCAGCCAATGATAACAGCATAAGGTCTGGAGCTTTATCACCAGCTTTACTGACGGCATTATAAAAACAGGTAAAAGCTTTTTGATATTTTTGGTTTTGAAAATAGGTATTTCCTTTATTCCACCAATCATCAGCAGTACTCAGTTCCTTCATCTTAACAAGCTTTGGTTCTAAAATACGGTACTCAACAGCTTCCCTTAAGTGATAGGTTTTTATCCAGTTTACAATACGAGAAAACTTCTGCTGTGTGAAGCGGACACCTTTATTTTTGCCGCTTAGGCTACCATCAGTATGAATCCCAATGGTAAAGATGCTCGTTTGATTGATCGAACTGGGCCATTGACGCCAGATGGCTCCGCCGCTTTGACCAAAAGATGTGGGAATGTCATATTCAATTCTTTCAGGCCCAAACCATTGAGCTTTTGCTCGACTTTCTTTTTCCCACATTTGGGTGGAATAATAATCTTTGCTGCCTTTTTCGCCGGGATAACCGGTTACAGTAACACTCCAGTGATCAAAGTAGATATCGGGTGCGTAAAGTAACCCTGACCACCCCGTTTTATTCCCTATGGCTTGCTCTAAAATGACCATTCCAAAATCATAATCATCCTTTTGTCGAGAATTAGTTGTCCATTCTTTAGGGCAAAGGAGAGTGCCTCCTTTCACATAGCCAAAGGGAAAGTTTTTCCCCTGTCTTCCTGGGCTAAACCAAACTTCATTAACCCATTGCTTTTTATTAAGGTTATAAAGATTATGACCTGCCGTTAACACATGGTTAGGCCCTACCAAAATGCCAGAACCAACCGTTATTTCTCCAGTTCCAAGTCGCATCATTAAATGACCATGCACACAGTGAGGCCACTGCGAGGGGGTTTTTACTTGATCTCGATTATCTGATGGGGATGAGCTACTTTGTTTGCTTAGCTCTGGTTCCTCTGTCGTAACTTTTGCCACTAATCCATCTTGAACCACATAAGGAGTAGAAGGGAGCTCCTCTTGTTGTCCATTATCTTTGGGTAAAGAAGCTTGTTGTGGTTGGTAGCAAAAGGTATATTTAAGTCTTGAAGTGCCTGTTACAAACGGTTCTAGTTTCTCAATATACTCAGGCCCTTGTCCCTGGTGTAAATCATGAATTTCTGAACCGTCCATAGCTTGCAGAGAAGATATCTCTACCAGCCATGAGTAAAAACCTAGTATGATAAATTGAAGATAGGTCATTATGGTTACCTCCAAGTTCGTTGAATATTAACGAGTTTTTGATCAAAAAGATCAGCTGTTTGTTATTGGGGATCATGACCCTCATAAAATTTAATTGGAGAGGGGTTTTTCAACCGTTATTGCTAAATCGATTTCCTGATCGATTAAAAATTTGACCGCTAATAATTTTTGTCCAAGAAGCTTTGCATAATTGCCCAGGCTATTGCTGGTCATCAGTATACTAATAATGGTCCTTGCATTTAAAAATCTGCATTTTCAACCAATGTGGTTTTTAAAGGCATACTTACCGTTCTTAAAAAAACCACGTAAAAATTATTAAGAGAGAATTGACTCCAGTAAGTTTTTCACAATGCTACCTGCCACAAGAAGTAAAGGATAATTTACCCTCCTCTTCTTCGACAGATCACCCACATAAAATGAAGTACTTTGGGCTTCAGATATATTATTTTTTAATTAATAAATTTTTACTACGATAAATTTTTTGGAAGTTTTACAATGTGGAGACCATCCCAAAGCTGGGGGTCATGGCACAAATGCCTAAATTTGCAAGTTTTAATTTCCTCACAATAAACTGATAGATGCGCTTAAAAATCATCTAAGTTATCAATAGCCTATCCTTATTTTCCCCATTTTGCAGATCACCCCCCAGGTTTGGGAGGTTCTGTTGCAAATTTGAGAAGAGTTGCTAATTTAAGGGAAACTTAGTCCGTGAAAGAAACGCATCTTGAAACCCAAAGAATTTAGATATCGTCATTTCCTTCCCGAAATTATCTTACAATATTTGCGCTGGTATTTGAGATACCCTATTAGTTACCGCCAGTTGGCGGAAATGATTAGCGAACGAGGAGTAGAGGTTGATCACACAACCATTTACCGTTGGATTCAGCATTATGCTCCTGAATTTGAGAAGAGGATACGCTGGTATGCCAGGCCTTGGGTATGGTCACTCAGAGTCGATGAGACCTATATTAAAGTTAAAGGAAAATGGAAATATTTATATCGGGCTGTTGACAAATATGGACGTACTGTCGATTTCATGTTAGCCCATACCCGTGATTTGGCAGCTGCTAAGCGATTCGTTAAGAAAGTATTGAAGCAGTGCAAATATATGCCTTCCTCAATTACAACAGATAAGCATGCTTCCTATACTAAAGCCATTGAAGAGCTAAAGAATGAGGGTATTTTAGACAAAGACCTCAATCATAGGCAGATAAAATATCTTAACAACATCCTTGAACAAGATCATCGACGCATTAAACGACGTATCCGCCCTATGTTAGGATTCCAATCATTTAAGACAGCTAATCGAACTCTCAAAGGCATTGAGGCCATGGCCATGATGATCAAAGAGCAAACAATCTATTTAACGAAAAGCTATCAAAATCAAATTCACTTCTTTAATCGGCTCTTTGGCGTTTACGCCTAAATTGCGTCCACAATATTACATTCTAAAGCCCTAGCTCAGCCTATTTCCAAATTTGCAACGGAACCGTTTTTCGCTACTTTATCAACTTATTTCAAATTTGCAACGGAACCCTTTGAGGGAAGGGGGGTGCACAAAAATTTATGAAGATCAATTAAGTGGTCTTCGCTCTGACCGGCCTGGATTACAGCAAGCTCTTGAGCAGCTGCGGGAAGGCGATACGTTTGTGGTTTGGAAACTTGATCGTTTAGGACGTAGCGTTAAAGGACTCATTGATTTTGTCACTCAATTAGAGATCAGAAAAATTCATTTCAAAAGTTTGACAGACCATATTGATACCAGCACCCCTATGGGACGTTTCTTTTTTCATGTGATGGCAAGCCTTGCGCAAATGGAACGTGAATTGATTGTTGAGCGAACTCGCGCCGGACTTATGGCAGCTAAACAAAGAGGAAGAGTAGGGGGGCGGAAAAGGCAAATGACGCCAAGTAAAATTGAATCGGCGAGGAATCTCTTAGCCAATGGCATCCCTCCTTAAGAAGTTGGCAGTAATTTGGGTGTTTCTATTCCTACTCTTTATCGATGGGTTCCTGCTAGCAAAAGCATTTAAATATATGACGATGCCTTTTTAATAGAGAGGGGACACGAGAAAAATTAGTTTGTCATTTTGGAGGCAAACCAATTGATCTCGACTCTTTTACTTCAAAAATAAAAATCATGCTACCCTAAACAGAAATATATTCTTTTCAAGAAGTCATCTTCACAAAAAACCTAAATACAATGACCCACATCTGCGGTCTTTTCTTAAGAGATGTTGATATATCTGTCTCAGAAAAAGTTATCCAATCTTACATTTCTGAGAACTTTGAGCACCCAGAAGGAATTTTATGCAATATGGAACAAATTTTATTAAAATTAAAAGACCACTAAAGAGGATTTAAGTCTTGAGCTCTTTGCCTATTTGTTTGGCCAATCCTATTTAAAAAAGTTCGATAGTGTAACGGAAAGCGAACTCCCTTATTCGCCCTTTCCTTTTCACTTAATGCAAGCTGTTTCCTTGTTTAAGAGTCCTATTTTCTTCTAATTTTGCAAATTTAGCTAACATCATTCATCCATTATTAGATTTAATGTAGGTTTTTTTATATTTTTTAAATAATTTTTAACGTTAGCAGAAAATGGTATCTCGCTTAGGGCTAAAACGGTTAGGGAGATGAGTTTATCAGAGGTAGCCAGTACTAGAGACCGAGCCCCTTCTTCCTTGATATTAAAGTTACTTGCTAAGTTTAAAGAGGTTAAGTTAAAAAGGCTATTTCCTGTTGCAAGAATTTTAGCTTCTTCTGTGCTTATTGGAAGGTTATGCTCTAAATTTAATGAGGTTAAGTTTGTTAAATTCCCATTGGCTAAAGCCATCACGCTTTTCTTGCCAATGATGTTATAACCTAAATCTAATTCTGTCAAATTTATGAGACGAGTGCTAGTAGCAAGAGCTGTAGCCCCACCGACACTCATGCTTGCATCCCGTAAACTTAACGATGTTAGAGCAGTGAATTCAAACCTTGCGATATCTTTTCCCAATTCGTCACCTATACTGCCGCACCCTATCAAATTTAACTCCTTAATTCTAGGGTGTACTATCTCAGGGATATTGACAGGCTCTGAAAATCTGTATGTTTGTGTTAAACTAAGAAATGGGAAAATGCTTTCGTTGAAAATTTTATAATCTTCCTTCTGGAATTTTCTGGATACATAAAGAATACTATCTTTTTCCAGGTCTTTGATACCTTCTCTCCAGAGGCGACAAACTCCAGCTACACGCATGCAATCGCTTAGCTCATCAATATAATAAAAAATTTTGTGTAATATTTCATTCGGAACAGTAGAAATAGTTGGAGCTATTTGCACTTCATCCATATCCATTTCCATGGCGCTTGTGAAATTGCTTTGTAAGAAAGCAAAAAAAGACAAAATTAGAGGCAGAGTTTTTATTTTATTTCTATACATAGAGGAGTAACCACTTCTTTATTAAAATTATTTTATTTTCCATCTTTATTATTAACCTAAATTTGTAGCACTTTTTATTCTAGTTAGCCTCCATTAATATTTGACAATTTTTATCTTGCAATACGGATCGGTCCATATATTGTAAGTCCGGCTAATGCTATAAAGAGCTTAAGAAGGAAATAACTTTCTTCTTGGCAGAGAAGAAAGTTATGGGGGTGAAAGGCCATCCATATATGGGCTTATAAGATCGCGTTGCTACAATTAGGAAGGGATTTACGTCACCTGATTAATATTATTCATGAGCTTCAGGTACATAACGTTAGCTTCAAGGTATTGATAGGGCAGGGGGCTCAAATTGATACGACTACACCCCATGGTAAAATTGTATTTGGGATGTTTGCTGCTTTGTCAGAGTTTGAAAGAGAGCTTATTGTTGAAAGAACTCAAGCAGGATTAGCAGCGGCTAGAGCCAGAGGCAGAAAAGGGGGAAGAAAGCATAAGATGACGTTAGCCAAACTGCGTCTTGCCCAAGCCGCAATGGGCAAACCAGAAACCAAGGTCGCCGACTTATGTGAAGAATTGGATATTACCCGCCAGATCCTTTACCGCCTGTAGGCCCTCAAGGAGAGTTACGCCCCGACGGCCAAAAGTTGTTGAAGCAGATGAGAGTGCACGGTTTTTAAATGAGAGTGCACGGTTTTTAAAATGGTATAACTATCTACAGTCGTTTTATTGAAGCCAACTTTTGGGGTTACTGCAATTGTCTTCTAGAAATGATAGTGAGAGGAGTAAAGGTGTGCCTCAAGAAAAATTGTTTTTTTGAGACACTTGCAGGTAGATGAAGAGAGCTAATGTATTAAATTATGAATTTTTGTCACGAGAGAAATATTACTTAATCTCTTCCCTTAATAATCTCATTTAAAAACATAAAAAACACCTCAACTGAATCACTTTGATCGGAAGCGTCAAGTTAACGTAGGCAAGAAATCTCTATAGTGATAGAAATGGGAAAAAGGCTTAAAGAGTTAGAACATGACATTATCAATTGCTCCCCGTCGTCATCGATTTCCTGTTTCTATTATTAGTCAAGCTGTGTGGATTTATCATCGGTTTAATAACAGCTATCGAGATATTGAAGAACAGATGGCTTACCGTGGGTTTCAAGTCTCTTATGAAACGATTCGTTCTTGGAGTATTAAATTTTCAAGCCAGTTCAGAAACGTTATTAAAAAGCGAGAGAGAAAACCTTCGGATAAGTGGCACCTTGACGAAATGACAGTGAAGGTCAATGGAGAGATATTTATCTTGTGGCGTGCCGTGGATTGTGAGGGATATGAACTGGATGTCTTTCTTCAGAAACGTCGGAATAAGAAAGCGGCAATTCGGTTTTTAAGCCGGTTATTAGACAGTTATCCTACCCCTAGAGTCATTGTCACAGATAAATTGAAAAGCTACAAAAAACCAATACAAGCTATGTGTCGAGGAACTCAACACCGATCCCATAAAGGATTAAACAATCGAGCTGAAAATGCTCATTTACCTACACGCCGTAAAGAAAAATGTTTGATTAAGTTTAAATCCCCTCAGAGTGTGCAGAGAACATTAGCCATTATGGGAAAAGTTCGTAATCTTTTTGCCATAGGGGTGGGGCGATATTTGAAAAAAGCATCTGAGAGAAAGTGTGCTTTTAGAGCGGTTCTGTACTGTTTGGTCTGAGGCGGCTCAAGAGCTCATTTGCGTCTAATAGGTCTAATTAAACATATCTTTACTATCTCTACAAAAGTTAACTTGACGGCGCCGGCCGCCTATATTGAACACAAGAAACAATTTTATGCTGAAAAGAAGAAAAAACGTCAGGCATGGCAGCAAAAAATGAGGGAAAAAAAAGAAGCTAAAGAAGAAGGTGAACACCCTCCCCTCTCAAATGAGAAAAATTGATTCAGCCTTGCTTATGCCCTGTTGTTTCCCTACCTACGATTAACATGGTCTATCTCAATAAAAATCAAAGTATTTTCAACATATACGCAAAAACCTAGCACGGTAAGTGTTATACTAACCCTTCTCTTCCATCAGGATGGGTAGAGGACTTTCGCCTCCAAGCTTCTATTCATGCCAGGCACACTCGGATAAGCAGCTCCCATTACTTAGAGCGACTCTCCATGGCGAGCTGATTTTATTTAAATCAGGACTGGTATCAAGAACTTAAAGATGTTAAAGTTAAAAGAAATAATAAGAATAATATATTCTTTTCAGCATTGTAGCATATAGAATATCCTATGAGATTTTAATCTAGTACGCTACAATCTTCCTATTTTGATGGATAAAAATGCTGAATTTTTTGATAGTTTTGATTCTGCCTTTTTGAGGCAGGCAGATTGGTATAAGTTGGCCAGTCAATTCATTTTAAGAGTTTTGTTATGAAAAAATTTCTTCTGCTTACTACTGTATTATTGATTGCCGAGGTATCAACTCCTGTCTATTCATCGGACTTTGATAAAGAGCAAATACCAAGTAAGCCTTCCATCCTTACACCTTCTATCTCTTTACGAGATACTAGATCCGTAAAAGAAAAAATTAAGATGTTTGAAGAATTCAGTAATGACTCAAGTACCAAAATTCTGCCCTTAGGTAACCTTGGCCATACACAAGAGGAACAAAGAAAAATCACCTCCACAGGTCATGTCAGTAAAATAAAAAGATTTTTTCAGCGCAATAAATCTAGAGAGCAATTACCAATAATTTCTCAGGAACCTAAGAAACTTTCCAGTACAAGCTCCTCTATAATCATCTCTTCAACTTCTCCTAAGTCTCCCCGTAATCTATACAATAGATTGCTAAAAAATAATATAAATATGTCCAAATCTTTAGAAGAATTGCCTAAAGAAGAAGGGCTAAAGAGCAAAAAGAGAGAGAAAGGCAGTCGCTCTAAAACCTCGCAGAATTTTGAGTTAAGCTCTCCAAGTGTTAATATAACATTAACCAAACAGCATACACTTAATCCAGAAAATATTGAGAAGGATTGGGAAGATAGAATAAAATACTTTAATATGGTTAAAAAAACAATAGAAGAACATAAAAAGACCGGTACAATTAAGCAAGCTGATGAAAAATATGTTTACGTTCTTAAAGGGGATTTAGATGAACTTGAAACAATGTATGTTAAAGGGATGAGTTACCTCCAAGGCAAACATTCTTTGAGGAAACAAGACCCTATGATGGTGGCAAGCCATATTCAAAATATGGGAAATTTGTTAACAACAATAGGTTTAGAGATCTACTGGGTGACTGGGACTGGAAGCTTAACGATTCATCAGCTTGCATTGTTTGAGACCAAATTAAATGATGCCAAGAAGAAACAAGAAATTATGAAGTCAGGAGGGGACGAACAAGACTCTCTTTCTAAAATTTGCATTACCCATCCAAGTCCTAATAGACGACGAGCTCATACGGATCAAGGAAATATTGGTTCTATGGCGTCTGTAAAAAAGAGTATAAGTTGATGACAATTAAACACATTTTATACTCTCATAAGCCTAATTAAACCACGATCTATAGGGGGCATTCTAGGGGCTTTGTTAGGCAGGGTAAAAGTCCAGTCTTTAACGCGGACATAATTATAGGACGATGCCCATGCACCACTGCTTGCCCAGAGCGTACCTTTCTGCATAAGTGTTTTTAAAAATACGTCTAAAAAATTATTTCTGCACCAGAGCCAGTTTACCGCTTGTTAAGTCTTGTCATTCTGGCTTATTTTAAGCCTTTTTTAAAGTGGGCGGGTCCATTCCATTACACTAGGCCAGAATAGAGAAATTTCAAGATTTTCCCCAGAAAACCCTGCTCTGAAAACTGAAAGGCGACTTATCGGGGGTTCTTGACGCAACCCCTTTGATGACGGTTTTTGCTGTCCTTGTTTACTTTCGTCCGCATTAATTAAGAATCTCATTTTAAATGTAACAGCATCTTTAATACATATTTTTAAAATTAAAAGAAAAGTGATAATTGCTCTGGTATAATTAAAAATAAGGAAGATATTTAGTAAGCCTATTAACCAATGTTAATTAGTAAATTAATTGAAGAGCAGCAAGAAAAAGCCTTTATTGACAGGGCTTTAATAGAACAGGATTATGCTATATCTTGGTTGTTATATGGCTTTTCAAAAACACAAGAGCTTCGTCCATATTTGGTATTTAAAGGAGGTGCATGTCTTCGAAAATGCTATTTTAAAAGCTATAATCGATTCTCACAAGATATAGATTTTTCTATCATAGGTGATCATCCTGATGAAGACGAGTTAAACAGATTAATTCGCACCGCTTGTCAATTCACTCAAGAATCCCTACAAAGGCGCCGTCAAGTTAACTGCTGCTACATTTAAAATGAGATTCTTAATTAATGCGGACGAAAGTAAATAAGGACAACAAAAACCGGGTTCTGTCGCATCTATTGTGTGTCAAGTTAGTTAGGGGTAAATTGTAGGCAATAAGAGGTTTATTCAATGCTTACAATATCAACGAAATTACTTCCCCATTTTAAAGGATTTTGTTCCTCAGCTGAGGTTATTATGCTGTTTGTTTATATGAAATGCCGTTTTTCACTCAGCTACCGTGAATTAGAAGAGATGATGATGGTCCGAGGCACCGAAATTGACCTTTCAACGTTACAAAGATGGGTGAAACGCTTTGTTCCTCTCATTGACAAGAGGGTTCGTCAACATAAGAAACCAGTTAAGGGAAGTTGGAGAATGGACGAGACCTATATTAAGTTAAATGGCAAATGGGTCTATCTTTATAGAGCTGTAGACAAAGAAGGTAACACCATTGATTTTCTGCTTCGGGCCAGGAGAGATGCCATTGCAGCAAAGGCTTTTTTTAGAAAAGCCTTTAAGGAAAGTGGACATCCTGACAAAGTCACTGTTGATAAAAGTGGCAGTAATAAAGCAGCGCTTGACAGTTTTAACAAGGATGTCCTTAAAGAAGATGAAATTGAAATCCGGCAAATTAAGTATCTTAATAACATTGTCGAGCAAGATCATCGCTTTATCAAAAAGCGCACAAGGCCAACTCTCGGGTTTAAGAACTTTCATTCAGCCAAGGTAACGATTACTGGGATAGAAAATATTCGTATGATTCAAAAAGGACAAATTATCGGTCAAAATGCTTCCAACTCCTCTTTCCATAATTTTTTAAATCTGATGGCTTAATTTGTCCGGAATCAGTCCGTATTGGTCTAATCCATAATCTTATCTCACAGATGCGACAGAACCTTTAGGAGTAAAATCAAGATCAGCTAATACATGATGAATAAGATATCGATGTATTCGTCCATTTCCATCAACAAAAAGATGAATAAATACAAAACCAAAAGCTATAGCCGCAGCGAGTATGACCGCGTTAATCTCTTTGTCCTTATGGAGAATATTATAAGCTTTTAACCATCCTTCCATAAGTCGAGGAATATCCTGCCAACGGGCGGAAATATGGTCAGGAAGAGGTGTTTGAGAAGACTGGACTTGGCCCGCGTTAATGGACAGAATCTTCCAATGAGAGCGCTCTTCTTTCAAACTCCTTTGGGCAGAGATACTCGAGAGTCGAATGAATTCTTTTTTGATTATAGAAAATAAAACAATAATCAAAAATACTATTTTTTGATTGTTCTCGATCTTCGTAATTTTCAAAGAACGTACATTCTCCTTTAAGCATTGCAAAGAAGCTCTTCATGACAGAGTTGTCATAAAATTGCCTGTCCCACTCATGCTTGGTGTGATCCCATAATCTTGCAGGAGAGCCTGAAATTCATGACTGGCATATTGACTTCCTCGATCTGAATGATGCACTAAAGCTTGAAGGATGCCTCTATGAAGAATGGCTTGCCTTAACGCATTTATGACAAGATCCTTTGTTTGTCTTTGCCCCATACTGAGTCCCACAACCTGCCTTGAGAAAAGGGGAAGTGCACCCATGGATCATATCAAAAAAAGTCCAAAATTAAGAGAGCCTTTCCTGGTTACAAATGCTGTTGGGTCTCGTGGATATTGTAGGAAAGTCGTCAGGGTTTTCCTCATATCCACCAGGCCTACTAACCAACACCTCAGCAGGCGTTTGATAGTTTAGTGCTTGATGTGGCCTAGTGTGATTAGGCCACGCTACAAACTTGGGTAATAGCTTTTTGTAATCTGCCACACCTCTATAGCCATTGAGCAGTGTCCATTCATACTTTAATGTGCGCCATAACCGCTCAATGTTGGCATTATCGTTGCTGCGCCCTTTGCCCCTCATGCTGATCAATATCCCTTGACAGCACCCTCTCAACAAAGACCTCGTGTCGCAGCTCCAACTTTTGAATGGTCTCCGAAATAAGTAAAAAATTAGAAAGGAAAATGAAGAAGTTATTCCTGTTGCAAAATTCTCTAATATCTTTTGTCTTATTAAAATTAAAGGAAAATATATATGTTAAAAATATTTGCTTGCTTTTTTTATTTTATCATTGCACTAGGCGTTGCTCCTCAAGCTGCAGAAGATGATACTATTAAGGAAGGCACAGAACCAGCTGTAAAAAGTTTATTTTTCTATCAATTAGAGGGTGCTAATGATCTTGAGGCCCCAGTAGTGTATTTGTTTGGAACTTTGCATACTTTGCCTCATTCTTGTATCGATGATTCAATAAAAGAACTAATGAAAAAGGCAAGTATTCTTGTAAAAGAAGTTTTTAATTTAAGGTCGTGGGACTTTCCTGAGCTATTTGACTTTGCAGATGTAACCTTAGAAACGCTGCAGCAAAAGGGTTACCTTGATTCAATTCCTCCTAATTGGCCTGATGATAACTTAACCCCTGAGCATCATAGCATTCTTTTAAAAAAATTTAGTTTAGATCTTAAAAATGCCTGGGGTTTGGAAGTAAAAGGAGTTCCTCCCTCAATATTGAATGATTGTATTAAAAGCAATATTGAGATTAGAAGACAAGAGCTTTTGGAAAAATTTTCACTAACTGGGTTTTCAAACATCTCTGCAGGTAGAAATAGCGAACAATATAGTAATAGTCATCAAACGATAGACTCTTATATTAATTGCTTACATTTTAAAAAAACTTATGGCTTAGAAGATGGACATACTAGATTGGAGACTTCAGGAAAACTAGATCAACTAGCAAGAGAAAAATTTGAAGTAAGTACCAACCAACTTAAACACAATATTCAAAAGTTGCTAAATTTATACCCTTCATCAGCAGATGAAGAAGCCGAATTAGCAAAAAAAATACATAAAAAAAATATAAACAGACAGCAACTTGTAAAGCAACTGATGGGAAAAGCAATAAATGAAGCTTATTTAAATGGAGATGAGGAATACCTCAAAGAGTACATTCGAGAAGACACTACTAAACGCAACAAAATATGGTTACCTAAAATAAAAGATATTATTAAAAACAATGGCGACTCTTCTATCCTTATAATTGTGGGTTGTGCTCACTTATTAGGGGAAGATGGTTTGTTAAATTTATTAAACCAAGAAGGCTTAAATTTCTTTAAAGTAGTTGGATAAGTAGTATTATCGGTTCTGTCGCATCTGTTGAAAACAAGGTGAAATGAGTTCAAGATTCATTGCAAAAAGAATAAATTTTAGATGCTCATTATATCGCCGCCGCTGCTACATTACTTTAAAGGATTTTGTTCGTCTCCATCTGTGATCATGCTTTTTGTATATATGAAATGTCGGTTCTCCCTAAGTTATCGAGAATTAGAAGAAATGATGGTGATTCGAGGCACCCATTTGATCATTCAACGTTACAAAGATGGGTGCGTCGATTTGTTCCTCTCATTGATAAAAGGGTACGCAAGCGCAAGAAGCCAGTTAATGGAAGTTGGCGTATGGATGAGAGTGTGCCGTAGCAAGCAGGATAGGAGATGAGAGTAGGAGACCATTCAAAACCTGGAGGGCACGGCAGAAAGACTGACCTCATTCTTAAATTTACATGGCCACATTTAACTCAAAAGCCTCAGAAACAAAGCTGTTAAAATACAAAGCTATCATTACTCATAGCTTATTTTTGCTGCTAAACTGTCCTATAATTGGGGACCACCACACAGATACTTTATAGTATGTGGCTTATTAACATCATCCTTTTTAATGTTAACTCTTGAGCTTACCTCAACTCTACTCCAAAAATGACATACGTATTAAAACCTTTAAATTTCAATTAATTACCCATATTCTTAGGGCTCGCTTGCTAAATAGGGGATAACATAAGCAAGTTACAAACAATAAGTTTTTCCTCTAGGTAAATTTCATATAAAGCTTTAGTAAAAAGAAATTAGCTAAGAATATTTGGGCCATCACAATCGGCAGCGAAACTATATATTTTTTCAAAAATAAATATGGATAAAACATATGTTTTTAAAAACTTCTTGCTTAGTAATAGCCTTAACACTATTTAATTGCTCAATTTCATTTGAGGCAAAATCTTCTGATTCTAAGAAGATGTGCCTTATTAATGACCCAAAGGAGTATACGTCTGAAGAATGGTTGCCACGCTTTATCACATATACTGAACAAAAAGGAAGACAGAGGCACAGGTTAGAACAGGAAAAAGATTATACAAAGTCTTATATCCGTTTTGTAAAAGACGAAGACAAACTTAAAGTTGGTTATGGCTTACTTAGACAAGGTGAAAGCATAGCTCTCGCTCCCCTTAAACTATCTTCAAAAATTTATGGATATTTATCCCAGCTGGGGCTTATTTTAAAGGTGTTAAACGGTTATGTAAACGATTTTGATATACATGAGAAAAGCTTTACACCCGACAAATCCAATATTTATGTTCCTCATATTAGCTTTGTAATTCAATGGGATGATAATAGCATTCCAAAGCTTATTCCTGGAGGCATGTTAAAGGACGATAAGGGTGCTGATATTGTATTTATGAGTGGCAATGGCAAGGCAGATACCCAGCAAAAAATAGAGGATTTTTATAACTTTATTTATAAAGATAAGGATGGCCCAAAGGTGGCTATATATTCTGGAGATAATGTAGCTGATGCCTATATCCCTTGCGCTCTTTATGATGGAATCGTTAATGATGAATGGGAAGTTTTTCAACCTTGGCGCCTAGCTGAAGTGGCTAAAAAAATTGCAGACATCTGCCCTTACATTAAAGATACAAAAGATAATATTATACAACAAAAAAATACTATAAATTTTACAAGTCGTTTCTTAAGCTTTTTATTTAAAAATGATTTAGATTCTCTCTTTAAACTTAGTCAAGACACAGTAAGGGTATTGCTTGAAATGATGCCTCCTCCTAAACCTGCTATTGAAGAAGAAGGGGAGCAAGATAAAAAACGATTTAAGGAAGCCTCCTTTAAAGCATTTCTTAGAGATAAGAAAGAATTATTTATTTCCGCTGCTTTAGATCAAATAAAAAACTCCCTAGGCAAACTAGAAGATAATACCCAAAAAACCGATATACTAAATCTTTTAATCTACATAAGTAGTAGCGCTAACCCTGATTCTTTAAAAGAATTAGAAACATCACGGCAATTTTGGGGCCTAATTAAAAAACTTGGAAATATGCTTACATGCCCTAACCCTGACTCTGCCTATGGACCTAATATTTCTTTTGCTGAAAGGATAAGAAAATATGCAATAGGGGGATATGGCTCCCACAGTGAGCGGGTATTTGTAAAACTAATAAGAACAAATCCACAATTATTAATTCGTAGCTTAGACAAAATTAAAGAAGAGCATAAGAAAGATATTTTAGAAGGAACACAACCTAAGTTACTAGGCATTATTGTGGATGCGTACTCTTGGCTTGATACTTGTACTAAATGCGGGAAATTTTTACATGAAAATATTCTTTGGCCCAAGCTCCTTAGTGAACTGCGAAGCTCTATTGAAGAAAAAGGATTTTCTCTTCCTTTTCCCCATATATATAGCGTTTTTCGAGTGTTGGCGCATGAGCAATACTATGGTATGCCTTCTAATTTGGAGAAGGCGGGTGGAGGCCCTGATTATACATCTACTGGGTGGGATTTTAGAGTATTAAGTGAACTTAGATATACTCTAGCAACGCGTCAACCTTCCAGTGAAACACTGCCAAGAGATCGAGTTTTTGAGAGGGTGTCTAATACAATTGTAAAAGCTGCCTTAGTTGAACAATTAGATTTCTGGTACACTCATCCAGCTATTACCCAGGTATTACTTTCCACAAAAATAGAGGGCGTAACAAGAGGCTTTACATCGAATGTGATTAACATTTTATGTCTTAGATTCCCTGACTCCCTGCCATTATGCATAAGAAAAATTAAAATGCTGGAAAATGATAAAGAAAATTTTGAAGAGGTATATCAAGTAGCTCATCCTTTTGTCAAAAGCCCTCTAGAGATTGATGAAACAGACCAGCAATTTATAAATCGGATAACGATGGAATTTAAGCCAAATGAATATTTGCCATATGTAAAAGCTAATTTTGGTAAAGCCTGCCTTAAAAAAGCAAGGTTGGCATTTAAAGCAAATAAAAGAGCGAGTGGTTGGCAATACATGTTGGAGTTTACCAGGTTTGGAATGGTCCACAGTTCTTGTAGGTTAGAAATGTCAGAAGCACAACCAATTTTCAGCCATATTATTAAGTACTACAAAGATAAATATGATCAAAAGCCATACAATATCCATGATAAAAAAATATACTTAAAGCTATTAGGCTAGGATGGAAGCTCGCCTATATGACTAAATATTCGATTACCAAAAAGCAACAACAGACTTTACAAGAAATACTATCTGAATCCCAGCTTACTGTGCCTGAGTTTGTGAAGAGTGTAACTCGTATGGAAATGTCTGATTAATTCGAAATGCAACGTGGAGTACTCCAATCAATACGCCCGTTTTTTCTTTGTTAGGCAATTTCACATGGGATAAAGGCAAATTTTATTATATTTAATAAGCGAGCACTTTATATTAATTTTTAAAAAACAATTATAAAAAATTATAAGGATAAAAATATGGGCCAGATCCGTACGCACTTGGGTATTCACATGGATTAAAATTAGCTTATGAAGATTCAGATCATGGGAAACAAAGAGAACAGATTTTTAAATGGTATCAGAGCTGTCTCATTAAAGAAACTTACAAGACCGGCGATCTCCGTGACATCTATCCCTTTAACGTCCTCAGTCAGGCGCATCTGGACAGAATTGTTAACGGCAGCCGATTCCAGGATTGGGTTCAGGCCTCTGCAGAACGCGGTCAACTTAAACAAATTTCTGACACGCTTTGGACTTGGTGGGTTGAACCCGAAAAAATCCCTGCCATTCGCGAAGCTCTCGCTCCCAGTGGCATGATTTTGTGTCTTTAATATAGCATTCCTCCTGAGCATTATTTCTCTCCCCACTCTCGCGGTGGGGTTTTTTTACCCTCTCCCATCTCATTCTTAACAAGTCCAGGCGCAGCCTAAACGCTTATCCGGAATCTAGGAGCATACTTGCTGCACCGCAGCTTCGTTTTTTGATCTTATAAATCTGCTAGCCAAAGATATTCATGTTAAGGCTGGTTGTGATGCTCTAAGGTGTTTAATCTGAAAAAGATTATGTGATGCTGCCTGCTTGCTATGATTATTTGTCATATTGAGTAGAGCATATTGACATACCAGAAATAGTGACTGTCTATTTGGTAACTGGTCGAAAATTATAATCACTGTTTATATCTGTAATAAAAAAATAAAATAGCAACTTCCCATTTTGAAAAAATTTAACATTCTTTTTCAAAAAAAAAGAGTGAGGGGATTTTTGTGCGAATTGGGGTTTAAAATAAAATTTATATTGAAGCTAGCTGCTTAGGGAAATCCTATTAAAGCCAGTATTTAGTTTTTTGATTTATAAAGGGCAAAATTTATAGGAGAACCCTGTTGTATCCCTCGTCAGATTTCCCGCATTGGAATAAATTACGGATATTTTATTACGTGGCATATTTTAAAAGCTTCTCAAAAGCAGGTCGTCACTTGAGAGTTGTTCAATCTGCGATCAGCAGAACCATAAGGGAATTGGAGGTGGCTCTGGACGATCAGTTGTTTTTTCGTGATGGTAAGGGTATTAACTTGACCCCTAAAGGGGAAGAGATTTTCAGCGTTGTCGAAAAAGTATTTAGGGAAATTGCTCCCCTACAATTTCTTTTGCAGCAACCAAATGAGGAAGTGAATGGGCATCTGAAAGTGGTAAGTGTTTCTAACTTCATATCCATGTATTTGTCTTCTTCCCTTTGTTATTTCATGCAAGCTTACCCGAAGCTCAAAATTAACATTGATGAAATACCTAAAACGGTAGATTTGCCTCTTTGTAAAGAAAGCGTCCTAATTCATCCATACATAGAAAATAGGCCTGATTTAGTTCAGAGTTATATTACCTGCCTTCAATACAAGCTTTATGCAAGCCCTGAATATCTGAGCAGAAATAGTAAACCAGAAACAGTCGAAGATTTAGATAATCATGCATTAATAGAAGTGGCTGATTACGAAAAAAATTTGGTAGACGCCAATTGGCATTTAAAAATTGGAACTACGCTAGAAAATGGAAGGGAACCCTCCGTGACAATAAATTCAATTTTGGGAGGGTTGAAGCTTGCAGAGGAGGGGGCAGGGGTTATCTCTTTACCATCTAATTATCCAGGTTTAACTACTAGAAATTTAAAGGAAGTTTTACCTGAAGTTTCTGGCCCTGCAATGAAAATATATTATATTTTTTCTAAAGAAATAAAAGAAATGAATAGTGTTCGGGCCTTTGGCGATTATTTAACAAAGATGTTCAAAGAGTAAGAACGTGATAATATAAAAATTTATGCTCATAAATTTTAAATTTTTGGGCTATTTACTTTAGCTAATATATTATTTTTTAAATATTTTGTGTAAAACTAGAGCTATGAGTTTGAGAAATGAAAGAAGGAATCATGAATTCTTTGTTATGTTGTTATTTTCCAACTAAAATTGTTTTTGTGGATGATAATTCCAGGATGCTAAAGAGTCTAAGAGCTATCCTAGATATGAATGTAGCAAGCTATGATTTTTTTGATGATCCTTATACTGCTTTAGAGTTCATTAATAATTCTCAGACGATTAATTTCTTATCTCCTTCTTTTTCTATACGGGAGCGAGAAGTAGAGGAAATTTACAAAACTATTTATAATCCTAAGCGCCATGAAGAAGTATCTACAGTCATTGTGGACTATGAGATGCCAGGCATGAAAGGTCTAGAGTTTTGCGAAAAATTGAATAATCCCCATATTCGGAAGATTTTATATACAGGGGTTGCTGACGAAGAACTAGCAATTCAAGCTTTTAACAAAGGTATTATTGATGGGTTTATTCGCAAGAATACTACAGGTCAAGCAGCTGTTATAAATGAGTTTATTCGTGAAAGTCAGTTTAAATATTTTAAGTCTCTGACAGGCAGCTCCGTTGAATCAATTATTAAAGAGTATGCTGTTGGAAACCCCGAAGATACAGCCTTATATGATCCCGTGTTTGCTAGTTATTTTAATGAGTTACTCGAAAAAAATAATATTTGTGAATATTATTTAAATGATATTTCTGGTGGATTTGTTTTTCTTACTTCAAAAGGTAGACCAAGTGCTCTTTTTATATATTCAGAAGAAAACTTTGAAAACATTCAGCTAGAATTTCAAGGGATCTTCGAAAATAAAATTGCTGAAGGCAAACGGATATCTTCTTCTTTAATCAAAGATTTAGAAGAAAATCGTAAGACAGTCTGTTTACCATTTTGTGGAGTAAAAATGCAACCTGATCCTGAAGTGTGGGAAAAATATGCCTATCCAGTTCAAACTTTGAAGGGGAATCAAACATATTATGTTGCCTATGTTCCTGATGCGGATTATGTAAACCATTCTGAAATTATTTCTTTTGAGAAATATAGTCGGAGTAAATGAGAGAAGAGGGGGGCTAACGGCTCCCTTTCTTCTTTAATCCAAAAAAAAGAAGAATAAGGTTGAGCTATTTAAGGACTGGGAATATTAAAGTAAATTGAGTAAATTCCCCTTCTATAGAATCGCAGGTAATATCGCCACCTAGGTGTTGCAACACCATTTTACAAAAGGCAAGCCCAACTCCTGTTCCATGGTCAGTACGGCTATAAAATTGGTTAAAGACATAAGGCAGGCTTTCTTTGGAGATGCCTTTACCGGTATCTTTAAAGTATAATTTGTTAACCTGTTCTCCCTTTTCTGTCCATATCACAATTTTCCCTTTTCGGACGGCTTTAATATAATGAAGAGAGTTCTTAAGCAAGTTGAAAAAGACATGCTTTAGAAGATGAGAATTTGCCTTAATTTCAAAGTCCTCAGCAATACCAAGTGAAATCAAGGCTTTCTCTCGCTTTGTTAACGCATAGGCCTCAAGCGCATTCTTCACACAATCTAATATAGAATGTTTCTCAAGTACAGCTTCTGACGGATTTTCTCGTAAATTCATCAATAACATATCAATGACGATAAAAGCGCTTTTTGTTACGGCTTCTAGTTCTGTGGGGGTATCTTCAAGGTATTGTAATTGGCTTTTATGAACATAGGTTACGCTCTCATCTTTATCTTGTGCCGTTTGTTGAGTGTCTATAAGTATTGGTAGATTAATTTTCAGTCCATCAGCTAAATGGGAAATTGCAGCTAAAGGAGTCCGCATCTCATGCGCTATGGCGGCCGCTTGCATTTTAAGGGATTGTTGTTTGATTTTTTGGATGTTTTCTTTTTTATAAGAAAATAGTCCCCCAATAATTACCGCTGCAAAAATTGTACAAAAGAACTCAAATAAATCGATAGACCCTAAATCTAGATAAAAAGGTGGCAAAAGATAGTAAAAAACTAAACACCCTGCAACAGCTCCTATAGTAAATATAGTAAGCGCCATTACAAGGTCAAAGAAAAGAAAGAGAAAGAAAAAGATGACATAAAATTCATCAACCAAACAGCTGATGCATGGTATTTGAGTGTCATAAATGTAAAGAAGAAAGGTAAACAGAAAATGACCGTAAAATACCAATATGCTACAAATAAACGCTTAAGCCTTAATCTCCATAAATCTTTAAACACAAGACCTAAGCATAACAAAGTAGCACATAATCTTAAGAATAAGTCAGTATAATTACCATTTATAGCTATCCCCTTATTCCATATTATCCAATATAAGGGGTAATTAATTGCCATTACAATGCCAAAGAATTTTATACTACTTTGTGCGGCTTCTATTCTTGTTAAAGCCTTGTCGAAAATCTTACCCCAAAATTGGGACAATGTACTATTCTGTATAGCCAAATATATTATCCGATAAATTCTTCCACATTTTTAATTGATGATTACCTATAAAGTTAAAAGATTCCTTAACACAAGCAGAATTCTCCTGCCAGATTGAGAAAAGATAATCTTCTGTGTTTCCAAAATGTTGCGCTTTCAAGTGAACTTTAAAGAATACAAGCCCCTTTCGGGAAGCTTTCAGAGAGGTGGCTAATTCTGCTAAATATTTATAATCAACATTGTCTAATCTCTCATAGGCAGAAAAAGCAGAAAATCTTTTTTCTTCATTATTATTTATTAGCCACCTTAAATGATCTTTATTATATTCTTGGATGAAAGGAAGGTAGTATTTATTTTCAATAATTTCTTCGCTTAAGTCTGCCTCTATGCTAGTGGCGAAATCTATATACATTTGTTCATGGGACTTAGCAGAGCTATTAAACTCTTCTGCTAGGTTTGCTAATATAATGTCCTTAGTTGTTTTATCAGAAGCATGATTACCTAATAGCCAAAGAAAATCAATGAAGTGTCCCCTTACATGATAAAATAATTTTGCAAAATATATTTTTTGAGATGGTTTCCATTGAGCCGTTAAAGACGAATTAAAGAGATCTATTCTACTAAGAGAAGCAGAGTATTCTTGGTCCCATTGTTGAAGAAACAGTAAAAAGTCTTCTTGGGTGGAAGTGGAGCTTGTAGCTAATTGCATAATATAAACCTTATTGTTGTTATTGGTTGTTTATTATCTGACTAATTTTTTTTAAACAAACTTACCTTAATTAATAAATTTAAATTTAAGATTTAGTATTTGGTTTTAATAAAAAATAAAATTTTACTAAAATATCCATCTTAAATTGTGATGGACTCATCTATAATTGTTATAGCTATTGCATTTAGCAAGGTTGGTCAATAAGTATAATTTTAGATCGTTTCTCTATAATTTTGTGCGTGAATGGTAAGAAAGGTTTGTACAATGCTAAGGCTTTTAAATTCGCTTTTTAAGTCAGAAAAAAGGTTAAGCCAGTTATGAAATTACGCTCTAATTCTACCGTTTAAAGGATTTTCTGGGCGGGTGTGTAAATAATCATAAAGTTCATTGACAACACGGCTTTCTGATAAAGCTTTGGGGTATGTATAGTAGATATCGATGGAATGAGTCAGCATTTTAGGCAAGATGGGAATCAAGGAGGTTTTGCTTAGATTGGCGACGGTGTTAGGAAGGGGGCCAATGCCAAGTCCGGCTTCAATGGCATGCGCGATCCCAAGGGGACAATCAATAACTATAGGTTGTTTTGTTTTAGAGATTGAATTTAAGGGCCAATTAACAGGAGCATAAGGAAAGAGATAATCTCTGGAAAAGGAGATGAGATGATGGGATTCAAGGTCGCTAGCTTGCTTTATCGATCCTTTTTCCTGAAGATAGGATTTGCTGGCATAAAGGCCAATGTCATAGGTCATCAAATACTTTGCTATAATATTCTCATCTGG
Source organism: Candidatus Paracaedibacter symbiosus (assembly GCF_000757605.1). GTDB lineage: Bacteria > Pseudomonadota > Alphaproteobacteria > Paracaedibacterales > Paracaedibacteraceae > Paracaedibacter_A > Paracaedibacter_A symbiosus. The sequence continues at coordinate 48,973 of NZ_JQAK01000005.1, read as the reverse complement.
TTTTGAAAGTGGCCTGATATCAACATCAATCTTTCTTTCATTAAGGTCGGGCGCCTCTGCCAAAGTTTTAATTTCTAGAGAGATGTTAGGATGAGCTTTAATAAAGGGTGCTACCGCCTCTACAAACCATGATCTGCTAATAAAAGAAGGAAGTGATAAGGTAAACTGCCCTTCCATTTTATTAGAGACTTTTTCCATCTCTATGAGGCAATGTTCATATTCTGCAAAAAACTTTTTAACGGTCTTAAGAAATATTTCTCCTTTTTGTGTCAAGATAAGGTGTTTGCCTTTTTTTGTGAAAAGCTGGTGCCCTACTTCTTCCTCAAGAGCTTTGATAAGTCGATTAACCCATGAAGCGGTAACATTTAGTTTGTTAGCAGCATTTACCGTAGACCCTAAGGTTACTGTATAGTAGAAAGCTAAAAGTTGATCCTGATCCATGAATCATTCATTTTTATTGTAAGCTGGAATAAATGTATCCTTTACCTTCAAGGTTTACAAGGATATCCAAAATAAATCATTGAGATAGTCCTTTACGAAACCTCTTTCATTTTTTCTTTCTTATAAAGTTTAAAAGTAGGTTTTTTCTATAAATAACTCAATATGTTCTTATAAGGAAAATTATACATATTTTTCACTTAGTGTTTAGAGATGAGATTTTATTAGAAAGGCTAAGTTATGGCAGTAAATATAAGTTGCCACACGAAACAGAAATAACTATTATGCCCTTACAATATGTACCATTTAAGAACATATTGTAAGGGCTTAAAAAGATATGTTAGGAGCCGGAATGAATAACTTTACAAATAATTTTTTTATGAATGGTCCAAATTTGTTTTGTGCTTTAGAAGAGAGCGTCTCTTCTTGGGAAGAGCTAACATTTTCTTACCATCTTGAACATAATTATTCATTTCATGAAAACATACTAACTCTTTCACAAAAAGAAACCGGTTTTTCTGTCTGCTTGTCTTTGGAAAATGACAATGAGAGCCTAACTCTTAAAACATTTAGTTTGGAGACAGGCGAGCTTTTAGGAATGCGAAGTTTGTCTTTGTATGATGCTGCAATGGTTGAAATTGTATTACAAGGGTTAGAGCTTCTTTTCTTTATTGCTGATTACTTTGATGAGGAAGCAATAAGGCTCATTTTGGAAAAGAAAGATGCTGAAAACTTATCACCTTTTGATTCTTTTTTTACTTCTCCCTTATATCAGGATGGCCGGGTTCTCTTGATGCTCCCTGCATCTCCTGAAGATTATGATCGGTTTGTTGAAAAAACAGAAAATCTAAAAACCATAATCCGTAAAGAGTTATGGAAAAGGCAAAAAGATGATCTTTTACTTAAACATTATCTTCAAAACGAAACAAAAAATGACCTTTTTCCCCTAAAAGCTAAAAGCCAGGAAAAAAAGCTAGTTAGTTCTAACAGAGAAAACGTAATTCCTTTTCCGATTAGGGAAAGAAAAGCAACTATAAAGAAGGCTATTCAATAAGAAAGACAGATATAAAAATGCCAACGAAAACTTCCTCCATAGAAAGCCTGATAGGCAAAAAACTCAAAGAACGTCGCAAGCAATTAGGATTACCACAGCATCATGTGGCAAAAGCTCTTGGGGTAACAAGCCAGCAAATTCATAAATACGAAAATGGTTTAGATCGCATTCCGGCAAGCCGTCTTCTTGATCTAGGTCAATGCCTTTCTGTTCCTATCACTTTTTTTTATGATGGATTAGAGAAATATGAGGAGTCTGGAAAAGAGATTCTTGTAAAGTGTGCCGGGTTGGATGGCAAGCAGTTTATCATTAAATTTGTAGATCATGAGGGAATTATCTCTGATGTAAAGATCTTAGACAGGAAAAACTGCCCATAAAAATAATTTTAATTAAGTAATATACAACCTACGTACCTTATGGGTAATTCCCTGGAAAAGAACTGAGGAAATTGGAAAAGGGTGTAAAAGAAGCCTGGATATTAGTGGCTAACTCTCAATTTTATTTAAAACCGTTTATTTTTTAGTGAAGAATCTATATCTTTGCCTCCTAATACGTAAAAAGAAACTCCATCAAAATAAAGGTCTTATTTATGAATAAAAGCATTCTATTAATCGCGTTGTCTTTAGTTTCTGCTGCAGTGTGTGGATGTTCAAGGTAATATACCGAGAATAAACTATTATTCTCTATTGAAAAGGTCATCCCCAAACAAGATGGGACGGTTGGTTATTTAATGTAGGAGAGTAACAACCAGCGTTTGATTATAAATACTCAAGATAAGAAGCAATGGGACTTGGGTACAAAGATTTACGTTGAAGATTTGCCTGGAATCTAAGGAGCAAAAAGAAGGTATCAAAAGGCGTGAGGGGGGATTAGCAGCGTTTTTATCAAAGTTACCCCCTAGCTAAGCTAGAGGGTAAAAAGATTTCGATTTGTGAGCCGGTTTCTTTTTTGGTCTGGAAGAGGTAATTGGTGGGAATTAATTTTTTTATTCACACAAGTTTTTGAAGTCCTTTATTAGGCCTCTTATTCGTCAGCATGCGTTTTGTGGAATTGTACTGCAAATAGAATTTTTCTGCTTCTGAAAGCACGTAACAAGCTTGTGGTTCAAGGGTGGCCATCTCTCCTTTTTTATGTCTATTGTCAGTATAAACTTCATAAAACCCAACAAAAATTGTGGTGGGAATAATAATGGCTGTTCCTAAAAGAATATACAAACTGGGTAACTCTTGAAAGAACAAGAAGCCAAAAACCACCGACATAAGAAATTCAAGGTAGCGAAAAGGAGCCAAAGCTGAAGCTTCCATACTTGTAAGAGCTTTTAAAAGCAAGTAGATGACCAAATTAGATCCTATTCCAGACACGACTAGCAAGCAAAGTTGATGGGAGGTTGGACTCTGCCATACAAGATAGGTCGGGCAGGCGCTTAATATTGTTGTGACTAAAGCTGAATAAAAAAGCATAGTGACCATACTCTCTTTCGCGACCAATTTTTTATTGATAACGTCAATTATGGCAAATAATAAAGACGCTCCTACAAGCGTAAAGGCTACCCATGAAACATTAAAGGCAGTAGGAATTAATATAGCTGCAACGCCTACGAAGCCGACGATAGTTGCTACCCATCTTGGCCAATGGACGCGCTCCCCAAGAAAAATAAAGGCAAGAGGCAATGTAAATAAAGGAACGGTAAAGCCTAAAACCGCTGCAGTAGCAAGAGGAAGAACTTTAAGTCCATAACACCATAGACTTATTCCAACAAACAATAGGAGGCCCCGAATCCCATGAAGGAAAAGACGTTCACTTTTCCAGGAACGATGTCCTAAGGCAAATATGAAGGGAAGGAGAGAAATAGTTCCGAATAAAAATCGAAAAAATACTATTTCCATATTAGGTAAATTTTGACCAAGTCCTTTCATGAGAAGGTCATTAAAATTGCTGATAAGTAGACTTAACACAAACCATATTAAGCCTTTTAAAAAAGTTAGTCTATTAAGCATAATAATATTCTATTCCCTTGTTATTGGACCTTGAGATCCATTTTCATAAGGTCATTTAAAAAATTTAGAGATGAATGGGGGAGGTTAAACCCCCAAAAGTAAATCGAAGCTCAGTCATCTAGTAAAGACTGAGTTTCCCTGATTCTCATCAAGATTTCTTTGCTTTTCTTTAGATGGTGATCTAAATAAAGGTTTGTTTTTTCAAAGTTATTTTCTATCTCTTTAAGAGATACCTCATTTTCTTCTCCATCATCACCTACAGTGGATTGAAGGCATAGAGATTTAAAAGCGAATGAACTTTGAGCGGCTAGAAGAGCATCAGCAGCTTCGCGACGAACCGAAGCAATTTCCTCAAGGATGGAATTGCTTTTTGAAATTGTTCTTTGAATCGTGTTCAATTCATGAACAGCAAGAAAGTTTAAAACACACATCATATTTTCCTGATAAAATAGAAAAGCTATTATTTAAGTCTGAATTTGTTATCCAGATTTTATAAAACTTCTAGGAATGACCCCCTAGAAGTTTCCTCTTTTACCGCTAACAGATAAATTTTGCTTATCTAGGAAGCCGGTGAGAGTTGGTCTAATTTAGCTTGTATTTTATCGTAATATTCCTGGGTAATATGCAGGAAGCCTACTAATGCTCGTGTGTTTCCTACTTGTTGCACTTCAGATATTCTTTCAAGAGGCCAATCTGAAAGTTTAAAAATTTTCTCGATTCTTATATCAGTGACTGTAATAATTTTTTCATAACCATGACATAACCCAAATTTAAGAATTCCTTGAAATAACTCGAGGGTCTTTCTTCGGACGATATTTGAAGGCATCTCGTCGGAGGTTTTTATTATCCCTAATCTACTAATTTCTAATAAATTATTTTGAGGTTTAATATGAGTTGGAAGATTAAACACATCACTAAATGTATCAAATGTTAAATTAGGAGCAAGGGATGGAGTAAGCCGAATTCCCCCACTTACTTTATCATTTGAAATAGATAAAAGATAATTACATTGATTATGATCATATTGATCTATCTCTTTATCTCCTTGAGCAGGAAGATCCCAATTTAATCTATCTATAAATATTTTCTTTCTTATCCTATAAAACTCATCTAAAATGTCGTTGTGATACTTGGAAGTTTGCGCATTTAAGTGTATTAACATTTATATTCTCCTTTACTTAACAAACTGGAGATAGATGTTCAGGTGGCTACTTACAAGTATCAAAACCTATAGAAACTTGCCTTTTTTCATTTTTCCTTCTAAAATTTACACTCTATAATTTTTCTTGCTGTTTTTTAGAAATTCCTGGGTTGTTTTTTCTCTTATTAGCTTAAAAAGTATACATTTTTAGGATAATACGCTCATTAGGAGAGGAGGGATGGTTTTAAAAAAAAAGCATCCTAATTTATCGAAGAAGAAGGAAAAAAGCTCTAAAAGGGAAATTTAAGCTAAATTTTTGCTATCAAGAAAAATAAAAATGAATTATATACGGTACACAAGTTCGATACAAAAGAACATAATTTTATTTAATTTTTGGAGTGGAAAGTTATGAGCTTAATAAGACAGCAAATTGATTCCTTTTTACAAGGATTAAATTACAATTACTTTGCAATCTGTCGCTTTGATGTTCCACCATCTCATCAAAAAATTTTCACTCTCCCTAAAACGAATGTTGTTTTTGATTCTTCCAATGTCGTAAATTTCGAATCGTTTAAGGTATGTAGGCCTATAAATTTTATATCTTCTTACCCAGAGGAATGGTTAAACCTCTATTTTAATGGTTTTTATGAGGTAGATCCGGTGCTTTTGAGATCTAAAAAGACTTTTATGCCTTTCATGTGGGGGGAGGGGATTAATTCTTTAGAAGAATTTGATCTGCCAAAACAAGAAGAACTCTTCGCTGCAGCTAAAAGGTATGACATTAGTAAAGGGATAACTGTTCCTATTGGTAACCTTAACAACATGAAAGCAGCAATTACCCTTACATTTGGAAAAAATGTAGAAATAAACAGTACAAAGTTTTTTGCCATAGCCTGGCATTTGGCTCATCTAGGAAATTTTGTCTGCTATTTACAAGATAAGTACGATAAAGGTGAAGCATTGGAGCAAGAAGAGTTGCTGGAAATATATAAGTTTCTCTCAAATAGCCATCATAGCTGCCAAGCTATTTAAATAAAGTCTATGCTCACTTAAACTTTTAAGTACTTAATGGCTTGTATTATTGTGGTTCCCAGATGCCATTTTTTTTAATCCATAACCTATCAACAACTACAAGGTTCTCGGGTTTATGGGGTAACAACTATTCTCCTTTCATAACTACATGTCCCTCAGATTTTCTAACTTTTATTTGATGTGAAAGAAGCAATATAATTTAATTGTGCGTTGAGACAGGAAAGAACGTTTGGATCTGACACCTCTATTGATGCGGCGATCGATCATTGGGCAGAAAGCATTCAATTCTACTTTCAAAAACTTTGTCAATCTTATAGGGTAGTGTGTGTCCTATATCCACCACTTCCTATGTTTGCTAGGTAATGAATGCTAACCTCAAGGCTAGGATGGCGTATGCTGCCCCTAGTTTAGAAATAGGTTGAAGTAAGAGAATGGTTTTTTAGCTTTTTGCTATCTTAATTTTTAAACTTATCCAATAAATTAATAAAAAGTTGAACAATATAAAAGTCTGCTTTACTGTGGCCTTAATAAAATGGTTTGGCTTTAAAACTCAATACCATGTGTGTAGGAACTTTACTTTTCGAAAAGAAGTTCACTACTACTAAGAAACCCAACTAAAATAATTACTATTTAACTATCAAGAAGTATGAAGTGCAATGAGCTATGATAAACCGCAAGAGATATATACAAAGAGTTTCGTCAATACATCTGGAGGCAAAATAGCTTACGCAATTTCTGAAGGTAAAGGAACTCCTATTGTTTTAATTCATGGTAATTCTTCCTCCAAAGAAGCCTTCAAAAAACAATTTGATACCTTAGGGAAAAAATATAAGGTCATTGCATTTGATTTACCTGGACATGGTAAGAGCGAAAATGCTCTAAATCCTGAACAGGTTTATTCCTTTCCAGGTTATGCACGAGTAATTATTGAAGCACTGGAAAAGCTAAATATTTCTCAATCCATTTTTTGTGGATGGTCGTTGGGGGGGCATATTGCTATTGAGTTATTAAGTCAAAGATCGGATCTTGTGGCAGGTTTAATTATTACAGGGACACCTCCTATTCCTTTAACTGCAGAGGGATTAACAAAGGGATTTAAAGTGAGTGATGTCTCTTATCTGACGGGTCAAAAAGAACAATTTTCCATTCAAGATGCTTATAAATTTCTTACTCATGGTGGATTTATTCCAAATGAGGTACCAGATCTTGTTGAGGTAAATATGAGAGCGGACGGCAATGCACGTCATTTTATGATTAAATCTGTGAAAGACGGTATTGGAGTCAACGCGAAAGACATTCTAGAGCGCACCAATACACCAATTTCGGTAATTATAGGTGAAAAAGATCCATGGATAAAAAATGGCTACATTAAGAAGGAAATTAATTATAGCAGCTTAGTAAGTATGCATCATATTGATTGTGGCCATGCTCCCCATTGGGAACAACCAGAATTATTTAATTGCATTGTGGATGATTTTGTTCAAGCAGTCTCTATTCACTAAAAACTGACAATAGTCGGATAGAAATGGCTTTTGTATGACGCCATATAATATGGTCGATTAAAAAAAACATCGAACCTTGAAGGGTGAGTAGACCGAGGGAACTCCCCCTGGATCTCTGGGACATTGGGGAATCTGGGTTGTTATGATTCCTGTGACTACGGGTTTTTTATGGGGAATTCATCATTTTGAAAAGCTGGAAAATCTGAATAAAACTTTGAACATGAAGCACTCGACCTTAAAGACTGCGTGAGAGTTTCACTTTCATGACTTCTCACACAGCCCCTAAGGTGTAAATGCTTGATATCATAAACGTCCATGCTTGATTTAGAGCGTCATTTTGTACCAAGAATAAATGAGAATATACATTTGGGGCAAAATGGCTTTGTGGCCATAAGTCATTCTCCTCTATCAATAAGAGTAAAATCTTTCAGACTAACTAAAAGGCAAAGTTAATTTGACTATACCCTTTAAGACCATTAAATATAGGGGAAGATCAAGAAATGGCATAATAACAACCTTCGAGTAACTTTTCGTTCCAATGATTGTCAGACTCCCTATCCTATTAGCAATTATTTTATTATGTCTTGCAACTTCCCATCCGCAAGCCGAAGCACCTGCATTCTCATTAACTGCTACAAAAAGCACTGCGAAACTCATCAAAAGCATTGAAGGCGTTTATAAATTTCTACATGGGGTAGATTCGTCCATTCCTTATCCTCCGACTGGAGATCCTGAGGACATCCTTGAGATTGTAAAAGTCTCAGAGCAGTCTATCTATTTTCGAACACGTATTACGTCAGCTTGGGCGAGGGTAGGTGCGCAATGGGGAATTGCCTCTTATACCTCAAACGATACTTTTATCTATACAGAGCCCGATGGAACCCAAGTTAGGAATAAACCTAGGTGTCAATTTACAATCAAAGTAACAGAAGATAAAATTGAGTTGCGGGACAATGGAGGCTGTAGCCTGAGTCATCTCGGGGGAGGAGTGGGATCTTACACCTACAGCTTTGATCGCAAAAGAAAAAGAAAAATTAGATACATGAACCGGTTGCTGAACTCACAACAGTACAAAAAAGCTTTAGCTGAAGCATCCTTCCATTAACCCAGCCCCGAGCTTTGTTGCTATTGTCAATGGGGGCCACGCCTCTTGTCCGCTAAGAACAAGAGCTTAACGTGACTTTTTGAATAAGCTCGAGGCAAGTTAGATCTTGTTTGCTCATTGTTATGTAACCTTCCATGATCCCCCACCTTTCGTTGGGATTCCTCAATGGATAAGGTATCAACAAAAGGGGACATTTCTAAATTGCACAAATAGGAGACCATCCCAAACCGGGGGGTGATCTGCAAAGTGAGGAAAAATAAGGATCGGCTATTGATAACTTAGATGATTTTTAAGCGCATCTATCAGTTTATTGTGAGGAAGTTAAAACTTGCAAATTTAGGCATTTGTGCTATCACCCCCCGGTTTGGGATGGTCTCCAAATGCTTTGATTTTTTCTGTTTTAAAGTTCAAATGGGTTATTTTCTCCTCAACAAGCAACTTATCTAGGAAAGTACGAACATCATTTCTTGCTCCAAGGCTCTCCTGGTAAACAAGATATTATCTTCGTTTAAAATATGCTAAGTAGTATACTCTTATCAGTGATTTTCGTTAAATGAAGGGAGGCAAGTTTTGCGATAAGATATTCTCAAATAATGTTGGTTTGAATGAGTTATATTCTCATTTAATTCTAGTACATCACTTTATATTCTCAATTAATTCTGGTACGAATATTTGTATATTCTCATTTATTCTTGGTACAAAATGACGCTCTAAATCAAGCATGCGTGTTTATGAAATCAAGCCTATACACTTATCCAAACAAGAACAAATTAAAATTCGCTTCATAATAACCAATAAAACCCTTTTACATTACAAGGTAATAAAAAAAATAGGAAATAATTATTATTTATTAACTACTTAAATTCAGAGGCTTAACATACTTTTATTGGAACAGTACTTATATACAAGTTGCATGGAAAAGCTGCTGACAATTTATACTTATAAATCCTTCTTAGTTTGATATCAGTATTAAGGTATTAATCAAAATTGTTTCGCTGTTCAACTTTTTAGCTTTATAACTCCTAAACCGTATATTTACGAGCGAATAGTACTTTAACTTCATCAAAATACCTCTTGACTCGTACAGCAGCCATGCATGGCGATGCCCCGGTGCCTAACAGCGGCACGGTTATATCAGCTGACATATTGCAACTTAATTAATGCGATGTTTCAAAAGAAAAAGGACAGCTACCAATAGTATCACTCCAACTAAAAGAGGCTGACTTATTATGTTTAATTGCTATTGCCAATGCTTGCATCCCTGTAGAAGAAATTTCTAGAGCTCCGTCACATAGCATCATTTCTTTAAGATGAGGTGAAGTCGCATATAATAAAGCTAACCTTAAAGTTATTTCATCGTCTAAGATTGGGGACAGTAGACATAAGGAGTAAAGAGGAAAGTCTGTCAATGCAATGTCTAGAGCGATTAATCCCATGGCACGTGATAAATCAGGGGTCATAGCACTGATGGTCAAATATTTAACGTGGAGATTTTTGATGCGTGGCCATAATTTTTCTTTTAAGAACCTGCCATCCATACCATCTGCTGCACCCAACCACATTCTTTTTACATGAGGCCCATCTAAGTTCTTTAAAACTTTTTCAACAACAGTTTTATCCCCAATTATTTCTTCACTAAAAGATAATTTTTTTATTTTTGGAAACTTATTTAGAATTGAGGTGAATGCTATAATATCCGCATTGCTATAATTCTCTAGTTTGTAGTCCCTTCCATAAGTAACTAATATATAAGGGTAACAAGAAAGCTCACAACAATAGCCACTTTCATTCATTGTAAACTCATATGTTGGACTTTGCTTACGCCAATGGCTAATAAGATTTTTGGGAGATACCATGGATTCAAGACAGTTTTTGGTTGCTATTTTATTATATATCTCTCTTATCAATTCATATTTATTATAATTATGCCTATTTACATAAATGTAAGCTCGAATGGTTCGATGGTCCATGGTAGCGAAGCAAGAAAAGATTAATTCTTGCAATTCGTCAGAAAGGTCCGGAAGAGATAAACTTGTGCTACTTGATGGTTGGGAGGTATCTCCTATTTTATTGAGTTCTTCGGCATTTGATTGAGAACTGATATTACTCTCCACTTCTTCTGCTTCTTCTGCGATCAAAGATCCGCTTATACTAGCTTGGCTTTGATTTAGCTCCAGTTTCCTACGCTTCCTATGTTTAGGAGTCTTCTCGACCTCATGTTTTCTTCCGAGAGTTTTTGAGCTTGCATTAATAGGGGCAGCATTGTCTTCAAAAGCATCTGAAGCAAAGGAAACATTGGAGAAAGTAAGCAAGAATAGAACACTTATCCCAACCATTTTTATGGACTTTGAAATCAGCATTTTAAAATTTCACCTCTTCTATTGGCCTTCTAGGAGATATGCACTCATTGCTCTTAACAATACAAGTAAAGAGAAGGCGTTCAAAGGCAAAAAATACCCTTATTTCCCCTATAAAGGGTTAAATCCCATAAAGGGGCATCGTCAAGTTAACGTAGGCAAAAAAGCTTGAGAGTGTTAGATATGGGAAAAAGATTTAAAGGGTTGAAGCATGACATTAACAGCCGCTCCTCGTCGTCATCGATTTCCTGTTTCTATTATTAGTCAAGCTGTGTGGATTTATCATCGGTTTAATAATAGCTATCGAGATATTGAGGAACAGATGGCTTATCGAGGGGTTCAAGTCTCTTATGAAACGATTCGGTCTTGGAGCATCAAATTTTCAAGCCATTTCAGAAACGTAATCAAAAAACGGGAGAGGAAACCTTCGGATAAGTGGCATATTGATGAAATGACTGTGAAGGTCAATGGGGAGATGTTTATCTTGTGGCGCGCTGTAGATTCTGATGGCTATGAATTGGACGTCTTTCTCCAGAAACGCCGTAATAAAAAAGCAGCAATTAGATTCTTAAGCCGGGTGTTGGGCAGTTATCCTATTCCCAGAGTCATTGTCACAGATAAATTGAAAAGTTACAGGAAACCGATACAGGCTATGTGCCGGAGCACCGAACATCGATCACATAAGGGGTTAAACAATCGTGTTGAAAACACCCATCAGCCGACACGTCGCAAAGAGGAATGCCTGATTAAGTTTAAATCACCGCAGGGTGTACAGAGAACATTAGCCCTTATGGGGAAAGTTCGTAATCTTTTTGCCGTTGAGGTGGGACGCTACTTAAAAAAAGCATTTGAAAGAAGAGAAACTTTTAAAGCCGCCTGCACCATTTGGTCTGAGGCGGCTCAAGAGCTTCTTTGCATCTAATGAAATTATACACATCTTTACTATCTACAAAAGTTAACTTGACGGCGTCCTTTTAAAAGATAGGGATAAATCTTGTGTTCAGAGTGAGGTGTGCTCGTTTTTGGAGACTGGTAAACCGCCTCCAATCCCATGTCACCGGACGCGCTTGCGGCCTACACAATAGCCGCTGCGAATTAGATGACGCGCCATTTGGCGAGAACCATAATAGGGTGTTTTCAAAAACTGCTCATCAATTAGCCGCATGAGCGTTAGGTTCAAAGGATTTTCTCCTTTGGACTCATAATACCACCCAGAACGACTGATACTTAAAAGCCGACATTGGCGCACAAGGCTTAAGTTTTTATTTGCGGGGTTAATCATTTCTTGCCTCCGATGATTCCCAATCGTTTGGAGACTTTCTCTAAAAAATCCCGTTCCACCGTTAATTGGCCGATCTTGGCATGGAGTTCTTTGATTTGGTCTGCGTGACCATTTTCCTGAACTACCTGTTTTCCTGAAAAACTTGCTACCATTCCGGCTAAGGCTTCTTTTTTCCATCGATGAATCACAGTGGCATGCACGCCAAACCGGGAAGACAATTCTGTAATTGTCGCATCTTCACGAATGGCTGCCAAGGCAACTTGGGCTTTAAATTCGGCGCTATGGTGTTTTCTTATTTCGCTCATTTTCTAGTCCTTTTTTACTCGGGACTATAGCTTAACATCCTGTCCGAATTCTAGGGCCCACCTCTATCTTTCTTGCCGCATCTTCTCTATGGCTTTACCATAGGCAGGATTCTGATCAGTATTAATCTGGCAAGGATGCTCATGACATTGCTTGAGAGCACGCTTGAAAAATCTAATAGCGCTCTTGGCATCCCTTTTATGGGAAAGCATAAAATCTATGGTTTCACCAGTTGAGGCTATGGCTCTATATAAATATTTCCACTGGCCTTTTATTTTTATGTACGTCTCATCTACTTTCCAGGCAAAGCCAAGCGGTTTAGCATACCAGCGCAATCTTTTCTCAAACTCGGGAGCATATCTTTGAACCCATCGATAGATTGTTGTATGATCAACTTCAACTCCCCGCTCTTCCATCATTTCTTTCAGATTACGATAGCTAACTGGATAGCGCAAATACCAGCGCATACATTGCAAAATGACTAGGTCACTAAAACGACGTTTCTAAAAATCGCCTTTCATCTTAACTTACCCACTACTTCAGAAATCTTTTAGCTATTATCTTCACTTCCTTTCTAAATGCAACAGAGCCAAAAATTTTAACAATTTTAAATGTCATGTTTAAAACGTTAGAACCCGAGTATCCTAAATCACTTGACATTTAAGATGGTAGCATCAGTGACCTACATATCATGGTGATGAAGAACAGCAAAATATAGAACCTTTAAGAAAAACAGTGCCGGAATATAGCTTTTAAAACAGTGCCAAATCTTGTAAATTTGCTATTCTGGTTAATTTAGAAGTGAAAAATTTTAAGTATTCACGTTGTTTAAACATCTTTACTTCTACGAAATTTATAAATAAATCTTCAGAAGGTAAAGGTTCTCTAAATGCCGCACCCTCATGCTCTATGTGAGGTTTTTGATATAATTTTATTTAAGAGAGCCTTTCCTGCGCGCTTTGTATGGGCGCACTATCCCTCATATATATTGAAAATAACTTTCCCGGGTCCTCTTTTATCGGACCTTTCCACGCAGGACCTTTGCCAAGAAGAGCGACTCTCTTCATCTATAAAAGTGCTCTCATTTCTTGAACCCTATCCTTGAGGAAATGATTATGAATTTATTAAATCTGTTAAAATACAACCAGTGTTTATTAAGGAAAGCAGCATTAACAATAGCATTTAGAATTTTTGTTGCTCATCTGGGTCTTTGTTTATTTAATGCTAACTCTATCATTTGGGCTATGCAAGAAGAAGAGGTAGAAAACATAGTCTCTATTCATTCATCTGTGCCCATTAATTTTGTCCATAAAAAAGACCAATCTCAGATAATTGTCATCATTGATGCATTTCGTGCTTTTACTACTGCATCTTACGTTCTCGAGAATCATCCAGCATCTTATACAATAGCGGTTGAAAGTACGGTTATATCCCGATTGTCATCTGGCTATACAAATCCTTTGCTGATTGGAAAGCCAGAAAAGGATTCTACTCTTTCATATAATATACCAAACTCTCCAACGCGTGTTCTTGAAATGGAAATAAAAGATCAGCATGTGTTTCATAGAACTGCAGCAGGAGCCAGAGGCCTTCTTCTTGCCAGAGAAGCAGATATCGTGCTTGCCGCAAGTTTTGCGAATATTGAGGCAACTGCCCAATATATAAAAAATATTCCTAATTCAAGGGTTAGTATTATTCCCATGGGTCATGAAGCAACAACCCCTTCTTTAGAGGATAATCTTTGCGCTGAATATCTTAAAGCCTTACTTAAGGAAGAAGAAATGAACCTGACCTCCTACCTACCAGCCCTTCGGGAAGGTTCAGGCGCGTATTTTTTTTCACAAGATCAATGGCAATACCCGAGGGAAGATTTTGATCGTTGCCTCAAAATAGGGCAATTTAATTTTGCAATCCAGGCCTTGGTGCAGGAAAATTATGCAACATTAAGGCGTATTGATTAAAAAAGACCCTAATGAACCTGTAGGAGATCCTAGCTGGAGCAAATCAGTAATTAAATCACGGATTCCACGTCCCTTCCAACGAAGTTTTTTTAAAGTTTGCTCGGTCATATTGTTCCATTCCATGCGGTTTAAAGTTTTTTTAATATCATACATATAAGAAAAATGAGGTGTATTAAGAGCAAAATGCATAGGATGAATGATAACAATTTTTGCTCCTGACCCTAAGACCCTCGTCCTTAACACAGGTGTCATTTTTAAGGAATGATTACGCCATAGATATCCCCCATCCTCTAAAAAGATAGGAACTTCTAAAAGTCCAAAACGATCTCTAAAAGGGGGGACTACCTCTAGATCAGTGCAAACATTGGAAGAAATTACCATCCCCGCTTCCGCCATAGCTTGCCTAGATGAATTACACACCCCAAATCTGTGACAACGAAAAGCTGGTAGATTATGAGGTAAACCAAGTATATGTTTTACGACCTCAGAAACGGTCGATCCATGAGACGACGTTGAATCAAAAAAGGGATGAAGACCAACTTCTAATTCCTTCATAGCTACTTCTACTCTGGGCGAACAATGTGTAATAAAGACTGTAGGGGTAATATTTTGCTCTTTAAGAAAATCAAGGGTCTCTTCTATAGCAGGCTCACAAGCCCAATCTAAATCAACAGTAATAAAAAGCTTATTCATCGTTGTACCTGGTGAAATTGTCGGTATAATTCATGATCAATATCATGACGAGCAAATAGTTCTGCCATAGAAGGATATGAACGAAGGTCCCCTGTGCGCTGGCTAGTTGTCCACGTGTCATTCGCTCGCATGTATTGCGCATTCCCATAAGGGAGAATATTAAATAATGAGGCATTCATTTCCTGATTGTCTTTAAAATGTAAGCGAATGTTACGCCCGGCAAGAACACGTTCAACGCGTGCTTTAAATGTTTTGTAAAAATTCGATGCAATTGCATGCATGGTATCTCGGTCAGGAGCGTCATAGGACATATACTGATAAAATTTCCAAGCTGACACTTGTCCCCCAGCTGATTCAATAGCATCTAGGATAACAGCAACTTCATCAGGTAAGAGTAAGTGATTTTTTTGTCCAATTACACTATGCAGTTTTAGCTCAATACCTTTTTTTGAAATAAGACTACAAATATTAACAATGTGGTCAAAGTACTGAGTATGACCTCTGTGATTTCTGCCTATTTCTGTCAAAAAACTATCCTTGACACCATCTATGGTCACAGCAACCATATCCACCACTCCTTCCATCTCGCTAGCAACTCTTTCATCAAGATAAGTGCCATTAGTGTATAGTTCTATTTCTAAATTTTTAGAAGGATCAGGAGAACGAAATGTACGAATATGGCGTAAGAGTTCAATAAACTCACTTGGAGGATGTTTACCAAATATAATAACTTCCCCGCCAGAAAGTGTAAGTCTACGAAAACCAAAATTGTGATATAAGTGAGAAACCAGCTCCTTTTTTCCATTCAAATCAAGCTCTGCTTTGAGTTGATGGGGGGCATTTTCTAATACGCAGTAAGTACACCGCAAATTACATCGGTTTGTTACCATCCAATAACCCTTATAATAGGTTTTAGACATTTTCGACCTCCTTTTTTTGACGTTTGTTATTAGGGGATGAGGTAATAAGAGTACCATCAAAGTAAGTTAATAGTTCTTTGTCATAGGGCCCGTCTCCAAATACATGGACACATCCTGACCAATTAATATGATGTAAAAGTTGATGAACAGCATGTAATTTAGAAGCTTCCCAGTGAGCAATGAAGGCTACATTTTGATAAATCTCGAGGCGTAAACCAAAGATAGGAGGTAATGCTCTATAAGGAGCTGTAAGCTGGATTATTTCCCCTCCAAACTCAATACGCTTTAGTTGAGGAACTGCTGTTTCTATGCGTGTAACATCATCTAGATTAAGAGGTTTAAGCCAAAGAACCTCACCAAATCCGTTTGTAACAATGGCGCCTCCATAGCTCACAATCCAATCAACCGTTAAGCCATAATAATCTAGTTCTTTCAACAAATTCTCAATGGGGCGGGCACTACAGATGACACGTATGGGAAAATGACGAAAAGCTTCCATGCATCTTTGAGTTTTTTCTGGGTCACTTTTATGAAAGAGTGTTCCATCAAAATCACATACAGCAATAAAATCCTTTTGATAAATCTTGGCAACGAGTAATCGAGACAAAATTTCTTCATTATATAATTTTCCAATTTCCAATGCCATTGAGGATAACGTTGACAAATTACTGAGCATCTCCCAAATCGCTTTCAAAGCTTGATCATAATCGTCTACAAAACGTGCATAGGGTAGATGCTCTAGATACTCGGCAGCAGCATTATTTGCAGCTCTTGCAATATTAGGTAGTCCAGAAGCCAAAGTCTCAAAGATTGATCTTCCAAATGTCTCACATGTTGCCATGGAAAGGTGAAGATGAGCATCTTTAATCATAAGTGCAAGTTTAGTGGGTGGAACATGCCCGGTTAACTCTACAGCTTCATTAAGCCTCAACTGAAGAATTTTTTCTTGAACAGCTTTTCCGTAATCAGAATTTTGGATTGGCCCGATGACACGTAATGTTGATCCTGGAAAGTGTGCGTGCACATCTGCAAATAATTGTATTAGCCCTAAAGTATCTTTTTGAGGCTTTATACTCCCTATGCTACAAAATCTAGGAGGGCCATCAAGAGATCGAACTTTAGGGGCTATAAGGCTTGTATCAACTCCTCTAGGAATTACATGGATGCGCTCCTCGGGGATACCATAAATCTCTACGAGTTGGCGCCTTTCTAGAGGGCTTGGTGTCAAAATGTCTTGAGAATAAGCAAGAGCTAGACGCTCCATCTCAAAGTAAGTGTCAGGGACTATTTCGCCAGAAGCTCTATAAGAGGGGGTTAGGAACATTGGAAATGTCCAGATATGTATGCCTTTGCATAAAGGCAAACTGACAAGCCCGAATTGCATGGACACATGGATAAAAATAAGATGGGTAAATAGATGCTCCACCTCTTTAATTTTTTCTGCAATAAAACTTGCATTAGCAATTCGCCTTTCAAAACGATTGTTTGAATTGAAAGGGTAGTTGAAAGACCATGTAGCTGAAGAATCTGTTTGGGCGCCAAATTGCATGATACTGAGAGAGCTGTCAAAAGCTTGTTGCAGAGTATCCACAACTCTTGCACCCCCATCTCTTTGTGTTTCAGATGGATTACATTTTTCTGTAATTAATAAGATTTTCATGATTATCTCTAAACAATTCTTCATAGCGGTTAAATACTCTGGCCCAACTAAACTCCTCACTAAAGGCATGACGTATAGGTATATTCTTAAAAACTGACATGAGTTGATTAGCAATATGTGCAGCATCTCCAAGCTCAACCAATACCCCGCGATCTCCCGTAACAACTTCAGGAAAAGCCCCACTTTGACTTACCACCACAAAAGTACCAGCGCTTAAGGCTTCAAGGATAGATCGTCCCATACCTTCCGAATGAATATATGATCCCCCTGGAACTTCTGTTATTTGATCTGTGCTAAGTTGCATATAAACATCAGCACGCATAATCTCATGGCATACTTCTTTATTATCAAGTACACCAAGGAATTCGACCACTGAGCTTAAATTATCTCTCAGCACTTGCTCTTTTGCATGGAGGAGTAAAGGGCCATCCCCTGCAAAGCGAAGTCGAAGCTTATATCCTCTGGAGACTAGATGGTGTATGACAGATAATAATAAAGAATGATTTTTATAGGGAACAAAACGAGCAGCGCAAAAAATGGTTAAATATTTATTTCGCGTCCTTTTGACTGATTTGAAGGCAGCTGTATTTACACCCCCAACGCAGCGTACAAAAGGGCATGTTATACCTAACTTAAGCAGACGTTGTTCAGTATAACCCGAATTTGTAATTAGGATATCTACCAAACTATTAAGTTGTTTAACCCAATAAGATTGCCTTAAGGAATGATCCAAAATTTTTTGGTAAATAAGAGGAGCTTTTAAAATTTCATTTCCTCCTGTTCTATAAATAAAGATAGCCTTGGGAAAGGTATCCCGAATTTGAGAGAGCTCCTCAATCCATCGCCCGCTATTAAAGAAGACTACAGTAGGGGAGAGATGAGCTGGTAATCTTTTAAGATTTATTAAATTTCTACTATCTTTAGTTATTAGGCAGTCTTTCCCTGCAGCATTTTTAGTGATGACTCCAGAAAGGGGAAATCGGGGGCTGGCAGTAAAATGTTCTATAAAGTAACCTGCATGCATTTCCATTCCCCCAATAAGTGGAGGAAGACGGTCAGCAAAAAACAGAATATTTAGAGGTCTCATAAAACAACCTCTCTATAATTTCTTTTCTAAGATTTTAACAATAGGTTCTGCAGCATGGCCATCTCCGTAAGGAAAATGCACCTTTGACATAGATTTTAATATTTGCTCATTTTTCAGTAATTCTTTGCAACAACTTATAATGTTAGCAGCCTTTGTACCAACTAATCGTGCTATACCAGCTAGAATACCTTCTTGCCGTTCAGTAGCGTTACGCGCTATCAATACAGGCTTACCCATAGAAAATGCCTCCTCTTGAATGCCTCCAGAATCAGTAATCACAAAGGCACATTTATCAAGGAGATTAGTAAATGAAAAATGATCAAGAGGTTCTATTAATTCAACCTTGTGCACTCCGAATAAAATCTCCCTCACGGGCTTATGTACAGTAGGATTAGGGTGTAAAACAAATTTAATATGAATATCTGGAAACAGTTTAACTATTTGGCGAAGTGCCTGACAAACTTCGATTAGGGAAGCGCCATGGTTTTCTCGACGGTGCATGGTTACTAGGATAAAACGCTCTTTAGAGGAAAGGGGAATTAAAGATTTGCGCGCGAGCCTTATGGCGTCTATGCTGGTATTTCCGACAACCCATACTTTTTCAGGAGGCACACCCTCTGCTAAAAGCATATCTTGTGCTTTTATTGTGGGTGCAAAACAGAAGTTTGCGACCTTGGCAATCATGCATCGGTGAGCTTCTTCAGGCCAGGGAGAATTAAGGTCACCTGTTCTCAATCCTGCTTCAATGTGTGTTATAGGGATTGCTGCATAGAAAGCTGCTAATGCTGCTATGAATGCTGTGGTCGTATCACCCTGAACAAGTACCAGATCAGGTTTAGCTTCTACTAAAATTTTACCTATTTGTTTTAAAATATACGCAGCACTCTCATACAGAGACCCACTCGTTTCATATCTTTCAAATTGGTAATCAATCTTAACATCATGGTTGAGAAAAAAACTATCGAGTAAATGGGTGTGTTGACGAGTAATACATATTTTGCTTTTAAAATATTTATTCTGGCAAATAGCCACTAAGATGGGAGCAAGCTTAATGGCCTTAGGACGGGTTCCTATAATATCACGATAAGTGTTTTCGGCAAGTTTACCTGCTTCTGCTGTTCGTGTATTTGTAGCGAATATATCACCATGAATAAATGATTGATAAAATTCTACCGTATGCAAAGTGGAAGTTTCATCTATACCTCCCACCATACGATCATTGTAGACAAGTTCATAAAGAAGGTTCCCTGGTAAAACTCGTTCAGGACAATAAGCAACATAGACGTTAGTACAACTACTTTGTAGTTTCTTTCCTATTATTTCGGTCGTTCCTACAGGACAAGTCGATTCAATAAATACAAGATTATGAGGGCAAAGATAGGGTCCTAGAGCGTCAATAACTGTTTTTACATAAGAAATATCTGGCTGATTATTGAAGGCTAGAGGAGTAAGAACAGCAATAATATAAACATCAACAGGTGCAATTTTTGTGGAAACTTTAAGGCGGCCACTTTGAATAACTATGCACAATAAATCTTGAAGCTTAGGCTCTGAATTCATTAGTCTTTTTGATTGGATACGATTGATAGCTGTAATATAATTATCAACCCCAAGGACTTCATAACCAGAAGCTGCTAAAATACAAATGGTAGGAAGGCCTATATAACCTAATACGATGATACAAACTTGCTTGAATGTTTTATTGGCAGTCATAAATTTTCATCACCATAAAACGCAAGCAAATTTTTTAACTGTAGGTAAAAAATAAATTTCATTGTGATCATGTATTATTTTTAGGATCGGTCGCATCCACATTATTATTCACTGAACAATAGAGTGGGGGATTTATCTTGAATAGATTAGTTGAAAAAATACCAATATTTCCCGATGGAAGGCAGTATAAGGATCCAGGCAGAGTATTGTGGCAGACAGTATTGCATTTAGTTTAGGCTACATGAGCCCCAATGCGTTTGAGAGAAGTAAGGCCGTTCACATCTCTATTGTCTAAAAATGCGGGGGGAGATCACAACTATGAACCCTATATATCAAAAATCTGAAGAGAAATTCTTCTTTAGAAATGAAGTGTGCAGCATAATATTTAATACTGACTATAGCTTATTTTTGCTGCTAAATTGTCTAAATTTGGGGTCCACCTC
This sequence comes from Candidatus Paracaedibacter symbiosus, assembly GCF_000757605.1. Classification (GTDB taxonomy): domain Bacteria; phylum Pseudomonadota; class Alphaproteobacteria; order Paracaedibacterales; family Paracaedibacteraceae; genus Paracaedibacter_A; species Paracaedibacter_A symbiosus. Next base: position 28,285 of record NZ_JQAK01000005.1, on the reverse strand, counting down.
TACCTTCACGATAATTTCTTCCAAAAAGAAATAATCTTCTTCAGCGTTTTGATAAAAGAAATTTATTGGAACAGATAATATTTTTGAAATTTCTTGCAACCGGCTAGCCGAAACACGATCTATCCCTTTTTCATACTTAAATATTTGTTGAGGCGTAACGCCTAAGGCTTTTGCTAACTCATGCTGTTTTATCTCTTTTTCAATACGCCGTTCTCGTATTTTCTTGGCTATATAGAGATCTTTTGCAGTACAAGACTTTTTATTTGGTAATAAAGATTTCATTTTTTTCCTGACATTATGCAAACATAAAAAAATAGAGGTAAAAGCTTTTGAGAAGTCTTTTTACTAGAGATATTGTGAAGCCTTTATGGACTCTGAAAAAATTAATTTGTTCCAGGCTTATTCGCAATTCTCTCATTTTATTAGCCAGTATTCTTATACTTTTACCCTTAGAGGAAAATATTTAATTTTATTATTAATGACTGTTTTTTTAAAATAAAATTAGATTATCTCCTATTACTACCGTTTTTTTCTGGGGTTATACATTTTTTCTTGTGCTTTATTTATTTTCTTTTATCTAGGAACTTTTACATTCCCCTTACCAACAGGATGCTTAATATCACTGGCTTCACCCTGAAGGAAATACCATGGAATAAACAGATAAACAAAGCTAGATTACCTTCTGAAGTTTTTTTATATTTTTAAAAACCATAATATGCTCCTAAGTATTATTATTGTTATTAAATCTAAGATAGAGAACTTTCTTTTTTAGAGGTTCAACAAAAGGTCTTCCTGAGCCTTTCTTCTTGTTACGGATAGACCTATGTTCCTTAATAAAAAAGAGTCTGTTGCAACATCGTCAATTTAGAAAGTTATTGATGATGAAGATATAGGACAGTAGACGTAGGGAGAAGTCTAATGAGCTGTCTGATAAGGTCTTTATCCTCCTCTTGGAGTATGTTAAGATGTTACCATCAAGAATACCTAAAAATAAAATTCTTAATAAATTTTTATATTTCTTGATGAATAAATACTTCATATGAAGGGTCTATTTCCCTGATGCAAGAAAATAAAATTATTCCGACCCATGAGCTTTATTATGAGCATCTAACCCAAATTAATGGGATAGATTTTACTCACCGAAAAATAGATATTATTGCCTGCTTTATAAATTCAAAACGTCCTAATGAAATTGCTCATTTTTTATCAATCAGTAAAAAAACTGTTAGCACCTATACCAACCAAATTACCGATAAATGTGGCGCCAGTACCCGCGAACAAGTGGTCGATTTTGTTAAAAGGTCTGATAAGTTTAACTTTATCAAGGATAAGTATCTTCCCAATTTGTTGATTAGAGTGAAATTTGAAGAGCAATTAAGAAAAATTTCTCAACTAATAAGAGGTGAAACGGCTTTCTGTTATGAAACAAATCGACAAACTCAAAAAGATATAGGATATTTTGTTAATCAAATTAAAAATCATTTGAACCAAGCAGGAATTTCTGTACGTAGTCGTACTACAGAAGGCTATAAGCCCCTTGGGGAAGTTATGCCAAATTTAAAGGATAAAAATAGAGATTATAGTATCTATATCTTTCCCAAAAATTTAATAGGCTCTTTTAAACAAGAGGTAAATATTGATAACTTAACAAGGTTAATCCTTAGAACAAACTCTCATTCAGGAGAAGTTATTTTTTTTCCTGAAGATAAAGAAATTATCCTTAAAGAAAAACAACATGCTCAACAAATTTTATTTTTAGAAAAAGAGAATTATTATTTTTCAATATTAGAAATACTACAAAAAATATATCCTCAAATTAACGTCAACTTATATGTTGAAGAGTTAAAAGAGATATTTAGAAAAACTTCTTTTCCCGAAGAGAATAGTAGTCATAAATTCAATAAAAATATTTTAGAATCTATATTTATTTCTCACCTTCTTAAAAAAAGAAATAATCGGTTATGGATCCTGGGCACTTTTGGGCTAAGCCTTTGCTTTTTAAGTTGGATATTCTTGAATGTGAATGGCCATACTACAAAAAAAACGGATCAAAATAGTAAAGTTCAGGAACAACATTCTATTCGATCGGATTTACCCCTCCCCCTTGAGGCAAATCTTTTAATACGGTCTCAGATTCTTGCTAAAATAGAAGAAAAACTGAGAGCCCCACAGGGCGTCCAAACAATTTCTCTGTTGGGAATTGTGGGAATAGGAGGAAGTGGAAAAACCACAATTGTTCGTCAATTTGGGCGTTCTCAAAAACTCCCTCTGGTGTGGGAAATTAATGCTACAACGAAAGATAGCCTGATAAGCTCATTTAAAGACTTGGCGTATAGGCTTGCCAAAACAAGGGAACAGAAAAATGAATTAAGCTTTATCTACACGATAAAAAACTCTCAAGAAATGGAAAAGCAACTTTTTTATTTTGTTAAGGAACGGTTGAAAGGAATGTCTAATTGGTTGCTTATTTATGATAATGTGGAAACCTTAACTAGTATAAAAGACTATTTTCCTCACGACCCTACTGTTTGGGGAAGTGGGAAAGTCATATTTACCACTCGAGACAGCAATATTAAGAATAATATTTACCTAACTTCAGAGCATATCATTGAAATGAAAGGATTAAATAAACCGGAAATTTTAATGCTTTTTAGTAAAATCCTTTTTAACTGCGAGTCAGAAAAATTATCAAAAAAAGAGCAAGAAGAGGCACTGAACTTTTTACAAAATATACCACCTTTTCCCTTAGATATGGTAACAGCAGCTCATTATTTAAAGCAAACAGGAATTTCTTATGCAAAGTATTTAGAACACCTTCATAAAAATACCGAAGATTTTATAAGTACGCAAAAGAATTTTTTGGAGGATAGTGGGGAGTATGTTAAAACCCGATATGGTATTATTACCTTATCTTTACAGCATATTATGGAGGTTCATAAAGATTTCGGTGAGCTTTTACTATTTATAAGCTTACTTGATTCTCAGAATATTCCGCAAGATTTGTTGAGTATTCTTAAAAATGACGTAATTGTTGAAAGATTTATTTACCATTTAAAAAAATATTCTTTAATTAATTTTGAGTCCTCAGAGACTCCTGAATTTATAGCTTGTATTTCCCTTCATCGCAGTACACAAGAAATAATTTTTACTTACTTGGTTAAGATCCTCGATTTAAAGAAAAATAATTTTTTAATAAATAGAATTGCCGGTAAATTTGAAAACTACTTATCTTATATTATTGACATAGAAGATTACTTAAGAATGAGATTAACTGTAAGCCATTGTGAAAAATTTTTAAGCAATAATTATTTTTTAACAAGTCTTATTAAAGAAAAAATAACTGCAGAATCTGGGTGTCTTTATTACTACCTAAGCAATTACGGAAAAGCTCAACAGATACTTGAAAATAGCTTGATTACGCTTAACCAGTATAAAAATAAAGACTATTTAGGGCTTGTCCGTCTTTTGTCTCACTTAGGATATATTTATAGAGAACATGGTCATTTTGAAAAAGCGGCAACTGTCTTAGAGCAGAGTATTACTATCTATAAAAAGCATCTTTCAAAAAATCATATAGGATTTGCCCACTCCCTAGCTTATTTAGGACTTATTTATCGAAATCTAAACCGTTATGAAAAAGCAAAAATTTTGCTTACCCATAGCCTTGACATGTATAAAAAATATTTTCCTAAGAATTATAGGGGAATTGCGCGGGTTTTAGCCTATTTAGGAATGCTTTATAGAGATATAGGAGTTTATGAGGAAGCAAGAAGCTTTTTTGACCAAAGTATATCAATTTATCAAATATATCTTCCTAATAATTATGCGGATAAAGCTTGGACACTACTGCAACTAGGAAACGTTTATAAATCGCAGGGTCACTATGAGAAAGCAAGGATTATTCTTGAAGAGGCTCAGACAATTTATAGCGAATATTTTTCTGAAGCTCATTCAGAAATGCCGTGGGTTTTAAGCAGGTTAGGAATAGTTTATACGGAGCTTGCTTACTATGATAAGGCCAAAAATTTGCTTGAGCGCGCCCTTAGCCTCCACCAGGCACATCATCAGCCAGATAATCCAGTAGCCATTGCCTATACCTTAACAGGGTTAGGAATTTTCTATATAGAACTTGCCAATTATGATAAAGCAAAAGACTATTTAGAAAAAGCCCGAGAAATTTATATGCATCAACTAGGAGCAGATAGTACGGGAAATGCTTGGGTTTTATTACATTTAGGAATTATCGAAAAAGAATTAAGTAATTACAAAAAAGCAAACATTTTTCTTGAGAAAAGTTTATCCATATACCATAAAATTTATGGTGAAGACCATATTGAAACTGCTTACGTCTTAAAAGCCTTAGGACAAGTATATACACTTGAGGGAGAAGTGGGTAAAGCTGAAAAGCTTATCAATAAAGCTTTAAGAATATTTCAGCAGCATAACCATCCTAAAAGATTTAGTGCTTTAGAAAGCTTAGCGGAACTTTATTTAAAAAAAGCAGTAAAAATAAAAGAAGATGTTGAACAGTCTCAGAATTTTAAGAATCATGCAATTGAATTATTAAAGCAAGCTCTTGCAATAGTTAAGACAGATTTTCCGATAAACTCTCCCCATATTGTTCGCCTTGAATCTAAAATAGTTGACCTTAATAAAAATATAATTCATTAGGGGTTCGGGGTGAGTTGATCTACCCCCAAAAAAGTAGACACCTGAGATCTGAACATTGAGAATAATCAATGTTAAAGATGAGGTGAAAAAATGACACAAAAAAGATTTTACGACCAAGAGTTTAAGCTAGGCGCTGTAAAGTTTGTTTTGCAGGAAGGTCGCTCCATTAACTCAGTGAGTGATGACTTAGGCCTTAGCAAGGCTAGTCTCCATAACTGGATAAAAGCCTATAAGGCTAATCAAACACAGGCTTTTTCTGGGAAGAATTATAAAGAAGAGCAAGAATTGAGACAGCTAAGGCGTGAGAATGAGATTTTACGCCAAGAGCGTGACGTGTGCCAAGAAGAAATACAAGGCTTTGTGTTTCGTGCTTTGGGTAAGATGGAGGAGAGGCCCTCCGGAACCACTGATCACCCAGGGGTTTCAAACAACCTTAAGCTGCTGCTAGTTAAGACCAGTGGTGGTGAGCGTTAAGGAAAAGGCATAGTTAAGTGCCATGTAAGACTTTATGGAGATGAACGAAAGTGAACTGCCGTATTTAAAGTATCGAAAACGTAAGTTGATGTCGAAATCAATTAGTTGTCACGGTAATTGAGAGCAAGGCTTGGTGGGTATGGTGAGTTCTGACCAAGTGACATCCGGTACATAGGTAGCATGACCTAAAGTTAGGCTTACTCAAGGAACTTGGGAACCTGAGCCTTTACACCAGGGAAAGCAACGCCAGCTAACGGTCGAAAGACGTGGTGTTAAGAGAACTCAGGGGCGGAAGAACCTGTAGTAGTGATGAGTCGTCTGTAATGGATGAGGAGCGAAGGGGGGAACTTATTGAGTCATAATAGGGAGTTTACACAATTGGAAACAAGAGGATGTAAATAAACAATGACAAAAGTGTATCAGATTGAAAAACGGTTAGTTTATCACGCCTGGCTTAAGGTGCGACAAAATAAGGGGGCAGCAGGCTGTGATGGCTTAAGTATTCAGGAGATTGAAGCAGATTATAAGAATCACCTATATAAGCTGTGGAATCGAATGAGTTCTGGAAGCTATATGGCTAGCCCTGTTAAAAAGGTGTCCATTCCAAAGCAGGGAGGAAAAGAGCGTATCCTGGGAATCCCAACAGTAATGGATAGGGTAGCGCAAATGGTCGTGAAAGAGAAGATAGAAGCTAAATTAGAATCAACATTTCATTCGGATTCTTTTGGCTACCGACCTAATCGTTCCGCCCACGATGCTATCGGGACAGTACGGAAGAGGAACTGGGATTACGCCTGGGTTATTGACCTAGACATTCAAAACTTCTTTGACTCAATCCCTCATGAACAAATGATGGAAATTGTGGAAAGAAGAATTGAGGAGAAATGGGCAAAGCTCTATATTAAGCGCTGGTTAAAAGCATCTACACAAGATGAAAAAGGAGAAGTAATGAAAAGAACTCAAGGAACGCCGCAAGGCGGGGTCATGAGTCCTTTACTAGCAAACTTATATCTTGATGAGGTCTTTGATTGGTGGCTGGATAAAGAAATACCCTGTGTTAAATTTGTCCGTTATGCTGACGATAGTGTGCCACGAGCACAAAGAAGGATTGTATGAAGCCAGAAGTATGATTTGAATTTGTGTGCAACTGTATGAGAGATGGAGGTAGGCCCTCCGAAGCCGCTTTGCAGGAAGAGGCTTCAAACCACTCTAAGCTGCGCTGGTCAAAAGCCAGGGTGGTGAGCGTTAGAGAAAAGGTATCTTGCAAGATATCAGGTAAGAATCAAGGAGATGAAGCGATTAAACCACTGCTGAAGTGTCGAAAGCGTATCGATGAGATCAAAACCGAGGGGGAGTCGTTAACTCGGGATAAGCTTAGCGGAAACCTGTTTACTGGCTAAGTGGTCTCCGGCATAGAGGTGGCATGAACTTGACTCAGGCTCTTATATGGAACGTGGGAACTTGTGCTCTGATGCAAAGGGAGACATCCAAGTGGAAGCCCCACAAGGATTAGAGTACCAAAGCAGAGCACAGGGGCGGATTGACTCGTATTAGTGAGGAAGTTAGTGAAAGCTAATGGAGCGAAGGGGTCGAGTTATCTGGTTTTACTATTGAGTCAACCATGAAGATGGAAGGAACGAAGTGAGTAAGACGAAACCATTTTGTATTTCCAAGCAAAGCGTAATGGCCGCTTGGGAAAGAGTTAAGGCGAACAAAGGGGCCTTTGGGGTTGATGAAGAATCTATTGAAGATTTCGAATTAAACTTAAAGGATAACCTTTATAAGTTATGGAATCGAATGTCATCGGGTACCTACTTTCCTCCACCAGTGAGGGCAGTGGAAATACCGAAATCTGACGGCAGTAAGCGTTTATTAGGAATTCCGACCGTTTCGGATCGAATTGCACAAGCAGTTGTTAAGAGCTACTTGGAAAATATAGTCGAACCGAAGTTCCATGAAGATTCTTATGGATATCGTCCTGGGAGATCAGCATTGGATGCGGTAGGAGTAGCCAGGAAGCGTTGTTGGCGGCAGGATTGGTGTATTGATCTGGATATCAAAGGCTTCTTTGATAACTTAGATCATTCATTGATGATGAAAGCAATAAAATTCCATACAAAGGAGAAGTGGATTCATCTTTACATTGAGAGATGGCTAAAAGCCCCTTTACAAACAGAAGATGGAGAACTGATCAAAAGGGAGAAAGGCACTCCCCAAGGGGGAGTTGCTAGCCCTTTGCTAGCCAATATATTCATGCATCATGCGTTTGATGAGTGGATGAGGAGATACTTTCCTAATGTAAAGTATGAGCGTTTTGCAGATGATATTTTGGCGCACTGTAGTTCGCTAAAGCAAGCGGAAAAGGTGCTGGAGGGAATCAGGAACAGATTGAAAGAATGTGGTCTTGAGTTACATCCAGAGAAGACAAAGATTGTGTATTGTAAGGATTCGGATCGCAAGGGCTCTTACGAGCACGAAAGTTTTGATTTTCTTGGGTACACATTTCGTCCTCGTCTGTCAAAGAACAAGATGGGGAAGGGCTTTGTAAACTTTACGCCCGCGATTAGCAAAGAAGCTGCAAATCGGATTAGAAAAGAAATCCGAAGTTGGAAGATTCATCTGCGAAGTGACAAGAACATTGATGACCTAGCAAGGATGTTCAATGCCTATGTACAAGGATGGGTAAATTACTATGGACGATACTACAAATCGGCCATGTATCCATTTTTGCGTAACATAGAGCGTTATCTGATCCGATGGGTTATGAGGAAATACAAAAGATTCCAAAGGCATAGACACAGAGCAAGGAATTGGCTGGGTCGTGTAAGAAAACGCGAGTCTGGATTATTTGTTCACTGGAGATTAGGTCTTGGATCACCGGTTAGATAATGGGAGCGGTGTGAGTCGAGAGGTTCATGCACCGTTCTGCGAGCAGCATTGGGGGAAGTTCCCGATGCTGACTCACCTTATTGTCACGGCGGCAACCAAAGTTAGTGGAAGCTCTTAAAACGGTGGGACTTGAGTTATCGCTCGAGAAGACAAAGATCATCTCGATTGAGGACGGATTCGATTTTCTTGGATTTAACATACGAAAATACAAGAATGGACGCGTCTTCACGAAACCCTCCAAGGCAAACATAAAGCAGTTCCGACAAGAACTCAGATGTTTGATCAAAAGGGGAATCGCGCTGCCCACCGACAAGTTGATCTACGCGTTAAATGAAAAGATAACGGGTTGGACAAACTATTATCGGTGTGTCGTGGCATCGAAAGTCTTCGCTCAATTCGACCATGAACTCTTTCAGGCCCTCACAAACGGTGGGCGCTCAAAAGGCACTCCCGAAAAGGCATAAAGTGGATTATGAAACACTACTGGAAGAGCCATAAGGGCGATAATTGGCGTTTCTATTGTCTGATAAAGTATAAAGAAGGGAAGAAGAAAACCCTCTTCCTAAAACGCGCAATAGACACCAAGATTTGCCGTCACATTAAAATTGTCGCCAAAGCTAATCCTTTTGACCCTTTTTACAAGGAATACTTTGTAAAGAGAGAACAGGAAAAGCAACGCCATTGTAAACTCAGTTACGACACTGAGCTGACCGGGTTGAAAACCATTCAGCCTTTGAAGGCTTGAGCGGAGTGCCGTGAAAATGGCCCGCTCCGTTCTTAGAGGAGTATCCCTGGAGCAATCTAGGGATGCTGCTTACTCGACTCCAGGGCTCTGATGGTATGGTCCTTATTATTAATGTTTTTACGGACACTGATAAATTAACTTATTTGTTGTTAATCTAAATGCTCACGCCATGCCATCAAAGCCGTCCCTAACTCATTTTAGCTTGCTTTCAACAAAACAAGAACTAGTATGATCCTAAAACCCGCACCACCGTAAAAATCTTGGACTTAAGGACTGTGTTAAAGGCTCAAGTTTGTTAACCAAGGAAATCAGTTTCTCGACAACGATACTCTCTTCTGCAGTAGGATGAAAGCTCTCCTCTCGCATTCGATGTTTATTGTCATTCCACCATGTTGAGAGATCTTTTTCTTGTAATATCATTTCATAAATTATGGCTGCATGTTTCGCATCTGCTAGGGCTTCCTCGCAGGATTGGCGTTTTAGGTTGATATTTTCTTGCTCTTGCTGTTCTTCAATGGTGGGTTGTTGGTCAAGATTGGTTTTATTAGCCATTCTTTCTATAAAATCTTTTATTGCTTTTTGGCTTAATACTATTAATAATTGTGCGTTTTCTATACCTTCTAATAGTCTGTCAAACCTATCTTGATTAAGAAACTTTAACGGTGCTTTTAGTTGCTGATAAAGGGGATTTCCAGGAAGATTTGTATAAATTTGCCACTTATTCTCGTTGGCAAATATTTCAATAAACTTCTTATGGATGGGTAGCGCAGTGAAGTAATTTACAGCTTTAATGAGTGGTAAATGCTCCTGTAAGGTAAAGCGATATAGTATTCTACCATCCTCAAGCTCAAGCTTTTTGGTTTTTTGCACATCTGCAACAGATGTATGAATTTGCTGCAATAGAGCTTCCTCATCATTTATGGAAATGGCCATCTCTTTTAGGTTATTTAGCTGCCCAGCAAGGACAGGGTTTTTCTTATAAAATTTTTTCCAGCTTGTACCAGAACTCAACGCCAAAGCTTTCCCATCTACAGTACGGAGCAGACCACCACTATCTCCTTTTACAGAGCTAATCTCACCAGGATTGGGTAGTACGTTACAATACCACTCAAGTTTATTGTCTGCATTCTTGGATAGAAGAAAATAAAAATCTCTTGATTCGATGACTTGGTAAAAAAATCCTCGAGCATCATAAGTAGTGGTGATTGGTGCCTCATGATAAGTGTTTTTCATAAAAGACGTTAAACCATTATCGAAGGATGGACCATACGAGCAATGGATTGCTTCATATTTATTTCCTGGTGTGAGGGGCTCTTCATATATGTTGCCATTGAATTTATGCGGTAATCTTGCTGCATGCTTACGTTTTAGCGAGAAAATACCGATGTCAAATTTTACTTGTTCCTCCCATGATTTTTTTGGGTCGTAAGAAGGATGCTTTTGAAAGTGGCTTACTTCTTGATGATTAGCGAATATAACAGTTTTACCTCCATGTGTAATTTTGTCTTCATTAATAAGTAAACCAATACTTTCTCCTTCTTGTGGTTCTAAAGCATGGGCAACTGTTAAGCCAAAGCGCCAACCATTTTCGGTTTCAATCACCACTGAGCTTCCATCAACAGATCTGTCTGAGGTTCCTGGCTTCACGGCTCTTAGTAAGTAAGATCCTTGTGGCGTTTTTGAACGAGCTTCATTCATTAAATTCTCGTCACCAAATAATGTAGCTTGGGTTACAGAGGTTGGTAAGAAGTAACAAACCGATGCTAATACTAATATTAGTAGTTTCATCTATGTATGTTCCTTATTCTTATTGTATTGAAGGTTTTAAGATTAACCGATTAAACCGATTGAATTTTTTGTAATATTATTTACGCAATTTTACGAAGTGAAAATTATAAGTATTTTAAACGGGGCTGATGGAAATGCAAAGCATTGCCAAGCTGCTAAGGTTGTAAAATGGGTCCGGTGCATTTAAGAAAGCAGATGATAGTTATCTCTTATTTGCCTTAAACTTTCAGAATAAATGTAGAAGAACTTATAGATTAAGTCACTTTTTTACCCTTTAAGTGAGTTAAAATATATTACTTATAAAGTGACACTATCTGGTTCCGTTGCAAATTTAGAAGCGAAAAAGTTAAAAAATTAAATCAACGCATAGCAGTCTTTATTAAGGATAAGAGATATCCTCCTTGCTAGGGGAGGCCATTCAAACTTTGTGGTTGCGACATGAATTCTTTGTTGAGAGCTGTCCTCCCTTGAATAAAGAAGAGGACAACCTGTATTATCAGGTGAACTTAAGGATAAGAGCTGCCTGACAAGGGAAGCTCTACAACTCATTGCTAGTGTGCGCCACGAGACGCTTGTTTGCTAGTGGCTGCAAGAGCAGCCACCGTGAAAGTGTCAACCCAACACATCACGTACCGAATCTTGGGTATGTGGAGGTATTGTCAAGATACAAGCGTGACTTTTAGTACGAAAACGGCCGGGACCCTTACTAAAAACCTTCCATCAAGAAACGATGCTAATCTTCCATAGTTTTTGCAACAGGGCCGCAATATGATTTGTGTAGCCAAGAACCTTGGCAATTTCTCTTGTTGAAAGACTATATTATTAGATTAGCGGTTAATTTTTGCTTAGCGTTTTTTATCAAATAGCTTCCAGACTCCAGTTTCACCTTCCCATTGGCCTTTTGTTGCAGCTTTGGAGTATTCAGTTGCGCGTTGCTCAAAAAAGTTGGCATGCTCAACGCCATTGAGAATTTCTGTGAGCCAAGGAAGAGGGTGGAGACGACGCTGTTGATATGCCCCTGAAACAGTTTCAAAATAGCCATAAATTGGTGTAAGGTTAAGCTGGGTTAAGCGCCAATCGGCGATATAACGAACATAGGCCTTAATATCCTCAGCCTGCATACCATCAAGATTACCAAGGGAAAAGGCAAGATCTACAAATTTATCTTCCAGATTTACCATAGTTTTCGCCACATCAATAATATCATCGGCTACAGCTTTAGTCACAGATTGAGTTTCCTGGCTCCACTCATGATACAGGCGAATCATGGCTTCACAATGCAAACTTTCATCGCGCACTGACCAGGACACAATTTGCCCCATTCCTTTCATTTTATTAAACCGGGGAAAGTGCAGCAGCATGGCAAAGCTAGCAAACAAAGCCATTCCTTCGGTAAAGGCGCCAAACATTGCCAGGGTGCGCGCCACATCAGCACAAGTTTGGGTGCCAAAGCTGTGCATATAATCAGACTTATCACGCATGGCCGCATAGTCGTTAAAAGCTTCGAATTCGGTGCTGGGCATACCTAAAGTTTTGAGGAGGAGGGCATAAGCATCAATATGTACTGTTTCAATATTACTAAAGGCTGCCATCATCATTTGAATCTCAAGAGGCTGGAAAATGGGGATATAGCGTTTGAAATAATTATCGCTTACCTCAATATCCGATTGGGTAAAAAAGCGGAAGATCTGGGTTAATAGATGCCGTTCAGTTTCATTAAGTTTATCTGATCGCCAATCCTTAACATCTTCACCCAAAGGGATTTCTTCGCCCATCCAATGGATTTGTTGCTGGCGTTTCCAATACTCATAGGCCCAGGGATAACGACTTACATTATAACTGCCTGTGGGATCAAGTAGCCCGCAGACATTTTGGCCGATAAGGGTGTGAGGGTCTATGTGAATGAGGTTTTGAGTAGTCATGGGTAATCCTATCTTTTATTGGCAAGCAAGGCATTCTTCATAATCTTTACGTAGAGCGCTGCTCTGCATGGGATGGGGACTTCTCTCTCCCGCATATTGGGCGCGCTGTATGGATTTGGAGCGGAGATAGTAAAGGCTTTTTAAGCCTTTTTGCCAGGCACTCCAATGCAGCATTAACAAATCCCATTTATCAATGTCAGAAGAAAGATAAAGATTTAAAGATTGGCCTTGGCAGATAAAAGGGGTTCGATCCCCAGCAAAATCAATGATCCATCGCTGATCTATCTCAAAAGCTGTTTTAAAGATGACTTTTTCTTCCACATTAAGGCAATTGAGATGCTGGACAGAGCCTTCATTCTCAATGATTGACTGCCAAATGGCGGCTGTATTAAGGCCTTTTTCTTCCAATAAAGCTTCTAGATAACGGTTCTTTACCGTGAAGGAACCAGACAAGGTTTTGTGTGTGTAGATATTGGCGGGTATGGGTTCAATGCAAGCGCTAGTCCCTCCGCAAATAATGCTGATAGAGGCAGTGGGAGCAATGGCGAGCTTATGACTAAACCTAGCCATAATATGGCGCTCTTTTGCATCAAGGCAGGGACCGCGTTCTTCAGCAAGTTTGACAGAGGCCGCATCAGCATTGCGGCGAATGTGGCGGAAAAGGCGTAAATTCCATGATTTGGTAAGGGCACTTTCAAAAGGAATTTGCTTAGATTGAAGGAGGGAGTGAAACCCCATCAACCCAAGGCCCACCGAGCGTTCTCGTATCGCTGAATAGCGCGCCTGAGCCATGCTAGCTGGCGCATTTTCAATGAAGTTTTGTAAGACATTATCTAGGAATCGCATGACATCTTCGATAAAGATTTTGTCTTCATGCCATTCATCCCACTTTTCGGCATTAATGGAGGAAAGGCAGCAAACAGCAGTGCGTTGATGGCCTAAATGATCCGTACCAGTGGGCAAAAAAATCTCACTGCATAAATTTGACATTGTGATTTTTAGCCCCAAATCGCGCTGATGCTTGGAAAGAGCGCGATTGGCCGCATCAATAAAAATTAGATATGGCTCGCCCGTTTGTAAGCGGATTTCCAGAATCCGTTGGAAGAGATCACGCGCTGAGACATGTCGCAAAATTTCACCTGTTTTGGGGCTTCGAAGGCCAAAAAGTTTATCCTCCAGAACTGCCTCCATAAATTCATCCGTAATGACAATTCCATGGTTTAGATTTAAGCTTTTGCGATTAAAGTCACCGGAAGGCTTGCGGATTTCTAAAAATTCTTCAATTTCAGGATGGTGGATGTCTAGGTATACAGCCGCAGATCCACGACGAAGCGATCCTTGGCTAATGGCAAGGGTGAGGGCATCCATCACATGAATAAAGGGGATAACTCCTGATGTTTTTCCGGCTCTCCCAATTTTTTCACCAATCGAGCGGACCTCGCCCCAATAGGTACCTATACCGCCACCAAGAGAAGCAAGGGCAACGTTTTCAGTCCAAGCTGAGACAATCCCACCTAGGGTGTCACTCACAGAATTAAGAAAACAGGAAATTGGCAAACCACGCTTGGCGCCTCCATTGGACAAAATAGGTGTTGCCGGCATAAACCATAGCTTTGACATATAATCATAAAGGCGCTGAGCATGATCTTTATTATCTGCAAAAGCAGCGGATACTCTAGCGAACATTCCCTGATAGGTTTCTCCCGGCAATAGATAGCGGTCATCCAAAGTGGCTTTGCCAAAATTGGTTAAGAGGATATCACGAGAAGGATCTTGAATAATCTCTTGGCTACTTACTGGCTGGCGCCAATCAACAGGTAGCTTTTCTGTTTTTTTATTAGGAAAATTAATAACTTTTGGATGGATGAGTAGGGGCACTAGATGCCCATTTTGGTCAAAATCATAAAGTCGTTGCATAGGATTCTCCTTAGCTCTATTCAAGGGCTTCTCCTTAATAGAACTTTCATTTTGGAGGGCGATAAAAAGTGTTCTGGCCATGCCAGTTCGCACTCGGTACACCCCGTCCGAGGGTTAAACGTTCATCATTATGGCAGGTCTCCTGGCTTGGTGAATCATCGCGTTATTCCTGTCTTCCCAGAGTTCATCCAGTGACATATGATGGAGAAACGCTATCACTTACAGTTGCGGGGGCAGCACCGGTTAGTAAATGTCTTAAATGGCATTACCCCGGTTTCCCTTTTAAGATTTGGCTTGTTCAACCAAAATCACCATAATTACACTACATATAGTATCTATAGTGTTTCTGTTGGTCAATATGTTGTGAGACCATCCCCAGGTTTGGGATGGTCTCACCTTCAAGGTATTGTGCCAGGATTTGCGCGTAGAATTATCATAAGGATTTAAAAAAATCTGTGAAATGGTTGGAATTACAAGATCTGTCTATTATAGATCTCTTAAACAGGACAACTAAACCGAAAAAGGTCGTTATCATTTAATGCCAAGCTTAACTCTCGATAAGCATACTCCTGCTTGCTTTTTAGGACTCATATAAGAAACCATCCTGTAAAGTATTCTTAATATTTAATGTAAAGTTCTTCCTAATATTCAATGTAGAATTTTTTAGAAAAAATAATAATAAAAGGGAATATATTTATGTCTACGCTCCTGAGTCTAACAACTTCTATAAGTTTCTTTGTTGTCGCTTCTGTGTACGGCTCTCATGCAATGGAAATGGAAAATGAAGTCTTTCCTAACAAAGTAGCTTTAAAAAAAGCAGCCGCTCAAGGAGATGTTATTGCTCAAGATAATCTAGGGGAATTATATATTAAAGAAAAAAATATGATAAAGCCTTAGAGTGGTGTAAGTTAGCTGCCGCTCAAGGTCTTGCCTCTGCTCAGAATCATCTTGGTTTAATCTATTCTAAGAAAGGAAATTGTACTGAAGCTTTAAGATGGCATAAGAAGTCTGCTGATCAAGGATTTGCATATGCTCAGGTTAACATTGGCATAATCTATTATAATCAAGAAGAATATGCTAAAGCTCTAAACCAGTTTAAAAAGTCTGCTGCTCAAAAATTTGCCCCTGGTCAGTTTCATCTTGGAAAGATGTATGATGATGGACCAGGCCAACGTCAAGGCATATATAAATCACGTACAGAAGCTGCAAAGTTGTATCGTCTTGCTGCTGATCAGGGCTATGCTCAAGCTCAATATGAGCTTGGAGGATGTTATGTTATGGGACATGGTGTGCCCCAGTCGTTTGAAGAGGCTGTGAAGTGGTCTACCCTTGCTGCAGAGCAAAAGTATGCCCCAGCTCAATATGCAGTAGGGCTAATGCATGCACAAGGACATGGTGTGCCCCAGTCATACGAAGAGGGGCTTAAATGGTGTACTCTTGCTGCAAAGCAAGGATATGTTGAAGATAAAGCTATGTTGAGGGGGACGCTGGAAGATATGCAAAATGTAGGTCAATCCCATGAAGAGGTTTTAAGGGCATTTAGTATTGCTATTGCTAAGAAGAATGTTGAAGCACAGTGCATGTTCGATTTAAGTTATGAAATGCTAAGGGGCGGGGGAGTCTCGCATGAGGGAGCTATGAATTTTTGTTCTCTCTCTCCTGTATCTCACAAATACCGAGACCATACTGCTCAAAATGAGCTTGATCGATTGCTTGGAAAATCAACTTGGAGTTGTATTTTACAGTAAAGGCTTTTTGGTGTTGATTCTAATTAAGATCTTACCGCGAGGGAAAATTATAAAGTAATGAACCGGTGTCGTCATATATGGACCGATCCGTATTGTAAGCTAAAAATTGATAAACTTAAAAAGAATATTGCAGACATATATCCGTATATGGTTCCGTCCCTTTTATGAAGGATTATTCTTCTAGGCCAGATGGTGTATCCGATCACTTCTTGCCCTTTACAGTGCCAAGGTCTCAATGAACCGTGTTGCAAATCAGGATCTCAAGAAGCTGTATGACTCAATTATTCATCTCTATTTATTTACTCTAGCAAACCTCGTTGGTAAATCATTCTTACTTGTCTAGCGTTTTCTTATGTTTTCCTGTTTAATGCGCTGATTGGTATGTTGTTTGTCTGGCAAGAAGAGCCCATACAATCCTTGCATTTTTATTAGCTAAAGCGACATATGCTTTCTGTTTGCCGCAACGTTGGACAAGGTTTTCTAACCAAGCAGATTTCCTCTTGGCCAAGCTAATAAAGGCGCGGGCACCGTGAATAAGAAGCGTTCTTAAATAACGATCCCCTCGTTTACTAATCCCTAACAATACTTGCCTATTTCCACTGGAATACTGACGCGGTACAAGGCCTAACCAAGCCGCTAAATAACGGCCATTCTTAAAATTAGACACATCACCAATAGCGGCGACCAAAGCTGTGGCTGTAAGAGGACTAATACCCTCCACTTGTTTAATTTTTCGACACGCTTCAGTCTGTTCACATAATTTGGAAAGACGTTTATCGAGCAGCTTTACTCGCTCATCAATTGCCGAGAGTTCCGGATGAAGATCATAAAAGATCTCAAGAGCCAGAGTTGTTAACTGATTGTCTTGATTTTCTAAAATTTCTGGTAGCCTTTTACGTAGATAAGTAATCCCTTGAGGAATCACAATTCCATATTCGCTAAGGAGTCCTCTAATTTGATTTACCAAAGCTGTCCTTTGTTGACCAACTCTTTGACGATACCGATGTTTGGTTTTGACATAAGGTTTTACATATTGAGGAGGGATTAATTTTACCCCATGTCCATAAGTCTGAAATCGGCGCGCCCAATAATGAGCCCCAATGCAAGATTCCATCCCGATAAGGCATGGGGGAAGATTAGCAATAAAATTTAATAATTGATTACGAGAAACGCGCTTCTTTAGAATTACCTTGCCTTTGGCATCTACGCCATGAAGTTGAAAGACACGTTTAGCAATATCGATCCCGAGAATTGTTATAGTCATGGTATAGTCCTCATTATTAGTATTTTATAAACACCGATAGATTAACTTATTTGTTAGTTAATCTAAATGCTCACGCCATACCATTAGCGCCAAAAATACCTCTCTCTTAAAAACGCTGTTTTCCAGGAAAAGAGGCAAGTAACTTTAAAAAGCCTACTGGTTGCTAGCTAAATGACATTTTTGAGGGCCAAAGATAATCAAATGCTGCTAATTTTGCTCTATTTTTATTATCATACCATAGCTTAAGATAGCTTCCATCGATTATAGCGGAATAGCCTCTAAATTGGGATTGAGTTATAATAATAAAATGTGTCTCATCATCAGTCATGTTTGGACGGGTTCTGAGATAATCATTTTCTTTTTTTGATACTTTCCAACCTAAAAGGGATAGCCAATTAGAGCGGCGATTAGCTCTGGCTCTTAACTCTCTATCTCTAGATTCAGCAGCATTTAAATCACCTTCCATATGCCCAGCACAAATGCATCCAACCTCAAGCGGATCATGATCATTATGCTTCATAAAATGCACGTATCTTATTGTTTCTCTTTCACACATTTCACATTGTTGGCCATGAGATTACTTTTTTGTTGTTGTTCTCATAAAAAACGAGTAAGTTTGATTACTAGGTTATGAAGATGTGTCGTTTAAATGTCAAGAAACTCCTATATTCCAATACCTGTTTTTGATACCCTTGAAGAAGTCATTGATCAATATAAAACAATTTATGCCGATGACAATCCTCATCAAATCATTAGTCAATGGCTGGATCATTGTTTTGCTCATACTAAAGTGACTTTGCCACCATTTGCTGTTAAAGATTATCAAATGGCTTTGAATTTCTTATACAGCTATCGTGGAAGTACAGATACATTTGGAGCTTACAGACGGGATTTGGAGCGTCTTCTTCAGTGGAGCTGGTTTGTGTGTCAACAATCCTTCTTAAAGAATAAGCGTGAAGATATTGAGTCTTTTATTGAGTTTTGTTTGAAACCACCCAAGCGGTGGATAAGCCTTAAAAAGGTTGCACGATTTAAAAAAGATAAGGGTGAGAAAGTTCCCAACCCAGAATGGCGTCCCTTTGAAGCTCATGTCAGCAAAAAGGACCATAAAGTTGGAATTACACCCGATAAAGATAAATACCAATTCTCTCAATCTGCCCTAAAGGTCATGTTTAATATATTGAGCAGTTTCTACAACTTTCTTTTGCAAGAGCAAGTCGTTCAAGTTAACCCCCTTGTTCTCATTCGGCAAAAAAGTAAATTCTTACAAAAACAAGCCAAGACTCAACTGATCCGACGATTATCCAATGAACAATGGGAAACCGTCATTAAAGTTGCCAAGGATAAAGCGGCTCAAAACCCTTCCCATGAAAGAACCGTTTTTATCCTTTCTTGTCTGTTTGGTATGTATTTACGCATCTCAGAACTTGCTGCAAGTCCACGATGGACCCCAACCATGGGTGATTTTTTTAAAGATGCTGAGGGACATTGGTGGTTTAAAACCATAGGAAAAGGCAATAAAGCCAGACAAATTGCTGTGAGTGATGCTATGCTTACCTCCTTAAAACACTATCGGGAGAAGTATCTAAACTTGTCCCCCCTTCCCTCCCTTAACGAAAAGACACCTTTAATCTCTCATCTTAAAAACCCTAATAAGCCGATTACGAATGATGGTCCCATTCGGAATCTGGTGCAAGAATGCTTCGATCAGGCAGCAGAGCTACTTGAATCAGAGGGTAAACATGAAGAAGCCAATGGCCTTCGTATGGCCACCGTGCACTGGTTGCGACACACAGGCATATCTGAAGATGTTAAGCGCCGCCCAAGGGAACATGTACGAGATGATGCTGGTCATAGCTCCGGGGCTATTACTGATCGTTATATTGATGTCGAACTCAGAGCAAGAGCCAGATCTGCAAAACACAAAACGATAATTTAATAGGGGCTGAGCCAGAGCCTAAAAAAGCAAGCAAGTTTTGTTGAAAAATATAAGAATTTATACTTTAAAATCAATAGGTTAAAAAATTCCCTAGAAATTCTTTCTCGTTATATTATCTATTATAGGGACGACTGCATCGAGTGTTGCCGCAGTGGAGCACCACTCCTATCCCTGTTTACGCTATCACCGAAACGCGCCTGCTTCCGGCGAAAACACAGCTTTTCATCGATTTCTTGCGTGCGCGCTTGAAGGAATCCTAAGCAGGGCGCCCATCGTCGCGAAATTTCCTGAGACCTCCTTGAGGTGTTGTGTTAGGATTTGAGCGTAGGATTATCATAAGGATTTAAAAAAACCTGGAAACACCTTATTTTCTGCAGCTCACAGAGGAATGGGTGCTTTCTATGAATTAGCTATTCTGTTTAAGAGCCCTATAATAGACTGATCTTGTAATTTCTACCATTTCACAGATTTTTTTAACTGAGAATTCATTATTTTTTGTTAAGGACATTAAAGTTGAGAGTTTTTCTGGTGTTAAGGCTCTTGGTCTGCCTCCTTTCCTACCTTTTTTATGAGCAGCATCTAGCCCAGCTCTAACTCGTTCTCGAATTAATTCCCGTTCCATTTCAGAAAAAGCAGCGCACATGCTAAAAAGGACCATGCCGAGAGGCGTTGTTGTATCAATCTGGGCTCCCTGCCCCGTTAGAACTCTAAAGCCTATGTCCTTATTCTTTAGATCTTCAACTGTATTGACAAGATGCTTGAGATTTCACCCCAATCGGTCCAACTTGGAGACCATTCAAAAGTGGTCTTCCCTCCAAAAATTGGACCAGGGAGTTTACATATAAACTCTGTTACCAAATACAAGAATACTAGGCTAGGGTGTTAAACCATTTTAGCGATTATAAAAATTAATTTAAAATGATAAGAAAGTTTACCTTGAAAAAAGGGAGAAGGATAACTACATCATAGAAACAGATAACTTGAAACTTAAAGATAAAGGCGCTTTACATGTTTAAATTCTTATCTTTTTCTCTGACAGCACTAGCCACCCAATATGCCGGAGCTGCTGACACTGCAATTGAACGAAGCTTGCCCGTTCCTTCACACGTAGAAGTAGTCCGATCTTTTGAAAAACCAATGGATTCTTCTCAATCTCTAGAAACCTTGACTATAAGAGTTCCACTTTACTTTTCTCAATTAACGCCTCTAAAAGAAGAGCGCTATAAAGTGATAAGCATACAGGGATCATATTTGGTTAATCAGCAAGGTGATATCGACGCGTTAACTGTTTCGCCCAAAATATTTAATCCATTAGTACAAAGCCTTACATTAACGGCATGTAACCTTGATGATACATATCTTACAAAAATTGGCAACTTCAAGCATTTGAAAAGGTTAGATTTAAGCTCTAACAGGATAACAGACGAAACCACCCCATATATTGCTTCTGTAACCAGCTTAGAATACTTATCTCTTGCTGCTACCCATATTTCCGATAGCTCAATCCCCCAACTTCTAGCTATGCCTAACCTACGGGAATTGGATATTTCTCGTAATGAAGACATTACTGATGAAGTGGTGAATCTTTTATTGGCAGATACCAAGCTTAGAAATGTGCGCGTTGCTTTTTCAGGCATGAGTCGCCCAAATCAAAGAAAAATAAAACAAAAATATAATCCTTCCCCACAGTTTATTCCTTGAAACTATCTGTTTCTTTAAAACGGTTGCAGCTTTATGCTGTAGCTGACAAAGAGCTTTCCTATCTTTAAGAAGAAATTTTTTTAATAACTTCATTTAGCTCTTCACTTAAAGCAGAAAGCTCCCCAAGAGTTTCTTCATAATCATTAAGATCATTTAAAGCATGATACAGGTTTTTTAGGGAGTTCAACTCTTCCTTGATTTTCAACTTATTGTTTTTGTTTTGTTCGATTTCTTCTTCCAGCCATCCTTTCATCTCTTTTAGCCATTCTTCAGGCTCAGACGGAGTATAGGCGGGCATCGAAAAAAACCCTTTATACTTGGCTTTGATTTTTTCTTTAGCTGCATTAAGTATTCTTCCCAAATAAGATAAATATTTTCTTGCGTAAAGATAATTGTTTTTAATTCTTCAATGGTTTCTACCTGTGCTTCAGCATTCCCTATATTTTCTTTAAATTTTCCTATATAATGATCAAAGTATTTTTCGATTTCCTGTTGCTCATCCGCATGAGAGGCAGTTGTTAATATTTCACTACGGATCCGATCTAACCGATCCATATATCTTTTTAAATTGATGTCCGTTTTTAAGGAGATCTGCTCGGCGGCTTTCAATAATTGGGTTTGCCGGTATGATTCAGTTTCTGCACTAAATAAAGGAGCTATTTTTTTAGCTATATAAGGATTATCCGCAATAAATCTCCAACTTTGCGGTTTTTCTCCCAGGCCTGAATTGAGTAAGAGGGAAGCCAAAACATCATCTGCTAACTCCTGACTTCGAATACCGATAATCGTTTCCGAATTTTTCTTAACGGCACTGGTAGAAATGTGAAAAGAGCCTGTATAAACAATTGGATCCCTGTTTTTAAAGTATTGTAGGATCAGCTTGTGATGAAATTTCTGCCCCGTAAATGGCCGAAAGAATAAAACCTTGTTATTTCTACTGCCCAAAGCCGCAGCGCCTTCATTTTTTTCCAGTTCGTCTTCTATGATGGCTGTCTCTTCAGGTTCCTCATCTTCTTCTGATGCGGAGTCGGGTATATTTTTCTCTCCCCTATTATGCTTGTTATCCTCCACGACAATAAATTTGGGGGTCTTACTGGTTAAATGCTGCCATATTTCCTGGCTTTTCAATTCTTCGTTCAGGCTGATATAGTTTTCAAATAAAAAGAGAGCATTGTTACGAGGATTGCCTAGCGCCTGGGTAACTACCTCTAAGCATCTTTGGTTCCCTCCTTCTTCCGGATGACCTGTAGAAAGGGCCACTGTTGTAATGTCTCCTTCATGCCCTTCCAAAGTTATCTGGTCTTCTTCTGCCAAGAACTTGCTCATTCTCGAAAGGGCCTCAATATTGCTAACCTCAGGTTGAAAGCGATGCTCATGAAAAATTTTTACTTGAGGTTCTTCAAATTCTTGCCCCACCGATTTTTTTGAGGGATCCCGGCGAAACAGCTTTTCAAACTCTTCTAGATAAAATGCGGCTAGCTTGTTGCTTTGGACAAAGATAACATCTTCCGAATGCTGATTATCTGATTCATACGTTGCATTGGCAGAACCTAAAATAACAATGGCTTGTTCTCCTTGTTTTTTGGAAATGGTCACTTTGTGATGAAAGGAGCGGCTGCCTAATTTGACCAGGCTGGTAGGAATACTATTCATTAATCGCTTCACATAATTAATATATTTTGATCCTTCAAAAGAAGAGTTATATGTTTGATTATAATCTAGGAAAACCACAATAGGCATAGGCTGTCCGCTTTTTTGAGAGTCAAGATATTTCTCCTCCAGCGTTCGTATAAGCGTTGGGGAATTAAATCGGTACATAAAAGAAACAACGAATTGGTCAGCACTCTTCAAAGTAGTATTAATACGATCAAGGCATCCTCCCCCGAGGGATATGCAAGAAGCAACGCGTATTCCCTGTTCAAAATCTTCCTGCTTCTCACCTCCATAAGCCGGAACAACTTTGGTAGGCGTAGGGTCAACATGGGGTTTGTCTTGCTCCATTGCTTGCCCGTGATTTAGAAAGCTCCCGCCAATAATCAAAAAGCAACAAACCAAAAGGGGGCGGAATAATTTTATCATTCTTTGTTCTTCCTAAGTATTAACTATAAGTCATTTTTATTAATTGTATTCCTGAGAATTTAATTGCAAGTTAATTAAAACAAACAGCAACTTAAAAAGGAAGAGGCTGATCATGGTAAACTTAAGAGATTAATTGAGCCTACCTTAGGATTTTAATCCATGAAAGCAGCTTATACGACACTTAAGGGTTTTGAGCTAATGCGTATGTTTAAAAAAGGGCAAATGAAGGTATGATATTACGGACGGAATGATAGGCGAAGTCTGTCTTATTGAAAGACAATTTGGAATTTACAACTCCTAAAAACCTTCCTTCAAGAAACAATTCTAATCACTAATAGTTTTCGCAACAGGGCGTGCTAATGTATATTTAAGCAATAAGTTCAGATGATAACAATCTTTGTCCTGGTTCTTTAACTGATCCATCACCATTCACATACATATATAATGTCGTTGTTGTGATGCCGAGGCGTTTAGCAATATCTTGTGCAACTGCTTTTCGATCTGACATAGCTGCCATTGCCATTTTCAAGAGATGGATATCCATTTTTCGAGGACGACCCCCTTTTCTCCCACGCGCCCGTGCTGCCTCAAGGCCAGCCTTGGTTCGCTCAACAATTAACTCTTGTTCAAATTCTGCAAGAGCGGCAAACATACCAAAGACAAGTTTACCGTGCGGCGTCGTTGTATCAATCTGGGCTCCCTGCCCCCTTAGAACTCTAAAGCCTATTTCTTTATTTTTCAGATCTTCAACTGTATTGACAAGATGCTTGAGATTTCGCCCCAAGCGATCCAACTTGAGGTATCAGCCCCATTCGTGTAAATGGTATGGTCTTGAGTTTGAATCTTTTCCGAAACCGTATATTTTACTATCAGATGATTACCTTCTCATAATGTAGCGCCAAAAAGAGGCAGATAAATAGGAACGGATAAAGAGGCCAAATTAGATAGGTTTTACCCTACTATTATCAGAGCAATACTCTCTCGTTTAATCTCAAACCGTACCATTTTACACGAATGGGGCTGATACCCCTTCTTAATCAAAAAATAGAGCAATTGAAACACGATATTAAAAGCTTAAATAAGCATATTGAAGAGCTCATCCAAAGCCATGAGAAGTTTCGACAGAAAAAAGAATGCTTGGAAACAGTCCCCGGTATTGCCAATAAAACTGTTGCCTCTTTGTTATGTTATCTGCCAGAATTAGGGTCCCTTAATCGCAAGCAAATTGCCTCTTTAGCTGATCTTGCTCCTTATGCTTGTAAGAGTGGTCAGTTACGAGGAAAAGCGATTATAAAGGGAGGAAGGTCGAGCGTTCGCAAAGCTCTTTATATGCCGATTCTGGTTTGTATTAGCTTTAATCCATTGATTCACCATTTTTATGAACGGTTAAGAAAACAGGGCAAAGCTGCCAAGGTTGCGCTTACAGCCTGCATGCGCAAACTCTTAACGATTCTCAATGCTATGCTTAAGACTTTACAACCTTGGAATCCAAAATTACTTGACATTTAAGATGGTAGCATAGATCCAAATATAGCAAATGAAGGCTCGCCTCTTTAGGCTGATTACATAGCGACGGCTTTAGCCGGCGGTCGTTGATTCTTACTTAAAAGCTTATTCACTTGATCAACAACTTTTTGAGCATTTGAAGATCTGATTATTGCTTCTCTGAGTAGCATTGTGGACTCTTTATAGATATCCCAATTTTGTGTGATATTATTCATCGCTTCATCCATTCGATCTTTTGAAAACCCATCCTTTTGGAAGTAATAGCCCACATTTAACTCTGCCATTTTTTGAGCATTAATATGTTGCTCCTCCATTTGTGGAAATAGAATCATAGGCACAGTGAAATAGAGGCTTTCATATAGGCTGTTACCCCCACCATGCGTTATAAATAATGATGCTTCTTGTAATACTTTTAGTTGATCTATAAATTTATGTACTTGTATGTTAGGTTTTAATTTTAACTTGCTTAGTTCCTCATATATTTTTAAATTATTTCCAGAAGAAATAATTAAATTATATTTAGTATTGCCAAAGTAGTCTATCAGAGATTTTAATAATTCAATATCACAATTAAAAACAGTACCTAAAGAAATATAGATAAGAGCTTTTTTGCCAAATTTAGCTGTGCTGGGAGGATATTGACTAGCGAACCTATTTCCAAGAAAGAAGATATTTTTTGCATCAGCTGATGGCTGCACTATCTGCATCTCTTGAGGAGTGTAAACAATGATTCCATTGGCTGAATTTCCTGACAGACAATTAATGAACTCTTCTAATAATTGTTCATTTTCTTTCAGTTTTTCTATTTTGAAATTGCTTCTCCAGTAATGTGGGGTAGTAAGGAGATAGGTGTTAGAACATAAGGATGTGATATTATTTTTCTCTGCGTAACGTTTTCCCCAAATAGCAAATTGATCATAAATTATGATATCTAAGTGTTCAGTGAATCGAGGGAGATTGGTCCAAACTTCATCATAAATATGATTTAATTCCTCATATAGCCCTTCAAGATCAAGAGTTTTACAATCCATAGGCTGAGAAGCCAAAACAGCCGCGGGGCTCTTGTAATCAATGAATGCAGCACCTGTGTTCTCAATTTCTTTCTTAAACATGTCTGTATTATAGAAGGACACTTCATATCCTGACTTGACCAGTTCTGCAGATAACAACAGCAAAGGATTAGTATGGCCGTACGAGGGAAACCCAAAAATCATACAATGGTAATTTCGCCCTGTTTCCTCATTGTTATGATGCTCTTTAAGTTGGCAAGCTTTTAACATATTCATTTTTAAGTCCTTTTTAAAAGAGTTACTTTAATTATCCTGGTTTAAATTATGCTGAGTTCCTTATTTGTTGGTTTGTTGGAAGCAAAGTCAGATTTTGGTTGGGGCATAGGTAACTCTGTCATTGCTGTTTTGATTGCTGAAGGATTGGAAGTTAAAACGGAATTTTTTGGGTGAACAATGGAACAGACATAGTTAGCCACTGAAAAAGATAAAGCTTGATATTGCTGAAAATTCTTAAATTTACTTTCTACATAATTTTCCTTAAGTTGAATATCTCCTATCTCCAACAATTCGCTTGGAATAGTAAAACCGCATTTAATAACTTTAGAGAGGGCTTCTTTAACCGTCCAAAAGAGTGTTAAAAATAAAGGAGAATAAACAATGGGCTGCTGAAAGACTCCATTTTTAATCCATAATGTCGTTGGTTGATTATTTTGCATATAAAGGGTAAGGGACTGCTTGGCGCAATAACAGCCAAGAAGATAGCTATGCTGCCTTTTAGGGTAGTAAAGAGACATAAAACACTTCTGCTCCTCAACAAGTAAGAAATCAGAATAATTTGCATTTAATTCCTCTAAATTAAGCTTGCTGAAACAAAAACCCGCTACATACTCCACATTACCATGTTGTAAAGTGAGAGGTGTTTTGTATGTAAATGCTAATAAGTTATTGTTCATTCTTAATGCGTCGCACCAAACCTGTTAGAACCGTTCCAGGTCCAATCTCTTTAAACTGTGTTTCTCCTTGCTTCAATATATAAGAAATAGGGATCTGTTGCAAATTTGAAAGATAGGCAATTTTTGACTTATTAAGCCACCTTGCAGGTACACTTTAGGCGTAAACGCCAAGTAGCTTGACGTAGGGTTCGTCAACCCTCCATGACCAAGAGAAACATCTAGCATATCAACGAATGCGCTTTTCAAACTCAGGTGCATAATGCTAAATCCAACGGTAAAGGGTTGTATGGTCAACATCAATGCCCCACTCAAGCATCATTTCTTCAAGATTTCTATAGCTGATAGGATACCGCAGGTACCATCTCATACATTGCAGAATAATTGTTGGGAGAAAATGCCTGTATCGGAGGTCTTGAGGTTTCATTAAAATAGCCTCCTTGAGATACAATAGTGACCACTTTACCAAACCCCTTTAAATTTGCAACAGATCTGTATCAGTTACCTAGCTCTATCCCGAGTTCGGTTCTCAGGAGGATATTCCTCTCATGGCTCCTATCCTGCATTACTATGCTTCGCTACATTGTCAGGACAGCTCTCAACAAAGACCTCGTGTCGCAACCCCAATTTTTGAATGGTCTCTCAAAAATGGTCAGATGCTGAAATTGTTGGAGCCAATGCTGAATGTGTGCAACGGCTTAGAAGAAGCAATTTAAAAATAATTTTTTTAGCTTTTCAGTAGGATTATTTTATAGAAAAGAAAAAAACAACGAAAACTCAGCTGAGCCCCAAAAAGGCATAATGCAGCCCAGAATTCTTTCTCAGCTCCTTAAAATAGACTCATCCCACTCGCTCCAATTTCACGAGATCCTCTTCATCCCGATTATTTGTAGAGTCCAGAATCGTCTCTTTTGTACCCCACGTTGCCACTAAAGACAGTCCTGCAATACCTGACAAGACGATGGGAACGACCCAAGGATTTGCAAAAAAGTCGAGAATGGCTGTTAGTCCCATGGGAAGTGTTGCCATGGTTGCCCAAGTTAAGTTGTAACAAAAAGCAATGCCTGTGTATCTTACCTCAGGTGAAAAAATACGAATTAAAATGGGGAAAAAAGCAGAGACAAAAAGAGCAATAAAAAGTTGTTGGATCATTAAAAAAGTGACCAAGAATAGCATTGTTCCCTTCGATAAAAGCAAGAAAATGGGTAAAGATAAAACAATATAAGAAGCACAAGTCCACCGTAAGGGAGTTGTTTTATGGCGAAATAAGTCTGCAATCATTCCTGCGAATGGTAGAACCAGGACTGAAAAAATAAAGCTTAAGGTTGTGGCGAAATAGACATCTTTTGATTCATATCCAAAGAATTTGGGAAGGTAGTAAGGTAAGTAGAGATTGGTGATAGTTAAAGCAGCCATAAATGCTGTCAGGGCAGCACCTTTTAAAAGAGAAAATTTATGATTGTCCAACAAGATCATGAGAGGCTTATGATTTTTGCTTCTTTCCTGAATAGACTGAAAAACCGGCGTTTCCTGGACCACATTTCGGGCAATAAGGAGTAAGATCCCTAGGATTCCCCCTGCCAAAAAAGGGAGCCGCCAACCCCAACTCACAATTTCTTCTTTGCTTAATGTTGAGGCAAGTAAATAAAGAACTCCGCTTGCCAGCAAAGCCCCAAGATTCA
>NZ_JQAK01000006.1 GCF_000757605.1 Candidatus Paracaedibacter symbiosus | reverse complement strand
TCTGGAAAAGAAGGTCCAATTTTACAAAAAGAAGCGCAGGGGGTATCTCTTTCTTCTTCTCAAGAAAATAAAAGCGTTAACGCTTCAATTGAAGCAATTAAAGCTATTATAGAAAGAAATCCTCAGTATAACGCTGCTGAAGATATTGTTAACCGCGTTTATAAAACATATAGCGGCCTTAAAGATATTATTTCTAATGGTCCACCTTTATCTGAAAAAGATAATCTTCATTTATTGAAACAATGTGTCTATGCCACAGGAGAAGCACTCAATACGAGGAAAATGTGTAAGGATCCATCTTCTCATTCTTTAATTGATCGTGCACAGGCAGAAAAAAGTGCTTGGATGCAAGCTGTTGCAATAGAAAAAACAGACTCTTTAAGAATTCAGCTTCCTTATCAAAGTATCCAAGCAGCCACCGCTTTTCGTGAAAGTTGGAGTAACGCTGCCACTCAAGCTGCTTTTAATATCTCTCTTCCCAATCCAACGATGGATTCTACTTTCACCTCCATTATGGGGCAAGAAGCGATTCGATTAGTCAACCTGCTACCTAATCATCATGCACAGATAAAGGACTTCATTCACCAGCAAGCATCTCATATTGACTCCAATCAACAATCACTTGTAAAAGGTGCTACTGCATTAGCGGATATTAAAGGGGTAGAAACCGATCCAAAAAGTGAAAATATCATTGTTGCTGCTAAAACACTTCTTATCAAGGAAATGATCAAAGATCCTGCTAAAGACCCATCTTTTTCCGCTTCACCTTTTGTTGATAAAATAAACCTTGAAGCTAAGCAAGAGCAACAACGTCTCCAATTTATTGAACAGCGATCACTTCAACAACAGCAGCTACAAAATCAGAGAACTCTTTAGGAATAGCGTGTCGACCGCCATGGTATTTGACCCCTTAGATGAAAATCCGCCAAAGTTATTGGCCCCCCTTGGTGGTTGATAATAGTGAGAGTTTAGGCCAAGATATGACTTCTGACTCACTCACAGTAAGTGATAAAACAGCTTATGAGGAGTTTAAAAGTAGTATTCAACATTCCATCTTGAAATATAATACTAAGTGCTATATATTATGAGGTGAAAGCTACGCACAAATAGGAACAGAATATTGCGGGTATTTAAAACAAAGTGGTTTGAAAGATTCTCCCGCAAGAATGACATCAACAATTTGATGCTCCTTGAGGCCGTTGACCGTTCCGAAAGTGGATTGATTGATGCTGATCTTGGCCATGGAGTTATAAAACAACGAGTCGCACGGACAGGGCAGGGTCGATCAAAAGGCTATCGTACTATCATTATTATGAATCGTGGCGAAAAGTATTTCTTTGTCTATGGATTTCCCAAAAATGAGAGGGATAATTTACGCCAAGATGAGGAAGAGGAATTCAGAAATATGGCAGGATATCTGTTGTCTCTAGCAGACACTCAACTCTCTGAATTACTGGATAAAGGTGATTTTATGGAGGTAAAAATCGATGATAAAGAAATATAGAAGTGATGCCATGGCGGCTATCCATGAAACCATGGAATCATTAGATGAAATTGAAGCTATCGACAAGCAAACTATGAGGCGTTTTAATGAAGCATGTCTGACAACCGTTCGACCTCTAACGCCTGAAGAGATCCGTAATATTCGTGAAAAAGAACATGTTAGTCAGTCGGTATTTGCTCATTATCTTAATGTGACAACAGGATTAATAAGCAAATGGGAAAGGGGAGAAAAACATCCCGCTGGGGCTTCCCTTAAGCTTCTTTCCCTTGTCGATAAGAAAGGGTTATCAGCGATTGCGTAATTTTTGAGCTAGCGACTCGATTTTTACTGCCTCCAAAGTTCTCAAATATAGTAGAATAACCAACCTCTATTGCTAGGGACCAGTCCTCAAGGAACGGAGTGAGCTAGTTTCCCAGCACTCCGCTCGAGCCTTCATAAGGCTGAATGGTTTTCAACCCGGTCAGCTCAGTGTCGTAACTGAGTTTACAACGGCGTTGCTTTTCCCTCTTTACAAAGTATTCTTTGTAAAAAGGGTCAAAAGGGTAATTAAGTGCTGTGAAATTCACCGTATTCCACACCTTCAAGAATATTGTTCAGCTTCATCCCAGCCTAACAAACCGCCACCTGCTAGCTTTGTTGAATGCCTAGAGGACTGGCTCTGGAGTAATCTGGAGCTGGTTACTCAACTTGAGAGAAAAAGTGTCTGGCAGGAGAAAGTTGTTAATCTCAACTTGAGCCGACAGTAAATAGGCATAGCTCCAAAATGGGTAACTGTCAGATCAGGTCTTAACTTTTATATTTTTACGCTTTCCAGCCTTCCTCTGAGGCTCTCTCTCTTTCTCTTTTGCTATCTTTGCTGGGCGATTCAATCTTTTTCTTTTTCTTACCTTTCCAGCCTTCCTCTGAGGCTCTCTCTCTTTCTCTTTTGCTATCTTTGCTGGGCGATTCAATCTTTTTCTTTTTCTTACCTTTCCAGCCTTCCTCTGAGGCTTCCTCCCGTTCTCTTTTGTTTTCTTGAACAGAAGTTTCTAAATCTAAAATTTCTTTTCCTTTTACAAGAGTTTTGATTAAGTTTTCCATCATACGAAGAGGCTTAGTAGGTTTTCCTGATTCATCGGTTTGGGGTGAATAAGAAAATGAATCAAGGTCAAGATTACTATTCTGCTTTAATGCTGGTATGATCCAACTTTGGTTGACGGACGTAAGGTTGATTATCCTAATTTGGCTCCGGTTTGCCAAGGCATCATAAGTGCTTTCTATAGTTTTTTTTGAGTATTTACTCATATCAAGCGTTAAAACCCCATCTTCTTCTGAAGGTTTTTTAACCTCAGAAAGATAGATCTCTATTTCTTTTCCACTCTTTCTTCTTTTTTGCTCCTGTTTAACCTTATGGCCCGAACTTGATTGGGACTCAGATAATGTTTCCTTTTCAATATTTTCAATATTAATTTTATATTTTTCTCCAAGGCTAAATAAAAAATTCTCAAATTTTTTATAGCTATACCGCTTGTCTACAGAATAGTGGATGTGCTTACACCGTTCAGTAATGAGTTTATTAAGCCAAGCTGCTTTATGACTAGCTCCATAGAGAATCACAAAAGTTTCAACCTGAGAAATCTCTTGACCGCACTTGAGAAGGCGTTCTTTGCTAATATATCGCAAATCGATGTTAATCTTTTTTCTATCTTCTGAAACTGTAAATGATTTATTAATACGGTTTACCATACCAATCAAAAACAGACGATAGGAAATAGAATTTCTTGAACTTCCTTGGGAAACGTATGTTTCGGTTTTTTCTTGGTACTGTTGTTTAAGCAGGTTTCTTTTCTTAAATTCCTCTTTATCCTTACTATAAGGTCCCTCTGTTTTAGGCCATTTACCACCGTATTTTTCTTTTATAATTGTATTTATTTTCTCCCAAGGTTCTTCCATGTGTGTCAGTTCAACAAGCCACAAAGGATGGCCATAAAAAATTTTCGTGAAATCTTTATAAAAAGAATCTACAATAAAAGCCGTAGCACCAGGTAGATTTATAGACTCCTTCCCATTAGGCTCCCACTGGCGAAGGCTATCATAAACTGGGCCGGCTGCCATAGGCTCAGCCTGTGTTTTTACAAATTTTCCACCACCTAACAGTTTATTCTGCACCGCACAGTTTAGAGTTCTCATACTTATATCGAGATCATAAGCGTATTTATGGCGTGTATTATAATAGGCATAATTATGTGGTCCCTCATATTGAGATTGCGACTGACCTTTGTAGACTGGAGCTTCTTTTGTTTCCTTATCTAATTTTAAAATTTTAGACACGTAACCATGGATATCAGTAACCCTTTTCCCTATAAGTTCTTGGCCTTTTTGAGATGAAATGGCCTTTAACTCTTCAAAGACTGTCTGCTCTAGCTTAGCTATGGGGCTTCCTTCCAATTTAGGGAGTACGCTAAGATAGAACAGTTTTAATGCATCTTTAATTTTTGCTGGATATTCTTTTCTATTTGGAAACCCGCCTTTAAGCCATTTTGTGATATCTTTTTTTGAGGCTGATTTAACTGTTTCAATTAATCCCGTAAATATGCATTGTTCTCCTGTCTCAGCATCTCTTACAGCAGAAATCTTTTTGGCTTGTTTATCAATATCCTCCACATAATCGCAGGCCATTTCTACTCCCCGCATTGCTGCCATAAGCATTAAATCTGCGGCTTGATAAATATCTTTCTTTATATGCTGGGATTCTATGAGATGTTCGGAGTCAAGAAGGATCAGAGCATATTTTGGCATTGAGTATGAATGTCTTGCTATTGCAGCTTTTTTAAGAAACCCCTCAGCCTCACTAGCTTCTCTCTCTTCCCAATGAAAAAAACCTTCATTAGCTGCCTCCAACGTCTCCTCATCATAGTCGCTGATGTTACCTAATTCCAAATCTAAGAAAGTCCTCTGTAAGTCACCATAAGCCAAGTCTTCAGAATCACAATCTGACGCTATTCCAGAAAATCTGGAAAAGGATAAGCCGACAAATATGAGGAGTAAAAATAAAATTCTATAATTCATAAGGGTCAAACTCCTCTAAATAATAGTGTGGGCAATGAGTGGAAACTCATGATCAAATGGCTGTCGTCCCTCGAAAGTACCCATAAAATTAATTCTACATCCGCCATCAAACCCAATTTTTTGTCGAGTTGTTGAAATGTCTTCTTTTAGTTTTTCTCTGAGACTTTTAGAGTCATTTGTAGATTTGAGATCATCAACATACTTTTCATAAGCCGAAGCCAAAAAATGTATTTTTAAAGGAATTTTAGCTTTTTGCTGAAGATCTTTTAAAAACCCCTGTCCCCATTCAGACTCCCGAAAAATTCGATCTGCGCAATGAAGACATACACTTTTGGTTGAAGCCATGTTAACAACCATGACAATCTCCCTTGAAGGGGGATGATCCTTGATTATTTTTATGATTTTTTGTTGAAAAAGGTCAGAGGTCAAATATCTAAGCACCCCTTGTTCTGTATGAAGAAAATGCTGATTAAAGTGTTGCATATCTCCTTTTTTCTCATAATTTTGTTCCGCTCTTCTTAAACTATTCTTGAGATATTCATGCCTTTCTTTAATTAAATAGCCGTGATTTTCTAGGCAAAAACCATCAATAATTTGAGGTAATAGAAATGGTACTTTTTGTTTTGCAGGTAGATTTCTTTTGTCAGCAGGTAAAAAGTCATCTAGAAACTTAAAGGAAACTCCAGGAATTTTACTATTCAGGACCTGTCTGTTTTTGGAACCTGGCCACCCTGAAACCCATATTTCTTTATCATCTTCCACCTGCAGCAGTTCTGCTTGGTCTGTTCCATTATTTATAAAAAATAAATTGATCATATGTAGCAAAAGGTTACTTTTACTTTCAACTCCTTGAAATTCTAAGGCCTTTCTTACCTTAGGTGTATATTCTTTTAATCGTTCTATAGCATTGACATGCCATGGACTAAAATCATGCCCATAAATTTTTAACTCTCTGCATATTCCTCGGCTATCCGGCAAAGTATTACATAAAGGCCCATTTTCTTTAAGACTATAGAGGTGCATTTTCTTTAAGACTATAGAGGTGTTCTTTTATAGCAGATGGATCTTCTTCACTTTCTGACCCTACACCTTCGCTATCCTTGGTTAAGAGAGGTACACTTTGGGAATCTTGTCCTTGGGATTGGCCATCATCTTCCTTCTCGTTTCCTTTAGGACTAACTAAAAATGGAGGTGATAAAGAAGAAACCAAATCATCCTTTTTTTCACTTGCCTTAATAGAATCATCTGCTGCCATAACAGAAACATCTGCAGTAATTAGTATTATTGTTAACCAATAATAGGATAATTTTACACACTTTAATTTATTAGCTAGCGACATTCAGGATCCTTGGTTTTAATTGTTAAGTTTTTTGTAAATCGACCCCCCTCACTAATGCTTAAGGAATCTATATTAATTTACTGAATCCCAGCATTATAAGCAGAAGATATTCAGTGGAGATAAATTAAATCATTTATTTTCCTTTGCCAGTAATGTTGTAAAAGAAGCAAGGCAATCATATTAAAAACGTTTTTAGCAAAAATGGCCTAACTTTTCAGTAAATTTGACTTTTAATAATTATTTAAACCCACAACGTTTTCTCAAAAATTAAAAAAAATAGCTGTTTTTACTTTCAAAAATGGAGGTAAAAATTCAGAAATCTTTCACCTCCATTTGCTCAGGATTTACAAGTTGTTGGGTATTTATAGTTAATTCAGGGCAATTGCATGGTGCGCCAGGAGAAGCCCGATGTATCTAGCTGGTGAGAATCCAGCCTTGGCAAGGGGATAGCCCACCCATATATGTTAAAATGTAAAAGTTAAAATTCACAAACTTCCGCCATTTCTTCTTTATGAGGCTTAATATTTACCTGTTTAGCTAATGCAGTTCTTTCCACTACGTGTGGCTTTTCTACAAAGGCCACATTTTTATTTTCAATGTTTTTATAAGAAAAGGTAATACGAGTCACTGGATAATCTTCTGGTAATTTAATATAGGCGCTAAGGTCGGGAATTGACATGAATTCTGTATAAGGAATAACAGCTTTACTCTTCTGTTGCTCATTAATAGAAACACCATCTCGCATTTGATGAGCCCCAAAGGAAATACCTTCACTGCTTTCCTTTATTTCATGATCTCCCACTGTTTTGGAAATCCACTGCGCTGTATCAGAGTCAGGCGTTCTAAAAAATACTTTTGTGTTATATAAGCTCGACATGGTCTTTCGAACTTCATGACCATAAAGCTTATCAATCTGACTAATATTTTGAAGGCCAGCCACAATACAGCCACCATACTTACGTATCTCCGCCAAGGCTTTAGGTAAAGCTTCTACTTTATTAAGAGAAGGCTTCTCATCAATAATAAACCAGACTCGGCGATCCTGGTCAGGGCGCAATCCCATCAATGAATTAATTGCTATATTTAATTGAGTGGTTAAGAGAGGCCTTAATGTTTCTCTTTGATCTGGCATTGCTGTCAAAAAGAGCCATCCGGTCTGCTTTTCATCTTGTATCCATTTGCGAATCGAAAAAGGGGAAGAGGATTCTTCTTGAAGGAAGAGACAGCGAATATAAGTCGCTAAATTGACGCGGATTGAAGCTGCAGTTTTATCTCCCGCTTTATCTACTAAAGAAGCAGCAGGTGTTCCCGCATAAAAGTTTTGTATTTCAGATAAAGGTTGGTTAATCGCATAATCTACCAAGGACTTTAAAGAGGGATTCTCTGTCCGCTTTAATTTTTTTAACGTTTCAACAAATAATGTTCGTGCTGCATCAGACCAAAAAGGATCATGAAGAGCCTGAGGTACAAGGCTTGCTGCTAGTTCATCAGCGTGGATATCATTTTCGCATTCCCTCCATATATCCCAAGCTTGTGTACGGGCATCGAAAGGATTTAAAATGATATCTGTTCTAGAATTGTAAAACTTTTCAACAAACACACCGGTGGTATCGACAATCACGGCTTTTTGCTTCCTTTTTCGAATTTGAGGGAGAAGGTGGTTAAAGGTATTGGTTTTACCAGAACCAATTGTTCCGACAAGCAAGATATGTTTTGTCTCACTATCCTTTAACAAAGGCATCTTATCTAAATAAATATCCGATATCTTATTTTTCTGACGCATAATCTTAATAACGTCATTCATCGAGGCTTCCCTAGATCCTGACAGGATTTCCTTCTTCATGCGCGCTTTCCCTCGCCATACCCAAAACCCCATAAAGCCTAGAAAAGTGGTCAAAAATACAATAGCTGACAAAAAGAAGTTATATATTAGCATATCTTCTATATAACCGATTTGATCTTTCATCCAACGATCATTTAAAATATCAACGGACCTTACTTTTTGTTTTTTACCATCTTCATACACAAATATCTGCGTACGCTTATTGATATCTCCAAAAGGAAGACTTGTTTTTAATTGAGCAACCAAATAGGTCAACGTAATTTGCCGCTGATAAGGAGCATGATCTTGCCAGGTTTTAAAACAGAAGAAGAATAAACTGATTAGCAGAGTTGTCCCAAAGGTGACACTCAACACTTGACGGATCATTCTAAGGTTATGGAGGGTTACTTGTCCTCCTTGGGTAAAGTTTTTTGTTAGGCTCATTGGGTGATTTCTTCCTTTTTACTTGTAAAACAACGTTAAACAATTGTATAATGTATTATACAATAGGGGGTAACTATGTTGGGTGTAAGAATTTCAAAAGAATTAGACGATCGGTTAAAAAATCTAGCTGATAAAACAAATCGCAGTAAAAGCTACTATGTGAAAATGGCGATTGAGCAATTGCTGGAGAATCAGGAAGATTATCTTGTTGCCCTTGCTGCTTACGAAAAAAAGGGAAAGCGTTACTCTGCCAAGGATGTTGAAAAGATACTTGGGTTAAAAGATGACCATTTGGAGTCTTGAATTTAAAGAGGGCGCCTTTAAGGAACTTCAGAAACTGGATAAGCCTATTCAAAGGAAGATTTTTGATTACTTGCAAAATCTGGTGGTTGATTCTGGAGATCCTCGACTGTTTGGAAAGCCCCTTAAAGGAAATCTTCATGAATTTTGAAGTTATCGTATAGGGGATTTTAGGGCAATTTGCTCTCTTGAAGATGAAATTTATACTGTTCTTGCCGTTCGTATTGCTCATAGGCAAGAAGTTTACGGCTGAATTTATAGGGTTTTTTTCAAAAAATACTATGTTACACTGCAAGCAGAAAGGACTCATCCAATGACACAAGAGGGACAACCAATTACTGACAATCTTACAACACGACGCCCCTTCTTTTATCGGGATAAACGCGTTCTTTTGAGTTTTATGATCAGTCTGCCTATTGCTTATTTTGGTGATTTGTTTGCAGCGGTGTTTATGCACTTGGCAACGGGTATCTTGATAGATTGCTGGTTCTTTGAGTATAAAAAAGTCAAGGAATCTGATGTTACACCCCAAGGTTGGTTGGATAAAGTTTGTATCACCAGCGAACAACTTGACAATTATTCCACCACCTTTATGTGGCTGAGACATGGAGCGTTTTTCGTATCTTGTATGGCTGTTCTGGCAGACACTTTCCTTGAGTTTGGTATTAGTTTTGCCGTAACTTTTGGAGCTGCTTATTACAGCTTCAGATTTATTTCTGGTTTTTACCTTGCCCATAAGAAAATAATGTACCCATGGATGGGTGCAAAATTGAAAAATGTTTCTTCTTCTCCCTCTCCTTTTAAAAATGGTATGGATTTGACAGATCCAGCTAATCCTATAGGATTTTTTAATCCTTCTTCTAGCAGATATGTTTTTAAATGGGATAATTAATCTGCTGCCTAAAATGAAATTATGAAATATTTTCATTTTACCACCTTTTAACTACTTTTGTGGTTAAACCCTTTTTCTTGCTTTCTTCAAATTCTTTCTCATTTTCATCTTTAGATTTTTGAATCCCTTCTTTACCTGTAGCGATTTTACTGCCGTTTTTCTTCAACTCTTGCTGCGTTTTAACGGCCTCATCAAATAGCTTTGTATTGAAAGAGTTCTCTTGTTGATTAAGTTGCTTTGATTGAGAATCAATACGCTGCTCAATCTTTTCTCCCTGCGGGGTAAACTTTTCAATTTTGTTTTGAGAATCCCTATGATGTTGAGTGATATCTTGAGGAGAAACCATTCTTCCCATTTTTATACCCTGTTGCCGATCTTGTAAGAAATGACCTGCTTCTTGCTGATAGCCTTTTGAGTTTTGAACTTGCCACTGAGCAGCTGCGGCTTGGTCTCCTCCAAATTTCTTATCTGCAACGTATTTAAGAACGTCATCGTTAATGTTACTGTTAGATGAAATACTTTTCTGGCGTTGCTCAGACGCTTGTTGGCTCAATTGTTTAGAATAATTCATAGCAGCAGAAGCTTGGTCACTAGAAGATTTCGACTGATTAAAACTACTTTGAGCTTGATCGAGTTTTTGGAGTTGAGAGGAGTTGCCAACACTTCCTTTATGATCCTCCAAGTATTGCAATCCATGGCTAAAGTTTTCTGCAAAATCCTTTCCAACATTATTACTTTTTTGCTTTTGAGAGCAGTTCTTTATCTCCTCCCTCTGTTATCCAACTTCCCTGCGCTCCTAAAGCAGCAGATAGAGAAGCAAAAGTTCCATTTTTACCTACTCCTACTCCAGCACCTGCATCCATTCCTGCTTTTGTTAAAATTTGAACCGATTTACCCAAGTCAATATTGTTATTTTTCGCAAAATCCTGTGCAGTTTTCATTGCTTGACTGAAGGATCGTTGTGCTTGCCCTGACTCAGTATTACCAATGGTATCGGTCCAACTCTTATTATCTGCAAAAGTATTGCCCACCGACACCAAATCACTGAGTCCCATCTGGAATTGGGTTTGTGCCATCTGGGTTTGTTGGAAGCTGGAGTTTTGCATCATAGCGCTTTGCATGCCTAACATCGTACTAACGGCGTCATTTTGAGAAACGTTGGTTCCAAGATTTGTTTGATGCTCTTGCATCGTGACTTGTCCGCCGGGACCGTAAAGAGTGGCAAGTTTCCCGTCATCTACTCGTGAGCCAAAATTAAGAGAGGGCCCCAACTGTTGCTGGGCCATTTGCGTATTGGCAATTGACCTTGTATGCAGACTTTGCGTATCAAAAGATACATTCCCATCCACTGTTTCTGACCCTGCTTTGGCAGCAAAAGACTCTCCACTTTGGGTGAATGACGACGCCATTTGCGAGAAGGCATAGCCGCCACCCCAAAGCAATGTCCACGCCAAAAATGGGACGGAGAGCTGCAACCCAATCACCGTGAGGTAAGCTGTATGGGCAATATCGGCCATTCCACTTTGCGTCAGAAGAGTTAGTCCCTCACCATACCCAATAGTTTTTGTGGCCATGGCACGAACAGCAAACATCTGACCAATACAATTTAGCATGGCAAATAAAGCCGGCCATGTCGCTAGATACAACATAACCTTTACCCATTGAACCAACAAAAGAGTACCTCGAGGTAAAAATGTCATCGGCGCCATCATTGAAAAATAGATCAAAGCTAACGCAAAGATGATCGTATGAAAGACGGGTACCAAAGTCCCAGACATCACCGCCTTGACCAGGAAAGAACTGTCTTGATGTGCAATCCCACGCGCGGCATTTAGATGGGCCATTTCAATCTCAGACCTGCCCAATCCCAATTCATCCCTTTTGTCCTGAAGCGCTTCTCTATAGGAGTTGAGCATCAACTCTTGCTGGATCAAAGCAGCGGCATCACTTGATCCTTTGGCAAGTTTTCCCCAAGCATCTCCAAAGTATTGATTAAGTCTTTGCGTTGCTTCTTCAGAATTAGCTGAGCTTCCAAACAGACTTTGGGATAAGGCAGCCATCCCATTATTAACTTCAATACCAATTACTTGGGGTTGTGCATTGGAATGACGGATAAGTGACAAACTCGTCTGTAATATGTTGATTATAATAGTTAATGTGACGATGAAGAATTTCTAGAGAATTTTCTAATTTACTGATTTTTAATAATAAATTCTTAATATTTTTCAACAAAACCTGCACTCTTTCTCCAGTCCCATTGCCGCAACCAATTTTCTATCCACTCAACGTTGGATTGCGTGTAAAATTGGTAATAACCAAGCAAGTTGACGTGCACCCAAGCTGTAGGGGATAAGCTTGCTAAAAATCTCTTTTCTTCTTCATCTTTAGAGTTCACATAGAGGCTATTCAGGATATACGCATTATAATAATGGATGACTGCTGCAATAAGTCGCGTACATTGATGCCAGACCTCCATTTCAATCTCGGTCTTTCCTCTGAGTTCACCATTGTTCAGAATAGAAATAGCCCGATACAAGCCATTATACTGCTCTCCTCGGTTTAGGGCATAGAGGATTGCGCGCCTAAACTCTGGATCGTGAAGATAGGTAAGGAGAAACTCAGACCTGACCAGATGGCTGTACTGCACAATGGCTCTTTTTGTTTTGCTGACATAATCTTTGGAGCAGAATTTTCTGATGATTGAGCTGGGTGCCGCTTCTCCTGTGAGGAGAGAAGCACTAAATCTTTGTATGTTGTCCCACTCCTCCCTCACAAGATTTTCCTCCACAAATTTTGTTGGCTTGATAAGCATCCCCTCGTAATCCTTGGGACTTCCAAACCCCCAGAAAGTTTCTCGATGGGGTTTGGGGATTCTTGGTGCAAAAGTCATGTCCATTAAATCAAAAAGGGCAAAGTTGATGGCGTTCAAACCGTGCTTATCGGTAGAAAGATGGGTTGGTTTGATTTCTGATGTATTTTGGTGATGGACCATTTCAAAGGCATGATGTCCCTCGTAATCGTGACAACCAATCAAGCGGCTTGAAATGGAGAGCCAATTAACGATTTCGTTATAAGCAGAAACGCCAGTACCATCACCAAAATATTTACTTGAATGGCGTGCCATCTTATTTCTGATGCTTGTTTCTAGCTTGAGGCCATCAAGGCTTCCATGCAGAAGGCCCAGGATGTACCATTCTTTGTATATAGGAAGCTTTGAGACAGAATTATTAATCTTATCAATGGCTGGGAAAAGGGTTTCTAGCCGGACGTAAGAGTCTTCAGCGGTGAGCAGGGCCGATTCCTTCAAATCAGACATGTTGGCCATTTTTCTAGGACCCACTCGAATAGCATTTGAAAGAACGACAGCGCCTATGAGCAGGGGGTCTTGCTCAGTTTTAGCTGATTTGGGAAGGATAGGATCAAAGGCGCGGCAGAATTGTGTTTTGTGGTTTACAAACTGCATAATATCAACAATGCTGCGTTGTTGCAAAAGAGCAAACAAGCTGTCGTTTGGGTCTGAGTAGAGTTCCAGAGGATTCAGACGCCACACTCGATTCCCGTTCTTGTCATTCTTTATTTTTACATATGTGTTCTCCACATTTTCTACAGAATCGTTAACCGTTTTATAAAGCGCTGTAAGGTTTGTGTTCTTAATATCTAACGTTGCTTGAATAGGGGTGAGGAGTTTTGAGTAATCAAGTTGCTTTAAGATGGTCTTTTTCTCCCGGGTCCATCTCTTATCATCGTAAAGCTCATCTTCCACCTTTTTGTGTTTGATGCTGTATTGTAAGGTCAGTTTATTTGTGCCCAGATGATAAACCATTTGCATGTAAAGGAAGAATTCGAGACGATTAAAGATGATCTTATCGTTCTCTATCAAATGCTTACGATATTGCTTTCCGATCCAGGTTTGAACGGAGGGAGGGCAGGGACCCTCAGGAACGGACCTTGCGAGCAGATGACTTTTAACATACGCAATGTTTTCTTTTAAGGCATCATTGTTGGTGACGACAAAATCAATCCCCAGAAAAAGTTTTCTCAGGTTGAGTTTGATGAAATCTTCAATGCTATCAATATATTTCCAAAAACAGAGGTCCTTGTTGAGACTTTCATCAACTAGAAGTTGGGCTGCTGGTAAGAGTTGATCTTCTGGGATATATTCAAAAAATGCTTTCTTAGGAATTGTTGGGTAGGGGTGGTTTTTAATGGTAATCAAAATTTCACTGGCACGTTCACGGGCTTCTTGGATTAAATCCAGTTGCTTTAGGGCTTCGGCTTTGGCGGAATCTGTTGCTTTCTTTTTGTATTCAAGCGCTCGCTTTTTAAAAGCTTCTAAAAGGTTGTCGTTAAGGGCCTGGTACCGGGTAAAGGTATAACAGAGAAGATAAAGTCCAATGGCATGAGGATTGAGTTTCTTTAAGCTTGGACCATCATAATAATTGATAAGGTTCGCATAATAGGCGATTGTTGTTGTCGGTAAACCAAGCTGGGGTAGGACAGTTTTAGCAATGTTAAAGATTTCTTTCAGTTGCGTATGTTTGCTCAATTCCTTCCACAGGTCATGGGTGTTAAATCCCTTCATATCCTGTTTGATACTAATGATCCGGTAATGTTCATCCGTCTTATAAAGTAGGGAGAATATCGTTTTGCGTTGATTTTTATTCGTATACCGAAGATAAGATTGAACAATACGCTTCTTTTCATAGTTCCATACACTGCTGATAATGTCTTGCAGCGTTGTGTATCCTGGGATAGCAATGCGGTTCTTTACCAAGGAATTTAGAAGCTCTTTGCAAAGCTGGCGTTGCCTTGGATGGGATACGGCTGATTTGTGCAGCTCATTCTTTATCTTACTCCCAATCTCACGTGTAAATCGCTGATAACCACACAAAGCAAGCACTTTATTTTGAGCTCTAATTTTGTTATAAACACTCGGGAGTGCTCTTGGTGATAAACTTTGTGGAAAATACCGTTCCATTACATGCTGCCTTTCGGTGGTAACGTTTTGGTAGTTAAAATCCACTAAAGTCTGTTTGATTTTAAAAAACACCAAACAAATAGCAAAATAAACAGCCTCCTTGGTGCCTTTAAAGTCCTTTAACGCCTTACTTTCTTCCTCGTTAAAGGTGAAGTATTCTTGGCG
This sequence comes from Candidatus Paracaedibacter symbiosus, assembly GCF_000757605.1. Classification (GTDB taxonomy): domain Bacteria; phylum Pseudomonadota; class Alphaproteobacteria; order Paracaedibacterales; family Paracaedibacteraceae; genus Paracaedibacter_A; species Paracaedibacter_A symbiosus. The sequence goes on along the minus strand of NZ_JQAK01000006.1, from coordinate 40,380 downwards.
TTCGATGTCACCCAGAAGGGGGATACCGTAAATGTCGAGGAGTTCTGCTGGTGCCAAAAGGCGAGGGATTTTGTTGGCCATGAGATTACTTTTTTGTTGTTGTTCTCATAAAAAACGAGTAAGTTTGATTACTAGGTTATGAAGATGTGTCGTTTAAATGTCAAGAAACTCCTATATTCCAATACCTGTTTTTGATACCCTTGAAGAAGTCATTGATCAATATAAAACAATTTATGCCGATGACAATCCTCATCAAATCATTAGTCAATGGCTGGATCATTGTTTTGCTCATACTAAAGTGACTTTGCCACCATTTGCTGTTAAAGATTATCAAATGGCTTTGAATTTCTTATACAGCTATCGTGGAAGTACAGATACATTTGGAGCTTACAGACGGGATTTGGAGCGTCTTCTTCAGTGGAGCTGGTTTGTGTGTCAACAATCCTTCTTAAAGAATAAGCGTGAAGATATTGAGTCTTTTATTGAGTTTTGTTTGAAACCACCCAAGCGGTGGATAAGCCTTAAAAAGGTTGCACGATTTAAAAAAGATAAGAGTGAGAAAGTCCCCAACCCAGAATGGCGTCCTTTTGAAGCCCATGTCAGCAAAAAGGACCATAAAGTCGGAATTACACCCGATAAAAACAAATACAAATTCTCTCAATCTGCCCTAAAGGTCATGTTTAATATCTTGAGCAGTTTCTATAACTTTCTTTTGCAAGAGCAAGTGGTTCAAGTTAATCCATTTGTTTTAATCCGGCAGAAAAGTAAGTTCCTGCAAAGAGAAGCCAAAACTCAAGTTATTCGACGTCTCTCGAATGAACAATGGGAAACGGTCATCAATGTTGCTAAAGATAAGGCGGCTCAAAACCCTTCTCACGAAAGAACCGTTTTTATTCTTTCTTGTCTGTTTGGTATGTATTTGCGCATCTCAGAACTTGCTGCAAGTTCACGATGGACCCCAACAATGGGTGACTTTTTTAAAGACGCCGAAGGTCATTGGTGGTTTAAAACAATAGGGAAAGGCAATAAAGCCAGACAAATTGCCGTGAGTGATGCCATGCTTAATGCTTTAAAACGCTATCGTGAAAATTACATGAAACTCTCTCCCCTTCCCTCTCTTAACGAAAAGACTCCCCTAATATCTCATCTCAAAAATTCAAACAAACCAATTACAAATGATGGACCTATTCGAAATCTGGTGCAACAATGCTTTGATCAAGCGACAGATTTGCTAGAATCTGAGGGTAAACAAGAAGAGGCTGAGGGACTTCGTATTGCCACAGTGCACTGGTTACGGCATACGGGCATATCAGAAGATGTCAAACGTCGCCCCAGGGAACATGTTCGTGATGACGCCGGTCATAGCTCAGGGGCTATTACTGATCGTTATATTGATGTGGAACTCAGAGAAAGAGCCAGGTCTGCAAAAGATAAAACGATATCTCTATGAGGGTCTTTGCCAGAGCTAAAAAAGCAAGCCAGTTTTGTTGAAAAATTATCAAATTTTATTTAATAAAATCAATAAATTAGAAAATTCTCCAGAAATTCTTCCTCGTCATTATATCTATTAAAATCAATATACTACAGCTGAGTTTGTCAAATATCCGTCATTCCGACGCGGGACACCAATCTCTGCGGCCTTCAGATATTCAAGAAGACATTGAATCCTTTAAACTTACCACTGGCAGTTAGGATCTGGTTGTTAATTAATAAAAAATAGACATACTAATTGGATTAAAAATATGCAAAATACCTTGTTGCTACTTACACAAAGGTCCTGACAGAGCCAGTTTTCAAACCTGGCAGCCCTTTGGGCTGCTCATAACGGTCAAGCCCTCAGCTAAGCTAGTGTATTATGACTTTTCTGAATCAAATAATAACTTGTATGTCAAAAGGCAACAGAATTGCTATAGCATAAATAATTTGTTCAAGTTGATCTCCATTCTGACATTTAGCAGGAATTTTCTTCTTTAGTTCAGAGGCAACATGATCGCGCGTATCATTGTCTGAAATATTAACCAAAGCTCTAATAATTTTCTTAACTTGAAATCCATCCTGGCATTTATCAAGGATTTTTTTATCTAATAACTTAACAACACGATCGCGCGTATCATTGTCTGAAATACCAGCCAAAACTCTAATGATTTTCTTAACTTGAAATCCATCCTGGCATTTTTTAAGGATTTTGCTATTTCCTTTTAACCACTTCATAACATGCTGGCGTTTATCGTTGTCTGAAATATCAGCCAAAACTCTAATAATTTTCTTAACTTGAAATCCATCTTGGCATTTATCTAAACATTTATCATAGAATAGCTTTACAACATGTTGGCGAATATCTTTATCTCCAATCTTAGCTAAGGAGTTGATAATTCTCCCAACTTGGTATCCATCGAAATGGTTATCAAGGAATCTTTTCTTTAATAACTTAACAACATGCTGGCGTTTATCACTATCTTGAATCTTGCCTAAAGAATTAATAACTTTCTCAACTTGGTATCCATCCTGGCATTTACCAAAAATCTCTCCTTTTGAGAGGTTTATAACTTCTTTTATTATACCTGAATTTATATTAGCTAAAGTTTTAATAATCATTTCTGCTTGAGCCCAATCTTGGCATTTATTAAGGATTTCTTGGTTTAGAGATGCCATTAATAGCTCACGTTTATATTTATTTTTAATTTCAGCGAGCGTATTGAGAGTTTTGCTAGGCTGGCTTCCATTCTGACATAAACAATAAATTTTTTCGTTTAGAAATTTACTAACTGTATTACGCTCCATAGGTGCTTGAATTTTAAGATAACCATCAATAATCTCTTTAATTTGGTATCCATTCTGGCATTTATTTATTGTTTTTAATAGAAGCCTAGAGATTTGCCAAAAATTCTGATTCTTTTTTCCAGTAGGGAGCTCTTCCTCTTTGATTCTAAAAAAACTCATTATAGCTTCTTTTAGCTGATTTTCATCTTGGCATAAAGGAATTATAAAAGCATTTAAAAGCGAGGCAAAGTGGGGGAGGATCTCACCTGGAATACTAGTCAAGCCTCTAATAACTCCATTAACCTCAGCATCTGTTGAGAAATGTTCAAAAATAGCTTTTACAAAATTCTCCTCTCCATCAACTTCCAATAAGGGAAGAAAAATATTTATATTATCCGATAAAAGTTTTTTAGCGCTATGTTTTTCTATTAACTCTGTTTTAATGAAATCATCCCATAAAGATTCTTGTGTACGAATCTGTACAGAAGCGGACAAGCCCCTATCTTCTAATTCTTTTTTCGCTAGCTCTACATTCTTTTTAGGGATCGTTAATGTAATCTTTAATTTGTCGCAGATTGGGAGGAAGCCGACTTGTAGATCAGAGACAAATACATGGCCAGAAAGTTCAGTAGGTTTAGAAGGTAAAAAGGAATAAATTTCCTTTAAAGTAGGTGCCCATCCATATAAGCAAAGATTTCTCCCATCAAGTAATTCAGGCTTCCATATAAAAGCGGCAAATATTTGTTGCAAAGACAGAGAGGGGTATGGAACATACTTATTTATTAAGTTTTTTATGTGAGTGTTTATAAGACGGCAGTTTAATATATCGCGAGATTCTGGAATAAATTCTAATATGTGTACGATTGTTTCTGAAGGTAGTGCATCAAAGTTGACAACAGGATTTATAGGATCTTCTTTTTTAACTGTTCGGGCCTTCTTAGATTTAATACCATTTTTTAACGAATTATCTTTTATACTTTTACGCTTACCACTCTCCATCTGGTTATCTTCATCCCTCGAGGCACGCAGTTTTTTATTCCTTAATTGAAGCTCCTGCTCTTTTGGACTGTCATCATATAATCTTTTTTTAGAAGGTTTAGGATTTAAAGAAATTTGAGCTGAAGATGAAGAAGAGCTTGATATACCGCTCTTTTTCTCTACCTGGTTTAAGACTTCTTCTCGCATATTGCAAGGAATGTCCTGAAGGATTGCATTTATTGTCTCTTCCGTAGAAGCTTCATTAAGCATATTTACATATATATCAGGATCTAACCCAAGGCCTATTTGAGGCAAAATTTGGGTTGATTTCTTAGGAATAGAATGCTCATACTCTTCATTTGAGCTGCTTTTTTGCATTCCATAAGCGCATAATGTTTGAAGATGAAAGAAAATAACTACACCTAATAATATTAGTTTTCTTATTATTAAAATTGATAAATATTTTTTTGTTTCATAAAGACCTCCCTGACTATTATTTTGTCAGTTAATTTTTGTTATGATAATAATATAATTTTATTTTCCAACCTAATGGTATAAACTCTCATCTTCAGATAGGAAAGACTTCAGTCATCTATTGAAATCGCAAATGCCTATTAAGACCAAAAAATTCATCAATTATTATCCTGGTAAGCAGAGATAGCACTGTTGCATTTAGAAAGAAGTTGAAGATAATAGCTATAAAAGGTTTTTAGGTAATAAGTGAGTTAAGATGATCAAGCCATTAAACTTACGAATTTAAAAATTATTCTTCATCCTAAAAACTCACAGCTTATGAAACCTGCTACGTGCTATTATCCTTCCTTAGCTCCTTCATGTAACGGACCCCATGTATCTACGAATGAGTCCCCATGTAGTTAAGGGCAGTAATTCCCCCTAATGCCTACACTTCTTTCTAGTACTTGTTTTCTTTTCTAAGTTAACCTTAAGTATTAATTAACTTGTTGATTGTTAAAATAAGCCTCCATGTTATCCAACTCATTTAAGCAATAACCTATACGTTCTTGTTCACTTTTATCCACAGAAGGTAGAAGCTCCTTATATAGTACTCTAGCTTTGTTAATATCTTGCGGTAGTATCCCTTTACCAGAATGATACCATTCCGCTGCTTCAGTTACTTCCTCAACAGATTCACTTCCATTGATCATATTCTCAATTTTCTTTCTCAACTGTTCAACTTTTTCCTGAAGTTGTTCTGTATCTGTTGCTCGTTCTTTCCTTTTAAGCTGGTAAAAAAAATAATCTCCAATATCTTTCAATTCTTCTAGGCTGGCCTCTTTTTCACAATCTCCAAGCATGCCTTCGAAAAAATTTTGTTTCTCTAAATTATAGATTTTCGGGATGCCATATAATTCTAAAAGACGAATAATGTCTGCGACATTAGGAAATTGGGTGACAGTTTCTTCAATACGCTTAAGCCATTGTTTAGCGCGTTCAAGATTATAAAGGCTTTGTCCACGCTCAAGTTCTTTTTGGCGCTGCCGAACTCGTTCTAAAGCAAGCTCTCTTGGGTCATTTTCTGATTTTTTATTTGTAGAACGTGATGTAAGGTATTCCAAGCTTGTAACATAGCCTATTAAATTTAAAGGTTCTTTATGGTCTTCAAGGTATTTTTGTTCTTCATCTTCGTAAGCTTGCCGATAAGCTTTGCCTCTTTCTGTGTTCTGCTTATCTGTAGCCTTATCTAAGGCGTAATATTTCATGTTACTAGTAAAGGTTCTAACAAGTTGTGCTTTATGTTCAACGCCCCGATATTCAAGATGGGCAGCTTGTTCCATATGATAAATAGCTTGAAGACGACGTAAAGCAGCTTTGGCAGGGGTTGGAATATCTTTATCCTCTAAGACATCAAATCTTCCTGACAGAGAGCGGTATCCCTTATAGGCATGATTGCCTACAGCGCGTATATGTCCATCTGAATCACCTAGGGTAATCAATGTGTTTGATAAAGTTTGGGAGGAAATTTCAAAATAATCCATCCATCCTTTATAGTTAAGGGATTTTCTTTTTTCCCTAACAACTTGTTCCTTAAGTTTTTCATAGGAGATGAAATTGGGAAAATAAAACGTTCTTTCTGGTGAATGATTTTTGAAAATGGTAAAAACAAACCCTATAGGCAGGTAACATTGCTTACCATCTTTAAAAGTATATAGAAATGCTGGATCACGATCATATACACTCACCTCTTTATAAGATCCCTCTCCATACTTACGCACTGCATGATTAACTATATGGTTGCGTATTTGTTGGTTATAAAATCTGTTTTGAGGGATAAAGTTTAGAGGATCTGTACTTGAGTTCCTTCCATTTGCAATGACAGTATCTGCTTGGTCGATACCATGGCCTGCATCGAAATCAATATTTTCATCATACACTTTAAAAGAAAAGCCTGAAAAAGGGTGTTTACGTCCACCTTTATAGGTATTCTTAAGGGTTTGCGTAAAAGTTTCTCGATGATCCTCACCATCTGTGGCAACATAGCTAGCTTTGGTAGCGCTTAGGCCATAATCAGTTACTTTTAAAGAATTTGGTTGATGTTTATAGCGAGTAAGCTTTGCTTTTCCTTCCTTAGGGGTAATAACATAGGCGCTTTGACCAACTGCAAGAGGCCTTTCATCTAATCCTAAAGAAGTAAAAGCTTGTGTAACAACTCTGTGATCACAAGTGGTATTGTGCCCATCAAATAAGATTTGTTGCTCCCCCCATTTTTGTTGCTGAGCCTTCTCTAAAGCCTCTTGTTCATTCCAATCATAAGTCTCGACATGATATAATTGATGTGAAACTCTAGTATGTAATTTTTCTTGTTTTTTATCATGTTCGTTGCCTACTTCTTCATGAGCTTGTGCGAGAGGAATGTTTACAAAAAGATTAAGTAATAACGCGTAAATTATTTTCATTATTTTGCTTTCCTAATAAAAATTTTTATCCCGTTTATAAACTATCAAAAAATTCTAATTTTGTTAGTTCGCTAAATATACTTAAGATGAATACTTAAGTAAAAACTGCGTATTACAAATATGTAGTAAGTTTTAGATTTTTATCTAAAATACTTACTATGATCTTGACCCGGTTCTGTCGCATCTGTGAGGGAAGATTAAAATCCCTGTGGTACCTTATGTTCCTTTATGTAGATAGACACCATGTGGCAAGAAGTGAAAGTCCATCGGGATCAACATGTGGTGCTTAAAGGTTCTTACTATTCTGTCCCAACACCGTATATTGGCCAGACACTGTGGTTAAGAACCACCCAACGAATGGTGGAAATTTATGAGGACACTCAAAAGATCAAGAGCCATATCCGTGCCACAAACCGTGGTCAGTGGATAACAGATCCACAAGACTATCCTATGCATAAGCAAGATTTCTTAACCAAGGATAAAGATTATTGTGTCCAACAAGCCCAACAAATTGGACCTTTTACTACTCAGCTTCTGGAAAAGGTCTTAAAAGCCCCTACTATGATTGGCCAGAGAAAGGCACAGGCCATTTTAAGATTAGCTCTCAAGTATGGGAACAATCGACTAGAATCTGCCTGCCAACGTCTCTATCATTGGACGTGCTTGCGGCCTACACGATAGCCGCTGCGAATTAGATGACGCGCCATTTGGCGAGAACCATAATAGGGCGTTTTCAAAAACTGCTCATCAATCAGCCGCATGAGCGTTAGGTTCAAAGGATTTTCCCCTTTGGACTCATAATACCACCCAGAACGACTGATACTTAAAAGCCGACATTGGCGCACAAGGCTTAAGTTTTTATTTGCGGGGTTAATCATTTCTTGCCTCCGATGATTCCCAATCGTTTGGAGACTTTCTCTAAAAAATCCCGTTCCACCGTTAATTGGCCGATCTTGGCATGGAGTTCTTTGATTTGGTCTGCGTGACCATTTTCCTGAACTACCTGTTTTCCTGAAAAACTTGCTACCATTCCGGCTAAGGCTTCTTTTTTCCATCGATGAATCACAGTGGCATGCACGCCAAACCGGGAAGACAATTCTGTAATTGTCGCATCTTCACGAATGGCTGCCAAGGCAACTTGGGCTTTAAATTCGGCGCTATGGTGTTTTCTTATTCCACTCATTTTCTAGTCCTTTTTTACTCGGGACTATAGCTTAACATCCTGTCCGAATTCTAGGGTCCACCTCTGGCTTCACACCATCATTATGCCAAATAAGGGGAGAGAAACGTCGTCCGATTTATTCCTTCTAAACAACTTGACGATGTCACGTAATGAAGTTACATAAGATAACCAAGGGCGCTTTTTAACCTTTCAATATTCTCAAAAATTATCTATTAGAATAATGTTTCTTTACCACCCTTTTCTAATAATAATATCTCTTTTTACTTTCCAAGAAAGGTTAAAGAATGATTAATAAACAGTTATTAACCACAATCCTACTTTTGAGTCCTTCCCTAGTGCATAGTGCAGAAGAACCTTTTTATAGAGATAAGGCCGAAGATCTTAATTCCCGATATACTCTTTCTACCATACCAGATGAATCAAAGCTTAAAATTCTTTCATTCTTACCTTTGCAAGATTTAGGCAAAATGGGCGAGGTCGACAAGACTTTTTCTAAACTTACTAAAGATAAAGCGCTTCTAACGCTTCTTTTCAAAGAAAAATTGGCCGCCCTAAAAGATTTACAAGTGCTAACTCCTTCAAAAAAGCATAAGATCACATTTTTTGATAAAGCTGAAGAATATTGGGAGCATCTCCAGGATACTTCTGATTCAACTCACGCCGGCTATCAACCCTGGCCTTTTTTGCATGAATTTTATCAATTTTATAAGGTACCCAACGACATTCTTAAAGAGCTAATTAATCTACAAATTAATAATAGATTAAAGTTCCAAAAAATTATGGCTATAGGCTTATCTGCAGATAACCTTTTTAAAGTTAAAGCAGATATTTATGAGCAAAAGAGCATTATTAAAGCTTGCTTAGGTCAAGATCCTGATAAAATTATTAAGGTTGCGCAATATTTTTCTCACCTGAATATAACCCATATAAAGATATACAAGTATATTTCATTACTAGAAGCTTTCCTTAAACTACCTCCTGAAAAGATGGAACGCGCTGAAAGCTACCTGCAACTCCTCCTTACAAAAGATAAATATATTGAAGACTATGATAAGTTATTGCATAACTCTCTTACATTGACTTCTAACCAACTTAATGAAATTTTAGCTACCTATGAAGTTTACGCAGACAAACTGAGAGGCTATGAGGCCAATCTCGAAACTTATCTTCCCTTGACGCCTGAGCAGATTAAAGCGCTCGCTGAATTAGAAAAAGAAGATCTTCTTCTGGACTTAAATGATTATGAATACCCCTTCATTCTTAAAGCTTGTTATACCTTAAGCCCAGAGAAAATTAGAAGTATTTCATTAGCTCACATAGCACTTTTTCGAAATGTAGGGTATCCAGCTGAGGAGGCTGGTGCCCTAGATGAGCAGGAAGGTATAGATCTTATGGAAGCTTGCTTTTCACTAACACCAGAACAAATGGAGATAATTCAAGAAAATCCTAAATTATATCGTGAAACAAGGGAAGAATACGATTTTGAAGAGGAACATGGATCCCTTATTATATCAGCCTTATCTTGTTTAACTCCTGAACAGATTAAATGCCTTGCAGTTAATTCCAAAAAACTTGGCCTTAATCAACGAACTCTTATCAACCGATCCATTTTTATTCATTGCCTTGATAAAGTAACTCCTGAGCAAATTAGCGAGCTTAGTCAGGATGCCCCCTACATTCTTCACAATAAATTAAATGATTTCGACTTACAAAAAGCAATAATACAAGCTTACTTTACTTTAGAGCCTGAAGTAAGACATAAGCATATAGAGGCGATTAAAGCTTATAAAAAAGACCTCTTTAGAGAAGGTATAAGTGCAAAAGAGCATGGTATTATTGTTTTTAATTGCCTTAAATTAACACCAGAAGAAATAATAGAGCGTTTAAATACAATTAAAAGTCATGAAAAAGACCTCTTTAGAAAAGATATGGATGAAGGTGAGCGTGTTGACATCCTTGCACATTGCCTTTTTTTAAAGCCAGAAGAAATAACAGAACGCTTAAAGACAATAAAAACTTATGATGATGGGATATTTAAAAAAGGTATACCCTCTTATCATTTTGCGGATATTATGTTAGCCTATCTAGAATTAACTCCTGAGCAAATAATAAATACTTCGCAGAATACTAAGGGATTATGCGATAATCCAGAATGGTATTCACGGGCTTTTCTTATCGTGGATTGCAAAAATTTAGATCAAGGTCAAACTCGTGTTATTGCCACTCACGCAGAAAATATCTTTTATGAAGATATGGATAATGATGATCGAGCCTTCATTACCGCTGCTTGTCTTAAATTAACGCCCGCTCAGATAACAGAACGGGTGGAAGCGATTAAAACTTATACTCAAGATTTTATTATGAAAGATATAAGTGGAATTGATAAATCACTTATTATCGAGGCTTGCCTTAACCTAGTACCAGAAGAAATAAAAGAACGGATAGAGGCTACAAAGCTTCATATTAATGATCTTTTTGCACTTAATATGGATGAATATATTCGCCATTTTACTATTAGACAATGTTTATATTTAACTCCTCATGAATTGGTGGAAATCATAAAAACGATAAAAACCTATGAGGAAAGGCTTTCTAAAGGAGATAACAAATATGGTATTTTTAGTGCCTGCTTTTTTTAACTCCGCAAAAAATTATAGAAGTCTCTAGAATCATAGAAGACCTCTGTAAAGAAGAGAGAAAATGGTATAGTTCTGCCCAGCTTCTCATAGATTGTAGACAGTTAACCGCAGCGCAGATGCTTATAATAAAGCCTTATGTACCCAATCTTTTCACCGAAGATATGAACGATACACATCGTAAGCTTATTGCGGAGGCATGTATTGAGTTAACCCCTGAAGAGATGAGAGAACGTATGGACGTTATTAAGGATCATTCACAAGAACTTGCTAAAAAAGCTATCAAGGATGAACAACGAGCCCAACTTATTGCAGAATGCCTTAAATTAACACCAGAACAAATTATTGCAAAGATAAGTTTTCAATCTTCGTAAAAAACTACAGATATATGGCTCCAACTACATAAGCGGGTCAAATTGTTCCTAAGGCCCCTACAGATCGATAGAACACTTTTAAGCCGCTTTTAGTGCCATGATTTTCCTTACATCAAAAGAATTCTGGTTATGGGCATATTTGGTAAAATCATATTCACCTTGCATATTAATATGTTGCCAAATGAGGATAGATCCTCGCTGCATAAAATTAATCATAAGCTTTCTTTCTTCCAAACTAGCTTTACTGGCAAGTAACTGCGATAAATACAAATAGTTCCATAAAATAATAGCATTCTGGATAAGCACTTTACATGCTGTGGCAATTTCTAACTCTTCTTTTTCTCCTTGTTTAAATTCCTGATTGTTAGCGAAGAAAACAGCTTTAGAAAACCTATTCGTTAATTCGATTTTGTTAAGTTGCTTTTCAATTCTTTGCCTAAGCTCAATATCATCTAAGTAGGTTAGAATGAATATAGACTTAATAATTCGCCCAAACTCCTTAAGAGCCTTATAAAGTGGATGATCTTTAGCATATGAGCTTAAGCGTTTAAAAAGCTAAGAGGCAGATGTAACCTTAAGTTTGAGAGTTACCATAAAGCGTAAGATATCATCCCAATATCGTTCAATTAATTTTAAATTGATGATTCTACTGGGAAGTATTTTATATCCGCGAGCTTCATAAGTTTTTTTGTCTGAAAAAGCATAAATCTTTTGATCTCCAATATTTTTTAGGCGAGGAGCAAAAGCTGTATCAATAAAGTGTGTTGCTGCAAAGATAGTATCAGTAAACCCATGCGTATCCGTTGAGTGGATGTTGCTCTTGATAACTTCATTTTGTAAAAGTCCATCAATAACATAAGCAGCTTCACGCTCAGAAGAGCTAATGACAGTAGAATGAAAAAGAAGCTGACGCTCATCTAAGAATGTATAAATTGAAACACCTTTTCCAAAATATTTATAAGAATGGCTTGCGATTAAAGAATCTGCTGAGACATTAACCTTACGCCCATCGCTGCTGGTATGCAGCTGATCCAGATTGTGCCGAAAGGCACTGCTTAGAAAGAGTTTATCAACCAAGCGAATAATTTTGTTATTAGCTGCTTGGATATTCTTTAGGCTAAAGTGCCAATTGACCATATTGTTTAAAGCATCTTCGCTAATTCCTATAGAAATGTTTGCAAGCCGATTTAACCCAATATTACAGCCTTTACCAAGAATGCCTGCAAATACAATTTCTGGTTGAGGTTTCATTTTCTTGTGCTTGATGCTGAAATGTTTAAATGAGCCAGTAAATTGAGTAACTTGCTCAATGTCTGTAAATACCCGCAATATAGGAACAAATCCTGTCTGAGAAAGCAAGGAGAATGCATATTCTTCCTCACTGCTTTCTGTTTTAGGGGTTACTATTTTGATTTTATGGTTTTCATCGATAGTTAAAAGGTTGTTTTCTCCTCTTAAAAAACCTTTATTAACATGATTATATTTGTGATCAAGTTGTTCTTTAAGCTTATCTAGAGTTTCTTTGAAATTACTAAACTTATCAAGACCAGCACTTTTCAATAATGATTGGCGCTCAGACTGCCAAGCCTCCTCACCAATAAGATAATCTTGAATAGCTTTATAACGATAAGAATAAAGAAGGTTAAGGCGTCCTGCTTTAATGGCTTCAGCCATATGCATAAATAAAAGAATTTTATAAAGTGAAATCCTTAATTTCCCTTGGTTATAGCAGAGTTCTTGCTCTTCGGCTTTCATAAAATCACAAGGAGCATCATTTCCTAATTCACCATCAGATGAAGTAAAGTAATGGATGGCAGCAACAATATGGGGATCAGAGGTTAGAGCATTGAACTCTATATTTTTCACAATGTTGGAAACTCTTCGTTGCAGCTTTATAGAGAGTGATTCTAAAAAATCAAAAAAGAGTTGGTTTTTTGCTATATTATCAAGGGTTTTTTCCAGTTCAATCAATTGGGCCTGTTCAGTAGAGGTATGTAGAGTATTATAATTATTAACCAAACCCTCGATTTGCAATAATTTATCTTCTGAGGAGAGGTGAGTGGACTTTATAATATTAGTAATTTCTTCAATCAGTTTACGGGAGTCCTTGTGAGCAGACGAAAGCTTGCTAATAGCCTGATTCCGGCTAGTACGATTGGATTGTTCACCCTGATTAAGTTTATTATGAGCTGAATTAATGGCTGCTTGTACTGATTTTAAAAAAATATCAGTTAGCGCATCCTGCCTATAATAAAATTGGTGTTTAATGTAACACAATAAGTATAAGTAGACCTTATTTTTGTTAGCAAATTTGGTAAGTTGAAAGATGGTAGATTTCTGTACCCAAGTAGCAAAGTACTCTGTCGCTTGGTCAGATAAACAGAGTTTTTCAAAAATAGGTTTAAATTCATGAAAAGGTTCTTTGAATAGTTTAAAGGATTCAATGTTTTCTTGAATATCTGAAGGCCGCAGAGATTGATTTAGATGCTTCATGAGGGTGAGGGGGGATCTTTCCATTTTATTCTTATTGTGTTTTTCTAAGCCTGCCATGTGTTTAAGCTTTTCCTGATGGCAGAGAGATAGAGATTGTCCAATTATTTTCAAGAGATCTGTTTCAAAGTCGTTATAAGACTGAGTAATAAAGGTTGAGAGCTGGCTGTACGAAGGGATTTCAATTTTATTTTGCCAACAAAAATCTATAATGGATAAGAATATTTGCTTAAGCGGCAAATGTTGCTGCACCAATTGCAAAATGCGAGCTTTGATTCTCGCTTGTTGTGTATTGTTGAGAGGTTGCCAGTGGAGTAGTTCTAAAATTTTGCGCCGATGAATTTGGATGGCTTTATTTTGATAAGCCGACATATTAATGTCATCATGGTTAAGTCCAAGTAAATCAATAACATATTTAATATCTGATTCGTGATACTGTTGGGTTGTAAAGAATTTACCATTGGCTTTAAAATAGCTAAGCTGTAAAGTAAAACCTACTTGATTGATTGGTGTACGTAAATTTTGGATAATGTTAAAAGCTTCCTTGTTTACGGAGAAATACCAAATACGGTCTTTATCTTCGAATAAAGGTGGGGAATCAAATTGACGTTGTTCAGATGCTGATAAAATAGAGAGTTTAGTCATGCGATTTTCTTTCATGAGAGGTGGCGCATATTATAGTAGCTAGGATAATAGGGGTAAGCCTAACAATTGACAATAAGGGTGATAATCTTTATTATCACCCTTATTGGGAGTCCGTGAAAGCAAGGCCAAATGAAGCCACCATTACCAATTTTTGATAGCCTTGAGTATATTGATAAAGTTGACCTGAGTTCATCTTTGCCTGATAATGCTAATGTAAACGACTGCCAGAAAGCTCTAGAGTTTCTAAACTGCTATAAAGGAAGCCAAGGAACATTTAATGCATACCGTCGCGAGATTGAGCGGTTACTTCATTGGTGCACTCTGATTGCTAAAAAACCTTTGATAGAATTAAAGCGTCATGACATAGAAGAGTTCATTCACTTTTGTCAAAAGCCACCTAAATCTTGGATTGGTATTAATAAAGTCACTCGCTTCATAGCCAAAGAAGGAAAACGAATATCCAATCCAGAATGGCGCCCCTTTGTTGTTACTGTTTCAAAAGCTGCTTATCAAAAAGGAGAAAGGCCTAACCCAAAAAACTTTGAAATTTCTCAAAGCGCTGTTAAAGATAGCTTTGCCATTTTAAGTTCTTTTTACAATTACCTTCTCCAAGAAGAATATGTCTATATGAATCCGGTGGGCCTTATACGACAGAAAAGCAAGTTTATTAGAAAAAATCAGAGTCAGCCAAAAATTAGAAGACTTTCGGAACGACAATGGCAATATGTGATACAGACGGCGCAAGAACACGAACGCACGCTCTTTATTATGTCAGCTCTGTACTCTTTGTATCTGCGAATTTCTGAACTCTCTGCAAACAAACGATGGAGCCCAACAATGAACCACTTCTATAGAGATAGTGAGGAAAATTGGTGGTTTACGACTGTTGGCAAGGGTAACAAGCAGAGGCAAATTGCTGTTAGTGACTCCATGTTAGAAGCGTTGAAGAGATGGCGAAAATACTTAGGGTTATCCGCCCTTCCCTCACCTGCTGATCTGTCTCCTGTATTGCCAAAAGCAAAAGGGCAAGGAGGTATTGGCTCTACCACTTACATCCGTAAAATAGTTCAGTCATGCTTTGATCGAGCTGTTAATAACCTTAATAAAGATGGGTTCATAGAAGAAGCAGAATCTTTAATAGAAGCTACAGTTCATTGGCTAAGGCATACTGGCATCTCAGACGATGTAAAACGTAGACCGCGTGAGCACGTCCGGGATGATGCCGGGCATGGCTCAGGAGCCATTACTGATAAATACATCGATATTGAGCTTAGAGAGCGACATCGATCAGCTAAAAGCAAGCTAATCCTCTCAAAATAGGCCTTAGGAGCAATTTGACCCGCATATGCAGTTGGAGCCAAAAATTCTGTTGCTTGCCGAAGAGGTTTATCCGCTAAGTGGGCGTTTGGGTGTGGGTCGTTGAGGCTTGAGTATGGCCTAAGAGCTTCCCAACAAATACTTAGGTTTAAGTCACTTGAAATAAGATGGGAAGCATGTGTGTGACGTAAATCATGGATGCGGACATTTTCTAGGTTAGCTTGCTTAATAACTTTGCTCCAAAATATTTTTACTTCTTTTATAGGTTCTCCTGCCACTCGCCCAGGAAAAAGATAGACTCTTGAGAATTTAATTTTTTTAAAGAATTCAAAAGCTCAAGTGTTTTATCAGAAAGGGGAAGGTGTTCTTTCTTATTCTGCTTAGTTAAATGAGATGGTTTAGTCCAGGTTCCTTTTGTTAAATCAAACTGCTCCCACTTTGCTTGTAAAGCTTTGCTCTTACGTGAGCCTGTTAAGATTAAGAGCTTAAAAACATAAGTAGTAAGATGAGAAGGATATTTGTCAAGAACAGCCCAAAGTCGTTGTAATTCTTCATTGTTTAACCAGCGATCTCTTTTTTCTTCTTGGAATTTTTGGATTCCTTTTGCTGGATTATCTGTGCGCCATCCGCATGAAACTGCTAAAGAAAACATTTTCGATAGAAGGGCAAGAATGCGATTTGCCTGATAAGGTTTATTCCCCAAGCTTGTATGAATATCTTCAATTTCGCGGGGCGTCCTACATTGATAACTTTCAAGGCACCTAGGGTGGGTAGGATGTAATTTTTGAGCAATCTTTGATCCTCAGTTAGGCTTTTTTCTCTCTTCTTTTGGCCATGGTGGTCGACAGCCAAATCAGCCATGATTGCTTATTAAAAAACATTCCAATGGATAAAATAGTTCTGAGGAAATTCTTAAAAGCAGGCTTTATGGAAAATGGACGACTCAACCCTACTGAAAAAGGAACAGCCCAAGGATCGGTGATTTCTCCTGCGCTTACGGGGTTAGCTTTGTCCGGATTGGAGAAAAAGATCCTCCCCACAAGCGAGCGTCAAAAATGGCGTGAGAAAATCAACGTCGTTGCCTATGCTGACGATAGTGTGCCACGAGCACAAAGAAGGATTGTATGAAGCCAGAAGTATGATTTGAATTTGTGTGCAACTGTATGAGAGATGGAGGTAGGCCCTCCGAAGCCGCTTTGCAGGAAGAGGCTTCAAACCACTCTAAGCTGCGCTGGTCAAAAGCCAGGGTGGTGAGCGTTAGAGAAAAGGTATCTTGCAAGATATCAGGTAAGAATCAAGGAGATGAAGCGATTAAACCACTGCTGAAGTGTCGAAAGCGTATCGATGAGATCAAAACCGAGGGGGAGTCGTTAACTCGGGATAAGCTTAGCGGAAACCTGTTTACTGGCTAAGTGGTCTCCGGCATAGAGGTGGCATGAACTTGACTCAGGCTCTTATATGGAACGTGGGAACTTGTGCTCTGATGCAAAGGGAGACATCCAAGTGGAAGCCCCACAAGGATTAGAGTACCAAAGCAGAGCACAGGGGCGGATTGACTCGTATTAGTGAGGAAGTTAGTGAAAGCTAATGGAGCGAAGGGGTCGAGTTATCTGGTTTTACTATTGAGTCAACCATGAAGATGGAAGGAACGAAGTGAGTAAGACGAAACCATTTTGTATTTCCAAGCAAAGCGTAATGGCCGCTTGGGAAAGAGTTAAGGCGAACAAAGGGGCCTTTGGGGTTGATGAAGAATCTATTGAAGATTTCGAATTAAACTTAAAGGATAACCTTTATAAGTTATGGAATCGAATGTCATCGGGTACCTACTTTCCTCCACCAGTGAGGGCAGTGGAAATACCGAAATCTGACGGCAGTAAGCGTTTATTAGGAATTCCGACCGTTTCGGATCGAATTGCACAAGCAGTTGTTAAGAGCTACTTGGAAAATATAGTCGAACCGAAGTTCCATGAAGATTCTTATGGATATCGTCCTGGGAGATCAGCATTGGATGCGGTAGGAGTAGCCAGGAAGCGTTGTTGGCGGCAGGATTGGTGTATTGATCTGGATATCAAAGGCTTCTTTGATAACTTAGATCATTCATTGATGATGAAAGCAATAAAATTCCATACAAAGGAGAAGTGGATTCATCTTTACATTGAGAGATGGCTAAAAGCCCCTTTACAAACAGAAGATGGAGAACTGATCAAAAGGGAGAAAGGCACTCCCCAAGGGGGAGTTGCTAGCCCTTTGCTAGCCAATATATTCATGCATCATGCGTTTGATGAGTGGATGAGGAGATACTTTCCTAATGTAAAGTATGAGCGTTTTGCAGATGATATTTTGGCGCACTGTAGTTCGCTAAAGCAAGCGGAAAAGGTGCTGGAGGGAATCAGGAACAGATTGAAAGAATGTGGTCTTGAGTTACATCCAGAGAAGACAAAGATTGTGTATTGTAAGGATTCGGATCGCAAGGGCTCTTACGAGCACGAAAGTTTTGATTTTCTTGGGTACACATTTCGTCCTCGTCTGTCAAAGAACAAGATGGGGAAGGGCTTTGTAAACTTTACGCCCGCGATTAGCAAAGAAGCTGCAAATCGGATTAGAAAAGAAATCCGAAGTTGGAAGATTCATCTGCGAAGTGACAAGAACATTGATGACCTAGCAAGGATGTTCAATGCCTATGTACAAGGATGGGTAAATTACTATGGACGATACTACAAATCGGCCATGTATCCATTTTTGCGTAACATAGAGCGTTATCTGATCCGATGGGTTATGAGGAAATACAAAAGATTCCAAAGGCATAGACACAGAGCAAGGAATTGGCTGGGTCGTGTAAGAAAACGCGAGTCTGGATTATTTGTTCACTGGAGATTAGGTCTTGGATCACCGGTTAGATAATGGGAGCGGTGTGAGTCGAGAGGTTCATGCACCGTTCTGCGAGCAGCATTGGGGGAAGTTCCCGATGCTGACTCACCTCATTATCCATTGTCGTTCTTTTGAGGAAGCTCAGAAGGCATTAGAGTCAATTAAAGCAAGACTTTCCATGTTTGGTCTGTCTGTACACCCGGATAAGACAAAAATTATATTCGCAAAAGAAGATGGAAGGGAAGGAAGACATCCTTTCCAAAAGTTTACTTTCTTAGGATATGACTTTCAACCCCGGCAAGTAAGGAAACCAAATGGAAAGATATGCTTAGGATTCATTCCTGCTGCGAGCAATGGAGCTAAAGTAAAAATCAGGCAAACCGTAAGAAGTTGGAGATGGAGAACTAGAGTCGATAAGACTCTTGCAGATCTAGCCTCATGGGCGAATCCGATAATTCGCGGGTGGTTGAATTACTATGGAAAATTTGCTCGGTACACATTAGGAGGTATTCTGGATTATATTGATAAGCGACTAATTAAGTGGATAAAGAAGAAGCATAAGATGGGAAGTCACAGGAAAGCATGGGAAAGGTTAAAATGGATAAAAAAGACCAACCCTAGACTTTTCGCCCATTGGTAATATGGAAATCTGATACCGCGATAAGAGGAGCCGTATGATGCGAGAGTATCACGTACGGATCTGTGAGAGCCTGAAGTATCGACTTTGGGCTACTCGACATCTTAAAAAAAGCAGTCGGCATATTCTCAACAATCCGCAAATGAAGTTTCGGTTTATGAAAGATCACAACCATTGCTTTGCCGTTGAACGGATGTCGAAAGTATTAGGTGTGTCAAGGAGCGGCTATTATGTCTTTCTCCAAGGTTCACACCCCCAAGAGAGCCCAAGAGAATGCTCACTTGCTTCAGCATATTAAAACTGCCCATGAGTCAAGCCGAGGGACTTATGGTAGTCTAAGAATTCAGGCAGTCCTTAAGTTCCAAGGTAATCTGTGGTGGTCCCCAATTATAGGACAGTTTAGCAGCAAAATAAGATTACATTTCAAATTTTTTTGGCAAAATTTCTTTTTATCCGATCAGTTATTTCTATAAAAGATACCCATAAAAATATAACCCAATATAGAGGAAATAATATGTATAGCCTTTGAGTACTTAATCTTCTAGATATTTTTTTAATATCAACTAATGAATTGCTCATCATAGTATATTCATGAAACCAAAACTTTGGGAAAATATTATGAAGGAAAATATCTAATCTATATTTAGTGTTGTATAAAATTGTTTTTCCTTTATTTTTAAGGATGTAAAAATGCTTATTGGATAATTTAAATAATATATCTGTTTGAGATTTTCTTATTTCAAAATATTGCTTAAATGCTTTTTCTCGGGAAGTTGGAAAACTCTCTAGCATCTCAGCCAAGCATTTACTATCTTCTAAAGCTGCATTCATTCCTTGGCCATAAAAAGGAAATATGCCATGGGCAGAATCACCTAAAAAAATTATTTTGTTCTCTATGAACCATTTATTTAATTTTACAGCTACAAATTTTCCCAACCTTTTTTTTCATCAAAATTGCTTAAGGTTTTTACTTCTCCAAATAAAGCCTTAATACATTTTTTTGCTTTTAAAGAAAAATTTTTATTATTACTGGCACAGTATAATAAAGAAATAGATTTATCTTGATTAGGGATTCCTACACAAAGAGATTCTTTAGAAGACCATATATGTAGACTACTAAGGCTTAATTTGCACTTTTTTACTTCATTTGAGTTAAGTTTAAATTCTTTATAAGCCCAAGGAAAAACCTCTAATGACCACTGCAAGCGATCAGCAAAAATACTTCTTACCTGTGAGTTAACACCATCGCTGGCTATGATGAAATCAAATTCTTGAATATGAATTATTTTGCTAATACGATCTCTATAGCTGATATAGCAAGAATCATTATTATAACTGATGTTGGTTATTTCCTTATTAAATTTAAAATTGATATTGCTTAGGGTTATTATTTTATCAAAGAATATTTTTATTAATTTATGTCTAGGGATAGAATAGAGAGATGATCTGGAACTTGGTCCATATTTCTGGTATATATCAAGAGACCTTGAATGAATTATTCTTCCGGCCAAACGTATTGATTTATGCTGAACATCCTCCCACAAATCCAGCTTTTTTAAAGAGTATTTACCTCGAAGGTTAATTGTATAATTGAAAGACAATCCTGTACTTGTGTTAAATTCTAATGGATTAAATTTATCAAAAAGAGTTATCTCGTAATCCTTTTTTGAAAGCCACAGAGCGGATGCCATACCGCCAATACCGGATCCTATAATAGCTACTTTAATCATATAGCTCTTACCCTTAAAAGGTTTATAAACCTCAATAAATCAATGATTACCGTTAAATTAGCTTATGCTTTAGATAAAAAATTTAAATTATGTTTAATGGTTATTATTTAAACCACTTAGGTCCCTTAAAAGTATTTCTTTCAGCTTTCCTTTAAGCAGAGAGATTGAAAAACATTATTAGGATCATATTTCTTTTTGTTGCTTTTCCAGGTTTGATAATAATCTCCATAATGTTGTTGCCATTGTTGGTTTGACATTTCGCCTAGCCAGCCTGCAAGGCACCTTTTTCCTCCTAATGGAAGTAACCATTCATCCAGTTTCTGAAAACTATCTATAACTCTAGAAAGATTTCTAGGCTCAACTGCACTAGGCAAAATAGCCAATCCTAAGGTTAAACCTAGAGCTTTCATAAAAGATGGTGGGCAATTATCCTCTAAAGCAAAAATACGATATGTTAAACCATCTCCAAAAAATATGGGAAGTTTTGTTAGTAGTTGCGGAAAAATTTCAGATAAAGTGCTAAAAGGCAAAATACACTCCCACCATGGATGGGGTAGTTTCCAACTTCCACTCTTTTTAATATTTTGCGCACGAGCTCCATAACGCATTAAAAAATCCACTGTAAAAGAAACCCCCGTTTTTATAAGGTATCCTCCTTGAGTCTTTTCTCCTAAAATAGCTTCAGTTGGTTCTTGCTCATCATATTCGATAGAAATTTGAAGGCTATAAAGCCAATGATTTAATGGAACCCAACTTTTATCCTTTGCTTGGAGACCAAGTGGCGTGGGTGAGCAAAAAGCTTCGAGGTAATCAATCTGATTCTCAACAAACCATTTTTGAGCAGCTAGCCATATCTTATAATCTGAAAATATTAAATAAAAAGTTTTAATGTTTGACTTAAATTTCCTCAAATCAATAGTAGCAGAAGTAATCAAACTGCAGTAACCTAATCCACATAAAGTTGATTCAAAAAGTTCTCGATCTTCGTGAGAATTACAAATCTTGATTTCCCCCTTACCTGTTACAACTTCAATTTCTTGAACATTACTGCTGGTACAGCCATATATATGGCTGTTTCCTCCAATTCCACCAACAGATAATATTCCCCCTATGGTTAATTCAGGAAAAAAGGGCATTACTTTGGGTATAAGTCCATAAAGGGTTGTTAAAAGAGCAAGTGATCGCCAGTCAGTCCCTCCTTGGCACTTAACAGTATATGTTTCAAGATTAGGCGGTTCAATTGTAGACATTTGAGAACAATCAAGGGTTACTGTTTCTCCAGTGCCAAGACTCTGGCCCCCTTGACTGTATCCTCGGCCACGAATAACAAATTTAATATTATGAGTGTTAGCAAAATTAATGAGATCTCTACAGTCAGCTGCTGTTTTCGGATATACACGTGCTATTGAACGGCCAATAGCTATTCCTCCAAAGTCTTTTGAAACTTCAGAAAGGTTTTCACTATCTTCATAAAAAGAGATTTTTGTTTTATTTTGGCACTCTTTTATATTTTGAAGCATCGTCTGGGGTTGATTATTTGTGTTGATAAATGGTGTATTCATATCTTAAATACTTTTTGCTTTTTTTTAGGCGTAAATAAAGTTGTTATAAAATTGATCAAAAAGAGTGTTGATACCCTCATAAAAACGATCAACAAGTGCAATAGCTTGAAGGCGCTCTTCTTCATTTAGCTGAAGACTAACAAGCTCTTTCATCAAGCTTTCCTCAAAAACAGCGTGATTTTTCTCTACTTCTAGATGATGACTTGAGAAATATTTTAAATCAGCATTATAACCTTTAAGCTTTACAAAATTAGAAATTTTTTCAAAAAACACATGCCCTCCTGATTCCAGAGCAAGTATTAAGGTAATTTTTTCATGATCTTTAGCAAGATTAAAAACTTCTGAAATCATGCGGTATGAAAAATCTCTTGCAATTTCATTTTCTTTAGAAAAGAGCCAGGCAATATTATTGTGTTTATTATTGCCTTTATTTAAAAAATTTATATCTTGTAAAAACCAGAGATTATGCCCTCCATCCTCAACTTTATGGTGAGTTGCGATTCGACGTAAAGCTTTGCTATTTATGCGAGGAGGGATTAAACGCAAAATATCCTGAAAAGCCATTACCCAAAAGGTTAACTTTACCGCAAAATCCATAGCATTGAAAAAATCTTCTTGCTTATCTAATTCTTCAAAGAAGGAGTGATTTCTATGCTCATTCTGTTTTTTTATTATATGTTTTTGTAGCGCTAACATTTTTTATTCTCTTCTTACAAAATAGTTTATAGTGCTTTATAAAAAGACTGAATTTTTAATTTATTTCTTCTTTAAGAAGAAACTAGC
Source organism: Candidatus Paracaedibacter symbiosus (assembly GCF_000757605.1). Lineage (GTDB taxonomy): Bacteria > Pseudomonadota > Alphaproteobacteria > Paracaedibacterales > Paracaedibacteraceae > Paracaedibacter_A > Paracaedibacter_A symbiosus. Next base: position 17,502 of record NZ_JQAK01000006.1, on the reverse strand, counting down.
TTTGCCCTAGGCTCCAAGGCTTGTTGTTCCTAAAATAACACTGTACTGGAAATCAGGTTCTATATTCCGTGGGTTGCTTTCAATGATTTCCATTTTTATCTCCATTATTTTGTTTGACCTAATTTTTTTGTATATTTGCTTCATCTTAAAGTGACTTTGGCTGTCTTAGAGGGAACAGCAGCCCCCCTTGTTAAAGATATTGGCATTTTCCGAAAGATTAATTTATACGTACTAAATACTTACTTATTATGGCCTGATTTTTTAAATTCCCAGAATGCAAATAAGATACGAATCTATTGAATAGGACCACAACAAGCTTTTGAAGATATTGATATATTTCGAGAGATTAATTCATAGGTACTAAATGCGTAATGGTACCTTCAGTTCATCTATAAGAAGCAAGAAAAAGTACTTATTGAGCAGGGAAGAGAGGATAGATTATAGTTATAAGAGTTACTATTTGCCTGACCAGAAGCCTTGATGGGTCAGATAAAATTGCATTAAATCGGAACGTGATTTTATCTTTAATTTTTCTTTGAGGTTATTAATATGAATTTCTACCGTTCGATAGGAGATTCTTAGATGACGGCCGATCTCTTTACTTGTCTTTCCAAGGACCCATTCATCTAAGCACTGTTTCTCTCGTAACGAGAGGTAAACTGACTCAAATTCATCATAAGGATGAGGCACATAATATCTTCTATTTTGGGGAATTATGGAATCGCTAAGAATATCATTAGCCATAAAAAAGGCAAGCTTATTCCGAGCAGCCTCATTTAACTTAGCAAATATGCCGATTTCTCCGACTAAGTCATTATTTTCTGATATTAATGGGAATTTACTTACTATGACGCGATATATCTGTTTATCTGCAAAAGTTGTTTCTTCCACGATGTTAAATAACGGCTGACGTGTATTATATATAATCTTGTCATCATTTATAAACTTCAGGGCTTGTTCTCTATTCCAGGGGCACTCGAAATCTGTTAGTCCCTTAATTTCTTCGGATCGCGCAAATCCGCATAATCGTAAGAACTTCTCATCTCCTCCCATAAAAACAGAATTGGTGTCTTTCCAGAAGACACCAACCGGGAGATATTTTAAAACGGAGGGTAAAAAATTGGCTAACTCTCTATTCAAAGCTTCTTTTGTCTCTGAAACGGTAATATCTTGGCCGATAATTAGAACGCTGTCATCATCCAAAGATATAGCATTAATTAATAGAAAGGCATTAACGCCATTTTTTCTAATTTTTACCAATTTTTTTTCAATAATTACGCCATTATGCACCTGAAGAATTTGATTTGTAAGATTGGACGCATCAATCGATGACTGTTTACATAACTGCGTATAATTATTTTCTCTAAGTGACGAAGGCATTTCCCATCCATGAAATATTGCTGCGTGCTCATTCAGATCTACTATGGAGTCGTCCTTGTTTAAAATGATCATGATACGATTCATTTCATGGGTGAGCTCAAGAAATAGTGTTCTATCCCTTTGAATCATAAATTTCGATAATTGAATATTAAATGTATCATCATTCATAATTAGATTCCTTTTTAAAATACCAGCATTTTCTCTATAGGACTTGAGCGCTCTATAAAAATAATAGGAGATCACCCCAAAATTGAGGGTTATGCTGCTAAAGGTGGAGAAGCATTACAGGTATCCTCCACTAAGAGTTGAGTAGCCACTCCCAGTTACCCAGGAGCAGCCCTCTAAGAACGGAGCAGGCTAGTTTCTCAGCACTCCGCTCAATCCCTCATAATGCTGAATGGTTCTCAGCCCAGCTAAATCAGTCTTGTGACTGAGCAAGCAGCGCTTTTTGCGATCCTTTTCTCTCTGATCAAAGTAGTCTTTGTAAACAGGGTTAAAAGGAGTCACTGCGACCATGATTTTGATGTGACGTCGGATTTTTGTATCGCTGGCATTTTTGAGATAAAGTGGGTTTTTGTTCCCCTGTTTATCTCTGACCATACAATAAAATCTCCAGTTGTCGCCTTTGTATCGCGTAAAGTAGTGATTGATAATCCAGCGCTTTCCTTTGCGTGCATGTCTTTTCAGTTCCCACTTTTTTAACGCCAGGAAGATTTGATCATCGATGGAAGAAAACACTTTTGAAGACACAACTGTTCGGTAGTAACTCGTCCACCTAGTTAACTTTTCGTTTAACGCATAGATGAGTTTATTCGTTGGCCATGCAACACCTTTTTTGATAAGAGTTCTGATTTCTTTTAGGAACCGCTTGATATTGTCCTTTGAGGGTTTGATCAACAGTTTTCCATTCATGTACTTTCGTAAGTGGAATCCCAGAAATTCAAATCCCTCATCTATTGAGGTTATCTTTGTTTTCTCTATCGATAGTTTCAACCCAACCTTTCCCAATGTTTCCTCGAGGAGTGGTTTGACTTTCTGTTTCAGAAGTTCTTGGCTCTGTGCTGTCACAATGAAATCATCGGCAAAGGCGATCATGTTGATCTTTTCCTTATCTCTTTGTTTTTGTGAGGTGCTAACGAGCTGTCGTTCTAGTCCAGATAATGCAATAACCGTCAAAGCGGGAGAAATCAAGGAGCCTTGCGGCGTTCCTTTTTCAGTAGGGTTGAGTCGTCCATTTTCCATAAAGCCCACTTTTAGGCCTTCCAGCCACAAACCCCCGAAATTTCCGAGGCAGGTAGGATTTGTGCCATTCAAAGCTAAAAGAAGCGGTTGAATGAACCTATGCATATCTCCGTAATAATTGTAGATTGAATAGCAGAATTTCTGAGTTTTGTTGGTCATATGATCATGTGATTTTGTGGGGGTTGCTGGGCCTATGCATTGTTGTTTTGTTATATCAAGCCACAGGATTAGGTTCGCATAAAATGACACAAACAAATGATATTCCTGACTGTACCCTTGAACCTATATATAATAGTAATACATACACTTAGCTAGCGTTTTTAATTGCGGGGTGAAATTTTTAACCTTAATTATATTTTCATGCCCTTTTTCTTTATTTAACATGAACAAGTTTTTACTTAAAAATTTGATTTATTTCTTGAAAAGCAAGCGCATAATAACAATTTTTAAAGACTCTGTTGCATTTAGAAAGGAAGTGAAGATAATAGCTAAAAGATTTCTGAAGTAGTGGGTAAGTTAAGATGCAGAATTACATCCTGGATGCTTTATCATGAATTATGTTAATCTTGGCATGTCAGAATTAGTTAAAATCTAATAGTTTTGGTAAATGGGGGCATTCTTGCTCCCCTTTTATGTAATAAAGCCACCTTATTGAATTTGTCTCTCTTATGAGGCCTTGTATAAATTTAAGATAAAATTTAAGATAAATATATTCTACAGGGAACAGGGTCCAGAAAATGTACAAATCATTCTTAATATTACCCATTGTGGGGTTGAGTATGTCTGTTTATGGCGCAGAAACAGTTAATCCCCTCTGGCCAGAAGGCACAAAAAATGCGAGCGTTTTTCGAAGCTATAAAAGGTTTGATTTACCAGGAGCTTCAGATAAGGATTATGAGTTTAATTTTACTATCGAATTCGGAAAAGTTCTAATTAAGCCCAGTGAAGATAATACGGTAGGCATTAAAGTTAAGGCAGATTCTCAAGCAATCCAGAAAATCAGATTTAACTTTCACCAAAAAGGGTTTACTTTTGAAGCGTGTGCAAACCAGGTATTGTTGCCGGTCCAAGATACACTCCTTAATTCTTGCCTCGCCATAGGAAGATTGACTCAGGGCTCGCGCGGAACAATAAAAGTTTCTAGTGACTCTCCTCAAATAAGGGGCCAACCATTGATAGGCAGCATAACTCAAGGCGCACGCGGAACAATAAGAGTTTTTAGTGACTCTACTAACCAACCACTGATAGGCAGCGTAACTCTGGGAGATGATTCCAGTTTTACCTATACAAGTTTTACGAGCAACCCAAAAAAGTTAGAACAGAAAACCGTAATTTACCTTCCTAAATCCCTGCCGAAAAGTAAAATTTCCATTCAGGCGAGTGACTCTTCTCAATGTTCCCTTGATTCTATTTTGGCTCAAAAAATGGAATTTATTTTTAATGACAAAGCCCGCCTCGTAACAACAGATCCTATAAAGGCTAACTGTATTAAAATTAAAGCTAAAGACCATGCTAAGATCGACCTTGCGAGCGAAGTTATAAAAATGCGGATCTCTGCTCAAGATTTAACTAAAATTTCCAATAAAACCGAAGGACTTTTAGGGGAGCTAAAAACAAATCTCCAGGACAGAGCCTCTGTGAAACTTGAGGCAACTGTACAGAATGCTAAAGGGAAAATTTTAGACAACTCGGAAATATACATCGGTACTATTACAAAGGATCATCAGCTAATGAAATACCACCAAGCCCAGATCCACATAGATAATATTCTGAATTTAGAGTAAGCAGCTGGAAAAACAAGAAAGTATGGAGCTTGATCTTGGTGAAGCAAACTTCACATATTGATTGTTTGTAAGCCCCCAGCTTTCGGTTTTGCTCGGCAGGACGGGTAATTTATTGCAATCGGGATCGGTCCATAGATGACGATGCCACCCAAGGTTGTTAGTTGCGTTCGTTCCCTGATAAATCCATAGTCAACGCCTAATAAACCAAAGAATAAAGCTAATAATAATGCTTAAAATCAAACAAGAAATGATAGGAAAATAGAAAGTTATGTTTCCTCGTTTTAATAAGATGTCCCCTGGTAAACGTCCTATGTCTAATTTCCCAAGATATAGCGTAATTATACCAGCAATAATTAAAATTAAACTTAAGGCAATCATAAAGCACCCCATGACTGCTTCCATTAATTAAATTTATACAAGTATACTAATTTTTATAAGACAATAATAGAATATATAAAAATTGGTAATCTCTTTTTTAAGATAAGAGCTGTAAGTTTGAGAAATAAATGGCGTATTTTTTACTAGCTAAAGTAGATGAAGCTGCGCAGCGTCGCGGCGTAAGTAGAAGCGCTTGGATACAAGGATACAATGAATGTTAATAGATTACGTAGTAGGGGAGGGTAAAAATTTTTAAACTTGAAATCAGTTCGTCTTCCAATAAATCTTAAAGAACAATAATTGGCTATGCTATAGCCAATCAAAAATATCACTCAAAAATCTGATAAATGGAAAAATGAGAAAGAACATAGGCTTTTTGCAAAGCTCTAACTTCATGAGGCAATGCGGCGGTACTTTTTATTGGCCGTTATACACCAGCACTGTTAAATTCTAGAAATTTAGTCAGGAGCTGAGATATGGGGTGATTCCTCTGCAAAAGTTTGATCGAAAGATTTTAAGAGTTGGCCTCCATATTTTTCACCTTCTGCTAAAATCATATAGTCGCCAAAATCGGCTTTTCCTTTATAAAACTTTTCAGCAGCGGCTAAAATTACATCTCTTTGACCAATAGTGATTCCCGGGGAGTCCGTGAGGGTAATCAAAGCCTGATAAATCTCTTTTCTCGAGAACTTTTTAACCTTTAGAACCCATGCAAATTCAAGTAAAGCATAAGAGGAAATAAAAAGGCCTCCGTCTTGAGATGCCATTTCCATGAATACTTGGGCAAGGTGAGCTTGATTAATGTCATCTTCTAAGAAAGCTCTTACTAAGATATTTGTATCTATGCCAATCATCTATATCCTCATTTAGAAGAGGAGAGGTTAGAACTCACTGCTTCAGCGATTGCTGTATCTATATCAACTACTTCAGCTGTTGCATTCTCGTGTTTTATCCTGTGCGCTCCTTTCCCAAAAAAATCTTTGAGACTTTTATAGACAGGCTTAAATTCTAAAACACTATCTTCTCTTAAATGAATAATTAGCTCAGACCCTGAGTGAAGTCCTATAATATCTCGAATCATTTTAGGAATAACCACTTGTCCGCGAGAAGACATAACAGTTTTTGTGTCCATTACACACCTCTTAAGTAAGTTGAATTATCTTACTAATAAGATATAATAACTTACTTTAAATAGTCAATAGATAAATAACCACAAAGATAACGAATGGGACTGTTGAAAAAGCCCCTTGCGAGCTTCCTATATGAAGAAAAATATGTCCTTTTTGATTATTGTTTCTATGTAACTAATTGATTTATAAAGAAAAATATGATATTATTCAACAAATAATGAGAACAATAAAAAGCAAAATAAATGCAAGGAATTCATTATTATCAGCCTCAGCTTTTTAGTTATGTCTCTACTGAGTCTTTAATTCCTAAATCTCATCTCTTAAAAAGAATTGATAGGCTCATTGACTGCTCATTTATCAGGGAACTTACATCTTTTACCTATTGTCCTAATAATGGACGCCCTTCTATTGATCCACAAGTTTATTTCAGGATGATCCTTGTGGGTTATTTATACGGAATTTCTTCTGACAGGAGGCTATGTGAAGAAATACACTTTAATCTTGCTTACAGATGGTTTTGCTGTTTAACTTTGAATGATCGCGTACCTCATCATTCTTCTTTAACCCGCATTCGTGATAGATATGGCGAAAATATCTTCCAAAAATTCTTCAACCATATTGTGAAGGTTTGCCAAAAAATGGGGCTGGTTAAGGGGGAATGTCTCATGACAGATAGTACTTTAATCAAAGCTAAAGCTTCTTTGGACTCCCTTGCCAACATCACTCCTCACCCCGAAAAAATAAACAGCCTAAAAGGCAACGGAATTAACCCTCCTACTCCTCGGAAACTTTCTAACTCTACTCATCAAAGCGTTACTGACTCACATGCCAGTCTGGCTGGCTCATAAAAAAGGAACAGCTCAAACTTTAAAATACAAAGTCCATCAATCTATTGATGATTATAAACGTGTTATTCTTGATTGTTTCGTTACCACCGGCGCTGTTCATGAATCTCAAGTTTATATGGATCGGCTTGAACATATTTTGAAGTCTTACTCTATCGATCTTAAAGAAGTTGTTGCGGATCGAGCTTATGGCTCTGGGGAATTATTAACACAGATAAGTAAAAAGCAAATAAGGTCATATATTTCTTTGTTTAGTAGCCGGAGTGGTAGTGCCTTTCCTTCCTTAGAAAAAGAGTTTTATTATGATACTTATCGGGATATATTTACCTGCCCAAGCCAAGTAATTTTAGCTCCATCTTCTTATGTGGACAAGGGGATTAAAATATATCGGGCTCCTCTTAAAGATTGCCGTGCTTGTCTACAAAAAAGTCGTTGTCATGCTCATATTATGAAAAAAAGCGGAAGAAGATACGTTTTAAGAAGTATATTTCAAGAATTTTATAATCAAGTAGTGCAAGATATGAAACGTCCTAAATTTATAAAGAAGCTTAGAACTTGTCTGGGAAAAGTCTAAACAAGTTTTGCAAGCATAATTTTTAGCATAGAGATACGGACCATATTCTCAGCATTACCCGGGATAACTTCATAATCCCTGACTAACCTTCGAGCTTTTGTGATCCACCCAAGAGTTCGGTCAACTACCCATCTCATAGACATGGGAACGTACTTTCCTGTGAGTCCTACAGCAATATGAAATGCTCTGTTGAGCTGGGTGACTGCACAATCAAGTGCCGTCCCACGATATCCACCATCTCCAGCAAAAGCTTGAATAGAGGGGTATTTATCAATCAACCGGTCCATAACTAATGCTGCTCTCTTTGTATCTGGAAAATTTGCTGCATGACAGTGAACACTTAGAAGGCACCCTAAAACATCAACGCCTATATGACGTTTGCGGCCTTGTATCTTTTTTTCCCCCATCAAAGCCGCGTTCTTCTCCGTGGAAATGACTCTTGGCAGTTTGCGTATCTAAAATTGAATATGTTGGCATTGGTGTTCTTCCTTGTTGTTGACGGTACTTTGTGTTGAGGCAATCAAGAATAGTCTCCCATAAGCCTGCGCGGCTCCAAATTCTGAAGCAATCATACACTGTCTGCCAAGGGGGGAAATCTTTTGGCAGCATCCGCCACTGAATACCTCCCTTATTCAAGTAAAAAATAGCGTTAACAATTGTTCTTTTATCATGTTTTGGTTTACAGCCACGAGGATCTTTGGGAGTGAAATAGTCTTTTAAATCCCATTCTTTATCAGTCAAATCACTAGGATACATGTGAGAGGGCTTGACTGTTATCTTTGTGTGTGCAAAGCTTGGAAAGTTTATCTAAAATAATACTAAGGTGGTTTTATGCAGCCAGAAGAAAAAGATCTTCTCTATATGCTTGAACACTACGCTATCTCTTTACCAAATAAGAGCGCCTGTGTTTTTCTCAAAGACAGTGATACAGAGGTTAGCAAACTGACCTATAGTGAACTTTATAAACAGGCTCGTACTGTAGGTGATTACCTTCAAAGACATGGTTTCAATCGTGAAAGGATTCTTCTCCCTTTTTCTCCAGGATTAAATTTTATTGTTTCTTTTATAGGTTGTTTATATGCAGGAGCAATTGCGGTACCTGTACCTTCGCCAACCAAGAGCACGCTGGAAAGAACACTGCCATCTCTAAAAACTATTGTAAAAGATGCGGATATAGCAATGGTTCTTTGTGACTCAGATTTTATGGAGGTATATGAAAGAAATGGTAAAATTTTCAATTTTCTTTCCCATCTACCTATTATCAATTTTAAAGAAATTAGTGGTAAGCATGAAAAAGAAAATCATCCCTTTTTAAAGCTTTCTCCATCTACCATTACCTACTTACAGTATACATCTGGATCTACCTCCTCCCCTAAAGGTGTAATTTGTACGCAAGAAAATATGACCAAAAACTTTAAGGTCACAGCATTAGCTTTAGGGTATGAAGAAGACAGCATTGCTTTAAATTGGGCACCCCATACTCATGCTTACGGTTTACTCTATGGCTATTTGTTGCCTTTATATTGTGGTGCCACTTGCTTTCTTATGGCTCCATCTACCTTTTTATCGCATCCAATGCAATGGTTGCTGTCTATGTCAAAATACCGTGCAACTCATAGTGGTTGTCCTAGTTTTGGTTATGATCTCTGTGTTAACTATATGGATGAAGAGCAAATACAAGGAATTGACTTGAATAATTGGAGGGTTGCTATCACTGGAAGTGAAATAATACGTGAAAAGACGATCATGAGTTTTTATGAAAAGTATAAATTATATAATTTTAACTTTGAAGCATTTACCCCTTTGTATGGAATGTCAGAGACAGTTGGAACGATTTCTACGAGCAGTATTGGAGAAAAACCTGTTTTTTTGAGTCTAGATACCAATTCTTTAAAAGAAAATATAATAAAAGAAGATCTGGAAAAAAAAGGTCGTGTAATCGTAGGATGCGGCAAAGTAGTCCCGGGTCTAGATGTTGTGATAATGGACCCACAATCTGGTAAGGAAACTAAAAACGCAGGAGAAATATGGGTATCAGGCTACCAGTGCAGTCCAGGATACTGGAATACAGCGGATAAAAAACACCTCAGTACAGATTTTTCTAAAAAAGAAAGTCAAAGAAAATATCTTAAGACAGGGGACCTTGGGTTTTTAAGAGATGGAGAGATATTTATAACAGGGCGCTTAAAAGAAGTTATTATTCTCTCTGGAAAAAATCATTATCCAACAGATATTGAAACAACCATATCTAATTCGCATTCAATATTAAAGAATCATACTAATGCAGCTTTTTCTGTAGAATTGGATGATCGCGAAGAGTTAATTATTGTTCAGGAAGTTATTGCGAGTCTAAATATTAACCAGTTGATAGAAATTATAAGAGCAATGCGCAGAGCTTTATCTAAAGAGCATGGTCTAGATACTTATGAGGTTATTCTAGTTAAGACTGCCTCAATTCCTAAAACAGTTAGTGGTAAGATACAAAGAGGACAGTGTCGAAATCAATACATTAACAATCAACTAAATGTAATTTATAGTGATAAAAAATTATCTCCCAAGTCATTGGGATTAGATTAACTAAAATATAGATTTATTGAAAACTATTTGAGAAATAAATATGCATAGCCACAATGAAAAATCCAAAGAACCAATAACTTATCTTTTAGAATTAGAAGCTGTAAATAATTTTATTAGGGAAAAATTATCAAAAATTATCCAGGTAAATAAAGAGAGCATTGAAGAAGAGATAGAATTAGAAAGTTATGGAATAAGTTCATTAGCATTGACGATCTTGCTAGGAGAAATAAATAGCAAGTTTAGTTTAGATCTAGAGGTGAATGATCTTCCTTCTCCATTGACGCTCAACTCTATCTTCAGTCTAATTATTAATCAAAGATCAACACTATGAGAAGCTTTGTTCGACAGGGTACGAGTAACCAAAAGTAGGGTAATTACGCCTAATCAACTGGTTACTCGTACCCTGAGCTTCCAAAACGAGCCCCTTGATATTAAAAAAATTCGAAGCCTAAAAACGAGAAGGTATTATTTTAAAACTACTAACTAACAAGCGGAATTCATGCAATAAATGCGTTACACCTAAGTAGGATCATTCCGCCGAATCATTGAGAGATTTCTATCATGTCGAACAAAGCTCTATCAAATTGGACATTTTCTACACTTAGCTCCAGGGAGGAACTCTTACTCAAGCTGGCGGACTTAGATAGTAATGCTAATTATTACAATAATATTAAATCCATGTGTAAGGTGAGAGGCCCGCTGGACTTTAGCAGATTAAAATCTAGTATACAAAAAATTATAGACAATCATGAGGCATTTTCTACTGGGTACACAAAAAATTCCACAGGTTATTATCAAAGATACATACAAGAAAATATGACATGGGAATTAACTATAGATAATATTAAAGATGATACAGAAGCAAACTCTTACTTCCATAATATTGCTTTTACATTCTTACTTCCAGATAAGCCTCCTTTATGGCGCGTGTTTGTGCTGAAAAATGAAAATGAAGAATATTATATAATTTTATATATACATCATTTAATTTGCGATGCAATGTCAATTCGTATATTTTGGCAAGATTTAAGTAAATTATACAACAATACTTCCTTAGCTGAGTTAAATGCAAAACCTTATAGCCAATTTGTAAAATGGCACTATGAACAGCAGGATAAAATTGATTTACCCTATTGGCGACAGAAACTGACCGGGGTCAAGCCGGTTAATTTTCCATATTTTAATGACCATAATGTAGGCGAAAATTGCGCAGCAATAGAAGGGTTTTCTATTAATAAAGATACCTATAAACAATTAGATGAATTATCTAAAAGATATAAAATAAGTATATATGTTATTTTGTTATCTTGTTTGCAAAAAGTGTTATATGAATTAACCTTAGAAAAGAGATTTTGCATAAGTTTAGTTTATCATAACCGTACACATGGCTGCTTCCAGAATACAATCGGTTTTGTCGCCTCCATGATACCATGTACTTTTGACTATAATGAAAATTCAGCTATTTTAGAGCAAGTTTTATCTACTGATAAAACTCTTCAAGAACATTTTTCTATAGCGCGAGGAGAGATAGGCTATATTTTAAAAAACAAGCATAATTTGTTAAACAGGATGCCTAATATAGAGTTTAATTATATACCAGCAATAATCAATAATTATAGTTTTAAATTGGACGATGCAGAATGCCAAATATCTCTAGCGGACGATCCACGGATCCCGGATGAATCACATTCCCATGCTTCAGAAGAGAATAGTTTTTATTGGTCACGGAAGTTATTCCCAATTGATTCCACTATTACTGCAATACAGCATCCTGACTCAATTAACCTTGAAATTTTCTATCGTAAGCGATTTTTTGAAAAATCTTACGTACAAGAGTTTTGTCAAAAATTTAAATGTTGCTTAACTGATATTCTATCTAAACTGAATACTGAGACACTTAAACTAAGCAATTTCAATGATCACGTTAAAATATAACATAAAGCCTATCTATAAAACTTTGAGCTTGTGTTAATAACGAATTAAAATTGGTCCACTTTTGGATAGTGACAATGGATTGAAAATCACCTCTTCTTGGCCGTAACCAGATATCAAGGCAGGATTTGAGCGTAGAATTATTATAAGGAATGAAGAATACCTGAGCAGCTTATATTTTCTGCATCTTGCAAGTATTTAGTCGCTTTTATATTGTCATTATCTTAGAGAGCGCCACAAATGAAAACTCTATTTATAGCTTTGTCAAGTTGATGAGTGTCTAGGATTGAGATAAAATGTGTTCATTCAAATCATCCTGATTATAAGAGGGCTTATGATGAGTGAGCTTTATAAAGGCTATCGCCTGCCCAAGGCCGTCATTGGCTATGCTGTCCGTTTGTATTTTCATTATAAACTGAGCCTGCGAGATATCAGTGAGCTTCTCTTAGAAAGGGGGATCCAAGTCATTTATGAAGCGATCAGCTTACGGGTGAAGACTCTAGGTCCTCTATATGCGTAAGCGATAAGGAGACAAAGAGGAGCCGCTTTTAAGGATAAGTGGCATATTGATGAAATGCGCGTCAAAATTAAGGCGGATGTCTTTTAGCTTTGGCGCCTGGTCGATAACCAAGGAGAAGAGATCGACACTCTTTGGCAAGAAGGCGAGATGCCAAGTCAGCTATCTGATTTCTCAAGACAGATGCGTGGATTTAAAAGCCCCGGATCAACTCAAAGGTTCCTTTCTGGCATGAGGGCTTTTCTAAAACTTCTAAAGATTAAGAGATGTGCTTATCCAGCTCAAGAGTATAGACACAAGCTTCAAGAAGCCTTTGGCTTGTTTCAATCAAATTTTATGACACACCCTCAATCTATCTAAGAGAGAGGACGTTACTCCACTGCTTTTATTCCTCTTCAACAACTTGACAAAGCCCCGTTGTGAGCTCAGTTTGATAATCATCAATAAATTTGTCGATTAAGGAGCGGGTAACATTCTGAAGAACACAAGCGGCTACATGATCTGCAGAAGCAGGCATCAAATTATATTTGACAATAAGTCTGGGGCTCGGGCGCTTAAAGAGTACGTTAAATTGACCGTCCTTCCATAAGACCTCTTTGTCGCCAAGGAGAGCTTTAAGCTTTTGAGAGAGATAACGAGCGTTTTCAAAATTCCTCTTCACGAGGGACCTTAATTTACTGTAATTTCTTTGATGCAAGCCAAGAGAGCACATAGCATTATGAAGAAGCATGATATTAAGTCCCGACCGGCAGCCGGAAAAGGTAATATCAGCGATATCCCCAATATAGTCAATAATATGCGTGTTCAAAGGAAAGGCATGCTCTAAAAACTCTTGTGTTGTGAGAATCATGCCGCAAATCGCCTGCGTTCCCAAGAATTTATGCGCCGATATAGCTATGGTGCGAACTCCAATCGATTGAAAATAATCGTCCACTTCTCCAAAGGGCTTTAAGAGGGGGAGGATAAAGCCATTTAACGCCCCATCCATATGAATGGTATAGGTGCAAGGAGAGGTTAAAGTTTGACGTAAAGCCGTATTTATCGCTGTAATATCATCTATTGCTCCCATAACAGTCGTGCCGGCATTTGCAACAACGATCACAGGATTGTAGCTATTCTTTGCTTTATGCTCTTTGAGCATGTCTGTAAGTGAGGCTATATCCATAGAGCCATCCTCTTGCGCTTTAACAGGCTTACAATCAAGGCAAAGCTGCTGGGCTATTTTGAAGATAGAACAATGAGTATGAGTTTCTGTAAAGAATATTGATGGATATAAAAGTTGCTTGTAGATCTGCTCAAGCGAGTAAAGCTCCCCGAAGGCTTTGTTTTTGTCAAGAAGCTCGGCATGGTCGTTTGTTTCATCTATTGCCCATGGTTGATCAAAGGGGGGCTTCTGTTTTATCGCCTTTATTTTATGGCTAATCTCTTGAATAAGCGCTTCATTTTTGTGAAGAAGATATCGACGGGACCACCACAGTCCTGCAAAATTGGCTTCCGTGCCCCCTGCCGTGACATAGCCTGCACCTTTTCCAGGGCTCAAGCCAAGATAAGCTGTCATGATTTCAATAACGTCTCTTTCTATTTTCTTTGTTTCTATTGGATGGCTGTTTGATTCATAGCGAGGGTCACCAACATTAACCAAAAACATTTCCGCTAGGCTTCCAGGAAGGATGCCTAAAACACTATTATTAATAATCTTGTGACGTTCAAGGCCCGGTTCATGGAACACCTCTATGTCTTCTTTTCCTCTCTGCTCATTATAAAGAGACGCCATTAATGAGACAGGATAACCGAGTTTATGAGAATGGTAATGCTTAGCTTTTTGATGAAGTAACAAATACTCTTTTTGCCACTCTTGAATGTCTGCAGAAAGGGTAGGGAGCAACAAGGGCATCACTCCCTAATATCTTCAGGATTAAGGGGGCGAATCTCTACCCTGGGGGCTTTAGAGTCCCAACTGTCCTGCGTTAAAGATGAACTCATAGAGGCTGTAGGCAAAAATTCAAAAATGTATAGTGAAAAGAATAACAGATAAAGGGCGTATTTCTTCATAAGGGACTCCTAAACTCAATAAGTTTCATCAGCGGGGTCAAAGGACAATTTTAATGTCCTAAGTCTTGCGCATAGCGTTGTATGTCGACATACTTCTTTAAATTATTATTATGACGCGTTAGCAAAACTTTTATGGGTGCTTACAGCTAAATACCATAATATATCTCTCCTTGCAAGACGTCCATACAAGCCGTTAACACTGGACAATAAAATTAAAAGAGGATTGGCAAACAAGCCGATTCCTTTAAAACAATAGGCAAACGAGCATTAGGATAAAGTCACCCAAAATCAAAAAAGGCACCCCTTCATTAAGGGAGAAGTGGGTACTGTCAAATTAACTTTTAGAGAGCAAGAATAGCCTTTATATTGACTTCATTAGGCATAATTCTCCTTTAAAGTTATTTCCTGCCATAAAGCATGGGCGTTTTGGATCCGCTTTTTAAAACTCTGGCACCGTCATGGCTTTCTAAAGGCCGGTAAGTTGATTGAGAGAGAGAAGAGAACGCAGATCCCATCAGGGCTAAAGACAAAAGTCTTAACAAAAAGCCAATGATATGATTGCAATCTACCCTCTTAAAACCAAACATCTTATTTTAACTCTTGCAATACGGACCGATCCAGATGCATGACTGTGCTCTTTTTCTCCGCTATTTGGTGCACTTTTACATTGCCCTTGACAGCCAATAGCGATGTGGCCAAAATTTGAATTCAGAAACACGCAAGATAGAGTTTTCATGGCATATGCCTGCAAAAAGCTAGTTCTATAAGAGAAAGTTAGGAACATGAACACGGTAGCGGTAAGTATTCCTCCCCACCTTTTGGAAGAACTTTATTGCCTTCCCAATCAAGCAGGAGTTTGTTCTCTTATTAATCAAACATGCTTAGGAGAAGCTTTCCCCAATGAACCAAGCAAATTTATTCTGCTTAAGACCACTGATGCTTATTGTTACTTAGCCGGTGAATTGGATGATGGCGAACTCATGAGTTTGCTGCAATATTTTAAAACTTTTCCAAAAATTCTTCTCGTGTGTGATGAACGACATCATACGCGCCTTCTTTCGCATGGGATGAAACCCATCCCTCGAATCCAGCTTTTTTATAAAAACCCAAGCATAAATATTACAATGCCACCAGGCTTAACCTTCCACAAAATCATCGATGCAGATTTTGGTAGGCAGTGTCCGTGGTTTGAGGTCGTAGGCTCTCATGAGCTTTTCTTTCAACATAGATTCGGCATTGCCGTATGTGAAGAAGAAGTTGTATTGAGTGCAGCTTATGCAGCATGCGTGGGAAATAACCACTGTGAGATTGCTATTGCCACCCATCCAAAGCATCAGAATAAAGGAACAGCAACACTAGTGGTAAAAGCTGTCATTCAAGAGTGCTTAGAACGAGGTTGGGTACCTGAGTGGAGTTGTGATTATAACAACGCTGCCTCTCTTCGTGTTGCTTTAAAAACAGGCTTTACCCTTCAAAGGTATTATTCTTTCTTAACGCTTGAGGAAAAATGAACAACATTACTTTTAAAATTATCACCCATGATGCGCTATTGGCAAGCGCTTCTTCCCTTCTTAAGTTAGGCACTTGGAAAATGCACTTAACTTATCTTTGAGAGAAGTGAATAGATGGGCGATCTGTTGCATCTGCTGAGTGAGGTTATGACTTTGGGTAAGACGGTCTGATTTTGGACCTACTACGCCATCAGACTCACAAAATTGTTGAAAGAGGATTGAGAGGTTTCGTCAAGTTGTTTGGAGGGGAAAAATAGAGATCCCTTCTCCTCTCTTATTCGGCATAATGATGGTGTGAAGCCACAATCTCATTAAAGATATCTATAGACTGGATAAACTTTTGTCGATACTCTTTGGCGCTCTGTTTATACCTTCCTACTTTCAAAAGGTTAAGAAAGGCGCCCATACTGCTTACCACTTTTTCTTTTTCCCAGACAAGTTCTTAGAGTTTTTTGGCAGGGGGTACAATTAATTCATGGAGAGATAAATTAACTTCTCAAACAATTATAGAAGCCCGGGAACACCTTCTGTTTCTTCAAGAAAAAATGGCCAAAGTCGAGTTGAATGCTTTAAAATAATTCTAAAAAAATATGGCAGCAAAAAAAATAATACCATATGTAAATTGTAAATATTTATAGAAAGGAATTTTTTAATGTACAAACCTTTATTTTTAGCTGCCTGTTTAATCACTGGTGCCCTCGCCACTGAGGAAGAACGGGCTTTATATTCTGTACACAATTCTACTGGTACCCCCCTAAAAATAAGTGAGTTTGAGGCACGCGTAACTTCTTATAGCGCAAACTGCCCGTTCAAGCGTGTTATATATGTAGAAGCAAAAATTGATGCTAGTGAAATGCCAGTAGAAAATAAGGCCACAAAAAACTATACTTTTAAAAGTTTAAAAAAATTATTTTCAAAAGATCCAAGTCGCCCAAACGAAACTGATATCTATTTCTCCATTTCATCTCATAATAACCGTTATAATGGTGTTCTAAAACGTGTTCCCTTGCATCGTCAAATTAACTTCATAAAAAATGATGATGCCCATTATCAAGCAATTATTACCTCACTTTCAGATACACAGGGTTATAAGGCTTATGATATAGAACTTTATGAGGAAACATTTTCTCCAAAAGAAGGGCCACAATACATGATGTCAATTACTGATGCCATCTCGAGTTTAAAAACTTTAGCCCTGCTTGCATCCAAAAATAACCTTGAGGTAATTGGTGTAGATAATTTAGATCAACTTCCTCAAACTCTTAAAGAAGCCGTTCTTGATTAAATAAAGTTTAATCTATCTGTCAGGTTAAATATCTTAACAATATGGCAGAACAAGATCATCGGGAGATAAAGCGGATTACCAAGCCCATGCTTGTTTTTAAAAGCTTGATCTGCGCTGCAGCTACATTAATGGGAATTGAACTATATCACATGAGACGAAAAGGACAGAATTCTCTTAAAGAAGCTTTATCATCCTGGCAGCAATGTTATGTCTTGCAGCGTAATTAAGTTTAGAGAGATCCTATTAATCTACGCATTTTGAAATTTGCTACAAAACCATCCAATTAAATTCTACC
>NZ_JQAK01000008.1 GCF_000757605.1 Candidatus Paracaedibacter symbiosus | reverse complement strand
GAGCTTCAAGAGGTTGAGGCAGCGTGCCATGGCCGTGCTCATATGCTTGAGCAAGGGCGTATTGCGCATCTGCATGGCCTTGTTCTGCTAGTGTCCGGAGATGGGGTAAAGCCCGTGATTCGCCTTGTATAAGGGCTTGGCTCAGATGGCGCACGGCAATAAGTGGGGAAGAAGACCCTTCCAACCCTTGAATAGCAGCAAGGCTTAAGGCGAGATGGCTAAGAGGGTGATCAGCACCCAAGCCTTCAGAGAATAAATCTAGCAACTGCGCTTGGACTTTACGTGTTTCAGCCAGGGTGCGGTTCTTGGCAAGAAGAGCTGCAACTTCCGCCGCCGCCCCTTCATTGAAAGCGACTCCCTTGAGCTCAATAAGGTTGCTATGCTTCCTTAAACCTTGAAGCAGGGCATGAGCGCCTTCTTCACCAATATCATTATTGTCCAAATTCAAGGAAGTGAGGGTAGTATTCTTGGCTAGGACCTGCGCCTCATCAGCTCCAATCTTCCTTCCTTTAAGGCTTAAAGATGTGCTGGTAATATTTGCTAAATCAATACTTGATGGATTTTCCATTGCCTGTGAGGCGACGCAACATACCCTGGTACCAAGAAGTAAACTTAAAGCAAGAGTAAGAAGACTATTGTGCCGTTGTTTCATGAGTTGTATCCTATAAAGTAGTTAATAAGTAGTTTTGGATGAACAGTCATTGTTAATTTCTTGATAGCCTTTTGCAAAGCATAGCTCTTGTTCTTCTAAGGCTGTCTTGTTAAGGGCAGCAGCTGCCAGGAGAATAGCCTTCATTATTATTTCCTATAAGTTTTTTAGTATTAGAAGGAAGGTGTAAGGTATAAGGCGTCTTCCTTTATTAGGAAGCATCTGATTAAGAAATTTTGGAATGTTGCTTTGGTAGTAAGCTAGAAAAAAAGGAATAAAATAAAGTGCTAGCACAGATATTGGATATGTCGTGCCCAACGCAATATACTCCTTTTTGCTTGCAAGGGAGTTTACTAAAAAGTAAACAAAAAACCATTATTATTCTTGTATAAAAAATTTCCCATAAATGGAAAAAGATAAAGTAGATAATTCTAACCAATAAATTCCTGTTGACTTCATGCGAAATTAGTAATTGATAGCATCTGGTGGTTGTGCAAAAAAGCTCAAGCGAACCTTAAAGCAGGCCCAATTGCCTGCAGGCAAGGGGTTGTGGTGCATGAATATTTATTTAGAGCCATTTCTTCTTCCAGATATACGGTCTGCTTATAAAAAGCGACCTTGCTACCGTACGAAATAAATTGGGACTGGAAGGAAAAACGAGCACGCATCAGAACGATCTTGATAATCTGGTATGGCCTGAGCATTTTCAACAATTTTCTCCTTCCCCCAAACTAGCAACCAGTAAAAAGTTAGCCCCCCTATTTTGGAGGCGGTTAAATGAGTAAATCCATCCATGTGAGTAGAGAGAACAAGGGAGCCTAATCTCTCTACTCACATGGGGCTTAAGGTTTCTCTCATGCATTCCCGGAAGATCAAATTTTCCCTATCTAGCTAGTGAGCTTTAATTTTGGGACCGAGGTATCACGCTTTTCCAAAAAGCTAATTCCACAGAGAACGAGGAAAGAATTTTACTCTTTTATTAAAGTAATAAGTATATTATTTTCGTGAAAAATATGCCCTATTCAAGGCTGATAAAAATAAGAAAATAATAAGTTAAGCGAGCCTAACAATGAAATCTTTTTCTAGCCTTCTTTTAATGTCTTCCCTCCTTGTCTTAAATTCGAATGCTATGGAAAAGGAGGATGACCTCCCTCCTCCCCATAAAAAAATGAGAATAAACCCTAACGGCGAGGAGGAAAAGGTTCGCGCTGGAGCTGCTTTTTCTACACCGTGCCATCCAATGGAGATTGAAAACACTGAGAAATCAGAAAATCTTGAAGCTTTATCCAGTGCCCAAATACTTGCTATCATAACTAATGGAAAGCCTCATCAATGGACATCTAACTTACTCACCGAGATCCGTAAAAGAGCTACGACCGAAGATGCTCCTGCTCAGTGTATTCTTGGGTTTATATATCGTGAAGGGCGAGCAGGATTACCCAAAGGACCAGAAGCTGACCAACACACTGTGACTCTGTTTACTAAGGCTGCTGAGCAAGGTAACGCTGTTGCTCAAGTTAATCTTGGGTTTATGTATCGTGAAGGGCGAGCAGGATTACCCAAAGGACCAGAAGCTGACCAACACGCTGTGACCTGGTACACTAAGGCTGCTGAGCAAGGTAACGCTGATGCCCAATTTATTCTTGGGCGGATGTATCGTGAAGGGCGAGCAGGATTACCCAAAGGACCAGAAGCTGACCAACACGCTGTGACCTGGTACACTAAGGCTGCTGAGCAAGGTAACGCTGGTGCTCAATTTTATCTTGGGTGGATGTATCGTGAAGGGCGAGCAGGATTATCCAAAGGACCAGAAGCTGACCAACACACTGTGACCCTGTTCACTAAGGCTGCTGAGCAAGGTCACTTTGTTGCTCAATTTATTCTTGGGGGGATGTATCGTGAAGGGCGAGCAGGATTACCCAAAGGACCAGAAGCTGACCAACACGCTGTGACCCTGTTCACTAAGGCTGCTGAACAAGGTAACGCGTGAAGCTCAATTTATTCTTGGGTTGATGTATCGTGATGGGCGAGCAGGATTACCCAAAGGACCAGAAGCTGACCAACAAGCTGTGACCTGGTGCACTAAAGCTGCTGAGCAAGGTAACGCTGATGCCCAATTTAATCTTGGGTTGATGTATCGTGATGGGCGAGCAGGATTACCCAAAGGACCAGAAGCTGACCAACACGCTGTGGCCCTGGTTACTAAGGCTGCTGAGCAAGGTAACGCTGCTGCTCAAGGTAATCTTGGGTTGATGTATCAGATTGGTCGGGCCGGATTGCCCCAAGGACCAGAAGCTGACCAACACGCTGTGACCTGGTACACTAAGGCTGCTAAGCAAAATCACGCTGAAGCTCAATTTAAGCTTGGGCAGATGTATGGAGGTGGAAGAGGAGTGACTCAGAATTATAAAGAGGCTGTGAAGTGGTATACCTCGGCGCTAAAATCAGACCCAAAATACACACAAGCAAAACAAGCGCTTCAGTCCTTTTTTACTTGTGACTTAACTAATTTTAGGCACACCGAAGCACCAGAAGGAAGACAGACAGATATAAAAGAATTAATAGATATGTTAGAAAGCTTAAAGGATCATCACATCTTTCTAGAAGGACTTGCTGGCGGTGGTTTTGGCCATGGCTTTGGAGAGAATCCCTCTCTTAGATCTCTGAGTCACCAAATTGGCAATCTGAGCGATGCTTATATTAAGTTATTGATACAAATTAATGAGCCTGGCTTTTTGGTCACCTGTCTTAAGATGAATCCAAGATCACCAGCTGCTTCCCTGGAAAAGGTTGCCAACAAAAAAAGCATTGCTGACTTATATCTTAAGTTGAGAGAGGATTTGCCCCCCTATCTTTGCTTAGTTTCAGATGATAGGATTGATCTTCTCAAATCAGAAAAACTTCATGACAAATTAGAAGAATTATATGGGGCTTATGAAAGTTCAATCACCATTTTACAGGAGATTTTGACGTCTACAACACCTCAACGTGATATTGATAAAAAAATGGAGGGCATTTTATTAGGCCTAAAATATGTAAAAGAAAGCCAACATCATTTTCTGAATGCATTTTTAGAGCCATACCATGCAGCTAATGGGGAATCAGAAAAAAGCCTAGCTTTACAAAAAATCATAAAAAAACTAAAGGAGCACCGTAATACCCTGCAAGATCAGAGGGAACTTTGTAAAGAAATTAATTCGATGGTTCTTGATATAATTAAAAAATCTGAAGCTTATCGTAACCATCTCTTTATTACAACAATATGGAATGGATGAAGAGTAGATTTCCGGTACAACTCATTGCTAGCTTTAAATATTGCCTCAATTTGTCATTAGTTCTTTGTTTACAATTATTTAATATGTAAGGTTTGTTTTGTTAAATTTACATTAATTCAAATTGGGTAGGTATGGTCAAAGGTAATAAATATCAAAGCATTCCGATCATGTTGGAGGAGGATGAATTCAATGAATCTGTCTTCCCTCATTTAACAAAAGGGTCAAAAGGCCCTGACACAAAACTCACATTTCATCGTCTCTTCAACTCTTTATTGAAGCTCATGCATACAGGATGCCAGCGGGAAGAATTGCCTATCGAAAACGACCGTTTGTGCAATACGCTTTGATTTATGCATCTAAGTGGGAAATTGGATAAATGTTTTGTATGATATTTTCCCATTGGGGTGTATTAACATATTTGATTTTTTGCTTTTTTATTTATATGTACTTTGGGATTTATAGTTAATAGAACTAAAAACAATATGAATATGTATATAAAACGTGGAAAAAAATAATTTCACATTCTAATTCTAAAAGAATATTTAACTTTAATGCATTATAAAAATTAATAGTAGTTATCAAATAAGGAAAGGAAAAAATAGGCAAGCTGCCTTAAATCCCTTTCTAAATGCATTACTATTATATCGGATTGCTGCAAGACTTGTTTAAGCTTTTCACGGATTGGTTTTTTACAAAATTTGTAAATCTTCAAAAATATTTTTCGTATTAAAAGTTTATTTATTAAACATATGTATATTATAAGGCCCGAGATATTTCATTATTATATGAGTGGTCCGTCGAAAAGTATGGATGAATAATCCTTCAGTTTTAGTGACAGCTGGCATTATGAAAAACCTGCGGAACCAATTCTCTCTTAATAATGTGGTTTCTTTGAGAACTGCAGAAATCTTTTTAAAAAATGCTACTGGTTGAAACCAGAGATTTTTTAAATGCAGAGATCATTATTAATGTACTGATAACCAGCAATAACTAAGGTAATCATGCAAAGTATCTTGGGCAACATTATTAGAGGCCAATTTTTTAATTGATCGGATAATCGGTTTAACAGTAACGGGTGGAAAAAAACCTTTCCTAGTAAAAATTCATGCTGAACATGATTTTTAATAGCAAATAGCCGATCTTTTTGCTCAAAAACTTATTAATATTCAATAAGCTCGGAGGTAACCATGATGACCTATCTTCGATTTATCATATTAGGCTTTTATCCATGGCTAGTAGGAATATCTTCCCTGCAAGCAATGGATAATCCTGAAATCCATGATTTACGACAAGGGCAAGGCCCTGAGTATATTGAGAAACTAGAACCTCTCGTAACAGGCACCTCAAAGCTTAGGTACACTTTTTGTTACCAACCAAGTATCATTCCAAAAGATTCCAATCGCGAAGAATCACTACCTAAGATTCCTTATACCATTCCAGATGGCTTGGCGGCCAAAGTGACACAAGAAGAGCCGGAGTCCTTCACACAAAGTTTTTCTTCAGTATTGGATACCAGGCGCGAGGTTCAAGCCCCCTCTCAATGGCCCCACTGTGTGCATGGGCATCTTATGATGCGATTTGGAGATGAATGTTTAGTTGTTGGCTCTGGCATCCTAGTGGGTCCCAACCATGTTTTAACTGCAGGTCATAATCTTTTCGATCTCAGGAAAAAGTCGAAATGGGCCAGTGAAGTTTGGTTTAGCCCAGGCAGAAAAGGAAGCCACTTTCCCTTTGGCTATAGCAAAGGATCTATTTTGCTTTGTCATAATCAATGGCTAGATCCTAGGTCACGCAGAAAAGATGATTACGATTTAGGAATGATTATATTGAATCAGGCTATTGGTAATAAAGTAGGTTGGTCGGGACTGCTTTGTGCCTCCAATCTGTTTTTTCATCTAGGAGATCTCACGGTAACAGGCTATCCAGGAGAAAAAGGCAGTAAAGACTATTACTCCACCCAAATGTGGGAAAAAACAAGCCGAGCCACAAGCCAATGGTTTGGCCCTGAAACGATTGAATATGAGATCCCAACATCTTTTGGACAAAGCGGCGGTGCCATCTGGCGCCAATGGCCAACCCCTATCAATCCAAAGCTTAATAATATCTTGACTATCGGGATTCACACAGAAGGAAACATAAGCGGGAGAAATAAAGGAGTCCGCCTTACATCAGAGAATTTCAATGTGATTATTAAGTGGATAAGAGACTACCACTTAAAAGAAGAGGCCCCTCCTTATGAGCTTCCACAGCCAGCTGTGGCGAGGACAGAATACCTAAAGTCAGCCGATGAATGGTGGGCTAAAGGAAACATTTATGACCAAGACCAAAAGGACAAAGAAGCCTTTACGTGTTTTTATACTGCAGTCAAAGAAGCTGGAGATAAAGTACCAGATCACATGTTGCTAAAATTAGCGGAGCGCTATAGTCAAGGAAAAGGTACCGAACAAAATTATTTGGAAGCATTTACTCTTTATATGCAGTTAGACAATCCGCAAAGCTCTCCTAAAATTATGTTTTTGATTGGAAAGTATTATCTTCAAGGCTTAGGCGTTCCCAAGGATATAGTTGCTGCTTTATATTTTCTTGAAGCAGCTGCGGGACAAGACAATTCTAAGGCCATTCATGAGCTTTATCGTGTTTATTCTGCTGACGGTGAATACCAAAACCTGGAAGAAGCAAAAAAGCTTTTCGACCGCGCAAAAGTTCTTGGAAAACCAATACCAGACCTTCCGCCCCCAAAACCTAATCCGAATGCTCTTTTTCAAGTAGAGGATCTTACTCCCTTCTTCAAAAAGTGGGGACAATCCTTTGAATCCCCGTCAATTGGTTATCTCCCTGAGTGGTACAGTCAAAATTTCATAGTAAGCATACAACCCTCTAAAGAAAGAGTACCCCTAAGTCCTAAAGATAGCTACTTAATTCATCTAGGAGATATATTACAACACCAACAAAAAAAGTACATGAAAGTTGTGATTACTGGCTTAGGAGGCATTGGTAAATCCGAGCTTGCTCTCGCCTACGCTCATCTGGCACGGGAGTATAAACTTTATGAAGTAATCCATTGGATTGATGCAAGTGAAAAAAGTTCCCTTATTAAAGGCTATAGAAATTTGTTAAGAGAAATTAAGAAAGACTATAAAGATAAAAAATTATTAATAAAATTATCCTCGGATGCAGATGAAAAAAAGCCTCTTATCCAAAATTATAAAATTTTGATAAAACAATTAAAAAAGCTATTGAAGAAGCCAATAGAGGAAAGTAATGATGTTAAAATTGTAAAAGGTTTGCAAAATGCTTTAGCAAAGAAACAAAAGTGCCTGCTTATTTATGATAATGCGTCATCGAAAAGAAAACTTAAAGGTCTTTTGCCCGATAATAGCCATATTATTATCACTTCACGTCGTGGTGAAGAAGGATGGGATGCTGATAGCATACCACTCAATGTATTCCGTATCGAAGAAGCTATCCACTATCTTTTTATGAGAACCAAGCTTGCTGATGATGAGAATAATCATAAGCTTGCGGAAACACTCGCTCATAAAGTTGAATGCTTACCCCTCGCCCTTGCTCAAGCAGCTAGCTACATAGAATTAAAAAAATGTGGACTTTCAAAATATATAGAAGATTTCAAAGTAAAGAAAGCTATTGTTTTAAATTACAAAGATAAAAAAGGCAATTATCCTTATACAGTGGCAACGACCTGGCAAATTACCATGAATGCCCTCTCCCCTCTAGCAAATCAATTAATGTATTTATTTGCCTATCTAAATCCAAATAATATTCCTATTGATCTATTTACAAATCCAAGAGTAGGTGACGAGCCAGAAATAGAAGAGTGTATAGATGAATTAGTAATATACTCTATGATTAAACGCTTTGAGGACTACATCTCTGTTCACCGGCTCGTGCAGAGAGTCGCACGAGTTGAGTTAGAAAACTCTAAGATCCCCGAAAAAACAGCCAAAGGAGAGATTGAGAAGCTCATTGATTTATTCGCTGATAAAACAATATCCATATTTGAAGAAAAATTCGATGCTCCTGGAGTACAGGAAAAGCCATTAACTATTTCTTTCAAATAGTATCTTTAATTAAATATTCAAAACGCCTAGAAATAAACTACTCTCAAAAGGACAATTTTATACCTCTGCCTTGGTTAGCACAAATTCTATTTTTCCAGGCGAGAAGCCTGTATTTAGGAGATCACAAGCTCTCCTCTTTAGAAAAAATAAAAGATGAGAAAATAAATAATCTATTAAAAGAAAAAGGAGAAATAATTTTTGAGAGTTTAACAGATGAAGAAGAATTTACAGCACTGCGTTGGCTATTAAATAACGTTAGCCAGAGCTCTCCTATTGTGCAAAGCAATATAGGAGATATATTTCTAATTGGGCTTGGAACACCTAGGGACTTTAAAAAGGCTTTTGAATGGCATGAGAAAGCTGCTAACCAAGAATACCCTTTCTCTCAAAATAAACTTGGAGAGATCTATGAGCTAGGATTGACTGAATTACCTCAAGAACAATCAGATCAAAAAGCTATAAAGTGGTATAAGAAAGCTGCTAAGAAAGGCTATATTGATGCTCAAGTCTATCTGGGACTCATGTATGTGAAAGGTCGGGCCGGATTACCTCAAGAACAATCAGATAGAAAAGCTGTAAAATGGTTCACGAAGGCTGCTAAGCAAAATGACCTTCCAGCTCAAGTTAACCTTGGGGCTATGTATGAGCAAGGACGGGCTAGATTACCCCAAGGACCAGAAGCTGATCAAAAAGCTGTGGAGTGCTATAAGAAAGCTGCTGAGGAAGGGTGCACTCAAGCTCAAGTCTATCTGGGACGCATGTATGTGAAAGGTCGGGCCGGGTTACCTCAAGGACCAGAAGCGGATCAAAAAGCTGTGGAATGTTTCACTAAAGTTGATGAGGAAGCTGAGGAAGAGGCTTCTCAAGCTCAATTTTTCTTGGGGAAGATGTATGAGCAAGGACGTGCTGGATTACCCCAAGGACCAGAAGCGGATCAAAAAGCTGTGAAATGTTATAAAAAAGCTATTGATGGAGGATTCTTTAAGGCTCTAATTAAGCTTAAAAGACTGTACGCTCAAGGACGGGCTAGATTACCTAAGGGGTCAGAAGCTGATCAACAAGCTACCGCTAAAGAGGGGTTTCTTGAATTCTTTGATGCTCTATTTAAGTCTGAAGAGATGAACGAGCAAGGACGAGTTAAAATATTATTTCAAAGTGCACAAGATAATAAAAAAGCTGTGAAGTTATGGGCGGAAGCGGCTGAGCAAGGTGATCCTCAAGCTCAAGTTAACTTGGGAATGATGTATGAACAAGGACGGGCTGGATTACCTAAGGGACCAGAAGCTGATCAAAAAGCTATAGAATGGTATAAGAAAGCTGCAAAAAAAGGCAACACTAATGCTCAATTTAACCTTGGGGTGATATATATTCAAGGTCGGGCTGGATTACCTAAGGGACCAAAAGCTGATCAACTAGCTATAGAGTGGTTTACTAAGGCTGCTAACCGAAGATATGTTGAGGCTCAACTGTGCCTTGCTGGAATGTATATGGAAGGTCGGGCCGGGTTACCTCAAGGACTAGAAGCTGATCAAAAAGCTGTAGAATGGTATAAGAAGGCTACTAAGGAAGGATCACCTGAGGCTCAATATAAGCTTGGATGGATGTATGCGAAAGGTCGGGCCGGGTTACCTCAAGGACTAGAAGCGGATCAAAAAGCTGTGAAATGGTGCAAGAAGGCTGCTGAGAAAGGCTACCCTGAGGCTCAATACTCTCTTGGGTGCATGTATGAGCAAGGACGGGCAGAGTTACCTCAAGGACTAGAAGCGGATCAAAAAGCTGTAAAATGGTATAAAGAGGCTGCTGGGCAAGGGGTTCCTTATGCTCAAACTATGCTTGGATGGATGTATGAGCAAGGACGTGCTGGATTACCTCAAGGACCAGAAGCTGATCAAAAAGCTGTGAAATGGTTCACTAAAGCTGCTGAACAAGGGTTACCTGAGGCTCAATTTAAACTTGAATTGATGTGCGAGCAAGGTCGGGCCGGATTACCTGAAGATTTAGAAGCTGATCAAAAAGCTGTAGAATCGTATAAGAATGCTGCTAAGGAAGGATCCCTTGAGGCTCAATATAAGCTTGGAAAATTGTATGAGCAAGGGCGGGCCGGATTGCCTCAAGGACCAGAAGCTGATAAAAAAGCTGTGGAATGGTATAAGGAGGCGGCTAATCAAGGATTCCCTAAGGCTCAAAAAGCTCTTGGATTAATGTATGAGCAAGGGAGGGCCGGATTGCCTCAAGGGCCAGAAGCTGATAAAAAAGCTGTAGAATCGTATAAGGAGGCGGCTGAACAAGGATTCCCTAAGGCTCAATTTAACTTGGGAATGATGTATGCAGAAGGGAGGGCCGGATTGCCTCAAGGACCAGAAGCTGATAAAAAAGCTGCGGAATGGTTCACGAAGGCTGCTGAAAATGGGATCTCTATTGCTCAATTTAACCTTGGGGTTATGTATAGTGATGGTTGTGGTATCGACAAAGATGACTGCAAAGCCTTTCAATGGTTCACGAAGGCTGCTGACCAAGGGCTTGTAGAGGCTCAATTGTTCCTTGGCAGCATGTATATAAATGGTCAGGACGTAGACAAAGATTACAAAAAAGCCTTTAAGTATTTTGAAAAAGCGGCGCACCAAGGAGATCCCTTGGGGCAGACTCTCCTTGGAACTATGTACAAAGAAGGCTGGGGCACTCAACAAGACATCAAAAAAGCATTGAAATGGATCCAAAAAGCAGCAGAACAAGGAGATGCACTTGGCCAGTATTATTTAGCTCTTTTGTACAGAGACGGAGAAGGCATCACAGCGAGTGATACGCAAGCACTCGCTTGGCTATATGAGGCTGCTGAACAAAATCAAGAGGATGCTCAGTATACTTTAGGATGGATGTATGAGAATGGCCGTGGCGTAACTAAAGATCCTGAAGAAGCCGCCAAGTGGTACAAAGCCTCGGAAGGAGGCTATCCTGGATATGCTATTTATTCCATTGGTCGAATGTATGAATATGGCCTCAATGTTGAGCAAGATCATGGAAAAGCCATTGAATGGTATCGTCTTGCTGCAGGAGAAAAGTATGCGCAAGATACGTTCCATACCCCTATTAAAGAAAAATATAACCTGATGCTTCCTTAAGTATTCAGGTGTGTACCATCAATGCCAATAGCCAATAAGCTTGTCTTTGGCATCTAAGCATCTTTAAATCGGCAAACAGAGAAGCTAGAAATTCTAATTCTATTGTTCTTGTTTCTACTTCTTCTTTAGTCTCTCCAGATTACCCTTATTTTTAAACAAACAATCTAGATCCACGTTAATAATTATTTGATTTTAAATAACAAATTTAATATTTAATCATGATATAAAACAAATAGGAGCTAAAAAAATATAAATGGTGCACTATGATGTTTCATCATCAACCGACCAACCTACTTAAAAAGGTTGCAAGCTCGTGCCGCATCTTTATCATTCCTATGGTTCTATTCCCTCTATCTGCTGGAGCCATGGACAAAGGTGATCTGTCGATGACTCAGAAACAGCTATTAGAAGGAAAAATCAACTAAATAGAAGTACCTTACATTTACTCTTAGAGGCAAATAATCTAGCTGCCTACTGAAGAGTTTGTAAGGCCTAATAGGACTCGGAGGTAACCATAATGACCTATCTTCGATTTATCTTGCTACACAGTATCTTTTACCTATGGCTAGGGGCATTATCCTTGCAAGCTATGGATAATACTGAAATACATGATTTACGACAGGGACAAGGTCCTGAATATGTTGAAAAACCAGAACCTTTTGTAGCTGGGACTTCAAAACTCAAATATACCTTTTGTTATAAACCAGATTCTTTCCAAAAAAATCTTGAACCGCAAGCACCACTTCCCAAAATTCCTTATGTCATTAAAGAAGGGATGGTGGCAAAAATTACAGACAAGGAGCCAGAGGCAACAAAACAAAGCGGTTCTTCAACCCAAGACCATCGGGACCAAGTGCCGGATCCCTCGCAGTGGCCTTATTGCGTGCATGGCCATCTTATGATGCGATTTGGAACTCAAGAAATAACGGTCGGATCTGGCATTTTAGGAGGACCTAATCATGTGTTCACAGCAGCCCATAACCTTTTTGATCATAAAAAAGATAAAGAAAATAAATGGGCCAGTGAAGTTTGGTTTAGCCCGGGTAGAAAAGGTGATCATTTTCCCTTTGGCTATAGCAAAGGATCTATTTTGCTTTGCCCTAAAGAATGGACAACCAACGATCTTCGGAAAAAAAATGATTATGATTTTGGAATGGTAATTCTAGATAAGGCAATTGGTAATAAAACGGGGTGGTCTGGCTTACTCTATGCCCCCAATATTTTTTTCAAGAAATGGGAGATTACCGTAACAGGTTATCCTGGTGAAAAAGGCAGTAAAGATTACTATTCCACTCAGATGTGGGAGATGCAAAAGCGTAGTGAAGATAATTGGTTTATTTCTGATGAAAAGATTTCTTATAAGATTGATACTTCTTTTGGGCAAAGTGGCGGCGCTATTTGGCGGCTATGGCCTAGTCCAACTTTTCTCCAGCAGAAAAGTCTTTTTACCATCGGGGTTCACACGGATGGCAACGTAAGTGGTACCAATAGCGGGGTACGACTCACAAAAGAAAAGTTTAACCGTATTGTTGACTGGATAAAAACCTATCACTTACAAGATGCTCGTCCCTATAGTATTCCAAAACCAACATTATTGCCAATTGCTGGAAGAGAACACTTAAAATCAGCAGATGAATGGTGGAATGAAGGGAATGAGCTATCTCTTCAAAGCAAGGCTGAAGAAGCCTTTGCTTGTTTTTATAACGCGATGATACAAGCGGGTGATAACCCTTCAAATGAAGTGC
The DNA here is from genome assembly GCF_000757605.1 of Candidatus Paracaedibacter symbiosus. GTDB lineage: Bacteria > Pseudomonadota > Alphaproteobacteria > Paracaedibacterales > Paracaedibacteraceae > Paracaedibacter_A > Paracaedibacter_A symbiosus. The sequence continues at coordinate 11,627 of NZ_JQAK01000008.1, read as the reverse complement.
TTTTAAGATTGGCTGATTGTTATCGTGAAGGAAAAGGGACACAGCAAAATTACTTGGAAGCCTTCAATCTTTACATGAGTACAGAACAACCTGAACGCTCTCCCGAAATTTTATATCAGATTGGTACATTCTATCTCCAAGGATTAGGTATCCCCATGGATGAAGTTGCTGGTTTATATTTTCTTGAAGAGTCGGCAAACCAAAAAATACCAATGCTATTTATGAGCTTTATCGACTTTATTCCGTTAAAGGTGAATACCCAAACCCGGAAAAAGCAAAAAAGCTTTTCGACCGGGCACAAGCTCTTGGAAAACCAATACCAGACCTTCATCCTCCAGAAAAACCTAATCCGAACGCTCTTTTTCAAGTAGAAGATCTTACTCCCTTCTTTAAAGAATGGAGGCAATCATTTAAATCTCCATCAATTGGTTATCTTCCTGATTGGGATAATAAAAACTTCGTAGTAAGCATACCACCCTCTAAAGAAAAAGTATCCCTAGGTCCTAAAGAAAGCTACTTAATCCAACTAGGAAATATATTACATCCAAAAATTACTACCGACCCATTCGAAGAAAATTACTCGAAAGTTGTGATTACTGGCTTAGGAGGCATTGGTAAATCCCAACTTGCTCTCGCCTACGCTCATTTGGCACGGAATTATGGACTTTATAAAGTAATCCATTGGCTTGATGCAAAAGAAAAAAGTTCCCTTATTCAAGGCTATAGGAACTTATTAAAATTATTGAAGGAGCCGATAGATGATAGCGATGATATTAGTCTTGTAAATAGTCTACGCGATGCTTTAGCAAAGAAACAAAAATGCCTGCTTATTTATGATAATGTTGCATCACCAGAAAAGCTAACAGATTCTCTCCCCAATAATAGCCATATTCTCATCACTTCACGTTACAATGAAGAAGGATGGGATGCCGATAACATAATACCACTCAATGTATTTCGTATTGAAGAAGCTATCCACTACCTTTTTATGCGAACGAAGCTTACTGATGATGAAAATAATCTTAAGCTTGCGAAAAAGCTTGCTCATAAAGTTGAATGCTTACCCCTCGCCCTTGCTCAAGCAGCCAGTTACATAGGAATAAAGAAATGTGGACTTTCAAAATATATAGAAGATTTCAAAGGAAAGAAAGCTATTATTTTAAATTACAAAGATAAAAAAGGCAATTATCCTTATACAGTAGCAACTACCTGGCAGATTACCATGAAGGCCCTCTCCCCTCTAGCAAATCAATTAATGTATTTATTTGCCTATCTAAATTCAAATAATATTCCTATTGATCTATTTACAAACCCAAGAGTAGGTGACGAGCCAAAAATAGAAGAGTGTATAGATGAGTTAGTATTATATTCTATGATTAAACGTTCTGAGGATTACATCTCTGTCCACCGGCTCGTGCAGAGAGTTGCACGAGTTGAGTTAGAAAGCTCTAAGGTGCCCGAAAAAACAGCTCAAGGAGAGATTAAGAAGCTCATTGATTTGTTTGCTGATAAAACAATATCCGTATTTAACGAAACAATTGATAGTCCTGAGTTACAGGAAGAAGCCTTTTATTATCTCTTTCAAATAATATATTTAATTAAGCATTCAAAAAGCCTGGGAATACACTTTCAAGAAGGTAATCATATGGCGTATTTAGCAAAAATGCTATTTTTTCAGGTGAGTAACCTTTTTGATACTCCTGTATCGTTACTCGATATGTCGCCTTTAGATAAAATAAAAGATAAAAGAGCTAAGCTTATGGAGCGCTTAATTAATCTATTAGAACAAAAAGGAGAAATTATTTTTGCAGATCTAACAACTGAAGAAGCTTCAACAGAACTTAGCTGGCTATTAAATAACGTTAACCAGAATTCACGTGTAGTGCAATATAATTTAGGGGCTATGTTTGAAATTGGAATTGGAGCGCCTACAAACTTAAAAAAGGCATTTGAATGGTACCGTAAAGCTGCTGAGCAAAGTCACCCTGGTGCTCAATTTAACCTTGGGGTGATGTATTTGCAAGGGCGGGCCGGATTACCCCAAGGACCAGAAGCGGATCAAAAAGCTGTAGAATGGTATAAGAAAGCTGCTGAGCAAAGTCACTCTGATGCTCAATTTAGGCTTGGGGTGATGTATAAGCAAGGGCGAGCTGGTTTACCTAAGGGACTAGAAGCTGATCAACAAGCTATGAAATGGTGTAAGAAAGCTGCTGAGGATGGACTCTCTGAGGCTCAACTTAGCCTTGGGGTGATGTACCTGGAAGGGCGGGCTGGTTTACCCCAAGGACCAGAAGCGGATCAAAAAGCTGCGGAGTGGTTTAAGAAAGCTGCTGACAAAGATGACTCTCAAGCTCAAGTTAACCTAGGACTGATGTACCTGGAAGGGCGGGCTGGTTTACCCCAAGGACCAGAAGCGGATCAAAAAGCTGCGGAGTGGTTTAAGAAAGCTGCTGACAAAGATGACTCTCAAGCTCAATTTAGGCTTGGGCTGATGTATACACAAGGGCGGGCCGGATTACCCCAAGGACCAGAAGCGGATCAAAAAGCTGCGGAATGGTTTAAGAAAGCTGCTGAGAAAGATAACACTAATGCTCAATTTAGGCTTGGGGTGATGTATAAGCAAGGGCGGGCCGGATTACCCCAAGGACCAGAAGCGGATCAAAAAGCTGCGGAGTGGTATAGAAAAGCTGCTGAGAAAGGTGACTCTCAAGCTCAAGTTAACCTTGGGGTGATGTATAAGCAAGGGCGGGCCGGATTACCCCAAGGACCAGAAGCGGATCAAAAAGCTGTAGAATGGTATAAGAAAGCTGCTGAGAAAGGTGACTCTCAAGCTCAAGTTAACCTTGGGCTGATGTATAAGCAAGGGCGGGCCGGATTACCCCAAGGACCAGAATCTGATAAAGAAGCTGCGAAGTGGTATAAGAAAGCTGCTGACAAAGATGACTCTCAAGCTCAATTTAACCTTGGGCTGATGTATGAGCAAGGGCGGACCGGATTACCCCAAGGACCAGAAGCGGATAAAGAAGCTGCGGAGTGGTATAGAAAAGCTGCTGAGAAAGATAACACTAATGCTCAATTTAGGCTTGGGGGGATGTATACACAAGGGCGGGCCGGATTACCCCAAGGACCAGAATCTGATAAAGAAGCTGCGAAGTGGTATAAGAAAGCTGCTGACAAAGATGACTCTCAAGCTCAATTTAGGCTTGGGGTGATGTATAAGCAAGGGCGGGCCGGATTACCCCAAGGACCAGAAGCGGATCAAAAAGCTGCGGAGTGGTATAGAAAAGCTGCTGAGAAAGATAACACTAATGCTCAATTTAGGCTTGGCAGCATGTATATAAATGGTCAGGGCGTAGACAAAGATTATAAAGAATCCTTTAAGTATTTTGAGAAAGCGGCGCATCAAGGAGATGCCGATGGACAGGCTCTCCTTGGCACTATGTATAAAGAAGGCTGGGGCACTGAACAAGACATTCAAGAAGCATTAAAATGGATACAAAAAGCAGCAGAACAAGGAAATGTACACGGCCAGTATTATTTAGCTCTTTTGTACAGAGATGGGGAAGGCATTGTAGCGAGTGATGCGCAAGCAATTGCTTGGCTACATGAGGCGGCTAAACAAAGTGAAGATGCCCAGTATACTTTAGGATGGATGTATGAGAATGGCCGTGGCGTAACTAAACACCTTGAAGAAGCCGCCAAGTGGTACAAAGCGTCGGAAAAAGGTTGTCCTGGATATGCTATTTATTCCATTGGCCGAATGTATGAATATGGTCTCAATGTTGAGCAAGATCTTGGAAAAGCTATTGAATGGTATCGTCTTGCTGCAGGGGAAAAATATGCTCGAGATATGTATCATACTCCTATTAAAGAAAAATATAACCTGATGCTTCCTTAAGTATTCAAGTGTGTACCATCAATGCCAATAAGCTTATTCTTCGCATCTAAGCATCTTTAAATTGGCAAACAGAGAAGCTAGAAATTCTAATTCTATTGTTCTTGTTTCTACTTCTTCTTTAATCTCTCCAGATTATCCTTACTTTTAAACAATTCATCCAGTTACAGGTTAATAAATAATTGTTTTTAAAGGATAAATTCAATTTTTAATCATGATATAAAAAAGAGGAGCTGGAGCTAAAATAAAATATAAATATTAAAGGAGGTGCCTCATGGTGTTTTATCATCAACCGACCAACCTACTTAAAAAAATTGCTAGCACGTGCCGCACTTTTATCATTCCTATGGTTCTATTTCCTCTATCTACTGAAGCGATGGAGAAAGGTGACTTGCAGATAGAAGGGCAAATCAGCCGAGTAGAAGTACCTTACATTGATTCTCGTGTTCCTGACATTTTAGAAGAAGATGACACCCTTTTTACTCCCGCAGAAGAACAAAGAGACCAATTTTTACGAGATGAAAACCTAGTCCTTGATCATACAACAAAACAGTCTTTTGCTGGTACAGGATTAGATGAGGTTTTTGGCTTAGCTATGGATGGTGGAGGGATGCGAGGCTATACGACAGCTCGTTATCTGGTATTTCTTAGAGATTTATTAGTGGAATCAGGTTACAATATTCCCCTTTCTAAAGTGTTTGATTGTGTGGGAGGAACGTCAATCGGGGGGATCTTGTCCTTAGGTGTGGGAGCTGATCTTGCCCCTGATAAACTAGTTGAAATCTTCCTTGAACATGGAGAACGTATATTTCCCACAAAAGGCCAGTGGAAAGCAAGATTAATGAACTTAGGAGGCTTGATTGGATGCAGATTTTCACCCGAACCCCTTAAAGGACTTCTCCAAGAACAATTGGGGGTAGAGACAACATTAGGAGATACTAGTACAAATGTTGTTGTGACAGCCTGTACAACCAAAGGACAGCCCAAGCTATTCAAAAGCTTTTCTAAAGAAGATCAAGATAATGAACTATGGAAAATAGGTCTATGCACCTCTGCGGCCCCCACATACTTCCCCTCTTTTAACCTAACTGAGCAAGATGCTTATGTGGATGGGGGAATGTGGTGTAATAATCCTGCGCTCCACGTGATGATTAATATGGCCAAGGAGCTACACGGCGGCACCTTTTCTCCTTCCAATTTGCACATTCTCTCTTTAGGGACTGGAGACACGTCTTTGCAAACTCTTTTAGGTAATAACATAGGCTATACAAGTGCAGGTACTCTCATTGACGTTCTGATGACAAGCAATAGTCAAGGAACTCATGAGATGATGGATAGTTTATTGGGTAGAACTTATTACCGAGTCAACCCTTTATTGGGACGGGCGATTAATCTAGCTGACGTAAGTCGAGACACAATTGATGTTTTAGAGAGATATGCTGACCACCATTCTCAAAAAGATATAATTAAGGATTTTGCCAAAGATTATGTGAAGTTTAATCGGACTCGGAGGTAATATGGTATGCCCTCGCCTTATCTGGTTAAGTAGTCTCTTCTGTCCATGGCTTGCAGGGATATCTTCTCTGCAAGCCATGGATAATCCTGAAGTGCATGATTTACGACAAGGACAAGGTCCTGAGTATATTGAGAAACTAGAGCTTTCTGTAACAGGCACTCCAAAACTTAAGTATACTCCCTGCCATAAACCATCTCACACAAGAGAGTATTCTTTTTCTCAAAAAGATTCCCAATCTAATGAACAGCCTAAAATTAGTTATGAAAAAGAGGAAAATTTAGCAACAAGATCAACAGAAGAGGAAGACCCCCATTACTCTTCAGCATTTGATACGCGCTATAAAGTGCAGAATCCCTCCCAGTGGCCCCATAGTGTCCATGGCCATCTCCTCATGCGATTTGAAGACCGTATCAGTAAAGGCAAAAGCATTATTAGTGTTGGTTCTGGCATCCTCGGTGGTCCAAATCATGTGTTAACAGCAGGTCATAACCTTTATAATTCAACTAAAAAGCAATGGGCCAGTGAAGTTTGGTTTAGCCCAGGCAGAAAAAGAAGCCACTTTCCCTTTGGCTTATAGCAAAGGATCTATTTTGCTTTGTCATAATCAATGGCTGGATCCTAGGTCCCGCAGAAAAGATGATTACGATTTGGGACTGATTATATTGAATCAGGCTATTGGTAATAAAGTAGGTTGGTCGGGGCTGCTTTGTGCCCCCAATCTGTTTTTTCATCTAGGAGATCTGGTATTGATTTTCCAAGAGCTTGTGCCCGGTCGAAAAGCTTTTTTGCTTTTTCCGGGTTTGGGTATTCACCATCAGCAGAATAAAAGCGATAGAGCTCATGGATGGCATTAAAATTGTCTTGTCCCGCAGCTGCTTCAAGAAAATATAAACCGGCGACTATATCTTTGGGTAAAACGTTCAATCCTTTCAATATCGCCTAATTGCTCCGGTGTAGGTTTTTGATCACGCCACAGCTTGCACTGTTTCAAAGCAACCCACAGCAATTCATTTTGCTCTGTGTGGAGTTTAATAACTCGGTTCACGATGTCATCATCGAGAATATAAGGTTTATTTTGGCACGCTTCAAGATTTTGTAATTGTGTAAGAGACTCTTGCAATTGCCCAGCACTGATTTCGAGGTATACTGGGATCATATCAAGCCCATAGAATTTTGCTTGTTTTGTCATATCGTCCCTTACATTCGATTTTGGCCAATTTAGTTAGCTAAGTTTCAAAAAATTTTAGAAAAGTAATTTTACTGTTCGGCGTCTTTAATTAATATATTTATATAATGTTGATTTCGAAATCTCCATCATTTTACAGATTTCCTGAACCTCATAGATTTTTTCATTATACGTTGTCATACCCTTCCTGTTGTGTATCTCGCGTTTTAAATATAAAGAAAAATACGAGTATATTTTTTGGCTTCTTTCCTACATGATACCCATAAAATAAGATGAATCCTTTTTGCCCATGACGCCACATCACGAGACAATTTCTGGTTTAATTGAACGTATTACTTTCCATAATGAGGAAACGGGTTTTTGCGTTCTAAAAGCTAAGGTTAAAAGTCACAAAGATCTTGTCACCATCGTCGGATCCCTCCCCTCAGTCAGTGCAGGAGAATGGGTTGAAGCAGAAGGGATTTGGATCCAGGATAGGCAATACGGCCAACAGTTCAAATCCAATAAAATACATCTTACTCCCCCTACCACGTTAGATGGTATTGAAAAATATCTTGCTTCTGGCCTGATTAAAGGAATAGGGCCCGTGTATGCTAAAAAGCTTGTCCAGGCTTTTGGACAAGAAGTGTTTGAGATCATTGAAGCTAGGCCAAATGCTTTACAAGATATCCCTGGAATAGGACCTTATAGACGGCAGAAGATTATCACTGGATGGGCAGATCAAAAAGCTATCCGAGCCATTATGCTGTTTCTTCATTCGTATGGGGTCAGTACAACCAGAGCCGTTCGTATTTACAAAACTTATGGTAACAATGCCATCCAAATTATCTCGGACAATCCTTATAAACTCGCTCAGGACATTCGAGGCATCGGCTTTGTCAGTGCTGATAAAATTGCGATGCAGCTTGGCATTGATAAAGAGTCTATTATTCGAGCAAGAGCAGGATTAAATCATACGCTGGCAAAAGCAATGGATGAAGGTCATTGTGGCCTACCTGTATCTCTATTATTGACAGCTGCTCAGACTCTTCTTGAAATTAATGAAGGCATTCTTCAACAAGCTTTAGACCTGGAACTTCAGGCAGGTACAATCATCCAAGATTTCATTGGAGAAGTACTTTGCGTTTTCCTACAAGGACTTTATTACGCAGAAAAAGGAATTGCTGAAAACTTGCAAAAACTTCAATCGATTCCTGTACCCTGGACACCTATTGACCTCCATCTTGCTCTTCAAATTGTTGAAGAGAAAAATGGTATATCCTTATCTACCTCTCAGAAACAGGCATTGACGAAAGCTCTATCAAGTAAAGTAACAATTATAACAGGCGGCCCTGGCGTTGGTAAAACCACTCTCCTTCGTTCTATTTTACAGATTCTTGAGGCTAGCCAGATGACTCTGGCGTTATGCGCACCAACTGGAAGAGCCGCCAAAAGAATGTTTGAGGCTACTGGATTTGAAGCAAAGACAATTCATCGATTGCTCAATATTAATCCTGAAACAGGATCATTTACTCATAATGACAGCAATCCCCTTTCATGTGATGTCGTTATTGTCGACGAAGTATCTATGGTTGATATCCCGATTATGCATGCTCTTCTTAAAGCAGTCCCCTCTCACGCTGCTCTTATTTTGGTTGGCGATCAAGATCAACTGCCATCAGTGGGACCAGGTCAAGTTTTAGCTGATTTCATTGCTTCAAGTTCTATTCCCTTTATCCATCTCACTGAGACATTCCGCCAAGCTGCCTCCAGTAAAATTATTTCTGTCGCGCAAAGTATTAATAAAGGAATTATGCCTCTTTTAAAAGGCTATGGCGCAGATTCAGACTTCTTTTTTATTGAAGTGGAAGAGCCAGAACAAGCAATGAAAACCATTGTTGATCTTGTCCAAAAACGATTACCCAATAAATTAGGCTACTCCCCTCTTACTGACATTCAAGTTCTTTGCCCCATGACAAGAGGATTTATTGGCACACGCACACTCAATATAGAACTTCAAAAAGCATTAAACCCGCCTACTGAAAACAGCCTTCAAAAGTTTGGATCTTGGTACAGTGTCGGCGATAAAGTGATGCAAATTGAAAACAACTATCAAAAAGAAGTCTATAACGGCGATATTGGAATTATCCAGAAAATCGACTTGGAAGAAAATGAGGTAACAATTGATTTTGAAGGAAAAATCCTCACCTATGATTTTCACGAGCTTGATGAAATTATTCTTGCTTACGCCATGACAATTCATAAATCTCAAGGTTCTGAATATCCTGTGGTTATTATTCCATTGCTTACTCAGCATTACCCTATGTTGAAAAAGAATCTTGTTTATACAGGAATTACGCGCGGCAAAAAGATGGTGATTTTAGTGGGACAGAAGAAGGCCTTAGCGATTGCAACCAACAATAACAAAATTCAAAAGCGTTGGTCTATGCTTGAAAGCCGATTAAAAACTGCCTTATAAAAGGATCGTTTTTCTAATGCTTCCTACCCAGAAACCAGGACCCAACCATAAATAGTAAAATATAATTTACTTATATGATTGACATCTCAATATTAGTAAGTTATATTTTACTATGAGTGACCATCTCACTTGTTTAGTAAAAGGAAATTTACCATTGGCAAACCTTCTGTGGGGCAAAGTTTATTACAAAGACATCTTCGCTGGAATTCTGCGTGAAGAACCAGGAGATCGCACCTCATTTGAATATGATCCTACTTATCTAAATACAGGAAATCCTGTCATCTCATACACGATGCCCATAGAATCTATGATACATATTAGCCAAGCAGGCTTACACCCATTTTTCGATAATCTTGTCGCTGAAGGTTGGTTAGAACATGCCCAATCTCGATTATTGAATAAGCGACATGTATCACGGTTCGAATTGCTGTTAGCTTTTGGATATGATTGCGCAGGAGCGGTATCAATTGCCGACCCAGAACCTGCTAGGTTAACAAAACAGCTATTGGATATGAGTGACTCTAAGGAAATGGCTGTTTTAACTAGCCGTGCATCACTATCAGGAATTCAACCAAAGCTAGCGGTAGTAGCCCGGGAAGGTAAATATTATCCTGCAACTGTTGGTGAACTCAGCACACATATTGCCAAATTCCCATCATCAGGACATGCCGATCTTACTATTAATGAATATCTAACCAGCATTGCATTTAAAGCGCTATTACCTGATGACGATGTTGTGGATTTATCGATTGAAGCTATAGAAGGTATTACAGAACCTGCGCTTATTACAAAACGCTTCGACCGTACGTTAGAAGGACGCATACATTTCGAAGAGTTCAACCAGCTTTTAAACCGGAAATCCAGTTCTAAATACGATGGTAGCCATAAAGAGATGAGCGATTTCATTCGTACGGTCAAGGACTGTTTACCGATTGAAAATTACCGTCTTTATGCCCGTATTCTAGCAGGGCTGTTACTAGGAAATACGGACATGCATTTTAAAAATTTTGCTATGTTTCATACACCTGCTGGGTTGCGGCTAACACCGTCTTACGACCAAGTCTCAGCTGTATTGTATCAATACAAAACAATTGCTTTAGCCATAGGTGGAGCAAGCAACATGCAGATCGGGAATCTCAAACCTAAGAATCTGATTACCATGGCCGACGAATTTGCCTTACCAAGGGCAGCAGTATCCATGCTATTCAAACAACTGAGTCGCAACAAAAGTGATGCTAAAGATGCGATTCTCTCATCCTCAATAGGGCATAATAATATTAAAGATCAACTGATAAAACTAATGGATGCACGATGGAACGGAACATTCGCCTTAATTGGCCAGACTTTATCAATGAAGCAATAAAACGTCGCAAATCTCAAAAATTAACCCAGGAACAACTGGCCATTTTAGCGGGAGTCAGCAAACCGACACTGAATAATTTTGAACAAGGAAAAACTACAATTACACTGGAGAATGCTATAAAAATCCTGAGGGTATTGGGATTGGATTAAACAATAGAATATATAGATGTTACTTCAATTCGTAAAAAATTTGATCTGAGCCAATCAGAATTTTCAAAGATGTTTGGTTCTAGTTTACGTATTCTGCAACAGTGGGAACAAGGAAGGCGTCGTCCTCAAGGAGCAGCTAGAGTTCTTTTAAAGGTGATAGACTATGCTCCAGATGTAGTTGGTAAAGCTCTGCATGTCTAAGATTTAATTAACGCAGCAACATTAGTTTAACCTCTTAAACTTTCTTTTACAGATGTAAAGAAAAGTACAAAGCAGACCCTATTCTTCTACTTTTTTGCGCGTCACCAAACGTTAAGTATAGATATACTCTAAATACACAAAGCTCCGCCCTACCCTTATTTCACAAACTCTTTTTATAATAGCCTGTTGGCCACGATGCCTTTAAATTATAAATAAATTCATTTCTTGCTTGATATGTACCATTTATGGTACATATCATAATATGAGTATAGAAGATAAAAAATTAATTGCTACATTTTTTAAAGCTTCCTCTGGTAGAGAGCCTGTTAGAGAATGGCTAAAAGATTTAGTATCAGGTAATAGAAAGATCGTTGGTGCTGATATTAAAACAGTTGAGTTTGGCTGGCCTATCGGAATGCCGGTATGTAGGCCACTAGGCAATGGGCTATACGAAGTTCGATCTAATCTGTTAGATAAATCCATTGCAAGAGTTATTTTCTGTATTGAAAGAAACACTATGGTTTTACTGCATGGGTTTATTAAGAAAATCCAAAAAACCCCACAAAAAGAACCTAGCTTAGCTTTAGATAGAAAAAAGGAGCTTTACAAATGATGGATATCAACAAAGAAAGATTAGGGTCAACCCTTGACGACTTACTTGAATCTGAAAATGAGCTTATGGAAGTAACAGCTATTGCCCATAAGCGTATTATCGCCTGGCAAATAGAGCAAGCCATGAAGGTAAAACATGTTACAAAGATAGAAATGGCAAAACGTATGCATACTAGCCGCTCAGCAGTTGATCGGCTACTCAATCCAAGTAATCCCAGCGTAACATTAGATACGATTGATCGTGCTG
>NZ_JQAK01000009.1:15028-19877 GCF_000757605.1 Candidatus Paracaedibacter symbiosus | reverse complement strand
CAATATATGCTTGTAGATTCCATAGCAATGCTGGTTACTTCACAACTTTTAAGCCATTTTGCCATAGCATGCAAATCCGTGGTAAAACTTTGAAACGTACGAACTGGTGTTGTTGCTTTATCACTTCCTACAGCAACCACATGAAACTTGGAACCAATATCAATCCCAGCGGCATTCGGATGAACGATTGGCATACTGGGGTGCCTATTAGATTGAGTCATTATCTACCTCTTATGATCGTTTGTTAAATCAAAGAGGGGAGTAACGAATAAAATCACTTTCCTAAACGGGGTTAAATACCTCCAATACTGGGTTCGTTGTACTCCCTGGACCATGTTTTTTAACGGGGTAGCCCACCAATAAGCAGACGGCCGCTCTCTTTGACAGCTCAACTATAACAGGTAGGGTGAAAAAGTTTCTTTTATGAGGGAAAAGAGCTTTTCTTTAGGAAGTTTTTTAAGATGTCGCGCTCCTGGCGTAAAATCTCGTTCTCTCGCTTGAGTTGTCTTATATCCTGGTCTTGAGAAGATGAACTCTCACTCTTTATAAATGCTTTATCTTTGTGAGTTCTATATTCTTTCATCCACTCATGAAGAGTTGATTTACTAACTCCTAAATCACGGCTCGCAGCTGCCAGTGATGTTGTGCCTCCCATGATGAGCTGTACTGTATTTAATTTGAACTCTTGATCGTATCGTTTCCTTAAATTCATTTTTACCTCTTTTAAACAGAAATTTATCATCTCCGTTCGGTAAAAATGTGTCTACAATTTCTTGGAAAGATCAATAGTGGCTTAATTGAAATAATACTAAAATGGTCATAATCTCTGAGAGATTCAGACTGCAAGAACGCCGCCGTTGACGTTTAGAATTAAAAAGAAGTTTTATAGAACTCTTCTCCTCAAATTGCTTGCAAAAGTCATCAATAAAGCAGAATATTCCTTCTAAGGGGGCCATAAAACCTCCTTTAAGTTGGTAGCTTAAAAGATTTTATGTCCTCTACTTCCTTACCTCAAACAGAATCTAAAATAATCAACTAGCTGACAGTTTTCACTTGCCTTGAATCATTTTTCCAGCGACATTCCTAAGAAATATTGAGAAAGTTTTTAACTCGGATGATATAGCGCTACCAGGAATACTATTTCCATAAATTTTATCAAATTCACCAATGTTATTATCTTTATTTATACCCCTGTAAGCTAAAAAAGCATGAGCTTTTGCCTTGGCAATTAAAAGATCTTCACCATGCCTTGTTGCCACATCGTTATCTGTCAATAATATTACTTTTCTTGCAACCTCTATTGCAATCTTAGGGGATGTCCAAAGCCCCGTTACACTTAACTTACAAAACTTATTTACTTTATGGTCATTAAAACAAAATTTATCGCTTGCCGCTTTAAAATGTTGAGAGATCAATTGCGTATTTTCTATGTCATTTGGAGTTAATCCTCTAAATATCTCATTCATCAATTCATGCGGTAGATCTTCTATCGTGGCATGTGACGCATTACATACAAATGAAGATAATAGTACATTTGAAATAACTGTAGCAGTTAAAAGATGTTTTTTATAAATCATTATTTATCTCCTTAAAATTCTATATTATAAATTCTAACGTTTAACATTTAAGAAATTATTAACAGTGATAAGTTTTTCTTATATAAATTAGATATATTATGGTTCTGATAAGGGTACATACTGTAATTGCGTGAGCTAACCGGCTAGGTAAGAATGTCTCCTGGAGCAAGAAGCTCCAAGTTTAATTGACAACAAAAAACAAAAGGACACATGCCATGAAGTACTATGCCGGATTAGACGTATCAATGAAAGAGACATTTATATGTATTATGAGAGAAGATGGCAATACGATGTATGAAGGCAAAGCATATAGAGAGCATAAAAAAGTGTGGGGCATAATCAATCACACCACCCTTTTTCTTTTTAATTCTTTTTGAGCTTTCCCACCAATATTCACTCCTGGATACCAGCGTTCAAAGTACTTCGGTAAATCATCATTGAGTGTCGCTGTTCTGGCCTGCAGAAGATAATGGGCTCCTGTATGTGTCCATTGCATTTGCTGCTTTTTAACCATACGCTTAGTCACAACTTCATTCACTGTTGATTCAACAAAACTACTTGAGATAGCTTCACCATAACGCCACTTTTCCCCATAATTAGGGATTAAATGACGATTGTTTTCAACATAAGTACTCAATTCTTCTAGGTAACTCAAAAACTTCTTTTGATTCTTATAGTGGATTTCCTCTCCATCACAAATCAAGTAACAATCCTCTAAAGAATCAAGAGCATTACCTACATTACCATGCCACAGATACCATTTGGCACTTTCTAATTTTTGGAGAATTTCTTTTCCATCTTCAGGATGAGAATTAGAAAAACCTTTAGCAAATTGATTCAACACAGTAAATCGCATGGTGACATGAAACCAATCTAATACATGTTCTGACTCAGGATGCATCAAGTACTGTAAATCTCGCACAGTATCAGCGCCATCGGATAAAAAGTAATTTGCTGGTTGGCCTGCATGCCTTGCTCATTTAACAGGTGTAACAATCGCCTTTGGGGTTTACTATCAAGAACTTGAACAAACCCAAAGCGTTTAGAGGGTTTTATTTTTGAAAATGATTTGCCAACAATTACTTCAAAGTTAGTCTGCTTGTCTCTCCAGCTCCTGACATATCCTCCATCAATTCCAACTGTTAGAGGCTTATCAGGCTTCGGTAACTTTGCCCAATCATTCGCACAGCCTGATAAACACAAGGGTTTTCCTTCTAATTCTCTTTCTTGTCGTTTAGCTACTTTATGTAAATGATTTCGAACTGTAACAGCATTTTGGGTTGCATGCACTGGCAATACATCTTGCATCAATGCCGCTGTGCGCTCGTATGATATGTAAGAGGCCCACTTCGTCTCAATATATTGTAATTCAGGACTGATATGTTCTGGAAGCCATGACTTTAAAACACTAAAAATCTTAGCTGGCTCCTCACTACAAGCACATTCATATAAACGTAGGCTAGGAATAACAACGGTGCCAAATAAGGTCTTGTATTGCATCGTATTATATCCCTTAATACGTCGTTGCTTTTGGCAGCAGGGACAGGCCATGTTTGAATTCGTATAATCTTCGGCTTGATGAAGTATAATTCTTTGTTGCAGCTCTTTCAGGATGTATTTGGACTCTATTAAAGACAACCCAGCGCAATGCCCTTGATGACTGCCTTTCTCTAAGCAGACAATATTTTGTATCTGTTCTTGTTGATGTTCGTTCTCAATAACAACTTGGATTTTGAATCTCATCTTCTTACCTCATTTTTATTGTTGATGAGATAATATTATTCCATTTCTGTTTGTAGGCGCTTATTTATATGACGCCGATTAAATCTAACAGCATTTAAAGCCTCAACAAAAAGACGAAGGTCGCTAAGTTTTGTTGTATCATCTGCATGAGCAATAGCTTTGAGAAGGTTTAATGTGCATTCAATTTCATCAGATTTATTAGCACCAGGCATCCCGTTTCCTTTTATACAATAAACAGATGGTTGTGATGTTGATGCTTCATCAATTCCCTCAATGCGAATGTCGACCACCCAATGCTTGAAAAAATTATACTCGTAAGTGAATTTATCACCGATATCAAATTTAAAATCATCCATATAAACAGTATGGGCATTATCAACAAACATAAGGCCTCCTTCATAAGCAATTCCATAATCTTTTCCGTAAATATGAAATTGATGCAAATATTCATCTTCCCAGCCATTTGCAATTTGAATGATGTGATGTAAGTTAGCCAAAGAAGTATTGCCAGGGATTTGAAGGCGGCGCCACACCATAGGGCTTATGCCTCGTAAAGCAATCTTTATTCTGTAGAGTTTCATCCTGGCAACCAATTAACGAAATATTGCTTTAGTATCAGCAAAAATCTCATCAAAGGAAAGATTAACCCTAATTGCCCCACACTTTTTTATGCTCTCCAGATTGGGTATCTGCCTTTTGGGAGAGAGGAAGCCAATCACTTCTTCCATGTTATTGCTAAGCGCTATGAGAGAGGGTCAATCATTGTAACATCTAATCTTCCTTTTGGCCAATGGCATGAGGCATTTGCAGGTGATACCACATTAACGGCAGCGTTGCTGGATCGGCTTTTGCATCATTCTCATCTGATTCAAATTAAAGGTGAGAGTTATCGGTTAAGAGAAAAAAGGAAGGCAGGTATGGTGCCTTCTTTAATAAAAGAAGAGCCAAATTAAATGGAGAGGGGGGGTCAATTTTAGGCCGTTGAAATCTCTAAAAGTGGGTCAGTTTTAAACCGTTGTTGACAGGCGTAAGAATCCCATCCTTACCAACAAGCATTTTTCCTGCTTTTAAATCAGAAATCGCTTGATTTTTGAAACCCTCAAAATTAAATGATGTGTCTTTCTTCTCTACTTCCATCTGTCAATCCTTTCTTCAATATAATCATAAAATTATCAGAATTGACACAGTTGCTTAAATACTCCCTTAAATTTAGTTTAATGCCCCTATTCATTTAAGTGATAATTTTCTCAATTATATAGCCTTAGTTCCGAAGGAATGTTAGATGATCACCACTTGATTTTCTCATTATTGATAAAGAGTAAGATTGTTTTTGGACTTACTTTATTCCTTCTTATATTTATGCACTCTAAATCAGGCATTTTTTCTAAGAAGCTTGCTACTGAAAATAGCCCAGCATCAGTTATGCCACAATTTTCTATCTCTAAATAAGTAAGATGAGTTCGTATAACTTCGTATAATGTATGCTATACGAAGTTATTACGAAGAACTCAGAGCTCTTTATCGATGCT
>NZ_JQAK01000009.1:13094-14488 GCF_000757605.1 Candidatus Paracaedibacter symbiosus | reverse complement strand
GCTCCATTAACATGGATTCGTATAACTTCGTATAATGTATGCTATACGAAGTTATTACGTTCATCCTCTGTACTAGACGGCGAGGCTAAAAGGCTTGTAGCCGACAAACTCAAAACAAATAAAAATCCTAAAGATTTCTTTAAGCAAAATTTAAACATACCATCTTCCTATTGGGTAATATTTACTCTTTATATATAAGAATGCTAAAGATAGAGTACAAGTACTCAATTAGTTCAAATTAAAAAGAAGGTTCACCTAAGTGTGTCAGGTTTTAATTTAACCTAAGCTATGGTTAAGGGTTAAGTTGACGATTCCAGGGCTCGACCAAGCAAGCAATAGTATTTTTGATTATTGCTTTATCTTCTATAATCAAAAAAGGATTCATTCTGTTTTGGGATACATGCCTCCCAAGGAGTTTGAAAAAAGAACGCTCACATTGGAAGAACGTGTCTACTAAATTGGGTGAAGCCCAGCCTTAACTCCTTCTAGAATAGTAGTCATTTCCTTGTAAGCTTGTATGATTATATCGAAAATCTAATTCTCTAAGAGAATTATTATGGGCAAAGCTATCTCGAAGTGCTGCACCCCCTGGTATTCCAATATTATTGGAGAAAAGAATAACTTTTGTAAGAGAGCTATTGTATGCAAGGCTCTCTGCAATTGCTATGGCTCCTGCTGAATCTATTTTATTATATCGAAGGTCTAACTCTGTAAGGGAATTATTATGCCTAAGGCTCTTTGCAATTGCTATGGCTCCTTCTGAATCTATATCATTAGAACGAAGGTCTAATTCTTTAAGTGAGTTATTATGCTTAAGGCCTTCTGCAATTGCTATAGTTCCTTGTAAACTTATGCTATTATCAGCAAGGTCTAATTCTGTAAGAGAGTTATTATGCTTAAGGCCTTCTGCAATTGCTATAGCGCCTTCTAATTTTAAGTCGCTTCCGCGTAATACTATTTTAGTAAGCGCTTTATTAACTTTAAGAATATTACCTAGGCAGGGGCCAATTTCTGATCCTATATTAAGGGGCCTCTTTAAAGAGGTTATAGAATTATTATGTGTGAAGGCATCTTCAAATAACATTACAAAATTTTTAATATTATAAATTGTTGGAAAGCCAATATCATGAACTAAAGTATTATATTTTAAAGCTTTAAGAATTCTAAAAAATCCTTCTTCACCACCAAAATTTTGGCGATTCTCTGGATCTTGTACTATGTCTTTTAATGAACATTTTGTCGTATAACTTCGTATAATGTATGCTATACGAAGTTATTACGATTATCAGAATTGACACAGTTGCTTAAATACTCCCTAACTATGGTTTTGATGCTTGTATTTTGACAGGATCCTTGCATGCTGATCACTTGCAAAAGTGAGGCAGGGTTCATTA
>NZ_JQAK01000009.1:11672-13002 GCF_000757605.1 Candidatus Paracaedibacter symbiosus | reverse complement strand
CAAAGCTCCCATAAAGTGGAAGTTTTTCCCATCCAAAATCACTAATTTTATGGCTTTCGGTCGTATAACTTCGTATAATGTATGCTATACGAAGTTATTACGATTCTACATGGTATCCAACTTCATAAAAGTATCCTAAAAGCAATTCATTAATGTAAGTAGTATTCTTGGTAGAAAATTTATTAAGGGGTAATTTTCGAAGTCTTGACCAGAATTTCATTATTTCTTTATCTTGGGCAGTGAATTCAGAACCAGGATAAAGATGGGGAAGTTTTACCTTTGCGGAATTACTTCCTCTGCTAGCTGCAGCTTCATAATAGTCCCTTGCCGCTTGTTGTAACTTTGGGCTGTCATAGCTTTGTTCACACAGGATGCCTAATTGAAAGAAACCATCCTTATTGCCTTGCAATGCCGCTCTTTGGCTCCAATAAAAAGCCCATTTTCTTTGCCACTCTTCCGGATGAGGCCGCCACTTAGAATTCTCCTTTTTTATCCATTCCCGATTCAAGTTTTCTAAATGAGGATGATAAATATGATTGGATACTTGAGTATGATAGTAGGTAAGTGCCCCAAAAGTTACCTCAGGAACTTCTAAATAATGTAAAAGGCCAAGGAAGGCTTGAGCTTTAGCATGCCCATAAAAAGAAGCTTCTAAAAAATGATCAAGAGCATTTTCAAAGTCAACGCCTTTTAAAGTTCTTCCTGTAAGGTCTAACATTCCCAGTCTGTGATGGGCTTTAGCATACATCCGGCGGGCAACAGTTCCTTGCCGAGTGCTTTCAAATACCCGGCACTTTCCATGCATGCTTGAAAAGCTTTCAGCCTGCTCGATTACCTTTTGATACCCATCAAGAGCGGCATCAACATTCTTCTTTATCTTTTGATCTCCTGTATCATAAAGCTTGCCCAAATGATAATGAGCTTTAAGGCTTATAATATTAAGGGAAGATTGTGCTGCTCTTTTCAACAACTCTTCCTTATTAATACGGGGTAAGAGTGTGTGCTTATAAGCAAAATAAAGCACATAAGGGTTATTTTGAGCTTCATCAATGACGTCTTTAATATCAATTGCTTTTAAGCTTGCATCTTCCATGTATCCTAATAGTTCAGAAAGGCGGCTATAATAATAGTTTAAGCGTAAAACTTGGTACTGAAGCATCAAAGATAAAAAGGCTGCTTCTTGGTGTGACTTATCAGGTTGTAAATCTGGGAGATTATTGAGAAAGCTTGGATCCTCATCTAGGCCTTCTATGATATCTGTTGGATTATTTTCTTCTAACTGGGTGTGTATAAACAATAAAGCATTATTGTAAATGATATCTTGACTAAG
>NZ_JQAK01000009.1:9507-11419 GCF_000757605.1 Candidatus Paracaedibacter symbiosus | reverse complement strand
GAGCATCCTGTTGCAACTTTGAGGTAAGGGAGTCGACTTGAAGGCCAAATATGAGAAAGCTTTTTCACATATGCTTTGGAGTCCTTAAACATCGTATAACTTCGTATAATGTATGCTATACGAAGTTATTACGCTTCTTTGCTTTAGGCTTGATATCCGGTTCTTCTTCATTTCTTAAAGGTTGGTAGCCACTTTTATTGAAGCTTGCATGTAATGGGAAACAAGAAAATATCAACCCTATAAATAAGTAAGTTATCCAACCTTTATTCATTTTCATATCCTCTTTTAGCTAATAAGTTAGTATTTATAATATACTATACACCCTTAAGATTTTTTTTCTTCCCTTTTTTATTTTTCTTCTGTCTCTCAAGTTTAGGTTCTTCTTCACTTGGAGAGCTTTCTTCCAATCCCTTGTCATAAAGGAAGGTATAAGGATGGCTTACTTTATCTTTAAAGTGGAGCAAGATATTATGATTTTCAGAAGCCTTGGTAGGAAAAAGAAAATACAGATGCTTTCTTTCATTATCAAGGTAAGCAAGTATAGTGGAGGAGGCTTCATCCCTGAGATCTATTTGTATTTGATGAGCCGAACTTGAAGAACTAGAGGTTGTGCCATGAGGTGTTGGCATGGGTTGACTTGCATCCCAAGCATTTAACAACTCTTCAAAAAAGGCTTTAAAAGCTTTCCGAGAAAAATTGTTGCTTTTGACAAAAGTGTGGATGAAAAAGCTTATATCTTCAAGGTCCTGGATGTCTTTGCTGAAAGCTCCATTAACATGGATGTGTTCATGAGCCCCGCCATAATACTGAGGAGTTTCACTTTGGCCTTCTTCTTTAAAAGAGCGATGAAGGCGATAAAATTCTTTCTTACAGTCAATATTCTTAGGTTTATAATTGTGGCCAGCTTTATTAAAAAACTTTTCAATCTCGACAACATAACGAGAATTTTCATAATGATAGCCAAATAAATAATCTTCATTATGACAACAGAAATTGATGTAATCGATGAATGATTTTTGAGCGCTTTTAAACTTTCCATAAAGAGGCTTTTTAACCCACTTTGTAGTCGTATCGTCTTTCATACCTCTCGTGAGAAGATAATCCAGGTTCTCAAGCACATGCATGTGAAACTTATTTAAATCTGAAGGGACAACTTCAGAAAGAGGCATACTCAAGCTACTGGTTGGAGCAAAAAGAGGAGGAACTTCAGGAAGCTTATCTCTTAACCGTTGTGTTTTAGCATAAGCAAGTTTGCTCAGAGGAGCAATTTCAGAACGTTCATAAGCCCATTTTAAAGATGGAATTAAATTAGGGACAAGATAGTTGGTAATATCTGCAACGCGGGGGCCTATGCCAAAAGTGATTACTCCTGCAGCTCCTACTGTCATAATAATCTTTGCGGTATCCCATTCATAATCAATAGAACTTGCTCTCGTGCTGAACTGAGCATGCTCACTCTCTGCTTCTTGGAATAAATCTTGGTAGCTTGCTTGGGAAGCCGTAAAGGATAAAAGGCTTAATGTCATCAGAAGAGCATTTTTAGGAAGGTTGAGAGAGACCATGATGAGAAACTCCAATAAAGTGTATTTTTACAACATTGCCAATATGGCTATTTATATTTACACTAAGCCATCCTTAAAAAGCAAGAAATATTATATTAAACTTTCATAAGAAAAAGTCATACGGTTCTGATAATCCTGTTGCAACTTTGAGGTAAGGGAGTCGACTTGAAGGCCAAATATGAGAAAGCTTTTTCACATATGCTTTGGAGTCCTTAAACATAAAACAACTTTTAACCCTCAAACTCTAAACATAATCCTTGATCCTTAACACAGTATCATAATCATGAACGTAATAACTTCGTATAGCATACATTATACGAAGTTATACGATTTTTAAGATAAAGATTTCT
>NZ_JQAK01000009.1:6945-9435 GCF_000757605.1 Candidatus Paracaedibacter symbiosus | reverse complement strand
ATCGAAACTTAAATTTCGTAATAACTTCGTATAGCATACATTATACGAAGTTATACGAAACCCATATTGTTTTATATTGACCCTGATGGTATGGCCTGAGCGACTTTAAGAAGCTTTGATAATAAGGCATGATTAAAGAGCTTAACCATAATAAGGAGACCGTATTATGGAAGTTAAGATCTTTGCTGACAGAAAACTTTTATATTATTGGCAAACCAAAATTCGAAAAATTATAACCGCTTGAGTATAATGTGAATTAGAGATGTCAATTTTTGTTGGAGAATGAGGGTATTAGGGAGTATTGATTACTTTATGCACTAAGTCCTGGGAAAACTCCTGTATAATTAAACAACATTTCCAATGTAAATTATTCCATAATTTAATTGCCTTACTTTAGATTGAAGTAAGGTTGCCTTTACCAAAAATTAATACGGTGAATGGCCAGGAGGCGGTAGAGGCTTGTCAAAATAAATCCTATGATGTTGTTCTTATGGATGGGACAATGCCTATTATGGATGGCTTTGAGGCAACACAAGAAATACGGAAAGTTTTTGATGCGAAAACGCTCCCTGTCATTGGTGTTACTGCTCATGCTATGACTGAGGATCGAGAAAGGTTCCTAAAGAGTGGCATGAACAACTTTTAACCCTCAAATCCTTAAAAATAATCCTTGATCCTTAACACAGTATTAGAACCATTTTCCTTAGATAAACTCTACCTTTAGCGCAAAGTTGCAACATGTATGTTGCTGAGGAGCCTATGAGAGAGTAGCTAAGCCTTGTAGGCTGGAAGAGGTGACTCTGTATTTGCAACAAGACACCAAATCTGAGGTTCTGATAAGAGCCCTCTTCCAATTGGTCTAGAGCTGAACAGTATCTTAAGAAAAGGTTCTACCTTATTCTGAATTCACATGACAAGCTAAAGACTCAAATAATCATATCAGTAGAGGGAAGGAAAAAAAGATGAATGAGGCTATATTAGGGATAGATGTTTCTAAGAAAGACCTTTCTATCGCTCTTCTCCTCCATACGTCTTATAAAAAATACAAGGTCTCTAATAACATTAAAGGCTTCATAGGTCTAACAAAGTGGCTGCAAGCACAAGGTATTGAACAAGTTAAGGCCTGTATGGAAGCCACAGGAAGCTATGGAGAGAAGCTTGCAGATTATCTCTATGAACAAGGACATCAAGTTCATATTGTTAATCCTGCTTGTATTAAAGCCTTTGCCAGAAGCAAGCTTAGTCGCCATAAAACAGATGAGGTTGATGCTCACCTGATTGCAGAGTATGCGAGCAAGAATGAGTTAAGAGCCTATAAGCCTAAAGAGCCCATGTTAAAAGAATTAAGATCTCTTTATCGATGCTTGCAAAACTTGAAGGAACAACATACTCAAGTTGGAAACTTCTTAGAAACCAAAGACTGCCTTCCAAAAAGTGTTGAGAAAGTTTATCAAAACCTCATCAAGCATATAGAGAAGCAAATTAACGTCGTTAATGTTGCTATAGACCAAGTGGTCTCTTCAAAAGAGAGCTTAAACCAGGATTGTAGGAACCTTCAAAGCATTCCAGGCATTGGCAAAATAACAGCCATAGCTATTCTTGCAGAAATCCCTGAACTTTCTTCTTTAGAAAGTGCCAGGCAATTAGCTGCATATGCTGGTCTTACGCCATCTCATAGAACATCAGGGACTTCTGTTAAAGGAAGATCTTGTCTTTCTAAAATAGGTTCTTCTTCTTTAAGGAAAGCTCTTTATTTTCCAGCTATCGCAGCTAAAAATCATAATCCGCTTCTTCAACCCTTTGTCCAAAAATTAGAGAAAAAAGGTAAACATACTATGGTGATTATAGGCGCTATTATGAGAAAGCTTCTCCATATATGCTTCGGGGTGCTGAAATATAAAACAGTTTTTAACCCTGAAATTCTTAAAATTAATCCTTGATCCTTAACACAGTATCAGAACCCTTTAAATCGCTTTGTTGCCTAAATTAAATAATGAAAGAAGTTATTCTTATATAATTTAATTATATCTTAATCTTCTTTTGGAATAGGGTTATTTCTGAAGAGGGGGTTATGAAAACAGTGCATAAACTGAGAGTGGACTACTGAAATATCAGGGGTTACTATTTGTGCAAACTCAGCTGCTGCTCTCACGCATGTTGCTATTTCTTTTGGGTAATTAAATTGGTCAATCTTACGGTTTCTTTCTTCTTCTGAATCAATAATCTGTTCTCTCACTCTATTTAAATTATCTCTTATCCGAATATGAGACCTCACATTTAAGCTATTTTCATCTTCAAGTTGCTTTACTCTTTGATGCGTTGCTCTTAGTCCAATCCTTTTCTCATACCAGCCTGCATGTTCGCCTAAAGGGCTCATATCCTTCCTTATAGGTAGGCGGCGCTTTATTTTACCTCTTAGGTGCTGTGCTAAACTACCTTCATAGTCCCTAAGACACTCATTGAGTATTTTATCATTATTGATATAATGCT
>NZ_JQAK01000009.1:4735-6885 GCF_000757605.1 Candidatus Paracaedibacter symbiosus | reverse complement strand
ATCGAAACTTAAATTTCGTAATAACTTCGTATAGCATACATTATACGAAGTTATACGAAACCCATATTGTTTTATATTGACCCTGATGGTATGGCCTGAGCGACTTTAAGAAGCTTTGATAATAAGGCATGATTAAAGAGCTTAACCATAATAAGGAGACCGTATTATGGAAGTTAAGATCTTTGCTGACAGAAAACTTTTATATTATTGGCAAACCAAAATTCGAAAAATTATAACCGCTTGAGTATAATGTGAATTAGAGATGTCAATTTTTGTTGGAGAATGAGGGTATTAGGGAGTATTGATTACTTTATGCACTAAGTCCTGGGAAAACTCCTGTATAATTAAACAACATTTCCAATGTAAATTATTCCATAATTTAATTGCCTTACTTTAGATTGAAGTAAGGTTGCCTTTACCAAAAATTAATACGGTGAATGGCCAGGAGGCGGTAGAGGCTTGTCAAAATAAATCCTATGATGTTGTTCTTATGGATGGGACAATGCCTATTATGGATGGCTTTGAGGCAACACAAGAAATACGGAAAGTTTTTGATGCGAAAACGCTCCCTGTCATTGGTGTTACTGCTCATGCTATGACTGAGGATCGAGAAAGGTTCCTAAAGAGTGGCATGAACAACTTTTAACCCTCAAATCCTTAAAAATAATCCTTGATCCTTAACACAGTATTAGAACCATTTTCCTTAGATAAACTCTACCTTTAGCGCAAAGTTGCAACATGTATGTTGCTGAGGAGCCTATGAGAGAGTAGCTAAGCCTTGTAGGCTGGAAGAGGTGACTCTGTATTTGCAACAAGACACCAAATCTGAGGTTCTGATAAGAGCCCTCTTCCAATTGGTCTAGAGCTGAACAGTATCTTAAGAAAAGGTTCTACCTTATTCTGAATTCACATGACAAGCTAAAGACTCAAATAATCATATCAGTAGAGGGAAGGAAAAAAAGATGAATGAGGCTATATTAGGGATAGATGTTTCTAAGAAAGACCTTTCTATCGCTCTTCTCCTCCATACGTCTTATAAAAAATACAAGGTCTCTAATAACATTAAAGGCTTCATAGGTCTAACAAAGTGGCTGCAAGCACAAGGTATTGAACAAGTTAAGGCCTGTATGGAAGCCACAGGAAGCTATGGAGAGAAGCTTGCAGATTATCTCTATGAACAAGGACATCAAGTTCATATTGTTAATCCTGCTTGTATTAAAGCCTTTGCCAGAAGCAAGCTTAGTCGCCATAAAACAGATGAGGTTGATGCTCACCTGATTGCAGAGTATGCGAGCAAGAATGAGTTAAGAGCCTATAAGCCTAAAGAGCCCATGTTAAAAGAATTAAGATCTCTTTATCGATGCTTGCAAAACTTGAAGGAACAACAACTCAAGTTGGAAACTTCTTAGAAACCAAAGACTGCCTTCCAAAAAGTGTTGAGAAAGTTTATCAAAACCTCATCAAGCATATAGAGAAGCAAATTAACGTCGTTAATGTTGCTATAGACCAAGTGGTCTCTTCAAAAGAGAGCTTAAACCAGGATTGTAGGAACCTTCAAAGCATTCCAGGCATTGGCAAAATAACAGCCATAGCTATTCTTGCAGAAATCCCTGAACTTTCTTCTTTAGAAAGTGCCAGGCAATTAGCTGCATATGCTGGTCTTACGCCATCTCATAGAACATCAGGGACTTCTGTTAAAGGAAGATCTTGTCTTTCTAAAATAGGTTCTTCTTCTTTAAGGAAAGCTCTTTATTTTCCAGCTATCGCAGCTAAAAATCATAATCCGCTTCTTCAACCCTTTGTCCAAAAATTAGAGAAAAAAGGTAAACATACTATGGTGATTATAGGCGCTATTATGAGAAAGCTTCTCCATATATGCTTCGGGGTGCTGAAATATAAAACAGTTTTTAACCCTGAAATTCTTAAAATTAATCCTTGATCCTTAACACAGTATCAGAACCCTTTATAAAGGAAGAAAGAAGAAGCTCGGTGAAGAAGCAATAGGAGAGCTTAAGGAGAAAATTAATCAAGGACAAAGCAAATCAGCAGTTGCCAAGGATCTTAATATTAGTCGGGAGACTTTATCGTATAACTTCGTATAATGTATGCTATACGAAGTTATTACGGTTATAACGTCTCTCAAACATAAA
>NZ_JQAK01000009.1:2552-4255 GCF_000757605.1 Candidatus Paracaedibacter symbiosus | reverse complement strand
AGCGTTTTATTAGTCTTGGTTCTACAGAAAAAAGAGATGCCATTTCTTTTAAATAAATAGAACCTTTTGACGTGGAAAAATGCGTAACTTTAGACCAGGGCATAGCACGGGCAGTATTAGGGCTCTCATTAATGTCATACCCATTTGTTATCAGATAGCTTTGTGCCCAATTTACTGCTGTTTGATTATTACTCTTAGGCTGCATATAAAATACCATTCAAATTTTCAACCTCAATCTACGAGGTAAGCCAGTATTAATGGTATGGACCTGCCTTGTTGGTCTCAATAAGCTGAGGCATGCACGAGCTCATAGGCTCAAAAACAACAAAAGGAGGTCCACATGGAAATAAAAGCATTAGGAATTGATCTTGGCAAGAACTGGTTTCATCTTCACGGGATTGATAAAAGAGGAAAGCCTGTGCTTCAGAAAAAAGTCAGTAGAGAAAAATTACCGATCGTTATCGCCAATCTTCCTGGTTGCTTAATTGGAATGGAAGCTTGTGCGGGCGCTCATTTTTGGGCTAGATGCTTTCAACAGATGGGGCATGAAGTCAAGCTCATAGCGCCTCAATTTGTTAAACCTTATGTAAAGAGCAATAAGAACGATCAAGCAGATGCAGCGGCTATATCTGAAGCTGTCACCCGCTCTCATATGAGATTTGTCCCTATAAAATCTTCTGCTCAACAAGAGATATTAGCTATCCATCGCGTTCGTGAGCGTCTTGTACGGGTAAAAACAGCTTTAACCAATGAGATTCGAGGGTTACTTTTAGAACAAGGAATTACAATTCCTCAGGGAGTCAGCAAGTTTGAACAATTTTTAGCAAATCTACTAGATCCTGAAATTGAAGAACTCAGTCCTCTTTTTAAAGGCCTTTTAGGGGAACTCGTTGAAGAATTCAAGCTTGCTAAAGGAAGAGTAAAGAGACTTGAAGAACGTCTCCAGCGACTTGGGAAGGAAGACAAAGCCGTACAGCGACTAATGACGATTCCTGGAGTTGGCCCCATAGGAGCTTCTGCTCTTGTTGGATCAATTGGAGATATTCGACAATTTAAAAATGGTAGAGAGTTATCTGCCTGGCTTGGGCTTGTGCCAAGGCAACATTCAACAGGAGGTAAACCTCGACTTTTAGGAATTAGTAAAAGAGGAGATTTATATTTACGAACACTTCTTATTCATGGAGCTCGGGCTGTTATAAGATGGATTAGCCAACGTGAAAAACCTGTATCTTCTCTGGAGAAATGGGTCTTGGATATTATTGAACGGCGAGGAATAAACCGAGCAATAGTTGCGCTCGCCAATAAAATAGGGCGAATGATTTGGGCTCTTCTTGCAAAAGAAGAAAACTATAGAATGCATGCAACTGTATAATTTAGAAGAGTTTCGTATCTGAAGAAAGGCCATAGGAGAGAAAAATTGATGGTGAGTATCGGTCAAACCACTTTGAGAAAAATCCGCATTACATTGAGGCTCTTGGAAGCCGAAGTATTGATAGGGATTTTTCAAAGGCGGATTTCCATCAGGGCTAGAGGGGAAAATACCCTATCATTAAGCCGTATACATAACTGCAGCCGATTTTCTTTCATCAATTATTTTTTTCAAAAAGCCTTGATTCAGTCGGCAGGTCCATACATCATGTAATGGATTGCGGTAAGGATTAAAAAAACGGTTTTAGTTGCAACTTTGAGCTAAGATTACAATT
>NZ_JQAK01000009.1:0-1112 GCF_000757605.1 Candidatus Paracaedibacter symbiosus | reverse complement strand
AATGAGTGCTATAGCAGCGCCATTAAAATCCTGCTTTTTAAATAAATCTTGATGCATATCCTCAAATTCATCAGAAGTAAGAGTATTTGAATTAAAAGTTCAATTTTATTTGTAGAAACCACAATTTTACTATAGTTATGCCCATTAGATCCATGATCTTCATCACTAAAAGATAATACATTTGTACAAAATGCTTGAGTACTAAGCATTGTAATTATGGAACTTACCAAAGCAAATGATGTATAAATTTTTAACATAAATCTAACCTTCCACTTTTTATAAATTTTAGTCTATTTAACAAATTTTACAAGATAAATATTTATTGTAAATCGGCAAACCTTGCGGAAAATACTTTTGCTTGTGGATTATCAAGATCAATATTTATACTTAAATTAAAACTTGGAGATGATGTATTTAGTCGGTCTCTTGTTGTCCGTTCACCAAGATGGTCAACTTCTCTATGAAGCTCTTTAGCACCTATAAGAATAATTCTTGTAAAATTATCAGGTAACAAAATCTCAGGAGTTTGGGCGAGTGATTGTAGAATAGTGGTAGTTCTTCATTAAACTTTAATAACATAGGAAAGCAATTTTTCTGACAAGGATCTTTAAGACTTGAAATAAGTAAAACTGTACCTACTATTGAAATAGGGTGGGACTCATTACTTGTAAAACTGTGAGTAAGCATTTCTGGGAGTTTATTTTTTAAGACAAGAAGTAAAAAGGCTTCTGAATGTCCGCCTTCTTTTACAATATTATTTCCTCTTATAAGAGTGTTGACTCGTTGTTTAATGTCATCGCATCTTTTACCGTTTTCAGTTTTTGATGTAGATGTAAAACCTTCTGTAAGAGGAAAATCTTGACCTGAGGTAACCTTTTTACTTTCAACCTCTTGAAGATTGCTTTTAAACTTCTTTTGTCCACTTAAGAACACATTTCCTTCACTTTATAAATAAGTATCTATATGGAGTTTGTCATCTCCTTCAACCAAATAAAGTAATTTAAATTGTGCAGTTAAAATGTTACAAGTTTTAATGTTTTCTTCCATTAAAGTCTGAATAACCTCATCTCTATAAGCTTCTGATATAAAAGTTTTGGTAGAATTCACCCACT
>NZ_JQAK01000010.1:13908-39783 GCF_000757605.1 Candidatus Paracaedibacter symbiosus | reverse complement strand
AGCTGATATGCCTGATGTCAGTCGTTTTGAGAATGCCAAACAATATGCTGCTTTTGTAGGTGTTACTCCATCTCATTTCCAATCTGGAACGTCTGTTAAGGGTAAATCTCATATCTCCAGATTGGGTTCTAGGAAGATTAGAAAAGCGCTCTATATGTCGGCGATTGTTGTAAAAAATCATAACAACGCTTTTCAAGCCTTTGTAAATCGCCTGGTAAGTAAAGGTAAACGTCCAAAAGTTATAATTGTCGCTATCATGAGAAAGCTACTCCATATATTTTTTGGAATCTTGAAAAGTAATAAATCTTTCAATCAAAATCTTGCTTTTCATTGTTGACACTAAAGACGGTATCTTTATGTAAACGGACCCAAGAGCAAAAATCTCAAAAGTAGGTTCTGCCAGCCTACGAAAAGCCTTATATCTACCGGCTATTACGGCTAAAAACCATAACCCGCTTCTGAAGGAATTTGCTCAGAAATTAAAACAAAACGGCAAATCTACAAAGGTAATTATCGTGGCTATTATGCGAAAAATGATTCACATAATCTACGGAATTATTAAATCTAAGACACCTTTTAATCAGAAATCGAACATAAATTATGCTTGATTAGAAACACAGTATCAAACTAACCCACTAAGGCAGTTAAATGATCCTTAAGTCGGTTGGCTGTTCCATTGCTCCCTTAACCCCTATACCTTTTACCCGTTTAGTGGCCAACCCTCTTTACTCAGTTAAGTTGATGGTACCCACTTTAGTATTAAGCCAATTTTTTATCTGATCCCCACTTGCATTGAAAGTCGTGTGCTGAAGGCTAATTCGCTCAAGCCTATCTAAGTGACTGAGACTTTCAGGTAAACGTTCAATTAAGTTACCACTCAAGAAAAGAAATCTTAAGTTAGTCAAGTTGCCTATGCCTCTTGGAAGTATGGTAAGGTTATTACCACTGAGATTAAGCTCTTGGAGGGCGGTAAGGCTGCCAATCTCCTCAGGCAAGCTTTCCAGTTTGAGACCAAGGCTAAGCCTTTGTAAGTTCACTAATCTGCCTATGCCTCTTGGAAGCATGGTAAGGTTATTATAGTTTAAAACAAGCTCTTGGAGGGCGGTAAGGCTGCCAATCTCCTCAGGCAAGCTTTCCAGTTTATTGAGACCAAGGCTAAGCCTTTGTAAGTTCACTAATCTGCCTATGCCTCTTGGAAGCATGGTAAGGTTATTATCCGTGAGATAAAGCTCTTGGAGAGCGGTAAGGCTGCCAATCTCCTCAGGTAAGCTTTCCAGCTTATTGTGATCAAGGATAAGCCTTTGTAAGTTCACTAATCTGCCTATGCCTCTTGGAAGCATGGTAAGGTTATTACCCGTGAGATAAAGCCCTTGGAGAGCGGTAAGGCTGCCAATCTCCTCAGGCAAGCTTTCCAGCTTATTGTGATCAAAGCCAAGCCTTTGTAAGTTCACTAATCTGCTTATGCCTCTTGGAAGCATGGTAAGGTTATTATAGTTTAAAACAAGCTCTGGGAGGGCGGTAAGGCTGCCAATCTCCTCAGGCAAGCTTTCCAGTTTATTGAGACCAAGGATAAGCCTTTGTAAGTTCACTAATCTGCTTATGCCTCTTGGAAGCATGGTAAGGTTATTATGGTTTAAAACAAGCTCTTGGAGGGCGGTAAGGCTGCCAATCTCCTCAGGCAAGCTTTCCAGCTTATTGTAATCAAGGCTAAGCCTTTGTAAGTTCACTAATCTGCCTATGCCTCTTGGAAGCATGGTAAGGTTATTATAGTTTAAAACAAGCTCTTGGAGGGCGGTAAAGCTGCCAATCTCCTCAGGCAAGCTTTCCAGCTTATTGAGACCAAGGATAAGCCTTTGTAAGTTCACTAATCTGCCTATGCCTCTTGGAAGCATGGTAAGGTTATTACCCGTGAGATAAAGCTCTTGGAGAGCGGTAAGGCTGCCAATCTCCTCAGGCAAGCTTTCCAGCTTATTGAGACCAAGGATAAGCTTTTGTAAGTTCACTAATCTGCCTATGCCTCTTGGAAGCATGGTAAGGTTATTAATCGTTAGATCAATCTCTGGAAGGGCGGTAAGGCTGCCAATCTCCTCAGGCAAGCTTTCCAGCTTATTGTGATCAAGGATAAGCTTTTGTAAGTTCACTAATCTGCCTATGCCTCTTGGAAGCATGGTAAGGTTATTATAGTTTAAAACAAGCTCTTGGAGGGCGGTAAGGTTGCCAATCTCCTCAGGCAAGCATTTCATGTTCCCAAGAGAAAGGCTAAGTTTTTCAAGTTTAACCAAATTCCTTATTGATGAAGGAATGGTAAGGCTTTGGGTGTACATTGTAGAGCAGGACAAGGTTAGTGTTCGTAAACTTGGTAAACTTAAAAAATTTTCAGGAATATTCCTAAAATCCGCTCTAAGGCTTAAATGAGTAAGGGCTATGTTTTGGTTTACTGCTTTTACCAACTCTTCTAGCCCAGTATCTCCTACCATAATAATATTCCCCAAGCTCAGATCAGTTAAAGCGGCTTTATTGCTTAAGGCAGACCAAAGTCTAGGTGTTAAAGCAGGGCTAAAAACTTCTCCTCCAGAGAATGTAAATGTTTCCAACACTCTATTTTGCCTTAAGGCTGGAATTAAATGCAGCAAAGCTCTATTATAATCATATTTATTATATTCCATATATAGGCTAACTTTTAAGGAGCGAAGGTCCTTTATTTTATCGGAAAGTGTAATAACATCAGTTTGAACTAACTCCTGAAAGCTAATATCCATGGTAACATTCTCATCCCTAGGGTAATTTACAAGCTCTTCACAAGCTAAACTGGGAATTAGAGTGGATAGTTGACCTATAAAAAACAAGACTATAATTATAAAAAATTTCTTCATGTTGCTGAGCTCCATTTTAAGGGTTCCTCTTCAACCTTATAAGCTTGCAAATCTGCTTGATATGTTTATTTCCCATTCCTTTTCCATAAAAGAGTAGTCTTCTTCCTTCAAAGCAAAGGACTTTAAAGAAGAAAGAGAGATAAGTTTCATCACATACTGCAAATATTCCTTAGTATTAATTTCTCTGTGTAGAAGAAGGGTTCTTTTTATCTCTTCTAAAGGAGATTTATTCTGAATGGCAGTTTTGATAATTTCTCCTTTAGCTTTTAATCGGTCGGTTAACAAATTGTCTATTTCTTTGGTGGAAAAGATGGGGGATATCTTATTTCCCTCTAGATTAACATGAAGGAGTTTATCATTTTTGCCTGTAAGCCCTGTTAAGAGATATAAAATCCCCTCATCTGTAATGTGATTATGGCTTAAATTCAAAGTCGCAAGATTTATGTCTGGGTGGTCTAAATAACTAGCAAGGTCAACAATCTCGTCATTATTTAATTCTGTTTTGCTTAGATTAAGATGGATAATAGAAGGATGACCTACCACAAATTTCATGATTTCATGGATAGTGTCTATATCCTTAATTGGAAGTCCTTGCAAATCAAGCTCTATTCTATTTGAATCTTCTTCCCACGATTCAAGTATATGGAAAAGAGAAGCTTCATTTTTCATAAAAGCTATCGTTTCCTGAATTTGAGGAGTTATTCTTAAAGATCTTTTCTTCGCTGGATCTCCGAGACTTGCCCCTAAATGGAGCCCACTGAGATAATAATTATCCCTTATTTTAGCTACTAAGGAAGCTCCGCCGCTGCCTAAAGGAGTCTCTGTCTTATAAAAAATGAATTGTGATCCTTCTTCTTTTCCCTCTTCTTCAGGGTGGACTTCCTTCGTTTCTAATTTCTTAATTATTTCTTTAAAATAAAAAAGACTATACTGAATGCCCCTTTGTGGTATAGCTACATTCATAAATGGAAAAGTGAAATCCTTATCTAAAAATTTTGCAGGTGATGCCAGGGTAAGCAGTGCATAATTAAAGTTCTCGGCTTTTTCTGAATAATCAGTAAGGTATTGGGAAGGGACGCTGATTGATTGTACTGTTAGAGGTTTGGTGAAGCGCTTTTTTTGTTCACAATAGGAAAAAAATGTAATGAATTTAGGAGGATCCTTTTTATCATTAAATACACCTGAAGCTATCGTCAAAACATGTGCTGGGCTAATAAGCACACCACTACCATAAGTCAGATCCTCATTCTCAAAATAAACTTTCACTTGGCCGTGTATGAGCTGAATAAGTATTTCAGTAACATTAACCCCAGAAGGAATTAAACTTTTTTTACTTTGGGAAAGAAATTTTAACTCAGTAAACTTGTTTACCTTATCATTAAAGGTAAACAAGTTTACAGCAATCTCATCATCTTGGAGAACTCGCCCTAACCTTTTATGCTGCAAATAAGCACGATGCAAGGTAAAAAGAGATGAACTTAAATCTCGTACATTAGGAGAATCTGGTGATTCTAAGATAGAAGGAATTCTTTCTAGCAATTTTGGCAAGTTATTCAAATGAGTCAAAACTTCTCGTTCCTCCATAGAAGAACTAGCAAAGCAAGATTTTGATGAGTAAATACAGAAAAATATAAAAAATATGCTTTTGAAGCAAAAATATAGACTATTAGTTACTCTTTCCATCTTTTGCCTCCTCATCCTTTGTGTTTTCTACCCACCATTTAATGTTGTTAAAGGGAAAGCGGGAAATTTGTACGGCAGTATTTAAATCCTCCCCTTCACCAGGATTATAACCTTGGGTATGTATCCCAATGCTACAATACGTCCCGTTTTCCTCTGCGAGCCACACAGACCCCCCACTTTCACCCTCGTCTGTACCTACATTATGCTTTAATAAAAAAGATTCTATTTTTTTTATTATTCCCCCAGCAGTGCACATTTTATGGGCTTCGTTTCCTCTGGCATTTTTTTCCTCTGTTCCTGAAAACCCAGATATGTTTATCCCTTGTTGTAGGAGGTTTTCTTTTATTGAAATACCAAAAAATTTTTTTGAATAATAGGGTTTTTGAGTACGACCAATCCATAGTCATACTCATCTTCTTCTGATCCCTCAGTCCATCCTTTCACTATTAGCGCAAAATCCCCCAGTCTACTTTCCCACTTAAAAGACTGGGGAGGATTTTCAGTGCAAACAGCATGATAAAATGTAATACGGTAGGCCTCCTTTTCGAATTCTTTGATGCAATGACCCGCTGTGAGGACGTGGCGATCTCCAATGAGAGTGCCCGTTCCTATGGCAAACCCACTTGACCCTTCAAATTCAATTTTTAGCTTACCATGTACTGAGTAAGGCCAGTTATGAGGGGATAATACCTCTGTAAATTCATCTTTATTCTTATAAGTTTCCCAGTGTTTTCTCTTCTCTAATTTATAGGGAGGAGGGTTCCCCTGTGCCGGAGTATTGTAGGGATGGCCATTTTGAATGGGACTGTTATCGGGAAATATGTACGATGTACTTTGCTCATCCCGATATGGCCAAGGGAATGTACTTTGCTCATCTCGATTAGCCTTTATACGTTCATAAATTTCTTTAAGCTCATTAATTTTCTTCTCAATCTCCCCTGCTCTCAACGAGTTATCATCCAACTTGATGCAGTATGGTATATGCAACTCAAGATTACTAATCCTATAAAGATCATGATCATGGGAAGTTGCGTCCTGATCATTAATCCCACTAATATCCAATGTTTTCCGCCGTGCTTCCTCTAATGCCTCCCCCAATTGTAGTCTTTGATCAGGAGAAATATTTTGTATTTCATTTGTGAATAATTTTAAAGAGCGTAATAGGGAATCAAAATCCCCTTCTTCAGTGGAGAAGGCAAAACTTATATGCGATAGTAATATTAAGTTTACCCAGAAAAATATTTGCTTCATTTTAGCCTCTCAAAATTAAGCTTAAATCCATCTTCTATCTGAGCACTTTGTACTTGAGAGAATATTTTTAAGCTGTCTAAATCCGACTCTTTAATAGAGCACTGTAATTCAGGGGAATTCTTATGATCCTTAATTTTTAGTAAAATGGCCTGTAAGCCCACCAAGCCAATTTTATTATTACGGATGTCCAAAACGTTCAAGTTTTCTAGGAAATCTAAAGTTGAAGCAATGCTGATAGCCCCCGAATCACCTATCTCATTATTATTCAAGTCAAATACTTTAATTTTTTTCTGTATGGGTCGGTAATAAGCGCCGCTGCAATATCTTTTATTTTTTCGTCTGCAAGAGATAGGGTGGCTAAATTTACTCTGTCTTCTTCTTCAAGCACTTCTGATCTGGACTCAAGCTTCCGAGTCGTAGGAATAAAAGTATGCTCAGGAAGATTTTCAAGGATTAAGTTTTGGATTTCTTCATCACATGCTTGCCCATTCCAGCTGTGGAGTAAGAATAAGACCATTCCTAGCATGATTACTTTTTTCATTTTATTCTCCTAGAGGTGGTGGTTTAGTATAAAACAAATTTATAAGGTTTTTCGGAAAGCTTTTTCTTCAACTTCACAGGATTATTCACCTCTTTGACAGACAAGCATTCTATATGTGATATTCCCGAAAGAGGAATAATTTTCTGCTCTTTCCTATTCACTAAACTTAAAAGGACAAGTTCTGGAGGCATATTTTTAACCAAAAAATTTAGTCCATCGTTAGAAATGAGGTTATTAGAAAGATCAAGAAAATTTAGTTTGCTCTTTGTTAAAAAATTTCCCCCCGTTTCAAGGTGAGGGTCAGCAATATTATTGGAATGCAAAAGCAGTATTTTTAAATTATTGGCAAATGCCATGCCTGCCCAAAACTCTTTACCATTGTTCTCGTCTAAATCAGCACCCAAGTTATTTTGACTAAAGTCAAAGACTTCAAGGCAAGGGAAATTTTTTAAAGAGCTTAAATTTGATAATAATAATAAAGCATCTTTAGATTTCCTTATGGTATTAGCTAAGGAAAGCTTTTTAATATTTTGATATTGATTAAGAAAGGAAAGATCCTTACCAGAAAGAGGAATAAAACTTAAATCTAATACATTGAAAATTATTTTTGTTTTGTGCCTTTCAATCCTTTTGCTTAAGAGTTTATCTCCCTGACAGGCTTTAACTATTTCTTCTATAAATTCTTTGTTAACTGTATCTGAAAGTTTGGATTTAAATTGTTCTTGGCCATATGTTGTGAGTGTTTGAAGGTTGCCTGGTGTTGCATCATCAAACTTGTCATTTGCAACTGTCGGATCAATGGGAATATATTTAACATTGAAACTTCCATGGAGTTTTTCTAAAATTTCATGGGTATTCCTGCTTGTTCCTTGCATAATAAGGTTTAAAAATTCAGGAAAATACCAATATAGGCCAATTCCTCCTAATTCTTGAAATTGTGGATACTCAACTGCCTCTTGCTTTATGCCTGTCCCCAAAGACAGAATGTATATAGTCTGTTTTTTTCCCAGGCTGCTTAAAATCTTTTCATTTGTGAAAATATTTAACACTGGGTTATTTGCTACCAATCCACCATCAAGAAAGAAGTAACCTTTACTTTTTTCATATGCAGCAAAATAATATGGAGCTGCTGATGTTGCTAAAGCAGCATCTTTCATAGTAAACATCTCACTGCTATTCTCCAAAAGTACAAGTTTTCCAATATTAGCATTGTAGGTAGGTATAATGAGGGATGAAAAAGATTCACTAAGAAGCGGACTATCCTTACCTGTCAGCTTTTCAACTAGGTTGTCTAAATTTTTTCTGTTGTATTTAGGATGAAAACCCGACCGAAAATTTCTGTAAGTTCTATAGAAGTACCCTTCTTCTGAGGGAAAAAGGTCAGGCCCATTTTCTTTATAAAAATTTGCAATATACTTTGCATCGTAGCGAGGAGAAGTACCTTGCTTATTAGGAATATTAAGTCCTATTCCAATTAAACCACCTGTTGACGTACCTGCAACTACATCCATACATTCAGCCAGATGGACTCGTGCACCTAATTTTTCTTCTAGTTTGTCCTCTAGACTTTCAAGGTAAGCAGCAGGGATTAACCCCCGAATACCACCTCCATTAATTGAGAGAACAAAAAGTGGGGGCTCGTCACTAGCAAAAAGGGGTTTTTGAGTTGTATTCCCCAAGATTATAATTAAGGTTAAAACCACAACTCGAAATAAAGCCTTGTATTTCTTGCTTTGTGGAATGAACCCTTCTAAAAAATTGAAGCCTGAGCAATTTTGGTAAATACTTAGGAAGAAATGGATTAAATTACTTCTCAGAGAAACAATAAAAGGTAAACTAAACATATTACCCTCCTTTATTAAAGATTTATTGTATACAACATAAAAATTTGTGGAACGTTTAATATTCCATGAGTGATGGAAAACATGGCTTTTGTTTTTCATCTCTGTTTCTATTCTGGAAATTATTTTTTAAAAGTTAATATTACAGCAGTACTATTTTCAGCCCTTTATTAACTTCAAAAATACTTAAGGAACAATATGTTAATTACATTTTTAAGATTAAAGAATATATTAATGAACTACAGATAAATCTTCCCTTTATTTTCTCCTACCTTCATATTTCATGGATTTCGCATGGGCTCATTGCGTAAATAGGCCTATTTTCACCAGGTCTGTTTTAAAACAATGGCACCGTCAACTTAACAAAGGAGCAAAATAGGAATAAAGTAAGGCCCGGTGTGTACAAAGACCCTATTTTTTACCAACTTTGTTCCTAGTATAATAATGTAGTTGTCATTATGATCATTTTAGGAACTATGGGAAGCTCTATATTACTTTAAATAAATCTCAGGCATAAGCAAATTAACCTTGTAAATTTTCCAAAGCATGGTAATATTTCAATGTTATGATTACTCGATTTCTTCAAAATATCCTTCAGAAAGCCTTATTAAGGCAACCAGCTGTTGTTCTATTAGGGCCCCGTCAAGTCGGAAAAACCACTCTTGCTCATCAAGTTGAGGGTTGGCCACTAAACATGTAAAAAGTATACGCATCCTTTTTAAACAGTTGTTTTTAATAAATCTAATTTTAGATTAAGATCTCGTTCGTCCAGTAATGGTTCTACAGTTTTATCCAAATTCAGTATATAACTGCCAAACCTATTAATATGTTGAGTACGGTAGGGAGCAAGTTTCTTTAGAAGAGCTGGCTCAATAACATAACCTTCAGCGTTTAACTCATTTAATGCTCTTGTCATTGAACGCATGGTATGTAGGATAATTAAATTTGCGACGAGGTGGTTATATTTTATAATTTTACGCTGCTCATAGCGATTATTTTCTGTAATAATGCCCTCACCACCAAAAAATGACCATTTCAAGAATTGGTTGAACTCCTCACTTTTGCAGGTAGCCGCCTGAATAGTTGTCCTTAATTCAATGTCATCAATGTAACGAAGTAGAAACTCGGTGCGGACCGCTCGGCCTAATTCACGAAAAGCAAAGTATACTTATTTTTACGGCTTTTGGTGCCGAGCTTACGCAAGATAGCAGAAGCTGTAAGTTTGCCGACTTTAATCGAAAGAGCGACTCTCAACATGTCGGGCAAATATCTTTCAATCAATTCCCAGTTAATCGGTTTATCAAATAAGGTTTCAATGTGTTGATAGACTGTTTCAGCATTGGGTTTGTAAAAATTTAAGTCTTTAAAATTTCGGATACGAGGCATGAGCTCAATCCCAAGCAGGTGGGCTAACCCAAATACTGTATAGCTTTGGGCATGAGTATCACCATGTAATTGGTTTGGCTGGATATCCGATTCATTTTTAATCAGACCATCCAGAATATAAAGCGCTTCATAAACTCCACAGGGAATAAAATGGCTAAACAAGGCGATATAGGTATCGGATACGTGATAATAACCTATTCCTCCATAACCACCATAGCGGATATGAAATTCGCAGAGCAGATTTTGTTCGTAAATATTCCATTTCGTCCCATCAGCACTGGCATGCTTACCATTGCCCCATTGTTTAGGAAGCATAAAATTGTTGTAACGATTGATGGTTTTAGTGATGGCTTTATCAAGTTTTTCCTCTGTTACATGGCGTAAGTTTAGCCATGCAATTTGACGACGACTAAACCCCTTAACCATACGGATTGTTTGTGTAGGGCCGAGATTAAACCCATAACAAAATAAGGTCAGGATGAACCGTAACTGTGGGGTTTCTATACGTGAAGAAAAACCAGATACAGGACGAAAATCCTGGCTCAAATTCAGCCACGCTTCAGTATCCACCAAAATATCAAGGATATTAGTTTCGGGTATTCGTTCAGCCAATAACTTATCCAATCTTCTCAGTTCTTCTGATGTTCCTGGTTGTTCTTTCTTTTTAATAACCAATTTATCATATTCTAGTCGAACAAAGCTATTTTCAGGAAATTTTTGATCAATTTTAGTTGCTTTGTTTTGTAAACGTTCAGAAAACGTAGAGGTAAAAACTTTAGCATTAACTTGCAGACCCATCATGAAAGTATATTCAGTAATTTGAGCCTCATACTCATTCCATGAGATTAGCTGATCCCGGTAATCAGCAAACTGATCACTTCCGGGTACAAATAAATCACCAGATTTAAGTTCAAGAGATAATTGACTAAGAACACACATCTCAAAATGATGCCTGGAGAAGCGGATGGTTTTATCTTGCTTGTCGGTTTTAGGCATGATCACCCACTTTAGCCAGGCCTTAGGTATCCATTCAATGGGGAAATATTCAGAATCTTGAGGTAATATCAGTTCCTGTTTTTTAGTGCGGCGGTTTTGCTTTATAAAATTGATAGCAAATTCTAAACTCGGATCGCTAGTGCTTGATCTAAGTGGAAGCAGCTCCAGGCAATCAAACAAAATTGACCTTTTGTTCTTGTAAGGAGCCAATAGAAAGGGAAAATAGTTGTTATCTGTGTATGCAAGTTGTGCATCACACTCTGCTATAAGTTGCTCGCTCTTGTCGGCTAGAAGGATATCAATTGCTTTGAACTTATTTTTTGGAGTCTTTTCTTGAGCATATGCTGTAACAATTTGTTTTAGCTGAGTTATGAGTTGCTCGACTTGAGTAGCCTGAGACAGTTTGAAAGTTTCCAATGCTTCATTCGCCAAATTATGCAACTTCTGAACCGAGCGAATCAGAATATCTGCTATGTCATCAAGGGCTTGTGCTGATTTTTGTCTAATATATATGCTCATAAGTGTATAGCGCTTTTCAGCGCGTGTTAACTTGAGCATGGCACTATCCATTGATTGAGCTTCAAGAAAAAAGTGATCTATTTTAGCTGGTGGAATGGCATTAATAGGGGGTAAAAGATGGCGCCATGCCTGTAACTCTCGTAAATAATCAACAAATTCCTTTATATGACGAGGAGTTGGTTTTTTAGCATCCTGTTTTAAGTTGTCCCATCCAGATGGCGTTTTATCTTCTTTATCAAGGAGTCTTTCCAGACGGTTCCTCATTTCCGCGTTAAGAGAGGGGTATACCTCTCGATAGCAATTTTCATTAACCTGTTGTCTGGCTTTCTGCGCCATGCGTCGTAAAAGACTGAAGGCTGGTAATTCAATCTTTAAGCGTACCAGCTCCTCCAACAAAACATTAATAATATCGGAAAGGTGGTTCTTGGTTTGTGCAGCCTGGACAGCAATTCCTTGCAAATAGTTTTTTGATTTTATATCGAAGGAAGTTATTCCCATAAACTCGCGGATCAGTTTGACATAGCGGGATTTTAACTGCTTTGGCTGATGAGCAATGGAAGCAATCAAACCAAGAT
Source organism: Candidatus Paracaedibacter symbiosus (assembly GCF_000757605.1). GTDB lineage: Bacteria > Pseudomonadota > Alphaproteobacteria > Paracaedibacterales > Paracaedibacteraceae > Paracaedibacter_A > Paracaedibacter_A symbiosus. The sequence continues at coordinate 28,118 of NZ_JQAK01000010.1, read as the reverse complement.
CAATATTTAGGGATTGGGCAACATGGTCAATAATCGGTTTTGATATTTGATTAAAGGGTACAAAACGCCCAAGATATTGGAATGTTTTGAGTTGGACAAGGATACTTATCAAAGTAAGGGGCTGGCGTGTGCGACAACTTGCAAAAATTATCTCTTCCTCCTTTGGTGTGAATAATTCAGTCAGGAATTTTTCCGTCCAATCATTACGCAAGCGTGGGTAAGCTGTCTCATGAATAGCTGTCATAGAAATTTTTCTATTTTTGATGTGATTGTTGGGGTAATCTATGGCCAAAATCTATAGTTTATAGCCATGGCATTTGCAAGGAAATTAAGTCATTGAAAAACAAGGAAATCCAAAATGAAATTTCAGGGGGGTTTTTGGCCATGGGGAAACCTCTATGCGTGTAGGTCTTTATGCTAGGGTATCGACTTATGATCAACATACGCTTCCCCTTCAAATTGAAGCACTGCGAACCTATATCCATCATCGGAGGTGGAAAATTGTTATAGAAATTGAAGACATAGAATCGGGGGCAAAGGAGCGACCAAAAAGGGAAATATTATTACAAGCGGCTAGAAAACGAGAAATTGATGTTATCCTCGTCTGGAGATTAGATAGATGGGGCCGATCTTCGGGGGACCTTATTTTAACACTTCAAGAGCTTAACGATCTAAAAGTTGGATTTATCTCTCTCACTGAGGCGTTGGATTTTACGACAGCAACAGGGCGAGCCATGGCATCCCTATTGGCAGTATTCTCCCAGTTTGAACGGGAGATATTACGTGAGCGGGTTAAAGCGGGCATAGCTCATGCCAGGAAGAAAGGTACCTCTCATGGACGACCAAAATCAGCCGCATTTAATATTCAAGTAGTAAAAGAACTCTTTAAAAATGGATATAGTAAATCAGAGATTGCTAAAAAAGTTGGGATTAGCAGAACCTCTGTAAGAAGATTCTTACAAAATTCAACGAGTAACATGTAAAAGTAGAGATGTGTATACCTTTTACACGTTTAGTGGCCAACCCTCAATTAGGGCGCTTTCTTTACAAAGAGGCAAGCCTATACCTGTATATGTTTCTTCAATGTTAATTTTTTAGCTTCGGGTAAGCTTTCATGAAATAACAAAGGGAAGAAAACAAATACATAGATATAAAGTTAGAAATACTTACTACTTGCAAGTGTCCACTTACGTTCTGAATTGGCTGTTGCAATAGAAATTGTATGGGGGTAATTTCCCTAAAAACTTTTTCAACAACACAAAACAATTCTTCCCCTTTAGGGGTCAAGTTAATACCCTTACCATCACGAAAAAACAACTGATCGTCCAGAGCCACCTCCAATTCCCTTATGGTTCTGCTGATCGCAGATTGACAAGCCCTTAAATGGCGGCCCGCTTTTGTAAAGCTTTTAAAGTAAGCTACGTAATAAAATATCCTTAGTTTATTCCAATGCGGGAAATCTGACGAGGGATACAACAGGGCTCTCCTATAAATTTTACAGATTAGTAAATCAAAAAACAAAATAAACTTTAGCAGGATGACTCTAACCAACTAGAAGGATTTACCTTACCCTCCCATTTACACAAAAAAAGATCGCCATTCTTTTTTGATTTAAAAAGAATGTAAATTTTTTCCAAAATGATAAATTGTTATTTTATTTTTTTATTGCAGGGATAAATAGTGGTTATCACTATTCACCAATTATCATCTAGATAGTCATTATTTTTGTTATGTCAATATTCTATGCCTAGTATGAGAAATAATCATAGCAAGCGAGCAGCTTCACACAACCCTTTTTAGGCAAAACATTTTAGATCATCTTATAAATCAAACAGTCATTAAAACAATATTAAGCCGTAAAGGATGCTTGGTAACGGTTGTTGACAGTGGTATAAAAGCAGTCGAAGCTGTTAGAAAAGCAGCCTTTGATTTAGTTCTTATGGATGGGCAGATGCCAGAAATGGATGGCAGGGAAGCTACAATCCACATTCGCCGTTTGTTCTCAAAAAAAGAATTACCAATTATTGCGGTAACAGCAAGTGCTCTGAGAGAAGAGGAAGAAGAGTTTTTTGAAGCAGGTGTTAATGGATATGTGACTAAACCTATTCAAGCAAAAACTCTTATTTCGGCAATAACTAAATGCTTAACACTCACATAATTTATAAGGAAATTGCATAAAGTAAAGTTTTGACGCATCAGGGGCGATTGAGCTCTATATGCTTTTTCAGAGAATCTTTTATGATTTTCTCCTTTAAATAGAAATTAATTCTGTAAGAATAATATCGTTATTTTAAATAATTTATGAGGCGGCGATATGAGAAAGTATTTATTAGCCCTCATTCTGATGGTTGTCACTCTTCCACAAAAACAAGTATGGTCTATGTCTCCCACAGAAGAGGAAGAAAAGAAAACCAATCTGGAAATTACCCCACAACCTCAAATACGGACAGGTGGCCTTTCTCTCCTTGGTGAGGAGGAGGAGGATATGCCTACCCCTATTATAGGTTTACAAGAAGAAGCGGGCAGCTATAGCGGTCCTCAATGGGGTCTGTCGGAAAAAGAGATAGAGTATCTTTTTAAAAACTCTCAAGACTTTGTATGTATTCTCCAATTCGGCGGCCATTTTAAAAGGCTTAATTCTACTTGGCACTATCTATTAGGATGGGAAATTGAAGAGCTCCTGAGTACCCCTTATATCAATTTTGTCCATCCCGACGATATTGAAAAAACATTAGAATATGAAAATAAATTTGCGCCAGCAGGACTAATCAATCGTTATCGATGTAAGGATGGGTCTTATCGTTGGTTAGATTGGATAGGGCTATCAAGGACAACAGAAAAGGTAATAAAAGGTGAGAAAGATTATCCTCTTTCTATTGCCAGAGATATTACTTTAATAAAAAAACTAGAAATAGGTTTAGACCAAAGACTCACACAATCGGCGAGGAAGGAATGGTATATAAAACAAAGAATTTTAGAAGCTGTTACAGAAATTCAAAATTCACATATTAATAGTTTTTTTTACGAAAATGAGGAAAGTAATGAAGGTTATAGCTTACAAGTTATTCTGCAAAATTTCATCAGGTTGAGCGAAAGTGAGTTCGGGTTTATTAAGGAGATAACTTCTGACCAAATTGGTAGCCATCCTTCTCCTTATTTATGGGAAGGCAATTTTTCAGTCGAGAATTCCCCTATCAGACAAGAAACAACAAAAAACTTAGAGGGATTTTTCAACAATTTTATTGAAGATATTCTCTCCACAAGAGAACCTTTGATGGTGAATGATATTAAGAATTATTCTAAAAAAATTGAAATTCCTCTTGAGTTGCCACCATTAAAATCCTTTCTTGGCATACCTTTCCTAGCCCAAGGGAAAGTGATAGGTGTCATTGGACTCTGCAATCGTGTAAAAACTATCAATAGAAAACTCTTGGAAAACCTTGACCTTGTTGCTTCCTTATCAAGCCGCATTATTAATGAGAAATATATGAGGATGACTCAAATAGAAGGTGAGAGGTTACAACAACGCCAAAAACAAGCTGAAGCTGAAAACAAAGCAAAATCAAGCTTCTTAGCCCATATGTCCCATGAAATACGAACCCCATTAACAGGCCTTTTGGGTATGTTGGAACTTATTAACAAAGGAATTTTGCCTGACGAAGACCTAAATTACTTGCAAATGGCTCATGGCGCTGGTTTGTCGCTTTTAAGCATATTAAACGATATTTTAGATACATCAAAAATTGAAGCCGGTCAATTTAAGCTGGAAAATATTAAGTTTAATCCTCTTATTATTGCCCAAGAAGTAGTGCAGATGTTGTCATTAGATGCTCATAAAAAAGAAATAGACCTTACTCTGGTGACAAATTCTCAGCTTCCGCTTTATGTCATAGGTGATCCTACAAGGTTACGGCAAATTTTATTTAATCTAATAGGCAATGCTGTTAAATTTACTAGTAAAGGGAGCGTAGTGGTTTCTCTTAAGGGGAAATCTGATAAAGATCATATTAGGCTTGTAGGAGATGTTTGTCAAATTATCACCGGAAAAGTCACTGATACAGGCATGGGTATATCACCTGAAACTCAAGAGCGACTTTTTAAACCTTTCTCTCAATCAGATGACTCAATACTGCGTAGATTTGGAGGAACTGGCTTGGGATTGTTTATTACAAAGAAATTATGTGAAATGATGGGCGGGGATATAACAATCGTAAGTGAAGTTGATAAAGGTACGACCTTTCGCTTCCATATAAAAGTAGGCTACTCAAAAGATTTAATTTCTTCATTCGGGAGTCCGACTTCCCTAAGAGAAATTGAAAAACTACCAAATATTCGAGTGTTAGTCGCAGAAGATAATGCGGTCAACCAAATTATTTTAAAAACTTTGCTAACCAAAGCAGGATGTTCTGTTACTACGGTATGGAATGGGGCAGAGGCTGTAAAAGCTATCACCAAAGGCCACCCCCCCTATGATCTTGTCTTAATGGATGGTGAAATGCCTGTAATGGATGGTATTGAGGCAACTCAACAGATACGGGATAGATTGAAAATTACGGCGCAAACTCTCCCTATTATCGCTGTAACCGCCCATGCTATGGTAGAAGATCGTGAAAGATTTTTGCAAGCAGGTATGAACGGATACTTAACCAAGCCAGTACAAAAAGAGGGGTTATTTGAAGAAATCCTGAGATGCTTATCTTCCTCCTCTTATTTTGAAAGAAAGTGAAGTTAAACGAGAAATATTACTAAAAGAGGGTTGGCCACTAAATGTGTAAAAGGTATGCGCATCTTTTTTAAGATGTTGATTTTAATGAATTTAATTTGAGATTAAGATCTCGTTCGTCTAGCAGTGACTCCTATAGGTATCATGGGTGAGTAGAACGGCCAGATCACTCTGACCGAACCCTCCTCAGATCCGGACGTGCCCAATTAAGGCATCCGGCTCCCGATAGATCAGTGTCCCCACACGTATTCAGTGAGTTTAGAACATCGATATAGTTTTCCCAGCTTTTGGAAAGCCTATTGCTTTAAGTACTCGGTTGAAACGATCCCAACTCATTGAGTGACGTCCACCTTTTCGGTTTATCCATTTGAAAATAATACGCATGCAATGTTTTCTAAAAGCCTCTACCTTACGCCCATTATCAGAGACATTATGGTAATTAATCCAGCCTCTCACAACGCGCATTACAGTTTCCAAGATTTACCTTGCATGCTTTGTATTTAGATTATCTCTTAGAAATTTCCGTAGTCCTTTGAGTTTAGCGGTGAAACGATCTCGGCGGCTTGTAAGCTTTAATCGCCAAAATCCCTTTCTTGACTTCCCCCAATAGCATGTGAAACCCAAAAAGTTAAACGTTGGCAAGCGACTACCTTGCTGATGTGCTCGTTGTGCCGACCCAAGACCAGCTCTAATTAGCTGTGACTTTTCCGCGTGCATTTCGAGTCCATACTTGGACAACCTTTTCGGTAGGACATTGAAAAAGCGGTTTGCTTCATCTTGTCGTTCAAACGTGAACACCAGGTGAGTCAGCATCGGGAACTTCCCCCAATGCTGCTCGCAGAACGGTGCATGAACCTCTCGACTCACACCGCTCCCATTATCTAACCGGTGATCCAAGACCTAATCTCCAGTGAACAAATAATCCAGACTCGCGTTTTCTTACACGACCCAGCCAATTCCTTGCTCTGTGTCTATGCCTTTGGAATCTTTTGTATTTCCTCATAACCCATCGGATCAGATAACGCTCTATGTTACGCAAAAATGGATACATGGCCGATTTGTAGTATCGTCCATAGTAATTTACCCATCCTTGTACATAGGCATTGAACATCCTTGCTAGGTCATCAATGTTCTTGTCACTTCGCAGATGAATCTTCCAACTTCGGATTTCTTTTCTAATCCGATTTGCAGCTTCTTTGCTAATCGCGGGCGTAAAGTTTACAAAGCCCTTCCCCATCTTGTTCTTTGACAGACGAGGACGAAATGTGTACCCAAGAAAATCAAAACTTTCGTGCTCGTAAGAGCCCTTGCGATCCGAATCCTTACAATACACAATCTTTGTCTTCTCTGGATGTAACTCAAGACCACATTCTTTCAATCTGTTCCTGATTCCCTCCAGCACCTTTTCCGCTTGCTTTAGCGAACTACAGTGCGCCAAAATATCATCTGCAAAACGCTCATACTTTACATTAGGAAAGTATCTCCTCATCCACTCATCAAACGCATGATGCATGAATATATTGGCTAGCAAAGGGCTAGCAACTCCCCCTTGGGGAGTGCCTTTCTCCCTTTTGATCAGTTCTCCATCTTCTGTTTGTAAAGGGGCTTTTAGCCATCTCTCAATGTAAAGATGAATCCACTTCTCCTTTGTATGGAATTTTATTGCTTTCATCATCAATGAATGATCTAAGTTATCAAAGAAGCCTTTGATATCCAGATCAATACACCAATCCTGCCGCCAACAACGCTTCCTGGCTACTCCTACCGCATCCAATGCTGATCTCCCAGGACGATATCCATAAGAATCTTCATGGAACTTCGGTTCGACTATATTTTCCAAGTAGCTCTTAACAACTGCTTGTGCAATTCGATCCGAAACGGTCGGAATTCCTAATAAACGCTTACTGCCGTCAGATTTCGGTATTTCCACTGCCCTCACTGGTGGAGGAAAGTAGGTACCCGATGACATTCGATTCCATAACTTATAAAGGTTATCCTTTAAGTTTAATTCGAAATCTTCAATAGATTCTTCATCAACCCCAAAGGCCCCTTTGTTCGCCTTAACTCTTTCCCAAGCGGCCATTACGCTTTGCTTGGAAATACAAAATGGTTTCGTCTTACTCACTTCGTTCCTTCCATCTTCATGGTTGACTCAATAGTAAAACCAGATAACTCGACCCCTTCGCTCCATTAGCTTTCACTAACTTCCTCACTAATACGAGTCAATCCGCCCCTGTGCTCTGCTTTGGTACTCTAATCCTTGTGGGGCTTCCACTTGGATGTCTCCCTTTGCATCAGAGCACAAGTTCCCACGTTCCATATAAGAGCCTGAGTCAAGTTCATGCCACCTCTATGCCGGAGACCACTTAGCCAGTAAACAGGTTTCCGCTAAGCTTATCCCGAGTTAACGACTCCCCCTCGGTTTTGATCTCATCGATACGCTTTCGACACTTCAGCAGTGGTTTAATCGCTTCATCTCCTTGATTCTTACCTGATATCTTGCAAGATACCTTTTCTCTAACGCTCACCACCCTGGCTTTTGACCAGCGCAGCTTAGAGTGGTTTGAAGCCTCTTCCTGCAAAGCGGCTTCGGAGGGCCTACCTCCATCTCTCATACAGTTGCACACAAATTCAAATCATACTTCTGGCTTCATACAATCCTTCTTTGTGCTCGTGGCACACTATCGTCAGCAAATCTGATTAATTCTGCCCGTCCACGCAAGTGTGAATGTTTGATGGTGTCGTCAAATTGTTGAGATGGAGATGTAGTTATTGTAAGATTCTTGCAAAAATAAGAGAAAGTCCTTGATTATGCGAGATCATTATAAAGGATACCGTGTTCCTAAAAGTGTTATCGGCTTTGCTGTTCGCTACTATTACCGTTATAAAATCAGCTTAAGAGATTTAAGCGAAATGCTTGAGGATAGAGGCCTCTCTGTCACTTATGAAACTATACGAAATTGGTGCCAAACCTGGGGTCCTGTTTATGCCAGAGGTATTCGTCAGAAAAGAGGATCAGCTTTTAAAGACAAATGGCATATCGATGAAGTGAGAGTAAAGATAAAAGGGGAAGTTTTCTGGTTATGGCGGCTGATTGATAGTGAGGGAGAAGAGATTGATGTGCTTTTACAAAGGAGAAGAAATGCCAAGTCAGCTATCCGATTTTTAAAGCGAGCACTTAAAAAGTTAGGTGTATCTCCTCGAGTAATGGTGACAGATAAGCTGAGAAGCTATAGAAAGGCCCATCGAGTTTTACTCAAATCTGCAGAGCATCGATCGCACAAACGCTTGAATAATAGAATAGAAAATAGTCATCAGCCGACCCGAGAAAAAGAGAGACAAATGAGAGGTTTCAAAAGTGCGCCAAGCGCCCAAAGATTTTTGAGCAGTATGGGAGCCTTTCTTAACCTTTTAAAAGTAGGACGATATAAACAGAGCGCCAAAGAGTATCGACAAAAATTTATTCAATCTCTAGATATCTTTAACGAGATTGTGGCTTCACACCATCATTATGCCGAATAAGAGAGGAGAAGGGATCCCTATTTTTCCCCTCCAAACAACTTGACGACACCGGGCATCCTTTGTAAAGCCACCATTACAGATATACTCTTTTCGTGCCTTGGCATCTTTAGAAATAGAAAGTTTTGGTCCCGCAAAAATAGGAGAGGATATTGCAAGGATTAAACTGATGGTGGCAATAATTATGGATAGTTTACGCATTTATTCCACTTACCTATTCAGGGATATTTTCTAACAAAAGTCTAATAAACAACTTCTTAAAGTCTGATTAAAATATAAGAAAATTTTTACTCCCTCTAAGGGCCATAATGCTTTAAATCTGCATTTCTATTTATAGATTAGTTGTATAGGCTTGATATCATTAATGCTGGGTATTTAAATGTAAGTAAGAGACCTTATCATAGCTGGCTTGATAACAGAACTGCTACAATCTTTATAAGTTCATGGGAAGGCGATCGAGTCCTAACTAATAACAAAGACACCGCTTTAGAGGGGTTCTTAAATTATATACTTAATACAAATAATTCCCCAAGTGTGCCTCCTAACGTTAATGTGGTAAGCTGGCTTAATTATGATGAAGATGTAACCCAGAAGCATACGGAAGAAAATTTTGCGGACAATTTTTTTAAACTAGACATGCCACAAATAATTAATAAGCTATTAGAAGATAACACAAACATTTTATCTCCTATAGGAGAAGGTATAACTTATTCTTCTCCTATAAAAAATAAACGGAAAAGAACAGAAGATAGCAAAGCTCCAAAGATTTTCCCGCCTCTATTGGAAATAGAAATTCTTATTGAACTATCAAGCTTCTACGATGTATGTGCTGAAATAGCCGACGATAGTCGGGAAAGCTGTCGTTCCCTGCTGTATGCTATTTCTAATCCCAAAAAAGACATGCCAAGAGGCAAAGTTAGACAAAAAGTAAGTAAATATAGAAACAAGATCGTTCAATGGACGGAAGAATTAAAAAAAGAGCATTTTTCTTTACTTAAAAATTTAAATATTAGATTTCAAGTAGCATCTCTAGGAGATTCAACCAGAGAAAGAGAAGATTCGTCTCACCTATACCCTATATGCAAAGATCTAAATAGTTTAACCATGAATGACGATGTACCTATTTTCTGCACACGGTTAAATTTATACGTAAATAGAGATGAGGTAATAGAAAGCTTAAATGAAAGAATTTTGCAAGAAACACAAGCAGACGGAAAATTCAAGAAAAAACATCCTAGTTTATATTGTTGGCTACAAGAAGTTTCAAATTCACCGATTAAAAGTCCTGACAAGGAAGATAATACCTTTTATGAAAGAAAAAGAGCAAAAGTGACAGAGCTCTTGAAAAGAATAAATGAGACAGATGCACAGAAAAAACAAAATCGGCGGGAGTTTAGTCAAAAACTCTTTGATAGCTTTCCAAAAGTTCGGGGAGGATCCCAATATTCTAGATATTCCGGAATGGTTAATGGAAAGAGAGTAATATGGGAAGAAGGACACTCGGGCACTAGATTAACAGTTGATAATATTCCCGCATGGAAACCCAAAAATCCAAAAAAAGTTCTTATTAATGAAGCTTTTGGAAAGGATTACGGTTACACTTTAGAAAGTCTTCCAAAAGTAGAGATTCAGAGGCTTAATTAATAAAGTTTAAGATAAGGCAAGGTTTTGACCATTTTTTAGGGGTTTTTTGCCCCTCACCGCGAGAATTATGATTCTCAAGATCAATAATCTAAAGAACCCCCTAAAGGTCAAAAAAATTTTTCTTGCGATTTAAAAAGTGGCTCCCAATGTAAGTTAAAGAAAAGTATTTTGTAAAGATTAGGTGACCAATAATGAAAAGTTTTAAACAATTAATTTTTAAGTTATACGCGGTAGCGGGTGCGCTTACTTATATATCTTTGCCAGTTTGCGCAGCTCAAGATATGAAAGAGATTATTGATATAGAATTTAGCGACGGAAAGAAAGCAATCTATAATGGTAATGGTCTTTCTTTCCCAGGACCATCATGTATTTCTGCTGATTTTTCTATGACCCCAAATGAGATTAGGTATGGTAATGCCTATATCAATCGTACTTTACCCCTTTCTCAACTTATCGGCCAATTACAAAATACTTCAGGTGTTAGAAGCGCAATATTACGCACTGTTCCTTTATCTTTCGATGAAAAATACCAGAGAGAAGTAGGGATATTTAATAATGCCCAAACTGTTGAACAACCTCTCCAACAACAAGTTGATTTAATTCGTAATTTTTATGCCCTCACCCTGCAATACCAAAATGAAGGATCAAAACTTGCAGGTCAAAATATCCCTATAATTCAATCAATTTTAGGTATTAACCTTGCCAACTTATCAGCTAGTCAAGAAGAATACGCTCAACGCGTACCTTCTTTAAGGGAAGCGGTTAACTTACTTGATGAAAGTGCTCGCTCTGGGACACAAACAGCTATTCAAAATGCTCCTCAGGCTAATTTTTTACTTGCTGTTGCCTTGATAAATTCTACTAATGAAGAAGAGTCTATGGAAAGATCCATTTCTCTGTTAAGAGAGGGGATTAATTTTATGGGCAAAGCAAAGAAAATGGGGCGAGCAGGAGTCGAGAAGCAATTTGCATTGGCAAACTATATGCTTGCTGAGCACCTATATTTAACAGTTTTTCCGGATCAATTACCTAAGAAACTTCTTAACCCCAATGACGTATTAACTTTAAGAGAAGCTTATGGGTTATTAACCCTTGCGAAAAAAGATCATCCTTCTGCTGTAGATTTATTTATGCACATTCAAGGCATTCTTGATCAAGTAACTCCTTCTGTGCTTCCCGCGTCTTCCTCACAAGGACTTTCCCAAAAATTAGCTTCTTTGTCTTTGACTTCAAAAACCTCAGAGGAGGAGAAGAAAGAAACGGTTGTTTCGAGCTCTCAGTTATCCTTAGAAATACCTCAAGAGCTTACCAAAACGATTGAAGATTCAAGTAATGGTAAGGCTCCTTTTTGGTTTTTGCCTAACTTAGTAAAAGATAATGAAGTCTATAGACAAGAGAAGTATTTGCCGGTTTATCTTCAGTTGCTTGCAAACCCAAAAGTTTGTGACCTTACTAAAATGGGATTACTACAAAACTACCCTCATCCTAAGCTCATCTGTTCTTATCTTTTGGCTGAAAGAGTTGGTATCTCTAGTTATAAAGAGATTGTAGAAAAGTTAGTTACAAATAAAGAATTTATGAATACACAAGGGTTATCATTCTTTTTACAATTAATTACTACGAAAAAGAGCTCGTTAATTGAAGCGAGATATATTTTCAAATATCTCACAGAGGAAAAAATATTCACCATAGATGAGATGATTTATCTTGCTTTTGAGAGCATGAAAGACGAAGAAATTAAATTCTTTTCACAGAATGATATTATCTCCTATGTCGAAAAAATGCCTGGATATGAGCCCAATGTACATGGCATTAAGATAGCTGATTTCTTAAAATCTAAGAACAATTAGCCAATTTATCATCATAGTTACGATGAATTACTCAAACTAGAACAGTTAAAAAAGTAGTAGTACTCTCTTTATTGATGAGCAAGTTGTAGGTGCGGTTTTATAAGAAGAGACTTTGAGGCGGTTTTTTCAGTGGGGTGACCTAGAGCAAGTGCTCTAGGTTCCCACAGAATTAAATAGGCTAATTCCGAGCAAGAGGGAATCCATGGGGAAGCAGCCACAAGCCGGTTTATGGCTGACAATAATCAGACCGCTTTGGACCTACATACACACTGGGCCATTAAAGAAGTAACACTTAGATATTTTCTAAATTTCATCATCTTCATCCATATCATCAAGGAATGGTCTTATAAAGGCTTGAGCCTCGTGGACAGAAATGCCCGCGCGGGGTTCTTAGGAGAGTTGGGCTCAGCAATGGGCCCTGCTTATCCGGCGTCGTTAGGAAAACCAAGGAAAAATACGTTATGAATTTATTAGTATTTCAATATTTTTGTTTCTGCAGATTTTAAGGCAAATTGGGTCCATGTAATTTTAATGACTAACTAGTCGACCCTGAAGTAAGAGTTTATTAAATGAACCCCTCTTTTTTTGATAATCCCTATCGTGGGCCTCGTCATGAATAACAGCACGATGAAGGCAAAAAACTCCCTCAGATAGTTGATGACGATGTCGAAATGGATGCAGCAAATCAGAGATTGCTAAAAAAGTGGGAATTAGCAGAATCTCCGTAAGGAGATTCTTACAAAATTCAACAAAGGCCAATTAAAAATAGAGATGTGTACACCTTTTACACGGTTAGTGGCTAACCCTCTTAGTAGTAGTCGTTTGTATCACTATCACTACCACTACCATCACCTCCACTAAGCTCGTCTGCATCTTCGGGCGCCTTAGCTTTTTTACGTAACATTTTTACAACGGCACTAAGTGAATCTACCCCTTCGTGCGTACCTGCAAAATTGAATTCGAGGGCACTACAAGGCGCAAAATAACCCTCAGGAATTTCTTTAAGAAATGCTTTTACTGCGTTAAGAGATGGCTTGCTCTTAATATTATTAAAGCTAATAATCTCTGATTGACTTTCTTTCAATGCCCCTAAAACAACATTTCCATCTAAAACCTCATAAAGGTTATCCACGTTCGGTCTAAATGTTTTAAAATTAACAATTACTCCCTCATCTTCCTCCCCCACAGAAATTTCCCAGCCAGCATTTGTTAAATTTATAAATCCAAAGGTAAAGACTAAAGCAGTTAAAATGATATGTTTATATTTCATATTTTTACCTTTTTTCTTGTAATTAAATAAAGCTATATTCAACCATACCTGATATAACACACAGATTATAAAGTACAGTTAGAATTATAATAAATTTATAGTTTTTTCTTAAAGAGGTAAGGAGAAAAATAAAATATTTTTTACAGCATATTTTATGATTTTTTCTACTTCGGGTTAAATGCTCATATAAGGGGTAAGCCAGATTGGTATCTCCATCAACTATTTTGGTTCCGTCAAGTTATTTAGAAATAATAAAATAGACATGCCTTCTACCCTCTTATTTATTTGACATAATCGTGGGGTGACGCCACAATCTCATTAAAGATATCAATTGGCCAACTAAATTTTGTCGATACTCTTTGGCACTCTGTTTATATTGTCCTATTTTTAAAAGATTAGAACTTGTCTGGTAAAAAGGAAAAATGCTAAGTTAATAGGTAAAAAAACCGATACGATGATGTTTTAGATGTATTTAAGTGACCTTAATGATAAAAAGTGGGACTTAATTAAAAACTATTTTACTCCTAAAGATTTTCGAGGATGTAAACTCAAACATGATAAAAGAACTAATTCACCCTTATGCCAAAAACAACAACAATATGGTTGTATTTAACCTGTTTTTATCACGCAGCCGTAATAAAATATAAAGAAAATAACTTAGTAGAATCTTGGAAATATTTTATGATTTTTTTTAAAGATATAAAAAAATTTTGCAAAACTTTTTTGGATGAAAAAGAATATTTATACTTAGAAACTAAAGGAATTTTTGATAATTCCTATGATAATAAGAGGCGAGAAGATTATGATGTGAAGCAATTCTTATATAATAGCACTATAATATTCTCTGCCATATATGGTCCCCACCACCCCTTCATACAAGATTATGTTCAAAAAAATGCTGTTTTTTAAAGAGACTTAATTACAACTAGCGGTCCTGTTGTAAAGTGCCATGATATTCTGCATGTTTTCAGCCAAATTATTTTGCCAATCTTTTAGGAAGCATGGAGTGGTAATCCCCCCTATAAAACCGGACATAGTAATCTAGCTTCTAAGAGATAGGAGAAAACCTAGTAATAAGAATGAAACGATTCACGTGATCACGTCTGTTCAGCGGCGGCGCTGGAGTGCATTTGAAAAAAAAGCAATCGTAGAAGAGACATATGAAGCTGGTAAAAGGGGGCCATCAAGTTGTTGAGATGGAGAC
>NZ_JQAK01000010.1:0-12443 GCF_000757605.1 Candidatus Paracaedibacter symbiosus | reverse complement strand
CCACAGCTCTTGGTATGACTTTAAATATTTCTTTAGTAGCAAAAAATTTATCTATTTAGCTTTTTACTCCTAAATTGAGCGATACTATAGTGTCTTCACGGTTTTATCAGTAAATAAACTCTATTAAAATAATAAATCGGTTACGTTGATTTGTTAACTGTATTAATTAACTTTTTTGAATTAAGTAAATACAATAATTTAAGTACCTCCCTCCCCTACTTTAACTTAAGTAAAGGAACTCCTCCTTTTCTTTACTAAGAGTAGATAGAAAATGATATACTAAATCAAAAGTGGTTTTGGACAAGATGTAGACCTTGAGATTGCAGGCTAAGGGCGACAAACCATTATTAATCTTATAGAATTTAAGATTAATAATTAAGAATACAGATAAACACATATGAGTAAATACTCATTTGATAACATGAGTATAAATTTATTTACACACAAACACACATGAGTAAACACTCAGTTGATAACGTGAGTATATACTCATTTATACTTAGCTGATCTCCCCCTGTATTTTTAGACAATGGAGATGTGAACGGCCTTACTTCTCTCAAACGTATTGGGGCTCATGTAGCCTAAATAAGAATGCAGTCTTTTACAATTGTAAAATCCCTCTATGTATTCAAAAATACTCTCCTTTGCTTCTGCTTGCTTTAACATTTATTCCTCCAGGGATTATGGTGGGGGAATTTTCATTTACCACCCTGGGTGTTCGCATTGCCTCAATAAAAATTGAACCCTGAAAGAAGTGTTGCCTCAAATAGGATTGAACCAGAGAAGGTTTAACAGGAGGCAAGAATGAAGACAAAAATTAGTTTCCAGACAAAGAATGAATTATTGAATCAAGCACGCAGCAATTATCGGCTAGCAAAAAGATTTGATAAGATCAAAATTATCAACAACATAACCGAAATAGCAGGGTATGGCAGGAAATACGCCATCATCCTTCTGAACAGAGAAAGCAAGGCGATCTCTCTCCTACCCAAATCAACTATCAGAAAAACGTTATATAATGAAGATGTAAAAAGAGCATTGATTACAGCTTGGCAAGCGGCTAACTGCATATGCGGCAAAAGGCTTGCGCCCTTTTTAAAGGATCTTGTCGCTAAGCTGGAAAAGCATGGTCATTTAAGCTTACCAAATAATGTACGGACAAAATTGTTTTCCATTAGTCCAGCAACGATTGATCGTTTATTAAGCAAAGAACGTATCCAAAATAGCAAAGGGTTAAGTACGACAAAGAGTGGCAGTCTATTAAAAAAACAAATCAAGGTTAGAACTTTTGCAGATTGGAATGAAACAACCCCTGGTTTTTTGAAGCAGATTTAGTGGCTCATTGCGGGCAAAGCATACAAGGCAGTTTTTTAAACACGCTCGTTATAACGGATATTCCTTCAGGTTGGACTGAGTTTTTACCAATCATGCAAAAAGGAGAAGCTGAAGTCTTGGCAGGGCGCCGTCAAGTTAACTTTTGTAGAGATAGTAAAGATATGTTTAATTAGACCCATTAGACGCAAATGAGCTCTTGAGCCGCCTCAGACCAGATGGTGCAGGCGGCTCTAAAAGCATCTCTTCCTTTCAGAAGCTTTTTTCAAATATCGTCCCACCTCAATAGCAAAAAGATTACGAACCTTCCCCATAAGGGCTAATGTTCTCTGCACACCCTGAGGTGATTTAAACTTAACCAAACATTTCTCTTTGCGACGCGTTGGCTGATGGGCATTTTCTACACGATTGTTTAACCCTTTATGCGATCGATGTTCAGTGCTCCGGCACATAGCTTGTATTGGTTTTCTGTAACTTTTCAATTTGTCCGTGACAATGACTCTGGGGTTAGGGTAGTTCCCCAACATCCGGCTTAAAAACCTAATTGCCGCTTTCTTATTACGGCGCCTCTGAAGAAAGACATCCAGTTCATATCCATCAGAATCGACTGCACGCCATAAAATAAACATTTCTCCATTGACCTTTACTGTCATTTCATCAATGTGCCACTTATCCGAAGGTTTCCGTTCCCGCTTTTTAATGACGTTTCTGAAATGGCTTGAGAATTTAATGCTCCAAGATCGAATTGTCTCATAATTTACAAGAATTCCTCGGTAAGCCATCTGTTCCTCAATATTTTGATAGCTATTATTAAACCGATGATAAATCCATACAGCCTGGCTAATAATAGAAATAGGAAACCGATGACGGCGGGGGG
The DNA here is from genome assembly GCF_000757605.1 of Candidatus Paracaedibacter symbiosus. Classification (GTDB taxonomy): domain Bacteria; phylum Pseudomonadota; class Alphaproteobacteria; order Paracaedibacterales; family Paracaedibacteraceae; genus Paracaedibacter_A; species Paracaedibacter_A symbiosus. The sequence continues at coordinate 10,234 of NZ_JQAK01000010.1, read as the reverse complement.
CAACCTCTAATGTCATGCTTTAAACCCTTTAAGCCTTTTCCTCATATCTAACACTCTCAAGCTTTTTTGCCTACGTTAACTTGACGATGCCAAAATAAGTATTTTATCTATGAAGGGATTTTTTAAAAAGTTATTTTAATAGTATTATTAATTAGATAGAGCCCATAACCCTAACCCTTAGGGATTAAACTATTCAGTAACCCTTATTATTTATTGCTTATGTTACTTGGCTGAATTTTAATGGGGTATTTATCTGGAAATTTATTTATTTACCTATCTCTTTTCTTTCATCACTGGCTATTTTTATTAGAGAGATATCTAGCCTGATTTGCTCAAAAGCTACATAGTAAACTATTAGTTATAAATTATAAATTATATTTTATAATTTATATTATCTTTAGCTCTTTTTTCTTAGCTATTAAAACTCCTTTGTATTTTTGCCTATTTTATTTGTCTCCCTCTGAAAAAGTATTTAAGTATAAATTAAACTGAAATTTTTACAATTAGATTAGTGGTCGTTTTTATAATATATAAATTATAATTTATAAATTATCAAGAGTACTATAAATCTTAATTTTATCTTGTTTAAAGCTTTTAAAACAAAGGTTATATATTATAAATTATAAGTTATAGGTTATAAGTTATAATATACAATAGGATTTATTATATACAAAAAATGCATGTATTTTTTCCTCACTGATCCGGCCTCACGCATGCATTTAAAATACTATAATAATCCGTAGCAACTAATTATGAATATAGGCCACATATCTATATTTGTTACAAATTATAAATTATAATTTATAAAATACGTTTAGCTACTCTAAACCATTACAAACATACTTTTATAAGAAATGTTGAAGGATATTTAATGTATAATATATTTATTTTTCCTATCCCCTAGCCTAAATAGTATATTTTTTCAGAATAATTTTTCCCTTCTAAATACAAAAGCATTGGAAATATACATATTTGTTCATAGAGGCCACCTTTTAAAAATCCCAAATAATTTTATAATTTATAAATTGTAATTTATAAATTATACTTTATTTATTGACACCTTTACTTATTAAGAATTATTATAATTTATAAATTATAATAATAGGATAATTGATAATGGGAAAAGTAATAACACTTGCAACCAGCAAAGGAGGCGCTGGTAAATCGACGCTTGCTAGAAATATTGCAGCTCATTGGTTGAATGTTGGAATGAGAGTAGCTGTTATTGATGCTGACCCACAGGGAAGCATAATAAAAAGACATGACCCGAATGGATTATTAAGCAAGCTGGTTGTAATTGCCCAACCTGAAGAAATAGTTGACTCAACTATAAATGAATTAAAAACTGATTATGACTATATTATAGTAGATACTGGAGGTTTTAGAAACAGAACAACAGTAAAAGCCTTAATATCTACTGATTTAGCTATTATCCCCCTAAAGCCTTCGGCAGACGATGTCGCGGGAGCATTAGAAACTCATAATCTAATAAAAGAAATAAATAAAACTCCAGAACGGTTGTCTAACCCTATAAGATATAAAATGATCATAACTATGAGTCAGCAAGGAACAGTGATAGCCCGCCATGTAAGGAGCGAGTTAGAACAAATTGGCTATCTTGTACTTAAAGCTGAAATGTACCATAGAGTTGCTTATCCTGAAGCAGCAATAAAAGGCCTTTCTCCATGTATAACTGACCCTGAAGGGGCAGCTGCTCGCGATATTGCGCAAATTATATCAGAGGTAGATGACTTTATAGCCAAGTAAAATACAGTACTAATTAATGGATAGAGAGTTTCCATGAGCAAAGAATTAGATTCAATTTTAAAAAATATTCCTTCTGCCACAGTTACAGGAGAACTTAAAGTAGCTAAGGAAAATACTTTTTTTTCTCAAAAAGAAGAGCATGATAGGATAGTAGCCGTCGTGCCTCGAACATTAAAAAATGAAATAAAAGAGTACATACGTAAAAACCCTGGTGAAACTGAAAAAACAGTAATACTGAAGGCGCTTAAACTCCTAGGGTTTACCATTCCTAATAATTGGTTAGTGGATAAACGGAGCTTAAGATAAAAAATATTTAAAAAATTTATATTTTATAAATTATAAAATATAAATTATAATAAATAGAATAGATCAAGCGTTGATGTATTATAAATTATAAAATATAAATTACAACATATCAAAAAACCACAGAAGCACCCAATGGATTACAAAGAAACCTAAAACAACCTATTTACACCAGGTAAAATTTAGAGTAAGTTTAATACATAATATGGACGGAAGTATTTTATATGGCGAAGAAAAAAGAAGAAACTCAAGCTTTTTCAGTAAAGATGCCAGTGTCTTTAGTAGAGGAGATAGATCAGATATGTGCCTCAAATTACATCACACGCACATCATGGCTCATTAAAGCAGCTAGAGAGCTACTAGAAAAAGAAAGAATAAACACAACAGAGGATATTTTAGCGAAGATAGCACAAAAAGAGAAAAAGTAATAAACCTCCGTTTGCAGACGGAGGTTTAAATAACAATGAGTTTACACGAAATATTGTAAACACACTTAATCATACATTGATCATATAATGAAATAGTTATATTGTCAACGTGTTTTGGTGTTTCGTGTAAATCTTAACAATTGATTTTGAAAGGTTTATACGATGTTTTTTCGTTGCGTTACTAGAAATTTATCTAGTGAAATGAATGTAGTTGGCACTATTCATGCCAACTACACAGATTTAATAAATAAATTCCCTCAAAAACTCTTTGCTCTTCTTCTCTGTGGAGAAACAGCATGACCGTCGATACCTTTGACATTGCCTTTATTAAATATAACCCCAAACTAGGGGACATATTTGGAAGAGGAGCTTCAATGTTTATAGGAGTTCTTCAATATCTCCTTAACAATCAAAACTTCGGCATTGAAAAAGAAGGAAAGAAATGGGTGTACAACACCTCTGATCAATGGGGCCAATACATTGGATATAGCTCAAGACAAGTAGAACGTATCATTTCTAAACTAAGCGACCAAGGTATTATCATTATTCAAAAGCTGAGTCGCTGCAAATCAAATAGAACAAACTATTATACTGTTGATGAAGCTAAACTAGACGCTCTACTTAAAGCAAAAGAAGCCGGTGAGACACAGACAAATTCTTTATTACTGCAACAAGAGACTCCTTTACAGGTAAATAATAAAACTTTTATTGACAAAAAGTCGGAAGCATTCCGACATGAAGGCGAATTCATTACTAAGAAAACAAACAAAGAAATTAATAGTAAATCTGACGAGGAAGCATCTTCGCTAGCAGACATTGACCAACCAAACATCCCTATCTCGAAAAGTCAAAAAGACCAAGTCGAACAAGTCAAAAATATTAAAGCTATAAGCAATAATACAAAAGCAAAATCCCCGGGATATACTCCTAATGGAAAAACATCCATTGCTCAAGAAATGCTATCTATTTGGAACAAAATCTTAGAAAAAACGCCAACAATTATGTCAAAACAGCTGGCCCCTTTGCTTGTTGCCGCTTACAAAAACAAATTTAATTCAGAGATGGAAAAGTGGGAGCATTATTGCAAGACCATAGCTTCAAGCCATTATCTAACGGGAGATACATTCACTCTTTCCCTTCTGTGGGCATTAAAATACACGACAATTGAGCGTATCAAGAATCTCGAATTTGGGGTCAAAGAAATAGACGTGGCTAGCTACTCACAAACAGATGCTATATCACATATCCAAACCTTAAATGAGGGTCAAAAGTGTAAGGAGATGAGATTGAAACTATTATCTCTCTTTGGTGAAAATGCTTATAGAAATTGGTTTTCAAGAATTAGCTTGCAAGTTATCGACAATAAAGTCTGTTTCCAAGCAGAAAACAGATTCATGCAGGACTATATTACGGCTCATTACGGCCAAGTTTTTAAGAAGTGTTGAGAATATTTTCAGACAAAAATAGGGAAAAGAAAATGTTACAAATAATTCTCAAGACTTTCTTGATACTTTTAATGAATGTTGGCAATGTCTAGCTGTTGTTGTTCATGTGCATAAACATATTTTCGTAAAGGAAAAAGTTTGTGCGCCTAGAAAATTCTAAAATTTTGCTAGAACAGGGTAAATGTTTTGTTCTTCAGCCCGAACTTATCAAAATAGTAGGTAGATCAGCAGCGATCCTGCTACAGCAAATCCATTATTGGCCTTCTTCTCAAGGTGTTGTTGGTATCCATTATCAAGAAAAGAAGTGGACCTATAATACTTATAGTGAGTTATTTAAACATAATCTTTTAGATACAAAAATAATTCATGGGGATGGCTCAACCACTGCGGCTAAAAAGGGGGAGATAATTTAGGTTATAACGGCCATAAACACATGAAAGGTGACAAAGTTGTTGCCATTTGCGATCGCAACTGCAATGTCATTGCTCCTATGATATTTGCTCCGGGTAACAGGCATGAATCCCCTCTTATCCGAGAAGCCATGAAACCCAATATCAATCCCAACAAGCGAAATAGGAAGCAGAGCAAACGTGGACGCAAGCCCCTGTTTGATCTCAAGCTTTTTAAAGAACGTTTTCGCACAATCGAGAGAATTTTTGCTTGAGAAGACAAATTCAAGCGGCTTCTTTGAGAGAATCAGCGCTCACCACTATGGAATGAAATTACGCTATGATTAGCTTGCGACACTTTTGTAACGGCTAAATTGTGATCTGATTAATAATACTCAACATAATATCCAAAACGGGTATGCTTCACCATGCTTGAAATTAGCTGTTTTTCCAAAAAATAGCAGGAAAGAAGCAGTTCCTGCGGCACAAAAATAAACTCATCTAATATTGTTACACCTTTTTGTGTTACTTCTGCCCAGAAACTAGCAATGAGTTGTATATATGTTTTATCTAGACTTATTATATTCTCACAACGACCCAATGTTAGTTGCTTATCAACAATCATTATATTTCAATGCGCCTGTCACCTTTTTCAAGGTAAATATGATAGCCACAGGCTTCAACAATATTAAGGAAATTAGTGATTTTCAAATCTTTTTGTTGGCCAGATTTAACTCTTTGGATGATTGTGGGTGATATGCCAATCTCTTCAGCAAGTCCACGTATTGTTTTATGGCTTTCCTTCATTAAGTTAGCCAACACTTCTGCAAGTACAAATTCTTTATACTCTTTCTCAGAAGATGTTCGGAACTCTATATCTTGCATTTCACGTTCGAATGTAGATAAAATTTTTTTACTCATAATATGTACCCCTTTTAATTCGTTTCTCGAAATCATCTTTATAATTTAACGCTCGTTCCTTTTCATTGGGGGGCAACTTGGGTTGCTTCTTACAAAAGGCGTTTGTTATAATTATTTTCTTTTGCTGTACAAAAAAAACACAGAAACCGATCGGGTTGAGGCTTAAATGCATAGATCTTATCGTCTTCATTATTGAATTTGGTTTTATCGATAATCTTACCAAAATCTCCCATTCGTTTAAACAATATGAGTAACTTAATTTTCTGCACTCTATCGAGCATAGTGTAATACTCTAAAACGGGGCTTTTTTCATCCTGGGTAAAAAACCATTCTATAATATATTTTTCACCTTCATAGGCTATGTATTCTCTATTGCTCATAATATAATGTATTACTTTTGTGGTACATATTCAAGTGCTTATTAAAGTAAGGTTCACAATATAAACAACCGTTTTTTTCGGTTCTGTCGCAAAATTTAGATGATGCTGTATAATGGAAATCATCTAGCTTGAGCGATAGGAGAGTATGTATGATAAGTGTCAAAGGATGTCATTTTCCAAAACACGTCATTTTAATGGACCTTCGTCGGTATGTAGCCTATCCCTTAAGCTACCGGCATGTAGAAGAATTAATGGAAGAGCGAGGGATAGAGCTTGATCACGCGACAGTAAATCGCTGGGTTGTTAAGTATTCTCTATCCCTGGAGGCTAAGTTTAGGAAATTCAAGAAGCCTTGCCTTCCTGGAAGCAATTTTATGCTCTCGCAGCATAATTATGTCTAAAGGGAACCTATAATATGCACTTTTGAAAATTTGCGACAGAACCGGAAAATCTCTTCTCTATACTCATCATGACTAGAAATGCAGAGTTCTCCCTATCGATCGTCCTTATGGGGGTGGGGGCAGTAATAAATAAAAAACACTATTTATATATTATTGAAATGAAGAATTACAATTACACAAGAGAAAACGTTATGGGGAATAACTATAAGAAAATTAGGGGTTTATTGTTGCTAAGCGCCATAAATTTTTGTTGGCAGAGCACAGCTTTGGCTATGGATAAACCCAATCCTATGGGTAAAATAGCAGCCGACCTTGAAGATTGCGGCCAGCAAAGGCAACCGTTTCTAACGAGGCAAAGGGTAGGGGACGATACATTACCTGAGAGTCTAGCAGTAGAGGCTTTGGTGGTCGATCATGGAATACAACCATTGCTTGCCATAGAGCCTCCTAATAACCCCCCACGCTCTAACTTTGCTGAAAGTGCCGTCAATACTACCGGAGATAACCCTTTTGAATGGCTTCCATTAGAAGTAAATTATCACATTTTTCAATTTTTAGATTCGAACTCAGCCAAACAAGCCGCATTGGTATCTCATGCTTTTAATAGTTTGGAAAATCTAACAAGAAGACATTTAAGGGTTAATGATTCCATCACAGATGAGAAGCTCATAAAACTTGTAACGAAGTACGAACACCTGACTTCACTAAATCTGTGGGGGTGTGAAAAGGTCACGGATGCAGCCCTCATCAAGGTGGCTGAGAGTTGCTCGAACTTGGCGTCACTGACTCTGATGGAGTGTGAACATATCACGGATGCAGCCCTCATCAAGGTGGCTGAGAAGTGTCGGAACCTAACTTCACTGAATCTGAGGTGGTGCCAACATATCACGGATGCAGCCCTCATCAAGGTGGTTGAGAGTTGCTCAAATCTGACTTCACTGGATCTTGGGTGGTGTCGACAGATCACGGATACAGCCATCATCAAGCTAGCGCAGAAGTGTCCGAACCTGACTTCACTGGATCTTGGGTGGTGTGGACTGATCACGGATGCAGCCCTCATTAAGGTGGCTGAGAAGTGTCCGAACCTGACTTCACTAAATCTGTGGGGGTGTGAAAAGGTCACGGATGCAGCCCTCATCAAGGTGGCTGAGAGTTGCTCGAACTTGGCGTCACTGACTCTGATGGGGTGTAAACAGATCACGGATGCAGCCCTCATCAAGGTGGCTGAGAAGTGTCGGAACCTGACATCGCTGGATCTGGGGGGGTGTGAACATATCACGGATGCAGCCCTCATTAAGGTGGCTGAGAAGTGTCCGAACTTGGCATCACTGAATCTAGGGTGGTGCCAACAGATCACGGATGTAGCCCTCATTAAGGTGGCTGAGAGTTGCTCGAATCTGACATCGCTGAATCTGTGGGGGTGTGAACTGATCACGGATGCAGCCCTCATCAAGGTGGCTGAGAAGTGTCGGAACCTAACTTCACTGGATCTGGGGGGGTGTGAACTGATCACGGATGCAGCCCTCATCAAGGTGGCTGAGAAGTGTCGGAACCTGACATCGCTGGATCTGGGGGGGTGTAAACATATCACGGATACAGCCCTCATCAAGGTGGCTGAGAAGTGTCCGAACTTGGCATCACTGAATCTGAGGTGGTGCCAACATATCACGGATGTAGCCCCCATCAAGTTGGCTGAGAGTTGCTCGAATCTGACTTCACTGGATCTGGGGGGGTGTGAACTGATCACGGATGCAGCCCTCATCAAGGTGGCGCAGATGTGTCCGAAGCTGACCTGGCTGAGTCTACCGAAGTGTGAACATATCACGGATGCAGCCCTCATTAAGGTGGCTGAGATGTGTCTTCATCTTAAAATCGGTCGATAAGGCACTAAAAAAGCTCCAATAATATGATCTTGTAGCCATTTGATGGACAGTATAAAGAGAAACAGTTTGTTGTTTGTGCCATTGCATTTCAAAAACTGCAGGAGAGGCATATCCTAAGTTTGTCAATCAATGAGTTTGTGAAAAGATTAAACCATAACTTTATAAACTTGAGAATTAAGTTACATATCCTTTTGACAGCAAATTAGCATTTGCATTGTGTGTCATTTTTTAACTTGATTACAAGAAAAACGATCCTTTATAAGGCAGTTTTTAATCGGCTTTCAAGCATAGACCAACGCTTTTGAATTTTCTTATTGTTGGTTGCAATCGCTAAAGCCTTCTTCTGTCCCACTAAAATCACCATCTTAATATTCTATAATTTTTTAATATCATTATAAATGTGTCGCCATGCAAGCTATTTTGTTAAAATCGTTAATTTATGTTGCGTCTATCAATTTGTTGTGGTTATGTATAATTAAGATGAGGAAATTATGATAGATTATTCAAATTTTGGTACAACACAAAAAATAATTGCAAGTTTGGCAAAAGTCGGACCGCATGCTATTAGTAGATGGATTTCTAAGCATTCAGTTAAGCCCATTTTATCGCCTAAAGAAAGCTCTAGGAAGTTAAGATACTCAGTTGAAGATACAAGAAGATTTTTTAAAGATAGTAATATATCCCCTGAGCTTAACAAGAAAGATATAATTCTTAGTTTTTATAATTTTAAAGGCGGCACAGGCAAAACAAGTATTTGTTATCAAGTTTCCTCACATTTAGCCTTGATGGGATACGATGTGCTTGTTATAGATGCTGATCCTCAAGGACATTTATCAACCTCCCTTGGTTTTGATAATAACCATAATTACCCCACCCTTTCGGATGTCGTAAATGAAACAGTTTCCATTCAAGATGCAATTAGATTTGTTTATCCAGGATTGCAGTGTATTCCTTCAAACCTAGCTGTAACGCGTTTAGAAGTTTCTTTAAATGATTTGCCTAAGAGAGAAGAAAGATTCCAAATTTTAATGGAACAGCTGAAAGGTCAATACGATTTTATTATTTTTGATACTAATCCGACTATTAGCCTCCTCAATAGAAATATACTTGTTTGCTCTGACCATATTTCAATTATCTGCGAAACACAGCCATATAGTTTGAATGGTCTAAAAATATTAATGGAAGATATGATTAAATTTTATAAAGGTATGCAAATATCTCTTCCTGACATTTTAGTCGTACCCAATAAATATGAAGATCGCTCTTCCAATTGTGCCGAAGCTATGACAGTTTTGCGCCAATTTTATAGTAATTATATGATACCTGATTTTGCAATCCGTAAAAGTGAGGACATTACTACGTCAGCTAAACAATCATTACCATTGGCTTTCTTTGCACGAGCAAATTCCATCGCTTTAGAAGATATTTCTGATCTTATAACAGCACTACTACATAGGTTTGTGAAAGATAGAGATACTAAGGAGATGTCATAATGAGAAAAATAAGATATAAAGAAGCTTCTAAATCCTTAGAAAACATGAGCGTGCCGGACTTTCTTAACAATAGTCGAGCTAGCATAGGAATGGATAAATTTGCCCAAGAATTTTATTTTATTGATACTTCCAAATTAATTCCCTATAAAAACCAAGCTAGAGTCATCTTTGATGAAGATGAACTCCAAAATCTTGCGACTACTATTAAAGAACATGGGGTTAGACAACCATTAACCATTGTTAAATCTAAAATTGAGGAGGGGAAGTTTGAAGTTGTTAGTGGGGAGCGGAGATTAAGAGCTTCTAAATTAGCTGGTCTTGATAAAGTTCCTTGCATTATTATTGAAGACGCTGACAATATTGAAGAGATTGCTTTAATTGAAAATGTTCAGAGGAAAGATCTTCATCCCATGGAACTTGCTTATGGACTAAAAAGCCTTATAGACAAATTTGGGTGGGGTGGGCAGTTAGAGCTAGCTAAACGGCTAGGTATGTCTCAGTCTCGCATATCACGATGTCTAAATTTACTTAAGCTTCCTCCGAATATTCAACAACTCATTATTAAGGAAAATTATGTTGGCCGTGATAATTTGGAGGCTCTTTTAAAAATAGAAGATCCAGAGTTATTAAAGCAGAAAATTTTAGGTGATAAAGGAAATATTAAAAGTAAAATTTCTGTGGTTTCTGTGTTAAGAATGAGCTTTAACGCAGGCGAGTTAAAGGTTCAAAACGGGGCTTTTAAAAATTTAACTATATCTCAAAAAGAATTAGTGCGTGAGAAGTTGTTGCAACTTGTTGCTGAGCTTAAATAGTAGTTGGTTGGG
>NZ_JQAK01000012.1:9578-10760 GCF_000757605.1 Candidatus Paracaedibacter symbiosus | reverse complement strand
CGGAGCCGACAATAAGAACCTTATTAGCCTTAAATACTAAGTCAGAATGTCGAGATATAGTATATTCACCTCCTGATCTACGAGTAAATTTATCAAAATAAATTTCTAAAATACCAAGCTTATTTAAGTGCCTAGCTAACTTTTCAACACGCTGTGCATGAGAATCATTATCTGGATAGTAGATAATAAAAAGGGTATGGGGCTGTTCAGGTTTAGGAAGCTGAGTTAAATAATGATAAAATAATTTTTTGTGAACTTTCAGGGAAACACTTTCATCTGACAATTCACTTGCGGATAAGCAAGGCACTAAAGAAAGCCAGCATAAAACCCATAAGCATGATTTTAAAAAATAAGTAAGTTTATTCTTCTCTTTAAAATAGTTCATTTTAATTTTAAGTTTCTATAAATCTTATCTGTACTTCTTAAAGAGGTTTAAGCCATAATGTTTTTAAAATTATTGCTTGCTTTTCTAGCTTTCTCTCTTGATTATTGCTTTTTAGCCTCTTTATTAGCATAAAGCTTCATAATAGCAGGGGTAAGGCTAGATAATTTTTGGCTGCTTTACTAGCTCAAAAATGTCGCACAACTGATTTGCAAAAATAAAAAAACGTATGAAGAATTATCTAATGAGTCTAATATCAACATTTTCTAGCTGTACTTCTCCCCATATTATATCAGCAGTATAGATAGGAATCTGCATCTTCTGTCCAAGAGCAATACACGCTCTGTCACCTAATGATAATCCTTTGCTCTTCGTTAAAGGGCTCAATTCAGCTGCTAATTGCGCTTGTTCAGTATCAAAAGGAATAATCGTTTGAATGATATCTGAAATAGAAGACAAAGCCTCTTTAGGAAGAATATCAGTTCTTTGTAGAGCTGTAAGAACTTCACTGACATTAACTGCTGACATAAGAGCTTCCTTTAAGAGAGGCTTCACAATATCTGCGCCTTGTTCTTGATGAATAAGAGCGAGGAGGGCGGAAGCATCCAAAATAACATTATTGCTCATGTTTTGCCTCAGCGCGTCGTGTCTTAATTAATCCATCAACCAAACGTAATAACTTCGTATAGCATACATTATACGAAGTTATACGAGCATAATCTGAAAATAAATCTGAAATAATTAAATCAGGATGTAGATAGCTAAAGCAGTTTATAAGTTGATGCTCAAGAGAAGTAATA
>NZ_JQAK01000012.1:8139-9458 GCF_000757605.1 Candidatus Paracaedibacter symbiosus | reverse complement strand
GTCATATGAATTTCATTATTCTCAAAATGAAGAATTATGTCATCACCTGGCTCTAAGTGTAAGGCATTACGAAAAGCCGCAGGTATGATGACTCTTCCTCCTTCGCCAATCTTTGTTCTTACGTCGTTCATAATGTTGTATCCTCAAAAAATATTGCAATATTAATTATGTTACCTTAAAAATATACTTATAGCAAATTAGAGATAAATTGTCATATTAATATAGTTGAGACATTTTCTAGATTAAATTTCTATTTAATTTATATAAGGTTTTACTATGGATAAATGACAGGGATGTATGTCAATATAGAGTATACTCTAATCTGATGTCAGGAAAAGCATCCTACCCCTGTCAGGAATAAATAGGTTTAAGGATTTATTGACAAATGCTCGCCAACCTCTTAGATTCTATTCTGACAATTATTGCTCATAAATGTAAAAAAGGAATATTTATGTTTAAAGGTAAAATACTTGGCTATATCCGGGTCAGCAGTTTTGGTCAAAATACAGAACGACAACTCGATGGAATATCCCTTGATAAAGTCTTCACAGATAAAGCCTCAGGAAAGGATACCAAAAGACCTGGATTAGAAGAACTTCTTCACTATGCAGGGGTTTTGCATGAGAGATTTTTTACTTAAGAATTATTTTACATTTATTTAAAATAGCCAAAAAGGTACCTTAAAGCGGATCATCATAGGTTAGAATTTATGTTGTTGGCTTATTTTTAGGAAAAAAGGTGTTTTTTGGCAAGAAGAAGACAAGATTCTTCTTTCTCTTCTGATTTTGAAGAGGGTTAAAAAAATAGGTAAAAGATTAAGTTTAAGTGAGAAGCTTTAACAGATTATCTTCATTCCAAGCGGCACACATCATTTTTCGACGCACACTCCGCTTTGGAGTTTGATCCTTAACTCTTGCGATATTAAGAGCGATTCTTCTGAGAGTGGCAAAAGATTGAGCACTTTTACGCTCCGCTTTAAGATCATCATCCTCTTTCATCTGCACATCCAAAACCCAATGCAGCTTGTTTTCTATATTCCAATGGTTGCGAACATAGTTTACCAGATCAGAATTCTTTGCAGAATGGCTCGTGATATAATAGCGCCAGTCTGCCGTAATCGTTGAACGAGGTGTGCTTGAGATCGTCTCAACAGCAATCGCTGTCTTTAAGCCGGGCCATTTCTCATCAATGCCAAGATGAGAAATATTACAAGTAAAATAACGCCTTCGTAATAACTTCGTATAGCATACATTATACGAAGTTATACGAATACTGAAAGTTTTTCAATAAGATATTCATAGTTGATTTTTTCCGTTCGT
>NZ_JQAK01000012.1:5816-7539 GCF_000757605.1 Candidatus Paracaedibacter symbiosus | reverse complement strand
TTCTGGTTCTACTCCAACTTTGAGATAAGGGAGTAGACTTGGAGACCAAATATAAGAAAGCTTTTTCACATATGCTTCGGGGTGCTGAAATATAAAACAGCCTTTAACCCTCAAACCCTTAAGAATAATACTTGATCCTTAACGTAATAACTTCGTATAGCATACATTATACGAAGTTATACGAAATTTATGATAAAAAATAATTTAATTAGTAACAACCTTCTTCTTCTCCATCTTCTCCCGAAGTTATACAGCCAAATATTTTTACTTTTGTATTCTTAACTCTAAAAAGCGGGCCGCCACTCATTCCTTTTGCAGCAGGAGCCTCATGTAGGATTCTTCCATCCTTTAGAAGTGGCCTTTTTAAAACTCCTTTGTGATACTTAGGCAAAGCAGAGGTTATATGAAGTGGAGATAAGCCTATTTCCTTTATAAGAGAATAATTGGCATCTCCTTTAAATTTCCTTTTATTATAGTGTGAGCATCCTGGGTAGCCTGCTGCAAAATAAGGCTTCCTTCTTTTTGTTATTTTAAATGGCGTATCAGCTGTAATGGTATTAAACTTAATTCTCGTATTGTGGCTATAAAGATGCGCCACTGTTTTGAATGTTCCAAAAATAATATCTTCATTGCTCCAATATTGAGGATTGGTGGCATTTACATTATTTCCTTCAATTATAGAAATAAGATTTGTCCTTCTTTTAATACTGTAAAGATCAATTTCATATGAATTTGGATTTGTTCTTAAATATTGCATTAAGTCTTGAGCTGAATTAACAGGATTTATTTGGTCTTCTGGTAATCCTGTTATAGGATTAAGATGATCATGAGCGACAAAATAAACACCGATTAAATGTTCATCACCTCCTGATTCCAAAACATGGGCGCATGACATAACACCATTTAGCATATCACCATTTTTAATATTGGAAGGCTTCCCATTTGTGAGCTTGGCCATCATACCGCTACCAATATCCATGACATCTTCTGGCTCTCCTTCTTCTTGAGTAATATGAAAAATCTTTCCTACAATGCTACTCAAAGAAGTTTGGACATTTTGTGGGATGAGCGGGTGATTAAAACTTCCTCGCACCCCTCTTCTATTAAAAATTTGCACGTCAAGTCTTGCTAGGTCCAGCCTATTATCTATTTCGTCTATGTGATCTTCAAAGTAAGGTACTAAAATAGGATGGACTTTATCTAACCTTTTTTTAAATCTCTTAAAGTAGAGATGTACTCTGTCTGATCTCCAATATTATCCATATTAACAGGGTCATAAATACGCTCTTTAAACTTTTCAGCGCGATCCTCTAATTCATCAAGGTGCATATTCTTGCGCATCTTTTTGTAACTCTTCTGTAATTTTGCTTGAGAAGTATGTCTTGCTACGTGGCGTATTTTAGGTTTTGGGATATATTCCGTTAAGTCAATTGATCCGTAAACACAAGTATTGAGTGAAAAAAGAATAAAAGACAAAGACATAAAAAAAGGTATTCTCAACTCAAGTTCTCCATACGCTAACTTATTTTATTAATAATTAAATGATTAGTAATTAAATCTTGATTCTCAGGTATCCTGCAATTAAGTGCGGTTGCTGATTCTTTTAGGATAAATCATAACTATTTAATTACCTAAGCAACAAGAGATACACTTTAATTGCCTTAAAGTCAAATGTAAATTTTAATAATTAGCCTGGAGTTGGTTTTCTGGTTCTACTACAACT
>NZ_JQAK01000012.1:2936-3981 GCF_000757605.1 Candidatus Paracaedibacter symbiosus | reverse complement strand
CTCCCCTATAATAGCTCCAGTTTTTAGTTAGTATAGCGAGATTGATTGAATGGGGGAGGCTATTATGAAGAAGAGCTATGGAGCGGAGCAAATTATAGGGTTATTACGCCAGAGTAATGTTTTGTTATCTCAAGGCAAGAGTATCATTGAGGTGTGTCGTCAATTAGGGATCTCGGATGCAACTTATTATAAATGGCGTAAGGTTTATGGGGGCTTGAAGGTTAATCAAGCAAGAAGGCTTAAGGAGCTTGAGCGGGAGAATGCTCGGTTAAAAAGAGCTGTTGCCGATCTTACTTTGGATAAGCTTATATTGAAAGAAGCTGCAGAGGGAAACTTTTAAGCACCGAGCGACAGCGGCAATGTGCCATTAAGATGCAACAGAAGTTTGGGATCTCCCAAAGGCGTGTCTGTGAGGTTTTGGAGATTCATCGTTCGGTGCTGAGATATTGCTCTAAACAAGAAGATGATGAGGAAGCGTTAAGAGCAGCTATTATTAGGTTAACAACTCGTTATGGAAGATATGGTTATCGTCGGATTCATGCTCTGCTTAAAATAGAAGGCTGGCATATCAATCATAAGAGGGTTGAACGTATTTGGCGAGAAGAAGGTCTTAAAGTACCACAAAGACAGTCCAAAAAAGGAAGACTCTATCTTAATGATGGTTCTTGTTTGAGGTTAAAACCTTGCTGGCCGAATCATGTTTGGAGTTATGATTTTGTGGCGGAACGCCTTGCAAATGGCAAAAAGATCCGACTTCTCACAGTCATAGATGAATATACAAGGAAATGTTTAGCTATCAGGGTTGGGTATCACTTAACATCAAATGATATTCTCGATATCTTAAGTGATTTATTTATTCAAGAAGGGATCCCTGAGCATATTCGCTCCGATAATGGCAGTGAGTTTAAAGCCCAAATTCTTAAAGAGTGGCTCAAGAGCTTAAATGTTAAGACAGCTTACATAGAGCCAGGTTCACCCGTAATAACTTCGTATAGCATACATTATACGAAGTTATACGAAAAGTAGAGATGTACTCTGTCTGATC
>NZ_JQAK01000012.1:0-1359 GCF_000757605.1 Candidatus Paracaedibacter symbiosus | reverse complement strand
CTCGTTCGATAATAGAACTTATCAAATTTTCTGCAATTAAAGATGAAGATCTTTGAGCTATAAAATCTTGAATCCCTTCAAGTCTTTCAGGAGCTTGTTTCGTCCATATAAGATTCATTTTTTAAGGGCTTTTACCAATTTCTCTTTAACTTGAGTTGTTGTATAAGTTAAGCCTTCTTCAGCATCCTTAAGACCTTTTTCAATGGAATGATAAAAGCGTTCTCTATATTGAAGCGCATCATAATCGTGGGGTGATAAAAGAACACCAACTGATTTCCCATTTTGTGTCAGAACTACAGGGTGCCCAGTATCTTTAACATGGTTAAGCCAGTGTGATACTTGGCTTCTAAATTCAGTAACTGGAACAATATCTTGAGAGAGGTCTATATTCTTCATTTATAATCTCCTTATAAGATCATTATAGACAATATTACGTACGTTTGAAAGTACAATTTAAGTACAAACATATATATATAAATAAAACCTGTTGGCCCCTAAATTATTCTTGAAGCTTTCTTTGTTTTTTAGTCTTTATAAGTTGAGGAGTTTTATCAAGCTTGTCTTGAGCAAAATCTTTTTGCTTTTGGGTGATTTCTTTAACTTGGTGGCCCTTTAAATTATATCTATGAGTACCATTAATAAGAGTTTTCAGATCATCAAGATTGTTGGTGTAATAGGAGAGAACGTCTCGCAAAGACGCTGATGTAAAAACTTTTAAATTTATCCAAATTTTTTAGAAACGAGGAAATGATGTTAGAACGCGTCGTTGAAGTTGAGCATGTAGCTCCTTATCGCTAGATAGTCAATATGGAACTTAAGAAGAGGATCAGGTGGTATTGGAAGCCAAGACCAGGATATAGCTGGAGAATTGATGAAAATTATGTGAAGCTATAGACTTTATTTAAGTACAAATTGTTGCACTTATCTTTAAAAATGGGACGAACATTCTTGCAAGAAAATAATGTGCCTTATGAATTAATAAAGTCACAATGGGACTTTGATCATAATAAAATACCATTTCCTGAAAAGCCTCACCTCTTAAAAAGGACCCTTTGATCATGAAAATGTAAAAAGGGACATTTTTGGTATGAGACTATTGAAGATAGGGCATATTATCAAAAATGTCCCATGTGTGAGACATCAAGACGTGCAACTGAAGTTTATAATTTACAGTATCTACGTCCTGATCTTGCAGCTCAACTCCATCCTACTAAAAATAAGAATATCCTAAGTGACAAGCTAACTCCACGCAGCAGTAAAACCATGTCATGGATCTGTGATAAAGGTCATGAGTGGGAAGCTAGAGTTTGTCTAAGGACTGAAGGTCAAGGGTGCCCAGAGTGTTGTAATAGAAAGGTT
>NZ_JQAK01000013.1:10589-11556 GCF_000757605.1 Candidatus Paracaedibacter symbiosus | reverse complement strand
CCTTAGAATACTCGAGAGAAAACCTAA
This sequence comes from Candidatus Paracaedibacter symbiosus, assembly GCF_000757605.1. Lineage (GTDB taxonomy): Bacteria > Pseudomonadota > Alphaproteobacteria > Paracaedibacterales > Paracaedibacteraceae > Paracaedibacter_A > Paracaedibacter_A symbiosus. The sequence continues at coordinate 11,529 of NZ_JQAK01000013.1, read as the reverse complement.
ATTCTTTCTTAAAGCATCTCAAGAATATTTATACTTATTATGAAATTGAAAATCAAACTCACCACTATGATAAATCCACTATTTGTAAATTAACAATTAATAATAATTACGGCATTAATAAAGATTACAAAGACTTTTGGGGAACTCTAATAAAAGAGTATCCAAAAGAATATAAAGAATGGCTTTGTTGCTCAAATCAATTAGCAAGCTAAATCTACTTTAATCGTTGAAGGTCAAAGGCCCTGTTGCAAAAAGTTTTTGGAGCTGAGGCTAGGATGTGTCTGCTTTAAATTAAGCAGTATAGATATTGAATTGTTGGTTGATGAAACGGATTTTTCCCTTGAGCCCTTGACCATATTTCCAAAGATCTATCTGCCCTTTTTTATGCTTAAGTCATCTCTAGTGTTGCGAAAGTTATCAGTTATGTGACGAATCTTCTCTAGGCTATTTTCCTTGGCTAGAATTGTCGCATAAATTAGTTGCAAATATTCAAAGGAATGTAGGGCTCATCTAATAAGTCTAATATCAATATTATCGGTTGTGTTGCAAGGTTGAGGTAAGATTACACTTAAGGTAAAAAAATATGGAACTTTTTAAATTTTAGACATAGTCGGGGTATAAATATTAAATATACGGTGAATAAAATAAAGCTAACCATGGATGTTTCTTGCAAAAAAACAGGATTGCTTTTTAACGATCATATTCATACCAACATGTATGTTGCTTTGAACTTTTGAAACTCCAGGAAATTCTGATACTGTTTTGGGGGGTGTTCTCTCGCTTTAATAGCTGAATGATGCTTCTATTTCTTTCTCAGAACTAACTTCCATGTAATTTTGTTCGTAATAACTTCGTAATAGCATACATTATACGAAGTTATACGGGAGGATCGTGAAAGCTGACCTGCTTTAAGGAAGGCAGCAGCAGCTAAGGTTATATT
>NZ_JQAK01000013.1:9273-10529 GCF_000757605.1 Candidatus Paracaedibacter symbiosus | reverse complement strand
ATGCTCAGCATAAGCAAGTGCAAGCGTGCTTCCCCATGATCCACCAAATAATATCCATTTATCGATACCTAAAAGGATTCTTAGTTTCTCCATATCTTCAATGAGAAGAGGTGTTGTATGTTTTTCATTTCTCCAAGTGGTTGGGATCTTCCTGCTCCTCTTTGATCAAAAACGACGATTCTGTAATGAGCAGGATCAAAAAATTGTCGACTTTTAGGAGAAGCTCCATACCCCGGCCCGCCGTGCAAAAAAACCACAGGCACACCTTGAGGATTTCCTGATTGCTCCCAGTATATTGTATGAATTTCATCAACTTGTAGCATACCTGAATCATAAGGTTCAATAGGAGGAAATAAAGTCTGCATCTAATGCCTCTTTTTTAATCTTAAAAGGTAAGCTTAATTTGAAAGTAAGAAGAGATCAAATGAGATTTATAGACCTTGATTTCGCGAGGTGAAATCTGTTGAGTTATAACCAACCCAAGCTTCAAGAGCTAATAATTGAATTGCCACATAAGGAATTTTTATCTCGTTATTTGAGTACAGATCTTTACCTATAAAATTTTTAGTATCATTATCAAAATGATAAAGAACTAATATTTTACAAGAGGTTTCATTGAGATCATTAGATAACGATAAAGCAACAATGACAGGAACTTGATAAAGACACATCGCTTTTTGAATATTTTCTATCTTGGACTCTTCTGAAGTTCTCTTTTTTCTAGAATACAGTTTACTATAAGACAGAATTTCTTCATATGTGGATGCAAAAATGCACTCTACCGCATTAAATTTAAAAAATATTTGATCATTTTCTCCTTGAATACCTATATCATAAAAATAATGCATCATGCTCCCCAGAGAATGATCTTTATATTTAGAATAAGAGAATGTTAATTGCTGACCATAAACGTATTTTAAGCATTCAACCCCAGCTCTAAATAAATGAAATATCTGGTTATCTCGATCATTTGATATTAACCAATTAAACTCTTCATACTCAAAGGTTAAGTGAAGTTGAGGAGTTTTGCGAAAAGTTCTCTTCGCGAAAGGAAACTTTTGGACTATACTGAGCGGGGTTTGTTGAAGGTTTATAAGACCATCTTGAAATAGATGCTTTAATTCTTTCAGACTAATTTCTTGCCTTTTCTCTTCAACCAAGGGAAATTCTTTTTTAGGAATCATCATTTCCCACTTTTCTTCTTCCTCCAACGCATCAGACGCAAAACAGTTTAAAGATTGTATTAGAAGAAAACA
>NZ_JQAK01000013.1:6217-7958 GCF_000757605.1 Candidatus Paracaedibacter symbiosus | reverse complement strand
TTTACTCTGACCTTGAGAAACCTTCTCCTTAAGCTTTACGATAGCTTCTTCAGTCAACTTCTTTTTCTTCCTTTATAAATACCTTTTTGCTTAGCAAGATAAATGCCTTCTAACTGCCGTTCTCGAATAAGAGCTCTCTCAAATTCTCCAAAAGCTCCCATCACAGAGAGAAGAAGCTTGGCCATGGGGGAGTCTTCGCCTGTAAAGGCTAAATTGCTTTTTCTCAAATCGAATGCCCTTTGATGAAGTTTTTTTCATTTTGGCATGACTTCAATATTTTATAAGAGAATAATGAGCATGCACATGCCATTGTCTAGGATTAACTTCTGTATGTAGCTTATATTTTGGCAAGTTAAGAAAAGAGTTTAGTTTTCCTTAAAGCACACAAAATGAGGAACATAAATTAGCGAGAGCCACTAAATCTGGCTCTCGCGATTAAAATGTCCCTTATTGATAGACCCATTCGTTGGGGGTATTGCTTGGGTTTCCATTACGGCGCGGAGGAGGGGAACTTTTAAAAGCATCTGGGATTGTATAAGTAGCCCCATCTTCTTCATCTGGAATGATTGTATAAGTAGTAGGTTCTCCTCCCTCTGGTTTCTCTAGAGTGTCAACATATACATCGGTTGAGGAACTCGCCGCCCCAATACGCTTATTTTCCTCTTCATAGGGCTTTTGCATAGTCTCATAAACAGAAAGGTCTTTTCCATAAAATTCACTAGAATGGTTTTCTTCCTGTAAGATGTCGTGATAATAGATAGCCTCTTTCTTATATAGATAGTTAGAAGAAAGATCACTTCCTTCTTCGGGATTTTCTACCTGTTGCGATTGGCTTGCTATTTGTTGCCACCTCTTTTCGAATTGTGAAAACAACTTTTTACCACTTTCTTCAGGGAGAAGTTTTTCAAGTGCTTTTTGAGCTTTCTCAGTTGACCATCTCTCTTGAGGATTAGTAAGAGTTAATCCACGAATCACCTTGAAAATTCCGGTATCATTATTTTTTGATTTACCAAAAGCCTTTTCAAGCGCAGCTTCATAGGTTTCTTGAGTCCATTTGTTAAGCATGTAATTTGGAATGCTGGCCCTTTTTTCTATGACCGGATCAAACAATTCTTGAAACGGATGCTCCTCCCCAAGAATTAAATGAAGTATGGCGAGACCCGCGGCAAAGTTATCTGATGCATGACCATTGAAAGTTGCACGAAGGTCTCCTTTTTTCTTTTTCCCTAAATGGCGTAAATGTTCTAAACGCGCCAAATCAAAATTCCTAAAATCGCCAATCCCCCCTGACAAAATCGTCTTTTGAACGGCACATCCCATATCAGCTACCCAAACATCACCATCCCAGCTCAGAAGTAAATTATCAAGTTTGACGTCAAGATGGGCAATACCTGAATGATGCATCTTCAGGAGGCCTGTCAATAAACAGTAACCAACATAGGCCACAATCTTATCCCTCAGTTCATCGTCTTTCCCCTTTAAGAATGAGAGGTAATAGCTTAAAGATTCCCCACTCCCAAGAGTTGCTAAAGGAGTGAATTGCAAAAGAAGATCTTTCGTATAACTTCGTATAATGTATGCTATACGAAGTTATTACGAAGAGGAATATAATTTGCAAACCGATCCCACACTTCCGGAAAAATATTCTTCATTCCATTAAAAAACCACTTAATTTCTTGAGGACGGCATAAGAAGATACCTCTTAAAATCAACCCAACACATCTACTGGGGTGATGCTCAG
>NZ_JQAK01000013.1:0-6097 GCF_000757605.1 Candidatus Paracaedibacter symbiosus | reverse complement strand
ATCTTCTTAGCTCTACAGTCATATGATTAAACATTGTGCATTTTTTATTAATGAATCACTTTTGGTCTAATTACCTTTGTTTGAGAGGAAAAACTTTTATTGGTTAAATCTTGTGAACTCGTATAACTTCGTATAATGTATGCTATACGAAGTTATTACGCATCGCCATAAGTTCTTCTGTATTTTTATTCTCGGGATCAAGCCAATGGCCATAGTTATGAGGTTCAATAATAACAGGCATTCTGGAGTGATAAGGCTTTAATAAGGAATTAGCGTCTGTGGTAATAATAGTAGCACTTACAATCTCTGCTGTTTCTACGCCACCTGGCCAATAATCATAAATTCCTGCAAGGGCAAAAGGCTTATAATCTTTCATATAAAAGAAATAAGGCTGCTTTGTTCCATGAGAAGAAGTCCACTCATAAAAGCCTGTGGTTGGGATCAAACACCTTTGTCGCTGAAATGATTTCTTATAATAAGGTTTTTCCGTCAATGTTTCAAAGCGGGCATTAATAGGCTTAGGGGCTTCATGAGGATTCTTGGTCCAAGAAGGAATAAGACCCCAATGAGCTAAGTGAAGATGCTTGCCATAAGTTTCTGCATCTTGAGAAATAATTAAGATACTCTGAGAAGGGGCAATATTATAAGAAGAGGGAAGGGAATTTGCTTCTTTTAACTCAAATTCAGTTTTAAGTTCTTCTAGCTTAGCAAAGAGAGTAAATCTTCCGCACAAGAAATCTATTCCTTTAATATCCTCTTATACAGTAAGAGAAGAGAGATAATAACTCAACAGAATTAGCCTTCTAATTATTGATCTTGCAAATTTTGATTCTTAACAAAAGAGGCTATAAATTTTTACTGTAATAAATCAATTAGATTACGATATCCGTTAAGAAATCTGACAATTTCTAAAGGGTTCGTATCTTGCTTATAAATGATTAAATAATTGTATACAGGCCAGAATAAGACTGGATGATCTGTTAGGTCTTTGCGTTGGTGGCCAAGGTGAGGAAACTCGCTAACATATGGCATTTCTCTTCGATTTTAGAAAGAACCTTTATAGCATTCTCAATATTTTCTTCTGCAATATATTGCCATATTTCAATGAGGTCCTGTCTTGCGGCAGGGGAGAAAATAAATGAGGACAATGTTATTTCTTTAAGGCCTTAATCTCATCAAAAACCTTTTTGCCCTCAATGCCTTTGCCTTCTGCAAGTTGAGTAAGACCTAATCTAATATCTTGATTAAGTTTATCGACTTGTTGCTTAAAGAGGGTTTCTTTCTCAATTAAGAGCCTTAACGCATCCCGTACAACTTCACTAGCAGAGTTGTAATATCCTTCTTCAATCTTCTGATGGATAAATTTCTCAAGATTTGGGTTAAGAGAAATATTCATAATTAAAACCTCTTCTTATACACATAAGAATTATTATACTAAAAATAACAAAAAATAGCAATTTTTGTTATAAGATTATTTTTAAGGGCTCTTAAAGTTTTGTCTGTTTTATATTAGCTAAAAGATTTATTTTTATGCTGCTTCTTAGTTTTTATTGATTGAAGAATTTTCTCAATTTTGTCATGAGCAAAATCTTTTTGCTCTTGGGTAATTTCTTGAACTTGTTGGCCCTTAAGATCATGCCGGTGTGTGCCGTTAATAACAGCTTTAAGATAATGAATGCTACTTGTGTAATAGGTAAGGGCATCTCTCAATTTAACCTTTGAAGGGTAGTTCTCTTTTTCAAGAAAAGAAAAAAGATCTTTATCAATATTAAGTTTAGCGGCTTTAAGTCTTTAGGATTAAAGCAAGCAGGGAATTGTTCATAAAGCCATCTTAAAGCAACTTTAGTTTCCTCTTTCTTCTTCTGTTTGGCTTCTCTCTCTTTTTGTTTCTGCTGTTGCAAGTCTTGATGTTTTTCTTTTTTCGTTTGCTCATGAAGGGGTTTTAATGCTTGAAAGAGTTGGGATTGCTGATTTAAGCTTAAGGACTTCTTAATTGTTAGCTTAGGTCTCTCTGTCATTTATTTACTTTCTAAAAAAAGTTATCCTCAAATTCTGGGGACAGGGTTGTGGATAAGAATCATATGGTGGTTATCTTCTTAGCTCTACAGTCATATGATTAAACATTGTGCATTTTTTATTAATGAATCACTTTTGGTCTAATTACCTTTGTTTGAGAGGAAAAACTTTTATTGGTTAAATCTTGTGAACTCATCTTTATTGCTCTTTGATACCGTCTTTTCCAATTATTTTTATAAATCTTAGCAGTTGGGCGATTTGTAATAATTAAAAGATTTTCAGCATTTCTTGCCTCTGCAGCGTTTGTCCAGTTATATGATCCCGTCAAAACAATAGCATTATCGCCTGGTAGCCGGGGAGGAGTTGCCCCCTCTCAAGGGAAAGTTAATATTCTTGGTCCAGTTAGAGCTGCGATTGCGCATCTATATTTTGAAAGTATTCATCCTTTTGAAGATGGGAATGGGCGCATAGGGCGAGCTATTTCTGAAAAAGCATTATCTCAAGATTTAGGGGGCCCAAGCTTATTAAGCCTTTCAACTATGATTTCAAGAAATAAAAAGAAATATTATGCTGAGCTTTCTTATGCAAGTCGCTACGATATTGATATTACGGCTTGGATTGAATACTTTGTACATATAATTTATCAAGCCCAATTAGAATCAAAACAACATATTCATTTTGTCCTTCATAGGGCTAGATTTTGGCATAAATACAGAAACCACCTTAATGAGAGACAACAAAAAGTTGTTGAGACAATGTTTCAAGCAGGCTCTAAAGGATTTAAGGGTGGGATGAGTGCTCAGAAGTATATGAAGCTCACCAAGTGTTCTAAAGCGACAGCAACTAGAGATTTAAGTAATCTCTTGCAACAAGGATGTTTTATGAGACTTCCAGGAAGCGGTCGAAGTACACGGTATGATATAAAGTTCAATAACTGATCTAACTCAAAGTTGTTTATGGCTTAAATAACAGAATCATAAGCTTAAAATGGTGATCTGAACCTAGAAGCGGGTACTTATGTAGTATTTTTATGTGTTAGGCATAATAAGATATGATCATCGTCAATAACAACTGCCCGACTTAAAACATGAATATATTGCTCATGTTTTATCCTTTTCATTTCTTTTCTCAACCTTATCATACTGTAACAATCTTACTTTCCATTCAAGGAAGGCACTTAATAATTCCTGTAAAATACTTAACATATTTCGATTTAACTTTACCTATATTTTTTCGATCCTCTTTTTACAAAGCATAAAGACTATCGTCTAAAATTTGTGGATGCCACCAAACGGAACTGCACCCCTTTTATCGGACAACTAAGTTTCTTATTTAAGAGAGTCTTTCACCTTATTGTTGGTTGTTGTTACATTTTCTAAAGAATAAGCTGATGGCACCATCCTTATTCCTTTTTGAGACTCATTTGTAAATGAGCCTAAAACCTCAATAGGTGCCTTATATTCTAAAGCCTGATGAGGTCTTGAATGGTTATACCATGTAACGAATTTTTTAACATTGCCTTCAGCTCAGGCACTGTTCTTATCCCTTGAATATAGAGTGCTTCATATTTGAGCGTGCGCCACAGCCTTTCAATATGAGCGCCATCATTAGAGCGTCCTTGGCCAGACATACTGATAAGAATACCTCTTATCTGCAAAGCAGTGACCCACTCATGGGATGTAAACTGAGCCCCCTGGTCAGAATGTATAATTTCAGGAATCCCATAAATAGCAATGGCTTGCTCTAAGCTCATGAGACAGGCTTCTACCCCTAAACTACTACTTAAGCACCACCTGATCTTGCTACAATAAAGCGGACACAAGGAACCGAGATGGGTTAATGTTATTGAAAGGAGAGAACATGACCCAGAAATACGATAAAGAATTTAAAATTAATGCGGTTAAAGTTTATTTGAGTAATGACAAGAGCATTGAGAAGATCGCTTTAGATTTAGGGATTTCGCGTGCCAGTTTAGGGCACTGGATTAAACAATACCGGCGTGAGGGAGAGAGAAGTTTTCCTGGCAGTGGCCATGTTGTTGAGGAAGAATTAAGAGCGCTTAAGCGGGAGCTTTATCTTGTTCGCCAGGAGCGAGATATCTTAAAAAACCACCTAAATGGCACCCCTTTCCCTAATAAATAGAAACTCGCGCTCGTTAACTGCTAAAGTTGAGCTATCAAAGAGAGCGGCCGTCTGCTTATTGGTGGATTACCCCGTTAAAAAACATGGTCCAGGGAGTACAACGAACCCGGCATTGGAGGTACAAACCCCGTTTAGGAAAGTGATTTATTCGTTACCCTGCTCTTTGATTCTATAGATAAACAAGGAGAAGAGGTAAGTGATGACTCAATCTAACAGACAATCCAGTATGCCAATTATTCATCAAAATGCTGCTGGGATTGATATTGGTGCTAAGTTTCACGTTGTTGCTGTAGGGAGTGATAAAGCAAAAGAACCAGTTCGTACGTTTCAAAGTTTTACCACAGATTTACATGCTATGGCAAAATGGCTTAAAAGCTGTGAGGTCACCAGCATTGCTATGGAATCCACAGGTATTTATTGGATTCCTGCTTTTGAGATCTTAGAGAATTATGGTTTTGAGGTATTTTTAGTTAATCCACGAGAAGCTAAAAATGTTCCTGGACGTAAAACAGACGTCAATGATGCGCAATGGATTCAACGGTTACATCAATTTGGTTTGTTACGTGCTAGCTTCAGACCAGAAAAACAAATTACTGTGCTACGTGCTTATATTAGACAACGTGAACGTATGCTTGAATTCAGAGCCTCTCATATCCAGCATATGCAAAAAGCTTTAATGCAAATGAACTTACAGTTGCATCATGTCGTATCGGATATAACGGGAGCCACAGGCATGAAGATCATTCGTGCGATTATGAATGGTGAACGTTGCCCTGCTGTATTAGCAGAACATAGAGACATACGTTGTAAGGAATCCATTAAAACTATTGAGGAATCCTTAAAGGGTAATTATCAAGAAGAGCATTTGTTTTCTTTAACTCAAGCTGTTGAATTATTCGATTATTACACACAAAAAATTAATGAGTGTGATCGTCGAATAGAAGAGACATTAAGCTTGCTTGGAAAAGATAATAAGTTGCCTGATCAACCTCTACCCAAAGCCAGGCATCGCACTAAACAACCTAATAGCTTAAGCTTTGATGTAAGAGCATCCCTTTACCAAGCATTAGGAATGGACTTAACACAAATACACGGTGTTGGACCTTCATTAGCCTTAAAATTAATATCAGAATGTGGCACTGATATGTCTCGCTGGCCGAGCAGCAAGCACTTTACTTCTTGGCTATGTCTTTCTCCAGGGAATAAGGTATCAGGAGGGAAAGTATTATCATCACGAACACGGCGTTCCTCAAGTCGTGCGGCAGCAGCATTAAGATTGGCTGCTGTAACAATTGGAAAGACAAATACGGCTCTTGGTGCGTTTTATAGACGACTCTCGGCTCGCATTGGTAAATCAAAGGCAATTACTGCAACAGCTAGAAAAATGGCAGTATTATTTTTTAATGCTCTGCGTTATGGAATGCAATATGTTGATCCAGGTGCCAATTACTATGAGGCACGATATCAAAAGCGGGTTCTTGATAACTTATCAAAGCGAGCTGCTGCTTTAGGTTATATATTGCAAGAGAATAAAATGCAGGACTTGGTACAGGGAGTTTCTTAGGAAGTTCAGGATGTTGCTCAAGCAAAAAAGCTAAACTAAGATAGGCCAGCTTATATCCCTGATTTGAAGATCTTTCATAATTGTTGAAAGCACCTAAGAAATGTCATTTCTTTTCTAAGCAGAGGCCTACTTTATGTTGAGCTGGTGAATACTCTTGTTCAGCAGATTGATAATAACATTTTTCAGCCTTCTCAAGTCTCCCTTGGTCTTCTAAAAGGCAGCCTAGATGATATTGAGATTCTGCATCTCCTTGGTCTGCTGCTCGGCGAAAATAAAACTCCGACGCCTCATTTTCTCCTTGATAAGCATAATGTAAACCTAACGTAGCTTGAGAGACCAAATCTCCTTGGCTGGCAAGGATAAGCCAAATATCTA
>NZ_JQAK01000014.1:3742-5656 GCF_000757605.1 Candidatus Paracaedibacter symbiosus | reverse complement strand
AGGTCGAACATACCCAGAACTTTGCGCAGCCGGGTTGAGTCAAGCGTGCAAGACTGAAGGCCGCCAGACACTCGTGGGGGCGTGGCCGCGGTCCAGCACTGCAACGGCCCGATAAACCGGTATGCCAACCGCGGTGCGACCATCCATTCTGCTGGCCCAGGTGTGTCGCCAGGCAGAGACGCTCGAGCCTACTTCATTGGCGCCGGGTCCACGGCCCCGCGCGCTGATCGAGAAAAATAAATATTCAGTAAAGATCCCAATAGGAAGCTCACGCATGCGGCGGCATTTAAAATAGAGCTACATTCCGTAAAGTCATTATTAATTATCGAAAACAAACAAATAAGAGCTAGTGGAAAAAATATTGACCTTGACGAGTACCAATTTAGAACAGCCCCCTTGCTTGACGAAGCCACCCAGTCTAGAAGCCTCTTTCCGCTAATTAGCCTAAGAGCTGTCCGGCAATAAGCATCAACCGCGAGCAACGCCAAGGCCGGTGCATACAATGAATGCACCAACCTCGAACGCACCGTCCTCCAGAAGAAGATGACAATAATCTTATACCCAAATCTAGCCGGCGATCTCAACGCAACTAAGCGCGAGACCGTATAGATTATCGCCGGAGAAATGATCGTACATGTTATACACACGTACACTAAAAGAGAGCTCGAAAAATCCATACCGAGAAGCAGTGGCGCTAAGAAAGCAGCCACTAAGAAGACCGGCGACATCGAATTTAGGAGCTGATTGAATATCGTGAAGGCACCGATTGAATAGAAATCCTTCGCCGCTCGAGGGGCGCCGAACATGCCGACGCATCTCGCAAGATTAACAGCATTCTGGAGATCTCCGCGTATCCACCTGTGAAGTCTTGCGGCGTAGCTAGCGAATGACGGAGGAAATTCCTCGATTAGAAGAGCCTGGGGAACGTACCCGGGCCTGAGATAGAAGCCTTCAAAAGTATCGTGACTCAGAACGCACTCGGACGGCACCCCGTCACCTAAGCGCTCCTCAAACCTATCAATAACGTACATACCCTTTCCAGGGTAAGGGCACTCCCCCAGATAATCTTGCATGAAATTTCGTGGCGGCGATACAGCAAGTGCAGAATTTCGACTAACACCGCCAAACACTTCGGCCCATCTCCATGAAGAACAACAAACAGACTGAGTTGCGGGAATAGCCACTCCGTATCCGCTGCACCTACTACTTACATTGGCCGGATGCTCAAGCGCACCATACAGTATCTGGAGGGCATTAGGTGTTAACTCAGTATCCTCATCTAAGATCATCGCGTGGCTTACAGATCTAGGTTTGAAGTCAAATCCAAAAGTCCACTCAAAGTGCGCATCTTTACCGCACACCAGTCGATTGAACTCCCTGACCTTCCCAGACTTACGCTCCAGACCCATCCAACATTGCTGGGTTCTAGAGTAGGATCGACGCCTATGCAAAATGGATATTGGGAACTCGGCCCAGGTGGCGTGCCGTTGATTGATCGAACGCGCTTTATCCACAAGCGAGTTCAGCAGAAGCATGTCGTGATCAGAAGGTGCTTCTTCAGGGGAATCTTCGAAATCAGACAACACAGCAAAAAGTACATTGCTGTCGCAAGCGATAAGATAGTTCCGTTCAAGATTCGCGCAGAGCCTCTGTATTTGCGCCTCCGAATGCAGGACTACAGGCACCAGCACAGCTACTTTGTGGGAATCGCTAACACCGGCTAATGCACGTCTGTCATATGACATGGGCTTCTCACTAGTCGCGCGCCCAAGGCTTAGCTCCACAACTGATCTCGCGGATAGCAAAAACAATGGTGCTATTACAAGAACGGCGGCGATCGAATGATCGCCGCCCAGTAGGTAAGCCAAAATTCCCAACAAGGCGACGAACAGCAGTGTGCAAATAACGAGCGCA
>NZ_JQAK01000014.1:1726-3262 GCF_000757605.1 Candidatus Paracaedibacter symbiosus | reverse complement strand
CTGTGGAAGTTTATTTTGTAAATGGAATTCTTCTTTGATAATTCCGAGGCATTGTTCACGTAGCTCCTTGTTTAGACAACCGTAATAACTTCGTATAGCATACATTATACGAAGTTATACGAGTGCTCTTTCCACCACCCGAAGGGCCTGCCAATGCAACAATCTCGCCGCAGGCCACCTCAAACGAGCAATCCTGGAGGACCCACGGCTCGTTATCACCATAACGAAAGCTAACGTTCTTAAACTTGAGGCTTGGAGGGCTTTCTATTAGCACACTGGACGATGCCGTTACATCCTTCTCCGGCTCGGTAAGAAGAATGTCTCCCAAGCGCTCGACCTGAATTCTCACCAACTTGAGATCTAGCAGGTAGTTAATCAGCTTAATCACTCTGTTCGAGAACTGATCGACGTAAGCAACCAAAGCAACAATGACTCCAGCGGAGAATCCACCGGACATAGCCATCTTGGCGCCTATGGCAAGCACAGATATACGTACAGCGCCGCTTACGGCATTACTAACCGCATCAAATCCAATGGTAAGCCTTTGAACTTGTACCGACGCGTTGGTCGCATCGGTGTTCTGGTTGACATACCTGGCGATTTGCATCGCAGAGCGATTGAACAGTCTTAAGGACTGAACCCCCCGTACAGATTCTAAGAACATAGTCTCACGCCGAGCTTCCAGCTCGATCAGATTAACGTTCTTCTCCTTCAGAACCCTGAAGTAGACCACCCGAATTATCGCATACAGAGTGAGGCCACTTAGCACAGCTAGAGCAATACTTGAGCTGTACCAGAGGACTATTGCTATGGTTAGCGATGCCATGAGGCCATCTAGAATAGCCTCAGCAAATCGTGTAGATAAAGTTTGCTGGATAATATGTACTGCCCCGAATCTTGAAACAATGTCACCTATATGCCTTTTCGAGAAGTAGTCCTGGGGCAAGGACATTAGCCTATTGAATACGTTAGAAGACCAGTTGACTCCGATATTTGCACTTAGCCATACCACGACCCATGTCCTCCACGAGGATAGAATGGTTTGAATTAGTATGACAATAGCAAATCCCGATATAATCACCGTAAGAAACTCTGCATCACCTCCCGATATCACGTCGTCAACAATAATTCTAGTGAACTGCGGCGCTAATAGCGCAAAAATCTCCAGCGAGAAGGCCATAACACAAAGAACCAAGAGCGCCCTAAAAATACCCTCCACTGATCCTATCAGCTTGAGAAGCGATATCGGTGAAGGCTCTTTCTGTCTTACGAATTTTGGGCCCCGATGTAACTCAAGCGCGACTCCGGTGAAGTTGCTGCTGACGTCCGCAGCGTTAATCTCGCGCTGTCCCGACGAGGGATCAATTATGTGAATTGCGCCGCGGCGTGCGTAATAACTTCGTATGGCATACATTATACGAAGTTATACGATAAGTCAGACCTGATTCCCCGAAGGCCCGATAGTAACTATTAATTACATCTATGTTTAGGCCGATCATCGGTAGACCGCCGACCATCGCGGCCTCGCCTCGCGTC
>NZ_JQAK01000014.1:0-1546 GCF_000757605.1 Candidatus Paracaedibacter symbiosus | reverse complement strand
CCAGTGAAAACCTGTTCGACTTCGCCATTCACCATCCCGGATGCCAGGAGGGCATTTAGCAGCGAGTCCGCGACGCTCGTTAGCTGCCCGGAAATCCCGTGATTTACCCGCTGGACGGAGTCCTGCTGTGGAAGTTTATTTTGTAAATGGAATTCTTCTTTGATAATTCCGAGGCATTGTTCACGTAGCTCCTTGTTTAGACAACTCAGCCCTAGAGCACTGACGAATTGCGTATTTATTAGTTCTGACAACTCGACTTCAAACTCTTCGACTATTCTTTCCGAACTCTCAAGCGATAGCTCTAGTCCGAATAGTCCGGAATAAAAGCATATAGACCTGACAAACTCTTTCACACATTTTGTTTCCTGCCCAAAGGGCGGACAGGCCGGCATAATTTTCCAAGGACGCCAGTCTGCGACGTATCGCGATGAACCAAAATCGATGAGCCTTCCGTCAATTGCGATGTTTGACGAGAAGTAGCCTCCGTGGGTTAGCCTGTTAACTTGGGCAAAAGCAAGCTGTGCTGCTAATGAACTTAGAGCAGCGCGGAAACTTTCGGGAGAGATTCGCTCATGAAATATGCGCGTACGCGTCAGATCATCGTCCTGGTGCTTTGCAGTGTCTCCATGTCTCGAAATGAACCATCCGGCTCTTTCGAGATGAGCCATCCTGTAAGCGAATGGCCTAACGATCAAAGCACGTCTTCCTCGAAGCTCCTTGGTTAGCGGATCATAAAAGTTAAGGCCCGTATCGATGACCGCTATAACGGGAACAACGCCGAATGGTAGTTCATCGGATAAGATCTCGCTATATATTGCCTCTCGGATAGCCTCTTCGATCCACAAGAAGCCGTTAGCGTAGTGCCAGTCAGCACCGACCCCAACGAGCGGAGTTTGGCCGACGCCCTTGACTTGAAATCCGGATCGCGTGGCCGCTCTTCCACTGCCTCCGTGCGGGCTAGCCGCAGTGCTGCCATATCTATCAGCACGCATGACCGCTATTCGGTCCTCAAAGCTTTCCGGATCATCATCAATGCATGGGTTTACAAATGCGAATTCCTTCAGCAAGAGGCTATCCAGCATTTCAGATTCATTCTCGCTTCTCGGCAGCACCCCATTTGAGGCGAACCATCTCGAGCTTTTCCACAGAACCCTGGCATTTCTGAGTTTCCTCGCGTATATCCAGACATGCTCTGATCTATCCCAACTGCTAACCCCATTCGAATCAATTAAGCTTGATATCCTACTAATAAAACCTCCGGTGCATAAATTATTTTCCATCAAGTAATCTAACCTTAAGACAATGACAGACCTACTAGCTGCCCCTCCACGCTTAAACCGCTTTGCTGGCAGTGAGCTAGTGTGCAATGTGCTAAATCCAAGCTTCGTAGGAGTTTGCAGTGTGCGCTTGTAGGAATTTTCTTACTCATCGGCGCCCTACCGCTGTCCGGTACTCATGACTACTGGCGTCGGCAGGCCACCTTGAGGATTTTTCTGTTCACACAGAGCCTTGGAGCGCTCAAAGATTGCGCTATGTAGCGTCGGTC
>NZ_JQAK01000015.1:6594-7690 GCF_000757605.1 Candidatus Paracaedibacter symbiosus | reverse complement strand
ATCACTGACGCAGCCGTACGCGACGTGACCTCGTGGCGCACGCATTCCGCGACCCGGTTGCACCTGATGAAACCGCATTGCGCGCACTCAGCTCAGCCCCAATGTGCCTCGCTTGAGCTCTTCGCCGCATTCGCTGGCCGCGTTGCGCAGCCGCGTCTTGAGCTCAGAAGCCTTGTCAGCCAGCAACTGCTCACGGCTCGGCGCACCGGCATTATCTTTCGGCACGCGGGCACAGAAGCCTTCTGCGACCGCCTTGCCGGTAGATGCATCCACCAGGCGCAACTTCATGCTGTAGATCACGCGATAGTTGTCCCAGTCGGACGGAAAGTAGCCGAAGCTCCAATTAACCGTCTGCACGTCCAGGATCAGGCCCGCTCCGGGATATTGCTTGGCAATCTCTGATGGTTTGGTTGACGTCAGTTCATGCTGGGCCAAGACGACTGGAATAGACAGGCGCTCTCCGAGCAGGCGTCCCAGCTCCTGCGAAACTTGGATGGCCGGGTCCTCGATGCCGTTTTCCGCCACAACGGTGTTTCCTGCGTCAATCATCGCCATGGCGCCGAGGGCGCCGAACATCGCCTTTCCCGCTGTAATGGCAGCGAATGACGGCAGGGGCCGCTTAGCGATGGTCAGCATCGGGTGCTGGCGCTTCTCGATGGCCGGCATATCCGCCTTGACGATCTTCGTACCCACACAGCCGGACAGCATCAAACCGCCCACAATGGCAGCCAGGAATCGCAACATGAGTTCCCCCCATTTATCGATATTGGTGCCCGGTGGCACCACCCCGAGCCCGTTCCAAGCTCTTCGGAAATACTAGGTGATCGTATTCGGCGGAGCAATATGGACCGGGGGATACTGCGCACGCTGCTCATACGCTGAAGAAAATAAGCATGGCACCTCACTCGTTTGCGTCACCATGCATCGACTGGTGAACAGCTCCGCCTTAGGGAGACTTGCGCCGTGGGCGCACAGTCGAGCGAATGCCGAGGTTCAGCCATCGACGCGCGGCCGGCCCACGGACTCCAGTAGACGACTCAACGGCTGGCGCCAGCCTCGCCCCAGCCCAGGTCCGGCTCCGGGTGGTACTGCACGC
>NZ_JQAK01000015.1:3875-4841 GCF_000757605.1 Candidatus Paracaedibacter symbiosus | reverse complement strand
GCGCAGCTTCTCAGCGTTCTGCCTGGCATCGGCTGAACCCACGCGCCAAATGGCAGCCAGAGACTCGAGGGTCTGCTCGGTCTTAGCTTGTCGAAGCCCCTCGATAAGCCCGCGCAACGCTGGATACTCCGCTAGCAGAGTCTGCTCCAGACGAACCTTCGACACTTCCGGCAGAGCCTCCTTAAAAAGAGGAGCGAGCAAAAAAGTAGGTCGCCATCTGGCGCAACTTCACCCAACTCAAGCTTCCTGATCTGGACCGCGCGCAACTCATTGAGCAAATGAATCAATTCACGAGGAACATTGTTGCCAGCCCCGTCACGCGTACGCGATAGCATCCAATCAAAGGTGGATGGCTTGTTTGGGCCAACATCAACCTGCGGCGGGAAAATCCTATAGAAGACCTCTTTTTGCTTTTGAGCCGAGGCCAAGACTTCGGCTTTATCTACACCAAGATGCTCACAAACTGGATCGTTGTGCAGAATTCGGCGAACCAGAAGGTTCAGAAGTGCGTCATCTCCCCACTGGATGGTCAAATGGCGCGTCACGTGACTTGCTTCACGAAAGCCTTCTTCCGTGATTCTTCTCCATATATCAGTCCGCAAGAAAATCTTAATCCCGATATTCGCCAGATCAAAACCGTCTAGATAAGCGCGAAATAGCGCCCTCAGGGCATTCTTCTCTGAATCAACGTGATCCGAGAACGCAACATCGAGCCTATCTAAGAGGATCCAAATTCGAAAGTTTCCTTCAAGCGCCTGATTTGCGATCTCCAAAAGCCGATCGACAGAGATCAAGCCGTCTCCCCGCTGCTGAGCGGTGGGTTCCGCGAGGATGACCTTTCCGGTTACTCCAGAGGGATTACCAGTGGCCGGATCGATATGAACGGTTCCTTCGAATGCCTCAGGGCGCAGCAACCTCTTAACGTAGTCAAGTGCATCATTTAAAAGCGATGCCAAGGACGAGCCC
>NZ_JQAK01000015.1:997-2058 GCF_000757605.1 Candidatus Paracaedibacter symbiosus | reverse complement strand
GTCGGTCTTCACCACCTTCTTCGCGGCGGCGACCTTCTTGGTCGCGGCCTTCCTGACCGTGGCCACGCGCTTGGTCGCCGCTTTCTTCACGGTGGCCACGCGCTTGGTCGCGGCCTTCTTCGCCTGGGTCACCGCCTCACCGGCGCTGGCCACCGCGTTGCTCGCCCCGGTGGCAATGCTGCTGCCCACTTCACTGACGGTTTCCTTTACGGTCTCGGCGGCCTCGGACAGGGTCGCGGTCACACCATTGCCATTGCTCATGGGCCCTCCTGGGGCGCTCTCGGTCTGGTATCGGGACAATCGCTGCAATCCGGGCGCCATACCGCAGTACCGCCGGCCGTGGCGGGCGCCCGGGAACGCGCGCCGCGGCCTGGTGCCCAGCCGCCGCGCGCGGCGGCAGACGGGCCTTCAGAACTTGCCGTAGTACCCCTCCTTGAGCGCGTCGAATAGGTTGGCGGCGGTGTGGGTCTCGCCGTCGTACTCGATCTCCTCGTTGCCCTTCACCTCCAGCACGGAGCCGTCCTCCAGCTCGAACCGGTAGGTGGTGTTCTCCAGGTCCTTCTCCTTGACCAGCACGCCCTGGAAGGCGGCCGGGTTGAAGCGGAAGGTGGTGCAGCCCTTCAGGCCCTGCTGGTAGGCATAGCGGTAGATGTCCTTGAACTCCTCGTAGGGGTAGTCCGTCGGAACGTTGGCGGTCTTGGAGATGGAGCTGTCCACCCACGTCTGCGCGGCGGCCTGCACGTCGACGTGCTCCTTGGGCGAGATGTCGTCGGCGGCGATGAAGTAGTCCGGCAGCCGGGCGTCGGCCTCCTCGGCGTAGGGCATGGCCTTGGCATTGACCAGTTGGCGGTAGGCCAGCAGCTCGTAGCTGTAGACGTCCACCTTCTCCTTGGTCTTCTTGCCCTCGCGGATCACGTTGCGGCTGTAGTGGTGCGCGAACGAGGGCTCGATGCCGTTGGAGGCGTTGTTGGCCAGCGACAGCGAGATGGTGCCGGTGGGCGCGATGGAGCTGTGGTGGGTGAAGCGCGCGCCCACGTCGGCCAGCTCGTCCACCAGCTCCG
>NZ_JQAK01000015.1:0-808 GCF_000757605.1 Candidatus Paracaedibacter symbiosus | reverse complement strand
CCGCATTCCGTCGGAGAACCTGACCGAGCTGCCGCTGGCCGACAGCGGCCGGCTGCAGGTCGGCGACTACGTGGTGGCCATCGGCAATCCGTTCGGACTGAGCCAGACGGTGACCTCCGGCATCGTCTCGGCGGTCGGCCGCAGCGTCGTATAACTTCGTATAATGTATGCTATACGAAGTTATTACGGAGCAGTCCTTCCCGACTCGATGCCAGGCGGATGGAGCAACTCTGTCTGCGCGATGAAACGTTGACGGTACCGTCGGTCTGGAACAGCCCGCGCAAATAGGCGCGCACGCATTCCTCACTGCCACGCCAGACCACCTCAGGCACCTTCAGCTTGCTGCGACGGGTGAAACCGTAGTGTTCCAGCAGCCGCGCGAGCATCACCGAGCGGATGAAGACCTGGCCGCGCTCTTGCACTGCAACCGGGGACACGGCGTACTTGCGCCGGCTTGCGTGCAATGACGCCCCGGAGATCAGCGTATTGACGTATGCGGCCATGCGGCCGGCCAAGGCGCGCTCCTCGCCCCAGAGCGTGATGACCGCGGCCTCCTGCCCTTTGCCGCGATTGGTGAAATGGCCGTCGCCGGTCAGCAACCCAATCAGGAGCCCCAGGTCCTCACTGCCCTGCGTCCCGAATTGGCCCTTCCCCGACTGCACCAACAGCCGATCACCGGTCCGCAGCTCGCGCAACTTGATCTTCCCGCGCCCCTCGACATAGAAGTCATGCCACTCGGTCGCCTTGATCTGGTATCCATCCTCGGTACGCACCCGATAGACCGGCGCGCGTGCGGCGGTCATGAAGG
>NZ_JQAK01000016.1:6242-6983 GCF_000757605.1 Candidatus Paracaedibacter symbiosus | reverse complement strand
CGGCGAAGGCCACAACCTGCAGGAACACTCGGTTGTGCTGATCCGCGGCGGTCGCGTCAAGGACCTGCCGGGCGTGCGTTACCACACCGTCCGCGGCTCGCTGGACGCCGCCGGCGTCACCAAGCGTCGCCAGGGCCGTTCGAAGTACGGCGCCAAGCGCCCGAAGAGCTGATTGAGGAAGCCCGACAATGTCCCGTAAAGGTTCCACCCCCCAGCGCGCCGTCCTTCCCGACCCGAAGCACGGGAGCGAGACCATCGCCCGCTTCATCAACATGGTCATGAAGAGCGGCAAGAAGTCGATCGCGGAGAACATCGTGTATGACGCGATGGACGTGATCGGCGAGAAGAACACCAACGCCATCGAACTGGTGCAGAAGGCTCTGGACAACGTGTCCCCGGCCGTCGAGGTGAAGTCCCGCCGCGTCGGCGGCGCCACCTACCAGGTTCCGGTCGAAGTGCGTGCCTCGCGTCGTCTGGCCCTGGCCATGCGCTGGGTGATCGACTCGGCCCGCAAGCGCGGCGAGAACACGATGGCCCGCAAGCTGGCCGGCGAGCTGATCGACGCCTCGGAAAGCCGCGGTGGCGCGATCAAGAAGCGCGAAGAAACGCACCGCATGGCCGAGGCCAACAAGGCCTTCGCGCACTACCGCTGGTAAACCGGCCGGGCCCTGCGAGGGCCCGCGCTGACCAGCACCGGGCGGCGCGGCATGTTCCGCGCCCTCCGCATTTAAGGGGCCGGCG
>NZ_JQAK01000016.1:2832-4285 GCF_000757605.1 Candidatus Paracaedibacter symbiosus | reverse complement strand
GTTCGATTCCTTTCGTGAGCACCACCTTTTCCCGCCGCCGGCATCGCCGCGCTGGTGGAGACGCGGAGGCGCCGCCACCAGGCGGGCCGGTTCCAAGACCACTTCTGAGATCGAGAAGAAGCAGCCATGGCCAAGGGTAAGTTCGAGCGCACCAAGCCGCACGTGAACGTGGGCACCATCGGTCACGTTGACCACGGCAAGACCACGCTGACCGCGGCGCTGACGAAGATTGGCGCCGAGCGTTTCGGCGGCGAGTTCAAGGCGTACGACGCGATCGACGCGGCGCCGGAAGAGAAGGCGCGCGGCATCACGATCTCGACCGCGCACGTGGAGTACGAATCGGCTTCGCGCCACTACGCGCACGTGGATTGCCCGGGTCACGCCGACTACGTGAAGAACATGATCACCGGTGCGGCGCAGATGGACGGCGCGATCCTGGTGTGCTCGGCCGCCGACGGCCCGATGCCGCAGACCCGCGAGCACATCCTGCTTTCGCGCCAGGTGGGCGTGCCGTACATCGTCGTGTTCCTGAACAAGGCCGACATGGTGGACGACGCCGAGCTGCTGGAGCTGGTGGAGATGGAAGTCCGCGAGCTGCTGAGCAAGTACGACTTCCCGGGCGACGACACCCCGATCATCTCGGGTTCGGCGCGCATGGCGCTGGAAGGCGACCAGAGCGAGATCGGCGTGCCGGCGATCCTGAAGCTGGTCGATGCGCTGGACACCTGGATCCCGACCCCGGAGCGCGACGTCGACAAGCCGTTCCTGATGCCGGTGGAGGACGTGTTCTCGATCTCGGGCCGCGGCACCGTGGTGACCGGCCGTATCGAGCGCGGCGTGATCAAGGTCGGCGAGGAAATCGAGATCGTCGGCATCCGTCCGGTGCAGAAGACGACCGTGACCGGCGTGGAGATGTTCCGCAAGCTGCTGGACCAGGGTCAGGCGGGCGACAACGCGGGCCTGCTGCTGCGCGGCACCAAGCGTGACGACGTGGAGCGTGGCCAGGTGCTGGCCAAGCCGGGTTCGATCAAGCCGCACACCGACTTCGAGGCCGAGGTGTACGTGCTGTCGAAGGACGAGGGCGGCCGTCACACCCCGTTCTTCAAGGGCTACCGTCCGCAGTTCTACTTCCGCACCACCGACATCACCGGTGCGATCCAGCTGCCGGAAGGCGTGGAGATGGTGATGCCGGGCGACCGTAATAACTTCGTATAGCATACATTATACGAAGGTTATACGAGTCCCGTCCGGTCCGCCGGGCGGGACGGCGGCTGCCTCAGCGATGGCGGAACTTCGTCTCATCGTCGGGCTGGGGAACCCGGTCCGGAACACGCGAACACCCGGCACAACGCCGGGTTTCGCCTGGTCGACGCGCTGGCGGCGCGCGCCGGCGCGCGTTTCGGCCTGGAGTCCAAGCTGTTCGGCGAGACCGCCAGGGTCGACATCGGCGGCC
>NZ_JQAK01000016.1:778-1992 GCF_000757605.1 Candidatus Paracaedibacter symbiosus | reverse complement strand
CGGCAAGGGCAAGCTGACCGTAATAACTTCGTATAGCATACATTATACGAAGTTATACGACTGTCCCAGAAGAAGGAAGTCGTCGCCGAACTGGCCGACGTCGCCGCCAAGGCGCACTCCCTGATCGCCGCCGAGTACGCAGGCACCACGGTCTCCCAGATGACCGCGATGCGCAAGAAGGCCCGCGAAAACGGCGTGTTCCTGAAGGTTGTCAAGAACACGCTGGCCGCGCGCGCCGTCGAAGGCACGGAGTTCGAGTGCACCAAGGATGCGCTCGTGGGTCCGCTGCTGTATGCGTTCTCGACCGAGGAGCCCGGCGCTGCCGGTCGCCTGATCAAGGAGTTCGCCAAGACCAACGACAAGCTGCAGCCCAAGGTGGTTGCGGTGGGCGGCCAGCTGTATCCGGCCAGCCACGTCGAGGTCCTGGCTTCGCTGCCGACCCTCGAGCAGGCCCTGGCGATGGTCGCCCGTGCCCTGGCCGAGCCGGCCACCATGTTTGCTCGCGCGGTCAAGGCCGTCGCCGATCAGCAGGGTGGTGGCGATGCCGCGCCGGCCGACGCCGACGCCGCTGCCGCTGCCGAAGAAGCCGCGACCGAAGCCTGACCGCTTCGACGATTTCCTAAATTCCCTTTCCAGAAAACATTTCAGAAGGTAATCACAATGTCCCTTTCCAACGAGCAGATCGTCGAAGCCATCGCCGGCAAGACCCTCATGGAAGTGATGGAGCTGGTCAAGGCCATCGAAGAGAAGTTCGGCGTCTCCGCCGCCGCCCCGGTCGCCGTGGCCGCCGGCCCGGCCGGCCCGGCCGCCCCGGTCGAGGAGCAGACCGAGTTCACCGTCGTGCTGAAGGCCGCCGGCGAGAAGAAGGTCGAGGTCATCAAGGCCGTCCGCGCCATCACCGGCCTGGGCCTGAAGGAAGCCAAGGACCTGGTCGAAGGCGCCCCGAAGGACGTCAAGGAAGGCGTGTCCAAGGACGACGCCGCCAAGTTCAAGAAGGACCTGGAAGCCGCCGGCGCGACCGTCGAGCTCAAGTAAGCGACACCTTGCATCGCCGTTCCATTCGGTGATGCGCCAAGGCTGGGGGCGAAAGCCCCCGGCCTTTGGTCGTTCCGGGGCGCATGCCCCGTACGGCCGGATGCGACGACAGGCAAGACCTGCGAAACCCAGTTCCCGCATGCGGAGCTGGTAGTCGGAAGTAGCGTGAGATGGCGTGC
>NZ_JQAK01000016.1:0-758 GCF_000757605.1 Candidatus Paracaedibacter symbiosus | reverse complement strand
AAGGGCTTCACCAAGGCCAAGTTCGTCGAGGCCGTGGACGTGTCCGTCCGCCTGGGCGTCGACGCCAAGAAGTCCGACCAGCAGGTGCGCGGTTCCACCGTGCTGCCGGCCGGCACCGGCAAGAGCGTGCGCGTGGCCGTGTTCGCCCCGGCGGGCGCCAAGGCCGACGAGGCCACCGCCGCCGGCGCCGAGGCCGTGGGCATGGACGACCTGGCCGAGAAGATGCTGGCCGGCGACCTGAACTACGACGTGGTCATCGCCACCCCGGACGCCATGCGCGTGGTCGGCAAGCTCGGCCAGGTGCTGGGCCCGCGCGGCCTGATGCCGAACCCGAAGGTCGGCACCGTGTCGCCGAACCCGGCCGAGGCGGTGAAGAACGCCAAGTCGGGCCAGGTCCGCTACCGCACCGACAAGGCCGGCATCATCCACGCCACCATCGGCAAGGCCGAGTTCAGCGATGAAGCGCTGAAGTCGAACCTGCAGGCGCTGCTGCTGGACCTGATCAAGGCCAAGCCGGCGACCTCCAAGGGCCAGTACCTGCAGAAGATCTCGCTGAGCTCGACCATGGGCCCGGGCGTGACCGTCGACCAGTCCTCGCTGACCCTGAAGTAATGCGGTACCCCGGGCCGTCCCCGCGACGGCCCGGGCGCACGTTTTGAGGGCAGTCTCCGGTTCGTCCGGCGACAGCCGTCAAAGACCGCAGGTGCGGTCGGCGCACATCGACGACGGGCAGGGATGCTCGCACTGGCAGGGAATCG
>NZ_JQAK01000017.1:4045-5447 GCF_000757605.1 Candidatus Paracaedibacter symbiosus | reverse complement strand
AAAATTGAAACTTAAGGTGCATCAAATATTAGATGATATTTTTTGTTAAAATAGAAATTGGTGGGGGTGACTGAGAGTCTTTAAGCCTTCCCTGTTTAATCTTCTCTTAGTTCTTCTATTTGGGTATTTATTATTTCTTTTTATTCTCCCTAAAGCTCCCTCCCCTATGAGCTTACTAGAACTGTATTTCTGAAGACTATGGCAGCCCCCTGCTGCCCTTACTAAATGTAGTATATAAGAATCATTTTAAAAATATCAAGTAAAAAGTTATTGATTTCATTATGTTTTATCTCATTTCTTGCGATAAAAGTCTTATATCTCATTTTTTAAACTATTAATGTATCGTTAATCAATTAGTAAGGTATTGTTAAGATTATATTAATAGTTTTTTAATAAATTCATGGTTGAATTCCTCAGGGTTTATATACTCATCAAAAGTAAATTTATCCCTAATCTCAGCATGGAACTCTTTATCCTTAAAAATAGCAAACATTACATTGTTCTCTTTTTTCCTTCATCCTATCTCTCAAACAGTAAAGCTAAGATAATTAATTTTTGTGCTATTAATCTCTTCTAAAGCTCTTTGAATTTCTTTCTCATACTTTTTTTGGAGATAATCTTTATAAAATCTGCTTGAGGCTTTAAGCTCAGCTATATATTCATTGGAATTATTGTTTCCTAGATAAGTTAAGTCTAACTCTTGGAAATATTTAGCGGTATTGCCCCCTACCCTTTCAGTTAAAAGCAAGCATGCTTTAATCCATAAAGGATGTCTTGGAAGTTCTAAGAATTCTTGCCTAGTTTCCTGAATAACTCTCTCAGCTTCTTTTTGTTGTTGGTCTTTGCTTAAAACAACTTCTCGATCCCCCAGGGTAAAATCCCCTGCCTGAATTCTTTCAAAGCTTTCATGCTGGATGGCCCATGAGAGCTTAGCCTTAAAATTTGTATTCTTCTTCTCTCCCATTAGGAACTTGGAAGAAGCAATTTGGCGGCAGTACGTCCGCCAAAGGTCAAAGGAACTTTCAAAGGTTCTCTTGAAAGCGTTGTTCAGATTTGTGATGAGAGTATTTGAAAGAAAGCTAACATCTAACCATCCAATTTCTTCCATCCAAATATTTTTCATTTCATTTGCAACCTTCTCCTTCTCAACATTTTGTAATGAGAGAGAGGTTGGATAGAGAGAAGAAGATGAAGTACTTTCTGTAAAATCATTATTCTTCCCCCCCTATAGTCCCCCCATAGGAATGGCTGTTTGTGTCGTTACTGGAACGGTTGCTCAAAAGCACCTCTTCCCCCTTCCCTTTAGCAACTCTCTTAGGACTAAGCTTAGAATTTTCCTCTTTTTGGGCCTTATTCTCAAGGTTCAGAGGCTTATTAGCTGATTTCTTTTCTGCTAATGCTT
>NZ_JQAK01000017.1:2100-3660 GCF_000757605.1 Candidatus Paracaedibacter symbiosus | reverse complement strand
CCTTATTATCAATAACCTCTAAAAGCAGTTTTATGCTGTGTTGGGAGATTCCCTATTTTATGGATGGGTGTAGGGGCTTCATTTCTGCAATAAATGCATCTCCAGCGGTTTTTCTAAAAGTAAGAAGCCCCCAAAAGGAGTCCCTCTTCGTGTAAACCCAATCGTATAACTTCGTATAATGTATGCTATACGAAGTTATTACGATGTCTGTGAGAAATATCTTCGTAAAGGCGCTAAAGTCTATGTTGAAGGCCAACTCCAAACGAGAAAGTGGACTGACCAAACAGGGCAAGAGAAATATACGACTGAAATTGTGCTTCCAAAGTTTAAAGGGGAACTGACGATGCTTGAGGGGCGAGCAGAAGCTGAAAACCCAAGCCCAACCTTAGGATATATGAGCACTGGAAATCATACTGAAAATTCATCCAATAACTCTTTAAGTGAAATCCCATTCTAAGGAAGAGAGTAGGGGGCTTTATATTGAGGTAGCTAAGAGACAAAAGTTAACGTGAAAACTTTATCTCCTCGTTGGTTTGTTGGCGGTTAAGCGTTAACCGCGTCTTTCAGTTCTTTCCCTGGCTTAAAAGTAGGAACCTTGCTTGCAGCAATCTTAATCTCTTGCCCTGTTCTTGGATTTCTGCCTGTACGAGCCGCTCTTCCATTCACTTTGAAACTTCCAAATCCTGTGAGGCGAACTTCTTCCCCTTTTTTGGAGAGCTTCTTTAATGGACTCAAAGATAGCCTTAAAACCTTGCTCAGCTTCTTGTTTAGAGGCAACGACTTTTGCAATTTCATTTATAAGCTCAGATTTATTCATCTTTTATCCTTTCTTCAAAGTAATGAATTCTACCATGAATTATGGGGTGGGAGAATAGGGAAGATATTGCGTTAGGTGTAAGCCCCTTTTATAATTTATTTTGATAGGCGAGCGCTTAAAAAGGGTGTTCCTTTTTTAGGACGCCAAAGATGATATACAATAGTTTTTGCATGATTGCCACAATATGGAACATACCTGGATCCTCATAAACTCTTCAGCATTATGGGAGGTTCTAGTAATATTTATTGGTCTTGCTAAGGTCAGTCCAGTGGGACAAGGCCAAAAGCTATAAAAGTAGGCTAAAGGCTAAGGTTTAAGCGACGGGCTTGAGACCATGGATTGTACATTTCCTTTCCTCTGTTTCGAAGGTGGTCAATCTCCTGCATCCTTTCTTCTGGGGACCCATTAAAGAGCTCAGGGTGTTGTTCAAGGAGATAAGCTAAATTAAGACAAGCAAGCTTATGACCTTCCTTGCTGCTTTCCCATAGTTCAGGAAGGCGCCTTGGAAGTCCCCTTTTCTCTCAAGACAAAACCCTAAGCTATTTTGGGCAGGGGAACATCCTTGTTCTGCAGGGTGGCGATAGTAGCCTTCAGCTTCTTCAAGATTCCCTTGATGCTCTAAAAGGCCCCCTAGATTGAGTTGTGCTTCTGTATTGCCTTGGTTTGCAGCTTGGCGGTAATAAAACTCGGCTTGATTCATCTTGCCCTCTATCTCATGATGCAAGGCAAGGGTACATAGGCCT
>NZ_JQAK01000017.1:0-720 GCF_000757605.1 Candidatus Paracaedibacter symbiosus | reverse complement strand
CCTTTGTCTTTTCTCTTTCAGTTAATTCAACCTCATGGGCTTGTTGTAAAGAGAAATTTCCAGCTTCTAATTCTTGAATCTCTTGCTTTAATTTTTCAATTTCTCGATGGCGAGCTTCTTGCTTTAAGAGCTTTCTTTGTTGTAAAAGCTGTTCTTTTCTTTCTTGCAATTGAAAGAGTTCTTCTTCGCTGTTAGTACGTATTAAGGTTGATTTAGGAGTCTCTGTTTCAAGCTCACTTGATAGCAGCATCTGAGGAATGAAAATAATATTTATAAAGAAAATAGTAAGAATGATCCATAAGTAGATTTTTGCATGATGATCTTCTTGTAAGGTTACATTTTTAAATATTTTATTTCCGTATGATAGCGAAAGAAGCTCAAAAAAACTATTGGAAAGATCAAGGCTCAAGCGAAAAAGAAAAACCAGGTTTACCTTTCTCTTCACTTATGTGGAGCTTAACATATCACGAAATCATTTGTACAACTTCGAAAGAAGAGAGCTCCCTTAGCTAAAGTTGGGCAAGGTCTACACGACTTCTCACCCTTACGCCTTAACAAATAAAATTAATTTTTTCTCTATCTTTTTAAAAAATAGATAAATGATTAAAATATTGATATAAATAATAATGTCCTTAATTTAAGGACTTAATCAATATGGAGGGAACATGCATAAAAATTTTAAATCTTTTCTAGCTTCTTTATTTATTACTTCACTTCCTT
>NZ_JQAK01000018.1:3676-5149 GCF_000757605.1 Candidatus Paracaedibacter symbiosus | reverse complement strand
CACGGCGACGACCTCGAGGCGATGCTGGCGTGGATGAAGGCCTACGAGCCGGCGCAGGCGAGCAAGTGGATGGACGAAAAGCGGCGGAAGTCGCTGCCGTAGGGTCTCGTGGCGTCGCGGCGACTCCTGATTGCGCCGCTGCTCAGAAGCGGGGAACATCGCGTGGTCAACGACTCATGAGCATCGGTCACCGCGATCGTATGCGCACGTGGCGGAGATACTTCCCTTGTGAGTTTAGCTGCCGGCTAGTGTGGTGAGGGCCGCACCAGCTTTAGCCTCTAGTTGTTGTCGCAGGCCATGCCACGTTTTATCTAGTGCGGGGCATTGAGCTGAACCTCATCTTCCCCCACGACGATACTGGCTAGTGCACCTTGGACTCCGTCCAGCCGCAGAGTTCGGTCATCGATGAGGGCCAGCGAGGCGAGACGCGTAAGCGGCTTCCCATTCCTGTCATAGGCAATCGCCACTAGGCCTTGGGCACTAAACACAAGCACACTCGCACCCACCGGCACGCAGAGTTGCCCGACTCGCTCCACCCCCGCATCAACGAGAACCAGCTGGTATCCATTGCGGTAAAAATCTTGGCTGACATGCCAGCCGGCCGCGACGGCCGACTGCGCGGAGCGGGACGAGCTGGCGACCGGACTGCGCCTGCATCCCGGGATGTCCAAAAGTGGCTGCTTTTGGGCCGGTAGAGCAGTGGCGCTAACCAGCCGCACAGTGCCAATGCGAGGGTGGCAATCCGGGGATTGAGTTGCTCAGCATTTGTACCGATGGCTCGGCACGTGTCTGCGCAGAGCGTTCTGGCATGGGGCTTGCGGGGGCCATGATTTGCACGGCAAGGGCAAACAGCAGCCCTAATATAGAGGCGGTCGAAACGACCAAGGGCGCCCAATCGGCGGCGCTTCGGGGCACCCAAGCAAAGGTGTAAGGGGAAGGGGTCGCCATGCCGCATATTAGAACGGCCGCCTGCCGCGGCCAAGATTTCGCCTAAACTCGTTTCCACAGATAAGGAGATTCAACGAGTTCGAGCAAGTTCCTTTTGGCGCCAGCGCTTTCGCCGAGAATCCAGAGAACCGGTGCGCATGTCTGTTGCTGCTAGATACTTCCGGATCCATGAACGGGCAGCCCATTGAGCAGCTCAATGCGGGTCTGCTTCAATTCCAAGAGGAGTTGAATGCGGACTCCCTAGCGGCCAAGCGAGTAGAGGTTGCCATTGTTACTTTCGGCCCGGTGCAAACCATCACCGATTTCGTAACTGCCGACAGCTTCTACCCCCCTGTTCTTACATGCACGGGAGATACCCCGATGGGTGCCGCTATCGAGCAAGGCTTGGCTATGGTTCGCCAGCGAAAGGAGGTTTATAAAGCCAACGGGGTGTCCTACTACCGGCCTTGGGTGTTTCTTATCACTGATGGAGCGCCTACCGATAACTGGAAGCGGGCGGCCGAACTGGTGCGCGAGGGGGAAGCG
>NZ_JQAK01000018.1:1691-2683 GCF_000757605.1 Candidatus Paracaedibacter symbiosus | reverse complement strand
TGTTCTTGACCGACCCTAGAGCCGTCGAAAACTTCGAGTTCTCTTGCGAGGCCGGGCCTGTGGATGAGGTGGCCGTCTTCACCGATGGCATCGAGTCACTGGTACTTCACTACGCCACGCAGTCGGTTCACGCTCCATTCTTCGACCAGATATTCCAGCCGGTTCGCAGCCTGTCTGAGGGAGGATTCAACCCAGTGATGTCAGAGAGGTTGGATGCGTATCTGTCGTCCGCCTTGATTTGCGATCGTACGGACGATGACAAGACCCTGCTGCTTGCCAGCCGTCTGGCCACACCGCCACACCCTACTGCGATCGAGACGGACGCTTAAATGGCGAGCCCCGTGCTGGCAGGAAAATCCGGGCCCATCCGCTTGGGCAAGCTGCTGGGACGAGGCGGGGAGGGAGCGGTCTACGAGGTGGAAGGGCGGCCCGAGGCTGCGGCGAAAGTCTATGCGTCGCCGGCCAGCGCAGAGCGCGCGGACAAACTGGTAGCCATGGCCGCGCTGCGAACGCCGGCGCTAGATCAACTCACCGCATGGCCGACCGAGGTCCTCCGCCAACAAGATGGCAAGGTGAGCGGATTTGTGATGGCCAACTTGCGCGACTCCAAGGATATCCACCGCCTATATAGCCCCAAGAGCCGTCTGGCGGACTTCCCTCAGGCCGACTGGCGCATGGTAGTGCGAGCAGCGTTGAATACAGCGCGTGCGTTCTCCGTGCTCCATCAAGCAGGTCATCTGGTGGGCGATGTGAACCATGGTGGCGTGCGGGTCGCGCCCAATGCCACGGTCAGACTCATCGACACCGACAGCTTTCAGATCTCACACCAAGGGCGCACCTTCCTCTGCGAAGTGGGCGTCCAGGACTTCACTCCACCGGAGCTCCAAGGGAAAGCCTTCAAGCAGGTAATGCGCACGGCCAACCATGACAACTTTGGCCTTGCCTCGTATAACTTCGTATAATGTATGCTATACGAAGTTATTACGTGGCCG
>NZ_JQAK01000018.1:868-1451 GCF_000757605.1 Candidatus Paracaedibacter symbiosus | reverse complement strand
CAATGTATTAGCCGACGCTAGATGCCACTCTGATGGCGCTGAAATTCGAGAACAGGTCATTGGCGCAGCCATGCGCTGTGGAGATGACCTACCGGTAGCCGGGGACCCTAAAGGGAGCTCGGCATAGATCGCGCCCTCAAGGTGCGTGGAC
This sequence comes from Candidatus Paracaedibacter symbiosus, assembly GCF_000757605.1. Taxonomy (GTDB): domain Bacteria; phylum Pseudomonadota; class Alphaproteobacteria; order Paracaedibacterales; family Paracaedibacteraceae; genus Paracaedibacter_A; species Paracaedibacter_A symbiosus. The sequence goes on along the minus strand of NZ_JQAK01000018.1, from coordinate 1,300 downwards.
GTGGTGTTCTAATTGGCTAATCCAGGTCGGCTCTTGGCCAATGCACCTGCCGGACAAATTAGGAGAAGGCCCTAACGCGCCAATCACTGTGCCAGCAGCTTAGCCTTCTGGGCATCGAACTCATCCTGCGTCAGCACGCCCTGATCTTTCAGTTTGAGAAGCTTAGCGAGTTCGTCAGCCACCGATGAAGCCGTCCCGCTGGCCGGATGGGCTTGTATGTGGGCTAAAGGTGCTACCACCGCTTCCGTGAACGTAGGGCGCAACTCACGGTCGAGTGTAAGCGTGAGAGCCGCGCCGTTGCGAATGAGCTCCACTGGATAGGTCGGAGACTTAGTAGCCTTGGCCATAGCCTCCAGGTACTCCTCATCGCTCTTGAACCGGCGCCCGGCCACGCGCGTGATCACGTCGTCAACCTGGACGCCGGCACGGGCG
>NZ_JQAK01000018.1:0-535 GCF_000757605.1 Candidatus Paracaedibacter symbiosus | reverse complement strand
CCCATGAATCCCATCACGCTGTTGTGGAAGTCAGCACCGGAGAAGTCCACGCGTTTGATTTGGCCAAAGGCCATCTGTGTTTCCATCCAGCCTGATGCCTGTACCCGCGAAACGGCGGCGGCTTCCCCGATATTGAAGCGGAAGAACCGACGGGGAGGGGTGGAATAGCTGTTCCCGATCAACATCTGGCCCATGATCGACTGCCCCATACTCAAGGGAGCCTCACAGACGATCTCGGTGCCGGTGGAAGACACCACAGTCCACCGGACGTCCATACAGCGCGTGGCCAACTGCCCGGCTACATCCGCAGCCTTGCCGGAGAACACCATCTCGGCATTCCCAGATGGCGTGACTGCGAAAAATTCGCTTGCAATACAGGTAAGCGGTGTACCTAACAGACAGCAAAGTGCAACAGATTTGAGCCTCGTCATCCCTTCCCCCGAGATAAATGACAATAGATTGTGCGTAAATATAAAGCCTGTCGTGTGATTTGTGCCGTGTCTTGACAAGTCGATCTACGAAGTTTGGAAAGCGA
>NZ_JQAK01000019.1:4223-5029 GCF_000757605.1 Candidatus Paracaedibacter symbiosus | reverse complement strand
TTTATGAACTGTTCTTATATCAATCGTCATATTGCCTCTTTTAACCCGATGCTTTTATGGGATTCATTCATTGAGTTACTGTTCCATACCATTTTTTTAGCCTCTTTGAAGTTCTTTATCCCTTCATGTTTATCCCCCCCTTCTATTCTTGCCTTTTCACCAGGAAAAGAGAAAATATTCACTCAAAAAGAGCGTTTAAAGGGTTGTTTTTAATAACTTAGGTTTTGTTATTCCCTATTTTATTATTCTTTTTTCTTAGAAGGTTTCAGAGAAGGAAGGGAAAGAATTACTGGGGTATCGGAATATCCAATAAGAGAAGACTCCCTCTCTGACCATCTATAATTAAGCTAACATATCATGCTACAAATTTCAAGGAAAATCGTCACAAGAATCAAAGAAATAATTACCCAATATCAAGTGCTTATAAAATAATTTTCGGGCTATTTTGCCTCTTTTTTATTACGGCAAAAATAAAACGCTCTTATTCTTTTTCTCTTACCACTTGAAAGAATTTATGTGCCGGGATTTCAGCGCATGTCATGGTTGCGTTTAATAGCTTTGGAGGGATAATTCTTTTAAGCTATTTTTAAATCCTATTGGGCGGTAAGCCCTTCATGAATGGCAACAATTCCTTGCGTAAGATTTTGATATGAGACTGAGGCGAAGCCCGCTTCTTTTATCATTGTGACGAGCTCTTCTTGAGATGGAAAACGCACAATACTTTCAACTAAATATTGGTAAGCAGCTTTATCTTTTGCAATAAGGGCGCCTATCTTTGGAATAACGTTAAAAGAATAGAGAGAGTA
>NZ_JQAK01000019.1:3254-4203 GCF_000757605.1 Candidatus Paracaedibacter symbiosus | reverse complement strand
CTCATAATCGGGGACTGGAAGGTTGGAAGAAGTTGCATCTTTGGGGTCGTGACTCGCCATAATTTTGAGCATTAAGGCAGCATCACGAACATTTTTTGTAAGGGGACCTGCTTGATCTAAGGAAGATGCGAAAGCCACAATCCCATAGCGTGAGCATCGACCATAAGTTGGCTTTAGGCCAACAATACCAGCAAAAGCTGCAGGTTGCCGAATCGAACCCCCAGTATCTGTTCCTGTTGTGGCGAGAGCAGAACCAGCCGCAACAGCAGCTACAGATCCTCCAGAAGATCCCCCAGGAACAAATTGACGATTATTATCTTTAATTTTCCAGGGACTTATAACAGGACCATAAGCACTTGTGAGATTAGATGAACCCATGGCAAACTCATCAAGATTTAATTTTCCCAATAATACAGCTCCTGCGTCCCATAAATTTTGGGTTACAGTTGATTCATACTGAGGTTTATAGTCATCAAGAATTTTTGAAGCTGCTGTTGTGCGGATGTCTTTGGTACAAAAAAGATCTTTAATCCCAATAGGTAAGCCTTCGAGAGGACGAAGGTCTTCTTTTTTTGCAAACTTTTCATCAGAAGCTTGCGCCATTTTAAGAGCAATATCAGGCGTTTCAGTAATATAAGCGTTGAGTGCCCTTGTTTCCTCCATTTTGTCTAAATGAGCTTGGGTTAGTTCTTGGGCTGAAAACTGCTTATTAACAAGGCCCTCTCTTGCTTCACATAAGGTAAGTTCGGTTAATTTTGTCATGGGTTACTCTACAACTTTGGGCACAACAAACATGCCAAATTCTGCTTCTGGTGCATTGGCGAGGATGGCGCTAGGATAATTTCCATCGTTTATTTGATCCTCGCGTCTGGGCATGTTCTCAAGCGAAATATTATAAAGAGGTTGAATGTTGTCTGTATTAACCTCTGATAGCTGTTCAATCCATCCT
>NZ_JQAK01000019.1:1532-2250 GCF_000757605.1 Candidatus Paracaedibacter symbiosus | reverse complement strand
TTTTATTCTGGTTTAAAGCTGCGTTTCCGAGATCCGCGTCGGTTTGGGGCGATGTTGCTTGTTCCATTGAAAGAATTATCGTGTTTTTCTTTGTTAAGCTCTTTAGGGGTTGAGCCGTTAGATAATAATTTTTCAGGTTCATTTCTTTTGGAGCTATTTAAAAACCGATCGCTCACACTTAAAGCGGCGCTTTTAAATCAAAAAATAATTTCAGGCCTTGGAAATATTTATGTTTGTGAAGCGCTTCATTGTGCAAAATTATCCCCTCTTCGATTAGTTAAAACAATCAATCATCTCGAAGCTGATATTCTCGTCAAGGCAATTCAAGATGTTTTAAGAAGAGCAATTATTGCAGGGGGGTCAACGTTAAGAGATCACCGGCAACCCGATGGTAAAAAAGGTACTTTTCAATATACTTTTAAGGTATATGGTCGTGAAGGAGAGCAGTGCTTACAGTGTCATCATGTAGAGATTAAAAGAATTCTTCAATCTAACCGTTCAACATTTTACTGTGCAAGGTGCCAAAAATGAGATTAATTTTATGTTTTGTCTGTTATAGCCTTATTATATCCTTTTCATATGCAATGAATAAACCAAAACTAGGGCAAGGAAGCGCTAAGACTATTTTTGCGCTAGAGAGTATACCGCTTATCGTATAACTTCGTATAATGTATGCTATACGAAGTTATTACGGGACCTGTTTCTCCTTGAATATAAT
>NZ_JQAK01000019.1:751-1517 GCF_000757605.1 Candidatus Paracaedibacter symbiosus | reverse complement strand
AACAGTAATTTTTCAGCTTAAAATCAAAAGTTATTTGAGAACCCCCTCTTTTTTAGGGAAAGAATTGAAAAAAGAGGGGTGTAAGAAAATTATGCCTCGCTTTTCTCTAATACTGAGTTTTCAAGCCATTTTTTATGTCTTTTTTCATCCTCTAATCCTCTTCTAATAATATCCTTAGCCTCAGACCACATGTCTTCTCGTAAAGAAATACGTTCATAAGCAGTATTTGTATCAATCTCGTTGCTAATCATGGCTCGTAAAATGACGTTATCGCCAATTAAGTTTGCTAGCACTACTTTTCCCTTTGTAAGCCACTGTTTACCTGTGCTTGGGCCAGAAGGAGGATCAATGTTTCTTTTCTTTAAAACGTTTGTGAGCTCTTGAATATGCCATTCATGATCGGCTTTAAAAATATTTAATTTTTCTTTAAATTCTTGGTTTTCAAGTCGATTTATGGCAGCATCATAAGCTTCTACGGCATCATAATCTAATTCAATGAGATCCTTTAGAGCATCTTCAAAATTTGCTTGCATACCAACTAAAGTTACCATTATTTCCCCCTTTATCTTTGGATGGTGAAAACTTATTTTTGTCCGTCGTATTTCTCGTATCTTTAAGAGTGAAGGGTAAACATTAAAAGATTGGTTATTGTGTCTACCCTTTTTTAAGAAATCGAAGGTTTACCAAGACATTTTAATTATTTAGCTTCCCTTGATTCGTATAACTTCGTATAATGTATGCTATACGAAGTTATTACGTCATAATT
>NZ_JQAK01000019.1:0-731 GCF_000757605.1 Candidatus Paracaedibacter symbiosus | reverse complement strand
CAAAAGAGTACTCCAAACAATATGTTTGTCTGTATTAAGAAAGCGTAATAACTTCGTATAGCATACATTATACGAAGTTATACGATGATATTTGGGTGACCAAAGAAAGGGATAGTCAGTAACAGCTTTCGTGGAAGTAAAGGTCGCTATTCAGAGACCTTAGAAGTATTGTGTTCCTGAATCCCCTTTCTTGCAAGGAATAGAGTTGCAAAAGCTAACAATATGTTCCTTTTGTGTGCGCCCAAGTCACTGATATTGGTAAGGCTCTCTTTGATTTCTTAACTGCTTGCTTAGTTATATTGCGAAAATAGGAATAATTTCTTCTATAAATGCGAATATAATAAGTACAAGTTTTTCCAATCCATTATTCGTGTCGCACACTAACGCATTTTAAGACGCGTTAATAAAATTTTATAATCCTCAAACCTGAGAGGCTAGTTGAAATAGAGTTTATTTTGCGCCTACGGAGTTGCTATAAGTATTGAAGTGGATAGTTCTTATTGTAACTACTTTGAATAGGGAAGAGGTTTGTTTGGAGTGTAGCTTTGTATGACTCTGAAGCTCCCTGGTTCAATTGAGTCCCTCTTTTAAAATAATTTAATGGATGCTTAAGCTTTTTTATAGGTTTTTTTTACAAAAGGAGATCGTTCTATTTTTGAAATAGAATTATTTGTATTCTTATTGATCTTTTGAGCCTCTTTTGGAAGGGCTGCTTGAGAAGCATCTTTTTT
>NZ_JQAK01000020.1:3983-4747 GCF_000757605.1 Candidatus Paracaedibacter symbiosus | reverse complement strand
AAAAATCGTTTTCTAACTGACTAAAAATCGACGTGGTTGCACTGCGGAGATTTTGTCATTGAGTTTTCTCTTAAATGGCTAAAATGATAGCTATACCATTGGATGCTTGCTTCTTGCCCGTAACTTGTGCATGGAAGATCTTTTTTAGTACATCCATTGCTACGAAATTTTGCTTCATTAAAAATAGGTAAATCTTCTTGGGTTGAGAGGAATATCCCATCTATTCCTTCCCCTTTTGCAGATGCTTTAGTCGTGATTGTACAGCCAATAACTCTCTTAGCTTCGTTCCTGTTCCCTCGAAAAGAATTTGAGCAACAATCTCTCCTAATATCCCCTTAGCTTTGCTCATATTGTGATTGTTTATATTCTCCTTCTCCATAATCAATTTAATCCATTGTTGAATCGTTGCTTCACCGGCCCCAATTATCTTTACACTATGAACATACAGTGGTTCGGCTACCCCATCATCTTCACATATATATTTTGCATGAGAGCCAAAACTGATAGGGTTAATTGATAAGGTAGTAATAAAAACCAAAAGTATTTTAAAAATCATCTTTTTGTAATAACTCATAATAGGTCCCCCAAATAATGTTTCTTTAAGCTTAGTAACTCATTTCCTAAGCCACAGACAAGTTAGCAAGAATATGGGAAAGGTAGCTAGAATTAATTTCTAATTAACCAAAAACTTCTTACTCATCTTTGATATTATTGATTATGGGTTNCATATTATGTGATGCATATAAGATCTATAAACCCCCCAT
>NZ_JQAK01000020.1:2214-3443 GCF_000757605.1 Candidatus Paracaedibacter symbiosus | reverse complement strand
TGGTTATTTACATACACAAGGGTTTGCGGATTTGATGCCTTAGCTTTAAGAACCCGTAATAACTTCGTATAGCATACATTATACGAAGTTATACGATTGAGGGCGTCCTGAGAGGTGGGTTTCCTTTTGGGAGCGTCTTTCTTTGAATGAAGCAACCTCCTTAAGCACTTCTTGAACAACAGCAATCCCTTCTTCTTGAAGAATATCATTAAAATCCCGTCCCTTTTCCCCTTGTGGTCTAACAATAGAGGCTTTGAACCCCTCTTCTTGAAGTTTCTTTAGATTTTGCTCAGATGATTTCCAAGCCTGAGAGCCCACCTCATCTGCATCACAACATAAGATGACAGGCTGATCCTTGTCTTTAATATGGCTTCCTACATAGCGCATATTAGAAAGGCCTAAAGTTACAAGAATCCTCCCTTGAATGCCAGCTTCTTTTAAAGAGAGGGCTGTCTCAATTCCTTCTGCAACATAAGTAGGACCTTCCCCTGCTTGGATTTCCACAGCCGTGCCTTTAATTAGACCCTAAAGAGCGCTTTTTACATCAATATCGGCTTTATTGGCTGTATTAGGGTCTAAGCATGTCACTTGAGCTGCGGTCAGCTTTCCTTCAGCATCCCTTGCAAAAGCTACTAAGGCTGGATAGCTCATTTGAGAATCATAGTCTCTAAATTCAGGAATAAACCTTAAATCTTGAGGCAGCTTGGCAGTCTCAATTTTACGGTGTTCTCTTAAGTACTGCTCGGCAAGCGTTCCTTGAATGGAGCGTGAAGTATCATAAAGATTTTTTGTAGTAGCTTGTGACTTCTCAATTTTAGCCTTTTCTTCTATCTCAGCTTGGAGTTTAAGCTCATTCTGCTTTTGTGCTCTTTCTTCCCAATTGATGGATATCAATTGAGGGGCATTAATCTCTTCTCCTATCTGCTTAATGGCGTCTTTATAAGAAATTTTAAGTGATTTGCTCACATAATTAAAGATGTCCCCACCTTCACCCGTTTTAAAGTTACTCCAGGTGCTTTGATCCCGATAGATGACAAATCCTCCTTTAGAGCCGTATCTTATTTCATGAGAGCGGTAAGTAGGCTTAGGATTCGTCACCCACAGGTCAATATGACGTCGTATAACTTCGTATAATGTATGCTATACGAAGTTATTACGACATCCATTGCTACGAAATTTTGCTTCATTAAAAATAGGTAAATCTTCTTGGGTTGAGAGGAATATCCCAT
>NZ_JQAK01000020.1:0-1470 GCF_000757605.1 Candidatus Paracaedibacter symbiosus | reverse complement strand
AAGTCGGATCTCCACGGTTTCGTATAACTTCGTATAATGTATGCTATACGAAGTTATTACGAGGCTTAGGATTCGTCACCCACAGGTCAATATGACGCGCAAATATCTCTTCAATGTGTGATTTTGTAAGGCTTGAGAGGACATCTTCTTTATCATAAAGAGGTGTTTTATAAGCTTTGGGGAGAGGGTGCCCTTTCTTTTCTGTGTATCTCTCAGCCTCACGCTCTTCTCGATAAGAAAGCTCTGCTTGACTCTTGCCAGGGATAAGCCTTCTCTCGTCCTGCTCAATGAGGTGCCCATCCAAGGTCAGTCCAGCTTTATCTAAAGCCTTTTGAATGCGCCCTTGTACCTTTTCATCTCCCAAGCTCAACTGGTCTTTTAAGAACAAAACAACAGCGTGATCTTTAAACTTCTCAGGATCTCTCTCATGAATCTTTTGAAGGCGATAACTTGAGCACGCATACCGTAAAGCTTGATCTTTCACTTGTCTTAAAGAGGGGTCGAATACTTCTTGATTTTGAGAGACAAATCCCCCTTGGATTAGATCAAAAGCAGCCTTATTCCTTTTGCCTGCGGCGATAGCAAGATGGGGAATTTCTTGATTTTCTGACTTAATAATATGATCAATTTCATTAAGCTTTTTCTCGAACAAATCATTTTGTCTCAAGGCAAGAGAGATAATCTCTTTTTTGAACACTCCCTTGTTCTGGGGTATTTAAATTCCATCCATAGGTTTGAGCTCCTTTTTCTATCCAAGTCTGAACTTTATGTTCAAGAGCCTCTTTGGCGGCATTTTGACCATCTCTTTCTTTCTCAAAGGATGTCCAGTCTTGAGAGGTCAATTTTGCTTCTTTAAGAGCGTGAGTTGTTCTTTGAATCGTTCGCTCAACAAACAAGTGTGGATTATATTTGGCATTCTTAGCATGAAGCTGAGCTTCAAGTGCAAGGACGTGTTCTTGATAGGCAACCTTTTCACCTGCCAATTTAAGGTCTGCTTGCTCAGAATATACTTGCCAGATATCGGAGAATCTTTGCTTGGCCTCATTATATCCCTCTAATAGAAGAGAGACGTCGCCTTGTTTTTCGAGAGGTAAAGCTAAGATCTTTTCATAATGATGAAGAGTCTCAACAGAAACTTTTTCTTGCTTGAGGGCTGTTAAAGTGTAAGTAAGGCGTTCATCTTGTTCTAAAGAAAGCCACCCTTGAATCTCTTGAGCAAGTGCTGGTTTTTCTTGAGGAGAGGCTTGCTTGAAGTGCCTGACCTGCTCTGTCATTTCTTGGGCATGAGCTTCTTTAAAGAGACGATCATATTCGTGGTGAGGCGTAAAGTGGTGAAGAGTGGAATAGGCCTTCATTAGAGAACGTGCTTTTTCAAGCTTATTTATTCTTAATGAACTCCAGGAACTCTGCTTGCCTTCTCTTGTGTAGATCTCCACATACCCGCTTCTTCCTTTTTGAAGTGAGGTATGT
>NZ_JQAK01000021.1:3438-4175 GCF_000757605.1 Candidatus Paracaedibacter symbiosus | reverse complement strand
CCACTCATCCAGAGCCACGGCGACCTCCGCCGCATCCGACTCTCTCAGATTCGCGAAGAGCACCCTGCTGTCGGCCCGCAACGTCCAGTAAAGGGCGAAGACGGTGAGAAGCAGTATGGCGATTCCGCCCGCAATCACGCCCACGCGGGAGCGCGGCGAGAACGTCCTGAAATGACCGATAGCCGAATCCACGTCCATATTCCTTTAGAGCTGCATCCGGGAAAGGTCCTGATACGCCTCGACAACGCGGTTCCTGACTTCGGACAGCAGCATGAGATGCATCCTCGCCTCTTCCAGCGAGATCATTACATCGTGTGGCGCAACCTCCTGCCCGGATGCCAGCAAGCGAACCTGCTGGTCCGCGGATTTCAAGGAGGCATCGACCGAGCCGAGTCCGGCGGCGACAACGGCTCCGAAGTCGCTTCTGGCAACCGCAGCTCCGGATCCCTGTTCGACCGGCACACCTGCAGTGATGGCATGGATGGCTTCGATTCCCATCACTTGGCCCCAATTTCGAGAGCTCGCAGCACCATGCTGCGAAGCACGTTGAACGAGCGGACGTTGGCCTCGTACCCTCGACTCGAGGTCAGAAGCGTGGTCATTTCCTGAACCATGTCCACCGCCGGGTAGTGCACGCGGCCCTGCTCGTCGGCCATCGGATGGTCGGGATCGACCACGGCACGGGTGCCAATGCGCTGGATGTCCCCCGCGTCCATCCCGGACGCCAGCAGCGCACC
>NZ_JQAK01000021.1:1260-2403 GCF_000757605.1 Candidatus Paracaedibacter symbiosus | reverse complement strand
CCACCACGCCATCCCCCTGCGCCACCGCCCGCGTGCTCAAGGCCACCGCACCGCGTCGGACCGTCAGCCCCACCACCTCGTGGCGCGAAACATCGCGCACAGGCCGGGTATCGAGTTGCATCGCCGGCTGGCCCGCCGACACCGCACGCCTCAACTCGAGACCGCTACCCGCTTCACGCTCGCCGGCCGGGACAGGAGTGCCAACCTGGCCCGCCATGTCACGTCGCTCAAGGCGCATGTCGACCTGGTCCAGCCGCTCGCCGGGCCGGGCGTCACGCATGTAGACCGGAACCTCCATCCACCGATGCACCGAAAACCAGACCATCGCTTCCACGCTCTTGCCTTCGACACGGGCGCGTACCGGGATTCCCACCCGCTGCCTGGGCCAACTGCCATAGGGCACGCTCGCCGAGACTTCGTCCACCGTGCCGTGCTGCGCGGACTGAAGTGGATGCCTATCGACCTCGAACACCCACTCGCCCACCATGCCCTCCGCCTTGGACTCGAGGACGGCCCTCGCAGCGTCGACCAGCCGATCAGCAACCGACACATCGGCGGCGCGCGCCGGCAGCACCGTTGCAGAAACCACCAGCGCGAGTGAGCGAAGCAGCATGATCAGCGTCGGAGGTTGTTGATCGTTTCCAGGATCTGGTCGGATGCCTGGAGCACACGCGCGTTGAGCTGGTACGCGCGCTGCGCCAGCACCAGCCCGGTCATCTCGTCGATCATGTCTACATTGGCCATTTCCAGGTATCCCTGACGCAGCAACCCGGCCCCCTCTTCACCTGCAACCTGGGACATCGGACTGCCCGCGTCCGGGGTCGCGCGCAGCAGGTTGTCGCCATGGGACTCCAGGCCTGCCAGGGAAGCGAATGTCACCAGCACGATGGAGCCAAGCGCCACGCGCTCGTCCGAGCCGGCGAGCACGGCACTGACCTCGCCGCCTTCCGAGATTCGAAGCCCGGAAGCATCGGCGGGAATCTGGACACCGGAGGTCAGGCGCATGCCGTTGGGCGCGGCCATGTAGCCCTGGCTGTCCAGGCGGAACCGGCCGGCGCGGGAGTAGAACCGGCTGCCAGACGCGTCTTCCAGCTCGAAGAAGCCGCCGCCATCGATCGCAAGGTCCAGTTCGCTGCGCGTCGG
>NZ_JQAK01000021.1:0-1185 GCF_000757605.1 Candidatus Paracaedibacter symbiosus | reverse complement strand
GACCGCGTGAGCAGCTGCTCGCCGTCACGCTCAATCACGAAGAAGCCATCCCCGCGCAGCGCCAGATCCAGCATGCGATCCGACGGCTTCAGTGGCCCGTCGGCGAGCTCCACCTGCTGCCTGACCCCGGTCGACTGGGCAAAATCAGGAACGGCACGTACGCGCTGGAACCCCGGGGTGCCGATGTTGGCTACGTTGTGGCTGACCGCATTCACGCCACGGATGTCGGCGTCGAGGGCGCGGGTCAACGCCTGGATGGTTTCGCTCATGGCGTCCTCATGGATTCGTTCCAACTGATGCAAACGAGCGCACCATCATGTTCGAGGGCACTTCGCTCAGGCTGACCACCGCCACATGCGGAAGCGAGCGCTGGATCAGGCTCCGCAACGGACGGCGCAAGGATGGCGGACACAACAGCACCGGATTCAGGCTTCGCCCCATCATGGCTTCCGACTGCCTGGCCAGATGCTTGACGAAGCCGTCGAGCTGGCCCATGTCGGTGAACAGTGCGCCGCGACTGGTCTCTCCAGCCCGTTGACTGACCATCAGTGCACGCTCGGTGTCCGGCGCCAGCGTCAAGACCTGCAACTCGCCCTGGGCATCATTGAATCGCTGGCAGATGGAGGGCCCAAGGCGCTCGCGTATGCGCTCGGCCAGTTCGTCGGGGGCCTTGATGGTCCTGCCCGCGTCCACCAGAACCTCCAGGATCGCCTCGAGATTGCGCACGCTGACCTGCTCGCGCAGCAGCAGCTGCAGCGTCTTCTGCACGTCCGAGTACGTCAGGATGTTGGGTACGAGCTCATCGACAAGAGCGCCGCATTGCTCGTGCATGCGCTTGAGCATCCGCTCGGTCTCCTGCCGGGTGAGCAGCTCCGGGGCGCGTTGCTTGACCACCTCGTTCAGGTGGGTGATCAGGACCGTATCCGGCTCGACCAGGGTATACCCCGCTCCCCGCGCGAACTTGCGTATCTCCGGATCCACCCATTGCGCGGGCAGGCCATACGCCGGGTCCCGGGTCTCGCTGCCCTCCAGGCGTGGGCGGGTACCGCCGGGATTGATCGCCAGCACCTTGTCGGTGACCAGCACACCACTGCCGGCACGGTGCCCCTGGACCAGGATCTCGTAGGCATGCGCATCGAGCTCGGGACGCAGGCTGGTCTGCAGGCGGGGCATCACGAAACCAAG
>NZ_JQAK01000022.1:3709-4878 GCF_000757605.1 Candidatus Paracaedibacter symbiosus | reverse complement strand
CCTGTCGCGTTTTTGGCTCCGGCGGCTTTTCTTGCTGGAGATGAATGCCCTGGCGTCGGCACCAAGAGCGGCAGTGAATGGGGGGGTTGCAAGGTCGCGCACGTGAGCGACACGTCAGCTCTGCTGCTTCACCCACTCGCCACCGAACCGGATAGGTCGGCGTGCTCTACACGCCGCAGAACCCGCACCCGTATGCGACTGGAGCTGGACGGCCTCGCAGCCGCGCATGGATGCGACGCTACATTCCTGTCCGGAGGATGAATTTTTCTGTTGAGCCGGCTTCCTTCGGACGCCGCATCCGTGCACAATTCGCGCCCCTTGCAGCGCTGGCGTTCGGGAAGCGGTTGCGGGGTTTTTGCGGGGAACGGGAGTCGCCTTGAAGAAGGTGTTGCAGTTCTCTGAAAGGGCCCTATAATGGGCGGCTCACCGGCGGTAACGGGTTACGGCCCAGCGGTGAGGCGGTTCGGAAAGGCCTCTTCACGAGGTGTTGACGAAGCGTTTAGGAGCTGCCAGAATGTGCGGCTCACCTCGGCGGAAACGCCGGGATACGGAAGAAGGCGCTGAGGCCGATTCCGAAGTTCTTTGACAGTGTGCGCAGGTAACTTGTGCGGACGCCTGCAGGAAGGATGACTGTCCATCTTGCAGACGTTTTAACAGCAACAAGTCAAATGCTTTAAGCAAGCGATACGTAGCTGGGTAGAACTTCTGCAGCTGAAAGTATTGGCCTTCGGGTCTGTAATTTTAAGTGAAGAGTTTGATCCTGGCTCAGAGTGAACGCTGGCGGTAGGCCTAACACATGCAAGTCGAACGGCAGCACAGGAGAGCTTGCTCTCTGGGTGGCGAGTGGCGGACGGGTGAGGAATACATCGGAATCTACTCTGTCGTGGGGGATAACGTAGGGAAACTTACGCTAATACCGCATACGACCTACGGGTGAAAGTGGGGGACCTTCGGGCCTCACGCGATTGAATGAGCCGATGTCGGATTAGCTAGTTGGCGGGGTAAAGGCCCACCAAGGCGACGATCCGTAGCTGGTCTGAGAGGATGATCAGCCACACTGGAACTGAGACACGGTCCAGACTCCTACGGGAGGCAGCAGTGGGGAATATTGGACAATGGGCGCAAGCCTGATCCAGCCATACCGCGTGGGTGAAGAAGGCCTTCGGGTT
>NZ_JQAK01000022.1:0-1899 GCF_000757605.1 Candidatus Paracaedibacter symbiosus | reverse complement strand
CTTTTAAAACTTGGGATGTAGCGAGCGTTTGAGATGTCTATCTCGACGTGTCGTTGAGGCTAAGGCGGGGGCTTCGAGCCCCTAAAAATTGAGTCGTATGTTCGCGCCGGTGGATTTGTACCCCGTCGGCACGTCATGAACTCCGAGGCGACTTGGGGTTATATGGTCAAGCGAATAAGCGCACACGGTGGATGCCTTGGCGGTCAGAGGCGATGAAGGACGTGACAGCCTGCGAAAAGCGCGGGGGAGCTGGCAATAAGCTTTGATCCCGCGATGTCCGAATGGGGAAACCCACTGCTTCGGCAGTATCCTGCAGTGAATACATAGCTGCTGGAAGCGAACCCGGTGAACTGAAATATCTAAGTAACCGGAGGAAAAGAAATCAACCGAGATTCCCTAAGTAGTGACGAGCGAACGGGGACTAGCCCTTAAGCTGGTATGGCTTTAGAAAAACAACCTGGAAAGGTTGGCCATAGAAGGTGATAGCCCTGTATTTGAAAGGGCCATATCAGTGAAGACGAGTAGGGCGGGGCACGTGAAACCCTGTCTGAACATGGGGGGACCATCCTCCAAGGCTAAATACTCCTGACCGACCGATAGTGAACCAGTACCGTGAGGGAAAGGCGAAAAGAACCCCGGAGAGGGGAGTGAAATAGACCCTGAAACCGTGTGCGTACAAGCAGTAGGAGCCCGCAAGGGTGACTGCGTACCTTTTGTATAATGGGTCAGCGACTTACAGTTCGTGGCAAGCTTAACCGTATAGGGGAGGCGAAGGGAAACCGAGTCTGAATAGGGCGCATAGTCGCGGGCTGTAGACCCGAAACCGGGTGATCTAGTCATGCCCAGGGTGAAGGTGCGGTAACACGCACTGGAGGCCCGAACCCACTCCCGTTGCAAAGGTAGGGGATGAGGTGTGATTAGGAGTGAAAAGCTAATCGAACCCGGAGATAGCTGGTTCTCCTCGAAAGCTATTTAGGTAGCGCCTCATATGTATCCTCTCGGGGGTAGAGCACTGTTATGGCTAGGGGGTCATCGCGACTTACCAAACCATTGCAAACTCCGAATACCGAGACGGACTGTATGGGAGACACACGGCGGGTGCTAACGTCCGTCGTGAAAAGGGAAACAACCCAGACCCACAGCTAAGGTCCCAAATTACCGCTAAGTGGAAAACGATGTGGAAAGGCACAGACAGCCAGGAGGTTGGCTTAGAAGCAGCCACCCTTTAAAGAAAGCGTAATAGCTCACTGGTCGAGTCGGTCTGCGCGGAAGATTTAACGGGGCTAAGCGGTAAACCGAAGCTTGGGGTGCATCACTTCGTGATGCGCGGTAGAGGAGCGTTCCGTACGCCTGCGAAGGTGGATTGAGAAGTCCGCTGGAGGTATCGGAAGTGCGAATGCTGACATGAGTAACGATAATGCGGGTGAAAAGCCCGCACGCCGAAAGCCCAAGGTTTCCTTGCGCAACGTTAATCGACGCAGGGTGAGTCGGCCCCTAAGGCGAGGCAGAAATGCGTAGTCGATGGGAAGCTGGTTAATATTCCAGCACCTCGCATAAGTGCGATGGGGGGACGGAGAAGGTTAGGTGTACCGGGCGTTGGTTGTCCCGGGGAAAGGCGGTAGGTTTGGATCTTTGGCAAATCCGGGATCCTTTAAGACCGAGCACCGAGACGAGTCCTTTAGGACGAAGTCACTGATACCACGCTTCCAGGAAAAGCCCCTAAGCTTCAGCTTATGCAGACCGTACCGTAAACCGACACAGGTGGGTAGGATGAGAATTCTCAGGCGCTTGAGAGAACTCGGGTGAAGGAACTAGGCAACATGGCACCGTAACTTCGGGAGAAGGTGCGCCCTTTTTGGTGGCTCGTGCGAGCTATAGCTGAAGAGGGCCGCAGTAACC
>NZ_JQAK01000023.1:4054-4730 GCF_000757605.1 Candidatus Paracaedibacter symbiosus | reverse complement strand
CCGCGCCAACGTCGACACCGACCAGATCATTCCCAAGCAGTTCCTGAAGTCGATCAAGCGCTCGGGCTTCGGCCCGAACCTGTTCGACGAGTGGCGCTACCTGGACGTGGGCCAGCCGGGGCAGGACAGCTCGGGCCGGCCGCTCAACCACGAGTTCGTGCTGAACTTCCCGCGCTACCGCGGCGCCAGCGTGCTGCTGGCGCGCGAGAACTTCGGCTGCGGCTCCTCGCGCGAGCACGCGCCGTGGGCGCTGGACGAGTACGGCTTCCGCGCGATCATCGCGCCGAGCTTCGCCGACATCTTCTTCAACAACAGCTTCAAGAACGGCCTGCTGCCGATCGTGCTGAAGGACGCCGAGGTCGATGCGCTGTTCGCCCAGTGCGAGTCCACCGAGGGCTACCGCCTGACCGTGGACCTGGCGTCGCAGACGGTGACCCGGCCCGATGGGGTGCAGTACGCCTTCGAGATCGACGCCTTCCGCAAGCACTGCCTGCTCAACGGCCTGGACGACATCGGCCTGACCCTGCAGGAACGCGATGCGATCGCCGCGTTCGAGTCCAGGCACCGCGTGGCCCAGCCCTGGTTGTTCAGCGCCGGAGCCTAGCGCAGGCCGGGCGACTGCAACGAAGAAGCCGCCCACGGAGTCGCTTCTTCGTTTTCGGTCCTTGCCTATCCG
>NZ_JQAK01000023.1:1194-2260 GCF_000757605.1 Candidatus Paracaedibacter symbiosus | reverse complement strand
TCGGATCACGCACCGCGATGGCCGCCCCATTGGCGTATGGCCGGCTTTGCGCCGTGAGCTGGCGGTGCTGGTCACCGGCCAGGGGCTGGGGCTTCCCGTGGTGGCGCTGGTGGCCAACCTGTTCGCATACACCACGCTGAAGGCCGAGGGCGTGTCGAGCTGGGACTCCATGGAGCGCTGGGTCGTGACACATCGCCCTTGGAACGGCGTGCAGATGCTGCTGGCCGGCGTTGCATTCACGGGAGTGCTTGTTGTGCCGGCGCTTGTGCTCGTGGTGCTCGGCTTGCTGGGGGAGGCGACGGCATGAGCATGCTTTGGTTGCGCAGTAGTGGCCAGACCGAAGGGCCGTTGCCGATCAACGAGGTGCGGGACAGGTTCAAGACAGGGGAGCTGGCCGCGGGCACCATGTCCTGGGGGGCCGGCGAGCAGGGCTGGCAATCGTTGGGGCGTCGTTGGGGGCATCCTCCGCAGTCGCGCGCCTGGCACTGGCTGGCATGGTCGCTGCTGCTGGCGGGGGCCGCGGCATTGGCCGGATGGTCCTTCATATGGCAGGCACAAATGCCACTCGTGGAGCGATCCGGAGTTTCGCTGGTGTCCAGTGGTGCATGGCTGGCCGCTGCACTGGCGGCTATGGCGGCTGTCTATGCATTGCTAGTGTCACTGCCTCGACGCAGGCTCGCAGCGCCAGCGGTTTATGCATTGCTGGTCGCTGGACTGTCGACCGCGTTGGCGCTTCCGCAGCAGCGGATTCGCGCCAACGTGTTCCGGGCGCTCCAGATGCAGCCGGACGCCAGCGTGCAGGCCAGCGATGGCGTGCTCACCATTCAAGGTGAGGTCGGGCCGCGCCTGCTGGCGGATGTTGAACGTACGCATGATGCCCACCCCGGGATACGGCTCGTAGTGATCGACAGCACCGGCGGTCTGATCGATGAAGCGCAGCGTGTTGGTCGGTGGATCGGCGAGCAGGCATTGCGGTACGGATCCAGAACGAATGCAGCAGTGCCTGCGTGCTCATCTGGGCTGCATCGCCGCGGCGTCAGATGCAGGTTTCGGCTCGCGTCGGCCT
>NZ_JQAK01000023.1:0-875 GCF_000757605.1 Candidatus Paracaedibacter symbiosus | reverse complement strand
TGGGGGATCCGCAGTTGCGCTGGTGGGCGCTGATCCAGCAGCACGGAGCCGGCAGCCCCATGGCGGAGGTGCTCGTCGCCGTGGCGCGGAGCCTGCCGCAGGTGGTGGATGACTATGCATCCAAGATGTACTGGACCGCCAAGAATCGCCAGGAATCACATTTCAACCACCACCAGAACGCGATGCTGAACGAGGTTCGGCGGGAGGCGCTCAGCAGTGCGTCCGATGCGGCCGTGCTCGCCTGGTGGGAACCGGAACGGATGATGTACATCCACGCGCTGCAGGCACAGGACGCTCCGCTATGCACGGCGTTGGCCGGAGATGCTCGTGGCATATCACGCGCCACCGCCGCCGAGATGCAGTCCGAATATCTACTCAGGTTGGTCGCCTTGTTGGATACCCTGCCCGAGCAGGAAGCCAGGACACTGGCTACGCCCGAGCAGCTTTTCCGGGACGGGCAGGCCCATTCGCGCCTGATGCAGCGCGCCTACCAGGATCTCGCTGGCCCCCAGGCGGGCCGATCGCAGGTGTGGAGTCCACTCCAGCGCTGTGCGTTCATCGTCTCGGTCCACCGGCAGTTGCAGGGATTGCCTGCCACCCAGCGTGCGTCGATGGTCCGCTACCTGGAGCTGCAGTAGGAAGCTGCGGGGCGGCGGCGCAACCGGCCGGATGCAGAATGAAGACGCCGCCCGGCGGCGGCGTCCTGCGGCTGGCCATCACCGTGATCGGCCGCTCAGTTCACGCCCTGCGCCAGCATCGCGTCGGCGACCTTGACGAAGCCGGCGATGTTGGCGCCGTCCACATAGTTGACGCTGCCGTCGCGGCGCTTGCCGTGGCGTACGCAGTTGGCGTGGATGTCCTTCATGATCACGTGC
>NZ_JQAK01000024.1:2761-3465 GCF_000757605.1 Candidatus Paracaedibacter symbiosus | reverse complement strand
CCGTGGGTCTTGATGAACAGCTTTCCACGCGACGGCGCGCCATCGCCAGGCTCGCCGCGGGCGCCGCCCGGGATCGCACGGGCCGCGCCCGGCAGCGGAACCAGGGCCGGCGTGGCGGCGGGGACAGGTGCGATGGCGGCGTCCGGCACGGGGGCCGGCGTGGCGTTCATCCCGGTCATGGCGGTGAGTCCAGGCGGGCAGGGGCGGGCATTGTAGCCGCACCGCCGACGTACCTGCGGCGATCCATTTCCGTTTGTCGGACAAGGACTTGGCATTTCACGCGCCAGTCTGGGACACTCCGCGCCATGAAGGGGATGTCAAGTACAGCAGGCGCGCTGCTGCTCGCGCTGGTCGCCGCGCCCGCCACTGCGGGCACGTTGTACCGTTGCGTGGGCGCCGACGGGGTGACCAGCTACGTCAACAACCGGGTGGCCGGAGCCACGTGTGCGGTGTTCAGCCGTTACAGCCCGGACCGGACGCCGCGCGCCTCGGTCCCGGTGCATGCCCCGGCCAAGCCCGCTTCAGCGCGCGCATCGGTGACCACGGTGTCGCCGACGCCGGTGGCGGGCGTGGCCATGGTGGCCGCCTCCGCCCCGGCCGAAGGCGCGGTGGACAGCCCGGTGCCGAGCATGCGCGTGTCCAGTGCGCCGCTTCCCCCCGCGTAATAACTTCGTATAGCATACATTATACGAAGTTATACGAAT
>NZ_JQAK01000024.1:1988-2741 GCF_000757605.1 Candidatus Paracaedibacter symbiosus | reverse complement strand
TGCCGGCGGCCACCACCCGTCCGCGCAGCGAGTTGGTCAGCGCCTCGGTGATCACCACGTCGACGAACTGCCCGACCAGGCGCGCCGGCGCGGGGAAGTTCACCGAGCGCATGTTCTCGGTCTTGCCGGTCAGCTCGTCGGGATTCCTGCGCGACGGCCCTTCCACCAGCACGGTCTGCACGCTGCCGACCATCGCCTCGGAAATGCGCGCGGCGTTGGCGTTGATCGCCGCCTGCAGCCGCTCCAGGCGGGCGTGCTTGTCGGCGTCGCTCAGGGTGTCTTCCAGGTCGGCCGCCGGGGTGCCCGGGCGGCGCGAGTAGATGAACGAGAAGCTCTGGTCGAAGCCCACGTCCTCGATCAGCTGCATGGTCTTGTCGAAATCCGCGTCGGTCTCGCCGGGGAAGCCGACGATGAAGTCCGAGGAGATCGAGATGCCCGGCCGCACCGCGCGCAGCTTGCGGATCCTGGACTTGAACTCCAGTGCGGTATAGCCGCGCTTCATCGCGGCCAGCACCCGGTCGCTGCCGGCCTGCACCGGCAGGTGCAGGAAGTCGGCCAGCTGCGGCACGTCGCGGTAGGCCTCCACCAGCGAGTCGGAGAACTCCAGCGGATGCGAGGTGGTGAAGCGGATCCGGCCCACGCCCTCGATCTGGGCGATGGTGCGGATCAGCAGGCCCAGGTCGGCGACTTCGCCGTCTTCTCCCTCGTGCCCGGCCATGGGCCCGCGGTAGGCGTTGACGTTCTGCCCCAGCA
>NZ_JQAK01000024.1:0-1243 GCF_000757605.1 Candidatus Paracaedibacter symbiosus | reverse complement strand
CGACGACAACACGCTTGTCATCGGCGTCGATCCGCAGGGGGCGTAAGCCATGGCGAACAACATCCTTACCCGCACCGCCACCGGCGTGATGGACTGGGTCAACGCACGCGCCCCGGCGCTGGCGCCGATGTACCGGAAGCACATGTCCGAGTACTACGCGCCGAAGAACTTCAACATCTGGTACATCTTCGGCGTGCTGTCGATGGTGGTGCTGGTCAACCAGATCCTGACCGGCATCTTCCTGACGATGCACTTCAAGACCAGCGCGGCGGAAGCCTTCGCGTCGGTCGAGTACATCATGCGCGACGTGGAGTGGGGCTGGCTGATCCGGTACATGCACAGCACCGGCGCCTCGCTGTTCTTCATCGTCGTGTACCTGCACATGTTCCGCGGCCTGATGTACGGCTCCTACCAGAAGCCGCGCGAGCTGGTGTGGATCCTCGGCATGCTGATCTACCTGGTGCTGATGGCCGAGGCGTTCCTGGGCTACGTGCTGCCGTGGGGCCAGATGTCGTTCTGGGGCGCGAAGGTCATCATCTCGCTGTTCGGCGCGATCCCGGTGATCGGCAACGGCCTGACCGAATGGATCATGGGCGACTACCTGCCGTCCGACGCGACCCTCAACCGCTTCTTCGCCCTGCACGTGATCGCGCTGCCGCTGGTACTGCTGCTGCTGGTGGTGCTGCACCTGGGCGCGCTGCACGAGGTCGGCTCCAACAACCCCGACGGGGTGGAGATCAAGAAGGGCCCGAAGGGCAACCGCTGGTCCCCGACCGCCCCGGCCGACGGCGTGCCGTTCCATCCGTACTACACGGTGAAGGACACGTTCTACGTGTTCGGCATGCTGGTCATCGCCGCCTTCATCATCTTCTTCGCCCCTGCGTTCGGCGGCTGGTTCCTCGAGCACGACAACTTCACCGAGGCCAACAGGCTGGTCACCCCCGAGCACATCAAGCCGGTGTGGTACTACACCCCGTACTACGCGATGCTGCGCGTGGTGCCGGACAAGCTGGGCGGCGTGATGGTGATGTTCGGCGCGATCGCGATCCTGTTCGCGCTGCCTTGGCTGGACCGGGCCAAGGTCAAGTCCTACCGCTACCGCGGCGTGCTGTCGAAGGTGCTGCTGGGCCTGTTCGCCCTGTGCTTCTTCTGGCTGGGCAAGATCGGCGCCGGTCCCGGCACCGATCCGGTCGAGACGATCGTGGGCCGCTTCCTGACCGCGTACTACTTCCTTTTCTTCCTG
>NZ_JQAK01000025.1:3480-4087 GCF_000757605.1 Candidatus Paracaedibacter symbiosus | reverse complement strand
CCTTCGCTTCATTCCCGTTCCATCATTCCCGCCTCAGAACGGCAGCTTCATGCCCGGCGGCAGCGGCATGCCGGCCGAGGCCGCGGCCATCTTGCTCTTGGACTCGGCGTCGACCTTGTTGGAGGCGTCGTTGAACGCCGCCGCGATCAGGTCCTCGGCCATTTCCTGGTCGGACAGGACGCTCGGGTCGATGCGCACCTTGCGGCACTCCTTGGTGCCGGACAGGGTGACGCTGACCATGCCGCCGCCGGCGCTGCCGGTGACTTCGAGCTGGGCCAGTTCTTCCTGGGCGCGCTGCAGGTTTTCCTGCATCTTCTGCGCCTGTTGCATCAGCTGGGCGATATTGCCGCGCATGGGATCACTCGTCTGAAGGTCGGATGGAATCGGGCACGACGCGGGCGCCGTGCTGCTCGATCAGGCGTCGCACGCCGGGATCGTTGAGGAAGGTCGCCTCGGCCGCGCTCTGGCGCGAGCCGCGCTCGCTCTCCTGGCGCTGGTGCAGGGTCTGGGTCTGGGACGTGGCGTCCTGGATGGCGATCTTCGGCGCCACGCCCAGGGTGGCGGTCAGGGCCTGGGCCAGCGCCGCGGTGGACCGCTCGCTGCGCAG
>NZ_JQAK01000025.1:0-1822 GCF_000757605.1 Candidatus Paracaedibacter symbiosus | reverse complement strand
CTCTCCGCCAGATACGCAAAGGGCTCCCGAAAGGGGGCCTTTTGCGTATCTGGCGGAGAGAGGTGAGCTGGATTCGATTCCCAACGGGTTCGACCGCCCGCGCAGCGGGTGGACACGACGGCGAAGCCGTCGCCCGAAGGGCAAGGCGCGAAGCGCCGCAGTGCATCCCCCTCTCTCCCTGTGCCGGACAAGTGGGTGAGCGTCTAACGACGATCTGGCGAAGCACCGGTTCGACTGCACCTTGCCTGGCTGCACCTTGCCTGCGAAAGGAGAAGTTCCAGGTCGCGAACTTCGATGCAAGAAATGAACCCGACCTCATTAGACCCGAAGTTAAATTCTTCGACGAATCCCCATACCCACGCTACCCCTGCGTTCGTTCCCTTACTACGGAGCCGGCCCCAATACGAATCTAGCCTGCTCCCGACGCAACATCTGGTAGGGAGTCATGAACGCAACTCCCACGCCCACGCAAACATTCGGAATCTTGATCTTCTTTACCGATGCCGCCGGAACTTCGTGCGTGACGACGGTATGACCACCGGCAAGCGCCGTGGCGACCAGCCAGTAATCGGCGACCTGCAAAAAGGTACTGATCGCTGCCGGCTCATAGCTTTGTTGCGTTACCCACGCGCTTACCCGTGCAGCCGCGGTCAGGGTGGTCGCGTCCGGCACCACGAAGAACCCCGCGTTCAATTGCGAAGCCCACGTCGAAAGCTCGTCTTGCCCAGCCTGGAGCTCGTCGCTGACATGCTCGATGCTCAGGACCTTCGCGGCGGCATGCTCACGAACGATCCAGTCCCAGAAGGCCCGACAAAAATCAAAGCCGTAATGCAAATTCTTGGCTTGGATGAAGACGCTGGAATCGATCAGGTAGGCCATCAGGTCGGCAACCCCAACGTGCGTCCAAGTTCATTGAAGGTAGTCGTCTTGGAGATCCCCAGCATCTGAAACGCCTCACGGTAAAGAGTGCGTCCTTCCAGCGTGCTTGCCACCAAGGCACGTGCAAAACGCTTGCCAACACGCGCCGTGGTCGTTCGATAAAAGTCCCCCCCCGGCATTGCGGGCCTCTATGCCGGCAAGCCGCTCCTGCTCTTCTCGAAAAGCCTGCCAAAACGCGCCACGACTCAGTCGACCGGCATCGTGCAGGCGACGTAACACGACCAGCGTGCTGACCTTGAACTCCCTGGACAGTCGCTGCTTTGCGACATCCAGCACTTCATTGTCGCGCAGAGCCAACCGGAAACTGTCCATCGGGACCAACAACTCTGCGGCCACCTGATTGCACCAGGTCTCCACGGCGTTGCTAGCAATACCATCGGTAGTGGAATTGGATAGAGCCGACTCACCCAGCCACAGATGGGCAAGCTCGTGTGCAAGGGTGAACATCTGGGCCGATTTGCTGTCCGCACCATTGACGAATACCAACGGCGCAAGCGCATCCACCAGCGCAAAGCCACGGAATTCTTCGGCCTCCAGAATCCTAGTGTTGTTATTCATCACCACACCGCTGACCATAACCAGCACGCCGATCTCTTCGGCTTGGGCAATGAAGAGGCGCACGGCGTCCGTCCATGTGCCGCAATCGCGGCGCTGTTGGACGCTGAAGCCTAAGACCTCACGTAGGCGCGCGGCAGCGTCTACGACAGGCGTCCGCAGGTTCAGGCTGCCGACGAATGGCCGAGGTTGATTCCCCGTGACCACAGCTTCGTCCCTGTACCACGCTTGCCGGGTCTGGCAGACATAAATGGTGTCCAATAGATCGGCGCTTGGGCGCGCGATAGCGCGGTCCCCGATCGTGCGGAAGTCAGGAATGGGAAGCGGC
>NZ_JQAK01000026.1:3222-4580 GCF_000757605.1 Candidatus Paracaedibacter symbiosus | reverse complement strand
ATTCTCAGCTTCATCAAGATCATTTTTTACATTATCGTATTCATTTCTCAATATTTGAACCTTCCGTACGATAGGATCACCTCCTGCTGGAAGAAAAGGATTTAACTCTGCAAGGCGATCAGCCAAAATGGGATCTGCGGGAATTGGCTGCAATGTACCGACTGACGTTTTAGCTTGAGCAATGACAAGCTCATCGGCATCAAAATCATCCTTTAATGCTTGAACCTTTTGCACAATGGGAGCAGGGCCGGGGACCAGAGTATTTACTTCATCCAAACGCTCGGAGAGACTAGGATCTGCGGGAGAAGGCAAAAGAGTACCGAGAGAATTTTTAGAATCTTGAATCTGAGTATTAAGGGCATTAACGCCTGTAAGGATAACAGCATTACCTACAAGAGCTGAAATGGTATGCAAACCAGTGGTAAGGTCAGCTGAAGATTGCCCATCTGCAGTTTGCCAAGCATCATTTATTGTATTCTCAGCTTCATCAAGATCATTTTTTACATTATCGTATTCATTTTTCAATATTTGAACCTTCCGTACGATAGGATCACCTCCTGCTGGAAGAAAAGGATTTAACTCTGCAAGGCGATCAGCCAAAATGGGATCTGCGGGAATTGGCTGCAATGTACCAACCATTGTTTTAGCTTGAGCAATGGCAAGTTCATCGGCATCAAAATCATTCTTTAATGCTTGAACCTTTCGCACAATGGGAGCAGCCCCAGGCACTAAAACATTTATTTCATTTAGACGCTCTAAAAGGCTTGGATTGGCAGGCGGTGGTAACAATGTTCCTATGGAGTTCTTGGCGTTAAGGTTTTCTGTTGTTAATAGTTGAAAATTAATTTGTAGCAAGTCAATACGAGAGTATATATCCCCATTACCGCCTAATTTGGTTTGTAAAGCTAAAATAGCAGTGCCTAGGTTTCTAGGATTGCTATTTGTATAAAGAATATTAACATATTGATTTGTACGTGTTACAAGATCAAACGCATTGTTCCCAGCAATTGCATTTTGTAGGTTTGACAGTGCCGCTAAAATGCTAGTTGTTATAGGCCGATTATCAATTAAATTTTTAAATTGAACTGCTGAGTTCATTAAAGCAGTATTTCCCCCCATAATTGTCCTTAAATCTATAAGGTCAATTAACATACTTGCACCTTGATCTGCTCTTAGTTTGATAAAGTCTCTTAAGGCCAAGATGTTATCTTTTAAACTAAGATTTAAAGGGCCTCCAATCATAGCTTGATTGTGAGTTAAAGCAGTGTTGAGATTATTATTAGAACCTTGATCAAAGCTTGTTGCAAAATATGCTATTCTCGCATAAAGGCTCCCTGCCCTAGGTACTAATAAAAAAT
>NZ_JQAK01000026.1:809-1667 GCF_000757605.1 Candidatus Paracaedibacter symbiosus | reverse complement strand
TGACCTTTTTCACACTTCCATTTACCAACAATATCTTTATTTTCAGCAGGGTTCTCAGGAAATGGCTGTGAATTTTCAATTGGGTCCCATTGATTTCTAATCAAATGATATCGATCACCGTCTTGGTGATGTGTTTCTTCTATAGTTTTTGAAAAAAATCTTCTTCAGTTTATTTTTTAACACAGCTTCCATTCCTCACTATAAAGCTCCTCACCATAAAACTAGATCTTTCCTGATTTTTTCAATAATGTACTCGCCTGATAGCATTTAAGACATCCTACTGCACTTAGTGCTCTATATGAGATCATAGCTTCCCACTCATGGTCTTTATGGCACCTCCACCACACTTTCTGATCACTCCCAGGAACGACATCAAAAGGCATTAATTCACCATTCTTTATAGGATGCCATTGTCCGCTTCATTTTCATTATAGAAGATTATTGCCTTTGCCTGCTTTCCTATTAGAACATTGAGGACAACCTTTACTTCTCGTCCTTACAGATACTTTTTCTTCCCACACATGGTCTTTATGGCATTTCCACCATACTCTCTTATGACTCCCAAAAACCACATCTAAAGCCGTTAACTCACCATTCTTTATAGGATGCCATTCATCAGCTAGCTCAGGCTTTATTACAGCAAGGTTATTATCTTTGCCGGTTTTTTTATTAGAACATTCAGGACATCCCCTTCCTTTAGATCTACTATAAATCAAAGCTTCCCATTCATGCCCTTTATTGCTCGTATAACTTCGTATAATGTATGCTATACGAAGTTATTACGAAATAATGAAATCTAGCCTAGTAGCCGTAAGCCTTTTCCATATCTAATATGGATAACATCCAACTCCAGCTTAG
>NZ_JQAK01000026.1:0-749 GCF_000757605.1 Candidatus Paracaedibacter symbiosus | reverse complement strand
GTCTTTTCCGGCCTTTTGATTGACACATTCAGGACACCCTTTTCCTGTAGATCTATTACTAATCAAAGTTTCCCACTCATGGTCTTTATGGCATTTCCACCACACTTTCTGACCACTCCCAGGAACAACTTCAAAAGGCGTTAACTCACCATTCTTTGTAGGATGCCATTCATCAGCTAAATCAGGTTTCATGACAGCAAGGTTATTATCTATGCCGACCTTATGATTGGTACACTCAGGACATCCATGTCCTTTAGATCTAGTACTAATCAAAGCTTTCCACTCATGGCCTTTTTCACATCTCCACCAACCTCTTTTATTCGAAAATAAAGAAATATTCTCAAGATTAAATAAACCGTTCTTGATGGGATGCCACTCCTTATACAGATAATGAGGGAGTGTATTATAACCTTTTTTCTTTGGAACAATTTTACCGACATTTGATGTATTTTTTGTTCGAGGAAAACATGTGGGACATCTTGATCCTCTATTCTTATGTGAAACACTTGTACGCCATTTATGTCCTTTTTTGCACTTCCAAGAAACTTTCCTATTGCTGCCAATAGTGACATCATTTGGCGTTAATTTTCCATTTTCTTCTGGATCCCAGTCTACCAATAAATCAGGTCTTAAAACTGCTAGGTTATTATCTTTCCCGACCTTTTGATTTACACACTCAGGACAACCATTACCTCTTGTCCTTGGAGATACTTGTGCTTCCCACTCATGTCCTTTTGCACATTTCCACC
>NZ_JQAK01000027.1:2824-3640 GCF_000757605.1 Candidatus Paracaedibacter symbiosus | reverse complement strand
CTTCTTTCCCGCAACAATAATACGTTCATTAAATTCTCTTAAATGGGGTGAAGTATAAACATGCGTCCTGTATCCTGAAGATTCAAAAATAGCACGCAAAAAAGCGATCGTTGACCCTTTTCCATTTGTGCCAGCCACATGAATGGTAGGTGGAAGTTTAAGGTGTGGAGAGCCAAGCTTACTCAATAATTTTTCAATACGCTCCAAATTGAGACGTGCTTTAAAAGGAAATTTTTTAGAGAATACGCCTAAATCAAATTGAAACATCCTAAACGCGAGGCTTCATTAAAAGGCTTATTAATGCAACTAAACGCCCTTTTATTTGTTGACGAGGTACAACCATATCAATCATACCATGCTCAAGAAGATATTCAGCAGTTTGGAAACCCTCTGGTAATGCGTGCCGTATTGTTTGTTGGATGACACGGGCGCCAGCAAAACCTATCATGGCTCCAGGTTCAGCAATCGCAATATCACCTAACATAGCAAAAGACGCTGATACTCCACCCGTTGTTGGATCAGTGAGAATTGTAATATAGGGCAAACCAGCCTCTTTTACCTGCCGAACAGCTATCGTTGTACGAGGCATTTGCATAAGAGAAAGTATGCCTTCTTGCATTCTGGCTCCTCCAGATGATGGAATAACAATTAAAGGGGCTTTATGCTTCACAGCAGTTTTTGCCGCAGCAACAAGGCCAGCACCTACAGCGGTTCCCATTGAGCCGCCCATAAAATTGAATTCAAAAGCAACAACGATTGACTTTTGCCCACCAATTCGTCCCATCGCTATAAGAATGGCGTCTTCTTCTTCGGTTT
>NZ_JQAK01000027.1:0-988 GCF_000757605.1 Candidatus Paracaedibacter symbiosus | reverse complement strand
GTTAAACCGCGCAGAGCTCACTATAAGGGAACTTAAAGAATTGAAAGATACAGTTTTAAAACACTTATCGAGCAGCGCCATAAAGCATCCGTATTAAAGGATGAACTTGTATTTCTTCTTGATCGAGGTGAAAGCATCTCGCAACAGCTTGAAAAAGAAATTAGAGAAGCTCGGAAAATTAAAAAACCCAGTGGTTTTTATGATTACCAATCAGCAGCACCTACAGCAAAAACAGAAGAAGAACCTGCTCTGGTTCGTTCTTTAAAAAAAATACGATAAATGTTAGACTTTAATTTATAAAATTTCTACTTGCAATATACTACCTTCGGCAGATACGATCTTAACTCTTGTCCCTTTGTTGCAGTTTGGTCCTTTAATGCTCCAAATTGTATCTCCCAATTGAATTTTTCCTTGTCCATTTTCAAGGGCATTCTCTAACGTAAAGACATGTCCAATATACTGATCGGCGCGTCGATTTAATATCGGAGAGTCTGAAGAATTTTGAGTTCTAGATCTGAAGCGCAAATAAAGCGTAACTGAAGCAACTGAAATGGTTGAAAATAATAACAATTGATAAATTAAACTCAAAGCCGGTAGGATCCAGATCAAAACTCCTATGATTCCTGCTGAGATTGCGAGCCATAAAAAGAAAGCACCAGGAACTGTTAGCTCAAGTATTAAAAATATAACCCCTAAGGTCCACCAATGCCATACTGTGACTTTATAGAGAAAAGCCACTCTTAAATTTCCTTTTTCTTTGAAGTATTTGAACCAAAGGCTTCTTTTGCAATCTCGCTAATTCCCCCTATAGCCCCAATAACACTTGTAGCCTCTAAGGGTAAGAATAATATTTTTTGATTCTCAGCAGCCCCAATTGTTTGTAAGGCGTCAATATATTTTGAGCAACAAAATAGTTAACTGCCTGAGGATTTCCCTTGGCAATGGTGAGTGAAACAGATTCAATTGCTCTTGCTTCTGCTGTCGCAAG
>NZ_JQAK01000028.1:3478-4043 GCF_000757605.1 Candidatus Paracaedibacter symbiosus | reverse complement strand
ATCGGGGCTAAAGCCATGCACCGAAGCTGCGGGTGTCAATGCGTAAGCGTTGACGCGGTAGCGGAGCGTTCCGTAAGCCTGTGAAGGTGGACTCGTGAGAGCCGCTGGAGGTATCGGAAGTGCGAATGTTGACATAAGTAGCGTTAAAGGATTGTGAGAGACAATCCCGCCGAAAGTCCAAGGGTTCCTGCGCAAGGTTAATCCGCGCAGGGTGAGCCGGCCCCTAAGGCGAGGCCGAAAGGCGTAGTCGATGGGAATCAGGTTAATATTCCTGAGCCTGCTGGAAGTGACGGATCTCGTGTGTTGTCTGATCTTATTGGATTGATCAGGCAGCGAAGAGGTTCCAGGAAATAGCTCCAGCGTATAAGACCGTACCCCAAACCGACACGGGTGGACTGGTAGAGTATACCAAGGCGATTGAGCGAATGATGTTGAAGGAACTCGGCAAATTTCTCCTGTAACTTCGGAAGAAGGGAGACCCCTTTATGGGCAACCATGGAGGGGTGGCACAGAATTGGGGGTAGCGACTGTTTAACAAAAACACAGGACTATGCAAAGTCGTAAG
>NZ_JQAK01000028.1:0-1386 GCF_000757605.1 Candidatus Paracaedibacter symbiosus | reverse complement strand
ACTTGCTACTGTTTCAAATCTTGCTACTATAGAGTCATTAAAAGCCTTTTCCCAAAGGCGAAAAAAGGTTACAATATCTGTTTCTTGAGTCAAATCAAGAGCTTGGAGAAGGTCGCTTAGATTTTGCTTAAATCCTTCTTTAAAATAAGAAGAAGGATCTGAGAGCATCCTGCCTATTTCCGTCAAGTACTTTGTTCGTTTTTCTGACCATAGACCTGCTTTTATTCTCTCTTCTTGAGTAAGGAGCATTTGAAGGGTACTAGAACTCCCAATACAAGCAATCTGATAGCCAGCCTTTAGGGCTGTCATCAAAGAGGGCATATTTTCTCCCCACATCCATTCATTGTCAGAATGTAAGAAAGTAAGGGGTGATGAACTTATACCTTGCTTGGAATCAATAACAACATTTTTTCCAAAATAGGTGTCTCTTATAAATTCTCCGGTAGCTTTGCGTAACTTAGTACCATATCCTTTGCCTTGATAAGTGTCTAAAATATCGGTCGTTACACTTCCCATAAGGGTGTCATTTTTTAGAGTATGGTCAATGGCTTGGGCGCCAATAAGAATATTATTATCATAGGCAAGATAAACACCAAAAGGACTTTCAAGAGAATATTTTTCAGCGTCTCCTTTATACGTATCAACACGTCCGGTTTCTTCTAATTCAAGAGGAATATTATGCTCACCATAAACTTTTTTAAGTATAAGGCCATGTTGGTTAGGAATCTCTTTGATTTCTTCGCTAGATAAAGCAAAGCAACTGATTAGAAGGTTAACAATTATGAGAAGATTGAATGGTTTCAAAAAAGCGCTCAATTTATTTCTCCAATTATATTATCTATTCGGCATTAATTTTATAATAACAATCAATATTAAGTCAATCGTCTTTTTTAATGAAGTTAAGATTTTATTTTTTATTTAAAAGAAATTTCAAATGCTGAGCTTGATTATAAAATATTTGGGCTAGAGCTTGATCATACGTTTGCATCGTTTCTGCAGCTTTCTGATAAATAAGGTGGGCATCAAGAAGATCTTGCTCAGTTACATTTAAATTATTTTGGCTTAAATAAACGGATTCAAATTCTCCGGCTTTCTGAAAATATTGGAATTGTAATAATTTAGAAAATGCATTCGAGCATTGCTCACCAAGGTTATAATAAACTTTAGCAATCGTATCATAATCTTGTGGGGTTGCTTTGTTTCTTAACTTTTCCAAACGTCTTAATTCAAGGTCAAGAATTATTCTAAAGCGATGAAATTTTTGTTCATCTGAGAAGGTATTATTCCACAAAACAACGTTATATAAAGCACTTGAGGTCATTCTTAAATCATTTTCTGTTGCTTCATTGCCTTTATATCCCGTCCGAATAAGATGGAGATGAGCAG
>NZ_JQAK01000029.1:2463-3827 GCF_000757605.1 Candidatus Paracaedibacter symbiosus | reverse complement strand
ATAAAAGTGGTCCTGTTGCTAACGTAATTTTTGTTGTGATTTTAAGTTGAGTTATGTTGGGCTTTAGATTATGGCCTGATTTAAGCTTTAAAGCGGCTTGTTTTTGTCTAAAAGTCCGAGAAAAGCCAATTTTGGACAGACCTATCCTATGGGCTCTCCTTGGAAAGGTGTCGCAATAACAAGCATCCTCTTAAGATTAAAACAGATGGCTTGCATAAAGGCCGCAAACTGATTCTTAACAATTCCCTTGTACCTTACTCTTTTTGGATCTTGAGAGAAGCCCCTCTCATAAGGAGCTCTGATCTTTGTATACCAGTGATCTTGGTCTCGATTTTTATTCTTCCTATTATTCTTTTTAATAACGGCTAAATGACATCCTTTAACAGCAGATGTTTTTCTGGCAGAAGTGGTACAATAACCTTTGTCTGCATAAATAGCGCCTTGCTTGGGGCAGACATGTTTAAGGCCCTTCGCATCTGTTTGATTCGCAGGCGTTACAGCCACCTTATTAATCAACCCTGATTGCATATCAACACTCACATGCTTCTTATACCCATACCAGTATTTATTCTTTCCCTGACAGCCAATACGAGCCTGCTTATCAAAAACAACCTTAGGTAAAACTTCATTATTAAGCTTCTCGTACTTCTCTTTAATGTCTTTATCTCTTTCTTCCCATAAAGTGGCTTTGGCAATGAAGTGGTTCGCATCCACAAAGGTAAAGACCTCATTCATATAACCTTGGGATTTTAGTTGATCTCTCAACTCACCAAAAAGGCGAGATAAAAGAGATGTCCCTATCCTCTGGCGCGCCCGGGTAAAAAGCAGTATGATCAGGTGTCGATTCAGTCAGAGAAAATCCACAGAACCATTTGCCTGCCATATTCTCTTGCAAAAAGATCTCAAGCTCTCGATCACTCAAGTCTTCTAAAAACTGAAGTAACAAACACTGAAAAAGAAGAGTTAATCCATAACCTTCATGAGGGTTATTACGCCTTGCTGTTAATAAAAGCCTATCAACTCCTTTGAAATCCCAAACCTTTAAAAACCTCGATAGCGATGGTTGTCAGACATAACCTTATCTAAACAAACTATCTCCACCTGTTCCATAAATCCCTCCATAGACCTTGATCATAGAAACATTACAACAATTCTAAAAATATGTCAGTCCGCAACAGTCCCTTTAAGGCAACAAGAGGAAGACAATCCCAAAAGGTTAACAAATTATTAATATAATATTAATAATACATTAACAAATGTTTAAGGAATTTCTAATAATATAAAGAATAAAGATATAAGTATATTATCTCAAAATTTAATATATAATACAATAAAATCAATAACTTTTTACTTGATATTTTTAA
>NZ_JQAK01000029.1:0-847 GCF_000757605.1 Candidatus Paracaedibacter symbiosus | reverse complement strand
AATTGTTGCTTAGATCTCAAAATAAAACCTTAATAACAAGGGGATAAGTGGTGTTGAGATATTATTATCATCTATTAATAATTTTATTTAGTTTAAGCATCAATTGTAACGGATTCGCATCGAAAGAAGAGTTTGATTTAACGCGCTCTCCTTCTGTTTCTTCTCCAACAGTAAGTGAAGGTGAACAACGAAAAAGAACGAAAAAAAAGGGAATCTCCCACACCGTTAAACTCTCAACCCAATAAAAAATGTAGCCCTCCAGAATCACCAAACCAACGTAAAATAAGTGAATATTTTTCAAAAACTTCATCATCAGCAAATTTACTTCAATTTTCTGGTATGGGTGTTGATGCGGCCGATTACGTAGCATCAACTCCTAAAACTAGTATACCAGATATTGATAGTGGAACCGTTTCGGAATCAGCAATCGTATTGCAAAATGAACAATTATTCGATGAAACTTTGTCTCAATTTTCAATAAGATCCGTCGAGAATTCTTCTCAAATAAAAAGTGAAATATCCGAAATTCTATTAGATTTTGATTCGTTACCTTTTCATATGGCTGGACCTCCAAGATACACTCTTTTAATGGTTGATCCAAAACGGATTAGTTCTACAACCCCTAATCTAGAAGATTGGAAAAAGAATGGTGAAGATTTTGCATATATAGGTCCAAGTTTTTTGAAGGCAGGCTTAATAACTGATGGAGACATTAATTTTGACATTAATGTGAATAATGAAAAATCTAGATGGATTAAAATTCATAAAGACCAAACGAAAGAACAAAGAAATTATTACATTGTTCAGTTATTAAAAAAAGAGCAACGTTTGAGAACTTTAAATTTTG
>NZ_JQAK01000030.1:2976-4036 GCF_000757605.1 Candidatus Paracaedibacter symbiosus | reverse complement strand
GGTGATGCCGGCTTTGATTGGAGGATTTGGTAATTGGTTTGTTCCTTTGCTGATTGGAGCACCTGACATGGCTTTTCCACGCCTAAACAATATAAGCTTTTGGTTGTTGGTACCCTCCTTAATTCTTTTAATTATGGGGATTTTTGTTGGTTCTGGAGCAGGTACAGGGTGGACAATTTATCCTCCGCTTAGCTCGTTATTAGGACACTCGGATGCCTCGGTAGATTTTTTGCTTTTTGCACTCCATTTGTCTGGTGCTTCATCAATTCTAGGCGCCATCAATTTTATTACCACAATTTTTAACATGCGAGCGCCAGGAATGACGCTTCATAAGATGCCTTTGTTTGTGTGGTCTATGCTTGTCACGGCTTTCTTGTTATTACTGTCTGTACCTGTTTTGGCAGGCGGCATTACGATGTTAATTACGGATCGAAATTTTGGGACGACATTTTTTGATCCTGCAGGTGGGGGGGACCCTGTTTTATTTCAGCATCTATTTTGGTTTTTTGGCCACCCAGAAGTTTATATCATGATTTTGCCAGCTTTCGGTATTATTAGTCAGGTTATCTCGACATTTCTAAAAAACCCATATTCGGTTATTTAGGGATGGTTTATGCAATGGTATCCATAGGATTTATTGGTTTCGTGGTATGGGCGCATCATATGTTTACAGTAGGTCTTGATGTCAATACACGCGCTTATTTTACAGCAGCAACAATGATCATTGCGGTACCAACGGGCATCAAAGTTTTTTAGTTGGATAGCAACCATGTGGGGAGGATCCATTACGTTTCGCGTTCCTATGCTTTTTGCAATTGGGTTTATTTTTGTTTTTACATTAGGTGGATTGACAGGCGTTGTGCTCTCCAATGCTGGCCTTGATGTGGTACTCCATGATACCTATTATGTGGTGGCTCATTTCCATTATGTATTGTCAATGGGAGCATTGTTTGGAATATTTTGTGGATTCTATTATTGGTTTGGAAAGATGTCTGGGAGAGAGTTTCCTGAAATCTTAGGAAAAATTCATTTTTGGCTTACTTTTGTAGGGGTTAATTTG
>NZ_JQAK01000030.1:0-1338 GCF_000757605.1 Candidatus Paracaedibacter symbiosus | reverse complement strand
CAACAGATCTTTAATCGCTGGTGGAATCTTACCTTTGATCAGGAAGGCAGGCCACATTCTCTCATGTCATTCCCGCCAGGCGGGGATCCAGGGAAGGATGAGAGGCATCGAATGGCGACAGGAGAGATCTTTCGGTCGCTTGGGATCCTCGGCACAGGGCCTAGGATGACGAAATTGGGGACAGAAGTGCTCGTTGGTAAAGGAAAGGGGGGCAGTATAAAGGCAAGCGATCAGTCGTTTGTCACCCCAGATCCCATCCTGTTGTCATCCCGGGCTTGTCCCGGGGATCTCAGGCAACCTGGTGATGCAACTAGGTGGCAAAAGGATCTCAGTATACGTGAAAGGTATGGTGAGGAGAAAAGCCAAAAAGCAAGAGGAAAGGCTTTCTTTTCAAGAAATATTTCTGATCTTTGTATCAAAGATTCTTGGAAGGGAAGAAAGCCAAGAAATCTCAAAATTGAGATGAGGTCTTTTTCTTTTTTTGTGATCTCTACTTTGGTCGTCCTTGCGAATGTGAGGGGCATAGTAAGGGAGATAAACCCCAAAAGCATGCGAGAGGGGATTAAAAGGAAGGCCAAAATTATTTTTGGATTTTTCGGCAGAAGGTCTTTTCTCTGGATGAAATGGCATTTCAGCCTTTCCTGAGTGCGCACAGGAAAGGTTTAAGATCCTGGAGAATGAGCAAGGATGATGAAGGTGTAAATGGATAGGAAGTAAAAAGGGTCTTACAGTTTTCTCCTTTGTTGTCCTTGCAACTCTCTCCCTCTTTAGGATTTCTTCTGCTTCATTTTTGCGAAGGGAATATCGAGGAAAGATGAGAAACATCGATTGGTGAAAAGCCAGATCTTCAAGTTGCTTAAGCTCCTCGGCACAAGGCCTAGGGTGACTCAAGTTGGGGCGAGAATGCTCGTTGGCGAGGACAGGAGGGGGATGGTGATAATAGAAACAAGGTTACTCTTCTGAGTCCTCCTCGCGAGCCAGGCTTTGTCGAGGCGAGAGGCGGGGATCCAGGAAGATCAAAGGGCAACGTTATTGTGTGATTGGTGGCAATAGGAATCGAATGTCCACTCTAGCGTCATCCCCAGCCTTGTCCCGGGGATCTCAGGCAACCTGGTGATATTAGAAGATGCCTACGACATAGCCTAGAGGAATGCGAAAATCCTTATCAGAGAATTATTAACGACTTTTTTCTAAAAAACTTGCACACGACATAAAATTAAAAATTTTTCGATAAAAAAGCTAAAATTGTTGGAAGATAGTTGAAAGCTAAGCTACATTCTGGCAATTTCGCAAAGAGAGACACATTTAATTATTAACAAGTGAGTGAGGATAATGGAT
>NZ_JQAK01000031.1:1965-3359 GCF_000757605.1 Candidatus Paracaedibacter symbiosus | reverse complement strand
TGCTAGCGACACAAGTTTTACGCCTACTACCAATCCGTGTACGTAGGAATATGCCTCCATTCGTGTAGGTGAATGGACCGGCCAGCCTTTCGTAGACATCCAGTTGCCATAATTGACGGCACTGGCCGGGGTGTTTATGGGCAACCGCAATCCCCCCCCCTGTTCAGCGCCAAGTTCTCCACGAGGCACCGACGTCCCCCCGCTTTCAGTAGCGGGGCTGTTTAGAGTCCGGGTTTCATCGTAGCGGCTTTGGCTGCCAGCTGTTCGGCATAGGCGGCCGGGGTCAGGCCGCCCAAGGTCTTCTTCGGGCGCTCCTCGTTGTATTCCCGCCGCCAGGTCTCGATCTCGGTGCGGGCGTGCAGCAGCGTCGGGAACCAGTGCTCGTTGAGGCATTCGTCACGCAGACGGCCATTGAAGCTCTCGATGTAGGCGTTCTGGTTCGGCTTGCCCGGCTGGATCAGGCGCAGCTGCACACCTCGCTCGTGGGCCCACGTCACCATGGTCTTGCCGCAGAATTCCTTGCCGTTGTCGGTCCGGATCACCTGCGGCACACCGCGGGTCAGCGCCAGCCGGTCGAGCACCCGCGCCACGCCGTGGCCGGAAATGGCCCGTTCCACCTCGATGGCCACCGCCTCATGCGTAGCGTCGTCGACGATGGTCAAGGCCTTGAGCACACGACCCTCGGCGGTACGGTCGAACACGAAGTCCATCGACCACACCTGGTTGGCCACCTCGGGCCGCAACAACGGCTGGCGATCGCCCAGGGCGACCTGCTTGCGCTTGCGTCGCCGCACCTGCAGCCCGGCCTGCTGATACAACCGTTCCACCCGCTTGTAGTTCACCGGCCACTGCTCCTGCCGCAGTTTCAAATAGATCATCCCGACGCCGTAGCGCTTGTGCCGCTGCGCCAGCGCCAGGATCCGCTCGCGCAATTCGACGTTGCGGTCCGCACGCGGCTCGTAGCGCAGCGCGCTGGCGCTCATCCGCACCACCACCAGCGCCCGCCGTTCGCTCAGTCCTCGCTCCACCAGATGCCGCACCAGCGTCCTGCGCGCCGGTGCGCTCACCACTTTTTTCGCAAGGCATCCTTGATGACGTCGTTCTCGAACAGCTGCTCGGCCAGCAACTTCTTCAGCCGGGTGTTCTCCGCCTCCAGGTCCTTCAGGCGTTTGGCTTCCGGCACGGTCATCCCGCCAAACTTGCTCCGCCACAGGTAATACGAGGCCTCACTGAACCCGTGCGTGCGACACAGCTCCTTGACCGGCAGCCCGGCCTCCGCCTCACGCAGGAAGCCAATGATCTGTTCTTCGGAAAAGCGCTTCTTCACGTCCAATCTCCGTCTCGTTGGGGATTGGACTCCAAATCAGCCTGCTACTCAAAATCGGGGGGACGTC
>NZ_JQAK01000031.1:0-805 GCF_000757605.1 Candidatus Paracaedibacter symbiosus | reverse complement strand
GTTCCAGAAACTCCTCGTGCAGCCAGGAAACGAACTGGGGAGTTAAGACCAGCATCGTTTCCAATTTTGTTCTCACGCCATCTATGACTTTCGCGCGCGACGCAACAGCACAGGTAAAGTCTTCTCCCGCCAAACCTTGCTCATGTTCGATGATCTCGCCATCGCGAACCGGCCGCTTCAAACGCATGCGAACATTTGCCGTGGCTGCAATCGCAAAGGCGGGATCCACAGGAATGCCGACACGCGAGGCATGTGATAGAGCAAGCTCCTTGATCTCCTGCGCAAATGCGTCAGACAGACGCGCAATGCGCTGGTAAGTCTTCCCGGCGGTGAGTTCGGAAGCTTTGATCGAATGCAGCCCTTGTGTGTGATCCCAGTGCACATGTGCGTACTTGAGCGCTCCGCGCTTGCCCTGGTATCGCATGACGTGGCTCCCCTTCCCGAACAGCGCATTCTTGAACCCCATCATGCTCTTCAGATTGGAAGCGGCCTTGCTCGCCTGACCGCGGATGCACAGCACGTCGTAGGATGCCTCACAGCGCACGAGATCGCAGGCCGGAGAGATCGCCACGACCCAGTGATCGGTGTCACCCTCACTACCTGCGCCTGTCACCGAGAACACATCGCCAAACGAAATCGTGCTCTCTGTCGCGGCTGGCGAAGTGGCAACGTCCGCGAACATTTCGAAAAGAACGCTGTTTGGCATCATCTTGCCATCCAATGGTGCATTGCTGATGCGTTCGGTCAGCAATGGGGCCTGGAGCGCCACTTGGCGACGAAGCCGCGAGGCCAACGATTCCGCAAT
>NZ_JQAK01000032.1:2397-3434 GCF_000757605.1 Candidatus Paracaedibacter symbiosus | reverse complement strand
AAATTTATCCTCATATACTTGAGTTCATTTCTATCATCTGTAAGCCTTCAGGCTTCTTATAAGGCCCTCATATTTGATGTAGATGGTGTTTTGGTTGATACTGAGCAGCTAAAGTTTGAAGCATGGCAGCAGGCTTTGAAAGAAAAAGAAGTAGAATTTCAGTTAGATGAATATTATCCATTGGTTGGTGGCTCATCTGAAGCGATATTAAACTCAATCAATCAACAAAAAAATGTTCAGTTAGGAGAAGAAGTAATAGCAATTAAGGAGAAATATTATTATGAAAAACAAATAGAAGGCGTTCCCTTAATACAGGATGCTGTTAAGTTTTTAAAAGAAGTCATCTGTCTTAGAAAATCAGGCAAAATAAAACTAGCTCTTGCATCATCAGCACCTTATGATGAAATTATTCGAAATATCAAGCAAATGAACCTTTCAGAGGAAGATTTTGATTTGATAGCCTCAGGTAAAGATAGCCTTAAGCATATAAATGACTATACTGGTGTGAACAAACCAAAACCTTATATTTATCAATTTTGTGCCCAGAAACTTAATGTTCAACCCTTTGAATGTCTAGTTTTTGAAGATACATATGCAGGTGTAATAGCGGCAACAAGGGCAGGAATGAATGCTATTGCTGTACCAAATAAATTTACCATAAACCATGAATTTTCTAAAGCAATGAAAGTTGCAAGTTTCAACTCATTAAAGTTAAATAGTATTGTAAATGCAAACAATTAACGTATTACCTAATAAATTAATAAAATGGTTAAGAGATAACTAAAAAAAAGAGGTTTGAGAGGCATGAAAAATTCATTATTAAAAAAATTTTCTTTCATTACAATTAGATTTTTAATTTGTTTATTTGGGTATAATTTTGTTTACGCTTCTTCGCCATTTGAGGTGCCCACTTTGGAAGTATTAGGATCTGAAGAATGGGTAAAAGCTAAAGTAAAGACCTATCCAGAACTTGAATGGTTGCTTGACTCAAATGTTCAACATACTCAAGAGGGAACCGTTGAACGATTTCCTCATAG
>NZ_JQAK01000032.1:0-1346 GCF_000757605.1 Candidatus Paracaedibacter symbiosus | reverse complement strand
AATGCCCACTATCCTGAATTTGAAAGAACTATTCTTAGCTTAGTGTGCTTGTACTTGATTAATGATGGTAGTAAGGAGGCGTATGAACGCTTTACCGTTCTCCAATGATCTAGTGAAAAGCTTACATACGCGTCATTTAAGCGATTACATTCATTTGCCCAAGAAATTATTCAAAATGACCTATCCCAGCTACAGCTTCTTGAAATCAATTTAATATTAGGAGATATGGGTAAAACGCAAGTGGCTCATGAAAAATCTAAAATTTATAAGATTTCTGAAGCTGATCATGACCTCTTTTTAGACAAATGCCTCAAAAAATGTCCGCAGATTTTTCCAACTTTTCAATTATTGACACCTTCACATCAAGAACAACTTAAAAGAACAAAAGGCCTTGTCCATTTAGGACATGTCACACATGTTGAAGGAGGACCGGAAATATTAGAAAAATTGAAGAATTCGACTATTCTTAGGAACAATCCTCGAGGATTTGATTTTGAGATTTTAACACATATATGCGATGTTAGCGCTGCTCGGGGTCATGAGAATAATGCTGGATCAAAAGTCATGACTGAGAATACATTTAAAACAATTGAAGTCATTAAAGAGGCTTTACATTATTTATCAAATCATTCTGAGCAAGAAGCTCTGAAGCATTACTTATCGCAACGTGCGTCTTGGCTTGGTATAAATTTAAGTTTTGATGAGGAGTATACTGTAGCGCGCATTGGCGCTATGATGCGGCTTTATACAAAAGAAGATGGGAAGATCCTTCAAGAAGCTTTCAGCCAAATTAAACCTAAAATGAAAAGCACTTTGCTTGCTGAACTTAACCCATTAATTATTAGACAGGAAAGAACACCAACTTATATCCCTGCTGTACTTGTCAATCTTATGAGTGCTTATACTAAGCAAGAGTTATCCCGTGAAGATTCAATTCACCAGTGCGTTACAAAAGGTGTTCCACTTATAGCAGAGATTTTACATGCTTATCGGCACAATAAAGCAAATATTCCTTATAATATAAATCTAACGCTTAATTTTAATAAAATTGCAGGTCAACTTCGAGATAATGTAGAACTTGCCGAAAATAATAATTTTACTATTGATCCTCAAGGAAATGTTGAATTAGTGCAGTCTTAAGACAAAGCGAAGAAAAGTTAAATTTTTTTGATTAAAATACGTTAGTTGGTTATGTTACAAGTTTGAGCAGTAGACTTGGAGGTATAAATAACTCTGGATACTCCCTATAAAGCATTAAGATTCCGTTACCGACATTTTTTACCTACCATTATTCTACAATGCAGGCGCTAGTATTTGTGCTACCCCCTAAGCTACCGAAATCTAGA
>NZ_JQAK01000033.1 GCF_000757605.1 Candidatus Paracaedibacter symbiosus | reverse complement strand
CCTTTAATACATTCTTTAAGTATGACATGTCATACATTCAAACATCAAGCAGAAAATATGCTTATGTATCAGCATTTCTGTGGATTGTGGGTTCAAATTTTTCAGTGTGTAAAGCTAAAGATTTAGGTGTTCAAGGTCCTCTCTTTACCATTACTGAAGAAAGCTTATTAGATGTTATTAAAACTAAGTTACAAGCACTCAATTAGTTCAACATCAATTATAAAAATGATGATCCTTATGCTTAATTTAAGAAATCTGTCAAAGGTGTGATCTTGCTACAATAAAGCGGACACAAGGAACCGAGATGGGTTAATGTTATTGAAAGGAGAGAACATGACCCAGAAATACGATAAAGAATTTAAAATTAATGCGGTTAAAGTTTATTTGAGTAATGACAAGAGCATTGAGAAGATCGCTTTAGATTTAGGGATTTCGCGTGCCAGTTTAGGGCACTGGATTAAACAATACCGGCGTGAGGGAGAGAGAAGTTTTCCTGGCAGTGGCCATGTTGTTGAGGAAGAATTAAGAGCGCTTAAGCGGGAGCTTTATCTTGTTCGCCAGGAGCGAGATATCTTAAAAAACCACCTAAATGGCACCCCTTTCCCTAATAAATAGAAACTCGCGCTCGTTAACTGCTAAAGTTGAGCTATCAAAGAGAGCGGCCGTCTGCTTATTGGTGGATTACCCCGTTAAAAAACATGGTCCAGGGAGTACAACGAACCCGGCATTGGAGGTACAAACCCCGTTTAGGAAAGTGATTTATTCGTTACCCTGCTCTTTGATTCTATAGATAAACAAGGAGAAGAGGTAAGTGATGACTCAATCTAACAGACAATCCAGTATGCCAATTATTCATCAAAATGCTGCTGGGATTGATATTGGTGCTAAGTTTCACGTTGTTGCTGTAGGGAGTGATAAAGCAAAAGAACCAGTTCGTACGTTTCAAAGTTTTACCACAGATTTACATGCTATGGCAAAATGGCTTAAAAGCTGTGAGGTCACCAGCATTGCTATGGAATCCACAGGTATTTATTGGATTCCTGCTTTTGAGATCTTAGAGAATTATGGTTTTGAGGTATTTTTAGTTAATCCACGAGAAGCTAAAAATGTTCCTGGACGTAAAACAGACGTCAATGATGCGCAATGGATTCAACGGTTACATCAATTTGGTTTGTTACGTGCTAGCTTCAGACCAGAAAAACAAATTACTGTGCTACGTGCTTATATTAGACAACGTGAACGTATGCTTGAATTCAGAGCCTCTCATATCCAGCATATGCAAAAAGCTTTAATGCAAATGAACTTACAGTTGCATCATGTCGTATCGGATATAACGGGAGCCACAGGCATGAAGATCATTCGTGCGATTATGAATGGTGAACGTTGCCCTGCTGTATTAGCAGAACATAGAGACATACGTTGTAAGGAATCCATTAAAACTATTGAGTGATCTTGCTACAATAAAGCGGACACAAGGAACCGAGATGGGTTAATGTTATTGAAAGGAGAGAACATGACCCAGAAATACGATAAAGAATTTAAAATTAATGCGGTTAAAGTTTATTTGAGTAATGACAAGAGCATTGAGAAGATCGCTTTAGATTTAGGGATTTCGCGTGCCAGTTTAGGGCACTGGATTAAACAATACCGGCGTGAGGGAGAGAGAAGTTTTCCTGGCAGTGGCCATGTTGTTGAGGAAGAATTAAGAGCGCTTAAGCGGGAGCTTTATCTTGTTCGCCAGGAGCGAGATATCTTAAAAAACCACCTAAATGGCACCCCTTTCCCTAATAAATAGAAACTCGCGCTCGTTAACTGCTAAAGTTGAGCTATCAAAGAGAGCGGCCGTCTGCTTATTGGTGGATTACCCCGTTAAAAAACATGGTCCAGGGAGTACAACGAACCCGGCATTGGAGGTACAAACCCCGTTTAGGAAAGTGATTTATTCGTTACCCTGCTCTTTGATTCTATAGATAAACAAGGAGAAGAGGTAAGTGATGACTCAATCTAACAGACAATCCAGTATGCCAATTATTCATCAAAATGCTGCTGGGATTGATATTGGTGCTAAGTTTCACGTTGTTGCTGTAGGGAGTGATAAAGCAAAAGAACCAGTTCGTACGTTTCAAAGTTTTACCACAGATTTACATGCTATGGCAAAATGGCTTAAAAGCTGTGAGGTCACCAGCATTGCTATGGAATCCACAGGTATTTATTGGATTCCTGCTTTTGAGATCTTAGAGAATTATGGTTTTGAGGTATTTTTAGTTAATCCACGAGAAGCTAAAAATGTTCCTGGACGTAAAACAGACGTCAATGATGCGCAATGGATTCAACGGTTACATCAATTTGGTTTGTTACGTGCTAGCTTCAGACCAGAAAAACAAATTACTGTGCTACGTGCTTATATTAGACAACGTGAACGTATGCTTGAATTCAGAGCCTCTCATATCCAGCATATGCAAAAAGCTTTAATGCAAATGAACTTACAGTTGCATCATGTCGTATCGGATATAACGGGAGCCACAGGCATGAAGATCATTCGTGCGATTATGAATGGTGAACGTTGCCCTGCTGTATTAGCAGAACATAGAGACATACGTTGTAAGGAATCCATTAAAACTATTGAGGAATCCTTAAAGGGTAATTATCAAGAAGAGCATTTGTTTTCTTTAACTCAAGCTGTTGAATTATTCGATTATTACACACAAAAAATTAATGAGTGTGATCGTCGAATAGAAGAGACATT
The DNA here is from genome assembly GCF_000757605.1 of Candidatus Paracaedibacter symbiosus. Classification (GTDB taxonomy): domain Bacteria; phylum Pseudomonadota; class Alphaproteobacteria; order Paracaedibacterales; family Paracaedibacteraceae; genus Paracaedibacter_A; species Paracaedibacter_A symbiosus. The sequence goes on along the minus strand of NZ_JQAK01000033.1, from coordinate 1,689 downwards.
AAGCTTGCTTGGAAAAGATAATAAGTTGCCTGATCAACCTCTACCCAAAGCCAGGCATCGCACTAAACAACCTAATAGCTTAAGCTTTGATGTAAGAGCATCCCTTTACCAAGCATTAGGAATGGACTTAACACAAATACACGGTGTTGGACCTTCATTAGCCTTAAAATTAATATCAGAATGTGGCACTGATATGTCTCGCTGGCCGAGCAGCAAGCACTTTACTTCTTGGCTATGTCTTTCTCCAGGGAATAAGGTATCAGGAGGGAAAGTATTATCATCACGAACACGGCGTTCCTCAAGTCGTGCGGCAGCAGCATTAAGATTGGCTGCTGTAACAATTGGAAAGACAAATACGGCTCTTGGTGCGTTTTATAGACGACTCTCGGCTCGCATTGGTAAATCAAAGGCAATTACTGCAACAGCTAGAAAAATGGCAGTATTATTTTTTAATGCTCTGCGTTATGGAATGCAATATGTTGATCCAGGTGCCAATTACTATGAGGCACGATATCAAAAGCGGGTTCTTGATAACTTATCAAAGCGAGCTGCTGCTTTAGGTTATATATTGCAAGAGAATAAAATGCAGGACTTGGTACAGGGAGTTTCTTAGGAAAGCAGTTGCCATCTTCTCCGAACCCCGAGGCAAAGGTACGAATTCATGAAGCATCATACCACTTTATTTTCCTTGGATCAGATGGCGCAAGTCTTAGGGGTTTCTCGCAGTGGGTATTACGATTTTATTAAAAGGAGTCCCAGCAAGAGAGAACTGGAGAACACTGAGACTGTTAAAAGAATGAGGACTATTTTTGAGGAGAGCCGAGAAACTTATGGCAGTCCTCGGATCCATGCAGAACTTTGTGCTCAGGGAACTTTTTGTTCTCGAGTTAAAGTCGCTCGATTGATGCAGAAGAATGATATCCAAGCCAAGATGTATAGGAAGTTTGTTAAAACAACAAAACGTTCAGAAAATATCACTCGTCCAACCCAGGATCTCGTTCAGCAGAATTTTTATTCTCCTCTTCCTAATAGAATTTGGGCCGCAGATATTACTTTTATTGCCATCAATAGAACCTGGGCTTATCTGGCTATTATTCTTGATCTATTCTCTCGAAAAGTGGTGGGAATGGCTTTGAGTGATCACATGAGAAGTTCTTTAATTTTAGCAGCACTTAATCAAGCTCTCTTATTAAGGAGACCTCCTTCAGGGCTTATTCATCATTCTGATATGGGGAGCCAATATACAAGCAATAACCTTTATGAAATAGCTCAAACTCATGGAATAAAACTGAGTCATGGAAAAACAGGATGTGCTTATGACAATGCTGCAATGGAGAGCTTCTTTCATACGCTTAAAACAGAGCATGTCTATTTTAAGAACTATAAAACTTTAGAAGAAGCAAAAACCGATATCTTTGAATACATATTCACATTTTATAACTCTAAAAGGAGGCACTCGACACTCAACTATCAAAGTCCAAATCAGTGGGAATACAATCATTACAAAAATCAAACCATCTCAGTTCACAATGTCTAAATTTTTGTAGCAAGATCAAAAAAATATGACGCCTAATGAATATAGTTTATTCATAAAAAACACGGAAAACTACACGACCCCCTGGTACTAAATTTGGGAGCTTTACACCTCATTCGGGCTTTAATAGTTGAGTAGTGAAAACTACTTTTTAG
>NZ_JQAK01000034.1:2192-4095 GCF_000757605.1 Candidatus Paracaedibacter symbiosus | reverse complement strand
CAGAGTTTCTAAAAATTAGAGGACTATTGGATGAATGATTTTAAGTGGCGTCATTTTCAAGGGGATATTATTCTTGGATGCGTAAGGTGGTATTGTAAATACGGGATCAGCTATCGGGACCTTGAAGAAATGATGGAAGAAAGAGGCATTACGGTTGATCATACAACTCTTAATAGATGGGTAATCACTTATGCTCCAGAGATTGAGAAAAGGCTCAGGTGGTATTGGAAACCAGGGCTTGGCTATAGCTGGAGAGTTGATGAAACTTATGTAAAAGTTAAGGGTAAATGGGCTTACCTTTATCGAGCTCTTGATAAGCGAGGGCGTACTATAGACTTTTATCTTTCATCGACAAGAAATATCAGTGCTGCCAAACGGTTTCTTTCAAAGGCTTTAAGAAAGTTTAAGGAATGGGAAAAACCAAGTAAAATTAATACAGATAAGGCACCTACTTATGCTGTAGCGATCAAAGAATTAAAGAAGGAAGGACTTTGTCCTCAAGACCTTGAGCATCGACAGATTAAGTATCTCAATAACCTTATTGAAGCTGATCATGGTAAACTCAAACGACTGATTAAACCAACTCTAGGGTTTAAATCTTTGAAAACAGCTTATGCAACGATTAAAGGGTTTGAAGTGATGAGGATGTTTAAAAAGGGACAGATGGATCTTTGGAAATATCGCCAAGGACTCAAGGGAGAAATCCGTCTCGTTAACCGACAATTCAGTGTCTATACTGTTTAATTGAAAACTGCAAAAAGACCTAAATCTGCTCAAATAATATTTTTGCAACAGGGCCGTTATTTTTAACCTTTGGAATTTAGATCGCTAACTTTTTTAGCGATTGCTTCTTGATACACTCCATAAGTCGCTGCCAACTTCCCAGCAACAGCAACTACAATAGCCTTAGGCTTTCTTGCTACGATCTTTCCCTTTAACCCCTCATACTTAAAGAGCGCTTCTACAGCATCAGCAGGGAGCTGTTCGCCGGCTTTGTTCTTTGCTCTTAGTTTTGCTTTGGCATTAAATGGCAGCTGAATATTTTTGGCTACATAAACAATATTTCCTAACGTGTATACTCCTGGCTCTTCTGGACTCATTTCAACCGTAGCAGTAAAGGTTTTTGTGTTAGTCGTCGACCAACTTTGGTTTGAGCCAAACTCAAAGTTAGTTCCTAAAGATATTTTCCCTTCAGCAATAAATGGAATACCAGTTGTAATAGTTGTTGTTGCAGAGACTCCAAGCTTTTGATTTAAGCCCCAAGTAAAAGATTCTTGGACAGCTGAGGTATAAGTCCCTCCTATTTTAGCATTTAACTTCTCGTTCCTTACTGTTAATTTTTGAGTACCACTATAATCTGGCTTAGCGTTAGCCTTTAACTTTGCTTTAAGCCCTTCACCAAAATTAAAATCTGATAAATTTACTGTTAACTTATAACCTTGGGGCACAAACGCAAAACATTCAATCCCTGATTGCTCTAATAAAGACTCTCGTGGAGGAGAGTAAACCACGCCCCTCCCGACCAACCTTGGTTTTGGTTGGTAGGCATAGGAAGCAATCTGCATATAATACCCACTACCACTTTCTTCAGTAGAATAGGTTGCAAAAAGATCAGGCTTACCTTTTGGGATTAATTTAAAATAGGTAGTGCCCTTTTCACTATCCTTAACAGCTTTAATTTGCCAGGGAGCATCCTCTTCTCGATGGTCCGTATAAGTACACATCTGCATATAATGGCCACTGCGGCTCCCTTCATTGCTCCAAGAGGCAAAAGAGTTAGGTACAGCTTTGTTGCTGAGGATAAAATAACCAGGAGTATCGGCAGATTCAATTTGCCAACGTGCATCTTTTCCTGGATTGTCAAATTTAGCAACCTGCATATACTTGCCACTGCTACTATTTT
>NZ_JQAK01000034.1:0-617 GCF_000757605.1 Candidatus Paracaedibacter symbiosus | reverse complement strand
ATCTTACGACGCCACAAAAAAAACTCGAGAAGCGGCATGCCATGCTTACGAGCAACATACGAAACGTTCTTACCATCCTCATCCGTCTCTTCAACAATAATCTTCTTCTCAAAAACGCTCCAGCGCCGAAGCCGCTGAACAGAGGTGATGACATGAATCGTATCAATTTTAGAACTAGTCATAATACTAGAAATACTCCTCTCTCTTAGGAGCTAATCTATGGTGTCCGCTTTAATGGGGTCAACTCCAGGTTAAAACTTGAATGAATTGCAACTTAAATAATTACCCTTCATGAAATAGGCTTAAAGTGTTTCTTAAGAGGGACATATTATATGAAAAGAAGGAGTATTTATTATGGCAACAACCACTAATAAGAATCAGTCACAATCCTCAAATAACGAGCAGCATGGCAAGCAAGGTTTTGCTTCAATGCCTAAAGAGAAGGTTCAAGAGATTGCTAGCAAAGGCGGAAAAGCGAGTGGGCATTCTCATTCAGAAAGTCATCAGGACAAGAGCTCTGGTTCCAGGGGCCATAATAAAAATTATCAAGGCTCAGAGAATCATGAGCATGGCAAGCAAGGTTTTGCTTCAATGCCTAAGGAAAAAGTATAAGAGAT
>NZ_JQAK01000035.1:2100-3128 GCF_000757605.1 Candidatus Paracaedibacter symbiosus | reverse complement strand
CCTTAAAGGAAGATGTTGCTCGCCAAAATAATTCCTCCTCATCGCTGATTGCTATGCCCAAGGAATCAGTGCCTTGTATTAATCTTGAGGCTAAAGCTTTAGGCTTAGGTCCTTCTCCTGTCATAATCCAGTGTGAACTTACTTTAATACCTTCTTTTCTAAATATATCCGCTAGATGTTTTGCAACTTCCTCTGAAAATGGTGATGTCCCATTCTCCCAGGCTGATAGGGAATTAGTACTTAACTTATATTTACTCGCAAAGACAGTACGCGCAAGATTTGTAAGGTTTCTGACTTGCCTCAACCTCGCTGCTGCATTTTTATCTAGTTGCCTTGTGCTCATTTTGGTTCCTGATCCTATGCTATTTTAATTCTATCCTGATCATTCACCATCTATATAGACATATACCTATCTACCAATCAACATGAAATTGCAAACTTACACATATTTTGCAAGTTTACATGTATGTTGACATTAATGCTTGCTATGTTTATTCTGCTTAAAAACTACAATTAAGAGGAGAAAACCCATGGATAATAGTTTTTTAACCCCTACAGCTTTAGCTCAACGATGGAATTTTGAGCCTAATACGCTAGGGCAATGGCGCTGGAATGGTCGAGGGCCTAAGTATCTTAAAATTGGGCGTAGAGTTTTATACCGCTTGTGTGATGTTGAAGAGTTTGAAAAGCGCAGCCTTCGGCAACACACCTCTCAGAACTTTAATGATGAATCAAATTAGACGGGCACTTTCTTATGCAAACAAGACTTCTTATTAATGAGGCGCCTTTACAAATATTCCCAACTTTAGCAAGAAAAATTGGCTTAAATGAAGCCATTGTGCTGCAACAAATGCATTATTGGCTCCATCTCAACGGGAATAAGCAGCATGGGGTTTATATCCCCTCTGAACAGTGGAAAAGACAGTTCCCCTTTTGGTCGATAGATACCATAAAGCATACTATTGTCTCCTTAAAAAGGCAGAATCTCATTATTGACATCAAGAGTAACCAAATAAGCATCATCAACG
>NZ_JQAK01000035.1:0-847 GCF_000757605.1 Candidatus Paracaedibacter symbiosus | reverse complement strand
TGCTGGGCATTGCGGAAACTCCGCAAGATGGCAGGCCAAGGGGCACTCAAACATTTGATGTACTGGTATCTCCCCCACAACAAGGCCAAGCTTCCTTTAACACCGCCTTCACATATCAGAGAGTGGGTGTCATGAAAGAAAAGCTTCAGCACTTAAGACTTCATGATCTTTTAAGGCATAGAAATTATTTGACCTTTATGGCGTCAGGGCTTCTTGCATCAAACCTGCTCATGACCTTTGCTTTGTGTACCCAGAGTGAGCGGGTTGTGCTTGTGCCTCCCCATCTCACAGGGCCTACCTGGGTCGAGCGGAACCAAGTATCTGCTCAATACCTTGAAGAGATGGCTTTGTTTTTTGGAAGCATTCTCTTAAACAAAACACCTCAAAGCGCTCCTTATCTTCATGAACTTCTTTTGCGTTATGCAGACGCAAGGGGCATTGGTAAGCTCAAACACCAGCTTCGAGAAGAAGAAGAGAGATATCAAAAAAGCGGCCTTAGCACCTCCTTTTATCCCAAAAAGGTTGTTGTTCGGGAAAAGAACTTACAAGTGGATCTTTCTGGTGAGATGGTCGGTTATGTCAGTCAAAAGTGCATCTTCCAACGGGATGAGACCTATCGCTTAACCTTTTCTTTTGCTCATGGACGGTTGCTCATCACCTCCTTTAAACCTCTGACAGGAAAGGAGCAAGACCATGCGTAAGTTTCCACTTCTAGCAGTATCTTTACTCGCTTCTTCAGTCAGTGCCGTTCAAATCCTTCCCATTAAAGATCATGGCTTCAGCGAGGTGATCATCTCCAGCACAGAACACACGCGTATTTCTGTTGAAAATGACCGCATTGCTCAGC
>NZ_JQAK01000036.1:2349-3152 GCF_000757605.1 Candidatus Paracaedibacter symbiosus | reverse complement strand
AGGAGCCGTTGTCACAGTTGCAGGTGAGGCTACAGCAACCATAGGAGGAGAAGGCAGTACTCAGATAACAGGCGCAGCAGTTACATTAGCTTAAAAATAGAGAAGAAAATGAGCAACACGCAACTTCAACAAATGCAACTTCCGGCGAGCCAAAAAACCGCAGAGATTCTTGATAGTGTTCAAGAGATGAAAACGGCAAAAGGAAAGCTATTAAGACGGATTCCTTTTAAAGAGGGGCAACGAAATGGAGTTGCTGAATATTATGATAATAAAGGAAATATTACTAAACGAGCGACCTTCTCGAATGGTTTACGGGAAGGCCCCACTCTTGTTTACGATAAAGAAGGGAAACCGCACCGTAAATATCACTTTAAAGAAGGACTTTTGGAGGGATTAGCTGAAACCTATGAGAAAGGAATAATTTCAGCAGAAATTCCCTATCGAAAAGGAAAGATTCATGGGGTTGCGAAATTTTATACGAAAGGGGGCGCTCTTCAACATGAAGTTCCTTATATCGAAGGGAAAATGCATGGGGAAATGATCACCTACAATCCCTTAGGTTACATTACGGCAACTATTCCCTATGAAAAGGGCATTAAGCACGGCATTATGAAGGCTTATTACCCATCAGGGAATCTTTTACAAACAGAAGCTTATGAACAAGGGCTTCTGCAAGGAAATTCGACGAAGTATTTTGAAAACGGAAATGTTGCTTCTTATATGGTATATGAGAAAGGTAAACGCATTGAAGGCCCTTATATTTATTCTCCCAAGGATGGGTCTTTGATAAAATCAAGTTAGAG
>NZ_JQAK01000036.1:0-1269 GCF_000757605.1 Candidatus Paracaedibacter symbiosus | reverse complement strand
CGGTAGAAGACCAGGGATGATAAGGAAAAAGCAGGGCTCATCTCAACCAAATTGACATCAGAAAGGAAATGCAAGATCATAACCCATTAAAATAGTTAAAAATTCTTAACAGAGGTGTATCAATTTTAAATCGTCGTTGACAAGGTATTGGGAATTGTAGAGAAAATAATAAAATATCTATTATTCCATAAAATTTATCATGTTAAGATTGAATAACATCTCCTTCAAAATCACAAGCTACGAAGATAATAACTATAATAAAACAGATGTGCGTGGATAGAATTGTCGAACGAAGTTCAAGTATTAAAAAATTCAAAAAAACTGTTCAAAGAACAAGCCTTATAAACAAATAACAGCCATTAAAGAAAATAAAATAATAGCTATGGCGATTCTTGTGCCTGAGGATAGCTATTGTGAAATAAAATATATCGTTGTCGTAAATAATATGCGCAATGAAGGTTTAGGCTCAAGAATTCTAACATATTGTGAAGATTGGGCCTGGCTAAAAGGATTTAAAGAAATTTACTGTTGTGCTGTAGACTCTGCATTAAATTTTTTGATAAAAATTCATATATTCCTGAAGGTGAGTTTATTGAAAAGAATGGAGTTTCCTTTATTAAAATGCGTAAAAGCTTAACAGAAAGGTATGAAAGTTCATATTTTACAAAGGTTACCTTACGCCAAATTTATGAAATTGTTTTACAAACTTGTCCTGCTTTTGAAGAAATTTTTCTATCTTCTGATGATAAGGACTTGCCTTATAGTATTGCCGGAGACTTTGCAGAGTATATCGTTGCTTTATACAAGGAGGCAAGCAATAACCCTAAAGTAAAGCCTCCTTTACAGAAAGAATTAAGGAATATCTCAGCTTTGATTCATTGTCTTATTAAACATCCTGATGAGAAAGTAAGTGAGTGGGCTGTTATTGGCATATTAGAGGGAATACAGTTTCGTTTAACCGGAAGCGATGATTTAGATAAGTTTTCAAAAATACTTACGTCTCAAACTAGCTTATGGTGGGATAGCCTAAACAAATTTTGGAATAAAGAAATCCCATTTGTTGGTTCTGATATTGATATGAGCAAAAGTTGATTCATACTTATAACTCTCAGGCGTGTATGTTTAATACCGCACAGAAAACGCTCGTATTTTAAGTAGCCATTAAAACCTTCTTTATCTTACAAGACAAACGAAAAACCGTCCTTATCTTTGTTAAGATCAACTTTAGCAAGCAACGTTATACTAGGTTATTCGTTACGCCAACATAAA
>NZ_JQAK01000037.1:2330-3378 GCF_000757605.1 Candidatus Paracaedibacter symbiosus | reverse complement strand
GGAAGTTCCTTACCATTCATCTCTATATATTTGCGACGATTTTCTATATAGCGAGATAATGTTCCTTGCCGAGCATCAATATCGATTGATCCTACTTTAAAACCAAGCCTTAAAAGATGAACTATAAGATGCATTGAAAGTGTAGACTTTCCGGTCCCTCCTTTTTCATTTCCTAAAACGATGATATAGGGCTTTTCTTGTGCATTCATCTCATTTTCTCCTTAAGATTCTTCACTTTTCATTAGTGAGCCTTTATGCATAAACCATCCTGCTATAATAATACCGATGGTTACTAAGCTCACTATAATTGTTGCTAGAGCATTTATAACAGGACTGATACCTGTGCGTACGCTTGAAAAGACAAGCATAGGCAAAGTGGTAGAACCAGGGCCTGAGAGAAAGCTTGCGAGCACTACGTCATCTAACGACAAAGTAAAGGCAAGTAACCAGCCAGCTGCAATTGATGGAAATATTAAAGGAAGCGTTATTTTAAAAAATACAGTAATTGGGCGTGCGCCTAGGTCTAAAGCGGCTTCCTCTAACTGTCTATCAAATTCAAGAAGACGCGCACGAACAATCACGATAACATAAGCAATTGTTAAAGTAACATGTCCCAAAGTAATTGTTGTAATCCCTCGCTCTTTCGGCCACCCAATAGTTTGCTGAAGCACAACAAAAAAAAGTAATAAAGCAAGGCCTGTAATAACTTCTGGCATAACTAAAGGAGCTGTTACAAGACCATTAAAAAAAGTTCTTCCTTTAAATGATTGAAATCTTACTATAACAAGAGCTGCAACTGTTCCTATAATCACAGAGATAGTCGCAGTCAGAAGGGCAATCTTTAAGCTTAATAAAGCTGAAGTAAGTATCATTTTATTAGAAAAAAGTTCGTAATACCATTTTAAAGAAAATTCTGACCATTCCGTGACACTTTGTGCTTTGTTAAATGAAAAAAGCAATAAGACTTAATATAGGTAAATATAAAAATGCATACCCAAATACCATAAAAGTTAAGAGAAAAGGTCTTTTAGAAAAAGTCACTTTAATC
>NZ_JQAK01000037.1:0-709 GCF_000757605.1 Candidatus Paracaedibacter symbiosus | reverse complement strand
AACAAATCCCTCAAAAATATTCATCTCTCCAATAAAATCTGCAACAAAACGAGAACTGGGATATTCATAAATTTCTGTAGGTGTTCCAATTTGGCGTATACGTCCCTCTTCCATTACACCAATGCGCGTCGACATTGTCATCGCTTCTTCTTGATCATGTGTAACCATAACGAAAGTAACTCCCAATGTTTCTTGGATGTTAACAAGTTCAAACTGAGTTTGTTCACGCAATTTCCTATCAAGGGCTCCCAGAGGCTCATCTAAAAGAAGAACTCGGGGTTGTTTTGCAAGGCTTCTGGCAAGAGCGACTCTTTGCCTTTGTCCCCCGGATAATTGCTGAGGTTTTCGTTTTGCATATTTTCTTAAATGAACAAGCTCCAACATAGAAATAACACGATCCTTAATATCATTTTCTGGCATTTTTTGTTGTTTCAAACCAAAAGCTATATTCTGTTCAACGGTCATATGAGGAAAAAGAGCATATGATTGAAACATCATATTAACAGGTCGATTATATGGTTCGACATTCGTCATATTTAAACCATCTATAAATATCTTACCTGAGGTTGGTATCTCAAAACCTGCTAATAACCTTAACAAAGTTGTCTTACCGCATCCTGAAGCACCCAAAAGAGAAAAAAATTCTCCTGGAAAAATCTGTAGGCTAATGTTGTTAACAGCGGGAAAACCGTCAAATGTTTTGGAAACA
>NZ_JQAK01000038.1:2497-3542 GCF_000757605.1 Candidatus Paracaedibacter symbiosus | reverse complement strand
ATTCATCAGCAGCGGCACGTGGCCGAACAGGTCGTGGAACAGGTCGGGTTCGGCGATGTAGTCGATCTGCTCCGGGCGCCGGATCCACCAGGTCACCGGGAAGCGGCGGTGGGCCAGGTGGTCGAAGAAATCCAGCTCCGGCAGCAGGCCCTCCACCCCGACCAGGGTCCAGCCGGTGGCCGCGCCGAGGACTTCGTTGAGCTGGTCGAAGCGCGGGATGGCGCGCGCGTCCATGCCCATCGCGTCCTGCGCCTGCAGGAACTCGTCGCAGGCCCGGCCCACCAGCAGCGCCCGCTGGCGTTCGTAGAGCGCACCCCAGGTCGCATGGTCGTCGGCGCTGTAGCCGTGCCACGGCTGCTCGACCACGGCGGTGGTGTAGACCGGGACGTAGCCCTTCTCGGTGTGCTGGTGTTCAACGCGGCGGGCGCTGGCGGTGGCTTCGGCCATGGCGGCGGGCTCATCGGGGACCAGGCCCCAGCCTAGGCCCGATCCCGCGCAATCGGGTTGCGAAGTTGCAGGCACACGGGGCATTGGCGCAATGTTCTTGCGTCAAACCACTGCTGCAAGGCAACAATGACCGCCACCGTCGAGCTGGACCGCACCGATCTGCGCCTGCTGGCCCTGCTGCAGCAGCACGGCCGCGCCGCCAACGCCGAGCTGGCCGGCCGGGTGAACCTGTCGCCCTCGGCCTGCCTGCGCCGCATCCAGCGGCTGGAATCGGCCGGCGTGGTCGCCGGCTACGCCGCCAGGCTGGACCCGCAGGCGCTGGGCCTGGGCCTGCAGGCCTTCGTCCGGGTGCAGCTGGAGAAGCACGGTGCCCACCGCATCGAGCACTTCGTCGCCCGCGTGCAGGAATGGGACGAAGTCGTCGCCTGCCATGCCCTGACCGGCGACATGGACTACCTGCTGCACGTCTACGTCCAGGACCTGGAGCACTTCTCCCGCTTCCTGCTCGACCGCCTGCTCAACGACGCCGGCGTGGCCGACGTCAATTCCAGCTTCGTGCTGCGCACGGTGAAGACGTTCCGCGGGCTGCCGCTGGCGG
>NZ_JQAK01000038.1:0-937 GCF_000757605.1 Candidatus Paracaedibacter symbiosus | reverse complement strand
GAGAAAATGCTCGACCACCGCCCCGTCAAGTTCGCGCGGGTGGCGTGGCAGGTACGCCCGGATATACCGGCGGATCCAGTACAGATACGCCTGCTCCGTACGCAAGCTGTAGTGCTTGAGCCGCATCCGGCTGCGCACCTGCTCAAGCAACCGCGGCTCGCGCCCCGCGGATGCGTCCGGAGATAATGCGGCCTGCTCGCTGTCATAAGACATATCGGGGCCTCCATGCCGCGTATACCGGCAGGATGACCTCGTCGCAGGGTCGGCCGTATCGGCGAACTCCGTGTCCGGTGTAGGACTTTCTCGATTGACGACCCGCCCACTGGCTCGCAGACTCGGCGCTACACCCCCGCTGGGGGTCTACTGGTAGTTAGACCCCTTGGGGAGAAGGAGTCGCTATGTCCAAGAAAGAAGTCACATCAAAGCGGGTCGCAAGCAAGGCCGCTAAGACCCTTAGCAATCCAAGTAGCAGCAAAGCCGCGAAGTCCGCGGCCGGTAGCGCTTTGTCTCAGCGTAAAGCTCCTGAAAAGCAGACATCCGTAAAAGCGGGTAAGGCTGCAGCAAAGACTCTGGGTAGCTCGTCAGCATCAAAAGCCGCGAAGAGCGCTGCGGGATCGGCACTTACACAGCGACCGAACAAAGGTACGAATAGCGGCGGGCCGCGAGGTCGAAAGAAATGATCCTGAAAGATGCAAGAGAAAATTACTACTTCCACTCTGGCAAGGTTAGCGACATTGTTCGCCAGCTTGGGCTCGGTGCAATCGCTATAGTTTGGATTTTCCGTACGGGCGGCCCTAGCTCCACTGTAGTTCCGGAAGCGCTGATTTTTCCTCTGAAACTTGTAGTTGCAGGATTGGCCTTAGATCTTCTGCAGTACGCTATCGGAGCAGCTCTTTGGGGCTTTTTTCAATGGCGCAGAGAGAGGCGAGGAACAACA
>NZ_JQAK01000039.1:2847-3800 GCF_000757605.1 Candidatus Paracaedibacter symbiosus | reverse complement strand
TCTCGACGCCCGGTGAGTTCGGCATCAATGCCGACAATCTGGCTTTCGTGTATCGGGTCAAGATCATCGCCACGGACGGCGGCGGCGATCCGGTCGAGGGCATCTTCACCCTTACGGTCAACAAGACGCCCCAGGCCACCACGGTAGGCACACAGTCGCTCAGACAGGGTGCTGCGACGAGCATCACGCTCCCGATGTTCCATGACGACGGTGCGCTGACGTACTCGGTTTCAGGATTGCCAGCGGGCCTCAGCTTCAATCCGGCCACCCGCATGATCAGCGGGAATCCGTCGACCTTCGGTACATATACCATCACGTACTCCGCCGTCGACGCGGGAGGCCTGTCGGCAAGCACCACTTTCACCATGACGGTGGCGCAGAACAATGCGCCTGTAGCACCGTCCATCGCGACGGTCACCATGACCGCCGGGGTCGCCTACAATTCCAGCGTCGCGCTGTTTACCGATCCGGACGGCGACTGCATGACATATACGATGACCGGGCTCCCGCCTGGACTGACATCGGACCGAAACAACATTTCCGGAACCCCGAGCGCATCCGGCACCTATACGGTGTCCTACATTGCCACCGACTATCGTGGCATGGCGACCAGCACCACCTTCCAGATCGTCGTGAACGATCCGCAGGCCGCGAACCAGGCTCCGATCCTGCTCAATCCGATCGTGGATCCCTGGTCGATGTGGAGCAAGAACTGGTCGTTCACGATTCCCGCGAACACCTTCTACGATCCCAACGGCGACACGCTGACCTATTCGGCATCGAACATGCCCGGCGGGATGAGCTTCGACCCGGCAACACGCACGTTCAGGATGTACACGCCCAAGAGCACCCTGGGCTTCCAGTACCTGAACATCAAGGTGACGGTGACGGATGGGCGGGGCGGTACCGCCAGCGATACGTTCGATTTCTACGTCGAGCCCTATGAGGGCATC
>NZ_JQAK01000039.1:0-895 GCF_000757605.1 Candidatus Paracaedibacter symbiosus | reverse complement strand
CAAACGTGGATGGCTACGCACAGGCGACTCCGTCTCCGCGGGTGCGCGAAGAGATCATTCAGGCGATGCGTGAGTCTCGATTCGGGCAGGAGCGTCCCGTCGCAATCGCAACTGGAGCTGTGAAAGCTTGGTTGCATACGCCGGAAATGTTCTTCAAGACGCACGATACGATCGCATGGCTAAGCGAGCCGGAAAACGTCGTATCGCTCTCTTCGGCTATGGTCCAGCACGTTCGTGATCATGGTGTGGTCGGTACGGCCAGTGGGCTCGTAAATGGCGCAGTCGACGGCATTCGCTCGGACTTCCATGAGATGACGTATGGCAACGGCGAGCGTCTGGGCGAGGTTGGGGTCGAGTTGTTGTTGGGGGGAGGGGTGCGTCTCGTGTATCATCTTCTTTCGGAACGGCAGGCAAGAGGATTGTTGCAAACAGCGTTGACGTTGTCAGCCAGTCCGGTGGAGTGAGCGGTCTAAGGTATTTCCCGAGGACAGAGGGTCTCGGGAGCCACGCTTCCATTGCAGGGTTGAGAGCCACAGGAGCGTTGCCAGGTACTCAGGGTGTAGTTGTTACCGATAAGGCCGTGCGCTTTGGTGACATTTACGAGTTGGGCACTCTGGGCGGACGGCGGGTTGAGTTTTCCTTGGTGACGGAGCGTGTTGATGGCGTTCTCGTCAAGAAGCTATACAGCGGAGACGCATGGATAAGCCCGGTGCCGCGGGATGCTCGCCTGATCGGTCATGTCCATCCGAATGTCAATGACTTCCAGAGGTGGGCCTCGCCTGAAGACACGAATGTCGTCAATGCTCGCTACTTCAGAGCACTGCAGACGAATCCCAATGCGGCGCCCTCGCCTAGTAGGATTTTCTGGGGGCCAGGCAATTCCGATAACACGATC
>NZ_JQAK01000040.1:3030-3655 GCF_000757605.1 Candidatus Paracaedibacter symbiosus | reverse complement strand
GGTCGATGAGACGTCGCATCATCGACTGGATCGCGGTGCTGGAGGCCTCGCCGCCGCCATCGGTCCCGATGCCCGAGGCGAAGAACGCCTTCAGCGGAAGGGTGCCGCGCGGAGTGCGCACGTACTTGCGGGCGATGGCGCGCGACACCGTGGACTCGTGCAGCTCCACCTCGCCGGCGATCTCGCGCAGGGTCAGCGGGCGCAGCGCCTGTTCGCCGAACTCCAGGAAGGCCGCCTGCTGGCGCAACAGGCAACGCATCACCTTGAGCAGGGTCTCGCCGCGCGCCTCCAGGCTCCGGAGCAGCCAGCGCGCCTCCTGCAGCTGGGTGCGCAGGTAGCCGGCATCGGCCTCGCCGCAGCGGCGGATCATCCGCTCGTAGCCGCGATGGATGGACACCCGCGGCAGCGCCTGCTGCGACAGCGCCACCTTCCATACGCCACGCTGGCGCCAGACCACGCAGTCGGGCACCACGTAGCTGTCGTGTTCGAGTTCGGCCAGCTGCTTGCCCGGGCGCGGGTCGAGCGAACGCAGCAGCTGCACCGCCTGTCCGACCTCGGCCGGCGGGCAGCGCAGCTCGTGGGCGATGCCGTCGATGCCGCTGCGCGGCAGGCGCTCCAGCGGGCC
>NZ_JQAK01000040.1:0-836 GCF_000757605.1 Candidatus Paracaedibacter symbiosus | reverse complement strand
GGTCCTCGCGCAGCTCCAGCACCAGGCGGATGTTGTCGGCCACGCTGAGCTTGCGGAACACCGACGGTTCCTGCGGCAGGTAGCCCACGCCCAGGCGGGCGCGGGTGTACATCGGCTCGGCGGTGATGTCGCGTCCGTCGAGCACGATGCGGCCGGCATCGGCGCCGACCAGGCCCACGATCATGTAGAAGCAGGTGGTCTTGCCGGCGCCGTTGGGACCGAGCAGGCCGACCACCTCGCCGGCATGCAGGGTCAGCGCGAACTCGCGCACCACCTCGCGCTGCTTGTACTTCTTGCGCAGGCCCTCGGCGACCAGCATCAGTTGCCCCCGGCCTTGGCCGGCGTCGCGGCGCGCGGCTGGATCACGGTGCGCACGCGGGTGCCGTCGCCACCGCTCTGCATCTGCCCGCTGGCCATGTTGTAGACCATCTTCTGGCCGCTGTTGCTGCCGCGCGGGGACTCGACCTGGTAGCTGCCGGTCAGGGTCAGCAGTTCCTTCTTGGGTTCGTAGACGATGCGGTCGGCACGCGCGTTCATGGTGGTGCCGTCGTCCATCTGCTGCTTCATCGTGGCCTGCTTGCCGGTCAGCACGACCTGGTCGATGTCGCCGCCGCGCTGCATCACTTCCGCGCGGCCGGCGCGGATCTCCAGGGTGCCCTGGATGATCTCGACGTTGCCGGAGAACACGCAGCGCGAATCGGGATTGGACTGGTTGCAGTCGGAGTTGTCCGAATCCAGCGTCATCGGCTGGTTGCGGTCCGAGGATTTGGCCTGGGCCAGCGCCGGCAGCAGCGTGGCCAGGACGGCCAGCGCGATCGGGGCCAGGGCGGGCAGGG
>NZ_JQAK01000041.1:2764-3673 GCF_000757605.1 Candidatus Paracaedibacter symbiosus | reverse complement strand
GCTCGCCCTTGATGCAGCGTTCGCCGTCGCGCAGGGGCAGGGGAGGAACCCGGATCGATGCAGGCCATTTGCCACCAAAAGCTGCTGGCTCCCTGGACCCTTCGGCGCCAGTGTAGGGCAAGGCGGCCGGGCCTCGTCGGTTGCCCGTCCCGGTTCCTGGCGGGGCAGCGCTGATCAGGGCCGCAACGCCAAGGTGGCAGACCCCGGCAACGCGCTTTCGCTGCTATATCCTTCCCGCACAGGGGGATACACATGCGGAAATGGATCATTCTGGCGTTTCTTGCCATCGCTTCAGCGCCAGCGGCAGCGCAGACCATCAAGGCTCAGGGGCCCCGAGGGAAGACGGTCCAGCCTACATACCGGCCGGCGCAGCCCTTCAATTCGACCGCGCGTGACACAACGCCCTTCAACTGTGAGCAGTACCGCCGCCATCCGCACCCGGCGATGGTCGGCTTCTGCGAGGACATGGAGCGGCACACCCTCCAGCACGAGGCGCGCATGCAGGGTCGGCCGGGCGCGTCATCGAGCGTGGTGGACTTGCCGCCCTTGGGCAGCCCCGATGCCAAACAGCGGGGCATGGCATGCATCGCCGGGCAGGCGTTCCGGCGCATCGACAATGGCTGGGAGCAGATCCATGCCCGCGACGGTGGGTGGCAGCGTTGTCGTGGTGGCTGAGCTACGAGTCGGCAGCGGTTGGCGATAAGAGTCCGTTGGGCAGCCTGAGCGTCGCAGTTCACTATGGCTCCAGATAACACCTTCGTCCTGCTGCTGGCTGAAGTCAGAAGTCGCCCGCATGGGGATTCAGCGTCGTGACCTGGCAGGGTTGAGCCAAGAAAAATCAGCTATTTAGCGTCCGCGTAGCTAACAGAAGCCGCTGAGACAGACCATCACCTTGCGTATCGATCTTAT
>NZ_JQAK01000041.1:0-1144 GCF_000757605.1 Candidatus Paracaedibacter symbiosus | reverse complement strand
GCATGGACAAGGAGCGCTACGTCCATGCGTTCACCGCGATCATCGACGCGGTGGAGAACCACGCGATGGAAGGCATGCATGCGCTGATGGCCAGCGAGGTCGCCAGCACGCTGCAGATGCTTAACGACATGCGTTCCAAATGCGCCGACCTGGGTCCGATGATCGGCATCCAGGCCATCACCGCCGAGGGCGTGCCGGTCTACGGGAAGGATGGCGAGCCCGTGATGGCCAAGTGGGTGCCCAACCCCGGTTGGCCGATCGTGCTCAAGACGCTGGAGGTGCTTGGCATCAGCCTGCCGGAGCTGCTGGCAACGCCGCTGGCGCAGGAGCGCGCCAGGACCGGCAAGCAGCAGGTGGACGCCATGTCCAGCCTCATGGGTGAGATTGCCGCCCGCGCCGCCGGGGCGCGCATGGCGGCCGATCCGCGGCCGGCGATCGAACACCAGCGGGGCGAATGATGCCGGCTCCTGCGCGCATTGCCTCGATCCAACGCCGCATGCTCGATGCCGGGGTCTACGATCCGTCCGAGTTCGAGGGATGGATGGAGGCCCACGGATGGTCCTGGCGCGGCCTGGAGGCGGGCACCTACGGGCTGAGCGTGGCCGACGCGATGGTGATGTTCACCGTCGAAGACCCGGTGCGCTTCTGCGAAACCTACATGCGCCGCTACGACGGGTCGCCGTTCCGGTTCTTCGACTACCAGCGCGAGAGCATCCGTGCCTGGCGCCAGGACGTGGTCCACGAGGACGGTGCGGAAGTGGGCAAGACCCAGGAGATTTCCGCCCTCCTGCTGTGGGGACACATCACCGGCTTCGGCTTCAACATCAAGGCGCCGACCTCGCTGGTGGGCGCGCCCCAGCAGATATTCCTCAACGAGATCATCGACGCCATGGAGCGGCAGATCGGCGTCTTCAAGGCCATGCCGGGGGACAGCGTCTTCAAGGAATCGTGGATCGAGCCGCGCCGCACGCCGCACACGCAGCTGCGCCTGCGCAGCTGGACGGCGGGAGGCGCGCCCGCGTTGTCCACCATCGACTTTCGTCCCGCGGGGCACGACGGCCAGGCCTACCGCGGCGTCCACGTCACCGCGCTGGCCATCGTGGACGAGGCTGCGAAAAAGCAGGCCAAGGTGCAGTGGACGGAG
>NZ_JQAK01000042.1:1530-2939 GCF_000757605.1 Candidatus Paracaedibacter symbiosus | reverse complement strand
AGTAGCGCGTACAATGCCGGCGCGCCGCATGCCGGCAGCGGTCTTTGCCCAGGTGGCGGAATTGGTAGACGCACTACCTTGAGGTGGTAGCGACGAGAGTCGTAGGGGTTCGAGTCCCCTCTTGGGCACCAACACTGCAGGCAGCCGGAGAGCTTCACGGCTGCCTGGCGTAACCGGGGGCGCTACTGGCGCCCCTTTTCGTTTCCATGGCGTTGCGCCGGCGCACGCCGACCGGCCGGGTGGCCAGCCTTTTTCCGGCATCTGCGCCCGTTTCCTGCGGTGTCGGTCGGCAGGCAAGCGTTTACTCCCCCATGTGCCAGCCGCTACAATTCCGCTGCTATGCACAAAGCGGCCAGGGTCCGGTTTCGACCGGTCCGGCGCGGCGGGCATGGAGGCAGTCCGCGGCGGTGCCGCGGCGGAAATGCGATGCGCGCCGCGGTCCAGGCCGGGGCAGCGCGAACCCAAGCCCGGCCCGACCCGGGCAGAGGCAAGAGAGAACCGCGCGTGCTGGCCCAATACCTGCCGACCCTGTTGTTCCTGATCGTGGCCACCGGCATCGGCATCGCGCTGATCATCGTCGGCAACGTACTCGGCCCGCGCCGTCCGGACCCGAGGAAGCTCTCGCCGTACGAGTGCGGCTTCGAGGCTTTCGAGGACGCGCGCATGAAGTTCGACGTGCGCTATTACCTCATCGCCATCCAGTTCATCGTCTTCGACCTGGAAATCATCTTCATCGTGCCGTGGACCCTCGTGTTCCAGGAACTGGGGCCGCGCGCGCTGGTCACCATGGGCCTGTTCGTCGGGATGCTGTTCCTCGGCTTCGTCTACGTCTGGAAGAAGGGAGCGCTCGAATGGGAGTGATCCAAACCATCGATCGCCTGATGACCAGCCCGATCCCGGAAGGGCGGGTCGACGACATCCTGCGCCCGGAGGGCGACAACCCGCTGCTGGAGAAGGGCTACGTCACCACCAGCGTCGACGCGCTGGTCAACTGGGCGCGTACCGGCTCGATGTGGCCGATGACCTTCGGCCTGGCCTGCTGCGCGGTGGAGATGATGCACGCCGGCGCCGCACGCCTGGACCTGGACCGTTATGGTGTTGTGTTCCGGCCCTCGCCGCGCCAGTCCGACGTGATGATCGTGGCCGGCACCCTGGTCAACAAGATGGCCCCGGCGCTGCGCAAGGTCTACGACCAGATGCCGGACCCGAAGTGGGTCATCTCGATGGGCAGCTGCGCCAACGGCGGCGGCTACTACCACTATTCGTATTCGGTGGTGCGCGGCTGCGACCGCATCGTGCCGGTCGACATCTACGTGCCGGGCTGCCCGCCCACGGCCGAGCGTAATAACTTCGTATAGCATACATTATACGAAGTTATACGAGGCTGAAGGTGGTGCTGGACTGCGCCC
>NZ_JQAK01000042.1:0-870 GCF_000757605.1 Candidatus Paracaedibacter symbiosus | reverse complement strand
CAAGGGCACCGGCCGTTTCGGCTGGGGCGAGCAGCCGACCGAGCAGGCCGGCAACAGCATCGAGACGACCCACGTCCCGCAGCGCCGCTTCGCCGCCGTGGCCCACCTGCTGTCCTACGCCCACAACCAGCGCGTGCGCGTGCGCTGCTTCGCGCCGGACGACGCGCTGCCGGTGGTGCCGTCGGTGTGCGGCATCTGGCCGGGCGTGAACTGGTTCGAGCGCGAGGCGTTCGACCTGTACGGCATCGTCTTCGAGGGCCACCCGGACCTGCGCCGGATCCTGACCGACTACGGGTTCGTCGGCCATCCGTTCCGCAAGGATTTCCCTCTGATCGGCAACGTGGAGGTGCGCTACGACGAGGAGCGCAAGCGCGTGGTCTACGAGCCGGTCACCTCGGTGGAGCCGCGCGTGGGCGTGCCGCGCGTGATCCGCGACGACGCGCGCTACGACACCGCCGCCGGCGAAGCCGCCCAGCGCGAGGCCACCAAGTGAGCGCCCAGATGCACCAGGACACGGCCGGCCAGCGCCCGGCAAACGCGGCTGCGTTGCAGGAGATCCGCAACTACACGATGAACTTCGGCCCCCAGCATCCGGCCGCGCACGGAGTGCTGCGCCTGATCCTGGAAATGGACGGCGAGACCATCGTCCGCGCCGACCCGCACGTGGGCCTGCTCCACCGCGGCACCGAGAAGCTGGCCGAGTCCAAGCCGTTCAACCAGTCCATCGGCTACATGGACCGCCTGGACTACTGCTCGATGATGTGCAACGAGCACGCCTATGTGCGCGCGATCGAATCGCTGCTGGGGATCGAGGCGCCGGAGCGGGCGCAGTACATCCGCACGATGTTCGACGAGATCACCCGCATCCTG
>NZ_JQAK01000043.1:2233-3103 GCF_000757605.1 Candidatus Paracaedibacter symbiosus | reverse complement strand
ACATCCAAACTCTTGTAAAAGGGGATACATTAAGTTTCTCAATTGCAGCGGCTTCAATTGTAGCAAAAGTTGTAAGAGATGAAATAATGTGTAAATTAGCCGAAGAATATCCGCATTATGGCTGGGAGAGGAATGCAGGTTATGGGACAGCTGAACATCAGCGTGCTATAACAATGTACGGTATTACGCCATATCATCGTGTTTCTTTTGCTCCCATAGCAAGGCATGTAAAGCTATTAGTTGCTTGAGATAAAGAAGAAGCCCTCAATAAGGGCTTCTCTTTGTAAGGTTAAACTAAGATGAACTTAGATGCTTAGCTCCAACAAATTTATGAATTGTTGAGCCTACATGGGCTTTTCTATCTTTAAGCCAAGGGCTATGCTCAAGAGCCGCTTTCATGTGTTGATATCCATAAGAAGCTCGGTCTTTAATTGATGTTTTTGAGAACTCACAATCGCTGCTTGGAACTTCATAGTTGGGTTTGTCATAAGCAATATGAACAATATCAAACTTGGTATCATTAGCAAAATCTTGAATTTCTTTCATGATAGGGTCATTTTTGAGATCTGCAGGCAATGCATCTGTAAGATGCTTAAGATATTTTGAAAGATTGTGTCTTTTGTTAAGATGATTAATATGGTGAGCTGTTCTGCTTGTAAATTGTAGTTCCTTTAATTTAAGCGTAACCTCATCCATATCTTGTGGTTCTTTTCCGTTTGCAGCAAATAAATCAACCATAAAGCAAAGTGTATCGACTTTAGGATCAGCGTCAAAAATACCTTCGAGAGGAGTATTAGAAGCACATCCACCATCCCAATATAAATCACCATCTATTACCATTCCTGGAAAACCTGGAGGCATCGAACCGCT
>NZ_JQAK01000043.1:0-918 GCF_000757605.1 Candidatus Paracaedibacter symbiosus | reverse complement strand
CAGGATTTCTAAAAAGCACGGAATTATTGGATGAAAGATTTTAAGTGGCGGCATTTTTAGGAAGATATTTATGTGAGGTGGTACTGTAAGTATGGTATTAGCTATCCTGATCTTAAAGAGATGATGGAAGAACGGGGTATTGAGATTGATCACTCAACTCTTTATCGGTGGGTTATTCAATATGCTCCTGAACTTGAAAAGCGCCTCAGATGGTATTGGAAACCAGGACTAGGATAAGCTAGAGAGTTGATGAAACTTACGTAAAGGTAAAAGGCAAATGGGCTCATCTTTATCGAGCTGTTGATAAACGAGCGCGTACTATAGATTTCTATCTTTCGTCCACAAGAAACGTGAATGCGGCTAAACGATTTCTTTCAAAGGCTTTAAGGAAGTTTAAGGAATGGGAGATTCCGAGTAAAATTAATAACAGATAAAGCCACCACTTACTCTGTTGCCATTAAAGAGTTAAAGGACGAAGGTGTCTGTCCTCAAGACCTTGAGCATCAACAGATCAAATACCTTAATAACCTTATTGAAGCAGATCATGACAAACTGAAGCGATTGAATGAAGGACACCCTGCCACAAGCGGACCGGGTATCACTCTAAGAAAGAAATTTATGTTTTTCGCAGCAAGCTGAGGGAATTCACCCATAAAAGATTAAACCATTGATGAGTTGCAAGAGTAGCACCTACACGGATATCCCTGGGCTTGTCTCGTGTCTCAGGCAACCTGGTCATGTGAATAGGTGCCAGAAAATGCCTAAGGACATAGCCCAGAGAAATACGTAAAAATCCTTATCAAGACGTTATTAACGACCCTTTTTTTTCTTAAAAATTGAACACGGCGTTAAAAAGATTGATGATTAGATGAATCTAAGAGCCCCCCAATCTTGATAGGAGTAATATTTAAGGCTAGC
>NZ_JQAK01000044.1:2155-3173 GCF_000757605.1 Candidatus Paracaedibacter symbiosus | reverse complement strand
GACCTTGCCTGTCAGCGTATCGGCGCTCACTTCTGTTTCGGACAGTGAACGAAACAGGTACATCCGATCCCGGGCACGGGAGAGCGCCACGTTGAATCGCTGGTGCATGTCCGCTCGGTTCGCCACTGCCCTGTCCCCTGGCGCAGAGACCATAGAGACCAACATGATGTCTCGCTCACGACCCTGAAAAACTGGTGGCGGACCAATCGCGATCTTTCTTCCCACGATATCTACCGGTGATATCTCCTCACTGACGAGTTCGTGGATGCGGGCAGCCTGCGCGTTCCCGAGCAGGGTGACGACACCGATACTCCTGCCTTCATAAGCCACATCCTCAATGATCGACTTGATCTCGTCGACGATGGCTTTTGCTTCAGCCGGGTTAACGTCCCCTTTTCGATAGCCACCTTTCACGAAAACATCGATCAGGGGCGGATCGAGGCGCTCATTCGCCTTTGGCACTCGAAGCGGCCGGATATCGCCCTGATAGAACACGCGATTCGAGAACTCAATGATGGCCGGAACACATCGGAAATGTTCCTTGAGCATGATCTGGTTGCCGGCAAAGACCACGCGAGCCAAGTCGTAGATCGACTTATCCGGTGTCATCTCCGATCCGAACGGCTGGTTGCCGAGGAAGCGGCTGATCAGCTCCTTGATCTTTTCCTCTGCAGTGCCGACAGCCGACGGCGAGACCTGCTTGTGATCGCCGACCACAAGGAGCTTCTTGCCGCGGAGCAAGGCCGGCAGCGCCCAGATATCGGACTGCGATGCCTCGTCGATCACGACCAGATCGAACAGACCTATTTCTGCCGGCAGGGTCTCGGAGACGCGCCAATGCGGCAGGACCCAGCAGGGAACGGCTTGATATGCCCTTGTCATGGCCTCGCGAGCCGTTTTCCGGTGCCTGACCGCCCGCACGCCTGTGCCCGCTCCCATCGCCTGTACGGCATTCAGATAGGCCTGCAGTGCCTGGCGCACGGCATTGGGGGGATTCCTGTGCACACCCAGCCAGGTC
>NZ_JQAK01000044.1:0-618 GCF_000757605.1 Candidatus Paracaedibacter symbiosus | reverse complement strand
GAGATCCCCACGGACGGCCATTCTGGAGCGCCGCAGCGAAGCTACGGCCTCATCATCGAATGGCAGCGACCCGTCGTTCGATTCAGGCGGTTCGTCATCGAACCATTCGTGCGCCTCGGCCTGCTGGAGCACAAGCTTCGCCATTTCCTCTGGCGTGACCTCCCGCCTCTGGAAGCTGTAGTTACGCATGTGCTTCGACGCATAGACCGCCACATTCCGGTCCAAGTTGGAGATCTTCGCGTGGAGCTGGTCGAGCTTGTCCTCTGCAGCGGCGATACCGGCTTCGGCTCGCGACGGATTCAGCCGCGCGACACTGGCAGCGATGGTCTGGATTGCGTGCTCGAACTGACGCATTCCGTCTCGCTCGTCTGACAGCAACGATACGCTCAGAGGTCTGACGGCATCGGGCAGCTTCTCCTGCAACACCGACAACGCCGATTCGCTCTTAGCAGTGACCAGCACGCGCTTGCCTTCCGCAAGGTAGTGACAAATCACGTTGGCGATGGTGTGGCTCTTACCAGTGCCAGGTGGGCCCTGAACTACGACGCCATCATTGGTGTAGAGCTTCTGTACGATCGACACCTGCTCGTCGTTGTAGGGCATCGGGAAGAACAAGTC
>NZ_JQAK01000045.1:4449-5219 GCF_000757605.1 Candidatus Paracaedibacter symbiosus | reverse complement strand
TTAATAATCCTTGATACTTAACACAGTATCACAACCTATAAGCTAAAACGGATGATCGACGACGAGGACAAAGAGTAATTACTCAACATTATTTCCAGCCATTCTATTATTATATGGGCGCATATTAACATGCTTGGTGAATACGATTTTCTGAAGAAAATCGTAAAGATTCTATCGGAATTGTACCCCAGAAAATAACCGTTTGAAGCTATTGGAAAAACAGGCAACATAAATCGCGGCAAAGAAAGGCCTCTTAATGGTTATAGAAAATCTCTGTGGTACTTTACGTACCTTGTATCTCTATAAGAGATCAGTATGTGAAGCTAATATACTGATAAAGGTAGAGAGAAGTCGTTACGTTCCTTGTGCCACTTGAGCACGTCATAAAGAATTAACTCTCTCTATCTATTATTGGTTTTAAAACCGAACGGTATCTTATGACCTCAATATTGAGTGATCATGCATTTTACAAGGTTGGTTAAAAACCATGTTTATCATACTAGATGAGGTGATTTTATGCGGCTTTGTGGCTTAAATCATTTAGGAGAGTAAAATTATCCTTAAGATGTATTTTTCAAACTGCTTTCACTGACTTTGGCATACCTGCTTGAGTCATTTTGTTAAGGAGACAACAAATCAAATGGGTCTCTGCCTGTTGATTATTCCAGTTTCTTGAATGAAGTTTTCTCCAAAGATCGTCTTTAGTCTGTAAAAACTATTCTCAACTTTATTCCTGCGACCATAGTCATTCTTATGATACCAAGCCCAAT
>NZ_JQAK01000045.1:0-3121 GCF_000757605.1 Candidatus Paracaedibacter symbiosus | reverse complement strand
GTAAAATCTACTTAAAATGAGCAATCAAGTGAATTCTACTTATGGGTTCTTTTCAATTTTTTCCGTAGTTTGATACTAATAAGGCGCATGCCTGATTAAGAAGCATCATTAAGCTTCTCTTATTTATCTTAGATTTAAGGAGGAATACATGAAATTGAAATACTTAATGCTGACTATTATAAAATTTATTTATGTATACCAAGGGATGGCAAGCAATCCTTTAGAAAGTGAGCTTGAAAGAGAGGGTAATAGTGAAATTGTGGCCTATAGAACCATAAATTCCGTATTAGATGAAGAAACACTCAATTTTCAGGTTGAAACCCCTAAGTATTATTATATAAAAGCTGTCGCTCTACAAGATGAAGAACAAATGCAAGAGGCAATAGAATATTTTAAGCTAGCAGCTCACTCAGGTCATCATCGTGCTGCTTATATCTTGGCTCATTTCTATTTGGAGGGAAAATACTTAGAAAAATCTGCAGAAGAGGGAATGAAGTATCTTATTATGTCTAAAGATAGTGGAAACCTTGAAGCAAAACAGGAACTGGATTTTATTAGAAATTCAATAGATGAATTAACTGAATATTTGCCTGAATCAGGAATAATTAAAGGGTTACGTAAAGCAAGCTACGTAGCTAAAAAAGTTGAGAGTATTACTTGGTGGCTACAATGTAGTGGTACAGGTCTTTATCACTTCTTAGACATTTTAGGATATAATAGTCAAGCAAATTTTGTAGAAAATGGGTTACGATATAACCAAATGATTAATGGTGTAAGTAAGGTAGTTTATGGTGGAAGTGATTCAATCGTTTTTGGTAGACTTGAGCCACTTTTAACTAGTGGTCTTGGTGTCATTCAACTAGGAAGTATTTATCTGCAATCAGAAACCCTAAAACAACAAAAAAAATTAGAGTTAAAAGCTCAAAAATTGAAAAATTTAAAAAAAGAAAATTCAGAAGACTATCCTTCTGAGTGGGAATCAATTTACCATGAAAAACAACAAAAGATAAAGGAAAAGAAAAGTATGTGATAATCAAATGATAGGTGTAAATATTGCTGAAAATATTATGGGTACAACTCTTATAGCCTGGGCAGAAAATAAAGAAAGAAATTTTCTACAAGTTTTTCTGAATAGTGCATCAAAATGCTTTAAGGTATACGGCTATCAGATTATTTCTACAATCCTCAAGGAAACTCCAATTAAAGAAGTAGCAAAAAGAAAAGTGGGTAGCATTATTGACAATATCAGGAGTAATTTTAGTGAAGCACTTAATAGTAATTCTAATCTAGATAAAGTGTTTGATAAATTTAAAAACGAATTTTATGAGTATATTGATAGGTACGTAAGCATGGCACCTTAAAAGGAAGGCCCTGTTGCAAAAATATTATTTGAGCAGATTTAGGTCTTTTTGCAGTTTTCAATTAAACAGTATAGACACTGAATTGTCGGTTAACGAGACGGATTTCTCCCTTGAGTCCTTGGCGATATTTCCAAAGATCCATCTGTCCCTTTTTAAACATCCTCATCACTTCAAACCCTTTAATCGTTGCATAAGCTGTTTTCAAAGATTTAAACCCTAGAGTTGGTTTAATCAGTCGTTTGAGTTTACCATGATCAGCTTCAATAAGGTTATTGAGATACTTAATCTGTCGATGCTCAAGGTCTTGAGGACAAAGTCCTTCCTTCTTTAATTCTTTGATCGCTACAGCATAAGTAGGTGCCTTATCTGTATTAATTTTACTTGGTTTTTCCCATTCCTTAAACTTTCTTAAAGCCTTTGAAAGAAACCGTTTGGCAGCACTGATATTTCTTGTCGATGAAAGATAAAAGTCTATAGTACGCCCTCGCTTATCAAGAGCTCGATAAAGGTAAGCCCATTTACCCTTAACTTTTACATAAGTTTCATCAACTCTCCAGCTATAGCCAAGCCCTGGTTTCCAATACCACCTGAGCCTTTTCTCAATCTCTGGAGCATAAGTGATTACCCATCTATTAAGAGTTGTATGATCAACCGTAATGCCTCTTTCTTCCATCATTTCTTCAAGGTCCCGATAGCTGATCCCGTATTTACAATACCACCTTACGCATCCAAGAATAATATCCCCTTGAAAATGACGCCACTTAAAATCATTCATCCAATAGTCCTCTAATTTTTAGAAACTCTGAACGAAGACAAAACTTTTTGCAACAGGGCCTTACTAAGAATTAATTTAAATTCTTTAGCAAGTAATTGGGTATCTATAAACTGAATTGATCTCTGTCTCTCCTTATGACCTGTTCTTCCATATGTAATAACAAGAGATAAGTCTTTGAAGAGGGTAGGAAGTAAAATGATATTATAATATCTAAAAATTCCAGCTTCTTTATCTTCAGCTTTAAGATAGAACTCTGCTTGCATTAATCCATTTTCTATAAATTTAAAGATCTGAGATATAGCAAAGAGTCATGAGGATTGTAAGGATCAAGTGAGTATAATTTGTTATGAACAAAGATAACGTTTCTTTGTTTAAAAGCGCCTGATATTCGCGCTATTGCCAGAGCTTTTGTTGTGGGATCATTTGAAGAATTAAGAGCTGTTTGAATCAATTGATTCAACTTTTCAAACTTATTTTGAGAAGGCGACATAGTTATTCGCCTCTCTGAAAAGAATTAGATTTTAAAGATGTTTCAGGATCTTTTGATTTCAAGAATTGCTGCATCATGGCTTTCATACCTAAGTGATCACACTCTTGCTTGAGAGAGCCATCAACATCATTTTGAAGTTGGTCTGTCATATATAAAAGTACACCTAAAAGAGTCGTTGCTTTTTCGCGAGCAAGAGGATCAAGCTGGAGATCATTACCAAGTTCTATCTGTAATAGATCAGCAAGACCTGATTTAAGAAGCAGGCCGCCTAACTGAATTTTTGTTCTATTTTCTGCTTTGCGATCAGCATTTTCTATCCGTAATAATTTACGTTTATGATGCTGCAAATTCCAAGAATTTTTATTGAGTTGTTGCATAAGTTTATGCACTTTTTTGTGAAGAAGATGAACCTTTTTCCAACTCTTTACGAGAGAGTGTTCTTCCACAAAATTTCTGAGCGGCTTGGCGCCACTTCTCCTTAAGCTCAGGTTTTTT
>NZ_JQAK01000046.1:2447-3058 GCF_000757605.1 Candidatus Paracaedibacter symbiosus | reverse complement strand
GATGGTGGCCTTGCCGCTGTCGCGGATCTGCTCGGCGCTGATCACCTGCACGGTGTTGCCCACCGGCTCGGCGCCGCGGATGTTGGTGCCGGTCACCACGACCGTCGCCAGCTCGGTGGTCTCGGCCGGCGCGGCGTTCTGCGCGTGCAGCGCCCCGGCAATACACATCGCCAGCAGCGACACCCCGCCTGCGATGCCACGGCTACGACCTGCTCGACTGCTCATCATTCCCCCACGGCCTGATTGGCTGACAGATATATCGGATGTGTGGTCGGGCCCTGCGTCCGGCGGGCACCCCTGCCCGGGTCCTGCTCCTGGAGGTGTCGGACGCATAGAACCGATCGAAATTTCGTTACAACTGCAATCCGATATGAGCAAAGGGGGGTGGGGCTGTCAAGAATAATTACGATATTTTTGCCTTGCGCCTGACTCCGCCGCCGTAAGTTTCATCGGTAACCTCGTCGTATTTCATTGGAAACAACGAGTTGCTGGCGCTCCGGGCTGGACGGCCTCAAGATCCTTGTCGAAATTTCGGGCATTCGTGACGCACTGCGACACGATCCTGCGCTTGATTTTCGAAATTCGCAGCGCACACTGCGCCCATGAGCGCC
>NZ_JQAK01000046.1:0-875 GCF_000757605.1 Candidatus Paracaedibacter symbiosus | reverse complement strand
CTGACCGCGCTGGGCGGCGTGGACGACCGGGTGCTCGGGCTCACCGCCGGCGGCGACGACTACCTGGTCAAGCCGTTCTCCTTCGCCGAACTGTGCGCGCGGGTCGAGGCGCTGGGCCGCCGGCCGCGCGGACTGGCGCCGACCACGCGGCTGCGCGTGCACGACCTGGAGATCGACCTGCTCACCCGCGTCGTACGCCGCGACGGGCAGCCGGTGGAACTGCAGCCGCGCGAATTCCGCCTGCTCGAGTGCCTGGCCCGCCATGCCGGCCGGGTGGTGACGCGCACGATGCTGCTGGAACAGGACTGGGACCTGCACTTCGATCCGCAGACCAACGTCGTCGACAGCCACATCAGCCGCCTGCGGGCCAAGCTCGACCGCGACCATGGTCGCCCGCTCATCCATACCGTGCGCGGCGCCGGCTACCGGCTCGACGATGGCGGAGAGCGCGCCGGTGGCGACTGAAGCGGCTGCCCGGGCGCCGCGCTGGCGGCTGCTGCGCACCAGCAGTTTCCGGCTGACCCTGCTGTACGCCGGACTGTTCGTGGCCTCGCTGGCGGTGCTGCTGGGCGCGGTCTACCTGGAGGTGCGCGCCTACGCGGTCGAACTGCAGGACGAGATCGTGGACCGCGAGCTGGACTACCTGCGCCGTGCCGCACGCGACGGCGACGGCGCCCTGGAAGCGCTGCTGGCCCAGCGCCTGCGGCAGCCGTTGATGAAATCGATGCGCTACCTGCTGCAGGACCGCGACGGGCGGGTGCTCGCCGGCAACGCGCCGGCGCGGCCCGACACGGACGCGGGGCGCTTCTGGTTCCACATGCCCAAGGGCGACAAGCCGCACGAGCAGCGCCGGGTCCGCGCCCACGGCGTGCGCC
>NZ_JQAK01000047.1:1842-2640 GCF_000757605.1 Candidatus Paracaedibacter symbiosus | reverse complement strand
ATTGCTAATAAAATCAGAGAAATCAAAATAAAAGCAAGCACAAACCTAATTTCTAATTGCTTTTGAATGTCATGAAGTTGGTTATATTCGCTGACAGCATCTTTAGCATTAGCAATTCTTTTTAAAACAAGCGGATCAACTAATCTTCCAACAAGAAGGTAGGCATTATAACTAGGCAGCTTCATAAGAGCGCGGACGCGGTCGCCACTTTCTGAAGTATTAATGACAACAGATTTTTCGGCTCTTTCGAGATCAAGTTCTGAAATACGTTCAAATTCAAGAGAAAAACTTAACCTGGAACGGGCAAGAACTTCTGAAGAGTTAAAAACAATGGCTTCATCTAGAGAGCGTACTTGTAATTCTATATCAAGTGCTTGATTAAAATGAATCTGATCATTTGAAAGAGGTTGAAAATTTTCTGCTAAAGTATGAGCCATTGCTTCGCAATTTGCTCTAATGACTTTTTTGTGCTCTTCTAAATAAGCCTCAGCAACTGCTGTAGATTCTTGAAGTGCCGTGCTAATTCGTTCATTAAACCATGATCCAATACCAGCATTAAAAAGATAACCTGAAGTGATAGAAATAAATATAGTAGGCGCAACAGTAAGAGCTCCAAATATGAGAGCTAATCGCGCATGAAGTTTTGCACCGGCGCGTTTTTGACGGCGATGTCCCCATAATGTGACAAGTCGTCGTGCAATTATAATCACAAACAGCAATAAAATTGCCAGATCCATATTTAACAGTAAAACAATGGAACGGGAACTCACCCCTAACAGGCCGGCATTACTGAATGTA
>NZ_JQAK01000047.1:0-702 GCF_000757605.1 Candidatus Paracaedibacter symbiosus | reverse complement strand
CTCCTATAAAGGGCGTATTTTACTGAATATGGTTAAGACGCAATATCAATAAAATTTTAAGCCTCATTCTTAAGACTCTGCTGAGCTATAAGAACGTCACTAGTTCTACAGTCCATGATTATAGGTCTTGTCTTGATTGTGCAAAAGATAGGCTTTTAGACAAATGGGCTTTACGCAAGGGTTATACAGATGTTTTCAATGATGTTTCAACCGCGACAGCAAATTGGGATCTTTTATATGGCGTAAGAGGAGAGTGCCGAGCTCAAAGAAGGGGGCTTTGCTGTTGGGTTTCTCTCCCAAGATCAAAAAAAGTTTTTGGTCTATAAGATTTATCGAAAGCTTGGTCTTGTGAAAGATACCTTAAGGCTTCCTTTTGGAGTCTCTGAGAAAAGTATTTATTTGATCTTTTCAAATAATGTTGTACAGCCAAGCGTATCGCAATTTGTCATTAAGGATTATGCTTTAAGTCAGTCTCCTCTTTCTCCTGAGAAGATCTTAACACCTTTTTTACCCCAAAATGTTGAGCGTACTGACAAAGGAATTGATGTCACTACCAATTCTTGTAAAATTGATTACCAGCTCATAAGCAAGCCTATCTCCATAACTCCATTCTCAACTTTTGAGTTACCTTTCGTGGTTGATCTCAAACAAGGAGGGTTTTGTATTGGCCTTGAATCGCAAGATGGGAGTAAGTTCTTAGCT
>NZ_JQAK01000048.1:2922-3449 GCF_000757605.1 Candidatus Paracaedibacter symbiosus | reverse complement strand
AACTCTTTTCGCCGCCTGAACGCAAGGGCACCGTGGCCTGATCATGTCCCGGCTGAGCACCTGCCGAAGCGCGCCCTGTCGTACTCGAACGCCGTCGATTCAGTGACTGGACAAAGCAGTGGCCGATCCTGTGCTGGCCACTGGCAACCCTGGCATCCAGCCCTACCGCCGGCCTAGAGAAAAAGACGTCCGCCCGCTTTTTCGTGGGGGTCTGATTTGGAGTCCAGGTCCACCATGACGGATTCAGCCAGCCGCTTGTGAAGGAGCGGGCGAAATCGACTGTAGTCCCCGATCAGTTTTTCCCTTAGCGCAAAAGCGTCCATACTTTCCCCATATTTTGGTCGACGCCTAGCGTCGGCCCAGCAACTCGGATTGCCCCCCAACCTGACGCCTGCTCTTGACAGACCTTGGTTCGGACAAGCCGAGGAAGGCTTCACCAAGTTCAATATTCCCCATGGCATAGGTGCGCCTATCCCGTAAGCCCGCAAGCCCATCCTGCCAGGCAAGCAGCATGCGCTTCCCAATTT
>NZ_JQAK01000048.1:0-886 GCF_000757605.1 Candidatus Paracaedibacter symbiosus | reverse complement strand
ATTGTCGCCCTGCAACAGCGCCGCAACGTCCACTGGTCTGGCCGGCTCTTCCAGGTTCGCGCCGGGTGGGGCGACCTGTATGCGGCCGATCATGTTGCGGCCGATCACCGACAACAGCGCCATCGGACTGGCGCCGATGTGGGGGCCAAACTGTTCCTGGAGCACCTGCAACAGGTAGCCTTCCGGCAGGTTCATCTGGAAGACCGGATGCAGGACATCGTCCCAGACATAAGGATCGCGCCGCACGCGCATGGTCAAGGAAACGAAGTCCTCCGGCGGCACATCATCGTGGTAGACCATCTTGCTTTTGAAGTCGCCCATTGCTTCAAGCATGGCAACCTCTCGGCCCAGCACGTGGACAGACAGGCTCACGCACTGCCCCCACGCTCGCGGCGGAGTTCATCGAGTGAGCCGGATGCCCCGACCTCCAAGAACTGAAGCTCCATGCCGAGTGCAGCCAGTACGGCGAGCAGCTTGCGGGAGCCGAACTCGGCCAGCTTGCCCCGCTCGAACCGGGAAAGCGTCTCTTGGGGAACGCCCGCGCGTACAGCAACGTCTCCCTGCTTCAAGCCAAGGGAGCGGCGCCGGGTAGCCACAGCCTCACCAAGTTCAACCAGCGTTTGCATTTAATATTTTTATCAAAATTACTGCGGATAGCTCGATTATTTGATAAATAATTCAAAATATCAACACATTCAATGGTTGATAAGCCTCGTAAGTCGATAGCTGAACAAAAATACGCCGTAGTAGGTCACGCCTGCCCCCGTACTGCCATGCTCACGCACGGCCGGCTGCCGATGACCAGATGGTCAAGCACTCGCACATCCAGGAGTGCCAAGGCCTGCTTGAGCTGTCTCGTCAAAGCGATAGCGCCACGACTTTGAAC
>NZ_JQAK01000049.1:1566-2396 GCF_000757605.1 Candidatus Paracaedibacter symbiosus | reverse complement strand
GGTGGACCTGCTGTGGAACGGCGGCATCGGCACCTACGTCAAGGCCGCTGGCGAGCAGCATGCGGACGTGGGCGACCGCGCCAACAACGCCATCCGCGTCGATGGCGGCCAGCTGCGCTGCCGGGTGGTGGGCGAGGGCGGCAACCTGGGGCTGACCCAGCTGGGCCGGATCGAGGTCGGCCCAGGCCGGGGTGCTACTCAATACCGACT
Organism: Candidatus Paracaedibacter symbiosus; assembly: GCF_000757605.1. Classification (GTDB taxonomy): domain Bacteria; phylum Pseudomonadota; class Alphaproteobacteria; order Paracaedibacterales; family Paracaedibacteraceae; genus Paracaedibacter_A; species Paracaedibacter_A symbiosus. Next base: position 2,186 of record NZ_JQAK01000049.1, on the reverse strand, counting down.
TCATCGACAACTCCGCCGGCGTGGACACCTCCGACCACGAGGTGAACATCAAGATCCTGCTCAACGACGCGGTCCAGGCCGGCTCGCTGACCATGGCCGCGCGCAACAAGCTGCTGGCGTCGATGACCGACGAGGTCGCGCGGCTGGTGCTGCTGGACAACTACCGCCAGAACCAGGCCATCAGCCTGATGGAGCGGATGAGCGTCAAGCGGCTGGGCTCCAAGCAGCACTTCATCCGCACGCTGGAATCGCAGGGCCTGCTGGACCGGCAGATCGAGTTCCTGCCCTCGGATGCCGAACTGTCGGCGCGCAAGGCGCGCGGGCAGGGCATGACCCGGCCGGAACTGGCGGTGCTGCTGTCGTACGCCAAGCTGGTGGCGTTCCAGCAGCTGCTGGACTCGGACATCCCCGAGGACCCGTACCTGTCCAAGGAGCTGGCCCGCTACTTCCCCGAACCGCTGCAGAACGAAGCACGCGGCCGGCATGGAGCGCCACCGCCTCAAGCGCGAGATCATCGCCACGGCGGTGACCAACACCACCATCAACCGCATGGGCGCGACGTTCCTGCTGCGCATGCAGGAGGACACCGGCCGCAGCCCGGCCGAGGTCGCCAAGGCCTA
>NZ_JQAK01000049.1:0-726 GCF_000757605.1 Candidatus Paracaedibacter symbiosus | reverse complement strand
CGTTCGCCAAAGCGGAGAAATCGGGCGCAGGGAAATCCGGGAAATGCGTCGACAGGCCCGCATCCCGGTTGTCGAAACGGACAACACGAAACCCCTTCTCCACAAAGATCCGGCAGAACGATTCCGTCCAGCGGATCCGCTGGGCACCAAGCCCGGAGATCAAAAGGATTGTGTCGTGGTGGTCGTCGCCGAAGCTGTCATAGCCGATGACGATGCCGTTGGCTTCCAGTGATTTCATTCACGTCCCCCAGCCTGCTGTTTCGATTGCGGTTGAGGGAAGCAGGCGGGCATCTTCGATGGCTGCGGTTCTATGGCCGATCCCGGCCAGATATTCCGAGTGGCCTGAAAAGGAAAGAAATGCATCGGCGCTTTGCTGCTTGACCAGCATTACGAGATCCCACCGTTCGTCGCCGGGACCGATCAGCAGCGGGCCTCCCTTGCCAAGGAACAGGAGCTCGCCTCCGCTTTCGCGCAGAAACGGCAATGCGTGGTGGATATAACGATCGAATGCTTCCGCACCACTGATGGGCGTGTCCGGTGCCAGTTCCGGATGTGCGGCGTAGTCAGCGATCTCGCGTAGACGCAGCAGGTTCAACATGATCACGTTGCCTTGCATTTTTCTGGCGACGAAGGCGCGTCCAGATTGCTGCGTAGGCTCCACATATCGAGCAGGTCGAGTGCCTGGGGCCATGGTCGGAACTCCTGTCCGTTCTAATCACAAGAAGT
>NZ_JQAK01000050.1 GCF_000757605.1 Candidatus Paracaedibacter symbiosus | reverse complement strand
CTTGCGCCGCAGACAAGAACAGAAAGAGACCGATATGATCTGAAGTTCTATAAGCTTTACAAAAGATGACGGAAGGCCCGTCGAAGTCGGCTTTCAGGAGCAGGCTTCAAACCCTCTCAAGCGGCTGCCATTAAGAGTGGTGGTCGTGAGCGTTGAGAAAAGGTAATGATCAAAAAGACGAGTGAAAACGAACCACTGATGAAGCGTCGTTAGATGTAAGACTGATATTAAAATGAGGGCCTGTTTGACACTCTCAGACAAGTCTACCAGGAGCCTGATGACTGGGTAGATGGTATCCGGCGTGCAGGTGGCGTGAGTTTGATTGAGGCTTTTGTGAGGAACTGCGGGAACCAGTCGTTTTGATGCTAAGGGAGAAATCCAAGTGACAAAATTCACAAGGGTGAGAGTACCAATGCAAAGCACTGGGACGGAGCAACTTGTAGTAGTGACGAAGTGACTGTAATGGTCATGGAGCGAAGGAGTTGCATTAGGCCGTCGAATCAATTTACAACTCGAAAGAGGAGGACATTTTGAGTAAGACAAAGCCCTTCATCATTCCAAAGCAACTAGTGATGAGGGCCTATCAATTGGTCAAAGAAAATGCGGGGTCGGCTGGTGTAGACCAACAGTCTCTGTGTGACTTTGAGAAGGACTTGAAGAATAATCTTTATAAGATCTGGAATCGGATGTCATCTGGTACGTATTTTCCGCCGCCTGTAAAGGCGGTTTCTATACCGAAAAAGACAGAGGAGCATGATCTCCTGATGAAAGCGATTAGAAAACACACGGACAATTCATGGGTAACTCTTTACATAGAACGGTGGCTGAAAGCTCTCATGCAAATGCCTGATGGAACGCTCATTGAGCACCATAAAGGCACGCCGCAGGGTGGAGTGGTCAGTCCCGTTTTAAGTAATTTGTTTCTCCATTATGTGTTCGATGTGTGGATGGGAAAATACGACAAGGACATACCTTGGTGCCGGTATGCCGATGATGGGTTGGTTCACTGCAAAACAGAGCATGAGGCTCAAGCACTACTGACTGCCCTTAAGCAACGTTTTGCAGATTGTGGACTAGACCTACATCCAGAGAAAACAAAGATTATTTACTGCAAAGATGGAAAACGACGAAAGCTCTATCAGAATACAAAGTTTACCTTTTTGGGATACGATTTTTGTCCGAGACAATCAAAGAATCACCAAATAAATTGCGTATTTATGAGCTTTAGTCCTGCGGTTAGTAAAACCGCAGCCAAGTCAATGCGGAAAATGGTCCGGCAATCAGGAGTACGCTACAGATCGGATCTTAGTCTTGAGGAAATAGCCAAATGGTATAATCCAATCTTAAGAGGATGGATAAATTACTATGGTGTCTACAACAGATCGGGACTCCGACAGGTTATGCGGCACTTTGATTTAACTCTGCTTGCCTGGGCCATGCAAAAGTAGGAAAAATTGAGAGGCCACAAAACAAGAGCTGCTAGTTTTATGCAAACCATAAAGAAGGCAAAGCCAGAGCTGTTTGAACACTGGAAGCAAGGAGTGATAGGAGCGTTTGCCTAATACGAGCCGTATGAATCGAGAGGTTCACGTACGGATCTGAGAGAAGCTGGTGGGGCGGTTCCACCGGCTTACTCGGCGACTGATGAAGCAACATGACCTGCAAGTAAAAAAGAATATGAAACTTAAGGCAGTCCGCCGTGCAGACACTAAAAAGCCAAAACCAATCCGTCCCAACCAGTGGTGGGGAATTGATATGACAAAAGTGATGATTGAAGGTTTTGGCTGGATTTATGTGGTTATCATTATTGATTGGTATACCAAGAAAGTCCTTGGCCATTATGACGGTTTACAATCCAAATCCTGGCATTGGTTGATTGCTCTCAACAAGGCCGTCAACCGCCAATTTACTAATGGAACGCATGGACATAGTGTGCAACTGATGTCTGATAATGGATGCCAGCAAGGAAACACGGATACAGAAAGGTTTATGCATACACTCAAGGAAGAGTTTGTTTGGCTGAAAGAGTGGACTA
>NZ_JQAK01000011.1 GCF_000757605.1 Candidatus Paracaedibacter symbiosus | reverse complement strand
CTTACGAAGATATATGCATTTTATTTTGATAAAGAAAAAATAAGTCAAGATGAGCACTCCGGTGATCCCCTTGAACAACTTGGAACATATAATAAATAATCAACTTTTAGTGAATTAGATTCATGCTCTAATCATCTAATGGTTAAACTGTCTAAGTTAAGGGATGAATCAAGCTAATTTCATTGATATGGGGATCATTAATTTTAGGACTAATTTTATAAAAATATAAGGGAGGGGGGAGCGCTAAATTGTTTATGTTGAAACTTGCATCCTCTAGCCAACGCTGATGATCTGCTGGAGTAATGATAATTGGCATACGATTATGTACACATCCTACATTAAAATTAGCTTGCGTTGTTAAAACAGCAAAAGTATAAACAACCTCCCCCTTTATTTCAGTGGCATTCCAAATGCCAGCAATAGCGAAAAGCTTTCTGTAGGGTAGATAAAAATAGTAAGGCTGATGGGGAACTGTTTTGTGATCCCACTCATAAAAACCACTCATGGGAATAAGGCATCGGTTTTGAATGATTAAATTGCGGAAAAAGGATTTGTGATGAATGTTTTCGCTTTCTGCATTAATAAATCTGACCTTATTTTCTAAAGAATGTAATTGGGGAATAAGTCCCCACTTCATAAGTGTAACTTTCGCTTGGTTTTCTTGAAAATGAATAATGGGAACGTTTTCTCCCGGTACAATATTATAACAAACATGGAATGTTGAGGAATCTTTTGGTGGAAGATGTAATGTTGTCCAAAGATTCTTAAATGAATTGTTTATAGAAAACCTATTACACATAAATACCTTCCTCTTTCCCTTTTTTATTATGAATAATATATGGATAATGTAATGGATTATTCCTTTTTTACAGTCGTGAAAGTTGTGCCTTTTTACGCTTATACTTCTTAATGCACGATCGCTACAATTAACTTTTATGTTATTCTTGCTCCCCCTTTTGAGAGAATCGTGAATTTTAACTTCAATATCACTTAGCATATAAATTTTATTTTTTTTATTCTGTTGCAGAAGAATTAAAATGGAGAAAAAATATGGTAACCTTAGTAGGGACCCAGGGAAGTTTTGTCGATGCATTAAAAGAACTTATCGAACTTGAATTTGATGCCATTGAAGCTTATGAAACTGCTATTACCCGGCTTCAAAACGAAAAATATAAAACAACCCTCACTGAGTTTAAAGGTGACCATGGCCGACATGTAAAAGAACTGAGAGGCCTTCTGATCCAACATGATATTGTCCCTCCTACGGGCCCTAGTATGGGAAAACACTGGATTACAAAAGGAAAAGTAGTTATTGCCAATCTTACAGGTGGCGACGAAGCTATTTTGTTAGCGATGAAAAGTAACGAGATGGATACGAATACAGCCTATAGGCGCATGAACGAACGCCTGGATATATGGGATGATGCCAAAGATATAATTGAGCGTGGATTGGAAGACGAAATAGGTCACAAAAAATGGCTAGAAGACCACTTCAAGAAAATATAGCTTGTAATAAAAGAGACGTACAAATCTCTCTCCGATTTCTGTTTCTCTTTTATTATTATCACTTTGATAATAAAGACAACGATAATAAAGACAATTTCCTACTTTCAAGCTAGAAAAGTCGAGTAATAATATTAATTACCACTTTGCCCTCAATAATCGAAATTAACTATAAACTCAAACGAATAATTGTGGTATATAATTACCAAAAAGTTTTGGTTTTGATGTTTTTTTATAAAAATGCTTCTCTAAATAAGGAGCAATGGTACAGATAGGCAGTATTTTTAACTTTAATAGTGGTCTAATTTTAAATTCACGTGGGCGATATGGATAAAAGCTTTGGTCCAAATACTCTTTTAGAATCTTACTCCCCATCGGAAGGGATTTTGCTCGAGTTTATAGCGCCTTATATTTATACACTCTCCGAGCTTATGGCTGAAAAAGATCCTGAAATGAGCACGGATCAATATAGTTATGCTTATATTTCTTCGTTTATAAAAAAAGCAAAAATTAATATCGGATTTATTGATTCAGAGGGAGTCTTTAAAGTTGTTAGTTCTTCATTTAATCAGTGGTTTGCTCAAAGAATAAAAAAAGGTTTTGATATTGTTAACAAGAACATTACAGATGTTTTCGAAGAGGTCCCCCAAGAAATAAGTCAAGGGTTAGAGAAAAACTTAAAAGGCTCTATTGTCAAATATAAAGAAGTTCCCATCACTATAGCAAAAGATCGCCAATTATGGATTACCTGGGAATCATTTCCATGGGTTAAAACCAATGGCGATATCGCCGGAATTGTTTTCTTTTGTAAAGATATTACTGAGCAAAAAGAACTATATTTAGACGTTCGTAAGCTTTACTCCCGTACTGAATTATTGGAAAAGTTTTCTCTTATCTTCTCTCACGATCTTATCCAACCATTGCGACAAATTTCGACGTATGTTTCCTTTCTGGAAATGGAACTTGATACGGTCACCAAAAACACCCCTACTGTTAATGAAAACATTAAAGCTTTAAACCGATGTGTTTCTAGAGCTAAAGAAATTTGCGAAGGTGTTATCATTTACTGTAAAAATGGGGACCTTACGATTAACAGGGAACCTGTTGATTTAAGTGAGATTATGAATATAATAGCAGGGTGCTGCTCGGATAGGTCTGATATTATAATAAAGGACTTCACCTCCCCAGATCTTATATTAGATGTCAATAAATCTTGTGTTTTACAATTATTCCAAAACTTACTCGATAATGCTATTAAGCATTCTACCACTACCCCGATAGAAATTACGTTTTCGGGACACCATTTAGATGAAAACTATTATGAGTTTAGTCTTCATAATAACGGATGGTGTGGTCATACATTGAAGCAAAAAAATGTATTTAATGCCTTTTATTCTAACTTTGCAGATGGCGCTGGATTAGGTCTTATGATATGCAAAAAGATAGTCAATGCCTATGGCGGAGAGATCAGGTTTATTTCTCTTCCTGAAGAAGGGACAAAAATTACGTTTTCTCTTCCTCTCTTTAAAGAAATAGAAAATGTGGTGGACTACAATTTAAGAACCGTAAAACTATAAAGAGTGTTTTTGTTATGCCTGAGTGCCTTTATAGAAGGCTTATCTGCTTGCCATACCCCTAGAGCTTCATGTTAGAGGGGGATATCTTCTCAATTTTCCCTGAAATAGCGAAGAAAGTTTCTTTTAAGGTAAGAATAAAACAATTTATTACTTCCTATCATAACTAAAAAAAATTGCAGCATTATTTTTTTTAGTTATGATAAAGAACGCTCATAATAAAAGCGCTAAGAAGGTTTGCAATGGATATACCATCAAACATAAAAATTATATATGTTGAAGATGATGAAATTGATCGTCATATTTTTGAGGTAGTACTCAATAAAATAATGGTTAACCCCAGCATAACTTTTATTAAGAATGGGGAAGAATTTTTAGATTTTTTTCAGAAAAAAAATTCTTATAAGGATAGGCCGCCCATACAAGGACTATTAATTATTTTTTTAGATATTAACATGCCTCGTTTGAATGGATTAGAAGTTTTAAAAAAGTTAGCAGAAATTCCAAAACCTCCCACACAAGAATACCTACTCCCAATTGTTATGTTTTCTGGTTCCAAAAGAGAAATGGATATTTTCGAAAGCAAGAGGCTAGGCGCGATGGATTACGTCGTTAAACCTTTTTCTTACCAAGAAATGATCATTTCTTTGTCTTCTGTTATTTCAGGATATGTTAAAAAGGGCATTTTAAAGGAAATGGAAATTTAGTTGGAGATCAGTCAGCTTTTTCCAATCATATAAAATCACTATAACCTTTCCTATAAAAAACAGAAAAGGTTATAATATTGCCCGGCAACAGCTTAATGTTTTTTTCCTAATACTTGAGCGAGTAAAACTCCGAGGCATATGGTTCCAAGTATTAATTTGCCTGCATGTTTTTCAAATGAAAATGGTATATTAAGATGCTCTATTATGTTGTTGGCAGTTAGTAGAATTTCTTTGCCCGGTTGGGGTTTTGTGCGAGATTTAATAGAAAGCAATCCCAGTCCAAATATTAAAAAAACTCCACTAAAAACCAATCCACTTTCTAAATAACCTATAACAGGGCTAAGAAATTGGAATAAAAAATAAGACCCCATTACAAACCCACTTATCACCATAACTACCCCTAAACTATGAAGCCATAAATCCCGAGGTTTCTCCCTATTGGCCATAAAACTATGAACAATATGGGGAATTAATGAAGATAAGAGACTCATTTAATAAGTTTTCCAATAATAAAACCCATAACTAAACTAACTAAAACAGAAGGAATAGGATTTTTCTTTATCTCTTCCTTCATACATTCGGATAATTTATGCGTATAGTTTATGACGTCACCTGTCTTCTGTTGGATTGAATCGAGCACTTCTTGAGATTTAGATTCAGCTTTTTCCATGATGTCATTTAAATAGCTTTCAATGGACTCTTTTTCTTCCCCATATTTTTGCTGGACAAGACCTATTAGTTTATCTTTTTGTCCAGAAATTTTATCCCAATCCTGATCGGTAATATTCCCCCATTTTTTTTGAATTTCCCCCTTAAGTTTGGTTAAGTTACCGCGAAAAGTGTCTTTTTCCATTTTTTCTACTCTTATAGAAGGATTGTTTTCTTCTTTTTTTGTAAGGTATTTTACATAAAATAATGAGGTTAATAGTGGGTTTTTTTTAATGTTTATTCTAAAGGTTCTCCCTAAACTTTTACCGTTCAAAATGGAGAAACAAAGTTTTTTTGAGATTGCAAAATGGGAACTTATGGTGTTATTTAACCTTGATACACTATTCACAGCCATGAGATAGAACTACTTATTATAAAAGTAATATTTTAATAAAATTAAGTAATTGGGGGCAATTTTTTTCCTAAGGAGTACAGACAATGATTGATGATGTAGATAGATATGTTGCTAAAAAACTGAAGTACTATAGAACAAAATTTGATTGGCCCCTCAAAAAACTTGCCGATGATCTAAATGTTTCTCTTCAGCAAATGCATCGATATGAACAAGGTGCTAATAAAATATCTGCTGGTCTATTATACAAGCTATCAAAAATTTTTAAGATTGATATCTCTTGTTTTTATGACAAATTTGAAAAAGGTGGTAACGAAGAAACTGATAAAACTTACAAAATTCTTCTCATCGAAGATAATCCTGATGACGAATATTTTTTTAGAAAATGTATTAGTGAATTCGATGAACCCCTCGAAATATACGTATTAAGAGATGGTACTGAAGTGATGAATTACGTCCGTGAATTGCAAGATACTTCCGTACGGCTTTTTTCGCAGATCGATATCATTTTTATGGACTTAAATCTGCCTTCCGTAAACGGGTTCGATTTATTAAATGATTTAAAGAAGCGCCCTGTTCTGAATGGAGTCCCCATTATTATTTTAACAAGTAGCATTAATGATGAGGATGCCACAAAATCCTATATGCTTCACGCAAATGGTTTTATAAAAAAGTCGTTTGTATTTAAAGAGTATAGCGAACAGCTTAATATGGCTTTGAATTATTGGATAAAAGCCGCCAGCCTTCCCCATCATGAGCAAGTAAAATAATCATATTTATTTATGAATAGCTGTTATGTCCTAACCACCCCAAACTTATTGGTTTGGGGTGGTTAGATTAATCCCTACTCTCTCTTTACCCTAACTTCATCAAATCCATTTAGGCCCTTTTGGCTGGCCACTTTCCCTAAATTTGTTCAATGAATAGACTCTTCCATCCAAATTTGGCATTATTTCCAACTAAAAGTATCGCAAAATTATCCGGGAGAGGGTGAAGGAAGGGCGAAAAAGCCTGGAAAAGTATATTTTCTCTTTAATTCCTGTCATTTCCTGCCTATAAAAATAGACTTCTAGAGAAGGAGGAGAGAGGGTTTAGTTGCACTCTCTTAAAAAACTATCCATTAATCTAAGGGTAGTATCTTGCCCGTACTTTTTTTGTAATCTTCCAGTAAAACCCTCACCCGAACCTCTCATCTGGACAAGAGCCTTATTAGCAAATTGTTCCCATTTTTGAACAATTTTATCTTTTAAAGAGTCTTCATTATTAAAGGCCACTCCGTTTTGAGGAGAGGGCTGTAATTGCGCAGAAACATTCACAACACTCAATAGAACCAAACCTAAAACTAACTTTTTCATGAGTATATCTCCTTTCAAAGATTCATATCAAATATCCTTGAAAATCTTAATTATTAACCTGTGTGGATATATACTTACCCTGTTTGTCTGGTTATTTTTACGTTAAAAACATTTTTAAAATAACTACTTACTATCCTCAAAAAAAACAAAAACAAACGCAGCTCCCCGTTGATAAGACGCGGCTATAATCAACAGATAAGCGATAATTTCATAGCAAGTAATTAGAGAAACTTACCAGCCCACAGATTGGTCAGAAACTCTTCAACTGGCCAGATAATAATCTCCTGCTCTTCCACACGCATTATGCGTTTACGCGGCTCAAGGCTAACGACATGAAGCTTGGCACCATACTCATGACCAAATAAAACAAGGCCCTTTAAATCTCTTCTCTCAATGGGACTCGATATTTTACATTCAATCGCGACTTGGCCTTCCTGTAAGACAAAATCGACTTCATGCACACCATCTTTGGTGCGCCAGAAATTGAGGCTATGATCCAGATCATTCAACATTTTATGGGCAATGAGTTCTAAAAAAATATAATGTTCAAATGCTTTACCAGCCTCTGACCCCTTGAAATCAACAAAATTATACCTCTTCAAATAGTGGGAAAGACCCGTATCCATCAAATAAAACTTTGGGGTTTCCTTGATTATTTGTCGACTTACTTTTTTAGAAAAAGGATGTAAAAAGTAACCCAGATACATATCAACAAGGATCTCAAAGTAAGTTTTGACCGTTTTTGCGTCAACAGCACAATCCCGCGCAATATTGCTGTAGTTTAACAGCTCTCCTTGGGAAAACCCCAAAACATCAAGAAAACGAGTAAACCCCTGGGAAGAGCGCAGATTAGCTTCCATATGCACCTCGGGCAATAGGTAATCATAAACATAAGAAGATAAAAACTTACGGGAATGGAGCGAAAGATAGTGACTAGGCAACAACCCTCTATTCATTATTTTTTGCCAATCAAGCATTTTTAATTCTGGGAAACATAGGGGTAAAAAATGCGTTCGCCACGCACGGCCACCAAGAAGATTGGATCCACTTTGTTTAAGTTTGCGAACACTGGAGCCACATAATATAAACTGAACACCTTCTAGATTTTCCATCATCCAATGAACCTCATCTAAAAGGGGTGGTATTTTTTGGACTTCATCTAGAATAATAGGGTTAGTAAAAGTTTCCCTCGGCGCCGCTATGATCTCTTCTCGCAGTAGATAGGGATGGTTTACATATCTTTGGAAGACATCTGTTTTTAATAAATCAATATACAGAGCCTTAGGAAACTGCTCCTTTAAATAAGTTGATTTTCCTGTTTTGCGAGCCCCCCAAAGGAAAGTTGAATGGGGGGAAGGAACCTCCAGCGTAAGGTAGCGATTTATTTTATTCATGGGGATAATATTCCCTAAAAGGTTTACCTATACGGATTATATTCCATATTTCTCACAAACAAAAGTCTAGAATACTGCTCAACAGGAGGAGTATTGGTGGTAGCACGAGAAAAACGAAAGCTTTTTAGGGAGTAGGCCAGAAGGAATAAATAGACCTATAAATTACCAAAAAACTTATTGCAATACTCAAGGCAGGTGTTTTAAGGGGCTAAAGTCCAATGGAATAAGCCCTACTTTAAGCCTTAGTTATTAATTATGTAGGCTTCTACTTTAAGTAATTTATATACGGTTGACCTCCCAATTCCAGCTTGTTTTGCTATCTCTGTTGCTCCAATGCCAGCCGCACGAAGAGGCCTTATTTTTTCCCTATCAATTTTCCTCTTACGGCCGAATTTTATCCCTTTGGATTTAGCTTCGAGGAGGCCTTCATTAGTCCGCTCTAAAATGCGATGACGTTCTGCTTGGGCGACAGCGGATAAAATGGTAACAACCATTTTTCCCATAGTCCCTTCCGTACTAATACCATCGTCGAGAAAACGAATTGAGACCCCCATTGCCTCAAATTCTTTGATCAACTGGATCATGTCTGCTGTATCTCGTCCGAGGCGATCCAGTTTCTTGATCACAATATATCACCTCCCTCAACCTTTAGGCGCAATAACTCTAGTCCATCCCGTTGTGTATGGCTGCCAGTGGCGATATCTGTAAAAATTCGATTTTCTTGAACGCCAACTTCTTTAAGAGCCTTAATCTGACTATCGAGAGATTGTTGGCTGGTTGGAAACACGAGCATATCCAAAGAGTCGCATAGGTCAATAATGTCTTCTAAATCGATTAATAGAAAAAATGTCTATTAACTAGGTTAAATACGATTTTATAGACAGTTTATTATACGGTAATTAGGGTGTCTATAAATTTATAAAATAATAGACAAGAACAATTTTCCATCTGGTCCGTCATCTATTTTTTGGGGAGGAATAATACCCTTCAAGAAAGAAACCCCTTGCCTCCTCAGAAAAATAAGTAAAGATTAAAATAGGTATATTTTAATGTAGTGATAGGGTAGGTCTAAATTTAATCTTCGAGAAAAGAATAGATTAAATCAAAGGATAAGCTGATGATTTGGGTTATAGTGTGTGATGGATCTATCGCAAAAGTATTTCAAAAACAACATCGTTTTAGCGATTTAATGCACTTAGAGTCTTTTACGCACTCCCATGAGTCAACCCATGAACATGGTAAAGATAAGCCAGGAAGAGATTTTGAAAGTGGGACTCCCGCGCGTCATGCATATGAACCAAAACATGATTGGCATGAATATCAAAAAGAAGTGTTCATTCAACAAGTCTCAACCTACTTATTGAAAGCCCTTAAAGAGAAACGTTTTTCTAAAATATACTTTATATGTCCCCCTAAGATTATAGGCGTTTTCAGAGACGCTTTTGGAAACAGTATAGATATGCACCACAAACAAAAGCTAACGATCACAGAAATCCACAAAGACTTAACCCATTCTGCTTCCCCTGAAATAGACAATATAATATTAAAGGAAGAAGGCTGGAAATAGAGAGGCTCTGTACAGCCAAATTTCCCGGTATTTTATAGAGATTTTTATTTTCTTCGTTAATACTACATTGCCCTCATTCTTCTCCAATTAGCGAAAGGTGATTTCAAAGAGGCTAAAAATTGATCTTTTTTAACATAGTCCTAAGGGCGGAATTTATTCTTTAATATATATACGCAAATATACATACGCACCTTACAAATGGAGTTTGGTCATGTCTGGTTACACACTATTAAATTTGCTCACCGCCGCTGTCGTTGTTATTGGGGCTCTCAACTGGGGTATTATTGGTATTTCGGATATCAACCTTGTGGAACGCATTTTTGGGCTCTCTATCGCAAAATCTATCTATATTTTGGTAGGCCTTTGTGGATTGTTTCAAGTTGTGACAGCTATCATCGATAAAAAAATCTAAAAAATTTCAAGATGAGAGTATTCTTATGAAAAGCCCAGAAAAAGTAAAAACTGCTTTTATTGATACGTCCTATAGCCCCATGGCCGATCCGGTTTACATGTCCGAACAGATGCTTGGATATTTTCAAGATAAGCTCATCAATTGGAAAAAAACATTAATACATTTAACTAAAGACACGCCAGAAACCTTAGTTGATATGTCAATCCGCGAGTCCGACCCCGTGGATAATGGCATCAATAAAGAGATAAATTATCCCCAGGTTGCTTGTATAGAACACCAAAAAATGCTTCTTGATCAAATTGACATGGCCATTGAAAGAATTAACAATGGAACTTATGGTTTTTGTGAACAGACAGGGGAGCCCATTGGCGTCGCGCGCTTAGAATCTTACCCTATCGCCCGTTTGTGTGTAGAAGCTCAAGAACAGTACGAAAAATCGTCTCTCTCTAAGCAATTTTCAAGACATATTTAACATTTACTTTTTTTCCTCGCACAATTGGAATATATGAAATGATGGCCAGCATACCTGCTGGTTATTTTAATGTAAAAACAGATAAGAGAGGAAATATTTTAGCATTAAATTAAGACAGAATCTGGATGGTGGATAGGGGATAATTTTGGTTGGCTATCCTGTTGAGTCTGAAAAAAATCATCCTTAGAGCGCATGCGATAATGACCCATTATCTGGTGGTGTGGGTCATTATAAGGAGGGAGATACAATCTTTTAGAGAGACGATAAGGGATAATGGCAACTTCCCTTTTGGCAATAGCAATAACTAAACTAGCGTGTGCGGATCAAAACCTCTGAAGGACGTTCCGGCGGCCCAGCCTTTTCTTCATCGGTTTGGCACGGGATTTCTCTTTGTAAGGGGACGATCTTAAGTGCATCTTTGAGATGGGGAATTTTTCCTTTAATTTCTGTACTAATACAATCAGTTCCAAAAGTGTTGTTGGTAAATCTTATTTTATAACACTTACCCGGCTCCAAATTGTAGCAGATCCCGATGGGAGTTACCGGATTGGTCTCGCCTGTTATAGAGTAATATTGAGAATCTCCTAATTGGGATGCTACTACTTTAACCACATATTTCTTACTCTTAGATTCTTCTGCACATGCTGGAACGGTAAAAGCAAGCCATCCTGCTTTTGGTTCAGGAGAGAGTTGTTTGCTGGCATCAGGGTTGTTGGGGATTACTTCTGGTTTTATGAGTAAGTCTAAGTTTTTCTTGTTTTCATTTTCAATGATGAAACAGAGATCATCAGGATTGGTCTTTGTTTCTGATTGAGACGTTCCAACCGAGGGGGTAGCCCCCCCTTCCCCGCTTAAAGCCAGTATCGTTACTAGTAAGCAAGGATAAGTAATTTTCATTTTGAACTCCAATCTTTCAATTTGATCTACCCTATGCATAGGGTAAAATATGGATACTTCAATATGTAGGTGAAAATTTTCCTGCAATTAACCAAATTATCACTTAAAAATTTGTATTTAAATAAAAATATTATTCTAATCTTTCCCCCCCGATAATAACAGTGCGTTTTTTCAAAATTGTTTCTAACCGTGCTTTATAATTGTTTTCTATCGTATCTCTATAGAACCTATTTTTAGCCAAGACAGTAAAGGTTTTATCGTCAGAGCTAGCAACAATCGCACAATCTTTAAACCAATGCTGATAGATAGTCTCGCCTAGGGCGTGAAGGATTTCCCGCTTTAAATTTTTCACCTCGCAAGAGAGAGAAGAGTTATCGATGTCTCTTAAAATAGAGTCCATATCCTCTTTTTTGGAGGGAGAAATAATGTTCTTTATTCCAAAATTTTTTTCAAAGATTTTTCGAATAAAATCAAACTTTAAAGCCCCATCAATTCCAATCTTAAATCCACTATTAATTTTTCCCATTAAAAAGTCACTAGAGGCAATTTGTAAGCAATAATGCTTCCATTTTTGAAGGCAATTATCAAACTTATACTTCAACGCCGCTATCATCATTTTGCATCTATTTTTTGTAAGGCCTGTTTGGACCTCTGGTTGGATAACATCATTCCAAATATCCACCATCTGTTGGGTGAATGGTTTTTTAAGATTAAGATTAGATGATTTTTCATCTGAATTTTTGGATGTATTAGGATTTATTAAATCTTTTTTGTTTGTTTTCTCTGTATTATAGAACGACTCGTTTTGGGTCGATGGTCGACTCGTTTTGGGTTGATCTTTGCCCTTAGAACTCAAGGGAGACAGAGGGGGGGATATCTCTTTAGAGGGGGGGGGAGGTAGAAGCTGCTCTAACTTCTTATAATTAATTGTATACCAATTGGTTCTATTGCTTTTATGATGGCTTAATTTTTCAACCAAAATTAAATCAAAATCTCTTAATATTCTGATCGACCTATTTATGGTACTTTTGGAGACAGTTTGTAGGTCTCTCGCCCAACTTTCATAACTATTGTATATCCATTTTTGCCCGTTTCGTACAATGCCTATATTTTCTTTTGAAGAAATCCAATAGTGCATCTGTTGAAAGAGGAGAGCGGCTGATTTGCCAATCAATTTGACGAGCTCAGGCTGGAGAATAAGACATTTATCTTGTTCAAGGAGAACTCTGGTTTTTTCGGGGCGCATAAATATTTCCTACATTAATTTTAATATTTACGCACGTGAGTCTTTAACAAGTACTAGACATTCTCTATTTTTTGTAATACTCTATTCTAGAGTATCGCTCATATTAGTTTAAATGTCGTGATCTTATTATCGGGGCTCATGTGCATTAAAAACCTTCTGTTTCAGCAGAAGGTTTTTTACCTATTTTATTTCTACCATTATAAAACTTTTCTATATTAAAATTCACAATACACTCTCTTGTCAATATATTTTTGTATTTTTTTATAAAAATTTATTTTTAAACCAAGAAATATGTGATATAGGTTTATTCAAGGTAGTTTTGAAGTTATATCAGTATTGCGATTTGGAATCGCCGTAAAGAGAAAAGAGGGGACTGGGAATGGAAAATATGACTGTAAATCAAACAATGATGGCTCTGCTGACGCGGACGACTCCCCTCATTGTATCAAGGTTGGTTATCTCAAAAAAAATGGAACCATTGAGACACGAGAATCAGTATACAAAAAAATACTCTCTCAGCTCTACCAGGCAAATTACTAAGCTTCTTTATTCTGATCATAAACGTCCTGTTAAGCAAAAAATTCTTTCCTTTTATAATTTTAAGGGGGGCACTGGAAAAACAAGTTTATCATTCCAAGTTGCAACACACTTAGCTATTTTAGGGTTTGATGTTTTATGCGTCGATCTTGATCCACAAGGTCACTTGAGTTCAGTAATGGGAATCCCGGAAGATTTTAATGGGGATACCATGTATGACTCCTTGATCAATGGTGTTCCTATTGAAGAAACGATCTTAAATATAGCCGATGGATTGCACTTGATTCCTTCAAATATATCAACAACGCGTATCGAAGTGCAGTTGAATTTAAAAAACAAAAGAGAAGAGAGATTAAAGGAACTGTTAGACCCTCTAAGGGAGAAATATGATTTCATTATTTTAGATACCAATCCGACAATTAGCACTTTAAACATGAATGCGCTTGTCGCTAGTGATAGGATAAATATTATTTGCGAAACACAACCCTTTAGCTTAATGGGCTTGCGACTGTTGGTCAGTGAAATGGTTAGCTTTTTTAATGATATGAAGACAATACCGAATTTTTGCATTGTTCCAAATAAATATGAAATTAAAACCGCAACGGCGCAAGAAGTCCTAGGAGCTTTGCGCGCAGAATATTCTCATTATGTATTAAATGCAGTTGTTAGAAAGACAGAGGAAATTAATTTATCATCTAAAATGAAATTACCCATTTCTGCTTTTTGTAAACCAAAGTCTCTTGCCCTTGAAGATATAATGGATTTAGTACATGAAATTGTCAGCCAGTCTTGTGGAAATTCAGGATTACAAGCAGCTTAATTATTGCCGATGCAGTAATTTTTAAGGATAAATTTAATGAAAATCGATAACACAAAAATCAGAGAAATCTCAGAGGATTTGCTAAGAAAAAGTTCTAGCCCCTCGAGATTAAGTATATTTAATGAAAATCGATCTGAGATTACCTACTTATCAGTAGGCCAACTACATCCATATCAAAAACAGGCACGAAGGATTTTTGACCAAGAAGATATTGATGCTTTAGCTGAAACAATTAAAGAACATGGTATACGTCAGCCATTAACTGTTTTAAGAGTGAGCTCTGATCCGGTTCATTTTGAGGTCATTAGTGGTGAACGAAGGTTGCGGGCTGCGAAAAATATAGGACTGCAAAAGGTCCCTTGTATTATCATAGATAATGTAGAAAAAGCTGAAGAAATAGCACTTGTTGAGAATATTCAGCGCCAAGATCTTCATCCCCTTGAGATTGCCAATGCGCTAAATGCCTTAGTCAGTAAGATTGGGTGGGGAGGTCAAGCGGTTCTTCAAAAAAAACTAGGGATTACTAAAAGCACTATTTCTGAGTTGTTAAAACTCTTGGAGCTACCTATCTCGGTTAGAGATGAAATGTTAAGAACAAATTTCCGAGGCCGCGACGTTACAAGAAAGTTACTCTCTTTAAAGTCTGAGCAAAAACAACTTGAGTTTATGGCTTCAATGAATTCAAGGGGGCCCTCTGATCCCAAGAAAAAACTGCCTATTATTTCTTCGGTCTTGCGCATTTCTTTAAATGAAGAAAGGCTAATGGTTCAGAAAACAGGTCTTGCTCGATTGACAGTGGAGCAAAAACAGGCGGTTAAAGAACTATTGATGGATGTTGTGAAGGACCTTCAATAGAGAGAAAGTTCGTTCAGGCCTATCTCCTTACTGAATATTCAAAACAAAGAAAACAGGCGGTTATCCTAAAATGATTAAGTGCAGTCCCGAGGCTCCTAAGGGAACTTACTTTTGACGCGAGCGTTCATGTATGCATATTGTTTCTGGTTAAAGGTTAAAATAAATGCCATTAGAGAAATATAGTTAAAATATCAACTTAGCTAAAAAGTAAATTTAAAAGATAATAAATTTATAAATTTATTAAATTGACCCCTTAGGGATTTTCATTATGGCAGGCAATACGTCAAGTAACCAAAATACTTACCCTCTTCCTCAGGGATCCATACACCGTTTCCGCTCTACCAAAAGAAGAAGAAGGTTAAGAAAAAAAGCAAGAGATATTATTTCTGAAAAATATCAATCCTATCCAACCAACAGAATAAGTGTGCTCTCTATCTTAGGCTTAATAGCTATTTTCCTGATCTTGGCATATTTTAGCCCCCATTGATAAAAATTAAATAGAGAAAGCCATACTAGCTTCTTGTGAAAAAAAAGATGACTTTCTAAGTCATCTTTTTTTGTGAGGTAAAGCAAATAAATTAGTACTCCTAGATTGAGGATCTATCCAGGAGTACTAACGGAATCAGTTTGAAAATGCGGATGAAAAGTGGGCTATGAACTACCGCTCTTCATTTGTCTTTTGAAGTTTTATGGTCTTTAGAGCGGTCATTGTCATGACTATGACGTCCACCCTTAGCAGCAATCTCTCTCACCTCTTCTTTTGGCATAGACGCAAATCCTTGCTTGCCTTTAGAAGCGGGACTTTTTTTGGAGTTATCTTGCGATCTGTCATTACGAGAATTAGTCATTCTTAAATCTCCTTTTCGCTGTAGAGGAATTAATAACTTCCGGTGTACAATTGTTAAGCTATATTATCTTTCTCTCCATAAAAACGAGAAACATTCAGAAACTTTCTCCTTTTTCATATAAATTTATTAAAATGTTAAGTTAAATTTTGAAGCTGCTCTTTTCTCTTTATTGCTCTCAATCTCTTTTTATTAAAAATGGCACGAGAACTAACCAATTTTTTCTGTGACAAGGAATAAATATTGATGTCTATAAGGCCTATCTCCGGAGTAAGTGGGCTCCCCTCCTCCTTCCTGCCCAGTGCAGGAGGTAAAAGCGCCAGAATAGAGCCAGGAGGAAAACGTGAGGCAGATATTATTAGCTTTTACGGGGTGGCGGTTGAGAGGGAGAATCTTCATCTGGTATTTTGGGATCCATAGGAGGAATTTCCTCTGGGCGCGTTGAATCATCTTCGCCGAAAGGAGGTAGTTCTTCTGGAGCATCCGGCTCGTCTTCTTTAAAAGGAGGAAGTTCTTTTTCGTAATTAGGAATGTCGGTGGGATGGCCTTTTTCTGGCTTATGTGGTTCTTCGGCTAGTTTCCCAATTTCTTCGAGAAAATGCGTTTGATTGTCAAGGGTATTGATGTATTTTTCAATGATATTTTCCACAATCCTAGCTCCTTTAAAAAAACAGTGTTTTCTAAAATATTTTTTTGGTGAAGTCATGGAAATTAGTTTGATGGCTAGATTCCTTGAATCTCCCTCAAAAAAGTAATAGCTGCAATACAAAGTTTGGCTTTTTATTGCAGCTCTTTATAGTTGAAAAAGGCATTCTTTTTAATGTCATTTCTTCCACTGGAAAAGTTTGTTCAACATTGGGATTAAAAGCTGAATTTGGCACTTTTAAGCTATGCCGGTGTCCCCTCGTCTGTAAGATTCTTTTAGGAGAGTAAAAAATATGGTTGAGCCTTTAGTAGGTACGGAAGTAGCCCAGATTTTCCCCCCATGATCTCTTATAATTTTATTGCATTGATGGAGACCTAATCCATACCCCTCATACTGAGGACCAGAGTTAAGGCGTTTGTGCTCGCTAAAAATTTTCTTCAAATGTTTTGACTCTATACCGATACCGTTATCTTGAACTGAAAATACCCAGAATGTTCCACGATCACTAACGGATATATCAATCACAGGAAACGATTCTCTATTATATTTTAATGCATTGGACACCAAGTTTTGTATTAATTGAATAAGGAGATTCTTATTGGCATAGACAACCGGCAGAGAACTATAATTTACTGTTGCATTTTTATTTTGAATTTCACTTTTCATCACTGTCAAAACACTGGTTATAACTTCAGTCATGCACGTATTATTAAAAACTATTTCTTTGTTCTTTTGATGGGAATAATCGAGACTACTACTTATAAAATTTTTCATATACTCTATGGTTTTAAGCATATAGTTGAGATGTTCTTTTAAAGATGGGTCGGTAGTTTCTGCATAATCCATATTGATAATTTGGGCATAAAGCGCAATAGAGCGAAGAGATTGATTCAAGTCATGGGCGCATGTATGGGCAAACCTAGAAAGTTTATTATTAGATTTTTTAAGGGATCGTATACTATCTCGCAGTGTTTTTTCTAAAGACTTTTGTGACGTGATGTTTTCGACATAGAGGACAACTCCCTCAACTTCATTGCTCAAATGATGCCAGGGCAATATTTCCCACTTCCACCACTCAATAGAGCCATCCTGACGATAAAATGGATCGGAGTCACAGCTAAGCCGTTCTCCGTTTAAGCATCTTTGATGAATGGCTTTCCACTTTCTAGGCATGTCTGGAATAAGCGTATACCAATGATCATTCTGTTTTACATTTTCTTTTTTTAAGGGAGATTCTTCAAAAAACTTATCGCTTGCAGCGACAAATCGTAAATTTCTATCAAATATTACAACGGCGACAGGTAAGCACTCTATTAGACTATTAAAAATAATCTGGTTAGATTCTTTATTTTCATCTTCTCTAAAATCATTTTGTAATACAGTGTTTGTTTTGCTCATCATTCTATCTAATCTTAGTCAATTTATGTATTAACTTGTTCACCAATTTCAAAATGTACAATTACAGCTTCTTCGCTCAATCGAATTATCTCAAATTGTCGTTCTTTCTTATGGTCACTCGTATTTACCAGACGTTTGACAAGGATAAGGAGGTAGAGAAGGTCTACCTTGAAAGCTTGTCTAATTAACTATATTGTGGCGCTTCACAATATAGTTACGTTTACTTATTCCAACTTACTGTTAATTCTTTTTTATAGTCAGCACACATAATTCCTCATATCCCCAATTTCGGACTATAATATTTCCTCTACACATATGTATTAGAAATAATTTTCAACAAAATGCGAATTTTCCCAAAACAGCCTTAGCAAAAATAAATAAAGTTGTAAATATATTTCGTGCACCCAGATTATCAACGTTAGGTTGAATGTTGCTAAAATGACAGAATGACCCTGTTTTTACAGTCGTTTAATTATATTAATTTTATGAGCCTTCTTAAGGACAATATTAGAAGTTAT
>NZ_JQAK01000007.1 GCF_000757605.1 Candidatus Paracaedibacter symbiosus | reverse complement strand
CTTCCTTGAAACCAATTTATTTTACAACGGTATCCGCCCTGCAGTAAATGTTGGTTTATCAGTTAGCCGTGTCGGTTCAGCTGCTCAAATTTTAGCTATCAAAAAGTTAGCAGGTTCTCTTAAACTTGAACTAGCTCAGTATAGGGAGGCTTTAAGTTTTGCTCAATTCGGTAGTGATCTTGATGAAATTACTAAAAACTTACTATTAAGAGGTAATATGCTTACAGAACTTTTAAATCAAAATAGATTCGTTCCTATTCCAATCGAAAATCAGTTTGTTCTAATGTATTCAGGTATCAAAGGTTTTTTAACTGGAATTAACAATAAACTAATCAGATCCTACGAAAACGACATGTTTGCTAGAATTACTAATTACTCTATCTTTAACTCCAACGTTATTCTTCTTTCTAACACAGAGTATTACAAGAAGAAGAATAACAATAATGTTGTCGGTTTCTTCATCAGTTATTTAAAACACCTTTCTACAAACATTTTTGGATTTGCTTCCAAATAGTTTAAATCTTAAATTGGAGAAAAAATTATACGATGATAAGTTTATTTATCTCATTTGTTTTATTGTCTCTGTATTTAATATTAAATATAATTTTAACGGTTGCGTTTTTGACCCTCTTTGAACGTAAAGTTCTCGCAAGTATACAAAAACGTAAGGGGCCAAATTGAACTGGTTTCTTAGGTATTCTTCAACCACTAGCTGATGCTTTAAAATTGATTTTAAAGGAAAATCCGATTCCACAAAATGCATCCTCTGTTCTATTTTTTGGCGGACCGCTGATTTTATTAATTTTAAGTTTAAGTGCTTGGTTTGTTATTCCGTTCAATAATAACGCTGTTGTCGCAGATATAAACATAGGTATTCTCTATGTTTTTATGGTATCGTCTCTTAATACCCTAAATATTATAGTGGCTGGTTGATCTAGCAATTCTAGGTATGCTTTTTTAGGTGCACTTAGATCCATTGCTCAGGTTATTGCCTATGAAGTTGTGATTGGTATTATCATAATTAATATTATAGTTTTAAGCGGTTCATTGAATTTTTTAAAGATAATTTGATCACAGAAAGATTTGTGGTACGCTTTTGTTCTTTGAGCTCAGTTTTTCTTATTTTTCATAGCCATGCTGGCTGAAACAAATCGACACCCATTCGATTTAGCGGAAGCTGAGTCTGAATTGGTCTCTGGTTATAATGTTGAACATAGTAGTGTTCTGTTTGCATTATTTTTTTTATCAGAATACGCAAACATTATACTTCTATGTCATGTAGCCACCATTTTATTTTTAGGTGGTTGAACGGTGCCTGATTTATACTTTTTCGTTAAATTTTTCAATCTAGAACTGTATATTCATATTGACGAATTTTTTTACAACTTTAGATTAGAACATTATTATTTTACCTGGTTGTATCATTCTACAGTATATGTGTTAAAGGTGTACGCGTATTTATTTGCCTTTATTTGAGTACGTGCTACCCTACCTCGTTACAGATATGATCAATTAATGAGACTTGGCTGAAAAGTGTTTGTTCCAATCACTTTAGGTTTAGTTTTTATTAGCATTTCTTTAACGTTATTATTCGACGGATTTATGCCTCCAGGCGGGTATGTTAATCACTTCTTCTCACCTGATATCTTCATTTAATTTTTTTTAGCAGCCGTGGGGTAGTTTAAGGGAAAAATGTTATCCTCCAAAGTTAAAGATACGGGTTCGAGTCCTGTCCCCCCTGTTTTTTTAGCCGACCAGCTCAATTTTTTTCAATATATACATATGAGAACCAATTTAAATTTTGATTTTGACAAACTGCATCTAAAAGAGATTACAGTTCTAATCCCAAAATATCACACAAATATGGTGTCATTTTTAACACCAGTTCTAGGCCTTTACGGTATAAATGTTAAAGAGTTTATTACTGACTTTGAGGCAAAAACTAAATTTATTAACTTTGACATAATTGTACCTGTAAGAGTTAAGATAACAAAAATAAAAACATTTGAAATATTTGTTAAAACACCTTATATAACATCTATTTTATCTAATTTAGAGGGTTTTAGTCTCACCAAACCTAATTTAAACGCATTAATTTTGTACAAAGTATCGTTGATTAAGTCAATTTTCTCCACGAATCGTTTAGAAAATCGTCATAGAATGATTTATATTTCCATTAGAAAATATATTGCTAGAATTCTAAAAACTATTTCAATTGCGTCAGTTGGTAAGGTTAGTATAAATAGTATAGATTCTTCGAGGTTTGCGCACATTAGTACGTTAAAGTACAACCTTTCGAATTTTATTTCTGTAAGAAAAATGATATTTCAAAGATACGGGTTTTTTGTAGTATTTAGCAATCAAAGTGGTGTTCGCTTAAATTATCTGATGAACTCTCTTGCTTTGCAGGGTATATCTATTAATAAGGTAAATGCTAAGTTTCTCTCCTTACTCTCGACCATCCCATTTAATTCAAATAGTTTTTACATAGCTTCTAATAAATTAAGTTTTGTAATTAATTTTCTTGAGTACGTATTGAAGTTGAATCAATCAAGTAGTTTCTTTGTTTCTTTTTATAGATTAAATTCCAATCTTGTGTCTGGCAATTTTTTAAAAGAGTTTTTATTCTCTTTTAAAAAATTTAACGGACAGGTTGTTTTGCTGAGAGCCTTAAATTTCGTTTTTTTAAAACTTATAAAATCGGTAAAATTTTTAAATTTAACCGTAATACGATTATTGAATTATAAAAATGCCAACTTATCATCAAATATTATCTAGTCCAAGAAAAAAAAAATTCATACCAATAATGTTAAGGCATTAAAGGGTTGTCCGCAAAAGAAGGGTGTATGCGTCAAATTACGAATAGTTAAACCTAAAAAGCCAAATTCGGCTCAGCGTAAGGTTGCTAAATTGCGACTATCTACTAGGCGCATGATAATTGCTTATATTCCTGGCCAGGGTCATAATCTGCAGGAGTATTCATCTGTTTTAGTCTCAGGCGGTAGAGCTCCTGATTTACCTGGAGTTCGTTATACCTTAGTTAAGGGCAAATATGATTTTAGTTGAAAAGAGAGCTTCGAGAGAAGGAAAAAGTTATCAAAATATGGTTATCCAACAAAAAAAAATAACGTTAGTATTACAAAAAAACGAATTCCATATAAAAAGAGATTGTTTAAACGTCTTCACTTAAATCGGTTTAGGCGTTCCTGAAAGTACGGCAGGAGGGAGTTGCAGCTTGCAAAGCGTAAACAACTACTAGCTAAGATGCGCCTGTCCCGTCGTCAAAAAAAGTTGATGGCTCTACGCATATACAAATTAGCGGTACCGGGTTACGCAACTGTATCGTACATAAATAAAAGGGTTGATACATTACGCGTAAAACGCCGTCTATTTAGGTATTCGCGTAGAATGAAAAAAAGGTTTTGAAGAAGAAAATATAGAAGGGGTTTTAAGCAGTTCTACTTAAAATTTTTGCACCGTAAACCTAGATTTTCTAAGGTCGGTTATTATAAGATCATAAATAAGTTCTATCGCCGTAAAAGCCTTACGCGTTTTCTTCATGATTTCATCAAGTATGCTAGATTAAAGGCCATTTTACGGAAATACAAAAAGGTTTTCAAACGAAAGCCAAAAAGGGTTATACGTAAGGAAGGTTTAAGTAGAGTGGAAAAGTTATTATTCCTAAACGTTTTCTTTCAGTCAATAGTACTTGCTGGAAAGAAAAAACTTTCTTCGCGAATGTTTGTCGACTTATTTACTCTTTTAAAATTTAAGTGGAAGAATGAATTTATAGTCAAATATTTGTACTCTTTAGAACGAATTCGGCCGTTAATAAACTATAAGGTAATGTTCATTAGTGGCAAAAAATACAAGATACCTGTATTAATGCCTATCTCTAAAAGTTACGCGGTGGCTGTTAGATGATTAATAAATAACTCGACTGAAAATGGTAATTCGGTACTCTCGGTGTTTGGTAATATAAATAGTGCTATACGAAACGAGGGTTCACTGATTAAACATAGAAAAGAGTATCACTCTATTTCCTTTGAAAATAAGACGTATATACGCTTTTTACGTTTTTTAAAAACCGGATTTTAATTTATATCATGTCTGTTTTAATATGAAAATCTAAACCAATAAGAAATTTGAAGTTTGGTTCAAAACGCATATCTGGTAGAAATAATCAAGGTAGAATTACACGTTATCACCGCGGCGGTGGATGCAAAAAATCTAATAGAATAATCGATTTCAACAGGTATATTTGAAACATTTTTGGACTTGTCCATAGAATCGAGTACGATCCAAAACGTAACGGTTTGATCGCTTTAGTTGTTTACTCAAATGGTATTATGGCTTATATCTTAGCTACTGAAGGCCTAAATGTTGGTGATTACATTTTTTCGAAAGAGGACGTTGTAAATAAATCTGGTAATTCAGGTTATTTATACGGTTTACCGATTGGCTTGAGAGTTAGTTCAATTGAATTAATTCCTAACAAGGGTGCTCAATTTATACGAGCGGCTGGCGCCTATGCGACTATTGTTAGCAAGTTTGAAAAAACTGTTATTTTAAAGTTAAAATCTGGTGAATTGCGAAAGATACCATCTAACTG
The DNA here is from genome assembly GCF_000757605.1 of Candidatus Paracaedibacter symbiosus. GTDB lineage: Bacteria > Pseudomonadota > Alphaproteobacteria > Paracaedibacterales > Paracaedibacteraceae > Paracaedibacter_A > Paracaedibacter_A symbiosus. The sequence continues at coordinate 35,987 of NZ_JQAK01000007.1, read as the reverse complement.
TTTGGCTACGGTGGGTGCTGTCTCTAATTTTCAGTATATCTATAGAAACTTCAGAAAGGCTGGTTTTTACAGATTAAAGGGTTGGTTACCTGTTGTTCGCGGTGTAGCGATGAATCCGGTTGATCATCCTCACGGTGGTGGTCAAGGTAAAACGTCGGGTGGACGTCCTTCTGTTACTCCATACGGGTTTATAACAAAAGGAAAACCTACACGTAAACGAAGTTCATCGTTGATTTTAAAAAGTAGAAAAAAGATTTAAAAAAAAATGAGATCATCATGAAAAGGTTGCTTTATAAAAAATAAGGAAAGATTAAATAATTCATCCACCCTGTTAAATACTATGTTAAAGAAAAAAGTATTGGTTTACGACGGCAAGTCTACTAAATCGTTATTAGTTGAACGTAGAATGATCGGCTTGAAAGTGGGTGAATTTATTTTTACTAGAAGGGTTGGTGTTACTCATAAAAAAAAGGTTATAAATAAAAAAGGTAAGAAAAAATAATGGGCCATGTAATTAATCCAATTTCTTATAGATTATACAATATTAGGTATTGAAATAACAATTGATTTGTTTCTGAGAAATTAAATTATTCGTATATAGTTAATCAGGATATTCTTATTCAGCGACTCGTAAAAAGGATTTTTTCCTTTCATTTAGATTCAATAGCTATTGGTTTAATTCTGGTTAACTTAAAGATTGTTAGGTCTTTCAATTCTTTATCGCTTTATTTATACGTTCACGATAGTTTTTTGGATCTTTTATTTTTCAGTTTAAAAAAAGACAAGAAATATCTTTTCGTAAAGAAGTATTTTCATCAGAGATTTTTTAAAAAGTATCGTAGTTTAATGCGTTCTGAACAATATGGTTCTAATATCCGCTTACTTCATGTTTTAAAAAAGAGAATCGTCTTAAAGTACTCGAGAAAGTTATTTTTTCTGTTTTTAAAGAATAAAATTTTAAAGGTGTTTTGGAACAATTTTAAAGATATGTTGAATTTTTATGTCTCAAAAATTCTTGTTTCTGGCAAAAATTTTGTAAACATTTTTATATTGGGATTATCGAAAATGAATGTGAATGCTAGTATTATTAGCGAGTTTTTTTTTATCAGATTAAAGCAGTATTATACAATTTGAGAAGTTTTAAAAAACATTAATTTTTTGTTTAGAATATTAATGCGAAAAAAAAAGATTGTAAGAGGTTACAAGATTATGTGTTCGGGTCGATTTTCTCGTAAGCAGAGGGCCACTTACAACTGAAAGTCTTTTGGAAGTTTAGCTTTGAGCACTGTTAAGTCTAAATTGGATTATAGTTATAGAACGATTGCACTGAAGTATAGTTCTATAACTATAAAGGTTTGGGTTCGTCTTAATAGAAAAAAACGAAATTTAGTTGATTTTATAGTATAGCCATGAAATTTAAAAAATATTTTAAGATAAAGTACAGCGGTAATAACACTCTTCAGTATGATAAATTATACTCCGGCTCTATTGGTTTAAAGGCTTTAAATAATTGCAATTTGACTACAGAACAATTAACAGCGGCAATAAGGTCGTTAAAGAGAGTTATTAAGAAAAAAATTTTTTAATAATTAGAACCTTACCGTTTTGAATGCTAACTAGGAAGCCCAGGGATGTTCGTATGGGGAGAGGAAAGGGTAGTCCTTCGTTAAAAATATACCCGTTAAGGGCTGGTAAGATAATTTTTGAGATAAAAGGCGTTTCGAAGGGTCCAGTAATTAGAGCTCTTCACTCGTCTTCTCTTCGTCTTCCGGTACCTACAATTATTGTAAAAAAATATGATCAACGTACAGACAATATTAAAAGTAGCTGATAATTCTGGTGCAGTTTTCGTTAGCTGTATACGCCTGCTAAATTCATCGTCTAGAGTCGGTGCTATGGTAGGTGATACTATAACGGTAGTCGTTAAAAAAAGTATCGTTAAAAAAAACGTGAAAAAAAGTAAAGAGGTAAAAAAGGGTCAGGTTTGTACAGCTGTCGTATTAAGAACATTAAAGGGTGTGAAAAGGTGGGGAAATTTCTTTGTTAGATCAGGCACGAATTCGGCTGCTCTATTAAATAAATACTTTTTGCCTATAGGATCAAGACTTTTAGGTCCTGTATTTCGAGAGATTAGAGTTAATATAAAGTTTAGTAAAGTGATTTCTCTTGCGCAAGTTACCCTATAACAACCGATGTATTTAAATAACTATAAAAGAACTGTAATAAAAAATTTAAACTTGCATCAGGGTAGCGTATACAATATCAACACATTGGATGAGAATGCGACAATTCGCATAAACACTTCTTTCAGTACCTTTAAGTCCGATAAGAATTTAAAATTTACGAAGTTGTATTATTTGCTTTTTATGGTAGGTGGTCAAAAACCGATTCTTAGAAGGGTGAAGTTCGCATACCTAAATAAAAAAATATTAAAACGCTTTAATATCACTACTACCTTAAGCAAAAATAACAAGGGCAATTTTTTATTTTATCTTTCTAATTTTTACCTTTACTTTTATCACATATACTATGAAAAAAGCTTAAAATATAATGTTCTAAACGGTTGTTATAGTTTATATCTTGACAACATTCAGTTTTTTGTAAAAAGTTATTATAAACAGGCTCAAAAAACACAAATAAAAGTTTCATTATTTTCTCACAACAAAGCCCGTAGCAACAATAATTCATTAAGGCAATTAACTGGCGGTTTTTTTCTAAAGGTAAAAAAAATATAAAAAATGAAATATTTGATAATAAAAAATAAAAAGCTTTATAAACTATTTTTTAAATTTGAGTTAAAAAGATTACAGTATAAAAGTTTAGCCTATAACTTGAACATTCCGAGTTATATAAGACAACACAGTTTTTCTTGTCTAACTAAACTTTCTAACAGCTCATCGTATGTTATGATAAAACAAAGGTGTTTTATTTCTAATAATGGTAGGTCTGTCTCGAATCATTTTAAGCTAGCTCGCATTAAATTGCGTTTATTAATTTCAAATAATTACATAAACGGTGTGAAAAAATTAAGTTAAGTCATGAGTTTAGTTAGTAATATGATATCTATAATTAAAGTTGGTAGCATCGCGAAACGTTTAGTTGTTACCGTTCAAAATTCAAAGTTATGCATAAATATTTTAAATGTTTTATATAGGCTTGGTTATATTAGAGGTTTTGCTATAGAAAACAAGAAGTGTATAAAGGTTTTTTTAAAATACACTGATAATAAACCGGTTATACGAAATATCAATGTTATTTCAACTCCAGGTAGACGAATTTATACCAGATATGAGGGTTTACGTCTAGATCTCAGGAAAAAAAGTTCTGGTTTTTATATAATTTCAACTAACAAGGGTTTACTCACTGATGAAGAATCGATTATTTTTGGTCGTGGTGGCGAAGTTCTTTTAAAAGTTAGTTAGATGGGGGCGACTATATCTAAAATAATACCATTTAAAAACAATATGACGGTTTCTCAATCTTGTAATAATGGGGTTTACACTTTTGTATTTTGTTCTGAGGCAAATAAATTTGTTTGAAAGGCTCGTTTGGCTGCTCAGCCGATCTATAAAGGTAATAACCTTTTATTTTTATCTAACGATTTGTCGTACAACGATTATTTAAAGGTCGTGGACTTAGTATCTAAATCTTTATACAATGTATTCTATTCTGGTTATAGTTCATTTGGAAAATTACACATGATTGGTCTAGGTTTTAAAAATTTTGTTATGGGGCGAAAGCTCTACGTGCTCGTTGGTGACTGTAACTATATAATTTTTGATATTCCGGAGGCTTTAAAAGTCTACTGTAAAAAAAACCAGATATATATACTATCCGTCAGCAATCCTGTACTATATGATTTTATGGCTAATCTAAAGAAAGTTAAAAAATCTAATTTTTACAAAGGTAAGGGTGTTTTGCAATTTAAGAATTTTAAGTTTACTAAATTAAAGGTTGGTAAAAAACAAAGGTTTATGTAGTTATGAAGGAATTTAAAACATTTGAAAATTTTGTCGAAGTTAATAAAAAAAAAATCTTAATACCGCCTTGCGTAAGGTACACGGTATTAACTTAAAAAATTTAAGAAAAATAATTTTATTGAATGGTTGGTGCGGTTATCCTAATAGTAAGGTTAGTCACAACACTTTCATAAATCTAAAAGCTCAGTCTGACTTTTTTTTAGTTTAGAAAAGAACAAGATATTTAACAACGTGGAGCGAAAGAAAAAAGTTAAAAGTTATTCCGGTATGCGTCATATTCTTAAGTTACCTGTTAGAGGGCAGCGGACTCATACAAATTCTAAAACTTCTAGAAATAATATTAAAAAAGAATTATAAATATGGTCTCACCTGAAAGTACTATTGTTCAAAAAGAGGTAAAATTACGCAAAAAGGTTATAAAAAAGCGAATTGTTTTGAGAAAAGTTAAGAAAAGCCCACCACCGCCTAAACCTAAAAAGGGGTGAATTCCTTGAAGAGAACGCTTTTTGCTTGGAAAGGTAAATCCAAATAAGAAGAAGTATTACGCTTTTTTTTTAAAAACAAAGAATAACGTTTTTATAACGATAACAGACATTAGGGGCCGGGTCGTGGTTTCGCAATCCGCAGGTTCGTGTAAAATCACAACTAAAAAAAGAAAAAATCATGGGATACGCTAAAGGCTGTCGCAGCTTCTGCTTCAAAGATTGCTAGAATAAAAAATATTCGCTATATTTGAAAGTTTTTTATGACCAGTACTTATATGAAAAATGGAAAACTTATATTCCAGAGTTTTAAACAATCAGGACTTTCCATTTTAAAAGCTATTATAGTAAGAAATAGACCGCATTCGCTGTTTATGCGAAAAAAAAAATTGAAAAGGTTATAGATATTTTATGAGCTACGTCGCTGCGTGTTTGGATGCTAAACAGCTTTATATTCATATATGCGTAGAGCCTAACTTTCTTTAATCTTCGGCATTGGACTCTTGAATCGCCAGTCCCTAAATTGAACTACATTCTAGAAATCTGAGAAATCTCTCAGATTTTGTCTGCTGAAAAAAGACGCTTGGACAAAATACGTTAGTATTATGCCTCAACTAGACAAAATTTCCTTCTTTACTCAATACTTTTGATTGACACTCTTTTTTTTTGGATTATATTTTTTGACCGTTAACTTTTTTGTAATTTTAGTTTTTAAAAATTTAAAGTTAAGAAATATAATATACAAGATATGGTATTTTTTCTTGTATAAGTTTGATTACATGGAGTATTCGGCAAAAAATAAGGTCCTAACTAGTACTTACTTTAGTAGGGTTTATTACGGCCTTCTTTCAAGCGTTTTAACTGCACTGAAATTTTTAGTGACAACAAGCGTCTTTAGTTCTATTTTAAATAGAAGCTACTTATTAAATAATTTCATTGAGTCAGCATCTGAAAATATATTGAAGATATCGCTACTTGAAAAAAATTATCCATTAAATACTTGTTTGATAGATAGATTAAATAATTTAGATATAGATGAAATATAGTTTATTAACATTTTTTGTATTATTTTCAATAAATAATTTGTTACATTATATTAACGAGAAGGTTGTAATAGTCATTTTTACTATTTTTTTCTTTTGCTTAGTTAAATTTTTGTCTAACGTAATCGAGTCCGAATTTCAAACAAAAATTGAATTTATATTGAAAGATATAAATATTTATATGAATGCGGTCTTCAATTTTCTTTACTTTAATAAATTATTTTACTTAAATTTGAAGGCCCTTTCTAGCAATTTTATTTCCTTAGTTCCAATTTTTAAAAAAAGGATTTCAAATGTTAAGTTGGCTTTATTATTAAAGAATAAAACTAATTCATTAATTTTTAATCCCGTTTTTTTCAAATAGCAAATAGCTAATCTTTAAAAAACACATGACATTAGAGTACATATATATATTTATCTTTTTTTGAGGAGCTTTTTTTATCTCATGTTTATTGATTTTTCTTTCTTATTTTCTTGTCTATCAAGAATCGGATATTGAAAAGAATTCAGCTTACGAGTGCGGTTTTCAGCCCTTTGAGGATACTAGAAGTAAGTTTAACGTTAGGTATTATCTAATAGCAATATTATTTATGATATTTGATTTGGAAATAATGTATTTATTTCCATGATCAATTTCTATATCGGTTAGTGGTTTTTTTGGTGTTTGGTCTGTGTTTCTATTTTTAATTGTTTTAACAATAGGTTTCGTATATGAATGACAAAAAGGGGCTTTAGAGTGAGATTAGACTATGAATTTTAGTTATTATTTACAAGTTTTTTTAAGTTTATATAAAAAATTTTTAAGTGTTATAATACTGAAGAAGTCGGAAAACAGGTCATTAATACTGGTAGCTAAAAGCAATTATATTTTTGAACTTATTAGTAGTTTAAAAAATAATTCTATTCTTCAGGCTAAAATCTTAAGTGATATATGTGTTATTGATTATCCAGCTAAGGCCGAAAGGTTTGAAGTAAATTATAATTTATTATCCACAAAGTATAATATTAGATTATTTGTTAAAACATATACGCAAGCGTATGTACCTTCTCTTTCATCCTTGTTTAGTGGAGCTAATTGGACCGAAAGGGAATGTTGAGATATGTTTGGAATTTTTTTTTAAACCATCCGGATTTACGTCGTATTCTTACAGATTACGGCTTTGACGGTTTTCCGTTAAGAAAAGATTTCCCACTTACAGGTTATATTGAAGTTCGGTATGACGATGAAAAGTCTAATATAGTTTACGAACCCTTAGAAATGTCGCAAGAGTACAGATTATTTAACTTTACTAGTCCATGAGAAAAAATCAAATAAACGCTTATTCAAATGTTACAAAAAAATAAAAAATTTTACCATGAATTTCGGTCCTCAGCATCCTGCTGCTCACGGCGTCCTTCGTTTGATCTTAGAGTTGGATGGCGAATTAGTTCGCAAGGCAGATCCACATATTGGTTTGTTGCATAGGGGTACAGAAAAGTTGATCGAATACAAGACTTATTTACAAGCATTACCTTACTTTGATCGGTTGGATTATGTTTCTATGATGGCGCAAGAACATGCCTATTCATTAGCTGTTGAAGGTTTATTAAACTGCAAGGCTCCACTTAGGGCGCAGTACATTCGAGTTATATTTAGTGAATTGACTAGAATACTAAATCACATATTAGCTGTTACGACTCATGCTATGGACGTCGGTGCTTTAACCCCATTTCTTTGACTATTTGAAGAAAGAGAAAAACTAATGGAGTTTTACGAACGTGTTTCGGGTGCGAGAATGCATGCGGCTTATATAAGACCTGGTGGTGTTTCACAAGACTTTCCATTAGGTCTTTGAAACGACATTATGCAGTTTGTCGATCAGTTTTTTTGAAGATTGGTAGAAGTTGAAGAGTTATTAAATAACAATAGGATTTGGAAACAAAGACTAGTTGATGTTGGTATTGTTTCTGCTGAAGAGGCTATGAGTCACGGGTTTAGTGGCGTCATGTTACGCGGTTCCGGTATTAATTGAGATTTACGTAAGAATAATTCATACGAGATTTACAATCAACTCTCATTTAGTGTACCAATTGGAAAAAACGGTGATTGCTTCGATCGTTACTTAATTCGAGTTTACGAGATGTATGAAAGCATCAATATAATTAAACAGTGTTTAAAATCTATGCCATCCGGCTTAATTAAGTTAGATGACAAGAAAATAACACCTCCAGAACGTGTTGACATGAAGTATTCAATGGAATCTTTAATTCACCATTTTAAACTGTATAGCGAGGGATTTAATGTTCCTGAAAATGAAATATACGCTTGTGTTGAGGCACCAAAGGGTGAGTTTGGTGTTTACTTAGTTTCAGATGGTTCTAACAAACCTTATCGTTGTAAAATCAAAGCTCCTGGTTTTTTACATTTACAGTCACTAAATGCTATGTCAAAAGGGCACATGATAGCTGACGTTGTCACTATTATAGGTACTCAAGATATCGTTTTTGGTGAAATAGACCGCTAGGTTTATTAAAGGTAGAGAGTTTTTCCACCTACGCAAGATTGATTGTTCTGCACAATCAGCGGAGACTGAAAAACTTAAATTCGAAGCTTTTTTATAATAATTTATTTGTATATTTATATTTTTTAACATGATTTTTAATCCATTAGAACAATTTAGAATTCAAGTACTTAAGAAAATATGTTTTTCTGGTATAGACATTTCAATAACAAATAACACAATCATACTTTTGATTGTACTAACAGGGTTTACTTTTTTATTTTACGTAAATAACAGCAGTAATACATACATTTTAAGCAAGTGACAGTATGCAATAGAGAATATTTATCTTTTCGTGTTACAGTTGTTTAAACAACAGGTAAGCAATATTGTGGCGTTAAAATATTTTCCTCTAGTATTGTTTATCTTCTCTTTTATACTTATTTCTAATTTAATCGGTCTTTTACCTTACGGTTTTACAATAACAGGCCACATTATTTTTACATTTCAGATAGCCTTCTCTCTTTTTGTTGGTATAACTTTGATTAATTTTTTTAACAATAAATTATCCTTTTTCAATTTATTTGTACCAAGCGGTGTTCCAAAACCACTAGTTCCATTCCTAGTTGTTATAGAGGTTGTCTCTTATTTAATTCGTCCATTTAGTTTATCCGTTCGACTTTTTGCGAATATGCTTGCAGGTCATACTCTTTTAAATATATTAAGTGCTTTCATATTTAACATATTTAAACAGTACGCAATCATATCATTCTTACCACTTTTATTTATTGTATTTATCGTTGTGCTTGAGTTCTGTATCGCAATCGTTCAAGCTTACATTTTTTCGATTTTAACTTGTATTTATTTAAATGATATTTACAACACTAGCCATTAGTTGTTGGTATAGTTTCGTAAATATTTTTAACTTGTATTTTTGTGAAATGTTTTGCATTTAATTCAACAATTTCAGATGTTTTTAATCATCTGTATTAGAGGTTAATTTGATGTTAAATATTCGTTTATATGGGATATAGCCAAAGGGCAAGGCGGTGGGTTTTGAACCCATGATTATAGGTTCGAGTCCTATTATCCCAAGTGTATAGCTCAATTTGGTAGAGCAATGGTCTCTTAAACCAGAGGTTTTGGGTTCGAGTCCCAATACACCCAGGAAAACCCTTCGTCTAATGGTAGGACGTTAACCTTTCACGTTAAGAATATGAGTTCGATTCTCATAGGGTTCATAAAACCTATAACTCAGTTGGTAGAGTGCACGCTTGATAAGCGTGAAGTCGACAGTTCAAGTCTGTCTAGGTGAAGGGACGGATATGCTGAAATGGTAGACAGGCTGATTTTAGAAATCAGTGGTTTTTACCGTATGGGTTCGAGTCCCATTATCCCCATATTTAATAATCGTGTTCAATTTATTTTTTAATGGTTTATTATACGTATTGCTAGAAGTTGTAAATTTGTGATTGTATAAATTTTTTTTGATAAACAACGGATATCTAAGCACAAAATTACTGGCGTCTAATCGAACGAAAATTATAATGAGTCGAAAAATTACTGAGAATTATAAGTTCCAGAAGGTAAACCTAACATTTAAATATTGAATTTACTTGGTTAAGTGAAACATCTCAGTAGCCAAAGGAAAGGAAAATACTTAAAGATTTTGTTAGTAATGGTGAGTAAAAGCAAAATAGTCAACAAAAGCGTTGCAGACTTGATGGAAATTTCATATGAGGTGAGTACCAGAGCGGGTGAGAGTCCCTTACAACAAGTGTAGCGTTTTATTAGAGTAAAATAAAATCTGTGGAATTTTATTGGAATAAGGCAAAACCATTTGCCAAGACTAAATATATTTTTGTGACTTATAGAGAACAAGTACTGTGAAGGAAAGATGATAAGAATTAGTGAAAAGAACTTGAAATTGTTTATTTTAAGGATTTAGAGTGATACAAAAAAGTATCGTGATAAGGTGCCTTTTGCATAATGAACGGGCGAATTCTAAGAGTTTAGCAAACTTTATTTGTTAAAAGAAGGTGTAGTGAAAGCAAGCCTTAATAGGGCGTTCAGTTATATTCTAGAGACTCGATACCAGGCGATCTATTTACTGCCAGATTGAGAATACTTTAATACGTATTGGAGGATCGAACCCATGTATGTTGCATAATACCGGGATGAGCGGTAGTTAGGGGTGAAAGGCTAATCAAGCCTGGTGTTAGCTAGTACTCTACGAAATCTATTTAGGTAGAGCGTTTTGCGTATATTGGTGTTGGTAGAGCTCTAGATAAGCAATGGGAACTAATAATTCTACTGAGTTTATTTAAACTTCGAATAATATTAAATTTTTACAAAGCGAGGCAGACTGCGGGCGCGAAGGTTCGTAGTCAAAAGGGAAACAGCCCAGAATATCAGCTAAAGTCCATAAAAATAATTAAGTGCATGGAATAATTCAAAGTGTTATAACAATTAGGAGGTTGGCTTAGAAGCAGCCATCCTTTAAAGAAAGCGTAACAGCTCACTAATTTTATAAAAGCATTATAGAGTTTTATGATGTAACGGGCTAAAATTATTTACTGAAGCTATATGTAAATCGGTAGTAGAGTATTCCATATTTTTTAGGTTATTTCGTGAGATGTGATTATTATATTGGAAGTAAGTATGCCTGTATGAGTAGCAGAGAGAAGTGAGAAGCTTCTCCACCGTAAATATAAGGTTTCCTATTTATAAATTGATTTTAATAGGGTTAATCGGCCTCTAAACCTTATGATGAAAATTATAGGTGATGGGTGTTAAGTTAATATTCTTAAATTTTTTCCTTAAAGTGACAAGAGCTCAAATCGTGTAATTTTATAAAATTAATTATGCGTTGAAAACTCTTCTGGAAAAAGCTTGGAATTAAAAACCGTACTTAAATCGGCTCAGATGTTTTGATAGAGTATATTCAGGTGATAGGATAATAGTATTGAAGGAACTCGGCAAAATAACTCCGTAACTTCGGGAGAAGGAGTACCTTTGGTAAGAAATTATTAATAGGTGTAACAGAATAGGGGGTAGCGACTGTTTACTAAAAACACAGGACTCTGCTAAGTTGTAAAACGATGTATAGGGTCTGATACCTGCCCGGTGCTGAAAGACAAAAAGGATTGGTAGTGATGCCATGAATATAAATCTCAGTAAACGGCGGCTGTAACCATAACGGTCCTAAGGTAGCGAAATTCCTTGTCGGGTGAGTTCCGACCTGCATGAATGGTATAACGACTTCCCCACTGTCTCCAGTACTAGCCTAGTGAAATTAAATTTGCTGTGAAGATGCAGTATAGAAATGATTGGACGGAAAGACCCTGTACACCTTTACTATAATCATAAATTGTTTTTAAAACATTAAATATGTAGAATAAGTAATATGCTTATGAGACTTTAACGCTAGTTAACTGTTTAGGCGTCGTTGAAATATTGCTTTTTTAATTTTTAAAACTAACTAAGAATTAGGATATTTTATGACTGGTAGTTTGACTGGGGTGGTCGCCTTCTAAATAGTAACGAAGGCGTGCAAAAGGTAATTATAACTAATTTTAAATTGGTTAAAAATTTAATGGTAAAAGATTGCTTGACTGGTAGATTGACAAATCGAATCAGAGACGAAAGTCGGCCATAGTGATCCAATAGTGCTGTATGGAAGGGCTATTGCTTAACGGATAAAAGGTACGTCAGGGATAACAGGCTAATGGGCCCTAAGAGTCCTTATCGACGGGCTTGTTTGGTACCTCGATGTCGACTCATCACATCCTGGAGCTGTAGGCGGTTCCAAGGGTTAGGCTGTTCGCCTATTAAAGTGGTACGTGAGTTGGGTTTAGAACGTCGTGAGACAGTTCGGTTCCTATCTGTCATTTCACTTAAAACTAAAAAAATGTTTCTTTTGTACGAGAGGATTGAGAAATGTATACCACTGGTAAATTGATTGTATTGTTTTAAGCATAGTCAAGTAGCTACGTATAATTTTTATAATCGCTGAAAGCATATAAGCGAGAAAAGAATTTTTATGTTTTATTAAAATGGTTATAGATAATTACCATATAGTTTAGGTGTTTCGTTTGGCGACAAACTTGCTTACTTTTACTAAAAAAATATTTTTTATACAAGACTTTTTTAAGAAGTTTCGTTTCCTATAGTTTAGTGGCAAAATGTTTCGCTCATAACGAAAAGTTATTGGTTCGATTCCAATTAGGCCTACTAAAAAACTACACACTGCATAGTTTAATGGTAAAATCAATACCTTGCACGTATTAGATATCAGTTCGATTCTGATTGCGTCCAAGTGTAGCATAATAGGTAATGTGTCTGTTTTGGGAACAGAAGACTACAGGTTCGAGTCCTGTCACTCTGATTGGGTGATGTAGTGTAACTTAATGGTAAAGAGTTAACTTGTCGAGTTAAAAGATGCAGGTTCGAATCCTGTCACTCTCATTTTCCAACATTTCATCGTTAATCTTTTATAATATGAGTTAAACAAAGTTATGCACGTTTGCGCCATAACTAATCGAAACATTTCATCGTTTTTTATAAACAGCAAAAAGAGAGGTTTGGAGGTATTGTAAATGGAAACATATCAGGCTCATGACCTGACGATGTGAGTTCGAGTCTCGCCCTCCCCACATTAATTATTAAAGATATTATATTATATATTTGCAATTCTATTGCAAATATAGCACAATTGTTGGGTTTTATTCTGGCTCCGAGTGAACGCTGGTAACATATTTTAACACATGCAAATCAAACTAGAGTTATTTTATTAATTCGAGTGGTGACCTGGTGAGTAATATAAGAGAATCGACGTACAAATAAGGTTAAATACCTATACTTACGTTTTTAAATATTCGTAGGGAGATTTATATCGTTTGTAATAGAGCTTTTACAGGATTAGGTAGTTGTTGTAGTAATTATTCAACAAGCCGACGATGCTTAGCTGGTTTGAGAGAATGATCAGCCACATTGGGACTGAAAACGGCCCAAGTCTTTCCAAAGGGCAGCAGTGGAGAATATTTGACAATGGGCGAAAGCTTGATCGAGTAATGTTACGTGGGTGATAAGAAGGCTTAATTGCCGTAAAGCTCGTTTCGTCAAGGATTATAATGCAATCGTACTTGAAGGAGAAGCCCTGACTAACTTCGTGCCAGCAGTCGCGGTAATACGGAGAGGGCTAGTGTTATTCGCATTGACTGGGTGTAAAGGGTGCGTAGGTGGTTTGTTAAGTTTCAAAGTAAAAGTTAAGCATAGAGCTTAAACACTTTTTAATACTAACTGACTAGAGTTTATTAGAAGATGGCTGAACATTAAGTGTAAAGGTGAAATTTTTCGATATTTAAAGGGCATGCACTAGGCGAAGGCTGCTATCTATTTTAATACTGACACTGAGGCACAAAAGCATAGGGATCAAACAGGATTAGAGACCCTGGTAGTCTATGCCCTGACCGATGAATATTGATTATGTTGAAAAACATGATTAAGCTAACGCGTAAATATTCCACCTGAGTACTACGACCGCAAGGTTAAAACTCAAAGAAACTGACGGAAGATTGTATAAGCGGTGGAGTATGTGGTTTAATTTGATATAACGCAAAGAATCTTACCAACCCTTGAATACAAATTGTGTTTATTTTATAATCCGGATTTTCCGGGTTATATAAATAACATTCGTATAATAGTACTCTTTTAGTTACTATTATATTGATTTGTACAGGTGCTGCATGGTTGTCGGCAGTTCGTGTTGTGAAATGTTTTGTTCATTCATTTAACGGACGTAACCTTCAGTTATATTTGATGCACTTATTAAGTGTATAATATAGCAACATTAATTTGAAAATTAATTGAAAGGAGAAGAAGTCAAATCATTATGGCCTATATAGGTTGGGCTACACACGTACTACAATGGTAACTACAATGTGAAGCAATAGTGCAAGCTGTAGCGAATCATTAAAAATTAACCCTAGTTCAGATTACTCTCTGCAAGTCGAGAGTATGAAGTAGGAATCGCTAGTAATCGCAGAAAAGAATGCTGCGGTGAATACATTCTCAATCTTTGTACACACCGCCCGTCACGCCATGGGAATTGGTTTGGTTAGAAGTTGCATAGGTTTAGTAAATTATTGCTGTCGAATTAATTTTTCCGGTAATATTTCTTTGCACTAGTTACGACAACTATATTAAGGACTGGGGTGAAGTCGTAACAAGGTAGCAGTAGGGGAACCTGTTGCTGGACAAAATTATTTTATTTAGGTTAGTTCTTTTTTTGTGTGTTTTGGTGACTTTTATATTTTCATACATATATATATATATAAATTAAAAAAAAATATTAAAAAATTAACTATGAATTTTGATAGATTATTAAATAACTTAACAAATTTTTTTATAAATAACCGCTGGTTATTTTCAACTAATCACAAAGATATTGGTACACTTTATTTAATATTCGGTGGTTTTTCCGGTATTATAGGTACTATATTTTCTATGATAATTAGATTTGAATTAGCCGCGCCGGGTTCTCAGATTTTAGGTGGTAACAGCCAATTATACAATGTTGTTATTACCGCACATGCTTTTGTAATGATATTCTTTTTTGTCATGCCTGTTATGATTGGTGGTTTTGGTAACTGGTTTGTTCCTTTAATGATAGGTGCACCAGATATGGCATTTCCACGTTTAAATAATATAAGTTTTTGACTTCTTCCACCTTCGTTGTTTCTTTTACTTTCTTCATCGTTAGTGGAGTTTGGCGCTGGTACAGGTTGAACGGTTTATCCACCTCTAAGCTCGATAGTGGCACATTCCGGTGGTTCTGTGGACTTGGCTATTTTCAGTCTACATTTAGCTGGTGTTTCCTCTTTACTAGGTGCAATAAATTTTATAACCACTATATTTAATATGCGGGTCCCTGGTTTATCTATGCACAAATTACCATTATTTGTGTGATCCGTTTTAATTACAGCATTTTTACTTCTTTTTTCTCTTCCTGTTTTAGCTGGCGCGATAACCATGCTTTTAACTGATAGAAATTTTAATACTTCGTTTTTTGATCCATCCGGTGGTGGTGATCCTATATTATACCAACATCTGTTTTGATTCTTCGGTCATCCAGAGGTTTATATTCTAATTCTACCGGCGTTTGGTATAGTTAGTCAAATTATAGGTACATTTTCTAACAAGTCTATTTTTGGTTATATAGGTATGGTTTATGCGATGTTATCTATTGCTGTTTTAGGTTTTATAGTTTGAGCACATCACATGTATACAGTTGGTTTAGATGTTGACACTAGGGCTTATTTTACAGCTGCGACTATGATGATCGCTGTTCCAACTGGTATAAAGATTTTTAGTTGAATAGCTACTTTATGGGGTGGTCAAATTGTCAAGAAGACTCCGTTACTATTCGTTATAGGTTTTTTAATTTTATTTACTCTTGGTGGTTTAACCGGAATAGTTTTATCTAATGCTGGCCTAGATATCATGCTGCATGATACCTATTATGTTGTTGCTCATTTTCATTATGTCTTATCTATGGGTGCCGTTTTTGCTTTTTTTGCTGGATTTTATTATTGATTTTGAAAAGTTTCCGGTTATACATATAATGAACTTTACGGAAATGTTCATTTCTGATTAATGTTTATAGGTGTAAATCTTACCTTTTTTCCAATGCATTTTGTTGGTTTAGCTGGTATGCCAAGAAGAATTCCAGATTATCCTGATAACTACTACTACTGGAATATATTGTCCTCTTTTGGCTCAATTATTTCTTTTGTAAGCGTTATAGTCTTTTTCTATTTAATATATCTTGCCTTTAACAATAACGTTACACCTAAATTAGTCATCAAGGCTCATGATTTTCTTAAACCTTATATGGATATGGTACTAAAAAACTTACCTGCGATGCCATCCTATAGATTAGCTTCTAGCAACAACTTTTTTAATAGTGACTCTAATATACTAATTTGAATAGTTCAAACTATCCTAACCGGTATTATTGTGATAATTTGGTGCTGGTTTGGACAAGACGCTTTACTTTGCGTTAACGATCACACAGATTCTTGAAAGGTTAGCTTTCAGGATCCTATAACACCAATTGCATACGGTATAATAAAGCTTCATGATCACATTATGTTTTTTTTAGCAGTTATACTTTTTGTTGTTGGTTATTTACTGTTTTCTACATATAAAAAGTTCTATTACGGTTCTATGAATAACGATCTTCCAGAATCAAAAGATATCTCTTCGTTCGACTCATTAATAGATAAGCTTAAGGAAAGCTTATCATTCAGTGTTAATAGCAGAACTTATAATATTAATCATGGTACTACAATCGAAATAATTTGGACTATACTACCTGCATTTATATTATTATTTATAGCTGTTCCATCTTTTGCATTATTGTATGCAATGGATGAAATTATTGATCCTGTTTTAACTGTTAAGGTTATAGGTCATCAATGATACTGAAGCTACGAGTACTCAGATTATTCAGTAGTTTGACATAATAAGTTTGAAGAATATGAAACTGACGAAAGTTACCGTAGAATGGAGGTACTTTATGCTCAATATTTAAAAAATCCGCTTTACACTTATTTATATCACGATCATATTATACCAGAAACCACTATCAAGTTTGACAGTTATATGGTACATGAAGCTGAATTAAATGTTGGTGATTTAAGATTATTAAAAACTGATATGCCACTTTTTTTACCAAAAAATACACACATTAGGTTATTAATAACATCTTCTGACGTTTTACATAGCTGAGCTGTTCCTGCTTTTGGAGTTAAGGTTGACGCTGTTCCTGGCCGTCTAAATCAAACTTCTTTATATTTAAAGAACACAGGAACATTCTACGGTCAATGTAGCGAGTTGTGTGGTGTTAATCACGCCTTTATGCCTATTGAAGTTTACGTCGTTAATCCAGTCCACTTTTATAATTACGTTTACATATACTTTAAGAATTACACTGGTGATCCAGCGTCTTTGTCTAGATAAAGCAAAAATAGTATAAAATTTCTTAAATAGGGCCTGATGTCAATGAAAGGTAGATTTTCTGCAATAATTAACCGTATAGCTTCAAGTAGTTTGGTGAGTTATGTTAGAGTAGTCGTCTGTTGTTGTTTCTACGTTGTCGCTCTTTTTACGATCATCTATACTAGGCTTCAGTGTTTTTGTATTGCTTGGTACTGTTTGTTTGTCTGTTGTTAGGTTGTTTTATGTATGACTTCTAAATGCCTGAGATCACATAGGTGCTTTCTACTATATTACTATAATTTCGTTTTGCTGTTCGCTTTTTATTATCCTTTTAAACTATCTCAATGAAAATGGTTGGTTTGATAGAATTGTTGAAAATAGGCAAAAATGAGCCTCATTTGAGCAGTCTGTCGTCGATTCAAATAAGCTAGTCTCTAATTTACGCTTTCGGAAATTTGGTTCGTATTTTATTTTTTTAGCTATACTTATCACGTCGGTGACAGGCTCCCAGCTTATTTTTTCGTTTTTCACCATTTTTCTTGCAGCTTATTTTGTTAATTCGCTTTATATTCACTACTTTGTTTTTGTAACTCCAGTTCCAACTAATTTGCAGTTAAGGCCGTCCAAGCTTTCTCAAAAAGTTTTTGATAAATATTTATTCAACAGGTTTTTTGCTAAAAGGTACTATTCTTCTATAGGGTCGGTGCCATGGTATTTACAACTGAAACTAGAAAGGTTTCTCGAGCTGCTGGCTATTTTACTCTTGATGTAAGCACAGCTGCTTTGAAAAACGAGGCGTCAACAGTTTTGCAGCATATGGATGAAGCGGATTATGGCGCGAGTACTCGACACATGGATACTAAGAAGAAAGGCTATATTTTTAATCGAGAATTGTAATTTAGAAGTCAAAGATCTTAGTACTGATGGCAGGTTCGATGATATGAAGGTAAATCATGAGTATCAACGTGTTGAAGAGTCAAAATTTTTAACTCCTAAGCAGTTGAATGATTTGGCGAGTAGAGAAGCGCTGGAACAAAAATTAATTGAAAAGGAGGCTGAATTAGCTGAGATGCGTAGTAGATTGGAAAATTTGGAATTCGAAAAAACTAAATCTACAGTGGAGAAATTTGGTGATGCGGTGGATAAAGAAAACTCTTCTATCGAGTAGCTTTTTAACCCATAAGCTTATTTTACATTATTTTTTTTTTATTTGCTCTGATTAAATTACCTGAAACCATTTCGAACTCAGTTGGTAAAAATTTTCAGACAGCGTTTTATTTGATTTATAAATCGAAAAAAATGTTTTTTCAAGGCCTAAACTTCATAATATGTATTTTTTACAAAATAGCATGAATAAATTTTATAAACAAAAATTATATAAAAAATACAGGGATGAGATTTGAGGTAAACTCGTTGTAGGTTCAAAGTTTTCCTACAATAAAAAATCCTTGTTGTTACACTATCGTGATACGGTGTTAAAAAGGCGATTACGCATACGTACTAAATTTAGTTATTTTAAAAGAGGTTTCTTAAAGCATCTAAATCATAGTTTGTTTAGTTTTGTTAGTTTTAGAAAGAGGTTGAATTTGTTAAATTTTTCTTTGAAAAAAAGATTTGCTAGATCCTCTTCTTCTAACTTATTTGTTATAACTAGCGTTAGACGAAAATGAACTAGAAAGGGCTATTTAAAGATTATACGAACTAAAAGGTTTAAAAAGAATAAGGTTCTATCTTTTTTGAGATTTAACATCTGTTTGTTTTCAAATTTTATTTCTAATGACAATAACTTATCTAGGTTCAACATTAATTTATTAAATACGTGTGGCTCGTTGGTTTTTCATAAGAAGTATATCTTATCAAATTTTCCAAGATTATTTATAAATAAGAAATTTGTTTATTTAAAATCGAAAAATTTTTTAAGATTAAACAACTTACAATTTACGCTAAAAAAAAACTCAATTTAAGAAAACAGAAAACTTTTTTCTACTCTGTACACATCGCTGCTCCAAGGAAAAAAAATAAGAAGTGATCCCTTTTTGGTTCTAAAAATATATACTATAAGAAAGTGTCTCTATTTTTCGGCTTTAAAAAGTCGTCACAATTTCTAAAATTGTATAAATCGGTTGTTTCCGTCTGAGGTCGGAATGAGTCGGATTTTTTTTAGCTTTAGAGGGTCGCTTGGAAACTTTTTTATTAAGGTTAAATTTTTTCCCGTCTATATATTTCATAAAAAGATTTATTTTGTCAGGAAACGTTTTTGTTGATAACAAAACTATTAGCTACCCTTCGCATTTTCTGAAATATAATCAAATAGTATCGATAAATAAAAAGTATTTTCAATTAGTGTACTCTTATTTAAAATCAAATTTGAAATCCCGTAAAGTTTTATTAAATAACCCTTCATTTATTGAGGCTGATTACAAGCTTCTCGTAGCTATGTTAATTAAAAATCCCGAGCTTTCGTCCTTGACAATGCCGGCTTCATTTAATCTGTATACAAAGTTTCCAACATTTCATCGTTAATCTTTTATAATATGAGTTAAACAAAGTTATGCACGTTTGCGCCATAACTAATCGAAACATTTCATCGTTTTTTATAAACAGCAAAAAGAGAGGTTTGGAGGTATTGTAAATGGAAACATATCAGGCTCATGACCTGACGATGTGAGTTCGAGTCTCGCCCTCCCCACATTAATTATTAAAGATATTATATTTTCTTAGGTAGCTCAGTGGTAGAGCGACGGTCTGAAAAACCGTAGGTCGGTGGTTCGATTCCATTCCTACCCATAAAGTCTTGTTCATTTAGGTGTAATTCTTTTAGCCGCTAATATTTAAATAATATAATAAACGAAAAATGCTAACTAATAATTTATTATTTGCCTTTTGCTTGTTGTCACTAATCTGTAGTGTTATGGTAATAGTGTCTAAAAATCCGATACATTCAATTCTTTACTTAATATTAGTTTTTTGTAATGTAACTTTTGTCTTAATAATTCTGGGTGTTGAGTTTATTGCGATTATATTTCTTATCGTTTATGTAGGCGCGATCGCAGTCTTATTTTTGTTCGTTGTTATGATGCTAAATATAAAAATACTTGAGTTGGATGAAGTTTTTTGACGATATATACCAGTAGGATTAGCCATAAGCAGTATATTTTTGTTTCAGCTTTTTTTTCTAGTTTTTAATTTCAGAGTTGGTGAGGTTTTTACTATGTTTTTTGGTAGTGACTTAATGTTTATAAAAAAAATTCTGTTTGTTAGCAAACCGGTTTTATTTGAATTGCCAAATACATACGTAAATGGTGTTTTTTGTTTTTTTGATAAGGATAATGCCCTAACGCATTGATCTGATGTTTTATTAGATCTCTACTCCAGTAATTCTATGTTTTACGCTTTTTATGCACCAGCTTATTCGAATTCATTAAGCCTGAATCTAGTAAGTGAAATAACTAATACAGAATTGCTTGGTTGGTTGGTTTATACGTACACGTTTTTTATCTTTTTAGTAATTAGTCTTATATTGCTTGTAGCTATGGTTGGTTCCATTATACTTGTCCTGAATCAAAATATAAATGTGAAGAGGCAATTAATTTTTCGCCAGACTTTGCGTAATTTGAAATCATCAGTTTCTTTAAAGACTTAGAGCAGAGTATAATTCAGTATAATTTTCTTTTTGCTAAAGATGTATTTATTATCGTTATTTTTACCTTTTTTGAATCTTTTTTTTCGTGTTTATTTGGTAAGTTTTTGGGTAAGAGGGTAGTCAATTTTTTTATATTTAATATGTTTGTTTGCCTGCTGATTTCATTGTTTATTTTTTATGAGGTTGGTTTAACTAAATATACTTGTTATGTTGATCTTGGGTCTTGATTTCATATTGGACTACTGCGTTTGAATTGATCATTTTTGTTTGATAGCGTTACAGCAACAATGATGGTATTAGTAGTTTTTGTCTCTTTTCTGGTGCACTTGTATTCAATGGATTATATGAATGGTGACCCGCATATAATACGTTTTCTCGGTTATTTATCTTTATTCACTTTTTTTATGCTTATGTTAATTACTTCTGGAACTTTTGTTCAACTTTTTTTAGGTTGGGAGGGTGTTGGTTTGTCATCTTACCTTCTTATCAATTTTTGATATACACGTATTCAAGCTAATAAGTCGGCTATGAAGGCCATTATTGTAAATAGAATAGGCGATTTTGGCTTGTATTTTTCGTTATTATTAATTTTTTTTTTTAAGAGTTTTGATTTCGGCGTTGTTTTTAATTTAAGCGCTTTTTTAAGCCAAGCCTCGGATGTTAATTTTTTATCTTTTTCGTTCAATCGAATTGATCTAATTTGTTTCTTCTTGTTTTTAGGTGCTATCGGTAAGTCCGCGCAACTAGGTTTACACACGTGATTGCCTGATGCAATGGAGGGCCCGACACCGGTATCAGCGTTAATTCATGCAGCTACAATGGTTACTGCTGGAGTTTTCGTTTTAATACGCTCGTCCCCTCTTCTGGAATATAGCGGTTCCATTTTGTTTTTAGTTTCTTTAATTGGTGGTTTAACCGCATTATTTGCCGGTACTGTTGGTTTAGTTCAGTACGATATTAAAAAGGTAATTGCGTACTCTACGTGCAGTCAGTTAGGTTATATGTTTTTCGCTTGTGGTATGTCTAACTATTCTGTGGGTTTATTTCATTTATTTAATCACGGTTTTTTTAAGGCGTTATTATTTCTTGGCGCTGGATCGGTTATCCATGCTTTATTGGATGAGCAAGATATGCGAAAAATGGGTGGATTAGTGAAGCTCTTACCGCTTACGTATGTGGCTATTTTGGTTGGTTCACTTTCGTTAACAGGATTTCCGTTTTTGACTGGCTTTTATTCAAAGGAAGTTATTTTAGAGGTTGCATTTTCTAAATACTCGATAGATGGTTTTTTTATTTATTGATTAGGAACATTCGCAGCTTTTATTACTTCTTTCTACTCTATTCGATTGGCTTATCTAGTCTTTTTTGCTAAATCAAATTCACCAGCTAAAGCAGTTAGCTTATCTCATGAATCTTCATATTTTATTTCGTATGTTCTTGCTATTTTAGGTTTTTTAAGTATTTTTATCGGTTTTATTTTTAAAGATTTGTTTATCGGTCTAGGAAGTGATTTCTTTGATAACTCTATTTTCCAATTAGCTAGCCATGCAAGTATATTAAATGCTGAATTCCTAGATTACAATTACAAACTTATTCCGCTTTATTTTAGTTTTGCTGGTGTCTTTTTTTCATTATTCGTTTATTTTATTGGTTATAGTTATACAATGGTTGTTATGACTAACAGGTTATTGTACAATGTATATTTTTTCTTAGTAAAGAAATGGTATTTTGATTTGATCTATAATAATATTTTTATTTTTAATATACTAAATTTATCGTATACTTTAACGTTTAAATTAATAGATAGGGGATTTATTGAGTTTTTCGGTCCATTAAGTATAGTACGTCTGGTAAATAGGTTGTCGGCCTCTTTTAGTTCTTTTCAGACTGGTTTTATGTATAATTATATTTTCATTATTTTACTTGGAATTATTCTTTTCCTAAAATTAATTTTATCAATTTTTCTAGTTGAATTAAGTTACGACAATGCGTTAAATTTTAAACTTCTAACGTGCATTATCTGTACTATAATTTTCCTCAATTTTAGCGCAGGCAAATTAAATAATAAATAAAGAGTATGAAGCCTTTTACGTTTAAATTAAATGATTTTCAATATACAATAAATGATAAGTTAACGTTAATTCAGGCTTGTCTCAAAAATAAGGTCGACGTTCCAAGATTTTGTTTTCACGAAAAGTTATCTATTGCTGGAAATTGTCGGATGTGTTTGGTTGAAGATTTGAAACAGGTTAAACCAATTGCTTCCTGTGCTATAAATGTTTCTAACTCTATGAATGTTTATACAAATACCTTAAAGGTGAAGAAGGCTAGGGAATCCGTTTTGGAGTTTTTATTAGCAAACCATCCGCTTGATTGTCCAATCTGTGATCAGGGTGGTGAGTGTGACTTACAAGATCAATCTGTAGTTTTTGGTAATGATAGAGGGCGTTTTTATGAATTTAAGAGGTCTGTAGAAGATAAAGACTGCGGTCCTTTAATAAAAACTATTATGAATAGATGTATACATTGTACTAGATGTGTTAGGTTTAGCAACGAGGTGGCCGGCACTAGTGTTTTAGGTGTTACTGGACGTGGTTCAAAGATGGAAATAGGTTTTTATATCGAAAACTTAATGGGTAACGAGCTTTCTGGAAATATTATTGATCTTTGCCCAGTCGGTGCGTTGACTTCGAAACCATTTGCATTTACTTCTAGGCCGTGAGAATTGAAAAGTTATAATTCTATTGATGTTTTTGATAGTTTACATAGTAATATTCGTGTTGATATACGCGGTACTAAAATTATGCGTATTCTTCCGAGAGTTAATGACGAAATAAACGAGGATTGAATTACTGATAAAATACGCTTTTCGTATGATGCTTTTAGAAGACAACGTCTATACTATCCGATGGTTCGTAACAGTAAGGCCTTTTCAAAGATAGGCTGGAAGAAGATTCTGCTTATACTAAAATCTTCTTTAATCTCGCGTTTAAACACGACTACTTCGCAAAATATGTTTAAAGCTTTTATAGGTGATTTTTTAGATTTGGAAAGTCTTTATTTGATAAAAAAATTTTTTCATTTGAGCGGTTCTAACTATTTTGTTGGTTTTAATTCGAACAATACTGATTCGTCCATTTTATATTCCATGAACATTAACATGCGCGATTTAGAGAAGACAGATTTCTGCTTACTAGTCGACTTAAATCTACGCGTGCAGTCGCCGATTTTAAATTCGAAGATTAGACGTTTGGTTGTGAAAACTAACTTGCCTGTTTATCTTATCGGTTACCACTCAAATTTTAGTTATTACGTTAAACATGTTTCAAATTCTTCATCCGTGTTATTAAGTATTTTTGAAGGCTCTCATTGACTAAGCTCTAGGATTTCTAAAGGTTTTAGTTTAAACCCGCTTCTTCTAGTTGGCGAAAGTGTTATTAATTCAAGTACGTTTTCTTCCTTATTTAGTACTATTTCTACGTACACAAATTTAATAAGATCTAATTGGAATGGATTTGGCGTAATACCACTTAATTCATCATTTTTCTCAACCAGAGAAATAAGTTTTGTCGGTAATCATACCCAGAATTGTTCTTTAGTACGACACCCTATTGAATGGTTATACAACTATGACGTAGATAATGTCTCGAAAAACTCTTTTAAAATTTACCAGGGACATCACGGTGACGTTGGAGCAGCCATATCGGATGTCGTATTGCCCAGCACTTCTTTTATCGAAAAAAATTCATTTTACAGCAACGTGTTCGGTATGGTTCAGAAGACTAAAAAGGTTTTATTTAGTGTTGGGGATTCACGTGATGATTGAAAGATAGTTAACGCTTTGATCGAAGTTTTAGGTTTTTCAACATTTCGTGTTAAGGATTCCACCGGTTTACTTTTTTTATTACAAAAACTTCCCCGTTTATATTATATAAACGCTCTAACAAGTCATTTAATTTTGTAAATTATGGTAGTTATAGTTACTTCCATATTAAAAACTTCGTTTCTAAGTCAAATAACTTTTATTTATCCGATGTTATTACTAGAAATTCAAAAGTGATGTCACTTTGTTTTAATAAATTTAACCTTAAGGGGTATAACTTTTTACGAGGTTAGAGATTTTCTATGTTCTTTGGGTAAAAAATGCTTGTTTAAATCGTAAAATTCCGCATAAAAGCGCAAATTTTTAGTATTGTTAGAAGTGTATAGGTAGCCTTTTTGTGGTTTTTCCGCAAACTGAGTTTGTTAGATGAATTTTCTAAATTTTTTGTTATGAAATTGGGTTACGACGTTTTCTTAAATAAGTTTAATAATATATATAATAGTGACATACGTTTAGTAGATTTAAATAGTAAGTGATGATACCACAATTGTCGTGTTCATTTTGCTGGTAATCAAAAGCATAGTTTTCACATTGTAACTAGAAGTCCGTGACCACTTTATTCTTCTATCGGTGCTTTAATGTTAACTTTCGGTCTAGTTATGCATATGCATAATTACTTATATGGTAGCCTTCTATCACTTGCAGGTTTTCTTCTTATATTATTAATGATGTTTGTATGGTGGAGAGATGTTATTAGAGAAAGTACATTTAGTGGTTATCATACTAAAAAGGTTCAACAAGGTTTAAGGCTTGGGGTTATTCTTTTTATTATATCTGAACTTATGTTATTTTTTTCTTTTTTTTGAGCTTTTTTTCACGCTAGCCTTTCCCCAAGTGTTGTTTTAGGTTCTGTTTGACCACCTCTTGGTATAAACGTGTTAAATCCATTAAAAATTCCTTTATTAAATACATTAATACTGCTTCTTTCTGGTTTAACGGTGACATGAAGCCATCACGTTATCAGAGATAAATCTTGACAAACGTTTTTCTTTTCAGACGCTGTTACTGAGGACGAAGGTTTTTCGTTTTTAGATAACTACGTTATTTGCGCTTTTGCTTTATTTTTAACCATTTTTTTAGGTTTAGAATTTACAGTGTGGCAAGGTTATGAATACTATAAAGCAACATTTTATATTTACGATGGCGTTTACGGTTCCACGTTCTATATGACAACAGGCTTGCATGGTTTACATGTAATAGTTGGTACTTTATTTTTAACTGTCTGTTTTTTTAGATTACTAGATTTGCATTTTATTTATAACCACCATTTCGGTTATGAAGCAGCGATTTGATACTGACATTTTGTCGACGTTGTTTGAATCTTTCTTTTCCTATCTATTTATTGCTGAGGTTCTGGTGTAGACAGTTTCTTTAAATAGTACGGTTTTTAAACTATGTATATTTAAATGAATTTCTTATTATATTATATATTGTTTTTTCCTTTTTTTGTGGTTAGCTTCGTTATTTGCGTTATCATTCTGCGTCAATGACGTTAAACTGAAAACTAAGCTTATTAAAAAAACATCACTTTCTTTTTCAATTTTTCAATTTTTAGTGGTTTTAGTTTTCTGAATATTGATAAATAATGTTAATCCGATCTTTAATTTTGATTTTTCAAACTTTCAATTTTATAAGCAGTGAATTTTTTTATTTAATTTCTATTATGTAATTGGTATAGATAATATATCTTTATTGTTTTTATTGTTGACTTTTTTTTTAACCCCAATTTGTATCCTTATTAGCTGAAATAGCATAAAGTATAAATACAATAGCTTTATCATCTGCCTTGTCATCATTACGTTCATATTATTCAATATATTTTGCGTCCTCGACTTGGTATTTTTTTATATCTTTTTTGAGAGCATTTTAATACCGATGTTTATATTAATCGGTGTTTGAGGCTCAAGACAGAGAAAAATTCATGCTGTATATCAGCTTTTTTTTTATACCTTGTTGGGTTCTTTACTCATGTTACTTGGTATACTTGTTATATACTCGCACGTACAAACTACTGATATAAGAGTACTGTACTACACCAACTTTAGTTTTTACAGACAGCTTATACTTTGATGCTCATTTTTTTTCGCATTTTGTGTTAAAGTTCCGCTTTTCCCTTTTCATATTTGACTACCAGAGGCTCATGTCGAGGCTCCAACTGTAGGATCTGTTATTTTAGCGGGTGTTTTACTGAAACTTGGTACTTATGGCTTATTAAGATTCGTAATTCCTTTGTTCTGCGACGCTACTTATTTTTTCTTACCACTAGTTTATACACTTTGTTTATTGGGAATTGTTTATACGTGTTGCAGTACAATAAGACAGATCGATTTAAAAAAAGTGATTGCATATGCGTCGGTTAGTCATATGAGTTTTGTTATATTGGGTTTATTCACTTCAAATATACAAGGTATTAGTGGCAGTATTTTTTTAATGCTTAGCCATGGTATAGTCTCTAGTGGATTATTCTTCTGTATAGGTTGTATATACGATCGTTACAAGACTAGAATTCTAAGATATTATAGCGGGTTAGTGGCTACTATGCCGTTATTCAGTCTATGCCTTTTTATTCTTATATTATCTAACATTAGTTTCCCGGGAACTAGCAGTTTTATTGGAGAGTTCTTAATATTAGTTGGTTTACTTGAAAGTAACCACTTCTCTGCATTGATAGCAACGTTTAGTATAATTTTAACAGCTGTTTACTCCATCTGATTGTATAATCGAATAATTTTTAATAAATTAAATATATTATATTTCAACAAGTTTGCTGATTTTTCAAAGAAAGAGTTCTTAGTTGGGTTTACATTCTGTTTCCTTACAATTTTATTCGGTATTAAGGCTAATGGCATTATGTCGCTAATGGAACTATCAGTATATAATTACTTGCTTTTTAAATAAAAAATTAAAAATAAACATGGCATTGCTTTATAATAGTATTATTAATGAGAATTTTAACAATTTTTTTACTGCAGATAGTGGTCTTTTTTTAAATGATCTATATTTTTTTATGTTTGAAATTTTTTTTCTGGTTTTTATCGTTATTTTTCTAATATTTTTTGTTTTTTTATCTAACAAAAAATTATATTCAGGCCGATATTTAAACGTTTCATCAACCTTACTCAATATCCTTCCATTAGCAATCATCATTCTATTAATGCTTGCTAATGGTAATACTTTAGATAATTACTATTTATTCAACGGTTTTTATTATAACGACGTCAGTATAAATTTTTTTAAAATTCTTATTCTTTGTAGTTTTATTGTATTTGCTCTCGCTATGAGAGCTTATATTAGCTCATTAAAAAACTATGATTTTGAATTTATAATCATTTTGCTCTTATCGGTTTTTAGTAGTATATTAATATTGAATTCCAACGATCTTATGAGCTTATTTTTTATAATTGAATTACAAAGTTTAAGTTTTTACGTTTTAGTGTCGTCAAAACAAACGTCGTCCTTTTCTACAGAAGGCGGTTTAAAGTATTTTATTCTTGGTAGTTTCTCTTCTGGTATTATCCTTTTTGGCATATCATTAATATACGGGTTCACGGGTTTTCTTTCTTATACTGATTTAATGCTGTTCTTATCTACATTTCAGTTTTTAGATTTAAACCTTTTTTTATACTCTTTCTCGTTTAGCGGCTTTTTTGTAGGCTTAATCTTGGTGACTATCGGCCTGTTATTTAAACTTGGTGCAGTACCTTTCCATATGTGAATGCCAGATGCTTACGAGGGTTCGCCTATGATTATTACCGCATATTTATCTACTATTCCAAAAATTTCGATATTATTCATTTTGTTTAAATTGTATTATATTGTCTTCTTTGAAGTTTTCGCAGTTTATCAAATTCTGTTTATCTTAACAGCTCTGATGTCTATTATTTTGGGTTCTGTAGCTGCCATCTATCAAATAAAATTAAAACGTTTATTAACCTATAGTATGATAACTAACACTGGATACATTGTGCTTGGATTGTCACTTGGTGATGTATCTGGAATTTACGTAACATTGTTCTACCTTTTATCTTATATAGTTATCATGTTAGGTTTGTTTTCTATTTTTATGACTTTAAGGACAGTTACAAATAATGTATTGATAAAGAGGATAAACTCTTTAGTTAATTTATCAGAAATTAACCCGTTCCTCTCTTTTAGTCTTTTTATTTTATTATTTTCAATTGCGGGTATTCCACCGCTTCTTGGGTTTTATGGCAAATTATTTTTATTTGCTTTCGCGTTAAAGGCAAAGATGTATTGATTAACTCTTTTATTTGTGATATTTAGCGTGATAAGTGTTTTTTACTATATAAGGCTTGTTAAGATTATTTATTTCAATAGAAATAGTAGCGGCGCTTGAACATTTTTAAAAGATGTACCGTTTTCTAATGCATTCATTATTGCATTAATTACTTTACTAAATTGCATTTTTTTCGTAAATCCAAACATTGTGTTTAAGCTCATATACAATTTCACATTTTATATATACATTTAATTACAATGATAACTAAAGTTAATCTCACGACAAATCAGCTACTAGCTGCCGACTTATTCTTGGGTTATCATACCTCTAATTGAAACCCGAGAATAAATTATTTTTTAATTGGAAAATATAAAAACTCTAACATTTTTAACGTCAACCACATTTACTCCTCTACTAGAAAATTTATATCAGTCACGTCCGACCTATTTACTAAAAAGTGTTCTGTGTGGTTAGTAAATGAAAAATTTTCTTCGTTTAAGGATAGCCCACAATTCTCTAAGTTATCTGTGTTATTCCCGGAAGTGAAATTCATGAATGAAAAATGATGTAAGGGTGTTTTATCAAATTACAAACACGTTAGAAGAGTGCGCCCGTGAAGATTTCCACACTCAATTTTTGTGCCAAATATGCAAAATAATCACTACGTGATAAACGAGTGTTTTATAATCAATATCCCATCTTTCGGTATTGCTGATTCAGTCGATGATCCAACAAACGTATTTTTTCCGATTCCGGGAAATTCAAGAAGTACACGTGCACTTTTCTTATTTTATCTCATGGTTTGCAAAAGCGTCTTGTATTCAAGATGCCTCAGCTCGTCATCTTTTATATTCTCCTTTTATAAAAAGGCTATTCAAAAAATTGTTAAATCAAAAACTAATTTAAAGACTTTATCACTAAATAAGTTCTTCGATTTATTTTTTTGAAGAGGTTATTCTAGAATTTTAGCCAAATCTTATCTTTTTAAAGACTTTTTCGTTCTTGCCGGTGAGAAAATCTTTAACTGGGATTTTCTACAAACATGAAAATACGCAAACAAGTTCACTAAACCTCATTTAATTCGATGAGCTTTTGTGTTTTGCGTCTTCACGCATGTCTTCTTAAATCTATTCAGATTGTACATGTACAATTTATCGAAATCTAAAGCTTTAAAATCAAGCACTTTAGACGTTCTTTTTAGGAGTGTTAGGGAAATAATTATTTAGTTCAAAAGAATTGAATGAATTGAATTGAAAAATTCGAATTAATTAAGAACGTAAATGAAATAATTAATTCAAGAATTTGAATTAATTATATGCGTAATGTAGTGCATTAATTAGAAATTAATGCACCTTAACCTAATATATTATATATTAGGTATCTTTATAATTATCCCTACTCCAATAAACTGCTAGTTCCAGTTAACATCTCTTTCTTAGGTAGCTCAGTGGTAGAGCAATGACTTATATTTTATACTTTACACAGAAAAATGAATCATAAAGTTTCTTTCTATCTCCCGACATTAACGAATTAATGATCAGCGCCAAACGAGTAGTTATGCGCGCATATTCTTCGAGTTAAGAAGATTTTTCTCAAAACTATAGCTAAAAATGAAGAGGCGTAAATTCTTAGATGAATTTTCTAAATTTCTAAACTATTTAAGTGGTTTTGGTATTGTTAAACAATTTGTTTCGTTTCGTTCTTGGGTAATATTCAGTTTGAAGAATTTTACTATAGTTATTAGTACGGTTACATTTTTGGTTTACGCTTTGAGGATTGCTTTTTATTGATCGGTTAGCGGTGTGTCATTCGATAACGTTTTCTGATTAATCACTCTTTTTACATTTTTCGGTCTGGTTTGGGCTATTTTTTTGTTTTGATTTATTCGTATAAGAAAAAGCCGTTCGATAACTAATACTAGATTTATTAGAAGTCTAATAGATTTTGAACGTGTCAATCATAATAAAAACAGTTGGGGTGAGTTTGAAAGGATGGTAAGCGAAAAATACAACCTACAGTCTAATTTTAAAATTAGAAGGTTTCTTGACCTTTCATCTTTCATAACTCTTTTTTTAGGTATAACTTTGAAAATTACCACATTCCATTTTTTTTGCATTCTATCTTTCTTCTTCGCCAGTATTTTCATGTTTGCTAAATTGGTAAATTCTTTAATTATCGAATATCATTTAATAACAGAACCAATACCAGCAAATTTTAATTTTATACTGCCAAAACCTTTAGAGAGGTTGACTGTACTATTTATGATGCGAAAAGCTGCCACTACGCTTACTCCGGAAGCAATTCAACAAGGAGCGCAGACCGCTTCAAATTTTTATATGAAAAACTCTCAACTTATTAATTCATCTGCTAAACTGCTCGCCTCGACCGGTCTTCTTTTACTAGGCGCTGATGAGGCGAGAGCTCTTTTCGTAGGCGAAACCACATTCATTTCGCGGGCTGGAGAAATTAGCCGCACCGGGTGTTATTCGAGACATAACGAAACCGCATTGATGGCTAGTTCGTTAAGCAATGAAGGTGTGGATGTTAAGGAATTTTGTTATCCTGACAGCAAAGAACTGAATCCACGCTTAGTAAAAAAAAGATTTTTATCTGAAGTTGATGATATCAACATTGAAACGAGGCCCAAATAAGCATAAACGCTTATATACACCTCAACATTTTAATCTAATATATATATATTAATAAAATAATAAAATATGTCTGTTTTATCTTGTTATTATTCCTGTTATCATAACATGCCGGGCTTGTTGGATTTTACTATATTTATGGAGTACGGCTACTTCGATTTGCCGGATATCGCTATCGATCCTAGGTTTTTTCCACCACGTTCAACCCCCTGACCAGATTATGGTATCGTCTTTGCTGAATGCGGTTGTATTGATCACTGGAAGACGTTCAAACCGGTTCTGCTTTGTCACGTTGACGTTGCTCGCACGTATTATCATGAGCCTTGATGTCGTTTGGCCGGATTTCCTATGGAACATCTAGAAGTCAGCATCTATATAGATGAACTGTGGCCAGGTACCTTTAATGACGTCGTAAGGCAAAATGCTATTATGACCGAAAAAGGCTATGTGAAGTTGTGTGAACGCAATTGGTACGATCACGATACGATAGGTCGGTTCTCCGAGTGTATTAATAAAAAGTTGGCATCGATGAATAAAGTACCTAGAGCGCGTAATTGGGCTTAGGATTCACGGCACTCGACATAACAAATAATAAAGGTGCTGCTTAAATCTATTCAGATTGTACATGTACAATTTATTGAATAGCTGGACCTTAAAGTTAAATTAAAATCAAGCCACTTTAATAAAGGTATAAATTTTCACTAATTAAAACCTTTATAGTTCCGTAAAAGTGGATATAGCTTAATGGTAAAGTGACAATTTGTGGCATTGTAGATACGGGTTCGATTCCCGTTATTCACCGGTCTTTGTTCGAATGATGAAACCGTTTGGCGGAATTGGTAGACGCGATGGGCTTAAAACCTATTTCCTTAAGGAGTATTGGTTCGATTCCAATAACGGTCATACTTTCTTTTTTTTACCATTTACTACTTATAATACAGCTTATTCAGTCTATACTTTTTTTTGTATCGCTTCAAGATTTTAAAATTAACTATTAGTGGAGAATGCGTGTGTATTAAGAGCTTAATATCCTCTTTTTTCACATTATTCTTTATTAGAAGACTATTTGATTTATTTTTCTTAGCAATACATAACCCGATGAAATTGGAAATTTTAATTTCATCTTCTTTTATTAATATATATCTTACATAAACCACACGGCCAACCTTAATCC
Organism: Candidatus Paracaedibacter symbiosus; assembly: GCF_000757605.1. Lineage (GTDB taxonomy): Bacteria > Pseudomonadota > Alphaproteobacteria > Paracaedibacterales > Paracaedibacteraceae > Paracaedibacter_A > Paracaedibacter_A symbiosus. The sequence goes on along the minus strand of NZ_JQAK01000007.1, from coordinate 3,411 downwards.
AATTTTTTTTTGAATATGAGTTATTACGTTATTAATTTTCATTAGAATTTCACTTTTACATTTTGTCTTGTTGCAAGGAAGCCCGTGGTCTTCTTAAAAATCATTGAAAAATTTTTAGAAAAAACAGCTCCTTTGCCTAGAACGAATATTAATATCTTTATATCCAATATTAACTTATTATTGTTTTGGTTGTAAGAACCTATCACCCTCTCGCCACCACGTCTTGATATCATTACGTCGTAGTTATTATTTGAAGTCTTAGTGCTCGCAGCTTTTTTTAGTCTTATAAGATACATAAATACTCTCTTGTCAGCGCATACCCATTAATTAGTTATAAAAATATATCACATGAAAAATTTAGATATTATTTTACAAAGTTCTAAGATGATAGGTTCAGGTTTAGCTACATCTGGTCTAATTGGTGCAGGTGCTGGAGTTGGTATTGTTTTCGGTTGCTTAATCTTAGCATTTTCCAGAAACCCTAACCTTCAAAAAGAATTATTCAGTTACGCTCTAATTGGTTTTGCTCTTACTGAAGCTATTGGTCTACTAGCTCTAGTTATGGCTTTCTTAATCTTATTTATTTAGTTCTTTTTCTTTAGTTTTTGTTTAGCATTATAAGGGTATCCAAGTTTGGTTAAAGGAAGTAGGCTGTAAACCTACTGCTTCTTGCTTCACAGGTTCGAATCCTGTCCCTACCAATTTTTTTGATATTCATAGTATGCGTTTTATAAAGAAATATCCTTTGTTGAATATAATAAATAGTTTTGTAATAGATTATCCAGCCCCGCCTAATATAAGTTATTTATGAAACTTTGGTGTGCTGGCAGCCTTTTGTTTGGGTATTCAGATTGTTACGGGAATATTTCTAGCTATGTTCTATGTTCCAAACATAGAAAGCGCATTTTCCAGCGTACAATACATTATGAGGGATGTTAATTACGGTTGGTTAATAAGATATATACACGCCAATGGCGCATCATTTTTTTTATTTGCGTATACGTTCATGTATTTAGAGGTTTATACTACAATTCATACGTGAAACCACGTGAATTATTATGGAACCTTGGTGTTGCAATTCTAATTGTGATGATTCTTACAGCCTTTCTAGGTTACGTTCTGCCATGAGGTCAAATGAGTTTTCGAGCCGCAACAGTTATTACTAGCCTTTTTTCAGCTATTCCGATTATTGGCGAGTATATTGTTATATGATTGTGGGGTGGTTTTTCGGTGGATAATGCTACTCTAAATAGATTTTTTAGTTTACATTATCTGTTACCGTTTGTTATAGCTTTATTGTCATTAATTCACGTGGCTGTCCTGCATGAAAGCGGTTCTAGCAATCCACTTAATATCGCTCTGTCAGCATCCAACAAAGTGCCATTTCACCCTTACTTTGTATTTAAAGATCTTTTAGGTGTGATTTTATTTATGATAATTTTCTGCTATGCAATCTTTTTCTACCCAGATAAAATAATAGATCCTGTAAACAATGTTCCAGCTAACCCGTTAGTTACGCCGACCCACATTGTTCCTGAATGGTATTTTTCACCCTTCTACGCTATTTTACGTTCCATTCCAAACAAACTAGGCGGTGTCATCACTTTAGCATTAGCTTTAATAGTTCTGTTTCTTTTACCGTTTATAACCAATAACATATTTAAAGGGTCATTCTTTGAAATTTCAAAGACTATTTTATTCTGATCTTTTCTGTCTGTCTGTGTACTATTAGGTTGAATCGGCTTTAAACCAATAGAAGATCCGTACCTAATGCTAGGTCAGATTCTTACAGTGCTTTACTTTTTTTACTTTTTTAGCATGTCTACTCTTGTCCCATTTCTTCAAGGTTATAGCTTAAAAAGCGTTTTTTTAAAATAAAATTAATTTTTTAATAATGGCAAGCTTAAATATCTTTTTTTTGCTATTTTTTTCATTTATAATTTTTTTCTTGGGTATTCTGGGCATTTTTATCACCAGAAAAAACATAATAATTATTTTGGTATCTATTGAACTGATGTTGCTCGCGGTTAATTTTAACTTCGCGGTATTCTCAGTACTTTTGGAAGACGTTTTTGGTCAAATCTTTATACTATACGTGTTGACCTTGGCTGGCGCTGAAGCTGCTATCGGCCTTGCCATTTTAATTATATTTTACAGAATCAGGGGTATTATAACAGTTAACTTTGTAACTTCTCTTAAGGGTTAAAGGTCAACTTTTGCATTTTGCAATACAAAAACAATTAAAAAGCGGTCATGAAAAATTTCGTGGCAATCTTTCGAAAACAGGTGCTCAAAACGAATAGTTATTGCACATTACTCTTTATAAAAAAAGATTTTTTTTAAGTTTAGAACAAAAATGAAAAAGTATAAATTCTTGAAAACCAGTTTATTACAAAGTCAAAATATAAACGAGTTATTTTTACAATACCTAAAAAACGATAGTAATATAGGTGTTATAAAAAGTATAATTGATGGTGTTGTTATTATTGAAGGTCTTTCAAATGTTAAGGCTGGAGAAATGCTACAGTTCTCTAACGACATTCAAGGTATGGCTTTAAATTTGAATTCTGAAACCGTCTCTGCTGTTTTATTTGGTGATGGAACCAAAATAAAACCTGGAGAATACGTCGAAGGTACTGGTAATATTATCAGTGTACCGGTCGGTATGAGCCTTCTTGGTCGTGTTGTCAATGCTCTTGGACAACCTATTGATAACAAGGGTGAATTTAAAAATTCTGAGTTAAAACAAGTTGAAGTCAAGGCTCCTGGTATCATCACAAGACAATCCGTTAACGAGCCTATGATTACCGGAGTCAAAGCAATTGATTGTCTTGTTCCAGTAGGTCGTGGTCAACGTGAGTTAGTCATCGGTGATAGACAAACTGGTAAAACGTCGATCTGTTTAGATGCTATTTTAAATCAACGCTACGAAAACGCGAAAAATAAAAAAAATGCTTTATATTGCATTTACACCGCTATAGGTCAAAAAAGATCTTCTATCAGTAAACTTGTAACTTTACTTGAAAAGACGAACTCTTTAGAATATAGCGTCATAGTTGCAGCAACTGCCTCCGAAGCTGCACCATTACAATATCTAGCACCTTATACTGGTTGTGTCATAGGTGAGTACTTTAGGGATAATGGCAAACATGCGTTAATCATTTACGATGATTTAAGCAAACAAGCCGTTGCTTATCGTCAAATGTCTTTATTATTACGAAGACCTCCTGGTAGAGAAGCTTATCCTGGTGATATCTTCTACTTACACTCCAGACTTTTAGAAAGAGCTGCTAAACTGAACAAAAACTTTGGAAATGGTTCATTAACTGCACTTCCAGTAGTCGAAACACAGGCTGGTGATGTTTCAGCATATATTCCGACAAATGTTATTTCAATTACGGATGGTCAAAT